>NZ_JAXHCJ010000002.1:0-134421 GCF_042466465.1 Erythrobacter sp. R86502 | reverse complement strand
CCTAGCGTTGCGCCCGTTTCGGAACGTACGGTGCTCGTGGGAAACTCCAAGCCAACGAGCTCACAGCTGAACCAGCTCCGGGCGAAGACCAATACGATTCCCTCCTTGCTGACGAGTTTGAACTGGCTGAGACCATTGCGATCGATGTTCCCCTCTCCATCGATCCCCGAAAACAACGCGGTCGCTGGTGCTGCCTTGTCCTTTTTGGATGCGCCGCGTTGGAACGCGACCCGAATTGCCGCAGGAGAAACGAGGCGGTCGATGATTGTGTCGGCGAATGCAGCTCCTGCAGCCGTCCCGATTTGTCCGAACACATCGTCGCTCTCGGCGATCTGGGCGGCCGCCTGTGCAGCCGATTCTTCGCGAAGGGAGGACTTGAGCCGATCAAAGTCGATGTAGGAAGAGAATGTTTCGTGATCCCGCTCCTCGAAAGCCGCCTTCATTCCTGAAAGAGCTACATGTGGCGAAAGGAAATAGAGGTAGCATGCAGTGGCAGTTGTCAATGCCAAGGCTACCAATCCAAAGGTGCGATTGCGGGTCATGAGGATCAGCCTGAAATCATTTTCTACTGAACAGCCACGTCTATCCTAAGTTGGTTATGTTAATGATATGCCGTGCCTTCGCGAAAGCATAACCGCTGATGACCTTCGCCTCAGCCTCTGGGACGACCCCAAGGCCTCATAGGCTTTCTTTCCCGTGACCATTCGCATGAACGCGAACATTCGAACAGTGAGTGCCGCGCTGCAGCTTCGACACAATGCAAAACGGCGAGTATTATTGGGGGATGGAGTCATGCATTGGCGGCAACTGAAGTCCATGCTGAGCTCGCGCAGTCTTCACGCTTGGCAGCGCAGTGATCTTCGGTAGAAGCCGACTTGGCCCGCGTCCTCCGAGGACGCCGGTCCGCTTCATTACCCGCTCAACGTCAAGGCCCAGCGCCTCAAGTTTAAGAACGACGTTGCCGATCGATTGATGATCGTGAACCGTTATGATGAAGCTGACTGGCTCGTCAGCTTCTTTTGGATGCTGTGTTGCGGCTTCGGTCATGAAGCGACAGATAATGCATCACTGGGCCTCAACCAAGTCTTTCCCGAAGTCGGTGGCGGTTTAACCGGCGAGAGCCTCGTCGGCAGAGACAAGCTGAGCTAACAGGCACAAAGGCGGCGTCCAAACAAGCGCTGCCTACTGATATCGCTTCGATCTCTAGCCTATTTTACTCCAACGGCCCGTTGGCGCGGGCACCTGATACCCCGCTGGCGATGAAGGCGATCATGGCGCTGGTTCCCGCCCATTGCAGTATCGCCATATGGGCTATCTTGCACGGCTACCATCTCGATCAGAGATCTCATGACACCATTGTTGCTACATTAAGAGAACATTGCCGGATCGCGAAGCTGTCCGCCGGAGGATGTCGGCGGAGACATCGGCTATGAAGCCTTCCTTGAGGTGTGGCGCGATCCTGACCATGAGGATCACGCGGACAATCGGCGCTGGGCGGGACGCAAGTTTGATCCGGAGCGCTTTGATCTTGAGGCTACGAACCGCGCAATCACGCGAGCCTTGCGCTTAAGCTGCGGCGACTATCGGGCGCGGCAGATCGAGTCTATGGAACTACCATGATAGCAACCGTCGTACAATCACACTGGACACAGTGTACATGGACAGTGGCGGTGCTCCATTTTACATAATCCTTATTATCAAACTGAGATTCTTGATTGCCGAGGTTAATCGTCTAAGCCGATTTTCTATTTTCTTCGTTCAGAAGTTTCATCGTCACTTCGTCGAAATGTCCGTAGTCGCCTACGGTTTGTTTCTTTCTGTTGCGACTGTGTTCATGGCGAATTTTGGTGTGTGGCCGATTAAACCTCGGTGGTGATGCTCGCCCAGACGATGAATCCGACCAGGCCGAGACCAAAGCAGATCACACCGACAGCCATTCGCGCGAAGGCCTTCCACTTGCCAGTGCTGGGCCGGTCAATGATTGCATCGATGCGCGGGCGCCGTGCGCGCATGGCGAAACCTTCCTGAATGACATCAGCGCTGCCGAAGGCGATCAGCGCGCTCGCCACCAGGAATATAGCAGTCCTTATGCCGCCTGGCAGCGCGACTGCGGAGATGATCGCTCCAATCGTGATGACTGAACCGGCGATGCGCACCAGCTCTGCCAGCGGCATCAGGCGGTAAAGCCGTAGCGAGCGGCTTGCCCTGAGGCGAATAAGTGGCGCGCCGCATGAGGCACAAACATGAACCATCCGCGGCTCGTTCCATTGACCGACCGATCGGCGGCACTTTGGGCACTGCGCGCTCCCGATTCCGGCCGCCATGTTCATGATTGTGTTTCCGCTTCTTGTTTGACAAGCGCCTCGCGGATCTCCGTCGCCTTATCCTCTGGACACAGCCAGTTGCGAAAGCGCGGGTTCCAGATTGCCCGGCCTTTGCAGATAGCTGCGAGCGCATCGGCTGCGGGCGTGCCGGTCTGAGCGAGGAAAGCGACGCGGCCGTCAGGGAGGGCACGTTCGGAGATTCCATCGACAACGGGAATGAGCGCGCTTGCCTTTGGGGCCGACTTCGTGCGCTTCGTAGTGGACTCTGCGTCTTTCTGATCGGCAGCACTGTTCTCGGCCCGTTCAGTTTGGCCCTCGTCCGCTTGATCCGGGTGTTCGACTTGTGTTGCTCCGTCCTCGAGCTGAATGGTGTCTTGACCTTCTTGGGGAACTGTAGTGCCTTCCGTAAGTGTGTCGGGGAGCTTTTCGACAATGCCTGGCTTGTCAGTTAGCACAGTTGGTAGAGCGGTTTCTGAAAGTGCCATTTCGGCGACAGAAAACCGCTTTCTCCATGCATAGTACGGCGGCACGTGTTGCGAGACCAGTTGCGCCCCCACTGCGCGGAGCTGTCCGACGCTGAGTCCCGTCAGAAACCCGGTCGTGTCGGTCCAGCTCACATCCTCGATCCAACGTTCGTGGAAGTTATCGACCTTCACGATCCGCGTGCCGGTGCCGATGCGGGTGCGGTCGATTTTGCAGGTCGGGGGCACGATAACCCATCCCTCGACCCTTCTGAAGGCTGCGGAATGCTGATGTGCTTCGAGCCATAGCTCAAGCAGGCGTGCAGCTCGTTCAGCCTGCGCGACCGGGTTTGGTATTTCTACCGGATGCCGCTTTTTCGGATACCAGACACACCATTCGTCGTGTTCGTTTTTCGAGATCCTCCCGGTGAAGTTCTTCGTCTCGAGCACCGCGATCCGCTTTAGGACACGGTTGAGGAGAAGGTGGTCGAACTGCACATGACCGCCGAGACCGTCAGGAAGTCTTAGATCGTGGATGACCACCACTCTTTCCGAGTGGCCATAGGTTCGGTCAAGAATATGAGCCGTTTCTCGTTCGCCGCGCGCCCCTTGCCGCAGGGTATACAGTTCGGTCTCGATTGCCCGGCGCTGGTCGACGGTGATACGCTCCGTCAAAAGCGCTTCCAGAGCATCTATGTCTGCCGCGCGCCCGTCACTGGCCTTGAGGATCATTCACCCCTCCATGCGCCTCGGTCGCGGATTCGGCTCGGTCTTGCGGTCCTGCGGCGGTCCGCTGCGGCAGGCGCGCCTGCGCTTCGATGATCAGCTTGCGGAACGCATCGAGCACTGCGATCGAGGTGATCTTGCCGATGTCAGTGGAGCCGTAGGTTCCGCCAAGAGCGCCGACACCGAGACCCAATAGCAGTCCGCCCCCGACTACACCTACGTCTTTCTTGCGCGCGGAACCGGTAGCGACGGCCTCTTGGAGGCCGGTATCGACATCGATGAGCGATAGGAGCACCTGACTTTCGAGAGTCTTGGTCTTAAGGCCGACGGCGCTTCCGAAAGCGCCCCCAAGGCCCCCTCCGCTCTCCCGACTTTTCGCATCCGAATAGAGCACCTGCGCGCTGATGAGATAGTCAGCTTTCACCATCGCCGACGAGGTCGGGGCCCCGTTCAGTGATCGTTCGCGCTCGAGAGCGCCCATTGCAGCGCCGCGATCGGCCACGCGAAAGCAATTGGATCGGGCGGCCATCAGCTTAATGAGCGGCAGAGGATCGACCCTCGCCGTTCCGCCGCCTTGCTGCGCCTCGGCCATCCTCAGCAAGGCGGCCATGCCTGGCGAGAGCTCCCCGGCGAGGCCGTCGGTCGGGCTTGGAGCCTTCTCTTCTACCAGGGCCACCACTCCGAGGGGCTGCGCACAGCGTGGCAGTTCGGTGTTCTCATCGACCCCTGTGCCGCCCTTGCCTGCTGTTTGGGCCAATGCGGCACTGCTGAGCAATGTCAGCGAGGCAAGCGCCGCAGCGGTAATTGATGCTTTATGCATGGCGAGCGCCCTCCTTCTCTTCGTTGGGGCGCGCGTCCTCGTCACATTCCTTGCACGCCTCACATGGCGCGCAATCGGTGCAATCGTCGCAGTCTGCCATCTTGCCCGCCTCTTTTCGAGCGAGGTAGCGCGCCTGCTTTTCGGCGGCCCGCTCGGCTGCGTCGGAACCTGCCTTTGCTTGGGCGAAGCTGGCCATGCTGTTCGCTACGTCCTGAACCTGAGCGGCATGCGCGCTCGAAGGCACAGCTATAGCGGCTGCTGCCACCGGCAGACCGATCATCAAGTGTCTGTGTGTCATTGTGCTTCCCTTCCGTGTTATCTGTTACCAGTTACCACCCCGTCCTGCGCCCTTCGCGCAGATCGCTTTGTGCGCGGCTGTCTCCGAGCGACGATCGCCGCACCTCTAGCCGTACCCCCTTCCCGCTCGCACTGGTTCGGATATCGCGCAGGTCGATATCGTTGCGCTTAGCCCAGCGCTCAGCCGCGGCATCGTCGGCGAAGTCGCCCATGTCTTCGAAATTCCAGTTGCTCATCGTACCTTCCTTTTTCCAGTTATTCTAGATCGTTACCTCGTTGCTACTTGCCTTACACCAGTACCTCCGCGAGCGCCTGACGGACGGTTGCGAAAGTGTGGCGGATGGGTCCAAGCCGGATCGTGAGATAGCCTGCTCGCGCAGTCATGCGGTCGCGTTGCCGGTCGGCCGAGCGATTGTGCGTGCGGTCGTCGAGCTCGACGATGGCGATGATTTCACCGCTTGCTCGGTCCTCAAGCACGAAATCGACCCGTTTCGACGAGAACCGGTTGCGAACACTGGTCGAGCGCGATCGATCAAGCCCCGCAGCGGGCCGCAGGATCGCTCCCATCGAAACCTGAGCATGGATCCGCGCGTGAGGGACAGCGCGCTCGATCATTTCGCAGACGATCCGCTCGCGCTTTGTCATAAGTGGGGCCGCACGGACGGGGAGCGAACCTATGCCTTGTCTCGTGGACATGAGCATGACCACGAAAACGGCGATGGCAATGACCGCGATGAGTCCAATCTCGGTCATAGCGGCTCAGGCCCCATGAGCATCTCCCGCGTCTTCAGGTTACCGTCGATACGCCGGTGTAGGTCGGTACCGTTCCCGCGCGAGTGCCCAAACTCCATCAGCTCGGCGACAGTTTCGTATTGGGTATTGGGGCCAAAGAACTTGGCATTGCCATGCCATTTCTGCCCCTCGATCACGCGTATGCGCCAGATGCCGACCGGGACGGGGATTGTTAATTCGCTGTTGGCTTCGACAAACACGGAAATGACATGCCGGTTGGTTTCCGGGTGTATAAGCTGAACAACGGCGTTCGATTCACTGGAGCGGACCGTGAGGCGGCTTCGCACGCTGCTCATTGGCAGATCGCTCGCCACGCTCACGCTCCCCGTCTCGGGGAAAGGAAATTCTATCTCAAGCCCGGGAAGCTGTCTGGTTGCCGCGAGGTAAAGGATGGGGAAGCCTACCAACATCCAAACGAAATATTCTAGTAAGGGTTCGAAGCGTGACCTCATAACGCTGATCCCCCGCGCGATTCTGGTCGAACGCCCCACAAATTTGAGCTCGTGTCGCTACCATCAGTCCGTTCTTCAGCCAGGGTTTGAGAGTAATCGATACCCATCGGCCCTCCTCCCCCGTGCCCTGAAAGTCGGGGTATGCGCCACCCGTAGGGTCGACCATCAAAGGCGGCTGATGGCCCAGCAGCAACCAGACACGGTCGATGGCGTAATCATCGCACAATTGCGCCAGAAGGCTCGCGGGCGGGTCTGTGTGGCCTTGCTCGTAGCCGGTGAGGGTTTGGCGGGCGATCCCTAGCCGCGCGGCAAGCTGTGCTTGTGTGAGCTCGAGGGAGACCCGTGCGCACTTCATGCGTCTCCCAATCGCCGAGAGAGTGCAGGACGGCTCCACCCCAAGATTCGGCGCTACATTCATGCGCCGATCCCCGATGTACGAGATGCAACCGTTGCCGCTGCTCTCCCCCGATCAGTTCCTCCCTCACGGCGTTTCATTCCCCAGACCAAACCCGCGACCATGGTGATGCTCATCGCGATCAGCATGGAGACGCTGACTTCGGCAATCGGATCAGTGTTTGTCGCGGCCGAGTGCTCGCGCATCGCCTGCGCCTCGCAGCGCGATATGCCTTGCGCCTCAACATCGCACCAATGGATGTGGTCGCCGTGCATGAGATAGTCGTAATTGACTGAGGGTTTCATGATCAGATCTCCAGGCTGATGTCTTTTTCGGGGAAGGGTTTGTCCGGCACCCGCGGTTCGACCGCGACGCGAAGCCTGCCGAGATCCATGCTGTCAGGCTTGGCGAGATCAGCGGGCACTTCGGGATTGAAGGTCTTGTCGGTCTTGCCCGGCGCCGATCCACTGCTCCTGGGCGCGTCGATCTCGAGGCGGCCGACCGTCTCGAGCGCGCTGGTCTTGTTGCCCTCGTTGCGCTCGATTGCGCTGATCAGGCGGTCCTTGTTGTCAGTGTGGAGCGTCAGATCGTCGCGCACGCGGGTGACGGTGACGTTGAACAGGCGCTGGTTGGAGAGGTTGCTTTCCGAACCGCTCATCACCGCGATGCCCTTGTCGGTGGTCACGCCCTGAGCCATGTGCATGTTGAGCGCGTAAGCGAGACCAAGGCGCTCCAGCATCGGGTCGCCCTGCTTCAAATGCAGCATCTGGTCGTCAGCGGTCTTCACGCTGATGCCGGTGCTGCTCACTCCGGTGACCTGTGCGAGCGAGGCATTGTACAGCCCTCGCTCCTTATCGTTCATGGTCCAGCGGATCTGATCGTTCTCGTGGAGTTTGATCTCGCTGTGCTGGGTCAGACCGAGCGCGTCACGCTTGTCGTTCGGATCGATTTTCTGCGGGTCAAACCGCACCGTGCGGTTGTTGCCCTTCAGTTCAACGCGGCCCTTGGCGTCGACACCAAGCACCTGATAGCTGCCGCGCCGCAGCCCAATTTCCGAGACGGTGCGTGCGACCTCGAGCGTCTGGCCCGCTTTGTAGGTTTGAGGGTAGCGAAGCTCCTCGCGCGTGGTGTTGACCCGCTCGAGCACGCTGAGCGTCACACTTTCCTTGCCGAGGGTTCCGTCGGCACGCAGGCCGTCCTGGATACGCTGGTTGAGTTCCGCCCGCGCGTCCCGGCCGGAGGCGAACACCATCGTCCGGTCGCGCTCATCCTTGGGGAGCGCCAGCCATTGGTCAGCTGCCGATTTGATGTGATCGGGGGTAGCCTTCAGCTTGTCGCCCAGCACGTCCATCGCCCCGCGAACCTCGCCGCGATTGGCGAGCGCCGCGATTGTCCGCAGCTGGTCTGTGCGCTGGCGCAGATTTTCGTCCATCTTCACCATCGCAATCCCATCGGCTTGCGCCATCGCGAAGGCCTTGCCGGCGTCAATCGACGAAAGTTGCTGGCGGTCGCCGATCATGATGAGCTTCTCGACGCCCAGAGCGTTGGCGATACCGACCAGATGCTTCATCGGTTCACTGCCGACCATCGAGGCTTCGTCGAGCACCAGGACAGCACCCTTCAGCTCGCCGCGCGCTGCCTCGTAGCGTTCACCTTGTCCCGCCAGTGCCGCCTTCGCATAGGCATTGACGAATGAAGACACCGTCTGGGCTTCGATCCCGGCACCGTCCCGAAGGTCGCCAACCATCTTGTTTTGGAAGGCGAGGCCAATGACCTTACGCCCCTCCTGCTCGGCTACCCGCGCGACAGCGGAGATCATCGTCGACTTCCCTGCGCCGGCGACGCCTTGCACGGCGACTATGCGGTCGCTCGACGATAAACCCAGCACCGCTGCTGCCATTTGGCCGGTGTTGAGTTGCTTGTCGCCAGAGACGGCGTTGATCCGCTCGACCGCTGCATCAGCTGAAACGATAGGGCTTACAGACCCCCTGCCCTTATCGATTTGGGCCAGAATGAGGGACTCCGTGGCGAGCGCTTGCGGTGTCGTGACGTGGGTGACTGCGCCATCGATCCGGTTGGATTGCCCCGGTATGAGTTTTCCGCGTTCCAGCAGCTGTTCGACGCGCGCGTCGGCTTTCTCGGCCGTCACACCCTTCAGCCCAAGATCCAGTGCGGTCTTGGTAACCTGAGAGGTTTGAAATGCTGCTTCGCGTTGCTCCAGGATACGGACGGCCGACGCCACCGCTGCCTGTGTGCGCAGCTCGTTGGGAGACAGCATCAGGCGCGCAAGGCCCTGCGAGACAAGGTTGTCGGTCGGTCTGAAAGCCTCACCGATTGCGGTTACGATGCTTGATATCGTTTCTCCGATACGCTGCGCGGTCGTGGGCAGGTGGTCAGTCGTCTTGCCCTCGGCGCGTGCCTTCGCGTCCGCGATGACCTGCTTGCCGTCGAATCCGATCGCTCCGGCACGCTCGCGCCAGTCTGCTGCAAGCTTTTCGCGGTCGTCGACGTTGAGCTTAGGGTCTCGAGTATTGGTAGTGACCTTGTCGATCGCCGCCGGAGATGAGAGGCCCAGCTCCTTCGCCTTCTCGACGATCGCCTCCCGGCGTTTGCTGAACTCGTCGATCGCCTCTTTAGGGACTCCGTTGATCTCGAACTGCCCGTGCTTGCCAGTGATGCGGGTCTGGTACCCCAGCTCGGCCAGTTTCTCGCGGAAGGCAGCATGGTAGGCCGCGCCAATGACCGAGTTGTTCTTCCATAGCTGGCCATTGTGAAGCGCCTGCCAGGCACCGTTCGCCATTCGGGTCAGGTTGGCGATGACGACATGGATATGACCTTGCGGATCGAGCGCACGGCTCGTTTCATGCGCGAACAGAGCGTAGACAAGATTACCTGTCTTGACTGGTTCGCCCGATTTGGTGCGCTCATAGGTCCGGCCCTCGGCGAACTTGCCCTCGACCCAGCTCATCGTCTCCTTGACCGCGCTCCAGTGCGCATTGAGGATGCGCTCATCGCCCGATACCAGCGCGAGGATGCTGGCAGACTTTGGCATCGAGAATGTGAGGTCCAGACCGGACTGCCTGTTGGGCACCTGGCCGATCTTCTCGCCATTGGGCAGCTCTCCATTGAGAATCTTCTCGAAGGCATCCTTGGTGACTTCGCCCGAGAGTCCGAGCAGCTCTGCCCCCTTCCCTTCCCAACCTGTTTTTTCCGTGCCATGCGAACTGCCGGTTTGTGTGCCTCCACTGCCGGCGCCGTTCCCTTCGCCTGAACCGCTACCGGGCCCACCATCGCCCGGTCCGCCCTCGCCTCCGACCCCGCCTTCTCCGCCGTCTCCCACGTAATAGTCGGCCGGGTGCTTGTCGTCCTTGGCGAAGTATTCGGCGGCGCCTGAGGCGGATTTGACCGATGCGACCGACAGCATGATCAGTCTCCCAGCCCGAAGTCATCGTCGATCGTGGGTGTATCGTTCGAAGCGTCCCTTTCGTAGCCTTGGCCCTGATCCTTCTGGTCAGTTCCCGCGCCCTCACGGTTTTCACGCTGGATCTGTTCTTCGGTTCGGTCGCGGTCCTGCTTGCCCAGGGTCTTATCGGTCAGAGCGTCCTTCGCCTGTAGTCGTGCGATTTCGGTCTTGTCGGTCGCCGCGGTGGCATAGCGCGATCCCACTGCGATCGATCGTGATCTCGGTGTTTGATCTTCGGCTTCACCGCTGGTGGCGGAGTTGTCCCTGCCTTGAAGATCGTCCGCACTGTGCAGGTCTGTAACTGCGCTGTTGACGAACATCGCATCAGCAGCCTTCTCCGCCTCTGAGTGTCCGTCAGCCTTCTCTGTGCTCTCCGCCCTTTCCAGCGCCTCGGTCGTCTCCTGCTCGTGTTCATCCACCTCAACGCGCCCGGTCGGCGGTAAGGTCTCAGGTCCACCCTCGCTCCCCCCTTCCGCGCTATCAGGCCGGCTCGCCGGCCGTTTGGCTTCTGGCGGTTTGTAGGGCGTCGGTTCCATGCTGGTCACACGCAAGAACCCTTGGGCGACCTCGGGGTAATCCTTCCATTGCAGCTTGATCCGCGCGGCCGGAAACCCGTCGGGGAACTTGATGAATCCGTGCATCGAAGGAAGGTTGGTGATGTCGTCAGGAATGACCAGCGGTTCGATCGCCTTGCGCGGCGTCAGGGTCGATGCATCACGGGTGTTGTTGTAGCCATAGCTGTAGGCTTCATCCATCTGGCGGACCTCGCGGTTGCCGATGAATTCGGCGCAGCGTTCAGCCGATTGGTAGTCGGCCGTGGCGAGGATCAGCTTTGTGCGCGCAAGGCCCGCAAGGTTGGTCGCGCCTTTCTCGCCGTATGTCTCCTCCAACTTGGCAAAGGAGTGGATGCCGAGAACGAAGGCACCGCCATAGTTCCGGGCGGTCTGCAGGCCATTGCCGATGGCAGGAAGTGCATGCAGAGCATTGACCTCGTCGAACAGGAACCAGGTCCGAAGATTGCGTGTGCGCGGAAGCGTCATCTGGGCGGTGACGGCCATGTCGGTCCAGAGCGTCAGCAGCATCCGGGTGAAGTTCATGTCGGAGTAGCTCGATGTGATAAACAGGATCGAGCCGGGTTCTGAAGCCTTGATCCATGCCTTGATAGAGAAGCTGTCAGGCTTCTCCGGCGAAGGGTCCGGGATGTAGCGAATGGCATTGGCGTTGGTGTTGAAGACCGACCTGATCGACTCCGCCATGCGGGCCGCAGTTTCTGACGTCAGGGGAGCCGCGACCGTGTCCTTCAGCTTGGCATGTATCTGCTTCAGGTTTGCGGTCATCAGGTGGTGGGCAATGGCCGCGTTTGACATCTCGCCGTCGGCTTTGAGCTTCATGCAGATTTCAACGAACAGCGTTCGTGCAGCATTCTGCCAGAAGGGCTCCTTTTCATCTGGGTGAGACGGGATCAGAGCGGTCGCGGCCGTCAGAAAATCGGCATAGAGTTCGCAGTCGTTGAAGATGGTCCAGGGCACGCACCGTTGATCCATCGGATTGAGGATTGTGTCTATCTCGGGATTGTAGAAGGCTTCCACAAACGCGCCGGTAAGATCGAAGATCACTGCGTTCTGGCCGCGTTCGCGAAGCTGAGTGACGAGCGAGCGAAGCTGGGTGGTCTTGCCCGCACCGGTTGTGCCGACCAGCATGGTGTGGCTTTGCTCGAGCCTCCATGGATAGGGAACGCCTGCAATCATGTAAGGTTGATGGATACCAAGCTCGCGCTTCTGCTGGCGATTTAGCTTGATAACATCGGCGGGCTCGCGCGCCGGATCGAGCCGTGAGCATTCATAGGCAAAACGGTTGCCGTTATGAGCGCGAACTTCATCCCGCAGAACGTCGCGCTCGACCAGCATGGCTCCGCGTTCGTGACGCTCTTCGAGGATCGATTTTCCACGTCGCCGCGAGTATTCGATGAACCAGACACTGAGCGGGGCAGCGATGAAGATGGCCATAAAAGCGGAGCCGAGAAGGCATCGAAAAGCCTTCGCCGAAGCGGATGCGACGAATGGGTCGTACGGCACCGCTCCCATAGCGGTGGGGCGGATCATGCCGTTGGGAAGGGTCAGATGGATGATCTTCGCGGGGTCGAGGAGCATTAGCGACCAGAGGCCTGAATAAACGCGCATGAAAACGAGGTGTATTTCAGCCGTGCTGAGCGAGAGGCTGACGGTCGTGGCAAGCGCGAGACTGAAGACCAGAAACCAGATCAGCAGCGGGATTTTGATCCCGGCAAACCACATCCAGAATTCGTGAGTGACGAGCTGCGATCCGCGGGTGAAATTACCAGCATTTCGCGTGACCGTTCCGCGCGCGGAATGATGCTGGATTGTGGCGCCCTTGCCGTTGAAGCGGATGTCATCGCGTCGCATGGAATTCCTCCATGCGCTCGTTTGCAATTGCCTCGATTTCCGGAGCGACGTCGGCGTGCTCGCGGTGGACGATGATGTCCACTGCAGCCTGCGTGTATTCTACCAGGAGGATGAGGCGTCGCAGGTCCACTGCAAGACCCGTCATTGCGGGGTCAGCCCCTGCTCTGATCGCAATCCTGACGGCTTCGCTGCGGGTGCAACCTCGCTGCTTTGCCAAGGCGTCGATCAAAGCCAGTTCCTGCGGGTTGCATCGCAGGTTGATGAAGTTGTTGTCTGACATTTTCCATCCACTCGAGGTGGATGGTGGGACTTCCGCAGACCGTTTTTAGCACAGTAGCCGCCCCGCCGAAACTGAAAAGGACTATCAATTTGAAATTGCATATTCAGTCGGGATATCAGATAGATAGATGCGTTCACGCCGTCCTGATAGGAAATGATAGTCTGATAGCGGCTGATAGTGCGTTGAATATAAGTCGAAATTCGTTCGCGGGCGCCGCATAGGGTGTGCATCTCCCTAGGGACTGCGACCGGGCCCTGGTGCTGTCCTGGTATCGGATCCTGTTGTGAGTCTGGAAATCCAGTGGGCTGCTTCGGGGTCACCGTTCTTGGATCGTTTCACTGGTTGGCGCGAAGCAATATCGCCCCCAAAGCGCCAAGCCTTGGCGCAGGCGCTTTCATCATCAATCGCTCGTCAGCGATTGGTCGAAAATCGTCGTCTTGATTGCCGGAGGGATAGTCCTATGATTTGCCTAGTCAGGGCAAAAAGGATCACATCATGGCTGGGAAAATCGAGAAGGAACGGGCAGCAATTCGTGAGGAGGAGTTGAGGCTCGCTGAACGCAAAAAGCGACTTGCCGAACGTGAGGCTTCCGAGCGATCTGCTGTTATCGCGAAGAGCGTTCTGATGAAGCTCGATTCTGATCGTCTTGAAGCCGTCCTGGCACGCATGAAAGCGCTTGGCATCGACGAAGTTGAAAAGCGGCTCTTTGCGTGATTATTCGCTGGATGGCTGTGGTCGAAAACTTGGGTCCGTGAAGGCAAATAAAGAAGGGCGCTGACATCGTCAGCGCCCTTCCCAGCAGGTCTGAACGGAGGCTATTGCCAGACCAGCTGTGACTCAGAAGACAAGCAGGCACGGGCCATCCTGTCCAGCTGTTCGATATAGGTTTCCAAACCGTTCCAAGAAAGGTGCCTTCGGGTCGGCGGATCGTTGATGACGTCGGCAAGTTCGTTGACATCGATCGCGCCCGAAGTTTCGCATCCGACGCCGATTGCGTCGAGCAGCATTTTTGCATTCTGGTCGGTGAGATCGAGAGAGAATGAACCGTCAGGTGTTGACGATACGCCGATCATTATGTCGGCGGTGGTTTCGTTTCGCCAGAAGCGGACATTCAGGCCCAGAAACTGGGCTTCTTCGATGACGGAGATAACAGCTTCCTCGTTGCCGAAAATCTTGGCAAGGCTTGCCCAACTCCAAGGGCAGACGCGCGCGTCAAAACCTTGGTCGAGATACGAGAAGTCGTGATCATCATAGACACCGACGAGATGGCCAGACGTTTGCGCAAATGCTCGAAATGCGCAGAGTTGGTTGAGCGTTACGACAGCCGGTTTTGACACGGGCGCAGTCTTGCTTTTCAGCTGAAAGGTGATGGTCATCTGCAAGCACTCCTCAATGGAACGCCTGATCAATCCTCCTCCCCTCTTGCTGTGAGCGACTTGTCGCGAACGGCAACGATGGCGACAATGAAGTGATGGCCCTGCCGGGTCGCGTAGCAGGGCCATCAAGGTTGGTCTCACATGAGACCTCGGGTCGCTGGCAGCTTGCTTCATTGAGATCTGCCCGACAGAAGCTAAGGTGTCGGCGAAAATCATTCAAGCATCGCAGTGGTTCATGCGCTGCATGCGCCGGCTCGCTTGCGACCATCACCGCGCTGGATCGGGCGCACGGCAGACCGCGCGAAGCCGATGCGGACAAGGTCCGCGAGGCCAGCAAGGGACTGCCGGTGCCCGCGCGCCGAGGGTCGCCCCAGCCCGGGCCGACGACGGCCCGTCGATGCGTCGATCACGCGCTGCGTCAGGCGCGGCGGCGATGCCAGCGAGGCACGCATGTGCCGATGCGCTGGCGAGCAGCGCCGCGACTGGATCGGGCGCACGGCAGACCGCGCGAAGCCGAGGCGGACGAAGGTCCGCAAGGCCAACAAGGGACTGCCGGTGCCCGCGCGCCGAGGGTCGCCCCAGCCCGGGCCGACGACGGCCCGTCGATGCGTCGATCACGCGCTGCGGCAGGCGCGGCGGCGATGCCAGCAAGGCACGTATGTGCCGATGCGCTGGCGAGCACCGCCGCGCCGGGATCGGGCACACGGCAGACCGCGCGAAGCCGAGGCGGACGAAGGTCCGCAAGGCCAGCAAGGGACTGCCGGTGCCCGCGCACCAACGGTCGCCCGAGCCCGGGCCGACGACGGCCCGTCGATGCGTCGATTACGCGCTGTGGCAGGCGCGGCGGCGATGCCAGCGAGGCACGCATGTGCCGATGCGCTGGCGAGCAGCGCCGCGACTGGATCGGGCGCACGGCAGACCGCGCGAAGCCGAGGCGGACGAAGGTCCGCAAGGCCAGCAAGGGACTGCCGGTGCCCGCGCGCCGAGGGTCGCCCCAGCCCGGGCCGACGACGGCCCGTCGATGCGTCGATCACGCGCTGCGGCAGGCGCGGCGGCGATGCCAGCAAGGCACGTATGTGCCGATGCGCTGGCGAGCACCGCCGCGCCGGGATCGGGCACACGGCAGACCGCGCGAAGCCGAGGCGGACGAAAGTCCGCAAGGCCAGCAAGGGACTGCCGGTGCCCGCGCACCAACGGTCGCCCGAGCCCGGGCCGACGACGGCCCGTCGATGCGTCGATTACGCGCTGTGGCAGGCGCGGCGGCGAAGCCAGCGAGGCACGCATGTGCCGATGCGCTGGCGAGCAGCGCCGCGCCGTCTGCTTGCGGAGAGTGCGACGAAAAAAGGGGGCCGAAGCCCCCCGGATTATTTCAGGATGAAGGCGACATAACCGCCGAGGCTTGCCGAGATCGTTGTCACGATCAGCAGGAACCCCAGCACCCAGCGCTGGCTCTTCAGCTCGCCGACGAGTTCCTTGTTGGCTTCGGTGATCTTCATGGCGATGTGGCTCTCGAGGTCTTCGACGACCTTTTCGGCGTCGGTCGCCGGCACCTTAACAGACCGCAGTGCCTGATACAATGTGACTTGAATTCCCATGTGAACCTCCTGTGCTTGATGGGAGCGCCCAAGGGACGGTGTTCGCCAGCGGGTCAGGGACGTTCCGTCAGGAACGCCGCGCCAGCGGGCGCCGGGGGAGCCGATTTGCGCAGCAAATTGGGGGGACCAGCGATCCTTGACGCGCGCCAGCGGGCACCCGTCACACTGGGACGACACGAGACAGTCCTCCCTCCTTCAACCGCCCCCTCCCCTCTCTCCTCCTCGATCATAAGATCGAGCGTCCCCGACGGGCGAAGGGGGTTCGATGCTCCCTGAGACCGTGTGAGCACGACAGAAGAAAAAGGGAGGCTCCGGCGAATGCCGGAGCCTCCCGTGATGCTCAGTGAGCTGTGCGCGCTGCGCTGGCGAGCTCGTCGGGGCGTTGGTCGGCAAGGCGGAGAACGTGGAGCGGCACTCCGGCGTCCCGAAGCTTCTGGGCGAAGTTGGCCTGAATGCCCGAGCCCTGGCAGACGATTGCTTCGACCGGCTTGAGAGCGACGATGCGGTCATTGCGGACGAACCCGGCGCTCCGGCCCTTGCTGGTGTCCAGCCTGAACTCGACGAGCTTGATCCCGCGCGAGGCCGCCCAGCAGCGTGCGATGGTGTCGCAGCCCTTGTTCTGAGCGGTCGTGACGAGGATCATGTTGGGGATGCGCTTGGCGATGTTGTCCAGGCGGGCCCAGATGACCGCGTCATCGTGCCATTGTGCGCCGCCCGAGAAGGCAACCACCGGACCTTCGGGTGCGTATTGCTCGCGGCGGCGTTGGGCGCGTCCGGCGAGATAGTCGCGTGCGTCGACCACCGAGGCGGTGAGCTTGCTCGAGACCCTGCTGCCCCTGACGGTGGAGAACGGCCGGCCGGTTTCGACCCGGTATACTTCGGCGGCGTGGTCGCGCATGCATTCGAGCGCTGCGCGGATGCCCTCGAGCGTCTGGCACAGCTGCTGCGTTTCCTCCAGCTCGGTCGCGTAGATCTCCGAAGGGTCGAAATTGCGGGCGAGCTCACCGAGCTTCTTGGCGGCATCGTCTTCACGTCCTTCGATGCGCTTGGCGACCATGTGGAAGCTGTTGCAGAAGCCCCAGGCGAGATCAGCGGCGCATTCCTGCATTCTCGTATCGCGCAGGACATCGAACATGGTCTTCATCATGAGCTCGACGGCGGCGGCCGACATTTCCGGATCGGGCATGTCGGCATGCTCGGGCTCGGCGACGATGCTCAGCTTCGCCATTTCGCTCGTTTCGATGAACGCGGCGCTGTATTCGCCATTGTTGGCGTGGCCGAACTCATTGGCGATGTCTGCTTCGATCTGGGAAGCGCGCATCTCGGCAGCGAGGATCGCGAGGTCGGACAGGTTCGAAATCTTGGTCATAAATGCCTCCAACTGATTGAATTCGTTCCCACCATGGGAACCCCGAAAACCCATCAGTCGGGAGGCGTGCAGTCAGGGACGGCGCGCTTGTCGCGCCGCCGCCCTGCGGGCGCGGGGGAGCCGATTTTTTGCCGGGTGGCCGGCGCGCAGCGACACGGCTGCCCGGCGGAAAATTGGGGGGACCGCGATCCTTGACGAGCGCCGAAGACTGATATGTTTCGGCAGGTGTTCCTGTGTGTGTGGAAGAGACGTTCCCGCCCCGGAGCACGAGAGACGGGAGGCAAACGGGCCAGCCTGCTGGCCCGCCCTCCCGGCCCGGCGAACGGGTTAACAGCGGGAACACGCCCATTCTTGAAAGCCGTTTAGCGTGGCTGGTCGGCAGATGACGGACTGTCAGGGATGATGCGGCGCAGCCGGCATCACCGCTCCGCGGGCGGCGCAGCCGATCCTTGACCGGCCGGAGGATGCCAAATGCCGCGCTTTCGCGCGCACGCGCGAATTACGGCTGTAAAGCTCCGACCGCGAACGCCTTCCTGACAAGGAAAGGCGCGTTCGCGGGTAAGGACCGTCGCCCTGCCCGGATGGGCGGCGACGGTGAGACTGCGTCAGCGAACAAAGAACGGCCCCCGCAGGAGCCGCAGCAGGCACGCGCGCAGCACGTCGGGGATCGAGGCGGCGGCGTCAGTCGTCGTCCGGTCACCGGCTGCTTGCGCGGCGCGCGGCGGGACCGAGGGCCGGCGGGGCAAACAGAAACGCAAGGCCCGGGCGAAGTCCGAGCCGCTCAAAAAGCCCCGCTCACTATGGCCGCAGCGCGTAAGCGCGGTGCGTGGCCGAATGCGTCAGCGATCGTCACCCGAAGGGCCGAGACCCTTCAGGGGCTCGGTGGAGCGGGCCGCAGACGCGAGCCCTAGCGCAGCCAGGGCCGCGGCGCGGGTCGCGTAGTAGAGCGCGGTCCCGACCTCCGGTCGGGTGACGCTACCAATTTTTTACGCTTTTTGAGTAAGGTGGCCGCATGGCTCAAAAGCACGCTACGCAAACCATAAAAGAAGGTCTGGCTGATGCGCGGGCCGCATTAGAGATGGCTTCCAGTGATGGGTGCAAACCGCAATTGGACGGAAACTGGCTTGGCGCACTGGGCGAGCAAGAGGTTGCATTGGCACTCAACGCAACTCATGCAGGCCATCGAGTGGAACAATACGATCTCGAGTTGGGGGCAGAAAACATCGAGGTGAAAGCCACGATGTCCGACACGATCAGAAGGGGATCGCTTGCGAAAAAGCGCTGCAACCGTGTCGCTTACGTTCAATTTAAGGCTGAGGGCGTCAATTTACGGGTTACGCAAATGTATATCCGTCCTCGTGGCAAGCCGAGGGATCGGCCGAGCGATCCAGAAAACCGACGCGTCGATAAAGAAGATCACGAGAACTTGCTTCGCTCTCCGGAAGGCCATGTCATTGATTTGAGCGAGCTGGGATAAAATCCTGGGCGCATAGGCTCGCCGTTCGGTGACAGTGCTTGTCCGAGGGAAGGTTGGCCATCTCACTTGACCGCGATGTTCTCATGATGTTCTACGGCGTGCATGGGAATGAAGCGCATCGATACGGTGGCCGATCTGGTTCGGCATGGGCTCAACGCGCAGATTGAATGTCGCAAATGCCGCCGCGTGGTTCTCATTCCTGCGTCGAGGCTTCGAGATCAATGCTTTGCCAAGTCGATCCCGATGAAGCTCGACATGGTTGCGCAGCACCTTCGGTGCAGCTGCGGTCATCGCGGGGCAAAGATCGATGCGACGGGCGCGGGCATCGACCGGTAATCGCAATTCTGTGCCGCGCCTGCCAAAGGGCGATTGCCTTGGAAATGATCAGCATGAAGCCGGGGCCGCGGTAGCGGCGTACCTGAAGGGTGCGCTGCTACCATGGCCGCCGCCGATGGCTCGTTGAAGTCGGAGCGCAGCGCAATTACGCGACTTTCTTTGGCGAGAGGATCGCATCAGCGTAGCACCAGGCGATGACGTCGCCGGATCCGCTGTCGCTGATCGCATTGCCGGAGATGTCCCGCCATGGCGAGCGTGGACGGTAGTCTGGCATGTACCGCGCGGTTACGACCTCGAATTCGCAGCAATTGTAGGATGATGGCCGCAGCACAAGCACCGGCCGATCGGACGACGGCAAGGACTGCGTGGCCGGAAGGAAGGGTGCAGGAAGACTGCTCTGGGTCTGTGACATCGGAGATCCTTTCACGCGGCTTGGGGAAGTGCTGCGGCGATCTGCGCACGCTGGTCTTCCATTTCCTAAAGGTGGTCGACGAAGATTGGCCCGAAATGCAGCGTTTCCGTGAGGTTGGCGCTGGTTTCGAGGATGTTGAACGCGGTGGCCCGGTCGAGGCTGTCCAGATCGATCGTGCTGATGACTGCGTCGCGGCGCTGTGCAAATCGTGCAAGGCGGGCGAGCGTCTTGGCAGCGGACGCGGCATCGCGTTCGGAGAAAAGGCCGAAGTCCTTCATGGGAAAACTCCTGTTTGTTCAGGGTGGGGGCGACACTGCCGTGCCGCCCCGGATGGGTCAGATGAACATCACGTTCTCGGCGATGATCTCGGTCCCGAAGCGTTCGGTGCCGTCGGCGTCTTTCCAGCGCGAGTAATGAATGCGCCCGGTGACGGCGAGCTGGTCGCCCTTCTTCTTGTGCTCACGGAGCGGCAGGCCCATGCCGTTGAAGACGGTCACCTTGTGGAATTCCGCGTCCTTCAGGGCGTAGCCTGTCTCGGCATCCTTCTGGATCTTCCCGTTGCGGATGACGGGGCGCTCAGTGACGAGCACAAGTTCGGTGATCTGGGTTTCGCCGGTATCGCGGGCGACGGGGTCCTTGGCGAGACGGCCGACGAGATTGACGTTGTTCATGATAAAGCCTCCTTCTGGCCGGCGGCTCGTCCGCCGGTGCCCTTATCGAGCCTCGTCGGGAGTGGTGGGACACCGCGCGCATGCGCGGGAAACCTCGAAAATCGAGGTGGTGCGGGCAGCTCGGCTTGCCGAGCAACACGGCTCGTATTTTCGCAGGTTGGCCCTAACCGCGACCAGAGAGGCAGGGGCACTGGCGGCGGACGGGCTGTCGGCCACGAGGGGCCTTGATGTGACTGAACGCCGGCACGCTCGTCGCGCACAGGCTCGCTGCGGGATTACCCCGTTGCCTGGGGTGTCGGACAGAAACGATGCGACTTAGATCCGTGGTCATCGTGCGCCCTTTGGTTGGGTGTCCAAGGTTGCCGATATGGGCTGTGCCTTGCGGCGGAATTTCGCAGGCTATTGTCGTCTGCACGGGGCTGCCGGCTTCGTGAGCACTCAGAGGCATGCTCTGCACGGTTGGGACGCTTTCCCGCGTTGGAGAGCCGGAGCCAGCATATGCGGGCGGTCGGTCAGTCGAGCGGAATTTTGACGGACCGCAGGCTTGGCACGGGAGTGTCGCTCTCGTCTGGCGCCCTGGAAGATTTCCTGAAACGCTCTTCGGGATCTTCGTCGACGCCGAAGGCGGCGGGCCTGCATCCCCTTGCGCTATCGACCTGAATGGTGCGGGAGCGGGTCGCAGGTGTCCTTTTCGATGAAATCGACGAAATCCCTGATGGCGATATGGACGTCCCCTTCCCGCACCAGGATACCCTCGGCGAGCTCGATGTCGTTGAGGGCGCGGCGTCCAGCTTCCCGATCGCCTTTGCCGAGCACGAACTCGTAGGTCGTATTGAGGGGGACAAGTGTATCAGGATCGAGATACAGCAATTCGTCGAGTGTGTCGGGGTCCGCGTAGTGTGCATCGAGTGCTGCGGGGCCAGCGAACTTGGCTATGTCGCGCATGTCGACTGTGAAGCGCGGAGTGCGCTCGCACAGTCGCAAGAATGCGCCCCGGTCCCTGAAGAATGAGAGCAGCTGCAATCCTCCGGTCAGACGGTAATAGCGTTGCAGGAACGCAATGTCGGCATCGTTGAGGCCGAGATAAGCGATGACTTCATCGATGGTGTCGTTGGCAGGACCAAGGTGTATGCCGCCCGGAGGAATGCCCCATTCGCGGCGAAGGTGGTCCGGCGGTCCGCCTTCCAAAAGAAAGCAGCCTGCTCGCGATGAAGCGAAGAGATGGTTCGGGATGCGCGTTCCGTCAGAAGCTCGGACTTGCCGCCAGTGCCTAGTGATCGCGAAAAGGAAGACGGCAGCGCTGGCCGTCGAGGTCCGTTCGCCGATATTTCCATCATCTGCCATGGCGGTCTCCAGGGGTAGATAGCTGGTCGTGGTTTCCTGTATTGTCAGGGACGAAAGACGATGTTGCGGGAGCGTCCGGTCATGCCGTCCGCGATTGTTTCAAGCAGCTGCTTGGAGGCCCGGTTCTGCCTGACAAGGCTCCGATCCGGCTGCGGCTGAAGGTAGGGTCCAGACCACAGGAACACGTTCGCTTCTTCGAACACGACATCGGCCATACTATCGAGCCCAAGCGCGGCGCGTTCGGCAGGCGGGATGCTGACCCGTGCGCCGGTGGCGCCCGAAATGATGGGCAGCACAGCTACCAGCTGAAGCCGCTCGATCGTTCGGACATTCCAGATAAGGCATGGACGAACCTCGGCCATGCTCTTGTCGGGGTTGCTCGCATCCTTGTGCTCAAGATAGCGGAAGTCGATGACTGCGCCTGCTTCAGGCTCGTTCAAGGGGTCATTCTGCAGCATCGTCGTACCTTTCAGGCGAATTGGGATGTGCGCCCGGGCGAGCGCCGGTCAGATCCTTGATGACGTCTGCCAGAGCGTTGGATTGCATCGCACGTCCGACGAGAGTCCGCAGGGAAGCGTATTCATCGGCCGGGACGAGGACTACCGACACTGAGCCCTTGTCGGTGATCCCGATCGCGCGCGACGCGGCCGCCTTGAGTGTTTCGTCGATGTTCTTCCGCAAGCTTGCAGCGGAAATCGTCTCGGTGAAGGGGTTTTCCATTTGGACCTCGCTCCTTGGATGCTTGAATTGCGCCGAACAGGATAGTTTGAAGCGCCCCTTTCCCGCAATTGGCTTTGCGGATTTTCCCTTGCGGGAGCGGCACTTGACTGTTCGTGTCAGGCGATCTCGATCGCAATGGTCTTGTCGAGGGTGGGGACAAATCCGAGTGCGCTGAGCTCGTCGAAGGTGAGGTCGCGGTGCGTGCCGTCGGCTTCCTCGATTTCCCATGTGATCCATGGACGCACGCGCCTTCCGTCAGCTAGCTTGATGCCGCCTATCGTGCCTATGGGGGTGAGTTCGATCGTCGCGTTGCCCGGTACTCCGGTGTGTTCACGCACGTCGACTATGGCGGTGATGATGGTCATGGAGTGTCCTTTCCAAGGGCACGGCTCCGGGCCGTGACTGCAAAAGAAAGGGCCCGTCTCTCGGGGGGAGAGAGACGGGCCCGAAGGTGCGCAAAACGGCCGGAGGACTGGGAGCCGTCTTGCGCTGGGGAGCTGGTGTCAGCTGGTGAATTGGGCCGTGGATTCGCCGAGACCGTCGGTGGTGGCGCCGCTGTCGCTCGTGCTGTCGTCGCCCATGTCGAAGGCGGGCATCTCGTCCTGCTTGGCGGCGAGCTGCGCGGTGACATCGCGGCGGCGGGTCGGACGCGACCAGACGATGTTGTAGCTGCCATCGTCCTGACTGAAGGCCGAGATCTGCAGCGGCGCGTTCATCGACGGATCGTCGATCTTCCCGTTGAGGAAGGCTTCGCCGGTGTTGTTCGAGAACAGTTCGAACAGCGCGCCGACCTGGATCCACTTGCGCGCCGGCGTCAGGGCATGGATCTCGAAGCGCGGAGCCTTCGGATTGTTGCTGTTGACCGGCTTCAGCGCGATCGTCATCGCGACAGCCATGGTGTCAACGCGGCCGATGAAAACGCCGCTGTCGTTCTGCTTGATGGAACCGATGTTCATGATGCTTCTCCTGAGATTGCGTCTCGGACACCCTGTCCTCGACACCCTTCTCAATCCCCCTCCTCTCCTCGGCCCGCCTGCGGGACGAGCAGGCGCGCGTATTGCGCGCCCTCCATTGGCCGCGCTCCTGGCGCGCCAATGGGATCGCTTCAGAGGTTTCAGGTGGTGCTGGGCTGCCAACCGGAACGGTTGCGGCCGGTGTTCCTCAGAGGGGTCTGTCCAGCAGCTTTCGCCGGGCAGATGACAGGTTTGCTATTCCTGTCTGCAGGACAATTCCTGCCTCAGAGTTCGCCGGGCCTCTGGACAAAGCGCGATGAAAGAAGCCTGCTCGGCTTTCGCAGGCATCGACCAAGGCGAGTATCTCGTCATTGGTCAGACGGTATTCTCTTGCGCAGGTTGGCATTTGCGATCGGAGCGTCGCGAAATCGCCCAGCGCTTCGGAAACCGGAAAGCCGTGACGGTAGGCCTCGTCGACCGCGGTTTGAATTTGTTGAGCGCTGTGCTCGCTCTCTGCAAGGATGGCGCTTCGGGTTGATCCTGCAAATGGTTCGAACGGGCCGGATGTGTCGGTGATTGCGCGTGGCGGATTGCCTGCGAGGCCGATGATGCAATCGGAGGGTACGACAAGAACCGATCCGCTCGCGACGTCTTCGTTCTGGCAGGCGCGCACGGCATCGCTTGCCGTGCCGAAATGATACACGATCTCCATGAGGCGCCCCTTCATATTGGATGGTTTGAATCTAAAAACGATTGCAATGCAAGGCGTTATTATGCCGCGTCGGCCAATGTCCCGGAGGGGGACATGGTTAGCCCAATGGACTACCCGCTTTGATTGATCAGGTTCGTGTTGGTGGTTGGTTGGAAGGACGCGATATCCATGCGCGAATGGCGGCCTGCTGCCGTTCGAGCTTCGCGCTCAGCGCGCCGATTTCATTGCGGCTTTTGTAGCGCAGTGTCGCGAGCGCGGCTTGCCACTCAGTTTCGTCTGTTTTGCGCCATGCGCTGTCGCCGCGATGGGCTGCAGGAGATTCGACCATGTTGCGCGCCGCCTGACGCAGTCGGCGGTCGAGGTCTCCCATCCGTTTTTGTGTCGCGTCTCGGGCGGCGATCATGCGCTGGTATTCGCCCGGCCGTGTCATGATGGGTTTCCCTGACCCATAGGCTTGCCGAGTTCTTTTGAGTTTTTTTGCGCAATCAGGCCCGCAAAGCGTTCGCGGACGGCCGGGCCTGTGGGGAATCGGTTTTCCAGCCCGTGTCGGTTCAGGATCCGCTCTCGGACGCTTGCGATAAGCGCGGCCTCGTCTGATGTTGGCATGCGCGGTGGCCATCCTCGCTGGAACCGGAGATGGGACGGCATGGTGCTTTCGAGCTGGCGGCGATGGTCTGCGTCATCCTTGGCACGCGCGATGTCGGTAGCGAGACTTTCGGGAAGGAGATGCGGGGCAGTGTCGGCTAGCCAGCGGGCGGGCTGGAACGAAAATGTCGATCGCGCTTCGAGCGCGACCAGATGGATGAAGGCCTCGTGATTTGACTTGCATGAAGCTGCGGCTTGCTGGTCGGCGAGCGACTGCAGCACGCAGTACCGGCACGAGAGGCGGCTCGAACCGTGCCGTGTGTAGGCTTCATGGAGCGGGATTCCGTGCTTCTCATGGAATTGGAAGACGTCGGTCGTCGACCATTCAATAACCGGATGCCAGATCATCATCCGGGTGCCGGCCCTGTTCCCTTCGGCGGCGAAGCGCGTGTCGCGCTTCCAGTCTGGGGCGGCGGCTCGGGCACTGCTTTCATCGCGCCGGATTCCGATGATCTGGATGATCGTTTCACCGGCGAGAAGGCGCGCGAGGTAGGGCCCGATGACCTGGGCTTTTTGTTCCGAGGTGCAGAAGCGAAGCGAGGCCGACGACCACGGGCCGATCAGATTATAGGTCGAGAGATCTTCGTAGCGCGCCTTGCCGGCCTCGAAACGCTGGTGCCACCGGTCAAACAGGTCACCGCTCTGGCGTCTTCGGATCGTCAGCGCGATGCCGGCGCGTGCAGCGATCCTCGCGACGGTGTCAGGGGTGCTGTCCCATTCGGCTCTTCCGAGGTCGGCATGAATGGCAATTCTTCGCTCCCGCGGATGGTCGAGGGCATCGAGCATCGTCATTGCGGCGAAAAGCGCAGCTGAGGAATCCTTGCCTCCTGACAGGTTGAAAACGAGCCAAGCGCCAGCGCGGATCGCGGCCTCGATTTCGGGCGGCAATGCGATTGGCGGGTTCGTCAGTGAATTGCGGGCGCGCAATGCGTTCAGAGAACTCATGTCATGGCTGCCGGGTAACTTTGGTCATTGGCGTTGTCCTTCGATAAGCTGATCAGGGCGCCATCAGGGATTGCAGTGCGGGTTCGATCGTAAACCCGAGCTGGCGTGCAAGGCTGGTGGCCCTGGACATTGCAGCAGGTTCGACGCCCAGCGACGCGGCAAGCTGGTCGAAGCCGTGTCCGGGTTTCGGTGCGACCTGATGCAGGTGGCCGGCTTCCGCTGTCACCGCGAAGGGCCATGTCATGGCGACGCCGACAATGGCCTCGTCCATCACCAGGAGCAGATCGCCGGTCGCGATGCGATCATCGGTTTGAACCGCGTCGTAGGCATTGCCGCTCGTTTCGAAGACGTGGATCCGATAGGGCACGAAGGCGAAGCGCTCGCTGTCAGTCAGCATGAGCCATCTCCTCTGCACTCGCGCTGTTGATGGTCGGATCAAGCCTCGGTGATCGTTTCGGATTGCCGCGCAGCATCCAGGGCTCGGGGGGGATCGTTGTCACGCGAGTTCTCCCCGGAGCGCGGCAAAGCGGGCGGCTTCTGCCTCGTAGGCTGCCGAGAGATTGGCGTGGATGCTGGCGAAGGCAGGGATGCGGAACTTACCGTCATCATCGGGACGCGTGCTCATCAGCACGCCGAACACGACGTCGGAGGCAGTACGCTTGTGCCAGCGCGCGGTGCCTTCGCGATATGTGATGGGAGGCGCCATGGCGGCCTCGGTCCAATTGCCAAGACCTCCTTCGACGACGGCTGCATAGGCATGTGCAGTGCCGACCGGGGCTTCGTCCGTGACGATCAGCGTCAGCGAGCAGTAGGTGCCGAAATCGTGGTGGCTGCTTTTGGGCTCCAGACGGCAGCCTTCGGGCGGCGCGCCATGAATGGCGATGATCGCCGCGCGGTAGGCAAGCACCTCAAGGCGGTTAGCGGCGCCAAAGTCGCTGGTAATGCCGAGCTGTGCACAGTCTTCGTTCGCCGGCGCAACGCCGATATCGATGATAAGGGGCATGGGAGTTCTCCTTCGATCCTTCGTTGGATCGAAAGCCCCCTCCCCCTCCCCTTTAACGGTCCGGCTTTGGCCGGGGTGGTTCGGTCTCGCCGATGATCAGGGCCCGCTTTGCGGCTTGCTGGTTTGGGCCATCAGCTCGCGCAAGGGTGGCAAGGCGATCTGTCTCCAGCTGCCTCGCGAGGTCTTCGGGCACATCGCAGTATTGCTCGATCAGCGCGATCGCGCTGCGCGGGGTCGTCAGTTCGCCGGGATATGTGCCCTGCCAGATCACGGTGACGTCTTCGCCATCAGCATCGATGGCGATGGCCTGCGCGAAGAAGGTTTCGAGGGGGCGGTCATAGCCAACCACGACGCGGTCGATGTGAGGGCAGCCCTTTTTGAGGGGAACCTGTCGTCTGCTCATGGGATATCACCTACGTGTTATGGGGTAAGTGGTCACGGATGTCTGTGCCGTCCGTTCTGGCTGCTTAGTCATCCGTTCCGTCCTCGACTGCCTGTGCGCGGCGTGGCGGGCGGCCCCCTCGGCACTTTTGATCGCTTTGTTGATTGCGACTAAAGCTTTTGGGGAGTTCGCTTTGCGTGCGAAGGTTCGTGCGTCGCAAGCGCATTCACTGCGTCTCTGGCGGCCTGCAGTTGGCCTTTGTGGGCTGGCCTGAGCTTGGGCATTGTCAGTACTCCGCGGCAAGCATGATAGTGACCACGCGCGCGGAGATCGACGGGTCTGTGGGATCTTCGGACCCGTATTCCATGTTGTTGTCATAATAGTCGATCTTGAAGAAGACCTTCTCGCCCCTGAAAATGAACGCGCCGAAGTCGCGCTCGCCGTAGGTATCCTCCTCGAATCGGTGGCGCCGCATGGTTTTGATGAGCTCGGCCTGTGCGACAAGTCCGCTCGGGGTGTCGCCACTACAGAAGGCATCAAGGCAGCCGCGTGTGAACATGATGCGAGCACTGGGGTCAAAGCCTGAACGTGCCCGATCGTTGAGTTTGGCGATCTGCTCGGCCCGTGTGATTGGCGCAGTCAGCATGGCGTTGTCTCCAATTGGTGCTGGAAGCGTGCGATCCAGTCGGCAAGGTGTGGCCGCTCAGGGAGCGGTATTTCAGCGGCGGTCTCCTGAAAGAGTCTCAGCGACGTCGGCGCGTCGGCTTCGATCCGGTCAATCTCCTCGGCAGGAAGCAAGCGCTCGCTGCGGATGAAATCGGTCATTCTTCCGGGCCTGGTGCGCGTTGACGAGCGCCACAGGCCTTCGACGGTGCGCAGCCGGGGTGCAGCGCGGGCCTCCACCAGCACGATGATCCGCAGGCACCATGGCGGAAGATCGCGGATTTCTTCGGGCTTCGAGCCGCAGCAGAGGAAACATGCCGACTTTGGCGGGACCGGAAGGCCTTCGGCCTCGATCCGGGCGATGCAATCTTCGCGGGTCCAGCCCCATTCTCTCAGAGGATATCGGCACTCGAAGCGTTCGCTTGGGATCGTCAGAGCGTGCGCATGTCTGCGGGTGTCGGCCGGGGATGCGTCATAACCGATCAGACGGACGACCTTCTGGCCGCGGTTCCAGGCCTCGATGGCTGGTGGCCATCCGGCGATATACTTGTCCTGGGGCGCTATCTTCCATTTGAGACTGCATGAGTGGCGGCCGAGCGAGATCGATGGCAGTGTCGCATTCGTGAGGACGTTCTCGATCAGCGTCGCGTAGGGTGGCCAGTGCTTGAACCGCTGGGGCTGATAACGGCAGATCTGGAATTCGATCCCGTGGGCCTCCATCCATCGACGGATGATGTCGAGATAGTCATAGGTCGAGGGCTTTTCGGACCCGGTATCGGCTGTCAGGACGAGATCAGGGGTCTCGCCTCGCGCGACAAGCTCGATGAGCATTGCGGTGGAATCAACCCCGATGCCGTAAGCGAGCACCACTGGTGGGCGCGGAAGATCGAGGAGGTCCCGGGCTCGGGCTGCGGGCTTGGCGCAGGCCGGTCCGGCGATCACGACAGTGGTCCGCTTGCTGTGCCCCAGTCGTACTCGGGCAGATCAGCCACTATCGGCCCGTCACAGTCCCACATGATCCATTGGCAGCGCAGCTTGCGGGCAACATGGAGAGCGGAGCGGATTTCGAGGGGAACGCTGGCGGCCTCAGTGATGCTGACATCGTCGCAGACATACATGAACCAGCCCCACTCGCCCTTGGCGAAGCAGGCCCAGGGACATTGGGGCATCCAGTCAGCCGCCGTGCCCGGCGACATGTGGGCGGTGCTCAGCGCAAGCATCATTGCAAATTCATGCGCGGCGACCGCTGGGTTGGTCGTGGGGGTCACAGCACAACCTCCTTGGTCGCGGGTGCGTTGGCTTCGATGCGCACGGCGCCGATCTCTTCGAACCCGTTGACGATGCGGCTGCTGTCGTAAGCGTCCTTGTCCACCAGTCCGTGGATGGAATCGCCCTCGTATTGGGCGTATCCAAGGGCATCGACGCGGACGACACGGCGAGCGACGACGCCGACCTTGCCCTTAGGCACCCAATCTGACCAGTCGCCTGAGGCGCTGACCACGACATACTTGCCAATCATATCGGTGAGCGCCTGCCGGCGGCGCAGGACGGGGCTGTCACTGGTTTCGACGGCCTCGCCTGTGTGACCCGCATAGCGATCGGGGTGCCATGCCTTCACGCTTGCGCGTGCGTTCTGCACAAGGAGATCGAACCCTTTTGTGGGCAGGCTTGCGAATTCGGCGGCGAAACCAAGCACGACAAGTGCCCAGTCAACATCCTCCTCGTAGGAGGTGCTATCGAGGCGCAGCGCGCTCGGCATGGCTGCCTGACGTTCGTCTGACAGGATCATGCCGCCATGGCTGGCCGTGTGAACCTCCCAGATGCCGCGGAGCAACTGGGCTGCGGTCTGCGGCGCGCCCCAGAGGGTCTCCCGCGGCGGTTCACTCGGGTTGAATTTGGGCATTGGTCATCTCCTTCCAGGATCTGACTAATTGCCTCCCCCTCCCCTTTCACAGCCTCGAGGTTGTCATGGGTCGGGGTCGTGCCCCGGATATGCCGGCAAGCGCGGTGGGTTCTCGGGATGCGCTCGCGCTCAGCTGATGCCGAGGTTGGCCTTGAGGATCGCGCCCGTTCCGTGGGAATCTATTGTGGCGGCGCGTGCAGTTATGACCCGTCCGGCTTTGGCCAGAAGCGCAAGCTGGTGACGTTTGGCGGTAAGGTACTCAGCGTCTTCGCTGGCGATCACTTCAAGCGATGTTTCGATGAGTTCGCCGGTGGTGGAATCGTGGATGTCGAGGACGAAGTCCGGGCGCACTGTTCCGATCTTTGAGGGGAGGTCGAACAGCGGCCGCTTGAAGCCAAGGGCAATGCCGCGCTTTCGCAGATGGTACTGCAGGTCAAGCAGATCGCAGGCCACTTTGCGCTCATAGTGATTGTGAACCGGGATGAACGCCGAGGTTCGCGCCAGTGGCTGCGCGAAAGCGCGCAGTGCTGCGTAGCCGTCGCGCGGGTTGTGTTCGCCGACGACAACGAGAACGAGATAGGGAGGTCCGATCAGCGATCCTGAATATTGGACGCGGGTCTTGAGGTCGAGTTCCCTCCCCTCCCCCAGAAACAGTGTCGTTCCCGAAATGTCGTTGGCATAGAGCGCAAGGAATGCCTGCGGCGCCAGGCCTTCGGGCCATGTCCTGGCGGCCTTGCGCAGACGCGCAAAAACGGCCTTGCGCTCGTAGGGATCGATATGGGTGTAAAGGTGCGCAGATAGCGGTATGCCGGGGGCTATTTCGAGCCGTGTTGCGGCATGTCGCAAGCGGGCAAACTCCGAGGCCATCGTCATGTTACGGCCTCGGCCCGCCGGCAGGGGATGCACCTCGTTGACGTGCGCCATATCCATCAGGTGCCACAACAGGCGGGCCAGGCGCGGAATGGTGACGCCCCGACTGCGATCATCGGGTTCGCTGTCTGCGGGCGCTTCGGCCAATTTCTCCGGTGCGAGGCGGTGGGCGATGAACAATCCGTCAGGCACATCGATCACCGGTGCTTCGGCCGAGCGCTTCTCGCGGAAGCGCTGGGGAGCCTGTTCGCGGAAAAACGGACAATCAGCTGCATGCTCGGGGCGGCGTTGGCGCTTGCTGGTCAGACGTCGCAGATAATAGGTTTCTGCTTCTGAGAGGTATGAAGCGGACATGAGCGGGGGTGCTTCGGTGTCGCCGATGCAGCTGCAGGCGATCCACTGGCCATGCGTCCGAGCCTTTGTCACCATCGTGACACTCGCCCGGTGATCCGCTTCGCTTCCGTCCCCCTGATACCAGCGTACGAGCGCTTCGCGGACAACGTCCGGAACCGGCGTTCTGAGAGTGAGGCCTCTCGAATGTCGAGGGACAAGCCACATGACGGCTAACCTATTGCATTTCGGTTTGACGGTCTACATCGTTCACGGTATGTTCACATTTTGGGAGATGATTGCCATGACCAATGAAAATCTTGTCGGCCGCTTCGATCTTGATCTTGGACTGCGCGATGCGAGCCTCGATCCGACCAATCGCCCGACCCGGCGTATGTTGGCGGCGGCCGCGATCGGCACTGAAGTCAATGACGCCTATTATTCGGCAATAGAGCTGCGCGAGGCCATCGAATGGGTTCATGATGGTCATCCGGGCGCCATACTGAAGCTGTCGATGATCCTTGGCAATGCCTGCGATGACTATCAGCGCTGCCTCTATTTCATCCTTGCCGGACGCGGGATCGTCCAGATGCTCGAAGATCTTGATTGGCTCGAAGATCTGCTTGAGGCGCGGGGCCGCGTTGCGGGCAAGCTTTTCAAGCGGCGCGCACCCGTCATGCCGCAGGTTCGGCCTTACGTTGCGGCCGAGCCTGATGGCCCGTTGGTGACAGTGGCGCGTGACTTTGATCAAGGGCCTTCGTGGTATCTCGATCCTGAGCTTACCGAATGAGTGAGCGCCTCACTGCGGCCTTGCCGCACAGGGCGAAGACATAGCCGCCTGTATCCCATTTCGGGTTGTAGATTGCCGCTGCGCTTTCAAGCTGGTGGCATGAGAGGTCCTTGCCTTCGGCTTCCATCAGCGCGAGCGTTCGACCGTACCGGTCGTAGCCGATGCGGCGAATGCTCATGGTCGGTTTCGCCGCCGCGCTCAGGCTTCGCTCGCTCGCAAAAGGGTCGCCCGGCGCGCATGTACGTCCTGCACGACACTGGCCCGGCTTTTCGGGCGCGTCGATCGCGAGCAGACGGATGCGTTCGTCGCCGCAGCGCAGCGTATCGCCATCAGTGACAGTGCAGCCGTGGACAGCTTCTGAAGGAGGGAGCTTCATCTGGTCCGCGCATCCTACGTTTGCGGCAACTAAGTGGCTGCAAAGCACGGCGGATACGATGCGTAGGCGGTTTTTCATGCCCGTAATTCCACTTCGACATGGTCGCCGTACGTCGCTTCGTCGGTTACGTGGAACGGTTTCATCGGGTTGTCGGTCCTGATCACCGCGACTGGTCGCCGTTTGTGCTCGAAGAGACGGTTAGCGACGCGATGGGCGTTTTCACGGCTGCACAATTCGAGCCGACGCAGGCTGACAATCGTTGGTTCGTTGAAGGGCTGGCTGTTCATGGCGGGTCTATCCGAACATCGTCTTGTGGACGCGGGTTTGGGGGATGATCGTGAAGTCCCTGCGCGCAAGGTTGCTGATCTGGTAGCAGGGAGGTCCGTCGGCGGTAAGTGCGAGCGTGGTCTTGCGGCCTCGCTTGCGAATGAAGAACACATCGCCTTCATAGCCATCGGTGAAGCGTATCTTGGACGGCAGTCGGATCTGCATTCCGTCTTCGAGCTTGCGCGATCCCCGCATGACATTTCGGATGCATCGCCGGCGCCATACCAGCGACGAATGATTGTCGGTAGGATCGAGCAGCCGCAGGATGCGCTCAGGGCACTCACATTCGAACGGGCCCGCCGTTTCGTCCATGTCCTTGTAAGCGAACACGTAGCCGTCGCTGGCACGCGGATTCCAGCGTACGAGCACCACGGCCGCGAAGACAGCTCCGGTCTTGCCGTTTGCGACGTGCGCGATGGCCGCATACCAGACCTTGTTGCGCAGACAGGACGAGGCGATCACCCGCAGGCCTCGGGTGGAAGCCCCTTCGGGGAGCGGGTGACATGACCCGGCTTCGATCCGCTTGCCGTCGGCGTCATAGGCATGTTCGAAGGTAAACTGCGCATCGAGGTACTCCTTGGGTGTCTTGTGGGGGTGCATGCTCGACAGCGGCATTGAGAGCCAACCCATGAGAAATTCCTTCGATTGTGCGCGCGTCAGGCGGGCTGGTTGAGATTGCAGTCGTGCCGCACCGTTGCGGCAAATCGGGCGATATTGGACATGAGGTCGATGGGGCCGCGCAGCTGGCGTCCTGCCCATGGGCCATTGCGCCCATGGGTCCTGACCCACCCAATCTCTCGTCCCGGGTTTATTCGGCAAGGATCGATGCTGACGCAGAAGCTTTTGGCGAACAGGCTGATCGCGGGGTTATCGGCCGTGAAGTGCGGGTCCTGTTCGATGCTGTAGTCAGCAGGGTCGAGGCACAGTGTCTGCGCAAGGTAGCGCAAGGCTTCGCGGGCGGAAGACCGGTAGAGCCGGATAAGATCGGGATCGCAGTCGAGCCCGCGCTGAACGAGCGGGACCAGGATGGGGGCGGATCTCAGGTCTGCGATCCGTTGTTCGCACTCCCTGCGCAGCGCTTCATCTTCGGGATGCATCGTCTCGGGGCACTCGCCTGCCGCCACGCGGCCCAAGTGTCTTCCGAGCAGCAGGACCGCCGGATCGGTGTTGGGGTCGTATCCCGCGCGCCGGGCATCGCTCATGGCATCGTTGAGGGCGGCGCTGCAGGTCTGGATGATCCGCAAGCCATCGGGCTGCAGCGCGCGCTGAAAGCGAAAGGGCAGGTCGAGGTGAAGGGTGACAGGCATCCGAAGTCTCCTTGATTGGACGCCCGCCCCCTTCCCCCTCCCCTCTAAGCCGCGCGCTTCAGCGCCGGAGTGTCTTCCGACGGGACCTCGGACCGCTCGCTGGCGGCGCCGGAGCCGAATGCCTTGAGGTAGCTGAAGGCCTGTTCGGCCTTGGCCGCGGCATGGATGATTGCGGAGGAATCGCCCTTGAGGATCTCGAGCCAATGACTGATGTAGCTCGCGTGATTGTCATGGAGCTCACCGGGGAGCCCGAGGTCGGCGCAGATCAGGCACTGACCGATCGAGGCGACCAGTTCTTCGAAGGCATAAGCCTTGTCGCCAAACCGCTTACCGAAGGTGCGTTCAAGCCGCGTTTTGCCGCCAGACCAATGAACGGCCTCGTGCCCGAGCGTGCTGGCATAGTGGTCGTCAGAATGGAACGCCTCGCGCGGCGGCATCTGGATGTAGTCGCCTGCTGGCGAGAAGAATGCGGCGTTGCCCCCATGCCGGATGTCGATCGGCAGCGTCGCGAAGAAGCTGTCGATTGCGCCGCGGTGTGCGGATTCGGGCCGATCTTCAGGCGGCGTCAGCACTGGATAGTAGTGAGCAGGCAGACCATCGATCTGATCGGCATTGAAGACGTTGTAGGCCTTGAGAAAGCGGATCGCACGGGTTTGATCTTCCCCGGTCACCCGGTCTTGCTCGGTCTTGCTGATCTGCGAGTAGTAGACGCTGAGGGACGAGGTCTCGCCCTTGCGCACCTGTCCTCCAAGCGCCTCGGCTTGCCGGTAGGTCATCCAGTAGCGGCTGCTGTAGCCCATGGCGTCTCCCATGGCCCACAGGAACAGCGTGTTGATGCCAGTATAGGCGGTACCGCAATGGCGAAGCGGTCTGCCACCCCCTTGGGTGGCGTTCCACGGCCTCACCCAGGGCATGACCCCCTGTTCGAGCTTGGAAAGGATAAGGGCGGTGATTTCGGCAGCGATGTCGCGGCGCGCTCCTTTGCCGGCTGTCCGGCGCGAGAAGGTCTTTGCCATGATGTGATCCTTTATCGGACTGGCCCGAGTGACGGGCGATGACGAAAAAAGGGGCAGCCCGGCCGAAGCCGAGCTGCCCGCAGGGACGCCCAGGAGAGAGCGTTATTCGGCGGCTTCGAGCGTTTCGTCGGGGTGCTCGACCTCGAAGTCGTTCTGATCATCGCCGCAGTTCTCGGCAGGATCATCTTCGGGATCCTCGTCGGCGTTGCTGCAATCGTCCTCGCCTTCTTCAATCACCGCCGCACGGGCGATGTCGAACCGCATGGCATCTGGCACCCAGGCCAGTGCAGCGTCCTTGATCGCCGGTTCGGTGATTGCTTCACCGGCGAACAGCTTCTCGCAGGCGGCCGAGACTTCAGGCTTCTTCGAGGCCGCATAGCGTGCCGCCAGCACCTCCCCGCCGATCTCGGTGAGGAGTGCGAGCAGCGTACCCTTTGAGACGCGGTCAAAGAAGTTGGTGGACGTGGGGCGCCACCATTGCGCAGGCTCAATGTTGAGGATGGCGGCGAGACGGGCGTGAAGCGGGTTGGTCGTGTCCGAATAGTCGGGCTTTGCTTCGATCGATCCGGCCACCATAAGGGCCAGCCAGGCGGCCTTGCTTGCGTCATCAAGAGCGCGGAAGCCTTCGAACCGCGCCACCACGTCACCGGCCTCGGTCCAGGTCGTATCGAGTTCACCGCGTGCTTGTTCGATGGCAATGCGGGCCTGGGTCGGTTCGCAATCCTTCCCGATGACCGGGTCATTGGGGCGTGCTGCCTTCATTGTGGTCCCGTAGCGCTCATAGCCACGGTTCCCATCGATCATGGCAAACAGCGCATAGTCGAGCGCAAGGGCCGGATCGGCAAGCAGCGCGGCCGCAAGGATATCCCGGCGCTGCATCGCGAGTTCATCGGACAACCGGGCGCTCAGAGGCTTGCCGCCCGGCGCGATCTTTTCAGGCGGCGGTGCCTTGGCCGTCGCGCCGGTGCTGCCCGAGCTCCCGCGGTCGTCCTCCGGATCGCGGATCGGGGTCTCGCTGAAGTACGTCGTCTCCAGCACCATCTTGCCGTCGGAGGCGAGGGTCAGGAACGTGCCGATCTGGCCCTTGAGGTCGTCGGGCAGGATCGTCGGGCGGCGCTGAAGTTCGTCCCACTCGTCTTCGAGCTTGTCGTATTCGGCCTCGAGCGCGCTGCCCGCCTCGTCATCCAGCTCGCCGCTGTCCAGCTCGTCGCCGATTTCCTCCATGCGGGTCTGGATGGCATCGGCCCGGGTTTCCTCGGCCTCAGACATCGGTTGCTTGGGAAGGTTGACGCGGTAGAGGCCGTCGGTTGCGTTGTAGATGTGCGCGGCAGCCACCGGTCGCACCCATGCGAGGCCCTGTTCTTCGCCGAGACGCTTTGCCTCGGTCTCCATGATCGTCGCGGCCAGTCCCCGAGCGATCTCGGGATCGGACCAGCGATCACCGTTCTCGCTGAAGAGTTCGCGCTCGATCGTGCCGCCCGCGGCAACATAGGCATCCTCACCCACCAGCTGAGCGATCGGGTCTGTTGCCTTGAGGGCGTCGCCGGCAATCGCACGGCGCACCTGATCGGGCGTGGTGTAGCTGTAGTTGCCGTACTGCTCGAACACCCGGGTCTGCTTGGCCTGATCTGCGGTGGTGGCATAGGCCTTGGCCATGTCGAGCGTGATCCGACCTTCGGCGAGTGCCTCGAAGACAGGATCGGCAAGGCCGGCGAGCCGGAGACGCCCTTCGACGAAACGGCGGGTGACACCGAAGCGCTTCGCGACGGCATCGAGGTCGCAGCCTTCGCCGATGAAGTGCTGGAAGGCGCGGCATTCATCGGTCGGCGTCATGTTGACGCGCTGGAAGTTTTCGGCAAGCGAGGCTTCCGACAGCGTGGCATCATCGCCTTCGAGCACCTTGCAGGACACATCCATGTCCTTGCCGATACGGCCTTCTGCAGCGAGCAGCTGCAGTGCCTCGAGACGGCGGCCGCCTGCGAATACGGCGTAGTGCCCGCGGGGCTTTTTCAGAGCCGTGACACACAGGTTCTGCAGCAGCCCGCGGGCCTCGATATCGCCGGCGAGCTGCGGGATGTTGGTTCGCCCGGACTTGCGGACGTTGCTGTCCGAGTGGCGCAGTTTCGAAAGGGCAATCATCTGTTCCATCGTCATTCTCCTGGACGTGGTCCGGTGAAAACCTCCCCGGATCCACCCCATCCACTCCCCCTCCCCTTTCCTCTTCAGGGGTCTTTGTTGCCTATGGGGCACCGATGAGAGCGGTGATGATCGCTTCAGCCTTCTCGGTCGGCACAAACAGCCGTGTCCGGTACTGAATGACCTCGGTGAAGCAGCCGAGCGACTTGAACCAGGCAAGCTGGCTCGCAGGTGCGCCAGCAATTTCAATCCGCCATGATCCGTTGACGCGGGAGCGCTTGAGCTCGCACGGGACCGGGCGCACGAGCGCGATGCTTCCTCCGCCCTGAACCGCCCGGAGGGTCTCTGACGGGCTGAGCGGGGTAGCGGTCTCCACGCCAAGATCCTTCAGCAGCTTGGCGACATGTTCGGGAAAGACCATTCGGCCGAGCCATGACGTGCCCTCGGCATCGACGATCCGGTTGACGGCGAGATGATCGGAAGGAAGCGCTGACCAGATCGGCAACAGGAGGCCGGTCGCGATCCGGATGATCTCAGTATCGACTGTCTTGGCGGCTTCCTCGGCCTCGGCCGACCAGGCCGCCACGAAGACCGACTGGTCGCAAGGCTCCCACGCGGTTTCAAAGAGGTCATGCTCGCGAAGGAATTCGCGCCGCGTCGGGCGGAGCAGGTCGATACGCGGGACCGGGGTGCCCTCTTCTGTCATGCCGGAGCGCGCCTTGGTTCTGAGTGCGACCTTGCCTGAACGGCCGTTGCGCAAGAAGACGGCCGTGGTATCGGCGGAACCAAGCTTGAGGACCCGCTCGAGCGACACCGGGTTGCGTCGCCGTGCGACTTCGATCGTCAGCAGGTGCGAGGTCGCGCCGCTCACGGGATCGGTGCGCAGCAGCGTGTCCTCGAGGATGGTCGCGGTCTCGACCTGCATGGTTTCAACGCCGATATCGAGGGTGCCGGCATCGCGGGCGGCCGCTACCCGGGTTTCGACAAGCGCGAGGAATTCATCGAAGATGACGTTCTGGTGTCCGATCGGAAGCGCCAGCAGCCGGTTGAGCCAACGCTGGATCGGCGGCAGCTCTTCCTTTATGACCCCGTCTGCATCGAGCAGCGCTAGACCGGTGCGCGCCTCAAAGTCGGCCAGAGTGGTGCTGGTGAGTTTGCCCGCGACGAGCAGATGGAACCACGTGACGAGCGCGGCCTTGGCGTAGTCGCTTTCGAGGTTGTCGGCCGGGTCGAACAGGTTCTGTCCTCCGGTCTGCCGCTGACCGCGAGTGAGCGCACCAAGGCTGTCGAGGCGGCGCGCGATGGTCGAGGTGAACCTCAGCTCGCCCTTGCAGTCGGTCGTGACAGGCCGAAACAGGGGCGCTGAGGCCTGATGCGTGCGATGGGTACGCCCGAGCCCCTGAATGGCGCGATCAGCCCTCCAGCCCGGTTCCAGGAGCAGGTGGACGCGCTGCTGCTGGTTGGGGACATCAAGGCTCGCGTGGTACGAACGTCCCGTGCCGCCCGCATCGGAGAAGATGACGATGCGCTTGGTCCCGTCCATGAAGGCTGCTGCATCGGCCTGGGCCGAGCGCACGGTGCGTGTCTCGATCTTCTGGTGACCGCCTGCCGCGGGCACGATCCGCTTGGATCGCCCGGTCACCTCAGCGACGTTGTCATGTCCGAAGCGTTCAAGAAGAGCGTCGAGCGCGGCTTTGATGGGCGGAAGGGCGCAGATGTGCTCGATCAGGTCGGCCCGGGCAGCCTCGGCCTGCGGGTTCGTCACCGGATTGCCGTGCTCGTCGCTCATGGGGCGCGAATGCTGCTCGCCGGTATCGTCGGTGTAGACCTCCATCTGCCGGGTCGGGAAAGCGCGGGTGAGATAGTCGAGGCAGTATTCGAGGGGGGACAGCTCGATATCGAGCTCAGCGCGCTCCTCGGCCGAGAGTTCGCCAAGCCTGCGGTTGAGGATCGACTCAGCGGTTGTGACGAGTTGAAGGACCACCGACTTGCCCTCGGCAAGATGCTGCTCAACCGCGCTGATGATCGTCGGCAGCTTCATCGACAGGAGCACCTGGCCGAAGAAGCGCTGCTTGCAGGATTCAAACCGAGACCGAGCTGCCGCTTTGGCCCCTGAGTTCAGGGTGCTTCCGTCTAGGTCATCGACGATGCCGGTCTGCTCAAGCGCCGCTTCAAGATTGCGATGAATGATGGCCCAGGCATCGGCGTAGGTATCGTAGACGGTGACCTGCTCAGGCGTCAGCTCGTGGCGCAGGATGTCGTATTCGACACCGGCAAAGCTCAGCGCCCGGGCCATGTAGAGGCCGGTCGCCTTGAGGTCGCGCGCGACCAGCTCCATGGCGGCAATACCGCCGGCGCGGATCTCGCTGATGAAGGCCTCGCGCGAGGCGAAGGCGGTCTCAGGACCCCAAAGCCCGAGCCTGACGGCATAGGCCAGGTTGTTGACCTCGGAGGCCCCTGTGGCCGAAGCATAGAGCACCCGGGCCTTGGGCAGGCGGTTCTGAAGGAGAACTCCGGCAATCCCCTGCTGCGAGCCTTTCTTGGCTCCCATAGCGCCCTCCCCGCCTGCGACCCCGCCCATCTCGTGGGCCTCGTCGAAAGCGATGACACCGTCAAAGTTTTCCCCGGCCCAGCAGATCAGCTGTTCAAGGCGGCTGTGGTCGCCGCGCGCCGAGCGCAGCGTCGGGTAGCTCACGAACAGCACGCCTTCATCAAGGGTGAGCGGCTCGTGGATCTTCCACCACGAAAGCGACTGGACGTCGGCAGCGAGCCCGCCAAGGGCCGCCCAGTCACGGCGGGCATCGTCGAGCAGCGGCTCGTTCTTCGAGATCCAGATCGCCCGGCGGCGGCCCTGGAGCCAGTTGTCGAGGATGGTCGCTGCAATCTGCCGCCCCTTCCCCGCTCCTGTGCCATCACCAAGAAAGAAGCCCTTGCGGTAGCTGGCGCCATCCTCGTCGATGAGGAGGCCTACGCCTTCGGGATTAGGCCGGAATGTGCCGGGAAGCCACTGTCCCCAGGCGTGGCCTGCATAGACGACGGTTTCGAGCTGCGAGGCTGACAGCAGGCGCTCGGAGACGGTGCGTTCCGGGAGTTGCGGGATGTGCTGCGGGATCGGCGCGGGGATCGACCCCATCGCCACGGATTCGACCAATGCGGTGGGGTGCTCCCCGGCAGTGTCAAAGATAACCCGGCTCGGTCGATAGGGAAGATATACCCCGGCCTGTTCGAGCAGCGGCGCTGGTGTCTCGAGCGCCTTGTAGGCCACGGGAAGGACGTTGTTGCGAGCAGGTGCGCGGAAGATGCGGGGTGCCGGGGGCTTTGCGTTCCGTGTCGCTCCGAACAGCGAGATGGCCTTGGCAGGTGCGGCAGGTTTGGCTTGCTCTTCGGCGACGGCTGCGCGCGGCGCAATTTCGAGACTGTCTGCCAGGCCAGCCACATCCACGCGCTGGATGGTCGTATGAGACCCAGTGCCCGGGATTTTGTCGAGGACGTAGATCCTGACCGCGATAGTGGTCCCGTGCTTGGTATAAGCCTGCTCCAAGCGGATCAAGTTGCGAACCGTAACGGGCTCTAGCGTGTTCTCGAATATGTCGCTCATTTTGGCTGAGCGGGAGAACCAGTCGGGCATGATTGCGACGATGCGGCCGCCGGCGCGCAGATGGGCAATGGCGGCGGCAAGGTGTCGGACGGCAGCAAGGTGGTCTGCACCGCGTCCAAGTGAACGCGAGAACGGTGGATTCATGAGGATGAGCGAAGGCCTGGTCTTGGCGCCAAGCGTGCTGGCAATCGCCGCGCCGTCGTGACCAGTAACCGTCACGCCGGGGAAGATGTTGGTGAGGCGATTGCGGCGCGCGTCGTTGAGTTCGTTCAGCTGAAGCACCGCAACATCTGGAAGCTGCGCGACCAGCAGCCCATTACCGGCGCTCGGTTCCAGGACGACGTCGTGGGGTTGAGCATTGGCCAACATGACGGCGACAGCAGCAAGGTCGACGGGTGTTGAGAACTGTTGCCAGTCGATCTGTTCCTCGCTTCGAACGGTCTGAGTGGGCAGCCGCGATGCGATCTCCATGGCCTTGCCGAGATCGTCCCTGCCGAATGCTGCCCTCCTACGAGACGTGAGGCTCAGCGCGAGCGCATGCTCAAGCACTTCGAAACTGTCCCGCTGGGTCCATCGACCGCTTGCATCGCCGGCGCCAAAGGCGCTGGTCATCGTTTCATTCATCATCGCGCGCGTGATGGTGGTGCCATTCTCGATAAGGATGGAAAGCGCGCGGGCGGCAAGTTGAGCGGGCGTACGGCGCTGTGCGGCCGCTTCGAACAGGTCTGTCATGGAGGTCTCCTGGGTTCGGCTCGCCTCATCACGGACAAGCCAAATACTCACCTCCCCCTCCCCTTTAATGGTGTCTCGGGACCGCTGCCCAGTCTTCGTAACCTACGGGCGGTGCCATGCGCCGGATCGTCAGCCCTTCGCGGGCGTGGGCATCGGCGGCTTTGATACTCGCTCGCCTCCCTTCGGGATCATTGTCTTCGGCAATGATCAACTCTTCGATCCCCTGAGGAAGGCGCACGAGATCGAGCCTCTCGGCCCCGAGCGAGGACCAAGTCGGGATTCCATGAAGTTCGGCAAAACGGGCGGCGGTCTCGAATCCCTCTGCAAGTGCCAGATTTTTGCCGGGGCGACGGCCCTGCCAGCTGCCGGCTTGCGGGTTTCCGATCATGAGCTTGGAGCGGTAGCCCTGCCCTCCCCGTTTGAGGTAGATCCGTTGGACTGCCACAATTCCTTGGCCCTGGCGTACCCCGACGAGCAAGGCGGGCTCGAACATGGTATCGGGATTTCTGCCTCGTGGACACCGGGGATGATAACGCAGGTCTTCGTGCTCTTCGGAAATGCCGCGGTAACGGCAATAGGCCTCGCCCCAGGTGTTCGCGAGCTTGCGGCCTTGCGACCAAAGGTTGCGCGCGATCGCGGTGGAGTCGAATGGGCGTGCAGGACCGTCCGGGAAGCCGTATTTCTTGCCCGGCACGACGGATGCGAGCTCCCGCAACACATCAGCCGGATCACATCCGGCAAAGCAATGGACAAGGATGTCGTGGTTGCCCTCCCTCAGCGATAAGCTGGGAGTGGCATCTGCATGGGCAGGGCATCGGCACATGGCGCTGTACCCTGACCAGCTGCCGCCAAGCGCTCCCACGATATCGACCAGGCGCTGTGAAGGGGGTTTGGCAATAAGGGGCATGGCAATTCCTTTCGAGTTCTCCCTCCCCTCCCCCCTTTCCTTTGTCCCGGATCCGACGTTGGACGGCCCAGCAACGCAAGACGGAATTTTTTTCCCAATTGACTCTGAGTGTTAGCAGGGGATGCTCAGCCCTTTGCAGGAGCAAGGTCATGCCTTTTCGTTCCATCATCGGGAGCCTGTTCATCGTAGCGTTTCATCCGGCGGCTACGGCGCAGGAGGTCGAGCTTATAGAATTCGGTGGCGCCCCGCCCCTGGGCTTTGTCATCCATGTTGGCCCGGAGACAGATCCGGTCGATCAAACGACTATCCGCGAGGAGCCCGATCTGACAACGACCCTTGCCGCCGACTTTGCCGGGATTGGCGCAGGCCATCCAAGTGATGCTGTCCCTCCAGCGACAGCCATCGATGTTCCTCAATGGATGCAGAGCGGTCTTGCACCCTCAACCATCCTGCCGGCACTCTTCCTTTCGCCGATGTCCATGGGTGGCTGCGGAGATGCCCAGTACAGACCTCGAAATGATCTTCCTGCGGCAACTGAGCAGCGACGGCTGCAGTATTTTCCGTTGATCGCCGCTATCGCCTGCCAGGAGAAGATTCCGGTTGGCCTGTTCGACGCACTGATCTGGCAGGAAAGCCGGTATCAGGTCCTTGCCCGCTCGCCCAAGGGAGCTATCGGCCTTGCCCAACTGATGCCGGGAACCGCACGGGAGCTTGGCGTTGCCGATCCGTGGGACGTCATTCAAAATTTGCGCGGCGGCGCGCGTTATCTCCGGATGCAGATTGAAGAGTTCGGCCGATATGACCTCGCGCTGGCAGCGTATAATGCAGGGCCCGGGAGGGTCCGGGCGACGCGGAGCATTCCGCGTATCCGCGAAACGATCGACTATGTCCGCACAATCACCGCAGCCTGGGCCGACGCAGAGCAGCGCGGCCCGACCCGTTTCGCTGGGTCCTCCACTATTCCGACACTTGGCAGTCCCCAAAGGGCGTCCGTGGCTGACTACACATCAACAAGTGTGGCAAATCCCAGATGATGGGCTAACAGGATCGCCGTCAGCATGATCACTGGCGTGCCTGAGAGATAATTGATCTGCCAGCGCCACCATAGTTTCGGGACGGCGAAGACCCGTCCTCTCCAGTCGCTGAATTCGAGCACGAGCAAGCCCAGGCGAAGGTCATAGATGGTTTTCACGGCAGCCAGCACAGCGCAGAGCGCGACCATAAGCCCGACGCCGATGTAGAGAGCGAGCCAGGCATTGTAGGTCGCAATTGGCATGCGCAAAGCCTCCTGAATTTTTCACAGGGTAACACGAACTCAGCTTCTGGTATGCCGGAAATTACTGAGGGTCGAATGCTTGTAAGGTCGATGGTCGAGATCGCCCGCCGACCGAGCCATCAATCGATTTCGTTATAGACGACTCCGATGCGACGAAGGGAGCTCCTTCGCCGCTGACGAATGCACTTAGCGGCCACTTCCGCATCGCTTCTGTTCGCAAATGAGGCCGTAGCGCCCTTCCCCTTCGTACTTATCCGTCCCCAACGTCGCTCGACTGTTGTCCATCCGAATAAATCAGTGGCGACCCAGAGGTGATAATTGCGAGCAATGTTCCGTGAGGGGTCAATTGCCTGCCAATGCCATGACTGATCGTAAGGTCTTTCCATGCCTTATGCTGCCAGACCGATCATCGCAGGGTCCAATTGGAATTCTGAATCACTGTGCAGCCTGTGATTCAGAGGAACGATCGCACCTGGCTCTGTGACGAGGCGCGTGCCGACCCACGCCCGTTGGTCCTGTTTACTCCGCAGGGACCATCGTCAGCAGTGGCATCTGTCAGGGAGCAATCATCATACCGATCCAAAAAAGCTGTAAGCTTCCCGTTGGTTAGACGGGTTATATTTAAGTTAGATCAGTTAAGGCTGCGCTCCCGGGTCGCGACTCGTCGGATTCTCTTGGGAATTTCGGACATGCGGTTCCCAAAGTGTCGGCGATGTGTTCCTGATGTTCCGAATGTCTGTTCCCGAAAGACCGTGTCTTCGTTCCTGAAGTGTCGGAGGTTGTGGAAAGGCTGTTCCTAAAGTGTCGAAATCCCGTCTTATGGGGGTCAGGAGCGAGACAAATTGAATCATTATCGAGGCGAGGTCGGGAGAAGAGCTTCAATCTTGCCTTGGCGTTACCATTCGAGCGCATGCGTCTCTGATCGACACGACACATTTGGAACGCTTCGCACGCATGGGCCCTCACGCACTGAGCCTGCGCTGTTCAGTGGCGTCCGATTCTAGCGGTATTCACACACAGGTTGGTTATCTGCGCAGGTCGTGTTTGTGCTTCTCGTGATGGCGCTTAACCCAACCGATGAAGGCCTTCTGCCAGCTCGCAGGCGTCCGTGCTGGGTCCGCGTTCACCCATGCCTCGAATTCGGCATGGAGAGCGTAGAGGTCCCAGCCCGGGCATTTCTCACGTAGATAGGCGATGGTTTCATCCGTTATCAGCCCGCGCGTCGCTTTGTCGGACAAGCCAACGACAGCGGATCGAACAAGAGTACGGGCGTCAAAAAACAGCGGGGTCTCCCCCTGGGGAGACTCGGCGGCTGTTGTCTCTGGATCTTTCAATTTAACTGCCCGAGTTGGTTCTGGTTTGAGCGCCTCTGATACTGGGGCAGACCCACTTTCGTGCGCCTCATTCTCAGCGGAGCTACCTGCCAAGTCAGTGAGCCGAATCATTCTGAGAAGTGGCTCTGCCCCCCTTCCCTCCTCGATGACAAGCCGATAGCCCGGCAGGATATTTTTCTCAGCGAGCTTGAGAATCTCGAATTTGAAGCGGCGATACTCACCCTCGGCCCCCGATTTCTCGAACAGAACGGGCATAGAGATCGCAAATCCTGCTTGGCCGGCACCGCCTGCATGCTTGCGGGCGACGCGGTAGAGCCAGCGCTCACGGCCGCCTGTGATATCGAAATAAGCGCGGTCGATGCTGAGCACACCGCCCTTCATCATCACACCTTCCCAAAACCAGTTGGATAGCTCGAGCGTCATGCCACGGCTTCTCTCGGTCTTTTCGTCCACTAGCTGGGTCCAGCCATCGAGCCAGCTAAAGGTGGCCTCTCTGCGGTTCTCGGCGCGAATGTTGGTCTTGATCGTTGTCGAGACGAGGCGATCTAGCGCCTGTCCGAGAAGCTCGTAGGCGCGGCCAGTCGTGGGCCTTCCGATTGCACGGAGTAGATCGTAGGGCATGATGTGGAGCTTTCGGGGCACATCGTTCACCCCGCGCCGGGACATATCAGTCAGTTGGCTGGCGCAATAAATCAGAATGTCGGCGTCCCAGATTGTGGCCATGCCGTAATCGGGGTTGGCACTCACATGCACCCAAAGCTTGCCGTCCGGCGCAGTGTATTCGATTGGTTTGGTCCGTTTGCGTTTCGCGAGCGAAAAGAAGGGGCGCTCCATCATCTCGCGTTGGTCACGCAGCGGCATGTCTGCGAGGTAGGGCAGGAAGAGGTCGAATTGCTCGGGAACGCGCTTCTTGATTGCCTGCGTCATTGGGAATTGCCCCCTTCGCCGCAGAAATTATTCCCCGGGGAATAATTCGACTGAGCATTATTCCCCGGGGAATAATCAGGCGATCGCGTGACGCTGATTGATAAGGGCAGGGGGGTGGTCATCTCTTAAGTCCCCCGCCGTCTGCGGCGAGTGTCTCAAGCAGCAGCTTCACCTTCGCCAGTAGCTCGTCATCGGAAAGGCCGTGCCCGGCGTGCAGGCACAGGGTTACACCTTGCCGGTTCGCACGCTGCAGGCTTACCGCTGGGCGGTCGTGCGCTCCATTCAAGACGATCTCGCGGCTCTCTGGTGGAGCTTGATCTGCTGTCAGCAGAGCCTTGATGACGTCCTGGGCAGGGAAGGGGGGCTTCCCCTCCTTTTGCAGCTGCGCCTGCATGGCTGCCAAATCCTTGGCGGCCCTCTGGATCGCTGCCGCTCTCTTTGAGTCGCCCAATGCCTGCGCGAGTGGGTAGGCTGGCTTAAGCTGGACGTCGGCGGGAGACGCAAAAGCTGCAACGACTGCGTCGGGTATTGTTGCAACCTTGATCATCTTTGAAAGCCAGCTTTGCGAGAGCTTGAGCCGTTCAGCCATCCGAGACTGGTGATTGCCGTAATGGGCTTTTAGCGCAGCGGCATAGTTCCGGGCTCTTTCGAGATCAGAGACATCCTTGCGGGCGCGATTTTCGATGTCTGCCAGGCGGAAAGCCGCCTCGTCGTCGAGATCCGCAACCTGTGCGAGAAACTTCATGTCCGGATAGGAATTCTGGCGAAGCCAGGAAATTGACCAGTGTCGGCGCGTGCCTGCGATGACCTCGAACTCGAACGCAGGATCGCCTTCCACCCTGCGGACAATAGCAGGGACCTTCTGGCCCCCTTCGGCGACGATAGCGTCGATCAGTTCGCGGCAATTTTCTTCATGGAGATGATTATAGGAGCGCGCGTTGCCCGCCCATGGGCGTACGCGCGCGGGGTCCAGCGCAATCTGTGTGACCTGCCTGACTTCGCCGCTGGCCACCCGGGCGAGGGCGCTCTCGCGTCCAAGAAGTGAATTTCTGCGGGCCCTGTCTGTACGCGGAGTAGGCACGCCTTCGGGCTGGCCTGTAGTCGCTTCTGCCTCCTGGCCGTCGATCTCATCTGCCAGCAATGCGGTCAGATAATCCTTTTGCTTCTTTGCCATCGTAGGCCTCTCATTGTGCCGTCAGTGGCGGCGCGATGTGGTTCCGAGCGCACAATTTTGACCCGAGAAATGCTGTTGCCTCAACCATTGACGAGGAGGGCTTCATCAATGGCCTGGATCCGTCCCCAGCCTTGCCGCACAAGTTGCTCAACCTGTCCGAGAGCTTCGTCGAGGTTAGACCTGCATCGCTTGTGCGTCCGTGACGTGCCGATAGGCTTCTCCAGTTCGTAGATCGTCATCATGCGCAGTGCAGCGTGACTGATTTCGGCGCTCTCGAGGATGGGAACGGGCAGCAGGGCGGGACCGAAGGCCTGCTCCATGATGGCGCGCACCATTTCGTGGCTCGGATCACCGCTGTCGAACTTTGAGCATAGGAGCCGAACGAAATTGTATTCCACCGCTACCCCGGCTTCGATCAGCTGATCAATCACCTGATCCATCATTGAGAGGAATTGCACCGTCGAGCAGAAGTCCGGCGTGGTTGCCGCAAGGGGTACCAACAGCGAGTTCGCTGCTTGCATGACTGCAAGTGAAATCGTTCCTAGCGCCGGAGGCGGATCGAGGATCACGACGTCATAATTTCGGGCAAGATCGGTCAGACCCTGCTTCAATTTGCGAAAGCGCGCGGCAAGGACATTCTGGCCGTCTGCTCCCGAGGCTGCGAGCTCGTATTCCACGTCGAAGAGTTCGAGGTTCGACGGGATCAGGTCGACGTTTGGCCAAGGCGTGTTCTTAACCGCGTACAGAAGGTCCGCTTGCGTCGGATCAATCGACAGATACGGGTAAAGGGTCTCTTCCCTCGTAATGTTGAAGTGTGGATTGAACCCAAACAGGGTCGTGGTCGTAGCCTGACTGTCGCAATCAACGACGAGGACGCGGTAGCCCTGAACTGCGAAGTAGTGCGCGAGGTGAGTGGTGACGGTCGATTTGCCGACGCCGCCCTTGAAGTTCTGGACGGCGATCATGGCGGGCGTGTCTTCGGGGCCGCGGGCGGGACTTGCGTCGAGCACTTGCCGCATGAGGAGTATGTCCTCGACTGTGTAGCCGAGACGCCGTCCGTTCTCGCCTGACGGAGGAGGGGGGAGCCTGCCGTCCTCTTCGGCCATTCGGATCCTGTTGGTTGAACATCCGAGCAGCTGCGCTGTCTCAGCAATTCCGAATCGGATATGGAGACCCTTGCGGCTGTCAGGCAGGAAAGCCTTGCGACGAAGCCGCTCGATCATGCGTTCGCCTGCTTCAGCGAGATCGCCAATCTGACCCACCACTGAATCTGAATATGCCATTGGGGAGGTCCTTGAAGGTTTTCTAGGCTCCAATTAACGGAAAGCCTCCAAATCAGCAACCCGAGCGTTCAAGGCATTCAAATTTGGGGTAGAGCTTGTCAGAACCTGTTTTGGGCAATCTTCGCGATGTTTGACCCAAAGCCAAAGCGGTCCGTTCTCAGACTGCACCTTGACCCGGCGACCGAGATTAGGACTGCGATCGTCTCCCCAGATGGTTTAAGGCGGGAATGATTGCTGTGATGCGACTTGTGACCTCGCAGCCGGCTTGGCCAGCGACACTGCTGATGGTCTGCTCCGAAAAGGCTGCAAACAACGCCTTATGCTCCGGATTGATGTCTTCATCGATCAGGGTCAGCAACTCCTGCACGAAGCACATTGATGCATGGCAGACATGTTTGAAAGCCGGGTCAAAATAGAGCATCCCATTGCCCACTATCTCGATGGCCATGAAAAGCCGCACCCGATCGAGCTCGAAGAGGTCAATCAGCTGATGCCTGAGATCAGCACAGATGTTCGCTCGCCCGTTCTTAACTTTGCTGATCAGGCTTGGCCCTCTGCCCGTCGCCATGGCCACCTGCTTGTTCGTCATTCCGTTGCGCCGCCAGGCCTCTTCCAGCACCAGACGATATTGCCCGAAGCGAGCGAATCGGCGTTCTTCGTTCCAACCTTTGTCCATAGCGTTTGCGACCCCCTGGTTATTGAAGAAACCCCGAGCGCAGATGCGTTGTTCTGGCACTCGGAGATGGCGACAAAAACAGAAAATTTGCGCGGTCGACCTGAGAAATATCGGATCGCAAGCGACTCTATTAACTAAACAGCCCTTCGAGTTGTCAAGCTTTAATGATCTCGACTAGGCAGTTTGCCTCATGCGCAACATGCTGCGGCGAAGTCGACTCGGCACGACACATCCGGTCAGGCTGATGCCGTGATGGGAAATTAATTGATTCCCAGAGGAAAAAAATTCCATGGCGGAGGAGCGAAGTTCCCGCGTTGGCGAAAATTCCTGCCATGCGTCGCAATCTGTTTCCCTCAAAAGATATCGAAATTCCTCTAATGAGGAAAACAATTGACGAGTTGCGACGAACCGAGTGCAAGTAAATCATATTTCACTTGAAGCATTAATTCGTTTCCCATTTTCTAAACAGGGTTCCGCAATCCCGTGGGGCCTTGGAATGGGGAACTGCAATGAATGCAATCTCGATGAAGCAGGGTCTGTCGCTGAACACGATCCTCATGGCGCTGGCGGTCTTCGCTGTCGTCAGTCTCCTGACCATCAGTGCCGCCTACGCCGGTGCTGACACCACCTTCAACACCGCGCTGACCACCTTCACGGACTTCCTCGAAGGTTCGGGCGGTCGGATCATCACCGTCATGAGCCTTGCCGGCGGCCTCGTGGCGCTCGGTTCGGGTCGCTTCAGCCTCGCCCAGGTCGCCGTTCCGGTCGCCGTCGGCGTCGGCGCCGGCACCGGTGTGCCGATCGTCACCTCGACCGTCACCGCGACGATCTGAGGCGGGGTGCAACAAAGGGGAGGGTGGCAAGCAAATGGATCGGTACAGCATTCCTTCGCATCTCGACGATCCCGAACTTATCGGGTTCTGGACGCTGGATGAGTTCCTCGCGATGGCGATTCCGTTCATCTGGGGCATTCTGACGCAGCACGTCGTGATCGGATTGGTGCTGGCAGTGTTTGGATGGTGGGGCTTCCGCAAGCTCAAAGCCGGCCGGGCCACATCGTGGGTATTCCACATGGCCTACTGGTACCTGCCGTCAAGCTTCACCGGTCTGAAGGCGACGCCGCCCTCCCATCTTCGTTTGATGGTGGGCTGACATGGATCATTCCTACGGATTGGCGCAATCGCAGCGTGTGCTCAAGCAGCGCAACATGCTTGGCATCACCGCTCTGACGCTGGCGGGTCTTTTGGTGCTCGTATTGATCTTCGGTTTCACACGGGACCGGGAGATCGTGCTTCAACCGGTCCTGCGCAGTCCGTTGATCATCTCTTCGAGTGGTGTCTCGGAGGACTATCTGGAAATGGTGACGCGCGATACCGCGCTCATCGCGCTCAACCGCAGTCCCGAGAACCTCAACTACTGGATGGAATCCATCCTCGAGATTGCCGCGCCCGAGGCCCACGGGGCGCTCAAGCGCGACCTCATGAAGGTCATCAAGGAGCAGGGCAATTCGAGCATCAGCCAGTATTTTACGATCGGGTCCATCCGGGTTGATCCCGACACTCTCACATCAGAGGTGTCGGGCACGCTTCACACGGTCGTTGGCTCAAAGGCCGTAACCGCCGAGCACAAGCGCTTTCGCTTCACCTGGAAATATTCGGGACTGTCTCTGCAGCTGGTGGGCTTCGGCATGATCTCCAAGGTCGAAGGTCAGGATCAAGGGGAAGAGGCATGATCACGCCTTTTGCATTCGGGTTGTTCGCCAGCGGCATGGCGCTCTTTTCGCGTCCGATCTGCATCAGCAGTCGGGCCGTCGGAACCGGTCTTGTCGCAGCGGGCGTTCTCTTCATGGCATCGCCAGCTTTCGCAGACGAGACGTTGCTCGCCACCGATAACAGTGAGGTGGCCTGTACCATTTCGAAGTCCGGTCTGACCCGTGTGAGTCTCAAGGATGATCGCTTTGCAAGCGTGTCCAAGCTCACCACCGGCAGTGAGACCGACGATTTCACCGTCGTGAACGAGCCGACGCGCGGCGACATCTACATCTCGGTGCCCGAAGGATTCAGTAGGGAAGAGGTTTCGTTCTTCGGCACCACGGCCAAGGGCTTCGTCTACAAATTCGCCTGCCGTCTTGAGGGCGAGCGCGCCCATCAGGTGTTCGTCGAGAATCGGGATATCCTCGGCGAGCAACCGGCCGAGCTTGCGCGCGCTTTGTCGCCCGAGGAAACCTCGGCCTCGCTCGTTCAGGCAATGTACCAGGGACAGGCTATGGACGGGTTCGAAATCCGCCAACCGTCGATGAACGCGGTGATGGTGGGTCCGCTCAAGGTTCAGATGATAACCGAATATCGCGGCCTCAACCTTGTCGGCCGTGTGCTCAGGATCGAGAACACTGGGAAGGTCGCTGTTGCCCTGAACGAGCAGACCATTGCTCCCAGCAACGCCATCGCGGTCAGCGTCGCAAAGCACGAGCTTGCCAGCGATGAAGTGACCACAGCCTACATCATCACACCATCGGGCCAGATCGCGGCCAGTTCCGTGGGAGGACGTCCATGAATTTCACGAACCCGTTCAAGCGCAAGCCCAAGCAGCTCGATGCTGATGATACGGTTGATGTCGAGGAATTCGGCACCAATGATGCGGTCAAGAAGAAGCAGATGATGCTGATGACCGCCGCGGGCCTGGTCGCACTTGTCGCCGGCTCTGCCTACATCTTCGCTGACGACACGGCCGATGAGGCCAAGAAGGTCGCAGATGCCGGCGAGATCAAGGTTTCGACCGACGACATGGTCAACAGGAACATGGGCCAGCAGGAATGGCAGGCCCAGTCCGAGGCGCAGATTCAGGGGATCGAGAACCAGCTGCGCGGCGTCGAGGGCCAGGACCAGCGGCTCGATGCACTGCAGGCTCAAATCGCGGCGCTCCAAGCCGAGAACCAGTCGATGGCGACGGATGGCCAACGCGTGGTCAGCGCCTACCAGACCGAGAATGACCAGCTGCGCCAGCAGCTCGCCCAGCGTGCGGCGGCGCCGATCCCGCCCCAAAGCATGTATGGTCCCAACGGCCCCGCGGCCGGCCGTGGTTCGCCGCAGGGCGAGGCAGGGGCTGCCGCCGCAGCTGCCGTGGCCGGCTCTCTCTACAGCCCCCGCTCGATTAAGCTCGTTTCTTTCGAAGGCGGCCCGTCGGGCACCGGAACCCGGATCAGTGGCGGCTCCACGAGTTACACCGACAGCCCGAATTATCTTCCCCCGAACTCCATCGCCAAGGCGCGCGTTATCGTCGGGGTCGATGCTTCGGCAGGTGTCAATTCGCAGACCGATCCCTTGCCGGTTGTCCTGCGTATCACCGGCCCGGCCCGGTCGGTTTATCGCGATGGCAAGTTGCTCACGACTAAGATCGAAGGGTGTCTGATCAACGGCGCTGCGCGCGGAGACCTCTCAAGCGAGAAGGTCTATGTGAAACTGCAGCGCATGACCTGTCCCCAGGCCAATGGGCGCTATGCTGTCTCCGACGTCAAGGGTTTCATCAGTTTCGGCGGCAAGACCGGAGTGCGCGGGAGAGTGGTGAGCCGCGAGGGCGGGCTTGCGACACAAGCGTTTTTCGCTGGCCTCGTCAGCGGCGTCGGCAATGCATTTCAAGGTGCAAACCAGATCCCGCGCATCGCGCAGGATCCGACGCTTCCTTCGGCTTCGGATGTCGGCATTCAGGCGATCGGTGGCGGTGCAGCCAACGCGGGCGGGACCTTGTCGCAATATCTGATCGAGCGCGCTGAACAATATCAACCCGTCATCGAGATGCCGACCGGGATCGAGGTCGAGATCGTCTTCCTCGAGGGCGTTTTCATCCAGAACTGAGCACATCCGCGCCGCGCGGAGTGAAGGAGTTTGGTTATGTTCAATACCACGAATGTCGCGATCGCATCGATGTCGCTCATGCTTGGGGCCAGCGCCGTGGGCAGTTCGCCCGATGTGCTGTCACTGCTCAAGACACGGTTGCCCAAAACCGAGGTTACCGCTGTCGACTGTAGCCGCATTGCCGGACTGTGCGAAGTCACCGCGAAGGAGAACCTGTTCTATGTCGATGGCAGCGCGCGCTATCTTATCATTGGGCGCGTCTACGACATGGAAACCCGGCAGGATCTGACGGCCGCGCGCCTTCTCGAACTAAACCCCGATATGCTGGTCGGCGGGGCCGCCAAAGCCAATGCGCTCGCCAATGCCGGTGAGGCGGAGGACGCACGGGGCGGGAGAGGTTCTCGCAGTGAGCGCACCGTTTCGCAGCAGGTCGCCCAGAAGGTCGACCTCTCCTCGCTCTCTGACGCGGGAGCGATTGTCTGGGGGAAGGGCGGGCAGAAGGTCACGGTCTTCTCGGATTTTCAGTGCGGCTACTGCCGCGCTTTGAGCCGCGAGCTTGAGCAGATGAACGTCACTGTGATCGAGCGCCCGATTTCGGTGCTTGGCAGCCGGGACATCGCCGACCGCGTGCTTTGTGCGCGCGATCCGCAGGAGGCTGTTCGCGCCGCGTACGCGCAGATGCCGGTCAAGTCATCCAGCTGTGACACCCGCGGACTCGATGAAAACGAGGCCTTCGCCCGCCAGCATGGATTTTCCGGAACGCCGGTGCTCGTCCGCTCGGATGGCGCCGTTCTTGAAGGTTACCGGCCGAAGGCGGCCCTCATTGCCTGGCTGAAGGGAGCGTAAGATGAAGCGTAAGTCTTTGCCCGATGTGATTTGCCTCCCTCACGGGTCTGCTGCCAATTGGCGTCCTCCGGTGACGAGACGCAAGATGGCTGGGTTGGCCGCCGGCGTCGTCTTTCTTGCCGGTTGCACGACGTTCGGCACGAACATCAATGGCAAGTTCAACTGCGGCCCTGCGGGCGAGGGCTCCTGTGCCCCGGCCACCGTCATCGATGACCGCGCACTTGCTGAGATCACTGGCGATGCCAGCTACGTCCCTGCAGGGCCCTATCGAGCGCCTGTTCGCGAGATGCAGCCCGGCACCGTGGCACTTGCCTCTGCGACGCAGACCGTCGTTATGCCCGGTCAGCAAAAGGTCCTTCGGATCGTGTTTCCTGCGCACGTCGATCGCGCCGGCCGTTACCACGAAACCAGTGTCGTCAATGCGGTGGTCGACAACGGCGCCTGGATGCAGGCCAGTGCCCCGCTCGGTGCTTCTCTGGCCCAGACGGTCAATCTGACGGTCAATCCGGAGATCCTCTCACAGCTTGGCGACGATCTTAGCGTCGGAGGTCAGGCAGCAGGTGGCGGGACGTCGCGCATCAGTATGAATGATCGCGGAGTTCCTTCGGCTGAAGCTGTCGCTGCCGCGCGAGCGCGCGCTGTGGCCAAGTCTGCCAAAACTGCGTCAGGTGGCGATTCCGCTCCTGTCGATGCTCCGGCGAACCGCCCGCAGTCCTTCAACCCGGTCGTGGAGGAATAGGCGATGCCCGCTGCGAGCAAGAAAAGCTGGTTCGCCCGCCTGTTCGGAGACGAGCATGCGCCCGACGAGGGGACACCCGGCCACGGCGCTCCAATGCTGGCGCATTGGCTTCCCTATCGCAGCTTCGATCCGAAGACCGAGATCTTCTATCAGACCGATTCGATTGCTTTTGCTCTGGAGGTCGCACCCCTGATCGGTGCCGACGAGCGCACCGGCGAGATCCTCGCGCAATTCCTGTCCGAGGCGCTGCCTTCTTGCTCGCGGTTGCAGATTTTGTCGTTTCAGAGTCCGCGGGTCGGCCGGACCATCGCGCGCTATGCCTTGCCACGGTATGCCGCCGGCGGTGTGCACAAGAAGATCGCCGAGCACCGCTCGCGGATGCTGGGGCATGGGGCGTGGAATTCGCTTGCGCATGATGGGCCTTTCCACGTTCGCCAACACCGCTGCGTCATCTCGGTCTCCTTCAAGCTCGGGAAGGGGACTGTTGAGGAACTCATTACTGTGCGCGATTCGATCACGGCGCTGCTCCAGTCGATCAATGTCGATGTAAGCCGCTATTCGCCGGTCGAACTCATCGCTCTGATCGACGACCTTACCGCGCCTGCTTTCGACGTCTCCGACCACGTCGAGGATTATTGCGAGCTCGATCCGATCGCCGACCAATGCGTGCGGCGCGATGTCCAGACGGCTGTGCAGGCCGACCGCATTCTCGTGTCTTGCAAGCCTCTTCGCGCGGTGACGACGCTGGGCGGGGACACCGAGTTCGAGGAAATTCGCCCGGATGCTTTCGATTACCGGTTCTTTTCGGTGCGAAATCTGCCGGTGCGTTGGGCCCCATGGGATTGCCAGAAGGTCATCGGGGACATGTTTGCTGACAAGCTGCGGCCAGGCTGCCCGACCATGACCAGTCTGTGCATCGTCTATCAGGACGAGGAGGCTGCGAACTCAAAGGCGGGCTACAAGCACATGCGCACGACCAGCCTTGCCGATACGCCCTCGGCCCGCCTGCTCCCGCAGCTGAAGGATCAGAGCGAAGAGTGGCGGCACGTCACAGAGGAGCTCCGCCGGGGTCGCAAGCTGGTGCAGGTCTACTACACGGTCGGAATGATGAGCCCGAAGGGGAAGGGCGATGCCAACGAGCGCACCATCAAGTCGATCTACAAGGCGGCCGGTTGGGACCTGCTCGACGAACGCTTCCTCCAGATCATGGCATTCATGTCATGCCTGCCGATGACGCTCGGCAACGGGCTCGATGTCGATCTAAAGCGCATGAAGCGGCTGCGTACCATGCTCACCACAACCGCTGCCAACCTTGCCCCGCTGCAGGGTGAGTTTCTCGGAGGCGCCAAGCCGCACCTGATGTTTATCGGGCGCCGCGGCCAGCCCTTCTTCTGGTCACCCTTCGAGAACAGCGCCGGCAACCACAATGTGGCGGTGTTCGGCAAATCGGGGTCCGGTAAGTCAGTGGCGCTTCAGGAGTTGTGTGCTGCCTTTGCCGGGATCGGTGCCAGGATCATCGTGATCGACGATGGTCGTTCCTTCGAACACATGTCCAAGATGCTGGGCGGCAAATTCGTCGAGTTCCGGCTGCGCGACGGGTTCAGTCTCAACCCCTTCTCAATGATCGACGCCGGGCTGATCGACAGCGACGAGGATTACCTTGTCGATGCGCTCGCCATGCTCAAATCCATTATCGGCCAGATGGCGCGGCACGTCGATCACCTGAGCGATACCGAGCGCGGCCTCATCGACAATGCGGTGGGGCAAGCCTGGCATGCCAAGGGCAGGGATGGCTCGATCGATGACGTTATCGAGGTTCTTGTGTCCCATGGCAGTGTCGCGGCCGAGGATCTCGCGACCGCCATGTTCCCGTTCTCCTCGAAGGGCACCTATGGCCGGTTCTTCATGGGCGAGGCGACGGTCGACATGTCGTCCGACTTCACCGTCTTTGAGCTTTCCGACCTGTCGAGCCGCGAGGAACTGCGCTCGGTTGTTTTAACCGCGATCATGTTCCTGTCTTCGCAGAGCATGCGCAAGATCAACCGCGAGATCCCCAAGGCCCTGCTGATCGACGAGGCCTGGCAGATGCTGCGCGGCGGATCGATGGCTGATTTTGTCGAGACCTACAGCCGCACCTGCCGCAAGTATGGAGCCTCGCTCATCACCGCGACCCAGTCGCTCAATGACTACTACAAGTCGGAAGGTTCGCTGGCTGCGCTCGAGAACTCCGACTGGTCCGTGATTCTTCAGCAGAAGCCCGAGACCATCGCGGATTTCCAGAAGCATGGCCGCTTCGACATGGACTCGTACACTGAAGCGCTCCTTCGTTCTCTGAAGCGCAGCGGCACGGATTACTCGGACGTGATGATCAAGGGTCCCGACACCCTGGCGGTCGGTCGCCTTGTGCTCGATCCCTATTCGGCGACCCTCTACTCGTCCTCGCCGGCCGTGTTCGGGCGCATCGAGCGACTGATGGAAGAGGGTTTTACAATGGATGAGGCGATCGAGATGGTCGCCTTCCCCCATCTTGATCGTGAGATGATGCGGGAGGCAGCGGAATGAACGCGCTTCTCCCTCACCGCCTCCACCGGGCATCGCGGCTTGCCGCCCCGGGAATCATTCCGTTGGCTGTCGAATCCAAGGCGCGGAACGACAATGCAGAACCAACGCCGCCGCTCCGCGCCATTCTCGCTGACCTGTGCTATTTTGCGCTTCGCATCTCGGCATGGCTGGCGCTCACATCTCTTGCGACGCTTGGCCTCTACACCGTGTTCTTCATGGCTTTGGGTGCATTCTCGGCCGAAGGCTTCTTCGCTCATCTGGCCAATCTGTCCGTTCGCTTTGGCGATGCCGAGCCTGCCCGCCGGGCGCTGTTCGTCCGCCAGCTCTCGGTTGTCACACTCGTTCTCTTCCTGACTGTCAGCGCTGCCCGGTATCGGTCGCTTGCAGCCGTCTTCTCCGCCGCCGCATCCCAGCGAAAGGATTGACCATGTCCGAGCAGCTCACCCTGATTCCGCCTGCGGTGCAGACGCACACAGCGCCTTCTTCGTTCGCGGATGGCAACCACAATGATCCGCATGCCGCGAATGGCCGCCCGCATGCGGAGTCGTCGGCGCCGTTCGCACGTCGTTCGGTTTCTCGCAGCAAGGGTCTCCCGCCCGCCACCTTCCTGTTTGCAGGTCTCGCGGTCGCCGTTCTCTTGTGGGGCGCCTGGGTCACAAAGAACATCGTCGATCCTGCGGTGGTCAAGGCTCCAATTGCCAGCGTCAGGCTTGAACAGATCATCGGTGAGTATGTTCAGGCGCAGGCGAGGAGCAACACGCCCCCCGAGATCGTAACACAGCAGACCCAGGCCTTCATGGCCGCTCTCGGCGAAGAGCTGAAGGCGCGCGGCGCCGATGGGACCACGGTCATGGTCGGCGAAGCTGTTCTCTCGCAGAACGTGCCCGACATCACGGCCGATGTGCGTAACGCGATCTATGCCAAAGTTCCCCCGCCTGCCGCGGCAGCATCCGCTCCGCCCCCCGCGTACGCGCCGCAGCAGCAATTGCCTACGGGGCCGGCCGTTATGCCGGTCCCCGGACAGTAGATCGGGAAGGGGAGGGTCGCCGTCATGCGCACTTCGCCGATGTCATCCATCCGCGGATCTGTGTTGGCGGCGTCCCTTCTGCCTGTTTCCGCACTGTCGGGCTGCCTGCAGGCTGCGCGGGCGCCTGAAGCGACATCAACTGCTGGCTGGAGCATCGCTCAATGACTGCTTCGATCCCATCTCGCCGTCCTTCGGTTCTTGCCCGCTGGGCTATGATTGGCGTTCTCGCCGCTGGCATCGTCTCGCACAACGCGATCGCCGCATGGCAGGAAAGTCATTCCTTCATGATCAACGCGAGCGAGAGTCTACCCAACTGGGCTTTCTTCGTCAGCGCGGGCAAACAGCCGCATAGGGGCGATTACGTCTTCTTCGTCCCTCCGCCCGGTGAGATTGTCAGCCGTCACTTCGGGCCGGATCAGGGCCCTTTCGGCAAGCAGGTCATCGGTATGCCCGGGGCGCTGGTCGAGCATCGCGACGGATCGGTCTATGTCGACGGTGTAAAGGTTGCGCGAATCAAGCCGCGCACCCGTCTGGGCGAGCCGCTGCATCCGGGGCCGACGGGTGTTGTGCCGCGCGACTGCTACTATGTCGGGACCGATCATCCTGACGGGTTCGACAGCCGCTATGCCGAAATCGGTTTTGCCTGCCGCAAGGCGATCCTGGGCACAGGAACACCCATCCTGTGAGGGCCTGGCCGATCATCGCGACGGGCTTCACGCTTCTGAGTCTCACCACCGTCGCGCCGTTGGTGTCGATGGCTTTTGCGCGCGACCACGGTGTTATGGGCCAGACCTGGCCGATCGCTGAGCCTGATTTTCTGACGACGATCGATGCGAAGCTGAAGACGCTCGAGGGCAACGGCAGTATCGAACGGATGAAGCGCGAGCTCGTGGCCAAGACCGAGCAACGGGTGCGCAATCCTTTGCCGGTTGCCGGCATTTCAATGACTCGGAAGGATCGGCGCTGGATGTTTGATCCATCGATCGTGGTCGAGAACGATATCCGCGATCAGAAGGGGAATGTGATCGCTGCGCGTGGTGCAAGGGTCAACCCGCTCGCACTCATCGACATGCCCACCGATCTGGTGTTCGTCGACGGCCGCGATGCCGAGCAGCTCGCATGGGCAACGCAGAACTGGGCCGGCGACAAGGCCAAGATCATCTTCGTCTCTGGCTCTCCGTTCGACCGTATGGGCGAGTACAAACGTCGCTTCTTCTTCGACCAGCATGGCAAGCTGACAAGCCATTTCGGCATCGTCCATGTGCCAGCAGTGGTCGCCCAGAAGGGTCAACTGCTCGAGGTTCGAGAGATCGTTCTGCCAGCGAAGGGAGCATCATGATGCTCACTCTGTTTGATGTCCTTCGCACGCCAATGGCCGCACCCGAGACCCCAGGTATCAAACGCATGCGGATGACAATCCTGGTGCTCTGCTCTGCGCTGGTCGTCTCGATTGCCTCCATCGACCTATTGCGGGCTGTGATCGGGATCGGCGCTGGCGCTGTTGTGGGAGGGCTTCTCATTGTCCTCATGGTTCTCGTGCCTGTCTATTTTGTCGCCAAAACGCGCGCTGATGATGCGCATCTTGCGGCTTTGTTGGCGGAGACGGACCAATGATCCGCCGCTTTCTCCTTGGTCTGATCGCGCTTTTTGGGCTGTGCCTCGTGCCAGTCAGCGCATCGGCGCAGACCGCGCCTTCCAAATGTACGGGTAAGTTTGTCAATCCGGTGACCGACATCTGCTGGAGCTGCATTTTCCCGATCTCCCTGGGAGGCGCGAAGCTCTGGCCCGGGCGCCCCGACACCAACAATCCCGATCTGCCGATTTGCGCTTGTGGCACACCGATCCCTCGTATCGGTCTTGCGGTTGGCTTTTGGGAGCCGGCGCGGATGGTCGACGTGACCACCAAGCCCTGGTGCTTTCCCAACCTTGGCGGTTTGAAGCTCGATCCCGGGTTCGACATTGGCCGCGGCCAGGTGACACCACCGCAGATGGGGGGAGGGCGCGCAGCCAACACCGCCAATTACCATGCGCACTACTACGTCTACCCGCTGCTCTACTGGATGGAGATCCTGACCGATTTCCTGTGCTTTGAAGCAGCGAATTTCGACATCGCCTACATCACCGAAATCGATCCGCTTTGGAACGACGACACGCTGACCACCCTCATCAATCCTGAGGTTGCCCTCTTTGCCAATCCTATCGCGGTCGCTGCCTGCGCTGGGGACTGCGCAGCGGCAACCGCTCGCCTTCCGCTTGACGAGCTGTTCTGGTGTGATGGCTGCAACGGATCGATGTTCCCGATGAACGGCAACATTGCGACGCACAATTCGCCGGTTCAGTCGTCGCGGCTCGCTGCCGAACGTCTCCTCTTCAAGATGCACCGTCAGGGCCTTGCCTTTGGAACGGCGGGTTCGCGTGCGCTGTGCGGCAAATACATCATGCCGATCCTCAAGAAGTCGCAATACCGCATCCAGATGACCAATCCGATTGCGACGGTGAGCGGCAAATATGCCTGCTCCCCGATTGGGGCCTCGACCATGCCGCCGGATGCCGGCCGCAGCTATCCGGTGGGGGGCGAGGACTTCGGCTACCTTCTGTGGCGCAAACGCAATTGCTGCATGCTGTGAGGGGGACGAGATGACACGCAAATTTCTCATCACGCTCGCACTGATTGGCGGGTTTGCCGGCGTAGGGGCTGCGCTCGCCCAGACGGTCGATGGTCTCGATCTCGATGCAATCCGTGCTCGTGCTGCCGCACAGAGCGAGGATGCGGCAGTTCTCTCGGCCGAGGTCGCCCGGCGCGTCGAAGAGTACCGCCCCGACGCCGAAGCACTCGATGCTGCTGCCAGGCAGAAGGTGCAAGGTCTCGATCCCGCCGCGCTGCCCAAGGGCCCCCAAGGTGCGGTCGATTTTGACGAGATGATCGCTGCTGCCTCGGGCAACCTCGTGGACAATCGCGGGTCTGCCCCGCAGTTCATGGTCTTTGTCAGCCTTTCGATGCCTGAAGAGTCGCTGAAGACGATCATCGACCAGACGTCAGCCGCTGGCGGGTTCGTGGTGTTCAGGGGCTTTCCCAACAACTCGGTCAAGCAGTTCGTCGCCGGCATGAGCAAGATCGTCAGCAACGACGATCAGTTCGCGTCGATCGGGGTTGATCCCCGGCTGTTTCGTGCCTTCAATGTCCAGGCCGTTCCAACATATGTCGCTGTGTCGAGCGATTTTACGCCCTGTGATGGCCTCAGCTGTATCACCACGCCGCCGCCGTTCGACAGCATCAGTGGCAACGTGACTGTGCACTATGCGCTGGAGACCTTCGCTGAGGACAACGGCCCCGGTGCTCTGGTCGCGCGCACCGCGCTCGGCAATATCAGGGCTTCGAAATGAGGCGGGCGCTTGCCTCTGTTCTGGCCGGTGCCGCCTGCCTTTCGATAGCGGGTCCATTGCCTCTCTTTGCGCAGGCATCGCAGCCTGCGCCGGGTGGCGGCTTCTACGATCTCGACGATTACACCTACTTCCCGCAGCCTCAGCCGCAGCAGCGCTTTGAGCCGATCATCCCTATACTGCCTGACGATCCGATCCCGCCGTACGTCTCTGTCTTCCCGCAACCGCCGCAAACCCCGGCGCCTTCACCATCTCCCACTCCCACACCCGCGCCACCTCCGGGGAACCCGCCCCCAGCTGGCGGGGGCGGGGGAGGGTCTGTGCCAGTCGCGCCGTACGTCCCGGGCGGCCCACTTACGTTTCCTAAAGGAGACATCAGCGCTGCCAAGGCTGACGGGAAGACCTTCGTCACTGGCGCTCGAGCTGCCAGTGGTCAGATTTCGACGACCACGAACCTCACCGGCACCATTCCCGGCTATACGGGGCAGACGCTTCCGCAGGAAGCTCTGGCGGATGATCCTGATGGTTTGACGGCGCAGGGCGCAAGCGGCGCTCTGAGCAACGATGCGTGGCGTTTGGTGACCAATCCTGACCGGACAGTTGTCACGCTGGATGCCGATGGGCTTCTGCGCGCACAGGCTGTCGCTGAAGATCCCGACGCCTATCTGGCCGGGTCGACGCTCGGTTCGACCAATGGTCAATGCGCGCCGCTTCCCCCGAGTGGCGCAGGAACGGAGTATTACGAGGCGACATGTGAAGAGGGCGCGCAGCTGATCGAAGAGGCGCGAACCTGCCGAGTTCCCCTCGTAATCCAGACGGAGGGCTCTCAGTATTGGCAGTATCAATGCTATTCTGATGAACCTCAAGCTGGACGTCCCGTCTGCGCCCTTATCAACACAGCCCTCGAAAATGGTACGTGCAGCCTCATTGACCGCAGACGGATCGGCGAGACATGTTTGCAATGGGTAAGGCCCCCCAACAGGCGTCCATGGTGCGCTGAACCCGGCGAGCCTCTTTATCTCGAGGTTTGGTCATGTCCTGGACAGCTCCCGGGCGTGCCGGGCGGGGCTCTCGTTAATACCACGCGGATCGTCAGCGAAACGCGTGATGAAGGCCAGTGTCAGGCGGCGACCGAAGGGCTCACCTGCACGCAATCTGCCGAGGTTTGCACCGGCCAACCCGAGACGCGGATGATCAACGGTGTTGCAGTGACGCGGCCCTGTTGGGAGTGGGAGCGCACGTATCAGTGCAATGGGACGGGCCAAGCCACCGATTGCGGTGATATCGCCGACAATCCCCAATGCACTTTCGTTCGGGATGAATGTCTTGATGATCCCCAGGTAGGCGCGTGTCAGCTGACCACGAAGGTCTATCGTTGCCCTATTCCGGGCGGCGGAACCAGCGACCCCGCGCAGTATATCTGCGGAGATGATGTCTATTGCATCGATGGTGAATGCGAGCCCATCGAGCGCGAGGCTTCTACTGAGTTCAAGGATGCTCTGGTTGGCCTCCACACCCTCGGGCAAGCTAACGCTGAGTTCAATGAAGCGGATCTGACGCTATTTGCCGGCTCGAGAGAAACCTGCACCAAGAAGGTTTTCGGGCTTTCCAATTGCTGTTCGGGCAAGGGCGTTCCTCTGCTGACGCCGTTCCTGTGCAACGCAGCCGAGCGCGAGCTCGACAAGAAGGACGACAAGGGACTGTGCCACCGGGTCGGCTCTTATTGCTCGGACAGGGTTCTAGGCGTCTGCGTAACCCGAAAAGATGCATATTGTTGTTTTGAATCAAAGCTTAGCCGCATCCTTCAGCAGCAGGGACGCCAGCAAATCAACAAGCCGTGGGGCGCTCCCAAGAGCGAAACCTGCAAGGGCTTCACGCTCGATGAATTCTCACGTCTCGACCTCTCGGTGATGGATTTTTCCGAGGTCTACGCCGACTTCATCGACGCTGCCAAGCTCCCCGATGAATTGGACACGTCGCAGCAAATCCAGCAACGCATAGAGGACTACTTGCAGCAGCATGGACCACAGTAATGGAAACGATAACACCGCTCTCGAGCGGCCGCGCATTGCCCGACCTCAGCGTGGTCGAGTTTGCGATCATGATCGCTTTGATGCGCCTCGGTCCGCAGCCCGCCCCCGCTTTGCTGCCGACCTTATCGGATTGGTTCGGCTTTGCTATTTCGTTGAGTGCCATTCGCCCATCGGTGCGACGCCTCGAACACCTGGGTTATCTCACCACGCTGGAGGACGGCACACTTCGTACACGTCGCGCTTCGGCAGAGCCTGTGGCGCTGTCATTCACCGCGCTCATTCGAATCGTCGGGAGCGAGTTTGGTCGTGCTCTCAAGAAGGCCGACCCGCCGCTGTTGGCGCATATCATGAAGAAATCGGTGGAGGACGAGGCAGTCCTCGCCGAGGAAGCCCTGCGCAAGCGCCAGGGCAAGCCAAATCTGACCGATGCACAGCGCGAGGATATTCGCGATCACGCTCGGAAAGAAGCGCGCGAGGCGCGCTCGCAGGCGGCCGGGACGGACGTCGCGTCCGGGACCGTCAAACCGCCAAAGCGCAAAGCGAAGGGCAAGGGGCATCAAGCTTCGGACGACAGCAGCAAGGAGTGAGGCGATGACGCGGATATGGGGTGCTGTGCTGAGTGCAGCCATGATGAGTGCGACGCTCGCTCCGAGCGTTGCGGTGGCTCAGCAGAGCGATGAGGGCGATGACGGCCTGATCCGGTTTCAGCAGGGCGATGATTTCTACTGCCGCGAACGCAATCTTGGGCAGTGGTTCTATTGCGAGAAGCCCAAACCCGATCCCGAGACGGTTGCGCAGGCCCAAGCCAGTATTCCGGCTGCGGTTCGTCTCAAGGCCATAAGCGAGAGACTGGAGGAGCTGAAGGCGAAGGCCATCCTCGAGCCCACCACCCAGAACGTGCAGGCCTATATTTCCTATCAGCGCGAACAGCTCGACCGCGCTTCAGATTTCGCCGACGTGTGGCGCCGCGCCATTTGGCAGAACCCCGAGCTGGATTACACCCTCCAGCGCCCGATCAATGCGCTTGGCAAGAAGACGTGGACGACCCAGCGCACCGCGCAGCGCGATGCCGCGCTTGCCGCCATCAGCCAGCGCTACGGGGTGTTCTATTTCTACTCCTCGGGCTGCGCGGCGTGCGAGGTCTTCTCTCCGATCATCAGGGGCGTCTCCGACCGCTTCGGGATGACCGTCATGGCCGTATCGATCGATGGCGGCCCCAACGCCGCCTTTCCCAATTACCTGATCGATACGGGGCAGTTCCAGGCGATGGGCATGGCCGGAAAGCAGGTGCCTGCTCTGGTGCTGTTCGACACCGTGACCAAGCAGCCCATGCCGATCGGTTACGGCGTGATGGCGGCCGACGATGTCATGGACCGCATCTTCACCCTCACCAACACCGAACCGGGGAGTGACTTCTGATGAGCCAGTCTGAGCAATCCTTATTTCGTCGTGGTTTCCGTCTCGCCGGTGCTTCGCTCGCGTGTCTCGCAGCTGTCAGCCTCGCCGCAGCGCCGGCGATGGCCAGTGTCGAGGGCGAGATGAACTCCTATTTCAACTCATCTGGCGCAGCTGCCAATGTCACCGGACCCTCGGCTTTCGACGGGCAGGCGGCAGGCTACTATTCCGGCGGAAGTCTGTGGACTCGGTTCCCGACCAAGCAGATCAATCCGGTTAACCTGCAGCTGCCCCGTGCCAGCGGGGGTTGCGGCGGGATCGATCTGTTCGGCGGTTCCTTCAGCTTCATCAACACCGATGAGATCGTTGCGACGCTGAAGGCAACGGCTAACAATGCGATCGGCTTCGCCTTCCAGCTCGCGATCGATTCCATCTCGGCGCAGATCGGCGGTGTGATGAAGGACATGAGCCACAAGATCCAGCAGATGAACGAGTACAATATGAACTCGTGCGAGTTCGCGCAGCAAGCCGTTGGTGCGCTTTGGCCGAAGATGGATGGCGCTACGCAGACGATTTGTCAGAATATCGGGCGTAGCAGCGGCATATTCTCCGACGCCGCTAGTGCTCGGCACAATTGCCCTGACCAAAACAGGCGTAACGCAGTCATCGATGGCAGTAGCGACCCTCAGGCTGAGATCGCTAAGAGCAAGAACTATACCTGGAAGGCGCTGATGAACAATTCGGCTACGAGGCCGGATGTGGATTACGCCGAATGGCTCATGACTATGGTCGGCACGATCATTTATGTGAAGCCGGAGAGCGATAGCGTTCCCGGGACTTTCCGCTTTATCGCACCAGCGAGTTGGGACACATACACTGCCCTCCTCGACGGCACGTCTGTTGCGCCTGCTCAGATCTATCGTTGTAGCGATGGAAGCGGTCCCGACCAATGTCTTAACCCGCAGCCGACCCCGCTGAGGGTTGATGCCAATTCCGCGTACAAGGCGCGTGTCAAGCGGATGATGGAGAGCATTGCGCAGAGGATCCGCATCAACGACACGTTGTCGAACGATGAGGTCAATCTACTCGGAATGTCGTCGATTCCGCTCTACAAGATCCTGGTCGTTAACGCCGCCTCACAATTTGGTCTCGGAGCGGGCGAGCTTGATTCCCTTGCCGAGATCGTCGCGGTTGAGGTGCTTCTCGGGAACATCGACCGTATGCTCGACGACGTCGCCCGCTCGCAGATCGGGTTCGACGCTCCTGAGCAGAAGAACTTCAACGACTGGCGCAGGCAGGTGCAGGACGTTCGCATCAATCTCAATGCCAAGCGCGCCGAGATGTCGGGCAAGCTCGGCGATACCTATCAGATTATCCAGCGCACGCAGTTCCTCGAGGCATCGCTCAAGAACACCATGAGTCCGCAGATCTCAGCGTCGCTCAGGTTCGGTCGTGGTCTTTCGGCTCAGGGCATCAGGTAAGCGCCCGCGGCCGCGGGTTTCAGGGAAGGGCGTTGGCGATGCTTGAGGTCTTCACGGTTGGCGGCGGCGAGTACATCGTCAATGTCCTCAATGCTGTTGCGGCATGGTCTGGGGGAGGGGGCTTCCGCTCCATGCTCCAGGTCGTGTTCGTGATGGGCCTTATTTACTCTCTGCTTGTGCTCGCCTTCAACTTCGACTGGCGGGCATGGATGAACTGGTTCCTGCAGGCGACCGCCATCTACATGATGCTGCTGGTGCCCACGGTGACCATCAAGGTCACCGACCGGATCGATCCCGGGCTTGCGCCCGCCACGGTCGCCAACGTCCCCTTGGGCTTGGGGGTTATGGCTTCTTTCACGAGCCAGTTCGGCGACTGGATGACCCGCACGGCCGAGACCGTGTTCGTCATGCCCGACGCGCTCAAGATGACCAACAATGGCATCATCTATGGCGCGCGGCTGCTTGAGAAGGCGCAGACATTCCAGATCACCGATCCGGTCTTCCGCGCCAATCTCGACGAGCATTTCAAGCAGTGCGTGTTTTATGACGTGTTGCTTGGGTTCAAGCCGATGGAGACGCTCACGAACAGCAACAACCTGTGGCGCGATATTGGGACAGGCAGTCCTTCCCGTGCCCAGAAATTCCTTGTTCGCAGCGGGACGACAGTGACGTCGTCGATCATTCGGTGCGACGCGGCCTATGCGGCGCTCGACGCGCAATGGACCGCCGAAATCGATGCCGATCTGCCTCTGTTCGCAAAGGGCGCTTATCCCGATCTTCTCGACACCATCGCCGCGCAGCGCCTGAGGAACGACCTCGGCATTATAGCCGGAAACATGCACGGAGCGGCCATCGATCCTTATGCCTATCTCCAGCAGGTTTCGGTCATGGATGCCTTCATGGCGGCGCGCGAGAGCTTCTCGGACGCGGGGTGGGACGCCTATGCGGCACAGCGCGCTGACGCTCAGGCGCGCAACACCTACACGTCGATCGCGCAGCAGGCGATGACGTGGGTGCCGCTCCTCGGCATCGTCCTGCACGTCGTCTTTTACGCCATGTTCCCGGTCATCTTTCCGCTCTTCCTCTTCCCCCGAACCGGCGTCACGACGCTTCGCGGTTACGGGATGGGCTTCTTCTACCTTGCGAGCTGGGGACCGCTTTATGTGGTTCTTCACATGTTCGTGATGAACCGCGCCGCCAGCGCCTATGCGGCGGTCGCGCCCACCGGGCCGACGCTGCTGGTCAGCAATGGCATCACCAATGTGAACAACGACATTGCGACGATTGCCGGGTTCATGATGATGAGTGTGCCGTTCATCGCCGCCGGCATGGCGCGCGGTGCGATGGCAATTGCCGGGCAGGCCACGTCGCTGCTCGGCCCGGCCCAGGCTGCGGGGCAGGCGGCTGCGGCCGAGCGCACCTTGGGCAACTATGCGACTGGCAACATCTCGTTCCAGAACCTGTCGGGCAACAATAGCAGCCTCAACAAGCACGATGACACGTTCAGCTATGGCTCCGGGTTCGGGAAGAGGTCGTTCACTCATTCCGACGGCGGGATCGAGACAGGGTTCGCCAATGGTGCCAACGCCTTCGACACCCGACAGGCAATCTCTTCCTTGGCCTACAAGCCGGTACGCACCGACGGGTTCGCATCGGACTTCAGGGAGGCTCTTTCCCAAGGCTTCAACAGGGCAGAGGGGCTTCGGCAAGCGGCATCCGAGTCTCGTAGCGCCACTGTTTCTACAGGCACCGAGCTTCTCGAAAGCGCTAGTCGGAGCGCGTCGTCCTCGAACGAGAATGGATCGGCGTTCAATTCGAGCGTGTCGAAGTTTAACGACCAGGTTCGTTCGCTATCCAATACTCTTCAAGAGAGGTTTGGATTGACCGAGAGCGAGTCCCAGAACGTCGCCAGGACCTTTTTCTTGTCCGGCGAAGCTGGGGGATCTGGAGGCGTTAATGGCAAACTTGGGGCTGGCAGTACTGAAGGCATTATCGCATCTCTCGGAGCCGACGTTTCTGCCAATCTTGCGGGTCGTATCATTGCTCAGCATCGTCATGAAACCGGCGAAACCTTGACCACCGATCAGGCTCTCTCCCGGGTCGCGGATTACGCCTATAAGGAATCGAACTCAACCCAGGCACGGCAGGCGCGAGAGGACTTCACGCGCGCAACGAGTTCGAGTTCCGACACCGAACTCAAGTCGCTTTCCGATCGTTATTCGGCCAGCTTGGCCGACACGCGCACCTATTCGAATGAGGCATCTCGCACACAGGAGGCCTACGAACGGCACAGTCAGGACTTCAGCGAGGCTGCGTCTCGCGGATACTCGCTCAGCCAAGACGAGACACAGGAGTTCGTCACCTATGCGCAGCAGGCGCTGCGCGCCCCGGAGAACAGCGTCCTTGCATCGACAGGCTGGCAACCTCGCCTCGTGGCCACCACCCCGGAGCAGGAGCAGGTCAAGCAGATCCTGCTGCGGCAATTCATGGACGACAAGGTTGATCAGGTGCGTCAGGAACTTGGTGTATCATTTCCCGAACTGGGCACTCCGACAGGTGAGCGGCCTTCGGTCTCATCGGCTGACGATGTCCAATCGTTCGGCGAGGCGAACATTGGCGCGATCTCGGCGCGTGGCCCCAATGTTAGCGTGCGCTCTAATTCGGGAGATGCTTCCGTACGAGAGGAAGCGGCAGAAAGAATTGACGAGGGTTCGTTTCGTCTGACTTCAGAGGGCCTGTCTCTTGGAAACAAAGTCAGCGGCGCCGAGAGCCGTGCCGCAGCTCTCGGAGACCGGGTTGACGAGCGCAATCATGAATCCATCGGCAGGTCGCTGGTCTCTCCGGTGATCAAGGGCGCTGAGAATTATCTTGAGGATGCAAAGGGCTGGATCTCGGATACGTCCGAGCGGGTTGGAAACACTCTCGGCATCGGCGGGGGAGGGGCCACTGGTGGCGGCCCCGTGAATTCTGTGCTGCCTCGTTCCGGCGAAGGTTTTCGAACCTACTCCGCGCCTGGCAGTCAGTATGCAACCGAGTCGGTCGCGAACGAGTTGCGCGCTTCGTCAGCCGAATGGGCAAGGCGCGGGGGGTCTCCGGTAAATATCGGGGACATCAGCAAGCGCGGTGGCGGCGACATTGCTGGCCATGAAACCCATGAGCAAGGAAGGCAGGTGGATATTCGGCCGTTCCGTCGTGATGGTGGTAATGCTCCTGTCACTTGGCAGAGCCGCGCCTATGATCGCGAGCAAACGCGTAACTACATTGAGTTCATGAAGGAGCGTAACCCTGGTGCCACCGTTCTCTTCAACGATCCTGTGTTGGTGAAGGAAGGGCTAACCCAGAAATACGAGGGTCATGACAATCATTTGCACCTCTCATTCCCTAACAGGAAGTGATTACGATGTGCAGCTTGGAGCATGAGTGAGCTTAGATCACCGAAAGCACTATGCTCAAGATGATGCTTCCCCAGAAACCGAGCATCAGCATCATCACAATACGAGCAACCGGAAGCTGACTCGAGCGAGGCGTGTGTGTCGATTCGAAGAGCGACTCGCTTTTCTGAAATACATACCCTCGATGCGCTTCGCCCGATGGTGTTCCCGGCGTGTAGGGGCTATCCGGTTGGCTGAGCGGGTTATGTGGCGATGAGTAATTGTGAGTTGACATAATCCGTGCCTTTCTCACGCATCATATCACGGCGGTCATGTTCTTCCAAGCGTTCTAGCTTTGTTCGCCTTCCTCTCCCGCAACATGGGGAATCGGCAATCAGGTCAGTTGTGCAAAAACACCATCCGGCTGATCTCGAACGGCCGTAATGGCTGGATCAGGTTCAGCGCTTCATTGAAGCCTAATTGGACCAGCCCTCGATCACTATCGCATGCCCAGAAAACATTCCGGTATTCGCGTTGCTGAACCTGGATCTTGATGCGTCGCTTACAGCAAGGTGCCGTCATCCTATGCCGCCGGGGAGGGTCTCTTGGACATCTGCGGTGAGCCGATGACAAGCCTTATTGATTTGTTGGGATATCCGGCCTATTTCGAACTCAATCGAACCCGCCCGGCCTCTGTCCGCAAGGATATGCACACTGGGCGGGTCTTTTGTTTTCAGGCCCCTGTCGCTAAGCATCGGCGGGCATGACGCGCGTTTTCAGCAAGCCCTCGCTCAATCTCGATCAGCAGATCGCCCACCTGCGCGACAATGGCATGGCCATCCCTGATGAGGAGCGGGCCCGGTATTGGCTGACGCACGTCAGCTACTATCGGCTGAGTGCATATTGGCTCTATTTCGAGCGCCCGAAGGATGAGCCCGGCCCGCGCTTCAACCGGGGCACGGACTTCGAGACGGTGACCGCGCTGTACGATTTTGACCGCCTCCTTCGGCGCCTTGTCATGCGCGGCACCGAGCACGTTGAGGTCGCTCTGCGCGGCAGTTGGGCCTACCAACTTGCGTCGCTCGATCATGGCCACAGTTACCTCGACGCGGGTCTCTATTCCGAGCGCAAGAAGTTTCATGACAATCTTGCGAAGCTGGCAAAGGATGTCGGGGAGTCCAACGAAACCTACATCGATCACTATCGGAAGACGTATCGGGCCCCGGCTCTGCCACCGGTGTGGATGGTCGCCGAGATGATGTCGTTCGGGCAGCTCTCTCGATGGTATTCGATCCTCGCGGACCGATCGCTACGTAACCGCATAGCAGTTCCCCTGGGGCTGACCGAGACGGTTCTCGTGCCTTTCGTCCGCCACCTGGTCGACGTCCGCAATATTTGCGCCCACCATGGGCGCCTTTGGAATCGGGGTTTCTTGATCTGCCCGCGTTTGCCGAGCAAACCGAGAGATCTTCAGCTTTCGCTGGACCACTCGGCCGGTGATCGACCGCCTGCGAAGCTCTACAACACCATCACCATGATCAATGGGGTGATGCTAACAGTAGCTCCTGAATCTCTGTGGGCACGTGACGTGAAGGCGCACATTCTGACCCATCCGACCGGGGACTTGGCTGCAATGGGGTTCCCGGAAGATTGGCAAGAGAAGCCATTATGGCGATGATCGGTCTCTCCGGTTAGCTCGACCGTCTGGTGCGGACACAGTCAACGCCTATGAGCAACCTCTTCCCGCGGGATCGTACGATAGATGGTCGGCCGCGAGACCTTGAACAGTTTGCCGAGGTCGCTGATCGTGTTAAAAGTCACGGCAAATAAGATTCCGTGTCAGGAACTGTGAGATTCTCACCCGCTGTGACAAATCAATCTGTGAATAGCTGTTAAATACGAGCAATTTACGCGATCGGTCGGAGTTCGGTCGACTTTTTTTCGAACAGCGGTTGCGGCACGTTCAGCGAGAAATTTTTTTCGAAACGCTCGATGCCAGCGCGGTCGAAACAAAATAACGACTGAAACCCACGTTTTCCTTCAGTCTTTGCCCAGTTTTAGCACCGCGGCTCTCGGCGGCCAGACCATGTCCGATGTCAGGTGCCGATCAAAGCGGAAAACGGTCTATACGGACCGGTCTTTCCCGACTTCAAGGAATGGGATTCCAGGAAATTGTAGCAAATTTCCAGTGATGTATCACTCGCGGGGGATCGAATACATGAAGTCGTTGAAGCTGACAACGAAGCCGGAAACCGCACCAGCTGCGTATCAAATGCCTTGGAAAACGAGATTCCGCGTCAGATAGGTAAGCGTCCGGTCGAAGCAGTTGTCGGCTATGGCCGGTTTTGGAATGCAGGCGTCGCCACTGGAATGACCGGGGATGGGTGGCAAGCTGCATGATCGCTTTCGAGTAAAAGAACGCAATCCCGACCTATCCTACCGAACGTGGTCAGGACTAACCGCAGCTGCGAAGCACGATACTGCCGGTCGCAAGCACGACGCAGCCATCTGACAAATCGCAGTCGCGAGTGATCGCTTGTGGATTCACATCATTTTATGTGCTTGGTACATTAAATGATGTGGATGCTGCCCTCCTATGACCTATGACGAATTTGTTACAGAGCTTGCTCGGGCCGGGCTCACGATCCGGGAGTTTGCCAGCCTGCTTGGCATGAGACCAAACTCGATCACGAACAATCGGCAGCGGGGGGAGGTCCCTGATCATTTGGCTGTCATAGCGGCTCTACTGTCTGAATTACGCCTCTCCGGTGTTTCGGCTGAGCCCGTTTTCGCTCGACTTGGCTTGACCAAAAAGAAGCCTCGTGGTGCTGCGGCCGCCGGACGGTTTGCGGGAGACAAACAGGGCACGCTGGAATTGCGCTCGTGACGGAGAGCCCACCCCTAACCCTCGATATTGCTGGCGGCCACTTGGGCTGGCCGCATACCGATGCAATCCTTTCCCCCAAGGGCGCGGGCGCGGCAGTCTTCGCGAATCTGGTACGAGGTAAGATCGGCCGATCACTCGGCGCCATGCCAGATGCACAAGGCATTCGCCTGGGCGTTCTCATGGCGGACGCGGAAGCCGCGACATCAGAACCACCTCTGGCGATCGTCGCCGAGTTCGCAGGCCCTGTGAGCGAAGACACGCTGCGCGAACTTCATCGCTTGGCGTGGAACTTCTCGCATGCGCCCACCCTGGTTACGATCGAACCCACGATCCTCAAGGTCTGGACCTGCTGCGAAGCACCTGACCCGAGCCGGGATCTTTCGACGTATCTAGTTCAGAACGTGGCATCCGACGCCATGTCTCCGCACGGTTCCGACCCACTCGAAGCCCAGGCTGTGCGGGCCTTGCATTGGATCAATCTGGTTTCCGGCCGGTTCTTCTTAGCTCACGCGGCACGGTTTCATCGCGATGGGCGAGCCGATCAAATGCTGCTCCGGAATCTTCGGCATATACGGGCAGTGTTGGCCGGTCAGGGGCTAGTCGACGACGATATTTGCCACGACCTTCTGGCGCGGATCATCTTCGTTCAGTTCCTGTTCGATCGGAAGGACCAAGACGGAAAGGCCGCCCTCACGCCTGCGACCTTGCAGCGATTGCAGAAAGAGGGAGTCCTCGCAAAAACTCACGGCAGCTTCGCCAGCATCCTGTCGAGCTACGATGATACCTACCGGCTATTTGACTGGCTGAACACGAAGTTCAACGGTGATTTGTTTCTAGGCAAGGGTGACACAGATCAGGCTCGGGCGGTCGGTTGGGCGATAGAGAAGGACGTTGTTCGCCCGGAACACTTGGCATCTTTGGCTGAATTCATTCGGGGCGATGTAGACTTAGAGTCCCGGCAGATGTCTCTGTGGCCGCAATACGCCTTCGACGTTATCCCGCTCGAATTCATTAGCAGTATCTACGAGACATTCGTGACGGAGCGTGCTGCCAAGGACGGCATCTTCTATACGCCGCCCTATCTAGTGGACTTCATTCTCGATCAGGTTCTGCCCTGGAACGGAAGCGAATGGGATCTGAAGATCATCGATCCTGCGTGTGGATCCGGGATTTTTCTGGTCAAAGCGTTCCAAAGGTTGGTCCACCGCTGGAAGCTCGCCAACCCGGGGGATACGGTGCGTGCAGAAACGCTGCGCCGGCTGCTCGAGCGTAACATATTTGGCGTCGACAAGGATCAGCATGCGGTGCGGGTCGCGTGCTTCAGTCTTTACCTCGCCATGTGCGACGAGATTGAGCCGCGTCACTACTGGACCCAGGTAACCTTCCCACCCATGCGCGGTCGCCGCCTGATTTGCTCGGACTTCTTCACTGAGGGGCAAACCGGTTTCGATACTGCGACAGATGGCGCCTCATACGATCTGGTGCTCGGGAACGCGCCGTGGGGCGACGGTGTGATCACTGAGGACGCGAAAATATGGGCCAAGGCAGGGCGGGGATGGTCTATTCCCAACAAGGACATCGGCGGACTGTTCCTAGCAAAGGGATCGGATCTGGCGGCGCCATCTGGACGCGTTGCGATGATCCAGTCCGCAAACTCGCTGCTTTTCAATATTAGTCCAAAGGCGACCTTGTTTCGGCAGCAGATTTTCGGACGCCGCCGGATCGAGGCGATTTTCAATCTCTCGGCGCTCCGCTTTAAGGTCTTTCGGCGCAAGACCCACACGACCAAGACTTCGGCTGCCCCCGCATGTGTGGTCATCATGACTCCGGCTGCGCCGGAAACTGACGATTTAATCCGCTACGTCTGCCCAAAGCATGTCCGTCCGCTAGTTGATGACTTCAGCATATTAATCGAGCCTCAAGACGATCGCGCGCTGCAGACTTCTGATGCCATTTCGGAACCGCTAATTTGGTCACAGCTCATGTGGGGCGCACCGCGCGATCTCCAACTGATCCGGCGGCTTCAGAGTTTTCCGAGCCTAGGCGCCTTAGCTGCTCAGCGGGCATTTCCGTATCAGCAGGGCCTTAATTTCGGAGACCGGACGAAGGCGATGCCGAGCCTCGAAGGGCGCCGCATTTTCGATGAAACGATGTTCCCTACGGATAGCTTCCTGAGCCTAGACGCCGAACCACTGCCTGTCGCGCATGACCTGAAGATTCACTCGAAGGCTTCGACCGGGGTTGCCGCCTTCGCTTGGCCCCAACTCATCATCAAGCATAGCTTGAACAGCCCGACGCGGCGTTTCCATGCGCGCATTACGAAATCGCCAACCAAGGAAGGCGTTCTTCCCAACCAGAGCTATTTTTCCGTCCACGCCGACCCAGCGATCCTAGATGCCGCTTGCCTAGCGCACAACTCGTGCCTTGCGGTTTACTTCCACTTTCTGACGAGCGGACGGGTGTCCGCCTATCGCCCTAAGTTATCGCGCGACGAGATTCTTGCTCTCCCTATACCAGACCCGGCCGAAGCCTCACTGGAAGGGGTTTCGGATTACGCTAGCCTCGACAGACGAGTCTTCGATCTCTTTCGCCTCAACGAAGCGGAGCGTGTGCTGATCGAGGATGCGCTGGCCTACACCGTTGGCGGCTTTCTGGAGACTGATGGAACTCTGGGTGATGAGCCGACTGCGTCGGGTGATACTGACGACGAGGGCCACCTCCGTTCCTATTGCGAACATTTCATGAGGGTCATCCGAGCGGGATTCGGCGAGGATAAAACGCTCTCGGCAACGATCTTCCGGGCGTCTCAGGAACAAATGCCCTTGCGACTTGTCGCCTTCCGTCTTGGTGGCGACACGGGGATCTCCATCCAGGAGATTGCTTCACCAGTGCTTCTGCATCAATTGGAGCGGCTGGTCGACTTAGACGCCCCGTCGGGTGGCGGATTGTTCAACCGCCGGATTGGCCGCATCTACGATGCAAGCAGTGGCGTCCCGACGATTTTTCTCGTGAAGCCAGATCAGAAGCGGTTCTGGACAAGAAGCGTTGGTCTCCAGGACGGCGATGAGGTCGCGCTGGATTTGCTTACGTGGGGGCGCCCCATCCAGGAGACGGTCAATTGACTTGGGCTGTCTCGCCGTCGCGGTCTACCGCGGACCCTGCATTTCTAGTCCTTGCCGCAACGTGGGCGCCCGAGCCGGCACGGCAGTTCTTGTCTCTCGTTTGGCTCGCCTATGACGCGATGCATGAGTCGATGCCGTTCATCGACTGTGGTGATCTGGAGCGCAGCATCACTCAAGTTCTTGAGCCGCGAATTTCCGCTGCGATGACGGGATTTGAACCCTTCTACGTCCAGCACGGACCGTTCGAAAGGGAAACCAAGCGTCCAGCACCTGCACAGCCGCCGGAATACGATCTCGCTTTCGTGCTACGAGCTGATGAGCGAATCATGTGGCCGCTCGAGGCGAAGGTTTTAGAAACTCCCGGCGCCGTAGCTGCTTATGCTCACGACGTGGAGAACGAATTTTTGAAGTGCCGCTATGCACCGTTTTCGAGTTCCGGTGCGATGCTGGCCTACCTGATCTCTGGCGGTGCGACGGACGCATTCGCCTCGATTGCAACTAAGCTCGGCTGCGAACTTCACGATGTTGTCGAGCACAGCGCGCGGCCAAATCGCGTTTCGAAACACACCAGGATTGTTCCTACCGGTAAACTCTATCCCTCCGCATTCAACTGCTACCACTTGGTATTGGAGTACCCCGGGCTGTCTCGAAGTAGGGCATAACCAGCTGCGGTCCGCATGGCGGTCCACCGGCAATCCGTCATTAGTGTCCCCAAGCGCACCGCCTGACAGCACTAAGGTGAACAACAAAGATGCCGGTCCGCAACCGCCCCATTTGCAGCCGGAGTTCCAGCTCAGGCTTGCGTTCGCCGACTGTCAGGTTTTGGTGATGAACCTGCCGCTGAATTCTTGGTGCGGGAACGGCGAGTTTGTCTTAAATTCGATCATTGACTATCTGGGAATCCAATTCGCTTTCAAGCGTCCGGCAGGCAAACCCATCGCACGGTGTCCTGTGTTTTCGTGCTTCGCTAGCGTTCGATCTGGCGCATCAGATAGCCGGCGCCCGCAGGCGTCGCATTAATTGCGATTGCCAGCTTATTGCGCGTCAGCGACGGCAGCGCGATGCACAGTTCGGCCGCATCCGCCAAGCGGCTGCGTGCAGTGCGTTCATAGCGCGAGCGCGACTGTGCAATTTCGCGCTCCAATCTTTCAAGAGTGCGCGTGGCCAGCAGAACTTGTGCGGACAGGCATTCGAGCAGGAGCTCGCGCCACTCGGCGGCCGACGAGCACAGGAGTTTGCGGCGCGGAACTAGTGCAGGGAGAAGGTTCGCGCTCATTCCCGATCGCTGCAGCAAGGTTGGTACCAGAGCGAGCACCAGCCAAGCGCGCGGATGGTCGCGGTCGAAGGAGACGGTGCGGCTGTCGGGAAGCGTTGCGATAACCGCAGAATGATCCGCTGCCCGTGTCACCAATCGCGCCATTAGGGCAAGGCGTTTTGAGATCGAGGTCAGCGATGGTTCAAGCCCGGGCTCCTCGGCCGTCTTTAGCAAAGCACGCCACAGCGGACCATAGTGCACCAAATCCGCGTTCGACCAAGTTGATGCCTCACGTTCCGCGTCAAGCAGGCTCCCGAGCAGGCGCAACACTTCGCGGTCGCGGCCTCCATTTTTCGGGCTAAGGCCAGCGAGGAAGAAATGCACGATTGCCGCCACACCGAGCGGATCGTTAAGGCCTTCGCTTGCGCGCGGGGGCGCACCAGACCCGGAAAACCATGCCTCGATGGCATTCGCATCGGTCGGAACGCCAGCATTGCAGGCGGCAATCGCGGCACCTTCGAAGCGCGCGCGGATGCTCCATGCGGTGTGCGCCGGACTGTGGGTGAGGCGGCCGTCGAGCCGTCCAAGGGCGAGAAGAGCATGCAAGGGAGTCATCGAGCAATGTCCTGAAATCGCGCCGAATGAAGCACATGCCGGTCGTCAAAGAAAGCAAAACCGCAGTTTGCTTTTGCGCTTAAATAGGATCTGTTTATTCACTATCGATAATTGCATACTATCGATAGTGACATTGGTGGATTGCGCCCTTATGGTGCGCGAATGACCGCCAATTCGTCCTCTTTGATGCCAGCGCGATCCGCGATCGCCGCACCCAGCGTCATCATTGTCCTTGCGCCCGGCGAGACACCCTTGCCGCAGCGCAGCGAGGGGCGTGCTATCGACCGCGTCGCGCAGCTCACCAGCCTGCTTGAAGCGCTGGTCGACCCGGCCCATGCCATCGACGCGCTTGGCTATCGCAAGGCGCTCGAGGCGCGCAGCCAAAACACGGTCAAGGCGCTGGCCAATGATCTGGCCTGCTACGCGGCGTTCTGCACGGTCAGGGGAGGTCCCGCCTTGCCCGCCTCAGCAGCGCGGGTGGTTGCCTATTGCGATCATGTCGAAACGCTTGGGCTCAAGCCTGCGACCGCCGCGCGGCGGCTCTCCAGTCTCGCTGTGATCCATGGTCTGTTGGGGGTGACCTCGCCAACCCGTGAGGCGGTGGTGCGCGACACCATGGCGGGCTATCGCCGCCGCCAGGGCACGCGGCAGCGGCAGGCAGGTGCGCTGCGTTTTGGCGCAGGGATCGAGGCAGCGCTTGCCTTGCACGGCGAGGAGGGCCCGGCTGATGAGGGAAGAAGGGCGACCCGCGCCGCGTTCACGCTTACCGCGTTGCTCGCCGCTTGCGACACCGACCCACCGGGCCTGCGCGATGCGGCCTTGCTCTCGCTCGGCTATGATACTGGCCTGCGGGTTGCCGAGCTGGTGCGGGTCGCCTGCGAGCACATAGCTGCGAGCGATGATAGCAGCGGTGCCGGTACCTTGTTTATTCCGACCTCGAAGACTGACCAGATGGGGGAGGGGGCTTATGCCTGGATCTCGTCAGAAAGCATGCGGCGCATCGGCGCCTGGCTCAAAGCTGCCGGCTTTCAATCAGGGGCAGTGTTCCGGCGAGTGGCGGTTCGGCGCATCAAGGCGCAAGCGGCTGTAAAGCCTGTCGCGATCGGAACACTCAGCCCCAATGCGCAACTGACCGAGGAGCGGCTCTACGGCCGCAAGGCGTTGCCCGGAAAGATTACCTACGCCATCGGTGAGGGCGCGATCACCCCTGCAGCGGTGCGGCTGATCCTCAAGCGTACTGCGTTGCGCTCGGCCGATCTGGGGTTGGTGGAACTTTATGGCCAAGCGCTTGATGCTGCGATCGCGCAGCTCAGCACCCACAGCCTGCGCGTGGGCCTCACACAGGATCTGTTTGCCAACGGCGCCGATGCCGGGCCCGTAGCGCAGGCCTTGCGGTGGACCTCGACATCAACCGCCCTGCGTTACGGGCGCGCGCTTGCCCCTGCAAGCAATGCTACAGCGCAGATGCTGCGCGACGTTCGCCGGTAGCAGGAGCGCTGCTGCCCAGAAGATCGAAGATTGAGGCCGCTGGCTGGGGCCGCGCGATTTCTACCTTTTGCGCTAATCTGGCAGCCGATCCCGTTGATTGTGCACCCTCCGTTACCGGACAGGCAGCTTCAACGGGATTCTCGCTGAAAGTTGCCATTCTGCAAACGACCCCAGAACGGACATAGGACAAACCGTTAGTGGGCTCCAGTCGGCACCCAATCCGTTGGTAGCTGATGCCAAGGCGCTTCCGGATGCCGCCTCGCCAGTTCCTCTTTAACCTTTCGCTCTCTCCAGACGGGCCCGCCTATGTGCCATTCCGCCGTCTCTTGCCCGAAGTCAGCAGTTAGTCGGGAAGGGATGTGTTGTTCGGCGTCCCAACCAGCAATGACTTCCAAGTCTTGTATCGCAGGATCATCTACGCGGGTTTCAGTGCCCACGCCGCCCTCATCCCAGACCGTAACCGTGATAGTTCCTACAGGCCATTGCACCATACGCCGACCTCTGTGGAGATCGGGCACAAGCTCACAACGTCCAAGCTTCTGCCACTGACCGGAGCGGAGTGCTCGGGTGATCGATGGATATACTACTGCCACCACCGACATAATCGGTGAGGTGACAATCGCTTCAATGGCAGCGACTTCACGATCCCTGCGCCGGAAGAATCCTAGGGATTTGTCCGTTGTGACTTGGCCGTAGTAGACCCACTCCTGTTCACCGAGGAGGGCATAAAGGGTGCCCTGCTTCAGGTCGGCACGGGCCTTCGGATTAGCTTCGAGCATCGGCACATTCTTCCCGCTTGGATCGAAAGGGTCAACGGCAGAAAACCACCCATTTGCGGTCATTGGTCGCGGTCAGGCTGAACCCTTAAACCGGACTGGCAGCCATGGCGTCAATCTGGCCGAAAGCGGAATTTCTCGAAACGACCCCTGTGTGGACGGCTCTCCGTTGGCAAGGGTATTTCTGCACTGCGCTGGCTGGTCGTGGCGCCCATGTGTCCGGCCTGTATGCGCGGCTTTCTGTGGCCGCTGGCCCTGATGCCATTCGCGCGGGTCAGGTCCCTCCCAAAAGCACGCACTCGAGGTGCTGGGGTCGGACGGGTTTTCCTGCTCCGGCGGTTTCAACCGGCTTGTTGCGTCAGTTCAGTCTGCCCTCTCCAACTGGTGTAGCGCCCTGGGGCGCGATCTCTCAGGCTGCAGCCAACTCCGCTTCGCGGTAAGCCTCGCCGGTTGCCATCATTGCCCAGATGATCCGGGCGTTCTTGTTCGCCAGCGCGACAGCGGCAACCTTGGGCTTCTTGCGCTCGAGCAGCTGCGTCATCCAGGGCCACTTCGGGCTGCCCAACTTCGCTTGCCGCACCACTGCCATGGCACCGACCACGAGCAACTCGCGCAGGTAGGTGTTGCCGGCCTTGGTGATGCTGCCGAGCCACTCCTTCCCGCCGCTCGAGTTCTGGCGAGGGGTCAGTCCGATCCATGCCGACAGACTGCGCCCGCCATCAAAGATAGCAGGGTCAGGAACACAGGCCACGATCGCACTGGCCAGCAGTGGGCCGATGCCAGGTATCTTCATCAGCCTGCGGCCTGCTTCGGTCCTGCGAGCATCGGCCAGGATGCGCCGGTCGTTGTCGAGGATCTGCTCCTTGACCATATCGAGCTGCGCGCACAGCACGGAGAGGCAGGCTCGTGCCTCTTTAGGCAAGCGCGCATCCTCCTGATCGGCGATGACCGCGATCAGCCGGTCCAGTCCTCCGCGCCCGATTGCTGCGACGATGCCGAACTCGGCCATGTGCGCGCGCAGGGCATTGCTGATCTGCGTGCGCTGCCGTGTCAGGATCTTGCGCACCCGGTGCAGCATCATGGTCGCCTGCTGGTCTGGTGACTTCGCGCCAACGAACCGCATCGTCGGACGGGTCACCGCTTCACAGATCGCCTCGGCATCGGCCGCATCGTTCTTACCGCGCTTCACATAGGGCTTCACGTATTGCGGCGGCATCAGCTTCACCTCGTGGCCTAGCGCCGCCAGCTCGCGCGCCCAGTGGTGGGCCGAGGCACAAGCTTCCATGCCGACAAGGCACGGCGGCAGCTTCTCAAACAGCTTCAGCAACTGGCCCCGCGAAAGCTTACGCCGCAGCACAGCCTCGCCCTGCGCGTTGACACCGTGAACCTGGAAAACAGACTTGGCCAGATCCAGCCCAACAACCGATACTTGCTCCATCGTCACTCTCTTCTCCGACTCATCCGCAGAAATTACCCCATGGGGTGGAGAGCCGTCCACGACATCAAAAGCGGAAGTCGCCAACCGAGAATTGGTCATCTGGCAGCTTCCTTAAATTGTCGTGTGCTGTTGGCCGCAATTGGGCTAGCAGCGGAACAGCGACTTCTACCGGCACGCAATCACGATAAGAACGAGACCGGGCGTGCCGATGCCATCAGGAAGATGGCACCGACAGCGGCGGCCATTCTGTCAGCGTTAATCCGCGCAATCCTCTGAACTTCATTGTGTAAATCATGGTGAATAGGCAAAACGCGGGCAGGACAAACAGAAGGTTTGACTAAGATGCAGAAGATCGCCATCATCGGAAGCGGCCCAATGGCGCTCTATGCGCTCAAGCATCTTTTCAACACTGAATCGCCTGTCGAGATTGCCATTTTCGAGGCGTCATCTGTTGCCGGTGTCGGCATGCCATACCAGCCAGCCATGAACGCGGATTATATGTTGTGCAATGCGTTCAGCCGGGAAATACCCTCAGTCACGAGACCGCTGCTAAGCTGGTTGAAGGACCGGCCCAAACGCGAGCTAAGTGAATGGGAACTCTCCCGGCATGATCTGGCAGCCCGCGCTTTTTATCCGCGTGTGCTGATAGGCGAGTATCTGCAGGCCGAGTTTGAGGCACTGTGTGAGAAGGCCGCCGCCAAAGGTCATACGGTAACTGTGCACACCGATTGCAAGGTCACAAATATCGAGGTGCAGGACGGCAAGCCAGCCTTGTACGTGGGCGGCCAACAACGCGGAGCAAACTGGATATTCGACGACGTTATTATCGCTTCCGGGCACTCCTGGCCAACCAGCCCCGCCATCGACGATGTCGATCTTGTTTCACCTTGGCCCTACACAAACATCACTAGCTTAAAAGCCGGTGACATCGGCATCTTGGGGTCATCGCTGTCAGCGATAGACATCGTCGTAGCTCTAGGTCACGCGCATGGCACCTTCGACGAGACCGGAGATCAAGTAACCTGGCTGCCCGCGGACGGCAGCGAGGCTTTGCGAGTCACCATGGTGTCACATCTTGGCATAATGCCGGAAGGCGATTTTTATTATCCGTTTCCCTATGAACCGCTGCAGCATCTAACTGACGAGGCAGTTGGTAAGGAAGTCGGCAAGGGACCGGACGGACTGCTCGACCGGGTGTTTGCGCTACTATGTGCGGAACTTGACGCCTGCGACCCAGAATATCTGGCCAGTTTCGCGCCTTCGGCCAAGACCGTCGAAGGATTTGCGCCAGCCTATTTCGAAAGACGGCGTGAGCTCGGCGGGCTCCGCGCTGTAAAGAGGGACTTGGCTCAGGTGAGAGAGTCTCTCGAGCAAAAGCATACGATCGCTCATCGCTATGCCCTGTTGCGCGGACATGCCGTTTTCGATCTTGCGCTACGCGAACTTTCCGAGAGTGATTACTCCCGATTCCTCGAGCACTTGATGCCGGTGTTTGGCGATTGTTATGCCGCCGTGCCGCATCTGTCGCTCGCCCGTGTGATCGCCCTGTATGACGCAGGTGTGCTGGAATTGCTGGCAACAGGTGAGGACTCGTCATTCGCGAAACGAAGCGACGGCTCGATCGAGGTCGAGACCGAGGATGGGCCGATCACATTCGACACGATGATTGATGCGCGGGGGCAATCTCCTTCGAAAGTGGCGGATCTGCCGTTTCCGTCTCTCGTAGCAAGTGTGGATGACGGTGATGCGGCCTTGTTAAGGCCATTCGAGCTGAACGTGAACGGATTGAATGCTGGCAGAGTGTTCTGTCTTGCGCTCCCGCAGCTTCTTGAGCGGCATCCATTTGCTCAAGGCCTGGTCGAATGTCATGAGCTGGCCGGCATTGCGGTCAGACAGATCGCCCGGCACGCGAACAAATAAATAGGCTGCGAAGCGAAAGATTTCAGGAAGTTGGCAGACCTAATTGGCCAGTCCGTGCGCTGACCTACCACGCTCGCGCATCGGCGCTGAACATGTGGAAGGACGCATCGCATGACCAAGAAGAAAACCAGTTTAAAGACGAGTTCTGCGAAGGCAAATCCTGCCAAGAGCAAAACGAGCTCAGCGCTCGACAACACTTTGAACGATATTCAGCCCGGCAGCGGTTCCGCCGACTTCGAACAAAGCCAGCGCAAGCAGGGCGGCGAAACTCATCAGCAGATTGCGCATAATGGCAACCACGCGGATGGGCCTGCCCATCTTACCGACAATCATGGACACCGTATTTCGGACAATCAGAACAGTTTGAAGGCGGGTGCGCGTGGGCCGGCATTGCTGGAAGATTTCGTACTGCGCGAAAAGATCTTCCATTTCGATCATGAGCGTATTCCCGAACGGATCGTCCATGCCCGCGGGTCCGGCGCCCATGGTATCTTCGAAGTTACCAAAGCGATCCCGGAGTTGACCAAGGCATCGCTGTTTCAGGAAAAGGGTAACAGCTGCCCGCTTTTCACACGCTTCTCTACGGTGGCTGGTTCGAAGGGATCGAAGGACACACCGCGCGACGTACGCGGGTTCGCGGTCAAGTTCTATACCGATGCCGGTAATTGGGACCTTGTCGGCAACAATATGGCGCCCTTCTTCATTCAGGATGCGATCAAGTTTCCTGATCTGATCCACTCGGTAAAGCCCGAAGCCGATCGCGGTTATCCGCAGGGGGCATCAGCGCATGACACCTTCTGGGATTTCATCAGCCTGATGCCTGAAAGCATGCATATGGTGATGTGGGCGATGTCCGGCCGCGGCCTGCCGCGCAGCCTGCGGATGATGGAGGGGTTCGGGGTCCATACCTTCCGCTTCGTCAACGCTGATGGAAAGGGCACATTCGTTAAGTTTCACTGGAAGCCGGTGCTTGGGGTGCAGTCCACAACTTGGGATGAAGCGGTCAAGATTTCCGGTGCGGACCCGGATTATCACCGGCGCGATCTGCACGAAGCGATCGACAAGGGCGACTTCCCTGAATGGGAACTCGGTATTCAGACCTTTGACGAAAAATGGGCGGCAAAGCAGCCCTATGATGTGCTTGATGCGACCGAGCTGATTCCAGAGGAAGACATCCCGGTGCGCATCATCGGCAAGATGACGCTCAACCGCAATCCCGACAATTTCTTTGCAGAGACTGAGCAGGCAGCTTTCCTGCCGACCAATGTCATTCCCGGTATCGATTTCTCAAATGATCCGCTGCTTCAGGGCCGCCTGTTCAGCTATCTCGACACGCAAAAGTCGCGCCTTGGAACCACCAACTTCCACCAGATACCGATCAATGCGCCAAAATGCCCGATGCATAATTTTCAGCGCGATGGTTTGATGCAAACGATGGTTCCCACTGGCCGAGCTAATTACGAGCCCAACAGCCTTGCTGAAGCGGGCGAAGACGGCGGCCCGCGTGAATGTCCGGAAACTGGCTTCAGTTCCTTCCGCGAAAACGCTGAACGTAATGATCCGACCGAAAAGGTTCGCGCCCGCGGCGAACTGTTTGCCGATCACTTCAGTCAGGCGCGTATGTTCTATCTCTCGCAAACCGAAAACGAGCAGGCGCATATCGCTTCTGCAATCGTGTTCGAATTGTCGAAAGTGACGCTCGCGCATGTCCGGTCTCGCGTCGTGGCGCAGCTGCGCAATATCGACACTGATCTGGCGAAACGGATTGCCAAGGGTCTGGCGATCGATCTGCCCAAGGCCGCGAAGCCCGCGCGCCAACCCGTTGATATGGCGATATCGGATGCCTTATCAATCCAGAAGAATATCAACGTAACGCTCAAGGGCCGCACCGTTGGGATTCTGTTTGCTGAGGGATCGGATAAGAAGACTATCGACCTGCTCAAAAAGGCTGTCGAAGATGAGGGCGGGGTGGCCATGTTGCTCGCCCCTAAGATCGGTGGCATCCCAGTCGATGGCGGAACTCTAGAAGCTGACGGCCAATTGGCAGGCACACCATCGGTATTACTCGACGCAGCCGCCTTGGTCCTTACCAAGGAGGCCGCCACCAAACTCACCAAAGACAGCGCCGCAGTAGGTTTTGAGTGTGATGCCTGGGCACATCTGAAGGCAATCGGTCATGATGACGGCGCTGCGGTGTTGTTAGAACATTGCCACGTTCCGCTGCATGCTGAGGGCATTACAAAGGCGGATAAATCGTTCGTTGGCCACGCTGCCAAGCGCTTCTTCGCTCGGGAACCAGACGTCAGGGATTTGGCATAAAGAGCCAATTTTAGCAGGAGCAGAGAAAGTGTGTGAACGGCGCGGTGTGCAATAAACACCGCTCTTTGTCCGCTAAAACGAACAGAAGTGCGTCGCTTCATCCTTGGTCGGTGCTTCGCTAAAGTCTTGCTCGTCTGGGATCCGCCCGAACGCGATTTTTGCGCCCAAATATCCGCCGGGTAGTTCTTCAGGCGGGCCAAACGAAGCGGCCTTTGGGCCATGGGACGCTCGCATCTGATCCATCGCCTTGCTCAATCGTTCTCGCCGTTGCGTCTCCGCCGCCACTGGCTGGCCTGGCTCGAGATCGCTCGCGGCGGCAAACAAATCCTGTTGCACGTCAGTGTCAACCGCCAAACCATGCAGCGTCACGCTGACAGACCGCGGTGTGAACGATACTTCGCGCGAGGAGCATGACAGGGCAGCCGTGAGCGCAAGCAATATCGTCTGATCGTCATGCGCCGGTGAAAATGGCACTTCGCAACTCCAGCGAAGTTTGCAGTCATTCGGGTTTGCTGAACGCCGATATCGATCACCGCGCAAACTGACTGTGAGCTTCGACGCCTTATTGTCCGTACGGCGTAGACGACGGGCAGCACCCAGCGCCAATTGCCGTGCACAAATTCGCACCTTGTCAGAGCTGCGCCAGTCCGGTGGCAGGTTTCTGCTATGCCCAAACATGCCTTTCGTGGTCGGCGGGCGCTCGACATGGTGGCCATGCAACTCGCTCCAGAACCGCTCCCCTTCGACGCTGCCCCATAACGCTCGCGCATGCTTTCGTTCCACTGACCAGAGCGCCTGGATATCGCGAATTCCTGCTGCATTAAGCCGCGCTTCGATACCTTTGGAAATGCCAGGCAGATTATTGAGCGCCAAACTCTCGATCCGCTCAGGAAGTTCGACGGTCCGCAAAAGCATAAACCCGTCTGGCTTGCTCATTTCGGCACTGATTTTCGCCAACAGTTCGGTCTTCGCGATCCCGATCGAGCAGGTTAATCCGCTACTGAATCGTTCGGCCAGCACACGCTTAATTCGCTGCGCCAAGCTAGCGGCGTCTTGGGCTTCAGACGGCAGCAAGTGGCAGACCACTTCATCGATGGATCGGACTTTGGCCACAGGCAGACACGTTTCGATGGCGACCAGAATACGGGTGTGGAGCCGAACATATGCATCAGGCCTCGCGACCACGAAAATCATCTGCGGGGCGATTTGCCTTGCGTCTTTTATCGACGCTCCTGAGGGCACGCCCAAGGCTTTGGCTTCACGGCTGATCGCAATACACCCCGTGTGCGGCGAATCGAGCGGAACCACCCCAACCGGCTTGCCGCGAAGGTCCGGATTAAAATGCTGTTCTGCTGAAGCAAAAAAGGAATCAAAATCCAGATACAGTCGCTCTGCATCACAGTCAGATTGACCAAGATTACGATTCGAAAGCATGGGAACGATATTAGAACATAGCAAGAACTCAGACAAGCGCTTCCCGGATCGCCTTCGGCGAAAAAGAGGGGTGCTTATCTGTCCCCAGCGTGGAACTATCGGGTGTCCGATCCATTGAAATCATCATGCCAACAGGGATCGAAATCTCTTTACAATTCGGCTCACCGCTTTGACTGATGCGCTGCCGCAGGTCGTGTGGTTCAAGCGCGATCTTCGCGTATTTGACCACGCCTGCCTTGCGCAAGCTGCCACAAAAGGCCCGGTCATTCCGATACTGATGGTCGAACCCGCTTATTGGGCATTGCCGGATAGTTCGTGGAGACAGTTCGAACTGCTTCGGCAAGCCTCAGTTTCCCTTAAAGAACAAATCGCAGACATTGGGGGTGCCTTGCGGGTATGGGAGGGTGATGCACTTTCGTGTCTGGCAGCGCTGGATGACGAGATCGGCGCTTTCGATCTTTGGGCCCATCAGGAAACTGGTAATGACTGGACATACCGCCGCGATCGGGCAGTTCACGAATGGTGCGCCAAACACAACCTAACCTTCAGGGAACCAGTGCAATACGGCGTCTGGCGCGGTTCGCTTCTAGACCGGGATCGCTGGGCAAAGGATTGGGACGCGCTCATGGCGCGGTCTATCTATCCCGTTCCTACCGAAATTGAATGGCATTCCGCGAACCCGAAGGGCTTTGCCGCTGACATCCCGGGTGCCGAAACTGTCGGGCTCACCCATGACGGTATAGCGGGCATTCAGCCTGGAGGTCGGGCGGCAGCGACTGCTACCTTACACAGTTTTTTATATCACCGGGGCCGCGACTATCGCACCGATATGTCATCCCCTCAGCTCGGTGCGAAGGGCTGTTCGCGCCTGTCAGTTCATTTGGTAGCCGGGTCAATCTCGATGCGGGAATGCTATCAGGCGACCGTCAAACGTAAGGATGAGCTGAAGGATGATGCGAGCCCCCATGCCAAGGCCTGGCGGGCGTCGCTCTCCTCATTCATCGGCCGGTTGCACTGGCATTGCCATTTCATGCAGAAGCTTGAAGCTGAACCGGAAATGGAATTTCGCCCGGTAGCGCGCGCTTATGAAGGCATGCGGCCGGATGTTTCGGCAGAGTGGCATGCGGCGTTTGCCACGGGCCGAACCGGCTTTCCTTTTGTCGATGCCTGTATGCGCTCCCTGATCGCAACCGGATGGATTAATTTTCGGATGCGGGCAATGCTGATGAGTTTTGCGTGTTACGATCTGTTTATGCCGTGGCAGGAAGCCGGGACGATACTTGCGCGGCTGTTCACCGACTATGAGCCAGGAATTCACTGGACCCAGTCGCAAATGCAAAGCGGCGAGACGGGTATCAATACTCTGCGTATTTATTCACCGGTCAAACAAGGTCGTGACCACGATGCGGATGGCCGTTTTATCAGGCGCTGGGTTCCGGAACTGGCGGGCCTCGATGGCGGTGCGATACACGAACCTTGGAAGCATGGCGGCGTGAGGGGATACCCCGAGCCGCTCGTCGACCATGCTGTCGCAGCCAAAGCTGCGAGGGACGCAATTTGGACAATCCGGCGCACGCCTGAAGCCAAAGTCGAGGCGACAGATGTCCTTTTGCGGCATGGTTCGCGGCGCCGGCCAATGGCGCGCCGCAAATCCGCGCCCAGGAAGGTGAAAGCATGAACCAGATGCCGACGGATTTTTTAAACGCCGAGCTGTCCGCGCGCGCTACCCCCCTCAACAAGCATTCAGTGCGGCAAGAGGCCGATTACATTCTAGTGTGGCTGCAACAAACCTTTCGCGGCGATGACCATCCGGCGATCGACGCCGGTGTGCAGATTGCTAATGCCTTGGGGCTTCCAGCGCTCGTCTATCACGGCCTGCGCGAAGATTATCCTCATGCGTCAGACCGGCTGCATGGCTTTATAATCGGCGCGAGCAGAGAAATGGCACGCACGCTTGAGCGACGCGGGATTGCCTGTGTTCAACACGTGGTGCGGCCCGGGCATGAAACCAAAGGGCTGGTATATAGATTGGCAGACCGAGCCGCTTGCGTAGTAACCGACGCACATGCGACATTTGTGGCGAATTTTCAGGCGACCCGCTTTGCAGACAAATTAGATCGGGCCGTCATTGCGGTCGATGCCACGCGGCTCGTTCCGCATGCCTTGCTCCCATCGGGGCTAGGTGCCACGAAAGTATTTCGCGCCGCGCATAAGCCCTTGCGAGAACAGTGCCTGGCAGACCGCCAGCAAATTGAACCGGAAATCAAGCCGTATAAAGGGGAGCTGCCATTTAAGCCCGATCACTTGGCAAACCTTAGTGATGCAGGTGTAAAATCGCTGATTGCAGATTGCCGGATCGACCACACACTGCCTATCAGCGACGAGTATCCAGCCAACAAAGCCTCCGTCGCCAAGCGGGTCGAACTACTGACAAGCTCCATCATCATGCGCTACAAATGGACTCGAAACAATCCCGCCGATGCCGGGGCAGGAAGCCAGCTTTCGGCGTATCTGCATTTTGGCATGACAAGCCCGTTTGCAGTCCTGCGGGCACTGAATCAGGCCGAGGTGCCTGCGGCATTACGCTGGAAGTTCCTCGATGAGCTGCTTACGTGGCGCGAATGGTGCCATTGGCGCATGACTGAGAAGCCGGGAATGACGCAGTACAGCTCGCTTCCTTCAGCTGCGCGCAAAACAATGGAAGCCCATGCCGGTGACCCACGCGAAGTGCTGCCGCTGGAGGCGCTAATCCACGGCAATACGCCGGATGAGACCTGGAACGCAGCGCAGCGTCAATGGCTGGCCACGGGGTGGATGCACAATAATTTGCGAATGTATTGGGCGAAGCAGATTATTAAATGGACCAGGACACCTGGGCTTGCTTGGGCGACTGGCTGCTACCTCAATGACCGGCTGTCGATCGATGGCCGCGATCCGGCGACTTATGTGATGATGCGCTGGGCCTTTGGCGAAGCACGGCCCGGCTACAGCGAGCTTCCCATCTTTGGATGGATCAGCCCGAAAGGCGATAGCGCGCTGCGAAAACGGGCGGGCGTGCCGCAATGGCTCTCTGCGATGGCGAGCGCTGAAGTGCCGCAAATTAAGGTGCCGCAATCGGAAGACTGGGCCCGTATGTACACAGATGGCACAAGCTAGCAATCTATATGCGGCGGAAACAAATCGGCCATCTTCGCTCACGGAGAGAAGATGGCCGTAGTAGAAATTCGCTCACAACAGGAACGCCGGATCAGCAGCCTCTCGGGTTAATTACTGTCAATCGTCGTAGGCGTTCTCAAGCTGCTCAGCTATCCGCTTAAGGGTCACGTCAGGTTCACGAAGCAATGGTCGTCTGTTTTGTAGTCATTATCGCCAAAAGCAGCCTGTCGTAAAACGACCCCATTCAAGTCATTGACCAAGTCCACGCCGGTGATAGCTTGACAGCCCATGGAAGACCTTTCGTCCGCAATCGACTTTCTCGGCGGCCCTGCGGCCATCTGGGTCTTGGCCGGGGTCTATTTCGGGAGCGTCATGCTCGAGCGGGTATGGGCAATCCGCGGCAATCCCGAATACAAAAACAAGGACGCGCTGTGCTCGATCGGGCTGAACCTGCTCTCAAGCGTGCTCAAGCTGCTGGTGGGTATCGTCGTTCCGATCGCGATCTACGTGCTGGTCTACGACAATCTGAGGCTGGTGGATGAATTGCCGCTGCTGGCAGCGATCCCCATCGCCTTTATCGTGCATGACCTCAGCTATTACTGGGAACACCGCCTCGGCCACCGGGTAGGGCTGCTGTGGGCATTTCACGCGATCCACCACTCCTCGAACGAGTTCAACCATTCAACCGCCGCGCGCGGGTTCTTTCTCGACGGCCTGCCGCGCCCGGTCTTCGACAGCGTGGCGGCGCTGCTCGGTGTCCCGCCGGTCGTCTTCATCGCGGTCAGCGTGGTCAAGAACGCCTTCGGCATCTGGAACCACGCCAGCTGGGTCGGGCGGCTGGGTTGGCTCGACCGCTGGCTGGCAACCCCGATGATCCACATGGTCCATCACGCCAATCAGCCGCAATACATCGACCGCAACTATGGCCAGGTGCTGATCGTGTGGGACCGCCTGTTCGGCACTTATGCGGAAGTGGGAGAGGAGCCCAATCCGGGCCTCGTCAAGCCAACCTACGACTACAATCCGCTGACCGCGCAATTCGTGGGGCTGAAGCAACTCAAGGCCCGGATGGACGCGGCCGAGATGTGGCAGGACAAGCTCGGCTATCTCTGGCGTCCGCCCGAATGGTCGCATGACGGCGTGTGCCGCAGCGATTGCCCCAAATACGCCGCTGCGGAATTGGCATAAAACCACCCATGATTGGTCATGAGCACAATCGATGCGCGATCCCGAAATCTGCCCGGCAGCTTCAACCGGTTTTTCGCCAGCAGCCGCCATTCGGGAAACGACCCCACTTTGGACGTTTTAACCCAAATCGAGGCAAGCAAAGAGAGTTCGAAGATGGTCCGGCTCACGTGGGGCGTTTAGTTCCCATTCTGGCGGTTAGGCTACCGACGTTTCAGCAGTCGGATGGACCCTCCAGCAATTTCAGCAAGAGAGAAGGCCAGCATTCCTCCAATCATCCCGAGGGCAACATAATTTAAGCCGTAAATAAAGAGTGAAATACTACCAGATTGCGACAAGGGTAAGAACTTGATCATCACAACTGCGGCAATAATTGCAAAAATTATGCCAGCAAGGCCAACGACAAACCTTCGCTTTGGTAGAAAAGCTCGCACCCGCTGGCGAACAGCAAAAACGATAATCACCCCGAGGACAAGACAAACGTTTTGAATTATTTCATCGATCATGTTTCAGCTTTCGTCGTAGCCGACCGGATTTGAAAGCCTAGAATTGCGGCGACGCGCCTTGGCGGGCACATCACCCAACCAAATACAATGACGTAATCAACACCGCAACCTGAAACCCGCCATTCGCCTATCCACCCACAAGCGGCCATGAGCAGGGCGGATCCGCGATCCCGAAAGCCGCATGGCGGCTTTGCCCCGCTCGCGAAAAATTCCTGCCGTTCAGGAATTGACCCCAACTCAGACGTTCGGTGGCGACCTGCGAATTCCTAAAAGCAGCCACGTGTTCATGGGGTGCGGAACAGCTGAAAGTGGGACAAAGCGGTCGCTTCTAAGCAACATGTCGAATGACTGGTTTTGCCAGAAGCCGACAGTCAGCTTTCAGGAGAACGCCACGGGGCTCCTCGTGCCGGATTGTGGTTGGAAACCCGACATCCGCAATTTGAGAGGGTGCTACTTCACTAGGGAGTGACTGTCGCAATATCCCAGATATTGTCCGCCAAAAGCTCTTTCAGCGATTGAGGCCCCGTCGAGTTCAAGCGGAAACTCATGGAGGCCTGATGCGCAAATTAATCAGGGAGACTACAATCAGAGATTGAGATAATGTTTCATTCATGGGATCTGGGACTCAGCCCTTCGCAGGGCAACATCTTCGCCATTTGGAAGACCACGCGCGGTCATTGCAGCGCGAGGCACACGCAGCCTTGAAGCAAGGGGGTTGCGAAAGGGCAGAAGCACTGATCGACAGCGCGCATATGCTGGCGAGCGAAGTGAGTAGCCTGGTCGATGAGATGGAAGCACGTCAAACCCAAGACTATCTTCGCCTCCTCGCTCATGAACAGGCAGCGATCGATAGGTTGGCCAGAAAGAAACCGGCTATCACGAAACCGCTTGTCAATCGGCTCAAACGGCTAGGCCCAGCGATAGGCGTGGGCCTGGCAGTCAGCTTCTCGTTGGTTGAGTGCTAGGTTATGTCCGCTTTGAACCAACTGCCATGCAGAGCCGATTGTCACAACTTAAGTGGTTTCCTGTCACTCAATCTGTATCCGATGCAATCGGCTTGTGAGCCGTGTGGGGAATATCGGCTTCTGGCGGACAGCCTGTCGTAAGCGGACGCATTTCGGCGATAACGGGGATGACTGCAAGCGACCCCAGAAAGAATGTTGTAGGTCTTGATCTTGATCAGATCACAGCTGAGCAGTTTGCTATGAATTACGGGGCCCATCGAAGCACGATATCAGACGCACGCTAAATCCGGACGCGGTATCGCCGGGCAAGTTTGAGCACTACTTGATTGTCAGGCCGCGATCATTTCAGGCGGCGCAGCGCGGCCCTCGGGATCGACCTTTTCCCAATCGAGGTCGCCAGTATAGCGCCACGCCATTTGCCCTTCATCGTCAAGTGCGATCAGGTGCAGCCAGCGATTATCGAACAGCGCACGCACTTTGTCATGTCGGGCCAGAATTTCGGTCATCGCCTTCACCGGCGCCTCGATGCAAACGGTCAGCCGCAAGGGCTCGTGCACCAGCTTTTCGCCATCATGGACCGATTGCCACGGCAGGCCCCCACGCAAGGTGCCGCCATTGCCTTCGACCACGCCGATCCCGCCGATTACATTGTGGATCAACTTGTTGCCGCCGCCCCATACCTCGGGATCGACGCTGGAGCCGTAATATTGCAGCGAAATCCAGCTGGCGACCACCACCGGTGCGGTCATGATCAGTTCGAGCACGCCAAAGCCTTCGTCCTGCTGCCAGACATAGTCATGCAGGAAGGCGCGCCCATTCAGACTGGTGCCGCCGGTGCGCACGCGCGGCGCTGCGATAAAGGCCTTGCACCCGGCAAGCGCCCATTCGGGGCGGATCTCTGCCCAATCGCGGGTGCGCCGAGAAATGTCCTTGCCTTTCCCTGCCCGCGGAAGGCGCAAGGCCCGTTCACTGCGGGCGATCAACCCGGCGCTTGCCAGCCACTCACGCGCCTGCGCGATTCCATCGGCGTGGGCGGGTGAGGGATGATCCTCACCGTAGATCAGCACTTCATCCGCGGTGGTATCATGCAGCGCGCCAAGGAACAGCGTTTCAGCCGGAACGCTGATTCCGGCTGCGGCCAGCCCAGCGCGCACTTCTGGGTCATTCAGCAGGCTCGCAAGCAGCCGGGCATTGACCTCGCCCGAATAGCCGCCGCACGCCCCGCAATGCAGGCCGCTCGCGTGGGGATTGTTGACCACATTGGCCCCGTGACCCACCAGCAGCACCAGCGGCGCAAACTCGCTCGTCAGCGACATCGCGCGTAGCACGGCGCACGCCGCTGCAATCCGTTGATCTAGTGCGAGCGGCGGGTCCAGCACGGGCAGCGGATCACGCGGCAAGGACGTCGTCTTGAGAGCCAGACTATCGCGCACCAGCTTGCCGAAATAGAGTGGCCCGGTCGCCTCGACAAAGGCAAAGGACGAGACCGCCGCCAGCTTGAACCGCCCCCATGCGCGCCGCGCGCGGGCCAGATATCGGTCGGAGCGGTCCTTGGCCTCATCTTGCGCGGTGCCGGAACGACTCGTCACGCTGGCATTGAGCAGCACCGGCAAACGATGTTCGGGCACATCCGACGCAAATCTGCGATGAGATGCGCCAATGCCGAAGAACCCGGCAAAGCCCAGCGTGCAGATCCCCGGATCGAGCGATTCCAGCGCTCGCCGGAAGGTTTCAGAGCGCACATCAATACAGAAAGCCGCCTGCAGCACAGGTGCCGCCGGCGTGCAGGCCGCAGCACCGGCCTTCAGGTCCTGGCCCAGTGCCCGCTGCGCCGATCGCTCGGCTGCGTCCTGAAGGATCGCGTCGATGATATGATCCGCATCAGGTTCGCTCGGCACGGCATGGGCCGCCATCACGCCGCGCCACTTGGCGCTGATCGCAGGCTCATATTGCGCAAACAGCGCCGCTTCCCAAATCAGCCGGATGCACAAAAGTTCGGTCGGCGCGCTGTTTTTGCCGCCGCCGAGTTCTGCCTGCCATTGCTGATAACGGGCATATTGCGCCCACCCGCCCAGCGTAATCAGCAGGGCGTGAAAATAGGTCGGCCACGCCTCGGCCGGAAGATCAAGCAGCGCCACACTGCGCGCTATCGCCTCGTTCGCGCTATCAGGGGCATCGGCGACGAAAGCGGCAAAGCCATGCAGCCCTGCTATTTCGGGGGTTAGGTCATGCGTTGCAACTGCTTGCCATGCACGAAAGGCGCTATGGCGCTTGGGCGCAGCCCATAACGCTTGGCCCTCGTCCCACCAGCTTGCTGCCCAATGGCCGAACCGTTCATCGATGATGGCCGGCCAGTCGATCCCCGAAACCTCAGCCGCCAGATCAGCAATCGTTGGCAGCGGCGCACGCGCGGGCGCGGCAATTTGCAGCGACAGCTTCAGCGCGGCAACCGAGCCGGGACGCAAGGCCGAGCCGCAATTGTCCAGCGCCGCGGCAAGATCATCATCGCTTATCATCCCGCTTTCAAGCCGGGCGGCAAACCAGGCGCGCGGCATGATCGTGGCCGCCGAACTGACCCGCGACAGCAGCGCGGCGGTGCCAGCCAGATCAAGCCCTGCCTGCCCGAGAAAGGGGTTGACGGCGACGCTTGAGGCAAGCGGCCATAGCGGCGCGATCGCTCTTGCGGCTGCATCTGCAACGTCGTGCAGGCTCAGACCAGACAGTTGCTCGGCCGAATTGATCGATGGCATGGTGATACCCTTTTGTTGCGCGTGGCGTGTTAGGCTTGGCTGTTACGCTTGGTCGGTACGCGGCTGTGTCCAGCCGCCAAGCAGCCGATCAAGCAGTGCATTGGCATACAGGCCGCTGGACAGGTGGACCCGCAGCCCGGCAGCAGCCGGATGATAGGCCCACAGCGGAAACATCGACTGGGCAATGGCCACCAAACCAAAGCTGGCGACCGCAAGCACGATCAGCACCCATTCAAGCGGGCCGGGCTGCGGCGCGGCGGGCAGCGTGCCCAAGGTCAGCGTATTGGCGATTGCGTGCAGTGCGAAATAGCCCAGCGAAGCCGCCAGCGAATAGGCCGCCATCCGCCGCATCAGCGCGCCCGGCGCCGAACCGGCAAGGCCCTGCGCCAGCAGATAGGCCACCCCGAAGATCAGGATCGCCCCGAGCGCGTTGGCTTGCGGTGACTTGCTCTGGAAACCGAAACCGACGCTCATCGCGGCATAGATCGCCAGCGCTGCAAGGAATGCGGCGGCCACGGCCTTGGCATCGGGAATGGCCACCGGGCCAGGGCGACGGGTCGCCGCGATCCGCTCAACCGCGCCGCCCGAGGCAAGAAAGCTGTGTGCCTTGTACAGCGAATGGGCAAGAATGTGCAGCAGCGCCAGCGGGAATAGCGCCAACCCGCATTGCATGATCATGAAGCCCATCTGCGCCACCGTCGACCATGCCAGCGATGTCTTGACCGCAGGCTGGGTCAACATCACTAACCCGCCGAACAGAGCGGTAAAGCCGCCGATCATCACCAGACCGGCCAGCACCGCAGGCGACAACAGCAGCACATCGGCAAACCGGATCAGCAGGAACCCGCCAGCATTGATGACACCGGCGTGCAGCAAGGCGGACACCGGGGTGGGCGCTTCCATCACTTCGCTAAGCCAGCCGTGCAACGGAAACTGCGCCGAGGTGATGATTGCGGCAAGCGCAAGGCACAAGACTGCCAACGAGACCGCTGGCCCCGCTACCCCGCTACGCGCCGCATCAAGGATCGTCGCGATATCAGGCGTGCGATAGGCGTAAGTCAGCAGCGCTGCCGCGATGATCAGCGCAAGATCAGCCAGCCTTGCGGTGATGAACTGCTTGCGCGCCGCGCGCTGTGCTGCGGCGCGGCGGGGATAGAACAGCAAAAGCCGGTTCACGCACAGGCTTGTCGCGATCAATGCCGCCACCAGCTGAACAAGGTTGCCCGCGCCGACAAACAATAGGACGCTGGTAAGCGTAATTGCCAGCCAACCGGTGAAGCGCGCGCGCCCCTGTTCTTCGGCCATGTAGGTGCGCGCATAGCGCAGCACGACCCAGCCGATAAAGGCAACCAATGCCAACATCGCAAGGCTGATCACGTCGATCCGCAGGGTCAATCCCGCGCCGTGCCATGCCAGCAGGTTGGCGGTGTAGGCGGATTGGTTGATAAGCTGGACAAATCCCGCTGCCACTGCAACGAGACAGCCAAGCAGCACGGTTTCGAGCGCCAGACTGATCACGCGCGCATGCCCGTCACGGGCCACCAAAGCGGCTCCCCCAAGGACAAGGACAGCGCCGATCCCCAGCGCAAGCAGAAACGCGATCTCCATTGACTTTCGGTCTCCACAAAGCCCGATACGGGCAAATCGTGGTGCCGGAATAGGACTTCAACGCAGTTCCGATAAGTTCAATGATCCTATTTATTCATTCATATTACCAGAACTACGTGATTTTTGCGATGTCAAGCAATTGGGAGACCAGAGGGTTGGGAAAGCGCCGCGATTGGCTCATCGCGTAAAAGCTTTCGGTCAGGCCCGGGATTGTCATCAGATCGTGCAGCATTCCGATCTCCAGCTCATCGCGCACAACGATGGGCGGCGCCAGTCCGACGCCGGTTCCGGCGCGCAGCAGCAAGCGGAGCATCGCCATATCGTCAGCTTCGGCAACAACATTAGGAAGAATGCCGAGCCGTTCGATCAGCAGATCGAAATCGGCGCGCACACCGCTGTCCTTGGCTGGCAGCACGAGCCGTGCGGTGGTGAGCAGATCACGCAAAGACACTTTGGCCGGGTCCACGGGATCTGTCCCGATCAAACTGACTGGCGTCTCATCAACCAGATGGGCCGCCCAATTGGTGGTGCTGTCGCGGAAGGGCAGGCGATTTGTCAGAAGAATATCAATCTCATGTGCCTCCAGCGCCTTTACCAGAGACGTCAGGGAACCGGTGTGGACTACCAGGTGGACATCCTCGCGCGCCAACACCGGGGCAAGAAACCGAATCTGAAAATTGCGCGACAGCGTGGACACCGCACCGACCCTCAAATGCTGTTGCGCTTGCGCCTGACCGCCCGAAAAGGTCACCATCATCTCGTTAGCAGTCTCAAAGATGCTATCTGCATAATTGAGTGCAACCCGACCGGATTCGGTCAGTTCAAGCCGCCTGCCGCGCCGTTCGAACAGCGCATGGCCCATCTCTTCCTCTAACAGTCGGATCTGGGTCGAAAGCGCCGATTGCGACACATTGAGACGCCGCGACGCGTTGGTGAGATTCCCGTCATGCGCGACGGCATGGAAATAGCGCAGATGCTTGAAATTGAGGCGCATAGGCGGGCTCGCTTGCTTGCTTTGTTGAGATTTTTAGAACGATATCGATCGTATATTGAATTTATATGATCGTAACAAGCGCGCTAGACGACCAGCAGATCTCGTATCTTTGCAGGTATTCGCACATGGAAACCCCTACAGACCAAGTCCGTCAAACCGAAGGACAGGCCAGGCAAGGTCGCCCAGCGGAACGCTCGCACCAGCGGTCCCGCTCTCACCTTCGCCTTGTCGCGACACCAGTAATCAGGCTCACTCTTCCGCAAGGTCCGGTGCCGGAAGCGTGGCAACAAGGCCTTGATCAGATCCTTGAATGGCTTGATCTTGACCTGCCCATTGCCGTCAAGTCGGCTTCCACCCGGCTTGGTCAGCTCGCCGAGTGGGCTGCACCCGGGCTCGGTGCCGAATGTGCCGCGGTATTTGCACCGTGGCGGGTTACATCGCCGGCGATGCTGCAAAACGCAGACGGTGGTTCAGCGCTGCAGGTGACCTGGCTGGCCAGCTACCTGTTCGATTACGGTGCTGGCAAACTGCCCCGCGGTGGCCCGCTCGATCTCGTTCTGATGTCGCCGCATCCCTCGGCTTGCGATCAGGCACAGGCCGGATATTCGCCGCTCCCACGCGCGCGATTGATGCGAACGATGATTGCTGCGGCCAAAGCAGAAGGTCGCCGCAAGCTTGCCATCATCGTGGATGCAGGCTCGCGCAACGCCATGATCAGCCAATTGCTGCTAGCCGACCGCTCCCTGACGCGGGATGGCATCGAAATTGAAATCCTCTCAGTCGAGGACGCCCTAGGTGTGCTGGTGCGCCAGCTGGATTGTTGGGACGCGCTGATCGTAATGCCGCAATGGCGCAGTATCATCTTCGCGCTGCTGGCTGAACTCAGCAGGATCAAGCAGCCCTGGCCGCTTCTCTGGTATCGGCGCGGCTTGCAGCTTGTTACCAGCGAAGCGATCGGCCCACGGGTGGGCAAGCAGGCGCTTGATGCGCCGTTGCTGGTGCTGGGATTGATTGCAGCGATGCGGCAGCAGGGCCAGCCGCAAGCCGCCCAGCAGCTCTACGAGGGAGCCGCCCAGTTGTGGGACCGAGGCATTGCGACGCCGGGCCGTCCATCGGTTGCGCCTTATGCCCATCACCTCAGTGATGAGGAATTCCTTCTCCAGGTCATCAAGGCGGCGCCAGCGAAAAACCATCGACCAATCCAGCGTTGGGGTTTGCTGACTGGCCTAGGACCGCAGGAAAGTGCCCGCCTTAAGAGCGATCTGCGGCTTGTCGTGCCAGAGTAAGCGGACAGCTATTTAAACTTCAGCAAAAAAGGATCGCGCAAAATGCCGAGCCGAACAATTGTAGCCACTGAACTTGCCAATTTGCTTCGCCAGATTTCGCATCCCGATCGCATCCGACTGATCCAGGAGTTGCAGGTGGGAGGCCATACGGTCAGCGAAATGGCAGCCAATCTCGACATTACCGCAACCAGACTTTCGCAACATCTCGCGGTGCTTAGGTCGCAAGGATTGGTAGAGGTGGAGAGCAGCGGTCAGTCGCGCCTATATCGTCTTGCCCAGCCCGAGCTAGCGCCGTGGCTGATAGATGGCATTGAATTCATTGCCAATCGCATCACGCACGCCGACCACGCAGAGATTGAAAAAGCCAAGATGCTGTGGCGTGTCCAGAGCGCCGTCTTGACCAACTGAACACTCGCTATTGTCCCACAGACCATTCTGCTGTTCAAACCAGTCCGGCTCAGTAGCAGACGAAACGGCCGATTACAGACACTCGGCGCGTGGGGACCGCCATTCAGCAGCCGACCCCATGTCAGTCAAAGGCTCATCGCTCCGCCATTTTGAGGATACATCGATGAACGGCAATTGCTCCTTCCCAGAAAGGCACGCTTGGCAACTACGGCGCCTACAGAACAAGGGCTGAATTTAAGCATGATGCCTACTACCTTTCAAATCCTAAGCCTGCTCTTCATGCTTCCGGCGCTGCGAGTTTCCTACGCCGGTTTCTATGGACGATGTTGAGCATTTCGACCCCGAGCGAAAAACCCATCGCTGCATAGATGTAGCCTTTGGGCACGTGGAAGCCGAAACCATCGGCGATCAGCACCAGCCCGATCATTACGAGAAAAGCGAGCGCCAGCATCACCAGCGTCGGGTTATGCTCGATGAAGCGCGCGAGAGGGGTGGCGGCGACCAGCATGATCCCGACTGTGATGACCACCGCGGCGACCATGATCGGAATATCGTCAGTCATTCCCACTGCGGTAAGGATCGAATCCACTGAGAAGACCAAGTCGATAGCGATAATGTGCACAATGACTGCGCCGAAGGTCGCTGTCGCTGCCTTGGCGATGCCCGGCGTTTTGTCGAGTATGTCGCCTGATGCGTCCTCAGGTTCCATTGAATGGTGGATCTCCTTGGTGGCCTTCCACAGCAGGAAAAGCCCACCCGCGAGCAGGATCAGGTCGCGACCAGAAAAGGCGGTCTCAAAAGACGCCTTGTCTGTCCCTTCCACCGGGGGCCCCACAAGGCCGAGATCGAAAAGTGGCTGCTGCAAGGTGACGATCCAGCCGATGAGCATTAACAACCCGATCCGCATTACCAGTGCCAACATGAGGCCAATACGGCGAGCACGTTCCTGCTGGTGTAAAGGCAGCTTGTTGGAGAGGATTGCGATGAAGATGAGGTTGTCCACCCCCAACACCACTTCAAGTGCGATAAGGGTAAGCAGCGCAAGCCACGCGGTTGGATCGGTGAGAAGGGCGAGAATGTCCATCGACGCGGCTTGGCGAAACATGGGCCAAGGAGCAAGCAGGCCTTACATGGTGGGCTGAATGAATGTCGCTGACCTACGCGTCCAACCGAATTTGCCGGGGTCGCGTGGCCTGCCAGTTAACGCCCGCGGCCAGTAATCGCGACAGCGATCATCGCTAGGGTCGATCTCGTGTTTAGGCTGAAGTTTCTCATCCAAGACGGCAACCTTCCGACAATCAGTCAAAAATGTCGAAGATCGAACTGCGCTTCTTTCGGTAACCGGTGCGATCGCCATATTCTCCACGCTCGCCCCGTTCCCCGCGCTCGCCTTGGTCTCCATAATAGGGTTGCTGTGGCGGAGGTGCGCGGTTTTTGCTGGGTGGGGGCGATGCGTTGTCCTGCGCTCCGGCCATAAGCTTTTCTAGCTCCCCCCTATCGAGCCAAACGCGGCGGCAAGTCGGGCACATATCGAATTGCACACCGTCACGGTCAACAGTCTGCATCGGGCTGTTGTCGTTCGGGCACAATAGCAGGGGCATGAGAGTGTCCTTCTAAAGCAACGCGCTTAAGGCGCTCGGCGATCGTGCTTTCAACGGAAATTCGCGACTAACGCTCGCTGGATAGCTTCGCCTTAGCATGCAATGGACAGGCGACTTAAACAAGTGATGTCGGCCGATGCTTCGACTTAAGGTCTTCTTACGAAAAGCAAACGGTCAAGATTCTACTCAGTTGCGGTCATAAGCGCGGCCGATGCGTGATCCCGAATGCGGGATGGCGGCTTCGAGCGGAACCAGACGTTCAACTTGGTGCATGTGAACGACCGGCTTTAGGTCGATAGGCGACGCATTACCCGGCTGCGATCAACGGCAGCTATGGCGTTCTGTCACCCCGAAAGCGGTCAGGCAGCTCTCCACCCACAATCGGTCATGAGCCGCGCCTGTTCGCGATCCCGATACCTACCGGGCAGCTTCAGCGGGTTTCTCGCCGAAAGCCGAAATTCTAAAAGCGACCCAAATCAGACATAAGACGCCGCACGATTGCGAATGCAGACCAGTGCCGTTGCTGAGCCGCTTGACGTTCGAGCCAACTGGAGTGAGTTGGACCTCAACGTTCTTGCCAAACCGTCCAATTCGTTGGGCAGGCCTTAACGGATTGCGGCTGAGATTGCGGCCCATCGATAGTCCAGCAGTCGTCAAATATTGAGCAATAGCAGGCGCGCACCGCTATCTCCTCTCGGGCAGCGTCGAGAAGATCAACCATTTCGCCATTGACAGGCACGGCCGGGAAACTCATGAACAGCACCTCTTCGCCGGGACGTAGCGCGACGTTGACGATGGGTGATGTACGAAGCTGCATCGCCCTGTTTTCTTGGTAGTCACAACAAGCCGAGAGTAGGTCGACGGGTGATCGCATTGCGCGCCCACGGAATCTGACTTCCACCGGGCCGATGAGCGCCGGGCCCAAACCGTTATTGGTGAAGGACAGATTGATGAGACGCTGACCATCAGCGGTATAGTTCCCAGTGCGATAAGCTACGATCGGCCAAGCCGCTGCCTGCTGCATACGTTGTGTAGCGCCAGCCTGGACATAGGTCCCATAAGCAACCACAAGCGAAATCAGCAGCGCCGGAACACCAATGGTGAAATGTCCCACCATCGCGAAAGGTAGCCATCGTGCGAGACGTCTGAACGCCGGAGTCTCGACGAAATGAACTGAGGGCTGCCGTTCTTCAGGTGGTTCGTCTGACATGCTTGAAGCCTTAGAATTGTAGTTCAGATTAATTGGTGCATATCCATCACCTGACGAGCCCGCCAAGTCTGATTGCCATTCCCAACGTGAGAAGCTTGCTATTTTGCATTTCGTTTCTGCGACCGCCGAGCATACAAATTCACAGGCACACTCGCGACATCTCGCCAAGCGCTGTGCCGCCCTGCGAAAAGCCATTTTCAATTTATTTAGCCGAGCAAAGCATTCTCCGCACGATCCTAGCTCGTCTTTGTCATGGTCAGCACAAAGGCAAAATCATCCGCATATTCGGCATCAGACTTGGCTTTTGACAGGTCATTCATGTCGTGACCGCCATCAAAATCCACCCGGAGCAACGCGACGCCGCGGGGGTCGGCGGCCTGGAGCCGAGCCACCATCTTTGCGGCATTATGCGGGGCAGTGCGGGCGTCATTGATGCTCGTCGTCAATAGAATAGGAGGGTAGCGTGTTCCATCCTGTACGGCATGATAGCTATCCATGGCTTTCAGGCCCCGGAACCCGGCCTCATCCTTGATCGAGCCGAACTCAGGCACGTTCGGTTGGCCATTCGGTTCGAACTCGGCGCGCAGGGGATTAGACATTCCGACCTTCGAGATGACCGCCGCGAACAGGTCTGGGCGTTCGGTCATGGCCCGGCCGACCGTTATGCCTCCCGCAGATCCGCCGAAGATCGCAAGTTTGCGCTTAGATGTGTAGCCTTCAGCAATCAGCGTCTCGCAGCAATCAATTAGATCCCGCCAGGTATTTGGCTTGGTCGCTTTCTTGCCGGCCTCATGCCAAGCGCGCCCATATTCGCCGCCGCCCCGCACGTGAGCGGTGACCATGGTCCCGCCTGATTCAAGGAACGCGATACTGCGAGCGTCGAAGACGGGTTGCGAGGGCCATTGATAGGCGCCGTATGCATGGACGAGGCAAGGCGCTGTGACGATCGGTCCCTTGCGACAGATGATCGAAATTGGCACGCGGGCGCCGTCGCGCGCGGTCGCGAAAATCCGGCGATATTCATATCGCGAAAGGTCAATTGCCGGGCGCTGCTGCAGCATGGTTCGCGTTGCCACGCTGGTCTGGCCATCGATCGCAAAAATAGTGCCCGGCTGAAGCCAGCTAGTAATTCGGATCAGCGCGCCCCCGTCTTGTTGGTTGACCGCGACACTTTGCACCCAGCCAGAGTAGGGAAGCGCCACCGGTTTCAGCACACCGTCTGCCGGTTGGAACGAGAGGCTTTGCTCACCGCCATCGTTGATTGTCACGAATGTGCCGTCCCGCCCGGCGTTGAGTTCATCGTACACAACATTACTTGCCGGGACGAGCGTACGGGCATTGGCCAGCGTTCCCGCAACCGCATCAATCGCCAGCAAAGCACCGTTGGCGGCCGGACTGGTCGAAATGACGTAAAGCGTGTCTCCGCTTAGGGCGAAATCGGCGACACCCTCGTCGGCTCTGCAAATCCGTCGCCATTTGGCCTTACCTGCCAGCACCTCGTCACGGCGCGCCAGATAAATGGCAAAGGCCCGAACGTAGCCGTCACGCATCAACAAAACGACGTGATCTGATCCAATGCCGACTTGCATCTCGGGAGAGGAGATCGCGGACATCGGTACGCCAGCGTCCATGCCGGCAGCCATGATCTTGCTATCTGCACTTTGAGCAGTATCGACACGGTGGAGCCAAAGGCTTCGATCGTTGTAAAAATCCGGGCTGCCTATAGGTCGCCCTGCAAAGCGGTTGTAGAAAAAGCCCTCCTCGTCAGGCAGCCATGACGGGTTGGCATATTGCACATCGGTCAGCCGGTCAGCCAGAAGCCGGCCTGTTGCAACTTCGACAATATGGCCGATTGCATTCTCGGTTCCCGCCAGCGAGACCCCAAAAACCACATACCGTCCGCTTGGCGAAGGCACCCACCAGGAAATCGACGCGGCACCGCCATCCTCCGCGAACCTTGTCGGATCGGCCAATACGCGTTCGTGACCATCGGGATAATGTGCCACGATGCGGTAATTCGCCGCACCGGCTTCGCGTTTCTGGATGAATTGAACAGTGCCGGCCGGCTTGGGATAGATGACCTGCGTCACGTCGCCGGAAAGTTCCCCGATCCGCTTCAGAAGACTACGTTGATTGGGATAGGCGTCGAGGACGCTGCGCGCATGAGCGTCCTGTCCCCGCATGAACGGAAACCAATCGGGATCGGACTGGTTCTCCAGCCAGCGATAGTTATCAATGATCCGCTCGCCCCATAGCGTTTCCGTCACAGGTTCGATCCGCGCGATTGGCAGGCGCGGCGTCTCGGCTACCAACACAAACCGTGGGGTTAGCACGGCTCCACCAAGGATCGCTGACCCAGCAAGAAAGCGGCGACGTGAAAGCTGAATTCTTGCGTTCGCAAACATGCAAAATCTCCTTGCACAATGGCGTGGATCATCAGTTGGCTTACCGCGATCTCTAATCGGTGGACGACGACGGGTGTCGGTCAACGACACTGGTGGAATCAAGCGTCAGCGCTACAACATGCCGATGCCTTTACGTAACCGCCACGCAAGTGATCTGCCCAGCCGAGCAGTGCTCATGTCTATCGCCCTGTTCTGGGCCGGGTGGATTGTGCTGATGAGCGCGCGCGCTGCTGTGATCGGGTTTTCCGAGCCAGAAGATCTTTTGTTGCGACGCCTGGTCGCGGCTTCGGCGGGCGCAATACTGACAATCCTCTTCTGGCGAGGGCTGCGCCTCGTGAAGAGCGACGCTCCAGTTCGAATGGTCGTAATTGCACTAACGGGAGCGATCCCTGCGACGGCCGTTTTCGCCTGCGCAAACTGGTTCGTTTTCTACGGTTGGCATCCACCAGGCACATTCGCAGCGGATGTTGAACGATGGGGGTATTGGCCCGTATTTCGTTACGCTGTTGCCGACACGTCTGTGTCTTGGTTCTTCTTCTTTGCGGGTTGGGCAATTCTGTATCTGTTCCTGAGCGCCGCCGCTCGATTAACAGCGGCAGAGGCCGCCAGCACGCAGGCGCAGCTGCGAGCACTTCGATACCAGATCAACCCGCATTTCCTGTTCAACGCGCTCAACGCGCTTGCCGATTTGGTACAAAGTGGTCGTACCAATGACGCGGATAGAATGATCCTTGATCTTTCGGGGCTGCTTCGAAGAATGTTGAACGATGCTGACCTGCCTTCAAGCGTGTCGTTAGCCGAAGAAGTCGAATTACAACGCCTGTACCTTGCTTTGGAGGCACGCAGGTTTGAGGATCGTCTACATGTGGAAATCGATATTCCCGAGGAACATGCTGACTTTCAGGTACCGCGGCTGATCCTTCAGCCACTCGTTGAGAATGCGGTAAAGTATTCGCTCGGCGCTTCCCGCGCGGTTGTCACGATCCGGATCACCGCTGCAAGCGAGGCGCAGATGCTGCGACTATCGGTAGATGACGACGGTCGTGAAAGGGATGATGTAAGGCAAGGTTTCGGCATTGGCCTCAGCAACGTTCGGGACCGCTTGGCCACCATTTATGGCACCGGCGCTAATCTGACCGCCGGGCGATGTAAAGGCGGCGGCTATCGTGCGTCCATAGGGATCCCTCGTGGCTGATCGGCTCCGAACTGTCATCGTCGATGACGAACCTGCCGCCATTCGCCGGCTCGTTCGGCTTTGTGCGGCGCTGCCCGTGGTTGAGGTAATTGCGACTGCCAGCGACGGTACGACGGCCCTCGACCTTCTTCACCGCACATCAGTAGATCTCATTTTGCTCGATATCGAAATGCCCAGCATGTCAGGGATGGCGTTCAGCGAACAATTGGTCGGCTATGAGGCCGCGCCTGCGATCGTGTTCGTCACGGCATACGAACAGTTTGCGATCCAGGCTTTCTCGGTCAATGCGGTCGGCTACCTGCTTAAACCGATTGACCCAACCCTCCTGAGCGCGACGGTCGAGCGCGTCATGAGCCAGCACAAGAAACCGATTGCCAAGGTGCCGGATCCTGTCGTTTTCTGGGCACCTTATCGCGGCGCATTGGTGAGACTGGAGAGCAACGATATTGATCGCATCACAGGTGAAGACGATTACGCCCGGCTGCACTGCGGCAATACAAGCTATCTTGTCGCCGAACGTCTCTATGCGATCGAACAGCGCCTCGGCGAGGAGAGCTTCATCCGGATCCATCGATCCACGCTTATAAATATCCAACACATTGCAGCGCTTGAGCTGGACGCAGGAAGCTGGTCGGTGCGACTTTCTGCTGGCGAACGTCTCGCCGTAGGTCGTTCCTTCTTGTCACGGCTGCGCGCGCACTTGGGTATTACGAAGTAGAGGTCATAACATTCGGCACGCGGTCGCTTTCTACCGTTCCTTTCTCGAAAGCTGCCGTGACGCTTACCACCCAGTTTCAGCAGCGCGGCGCGCACCTTAAACCAGACAGGCAACTATCTGGGCTGTTTTGACAAAAATTGCCGTACGGCTTGCGACCCCATGTCAGACGTTCGGTTTCGACCTGCGACTTCCTGAAAGCGGCCATATGTTCATTGGGCTCGGTACAGCTGAAATTGGGACATTGCTGCCGTTCCCAAACGTCGTGCCGAACGGCAGCTCTTGTCAGAAGCCGACATTCAGCGGTTGCCTTGCCGGCATTGGAGAGAGGCAAAAAGTGGGCCGAGAACGGACTGTCGGGTTTTGTGAGAACAGGTGAGCAGAGCGGACCAGCGGCAAACGATCTTGTTGCGGCTAACCCACTCGGGCCATCCGATGTTGGAGAAAGAATCGCATCATTTCGCGCGAGGCGTCAGGCCCTGTCTGATCTGTGAAGGACCCGGTGGGCGATCCGCCTGCCCAGGCGTGGCCCGCTCCTTTCAACAGCCAGCTTTCCGACACGCTGCGGCCTCCCGAGTCGAGGAGCTCGGTCTTGGTGTAGGCCTGTCCGCTTTGCGACACGCCTTCGGTCGTATTCCGCCTCAGGCCCGACAAGGTCGGCGAGCTTTCCCACGCCGCGTGGATCTGTTGGCTGTTGACCGGATGTACGGTCGCGTCGCGATCGCCGTGGAACGTGATCACGGGGACATAGGTCTGCGTGGTAGAAGGCCGCTGGGCCTTACCCCTGCCCTGCATCGCCACGAATGCGCTCGCCATATCACGCGCCGATCCGCACGCGAGGCCCGAGTGGATACCCGCCGCCGCATACAACTCCGGAAATGCCCCGGCCATGATCGCGGCTGCTGCGCCACCCGCAGAGAGGCCGGCGACATAGACGCGCGGCGGATCGATCGGCTCGCTCGTAATGATCTCACGCGTGATACCGGCGATCAGTGCGGGTTCGCCGGAAGCCTTCCCCTGATCGCCCGGTCGGAACCAGTTCCAGCATTTCTGCATGTTCGCCGACCTCGGCTGCTCCGGGTAGGCGACGATGAAGCCGATCTCGTCCGCCAGCGCGTTCATCTTCGTGCCGCGCGCGAAATCTTCTGCCGTCTGCGTACACCCATGCAGCATCACGACGAGCGGGACCGAGCCGGTCAAGCCGTCGGGTCGGTAGACGAAATAATCGAGCGTGCCCGACGCACCGGCGAATGTGCGCCGGTCGAAACTGCCGCCTGACCGCGCGCGCGTTTCGGGCGGTGCCTTTTTCCCCGCCTGCTTCGCCACGCGCGGCGCGGGCAATGCGATCGTCAAATGCGCCGGATCGCAGGTGGTGGGACGCGCAGTTGGCGCAGGGTTTGAACCGCGAAGCCCACGCTGGATAAGGTCGGTCGCTTGCGCCAGCCGCCCCGCCTTGGTGAGCACCATAATTTCCGACATCTGCGCCGATAGGGGATAGGTCATAAAACGATGTCCTTTGGTTGTGGCGTGGTGATCACGCAAAACGATCCGAAAGCGCCGACTTCACGTCGGGCGATGCATGAAATGCGCCGAGGACGGACACCGAACCGATAGTGGAACGGGCCAGTTCAGCATCGACTGCAGAGTCCACGCTGAGCAGGCCGAGCACGACGAGATCGAGTATCTCCCCCTGGTCTCGCGCCTGCTCAAGTTCGGTCCGAGTCAGATGACGCATGCCGAGCACCGGGGCCTCGCGCTGCTTGACCTGGCTGGCGATGTCTTCGTGACGAGCAAGCTCGTTACGGATGGCGGTCCTGATGAAATCTGTGCGGTTGGCAAACACGCTTTCGCGCACCAGCAAGTCGATCATTCCCAGATCGACGAAGCCGAGATTGATCGTGATCTTTTCTGCCGTTGTGTTTTGTCGGGACGTCATGGCCGCCTTTAACCATCCATGGGGATGATGCAGAGATGGCGATTGAATTATGACGGACAAGAGCAGTCAGACAATATATTTTCGAAACCGAGGACAATGCCGTACAAAATGTTTCGTCCATTAAAGGTGTTCGCACCGGGAACGAGCGTGACCTCCAGACATTCGGATAAGTAACTACCAGTCGCTTTCGATGGTTTCGGACGCTCGATCAGTAAGCGTCAATTCCTTCGTTTTCGCCTTTTAGTCGACCTGCGCTGCCGGATTGGCGCGCGGCATCGTGGATATAAAGGAACATTTATGAGCGCTCCCCAAAATCTCACAGATCTCTATGTCGAAGAGCTCAAGGATCTTGTGTCGGCCAACGACCAGATGAACAAGATGGTCAAGCAGATGGCGAGCAAGATCGACGACAAGGATCTGTCCGAAATGCTCGACGACGCGGTCGCAGGCATTGAAGAACACAGCAAAACCCTGCGCGATATGCTGTCCGGCATGGAGGAGGCGGACAAATCCAAGGAGCATTGCAAGGGCATGGAAGGCCTCGTCAAGGAGGCCAAGGCCCACGTGATCGACGAGGACATCAGCGACGAAGTTCGCGCGGTCGCCGCAATCGCGCAATATCAGCGCATGAGCCACTACGGCATCGCCGGCTTCGGGACCGCAAAGGCTTTCGCCGAAGCGCTGGGCCGCGATGACCACATTGCCAAGCTCGATGAGATCGTCGACGACATCTACGGTGCCGACGATTTTGCAAGCGAGCTGGCCGAACGTTCGGTGAACCTGGCCGCCAAGCAGGGCGACTGACCGGCATCCAGCGGCGCAAGGCGGGACGTTGCCGCCTTGCGCTTCTTTCTGACCCCTTACCCGCAAGGATGCGCCGGATGACCAAGCAATTCGAATTATCTGACGGTGGCGCGAACCATCAAAGGCCCGCTGGCGACGACGACGTGATGACCACGGCGCAGGGCGCGCCGATCGCCAATGATCAGAACTGGCTGACTGCCGGTCCGCGCGGCCCGCAGCTGCTCGAAGATCACATCGCGCGCGGAAAGATTTTCCACTTCGATCACGAGCGGATTCCCGAACGCGTTGTCCACGCGCGCGGCTACGGCGTGCATGGCGAATTCGAGCTGACCGATCCGATCCCCGAACTGACCCGCGCCAAGGTCCTGGCGGGCGAGAAGGGCAAGAAGACGCCCTGCTTCGTGCGGTTCTCGACCGTCGCCGGAAACAAGGGTTCGCCCGATCTGGCGCGCGATGTGCGCGGCTTCGCGGTCAAACTCTATACCGAGGAAGGCAACTGGGACATCGTCGGCAACAACATTCCCGTGTTCTTCATCCAGGATGCGATCAAGTTTCCTGACCTGATCCACGCGGTGAAGCCCGCTCCTGACCGGGGATTTCCCCAGGCGCAGAGCGCGCACGACAATTTCTGGGACTTCATCTCGCTGTCGTCCGAGGCGATGCATATGGTGATGTGGCAGATGTCGGACCGGACAATCCCGCGCAGCCTTCGCTTCATGGAAGGCTTCGGCATCCACACCTTCCGTTTCATCAACGAAAAGGGCGACAGCAAGTTCGTCAAGTTCCACTGGAAGCCCAAGCAGGGCCTGCAGTCGGTGGTCTGGAACGAGGCGTTGAAGATCAACGGTGCCGATCCCGACTTCCATCGCCGCGACATGTGGGACGCCATTGATGCCGGAGACTTCCCGCAATGGGATCTGGGTGTGCAGGTATTCGACGATAAGTTCGCCGAGAGGTTCGAATTCGACGTGCTCAATTCGACCAAGCTGATCCCCGAAGAACAAGTTCCGGTCCGCATCATCGGCACGATGACGCTGAACAATAATGTCGACAATTTCTTCGCGGAAACCGAGCAGGTGGCATTCTGCACGCAGAACATCGTGCCGGGGATCGATTTCTCCGACGATCCGCTGCTGCAGGGTCGCAATTTCAGCTACCTCGATACACAGCTCAAGCGTCTTGGCGGCCCCAACTTTACCCACATCCCCATCAATGCGCCGAAGGTGCCGGTCGGCATTTCCAGCAGGACGGCCATATGGCGATGACCAATCCCAAGGGCCGCGTGAATTACGAACCCAACAGCTGGGGCGATGGCGACGGGGACGAGGAAGATCGCGGTCCGCGCGGCTGCCCGATGCGCGGCTTCACTAGCTACGAAGCTCCTGTCGAAAGCCCGAAGGTGCGGGTGCGGTCTGAAACCTTCGCCGATCACTACAGCCAGGCACGCCAGTTCTACATCAGCCAGACCGAGGTCGAACAGACCCACCTGGGCGATGCGCTGGTGTTCGAGCTGAGCAAGGTCGGCCGGCTGTCGATCCGCAAGCGCATGGTCGGGCATCTGCGCCATATCGATGCCGATCTGGCGAAGACGGTAAGCGACGGGTTGGGCCTGCCCGAACTGCCTGACAAAGTGCCGCTGGCGCGCGAGCCGATCACCGATCTTCCCGAGAGTCCCGCGCTCTCGATCCTCAAGAACGGGCCTGACAGCTTCAAGGGTCGCAAGCTGGGCATTTTCATCGCCGAGGGCGGGGATGCCGATGTGGTCAAGAATCTCCAGAACGCGGCGGAGAAGGCTGGCGCGATGGTCGGTATCGTCGCACCGCATATCGGCGGCGCGAAGATGTCCGACGGCAAGATGCTCGAAGCGAACGAGAAGATCGACGGCGGCCGTTCGGTCGTGTTCGATGCGGTCGCGATCGTGATGGGCGAAGCGGCGGCCAAGAAGCTCGCCGACGACAAGCCGAGCCAGGACTTCGTGTCCGATGCCTTCGCCCATGCGAAGTTCATCGCGTTCGTGCCGGCGGTAAAGCCGCTGTTTGAGGCGGTCGGGATTGCAGACAAGATGGACGACGGTTTCGTCAATGTCAGCAAGGGTTCGTCTGCCAAGGATTTCATCGAGGCGTGCGGCAAGCTGCGCTTCTGGGACCGCACATCGGTGAAGTAGGCGTAAGCCCCAATCCGTATCCTGCCTGACCCAACGCCCGGATCGCAGCACTGCGGTCCGGTCGTTTGCACATCAGGCCCCCGGTCGTCGCTTTACGTGGAGCGTTGCAATCGGTCGATCCGGTAGGACGGTGCCAGGCGCGGCTCGTCGCTTCGCCAGCTCGCCGCTTCGACGAACAGATGCACGGCGGCATCGCCGCTCAACGGCAAGTCGTTTGGCCCAGTCCAGTTGACCAGCAGGCACAGACCACCCGGCGCCAGCGCAGCGCAGGCCTGCCGCGAAACGGCGGCGACTTCGTGCGCCGACAGGAAATACAGGATTTCGGAAAAAACGATCAGGTCGAACGATCCGTCGGGCCAGTCCTGCGGGACTTCGGCACGGCGATAGCGGCCCGAGGCCTGCTCCGTAGACCGCTTTCGCGCCAGATCCAGAGCCTCGTCCGACACGTCGAGCGCAAGCAGCTGCGCACAATGTGGCGCTAGTTCGCGGGTGAGAACGCCGGTCGCGCAGCCGACTTCCAGAGAGTGATCGAACCGGGCTCCCTTTAACGCCGCGATGGTGGCGGCACGCTTCTCGCGTTCGTAATCGCTCGTCTCGAAATCCCACGGATCGCGATCGCGGGAAAACAAGGCGTCGAAGGTTTTCCGGCGATGCGAACGCGCGTCAGCCACCGATGAATATCTCGGGGCTCTGCGCGAAGTGCTCGAGGATTTCCTGCGGGAAGACGAAGCCGTCCGGGTCGTCGTCGATCAGTCTCGTCGTCTGCGAACGGTAGGCCGCTATGGCGTCGCGCTTTCGCTGCTCGAAACGCCCGTCGGAGAAGAGCCGCAGGTCATGCGGCACGTCCCGCTCGCCGAAGCGGCCCCAGATCGAGTAGCGCCAGAATCCAACGCCGATATCGTCGCTGATCATGCGCCCTAGCGTGGCTGCGGATGTGTGGTCGCAATGCGGATCGCCGTTCCACGTCGCCCACACCGACTTCGCGCGAAGGGCCCGTGCATAAGCGACGATCCGCTGATAACGATGGAGGCCAAGCTGCTCGAGATCGCTGCAGCCGTCTTCAAGTCCGGCGCGCATGACGGTGATCGTCTTGCCCGGAGCCAGCAGGGCAAGCGCGGCATCCAGCTCGTCCTTGCGCAGCTTGACGAGCCGCTCGCGATCGTAACTTGCCGAGCCGGGATGCGACCCCGCGCCATCGGTGAGCAGCAGCACGCCGATCTCTCGTCCGGCTTGCGCAGCGGCGGCAAGAGCCTGGCCGCAGCCGAATGTCTCGTCGTCGGGATGCGGCGCGATGATCAGCAATCCACCTGGGGGCGACAGTTCGTCGATCTCGATGGGCGGCGCATCGGCGGCCGCCGAAAGGAGCGCGCCTTTCGGGGAAGTAGGCAGGCTCATAGAAATTCCAGTTCACAATCAATGGTGATCAAGGTCTGCGCGGCGCGGGCGCGCTTTGCATCAGGCGCGGCTTGGCAAAGGAACAGCGAAAGATCGCGGCCGATTCGCTCGACCGGAGAGCCGGCGATATGCGCGCCCATGCCGAGCGCCTGCTCGACATTCTCCATCACGATGCGGCAGCTTCGTTCGGTCACGTCTCGGGCAAGCAGGGAGAGCGCCGCGGTCTCCGGCTGCGCCCGATCCGCCTCGACCGCCCGGGCGGCGCGCGTCACCCAGAGACGCGCGGTTTCGGTGGAGATGGCTGCATCCACCAGCCTGCGTTGCTGATGCGGATCGCCGGCGCGGCCGCGCGCGACCAGTTCGGTGCGCATTGCCCGGTAAAGCGCCTCGGCTGCACCCAGATGCGCGGCACAATAGCGCCAGATACCGCCTTCGAAGAAAGGTTCGCGCAGATAATCGCCCGGCCGCCCCAGCTTCTGATGCGGCTCGACCACGAAGCCGTCGAAATCGTAGCGGCCCGATCGCGTGGCCCGCATTCCGCCCATCTGCCAGACGGATGCGTCAGAGCGCTGGTCATCGTCGGTAGCGACGACCAGCAGTTGCGGGCCGTCCTCACCCGCTACCGATACGATGGCGTGGTTCACGAGGCCCAGCCCCGATGTAAAACGCTTCGCTCCGCGCAGGCGGTTACTCGCCGCGTCGAGTGTCAGCGGTTCGCTCGGATCGTCCGCTCCCCAGACGCCCAGAAGTGCGCCGCCGCGGACGGCCGAGAAGGTTTCGTGCCGCAGCTGCTCGTCGGCATAGAGCGTCACGAGTTTCGCCGCGTTCATATGTCCTTCGAACAGCCGCGCGACCGACAGGTTCGCGCGGCCGATCGTGCGCAACGCGTCCAAGGCATTCTGCGTGCCGTCGGCATCGGTGCCCCAGCCCGACCCGCCGGCATCGCGTGGAAGACAAGCGGCGAGCCAACCCTGCGTGCGCAGGTCGTCAATATCTGCCGCGAGATCGCCCCGGGCATGGTCGGCTCCGGCCGCACGCGCCCCGATGGCGGTTTCCAGGCTATCGCGTGACGACAGGCTCAAGCGAGAGGCCCTTCGGACAACAGCGCGTTCGCTTCGCTTAGTTCGCGCAGAAGTTCGCTATAGTGTAGCGGAGCGCGCATTCGGACCGTGTAGTCGCGGACGCCGAATGTACGGCGATAAATGGCGAGGCGGCGCAATTCTACGATCGGAACCAGCGCATCGTCGCATTCAGGGTCTTCCTGGCTCGCCCGTTTGCTCAAAGCCTCGCCGCATCCCCCCACCGCTCGCCCATCGAGCCGGGCGGAGGTCCGCGTGCCGCCATCAGCGATGGTAACGACCCGCCCGCCGCTGCCCAGAACCATGGCGCACAGCGCTGCATCCTCGCCGTGGGACGGAACCGGCAGGCCGCCCAGTTTACGATAAGTTGCGGATTGGATTGCCATGCTTGCTCCCGAAGCGCGATGCGCGAAGGCGCCTGCCTCGCCGCTCCATTTCTGCCACAGCTGATCGCAGGCAGCGTAATAGGCCCGCTCGGCGTCACCGGCGAGACGCACTTGGTCCGGCAGAGCGGCGAGTCCGGCATCGTCCAGACGAACGTCCTCACAGATCAGATCGAAGCCGCCGGCGAGACCATCCAAGCCCTGGCGGATCCAACCCGGCCCCACCTCGCTATCGGCATCGGTTGTCAGTAGCGCACCGGCCGGTGCGAAGTGACTGGCGATGTCCAGCGCAAGCCGCCGCGTGTATGGCGCGCTCCGTATAGCTGGGATGAGTCCGACTTCGACGACCACGCCCGGTAGGCCGTTGATACGGAGCCAATCCCGGATTAGTTGCGCCGAACCGTCATGCGTATCGTTAACCGCGAACACCACGAGACCCCGCTCGCTCACACCCTTGAGAGCCAGAAGCAGCGCTGCCAGCATACGCGGCAGGATTTCGCGTTCGTTACGGGCCGGGATTGCGACGGCGAAGGCGAAGTCTCCCGCGGCTCTGACACTGAGTTCGCGGAGCGTAGCCTGACCATTCATTGGCGCACCCGCGAACAAGGCCGCCAACCACGGCGGGCACTCCGCTGCGACGCGTCTTCGAGCAGGGACTCTCCTAGGATCGCGCAAGTTTGCTGACCGCAACGGCTTGGCTAAATGAGACTCGTTCACGGTTCTTCTCGGCTGATATGCTTTTCGAGCGGGCCGTGGCTGCAATCCACTTCTTCCATGATGTCGTCCGATGGCCGGTGCTCGCCTGAGAGGATCGAGATGTCCCCGGTGCTTTCGAGCACCATGGATCGCACCTGCGACAGGTCCTTGATGTTTGCGCCGCGCAGCTTGTTCAGAATGTCGCTTTCCGACACGCGCGTTTCGGCCAATGCACCTAAGAGGATCTTGCCATCGAACATCAGCATGATCGGGTCGTTCTCGATCAGCAGCTGGAACCTCCGGGATTTCCGCCGGGATATAGCAAGCAAGACTTGGGCAATGAGGAGGGTAGCGATCGCACTTAATGCTTGGACCAGCGCAGTCCAGCTGGTCACGGTAGCCGCTGCCGCCAACAACGAACCAGTGGCCAGGGTGACCACGAAATCGAAAGCCGTCATTTTGGAAAAAGTGCGCAAGCCAATCAGCCTAACGACGAGGATTACCCACAGGAGAGCGATCGTCCCGAGGATTGCACCTCGCAAGACTGCGTCAGGGAAAGCAGTAAGTCCGAACATTGTACGGCTCCAGCCGTTCGAGGAAGAGCCGGTGTCTTTCCAATTATCGCGACAGTCAACCCATCAACGCCCGAGATGACTATATGGGGTCAGCGAAGTCGCTTTCCAACCAAGACGAATTGCACTGTCCGACGATTGAACTAGCGAGTGGGATTGAGGCCTGTAGCGGGCATCCACTCGATTCTTCGCAGACGGCAGGTCTTGGGGCGCGGCATGAGCGATTCGAATGACCGGATTTAGGGCGCTTTACTGACCAACCGGTTCGGGCGTCCCATTGGCAGCTCCTGTCAGGAGCGGACCTTTTTGACGGCTGATCGGAACGACAGGGTTTAGGTCGGGAGGCGACGCATTGCTCGGCTGCGACCAACGGCAGCTATTGCGTTCTGTCACCCGAAAGCGGTCAGGCAGCTCCCCACCCATTTGTTGCCGGTTCGGTGAACGTCGGACTTCGACAAAAGCGGCCATCGGAGCTCGCCCGATGGCCGCAAATATTGTCAGATATCGATGCGCTCCGCCAGGACAAGGGCATCGTCCACGTCGACCCCGAGATATCGGACTGTGTTCTCGATCTTGGAGTGACCAAGCAAAATTTAGACCGCCCGCAGATTTCCGGTTGTTCGGTAGATCATGGCAGCTTTGGTGCGCCGCATGGAGTGGGTGCCGTAGTCTTCCCGCCGCAACCCGACCGCGGTGACCCATTCATCGACGAGGCGAGCATACTGCCGCGTGCTCATCGGTTGGCCGGAATGGATCCTGCTTGGGAACACGAAATCATCGATGTTGCCGCCCCGTCGCAGCAGCCATGTTGCCAGGCTCGTGCGGGCGTCTGCGGTAACTTCGAATTGCACGGGCCGCCCGGTCTTCCGCTGAATGATCAATGCGCGGTCACGAACTTCGGATCCGGCCACGAGGTCGCCGATTTTGAGCTTCACCAAATCGCAGCCTCGCAGCTTGCTGTCGATCGCCAGGTCAAACAGGGCGCGGTCACGGAGCCGCTCCTCGCGATCAAGGAAGAACCGGATCGCCCAAATCTACTTCTGGGTGAGCGGCCGCTTGGTACCGACGGTTCTGCCAGCATTCCACGAGACCCGGTTCTGCATGGCCGGGTCGAGGTGTGAGTAGGTCATCATCTTTCTCCATGGCCTTGATTGGCCAAGGAGAAAGAACGGGTGTCGAACCGGCCACATCGCCCTTACACTTTAGATGCGGCTTGATTGCCGTCCTTGGTGGCTCGGGCGAGGTCACGCAAAAGGGCGGCTTTTAGGCTCGCTCCGGGCCACCTCTCATGACTGCAAGTGGGTGGAAAAGCGAATGTCCGCTTTTAGGATACGGTCCACATTCCAAGCAGCCGTTAAACAATCCCTCCAAGGTGCCAGTGGAGAATTCCGTCGCCCGATCGCTTATCGAGACGCCTCACTCATGAAGATGCAACTGGAGGGCTTGCGCGGTTTTGAGATAGCCTTTCTCCGTCAAAGCAATGTTTGCCGGACTGCCATCGCTTCCCTCGCTCGACACTTTGACCAGTTGCATTAGCTCCAAGGCATTTGTCCAGCGTATGAGTGTGGAGGATGCGCAATTGATCGAAGCGCACAGAGCCGGGACCGAGAGGGGCGCGCTCCTGCTTCGCGCTTCGAACAGCTCGAGCACGATGTCGCAGGCAGGGCTGGTTGCAAATCCCTCATGCTCGAAGATTTGGTCGATTTTGCGCCGTGTTGCCTTGAGGGTAGCCGCCACCGCGTTGAGGGTCTCCGTGCTGGCAAGGCCCGCATATTGTGGATCGCTCATGCCTCTGACTTCGAGAGACAGGGCCTCCATGCGATCAGCGATGGCATCGCCTGCCACCTGTTTGAAAACTGTATGTTTCGCCACTCGGTTCTTCTGATCGGCATGGTGATACGGCAAGATCAATTCTCCGTTTGGGTTGAACCGACCTTCAGTATTGCACGCGCCGCACTGGAGGCCAAGTTGAGAACGACAGAGCGATGAGCAGAGTTACGCTAGAACGCGCCGCGTTTGATCAAGACCTACTGACGACCATTCTGGACTGGAACGAACTTTCACCGTCTGGCGCAAAGGTGTAGCAGGCGGGGACGGGCATCAAAGCCCGGCTTGTGGAGAAGGCTGCTAACTGCATAAGCGCGCCCACCAAGATTTAGCCTCAATTAGCTAGTGCCGTTCCCTCTATTCGACAGAAGCCTCACCATGAATGATCGAGCCACAGAGCAGGAGCAAGCATCCCTCGAGCAGTTGATCGAACTTGTCGATCAGGCTCTCAACATTTGCGACGAGCAGGGTTTCATCTTCGCAGGAATTCATATCTGCGCCGCCATGGAAGTTTTGAGAGCACTGAAAAACGAAACATAGCTGGTATAATTCACTTCTACGCCGGAACGGCGAATGTCGCATAACGACTGGATTGGGGTCGCTCCCCGAACGGCTCGAATTTTCCCCGAACCGGCCAAAGCAGACTTCGCCGAACGGCTTGCTGAGGCGCGTGAACCCACGCGCGCGGGGCCTTGATGTCATCCTCAGCACGGCGCGGGAGGACTTATGCCTCTTGTGGCTTGCAGGCGCTCGCAGGGCTGAGGCGCCTGTTCAGCTGGTCACGACAGTGCTTTGTGCGCGCCACAGCAGCTTAGCCTTTTCGATCTCTGCCTGATTGGCCTGGGTGATACGATTGGCAATAAAATCAATGCCATCTATCAGCCAAGGCGCGAGTTCGGGCTGGGTCAGACTGTCGTCAGGGTGCGGCAGCCTTCATCGTCGAGCCGCTTGTCCTGGGGCTTGGCAGGATGCTGATGTACACCGCTGAAACGCTTGCCGAGATGCATCGCATCTGCGCGGCCCATGGCACTCTTTTCATCGCCGACGAGGTGATGACGGGGTGGGGGCGGACTGGAACGCTGTTCGCCTGTGAGCAGGCCGGCATCACGCCCGACATCCTGTGCCTGTCCAAAGGTCTGACAGGCGGGTCAATCCCGCTGGCGGTCACCATGGCGAGCGAACCTGTTTATCAGGCGCACTACGGCCCCGACCGGTCAACGATGTTCTTTCACTCGTCGAGCTACACCGCCAATCCACTGGCCTGCGCTGCGGCGGCAGCCAATCAGGCAATCCGGCGCGAGGAGCCGGTCATCGCTCGGATCGCCGAACTGTCCACGTGTCAGGCGGGACATTTGGACAACCTGACGGGCATTCCCGGCGTAGGCAACCTGCGCCAGCTGGGAACGATCACCGTATTCGATGTCGGGGACGGCGGCCGATACCTTTCCGACCTCGCGCTGACAATGCTGGCAATGTTTCGCGAACGGGGCGTGCTGCTGCGGCCGCTGGGAAACACGGTTTATGTCATGCCTCCCTATTGTATTACCGCTGAACATTTGGCCCGGGTCTACCGTGTTATCGGAGACGTGCTGCAGCAGCTGAAGGGAGTTTGCAAGTTTGCTGGCTAAATCTACAACTTCCGATGGTTTTGAGGAGGATCGATATGGTCACGTTTGATATTGTGGGGTCGGGGCCGCCAGGGACCTACACGATTGCCGCGCTGGTGGCGCAGGGTGCTCCAATTGCGATTACGCTGTTCGAGCAAGGTGACCGTGCTGGAGTGGGGATTCCCTACAATGATGACGCGAACACGCGGCTGATGCTCGCCAATATCGCCAGCATCGAAATCCCTCCGATCAACTCGACCTATCTCGATTGGCTGCGCGCCCAATCGGCAGACTAGCTCGGCCGCTACGGTGTCGACAAGGAAACACTGCACGACCGGCAGTTCCTTCCGCGCATCCTGCTCGGCCAGTATTTCCACGACCAGCTGTTGTGGCTGATCGAACAGGGCCGCCAGCACGGGATCGTCATCACGGTCAGGGAAAATTGCCGGGTCACGGACATCGAAGCGCGCGCTGACGGTGCGGCCTTGTAGATAGAAGGCAATACCGGCCCGCTCTGTTTCGATCGGGTCGCCATTGCGACAGGGCATGTCTGGCCGGACGCGGACGAGGCGACGAGGGCCTATTTCCCCAGCCCATGGTCGGGCCTGGTCGATGCCCGCATCCCGCCATGCAGCGTCGGGATCATGGGCACCTCGCTCAGCGCGATCGACGCGGCGATGGCCGTGGTCTCGCAACATGGGGACTTTGTCGAGGACGCGGATGACACGGTTGCGTTCGCATTGCTTCCGGGCAGCGCCGATCTCAGGATCACACTGATGTCGCGCACCGGCATTCTGCCTGAGGCCAATTTCTACTGTCCGATTCCCTATGAGCCACTGGTCTGCGCGACGGCCCATGCTGTGGCCGCTGAAATGGCGCAAGGTAGCGCGGGGCTGCTCGACCGGTGTTTCCATCTGTTTGCCAAGGAGATTGTCCTGGCCGACTCCTGGTGGGCGGCAATGATTGCTCGCGGAACGCAGCGCCGATGATTTTGGCGATGCCTATTTCGCCGATCGCATCGCCCATGATCCGTTCCGATGGGCGCAGTACAATCTTGCTGAAGCCGAGCATAACAAGCGCAACCGCATCACCGTCGCATGGCGCTATGCCATTCTGAGGATGCACGAGGTTTTTCAGGACATCGTCCCAGCCCTTAACGAGGCCGATCGCGACCGTTTCGATTCCGGCCTGAGCCGTGTGTTCATGGACAATTACGCTGCCATCCCCGCGCAATCGATCCGCCGGATGCTGGCATTTCACAAGGCGGGCATTCTGGAACTGCTGGAGCTTGGCTCCGACTACGAAAAGGACATAACCGATCATGGCACGACCATCAGTTCCGGCGGCGCGGACCACCACTTCGATATCTTCATCGACGCTCGCGGCCAGAAGCCGCTCGAATCAAAAGACCTGCCCTTTCCCCGGTTGCGGGATCAGTTGCTGGCCGCTGGTGAGGCCATTCCATCGGTGTGCGACGATTACAGTCTGAACCTGCCGGCAGAGGCCCGCGGCCGTATTGCTTTTGGGGCGATCCCCTATCTGCTGCACGATCAGCCTTTCGTGCAGGGTATCACGGCCGGTGCGGAGATCGAGGCGAAAATGGCGCAAATGGCGACCAATGAGCCATCGCGCCTGCGCCGGAGGCTTTTGCCGGTGTTTTAGCCCACGCTGCCTTACTTACGGCCACGACAAAATCAGCGCCGAAGGAACATTAGGCGCTTAATCCTTCTTTGGATCGTGCAAGCCATCTGAAACCGAGATGGCCTTTCATCCTGAAGGAGCTACCTGATGAACGCCGATACCACCGCGCTCGAAACCCTGATCGATACCACCTACGATTCCATCGAAGGCTATCGCAAGGCGAGCGAAACCGCAAAATCGCCCGAACTGAAGCGCATTCTGTCCGAGCAGGCGGTGAAGCGTCAGGGCACGCTCGATACGCTCAATGCCGAACTGACCCGCCTTGGCGGCAAACTTGTGACCAAGGGCACGGCGACCGGCGGTCTGCATCGCTTGTGGCTCGACATCACCAACCTGTTTGAAAGCGGTGACAAGGCCGCTGCGGAGCGCGCCGAGGAAGGCGAGGATTACCTCGCCGACAAGTTCGAAGAAGTGCTCAAGCGCGCCGATCTCGATCCCACCACCCGGAGCGTCGTGCAGACCGCGCTCGGCGAAATCCGCGAAGGCGAGCGTCTAACGGATCGCCTCGCCGATCAGTTCGACTGATATCTCTTCGACACGGCGCTTGCGGGTTTTTGAACGAATTGTATTCGCGCTGTCGAGATTATCAATCGGATATCAAATTGAGATTGCTACATCTTCCAAACCTTTGAGAGGCGTATATGTCTTTACTTGGTGCGACAGTTTCGCCCCCAATAGAGTACGACGCTAATGCTCTAAAATCGGCTTTGTATAGTCATATTGCCGATAAGCTTTTCCCATGCGTTGGGGCTAAATCTGCTCTAAACTCAGGAAATTTAGAAGTAGTCCCAGCGTGGTCGCTCACCAGTGCATGGGATGATCTGGCTATTCACAAAGCGCTGTTGGGCTGGAGCCAGAGATACGCCGTTGCCAACGAAGGCTTGCGCAGCATTGCTATTGTGTTTTCCGAACCGGGTGACCTGGATGAAGCGGGATTTGAGCAAGCGATGTGGCAACGCATCCAATCTCTTGCCGACAAAGATCACTGGCTTGGACAACGGTATCAGCCGGACGTGAGCGGCGATCCCTCGGATCCCCATTTCTCGCTCAGTTTTGGGGAGAAGGCGTATTTTGTTGTCGGGATGCATCCTAAGGCTTCACGGGCGGCCCGGCGAATGGCTTACCCCACTATGGTGTTCAATCTACATGATCAATTCGTCAAATTGCGCGAAGAGCAGCGTTACGAGAAAATGCGAATCGCAATTCTTTCGCGCGATGAGAAGCTCGATGGTTCGATCAACCCGATGCTCGCTCGGCATGGGGAAATCAGCGAGGCTCGCCAATACAGCGGCCGGGCAGTTAATGACGACTGGCGATGCCCCTTTCAGGACCCCCGTACATCATGACCAACCGAATTCTTCCCCGTGCCGGAGCAGCCTTGAAGATTAAAGCGGGCCAAACGTTCACGGTGGTCGATCCCCAGGGCATGCAGGTAAGCGACATGGTCGCTTTTGCTCTGGAGGACCATGGTGAAGTGATTTCGAACGGTGGTACGTTCGATTTCGAGGAAACGATCGCGTTGACGACAGGTTCAACCTTATGGTCGAACCGTTCGCGCAAAAAGTTGATGATCGAACGTGATGATGTGGGTCGTCATGACTTTCTTCTGACGCCATGTTCACGCGACACCTTCATTCACTTCTATCCCGACAAACCCGTGCATTCAGGGTGTTTTGGAAATCTCGCATCGGCGTTGGCGCCGTTTGGGATTTCATCAGATCGGATACCCACCGCCTTTAACATTTTTATGAACGTGACCGTATCAGAAGATGGGGCGATCTCCGTGCAACCGCCAATTAGTCGCGCCGGTGACATGATCCGGTTTCGCGCCTGCATGGATCTCATTGTGGGGCTTACGGCCTGTTCCGCATATGCATCCAATGGGGGAAGTTTCAAACCAATCGATTATTTTCTAAATTCTGAATGAACAAAATCTGAGTTCTATGGTTACCGATTGGGCGAAGGTTATTCAACGCATCAATAGCTTGCGGAGATTTTTCTTCGTTTCTATTAAGGACAATATAGAAGCTGCGAGGTTTCCATGAAGATTTTGTCGATTGCTCTGGGTGGATGTATCTGTGCGCGCCCGCAATACGGCATAACCCAAGATACCGGCGGTCATATTGCCTATGTTCTTGGGGAGATGGCAGCATTGGCACGTCGAAGTGACGTTGCCAGTGCAGAGATCGTCACGCGGCTGTTCGATGACCCCCTATTGGGTCCGATTCATTCTCAGCCTTGCGAGCAAATCGCGCCGAAACTTTCGATTACTCGGATCAACAGCGGCGACACACGCTATCTCGCGAAGGAAGCGCTTGAGACGGACAGGGCAGCCTTCACGCAGGCGCTGATTAAGGACCTTTCTGGTCGTTGCACGCTTCCCGACATCATCCATGCCCATTTTGCGGACGCCGCCGAAGTGGCCGATGAGATCCGCCGCGTCTTGGGCATCCCATTCGTGTATACCGCGCATTCGCTCGGTCTGGACAAAGCCGCAACGATGACCGGCATCGACGATGCCTTGCGTCGCCGGATCGATCAGGAAGCCGCGGCCATTGCGAATGCTGCGGCGGTGATCGGTTCGTCCCGCGACGAATGCGAGCGTCAATTGGTGGCGTATCCGGGCGCCCAGATCGGCAAGATTCACCGCATCACCCCGGGTACGCACAGGCTTCTGCGCGACCACACGACCAAGGCTGAGGCGCTGATCGCGCCGTTCCTGCGTGAGCCGGGCCGCCCCATTGTCCTCGCCATCGCGCGGCCCGTCTGGAAGAAAAATCTCGCCGCGCTGATCGACGCCTTCGGAGGCGATGCGCAGCTGAGGAATATGGCCAACCTGGTGATTGTCGCCGGCCAGCGCGGGCAATCGGAAGAGAGTGACGGTGAACATGGGGACGTGTTTCGCGAGATGCTCGAACGGATTGACCGGCATGACCTCTATGGCAGCATCGCCTATCCCAAACGTCATGATGAGGAGGACATTGCCGGCCTCTACCAGCTTGCAGCGGCCAGTCGCGGAGCGTTCGTCAATCCGGCGCTTATCGAACCCTACGGTCTGACGATTGTCGAGGCGGCGTCCTATGGGGTGCCGGTAGTGGCGACCCGCAATGGCGGGACAGTCGATACGGTGTCCGAACTGGCGCATGGCGTTCTCATCGATCCGCGCTCGCCCCGCGAAATAGCGGGCGCTGTGCGGCATCTGCTGACCGACAATGCCTATTGGGATCGGTGTGCGGCTAATGGTGCCAAAAATGCCCGGTCCCACACCTGGGCCGCCTATGCCGCGCAGTTCGTGAAGATCGCAAGCCATCTTACCGCGCCCGCCATCGCCCGCGCGCCGGCGCTCGTCCGTGCGGAACCACCGCGTCATCTTCTGGCGTGCGATCTCGACAACACCTTGACGGGTTGTGCTGATGGCGTCGCGTCCTTTCGGGCAATGCTTGAGCGGCGGCCTGACATCACCTTCGTCATCGCGACCGGGCGCTCTCTTGTCGAAGCGCGCCGGATCATGCGGCAATGGGATCTGCCCGATCCTGCGGTGTGGATCACCGATGTGGGCACGCGGATTTACTGGCCCACATCCGGTGTGCCGGTTCGCGATGAGACCTATCTGCGCGATGTCAGCGACGAATGGCGACCCGCTGTCATTCGCAGTGCAGCAGCGCCGATCGCCGGGCTCTCACTGCAGCCGCACTATGACCAGAACGCGTTCAAGTGCAGCTGGTTCTTCAAGGATCCGGCAAGCGTACAGATGCTGCGCCGCTCGCTCGATGTTGCTGGCTATCGCGCTCGCGTCATCGCCAGCCACGGCCACCTGCTCGATGTCCTGCCGTCTCAGGCGGGCAAGGGGGCGGCGGTGCTGCACGTGGCATCCCGGCTTGGTATTCCACGCCCGCGGATCATTGCCGCGGGCGACAGCGGCAATGACATCGACATGCTCCGCGTAGCGGCACATCCGGTTATCGTTGCCAACCATTCCAGCGAGCTTGCGCATTGGTCTTCGGAACACCGCGGGCACTGTGCGAAGCGTGCTCATGCCCATGGCGTGGTAGAAGGCACCGAGGCCTATTTGCTTCGTTTGGGCGGCCCCGTGGCGCCAGCCTCCGCATGGACTTCATCCGACGCTGGCCCGAAAGAGATCGCAGCATGACCGCGCAGCCAATCGGCTATTTCGTCCACCATCAGGGCAGGGGTCATGCAGAACGGGCGACAGCCTTGCTCAATGCGCTGGTGCAAAGCCGTCCGGTCGAGATTTTCACCGCGCGCCCCGATATCTTTCGCCACCTCGATCCTGCGATCGGGTTGACGCAGATACCCTCGCTGTTCGAGCCGACGGGCGCAGAAGCTCCCAATATGCGCAGCCTGCCAGAACCCGCGATCACGCATTGCGCGCCGCTGGGCTGGCCGTCGATCCGGGAAGCGATGGCAACGCTGACCGGGTGGTTCAGCGCGGCCAATCCCGCCCTGTTCGTGACCGATGTCTCGGCCGAGCTCGGACAGCTCGCGCGCCTGTGTTCTGTGCCTCACGTTGCGGTGCTGCAGCATGGTCGGCGCACCGATATCGGCCATATGGCCGCGTATGAAAGCGCGGTCGGGATCATCGCGCCCTATGCCCGCCTGCTCGAACAGGACGATCGGCCCGCGTGGATGCAGGCGAAGACGCACTACGCGCCGGGATTGGGCATCGATGTACCCGCGCTTCCATCCCGTGACGACGCACGAAGGGCGCTAGGACTGCCGCTGGATGGCCGGATCGTGTGTGTCGTCGGCGGCGGGGGCGGGGAGGGGCTTCCGAGCACGCCCCTGACCCTCGGCGCGCGTCAGGATCCGCATTCGCGCTGGTTCACGCTGGGCAAGATCACCAGCGAATGGCACGAGACAGCGCCGGGCAATCTCACCCATCTGGGGTGGGTGAACAATGCAGCCGAGTGGATCGCAGCGGCGGACCGGATCGTTTCGAGCTGCGGCAACACGACGGTGCATACCGTCCTCGCCGCGCGCAAGCCCTGGATCGTGGTGCCCGAGTGGCGGTATTTCGACGAACAATTGTGCAAGGCGCAGGCGCTCGAGAAGGCGAGCCTTGCCGCGATGTCGCCGCACTGGCCATCCCACCGCGGGGCCTGGGAGGCGCTTTGGACCATCGCGGACGGCATCGATCTGTCTTCGCAGGCGCAGTTCATCGATCCTGCGGCGGCGCAAAATACCGCAGCATGGCTCGACAGGCTGGCCACTGAACTCTGGGCCGATACTCCTGCCGCACAGACCCCGAACATGAAAGCTGTCGCATGACCGTCTCGATCTGCACGCTCGCGCATGGGCGCAGCACCCACCTTGCCAATCTAGTCACGGGCCTCTCGCAGTCGGACGTTCTGCCTGACGAACTCGTGATCGCGGTGATGCAGGACAATGCCTATGATCTGCCCGGCGCGCCCTTTCCCGTGCGCCAGCGGATTCTGGGCAGCGGTGCCATTCCGCTGGCGCGAGCCCGCAACACCGCCGCGCGCGAGGCCAAGGGTGAGCTGCTGATCTTTCTCGATGTCGATTGCATCCCGCACCCGGCCTGTGTTCCGGATTACATTGCCGCATCGCGGTCGCACGGCGGAGTGTTCATGGGCGAGGTTGGTTACCTGCCGAAAGGATCGACTGACGCCGGCGTCGATTTCGCTCTGTTCGAAAGCGTAGCCGTCCGCCATTCGGAGCGACCGGGCCCTCCTGCGAGAGGCTTGCGCGCCTGCGAGGATTATCGCTGCTTCTGGTCCCTGAACTTCGCCATGTCAGCGGATCTCTTCCGCGCTTCAGGCGGTTTCGACGAGGCGTTCGACGGCTATGGCGGCGAGGATACCGATTTCGGGCGGACGCTTTCGTCGCAGCATGTCCCGCTGTCGTGGGTCAAGGGTGCGAAGGCCTATCACCAGTATCATCCTCATTTCATGCCGCCGGTGCATCATCTGAACAGCATTCTGGCCAACGCGGCGACCTTCGCGCGGAAATGGGGGCACCCGACGATGCAGCACTGGCTGCGCGCCTTCGTGCTGATGGGACTGGTCGAGCGTACCGAAAAGGGCTGGCGCAAGCTGCGCGATCCGGGGGAGAGCGAATTCGCGCTCACCCGGCAGCAGGCCGATCAGCCCTATGCAAGCAGTGCGCTGGTTCTGGCTGCGTTGGAGGCTCAGGCGCTGACGACCTGAGGGGGCTCTGCGACATCGAGGGTCGCTTCGCGGTACAGCCGCTCGTAGCCTTTGATCATTGCGGCGGCGGAGAACATCTGCTCGGCACGTGTGCGGCAATCGTCGCGATTGATCCGCCACACGTTGCCCATTGCCTGCGCCAGGGCCTCGGTGTCACCCGTGGGGACGATAAAGCCGCAGCGTCCCACGACCTCGGCGAGCGCGCCATTATCGAACGCACAGACGGGCGTGCCGCTGGCAAGAGCCTCTGCCGCGACCAGTCCGAAGGGCTCGTCCCATAACGGCGTCACCAGAACGCCGAGTGCCGAGCCGACTTCGCTTGCCAGATCCACGGCGGAACGATGGCCCAGATAGGCGATCTCATCACCGAGATAGGGCGCGATGGTGGTGGCAAAATAATCGGCGTCCTCCACCGGACCGAACAGCCGGAGCGATGCACCGGCCAGGCGCGCTGCATGAACCGCATGATGCGTGCCCTTGTTCGGCGTGATCCGGCCGGACCACACGAAATATCCGGCACGCTGGGCGCCGGGTGTCCATCTTGTCGTGCTGATCCCGTTGTGCACCACGTGCAGCCGGTCACGATGGCCCGCCGCCCAATTGGCGTGCTGCGCATTGGAGGGAAGCGTGAACCTCATCCGCGGATTGTCGATGTGCCGTTCGGTCGCGGTGCGGATAGCCTCGAAGGGGGGCACGTGATGAGAGGTGACGCAGGCGATCCGGTCGCGTGCTGCCCAGTCAATCAGATCCGGGAAAAGCGAATTGTTATGCACCAGGTCGAAACCGCCCGCCCTGACGATCTCCCAACCCGCTTCGAAGGCAGCGCGCTGATATTGCGCGAGCTCCTCCGTCCCGCGCCATGTGGCCCAGGGAAGCACGTCTTCGTAAGGCGCATGGCAGATCGGCACGAGCTGCGTATCGTCGGATCCACCTGCAGCAAACAGGGTCACGTCATGGCCGCTCGCGCGCAGGCCGTCGCACAGCATTCGGCACTGCGCCTCCATGCCGCCCATGAACGGTTCGCTGATGGGGTGCCGAACGTGAGCGAAAACTGCGATTTTCAAGGGATGACCAATCGTGATGGAACGCTTTTATAAAAGCTTTGATTGGGGTCGTTGTTCCGCAGGATGACGCTTTGCCAGGCCATCCCGTTTTTCACGAGGCCCGCGCTTCATCCAAGGCGATGCCGGGCCGACCAGTCAAAGGGCAAGAGCGCCATGGTGCCGCAACATCGCTATGTTTTCGTCACCGGTCTCCACCGCACGGGCACGAGCCTGCTCGCCCGCATGATCGCGTCGCATCCGGAAATTTCGGGCATCAGCGGCGCGCCCGTTCCCGAGAACGAGGGCTGCTATCTACAGGGCGCCATCCCCCACACCGCACAGGACGGCATCCCCGGCGTCTTCGCGACCGATCCGTCGCAGCGAATGGACGAAAGGCACCCTCTTAATACCTGGGCCACGAAGCAACGCTACGATGCGGAATTGCACCCGTGGTTTGACCCGGGCGGCGCATGGCGCATCGAAAAGTCACCGGTCAATCTGGCCCGCATGCGGCTGTTGCAAGGGCTGTTTCCCCTCAGCCAATTCGTTGTGATCCTGCGCCACCCATCATTCATGGCCGCAGCTCTCACCAAGTGGTCGGACAAGTCACAAACCGAACTGACCACCTATGGCATCATGGCTTATCGCCAGCTGCTTGACGATCTGCGGTTTCTGCATGCGGCATTTGTCCTGAGATACGAAGACCTCGTCGCAGCGCCTCAGCGATATGCGGAGGCTATTACTGCGTTTCTTGCGCTGGAGCCGGGCATGGGCTGCGAGCCGATGCGTAACGGAAATGCCGATTACCCCGCTGGCAGCACCAATCCTGCTTCGCTTCCCGAATTCGGTTACGCGCCGGGCGGCGCTGTCGAACCGTGGGACCCGATCGTGCGTCATCCCCTGCGGGCGGTCACGGAGGCAGTTCGGCGCGCGCTTGAAAGGTGAGGGCCGTTCATTTTGCGTTCGCTTTCGGGATATTGTCTGGCCAATTTTCAGGGTCGATCTCCGGGCGATCGCAAAATTCGTCGAAGGGCAATTGGCATACCACATCTTCTTCCTTGATATCTAGCAGCTCGGGCTGAATGGCGCGCAACCGCTCGCCTGCACCCGCTACCCCGCCTTCGGCAATCACAGCATAGACAATTCTCTTGTCGTTGCATGACACCATGACATCGACCACCGTGCCGATCGCGGCGCCCGACTGGTCTTGCACTTTCATGCCGATAAACGATCCCGCCGAAAAAAGCGTGGAGACGTTCCATTTGCGACGTGAGTTAAGGCTAGCCCTAGCGCTACCGTCTTCATAACGGGCCTGTCGTCCAAGCCAGCGCCATACGCCAAACAGGTTGACTGCGAAGAGAAACGCGTTGGTGATCATCAGACTAGGCTGACCGGTGATAAAACCTACAGCCGACCAGGCGATCGATCCAATCGTAAAAACGACAAATCCCCAACCGGTGATCCGCGACCCTAAGTTAGCTGCGGTCATCATGGCGGCCAGCATTGTAGCTGCTGATGCAAACCACCCGACGTATTCGTCCATCGTAGTCCTCCATGTCGCTAGGAGAAGCACGATCTCACACAAATGATCCCTGTTGCTGAAAATTGTTTGGAGCGATGGACCTCTTTATCTTTTCCGACCTTGTTCAGCGGCGAGAGGAGGGTGAATGGTCCGGTCAATCGGACCAATCGGGCTACCAAGACGGCTTTAGCCCAAAAGAATAAAATCGAAATTTCGAGGTATCAATGTTTGTCGTAAATCCGACTGCAGACCTACTGACGAGAGGAATCGTACTGGGCATTCTCGGTATGATATGGGTTATCGCTCTAGTTAGATTGCTGGGCCTGCGTTCTTTCTCGAAAATGACAGCTTTCGATTTTGTGAGGACGATTGCTGCGGGATCACTTCTTGCCGGGGCCGCACAAGCACTTGATTGGACAGGCTTTGCGCAAGCAATCACCGGGATGACCACCCTCTTCCTTTTTCAATATCTAGCCGCATTAGCGCGCCGCCGGTCGGACATTGCCGAACTCATCCTGCAGAACGAACCCGTGTTCCCGATGAAGGACGGAAAACTTATCGAAGAAGCACTCCGAAAAACGCGTGTCGATGTGAGCGATGTCTACGCAAAGCTGCGCGAGGCGAATGCGCTGCGGCTATCGGAGGTGCACGCTGTCGTGCTAGAGACGACCGGAGATATTTCTGTTTTGCATGGAGGATCACGTCCTGACGACGAAGTGATGACGAACGTTTGCTAGGGTAACATGATTAAGTTGGCTGGCTTCAGTTCAATAATACCACAGTCAGGGTTCAATTCACTTAGAGTGATCATAAGGTGGCGATATTTGCAAAGTCAAATTCTTCCATGATGATCAGAGTGCGGTGCGCGGATCGACTTCACGCGTGGTTTCGCCTTCTTCGGGAAGTGGGAATTCAAACGTCACCAAGAACCTGGCAGCTTCTTCATGCGTTTCGATAGTACCCCGTAGCTGCGCAGCAAAGGCTTGGACCAGTTCAGTGCCGACACCTTCAGAGACGATTTGGGCGAACCTCTTGTCCGACACTTTGTTTTCGACCGCTAGATGCGCCTTGCCGATAGTTGCAGAAAGATCGACTTTGACGTCGCAACCGCTGCAGTCCACCAGACCGTACTTGACTGCGTTGGTAAGCAGTTCGTTGACCATCAGCGCCATGGTTACCGCATATCGCGAGGGCACCATCACGCGTTGCGTGGTAACTGCAATACGGCAAGTGGCGCCTTCATGATCCACCGTACGCGCAAAGCTGCGGGCGAAACGTTCCAGTAGTCTACCAGCATCAACCCATTCGACCCCTGTGTCGCCGAACAGCTCGCCATGCACGTCAGCAATAGCCATGATACGGGTCGAGGCCGCCGCTAGAGTTTGCTTGACCATTGGGTCGTCACTGGCCTGCATTGGATAGGACAGCATTGCCGAGGCAATCGCAAGCGAGTTTTTGATGCGATGATTGCCTTCCATCACCAGCGCGGCATTGCGCTCAGATAATTCTCGCAGCTGTTGGCGGGATTGTTCAAGATCGGTCAGATCGACAAACGCACCAAACAGCTTGAGGACGCCGTCCTTCGGATCACGTTCTACTCCGGCGCGCACCCGAATATAGCGCAAGCGCGTATCGTTGGGGACCGCAACCCGATAATCATAAGAGGCGTTAGTGCCTGCTCCGCCCGAAAAGGCGCGATCGACCTCCTCATGCACTGCCGGCAAATCTTCCGGCACAATCCTGGCGAAGAAGGGCGCTGCAAACGGTCCTGCCTCATCCGGCTTGTATCCGAACATTGCATCGATCTCGTCACTGCGGATAAATCGGTCAGTGCTAGGATCGTAGGAAAAGAATGACAGACCGGAGACGGCCTCGGCCGATTGGCGTACGGTTTCCATCAGACGGCGCTGGCGGATCTGTACAGTAATGTCCTCCGACCGCTGGACGATAGCAGCCAATCTGCCATCTTGCCGGATCGCCCACTGCACCAACGACCAAAACCGGTCCTCGAACTCGCCAGCATCATTACGCAGATTGTGCTGCAATTCAGGAATGATTATCGGATCGTCGGACTGCTGTAACTGCCTGACGGTGTTTTCAATTATCTCAACGGCATTCGTCTCATCTCCACCTGGCCCGGGCGGGAAGGCATCGAACATATGCCGGCCAACAAGCGCATCAGCAGTGCGGCCAATCATGCCCTCGTAAGCCGGATTGACATAGAGTAGTGATAAATCAGGCGCATAGATCAGGATTGGCGAAGGACTCGGCCCATAAAGCAGCCGTCCTGCATCGATGATGTCGCGAACGCGTTGACCACCCATCTCGCCGCGTTACAGCTCAAAAGTGAGCTTTACCAGTCGATAGTTCTTAACGAGTGTTGAAATGGCTATGAAATACCCCGTGACCCCGGATGGGCGCTATTTCGTCGTACGCGAACGATTGTGGCGCTGCACCGATCCGAAATTGTCGGACCAAACTCGCAAGGAGCTGGTCAAACGACTTATGACAGCACGCAGCTCTGTGAAAGTGGCATTGCGAGCCGAAGACAGGGTAGCTCTTCTAGCAGCTCGGAGCGACGTCCAATCCGTTAAGATCGCTCTTGGTGAGCGTGGCCCTCCATGGTGGGCTGACGATGCGCCGGATTATAATCGCTACCTAGTTCATAATACCCCCTACGCTGCCTGGTTTCTGCAAATCGATCAAATCGTATGCTTGATAAGTAGAGAGTAATCCGATGGAATTTTTGCTGTAAGGCAATTGGTCCGATCGTTTAAACCGGACTAGACCGTTCAGGTCTTGAATCAATATGCCGTATGTATCGTTTACGACCAGCTTATTGAGTATCGCGATCGCGCTGATAACTTGAAGCTAATTTCCCACGCTGACATAATTTTCAGTTGGCTGAGGCCGGCTACTATCACAATTCAACGCGATACTGCAAATTGCGCACAACGACCTAAAGCTGAGGACACCCCTGGAAACTTGCACCATTGAGGACCTAGGAAAGTCGTATCCATCCGGCGTGGGCCGCCTTGTCTGGGAAGGTATTGAGCGCTCTTTAGCGTGCTCTTGTGAGCGCGCTTTGGAGCGGTCGATGGGTCAGGTGACGGTATTTTCAGGGCCGCAGCGGCGCCGACGGTGGAGTGAGGAAGAATGGCTGCGGATCCTGTCCGAGGCGTTTGCGCCGGGCGCTTGCGTTGCCGAGGTGTGCCGGCGGCACGATATTTCGTCGGCGCTGATCTACACGTGGCGGCGCAAGCTGCTCGAGGGGGGCGCGGCGCAGGAAGCCGAGGTGCCGGGGGCTCTTCCGGTGCCGGTGTTTGCGGAAGCTGTGTTGGACGAGGACGCAACGGCGGCCAGCGCTGCCGAGCACCCGGCGATGATCGTCGACCTGCCGCGCGGCAAGCGACTGAGCATTTTCGCGGCGGCATCACCGGCTCTGGTTGCTGCCGCGCTGAAGGGCTTGCGATGATCCCTCCCGGCGCGCGGGTGTGGATCGCGCTGGGCCACACGGATATGCGGAAGGGTATGCAGGGCCTGGCGCTGCTGGTCCAGCAAGGCCTCAAGCGTAATCCTCATGGCGGGGATCTGTTCGTGTTCCGCGACCGCGCAGGCTCGCTGATCAAGATCATCTGGCACGACGGGATTGGCATGTCGCTCTACGCCAAGCGGCTCGAGAAGGGCCGGTTCGTATGGCCCTTGGCCAAGGAAGGAACGGTGTCGTTGACCCCCTCGCAACTGGCCTGCCTGCTGGAGGGGATCGACTGGCGCAACCCCCAGGATACATGGCGGCCGGCGAGCGCCGGATAATCGGCGCAAGGCGGGTATTTTGCCCTTGCAGCAGGGGGTGGATGATGATTCACTCTGGTCCATGGGAACCGTCATCTCGCCCCTTCCGGACGACGTCGAAGCGCTCAAGGTGCTGCTGGTTTCCGCGCTCCAGAAGGCTGACGAAGCAGGCCAAGCTGGCCAACGCTCATGCCCGCGAGAGCGCCATCGAAGCGGTGATTGCCCACCTCGAGCTGCAGATCGCCAAGCTGAAGCGCGAGCAGTATGGCCCCAGCGCCGAGCGCAGCCGCCGCCTGCTCGATCAGATGGAGCTGCAGCTCGAAGAGCTCGAGGCCGACGCCGCCGAAGACGACCTGATCGCCGAGGAAGCGGCAGCCAGAACCACCACGGTCACCGCCTTCGAGCGCAAGCGTCCGGCAAGGAAGCCGTTCCCCGATCACCTGCCCCGTGAGCGTGTGGTCGTGCCCGCGCCCTGTTCCTGCTCGGCCTGCGGCGGTGACCGGCTGTCCAAGCTCGGCGAGGACGTCACCGAGACCCTCGAGGTCATCCCACGCTCGTGGAAGGTGGTCCAGACGGTGCGGGAGAAGTTCTCGTGCCGGGACTGCGAGAAGATCGCGCAGGCTCCTGCACCGTTCCATGTGGTCCCGCGCGGATGGGCCGGGCCTAGCTTCCTCGCCATGCTCCTGTTCGAGAAGTATGGACAGCACCAACCGCTCAACAGGAAAGCCGAGCGGTTCGCCCGCGAGGGCGTGCCGCTCAGCGTCTCGACCCTTGCCGATCAGGTTGGCGCGGCTGCCCATGCGCTGATGCCGCTCTATAAGCTGATCGAGGCGCACGTTCTGGCCGCAGCCAGGACCCACGGCGACGATACGACGGTGCTGGTCATGGCCAAGGGCAAGACCGATACAGCACGATTATGGGTCTACGTCCGCGATGATCGCCCCTTTTCGGGATCCGATCCGCCGGCAGCCTTGTTCCATTACTCGCGCAACCGGTGCGGCGAACATCCGTAGGCCCATCTCGCGGCATGGTCCGGCATTCTGCAGGCCGATGCCTATGGCGGCTACAATGAGCTCTACCGCGAGGGCCGCGACCCCGGACCTGTGCTCGAGGCTGGCTGCTTTGCCTATGCCCGGCGCAAGTTCTTCGAGCTGGCCGATGTCGTAAGCTCAGCCCGCAAGAAGAGCCGCGGCCAGCGCAGCAGCATGATCTATCCGATTGCGCTCGAGGCCGTGCAGCGTCTCGATGCCCTGTTCGACATCGAACGCGGCATCAACGGCAAGAGCCCTGCTGAGCGGCTTACCACCCGTCTGGAACTCAGCGCGCCGCTCATGGCGGAGCTCCACATCTGGCTCACCGAGCAGGTCGCCAAGCTGTCGCGCGCCCATGATCTGACCAAGGCCTGCCTCTACATGCTCAAGCGCTGGGATGCGTTCACGCGCTTCCTCGACGATGGTCGCATCTGCCTCACCAACAACGCCGCCGAGCGCGCGCTGCGTCCCGCTCGGCCGCAAGGCTTGGCTGTTCTGCGGCTCTGATCGCGGCGAGCAGCGCGCCGCTATCATCTACACGCTGATCCAGACCGCCAAGCTCAACGACGTCGATCCCCAAGCCTGGCTCGCCGATGTCCTCACCCGCATCGCCGATCACCCGGCCACCAGGCTCGACGAGCTCCTGCCATGGAACTGGGCACGGCGATCCGAAGCAATCGCCGCCTAAACCGGGCTAGGCGTCGGCCAGAATCACACCGCGGCCTTCACCGGATGGATACGATTCTCCGGGAGACGGTTT
>NZ_JAXHCJ010000001.1:0-3028052 GCF_042466465.1 Erythrobacter sp. R86502 | reverse complement strand
CTCATGCCCAGAAACGTCGGAAAACCGCCATTTTATGCTGACGTTTTCGTGAAATCAGCGCACACCAAGCAAGAGGCAGGATTGCGACAATGCGCCAGAATAAGGGGAATCACGCCCCAATTTGCTTCGATCTGCTCCGTCCGACAGAGCCCGCCACGTGATTCTGTGGAGGTAGCTATGTGATGTAAGAATTCGCGGCCCTCGCAAATGTTCCCGGAAGCCTATCCAGCCCGAATAGACTCGCGGCTCGCCGTCTGACGTTCCCCGACGCCCGCTGCCTTGCGAACAAGCGCTGTTACGCCCACATCCTGCACATGCCCCCAGAGACCGCCACGCCGACCGACCCTGCCACCAAGTCTGCGCGTCCGCGTGACGTCGAAAGCTGGGCGTCGCTTCGGCGCTTTCTTCCTTATCTGTGGCCCAAGGATAACGCCGGTCTTCGGATACGGATTGCCGTAGCGATGACGCTGGTGCTGGCAGCAAAGGGTGTCACGCTTGCGCTACCCTTTGCGTATAAGGGTGCTGTGGATGCGATGTCGCAAGCTGGCGCCATTGCCACGAGTGACGGCGCCACCGTCGCGCTGGTACTGGTTGCCGCCTACGCGCTGGGCCGTTTCACTTCAGTCGCATTCGACAATCTTCGCAACATCGCCTTCGAGCGGGTGGGGCAAGTTGCGACGCTGCATCTTGCCGAAGACGTGTTTCACCGCCTTCATCGTCTGTCGCTTCGCTTCCATCTCGCGCGGCGCACTGGCGAGGTTACGAAGATCATCGAGCGCGGGACAAAGAGCATCGACCAAATGCTCTACTTCCTTCTTTTCAACATCGCACCGACGATATTCGAGCTTATCGCTGTCGGGATCATTTTCTATATCAATTTCGGGATCGAGCTGGTCGCCGCTACGTCTGTAACGGTGGTCGCCTATGTCTGGATAACGCGTGCGATTACCGAATGGCGCACCAAGCTGCGCCGCGAGATGAACGATCTCGATGGCAAGGCCCTGCACCGTGCGGTTGATTCCCTGCTGAACTACGAGACGGTGAAGTATTTCGGTGCGGAGGCTCGCGAAGAAGCGCGTTATGCACAGGCCGCCCGGGCCTATGCCGAAGCGGCGGTGAAGTCCGAGAACTCGGTCGGCCTTCTGAACATGGCGCAGTCGGTCATCACCAACGCGCTGGTTGGCGCCGCAATGGCCTACACCGTGTGGGGCTGGAGCACCGGTGCGATGACTGTCGGCGATCTGGTGCTGGTCAATTCGCTGCTGATCCAGCTGTTCCGCCCGCTCGACGTGCTGGGCTGGGTCTATCGCACCATACGGCAGGGGCTGATCGACATGGGCGAGATGTTCCGCCTGATCGACACCGATATCGAGGTGAAGGACAAGCCGTCCGCCCCTGCGCTGATGGTGCGGACGCCGACCGTAGCCTTCGACAATGTCACCTTCGGCTATGACCCCGGCCGCACGATCCTGAACGGACTGAGTTTTGAAGTGCCGGCCGGAACCACCACCGCCATCGTCGGACCATCGGGCGCGGGCAAGAGCACGATCGGACGGCTTTTGTTCCGGTTTTATGACCCCCTTTCAGGCCGGGTCCTCGTCGGCGGCGAGGATATTGCCAATGTCACGCAGGAAAGCGTGCGCGCTGCGATCGGCATCGTTCCGCAGGATTCGGTGTTGTTCAACGAAAGCCTCGCCTACAACATTGCCTATGGCGCGGAAGGCGCAGACCAGACGCGGGTCGAGCAGGCCGCGCGTGATGCCGCACTGACGCCGCTGATCGAACGTCTGCCTGATCGGTACGACACCATGGTGGGCGAACGCGGGCTGAAGCTTTCGGGCGGCGAAAAGCAGCGGGTCGCGATAGCCCGTACGCTGGTGAAGAACCCGCCAATCCTGTTGCTCGACGAAGCGACGAGCGCGCTCAATTCGCGCACCGAACAGGCGATCCTGGCAACGCTGCATCGGATTGCCGAAGGCCGCACCACAATCGCGATCGCGCACCGCCTTTCGACGATTGCCGATGCCGACAATATCCTCGTGCTGGATCAGGGCCGCCTGGTCGAAAGCGGGGATCATGCCTCGCTGCTGAAACACGCCGGGCTTTATGCCGAAATGTGGGCACGCCAGGCCAATGAGCGCCGCGATGAACCCACGCCCGCCGATGCCCGAACCGCCGAGCAGGTAACGATGTAGGAGACACTTGAGACACTGTCCAAGGAGAGAAACTTTGCGCCCCATGCGGTGCCGAGGACACAGCGGGCAAAACGGGCAGCGAAAGCGCGATCATCGCAGCAAGCCTGCCCGCCGCAATCAGAGTAGGAAAGCACGCGTACCTGATGTGGCGTGCGGGTCTTTTGCACATCTGACACAATCGCGCTCAGCCCGCGGCGTTGGCAGAGCATCGCCGAACCAGTCTCCGCGGAGCTGCGCTGCCTAAAGGATGTACTTGCTGAGATCGGTATTGCCCGCCAGCCCTTCCAGCCGCGCCTTCACATATGCGGCATCGATGGTGATCGTTTCGCCCGTATGGTTTTCAGCCTCGAAACTGATATCTTCGAGCAAGCGTTCCATCACCGTCTGCAAACGCCGCGCGCCTATGTTTTCAACCGTGGCATTCACCTGCGCAGCGATCCGCGCGATTTCAGGCACGGCATCATCCGCAAATTCGAGCGTCACCTGCTCGGTAGCGAGAAGTGCGGTGTACTGCGCAACCAGATTGGCGCGGGTTTCCGACAGGATTCGCACAAAATCCGCCTCGGTCAGAGCGCGCAGTTCAACCCGGATCGGCAAACGGCCCTGAAGTTCCGGCAGCATGTCCGAAGGCTTGGCCACATGAAACGCCCCGCTGGCGATGAACAGCACGTGGTCGGTCTTCATCGGTCCATGCTTGGTCGCCACCGTGGTGCCTTCGATCAAGGGGAGCAGATCCCGCTGGACACCTTCGCGGCTGACGCTGCCGCCGCGCACGTCGCTGACCGCAATCTTGTCGATTTCGTCGAGGAAGACGATCCCGTTCGTTTCGGCGTTGTGGAGCGCGGCGCGGGCAACATCGTCCTGATCCAGCCGCTTGTCGGCTTCTTCATCGACCAGACGATCCCAGGCATCGGGCACGCGCAGCTTCTGGCGCCGCGTGTTCTTGCGGCCCAAGGCCTTGCCCATCATGTCACTGAGGTCGATCATCCCCATCTGGCCGCCCATGTTGCCCATGTCGAACGGCGCCGCCGGACTGTCGCGCACTTCGATTTCGACTTCGACATCGTTCATCGCGTTCTGCGTGATGCGCTGACGGAAACTGGCACGGGTAGCCTCTGACGCGTTGTCGCCCACCAACGCGTTGAGCAAACGGTCCATTGCGGCTTCGGATGCCGCTTCGCGCACGGCGTCGCGGCGGCGTTCCTTCTCCAGCCGAATGGCATCTTCAACCAGATCGCGGGCAATCTGTTCGACATCGCGCCCGACGTAACCGACTTCGGTGAACTTGGTCGCTTCCACCTTGATGAAAGGGGCTTCGGCCAGCTTGGCCAGCCGGCGGCTGATTTCAGTCTTGCCGCAGCCCGTGGGGCCGATCATCAGAATGTTCTTGGGCGTTACCTCATCACGCAGATCAGCGCCCAGCCGCTGGCGCCGCCAGCGATTGCGAAGCGCCACGGCAACCGCCCGCTTCGCATCAGCCTGACCGATAATATGTTCGTCGAGCGCGGCGACGATGGCTTTGGGGGTAAGCGACTTGGGAGATGTGGTATCCATGATATCCGTTTCAGACTGTCTGTTGCCTTCCATGTGGCGAGCGCACCAGCCGGTTCAAGGCCGCGGTCATTGGGCGTTCGATCCATAGAAAGACAAACCAGCTTGTCGCAAAGGTCACAATCACCCCGCTGACGAGGTAATCTCATGGCCCGGGATCAAAGAATGGCAGGCAGCCCCGCAACCACAGCCCGAACCACGCCAATCGGCAAGCGGAGCAGATAGACGGCATAGCTCATACCGCCGGATGCCAGAACCGGCCGGAGCACAGATACCGTCAACAACCCGCGGCGCTGTTGAGGGCCGCGATACGGCTAAACCGTCTCGACCGTCAAATTGCCGTTGGTAAAGACACAGATATCCGCAGCGACGGCCATGGCCTTGCGCGCAATGGTTTCGGCGTCCTGTTCGTAATCCGCAATTGCGCGGGCCGCGGCCAGAGCAAAGTTTCCGCCTGATCCGATCGCCGCGATTTCGCCGATAGGTTCCAGCACATCGCCATTGCCAGTCAGCACCAGAAGTATGTCGTGATCGGCAACGATCATCAACGCTTCCAGATTGCGCAGGAACTTGTCGGTGCGCCAATCCTTTGCCAGCTCGACACTGGCGCGCATAAGCTGGCCCGAATATTGTTCGAGTTTCTTTTCAAGCCGCTCAAACAGGGTGAATGCGTCTGCGGTGGCTCCGGCAAACCCGGCGATGACGCTGCCATCGCCAATGCGGCGCACCTTGCGCGCGTTGGGCTTCATCACGGTGTTGCCCATCGATACCTGACCGTCACCTGCGATAACGGTCTTGCCGGCCCGGCGCACGCCGATGATGGTGGTGCCATGCCACTGGACAAGGCCGTGGCTGGATTGTTCGCTAGTCATGCCGCCAGATATGGCGCGCAATCGCGCAGGATCAAGCGCGCATTGCCATCAACCGATTAGGGCCCGGCGCCAGGACCGCCTGCGCCCAGACCAGCCCCGCCAACCTGCCCGATATTGCCGAACAGATCCTGCAAAAACCCGCGTTCCCGCCCTAGCGTGGGCGTCTTGTCGCCATTGGGATCGAGGAACACGACCTGATCGACACCGCTGCGTTTCACATCGACAACCCGGCCCGCATCATCGAAGGTCACCGCCAGGACAGAATGTTCTTTGATCTTGGGTCGGCTGAAAGGGCGCTGGCCGGTGATGCTCGACACGTAAAACCAGGTCGGGGTGCCATACTGGCTGACAAATGTCGGCCGGCCCAGCGTGCCTTCGACCGATTGCTGGTTGTCGATCCTCGGCTGGATCGCACCGGTCAGCACCGGATCAACGATGTAGCCGCGTGATTCGCGGATCGCCGAACACGCGGGCAAAGCCGCCGCCACACCGACCAGCAGCATCGCCGTGCGCAGCTTGGCCCACCGCGTCTTGCCTGTGGCAGGCCCGTTCAAATTCGCGTTCATCTGCGCCAAACCGTCTCAATCCCGTCTTGCAATCGCGCGCACGTTGCGCATTTGTCCCTTGGGCGAGGTGCTTTAAGGGGCTAGGCGCAAGCTTGCAACGCACCATATGGCAATGCGGTTGGCGAAGGCGGCTTGAATGGCGGTTGAACGCATCCGCGCTTCATGCGTTGGCGTAAGATGATTGCGCGCTTACGGGCGCCGACACCACCCGATAATCGTGCGAAAGGCTTCGCTTCCATGTCCTTCCTCTCCCGCCTGCTCGGCACGGCCCCTGACCCGCGAGAAAACGTGCGGCCTTTGTGGCACCGGGTGATCGAGCTTGCCCGCGATACCGCCTATTACACCGAATGCGGCGTCGCGGATTCGATTGCTGGCCGGTTCGACATGATCACTGCGGTGCTCAGCACGGTCATGGTCCGGATCGAGGCATCGCAACTGCGCGCCGAAAGCGCGTTGCTGGCGGAACTGTTTGTCGAGGACATGGATGGCCAGCTACGCGAATTCGGGGTGAACGACGTGGTGGTAGGCAAACGCATCGGCAAGCTGATGAGCGTGCTGGGCGGACGGCTTGGCGCGTATCGCAGCGCGCTCAACGCAGGCGATATGGACAAGCTGACCGGCGCCATCCAGCGCAACGTCACCTTTGCCGCGCATGTCGACGAAGCGGCCAGCGCCCGTGCCGTGGCGACGCGGATCATGAAGCTGTATGAGCGGCTGGGCCGCTTTTCGGATGAAGAGATGCTGAAAGCGAGTGCAATCTGGTGAATACGCCCCTGCCCCCTTCGGAATTGAGCCGCATGATCAAAGCCCGGCCGCTATCGGGAGAGCCTATGGCGATCGAAGCGACCGCAGCAGAACGGCTTGCGCTGGCAAAGCGGTTCGGCCTTGGCGCGGTTGACCATCTGCGCGCTGATGTCCGTCTGGAACAGAAACCCCGCGCGATCCGCGCCACCGGTCGCCTGACAGCCGCGATCCAGCAACCCTGCGCCATCAGCGGTGAAGATTTCCCGGTCACGATCGACGAGCCTGTCGATCTGCGCTTTGTCGAAAGCGATGCCCGCCCATCCCCCGACGATGCCGAAATCGAGCTGGAAGCCGATGACTGTGACGAAATCGAGTTTTCAGGCGACATGTTCGATCTGGGGGAGGCCATTGCACAAACGCTGGGTCTGGCCATCGATCCCTATGCCGAAGGCCCCAACGCCGATGCGGCGCGCAGGGCCGCGGGCATCGTGAAGGAAGGCGAACAGGATGGCCCCCTCGCCGCGCTGCTCGCAGGGCTGAAGCGCGGTTGAACGCAGCGTCCGTTTCCAGACGAGGTAATGGTTGGCGCGGATGACCGGATGAGGGTGAGATGTTGCCGCGCCGGATCGGTTGACTTCATCAGGCGGTTGCCGCCCGAACGTTTCATCGGCAATGCGCGTTCATGAAACTGCTGCGCAATCCGATCCGGCTGGTGCCGAGTCTGTTTCTCATCGCGATCGCCTTGGGAACCGCGGTGCTCTGCCTGCCAATGGCGACGGCCGACGGGGTCCGCGCTCCGTTTCTTACAGCCATGTTCACCGCCACATCGGCAGTCGCCGTGACCGGGTTGGTTGTGGTCGATACCGGCAGCTTCTGGCCCCCATTCGGACAAGTCGCCATCTTGCTGATGTTTCAAATCGGCGGCCTTGGGATCATGACCGCGGCAACCCTTTTCGGGCTGATCGCCGGTCGCGGCTTCGGCCTGCACGATCACATGGCAACACAGGTTGAACGCGGGCGGCTGGAAACCGGCGATGCCCTGTCCGTGCTCAAGCTGGTGTTCGCCATCACAATCGCGGTCGAGGCAGTGGTGGCCGCAATCCTCGCGCTGCGGATGATGGCGAGCTACGATATGAGCGTGGCCAGCGCGCTGTGGCACGGCGTGTTCCATTCGGTCAGCGCCTTTAACAATGCCGGTTTTTCCACGCACGCGGACAGCGTGATGGGCTATAATTCCGACCCGGTGATCCTTGTGCCGATCATGCTGGCTGTAATCCTGAGCGCGCTGGGCTTTCCGGTGATGCAGGATGTGCGCGACAAGCGGTTCGCGTGGAAACGCTGGTCGCTGCATTCCAAAGTCACAGTCTATGGCACAGTGGCCCTGCTGGTGATCGGTTTCGCCGCAATCCTGGCAATGGAATGGACCAATGACGGAACACTGGGGCCGATGAGTGTGGGACGCAAAATGCTTAACGCTGCGTTCCATTCGGTGATGCCGCGCACCGCAGGGTTCAACAGTATCGATGTCGGCGCGTTTCACGATCAGACGCTGATGGTCAATTATCTGCTGATGTTCATCGGCGGCGGCAGCGCGGGCACGGCGGGCGGCATCAAAGTGACCACCTTCGTCGTGCTGTTTGCGATCGTGCTGTCTGAGGTATTAGGCCGCCGCGACGCCGGCTTGTTCAATCGCCGCTTTGGCAGCGAAGTTGAAAGGCAGGCTTTGACAGTGACAGTGCTGGCGGCCAGCCTGATCTTTGCTGCAACGACTTACATCGCCTCGATCACAACGCTTGCGCTTCCGGAAATCCTGTTTGAATGCATATCGGCCTTTTCCACCGTGGGCATGTCCACGGGAATCACTGCCGATCTGCCGCCATCTGGGCAGGTGGTGATCGTGCTGCTGATGTTCATCGGCCGCGTGGGAACCATCACTGTTGCCACCGCGCTTGCTGTCGGACGGCCTGTGCGGCCCTATCGTTATCCGAAGGAGAATCTCATTGTCGGCTGACAAGCGCAAACCCGTTCTGGTGGTCGGCCTGGGCCGCTTCGGCGGCGCGGTTGCTCGCACGCTCAACAGCATGGGCAGCGAAGTGCTGGGCGTTGATAGCGATCCGCATCTGGTGCAGGAATATGCCGCAGACCTGACAAAGGTCGTTGAAGCGGATTGCACGGATGGCGAAACGCTGAAGCAATTGGGGGTTTCCGATTTCGAGGCTGCGGTGGTTGCCATCGGCACCGATATTGAAGCCAGCGTGCTGACGGTGCTGGCGCTCGCCGATCTGGGGCTTACGAATATCTGGGCCAAAGCGAGCAATGCCAAGCACGCCCGCATCCTCGAACGCATTGGCGCGACTCACGTCGTATTTCCCGAACAGCGTATGGGGGAACGTGTCGCGCATCTGCTCAACGAACGACTGCTCGATTTTATTGCCTTCGACGATGAATTCGCCATTGCGCGTCTTTGCGCGCCCGAACCGATTGTCGGCCTGCCGCTGATCACAAGCGCGTGCCGCAAGAAATACGATGTGACCGTGGTGGGTGTGAAACGCACCGGTCAGGCCTTCATCCACGCTGTCCCCGACACGATCATCTTCCCCCATGATGAACTGGTGGTGTCAGGCCGGATCAAGGATATCGAACGGTTTTCGTCGATCTGACACGATATCGCTCGGCGCAAAAGTTACGCGATGAACCCGTTGCTGCCCTTTTCTGGCATTCGCTCTTAGCGAAAATCCGGCCTAACCTGCGTCCGCGATCAGAACGGGATATCGTCGTCCAGGTCATCATAGCCGCCGCTGTTGCCGCCGGATGTGCTGCCGCCAAAGCCCCCGCCTGACGCGCCGCCGGATCCGGAGCTACCGCCCTGATCCCAGCCGCCTCCGCCGGCGCCAGCGCCGCTGCCGTAACCACCGCCTGAACGACCGCCGCTGCTGCCACCGCCACCCATACCGCCGCCGCCCGATGCGCCATCAAGCATGGTAAGCGTCCCGCCAAGGCCCTGAATCACGATTTCGGTGCTGTAACGGTCCTGGCCGTTCTGGTCCTGCCATTTACGGGTCTGCAGCTTGCCTTCGACAAAGACCTTGCTGCCTTTCTTGAGGTAGCGTTCCACCACGCTCACCAGACCTTCGGAAAAGATCGCGACCGTGTGCCATTCGGTCTTTTCCTTGCGCTCGCCGGTGTTCTTGTCCTTCCACTGTTCGGACGTGGCGATGCGCAGGTTGGCGACCTTGCCGCCGTTCTGGAAGCTGCGAATCTCCGGGTCAGCCCCGAGATTGCCAATCAGCATAACCTTATTGAGCGAACCCGCCATTGAAACGTCCCTTCCCGTCTGAAATCTGCCCACGCCGCAGCGCGAATCTGGCATGCTCCATAGGACATGAAAGCGATGGAGACGACAAGGGGGTGGGTTCCTATCCCCGATTCAACGCGCCGGGTAACGCAGCCGTCCCAGAAAGCGTGTCAGGCTGGGGAGTTCGCGGTCCCTGCCCACCAGTTGCGCTTTGACCTTTTCAAATTTCATCACGCCATCGATGCGCCGTTCGAGAAACGCATGGGTGTCCGCCTTGCCTTCGCTATCGTCGTTCACGAACACTGCCAGCGTCGCCGAATAGATACCCGCCAGGATCGCACGCTTGGTGTAGTGGTTGTAATCGGTCGCAGTATCACCGGCGAGCCGCCACATGATATCCGCCGAATGCCAGCCCAGTTTCAGCGACCGGGCAGCGTTCTGCGGCTGCGCCATGATCGCCAGCGCCCGGCGCACGGCTTCGTCGATATGCGCAACGGCATCGAGCCGGAAGGCCACAAGCACGCGGATGCGTTCGCGAATTTTCAGCGTAGCGAGCCGTTCGGCCGGCCATTCAGTCTCCATCGCCTGATCGACCGAGGCAATCCACGCCTCAATCATGTCCATCGGCCGTGCGCCCGGAAAGGCCAGCCGCGCCACATCGATGTCACAGCCCGCCATGTCAGCGGCCGCAACCAATGCGGTTTCGTTCCAGCCATCGAAGATCGCCGAGGCGGCAATATCCGGCGCAAGCGCGACGCGCAGTTCATCAAGCGTGAGATCGGCGAAATGGTGTGTCTGGTTCATATCAGAAGGAAGGCCCGTATTCGCGCTTGGTTCCCGTTTCGGCGCGTTTGGCGTCGGCATCGGTGAATTCCTGCTGCATCAGCGTATTTCCGCTCATCAATTCCATGTAATCGCGGGCTGAACGGCCCGAATTGTCGTTGTGATCGGGGTCAGCGCCCTTTTGCAGCAGCAACCGCACCATGGCGACATCGCGTGAATGCACCGCCGCGATCAGCGGGGTTTCGCCTGTCTGGTCGGAAACATTGACGCTTGCGCCGCCCTTTATCAGCGCCTCGGCCCCGTCGACAAAGCCCATCGCGGTCGCCAGTTGCAGCGGCGATATGCCCTTGCGATTGCGAATGTTCGGATCAGCGCCGCGCTGCAACAGGAAGCGTATCCACACCACATCGGTGCGCGCCACAACCAGGTGCAGCGCCGTATCACCGCTGGTGATGTCACGGGTGTTGACGATCTGCGTGCCCGGCTTGTTGAGCATATCCATCGCCGCATCGCCTTCACGTTCCTTGACCGCTTCAAGGAACTGGAATCCTTCGGACTGGAACTGTGCACTGGCAGGAACCGCCAGCGACAACGCAAGAAGCGGTGTGATCGCACTGGCAATCCTGCGCCAAGGCCCTAATTTGCGCAAAACGTCAGAAGCCACGGTTTGATCCTTTCGCATTTCCTGTCACACAATCTTGTGTGCCCATGGGCGCGGGGCGAGCCTTTTCGCAGCCGCTGCGCCTGTCGCAAGCAACCAGTTAGCAGAGCATGAACCAGATCAACAACCCCTCCCCCCTTCGTATCCTTCTGCTTGCCGGTGCAATGGTTCTGGCAGGGTGCAGCGCCGCCGCGCCGGTTGAGGAACCGCCGCTGGCTGGCGCAGCGATCGGCGGTGATTTCGCGCTCACCGGAAGCGCGGGGCAAACCGTGCGCTGGGATGATTTTGCCGGCAAATACCGCATCGTCTATTTCGGTTACGCCTTCTGCCCCGATGTCTGCCCCACCGATATGCAGCGCGTCGCGCAGGGTCTGAAGGTGCTCAAGGCCAGCGATCCGGCCAAGGCAGCGATGATCCAGCCGATCTTCATTTCGATCGATCCGGAACGCGATACGCCTGCCGTGGTTGGGGAATTCGCCGCGGCCTTTTCGCCAGATATCATTGGCCTTACCGGCACGCCCGATCAGATCGCCGCGGCTGCCAAGACGTTCAAGGTGTTTTATGCCAAGGGCGAACAGGTGAACGGCGGCGGCTATTTGGTTGATCATTCCAATATCGTTTATCTGTTCGGCCCCGAAGGCCAGCCGCTTGCGACGCTGCCCGTCGATCAGGGCCCTGATGCGGTTGCAGCGGAACTGGACCGGTGGGTGAAGTGAGGGATCGGTTCTGGGAGCTGCCGCTGGGCGCGCTTACCCGGCCCGAATGGGAAGCCTTGTGTGATGGATGCGGGCGCTGTTGCCTGCACAAGATCGAAGATGAGGATACCGGCGAAATCCTTGACACCAACATCGCCTGCCGCCTGCTCGACACCCGCACCGCGCAGTGCAGCGATTATCGCAATCGCAAGGCTTTTGTACCCGATTGCCTGCGGCTGACCCTGCGCATCGTCGAACAGGTCAGCTGGCTGCCCGCGACCTGCGCCTATCGTCTGCGCGCCGATGGTGAACCCCTGCCCAGCTGGCATTACCTGCTGTCGGGCGACCGCGATGCAGTGAGCCGCGCGGGAGTTTCCATCACGGGCCGGGTAGTGAGCGAAACCGAAGCGGGGCCGATGGAACATCACATCGTGCAATGGCCCGCGCCGCGGGATTGGCCCATCCGCGAAGACGCGGCATCGTCCAGCAAGGACGCGTGATGATCGATTGGCTGCGCGGCGACACCGAAAGGCCTGCGTTTGATACCGATATTGATCTTGGCGACCAACGCCTGCCGATCGTCCTCAAACGCCTGCGCAATGCGCGGCGCCTGACGCTGCGGCTGGCGCCCGATGGCAGCGAGGTTCGCATCAGCTTGCCCGCTTGGGCGCAAAGTCGCGAAGCGCTTGCCTTTGCGCATTCGCGTAGGGACTGGCTTGCTGATCAGCTGTCCAAGCTGCCACCGCGCCAGGTGCCCGGCCCCGGCAGCACGGTGCGCTATCGCGGCGCGGGTTTGATCGTCGCATGGGACAAGACCGCACCGCGCCGTCCGGGTGTTGCAGGAGATACCCTGCTGATCGGGGGGCCCGACAACGGGATTGAACAGCGGATCCGCCGCTGGCTCGAAGCCGAAGCGCTGCGGCTGGCCGAGGCGGATATGCGCGATTACTGCGCGGCTGCGCAGCTCGGTCCGGTACCGATTGGCCTGACCCGCGCTTTGCGCCGCTGGGGTTCGTGTTCGGACAAGGCGCGCATCCGGATCAACTGGCGTCTGGTGCAGGCTCCCGATCATGTGCGGCGTTCGGTGGTCGCGCATGAAGTCGCGCACCTTGTGCATTTCGACCATTCGCCCGCGTTCCACGCCTTGCTGGCGCGCATCTTCGAAGGCGACATCGCCGTGGCCGACCGCTGGCTGAAAGATCACGGGCGCGGGCTGTATACCAGCTTTGGGTGACGCGAAGCATTTGGCGTTCGCGCCTGCACGTCCTATATCTGAGTCATGCTTTCCAAATCGCGCTTCAACCCTGTCAACGGCTTTGCCGATTTCTGGAACGAAATCCGGCGCCCTCAACCCTATCGCTGGCCGATCCTTGCCCTGTCGATCCTGCCTGTAGCCGGGATGCTGTATTGGGGGGTCAATAGCACCCAGTATGGCGCGCCCGAACGACCCAAGGTGACGTACATCACCACGCTGGACCCGAACCGCACCGATGCCGAAATCGCGGCTGAGAATATCGACAACCAGGAGCTGAAGGATCTGCGCGCCGCAGAAGAGGCGCGGATCGCCGAGGCCAAGCGCAATATCTACAAGGCTCTGGGCCGGGCAGCAGGGATGGATGTCGAAGCAATGGAACGCGAAGCGGCAGCCGAACGCGCTGCCGAAGCCGCCGCGCCGCGTCCGGGCGAAAGCGCGCCGCGATAGCCGCAAGCCTGCCTCGCGACGATCACGAATGGATGGCCGCCGCCGCCCGTATGGCGGCGCGCGCGCGTCCGCTTTCGCGCCCTAACCCCGGTGTTGCGGCGCTGGTGGTCGCCTCTGCCCTGACCGAACGCGCGCATATCGTCGCACGCGGGTGGACGCAGCCCGGCGGGCGTCCGCACGCTGAAGCTGCGGCGCTGGCAGGACTGACGCCTGCGCAACTGGCCGATGGCACGCTGTACGTTACGCTGGAACCCTGCGCGCATCAATCAGCCCGCGGCCCCGCCTGCGCAGACCTGATCGTAGCCGCCAACCCTGCTCGCGTGGTCATCGGCCAGCACGATCCCGATCCGCGCACCGCGGGCCGCGGAATTGCCCGGTTGCAGGGCGCAGGGATTGCAACACGTTTGCTGGATGATCCGGTATCCGCCGCCAGTCTTGCCGGGTTTCTGACGCGGCAGCGGCTGGGGCGCCCGTGGGTGACGCTGAAGCTTGCGACCTCACTTGACGGCTGCATCGCGCTTGCCGACGGGACCAGCCAGTGGATCACCGGTGCACCGGCCCGCGCCCATGTGCATGCACAGCGCGCACGCCACGATGCCATTCTGGTCGGGGGAGCAACATGGCGAACCGATAATCCGCGCCTTGATGTGCGCCTGTCAGGTCTGGAGGCCCGATCGCCGCAGCGGGTCGTGCTGACCCGCAATGCAGCCCCGGCGGACGGTGTCACGGCGATTGCCGCACCCGAAGCGATTGCCGATCTTTCCGGCGTGCTGCACCTTTACGTCGAAGGCGGCGCGCAAACCGCCGCGGCCTTCGTGGCCGCCGATCTGGTCGACGAACTGCATCTCTACACCGCCCCTATCGTGATTGGCGAAGGTCGCCGCAGCCTTGGTGCGGTGGGGCTGACCAGCCTGCCCGACGCGCATGGGCGCTGGCGGATCCACGACAGCCGCCAGCTTGGCAGCGATCACTTCACCGCCTATCTGCGCGTCCGAAACTAGAAAGGAACGCCCCGCATGTTCACCGGCATCGTCACCGCCATCGGCACCATCGCCGCCGCCGAGCAGCGCGGCGATCTGCGCCTGCGTATAGCCGCCCCGCTTGATCCGGCGCGGATCGACATCGGCGCCTCGATCGCTTGCTCGGGCGTCTGCCTGACCGTGGTGGAACGCGGCGGGACCGAGGGCGATGCCTGGTTCGATGTTGACCTGTCCGGGGAAAGTGTCAGCCGGACTGTGCCCGGCATGTGGAACGTGGGCGCGCAGCTCAATATCGAACCCAGCCTGCGTCTGGGGGATGAACTGGGCGGACATATCGTGACCGGCCATGTCGATTCGGTGGGCGACGTGGTGAAGGTGGCGCAAGAAGGAGGCAGCTGGCAGATCGCGATCCGCGCGCGCGCCGACATGGCGCCCTTCGTTGCGGAAAAAGGATCCATCACGGTCAACGGCGTGTCGCTCACCGTCAACGACGTGCGCGACCGCCCCGATGGCACGTGCGATTTCCTGCTCAACATCATTCCCCACACCGCCGCCGTGACCACTTTGGGCGCGCTGGCCAGGGATGACCGGGTCAATCTGGAGATTGACGTTCTGGCGCGTTACCTGAAGCGGATGCAAAGCCTTGCCGCGATGCGCGGCCAGCCTAACTGACCTGCCCCTTCGGCGCGTATGGACCGCCAGCGCGTGCTGGCGGGAACGCATGCGACTGTATCAGACAGCGACCGCTGAAAGCGCGTTGATGAATTTGGGCAGATTGGCCGTGGTAAGACCGGCAATGTTGATCCGGCCCGACGCCGCCATGTAAATGGCATGATCTTCACGCAGGGTCGCGACCTCTTCCTTCGTAATGGGAAGCATCGAAAACAGGCCGTTCTGCGAGCCGAGCGGGGTCAAATCGATCCGACCAGCGGTGCCCGCCTTCGCCAGAGCATCGCGCACCGTGCGCATCCGGGCGCGCATATCGTCAAGCTCGCCCAGCCATTCCTTGGTCATGTCGGGATCGCGCAGGATGATCCGAACCGCCGCACCGCCATGATCGGGTGGCATCGACCACGCCGCACGGGCCAGCGCGTTGGCATTGGAAAACGCCGTGTCGAGCGTGGCCTGATCCTGGGCAAGTACGTAGAACGCGCCCACACGGTCGCGGTACTGCCCGAAATTCTTGTCGCAGCTATAAGCCACGAAGGCTTCGGGCACCGCGGCCAACACTGTGCGCATCCCTGCGGCGTCTTCGTCCATTCCCTGCCCCAGCCCCTGATACGCGGCATCGATGATCGGGAAGGTGCCGCTTGCAGCAAAGGCCTCGGCAATTTTGGCCCATTGTTCGTCGGTATAATCGATGCCGGTGGGATTGTGGCAGCATGCGTGCAGCAGCACAGCTTCGTCGTCGCCCGCCCCATTGATCGCAGCCAGCACCGCATCAAGATTGGCCGTGCCATCAGGGTTGGCGTGATCGAAGGCGACCAGCTCCATCCCGAGATCGGCAAGGATCTGCGCGTGGTTGGGCCAGCTGGGAACACCCATGTGAACCCGGCGTACGCCCGCTTTTGATGCCAGCGCTAACGCCAGGCGCACAGCACCGGTTCCGCCCGGGGTCTGCATCCCAGTAATCCGCCCGCCCATCGTCGCATCACGGCCAAAGATATAGGGCATCAGCGCGTTCACGAAGCCAAGATCGCCCTCTGGCCCGAGATAGGATTTGGATTCCTGCTTGTCGACCAGCACCTGTTCGGCCGCCTTGATCGCGGCAAAGACGGGGGTGGCGCCGTCTTCGGTGCGATAGACCCCCACGCCAAGGTCGATCTTGTCGTCGCGCGAATCGGCAGCGTAGAGGCGGATCAGGGCGAGAAGGGCGTCGGGCGCCTGCGGGCTGAGTCGGTCAAGCATCATGTGCTGCGCCATGGCGCGGAGCGAGCATCATCGCAACCAGGATCGCGCCTTACCCGATCAGAAAGGCGACCACTTCTGTTCCTTGGAGAACTTCATGTACCCTGCATTGATGCCCAACCGCAGACCCGCACCCACCCGGATCGGGATAAGCACAACGTCCCCGCGGCGCAGGTAGCTCGCATTGAGCCCGCCGACGAAATAGGCCTGCCCTTCCCCGGCCGGGAACCGCTTATAAAGATCTTCGGTGTCGTAAAGATTGTAAACCAGCACAAAGGTGTTGGCAGCATTGGCGCCTATGTCGAAACCGACCGAAGGCCCGGTCCAGTACACCGGCAGCGTGCCTTCGACCTTGTGATGCAGCGTACCTGAACCATACCGGGCGCCGACGATGAAGGCCCCGCCCGCTTCGCGCCCGACGATGTAGCCATTGGGTTCGCCCTGCTTTTGCAGCAAGTCTTCGATCAGTTTGGCAAGACCTTCGGCGCCTTTGCCAAACACGCCCTCTGCGGCGCCGATCAGGTCATCCTCGCCATAAGTCTGTCCGCTGTTTTGCGCTGCGGTGGTCACAGGCGCGACACTGTCATTGGGAACGGAGGGAGCAGGGGCGGGGTAAGTTCCGAATTCACTGTTGAACGTCGTATCGTTCTGCGGTGCCTGAGGCGGCGCAGGTTGCGCCTGCGGCGTTACCAGATCGCCATCGACCCCCGAACCGCCGTCCTGCTGGGTGTAGGCTGCATCAGGATCAAAGGTTTCCAGATCCTGCGCGGCGGCCTGCGCCGTCAGCGAAAGCGCGGCCAAGGCGCCCAGCGCAAAGCCCGCGATGCGGCGGCCCAACGTTGGAAAACGGGCGTTCATCATGCTCATCATGCAGCCTTTCGCAGCGACGTGTCTGCCCCGGATCAATGCGCACGCAGCAGAATCGCTTCCTGCGGTGCGTGCAACCGCTCGTCGTCGGGGCGAATCGGAATTGCGACGAGCCGTGCCGGGGTAGGGGGGCAAATCTGAACACGGGACGAACCGCACGCGCGCCAATGCGCCGGGCCTGTTCGCCTTTTTTTGCAAGCCACCTTGCCGCTGGCAAATAGGCCGACTATAGGCCCGCCTTCACAGCCTCGCTGTTGCCCGGAGACGTGGGTGAGTGGCTGAAACCAGTTCCCTGCTAAGGAACCGTACTCTATCAGGGTACCGAGGGTTCGAATCCCTCCGTCTCCGCCACTGGCCTTTTGATAAAACGAAATATTTCCTCTCAAGGGCTCCGGCCAGGTTGCCATTTATATTTAGGTGGTTCGCCAGCAACGCGGTTTGCTGATCAGCGCCGTTTCAAAATCAGGTACAGCGCGCCTTCCCCACCGTGACGGATGTGGGCGCGGCGCACGGCACTGATCGCGTCGGAATGACGGCTCGCGGCGAGCCAATCGAGCATCTTGGCACGGATCGCCCCGCGTTTTGTCATGCGGTCTGCCGGATCGACCGGACGTTCGCGTCCTGCCACCACCAATACCACACGTGCGCCCATCATGCGCGCCTGATCCAGCCCGGCCATGATCCGGTCATACGCCGTGTCGAGCGTGTGTCCGTGAAGATCAAGCGTGAGGTCAGGATCGAGCCTCCCCGCCTTCACCCGGCGGTCCCAGTGGGAATCGAGCCCCGGCGTGCTCGGCGGCGGCGCAACGGGCGGCGCTGCAGCGATCTTGCGTGATCGCGGCTCTGCTATAGGCGTTGCAGCAACCGTGCGAACCAATGCTGGCTGGGATGAAGGCGAGGCTGGATTGATTGCGGGCGGCGCAGGACGGGTCTTGCCGGGAAGCGGTCTCACGCTTGAAGCCAGATGCGCCCAAGCCGCCTGCTCACCAGTTGACAGGCCTCTTGGTGCCTTCATCGTGGCACCGCGCCCAGACGCTGGGCCGATGCGCGGGGAAGCAGGACATAGGCCCGGCCACGCCCGCTCATACCACCTGCAATGCGGCGCGCATCTTCGCCCGCACCCCAAAAGGTATCAAACCGGTTCGCACCCTTGATCGCGCCGCCGGTATCCTGCGCGATCCACAGCCCATTGGCTTCCGGCCGATCAAGCTGAAGCCAGACCGGCGCGCCCAGCGGCACGAAAGCCGGATCGGCCGCGACTGAATTCTCGCGCCGCACCGGCACGCCAAGCGCACCGAGCGGCCCGTCGCCTTTCAGTTCGGTAAAAAATATCCAGCTTTTGTTGAGGCGCATCAGATCGCGGCCATCGCGCGGATTTTCGCGGATATAAGCCATGATCCCCTGCATCGATCCCGAATATTTGCCCGGCCCATCACCCAGCAGGCCGCGTTCGCGCATTACGCCCCCGATGCCGACATATTCGCGCCCGTTCTGCCCGGCATAGCCAATACGGATTACCTCACCTTCAGGGGACCGCAACCGCCCAGACCCCTGTATCTGAAGGAAGAAGAATTCCACCGGGTCAGCTGCCCAGGCGATGACCGGCGCCTTGCCCGCCAAGGCGCCTCGCTCAATCGCGGCACGATCATGATACAGCACGAACCGTCCGCTTTCGTCATAGCGGCCCAGCGGAGGGCGCCCGCTGCGTTCGGATAAGGGGACGGTGTCAGGCCAGGCCCGCACCAGATCGGCGGGCATGGCATAGACCGGGACATCAAAACCCGGCCGGCGCGTGCGGCTTCCGGCTATTTCAGGTTCAAAATAACCGGTTGCAAAGGCGCGGCCATCACCGATCTGAACGGGAGAGAAGTGCTCGGCAAAGAACGTGCGCGCCTGCGCTACCGGATATGCGCGTGCGGCATCGCAAGGCACTCGCCAATCTTCACGCCGCGTCAGCCCGCTGGTGTCGTCGCGCGACAGCACCCGCGGGCATGATTCGATAAAGCTTGAAAGGGCGCTACGTGCGTCGGCGTCAGCCAGCGCCAGCGACGCGACGGCCGGGCCGATCGCTACGCCGCTCAACACTGCATTGGCGGCAAGGGTAACGGGTGCGGATACCGGCGGGGGCGTAACCCCTGTCGGGGGCGGAACACTGGCTTGCGGAACCACGCGCCCGCATGCCCCCAGTGCCAACACCATCACAAGGCCAAGCCATCGCCGCATATCGGATCTTTCAGGAAACGGGCGCAGGCCGCGCCATCATCCTTCGTCGGTTTCGTCGAGCACCCAGTTCGGATCACGCGCCGCGACATTGCGTGAGAACGTCCATACATCGCGGCTTTCGATTGCGTCATCAAGCGACCCGGCAATCACCGTGCCATCCTTGTCACGTGTAACCGCGGCAATGTCAGCTACGAACAACATTGCGATGCGGGCTGTCCGGCCGTCAAGCGACGCAGAGTGAACCCGGGTTTCTTCGACACGGATCAACTTGTTTTCCATTGTCTCGCCTGCCTGTTCGCGGGCGTCGATCGCGGCAATAAAACCGGCATAGACGTCATCATCGCACAGTTCGCGCAAGGTATCCCGATCGCCTTTCCAGAACGCTTCAAGGATCATGCGGTAAGCGCCACGCGCGCCATCGAGAAACTGTCCGAGATTGAAGCTGGAGTCCGCTGCGGCGATTTCGCGGAGGCCGCGTTCGACTGCGGGCATTACGCCTTCAAGTTCGGCAGGACGCGTCTGCGCCACCGGGGTTGGCATGGCCGCGGGGCGGATACCCGCAGGCTTACCGTCCGCTTCAAAGCGCTGCGGCACCGATTCTTCTTCTTGTTCCGCACGGCGCCCCAGCACCGAATACAGGCGCAGGCCGAGAAAGGCGGCAACCATGGCAAGGACAACGATTTCGAGCACAGCAACAATTCCGATCTTCGTACAGGACAGGGTCAAAGGACGCATCAACCAGGCCCAAGGACGCCAACACTGCCTTATGTGGGTATCGATTACAATTCGCCAACGCCCAATAGGTTGCAGCGCGGGGTGAATCTTCGCAACCCGCGATGACGTTGGCCTGCAGTTGCGACCGGGCCGCACCCCTGCTAGGCGCACGGCGAAGCGAACCTTGCACGCCGCACGTGCAAGCGGCGCACGCCCTGTTACCTTTATTGAAAGACAAGCGCATCATGGCCGACGAAGAAGGCGTCCTTACCAATCTTGACAACACCGGTGCCACCGGGCCGCAGCCCAACGGCGTTGACACATCACCCGCCGTCGGGATCGTCACGCAATATGTGAAGGATCTGTCGGTCGAAAACCCCAGCGCACCTGATGTGTTCCAATGGCCCGAACCGCCGCAGGTCGATGTTCAGTTCAACATCGGGGCGGATGCCATTGCGCCCGATATGCATGAAGTGACGCTGAAGCTGACGCTGACGGCTACGTCGCAGCGCGGCACGATGTACATTGTCGACCTGGCCTATTGCGGGCTGGTGGGTATGCGCAACGTGGCCGAAGATCAGGCCCACGCCTTCCTTTACGCCGAAGCGCCCCGCCTTCTGTTCCCGTTTGCCCGCAGCGTCGTGGCAAGCGCGGTGCGCGATGCCGGCTTCCCACCGCTGATGGTTGATCCGGTCGATTTCAATGGGATCTACGCGCAGCAGCTTTCCGCCCGCCGGGCCGAAGAAGCCGCGGGTGGCAAGCCGATCGATCCTGTAACAGGCAACGCCTGATTCCTACGTCCAGCAGGGGCGCTCGGGAATGAGCCTTCTCAGAAATGTCGGGACCATCGGCGGTCTGACGCTGGTGAGCCGGGTGTTCGGGTTTGCCCGCGACATCCTGCTTGCCCGGGTTCTGGGCGCAGGGGGCGTCGCAGATGCGTGGCAGCTGGCCTTCCAGCTGCCCAACCTGTTCCGGCGCCTGTTTGCCGAAGGTGCCTTTGCTTCGGCCTTCGTGCCGCTGTTCAATCGCCACATGGCCGAAGATGAGCACGCGGCAAAACGGTTTGCAGGTGAAGTTCTGGCGGTGCTTCTGCCGATCCTGGTTGCATTCGGCGCAGTCATGATGCTGGCGATGCCGTGGGTCTTGTGGGCTTTTGCCAACGAAGACCTGCGCGCTGACACGGCCACATATGATCTGGCAGTGACGATGGGGCGGATCGCCTTTCCCTATCTGATGTTCATGAGCCTGGCGACGCTGGTGGCAGCGATCCTGAATTCGCTGTCTCGGTTTGCCGCAGCAGCAGCGGCTCCGATCCTTCTCAATATCTGTTTGTTGACCGCATTGATCTGGGGTGCGTTCCAGCCGGGGGGTGAAGCAACCCGCGCCGCAACCGGGGTCGGCCTTGCCATCGCGGTGTCGGTTAGCGGCCTGCTGCAATTGCTGTGGCTATACTGGTTCATGCGCCGCGCAGGCTTCCGTATCCCTCGCGCCGCCCCCAAGGTTACAGCCCGCGTCAAGGAAATGGGCGTGCTGATCGTACCCGCTATTTTTGGGGCCGGCGTGTATCAGATCAGCCGCTTCATCGATCTGGCCTTTATCCGCGTTCTGCCAGACGGAAGCCTGACCTACATGGCGATGGCGGACCGCTGGAACCAGCTACCGCTCGGCATTATCGGCATTGCACTGGGCACGGCCATTCTGCCTGCCTTGTCGCGCTACATCTCCAAATCCGAGGATGATGAGGCCGTTCGTCTGCAAGCCAATGCGATCGAGCTGGCGATGCTGCTGACACTGCCCTGCGCCGTGGCGCTATTCATCACCGGCTTTGCCTTTGTCAAAACCTTCATGGAGGGGCAGGCTTTCACGGCAGAAGATGCCCGCGTCACGGGGATGGTCACATCGGCCCTCGTCGTGGGATTGCCCGCCTATGTGCTGGTCAAAGTGCTGACGCCCAATTTCTTTGCGCGCAAGGACACCCGCACCCCTGTCTACACCGCCGCCGCTTCGCTGACGGTGACTGTGGCGTTGAACTTTGCGCTGGTGCCGACGCTGGGCGTGGTTGGCCTTGCGCTGGCCGGCGCGGTAGGCGCTTGGGTCAATATCGCGTTGCTGGGCGCGGTTCTGGCACGGCGCGGATACTTCCGCCTCCCCGCTCGCGTGCTCGGGCGGATCGGACGCATTGTGCTTGCGTCGGCGGTGATGGGCGCAGCGCTTTTCGGATTGATGCGCTTCATCGCACCGTGGCTTGACGGAGCCTTTGCCACACGGCTGATGGTGATCGGTGCAATCCTTGCAGTCAGCTTGGTGACATATGGCATAAGCACCGTCGTGCTCGGAGTTCTCGACAAGGCGACGATCCAGCGCCTAATGCGCCGGACCAGTTAGGCAATCAGGATCAAACATGCGCGTCGTCTCCGGCATCCAGCCCACGGGCAAACCCCATCTTGGCAATTATCTTGGCGCGATCCGCAATTATGTCGCATTGCAGGATGACGCCTATGCCGCCGGCGGCGAATGTCTGATTTTCATCGCCGATCTTCATGCCCTGTCGATGACGCATGATCCGGCCGAACTGCGATCCTCGACGCTGGAACTGGTGGCGACGCTGGTGGCTTGCGGGCTTGATCCCGACAAGGCGATCCTGTTCAATCAGGCCCAAGTCCCGCTCCACCCCGAAATGCAGTGGCTGCTCAACGGCACGGCGCGCATGGGGTGGCTCAATCGCATGACACAGTGGAAGGACAAGGCGGGCAAGAACCGCGAAGGCCAGTCGGTCGCGCTGTTCACCTACCCCGTGCTGCAAGCCGCCGACGTGCTGTTGTATCAGGCGACGCACGTGCCTGTGGGCGAAGATCAGAAACAGCATCTGGAACTGGCCCGCGACATCGCGCAGAAGTTCAACAACGACTTCGGCACCGAAGACGCGCCGATCTTCACCCTGCCCGATCCGATCATCCCCAAGGAAGCTGCGCGGATCATGAGCTTGCGCGATGGCAGCGCCAAGATGAGCAAGTCCGACCCCAGCGACATGAGCCGTATCAATCTTTCCGATGATGCCGACACCATGGCGCAAAAGGTGAAGAAGGCAAAAACCGATCCGGAAGCCCTGCCCTCCGAAGAAGCCGGGCTGGCCAACCGGCCCGAAGCCAAGAATCTTGTCGGCATCTACGCTGCTCTCGCCGGCCAGACACAGGCCGAAGTGCTGCGCGAATTCGGCGGACAGGGCTTTGGCGCTTTCAAGCCTGCACTGGCTGATCTTTTGGTGGAAAAGCTCTGCCCGATTCGCGATCGCTTCGTCGCGTTGAAGGACGATACCGAGGCGCTCGACGCGATCCTCGCACGCGGCGCGGCGAAGGCCCGTGAACGCGGTGCGCCGACCCTGACCGCGGCTTACCGGGCTTTGGGCCTCGTACGGCACTGACAAGCCATTTTGCGTTGAAACGAGGCATGAAATCGGTGAATATTCAATCCCCGTTCATGCTAATGCAATATGTTGCGCAGGGTAAACGTCGCGGCGAATGCTGCGCCATCAACCAGACAAGGATTGTATGATGTTGTCTCCTGTGTCGCCTCTGAAGTCGCTAAGCCGCGTTGCGTTCCCGCTGGCGCTTGTGATCGGACTGTCGGCTTGCGCCACGCCTTTCAAGGCCGATGTATCGCGCTTTGCCGTTCCTCTGCCCGCACCCCAGGGCCAGACCTTTGCTGTCGTGGCCGAAGACCCCAGGTTGGCAGGCGGTCTTGAATTTGCCACCTACGCCAACAGCGTGGCGGCTGAAATGACCCAACTCGGTTACACGCGCGCGGCTACGCCCGAAGCGGCCGATATGCTGGTACGGTTCGACTACACAGTCGATAATGGGCGCGAGCGGGTGCGGACCGATTTCAACGGCGCAGCCGGCTTTGGCCCCTGGGGCCGTTGGGGCGGCTGGGGCGGCGGCTTTGGCGCATGGGGTTACGGCTTTAATGATCCGTTCTTCGGCGGCCCGAACGTGCGAAGCTTCACCGTCTATACCAGCGCCATTGATCTGAAGATCGACCGCAGGGCTGATGGACAGCGCCTGTTCGAAGGCAAGGCCGAAGCCGTTTCGCGTTCGAACCGCCTGCCACGCCTGGTTCCGAATCTGGTCGACGCCATTTTCACCGATTTTCCCGGCAGTTCGGGTGAAACCGTGCGGATCACAATCCGCGATGATGGCGAAAATACCGTGCGCCCTACCGATTGATGGTGTAGGACGGCGTTCAAGAGACCCTTGGACGGGAAAAAGAGAAGGCGGCGCAGGGGATCGCGCCGCCTTTTTTTGTGCGTCTCTCAGATGACATCTGCCGAGCGCTTACAGTCGGGCGTGACCGCCTGTCGAACCAAAGCCGCCTGTACCCCTCGACGTTGCATCCAGTTCCGCCACCTCGTCCCATGTTGCCTGGACCACCGGAGCAAGCACAAGCTGCGCCACGCGGTCGCCGCGCTGCACCACGAACGGATCGGTGCCATGGTTGATAAGGATCACCTTCAGCTCCCCGCGATAGTCGCTGTCGATCGTGCCGGGCGTATTGGGGACGGTGATGCCATGCTTCAGCGCCAGTCCCGATCGCGGGCGCACCTGAATTTCGTAGCCTTGGGGTATCGCCATCGCCAGACCGGTTGCGACCGCGTGGCGGCCGCCCGGTGCCAGCGTGACATCCTCTGCGCTGACGACATCCATTCCGGCCGCGCCACTGGTGGCATAGGCGGGTAATGGCAGGCCTGCACCGTGAGGCAGGCGTTGCAGAGCAACCGAAATGCTCACTGCGCATCCTCCGCCTGAAACACCGCAGCGATCCGTTCGGCAAGCGCCATTGCCACGGCGCTTTTGGGCATGTCGTCGAGCACTTCGATCCCTTCGCCTGTTACAATCGTGACCCGGTTCCGATCGCCGCCCATCACGCTTTGGCCGCTGGGTCCGCTGACATCATTGGCAACGATCCAGTCCGCGCTCTTGCGCTTGCGTTTCTGCCTGGCATTTTCGAGCACATTGTCAGTCTCGGCGGCAAAACCAATCACCAGCGCCGGGCGCTTGGGTCCGCCTGCGACATTGGTCAGGATGTCGGGATTTTCCGTAAGCATCAGCGCAGGCGGAGCATCGCCGCGCTTCTTGATCTTTTCGCCGCGGTATTCCTTGGGCCGCCAATCGGCCACTGCGGCCACCATCACAGCCACATCAGCGGGAAGCGCGCGCTTCACCGCCTCGGCCATGTCACGGGCGCTTTCGACATCGATCCGCCGGACACCTGCCGGAGTCTTGAGCGCGACGGGGCCTGCAACCAGTGTCACGCGCGCACCAAGCGCCGCTGCAGCGGCTGCAATGGCAAAGCCCTGCTTTCCGCTTGACCGGTTGGCGATATAACGCACGGGATCAAGCGGCTCCCATGTCGGCCCGGCCGTGACCAGCACGTGGCGACCGGCCAGCGGACGATACGATGCCGCCATTCCGAATTGAGCGCCTTCGGCCACCTCGCCCAGATCCGCCTCAATTTCATCCGGCACTTGGGGCGCGAAGACTTCGGGCGCGGATTTGCGCGGGTCAACTTGGTGATTGATCGCACCGGCATCAATGGGCGGCGCGGCGCTTGCCTTGCCTTTGCGCGCCAGCAACGGCCCGCCGAAATCTGGCGCAAATTCGGGTGCAGGCTCATCGGGCGCGGCATAGGTTTCGCCCTCTTTGTCACCCACGTTGCTATTGTCTGGTTCTGGCAGCTCTTCGTATTCGGCTTCGATCTCGTCGTGGGTGCGCTTGGCGGTCGAACGCGGGATGATACGCGACAGAAATCCGCCAAGACCCCCCGCGGGCATAGCCGCGCTCCCATCATCCTCTTCTTCGGGCTCCAGCGCTTCCACCGGGATGGGCGGAGCGGCAAGTTGGCGCGCTGGCGCTTCAAGGAGCTGGGGTTCACGGTGCTGCGGTTCGGGCACATCCATCCCGAAGTGCGCCGCGATGGCCTGCCAGATCGCTTCGGGTTCGGGCAACCGGCCATACCCGAATTCACCGCAAGCCATCGGCCCTTCATCGGGATGCAGAACATTGACGCCGGCCGCCTTGAGCAGCGCAATGTTGCGCTGGGTCGCTTCGTGCTCCCACATGCGCACATTCATCGCAGGCACGGCCATCACCGGTTTGTCGGTCGCAAGTATCAGCGTGGTCGCCAGATCATCGGCAATACCCGCCGCCATCTTGGCGAGCAGATCCGCCGTCGCCGGACACACCACCACCAGATCGGCTTCGCGGGAAAGCTGGATGTGGCCCATCTCAACCTCGTTCCTGAGATCAAACAGACTGGTATACACCTGATTTTCGCTCAACGCGGCGAGCGTCAGCGGTGTAACGAACTGCTGGCCGCCCTTGGTGACGACACAGGTTACATCGCCCCCGCCCTTGCGAATCAGCCGTACCAACTCGCAAGCCTTGTAAGCCGCGATTCCGCCGCCCACGACCAGCAGGATGCGAGGATGAAGGCCCGCTTTCGCCTCCTGTGTGGTCATGTTGCTTTCTGCCTCTCGCGCCTGCCTGCCGGATGCCCGCCATAATGCATCGGCCACCCATCGCAAAGTTTGGTTAAGTTTGCCTTGATACCCGGCCCGCGGCGCTCTGCCAAAGATCAAACAGGCTGCGCGGTGCAAATGCCAGGCCGATCCCATACGCTGGCAGCACCAATTGCGCCCAATAGAAATTCTCGGGCCGCGCAAACAGCGCGACCATCGTGAACAGCCCGGCAAACCACAGGGCAGCAAACAGCCCAAACCGACCGCCCAGCCCAACCCAACCAACCTGCGGCAGAATTGCGAGCGGCGCAGCCAGTGCCATCGGCAGCAGCGCAAGGCCTGTCAGCCGCGACACCGCCATCAGGGGCAATCCAAATCCGGCGAACGCATTCCAGCCTTGCGAAGCCGGGTCGCCCGGCAGACGCCCTGCTTCCACCGCCATGTAGTGCAGCGCCATTCCGACCGCGAAGACAGCCAACACGCCTGCAACCCCTGCCGCCTCGCGCCAGCGCCGCGCCACCACCGCAAACACCAGCCACAGCAGCACGAACGGAACCGCCAGCTCACGCACTGCCAGCGCCATCGCCGCTGCGAACAATGCAGGCCACCAGCGATCGGGGCGATAGACAAGCAAGGCCAGCGTCAGCCACAATCCCGCCCACAATTCGTGGATCAATCCGGCCAGTGGCACAATCACGGCCGCGCCCCCCAACGCGAGCAGAACCAGCGCGGCCAACCGTTCCGGGGTTGAAACCAGCGCAGCCAGTCGCAGGTTCGCTGCCCACAGACACGCGATCACCAGACCCATCTCTGCAAAGCGCACGCCGCCGACCCCGATCAGCGCCTGCAACCAAGCCAAGGAGGGCTGCCGGACTGCAACAAACGGACGCGTTGGGTAATTGCTTGCGCGTTGTTCGTCCATTGCGGCGGGATAGTACCCCTCCCCCGCAGATACGCGCGCGGCAATCCGCGAATACAGCGCAAGATCGCCCTTTGCCTTGCCCGGCTGTGTATGAACGGCCTTGGCTGTAATGCGCTGCCGTTCGGCCTGATCGACTGGCGCAGCGGCAATCGCGCTCCATACCATCAGCGCCGCAAGAACAACCAGAATGACGCGCGCGGCCCCGCGTGGCAGCACACGAAACGGACGCCCCAGCGCCTCCCAGCGATCAAGCAACGCCACACCGCCCGGCAGGCGGGCAGAGTGAGGGCTCATCCGATCCAGCCGAGCGCTGTCGCCCCCCAAACGCCGACCGCACCGGCGGCAATTGCAACCGCATAGCCAAACCAGCCGCGGCCTTCGCGCTTATCAGTAATCAGTTTGATATCGGGAAGCGGCGGAGTTTCGGGCGCGCCGCCTTTGGGGGGGTATTTTTCTTCCAACCGCCGGATAAGTCCTGGCAGACGCAGCAGCGTTTCGGTATCCTGCTTGATCCGTTCAGCCAGTGCGGCCTCTGGCCCCAGCTCGTCACGTATCCAACTGCGCACATAAGGTGCCGCTGTGTCCCACATGTTGATATCGGGGTTAAGCTGCGTAGCGATGCCTTCGACCATCACCATCGTCTTTTGCAGCAGCAGCAGATGCGGCTGGGTCTGCATGTCGAAATCGCGGGTGATGGCGAACAATCCATCGAGCATCTGGCCGACGCTGAGTTCCTTCACCGGCTTTCCGCGCATCGGTTCGCCCACCGCACGCAGCGCAGTGGCAAATTCGCCGACCGAGTGATAGCTCGGCACGTACTGCGCTTCGAAATGGATTTCGGCGACACGTTGGTAATTGCCCGTGGTCAGGCCGTAGAGTATCTCCGCCAGCCATTGCCGCGCCCGCAGATCGATCCGCCCCATGATGCCGAAATCGATCGCCACGATGGTCCCATCGTCTTCCACGAACAGGTTGCCCTGATGCATGTCGGCATGAAAGAACCCGGCACTGATCGCTTGGGTTAAAAAGCTGATGACGAGTTTTTCGGCCAGCGCAGGAAGATTGTGTCCGCGCGCCTGCAATTCGTCGATCCGGCTGATCTTGATGCCATCGATCCATTCGATCGTCATCACGCGGCCATTGGTGCGATCCCAGTCCACCGCTGGAATGCGATATCCCGGAACGCCCGCCATCTGTTCGGCAAGTTCGCTAGCAGAAGCCGCTTCGCGCCGCAGGTCGAGTTCGGAGTTGGTCCAGCGCTTGAAATTGGCGATCGTCAGCCGCGGTCGCAGCCGGCTTGCTTCGCCGCCCATCGCCTCAACATGCGCGGCAGCCCATTCATAGGTGGTGATGTCGCGGGCGAATTTTTCCCGGATACCAGGGCGCAGCACTTTGATGGCGACCTTGCGGCCACAGGTGGTGACACCTTTGTGAACCTGCGCAATCGAGGCTGCACCAACCGGATCGGGGTCAATCTCGGCAAACATCTTTTCGATTGGCTGGCCAAAGCTTGATTCTATCGCGGCCTTGATCTGGGCGAAAGGAACAGGCGGAAGGCTGTCCTGCAGGCTGAGAAGATTGTTGGCGGCATCGTCGCCGACCAGATCCGGCCGCGTCGCAAGGCTTTGGCCAAGCTTGATCGCGGCGGGCCCGATCGCACGAAAGGCATCAGCATAATCGCGCGGCCCCTTCTTGCTGGTCAGGGCGGCGAGCCGCGCCACCCGGACCAACTGGCGTAGCGCCGCTGGAGCGTTCGGATCGTTTTCGACCCCCACCAGCGCACGGCGCCGCGCAAGCGTAACGCCCCAGCGCGCAAGGCGCACCAAATGAACAGCAGAAGATGCCACGCGGCTAGATCTTCCAGCCGGAATGGATCGCCACAAGCCCGCCCATGATCGGTTCGACCTTGGTATTGGCAAAGCCTGCAGTGCGAATCATCTGTTCAAAGGCAGGCATTGGCGGAAACTTGCGGATTGATTCGGCAAGGTAGCGATAAGAATCCGCATCCCCCGCGATCGCCTGGCCCATGCGCGGAAGCAGATGTTCAGAATAGAGGTCGTAGGCCTCCTTCAAACCCGACCATTCCACCGTCGAGAATTCGAGGCAGAAGAACCGTCCTCCGGGCCGCAGCACACGCATGGCTTCGGCCAGCGCGCGGTCAATATGGGTCACATTGCGAATACCGAAGGCAATGGTGTAGGCATCGAAGGTGCCCGAAGCAAAGCTGACCTGCTCTGCGTTCTGGCAGGTAAAAACAAGGCTACCGTCGTCCGCATCGGCGCCGCGTTCCAATGCGCGTTCTGCCCCCACGTCCAGCATGTCCTGATTGATGTCGGCCACCGTGATATGCGCGCCGCGGGCCGCCATGCGAAACGCGATGTCGCCCGTGCCGCCCGCCATATCGAGGATCTGTTCGCCCGGTTGCGGCTTCACCCGCTTGACGAAGCGATCCTTCCATAAACGGTGCATTCCCCCCGACATCGCATCATTCATGATGTCGTATTTGCTTGCGACGCTGGAGAAGACCTCCCCGACCTTGCGGGTTTTTTCCTGCGGCGTGACCTGGGTGTAGCCAAAGGAGACGGTGTCATCGCTGGTATCATTCATGCCGCGTTCCCTAGAGCCAATTGCCGCCGAGGCAAAGAGTGTTAGAGGAGACTCAAATGCCTGAGCTCCCAGAAGTCGAAACAACTGTCCGCGGCCTTACAAGGTTCCTCGAAGGTGAGCGGATCACGCGGGTGGTGCTGAACCGCGCCGATCTGCGTCGCCCTTTCCCAAGCGACCTTGTGCAGATCATGACTGGCGCAACCGTGACATCGCTGTCGCGACGAGCCAAATATGGCCTGATGCACCTTGATCGCGGCGCGACGATGATATTCCATCTGGGGATGAGCGGTCGCTGGCGGATCGATCCTGACAGGCCCGAACCGCACGATCACCTGTTGCTGGAAACCGCACGCCACCGGTTTGCCCTGTGCGACCCGCGCCGTTTCGGTTCGGTCGATTTGGTGGCAAGCGAGTCCCTGGCACGCTGGCCGCCATTTGCAGCGCTTGGCCCTGAACCGCTTGGCCCCGGGCTGACTGCGAAGCATCTGAAAATCGCGCTCAAGGGTAAGACCCAATCGATCAAGCTTGCGCTGCTCGATCAGCGGATTGTTGCAGGGCTTGGCAATATCTACGTCTGCGAGGCGCTGTGGCGTGCGCAGATCCGGCCCACCAGGCTGGCGGGCAAGGTTACGGGGCCGCAGCTTTCCAAGCTGGTTCCCGCAATTCGTGATGTGCTCGAAGCATCGATCCGCGACGGAGGATCAAGCCTGCGTGACTATGCCCGGCCCGATGGCGAACTGGGCTATTTTGCGAGCTCCTTCGATGTGTATGGCCGCACGGGGGAATCCTGTCACCGCGAGGATGGCGGCACGATCATGCGGATCGCCCAAGGCGGACGCAGCACATGGTATTGCCCGGTGTGCCAGAAGTGAGGGAATCATTGACCTTGCGCGCCGCTTTGACTATGCGCGCTGCTTTCCGGCGGTTGGGCCATGAGTCCGCTCGTCCGTTTTCGAGCAAACCGTCAACCATTTCCCGGCTGCCTGAAGCAGCCCGAAGCAAACGCGAGACAGACACGAATTATGGCCAATACGCCGCAAGCCAAGAAGCGCATCCGTCGCAACACCAACCGCGCTGAAATCAATGGCGCCCGCATCAGCCGCATTCGCAGCTTCGTCAAGAAGGTGGAATCGGCCTGTGAAGCTGGCGACAAGGAAGCCGCGACAGCCGCCCTCAAGGCTGCGCAGCCTGAAATGGCCCGCGGCATTGCGCGCGGTGTGATGCACAAGAACACCGTGGCCCGCAAAATGTCACGTCTGACGCGTCGAGTCGCCGCGCTCTGATCCGATTCGCTGCCACATCGATGATCGTACGCTAGGTACGATTGCCGATGACGAAGCCTCCGAATATCCGACGGGCCGCGCTCACAAAGCGCGGCCCGTTTCGTTTGCGACAAATGCAACAAAAGTCCGCGCTACAAACGTCAGGATTCCCCGCGATTCGCACGCTTTTTAACACCTAAATTCAATTGAATCAGACACTTCAACGCAACTCTGCGGGGTAGGGTCGAGTCAACAGGATTATTTCACTTTTTTTAAAAGTCCGCGCTTGCGCAAAGGCCCTCGGCGCTCTTTACATCATAGGCATCCGGTGCGGGACAGCCCGGGTGCCTTACTAACCAGCCGACAGGGGGAACCTGGAAAAGCAATTTCCGGGGCGTGGGAAGGTATAGCCTGTCGAAGCGAATATTGATGAGTCTGCGGCCTTGGGGGGTCAGACAGGCAGCGTGTGAATCGGGGAAGAGCTTGTGCACAGAACAGACAAAGCGCGGACAGGTAGCCGTCAGGCTGACGAACATTTGATGGAAGATTCTGAAGCTGTAAATCTCGCTGCCGACTGGTCCGATATCAGTCAGGGTCTGCGCAAGGATCTGGGACACCAGCTGCACAGCCAGTGGATCAAGCCGATCCAACTTGGCGCGCTGAACCGCGAATCGGGCGCACTCGATCTGTATCTGCCGACAGAATTTTCGGCCAACTGGGTACGCGACCGTTTTCATGATCGTCTGCAGCTCGCCTGGAGCATTGCGCGCAGCGAAGTGCGCAAGGTCAATATCGTGGTTCATCCCGGCCGCCGCCAGCTGCCTGACATCCGCCTCGACGATGGCCGCCGGCCGGCCAATGATGGTGCCAGCGCGATCGCGATGGCGGCAGGCGCGCTTGGGGATGCGACCTTCATATCGTCAGTGGGGCTTGATCCCTCGTTGACCTTTGCGGCGTTCGTCACGGGCGAGGCCAACGTGCTGGCCTGCAACGCAGCGCAGCGCATGGCAGCGTTGGAACAGCCACAGTTCTCGCCCCTCTATCTCAAGGCGGCGACAGGTCAGGGCAAGACCCACCTGCTGCACGCGATCGGCCATGCCTATCTGCAAACGCACCCGCGCGCCCGGATCTTCTACTGCTCTGCCGAACGCTTCATGGTCGAATTCGTCCAGGCGTTGAAGTCCAGCCAGACGATCGAGTTCAAGGCGCGACTGCGCAGCTTCGACCTGCTGCTGGTGGACGATATCCAGTTCATCATCGGGAAGGCCAGCGCGCAGGAAGAACTGCTCTACACAATCGATGCGCTGCTCGCTGAAGGCAAGCGGCTGGTGTTCGCCGCCGACCGCGCTCCGCAGGCGCTCGACGGGGTAGAGCCGCGCCTGCTTTCGCGCCTGTCGATGGGCCTTGTCGCAGACATCCAGCCCGCCGATATCGAGCTGCGAAAGAAGATCCTCGTGTCGAAGCTCACTCGCTTTGCCGCGATCACCGTACCCGACGACGTGGTCGATTTCCTTGCACGGACGATCACGCGCAACGTGCGCGAGCTGGTAGGCGGTCTGAACAAGCTGATCGCCTATGCCCAGCTGACCGGGCAGGACGTATCGCTGCAACTGGCTGAAGAACAGTTGACCGATATCCTGTCCGCCAATCGCCGGCGGATCACCATTGACGAAATCCAGCGCACAGTGTGCCAGTTCTACCGCATCGATCGTGCCGAGATGAGCAGCAAGCGCCGCGCACGCGCCGTTGTGCGTCCGCGTCAGGTGGCGATGTATCTGTCCAAGGTTCTCACTCCGCGCAGCTATCCCGAGATCGGGCGCAAATTTGGCGGCCGCGACCATTCCACGGTCATTCACGCGGTGCGCCTGATCGAGGACCTGCGTCAGCGCGATGCCGACATGGACGGCGATGTGCGCAGTCTGCTGCGTCAGCTCGAAAGCTGACCGATCGTCTTGCTGCGGGGCCCGGCGCGAACAGCGCGGGCGCCCGCGGTTATTTTTCAGCCAAGGCCGTTCTGCGTTCAGCAACTACTTGCCCGCTGTGGGTCATAGCACACCAAGATCAGGTAAGGTCTGCTTATGACATTTGCCACTTTCCCGTTACGGGCCGCTGACCCGGCTCGACAGGCGCAGCGCAAATCGCCAAAGCACGCACCATGGCCCCTGATCCCACGCGCTACAATCTTCCAGACTCTTTCATCGCGGCGCTGCTTCGCGGAGCGCGTGGCCGTTGTCCACGCTGCGGCGAAGGCGCGGTGTTCCGCAAATGGCTGAAGCCGCACGACCATTGCGGCGTGTGCGGGCTCGACCTTTCAGTGCAGCAGGCGGATGATTTTCCCGCCTATATCGGCATTTTCGTTGTCGGCCATCTGCTCGCGCCGATCGTGATTGCCATGATCGGAACGTACGGCCTGTCGGCATGGTTGACGCTGGCGATCATCCTGCCGGTAGCGGTGATCATGCTGCTGGTCATGCTTCAGCCTACAAAGGGGGCGGTAATCAGTTTTCTTTGGTGGCACGGGATCGGTGCATTCAAGCGGGAGCGCCGCTTGCCCGAGGACGAGCCATGAGCCTGAGCCCTGCCCGGCTCGATCGGTTTGCGCGCCATATCGTTCTGCCCGAGGTTGGCGGTGCGGGGCAGGTGCAGCTGGCAGAAGCGCGAGTGGCGATCATGGGTCTTGGCGGGATTGGCAGCCCTGCCCTGCAATATCTCGCCGCCGCCGGTATTGGCCGGTTGACCCTGATCGATGACGATGTTGTCGATGTGTCGAACCTTCAGCGCCAAACGATCTTCACAACCCGCGATGTCGGCTACGGCAAGGCTGTGTCTGCGCGCCGTTGGCTGGCAAACTTCGATGACACGCTGATGGTCGACGTGTCCGATACGCGCATCACCGCAGGCAATGTCGCCGGGATGATCGCGGGGTGCGATCTTGTGCTTGATGGGACAGACAACTTCGCCACGCGGCTGGCGGTATCGGATGCCTGCGTTGCGGCAGGCATCCCGCTCCTTTCGGCGGCGGTGGGGCGCTTTCAGGGGCAGGTCGGTGCTTTTGCAGGGCATCGACCTGACGAGGCCTGTTACCGCTGCTTCGTCGGCGACGCCTTCGATGCCGAAGATTGCGATACCTGCGCGGATGACGGGATGCTGGGCGCAATGGCGGGTTGGGCTGGCAGCCTTGCTGCGCTTCAGGCGATCAAGGCGTTACTTCAGGGGCGCAGCAGCCTCGGCGATCCGGGCTGGGGGCGGCTTCATATCATGGACGGGCTTCAGCCCGGTCTGCGAACGATTCGGATTGCGAAGGATGCGATGTGCAAGGGTTGCGGCTCAGTCGCGGTCTAACGCGGGAATCTCACCCTGACCGATTCGGGCCACGGTGCGGCCCATCAATCAGCATCCGACGGAACATTGGCTCGTGCGATCAGGTCTTTCCCTGTCTGAAGAGGAGAAAGCAGATGAACGGCAATGTTGTCATGATCCTTTCGATGTTCACTCTGGGCGCGGTGTTGGTTATCGCTATCGTATCCTGGCTGCGCGCCAAGAAAGCCAAGGATCACCACGAAGACGCCGCGGCTGCGCATGGCACCCACAACGCCAGCGCGCTCGATCACGATCCTGCGCAGGATGCAGACGATGGGCGGACATGGAGTGAAGAGCGCGGCGCCAATCCGCCGACGCCTGAACACCCGATCCCTATGCCTCCGCGCAACTGAGCACGTCGTCGACCCAGGCAGGCACCAGCAGGCTTGCCGGGCCGAGGCGGCTCTCGTCAAACAAGCGGGACCCTTCGCTGGGTTCCAGGTTCAAGTCCAGCGTGTATGCGCCTGCAGCGCGGGCCTCCTGAACGAAGCCTGCTGCTGGATACACCGCGCCTGATGTGCCGATACTGACAAACAGGTCGCAACTTTCCAGCGCGGAGTAGATCCGGCCCATCTCGTAAGGCATTTCGCCAAACCACACAATATCCGGCCTGAGGCTGCGCGCCTGACACACCGGGCACGGCGGGCGATTGCGCATCGTGTCATGCCAGCGGGTGCGCACTTCGCACGATGTGCAGAGCGCGGATTGCAGTTCGCCGTGCATGTGAAGCACACGGAAGCTACCGCCGCGTTCGTGAAGATCATCGACATTCTGCGTTACCAGCAACAGTTCACCGGCAAATTCACGTTCCAACCGCGCCAACGCCACATGCGCAGGGTTGGGCGATGCCGAAGCCAGCGCGGCGCGGCGCTTGTCATAGAAACTCAAGACCAGATCGGGGTTGCGGGCGAAGCCTTCGGGCGTTGCGACATCGTCGATCCGGTGCTGCTCCCACAATCCTCCTGCGGCGCGAAACGTATCGATGCCACTTTCTGCCGAAATGCCTGCGCCGGTTAGGATGACGATGCGTTTGAAGTCTGCCATGGGGCCTTCAAGCATGATCGGCAGAGGCGAAGCAATGGCACAGCGCAAATTCGGAGTGATTGGGCACAAAGGCCGGATGGGACAGGCGCTGGAAACGGCGATTGTCGATGCCGGACATGCGATGTGCGTCGGTATCGATGCAGGTGGCAGCATTGCGCCGCATACGGGCCAGTGCGACGCGCTGATCGATTTTTCCTCGCCTGATGCGCTTGGGGCTACATTGCGTGCAGCCCAAGACGCAGGCACGCCGATCGTGATTGGAACCACCGGGCTGGAAGACCATCATTTGGCGATGCTGGACGATGCCGCGCGGACGGTGCCGGTTCTCCAATCGGGCAACTTTTCTCTGGGTGTCACGCTGATGGCGCATCTGGTGCACGAAGCGGCGGCGCGGCTGGGGCCGGACTGGGATATCGAAATTCTGGAAATGCACCACCGGATGAAGGTTGATGCGCCTTCGGGCACTGCCAAATTGCTTGGCGAAGCGGCGGCTTCGGCGCGCGGGATCGGTTTGGCCGACAACATGGAAAGCGGGCGCCATGGCATGACGGGAGCCCGCGAGCCCGGCGCGATCGGCTTTGCCGCGCTGCGAGGCGGCACGGTCGCAGGCGAACACAGTGTGATCTTCGCCGGAAGCGAAGAACGCCTGACGATTTCCCATTCGGCTGAAAATCGCATGATTTTTGCACGCGGCGCGGTGCGCGCGGCCGAATGGCTTATCGGTCAGGATGCGGGCCGCTACACCATGCAGGACGTGCTGGGGCTGTAGGGCGTTCATGACCAAAAATCAGATTTTCGAATTCTTCCGTAGGCTGGCCGAAGATAACCCCTCGCCCCAGACTGAGCTTGAATATGGCAACGCCTATCAGCTGCTCGTGGCCGTTGCGCTGAGTGCGCAGGCAACCGATGTGGGCGTGAACAAGGCGACCCGGGCGCTGTTTGCCGTGGTCGAAACACCGCAACAGATGCTCGACCTTGGCGAAGATGGGTTGAAGGCGCACATCAAGACGATCGGGCTGTTCAATTCCAAGGCCAAGAATGTGATCGCTCTCAGCCGCATCCTTGTTGAACGGCACGGCGGCGATGTTCCCGATACCCGCGATGAACTGGTGATGCTGCCGGGAGTTGGGCGCAAGACGGCGAATGTCGTGCTCAATTGCTGGTTCGGGCAGGAAACCTTTGCGGTCGATACGCACATCTTTCGCGTCGGCAACCGGACGGGGATGGCCAAGGGCAAGACACCCGAACAGGTTGAGGCCAAGCTGGAGAAGCGCGTCCCGCAACCCTTCCGCCGCGATTCGCACCACTGGATGATCCTGCACGGGCGCTACGTCTGCAAGGCGCGCACGCCGGAATGCTGGCGGTGCACAGTCGCTGATCTGTGCAGCTTCCGCAAGAAGGTGACAGAACCGCCCAAAGGTCGCACACCAGCGAGGACTGTGCCGGATTAAGGTGCGGTTCAATCGCATGACCGACACTGCGTGTTCGCTTTTCGGAGAGTTGCCATGATCACACGCGCGCTTGCCTTTGCCTCGCTGCCCCTTGCCGCTGCATCCTGCGCTCCGGCCGATCCAGCCGCCGATGCCGCGCGAGCGGCTGCGGCGATTGCTGCAGCGCCGGAAGCGACGATCACCGGGCCGGGCCAGAACTGCATCGACACCTCGCAGATCCGGCAGGCCGCGGTGCGCAGCGATCGGGTGATCGATTTCGAGATGACCGCTGCAAAGGTCTATCGCAGCGTCTTGCCAGCCCCCTGCGCGGGCCTGGGGTGGGACCGCGCCATCGCCTATGAAACGTCCTTCCCCCAGCTGTGCAGGCAGGAGATCGTCTACAGCCTCACCACCGTTGGCGGCGTGCCGCAACGCGGTGCGGCGTGTGCTCTGGGCGAGTTCGTCCCCATCGCCTACGTCAAGGACTGATTTCCGCGCCTAGACATCATCGGCGCTGATCAGCTCTGCCGAATCAAGTTCGCCCGTCATGCTGGCGACTGTCACCGCCACCGCAGCATCGCCGGTGATATTGGTGGTGGTGCGCATCATGTCCATGATCCGGTCCACCCCGGCCACAAAGGCGATGGTTTCAAGCGGCACATCCACCGCGCTGAACACCAGCGCCATCATGATCAGGCCCGCGCCGGGAATTCCCGCCGCGCCGACAGCGCCCAGCGTGCCAAGCAGCGCGATCATGCCGTAATCGCCCCAACTCAGATCCACCCCGAAGATTTGCGCCCCGAACAATGTGGCAAGGCCCAGATACATCGCAGTGCCGTTCATGTTCACCGTCGCGCCCAGGCTGATGATGAAGCTGGCGACCGAATTCGACACGCCCAGATTGCGTTCGGCACAGCGCAGGGTGACAGGCAGCGTCGCGTTGGAACTGGCGGTCGAATAACTCACCGCAATCGCATCGACCATTCCGCGGAAAAAGCCGATCACCGGCATCCGGGCGATAAACTTGATCATGCCGCCGTAAATCAGCGCGATGATCAGGAAGCAGCCGAGGTAATTCAGGAACACAAGCTTGCCGAGCGCGGCGAGCGCATCGAAACCGAGCGTTCCGGCCACCCATGCCATCAGTGCAAAGACGCCGAACGGGGTCAGTTCCATCACGATCATCGTGACTTTCTGCATCACCACAGAACCGCTCTCGAAGATCTTGAGCGCTGGCTCACCCTCTTCCCGCGCCATCAGGATGCCGATCCCGATCAGCAGCGAAAACACGATCAGCGGCAACACGTTGACGTCCGCCATCACCTGCACAGGGCTTTGCGGGATCATGCCCAACACCATTTCGCGCCAGCTGGTTTCGGTGGGTTCAGGCGCTGCGCCAAGCGTCAGCGCCGAAGTATCAACCCCCACGCCCGGCGCGATAAAGGTGCCCAGCGCCAGGCCAAGCCAGACCGACATCTGCCCTGTCACCACGAACAGCAGCATCGCCCGCCAGCCGACAGAGCCCAGTTTGCGCAAATCGCCGATGCTGGCCACACCTGCGACCAGACTGAAGAAGATCAGCGGCACCACCAGCATCTTGATGAAGGCGACAAAGACATCGCCGATGATCTTGATGCTTTCTGCCCCCGGCCCCCACAGGCGTCCGACGATGATGCCAAGGACAAGTGCGGCAATGACACGTTGCCACAGAGGTATGCGGAGCCAGGCGCCCAATTTACTGTCCTTTGTCCAATGCCAGTGCCTGAACGGCAATGCGGGTATAGATTCGGGTAAGCGCCGCCAGATCGGGGATCGCCACCGCTTCATCGCGCTTGTGCATGGTTGCATTGCACAGGCCGAATTCGATCACCGGGCATACGGCCCGCAGGAAGCGGGCATCCGATGTGCCGCCAGTGGTGGACAGTTCGGGCGTAATACCGGTCTCCGCGGCCACCGCATCGCTCACCAACCGGGAAAATTCACCAGGCTCGGTCAGGAATGGTTCGCCCGAAATCACCGGCCGCGCCGTTCCGCCATGGCGCTGGGCAATCGCCATGACCCGTTCGGACAGGCTGTGGCCGGTATGCAGATCGTTGAAGCGGATCGACACCCTAGCGGTGCCCATCGCCGGGATCACATTATGCGCCCGGTTGCCCACGTTGATATCGGTGATTTCGAGGTTGGAGGGCTGGAACCAGCGGGTGCCGGTGTCGAGTGTCAGCGCATCCAGTTCGGCCAGAATCGCCACCAGCTTGGGCAGCGGATTGTCGGCAAGGTGCGGATAGGCGACATGGCCCTGCACGCCTTCGACATCGATGAAGATGTTGACCGAACCGCGCCGACCGATCTTCACCATATCGCCCAGCCGGGCGACGCTGGTGGGTTCGCCGACAAGGCACAGATCAGGCTGGATACCTTTTGTCGCCATGTAATCGATCAGCGCGCGGGTGCCGTGCAGCGCCGGACCTTCCTCGTCACCGGTGATGATGAAGCTGATCGTGCCCGCGTCGGCAGGCACGTCGGCCACGGCAGCGACCATTGCGGCGATGGCGCCTTTCATGTCGACCGCGCCGCGACCGTGAAGCAGGTCGCCGCGCACTTCGGGGATGAAGGGATCAGTCGCCCAGCCTTCACCGGGGGGAACGACATCGAGGTGTCCTGCAAAGGCGATGTGGCGCGCGCCGGGCGGGCCGGTGCGGATGGCGAACAGGTTTTCGACCGGTGCCTCGTCGCTTCCCTCGGGTCCATCGCCCCGGGTGAAACGGTGAATGGCAAAGCCCAATGGTGCCAGCATCGCTTCAATTTCGCCAAACACCGCGCCGGTTGCAGGTGTCACGCTGGAAGCGGCCATCAGCCGCTTGGCAAGGTCGAGAGGATCAAGCATTTCTGTCTGCCTAGCAGGAGTTTGCGGCATTGCCCAAGCGCGATTGGGCGACGGGTTCCCCTTGCCCTGCCATGATGCTGCGGTGCGCGCGGCGACGGGCGTTCATTCGCGGCGCTCCGGCTCTGGCAGCGCACCCGGCGCAAATGCGCTGGCAAGCAGATCGGCGATCCGCACCCCGGCCTGCTGCACCCGGCGTTTGGCGATCGGCACACCGCGGACGATGTCATCCTGACTGAGCACAGTTTTTTCCGCCAAGGGCGCGGCGCAGACATCATCGGTGTCGAAGGCGGTGGGATAGACAAAGCTGCGCGCAATCTCCCAGCTTTCGCGGCCCCAATCGTCCGGGTTGCCTCCGCCCAGTTCGGCGCGTTCGGCAGGGGTGTAGCGCCGCACCACCGGATCGGCCGGATCGGTGATGGCGCGTTCGGCCAGCGGGCCATCCCAGATTGCATGGAGGTTGTACCCCGGCCTGATCCCGTAATCCGCCTCGCGGTCATTGCCACCGCGGTCCTCGTGATCGCCCGAATGCAGCGGCATATGCACATCACCGGTAAAGTGAACCAGAAAAGCCAGTGCTTCCAACCGGATCGGCGCGGGCAGGCGTTCATCGGCAAGCATGCGGTGCGCCCGGTTGACCTGCGCGGTGACGCAATTGCCGCCCGAACAGTTGGCGCGTGGGTTGAACGTCTGGCAAATCGGTGCGGTGCGGTAATGCCACGCGGCGGTATAGCCCCAGCGCCACCCCTCGCCGCGCACACAATCGGCCCAGACGGCGGCGTCCTGCAGCGTCTTCAGCGGGCATTCGGGCGTGCCCAGCGCCTTTTCATGGGCGAGCAGCGCACGGATTTTGGCGCGCACTTCGGGGGTCACATTCGCCTCGGCAATCGCGGCGGTCTGGCGGTGGGCGTAAAAGCCCCAGGCGTGCGCAGGCGCAGGCAGCAGCGCCAGCATCGCCATGCAGATGGCAGCAAGACGCATCATACTGCTGCTTCCCATTGTTCGATCACCCATTCTTCCTGCTCGGCGGCATCGCACCATTCGCGCATCCAGTCATGTTCGAGGATCGCTTCCATATAAGCCTGCGCAAAGCCCGGAACGCTGATGCCGTAGGTGACGAAGCGCGTCACGACAGGTGCGTAGAAGATGTCGGCCGCGCCGAACGTGCCGAACAGATACGGGCCGGTGCTGCCATGCCGGGCGCGTGCTTCGGCCCACAGGCCAAGGATGCGTACGATATCGTGGCGGGTCTGTTCAGAAAGGCCGGGCAGCTCGATCCGACGGCGGATGTTCATCGGCAGTTCGCGGCGCAGCGCCAGATAGCCCGAATGCATTTCGGCCACCATCGCGCGCGCCATGCCGCGGGCTGCGTCATCCTTGGGCCAGAACCGTTCGCGCCCCACCTTGTCGGCAAGGTATTCGAGGATCGCGAGGCTGTCCCACACCACGGCGTCCCCGTCCCACAGCACGGGCACCTTGCCACTGGAAGGTTGCACTTCGCCCATGTCCTGCTTCAGCCGATCCCACTCCTCGCCCATCAGCGGAACGGTCAGTTCTTCGAAATGCAGGCCCGATTGCTTGGCCGCAAGCCAGCCGCGCAGGCTCCAGCTTGAGTAGTTCTTGTTACCGATGATCAGTTTCATGCCGCCGCGTGCTCCACCTTGCCGGGCCGTATCCGGCACTCGCCCTAGCCGTTCATCCATGCGCTGTCGACGCTGAACGAGGTGACATGTGAGACACTGTCCAGAAGGGGAAATCGCGCTGGCGCGCAAGCCATCGAGCCTTGCAGCGAAGTCTTCGCGGCTGAGCGGCGCGGCGATGGGGCGGATGGATGGTCGGCGCATGGCAGTGTCCGGGCTGGCACAGCGACGGCGTGTAGGAAAACGCGTTCCCTTGCAAAGCGCGCCGCGCTAGTTGGTCAGGGTATGACCTTGCCTCCGTTCCATCTCGCCTTTCCGGTCGATGACCTTGCTGCTGCACGCGCGTTCTATGGCGGGGTGATGGGCTGCGCCGAAGGGCGTTCGAGCGCGGAGTGGATCGACTTCGATTTTCACGGGCACCAGATCGTCGCCCACCTCGCCCCCGGTCAGGCAGGTGACCGTGCGCGCAACCATGTGGACGGGCATGGGGTTCCGGTGCCCCATTTCGGACTGGTGCTGGGCATGGCGGAATGGCGCGCGCTGGCGCAGCGGCTGCGCGATGGCGGCGCGGACTTCGTGATCGAACCGACCATTCGTTTCAAAGGCCAACCGGGCGAACAGGCCACCATGTTCCTGCGCGATCCGGCGGGCAACGCACTGGAATTCAAGGCATTCATCGATATGGAAAAGCTGTTTGCAAAATAGGCTGGCGACAGCGTTGCAAAAGATCGAGCCGCAGGCTTACGGCCGGCAACGGCTGACTAAAGGTGTCCATTATCAATGAGTGCGCGGCTGGAACATGTCGCGTACCGTTTGGTATATGACGCTATGAACCTGCGCAGACTTCCGTCATTGCCACATTGGCTCCTGCCATCTGCGCGCCTGAGGGTCCGTCTTACCTATCTGTGGCGCCATGGCCGGCTTCCCAACCTTGGCAATCCGACGCGGTTCACCGAACTTATCCAGCGCCGCAAACTCCTGGACCGTGACCCGCGGATGGGTTTGTACGTAAACAAGGTAACGGCCAAGGCTGCGGCGGCGCGCCTGTTTGGGGAAAACTGGATCATTCCCACAATATGGACAGGAAATTCGCTTCCCGAAAACCCGGATTGGACGTTTCCTTTCATCCTGAAAGCAAGCCACGGATGCAATCAGAATGCCGTGTGTTACGACGCATCAGATTACCAGATCGCGCGCCGGCGGGCATCAAAATGGGCCGACAAGCCTTATGGCTTATGGTTGGACGAATGGGCTTATCGCGATATCCCGCGGGGTTTCATCGTCGAACCTTTCCTGGGTAACCGGGCAGCCCTTCCTGTCGACTACAAGATCTATGTATTCGGAGGCGTTGCCGCTTTCATTCAGGTGCACGTCGACCGAGTCAAAAACCATCGTTGGGTTCTTTATGATCGGCGCTGGAACCAGATTTCCAAGTTCGACGAAGCACCGGTAACTGCCCCGACAAGTCTGGACCGAATGGTTGCAAATGCAGAACGGATAGCAAGCCCATTCGACTTTGCGCGGGTTGATTTCTATGAGATCGACGGGATGCCCAAATTTGGAGAGGTCACGTTTTATCCCGGGTCTGGATTGGATCGCTTCGATCCAGAAGAACTGGACGCGCTGATCGGAAGCCGCTGGGCGGAAGCACTCAATACCCGACCCTGCCAAGCTGATGTGCCATCATATCAGGCAGCAGCGATGTGACCACTTCCCAACCATGCATCGCGATCCGCGCACAACCGTTGCAGTCGCGCAAAGTTGAGGCTTTATCCCGCCCAGTTTTCGCCCAGGGCATCTGATACAACCGCGGCACGCAGAGCGGCGATGCCCATGCCTTTTTCGCTGCTGGTCAGATGGAGTTCGGGATAGGCGGCCACGTGCTTGCGCACTTCGGCAGCGGTCGCTTCGGCCACCTTGTCCAGATCGCTCGCCTTGATCTTGTCGGTCTTGGTCAACACCACACGATAGCCGACTGCCGCTTCGTCAAGCATGGTCATCATCGTCCGGTCGACGTCCTTGATACCGTGGCGACTATCTACCAGCACCAGCGTTCGTGACAGGACTGCACGCCCGCGCAGGTAGGAGTTGACGAGCGCCTTCCACTTGTCGACCACCTTCACCGGGGCTTTGGCAAAACCGTATCCCGGCATGTCAACCAATCGGAACAGCGGCAACGCGCCATCGTCTTGCGGGCGGCCGACATCGAAGAAATTGAGCTCCTGCGTGCGGCCTGGGGTCACCGAAGCCCGCGCAATCGCACGCCGACCCGTCAGCGCATTCAACAGCGAGGATTTGCCCACGTTGCTGCGCCCGCAAAATGCGATTTCGGGCACGTCGGGGTCAGGCAGGAATTGCAGCTGCGGGGCAGAGCGCAGGAAATCCACTGGCCCCGAAAACAGCCGCGATGCCGCTTCCTCGCGGGCGATATAATCATCGTCATCGGTCACAGCGTCACTCTGCACCCTTCTTTTGTGCCGCGGCCGCCGCGTTTGCGGCCTTGAGCTGCGGGTGCTTGGAATAGAGATAGCTCTGCTGGGCCAGCGTCAGGATGTTCGATGTCACCCAGTACAGCAGCAGACCTGCGGCAAACGGCGCCATCACGAACATCAGGATCCATGGCATGATCGCAAACATCTGCTTCTGCACAGGGTCCACCCCGGTCGGGTTGAGGCGGAAGGTCAACCACATCGTGATGCCAAGCAGAATGGCCAGCGGGCCAATCGCAAGGAAGCCCACCACCTCGTAAGGCAGCAACCCGAACAGGTTCAGGATATGCGCCGGATCGGGCGCGGACAGATCGCGGATCCACAGCGCAAAGGGTTCGTGCCGCATCTCGATCGCCAGCACCAGCACCTTGTACAGCGCGAAGAAGACCGGGATCTGGATCAGCATCGGCAGGCAGCCGGACAAGGGATTGACCTTTTCATCCTTGTAAAGCTTCATGATTTCCTGCTGCTGGCGCTGCTTGTCGTCCTTGAAGCGTTCCTGGATCTCTTTCATCTTGGGCTGCACGGCTTTCATCGCCGCCATCGAGGCAAAGCCCTTTTGCGCCACCGGGAACATCAACCCGCGAATGAACACGGTCAGCAGGATGATGGCTACGCCGAAATTGCCCACCAGACCGTTGAGCGTGCGCAGCAGCCACAGGATCGGTTTTTCGACAATCTCGAACCAGCCCCAGCTGATCGCCTTGCCGAAATAGGTGATGCCGTCTTCTTCATAGAGATCGAGGATCTGGCTGTCCTTGGCCCCCGCATACAGCCGCGACTGCTGTGTCAGCGTGCCGCCTGCCGGAACAGTTGTGGCCGCGTAAAGCAGATCGGCGCGGAACAGCGTGTTGCCCAGCGAACGGAAGCCGGCATTGTCGACCCGTGCATTGCCATTGCCATCACCCGGAACCAGTGCGCCCAGCCAGTACTGATCGGTAAAGCCCAGCCACGATGGCGCGCCTTCGGGGGTTTCGCCGCCCAGTTCGGCCAGTTCGTCATAGGAATGCGGGTCCCACAATGTCCCGCCGAACACGCCGACCGGGCCGGCATGGGCCACGAACTGGTCGATCGTGGCGTTGGTGCTGGTACGTTTGATCAAGGCAAAGGGCTGCACCACCGCAGCCGCAGCGCTCGCGTTGCGCACGGTCTGCGTGGCGGTGATCATGTAGTTCGCATCAACGGCAAAGCGGATGGCATAGGTCACGCCGCCCGCATCCGTGCGGGTCAGCGTGACAGGTGTGGTCGGCGTAAGCCGGGCGCCATCAGCCTGCCACAGAAGGTTGGAAGGCTGGCGCGCGCCGTTGCTGACAAAGCCGAATTCCGCAAAATACTGTGCGGGCGTGCCTTCAGGGGCAAACAGGCGGACGGGGCCTGAATCCTTGTCCACCGTTTCACGGTAGTCCTTCAGCACGATGTCATCGATGCGCGCACCGACAAGATTGATCGATCCGGCCACCCGCGGGGTATCGATGTCCACCCGATTGGGGCTGGCAAGCGCGGTTGTCATGTCCACCTTGCGCGCGGCTGCCGCCTCTGCGCCCAGATTGCCGGTACCGGTCACCGGCGCTTCACCGGCAATCGTGCCATCGGCCGCCCGTTCCGTGGGCAGGGCCTGCGTCGATATCGCGGCCTCTGGGTAGAAATAGCGCATGCCCACGTCCCACCCAAGGATGAGCAGACCCGAAAGCACGACGGCGAGCAGAAGATTGCGATTGTCCAAGATAATGCCCTGAGTAATGCGTGACGCGGTGTATTATGGAGTTAAGACAGCGAAATTTCCAGCCCTAGGGGACCGGATCATGCCCATGCCCGCCCCACGGGTGGCAGCGCAGTAGCCGCTTAAATGCCATCCATCCACCCTTGAGCGCACCATACTTGCCAATCGCTTCGATCGCGTATTGGCTGCACGAGGGGGCATAGCGGCAAGATGGCGGCAAAATACGCGATGGGCCCAATTGCCAGCCGCGCGCGATAAGGATCAGAACGCGCTTCACCGCGCCTTGGCCCCTTGGCGATTGCCCTTGCGCGGTCGCCGTCCGCCCGACGGATCGCCGCGGCCCTCGCGCGCCCGTTCCAGCGCCTTGGCCAGTTCGTCCGCCATCACGCCAAAGTCGCGTTCCACCCCGCCTGCACGTCCGATCAGCACATGATCATGATCGGGCAGGCCCAGGGTTGGCAGCGCAGCGCGCAGCAATTCGCGAAATCGCCGCTTCATCCGGTTGCGCACCACGGCGTTGCCGATTTTCTTGGTCACGGTGATTCCGAAGCGGACGCCCTGCCCTTCGTTGGGGCGGGTGAGCAACACGAATCCGGCCCGCGCATTTCGCAGGCCGCTGTTGGCGCGCAGGAAATCGGCACGCTTGGTGATGACGGAGATCATGTTCGGTGTGGTAACGAAAACGGGCCCCCGGAGGGAGCCCGCAAGCGCGACCGCGCGCCCGCAGCGACGGGGCCTTCAGGCCCCGCGAGCGAGAATGCCGCAGCCCACAGGGGCTGCGAAAAACAAGTTACGCGCAGAGCTTCTTGCGGCCGCGGTTGCGGCGCGCACGAAGAACCTTGCGGCCACCGGGGGTTGCCTTGCGTGCAAAGAAACCATGGCGACGGGCGCGCACGAGATTGCTGGGTTGGAACGTCCGCTTCATATCATCCTCGAAAAAGCTACCGGCCGTTCGGTATCGGGGTAATGACCCATACCGCAACCGTGGCCGCGCAAACGCGACCGGAAATCAGATCGGCGCCGTTATGGGAAAGCCGCATGAGAGTCAAGCAAACCCGCGACCGGACCTGCACCAATATCGCCATATGCGATCCGCGGCGCGAGTGCGATTGCAGCATTTGTCCCGCGCGCCAGGCGCAACGGGGTGCGCAGCGCATCGACCAGCGCCCCGCCCGACCGTGCCAGCACAATGCGGAGCCCGGCTTCGATCGCAGCGGGACGCTGCGTCTTGGGCGCGACCGTCGTCGCAGGAGCTATCCAGCGCGCCATGTCCGCGCCTTGCAACCACAGCGCACCAGCATGGGGCACCGAATTGGTCATGGCGTAGAAGGCACGCGCCTGATCGCCGGGCATGCCCATTTCGCCATAATAATCGAGGTAGAGCCGGTTTTCCGGCGCGTCAGGCGCGAAATCAGCCGGCTCCCGGCCGCGTTCATCGCGCCAGGAATGCACGGCAAACAGCGCGCCTTCCTCCATCGTCCGCCGGGTGCCGGCCAGAAACAGTTCCACCGCACCCGATCGCGCAGATCCGCCTGCGGGCACATGCGTTGCCAGCCCCGCGGCGCGAATCGCCCGGCCCAGCCGCAGGTTCGCCAGATCGTGGCTGGTGCCCGGAGCATCGGCAAATTCGATTGTTTTCAGCCCCGGATATGCGGCCAGCATTGCGGCAAACGCCTGCGGGCTTTCGGCATCGGTAGACGCCACCAAAGCTGCGCGTTGCCCGTCGATCACGCGGAAGGGGCCAAACCGGGCAATCCCTGCCATCTGCGAAGGGGCGTGCGGTGCCGATGCGATAAAACGCACCGGTTGGTGATGCACGGTTTCGGTAACCGCAAAGCGACCCGATTGCAGGCTGGTAGCCACCGTATCGCCATGCGAGGCGGGGTTGTAGCTCGCGGGCGTATCATCGACACGCACCCACTGGCCCGTTGCCGGGTCCCATTCTTCGACCCAACTGACCCGTTCCACCACGCGGGCGCCCGATTGGGCATGCGCTGCCACTGCTGGAAGCAGCAGCGCAAACGCAAGCATCAAAGGGGCCCACACGCGGATCATGCCACAGGTGTGCGCCCGCGGCCTTTCCCAATTCGCAAAGATTTATGCTTTAGAAAACCCTTAACACTGTCACGCGGGCGCTCGACAAGCCTCTCTTAAGACTGCACTATCCGGCAACGGGGGACGCAAGGGTCAAGTTGATGGTCGCGCTGGTACGAACGGTCGCCTATCTCGGGCTCGAAGCGCGCGCGGTCGAGGTGCAATGTCAGGTTGCCCCCGGAATGCCGCGTTTCAGCGTGGTGGGCCTGCCCGACAAGGCGGTCAGCGAAAGCCGCGAACGGGTGCAATCGGCCTTGTCTGCGATGGGCCTTGCGCTGCCGCCCAAACGCATCACGATCAACCTTTCGCCCGCCGATCTGCCCAAGGACGGATCGCATTACGATCTTCCCATCGCGCTGGCGCTGCTCGCGGCGATGGGCGTGACCGATGCCGAACAACTGGGAGACTGGATCGCGGTGGGCGAATTGTCGCTGGATGGCCGCGTGATCGCCAGCCCCGGCGTGCTGATCGCAGCGCTGCATGCCAGCGAATCGGGAACCGGCCTGATCTGCCCTGCCGAACAGGGGCCCGAAGCGCGCTGGGCGAGCGGCGTCCCGGTGCTCGCCCCGCGCGATCTCACCAGCCTGATTGGCCATCTCAAGGGCAGCCTTGTCCTTCCGGAACCAGCCCGCGGCACGGTGGCCGACAGCGTGGCTGGCAAAGATCTGCGGCAGGTCAAAGGGCAGGAAACCGCCAAACGCGCGCTCGAAATCGCAGCAGCAGGCGGACACAACCTGATGATGGTCGGCCCGCCGGGGTCGGGCAAAAGCCTGCTGGCGTCTTGCCTTCCGGGTATCCTGCCCGACCTTACGCCAACCGAAGCCCTGGAAGTGTCGATGGTGCAATCGGTCGCCGGGACGCTGGAAGCGGGCCGGATCAGCCGGGCGCGCCCATTCCGTGCGCCGCACCATTCGGCCAGCATGGCGGCGCTGACGGGCGGCGGACTGAAGGTTCGCCCCGGCGAAGTCAGCCTGGCGCATCTGGGCGTGCTGTTTCTGGATGAGCTGCCCGAATTCCAGCGGCCCGTGCTCGATTCGCTGCGGCAGCCGCTCGAAACGGGCCGTGTCGATGTGGCTCGGGCCAATGCGCATGTCAGTTTCCCCGCACGGGTCCAGCTGGTCGCTGCGATGAACCCGTGCCGCTGCGGGTATGCCGGCGATCCGACGCGCAACTGCACCAAATATCCCCGCTGTGTCGGCGATTATCAGGCGCGCCTGTCCGGTCCGCTGCTCGACCGGATCGACCTGCATGTGCATGTCGGCGCGGTCAGCGCGATGGACATGGCGCTGCCCCCGCCCGCGGAAGGCAGCGCCGAAGTAGCCCGAAGGGTCGCCGCAGCGCGCGCGGTTCAGGTGGCGCGGGGGGTACGATCGAACGCCGAACTGGAGGGCGAATTGCTCGATCACCATGCCAGCCCCGATGACGCTGGCCGCGCGCTTTTGCTGCAAGCGGCCGAAAAGCTGCGGCTGTCCGCACGAGGATATACCCGGATGTTGCGGGTAGCGCGCACGATTGCCGATCTTTCGGGCGCTGAAACGATCGGTCGCACCCACATCGCCGAGGCGCTATCCTATCGCCTGATGACAGGTTAAAGAGCGGCCCAATCCGGGTTCCCCCTCCCGGGCGACGCAAGGGCGCATTGGCAATTCCGGACGATCCTTCAGCGATGGCGACGGCTGAACCGCGTGGTATCGCAGCGCTGTGGCAGGCGCTGCGGGATGCCCCACGTCGCCGCAAGCTGGCGAGCCTTGCAATCGCTTTGGTGCTTGAAGCCCTGATCCTGCTGCTGTTGCTGACTCTGGGAACCCGGATCGGCGGTAACGAGGACGGGCGCGCGGTCGAAACGATGACGGCGATCGAACTCCCCGCCGAGCCGGAGTCCGAGCCGGCCGAAGAGCCCGCCAGCGCCAGCGCGCCTCAGCCCGATACCCCCGTGCCGCCCGTACCAACCGAGCCGCTGGACAGCGAGCCGCTCCGCCCTACCCCACTGGTCTTGCGGCCCAGTCCTGCGGCCCAGCCTGCTGCACCGCAAACCCAGCCGCAACCACAGCCGCAGCCACAGGCCAGCGCTGCGCCGCCGCGGATCGGCGCGCGGATCAGGCCGGGACGCACCATGGGCCCTGCTGACACCGGCAATCCGCGCACCGCAGGTGACAGTCAGCGCGTCGGCACCGCGCCCAATGGCGAACCGCTGTATGCAGCCCGCTGGTATCGGGAACCAACCGATCAGGAGCTTGCCGGCTATCTTTCGACCGCCAACGGCCCCGGCTATGCGCTGATCGTCTGCAAGACCGTGCCCGATTACTATGTCGAGGATTGCGTCTTGCAGAGCGAAGGGCCGCAGGGGTCCATGATCGGCCGTGCCGTGCTGGCGGCGGCATGGCAATTCCGGGTGCGCCCGGCGCGCATCGGCGGACGCGAACAGTTCGGTTCGTGGGTTCGCATCCGGATCGACTACACGGTTTCGCGGGCGCCGCGCTAACGGTTCACGTGATCGCGCACCACGGCAATGAAGTCGGGGCCCCAAGTTTCGAGCTTCTTGGTGCCCACGCCCGCGATCGTTCCCAATTCGGCCAGCGTTTCAGGGCATTGGTTGGCCATGTCGCGCAGCACCGAATCATGGAAAATCACATAGGCCGGAATGCCGTGCTCGCTCGCAAGCGTCTTGCGCTTGTGCCGCAAGGCTTCAAACAATGGATTGCCGATCGGATTGGGCGCATCGCCGCCGCTGCGCCCCCGCCGACCGCGGCGGGCGCGGACGGGCGGTTCGGCAATGCTGACCGGCGCCTCGCCCTTCAGCACGGCGCGCGCTTCTGGGCCGAGCATCAGCCCGCCGTGTTCGGTCGCCGCCAGCATTCCGCGCGCCACCAGCGTGCGCGTCAGCGGGCGCAACAATCCCGCCTCGCCCGAACTGACGATCCCGAATACCGAAAGCTGATCGTGCCCGCGACTGGTGATGCGGTCATCGTTCTGTCCGGTCAGCACTTTTTCGACATGCCCGATCCCGAAGCTCTGTCCGGTGCGGTAAACGGCGGATAGCAGCTTGCGGGCAAGCTCGCTCGCGTCGAGCACCTGCGGTGGGTTTTCGCAATTGTCGCAATTGCCGCACTGCGCAGGCGGCTGTTCGCCGAAATGGCGCAGCAGGATCGCACGGCGACAGGTCGGTGCTTCAACCAACTGCGCCAGCGTATTGAGCCGCGCCTGTTCACCCGCCAGCCGTTCCGGCTCCACATCGCCGAGCCATTGGCGGGCGCGGGCAAAGTCGCTGACACCCCAGAACATGTGCGCTTCGGCGGGGTCGCCATCACGGCCTGCGCGGCCAGTTTCCTGATAATAGGCCTCAATCGATTTGGGCAGGCCTGCGTGGATCACAAAGCGCACGTCGGGCTTGTCGATCCCCATGCCGAATGCGATGGTGGCAACCATCACCATGCTTTCGGACGCGACGAACTGCGCCTGCACCGCTGCGCGGCGTTCGGGTTCAAGCCCGGCGTGGTAGAACGCGGCCTCTCGCCCGGTGCGGGCGATCTGCGCGGCGATATCCTCGGTCGCCTTGCGGCTGGGCGCATAGACGATGCCCGCGCCGTCCAGCCGCGTAAGGAGATCGTTGATCTGCCGTGCGCCATTGTCGCGCGGGGTAATTGCGTAACGGATGTTGGGCCGGTCGAACCCGGCAACGATCAGCCCGGCATCCGGAATGCCAAGCTGGCGTAGGATATCGGCGCGTGTCGCCTGATCGGCGGTTGCCGTGAGCGCGAGACGGGGGACATCGGCAAACCGGTCGAGCATCGGTTTAAGACCGCGATAGTCCGGGCGGAAATCATGTCCCCATTCGGACACGCAATGCGCCTCGTCGATCGCGAACAGTGACAGGCGCGATTGTTCCAGCAATGATTGGAAACCGGGTGTGGCGGCGCGTTCGGGTGCGACATAAAGCAGATCAAGCGCGCCTTGGCGAAACGCCTGCGCGGTGGCGGCATTGTCGCTGTCGGCCGATGTCATCGATGCAGCGCGGATACCGGCGGCGCTGGCGGACCGGATCTGGTCGTGCATCAGCGCGATCAGCGGCGATATGACAATCGCGGTGCCTTCGCGGGCCAGTGCCGGCACCTGATAGCACAGGCTTTTGCCCGCGCCTGTCGGCATCAGGGCCAGCGTGTGCGCGCCGGCCATGACCCGCCCGATCACCGCCTCCTGCTGCCCGCGAAACGCAGGAAAGCCAAAGGTCCGGCGCAGGACATCGTGACATTCAGGAGGAGCGGCCGCGTGCATCGCCGCCGCCCTAGCCGATACGGCGGCGACAAGGCACCCGCGCCAGGCGGGCTATCGACGGAAAAAGGGCAAAGCGCGCCTACCGTGCGCCGGTGGCTCTTACCGCGGCGAGTTCGCGCACCTCGGCGCTGGCCCGGCCCGCGTCAGGAGTTGCAAGCGTGCCATCAGCGCGTTTGCCAAGGTTTTCGGGCCGGATCAGCGACAGATCCTGCGGCCCAAGGATACGCCCATCATGCGCAAGGATGGACACCGCGCCGATCGGCAAACGGTCGCGTTCGTCGACCAGCACCGGGTCTTCAACCACGATTTCACTGCCGTATTTCTGACCCCACTGGCGCAAGGCCAGCATCGCGGGAAGCAGATCGAGCCCTTTTTCGGTGAGCCGGTATTCGATCTTGCGGCGATCATTCTCGCACGGTTCGCGTTTGAGAATGCCGTGCTCCACCAGCTTGGCAAGGCGATTGGACAGGATGTTGCGCGCAATCCCGAGCTCGCTCAGAAATTCTTCGAAGTGCTTGAGACCATTGAAACTTGCACGCAGGATCATGAACGACCAGCGTTCACCCATCACTTCGAGCGCTTGCGGCAGACCACATTCGATCAGTTCGCGCAGCGGCTCTCTCAATTCACCCATATGCCCAGCTTCCTTCCCCGTCAGGGGCTGTGTGTAACCGCTTTTTGGCAGCCTCACAAAAAGTTTCACTTATCAGTTGCAACCCGCAACCTAGTTATGTAGGTAGCGAATAGCAACTGGTTTCGAATCGAAATGTTGCGTTGCAAAATAAGATAACTGAGACCAAGGGGCCACGGCCCAAATATAAAGCAAGGCAAAGGATACCCCGATGATCAACACCCTCTCGATTCCCCGCACCGGCAAGCTTGCCATCCTCGCTTCGGCTGTTGTGTATGCCGGCCTCAGCTTCGGCGTGGTCGCAGGCTCCGCTCCAGCCAATGCAGCAGGCGCGCCCTATTACAGCGCCACGCTGTCAGCCCCTGCAAAGGACACGCGCGCCGTCGCCGATGGCGTGGCCTGGGCCTGCAAGGACGCCACCTGCGTCGCCCCCAAGGCCGCTGCCCGTCCGCTTCGCGTGTGCCGCAGCCTGAACCGCAAGTTTGGCGAAGTGGCCAGCTTCAAGGTCGATGGTGAAGATCTGGCCGCAGAAGAACTGGCCAAGTGCAACGGCTGATTTCGGCCTGAATGATGTCCCCCCTCTGTGCGGCGCCCCTCTCCCCGCCGCGACAGAGCACCGCGACCCCCGGCGCCCGCTTGTCCCGCAGCGTGCAGCCGGGGGTTTGGCGTTTTTGGGCGCGGAAAATGTACCGTGACGCGCCTGTCAGCGACCCAGGCTTACCAGTTCACAGCAGCCCGGCGGTCTGGAGCTGCGCACTCAGCCCTTCGGCATCGACAAACAGGTGCGCATCCCATCCGCGTGCGCGTGCGGCCGCAATGTTGGCGGCGTTGTCATCGGTGAAGAACAGCGCAGCGCCGCTGCGACCGGTGCGCTGTTCGACGATTTCGTAAATGCGCGGGTCCGGCTTGGCGACCTTTTCAACGCCCGAAACGATGATGTCTTCGAATGATCAAAGATCGGTTCGGAAGGGCGGAAGCCCTGCCAGAATTCATCGCCGAAATTGGTCAGGCAGAATAGCGGTACACCTTCGGCCGCAAGCCGCGATACGATCGCGTGCGTCCTAGGGACTGGCCCGGTAATCGTTTCGTTGAACCTGTCGCGATAGGCGCGGATATGTGCGGCATAGGCGGGGAACAGCGCAGCGCGTTCGGGGATCATGTCCGCCAGCGCCCGCCCGCGATCATGTTCGAAATGCCATTCTTCAGTCACGACGTGATCAAGAAACCAGTCAAGTTCCTGCGGATCGTCGATCAGCGTTTCGAACAGCGCACGCAATTGCCATTGAAACAGCACCCGTCCGACATCGAACACCACCGCCTTGCGCACGCCGCCTGCTCCTCAAATGCGTGCGGCCCGCGCTCCGGTCAGGAGGCGGGCCGCCAATTCCATCAGCTGCCGATCACCGGCAGCCGCGCCAATCAGCCCTGGCGGGCCTTGAAACGGCGATCGGTCTTGTTGATGACATAGGTGCGGCCGCGGCGTCGGATCACGCGGTTGTCGCGGTGACGGCCCTTGAGCGACTTGAGGCTGTTGACGATCTTCATGGCTCTCAGCTTTCAAATGAAAACGCGCCGGATCGGGCCCGACGCGCGAATAATTGAACTGAGCCGTTAGCGGCCTTGGCCCTTCGCGTCAATGCGCTTGCCGGGGCTTGCGATCATCCGGCCCGCAGATCGGCCAGTTTCCGTTCCCAAGCAAGCGCATGGGCCACGATCGTGTCCAGTTCAGCATGCTTCGGTGACCAGCCAAGCGTCTGCTTCAGTCTCGTAGGATCGGAAATCAGCGAATTGGGGTCGCCCGCGCGGCGGCCTTCGATCCGGCGATCAAGCTGCTGATTCGTCACCCGGTCGACCGCGTCGAGCACTTCCTGCACCGAAAACCCGCGGCCATACCCGCAGTTCATCGTAAGCGACCGCGCAGGGTCTGCCAGCAGCGCCTCCAGCGTCAGCACATGCGCAGCAGCCAGATCGCTGACGTGGATGTAGTCGCGGACCCCGGTACCATCAGGCGTGGCGTAGTCGGTGCCGAACACGCTCACCGATTCGCGAAGCCCCAGCGCCGCTTCAATCGCCACCTTGATGAGGTGCGTCGCGCCTGCGGTCGATTGGCCGCTGCGCGCCTGCGGATCGGCCCCGGCCACGTTGAAATACCGCAGCACGCCGACGTTCATCGGATGCGCGGCAGCGACATCGGCCAGCATCTGTTCGGTCATCAGCTTTGACCAGCCATAAGGATTGATCGGCCGCTGCGGCGTATCTTCGCTCACCGCGGCGACTTCGGGGACGCCGTACGTGGCTGCGGTGGACGAAAAGATGAAATGCGCAATGCCTGCCCTGACTGCTGCATCGATCAGCGAGCGGCTTTTGGCGGTATTGTTGTGATAATACTTAAGCGGGTCGGCCACGCTTTCGGGTACCACGATCGACCCGGCAAAATGCATGATTGCCGCGGTCTTCTGTTCGGAGAAGATGCGCGCGAGCAGGCTGGCGTCGGCGACGTCGCCCTCATACAGCGGCACATCATCGGGAATGGCGAAACGAAAGCCGGTCGTCAGATTGTCGATCACCGCCACGGGCCAGCCCGCGTCCCTCAGTGCCAGCACCGCGTGGCTGCCGATATAGCCTGCGCCCCCCGTTACCAGCACGGATGGTTTGCCCGATGATGTCATGCCCTTGCCCCTGTCATCCAACCCGGTTTCACCCGCAATTCACAAACTGGATCACAAACACACGGGCCTGTGCACAGCGCTTTGTGCGTCTTATATGTGCCTCTACACAAAAGGAACCCTGCCATGATGCCAACCCGAATGCTTGCCTCTGCGGCGCTTGCCGCTGCCATGACATTGTCGGCATGCGCGACATCGCCCTATACCGGCCCGGTTGAAGTCACCCGGTTTGTGGCGCCCAGCCCATCGGGTCTTGGACAGGGCACCATCGCGGTCAGCTTTCCCGAAACGATCAGCAACGAAGCCGCGCGGCGCGCCTTTGCCGCTGCAGTCGGCGGCGAATTGACCGCGCTTGGCTACACCGTGGTGACCGATACCGCGGGCGCAGGTCAGATAGCGGCCGTACGCACCAGCCGCGCCCCGATCACCGCCGCGCCCGTGCGCGATCGCGGCCCGGTGAGTGTCGGGGTCGGCGGTCAGACAGGCGGCTTCGGGTCGGGCCTTGGTCTTGGCGTCGGCGTGAACCTTGGCGGCGGGCGTGAGGATGCGAGCGCGATCACGGAACTGTCTGTCCGAATCACGCGCACCGATGGCACGACCCTGTGGGAAGGCCGTGCGCAGCAGGCAACGGGGATCAAATCACCCTATTCGCAGATCGACGCCAGCGCCCGCACGCTAGCAGCCGGGTTGTTCCGGGACTTCCCCGGTGGCAATGGCGAAACCGTTACGATCGACGTGAAAAACCTACAGGCGGCCAAATGACTTCTCTTTTTATCGATTCCGGGTTCGACAGCGGAAATATCGACGTGTTGGGGATTGATGGCGCCACTGCGCGCCTCGCGATCCGGCGCGACAAGGATTCTGAATTCTTTCAGTGGTTCCATTTCCGTGTCACAGCCCCCGCTGGCCAGGACGCGGTGCTCAAAATCACCGGGCTGAACGAAAGCGCCTATCCGGGCGGCTGGCCAGATTATGATGCCTGCGTTTCGGAAGACCGTGCCTATTGGACGCGCGCATCTTCGACCTTCGACAAGGACGAAGACGGCGGCACGCTGACCATCCGTTATACTGCGTCCAGCGGTGTGTTCTGGTGCGCCTATTTCGCGCCCTATTCGATGGAGCGCCATCAGGATCTGATTGCCGAGGCCGCAGCGAGCGATGGGGTGGACTACATCCGACTCGGTACGACGCTGGATGGTCAGGCGATCGATTGCCTCGAAATGGGCGAAGGCGATATGCGGGTGTGGCTTTATGCCCGTCAGCATCCGGGCGAAACGCAGGCCGAATGGTGGATGGAGGGCGCCTTGGCGTGCCTGACCGATCCCGCCGATCCGGTGGCGCGCGCGCTTCGCAAGCATTGCCGGATCCATGTCGTTCCCAACTGCAACCCCGATGGTTCACGCCGCGGGCATTTGCGAACCAATGCGGTTGGCACCAACCTGAACCGCGAATGGGCCAACCCCACCGCTGAACGGTCCCCCGAAGTACTGGCGATCCGGAACCGGATGGATGGAACAGGGTGCGACTTTGCCATGGATGTGCACGCTGATGAAGCCATCCCGGCGGTGTTCATTGCCGGGTTTGACGGCATCCCCTCATGGACCGAAGCGCAGGGCGCAGGCTATGATCGCTATCAGCGCATCCTTGATCGCCGCACGCCCGATTTCCAGACCAAGCTGGGCTACCCCAAAGCCGCCGCGGGTCGCGCAAACCTGTCGATGAGCACCAACCAGCTCGCCGAACGCTTCGGCGCAGTCGCGATGACGCTGGAGATGCCCTACAAGGATCTCGCCGATTTCCCCGAACCCGAACAGGGCTGGTCCCCGGAACGCTGCAAGATGTTGGGACGCGACTGTCTGGCAGCGCTGGTCGAATGGCTGGAGGGGCGCGAAGCCTAGCCGAGGTGGGAAGGCCCAAAGGCGTGCGGCAGCAGCGCGGATAGTGTCACGCGCCGCACGTCGTCGTTGCTGACACACAGCACCAGCGGATCGGTCGCGCCCAAGGCCGCAACTTCGTTCAGCACCTGACGGCAGCGACCGCAGGGGGTAATTGGCGCATTATCGGCCTTGAGGCCCACCACTGCGACCGCCGCCAGCCCGCCGCGCCGCCCTTCGCCAAGTGCCTTGGCGACCGCGACCGTTTCGGCGCACAGGGCCAGGCCGTAGCTCGCGTTCTCGACATTGCACCCAGTAATCACCGCGCCGTCATCGAACAGCAGCGCCGCGCCCACGGGATAGTCGGAATAGGGGGCATAGGCGTTCTCGGCCGCAGCATAGGCTTCCGCGATCAGCGCCTGCTCCTGTGTCTGCGTCAGGTTCATTTCTGCACCACCACCCATTCGACCGGCTCCTCGCTCGCCTCGGTAACAAGCGCGCTGTTGGCGCTCCATAGCAGCCACGGACGTCCGGCATAGTCCGGCCGCGCGCGATCACGCGCCAGCCACAGATCACGCGCCAGCGTTGCTGCGGTGCCGTGGCGATCCTGAAACGCGGGAGCCAGTTTGAGTATCGCTGGACGGCCCGCATGAATTTCGATCTGGTTGATAAGGGTCATCAACTCACTTTCGACCGCGGCGTCGCTCACCTTGGGCGCGCATCCATCGGCCAATCGGCTCAGCCCGATGGCGGGCGGCAGCAGGTCGGCATCGCGCGGCACCATCTGCGCAAACATGCCGCTTTGCGCATCGGCGCCAAGGCAGGGGTCGAAATCAAGCATCACGCCGACTTGCAGCCCCGCCGTACGCGCGCGGGCAAAGCGATCAGGAAACCCGCCGGGCGCATTGGCTGCAAGCGGCAGATACACAAATTGCGCGCCCACCGCCTTCAGTGTGGCGAAGCGAACTTCGGCGCCGCCCGCGGGCACAAACGCCCCCTGTTCCGGATAGCGGGCCGCGTCCGGCCGCCAGCCGCGCATGTCCCACCATAGCCAGGCGGCAAAGGCGATGCCGAACAGCGCCGCCAGTGCAGCGACGCGCAGCATCCACCGCCGTCGGCGTGCGCCGCGGCTACGCGACCGCTTGGCGCCTGGTGCGCGTGTTGCTGCCATGTGTCTGGTGCCCCTCGCCTAACCCTTGATGTGCAGCACGCAGATCAACGTGAACAAACGGCGTGCGGTGGCAAAGTCGGTATCGACTTTCCCCTCCAGCCGTTCCAGCAGCAATTCGGCGGCATTGTTGTGGATCCCGCGCCGCGCCATGTCGATCGTCTCGATCTCGGTCGGGGTCGCCTTGCGGATCGCCTGATAATACGAATCGCAGATCGCAAAATATTCGCGGATCGGACGGCGGAACCGGGCCATCCCGATCAGCAGCGTTTCAAGCAGCGCGTCACCTGTATCGCGGATATCCATCGCCAGACGGCCATCGGTGACGGACAGGTGCAGATGATAGGGCCCCTGGCTGCCGCGTTCTGCCGAACGGACGGGCGTGAAACTGTTTTCTTCGATCAGATCATAGATCGCCACGCGCCGTTCCTGTTCGACATCGGCATTGCGCCACAGGATCGTCGCTTCATCCAGCGTGACCTTGGCAATGCGCTGCGCCCCCGCAGCACCGGGCGCGGAAGAAAGCGGCAGGGAATCGGACGGCGGATCGGCCATTTGCCTGCCTTCGCAGATGGAGGGGCGACACTTCAAGCACTTCGACAAACTCTCCCCACTATCCACAGCGTCGCAAATAAATATTGCCCGCAAATACCCTTGCGCACAGACGCCCTCAGCGCGCATCTGACCCGCATGGCCGAACCCGAAAAAGTGACCCCGATCAAACTGCAAGCCGCCGAAGCCGACGCGGTGGCACGCAAGCTGCCCTACAATCTGGACGCCGAAGCAGCGTTTCTGGGCGCCGTGCTGATCGACAACCGCGTGCTGGAAGAATTGCAGGTGCCGATTCGCGCCGACCACTTCTTCGAAGGCCTGCATCAGCGCATCTACACCCGTGTTCTGGCGCTTTTGGAACGCAACGCCACAGCCTCGCCTGTGACGCTGCGCCCCTATTTCGAGGCGGACGAGGCGTTGAAGGAACTGGGCGGCACCAGCTATCTGGCGCAGCTCACCGCCAGCGGCGCAGGCCTGCTAGCTCCGCGCGAACTGGCGCAACAGATCTACGACCTGGCCTTGCTGCGCGAATTGGTAAGCGTGGGGCGCGGGCTGGTTGAAGGCGCGCTCGACACATCCGAAGACACCTCCCCGCTCGACCGTATCGCGCAGGCCGAAGCCGATCTGTTCCGCGTGGCCGAAGGCGCAGCGACGGGGCGCGAAGCTGCCACTTTCCGCGAAGCCGCGATGCACGCGATCAAGCTGGCCGAAGCTGCAATGAATTCGGGCGGCGGACTTTCAGGCAAGACCACGGGCCTCGACACGATCGACCAGAAGACATCGGGCCTGCACAATTCCGATCTTATCATTCTTGCCGGTCGCCCCGGTATGGGCAAGACCTCGCTCGCCACCAACATCGCCTTCAACTGCGCCGAAAAGCATCTCGAATGGCAGCGCGACGGGGGCGAATTCAATTATGGCGCGCCGGTGGCCTTCTTCAGCCTCGAAATGAGTGCGGATCAGCTCGCCACGCGTATCCTTGCCGAACAGGCTGAAATTTCCTCCGAGGCGCTGCGCAGCGGCAAGCTGACGCGCGAGGATTTCCAGAAGCTGTCCTATGCCAGCCAGCGCCTTGCCGAATTGCCGCTGTATATCGACGATACGCCAGCGCTGACCATCGGCAGCCTTCGCACCCGCGCCCGGCGAATGAAGCGGCGGCACGATATCGGTCTGATCATCGTCGATTATCTTCAGCTGCTTCAGGGATCGGGCCGCGCCAACGACAACCGCGTGAACGAAATCTCCGAAATCAGTCGCGGGTTGAAGACGCTGGCCAAGGAATTGCAGGTTCCGGTGATCGCGCTGTCGCAGCTGTCGCGTGCGGTGGAAAGCCGCGAAGACAAGCGGCCGATGCTGTCCGATCTGCGCGAATCCGGCTCGATCGAACAAGACGCCGACATGGTGTGGTTCATCTTCCGCGGCGATTACTATCACCTGCTGGTGAAGCCCGACACCCCGGACGCCAGCAGCACCCCCGATGTGCAGGAAAAATACCGCCTGTGGGAAGAAAAGTTTGAAGGTCTGGTGGGCCGCGCCACGCTGATCGTGGCAAAACAGCGTCACGGTTCAACCGGCAACGTGCCGCTGCACTTCCAGAGCGACATCACCAAGTTCACCTCGCCCAACTTCAAGGACTATTCCGACTGGGGTCAGGAATAGGGCGCCGGCTCAAACCTGTTGGCCTGCGTCAGCGCAAGTTAAACCCAGATCCGTCTCATGATCGGTCGTAGTGCGACAACATAGGCCGCAATTTTCCTGCACACGGCACATAAATGATTGCTGGATTGTAACTGCTTCTAACAATCTTCGACAAGCTGCCCCTGACAGAATTTTACGGGTAGATAGCTACGTCAGATCGGGGGTTGTGCGGCAGATACGTCCCCGTCCGTCTTGCGCCATTTAAGCAGCAGCCATGGCACACGGTCGGGTGCAAACTGCGTCCGGCTTTTCCGATCGAAATAGGGCGGCATATGGTCGCCGACGAAAAGGATGTCGGTGGGCGGAAAGTCGGCTGCGGTGATTTCGCGGACCATGGCAGCATCAATCGAATCCCATATCGCAATCTGGCGACAAATGAACGGATGTTCGTTTGCCAGCCGGGGCGACAGTCGTGCGCAATCCTCTGTGCGCAGATTGTTCTTTTCGGGCACAGGCAGATGGCTGTTGACCGTCAGCCAGTAGACAAACTGCGGCTTGTTGGCGGCCTTCAGGTGCGCTGCAAGCTGGCGCGGAACATCGCGGTCGCAAACGCCGGGAAACACCCCGCCGCAGGTTTCCGCGCCGCCCTGCAGCAGGTCATTGCGGAAGAACTGCTTGTCGAAACCGGTATTGGGATACCATTGTTCGCGGTCGAAAAAGTGTCCGCTAAAACTGTGATAAGCTGTCGTCTCATATCCCTGCCGTGATAGCTGTGCGGGCAGGCAGGTGGTGTCCCGGCGCGTCACCAGTTCATCATAATCGCCCCACCGACCGCACAATTCGCGGATTTCGCCCGACGTGGTGGAGCCGAAAAAGGTCGTCGTGCCGTGGCTTATGGCAAAGCGCGAACGTACCGCGCTGTCCTTGTACCGCGCAAAGATCAGCCGCTGCATTTCGCGGTTCGACACGGGCGCACCCAGCGACTCCACCATCACGATCAGCAAGTGCCGCCTGTCTTCGCTGGCGCCTGCGACCAAATCGGTTTGAGATACGGCAGACGAAAACACCGCATCGGCGCTATGGACCCGTTTGTAATGACCACGCGCGCCCTGCGACACGGCGACATCAAACAACATGACCACCGCCACGCAAATCGCGGCGATGGCGATAGCCCGCCAGTCATCCAGCTTTGCCGGGCGACGCAACAGCCACACGGCGGTGACCACAATCCCGGTCAGTCCAGCCCCGATCGCGACATATTCGGCCGAATTGAGTGCGTTCAATTCGCTCATGAATACTATCGAACGGCTCAGCGCAAATATCGAAAGGTTGAATAGCGAACCGACCGACAGGATCACGGCATAGGCCAGTGCAGCGATGAAGGTGAGGCAGCGCACCCACCAAGGTTGATTGCGCACCAGCAGCCCCGCCGCGCCAAATACGAAGATCGACATGACCCGCGGCGGTCCGCCTATCGCATACAGCAGGCTGAAACCGATATTGGCCAGCAGCACCCAGACCAGAAGCCAGTTTATCAGCGCTGCGCGTGTAGTAGGTGCGATGGGCCGGGACGGGAATCGGATCGGAAGGGCATGCTGCACGGTCGCTTGGCTCCTGGTCCCCAGCGCCCGGACGCGCTGCGTGCTTGGGGCCAAACGACCCGGTGCGCAGACGCGGGGACAATCCCGCCTCTGTTGCCAAAGCCATTAACCAAACAAGGTTAGGATGCGGTTAAATTGCCGCTGCTGCAGCCATAAGGGCTTACTGCGCGCTCACTCGACTGATGCGATAGTCGGCCAATGACATCCAATAGGCCAATCGCCACCGCATCCGATTGAAGAACGTGCTTTCACGTTTGTACCGTTCACGTGTGATCGGCACGCTGGATGCTTCCATGTGGTCGATCAGTTCACGCAGCTTTGCTGCAAGACCGGCATCCTCGATCCGCACCATCAGCTCCACATTGATGCGGAACGACCGCTTGTCCATGTTGGCGCTGCCCACATAGCTTGCATCATCGACCACCATCAGTTTCATGTGCAGCTTGCACACACCGAATTCGGCAATCTTGACCCCGGCTTTCAGCAACTTGCCATAAAGCAGCCGGGCCATGTCGATGGCGGCCGAAATATCGGATTTGCCTGCAAGAACCAGACGCGCATTCCCCCTGCGGCCCACCTTTCGGATCAGCCGGCGATAGCTGCGCGGGGGTGAAAAATAGGCAGAAACGGCATCAAAGCGCTGCGCCTTCATCAGATCCTGTTTGAGCACCCACGCCCAATGGCCGCGCCGCACCAGCGGGCCGCCGACCAGCAGGCGCACCGGCCCCTCCCCGCCTTCCCAATCCTTTACGATGTCACGCAGACGCCTCAGCTTTTTGCGGCGCCCCAATTCCTCATTAGCAACCCAGTCTGACAAAAGGCCGAACCACGCACTGAACTGCTCAACCACAGGGCCGTCGATCCGAACCGAAAGATCACACCAGCCATTGTCGGCGGGGATGGCGAAATAGTGGTCGGACACATTGGCCCCGCCAGTCATCACCCGCTTTTCATCCACGATCACGAATTTCTGATGATTGCGCACCAGATACCGCCGCGTGAGACGGCGTGAGAAGATCGCGAAGCTGCCACCTGCGTCGACCAACGGATCGAAGAACTCGCTGCCCGCGTCATTGCCGAAATCGTCAATGATCAACGCCACCTTGACCCCGCGCTGCGCTGCCGCGACCAAGGCGTCACGCACCATCGTGCCAGCGGTATCGCTATCGAACAGGTAATAGAACACCTTAAGTTCGGTTTTGGCACTGTCGATCACCTCGACCAGCGCCTTCAGCCGATCCCGCCCGTGGGGGTAGAATTCAAATTCGTGCCCCGCTGCCGAAATCGTGAACGGCTCCAGATCACAATAATCAGGTGCGTCCGAGTTGGAATCGGCAGCTGAGGCGAAGATTTGATCGTGGGCCATGCGCAGCACCATAGCGCCAAGGCAGCGTCATGTAACAATCCAAAAAGCACGCGGGCGCCGATTTGTCTGACCAGGCCAGCATCGGGAAACGGGGTGATGCGCGTGGTAGCCGGGTCACGTCGGCGGCCGATCACGCGTTGCCTTTCTTGACTTCCCATGCCCTTGCGCCTACCTGCGCGCTTTCGTTCCCGTCCTGATTCTGACAAAAGGCTGCCCATGGCACGCGTTACCGTTGAAGATTGCGTTGACAAGGTTTCCAACCGGTTTGACCTCGTCCTGCTTGCCGCCCAGCGCGCGCGCGAGATTTCCGGTGGGAGCGAGCTGACCATTGATCGCGACCGCGACAAGAACCCGGTCGTTGCCCTTCGCGAAATCGCTGAAGAAACCGTGGGCCCGCGGGCGCTGCATGAATCGCTGGTGACCAGCTTGCAGAAGATCCTTCCCGATGATGAAGACGAAGCCGATGAAATCGGCTCGCTCAGCCAGTCGGCCGAAGCGTTGCGGATCACCGCGTCAGCGCCTGCCCGCACCACGTCGCTTGGCGGTGATTACGACGGGTAAGCGTTTCGTAGCAATATCTTGCCTTCATCAAGGGGCGGGTCAGGCCGGGATATTCCGGGTCTGACCCGCCCCTTGATCGTTTCAGCCCTGCAATTGACTGGTTCATGACCTGCCCCAGCGGATGCTTGCCATCGGGAGGCAGCGCGCTATCCCGTGTGGTGTAACGCAAGGGTCACAAAAAGGGTTGCACGGACGTATGGCATCGATTGCGGTCTACAGCGTCAAAGGCGGGGTCGGAAAGACTACGCTTGCGGTCAACCTTGCATGGTGCGCCGCCAGCATTTCGCGGCGCAAGACGCTGCTGTGGGATCTTGATGCGGCCAATGGTTCAGGCTTCCTGCTGGGTATCGATCCGAAGAAGAAACGCAGCGCTGACAGCATGTTCGCCGACGGGAGCGATCCTGAAAGGCTGATACAGCCCACCGCCTATACCGGGCTTGACCTGTTGCCTGCCGACGAAAGCATCCGCGCGATCGACCGGCAGCTTGACCGTATCGGCAAGAAGAAAAGGCTGGCCAAGCTTACCGCCCATCTGGGGAAGAATTATGATCGGATCATTTTCGACTGCCCGCCGGTTCTGAATGAACTCAGCGCGCAGATCATCCGTGCTGCGAATCTGGTGATTGTGCCGCTTCCGCCCTCGCCCCTGTCGGCGCGAGCATTCGACGTGGTGGTCGATGAGGTCCGCGGCAGCGGCAAGGGGCATCCCCCCATTCTGCCAGTGCTCAACATGCTGGATTTGCGCCGGACGTTGCACCGGCAAGCGCGCGAAGCCAACCCCACGTGGCCCGCCATCCCGCTTGCCAGCGCGGTCGAACAATGCGCGGTGGAACGCCGACCCGTTGGCGCGTTTGCCCCGCGTTCACCAGCCTCGCGCGCGATTGCGCAACTGTGGACCGCAATTGAGCGCAAGCTGTCGACCTAAATCGCCTTTCGTGATGGCAAAGAATGCGCCAATAGCGCAGCGGTTCGGCTTCACAGAGGCGCGCAGCATGAGCGGTATTGGCGAAGGGATCGGCACGGCAATAGAAGGCGGGTTGCTTGGCCGCGCAATAGAGCCCCAAACAGGACGCGGCGACGCTGATCGCGACAGCGCGGCATCCTGCGCCAATTGCGCCGCGACATTTCTGGGACATTACTGTCCGGAATGTGGTCAAAAAGCGCATATTCATCGCAGTCTTGCCGCGATCGGCCATGACATCGTGCACGGGGTGCTGCACCTTGACGGCAAGCTGTGGGACACACTGCCGCTGCTGACCTTCAAGCCGGGCGATCTGACCCGCCGCTATGTTGCCGGCGAGCGGGCGAAATTCGTCAGCCCGATGGCGATGTTCCTGTTCACCGTGTTTGCGATGTTCGCGGTGTTCCAGATGGTCGGCATTTCGGCCCCGGCTGATTTCGGCAGCAGGTTCACCGATGGATCATCGGCCTTCCAGACCAGTATCCAGCAGCAAATCACCACACTTGAACAAGAGCGCGACCGCCTTCCGAAAACCGATGCGCGCAGGGAATCGGTCGACGGCGAACTGACCGTCCTTCGCCGCATACTAACCAACACTGGCAAACCGGAAACCGTCCGGTTTTCGTCAACCGGTATCAGGTTTCTCGACGATGGCATCATCGCCAAATGGCAGCAGAACCCCAGCCTGATGCTCTACAAATTGCAATCGAACGGGTACAAGTTCAGCTGGCTGCTGATCCCTTTGTCGGTGCCTTTCCTTTGGCTGATGTTCGCATGGCGCCGCCAGTTCAAAGCCTACGATCATGCGGTATTCGTCACCTATTCGCTCAGCTTCATGTCCTTGCTGTTCATAGCCATGTCGATCATCGGCACGGTTCCTGGCGGCACCATGTGGGCTGGGCTGTTATTTTCTGTGGCAGCCCCCCTACATCTCTATAAGCAATTGCGGCATGCTTACGGCCTGACCCGCTTTTCCGCACTGTGGCGATTTTGCGTACTCCTGTTCTGCACGCAATTCGTGTCGCTTCTGTTTCTTCTGATTTTGGGAATTCTGGGCGCGTTTTAAGGTTGAGGGGGGCGATCTTCGGGCAAGAAGCAAGCCCTACCAAGATGATAAACGCGCCACCCCAATTGCGAGGATCGCGATGCTGGGCGAAATCATCGGGCTTGAACCGTGCAAGCGCCGCGCCGTGAACCCCGCTGCCGGTGGTCGGACCAGTGCCAAGCATCGCAGATGCGCGATAAAACCTGCGTTCACCGCAGCTCAGCGTGAAAGGGGCGTTCCAAAGCCCAGGCCTCGCCGGCTTGAGCCGCGGCGCTATTTTGCAACGCGCAGATTCTGCTTGAAGGTTCTCAGCAGTGGCGGCGCGCTTTCAGCCGTGCCCCGCCGCGATCGCCAGACTTTAAGCCCGCCAGCAAGCATCCGTGATATGACATCGGCGCCGGATCTACCGGCGCCGATGATCACTGCGTCCCAGAAACACGTATTGAAGGCTTTTGAACCGAGTTCGTTCTCGCCGCGAATCGCTGTAGTTCAGGCGCCCTGCGGAGCTTCGTCACTCTTGCCGCCAAAACGCTTGCCGGCCTTCGGGATCGCCGAACCGCGAACCTGTGTCGGTACGCTGGTGCCGCGAGGTGCGTCAGGCCGGTCGATCTTGCCATTTTCCAGCAATGCGTTGATCTCGTCACCCGTCAGCGTCTCGTATTCCAGCAAGGTCTGCGCCAGCAAATGCAGTTGCTGTTCGTTCGACTTGAGAATCTCCGTGGCACGTTGATGCGCGCCTTCAACGAGGGACTTGATCTCATTATCGATCAGTTCGTTGGTCGTGCTCGAACGGAAGGTGCGCTGTGCCGCGCCCGCACCGAGGTAGCCTTCGGACTGTTCTTCGTACTGCAACGGGCCAAGCTTTTCTGACATGCCCCATTGCGTCACCATGTTGCGAGCAAGGCTGGTGGCGTACTGGATATCGGACGATGCACCCGAACTGACCTTGTCATGACCGAAGATAATTTCCTCAGCCACACGGCCGCCCATGCTGACCGAAAGGTTCGCATGCATCTTGTCGCGATGGTATGAATAGCTGTCACGCTCCGGCAGACGCATCACCATGCCCAGTGCGCGGCCGCGCGGGATGATGGTAGCCTTGTGGATCGGATCGGAGGCAGGCTCATACACGGAAACGATCGCGTGACCCGCTTCGTGATAGGCGGTCATTTTCTTTTCGTCGTCGGTCATCACCATGCTGCGACGCTCTGCGCCCATCATGACCTTGTCCTTGGCGTCCTCGAACTCCTGCATCGCGACAAGGCGCTTGTTACGGCGCGCAGCAAGCAATGCAGCTTCGTTGACAAGATTAGCCAAATCCGCGCCCGAGAAGCCCGGGGTGCCGCGTGCGATCACACGCGGGTTCACGTCGGGCGCCAGCGGCACCTTCTTCATGTGCACGCCGAGGATCTTCTCGCGCCCGTCGATATCGGGGATCGGCACCACGACCTGACGGTCAAACCGGCCCGGACGCAGCAGCGCAGGGTCCAGCACGTCGGGGCGGTTGGTCGCCGCGATAATGATGATGCCTTCGTTGGCCTCAAATCCGTCCATTTCGACCAGAAGCTGGTTCAGCGTCTGTTCGCGCTCGTCATTCGAATTGCCAAGACCGTGCCCGCGCGAACGCCCGACCGCGTCAATTTCATCGATGAACACGATACAAGGCGCGTTCTTTTTGGCTTGTTCGAACATGTCACGCACGCGGCTTGCGCCGACGCCCACGAACATTTCAACGAAGTCCGAACCCGAGATGGTGAAGAACGGTACGCCCGCTTCACCCGCGATGGCGCGGGCGAGCAGGGTCTTGCCGGTGCCGGGCGAGCCGACCAGCAGCGCGCCCTTGGGGATCTGACCACCGAGCTTCGAGAAGCGTTGCGGATCGCGGAGGAATTCGACGATTTCCTGAAGCTCTTCACGGGCTTCATCGATGCCAGCGACATCGTTGAACGTCACCTTGCCCGACCGTTCGGTCAGCAGCTTGGCCTTGGACTTGCCAAAGCCCATCGCGCCGCCGTTGCCGCCCTTCTGGACCTGACGCAGCGCGAAGAAAGCGATCCCCAGGATCAGCAGGAATGGAAGCGAATTGAGAAGGATGAACAGCAGGACATTCTGTCCTTCGCGCTGTGTGCCGGTAAAGCGGACGCCGTTCTCTTCCATAAGATTGGTAATCTCGGCATCGTTGGGCACCGGGACGGTGGTGAACGCCTCACCATTCTTGAGCGTGCCTGTAATGAGTTCATCACCCATCTGCACATCCTGCACTTCCCCTTCAGCGACAGCTGCGCGGAAGTCGGAATAACGGATAGCGGCGCCAGTGTTCTGGCCCGCGTTGCTGAACATGGTGACCACGAGCAGCAGGGCGAGAAATATCCCGCCCCAGATCATCAGCTGCTTGACCCAGGGGTTGGGGCCTTCGCCTTGCGGCTGGGGATCGGTTGGCTGACTCATTGCAGGGGATTCCTTTCGTCACCGGGCAATGTAGGATGCATGCAGTGAATGGCAAGATAATGCGCCGCCTTGCAGGTGATGCTAATTTTCGAACAGCATCATGCGAATTATCGATCTTGCGGTCGCTGCACATGTGCTGATGCGCCATAAGCGGCAAGGAACATGTCAACTGCAGCGACAATACGCCGCTCGCGCTGCTCTGCAGTAACACTCGCTCCGAACCGTCGTTCGACATCCCCCATGCCCTTGCACAGCGACACGAATTGTTCGGCGGCCATTACCGGGTCGGGGATCATCAATTCGCCCGCCGCCATTTCCTGACATAGATATTCGGCAAATCCGTGCTTCATCCGCCAGGGCCCAGCCTCCAGGAACGCCTCCCCGATTGCGGGATCGGCTTCGGTTTCGGCAGCGATACGCCTTTCGAACTGGATCATTTCAGGACGAAAGAGGAAAGCCAGTATGCCTTGGCCGATTGCTAGCAAACGTTCGCGGATCGAACCGGGCACGGCATCATCAAGGGTGAAATGCCCGCGCATTTTTTCGCACTCGCGCCCTACGGCCGCAGCGAAGAGAGCGCGCTTGTCGCCAAAATGGTTATAGATCGTGACCTTCGACACGTTCGCATCTGCGGCGATCTGTTCGATGGCGGTGGCAGCGTACCCGTGATGAAAAAACTGGCGAGCAGCCGCTTCGATGATCGCCGTCCTTTTTGCCGCATCCAGCGGCCGCCCCGCCTTGCGACGAGCGGATTTATTTTCAGGTTCAGATGAACCGCAGATTGACAAAATGAACGACTCCGTTCAGTTAAACGATACCGTTCACAAATGCGCGGACAATTCGTTTTCCGCAACCCCGCTTCCCGATAAAGGTTCCTGCCAACGTGCTCTGGATCGCTATCAGAATGCTCACCGGGGATGCCCAGAAATTCTATGGGTTATTGTTCGGAATCGGCTTTTCCACGTTACTTATCACCCAGCAGATGACGATTTTCGTCAATCTCGTCGAACGTGGTGCCAGCGGCGTCTACAACGCGCCCGAGGCTGAAGTTTGGGTGATGGACCCCGTCAGCCGCACCACCGATGTAAGCTACGCGCTCCCCGGAACCGCGCTCGACAGGGTGCGATCAGTGCCTGGCGTCGAATGGGCTGTGCCGCATTTGCGCGCGCAGGCCAACGTGCGCACCTCCGACGGGGATCTGGAAGGCGTTGGTGTTATCGGGGTGGATGATGCCACACTGATTGGCCTACCCGAACGCATGGCCATCGGCGACAAGTCTGTGTTGTTTTCACCCGATAGCGTCGTGATTGACGATGTTGGCACCACACGTCTTTTCCCAGACGCGCAGAGCGCAATGGGATCGCGCCTGGAACTGAACGACCAGCGCGCCGTGATCCGCGGCATCTCCGATGCGATCCCCAGTTTTACGAGCACCGTGGTGCTCTACACACGCTATTCCAACGCGCTGAATTTCGTTCCCGGAACCCGCAACCGGCTGTCGTTCGTGCTGGTGGGGATCAGCAAGGGCGAAACGCCTGAAGCGGTGGCGGCCCGGATCGAGGCGGAGACAGGACTCAAGGCCGAAACGCGCAACGAATTCGCCAAAGCGGGCGTCGACTTCATCATCGAGAACACGGGCATTCCGACCAATTTTGGTATTACCGTGTTTCTCGGCTTTGTCGTCGGCATTGCAATTGTCGGCCTGACGTTCAGCCTGTTCCTGCGCGACAATATCAAGCAGTTCGGCGCGCTGAAGGCGATTGGGGTGACCAACGGCAAGATCGTCCAGATGGTCGGCGTGCAGGCGGGAATGGTGGGGATGATCGGCTATGCGCTGGGGGTGATCGGCACCGTCGCCTTCATCAAGGGCTTTAGCGGAAACCCGTTTTTCAAGGGCTTTTACATTCCTTGGCAGATCCCCTTGATAAGCCTTCTAGCCGTGGTGATCATCCTCGCCATAACCGGACTGATCGCGATCCGCAGTGTGCTGAAGACCGAACCTGCCTCGGTGTTCCGGTGAGCGAAGGAATGATCATGGACCTCGCGCCCCGCGAACAGGCCGTCCCCGAAGCCGCAATCCGTGCGCGCGGCATCACCCGCGATTTTGAGGCCGGACAAACCACTATTCGTGTCCTGCATGGCATCGACACCGACATTCGCTCTGGTGAGATGACATATGTGGTGGGTGAGAGCGGGTCGGGAAAGACGACGCTGATATCGATCATGTGCGGCATCCTTTGGCCGACCGAAGGTGAAGTGCATGTCTTCGGCACCGATATCTACAAGCTGTCTGACACCGAGCTGGTCAGGTTCCGGCTTCAGAACATCGGTTTCATCTTCCAGCAGTACAATCTCATCCCTTCGATCGATGTCGCCAGCAACGCCGCAGTGCCGCTGATTGCGCAGGGCATGCCGCGCGATAAAGCGCGCGAAAAGGCCAAGGTTTTGCTCGACAAGCTGAATATCGGCAATCAGGCCGACAAGCTGCCCCGCCAGTTGTCTGGCGGGCAGCAGCAACGTGTCGCGATCGCCCGCGCATTGGTGCACGAACCGCGACTGGTGGTGTGCGATGAACCGACCGCCGCGCTCGACGCCTCATCGGGGCGCCGCGTGATGGACCTGCTGCGCGAGGTCGCCGTCGCACCCGACCGCGCGTGTATCATCGTGACGCATGACAACCGGATCTTCGATCTCGCCGACCGTATCATCGTTCTGGAAGACGGGCGCATCACCCATGACGGCACGGACATGCCCGATGATCACTGATCCCGCCACCAACGTCCCCTTTTTCACTTTTTTGACCGCGCTGAGGACACCATGTTCCGCAATCTAAGCTTCGCTCGCCAGATCCTGCCGATTGCCGCGCTGATCGGCCTTGCCGTGGGTGCGTGGCTGGTCTTTGTCGGCCTGCCCAATCGCTCCACTGCCGAACCGGTCGAACAGCCGCCAAAAGCCGTGGGGCAGCTTGCAAGTGCGCCGCGCGTTGCAGGCGCTGGGATTGTCGAACCGGCGAGCGAAGTGATCGACATTGGATCGGCACTGTCAGGCCTTGTAACCGATGTTCGCGTGCGTCCGGGCGAACGCGTGGCAAAAGGTCAGGTGCTGTTTGTGGTCGATGGCCGTGCCGCTCGCGCTGCGCTTGATCAAGCCAATGCCGCCATCAACGAAGCACGCGCAGCAATTGCAGAGGCCAGCGCTGCGCAGAAAACTTCGCGTCAGCAACTCGCATTGTACCGCGATCTGTCCGACCCGGCTGCAGTAAGCCGTGCCGAAGTGATCCGCGCCGAAGGCGAAGAAGCCGCCGCCACCAGCCGCGCCGGCGTTGCGCGCGCCCGCCTGTCCGCGGCGCAATCCGCTGCGGCGGCAGCGCGCACCGAAATCGAGCGCTTGATCGTGCGCGCGCCCATTTCCGGCGAGATCCTTGCTGTCAACATCCGACCCGGAGAATATGTCGCGACGCAAGGTGGAGGCAACGCCCAGCCCTTCATCCAGATGGGTGAAACCAACCCGCTTCATGTCCGCGTGGACATTGACGAGAACGAAGTGGCGCGGGTTGCTTTGGGCGAGCCTGCTGTAATCAGCCCGCGGGGCGCAGCCGAGCTACACGTCAACGCGACCTTTGTCCGCGCTGAGCCTTTGGTGGTTCCCAAGCGGTCGCTGACCAACAGCGCTGCGGAACGTGTTGATGTGCGCGTGCTTCAGCTGATTTATGCCCTGCCGCCATCGGATGCGTTCCGGGTGGGCCAGCAGATCGATGCCTTCATCCCGGCACGGCCTGGCTCTTCGGGTGCAAGCCCGGCCAAGCAGGAGAATTGAGGCGATGCGCCGCTTTCCTGCCGTGATGGTTGCCGCATTGCTGCCGTTGACTCTAGCGGCCTGTATCGCCAACCCCGCGCCCGAAGTCGCGACTCCAACCCCGCAATTGCCCGGTGCGTTTTTCTTCCAGCCGCAAGCTGAAACACGATCAGATCTTGCCGCATTGATGCCCGTGGGCGATCCCGCCTGGCGCACCTTGTCCGAGGCAGCGCTGGCCAACGGGCCCAGCCTTGCCGAAGCGCTTGCCCGGATCGACAGCGCGCGCGCCGGCGCCCGCCGCGCGGGGGCAGAACGGCTGCCGAATATCGCAGCCGATGGCAATGTCACCCGCAATCGAATCAATCCCGCGCAATTCGGGCAAGCCGGTCAGCAAGGTATTATTCCCGCTGAACAGACTTCGTACGGAGCGAACATCGTTGCGAGCTGGGATCCGGACATTTTTGGCCGCCTTCAGGCGCAGGAACGCGCGGCCCTTGCTCGGATTGACGCCGCAAACGCCCAGGCACAGGGCGTGCGGATCAGCCTGCTTGCAGAAATTGCTGCCAGCATCACTGACTGGCGCGTGCTTGATGCCCGTGCCGCCGCGATCGACGCCGACGCCGCTGCTGCGCGCCAGCTTGCCGCGTTGGCCAAGGTGCGTGAAGACGCAGGCCTTGCGCCCGGGTTCGATCGGGTGCGCGCCGAGGCAACTGCCAGTTCGTCAGCCGTGCGCCTCGCCGCATTGGATAGCGAAAAGGCACGGTTGCTGGGGCGGTTGGTGGCGCTGACAGCGCAAGACGCTGCAAGCGTGAGGGCTGCGCTGGCAGAACCAGCACTGTCTTTCGAATTGTCCCCTGCGCCAGCGGCCCTGCCATCCGATCTGCTTGCAAACCGACCCGACGTGGCTGCCGCATCGGCATTGCTTGCAGCAAGCGATGCGGATCTTGCTGCCGCCGCGCGCGCACGGTTTCCACGGATCACGTTGAGCGGTGTACTCGGCCTGTTGGCCTTCGACCCTGAAGACCTGTTCGATGACGAATCGCTGGTGGGCACCTTGGCCGCTGGCATTGCAGGCCCATTGCTCGACTTTGGACGGGTAAGCGCTGGTATCGACGCGGCAGCCGCCGACAAGCGTGCCGCCTTTGCCGCATACCGCGGCGCGGTCTTTACAGCATTAGGTGATGCCGAAGCGGCTTACGGCGTGGTCGCAGCCGCTGACAACGAAGCGCGCCTGTCAGTTACTGAACGCGATCAACTGACCCGCGCTGCAAGCCTTGCGGAAACCCGGTATCGTGCGGGTCTGGCAAGTTTTCTTGAAGTGCTCGAAGCCCGGCGCGCTGCCGATGCGAGCGGTGAACGCGCCGCTGCGGCGCTGGGCCGGACGCAGCGCGCACGCATTGTGCTTTGGCAAGCACTCGGCGGTGAACCTGCGCGCAGCGATCCGCCCTTTGGTCAGACAAGCCCGTGAAACAGCATTAGCGAAGTATCAGCCCTTGCGCTGGAGCAAGGCTGTCCGTTCGCAGCGGCACACAATCTCGCCGCGCTGGTTCCACATTTCATGCCCGAATGTCACAATCCCGGCATCAGGCCGCGACTTGCTGGCGCGCAAATCCTTGATCTCACTTACCGCGTGTAGCGTATCGCCGATGAACACCGGGTTGGGCGTAACCACCTTATCGAACCCGAGATTGGCGACCAGCGTACCCAGCGTGGTTTCTCCTACCGAAAGCCCGACCAGCAGACTGAAAGTGAACGTGGAATTGACAAGGATCTGCCCGAATCCGCTCGCCCTGGCCGCCTCCACATCAAGATGCAGCGGCTGCGGATTGTGCGTCATGGTCGAAAACAGAAGATTGTCGGTTTCGGTCACGGTGCGGCGTATGGGGTGTTCGATCCGGTCGCCGACGGTCCATTCGTCGAAGAATTTGCCCGCCATCAACCGGCCTCCATCCAGCGCGCAACGACATCCGCGCCGTCATCCGCGCTCGAACGCACAATACCCGGCGTGCGGCTGAACCGCGGCGCGGGCGCGGTGTGCCAGATGCCGTCATGCTCCACATAGGCTTCGCGCGCTTTCATGTGCGGATGGTTTCGTGCGTCATCCATTGCGAGCACAGGTGCGAAGCACGCGTCTGAACCTTCGAGAAGCGCGCACCATTCGGATTGTGTTTTCGTTAGAAACATCGCTGCTAGCTTTTCGGTGTAATCGTCCCAGTTGGCAGGGTTCATCTGTCCCTTCGCCAGTTCCTCCGGTGCACCAGAACGTGCAAGCATTTCAGCATAGAACTGCGGCTCGATCGACCCAAGGGAGATCTCCTTGCCATCGGCACATGCAAAACAGCGATAGAAATGCGCCGCTCCCCCCAGCATGCCCTTGCCGCGTTCCGCGCTAAGGTGCGGCATGTGACGCATGCCGAAGAAAAAGCTCATCAAGCTGGTCGTCCCATCGACAATCGCGGCATCAACCACCTGCCCCTTGCCCGACCTTTCGCGTTCATAAAGCGCGGCCATGATCCCAAAGGCGCAATACATCGATCCGCCGCCGAAATCGCCGACAAGGTTCTGCGGCGGCGTTGCAGTCTCACCTTGCTTGCCGATCGCAGCCAGCGCGCCGGTGATGGCAATATAATTGATATCGTGCCCGGCCGCCTGCGCCAATGGGCCATCCTGCCCCCAGCCTGTTATCCGGGCGTAAACAAGACGTGGATTGGCGCTGTGCAATGCGTCGGGCCCCAGTCCCAGCCGCTCCATCACGCCGGGACGAAAACCTTCGATAAGCACGTCAGCTTTTTCCGCGGCGGCGCGAACCTGCGCCTTGCCGTCATCACTTTTGAGATCGACCGCCAAGCGATGACGCGCACGTTCCACCACCGGATTGCCAGGGGCAACGCCGGGTCGTTCGACCCGAACCACGTCTGCGCCCAGATCAGCCAACAGCATGGCAACATGCGGCCCCGGACCGATCCCGCTGAATTCAAGGACTCGCAGTCCGGCCAACGGCCCTGACGGATGGCTCATATCTCTCTCCCTTTGATGACAGCCTTAAGCGTCACGCCCGATCAAGAGCAAGCGTCCTAATTGCTCTGCACCCCCAAGGCCCACCATCATTGCACAAAGCCAAATTTGCTTGTCGTGCGCCATGCAGCGTGTAGCATTTCGCCCCATGCGCAGTCTGACCCATCTCGAGCGGCTCGAGGCCGAAAGTATCCAGATCTTCCGCGAAGTCATGGCTGAGGCGGAAAGCCCTGTCCTGCTCTATTCGGTGGGCAAGGATTCTGCTGTCATGCTGCACCTGGCACGCAAGGCTTTCTATCCTGCACCCCCTCCGTTTCCGCTGCTGCATGTGGATACCACATGGAAGTTCAAGGACATGTACGCTTTGCGCGAAAAGGCGGCGCGGGATGCTGGAATGCAGCTTTTGGTTCATCAGAACCCCGAAGCGATCGCGCGGGGCATAAATCCGTTCGAACACGGCCCGCTTCACACCGATATGTGGAAGACCGAAGGGCTGAAACAGGCGCTTGATCTTCACGGGTTTGACGTCGCTTTCGGCGGTGCGCGCCGCGACGAGGAAAAAAGCCGTGCGAAGGAGCGCATGTTCAGTTTCCGCACGGCAAGTCATGCTTGGGACCCCAAGAACCAGCGGCCTGAATTGTGGAGCCTTTACAATACCCGCAAGAAAAAGGGCGAGAGCATACGTGTCTTTCCCATCTCCAACTGGACCGAGCTCGACATCTGGCAGTATATCATGAATGAAGGCATCGAGATCGTCCCGCTCTACTTTGCGGCCGAACGACCGACTTTCGAATATGAAGGCGGCTTGTTCATGGCAGATGATCTTGCCCGATTGGAAGAAACGATGGGCTATCGCCCCGAAATCACGATGCGTTCGATCCGTTTCCGCACATTGGGCTGCTTCCCGCTGACCGGCGCTGTCGAAAGCACAGCCTCCACCTTGTCTGAGGTGGTGCAGGAAATGCTGCTGACCACCACCAGCGAACGCCAGGGTCGCGTGATCGACAAGGACGGCGGTGACGCCAGCATGGAGAAGAAGAAGCAGGAGGGGTATTTCTGATGGATACGCCCTCCTCCTTCCAAACCGATGCTCTCATTGCCGAAGATATCGACGCCTATCTCGAAGCGCACCAGAACAAAAGCCTGCTGCGCTTCATCACCTGCGGCAGCGTGGATGATGGCAAGTCGACCCTGATCGGGCGGCTGCTTTACGATTCCAAGATGATCTTTGAAGATCAGCTCGCCGCGCTGGAAAGCGACAGCAAGCGCCACGGCACGCAAGGACAGGAGATCGATTTCGCGCTGCTGGTCGATGGCCTCGCCGCCGAGCGCGAGCAGGGCATCACCATTGATGTCGCCTACCGCTTCTTCGCGACCGAAAAGCGTAAGTTCATCGTTGCCGACACGCCGGGTCACGAGCAGTACACCCGCAATATGGTGACCGGCGCGTCAACCGCCGATCTCGCCGTGATTTTGATCGACGCGCGCAAGGGCGTGCTGCAACAGACCCGGCGGCATTCGTACCTCGTCCACCTGCTTGGTATCCGCCACGTGGTGTTGGCGGTGAACAAGATGGACCTGATCGGATACGATCAGGCAACCTTCGATGCGATCGTGGCCGATTACCGCGCTTTTGCTTCCAGTATTGGAATTGATGACTTTACCGCCATTCCCATTTCGGGTTTCAAGGGCGACAACATCACCACCGCGCCATCGGACCACACCCCTTGGTATGCAGGGCCCGCGTTGATCGAACATCTCGAAACGGTCGAGATCGATACGCACACAGCGCAAGGCCTTGCCTTCCGAATGCCGGTTCAATGGGTCAATCGGCCCAATCTCGACTTTCGCGGGTTTGCAGGCCAGATCGCCAGCGGCACCGTGAAGCCCGGTGACGCCGTGCGGATTGTGCCTTCTGGCAAGACCAGCACTGTCAGAACCATCACGACCTTCGATGGCGATCTGAACGAAGCTGTCGCTGGACAATCGATCACGTTGACGCTGACTGATGAGGTCGATTGCAGCCGCGGCGATCTGATCGCAGCCGCGGGTGACCCGCCGCAAGCATCCGATCAGTTCTGCGCGACTTTCGTGTGGATGGACGAAGATGCGCTCAAGCCGGGTCGCGGCTATTGGTTGAAACTCGGCACACAAGTAGTGACCGCAACGGTTCAGCCGCCAAAATACGAAATAGATGTGAACAGCCTTGAGCATCTGGCGGCCAAAACGCTGGGACTGAACAGCATCGGCGTGGCGGAATTTGCGACAGACCGGCCGATCGCCTTCGAACCCTATGCGACCAGCCGCGAGCTTGGCGGGTTCATCCTGATCGACAAGTTCACCAACGCCACCGTCGCTGCCGGTATGATCGAATTCAACCTGCGCCGCGCCGATAATGTGCATTGGCAACCGGTTGCGATCACGCGGGATGATCACGCGGGGATGAAGAACCAGACCCCGCGAGTGCTTTGGTTCACCGGTCTTTCTGGCAGCGGCAAATCGACCATCGCCAATGAGGTCGAAAAGCAGCTATTCCTGATGAACCGCCACACCTTCCTGCTTGATGGCGACAATGTGCGTCACGGCCTCAACCGCGACCTTGGCTTTACCGAGGCGGACCGGATCGAAAACATCCGCCGCGTGGGCGAGGTTGCCAAGCTGATGGTTGATGCAGGACTGATCGTGCTTACTGCGTTCATCAGCCCCTTTCGCGCCGAGCGCGAGATGGTGCGCCAGATGCTGCCGGAAGGCGAGTTCATCGAGATCTTCGTAGACACGCCGCTGGAAGTCGCCGAAGGGCGCGATGTAAAGGGGCTCTACAAGAAGGCACGCGCCGGCGAACTCAAGAATTTCACCGGGATCGACAGCCCCTATGAAGAACCCGCGAGCCCGGAGATCCGTGTCAACACCGTGGACATGACCCCGACAGAGGCGGCACGTTACATCATCCAGAAAATTCTGCCGCTAAAATGAGCGCGGCCGATCTGAGCGACGCAGCGCTGGCTGGGCAGCTGGCCGAAGCGGCTGGCCGCCTGTTGCTCGAAGTGCGAGCGAGCGGGATGTTCGATGGCAAGGCGCTGGGCGCAGCCGGGGATGCCACCGCCAACCAGTTCCTGTGCCACGCGATCCGCGCCATGCGGCCCGATGATGGCCTGCTTTCCGAAGAGGAAAAGGACAGTGCCGCGCGCCTGGACAAGGACCGGGTCTGGATTATTGATCCCGTGGATGGCACCCGCGAATATGGAGAGGCGCGGGCCGACTGGGCGGTGCATGTTGCTCTCGCGGTACAAGGTGTCGCCGAGGTTGGTGCTGTTGCCCTGCCGGGGCGTGATGGCGGCGTGGTGTTGCGCAGCGATGCTCCACGCGCCCTTGCCCCGCTGGCCGGGCGCCCGCGCTTTCTGGTGAGCCGCACCCGCCCGGCCCGAGAAGCGGAGGCGGTTGCGGCGGCGCTGGGCGGCGAGCTCGTGCCGATGGGCAGCGCCGGGGCCAAGGCGATGGCGGTGGTGCGCGGCGAGGCGGAGATCTATCTCCACTCCGGTGGACAATATGAATGGGACAGCTGCGCCCCCGTCGCCGTGGCGGCCGCGCATGGGTTGCACTGTTCGCGCATTGACGGGAGCCCGCTGGTCTACAATCAGGCCGACACCTACATGCCCGACCTGCTGATCTGCCGTCCCGAATGGGCCGAACGGGTACTGGCCGAAGTAGCCCGCTTGTAAGAGCTAGGCGACGCCCCGCCCCACGCTGACATAGGTGAAGCCAGCGGCAGCCATGTCATCGGGCTTGTAGATATTGCGCAGGTCAACCAGCACGGGCGCTTTGGCGAGCTCTTTCACGCGCCGGAAATCCAAGGCGCGAAAGGCGTCCCACTCGGTGACGATCACGACTACGTCCGCGCCTGCGATTGCGTCGTAGGCGTTGTCGCACATCGTAACGCCGGGCAGCAGCGGGCGCGCCTGTTCCATGCCTTCGGGATCATAGGCGGCCACTGCAACGCCCGCATCCATCAGCGTCTGCGCCACCGCAATCGCCGGGCTGTCGCGCATGTCGTCGGTGTTGGGCTTGAAGGTTAGGCCGAGCAGCGCCGCCTTCTTGCCGCGCGCCTGTTCGAAGCCGCCCAGCGCATCGACGACCTTGCGGCCCATCGCGCGCTTGCGGGTGTCGTTGGTCTTGACCACCGCTTCGACGATCCGCACCGGGCTGTCGTAATCCTCAGCGGTCTTGAGCAGCGCGAGCGTATCCTTGGGAAAGCACGATCCGCCATAGCCCGGCCCGGCATGCAGGAACTTCGATCCGATGCGGCCATCCATCCCGATTCCGCGGCTGACGTCCTGCACATTGGCGCCGACCTTCTCGCACAGATCCGCCATTTCGTTGATGAAGGTGATCTTGGTCGCGAGGAAGGCGTTGGCGGCGTATTTGATCAGCTCGCTGCTGCGGCGCGAGGTGAACAGGATCGGGCTTTCGTTGAGGAACAGCGGGCGATAGACCTCGCGCATCACCTCGCGGCCGAACGCGTCCTCGGCACCGATGACGATCCGGTCGGGGCGCTTGAAATCGCCGATCGCGGCGCCTTCGCGCAGGAATTCGGGGTTTGAGACGACGGCGGATTTGTGCTGCGTGCCGGTCTCGCGGATGATGCGTTCGACCTCGTCGCCGGTGCCAACGGGGACGGTCGACTTGGTGACGACCACCGCGTCATTGTTCAGCTTTTCACCCACTTCGCGCGCGACTTCGTAAACGAAGGTGAGATCCGCGTGGCCATCGCCGCGGCGGCTGGGCGTGCCCACCGCGATGAAGATCGCGTCAGCCCCGGCAATGCCTTCGCCCAGATCGGTGGTGAAGCTGAGGCGGCCCGCCTTCACATTGGTGTCGACCAGGGCATCGAGACCCGGCTCGTAGATCGGCATCACGCCTGCATGGAGCCGGTCGATCTTGCCCTGATCCTTGTCGATGCAGACCACGTCATGCCCGAAATCAGCAAAGCACGCCCCCGACACGAGCCCGACATAGCCCGAACCCACCATCGCAATCTTCATGAACCACTGCCCCTAACCGAAAAACCTGACGCCGAAATGACCCGCGCTTCTGACGCATTCGCAGCGTTTCGTGGATCACCCCCGGCGGTGAAACAAGCGTGTTGACACACCATCTGCAGCGCCCATACGCGGATTTTCTTCAATGGTGCACTGCAAAATGGATGTGAAGGAATGACGATCACCCCGATCAAGGTGCTCGCGGTCGCATCGGGCGGCGGACATTGGGAGCAGCTGATGCTGCTGCGTCCGACGCTGGCGCAATACGACATCCGGTTCGCCACGACCGATCCGGCCGTGGCCGCCAAACACGGCATCACCGATGCCGAACGCCTGCCGGACTGCAACCAGAACAAGCCCCTGCAATCGGCGCTGTGCGCACTCGTCGCCTTGCGCATCGTGTTCCGGCACCGGCCGCAGGTGGTCATATCGACCGGCGCCGCGCCGGGGTTCTTCTGCATTCTGGCCGGCCGTCTGATTGGGGCCCGCACCTTGTGGATCGACAGCGTTGCCAACGGCGAGGAACTGTCGATGTGCGGCAAGCTGTCCAAGCGGTTCGCAAACCAGTGCTGGACGCAGTGGGAACACCTCGCCGGGCCGGACCAGCCGCGCTATCACGGAGCGGTGCTGTGATCGTCGTAACCGTGGGCATGCAGCTCGGCTTTGACCGGTTGATTGCGGCCATGGACGATCTGGCGCCCCGGCTTGGGATGCCGGTGATCGCACAGACCGGCAAAGGCGATTACCGGCCGCGCAACATGGAAGCGCGGGTCAAGATCGCTCCTGCCGAATTCGAAACGCTGGTCGAACAGGCCCGCCTGATCGTCAGTCATGCCGGGATCGGCACGGTCCTGACCGCGGCCCGCTGTGCCAAGCCGATCGTGCTGTTCCCCCGCCGCGCGGATCTTGGCGAACATCGCAATGATCATCAGCTCGCCACCGTCCGCAAACTCGCCGGCCGTCCAGGGATTCTGGTGGCACAGGACGAGGCGGCGCTGGCCGACCGGATAAGCGAAGGCCTGGCGCTGAAGGATCATGCCGCCGCGCAATCCGCCACCGCGCACGCGCTCCATGGCGCCTTGGGCGCCTTCATCGAAGGCCGGCTACTCTAGCGCGTCCGTGCCGCACCATGGTGAAAAGCATGGTTAGCCTAACGCGATCTTAAGGGCTTTGCGGCCAAGGTTCCGGCGGAAACCGGGACACGATTTTACATGAATGCTCCTTTTGACGCCACGGCCACGCTCGGACGCAAGGCTTCTGATCATCCGGCGCCGGACCATCAGGTCGCGGTCATCGGGCTGGGTTATATCGGCCTTCCGACTGCGGCGCTGCTCGCCTCCTATGGCTGGAGCGTGTGCGGCGTGGATGTGTCGCAAAAGGTGGTCGACACCGTCAATGCAGGCGGCGTGCATATCGAGGAGCGCGATCTCGACAAGCTCGTCCATGATGCCATCACCGCGCAGACGCTGGTCGCTGCAACCCAGGTTCCCACCGCCAGTTTCTACATGATTGCCGTGCCCACGCCGCTCGGACCGGACAACACCCCCGACATTTCCTATGTCGAAGCCGCCGCGCGCGCGATCGCGCCCCAGATCCTGCCGGGTGCCTGCGTGATCGTCGAGAGCACATCGCCCGTCGGCACGACCGAAAGGGTGGCGCAGATCATCGCCGAACTTCGCCCCGATCTGGCGGTCCCGCGCGACGGGAGCACCGATGATGCGGACATCGCGCTGGCCTATTGCCCCGAACGGGTGCTGCCCGGGCGGATCGTCAACGAACTCGTGCACAATGATCGCGTGATCGGGGGCGTGACCGCAGCCTGCGCAGAGCGTGCGGCGGTGCTCTACACCAGCTTCGTGAAAGGCGATTGTCTCTATACCACCGCGCGCGTGGCCGAGACGGTCAAGCTGGTCGAAAACAGCTTCCGCGACGTGAACATCGCCTTCGCCAACGAATTGTCGATGATCGCCGACGTGATCGGCGTGGATGTGTGGGATGTGATCCGGCTCGCCAATCGCCACCCGCGCGTCAACATCCTGCAGCCCGGCCCCGGTGTGGGCGGCCATTGCATCGCGGTCGACCCCTGGTTTCTGGTCGCAGGGGCGCCCGAGGCGGCGCGGCTCGTAAAGACCGCGCGCGAGGTCAACGACCACAAGGCCCTGCACACGCAGAACAAGATACGCGCGCTGCTGAGCGCCGCGCCCGAAGGCAAGGTCGCGCTGCTGGGCTTGGCTTTCAAGCCCGATATCGACGACTTCCGGGAAAGCCCCGCGCTCGAAATCGCGGAAAGCCTGGCGCACACGCATGGCGACCAGATCCTGGTGGTGGAGCCGTTCACCGATGAACTGCCCCAGGCCTTTGCCGGAACCGGTGCGACACTGGTGACGCTTGACGCAGCGCTGCGGGAAGCCGAAATCGTGGTGGTGCTAGTCGATCACACCGCGTTCAAGCATCTCGCCCCTGCCGATCTGGCGGGCAAGCTGGTGTTCGATACGCGCGGCATGCTGCGACGGTGAGCGGTTCGCGCATGTCCGGCGGCCGGCTGCCCCGCATCCTTGTGACCTTCGGCACCCGGCCCGAAGCGATCAAGATGTTCCCGGTCGTCGCTGCCTTGCACGAAACCGGGCAGTTCGATGTCAAGGTCGTGGTGACCGCCCAGCACCGCGAACTGCTCGACGGGGTGCTGGCGATGGCCGGGCTGGTGCCCGACGTCGATCTGGACCTGATGCAGCCCAACCAGTCGCTCGACGCGCTTTCGGCGCGGCTCATTGCGCGTTTCGGTGCCGTCCTCGACGACTTGTCGCCCGATCGTGTGCTGGTGCATGGCGATACGCTGACCACGATGATGGCGTCGCTGGCGTGCTATTTCCGGCGCATCCCGGTCGGCCATGTCGAGGCAGGATTGCGCAGCGGCGACATCTATTCGCCCTGGCCCGAAGAAGTGAACCGCAAGGTCACCGGCGTGATCGCCGACCTCCATTTTGCGCCGACGGACATCGCCGCAGCAGCGTTGCGCGCTGAAAACGTGGATGAAAATTCGATCCACGTGACCGGCAACACGGTGATCGACGCCCTGCTGTTTGCGCGCGAGAAAGTCGCCTCTGCGCCCCATCTGGCCCCTGCGATCGCGCCGCTCAGGCAGCGGTTCGCCGGCCGGCGGATCATTGCGGTCACGGCGCACCGCCGTGAGAACTTCGGCGCTGGCATGCAGAACGTTGCCTCGGCATTGCAGACGCTGGCTGGGCGCGATGATGTCGCGATCATCTATCCGCTCCATCCCAATCCCAACGTTGCCGGCGTGATGCGCCCCGCACTGACCGGCCATGCCAACATCGCGCTGACCGATCCGCTGGACTATCTCGATTTCGTCGCGATGATGGAGGCGTGCGATCTCGTCCTGACCGATTCCGGCGGTATACAGGAGGAGGCCCCAGCCTTGGGCAAGCCGGTCCTCGTCATGCGCGACACGACGGAACGCCCGGAAGGTGTCGCAGCCGGTACCGCCAGGCTGGTCGGATCGAATGCGTCTGTTATCGTGGCAGAAACTGTCCGATTGCTGGAAGATGCCGCAGCCTATGAGACCATGGCGCGCGCGCACAACCCCTATGGCGACGGCACGGCCGGCCGCCAGATAGCGGCAATCCTTGCGCCATCGAAAGCGCAGCCATGAATCAGGGCCGCGATTTCACGATTCGTATATAGGCGACCGCCGCGAGCATCACGGCAAGGCTGGCTCCAAGGTCGATCACCCAATTCAGTTTCAGCCCATACAGCAGGGCATCGATGGCATGCAGCGATGCGAGCCTGAGAACGATCAGGAACAGCATCGCGAGCGACGCGAATCCGGCCACCAGCAAAGCGACATTCCTCCGCCCCCGCAGGCGCCGCGTCGCGCGATGCAACAGCGCCAGCACGCCAATGCCGGCGAATACCAGGATCGCGGCAACAAGCGGCCCCTGGAATTCTCGCCGCTGGTCGTAGTCGCCGCTCGCCCTCAGCGATGCGCGCAGGCTTTCGCGAAGCAGATCTTCCGCCGCGGTCAACCGCAGCGCGATCAGGACGACAAATACAGTGGCGAGGATCAACCACGTCCCGAAATGGTTTGGCGCCTGATTGAACCGTCGTGACGTGATGGCTGCAGCGACACAAGCGAGCACAACGAAGGCATAGACGCCGCTCGCCGCAAGGCTGAGCGTGCTAACGACGGCTTGCATTTGCAATCTTCCGTAAAAACGTGGGAGTAACTTGGTCCCATGCGACAAATTCTGCGGCTCTTCAAGAATTAGCGAGCAGCAGCCAGCTTGCAACGAATGGGCAGGCAAATCTCGCGCATGACGGCGATCAATTTTCCGTGCGGTTTCGTGGCAAAGCGCGCGGGCCAACGTTCATGCTTAAGTGTTGCACTGCGGTATGTCGACGTCTAAGCGCGAACGGGGATCGTTTCTACGCAAAATTGCCTATTTAAGGAGAGCGCCATGACGTCGCTGAAGGCCAAGACTTTGTGGAAAGCATCAGTGATGAGCGCCGGGCTGGTGGTATTGGCTGGTTGCGCGTCAACGCCTGAGCCCAAGATCGGTGTAGCGGCTTCAGAACCCCGTGCGGATTTGGGCCAAGACGCCTTTACCTTCGCAAGACCAACAACATATTTGCTGCGCCCGTCAGACCAGATTTCGGTCAATGTTTTCCGCGAACCCGACTTCTCGGTCGAGAGGGTGATGATCGGCGTGGAAGGCAACGTGTCACTTCCGATGCTCGGGTCCATCCCTGCTGCGGGCATGACCGCCAAGCAATTCGAGCAGGACGTCGTTCGCAGATTGGCCGCGGCGGGTATCAAATCGCCCCAGGTTAGCATCAACATCAGCGATTTCGCCTCACACTTGGTGACGGTCGAAGGTGCGGTGAACAGTCCCGGGGTCTATCCTTTCCAGCCGGGTTCGCGACTGTCTTCCGCAGTTGCCTTGGCGAAGGGATTAAAGCGGTCCGCCAAGACAGATCAGGTCGCCGTTTTTCGTGAGAGCCCGCAAGGCATCCTGATTGCCAAATTTGATTATCAGCAAATCAGTCAGGGCACCATGCTGGACCCCGTGCTCCAGCCGGGCGATCGCGTCGTGATGGGCACCGATGGCCTTTCGGTGTTCTGGGAGGACCTATTGAAGGCTCTGCCCGCCTTTGGAGTGTTCGCGGCCGCTGGTGTTGGGAACTAACTTCAATGAATGATCGATCAATAGTCCATGCGCCCGACGCTCATCGTCAGGGCGACTGGCTTGATGTTTACTCACCGGAAGGGCAGCTTGGACCGGTAGCGCCGCGAGCACAGTTTTTCAATTTTGCGGCGATCCGCGGCATCATTTACCGTCAACGATGGTTGGTGGGCACAGTTATCGTGCTGGCCTTGATAGGCGGACTGATTGTCACTTTGCTTGCGACGCCGATGTATCAGGCCAATACGAAGGTCAGCGTCAAGCCTTTCGGCCAATATGTCGTCGAGGGGCAGAATGTGGAGCAAGGCTACAACCCCAACCAGATTTACGATTTCCTCGCCACGCAGGCGGAAATCATCAAAAGCCGCAGTATCGCCGAAACGGTTGCAACTGATCTCAATCTGGCTTCGCGGTACGATTTCGTCGGAAAGGATGTCGACGAGGGTCGCGCGCCTGGCATGACCGACGAGCAGTGGCTCAAGGCGAAGCAGGAAATTGCTGTTACGGCTCTGACCAATGATGTCGTCGTTGATGTACCCACGGAAAACTGGATCATCGGGATCGGCTTTCGGTCTGAAAGCCCGATCCTCGCCGCCGAGATCGCAAATGCTTATGCTGACGCATTCGTCGCAACGGGCGCGCGCAATTCGGTTGCCGGCAATCAGTATGCCCTCGATTATCTGAAGGACCAGATCGATGAGACGCGCCAGCGTCTCTCTGAAGCTGAACAGGTTGCGAATTCCTATGCCCGCAACAGCGGCATCATTTTGGAGTCGTCTAGTTCGGGGGAGGAAGGTCAGGCACCTTCGACGTTACGCTCGGTCAATTTGTCCAGCATCAATGAACGCGTGTCTGCAGCCCGCGCGGCACGGATTGAAGCCGAGCAACGCTGGCGTGCCATTCAGAGATTGCCGGCGGCCGAGCTGCCCGAAGTGCAGTCAAGCCCGGTGCTGCAGGCACTTGTTGCGGAACGCACGAGCAAGCTTGGGCAGCTGGTCGAACTGCGGCAGCGTTACAATGATGATTTCCCTCAGATCCAGAACCTGCTGACACAGATCAGGTCGCTTGAGGCGCAGATTGAACGCAGCAGTAACGACGTCAAGGCAACCGCCCGCAGTCAATTCCTTGTAGCGCAGAGCCAGGAACAGGCTTTGGAAGCGGAACTGGCATCGCTGACGGGTGAAAGGCTGGTCGAACAGGATCAGCAGGTCGAATTGAGCGCCCTAGATCGTGAGGCACAGGCCTTGCGGGATCAGCTCAAGTCGCTCCTTGACCGCTTCAATCAGATTAACAGCGCGTCCACGCTGGACCCGGGCACCTTGGACAAGATCGATTCCGCGCTGGTTCCGCGTTCACCGTTTGCACCAAGCATCCCGCGCAATATGGGCTTGGCGCTGGTGCTCGGTATTGCGCTCGCTGCCGCCTTGGCCGTTTTGCGCGAAGTGCTCGACGACCGGATCCGCTCGCTGGAAGATGTCGAAGACAAGATCGGCATGCCCCTTCTGGGTCACACCCCGCACGTCGAGGACCGCGATCTGGAATTGCATAACACCAAACAGTTCAGCTCTCTGATGGAAGCCTATTCGTCGATACGCTCGTCGATCGATTTTGCCATGCCGCGCAATCGCAATGTGATCCAGCTGACCAGCAGTCAGGCTGGCGAAGGCAAAAGCACGACAGCGGTCATCCTGGCGGAACTCTTTGCCAAGCTGGGTCGCAAAACATTGCTGGTCGATGCCGATCTGCGGCGGCCCTCGGTTGCCAATCTGATGGACATCGAGCGGCCCAAGATCGGTCTCGTTGAGGTGCTTCTAGGACATGTCGAACTTCACCAGGCGGTGGTAAAGGGCGTTCACGACAACCTTGAAATTCTTCCCATCGGGGCAATTCCGCCCAATCCGGCCGAGCTTCTTGCATCGCAGGAAATGCACGATTTCATCGAACGGTACCGCCAGGAATACTCGCTGATCATCTTTGACTCCTGCCCCGTGCTCGGTCTTGCCGATGCCACGATCCTGGCCAATCTTGTCGATGGGACGGTTTTTGTCCTCGAGGCCAACCGTCTTTCGCTGGGCCAGGCGCGCAATGCCATCCGCAGGCTGGCCCAGGCCGGTGGCAACATGATGGGTGTGGTGCTGACCAAGTACCGTGCGCTCGAAGCCGGCCAGTCATACGGGTACCAGTACGGCTACTACGAATACGGACGAGAAAAGTAAGAATCGCATCCCGGCGCCTCACGGTCGATCACCCGATCAGCGAGGCCCGGGGGCGCCGATGGATAGCGCCAAGCCCCTGATCGGGACAGGACGGAACACAAGCGATGCTTGAGAACGGGACCTTCACGGTCATCATCCCGGCGCATAATGAAGAGTCGGTGATTGCCCGGTGTCTCGCCACGATTCAGCGTGACGACCACGATGGTCATGCCATGACCATCGTGGTCGCTGCCAATGGTTGCAGCGATCGCACCGTCGAGGTCGCACGCGCTGCTGCCCCCGATGCTCTTGTGCTTGATCTGGCTCATGGCTCGAAAACGGGCGCGATCAACGCCGCCAATCGTCACGCGCTGCCGTTTCCGCGCATCGTTCTCGATGCGGATGTCGAGTGCGGGTTTCATTCGCTTGCCGCACTTGCCCAAGTGCTTCGCCAGCCGGGTATCATGGCCGCCGCGCCCCAGATCCGGATCGATCTGGCCCACTGCAACTGGGCGATGAAGGCCTATTACAGGGTCTGGTCGCGCCAGCCATATGCCAGGGCCGGCAAGGGCGGTGCGGGCTGTTACGGGCTTTCGGCCGCCGCACTTTCGCGCATCGGCGAATTTCCTGCGATCATCGGTGATGACTTGTGGATACACACGCGCTTTGCCGATCATGAACGGTGTTACGTCAGCGAAGATACAGAGGGACGGCCCGTTTTTTCAGTGGTTTACCCCCCGCGAACGGCAATCGAACAGATCAGGATCGAGGCGCGCCGCTTCATCGGCACCGCCGAAGTGCATCGCCTGCATCCCAGTCCCCATGTCGCCATCAGCGAAGAGAGCGGCGGGCTGGCGGCCTTCAGAAATAGCGGCAATATCAAGGATCTGCTGGTGTATTTCACGATCAAGATCAGTGCCCGGCTGCTGGCGAAATGGCGCCTGATCCGCGGCCGCGGCAGGAACTGGAGCCGTGACGTCAGTTCGCGCGTGCTGGCCAAGACCGATGCCTGAATTTCCGCCCGAAACGCCCGACGTCAGCATCCTGATCGTCGCCTATAATTCGGCCCAGGTGATCACCGCCTGCATCGATTCCATCGCAATGGCCTGCACACGGCACGCCTATGAAGTGCTGATGATCGACAACGGCGACGGCACCACGGCGGCGCTGGTGGGCCAGGCCTATCCGCAGGTCCGGATCATCCCCGGTCGCGGCAATATCGGCTTTGCGGCCGGCAACAATTGTCTCGCTGCCGAAGCGCGGGCGCCGATGCTGCTGCTGGCCAATCCCGATCTCGAAATGCACGCCGGCGCCGTCGATGCCCTGCTCGACGGGGCTGCGCGGCACAGTGCGGCTGCGGCCTGGGGCGGCGTCACGCTGAACCGCGCGGGGCGCCCCGATCTCGGCAACAGCGTTCATGTCCCGTCCTTGCGCGAGATGGCCTCGCGACTGGTGGGGCGGTCGCTGGCCCGGGTCGACGCGAGTTCGACCTTCGCGCATGACGAGCAGGTGGATGCGCTGTCGGGTGGATTCGTGATGTTTTCCCGGCAGGCATGGGACGCGGCCGGCGGCATGGACGAGCGCTACTTCCTCTATTGCGAGGAAGTGGATCTGTTCTACCGATTGGCGCGCATGGGACACGTCTTCTGGCGGATTGGCGACGCGCGGGCCTTCCATGATATCGGTCACGGAGCGCCTGCGTCTCGCACCCGCCAACTCTATCTCATTGCTGGGATAATGGAGTTTACCCGTATCCATTGGAATGGATATCGCCGGTTTACTGCCTTCGCATTGATCTGGCTTGCCTCATTGATCCGCTATGTCCTTGGCAAGATGGCTGGCGTTCTCACGCCCAAAGGCAAAGAGCTGGCGAGAAAGCATGAGCTTATCGCGCTAAAGCCTGGTCATTGGCGCTACGGCTATCACCCGAGCAAAGGTCTTCTCGCCAAACTCAAGCGTGCGCCGCTCTAGCTTTGCACTAAAGGCTCTTGCGCTTGTGGCTGGCGAGCAGGTCGCTGGTAAACGCGCATACGACGAAGCGGTGGCGTCCCCAAGCTGACCGTGATTCCGATCAGCATAAAAAACCAAACCAGCGCACCCATCCAGAGCGTGACCGAGTTCAGGCCGAGCGCGAACACCGCCAGCGAAATCGCGATCCCTCGCAGCAGCCGAGCATCGTGCAGCGGCAAATCACGCGATCGCGTCACGACCATCACCAGTGCGATCAGTGTAGCTGCCAGCAGGAAGAATGCCGAAGGAATGCCGAAGCGGAGTGCCGAAATCAGCCAGAAGTGGTCGAACGACCCCCAGTGCATCCACTTTGGCCGATCCCAGTCGGCATAGCCGATCCCGAACCACGGATGCTGGGCAACGTTTTCTACGCCGAAGTCCCAGATCAGGATGCGGTTGTAAGCCGATCCCGTGTTCAAAGACGCATACTTGATCAACAATCCATAGAACCCGGAATTGCTGGTCAACTCCACGGAGACATAAAGGACAATCACAATGATCATGAACAGCCGCCAGGTCACATTGGCGATGCGCTCGGTAAGCCAGTCATAAGCAACTAGGCCCCCGCCGACCACCACTCCGAGCATCGCCGCCGAGCTCATGGAAAAAACCCCAAAGCCCCCCGCGATCACGCCCAGGATCTTGGGCCACCCGCGCAGGCCGGACATCAGAAAGATCGGCAGGAAACTGGCCATGACGATGCCTGCCAGAATCGGGTGCGGGAAGGATGCCGTGCCGCGCAGCAAGCCCATGCGGATTTCATAATTGATCGGCATGGGCTGGCCGGTCAGGGCCGATGCGATAGGTTGCAGGATATAGGCGCGGCCGAGCGCTTCGGCGGCGATCACGCTCCCGATGATGAAAATTCCCGGTGTGATCAGGACGAGCAATCGCCGCAAATCCGTCGGCGTCCGGATCGTCGCGCGCGCGAAAAAGTAGGCAAGCCCCATATCGACAGTGTGAGAGCCGCCCATTTCAAGCGCCGTCAGCACAGAACCGCTACTCATGTACGAGGCCAGCCAGATCCACGCCACCGCCAGGATGACCATGAGATCGGGCCAGGCGAACCGCAGGTTTTTCTGAAGCGCGTTCGAAAGCACATACAGGCTGCCGCCCAGCAGGAAGACGCGGAACGCCGAAAGATAGATTCCGCCAAGGGTTATGTTGAATTGCTGGGGGATCAGCAGCAGATACACCAGTACCGCCGCCAGGGTGACCGGCAGCGCGCTTGCTGTGCGCTGCGGCATGGCAAAGCCCCCTCGCCGGTGGGCGGGAACTTGGCGATAGGTGGCATCCATCCGGCTCATCATCCTTCCAACCTGCCATCCTCCATGCGGGGAAAGCGGGTCACAATGTCCCGGCATCGCCGGACACACGCCCGATAGCCGGGACTTACTACCGACGCGATTTCCGAACCGAATAGGCTGCTTCGCTGTCAGGCGGACGCGATTAGCACCGTTTCGGATGGCTTTCTACAAGGAGATGGCGAGCGGCATCGCTGGCGCCGGACTGACGGCCACGACCGCCGCGTGAAGGGCAATCACCACAAATCAGAACAAAGTGCTTTCCTACACTTTACCAATTTGGTTCATTGGCATTGAAATTCTAACGAAAGAGGTTGTGCGATGCCAGATGAATTCCAGAACGCTGTCCAATCGGCCCTGACACCGAGCGAAGACGCCTTTGCCGTTTCCCCTCACGACAATACGCCGCTGGTTGCGGTCCCGAAGTACCTTTACGTCGGCGGTGCGGGGCGGGTCACTCTGCGCGCTCTGGATTCGACCGCTGATGTCGTGTTCGAGAATGTCCCGGCGGGCGGCTATATCTATGTCCGCGCGAGCCATGTGCGTGCCACCGGCACGACCGCGACCGCCATCGTCGGCTGCGCCTGATGCTCGCGCGCATGATCATCGGCGGGCAGGCCATGCTCGCCGGTGCGGGCCAGGGGCCGGTCCCGGACGCGGCCGATTACGTCGTCAGCAATGACGGCGAATGGGACGCGGTGTTCGCTAACAGCGCCGCCACTCTTTCCGGCAAGATCGTCGAGGTGCGGGGTAGCAGCTTCACGCCGCGCACGATTACCAATCGCGACATGCACGCGCAAGGCGCGTCGCTGACACTGCGCTGTGCCGATGCCGCTTCCCGCATTCCCGCCCTGACGCTCAGCGGCACGGTGCGCGGCATCGACTTTTCCGCCTTCAACTTCCAGATGGCGGGCTGGCCAAGGCTGGCAAGCGCCTGCTTGACCTTCGGCACTGGCACCTTCGGCAAGCTGCGCTTCATCAACGGCACCAGGTTCCGTCACGGTTACGGCGCCGGTCTTGCCGACATTGATACCAGCGCGGAATTGCCCGAATATGCGCGCATCGCACATGTGCAGACCGCTACCACCACCAGCGCGACCTATCCGCTGACGTGGCAGAACCCTGCGAGCAGCGGCGGCATTATTGAGTTCTTCAATCGCGGCACAAACAGCGTTCGTGTCGCTGTAGGCGGGGATGGCGTCGTGGCTACTGGTTCCAGCCAGCTTGTTGCACCGGGCGCACGTTACCGCTTCACCGGACTGGTGCCAGCGAGCGCAACGCACTTTGCCGTGCTGGCAACCACCGGAACCAGCGAGGTCAATGCGCGCGCCGAAATCGGGTTGGGTGGATACCTTGCCGACGCCTTCGCCGCTTCGGGCGCGGCTGATGTTGAAAGCCTGTATTTCCGCAACGTGGTGATGCGCGACCTCAGCAACGCCTTCAAGAGCATGGGCCAGCCCAACTCGCTCGTCATCATGGATTGCGACATTGATCGCATCTATCAGGACATCATCGCGTCCGTGCCTCGTCCCGGCACTGGTGTTGCCTATTACCTGCGCAACATCGAGAGCCTGCCCTTTGCCCGTTCCGGTATCGGTGAAAGCGAGAACGGTGATGCAGGCGATCCGCATGGCGACCAGTTCCAAGGCTTCGCAAACGGAAGTGGTGCGGTTGGCCCGATCTATTTTGCAGGCAATCGCGTCCATCCCGGCAACCTTCGCAGCGATGTTCAAAGCCAAGGCGTGCTGATGCGTGATAACGCTTTCAGCCCCTCCTATAAGAACGCCTACTTTATTTCGAGCATGTGGGTGGGCGGCGCGCCGATCGGCATGGCGATGGGCTTCACCAAATACCCCGCCGTCGATACCCTGATTTACGGCGCGTTGATTGCCAACTGGCGCAATCCCGGCGATGTGAACACGCGCCTGATCCTCTACAGCGACGACAGCGGGAGCCTCTATGTAGGCAAGACGCTGACTGCGGAGTATCAACCGCTTCTCGGCACCATCGTTACCGATGACCTGTTGCGCATTCTCGACACCCCCGATCCCAGTGCAGTGTTGCCCGCCATTGCCGGCTTGTCCGGGGTGGCCCGCACACGCGCCGCTATCGAAGGGGTCATTGGCACGGCGGCGGAAGGCACCGGCCTTGGCCCCGTGGCAACCGCAAACGCGGTCGACTGGACCACCGGCGATCACACCGCGGTCATCCTGTGGGAAAACGTGCCGAGCGGCGCGCATTGGAACGGGTTGACGCAGCAACCGCTGGGCACGCTCACCATCCTGCCGCTGCGCAAGATCCTGAACCGGCGCGCATCGCAGGCTGTCAGCGTTGGCCCCGGCACCGAATGGCGCAGCGTCGACACGGATGGCACGACCCAATTGCAGGGATGGACGACCAGCGCGGGAACCATCCAGCCCGATCAGTTCATTCAGATCAGGGCGACAAGCGCCAGCGTCGGAAGCACGGTTGTCAGCGCCTCGGTGACGATCAACGGCTTTGCACAGAGCGTCGATATTACCACGGCCAACATTCCGGCTGTCTCGCTTGTCATGCCCTCACCCGCCGCCCGCTTTGAGGACACGGCCAACACGCCGGCGCTGACGAACCGCATGACATTCCGGGGCAAGTTCTTCTTCCCCGATACAGCGTCAATTGGGAATGGCGACCGGATCGTCTCGCAGGGCTTCAACAACTGCTATGTCGATCTGGTTGGTGGCGGCGGGCCTGTGCGTATCAATTTGACCGACAGCGCGGGAGCCTCGTTGCTGAGTAGCAGCACGCTGCGCTTCACCGGGGGTATTGTTCCTGCAACGTGGCTCGATATCGTCTTCGATGTGAACATAGCGCTGGGGCAAGCGACCCTTACCATCAACGGCGTGACGGAAACCTACCCGTTCCTGACACCGGGCAACGGCCAGTTCGCCACGGCCAAGTTCAACATGCTGGCACGCGGCGCAGGCTTGGTTGAGGTGAACCCCGGCGTGCGCTTTGCTGACCTGTCCATCGACTTCAACGGCGCGCTGCGCAAGGCGATCCCGAATGATGCCGCGGCGGCCAATGCTGATGCGTGGAAGCAGGGAACCGGGGTGTTCACGAATGCCTAGAGCCGCAGGCTGGCCCTCCGCCATCGACTCGTTCAGACGTGAGCAACTTGGTGATGGCGAGAATTCTGCCTAGCTGCTAGTCGCCCGTCGCACAGCGGTGTTGGCCATCGCCTGATCCGCTGTGATTGACCTGCGCAGCAAGGGACGTTCAATGCGTACGCTTCTCGCTAAATCAAGGCATTATCTGGCATCACGCGGACTCGCTATTCGTCCCTACACGCATCGCCTTACTGGTCATTACAGTGGTTTTTCATTATCGTGGGGACGCGACCTTGAGGGGCTTTCCCGGGGCGCGGTAAGCCGGGTGAGCCACCAACGAGGCGAGGCGTTGTTCTTTGTCGAGAACGAGCGGGACTTCATCCAACAGATGCACCTCCATGGCCGCTTTTACGAGTAAGAAGAACTCCAGATAATCGCCGAACATTTCGCAGGCGGAACCTACCTCGATGTCGGGGCCAATGTCGGCAACCATGCTGTCTTTGCCGGACTGTTCCTGCCCGTCGACCGGATCATCGCGATCGAGCCTAACCCGCGTCCGGCGAGGATCCTCGAGATGAACTTGCGCCTCAACGGCCTGTTCGCGAAGAGCGAGATCAAGCGGGTCGGCCTGTCTGACAATGCGGCCGAAGCCAGCATGATCGTCCATCTCGTCAATAATATCGGCGCAGCCCATGTCGGCGCTCCTGGGGCAGGCGACACCGCGATTCAGCTAGTCCGCGGCGATGACATTCTTGGCGATGCAACCATCGGCTTCGTCAAGATGGACATCGAAGGCCACGAACTGCGCGCGCTGACCGGCATGCGCTCGGTTCTGGAACGCGACAAGCCGACAGTGCTGGTTGAGGTCGAGGCCCGCAACGATCAGGGCGTTTTTGATTTGATGACGGGGTTGGGGTATCGCCGCGAACGGGTCATTCGGTTCGCACCTGACCGCGCCAACCAGCTGTTCATCTACCCCTGAACCTTGGCTATTGAACCTGCCTCGCGCACGTCGAGGCAGGTAATCCGCTATGTGCGCGGGACCCGGCGACGGCCCATTATCCGGCGGAGCATCCGCCGCGGGCCGTAGACCGCATCGAACAACGCCGCGATGGGCGCGCCGGCCAGGGCAATGCTGCCGAGGCCCGACCGGCGAAGCGCTGCGCCTGCGCGCGATGCCGGGGCAAGCCATGCGAAACGAAGTCCGGGCTGAAGATACTTCTCAACGAACATGATGTAGGCCGAGGTGTCCTGATAGATGGCAAACAGGCGCCCATACCACTGCCGCTGGGACGCCGCGCGTTCCACCTTCCAGGGCTTGGTGCCCTGCGCATGGATGATCAGCGGAAGCCGGCCAAAGCCGATCTGCAGGCGTTCCCGGATCGTGAAGCCGAGCGGGCCGAACAGTTGCAGGATGTGCTTTCCCCGGCGCATGAAACGCAGCTCGATATGCTGGAACGCGTCTGCGCCGAGCAGAGCGGTGAGCACGTCCTGATCGCCGATCATGTGCGGCGGACGGGTGCTCCAGTCGGCCGCTTGCGCGGCGATGTAGGCGGGGCTTGACAGCAGTTCCTGCCATGCCGCAATCAGGCCGCGATGGGCCTGGGTCACCCGCAGGACACAGGAATTGGTGGTAAAGGGCAACTGTCTGCCGGGTTCCAGCCCCCAGCCCCGCGTGCGCAGAAAATCGCTGTCGTCCCACGAACCCCAGCTGGCTTCCTCGGTGGCGATCAGCGCATCGGCCGGTGCCGCCGCCAGAAACGGGAAAAAGTCCCGTGCCACCAGCAAGTCCGCATCCAGCCAAAGCGCCTGTTCATGGCCATCATCGAGCGCCTCGGTCAGGACATGCGGCTTCACGTTCCATCCCGTTGATGCCGGCAGCGTCGCCGGTCGCCACTCGATTCCCGGGAACTGGCCGATCCAGTCGGCAAAGTCCGGGCTTGCGGGATTGTGATACAGCCGCAGCCGGGCATCGGGCATCGCCCGTTTCAGGCTGGCGACCAGCACGCGAACGCCGTCTTCGCATTCGGGCCTATTCTCGTAGCAGACGATCAGCGGGACATTACGGTGTTGCATCGCTTCCCCATTCGCCCCGCGCGGGCCCGGCAGCCCAATCGCCGACGTCGCATCGCCGAGCGGCTGCGCGGGCTTAGTCAGGAGGCTGGCGTTAGACAAGCGATGCGCTCACGCCGTTCGCATCGGCAAGCGGGACAGCAATTGCTGCCGCAGCGCGGCCGGCAAGCACGCCCATGCCCAGATCGTTGCCGGAGCGCCGAAGGCTGCGGCAATGACATAGGGCGCAAACGCATGGTCCCACATCCGGATCGCAGCGAGCGCCGCCAATACAACAAGTGCGGTCGGCACCAGTCTTGCGGCCACCCATCGGTCAAGCATCCTGGCCCGATAAAGCAGTGCCAGCAGATCGCCTGCACACCGCACCACGAAAGCTGCCGCAACCCCTGCCAAGCCAAACGCACTGCCCAGCAGCACCAGCACGGCGAAATAGATCGGCAGTTCCGCCACATGCAGCAGGCCGGTGAATTTCGGGTCGCCGCGTGCCTGGATGAAACCGAACGGCACTTGCGCGACCGCATTGGCCCACAGTCCGACCATGATGACCTGCGCGATGAGGATCGATCTTTCGTCAAGTCCCGCACCCAGCCACAGCCGCAGCAGCGGTTCGGCCAAGCTGATAACCCCGATCACCACCACTGCGTAAACGGACCCGAGCACCACCATGTATTCGCGGGCGTTGGCATGCGAGCCGGTATCGGTTCCACGCACCAGCTTGGGGAACATGACCTGCATCACCGCATAGGGGATCATCATGGTCCGGTTCGCGACCTGGAACGGGATGGTATAGACCGCGACCGCCACAGCCCCCAGAATCGCGCCGATCAGGAACCGGTCGGAAATCACCAGCAGCGGGCTGACCAGCCCTGTCACCATCACCCACGACCCGAAGCGCGCGAGATTGCCGATCTCGGCTCGTGAGCTGCGGGTTGGCTGGTTCCGCAGGAACTGCCGCCAGCACGCCGCCACAGCAGGAGCGGTCACCGCCAACCGGGCGAGAAAGGCGGCAAACACCAGCGTCGAAAGGTCGACGGCCACAAGATAAGCCGCCGCAAGCGGAAACAGGGTCAGACACAGCGAGCTCGAGAGGTGAAACGTAGCGACCAACTGCACCCGCTCGGCCCCGAGCAGCGCGCCCACCGCCACACTGTAAATATTCACCAGTGGCGTGCTGACGGCCAGCATCAGCGCGACATAGGTGAATTCGTCGGCGATTTCAGGATCGATCTTGAACGGTCCGCCAAAGAACCAGTCCACCACCACAAACACGACGAGCGCCGCGACCGCCCCGATCGCGGACGCCACCAGCAACGCCGACCAGATCGCGCGCGCCGACTGTCCGGCATCGCCATCGGCCCCGCGCAGGGCTGCCACGCGCTGCGTGATCGCGCGCGACATGCCGAAATCGGCCTGCCCGGCATAGCCCAGCACCAGCCACGCAATCGCAAGCGCCCCGTAGCGCTCCGCGCCGATCTGCGCGAGAAACAGCGGAACCGAGATGATCGTCACGATCACCACCACGGCCATGGTCGCAAAGCTGAAAGCTATGTCCTTGACGCTTTGCATTGACTACTTTCCGAGAGGAGCGCCTAAAGCGCGCGCGGGGCATCGCACATCGATGTCATCGTTTCAATGCCGACGCGGACCGCTGCGCTGCATGTTGCGTCGGCTAGGCGCAGTATGCGCTGCAGGCAAGCGTCCCCATGTCAAAGCGTGATGATGGCGGCACCATTTGCGCCGAAAGCCACGCCGCTGGATCGGCATGGCGATTGCCGCCCGCCTTACTCGTACCCGGCCTGCCGGGCTGCCTCGCTCGACACGGCAGCCAACCGCCCGCGCTCTGTCTGCGCCTTGCGGCGACGCCATTGCGTGCGCCACAGCGCAAGCGGGTTGTAACTGATCTTGCAGATGGTGGTGAAGATCGGCAGCCTGCGCCGCCACTTGCGCCGGGCGTAACGATAGCTCGCAACATAACCCTTCCCGAGCGACGAATAGGGCCGGTTATTGTGGACCACCGGCAGTTCCACGGCAAAGGCGCTCTTGCCCGCAGCCCACGCGGTCTGGACCAGATCCGCGCCATAGAGATGAAAGTCGGGCAGTTCGGGATCAAAGGTGAACCACGGCTGGCGCTTTACGATGAGCAGCAGTTCGTCGAGCGCTTCGATCGGCGTGGGTTCGAACGCTGTCTCGCCCAGAGCCATGCCCATCGCCACATCCCAGATCCGCCCGACATGAATGCCGTTCTTGCGTACGCCATAGGGGCCAGCCACCATCCAGTCCGGATGATCCTGCTCCAGCCGGCCAAGCACCTCGACCGCGCGCTCCAGCCAGCCCTCGGGCAGATAGACATCCTGATGGGCGAACAGACAGATCGGGCGATCGGTCTGGGCAAAGCCGCGGTTATAGGCTTCCGACATGGATCTGGCGTTGCGAATGATCGTCAGCGGCAACGCGCCGCTGGCGATGTCGGGCGACCGCGCCAGACAATGGTCGAGGATCTCATCATCATTGACAGCAGCGATGACGCAGAAATCGGAGGTGCTGATCAGGGGCAATGCAGGTTCCGTCGGCCGTCGGGAGGAGGTCGGCTCCCCCCTCCGCGCCGGGCCATCCAAAGTCAAGACGCGGCCGCAGGCTCCTGCCGCAGCCGCGCTGCACACGTCAGCAGCATCCGCGCGCGTTCGGCCCCCACGGCGCGGTATTCGAAGCGGCCGACCTGCCGGGTCGCCTTGATCGACATGCGCCGCCGCAAGCTTTCGTCGCTGGCAAGGCGCTGCATCGCCGCAGCGAGCGCCGGGGCATCGCCGCTGGGAACGATCGATCCCGTCCGGCCATCTTCTACCAGCCGCGCTGCTCCCATCGGGGTGGTGATGACCGGCAAACCGCAGGCTGCCGCCTCATAGGTGACCTGCGGACCTCCCTCTTCATGGGTCGGGAACACGAAGACATCGCTCGATCGATACAGCGAGGCGACATCGCTGACATGGCCAAGATGGCGCACGCGCTTTCCCTGGCATGCCTTCTCGATCAGGGGCTTGAGGCATTCCTCCGGCGCCCCTGCCAGCACGAGTTCACCGTCAAGACCGGCAATGTCCCACGCTTCGAGAAGGGTCGGAATACCCTTGCGCACATTCATCAAGCCCACGAAGACCGCCCGGAAGCCTGTCTCATCGCCTGAACTGGCAGGGCTTTCAAATCTCGGGAAGCGCGCCTCGGTCCAACCGAAGCTGGAGACAAGTATGCGCTCCTCAGCAATCCCGAGCGTCCGCAGTGCGGCATCAACTTTGGCATTGGACGAGAATACATAGTCATACAGTGCCAGCTCGTCGGTTTCGTGGGCAACCATCGCTTGCGTAATGCCGTGCGATGGCTCCAAGCCTGCGTTTTTGTAAGCACTATCCAGAATCGGCTTGGCCGTTGCTAAAGGGCTATTGATCATTTCGCGCACGCAGACGAGGCCCTTCCGCTTCGCATAATGCACCAGTTCGACAGGGGAATCCGGCCAAAAATAGGCTATGGTCCCGGCTTGCGCCTCATCGATCGCTCGCTGGAACTTTTGGTTGAGACGGAACCGTGAAACCTGCGCAATCAATCGGAACGGAAGTTTCCGCATCAAACTTCCGCCCGCTTCCACAACAGTGATGCTTGATGAAATGGGCGCCCTAGCCCGATACACAAAGACGGTTGGCTCGACCCCCTCCGCAGCGAAGGCTTCGATGATCCGGATGCAGCTTTCGGCGGGACCGCGACCCGTGTACGAGTGGGGAAGATAGACCAGACACTTCATATCCCACTCCTGTTCAATCCGTATTTTTGGATCGCCCTGCGCATTTACTGGCCCAGCCGATTGGGAAGACCGGCTGCTGCCGGGTCCGTCGCCCGAAGCTGTTGCTCGGTATCGTCAGCCTCGATGAAGCGACCATAGGTACCAACCTCGATTTCGGAGCGGATGATCTTGGCCGGATTGCCGGCGACGATCGACCGCGGCGGCACGTCCTTGGTCACCACGCTGCCGGCGCCGATGACGCAATTGTCGCCAATGGTCGTACCGGGAAGAATGATGCTTTCTCCGCCGATGAAGCAGTTTCGGCCGATGCGGGTGTGGACATAAAGGCCGCGGGTTCGGTCATGCGTCAGGATGCGGGCATTGAACGCGACGTAGGTGTAGGCGCCGATATGCACGCCCCGGGGGAAAGTCATGTCGGGCTTGGCGCTCAGCGACATCTCCACGCTGGGGTGGATGTCCATCTTCATCACCCCGCGAAAGAACCGCAGACGCGCGCCGGTCAACAGCTTGCGCAGGAACGCCAGCCTGGCGAGACTCACAGTGCTTCTCCCTCGATTGCGCCACCGCAGCGCACCGGGCCGCTTGACCCAAAATCCCCATAGGCGCAATTCCCAAAGGGTGCAGACCCGGCAGACCCTTGTGACTGGACGCAGAGCGTGCGTGCTGGTCTTGTCAATTGTGCTGGCAGGTTTGGCCAGCCTTCTCTGGCCCGAGGTGCCGGCATGGCGGATCGCCGGGACGCGCAGTACGCCGGCGTCATCGGTCAGCTTTGCCAGCGGACCGCTCGGTTGCCCGCGTGCAGGCGCGACGATCGCGGTGATCGGTGACAGTCATGTGGCCGGAAGCAGGGTGGACAATGGCGGTGGCGAACCTTTTGGGCAGGTGTTCGCGCAGGCCCTGGGCGGGCGCGTGGCCATCAGCCTGCATGGCGTTGGCGGCGACACCGCCGCCATGGGGGAGCAGAGATGGCGCGGGCGAGACCTGCCCGGTACCGACCTGGTGATCCTCGCCTTCGGGACCAATGATGCAGCGCCGCGCGGCTGGCTGCGGGAGAAGCAGCCTGTGGCCATCGCCGATTACGCTGCTGCGCTCAGCCGCCAGATCGCCCGATGGCGTGCGCGCGGGCAGACAGTGATTTTGCTGGCACCGCCACCAGGTGGCAGCCGGGCGATTACGGCACGCCTGCAGCACTATCGCCGTGCGGCGCGCGATGTGGGCCGCGCCAACGCGTTGGCGGTGCTTGATCCGGCCGACGCCTTCGCATCGTGCCCGGCCTCCCAGCCCGTATTGAGCCGCGATGCGGTTCACATGAACGCGGCAGGCCATCGATGCCTCGGATTGTGGTTGGCACGGCAATTCTGCCCCGCCGTCCGTTGAGGATCAACGCGCAAGCAGCGGGCGCCACCAGGCTTCGTTGTCGAGATACCAGCGCAAGGTCTGCCGCAGGCCTTCGTCAAATCCATGAGCCGGGGCATAGTCCAGTTCGGCGCGCGCCTTGGTTTCGTCGATCGCGTAGCGACGGTCATGCCCGGCGCGATCGGTGACGAAGGTCTTGAGGGTCTCGGTCGCCTCGCCCTTGGCGGCCGGGGCATCGGGGTAACGCTGCGCCAGACCTTCGACTTCGGCAAAAGCGCGGTCGACTTCGCGGCAGATCGCGGCGATCACTTCAAGGTTGGGCAGTTCCGCCCCGCCCCCGATATTGTAGGTCTCGCCCGGCTTGCCGTTGACGAGGCTGGCCTCGATCCCGCGGCAATGATCCTCGACGTGCAGCCAGTCACGCACATTCATGCCGTCGCCGTAGATCGGCAGGCTGCGGCCATGCAGCGCATTCAGCAGGAACAGCGGGATCAGCTTTTCGGGATATTGATAGGGCCCGTAATTGTTCGAACAATTGCTGGTCGTGACATCGAGCCCATAGGTATGGTGATAGGCGCGCACCAAGTGATCGGACGCCGCCTTGCTCGCCGAATAGGGCGAATTGGGCGCATAGGGCGTGACTTCCGAGAACGCCGGATCGTTTGGTCCCAGCGATCCGAACACCTCGTCGGTCGAGATGTGATGGAACCGGTGCGGCTGGCCGCTGCCCGCCAGCCACACGGCGCGGGCGGCCTTGAGCAGGCTGTTGGTGCCGAGGATGTTGGTATCGATAAACGCGTCCGGCCCGGTGATCGAGCGGTCGACGTGGCTTTCGGCGGCAAAGTGCACCAGCGTGTCGATGGCGTGGTCGCGCAGCAGAGTTTCGACCAGCGCGGTATCGCGGATGTCGCCTTCGACCAGCTCGGCCTTGCTGCCTTCCACGGTCGAGCGGTTGCCCGCATAGGTCAGCGCATCGAGGACCACCACCCGATCCTCGGGGTGCTTGGCGTTCCAGTAGTGAACGAAATTACCGCCGATGAAACCGGCGCCGCCAGTGACGAGCAGATTAGCCAAGCTTTGCTTCCTCTTTGAGCATCAGGCGCAGATTGGTGCGCCAATGAACCGCGTCTTCGCCCAGCGCCGCCCGGGTGGCGCGGCAATCGAGCAGGGAGAACGCCGGACGCTTTGCCGGCGTCGGGTAATCGGCGGTCGTGAGCGGCCGGAGGACGGGTATCCGCGTCAGCAGGCCAAGGGCTTGCGCCTCTTCGGCGATGGCGACGGCGAAATCGTACCAGCTGGCAACGCCTGCGTCGCTATGGTGGAACGTCCCGGTCGCCTTGTTTTCGGCCAGACCCCAGATCGTACGAGCAAGACCGCTCGCCCAGGTCGGTGATCCGATCTGGTCCGCCACGACGCCCAGCTCGTCCCGCTCCTTCATGAGCCGGATCATGGTCCGCACGAAATTGGCGCCGCCCGCTTCGTAGACCCAGGCGGTGCGCACCAGAAGGTCCTCGCTGCGCAGTTGATCCTCGCCCTCGGCCTTGGTGCGGCCATAGGCTGACAAGGGATTGCGCGTCGCCGACGGATCATAGGCGGCGCTGGAGGTGCCATCGAAGACGAAGTCGGTCGAAACATGGACGACCTTGCCACCCGTGTCGGCCATCGCCGCAACCATCGTGGCGACGGCGCCGGCATTGATCGCTCGGGCGCGCTCCTCGTCGGCTTCGGCCTTGTCGACCGCGGTATAGGCGGCCGCGTTGATGATGATGTCGGGCGCTTCGACCACCAGCCGCGCGGTCAGCATCCCGGAATCGGTCAGATCGCAGTCATCGACATCGATGGCGCTGATCTCGGCCCATTCCGGCGCAAGCCGCTGCAAGGCTCCGCCAAGCTGGCCATTGGCTCCCGTGATCAGAACTCTCATGCGAACACCGGAACCTGATCGAGGGAAAGACCGCGGGCATCCTTGTCCGAGATGAGCGGTTCGACATCACCGACCGGCCATTCGATCCCCACGGCCGGATCGTTCCAGGCGAGCGTGAACTCGCTTTGCGGCGCGTAGGGCGCGGTGCACTTGTACAGAAAGTCGGTGTCATCCTCGAGCGTGAGGAAGCCATGCGCGAAGCCTTCGGGAACCCAGAACATCCGCTGGTTCTGCTCGCTCAGTTCCACACCGACCCACTTGCCGAAATGGGGCGAGGATGCGCGAAGATCGACGGCGACGTCATAGACGGCGCCGCGCGCCACGCGCACCAGCTTGCCCTGCGGGCCGGGGTTCTGGAAATGCAGCCCCCGCAACACGCCTTTCTGCGAGCGGCTGTGGTTGTCCTGCACGAAGGTCAGGCCCAGTCCCGCGCCGGCAAAGCCAGCCGCGCTCCACGTCTCCATGAAGAAGCCCCGCGCATCGCCGAACACCCGCGGTTCGAAGATCAGCACGCCAGGCAGGGCGGTTTCGATGATGTTCATGGGAGCACCGGGGTTTCGAGGAGCTTGATCAGATATTCGCCATAGCCGGACTTGCGCAGCGGCTCGGCGATCTCGCGCAGGCGATCACCGGTAATGAACCCTTGTCGCCACGCGATTTCTTCGGGGCAGCAGATCTTTAGGCCCTGCCGTTCCTCGGTGATCCGAACATAGGTGGCGGCATCCAGCAAAGAGGCATGGGTGCCGGTATCCAGCCAGGCAAAGCCGCGCCCCATGATCTCGACCGACATCTCGCCTTCGTCGAGATACAGCCGGTTGAGATCGGTAATCTCAAGCTCACCGCGCGGTGACGGCGCAAGGTCGCGCGCCCGATCGACGACGGTGTCGTCGTAGAAATACAGGCCGGTCACGGCATAGTTGGATTTCGGATTCGCAGGCTTTTCCTCGATCGAGACGGCCTTGCCGCTTGGATCAAACTCCACGACGCCAAAAGCATGCGGATCATTGACGCGATAGGCGAAGACCGTTGCGCCGGCATCCCGCGAATTGGCGCTTTGCAGAAGGCCCGGAAGACCGTGGCCGTAGAAGATGTTGTCGCCCAGGATCAGCGCGCTCGGGCCGCCGCGCACGAAGTCAGCGCCGATGTGGAAGGCCTGCGCCAGTCCTTCGGGCTTGGGCTGGGTTTCATAGCTCAGCGAGATCCCCAGATCCGACCCATCGCCCAGAACGCGCTGGAACTGGACGGCATCTTCGGGCGTGGTGATGATCAGGACATCTCTGATCCCCGCCAGCATCAACGTGCTGAGCGGATAATAGATCATCGGCTTGTCGTAGATCGGCATCAACTGCTTGGAAACGCCGCGGGTCAGGGGGTAAAGGCGTGTGCCCGAACCGCCTGCCAGAATGATACCGCGCCTTGTCTTATCGAGTGCCATTGCGACCGCTACGCCTTTTCATTTTGTGAACTTTCGGCCACCGCGTGCCGCATTGCAGCATGATGTTGCCGGGTCAACCGCGAATTGTGAACCGTATTGCACGCCTTCCAATTTCGTCTAACGCACGAGGGACGGAGGGATCGAAGCTCCCAATTTGCAGGCGTCGCGCGTAATTGAAACACAAGATGCCGTTAACATGCAACACGATGCCAAAATTTCGCAGAACGAAGACCCGATGACCGAAGCGATTGACCGCTTTCTGGGTGCGGCATTGCGTGCGGCCATTCATGCATCCCCCCTGCCTACATGGCCTCCCCATTGGCCTTGCGCAGCTGATGTCGCGGACGCCGTTTTCAAACGGATCGCGTTTCACGGGATCATGCTGTTCCTTTTGAACGACCCGGCAAAGCTCGAAGGCTGGCCAGCATCGCTGCGCACAGCGATGGGACAGGAAGCCCGGGCGCAGACATTCTGGGAACTGGGGCATCGCCAGGTTCTCACCCGGCTCGTGGTCGCCCTTGGCGATGCGAGAGCAGGCTGCGTTATCACCAAGGGGACTGCTTTGGCCTATTCGGTCTATCCGGACCCTGCGACGCGGCGGCGCGGGGATAGTGACCTGTTGCTGCGCGATGTGCGACGCAAGGACGTGCGCCGAACCCTGGCAGCAAACGGGTTTCATCCGGTGGGCGACAAGCGCCCCTTGCAGGAAAGCTGGTCGCAAACCTGCCCGATGGGGTTCGATCACGTGTTCGATCTGCACTGGCGGATCAATGCCAGTCCCTTGTTGGCATACCATCTGGAAAGCGCCGGGGTAGGTTCGCACAAGGCGCCCCTGCCGCGCCTATCCGACCGCGCCTGGGCGATCGCCCCGGCTGACAATCTCGTGCTTGTCGCAATCAACCGCGCCGCGCATGGTACCTTTGGCTACACGTCAGGAGACGACAAACTGTTCGACCGCGAACGCCTGATCTGGGCGGTGGATTTTGATTTGATCTGCCGGTCCCTCGCCCCGGGCGACTGGGATGACTTGATCGCGGTGGTGAGGGCGAGCGGAACGGCGCCGCTGGTGCGATCGGCGCTGGCCTATGCCCAGCGGGTTCTTGGCACCCCCATCCCCGATGCCGTCAGCCGTGAACTGGAAACCATGCCGGGCAAGCGTGAAGTGATGCGCTATTTCGAGGCGCTGTCAGGGCTCGATCGGCTCAGGCTCGATTTCGCGGCCAGTCGGACCTGGGGGGAAAAGTTGCATGTGGCCCGATACACTTTTTTCCCCGGGACCGAGGTGCTCCACGAACGCTTCGCCGATGCGACGCACTGGCCGCTGCCGATCCTGCAGGTCCGACGACTGGCCGGCGGCTTGGGCCGCGTGTTGACAGGGCGGCCCTGACATGGGCCTGCAAGCGCTCTGGCGATGGACGCTGAGATATCGCAGCGAACTGACCGTGATCGGCGGTCTTTCGCTGTGTACCTCCTTGGCGACCCTGACCCTGCCCTGGCTTGCCGCGCAGCTGGCTGCAGGCATTTTCGGTTATGCGGCGTTGAATATGGGGGCCACCCTCACACTGCTGGGTGCAGCGCTCGTCGGTCTTGCCGTCACCAGCATCCTGATTGCCTTTCTTTCGGAGCAGGCGTCGGGAAAGATCCTCGCCGGGCTGCGACGCGAAGCCTATGCCCATATTCAGGCGATGCCGATCTCGTTTCATGATTCCAGCCGTCAGGACGATCTGTTTGCGCTGATGAGTTACGAAGTGCAGTATCTCAGCACCTTTCTCACCGCCACGCTGGCGCAGCTTCCCGCAATGGCGATGACCGCCGTTGGTGCGGTGATCCTGATGTTCCTGATCGACCCCGCAATGGCCTTGCTGGTTCCGGCCCTCGTCGTCGTGTTCTACGTCGGCACAAGGCTGCTGTCCCGCCGATTGCGCATAATGGGAAGCGCCGTTCGGCAGGCAGAGATGGAAGTCTTCGCCCATGCCGGAGCCGACCTCGAAATGCTTCCGGCCATCAAAGCCTTCGCGGTCGAGGATGTCCACGCCGCGCGCTATGCCGCCGCTATCGAGCGGGCCCGCAAGCTGCGTCTGACGCAATCGCGGATCACCGCCTTCATCGGGCCAAGCGTCACGCTGATCGCGGCGCTGGGCGCCATTGGTGTGCTGGTGACGGGCAACGCCGGGATTGCCGCGGGAACGCGAACGCCCGGTGAACTGTTCGCCTTCCTGTTTTATGCTGCACTGCTGACCCGCCCGGTCGGAAGTCTGGCGGGCACGTATGGCAGCTATCAGCTGGCACGGGGCGCGTTGGGGCGGCTCGAAACGGTTCTCGCCCTTCCCCCCGAGCCGGGTTATGCGCAGACGCAAAGGTTGGGCCGCGCCAACGGTGGCATTGCGTTCGAACAGGTCGACTTTGCCTATCCCGCGCGCACGCCGGTGCTCAAGGGTTTCGACCTGGCGATCGCTCCCGGCGAAATCGTCGCCCTCACCGGCGCAAACGGGGTGGGCAAGTCCACCGTGGTCAATCTGCTGCTGCGGTTTTACGAACCCGAAGCCGGGCGGATCACGCTCGACGGAATCGATATCACATCACTCGACGTGAAAGCGCTGCGGCGGCAGTTCGGATTTGTCCCACAACGCCCTCTTCTGCTCGATACAACCATTGCCGAGAACATTGCCTTTGGCTTGCCCGATCCCGATCCCGCAAAGCTCGAACGCGCGGCGAAGATGGCACAGGCGTGGGACTTCATCACGGCCCTGCCAGAAGGGTTTGCCACCCGCATTGGCGACGACGGCGTGAGATTGTCGGGCGGTCAGCGCCAGCGCATCGCGCTCGCCCGTGCGCTGCTGCGCGATCCCCCGATCTATATCTTCGACGAAGCTACCAGCATGTATGATCTCGACGGCGAAGCTGCCTTTGTCGAGGAATGCATCACCGAACTGGCGGGCCGGACGGTTATCATCATCACCCATCGCCCCGCCAGCCTTGCGCTGGCTCACCGCATCATCACGCTTACGCCCGTAAGCAGTGGCGCGATTGAACCGAAGGCATGAGCGGGATCTGCGCCGTCCTTCGGCTCGATAGCCGCCCGGCCGCAGCCGAGGATGCGGCGCCGATCCTCGCAAAGCTGGCGCCGCGCGGCCCGGATGGCGCGGCGCTCAGGGCCGATGGCCCCGCTGCGCTTGGCCATGCGCTGCTGGCAACCACGCCCGAAGCGCGTGATGCGCCATTGCTGCTGTGTCATGCCCCGACCGGATGTATCATTGCCGCCGATGTCCGCCTCGACAACCGGGCAGAGCTGATCGCGACGCTCGGGATCGATGTGGCCGGTCGGGTGGTAGGTGACGGCGAGCTGATCGTGATGGCCTATCTCAAATGGGATCGTGATTGCCCGACGCATCTACTCGGCGATTTTGCCTTCATCATCTGGGATCCGCGCCATCAGCGCCTGTTCGCTGCGCGTGACAAGGTGGGAATGCGCCAGCTGAGCTACCATTACCGGCCCGGCAAACTCTTTGCTTGCGCCACCGATCCCGAAGCCCTGCTTGCTCATCCGGATGTTCCGAAGCGGATCAACGAGCGGCGCATCGCCGACTTTCTTGAGCAGCTTGAAGCAATCGACCATGTGTCGACTTTCTATGAAGGCGTTCTGCGCCTGCCACCGGCTCATGCGCTGATCGTTGAGGAAGGAGCACTGCGGATCTGGCGCTATTGGCAGCTTGAGCCTCGGTCGCCTGTCATCCACCGGGTCAACAACGCCGATTATGAAGCCGCCTTCCTTGATGTTTTGACCGAGGCGGTCCGCGCACGGCTGCGCTCGCCCGATCCTGTCGGATCCATGTTGTCGGGAGGAATGGACTCGGGCTCCGTCACGGCCATTGCCGCGCGGTTGCTGCAGCAGGCCGGTGCACCGCCACTGATGACCTTTTCCGGCGTCGACGATGATCCGGCCTGCCGGGAAAGCGCCTGCATCCGCGATTCCATCGCGGCTATACCGCATATCGCGCCGCGCCTCGCCTCGCTTGGACAGCCCGAGGCGTTTTGCTCCGAGGTTCGGCAATACGCCGAGAACCAAAGTGATCCCTTTGATGGGAATATGACGGTCATCCGGGCGATTTATCTTTTCGCCAGCCAAGCGGGGGTGAAAGTCATGCTCGATGGAGTGTCCGGAGATACTACGTTGGGCACCGGCAGCCTGGTCGATTTTCATCTGCGCCGCGGCAACGTGCTCGCTGCTTGGCATGAGGCCCACGCGACAGAATCTTTTTGGAGCAACGGATACCGCAGTGCTGCCGCGGCATTTGGCTCCGCTGCCAAAAATATCCTCGTACCCGCGTCCCTACGCGCAATGCGGAGGAAGCGGTGGGAGATGGTTGTCGCCCAGAGAGATGAAAAGCTCAGTATCGTTCACCCCGCCCTTGCCGCGCGAATTGACATGGCTGCGCGCCGACGTGAAAATCAAGCGCACGTGGCTTTGGGGCCAAGCTGTGAACAGGGGGCCCATGCGCGACGGATGCTGCACCCCTACACCATCGTTGCGCGCGAACGTTATCACAGGGTGGCAGGGGCTTTTGCGATCGAACCTCGAGATCCATTTTTGGATGTCCGTCTGCTTGAGTTTTGCCTGACCCTGCCGCCAGAGCAAATTCATGCGAATGGTTGGGCCAAGCTGATTCTTCGGCGATCGATGGCAGGTATGCTGCCCGATTCGGTGCGCTGGAAGTGCGGCCGCCATCATGTTGGCTGGCGCTTTACCGAAGCATGCCTCCCGAACACGCTTTCAGACATGGACGAAGCGGAGTTGGTGCACCTGCGTGATTATGTTGCGTCATCGCCTGATGGAACAATATCGGTGCCACGTTCAGACATGTCCACGCTTGAACGAGAGAAGGAACTGATCTACCTGCTGAACTGGTTATCACGTTTTTAATTTTTCATGACTCGCAGGAGATTATCATGTCCAATACTGCAAGTGCCCAAAAGGCTTCCTATTCTGCGCCTAAGCTTCTGATTTATGGCGGCTTTTCCGAACTTACCGCGGCCGGTAGCTCAGCTAACGTTGAAACTCGCATGGGCATGAGAACTCCCCGCGCCTAATTTATAAAGGCGATTGGGTGTGATTGTGGCTTCCCAAGTTCCGAGCTCATTGCGCCCTTTCCGCCACCCCTTGTTAAAAGACTGGTCTGTAGCTGAAGGCTCAAACCTTTCTTTTGATCCGAACAACATGCGATACATAGATGAGGATTGGGATATTTTCCCGTCCTCATCTGTCGCTATGGGCGATCAATTCGTCATTTCGTTCAGTGGGCTGGTTAAGATCGCTGTCGATTTTGGGCGTCGGGTTATTATTCCCTTTGATCGATCGCCAAACCTGACCGCTGCCGACTTCCATCATTTTCTGTTCGACCATGTCGCGCCGCGTATCATTGCCGGGCTAGAATTCGTGGTGCTGCACGGGGCAGCTATTTCAATAAATGGTAAGCTGGCGGTGCTGATCGGGGAAACAGGCGCCGGAAAATCCACGCTCGCTGCAAGCCTGAAGTACCAAGGCTATGACCTGCTCGGGGACGACGCAGTGGTGGTGACCGAAAGGAATGGTGTATTTTATGGCGACGCAATTTATCCCAGCCTTCGCCTCTTCCCGGAGTCTTTAAAGGCCATCTACGCTGGTACCGTAGAAACATCGGAGATGGCTCATTATTCAGACAAGTTGCGGGTCGACCTGCCGCAGGAAACGGCGATAACGGGAAAATGTCTTCCGATATCGGCGATATTCCATGTTTCCAAAGATGGCATATCTGATCGCGCGCAATCAGTTAAACTGACACCGCTGGAAACTTGCATGAAATGCACCGAGCAAAGCTTCGCTATTGACCCTCACGACCCTTATGCTGCTGTACAGCGTCTAGGTCGGGTGTCGAAATTAGCGTCCCTGGTTCCAGGGTTTACGCTGCGTTACCCGCGTCAGTTCGAATTCTTGTCTGACGTTCACAAGCTTATCCAGAACTGTATGGCCACCCCCACAGCTCGGAAATCCTACAGCGACCAAGCGTAAGAGTAATGAGCGGACACCTAGCCTACAGCCTATTCGATTACGGCAAAATGATCGAGTGCGAGCCGCGGATGAGCATTTATGCCGAAGCCTTGCGCCGGGCCGTGACGCCTGGCTGCACAGTGATTGACCTCGGCGCGTCTTTCGGCATGTTTGCCCTACTCGCATGCAAGTATGGCGCGGGTAAGATTATCGCAATTGAGCCCGACCCCAGTATCGAATTGCTGATGCCGTTGGCGAAAGCCAATGGATGTGCCGACCGGATCACGGTGATCCGCGACATGTCGACAAAATACACCCCCGATGCCAAGGCGGATGTAATTGTGTCCGATTGTCGCGGAACAGTCCCGCTGTATAAGCAGCACATTGCAACGCTTGTCGATGCCCGAGCGCGCTTGCTGGCTCCCGGCGGCACGCTGCTACCGATGCGCGATACATTGCGTATCGCTCTCGTCCGATGGCCCAAAAGTTACCGCGCCACCGAGCGTCCTTGGCTTGTCAACAAGTTCGATCTCGATCTAAGAGCGGGCCATCGCTACGCCTCCAATACGGAGACCAAGGCCTATCTCAAGCCGCGATCTTTGATGTCTTCGGCCGTAAGCCTGGCGGTGCTGGATTACCGGTCGGTCACTGAGCCCAACCTTGATCAAACTGTAGAACTGTCCGGAGATCGGGACGGCCGGGTCGATGGCTTGCTGATCTGGTTCGATGCCGAGATTGCCGAAGGCCTGTCCTATTCTAACGCCCCGGGTCAGCCGGAACTGGTTTACGGCCAGCTCTATCTTCCGCTTGAACACGCGCCGCAGCTTTCAAAGGGTCAGCAGATCAAAGCGCGTATCCGCAGTACGCTGATCGACGGCGAATACATTTGGAATTGGGACTGGCAGGTGCACGATGTTGCCGGGCAGCCCATCGGCGGCCTGACCCGGCAATCCAGTTTTCTGGCAGGGGTACACGCGCCCAAGGCGCTTGGCGGAGTGTCGAATTGGCACACACCGCAACTGAACGACAGGATCGTGCTGGATCGAGACTGTCTGGCACTCGTGGGCGAAGGAAGAACGCTGGACGACATCGCCAGATCACTGCAGGAACGTCATCCTGGCTTGCTGCCGACGATCAAGGCAGCGCGCGATCATGCAGCGCGGTGTCTGAGACGCTACGCCGGCTGAAGCGGAAAGCGCCATCGGCGCAAGTCCGACGCGATTCCAATTGCCTTTTGACTTCCGGAGGAACCACAGTGTCTGATGTTCTTGAAACTCGCTGGCGCGTCAGCGATCAGGCAATTGCCAATGCCGTCGCCGACGAGACAGTTATCCTGCACTTGGGCAACGGAACCTATTACGGACTCGATCCGATCGGTGCGCTCTTGTGGAAGGCCCTGGTCGAAGGCGACGTGCCTGCATCGATCTGCGATTCGATTCTCGAAACCTACGATGTCGAACCTCAGCAGCTTGCCGCCGATCTTCGCGCGCTACTTAACGATCTGGTTGACAATGAGTTGGTGGAACCAGCCTGACCGTCAAAAGCTTGACCCGCCGTTGGGGCCAGTGGCATGGCGATAGAATGAAGGTCACGCGCTACTCATGGCCTGAAAAGCTGATACTGGCAGCCGAGGCGTTCATTGCGATGGCGGTGGCGCGGATGGCACTGCATCGCACCAAGCCCGCTGATATCCTTCGACGCAATTTCGAAGTGGGGGCCCGAGTCTGGGAAAAGGTTGAAAAGCCCGAAGGTCCGATCGCGAAGGTGGCCTTTATCATTCCTCAGATGGCCCAACGCCTTCCTTGGCGCAGCGATTGCCTCGTTCAAGCTCTGGCTGCTCAGGCGATGCTGCAGCGGCGCCAGATCGCCAGCCAAATCATCGTGGGCACAACCAAGCACCCCGATGGTAGGTTCGAGGCTCATGCATGGCTCCGGTCTGGCAGCAAAACCATCATCGGTGGCGATGTCGCCCGGTTCGAACCCTTGCTTGGATCGATGCAAAGCCCGGTTGCCCCGCGTTGACCCTTACCAAGCCCGAGCCGCATGGGCCGGCTTCGGCCCGGCAGTCCGGCCCGCAAGGAACACGCATCGACACGGCGGGTTTACCATTTTGTGCGATGCAGAGGTTGCCAAGCGTGCTGCAGTGCACTACTCACAATTGAAGAAATTTTTTGAGGACTCAGAGATGATCAAAATCGCGACCCGCATGATGGCTGCTACTGCAGCACTTGGTCTTGTTGCTGCGCCGATGGTGGCCAGCGCCAACACCCGTGCTGGCGACAGTGCTTCGGCAGTGAGCGCTGCACCGGGTCTCGGCCGTGCCGCTGGAGGTGAAGGCCAGAGCGAAGAAGGTGGTGCAGGTGTCCTCCTCCTCGGCGTGGGCGCCGCCGCAGCGATCGTCGCTGGCGTCCTCATCGCCACCGACGTGATCGGTGATGACGACGGTGATTGCGCATCGCCGGGCGCTTGCTGATCAGTTTTGACTGACGCTTAATTCTTTGAGAACCCAGTTGAACGCCCGGTACGCAGTGCCGGGCGTTTTCTATTATTCGCAGCTCTGCCCCCGCGGTGACTGCCTCCTGATGCGCGAGACAGGTTTTGGATAAGATCGCGGCAGATCGCAGTGCGCCCGCGCTGCTGGCCTTTCTCCTGCTGGTTGCCTTCGTGTGCGGCGGCGGCGGGATCGGCGCGGCACTCGCGAACCTGTCGGTCCAGTTGACCGCGCTCGCAGTCCTCGCGTTTCGCCGCGAATCCGCGGTGCGTTTCTCGGCCGACGCGCCCTGTGCGCTGCGGCTGCTGATCATCGCGACCTTGGCACTGCCCTTGCTGCAACTCGTCCCCTTGCCCGAATCGATCTGGTCCGCGCTGCCCGCCCGCGACTTGGTCAGTGGTTCGCGGGATCTGGCGAATGGCGCAGGCTGGGCACCCTTCAGCGTGGCGCCTTTGCGCACGCTTCTGGCCGCGAGCGCGCTCATAACCCCGCTCGCCGTGCTGCTGGCCGGCTGGACCCTGCCACGCGAACGGCTGATCCAATGCGCGTGGCTGGTCGTGGTCTTCGGCATTGTCACCGTGCTGATGGGCGCCGTCCAGCTTGGCAGCGGCACCGAGGTCGGCACGCTCTATGGTTCGCGATCACCAGGCAAGATCCTGCTTGGCACCTTTGCCAACCGCAATTCGACGGGCCTGTTTCTGGTTTTCGGGATGGCACTGGCCGCGCTGCTGCCAGCACCGCGGCCGCACCCTGCCATCATAGCGGCACGCCTGGCCGTCTGCGCCTTGCTATTGCTCGCCATCGTTCTGACCCAGTCGCGCACCGCATTGGTGCTCGCGCTTGTTCCGTCAGTGCTTGGCGTGCTGCGTGGCATCGAATTTGTCGATGGGAAGGCGCAACGGCGTGCGACGGGGCGCAAGGCCATGCTGGTTCTCGGGTCGCTTGGCCTGCTTGGCGCCGCAGCCGTCGCGGTGGTGGCCGCCGCGCCGGACCGGATTGCCTCCACGCTTGAGCGCTTCGAGGCGCGGGACGATTCGCGCCGGTTCATCTGGGAGGACGCAACGTACAGCGCCGGTCGCTACTGGCCGCTGGGCGCCGGGACCGGGACCTTTGACGAAATCTACCAGATCGACGAGTCGCTGGAAAACATGACCCTTCGCCGCGCCGGGCGCGCGCATAACGACTATATCGAACTGACGATCGAGGCCGGCCTGCCCGGAATAGCGCTGGCAGTGATGTGGCTGGCGCTGGTCGGCTGGTTGTCATGGCAGGCGCGCCGGTCATCCCAGCGTTGGGTCGCGTGGGCGGGGAGCGCCTTTCTGCTTTGCATCGCCTTGCAATCAGTGACCGATTATCCGCTTCGCGCTCAGACGATCCTCGCCTTTTGCGGATTTGCGCTGCTGCTGCTCAGCCGTGTTGCCAGCGATCGTGCGAGGGCACGGACATGATCGGACGGATCATCTGGTTTGCCACGCTTGCGGCCCTCGCGCTGCTGACAGCCGGACTACAGCTCGACATGCAATCCAAAGGCACCGCCCAGCTTGCCCGGGCCGTGCCTGCCCCGCTGCGCAGCTATGCCCAGACCCATATCGCACACGCCGCCCTTCAGGCCGGGGATGCGCAGCTTGCCGTGGCCGAAGCCAAGCGGCTGGTTCGCCGCCGCCCGTTGCCGGCGGAGAACCTGACATTGCTGGCCGCCGCCCATGCCAGGGCAGGCGAGGTCGATCAGGCCACGCAGGCCATCCGGATCGCAGGCCAACGCGGCTGGCGCGAAGGCGCAGCGCAAGAGGCTGTCCTGCGGCTTGCGCTGAGTGCCGGTGACGATGCCGAGGCCGCCCGCCGATACGCCGCGCTTTTCCTGCGACCGCAAACCCCGGACCGCCTGCTCGAGGAACTCGGCCCCGCCGTTATGGGTGAGGCGGGCGGGCTTGGCCAGCAAACCGTGATCGCCGTCGTAGTCGGTGGGGAACGCTGGCATCCGCAATTCCTGCGCCGCGGCGCAAGCGTTATGCCGCCGGCCGCCTTCAGCGCGATTGCCGCTGGCAGCTTGGCAAAAGGGGCACAATTCGATTGCACACAGCTCAAGCAGAGCGCCGCTGCGATCGCTCAGCGCGATGCCGGTGCCGCATCGACCCTGCGCGCTGCGGCAGCGCGGCGCTGCCCCGACATTACCGGCTGACCTGCGTCATAACGTGCGGATGATGCCGGAGAAATCCGTCGCGGCGTTATCCTTGGCAAAGGCTTCGTAGATCGCGCGGGCGTGTTCGCCCAGTTCGACTTTCGCGCCTGCTGCTTGCGCCGCTTCGATCGCCAGACGCAAATCCTTGAGCATCAAACCCGCAGCAAACCCGCCTTGGTAGTCGTTGTCGGCGGGGGTCACCGGACCGACGCCGGGGACGGGGCAATAAGAGGTCATCGACCAGTTCTGGCCCGATGAAACGCTCGAAATATCGTAGAAGGTCTGCGCGTCCAGCCCCAGCTTTTCGGCCATCGCAAAGGCCTCGCAGGTGCCGATCATGTGTATCGCCAGCAGCATGTTGTTGCAGATCTTGGCCGCCTGCCCGGTGCCCGCGGCCCCTGCATGGATCACCGCCTTGCCCATCGCATCGAGGATTGGCTGGGCGCGGGCAAATGCTTCGTCGCTACCGCCGACCATGAAGGTCAGCGTGCCGCCATTGGCCGCCGCGATCCCGCCCGAGACCGGCGCATCGACCATCTGATAACCGCCTGCCTCGGTGCGTTCGATCACGGCGCGCGCGGTGGCGACATCGATGGTCGAACAATCGAGCAGGATCGCGCCTTGCGGGGCGTGGCCGATCACGTCGTTTGCGTAAACCGCCTCCACGATCGCGCCATTGGGCAGCATCGAGACGACCGCCTCGGCGCCTTGGCAGGCATCTTTCGCCGTGTCGAAGGTGGCGCAGCCCGCCTCACGCGCAGCGGCGAGAGCGGCCTCGCTGAGGTCGAAGGCGCGCACGTCATGCCCCGCCTTGACCAGATTGGCGGCCATCCCGCCGCCCATGTTACCGAGGCCGATAAAGGCGATTTTCATTTTAAACCTGCTTTCGCAAAAAGACCGTAGGTGCTGACAGCAAGCAGCGTAAGGCCGAAAATCACCGCCCTTTCCACTGCCCTTCCCGCTTTTCGATGAAGGCGGCCATGCCCTCGGCCTTGTCCTCGCTCGCGGTCAGGATCTGGAAGATCCGGCGTTCGACGATCAACCCCTGATCCAGCGTCATTTCGAACGCCGCATTGACCATTTCCTTGTTCGCGATCGTCGCCATCGGCGGCATCGCGGCAATGGCAGCAGCGGTCTTCATTGCCTCGGCGATCAGGTCGTCATGCGGCACCACACGGGCGACCAGGTTACTGCGCTCGGCCTCTTCGGCGCCCATCATCCGGCCCGTCAGGCACATTTCCATCGATTTCGACTTGCCGATCGCGCGGGTCAGGCGCTGGCTGCCGCCCATGCCCGGCGCCACGCCCAGCTTGATTTCGGGCTGGCCGAACTTGGCCCTGTCGGACGCGATGATGAAGTCCGCCATCATGGCAAGCTCGCAGCCGCCGCCCAGTGCAAAGCCGTTGACGGCGGCGATCCACGGCTTGCGGGTCTTCTTGACGATCTCGGCCGTCCACGGGCTGAAGAAATCCTCGAGGTAGAAATCGGCCGCCGCCTTCTCGCTCATTTCCTTGATGTCGGCGCCTGCCGCGAAGGCCTTGTCACCGCTGCCCGTCAGCACCGCGCACAGCTGCGAGCCATCGGCCTGATAGGCGGCAAAGGCGTGGATCAGCTCTTCCAGCACCTTGGAATTGAGCGCGTTCAATGCCTGCGGGCGGTTGATCGTCAGCAGCGTGACGCCGCTATGGCCTTGCGCATCGGTTTCGGCGGTGATGGTTTCGTACGTCATAGGGGCTTCCATTCCTCATCGGCGGGCAGCGGCGCGAAAATCGCGGCGAGCAAATGTTCGCTTACGTCTTCTGGCGTGGCCGGATTCCATTTGGGATCGTTGGTCTTGTCGGTGATCACCGCGCGCACACCTTCGGCAAAATCGGGGCGGGTGAGGACGCGAGACGCGATGCGATATTCCATTGCCATGTTGTCGGCAAAATCGGTGAGCGCGACGCTCTCCGCCAGTTGCCGCAGCGCCACCTTGCAGGTCTGCGGGCTTTTGGTGCCAAGCGTATCACGCTCCTTCATCGCCCAATCGTCACCTGCATCCGCAGCCGTTTCGAGGCTGGTAAGAATGTCTTCATAGCGATCGGAAGCGAAATGTTTGGCGATCTTGTCCGCGTTCGCTTCTATCCGCGCCTTGGGCGGCGTGCCAACCGGTTCGCTGAGGATGCCCGCGATCCGATCGGGATGATCGTGGATACGGGCCTTAATGTCTTCGAGCATGGCGTGCGGCACGTAATGCGTTGCCAGTCCGGTCCACAGGCATTCAGCTCCGTCAAGCCGGGCGCCGGTCAGCGCGAGGAACTGGCCGAGCCTGCGTCCCAACCGTGAGAGATACCACCCGCCGCCGACATCAGGGAACAGGCCGATGCCGGTTTCCGGCATGGCGAAGCGAGTATTCTCGGTCGCCACGCGGAATTTCGCAGGTTGGCTGATACCAACGCCTCCGCCCATTGTGATGCCGTCCATGAAAGCCACAATCGGCTTGGCGTAGGTGAACATCTGGTGGTTGAGCTGATATTCATCGTGGAAGAACCTGCGCCCGGACACGCCGCCATCATTCAGCGCTGAATCGCGCAGAAAGGCAATATCGCCCCCCGCGCAGAAACCCCGGCCTTCGTCATGATCGACGATGATTGCCCGGATCGCATCGTCATCAGCCCACTGCGTCAGCGCCGCGCTCATCGCATGGCACATGTCGAGCGTCAGCGCATGCAGCGCCTTGGGCCGGTTGAGGCTGATATGGCCGATGGGGCCGTTGGTGCGGATCAGGACGTCGTCCGTCATGGGATCATTTCTTTCGGTTCAATCAGGTCCCAGCGATTGCCGAAAGGGTCGCTGAAGACGGCAACGATGCCATACACCTCGTGGCGCGGCTGTTCATGAAAGATCACCCCTGCTTCGACAAGCCGTGCGTGGGTTTCTGCAAAATCATCCGTGTGGGCGAAAAACGCGACCCGGCCCCCGGCCTGATTGCCGACCGCGGCAGATTGCGCTTCGGTCATCGCCTTGGCCAGTAGCAGGCGTCCGCCATTCTTCCCGCCAACCACGACCCAGCGCTTCCCGCCGCCCATATCCTTGTCCTCGATCAGGTCGAAACCCAGCGCACCGACACAGAACGCGATTCCCACATCGTAATCAGGCACCACCACCGACGCCATCGCAAGCCGCACGCCTGTCACTGCCGCAGCAGATCCCGGCCCACGACCATGCGCATGATCTGGTTGGTGCCTTCGAGGATCGAATGCACCCGCAAATCGCGCCAGAAGCGTTCGATCGGGTAGTCCTGCAAATAGCCATAGCCGCCGAACAATTGCAGCGCGCGGTCAACCACGGACGAACCATTGTCCGTAGCGAGACGCTTGGCCATGGCGGAAAAGCGCGTCTTGTCGGGCGCGTTGTCGGTCACCTTGGCCGCAGCGAGATACAAAAGCGCGCGCGCAGCCTCCAGATCGGTCGCCATATCGGCCAGCATGAATTGGGTGTTCTGGAATTCGGCGACAGCCTGCCCGAATTGCTTGCGATCCTTTGTGTACTGGATCGCTTCGTCAAGACAGCGCTGTGCCCCGCCCAGCGAACACGCGCCGATATTCAACCGTCCGCCGTCCAGCCCCATCATCGCGATGCGGAAGCCTTCGCCTTCACCGCCAACAAGGTTTTCGGCCGGTACCCGCACGTCTTCAAGGATGAGCTGTGCGGTTGGCTGCGAATGCCAGCCGAGCTTCTTCTCATTCGCGCCAAAGCTGACTCCGGGCATATCCTTTTCGATGATCATGCACGAAATGCCCTTCGGCCCGTCTTCCCCCGTGCGAACCATCACGGCGTAAATCTCGTTCGCGCCGGCGCCCGAGATGAACTGCTTTGTCCCGTTCAAAATGAAATAGTCGCCATCGCGCCGCGCGGTGGTACGCAGCGCGCTGGCATCCGACCCACTTGACGGTTCGGTCAGGCAGTAGCTGGCGATCTTGTCCATGGTCACCAGGTCAGGCAGATACTTGGCCTTCACCGCATCGCCGCCAAACCGATCGATCATCCACGCGGCCATGTTATGAATCGAGATGAAGGCGCTGGTCGACGGGCAGCCATAGGCCATCGCTTCCATGATCAGTGCAGCTTCCAGCCGTCCGAGGCCAATTCCACCCGATTGTTCGGACACATAGATGGCGCCAAAACCCAATTCAGCGCTGCGCTGTATCGTCTCCTTGGGGAAAATGTGCTTTTCGTCCCATTCCGCCGCGAACGGCGTAATCTGGTCGGCGGTGAAACGTTGAGCGACCTCGCGGATGGCGAGCTGGTCGTCGGTGAGCTGAAATTGTCCGTGCATGATCGGGTCTCTAGCCGCCTCTGGCGCCCTCGGAAAGAGCAGCGATCTGGCCTGACCATGGAAATTTGTCAGGCCAACGCATTCGTGCCAAATCCGCAATCGAAGACAAGGCGTATGTGTCAGATGCCAGAGACAGTCCCTACCCTCATTTGTGTTTACAACGCTGATGGCGACCCGGTGTCGACAATTGTCGATTTCGTGCACAAAATTGTCGCGCCGGCAACATATCCGTGTTCACTCTGCGCCTTGACGTATGGGCATTTCTCGATGCGGCGTGAATGGCGCAGCTTCATCGAAAATTGCGGGATACCGGTGAAATTTCTCTATCGCGATGAATTTCGCGCCGATCTGGAACCGCGCAACATTGCCTTGCCTGTCATCCTGCTGGGGTGGGGAGCACCTCAACCTGAAGTGCTCGTCAGCGCGGCCGAGCTGAGCGCCTTGTCAGATGTAACCGAACTTATGGCTTTGGTGCAATCTCGCCTTGCCTTGCAGAAACCTTAGTCAGCAGCTCTCAGATAGGCTGGCACATGTCTGCCTTTCCGACCTGCGCGGCTGCTGCAAATTGTGCAGCGTCTGGGGCAAGACGGCGGATCAGGACGACCCCAGTGGTCGTTGGACTGACGATCGCGCCCTTGCCAGCTTTACTACCCGGAGGCAGCAACTGGACGCCGACAACTGGGCCGTCCCCCCTAATGGTCGCAAAATTGTCGGTCTCGGCATCGAAAAACGCAAGCGACTGGTATCCGCGCCAAGGTTGCATTCGCAGATGCAGTCCGTTGCGCGCTTTGCTCAGATCATAACGGCACAATGCATAATAAAGGTCGGGCGAGGATCGCACCACGCTTTGCGTCTGGGGTGTAATCCGTTCGGGCGTCGTGAAACGGTGAAGCGCCACGCCACGTTCTTCGAGGAGATCAAGCGCGCGAGTCATGATGATGCCGGGCGTAAGCTGCAAGGTCAGTATATGGGTAACGACCGTCATTAGAGCCACAGCCAGCAGCGGGCCGATCCAGCGTCTCATGCGGCGTCCTGACATGCGATACGTACGATCTGCGGAGGGTCTAACGTTTCCGATGGATCGTTGAGCAAAGCTGCGTGGGGCATATAAATCCGAAGCGTCAGATCAAAATTTCCAGCGGCCCGGCTGGAAATCCAGTGCGCGGCGCCTTCAGGTTGCTGGGGCGCGATCACCGATTCCCACCGACCATCGCCCGCCCGTTCGGCATCAATGCTGAGTGCCCCGTCAGTATTATCAGGGAGCATGCTAGAATGGTCGTAAAGCGTTACCGACCACCATCCCCCTGGCATCGGACCGCCCGATAACCGATAGCTGCACCCTTCCCGCAACGGCGCGCCCGACTGATCCGTCGAACGCGTAAAATACACAGCCTCTGTTTTTGCGAGTGCCAGCAGGCCATGACGTGCAACGCGAGCACGCGTGTATGGGTCTGCCGCCCTAGATCCGATTGCAAAATCACTGTGCCAGCCGCCAACATCGATGTTGCCTGACGCAAGATTAGGTCCGGTGGGCCCCAGGCCCGCCATCCAAAGCGCGCTACACACGCCAAAAAGACTGCCAGCCGTCACGGCGCCGAAATAGACGAGAGCCCTGCGTATCAATGGCGTATTCCTACCTGATCAGCCGCCATCCCTACGTCAATTTCGGCCATATGACCTACGGACACGTTCTGGCTGCCGAGCACCGGAGCAGGAGTTCAACCGCATGTAATTTCAGAAACTTTCATGTCTTTGCCGTAACGCACGTTCACGCGGTCTTCACGATAGTCCATTGTCCAGGCCGCATTTGGCGGTCCCCAACGTAAGGTTCGCGCACCGCTTACACGCAAGATCGCTTCACCGGAGGATTGGCTTGCATCGCGTCCGACATAAGATTGCGCAGGTTCGGCTTCGCAAACCATCGGAACCGGCGGCGGCGAAACGCCATCGACTTCACCACTGCCACTGTCGCTGACATTTACGACGCACCCGGAAAGGCTGAAAAGTGTAATGGCCGCGAATGTCGCTGCTTGCCCGGACTTCTTCATGTTTTAATCCTTTCATGCCCGTGACAGGTTTGATCCTGCCCTCCGACACGAAAGGGTATCAGCCCAATGCACATGTGAGAAGTGCTTCAAGAACCAGAGAATCAGGCTGCACACACGATCGTTGCAGAAGCCGTCAAGGCCGCTGCTTTTTGCGCTAGATCGTCAGCCTTCATCGGACGGCCGATAAAGTATCCTTGTGCATAGTCACAACCGATGTTTTCGAGAAAGGCCAGACACCCCGCCTCTTCGATCCCCTCTGCCACGACCTTCAGCCCGAGCTCATGCGCCAGCTGCACGGTAGACCGCACCAGCATGGCATCGCCGCGATCCACATGAGCATTGGCGACAAACATGCGGTCGATCTTGAGTTCCGACAAAGGCAGCAACTTGAGGTAATTCAGCGCAGATTGCCCCGTGCCGTAATCATCCATCGAAATGCGGATACCTGCGTCCTTGAACCGCCTTAGCGTGGCGACGGCCTTTTCGGTATCCTCGAATTGCGCGCTTTCCGTAACTTCGAACGTTACAAGCTGTGTCGGAACACCTGCGTTGCGCACCAGAGCCAAAGCGCGAGCGGAAAAGCTGTCCGACGTTAGCAGGCCAGCCGAGATATTCACGGCAGCCCCGATCGCCAGGCCCCGTTCCTGCCAAATACGCATATCGGTGAGCGATCGGGCAAGAACCGCCAGCGTCAGGTCGTCAATTCGGCCAGCCTCTTCGAACAGCGGAATGAAGCAATCAGGCGGAAGCATACCGCGATCGGGATGTTTCCAGCGAACCAGCGCTTCGACGGCGTCTATTGTCTGGGTCCTGAGATTGAGTTTGGGCTGATAAAGTACCGAAATACCGCCACTGTGCAGCGCCGCTTCCAGTTCACCCAACAAGGAAAACTGTTGCGATGCCGCCTCACCCTCGTCCGCGTCGTGCAGACGCCAGACTTTGTTTGTCCGTTTCGCAACAGCCGCAGCATGCGCGGCGTGAATGGGTGGATCGATACCGCGCTGATCGGCGACACCGAAGGTCAGCGACACGCCAAGCCTGCGGCCATCGATTTCGAAAGGGCTGCGCATAAGAGCACGTAATCCGGCAAGCTGAGCCTCAATTTCGTCGATCGGTAGCGAAGTCGACCAGACGAGAGTACGATCTTCGGTGCGATAGATCTTACCGCTTCCGCCTGCGACCTGCAGCCGTTCGGCAATTCGCCGCAGAAGCTGTCCCAGACTTCCTCCTTCAAGCGCCAATTGCAGCCCGGCAAAGTCATCAATTTGCGCCGCGATAAAAAAGCGATCGTGCGGACTGTGGGGCCGAGCATCGAGAGCCAGACGGTTGGGCAGCCCGCTTTCAACATCAACTTGCATCCTCAGGGCAGCAAACCGGTGTGACAACACACCGTACCGCACAGCGCCTGCTCCGATCAGTAAAGCCAGCGATGGCGCAACCTCGAACCAGAGATCTGCAGCCAGACGCGCTGTAAGCCACACTGTAACTATGCCAAGCATCGCAACGGCAGTGCGGACCAGCACAGCGCGCCGGCGCCGTGCGCGCAGCAATGCAAGCGACAGGACTGCGGCGACAAGCAGCGGCAACCGCCATGACCCATAAATCGGCACACCGTCAGCCAGCGTTTCTGCCGCCAGCGCCTGAATGACAACACCGGGGATAACGCCATTGCGCGGTACGGCATATCGATCGCCTATTTCGATGGCCGATGCACCGATGATGACGTCCTTGCCCTTCAGACTTCCAGGCGGGATCATCCCATTTTCGATCGCAACAAAGCTGTGACGCGGTATCGTTGCAGGATCGATTGCAAAATCAATCGGGAAGTGTTCACCGACCGCGCCCGATCGGCCTGCGACGAATGTGGACAGCGAAGGACGGGCGGTCGCGCCCGTTACCGTACCAAACGGCAACCGGCGAACCATGCCGTCAGGATCAGGAGCGACGGAGACAGAGGCGAGATGCGCATGTTCGCGCAATTCGGGGATGGGCAGCGAATCGAGCTGACGTTTGTCGTCCGAACTGGCTCTTTGCGCGAACGTCGGAAGCGCAATTGGCGCATGGGCATTGGCAATCGCAAGGGCAAAGGCGCGATCCCCTGCGGCATCGCCATGGCCCGAAAAGTCGACATCAAAACTGATCGAGCGCACACCAGCTGCATCGAGCGCTGTCACGGCTCTTGCGTAGTGGTCCCGCGGCCATGGCCACCGCTGGATCGCAGCGATGCTGGCAGCATCCATTTCCACAACATGCACTTGCCCACTGGCTTCGCGGCTGAGCAAATTGAAGCTCAGTTCCGTCAGACGATCTTCAGCCGGGCGGAACACGCCGGTCATCGCAACTACAGCGACCAGCATGACCAATGCGGTCACCATCAATCCGCCAGTCAGGTGCGAATCGCGCTGCTGGGAAAAAAAGCGGGCGAAGATCACACAGGGTTCCGCTGCGGCATCACAGTCGCATCACCGTGATTTGCGATGCGATTAGCGATCAACAACCTGGCCCCCACGCTTACCGTGGCCGCGGCCGCCTTCCCCATTTCCTCCACCGAAACCGGGAGACCGTCCTGCACGACCAACACTGATGCTACCGGCCTGACCAGCATCCAGACCGCGATCATCGTCGTCGTCCTTGCCGTCCTTGCCGTCCTTGCCGCCCTTGCCGTCCTTGCCGTCCTTGCCGTCCTTGCCGTCCTTGTCGTCCTTGTCGTCCTTGTCGTCCTTGTCGTCCTTGCCGTCCTTGTCGTCCTTGTCGTCCTTGTCGTCCTTGTCGTCCTTGTCGTCCTTGTCGTCCTTGCCGTCCTTGCCGTCCTTGTCGTCCTTGTCGTCCTTGCCGTCCTTGCCGTCCTTGCCGTCCTTGCCGTCCTTGCCGTCCTTGTCGTCCTTGCCGTCCTTGCCGTCCTTGCCGTCCTTGCCGTCCTTGCCGTCCTTGTCGTCCTTGCCGTCCTTGTCGTCCTTGCCGTCCTTGCCGTCCTTGTCGTCCTTGCCGTCCTTGCCGTCCTTGCCGTCCTTGCCGTCCTTGTCGTCCTTGTCGTCCTTGCCGTCCTTGCCGTCCTTGTCGTCCTTGCCGTCCTTGTCGTCCTTGTCGTCCTTGCCGTCCTTGTCGTCCTTGCCGTCCTTGCCGTCCTTGCCGTCCTGGCCGTTGCCGTCGCCGTCGCCGTCGCCGTCGCCGTCGCCGTTGCTGTTTCCGTTCTCGTTGCCGTTTCCGGTTCCGGTTCCGGTTCCGGTTCCGTCGCCGTTCGCATTGCCGTTTCCGTTGCCGGAGCCAGAACCGTCGCCACAGCTAGCCGCGGTGCAGGCTCCATTGTCATTGCCGCGCCCGCCGGAGTTGCCAAAACCTGACGCGTCGCCCCGGCCAGAGTTGTCGGCCACCACGACCGCTGCTTGCACGGCGACCTCGCCCGACACGAAACCGTTCGAATATCCGCCGAGATCACCAGGTGTGCTCACGATGGCGCTTTCAATCCGTACCGGCACAGGGTCTGACAATGCGGCAGGTTGCGCTGTGGCTGGGGACGCAGCGGCCGGCGCCGATCCATTAACCGGACGTGCGGGCGAATCGAGCACGCGCCGCCCCTCACCTTCAACAACCATGCGCAGCGGATCACCCGCCGCAATCATTGCAACCGCGCCAGGACGGATCAATTCGCGCACACCGCCATCGTTCGTGGCTGCCTCAACCGCACCTTCGGTGACCTGAAGGCTCGCGCCATCCTTGCCGACAGTAATCACGAAGGTCGTGCCCTTCACCACAGCAGCCAAATAAGGAGTTTCGACCGCGAAATGCGGATTGGGCTGCTTGCCGATGTTGAACAGTGCGCTGCCATAGTCTTGGATAATCTGCACAATCCCGCGTTCGCGCGCTGCCGCAGGAATACGGAGCTGTGCATTCTGACGCATGGTGACAAACTCGCGTCCGCGTACAAGCACCGCCGAAGATCGCGCCTCAGTGCGCACGATGGCGCCGGGCACAAGATCGGATCCCACCTTCACAGAACGCTGGCCCCGTGCATCAGTGACGATAACGGTCCCCTTTGCCTCGCTGATCGTCCACCCGCTGGATTGCGCCACTGCAACCGTGCTGCCGAAAAAAAGCAAAATCAGGGGCAGTAAAAGGTGTGTCAGTGAGCGCATATCAATCTCCGAGAGAACGCCATTAGAGATGAGCTGCGCAAATCCAGTTTATGCAGATGGTTAACAGAATATTGCACTGAATATTGGTTAACTTTTGTAGCCTAGGGATCGCGTGAGCTACAAAGTCGAGGGCCCGTGCCGATACTTGATCATCTTAGTAAAGGTTTAATCGCAAGCCTGCTGCTGACCACGCATTCACTGGCTGCGCAAAATGCACTGGATCGAACAAATCTGCCCGGGCAAATTTCCCGTGAGGACATGACCTTACCGTCCCAGCCTGCGTCACTAACACCTGCCCAGGCAGAGCCCGATAGCAAGCCGCGGGACGACGCGAATGCGGCGGCGCTCGATATCAGCGCAATCCTTTTGGACGGACTGACAACGATGACGCGTCAGGATTTTGCCGGGGTGATCGAGCCCTTTGCAGGGCGTACGCTCGACAGTTCTGACCTTACTCGTCTGACCGACGCCGTTGCCGCAAAAGCGCGGGCTGAGGGATATATTCTTGCCACTGCCTGGATCCCACAACAGACCTTGATGGCAGGGGTGCTTCGTGTGCAGATCGACGAAGGCTTCATTGATGCGGTGCGGATCGAGGGAACCGATGATCCCGCGGTAAGGCGGCAGATTGCGCAATTGATCAATGGCCGCCCTTTGACGCTCAAGGAACTGCAAAGACAGGTGTTGTTAGCTGACGACATCCCCGGTGTGTGGATCCGCAGCACGCGTTTCGAACAGGATGGCAAGAAACGTGTGCTTGTTGTGGATGCTGGCCGCGGAGACGCAAGTGGCAGCTTACTGATTGCCAGCGATGGCACAAAGCCACTGGGGCCCATTCGCGCTCGAATCGACTTTGATGCCAATGGTTTGTTGTCGCCGCGCGACAAGATCGACCTGAGCTTTTCGGCGACGCCGCTCGAACCGGATGAGCTGGCCTTTTTCAGCACGCGCTATACCGTGATTGTCAATGATTACGGCACCAGTGTGGGTGCGTTCGGTTCCTATTCGCGCACAGAACCCGGGGCCTATCTGTCTGACCGCGAACTGCTGGGCAAGGCCTGGCAAACCGGCATCCGGGTACGACATCCTGTGTTGCGTACACAGGATCGCAGCCTATGGTTGGAAGCTAGCGGCGAACTTCAGAACCTGACGCAAGACAGGTCCGGAAGCCTTGCCCGCCATGACCGGATCGCGCTGGCACGGCTTGGCTTCTATGGGTTTGGCCCCTTGGCAGGTGGCACCCTTCAGGGCCGAGCGACGATCAGCCAAGGCCTCAATATTCTCGGCGCGACAGGCATTGCTGATCCACAAGCCTCACGATTTGATGCCGAGCCCGATTTCACCACCCTGTCATGGTGGCTGAACTGGCGGCAAGCCATCGCCCCCCGCATCAGCTTGTCGCTGGCAACCATCGGGCAGATTTCAACGGCACCGCTTCTGATCGGCGAAAGCTTCGCTTTGGGAGGCACGGACTTTCTGCGTGGATATGATTTCGCCCAGCGCGTTGGCGACGAAGGCGTCGCGGGGCTGGCGGAGCTCCGCTACGACTGGCCCAGGCCGCTTGGCGCTGCGCAGCGCATGCAGCTTTATGCGTTCGCCGATGGCGGAACCGTTTCGAACCTTGCCGACGGTCTGGGCAGCGGCTCCCTCGCATCAAGCGGAGCAGGGCTTCGCACCGACATAACCCGTGACCTTGATCTTGATCTCGAAATCGCAGTGCCGCTGACAGAGGACCGGTACGATACAGGAGATAACAGCCCGCGCATCAACGTAAGAGTCAGTCAGTCCTTCTGAGCCGCACGTGGAGCGAGCAATCAATCTTTGTGTTTGTCGAGTTCATCACCCGTAATGCTGACAACGTGCAGCAGATTGGTTGCACCCGGGGTTCCGAAAGGCACCCCGGCAAGAACGATCAACTTTGCGCCCGCATGAGCAAACTTGTGGCGAAGCGCCATGCGCTTGCCTTTGCCGATCATTTCTTCAAAACTGCCGATATCCTTTGTGACCACGGCATGCGCGCCCCACAACAGAGCCATGCGCCGCGCCGTACGCGTTGAAGGCGTGAGCACAAGCACCGGTGTCGCGGGACGTTCGCGAGCGACCCGTCGTGCAGTCGATCCACTTGCAGTAAAGACCGTAATCGCACTGATGGGAACCGTATCGGCGATTGTCATACAGGCATGGGCCAGCGCGTCCGACGTGGTGGCATCGGGCGGCGTATCAAGGAAGCGGACACGCGCCATATATCCCTCATCGCGTTCGACCTGAACAGCGATCCGATCCATCATGGCAACCGATTCTTCCGGCCACGCGCCTGCTGCGCTTTCAGCCGAAAGCATAACCGCGTCTGCCCCATCATAGACCGCGTTTGCCACGTCTGAGACCTCGGCACGCGTCGGGGTCGGCGCCTCGATCATCGATTCAAGCATCTGTGTTGCGACAATCACCGGCTTACCGGCACGACGCGCCGCGTTGACGATCCGCTTCTGCAGTGGCGGGACTTCGTAAGGTTCCAGTTCCACGCCCAGGTCGCCGCGGGCCACCATGATGCCATCGGCAAGTTCGATGATCGAATCAAGCCTGTGAACCGCTTGGGGTTTTTCGATCTTGGCACATATCGCCGTACCGCGGGTTCCGATCAGCTTGCGCGCCTCGGCGATATCCTCGGGCCGCTGCACGAAGGACAGCCCGATCCAGTCCGCGCCATGTTCCGTGGCAAACGCCAGATCACGGCGGTCCTTCGCGGTCAGAGCGGGGATGGGTACTTCAGCGTCAGGAACATTCACGCCTTTGCGATCGGAGATTACCCCGCCCACCTCGGCGCTGCACAAGATACGGTCGCTGTCCGCTTCAAGCACCTTGAGCCGGATCTTGCCGTCGTTGATCAACAGCCGCTGGCCGCGTTCCATGATCCCGAACAATTCGGGATGTGGCAGGCAAACACGGTTTTCGTCACCAGGCGTCTCGCTGCGGTCGAGCACAAAATGACCTGAATGGCGGATCACGGCCTGACCATCCCTGAAGGTGCCAACCCGCAATTTCGGTCCTTGAAGATCAGCAAGGATAGCGATCGGCCGGGCAAACTGCTTTTCCAGCGAGCGGATCGCATGCACCGCGGCTTCGTGATCTTCGTGGGCGCCGTGGCTCATGTTGAGCCGGAAGGCATCTGCGCCGGCGCGCACGAGCCGCTCCAGCATTTCTGGCGAACGGCTCGCAGGGCCAATAGTGGCAAGAATCTTGACCTTGCGGCCGCGCGGGTCGATCCGTGGCTGATCGCTTCGTGACATTTTTTTGGCTATCCCTTTTGAGGCTGGCCCTCGTTGCAGTGCGCTATGACACACCCGTTTTTCAACTCAAGGAAAAGCCGCCATGAATAGCAATGCCGATCCGCTCGATGCGCTGGATGATGTACAGGCCGCCGCGGCGTTCCGCCGGTTGGTGCGCCATCTGCGTCATCGTAATGACGCACAGAACATAGACTTGATGGGTCTCGCCGGGTTTTGCCGCAACTGTCTGGCCGACTGGATCCGCGATGCCGGTTTCGAAGGTGAGAAGGAAACCGCCCGCGAAGTGATCCACGGCATGCCGAGCGGTGAGTGGAAGGCGACCCGGCAATCACCTGCCACTGAAGAACAATTGGCGCGCATGGAAGCAAGCATTGCGAAGAACGCACAGGAATAATTCACTCTGACGGTTCAATCCGCGAAGCAGGCTGGCTATCGGGGCGGGCTACCGATTCTTTTCCGATGGAGCTCCCCCAATGGCTGACAACGCCAATTCCGCTGACGACCGCCTGCGCCTTCTGATCGAACGTATCGAACGCCTTGAAGAAGAGAAAAAGGGCATCGCTGACGACATCCGCGATGTTTACATGGAAGCCAAAGCGGTGGGTTATGACCCCAAGATCATGCGCCAGATCGTACGCCTGCGAAAGATGAAGCCCGACGACCGCAGCGAACAGGATATGCTGCTGGAGACGTACAAGAATGCACTCGGAATGGCGTAAGCTCTTTCGGAACAATACGAGCGGGGCTACGGCGTGTCCATTGCGACCGGTGATAGTGTTTCACGCATTGTCGGTCGCTTCGGCACCCTCCCCTTGCGCCGAGCGTGACCCATCCGTGGCCACGCGTTATGGCGAGCAATCCATCAAATGTTGCCTACGACGCATGCAATGAAAAGTGCGGTATCCTTTCGGGATGATACGCAGATCAACCCGTTTTCAGCGCGATACCGCCACTTTGGGCACTTCATCCGACGCTGCTCGACAGAGGCACAAGACAATCGCCATGGTCTGCAGGCGACGAAATGTCTGTGTCCACCTGTTTAAGTTCGATGCCATTGTTGACTGCCCAGATTGCAGCCTGCGTACGGTTCTGTGCGCCCAGCTTTCGCAAGATTGCCTTGACGTGCACCTTCACGGTCGCCTCGCTGATATCTAAATGGCCAGCGATGACTTTGTTGGGTGACCCAAGAATCAAAAATCGCAGTGTTTCAATCTCGCGATCGGAAAGTTGGGCGATAACTTCGCGCTCAGACAAAACGGGTAGCGAACCCCCGTTCCAGCGGCGGGGCAGGCCGGTGGCAAGCTCACTCGGCATCACCTTCTCGCCCAGGAGGACGAGCCGCAAAGACTCGATAAGCGGCTCGCAATCAATGCGCTTTACAATGTAGCCGTCCGCCCCGGCCCTGAACGTCTCGACCATCATGTCGAAATCGAAATCCGGGCTTAGTACGACCACTTTCGATTTGGGCATCGCGCGTTGCAGCTGTGTAACTTGCGCACAAACGCTATCGTCATCACAAAGATCGACAACCACTATCTGAGGCGGCTCAAGTTGAGCCTTTACGTCAATTAGTGCTGCGCAGGACCGATGCGATCCGACAACAGTGAATTCCTCGCCCTCAAGAATTCGCTTCATTCCTTCGCGCGCAAGAGCATTGTCGCTCACCACCGCGATAGGCCTAGGACGTCGATTAACCATCGTAAATCTCCCCGAGCTTTCCCCTGCGACCCGAAGACATTAATTCTTTTTGGATGACAACTTAAATGCTTACATTCGCTGTGCCATCATCAAATGGCCCAACCAGCTTAGGTTTGCACCAGTCGTTGTATGCGCTTTGTAAACCACAAGCGACTCGATTCGTCGAGTCTCAAAATCAATTGCAGTATTGCAAGCGTTTGCAGTGCGATGTGCACAGTCAGATGATCTGCCGGATAAGCATGAAGCCTTCAGCGGCAGCACGGAAAATCGTCGATCCTCTGACAGTTGCCAGCGCCCGCAGAGTTTGGAGCGATCGCTCGTCGGGAAACGGCTTCACCTGACTCTTGAAGGCTGCGAAGGCTTCAATCTTCCGTTCGATCGTTGCGCTGATGTCCAGGTAAACGTTGGGCAGGAAGGCTTCTGTAATTCCGGGCGCGGCCCAATTGGTTTCTGACAACGTCTCATAAGCCAAGATCCTTCGCGGAACGTCTTGCGCACGGGGGCGCGACGCAACCAAGGCGGCGGTGAATACCAATTGGTGATCGCGGTGCACGTCGCCGACGAAGGGGATGAAAAGCGTATCGGGCATCAAATCGCTGACGAGTTGCCCGATTGCCGCATTGATTTGCGAACCGGGCAATGTGTCGAGCGCCGCCGCAGGAAGATCAAGGAAGTGACATTGCTTCACCCCCAAGATGGTGTGCGCCGCCGAAAGCTCATCACGGACCTGATCAACCAAACTGGCGGAAAACGCCGGTTCATAGCCCTTTGTCACAATAGCAACATGCACATCCTGTCCGCTGTCCGCCAAACGTGCCATCGTCCCGCCACAACCAAGCACTTCATCATCGGGATGCGGGGCAATTACCAAAACCTTGCCAAAATGCGCGAGATCGTCGGTCATCTGCTTCCTAACACGCTGTGCAGTCGAATTGGCGAACGCCCTTGGAACTCCCAATCTTCAATCCGCAACACACCTTGCCCAGTTATGACATCCAAGTGTTCATCCGATACGGACACGACCTGTCCGATCACACCATGATAACTTTCGCTATCACGTGGGTGCGCTTTCCAGATCGTCAATCGGTTATCACCTTGATGCGTAAATGCGCCAGGGTAAGGCGCTGACACGGCCCTTATCAATCGATCAATATCGCGTGCCGGGCTGTTCCAATCGATCACACCATCTTCGGGTCGCCGGCGGGCGGCATAGGTGGCATAGACTTCATCCTGCGGATCTCGACGCGGGTTGCCTGCGGCGAGCGCCTGAAGCGCTGATCGCACCATCGCATCAAGCGCCACCATGTGCTTGTCATACAGGCTTCGCGCGGTCTCTCTCGGCGCGACATGAAAGAACCGCTGCTCTAATATGTTGCCGGTATCGACCCCTTCGTCGATCCAGAACAGCGTAGCGCCGGTAATCTTCTCATCGTTGAGCAAGGTCCAAGGCAGGACCGCCCTGCCGCGCATTCGTGGCAAAGGCGCGGGATGGTAACCGATGACCCTGCCGGGAGCGAGCTGCATGAATTCGGGACCGCAGATTTGCGACCAGCCGATCACGAAGATATAGTCTGGTTCCGCGGCAGCAATTTGCGACAGCGCGTCAAGGTCGTTAACGTTTCGCACCCTTGCAACGTCAATGTGATGGTTTGCGGCAAGCGGCTGCAGATCGACGAAATCGGAATGCCTGCCGGCCAGCTCCGGGGTCAGCGTCACCACAAGCGCAGGGATACAATTCATCTCGATCATCGCCTTGAGTGCACAGCAAGTGCTCTCGACGGCGCCCACCAATGCAATGCGCATCAGCTCATGCCGCGCCCCGGGCAATGCCCGGTGGATCGCGCTCTTCGCCCACAACGGCGTTGCTCGGCGAACGCATCCCGGGGCGCTTCCGGGATAGGCGCATCTCATCCATGAGCAACTGGTTGACCAGCTTAACGTCGTACACCGTCTCGGCTAATTCACGCGACCTGTCCGCCATAACCGCAAGCAGTTCGCGATCCTCCACCAGACGCATCATTGCTACAGCCAGGCTTTCTGCATCGCGCGGAGGAACCAGAAAGCCGTTGAATTCATCTTTCACGGCATCTCGGCAACCGGGGGTGTCGGTCGTTATCACTGCCCTGCCCGCCGCCAATGCCTCAAGGATAGTGCGCGGCAATCCTTCACGGTAATAGGTTGGCAGCACAAACACGTGGGCCTGACGCAGAAACGACGGCACGTCGTCAGTCTCGTCAATAAGCTCGATCGGATATTCGCTTTTCAGAGATACCAGATCGGCGGCATTCATGCCCGTCGGGTTGCTCAGCTCGGGCCTTCCGATCAGTGCGAACCGGCTGTCGGGATGCTGGGCAACAACGATTGCTGCAGCTTTTGCATACTCCAACACCCCCTTGTCGCGCATAAGGCGGCCAATCATCAGGAAGCGTACCGGGCCCGCTGGCAAAGCAGCCTTGGCAAACCGGTCAAGATCCACTCCGGAACCGGGTACTTGGACGATGGGGGATGTCCGATCCAAAATCCCTGCCGCAATCATGTCGGACCGATCATCAGAGTTGAAAACGAATACCCTTTCTGCCCGTTTTAACCCAGCGCGATACAAACGGCAAAACAGCCATTTCAAAACCCGTCTTTCGGATGCCGCGTCGCTAAACAGATACCCCAGCCCTGACATCAGCGCATAATACCGACCGACCCCGGCTATTCTGCAGGCAATCCCGCCGTAAATTATCGGTTTTTGGGTATAGGCCAGAACAACGTCGGGCTTTTCCTGCCAAATCAACCGAACATAAGCCGCAACTGTCTTGAGGTCTGCAAGCAGGTTGGTGCCGGTGCGATCCATCACGACCGCGCGCAGTTCGATCCCCATATCTGCCAGCTTGCCGCGCACAACGGCATCATTGTCAGGTGCAATCGCAATCACCTCATGCCCGGCGCTACGAAGAGCCTCGAGCAGTTTGCCGCGAAAATTGATCAGCGAGAACGCCAGACTGGATAACACGACGACCTTCAATGTTATCCTCCCACCGCAGCAACCGGCTGCTGTCCGAAAGACTAATGCGTCCACTTGCGACAAGAAGTAAAACGGCAATCGGTCGATTAGGCGAAAGGTCGATCAGAACACGCAAGGATAGGGGGCATGGTGAATAGGGGTAGCTCTTGTCACTTCCGAGTTGCCGCCCCCTATCCTTCTGCAACGCCAAACCCCACCTTTTTGGGCGAAGCCTGAATGCGTTTTCGCCCTTACGGCTATTGCCTTGATGAGCAAGTGCACCGCCCTGTCGCACCGACTATTCGTCACGATGCTGGGCATTCGCTCATTATCTGGAACAAGCGGAATGACGATACGGGCAACAACGATCCCTTCTCACCCGGTAGACAGGCCAGGTGCCGATAGCGCGTTTGTCGGATTCGACGATGGCGCGGGTCGGCTGACCCGGCTGTCGCGTTATTGCGCGGCAAAACTTGGCATTGCGAATGCCTTCCGATGGCGGCGGATCTTTCGATTGGTCGGCGTAATGGGGCTCGATTTTGTAGCACTTGCGGCGTCGTTGGCAGTGCTTTTCCCGTTAATCCAGCAGCTTCAACTATCAGGCGGCTATCGTGTTGCTCCCGCACTGCTTGTTATTTCAGTAGCGGCGGCAGGCGTTGCGATCTTATTCTTTGGCGGCCTGTACCGGAGAAGCTGGCGATTCACCTCTCTCGCTGACTGCCTGACAATGGGAGTGAACGTCGCGGTCGCATTGGTTGCGATTTGGTTTGGCATCTGGTGGAGTGCAGAAGCACGCAATCCGGACCTGATTTTGCTGGTCGGACTATCACATTTTGCGCTCGCATTTGTCGCCATGCAGATGCTGCGCGTTTCTCGGCGCGCGTCCCGTCGGCTACCGCTTCGTCGATTAGCTAGCCGCAGTTCTACGGGAGAAACCCTCAACCGCGAACGGGTTCTGCTCGTGGGTCGCGCAGACTGGGTGGAAGCGATTGTGCGGATAACCCGGACGGATACCAAATCTCCCATCATGATTGTGGGCGCGCTTCTGCCCGAAGCCGACGGGCCTATACGTCAGATCCATGGCGTTCCGGTGCTTGGATTTCCCGAGCATGTGATCACCGCCGTGCTTGCGCTCGAACAGAGGGATCGCCGCCCCGATACGGTGATGATCTGCGATGATGCAGTCAATCTGAGCGCGCGTGCCATAGCCTTGGTCCGCAGGCGAGCACGCGACCTCGGCATCAAGATCGTGCGCGTGGGTGACGATTGGGGGCACTTGCTTGGGCGCACGAATACGTCTGCCATCGATAATCTTTCGACCGCAAAATTGCTGGAGCGATGCGAATTTGAACTTCGCGAAGGCGCAATTTCGCAGCAGATCGCCGGAGAATCGGTGCTTGTAACCGGTGCTGGCGGGACCATCGGCGGCGAATTGGCGAGGCAGCTTGCAGCCTTTAGGCCGGGTAAGCTCGTCCTGCTCGATAACAACGAGTTCAACCTCTACAAGATCGAGCAGCAGATCAGGGAAAGCCACCCTACTATCCCGGTGTTCATGTCGCTTTGCGATGTTCGCAACCTGTCCGAGGTCAAGCGAGTTTTTATCAAGCATGAACCGTCCATTGTGTATCACGCAGCGGCAATCAAACATGTGCCGATCGCTGAAGCGAATGCCTGCGCCAGTGCACACACGAACATCATCGGCAGCAAGAATATCGCCGACGCTCTGTGCGAATTCGGTGCAAAGGCGATGGTTCAGGTCAGCACCGATAAAGCGGTCAACCCCGTCGGGATCATGGGGGCGAGCAAGCGCGTTGGCGAGCTTTATGCGCAATCGCTGGATCTGTGTGGCGTTGACGATCCCGATGCCCCTCGTTTCATGACAGTGCGGTTCGGCAATGTGCTAGGTTCATCGGGGTCAGTGGTTCCCCTGTTCACAGCGCAGCTGCTGGCCGGTGGTCCGGTCACCGTGACCCATCCCGATATCGAACGCTTTTTCATGACCGTGCGTGAAGCGGTGCAGCTTATTCTGGAAAGCAGTTCAAGAGCGCTTCAGGACAATGCACCGCGCGGCCGCATCATGGTTCTGGACATGGGCGAACCCGTTAAGATCGTCGACCTGGCACGACGCATGATCCGCCTTCACGGCCTTGAACCTGACGTTGATATCGAAATCGTGTTCACCGGTCTGCGCCCGGGTGAAAAGCTTTTTGAAGAGCTTTTTGACAGTTGCGAACACCAACAGGCATCATCGATCCCGGGCATCTTCGAAGCTCAGTCACATCCTATTCCTTTGCCGTTGATCACCCGCGCGATCGAGGAGATCGGCATCGAGATCGAAAAGGGGGACGAGACGAATGTTCGGCGGATTGTCCATCATCTTACCAGCCTTCCCAGCAACTCTGCCACCTTGGCCGGTTTTGTAGCCAATTCCGAAGCACTGTGGCGTCGCCAGCCTATGGCGCCCGAGGAGGTCGGTCTGTCATGATGCACCTTGCAGGTACTGCCACGCCATTCCCCGCAGTCGAAAATTCGAAGCCAACGATCGTAATGTCACGCTGGCCTCAGCACGAAGACGACGAGATTGCCGCGGTGCTTACGGTTCTGAAATCGGGGCGGGTGAACGCGCTGGTGCACGGGGACCAGACCCGCGCGTTTGAACACGAGTTCGCTGAATATATCGGAGTTCCCCACGCAATCGCCGTTAGCAATGGAACGGTTTCCCTTGAATTGGCGCTGCGGTCGCTGGGTGTTGGCCCGGGCGACGAAGTGATTGTCCCGGCGCGCAGCTTCTTTGCGACCACCAGCGCAGTCGTTGCGGTGGGTGCGAGCCCAGTATTTGCCGACGTGGATATCTCCACCCAAAATATCGATCCCGATTCGGTTCTCCGCATGATCGGCCCTCGGACCCGTGCAGTCATCTGCGTGCATCTGGCAGGTCTGCCATGCGACATGGAACGGCTCTGCGCGATTACCTCCGCCCATAAGCTTGCTCTGGTTGAGGACTGTGCACAGGCCCACGGCGCTACCTGGAATGGGCGCCCGGTCGGGTCTTTTGGCGATGCGAGCTCATTTTCGTTCTGCACGGATAAGATCATGTCGACCGGCGGGGAAGGCGGGATGCTGGCCCTGAAGGACTCAGCTGTTTGGGAAAGGGCGTGGGCGTACAAGGACCACGGCAAAAGCCCCACGCGACTGACCCAGAGTGCCCCGGGGCCAATCGGGGAATATCGTTATCTGCATGACAGTTTCGGAAGCAATTTCCGCCTGACAGAAATGCAAGCCGCGATCGGGCGCCGTCAGTTGGTGAAACTCGATCAATGGGTCGTAACCCGCCGGAACAATGCCAGCGCCCTGCTTGCCGAAGCGGTCAAGCACCCGGCGATCGTGCCTGTGTCAGCGCCACAGCAAGCCGATCACGCGTACTACAAATGTTACATCAAGCTGGATTATGATCTGCTGCCCGCCAACGTTTCACGTTCGGACATTGTAGCAGCGCTGCAGGCCCAAGGCATCGCATGCGGTAGCGGGTCGTGTCCCGACATGAGCCAAGAGAACGCCTTTGCTAACCTCACCATCCGGCGCGATGGCAATCTTCCTAATGCTGTCAAACTTGCCCGCGAGACGATCATGTTTCAGGTCGACCACACACTTACCACCGCTCAAACCGCTTGGATTGGAAGATGTCTGGCAGATGCTGTTGAAAGCTTCGCGCCCATGCAAAGATTGCCATCATGAAGCCTGAACTGGACTTCATCGTGATTGGCGCAATCAAGGCGGCAACGACGTGGTTGCAGGCACAACTCCATCACCACCCCGATCTGATTATTCCCGAAATCGAACCTCATTTTTTCACACGCGAACACGAGCGCGGATGGGACTGGTATCGATCGTTGTTTCCCCGCACCAAGGAACCCGGAACGCTGTGGGGAGAAAAAACCGCTGACTACCTTGCAAAAACCGAAGCGGCAGAACGCATACGCACCGCCTATCCCGATGCGAAACTCGTGGTCCAGTTGCGCAATCCGATTGATCGTGCGTACTCGGATTACAAAATGCTGCTTCGTCGCGGGACGATTTCGGGGCCGCCCGAAGATTATCTCAGATCGATGGACAATCCGCAGCCTCGGTTTTTGCACGATGGACTGTACGCGCAGCACCTACGCCGATGGCTGAATCTTTTCCCGCGGGAAAGCATATTGATTTTCACGTTTGATGATGTCCGCAGCCAACCCCAACAAACGCTTGAAGCGGTTTACAATCATATCGGCGCACGCAAACAAATCGATAGCGAAGTTCTGTCGCGAAAGTTCAATGATAGCGGCGAGAAACATCTGCCCCTGCGCGTTCGCAAACTTTTGAAACCGCTCAAGCCGATCGTTCGACCCTTCCGCAATTCGGCGATCTTCCAGCGGACGCATGCGCAACTTGCAGCGGAAATTAAATATCCGCCTCTGGCTGACGAAACCAGAAAAAGCCTAGCCAATTTCTATTTTCAGGACATCGAGGATTTGAGCAAAATGCTCGGGCGCGATCTAACCTATTGGATCAGGCCGGATTTGGAAGGCAAAATCGCGGGATCACTTAACAATCATTCCACCCCATCCGCCTTGTCAGCCTGACAGTACAAAACCGAACGGGAAGAGGACGTTTGATGATCGCCATCAGAAAGCCAACCACGATACTTATGGCGTTTGCCATTCTGGTGAATGCGACCGCGTGCTCATCGGGGCTAGCCAATCTACCGCCGCTCACCAGTACCGGTGTCGCCGAAATTCAGGTGGCGCCCGGCGACAAGATTCGTATCGCGGTGCAGGATTTGCCTGCGGTCAACGGCGACTATGCCGTTGATGAAACAGGGTCGATTTCCGTCCCGTTGATCAAGCAGGTGAAAGTCGCGGGCCTCAGCTATGCTCGAATCGAAGAGGCACTGACGCGGCGTCTGATCGACCAGGATATTCTGAAGAATCCGGTAGTTACCGTACAGGGCCTTGATCTCAGGCCGGTCTATATCATTGGCGAGGTCCGACAGCCGGGCGAACTGGTTTATCGGCAAGGACTTACGGTGTTTGCCGCTGTTTCAATGGCAGGCGGCTACACCTATCGCGCCAAGACCGGATCCGTTGCGATCACCAGAACGATCGATGGCCGGGAGGTCACCAGCGTGGCAGCTGAAGATGCCGTGCTCCTGCCGGGTGACCGTATCCGCGTGTACGAAAGCTGGTTCTGATGACACGTAAATCGCCGGGCCGCCGTGTCTTGTTTGCGCTTCTGCTTGGCGCGACATGCCTGTGTCCAACTTCCCTGCTTGCACAAACAACGGTCGCTCCGCTTCTGGCTGCAGATGATCCGGTTTTCCGGATCGATCCGATCACGGCGGGTCCGTTGGCTCTGAGGCCGCAGATCACAGCCGTGGTCAGTTATGACGATAACGTCCTAGCCAGTCCTGAAGGAACGGAAATCAACGACGTAGAATTTGTCGTAAGGCCCGAACTCGCCGCGCGAATTGGCGATGACAATTTGGCGTTCCAGATGAACGGATACGGTGAATTTTCGCGGTTTGCCGATTTTTCAAGCGAAAATTCAGACATATATGGGGTAAATGGCTTGCTTGCATTCAGCCCCAGGGTCGGCGACCGGCTGAACGTCTTTGGTGGATTTGCCCGTCTGAAAGAAAATCGCGGCGATCCTGAAGCACGCCTGATTGCTGGCCCTGGCCCGCGTCTGATCGATGAAACGTCTGCAGGTGTGAATTATCGTCGTAGTGAAAGCCGGGTCCAATTCAGTCTCGAAGCCAACTATAGCGATCTTGATGCTGTCTCATCGCTCGATGATGATCGCGATTTCGAAGTCTACGCAGGACGGGCGACCGTTGGTTACAGGATCAGTGGCCCGATTTCTGTGACGGCTACGGGATTCGTGAATGTCCGCGACTTCCGCCAAGAGGCGACGCTCGTCGATCCGGACCGCGATGCCGTAACCTTTGGGGGGCAGGTCGGGGTAGGTATTGCAGAAAGCGAACGCCTGCGGGGCCGTTTGCGATTGGGTGTATTCCGGTTCGAGCCAGAGGACAAAACCATTGCGGCGCGAAACGGATTTTCGGCCGACGTTTCGCTAGCCTATCTCCCTACGCGCCGACTTGCGTTCATTCTGGAAGCATTCAACGGCGATGTCGCTACCTTTCGACGAGGCGCAGAGGCCCGCACAGACTCCAGGGTTTCGTTCGTCACCCAAGTCGAAATGCGTCACAATTTTTTTGGACGCGTCGGAGCGCGATGGGTGCGATCCGAATTCGTGGGAAGCGGCGTGACCGAAGACATTACGGGCGCCAACGTTGCGCTTGAATATCTTGCCAACCGACGCTTTTCGCTGATCGCTGAAGGTAACGTTTCGCAAAGGACAAGCGATGACCCTTTGCAGGAGTTTGAGCGCTTCCGACTTAGCCTTTCGGCCAGAATTCGGTTTTAGCGCGTGGCCTTCTTCGCAAACGGACCAGTTCTTCATAGACGTTGATGACCGAAGTGACATGCCGCTGTCTGGAAAAGCGTTCACGCGAGGAACGCTCAGCGCGGTCGACCATTGCCGCCGTCTGAGCTGGGTTTGACAATGATTCCATGACGCCATCAGCCAATGCGACAGGGCTTTCCGGCTCGACGAGGTATCCGGCATCGTCGAACAGGGCCTCAGGGTTTCCACCCGAACGCGTCGCAACCACCGGGGTACGCACCAACATTGCTTCGACCAGCGTCCGACCGAGCGGTTCTCCGACGGCGGGCACAATCAATTGGTCGCAACCCGCGATCCATTCGTGGCCCGGGGTGCAATATCCCATCATCCGTATGTGGTCTTGCATGCCTGACCGGATGATGTGCTTCTGCAGCGACTGCTCCATCGCAGGACTTTCGGCTTCGCCAAAAATAAGTCCGTAGACAGGACGGGTTATACGGCGACGCAATTCAGCAACCGTGTCCACGAAAAGCAGCGGGCGTTTGCGGTCAATGATGCTGCCAAAGTATCCCAGTATCAGCGCATCATCGGGCAAGTCAGCTTTGGTGATGACCTGGCGCCGCGCAGCCTCGCGATTAGCCGTCAGGGATGTGTCGAAGGGGCTGAATACGACATCGGCCTTGTGCGCGGCGCTCCATATCTTGGCCTTGGGCAGCGAGAATCTGGAAACGGTCAGCACCTTGCTTGCCAAGGCCGGCGCCAGCAAGCGTAGCCCCAGCGCACCAGGATCGCCGCGGTGATGCCAAAGCAGAGCTGCCCCGGCTAGCCTGGCGGGCACGGCCCATGTCGCATGGGTGCGGCCATCGTTCGTATGCACGATATCAACGTCTTGCTTGCGCAAAAACGACATGCGCAAGGGCGCGCCGGCAATGGTGCTGCCGAACTTTGCAAGATTGAACCTTTCATTTGGTACAAAAGAAACCGCAGGCCTTGCAGGGTCGGCAATTTGTTCAAACTTTTCAAAAAAAGTAGCGATCTTGCCGTCCGGAACTTCAGGCACCACAATGATGCGAAAGCGTGCCGGGTCAAGATCCTGAATCAAACCGCGCAACGAAACGTGGCTGCCGCCGATGGTGTCCCCTGCAAGTGGGAAACATATCGTAATCGTTTCCATACCCGCTTTTGCCGCAGGGCTCTGTGCCAAGTGGTTCGGAGCATGCATCATGTCAGGTTGAAGGCCGCAGCATCTGTTCGCGGTAGGCGAGGAAATCTTCGAAATTCGAATAGGCATCGCCGTCAGCATCGGCCCAGGGGTCAGAAACGCGCGGGTCCGCGCCGTGCGTTTGTTCCCACCTATCGTCCATTCCGTCGCGATCGGTATCAGGATAAGGTGCTTCGGCGATCGGCGAAGGCAAGGTGCCCGGCCGATCGTCAATGTTGCCGCTGCCGCGCCGAATATCGGCGACAACTCCGCGATCCAATGTATCGCGCGGCCATGCCCCGGAACCGGCAAGAACGGCATCATAGGCAGTAGCCGCTGCCGCTGGATTGATGGTGAGCGGACACGGCGGAGTTTCGGTCAAAACCGCTTCCGCTGATGCTGTAACGTGTTCGAAATCTCCGGAAAACGTGTTGTTCCAAAGATAAATGCTGGCAAGGCCGGTAGAGCCAAAAATTTCGCGCACCACGCCTTGCGCATTTGCTGTGGTGTCGCGGCCGCCGATGAAACTGTTGCCCACGATCGAAACCGGCGTTCCCCCATAGGTTTCCCATACTTCGGCAAACTGTGATTGCGCGTTGTAGAAAACATTGTTGATCACCTCGACACACGAGCCTGGCGGGAAATTGATATCGGGGTTGCGGTCACCGTTGTGCGCGCAAATGTTGGCAATGAAGCTGACATTCTGGGCGTCCTTCGGGTCACTTGCCAAAAGCGCGCATTTGTCATGTCTTGGAATGCCGTAAGAAAACAGGGAATTGCTGATCGTGATCCGGTCATTGTCGGCATAACCGTTCACGAGCTCGTCACTGGCCCAGCTGGCGCTGACGTGATCCAGAATGACATTGAAGCTGTCTTCTATGGTGAAGCCGTCATCGCTTTCACGGTTTCCGCTCAAACGGTCGAGCCGCACGCGGACATGGCGGACGATGACATCATGGGTGCGCTTTATCACGATCGGCGTCCGTGCCTGGTTGCCTCCGGCATGGGCGATCACCACACCACCGCCAGGCGCAGTTTGGCCTGCAATCGTGAGATAAGGATCCTTGATTATCGGCGGCGTAGTGGTGAAGCGAAACACGCCGCCGACACGGAAGACGCAAACCCGTTTCCCTGTGCTTGTCAGGCAAGCGCGAAGCGATCCGGGACCTGCATCACTGTGGTTGCTGACATAGATGATCTTGCCACCATCGCCCCCGGCCGTTGCTGCACCGTAACCGATTGCGCCGGCAAAGACCCGTTTTCCGGCAACTGGCTCAGCTTCGCCTGGCGGGGCGGCGACGACTTCTTGCGCGCATGACGAAAGGATGAGGTTCGACCCGAGAATTATGGCCGCAACCCCCAGTGGCCCTACCCGGTTCAATAATGTTCGCATGAATGTCTCCGGGAACTCAGGCGCACGACCGACAGTCTCAAAGCCGGCTTACGAGCGTCGCGCATTAGGGGACGTCGGAAAGCGCGGCAGGGTTTATCCCTACACCATCACCGCACATCATTCTCGTCAAACCATGAACCGGTGCAAGACTTCTTTAGTATAGATCGTCCACCCCTTCCTTGCCCGAACCGCCTAGCCCTTATTCGCTTTGCGTTTATCTTATAAGTCGTTGAGAGCGTGCACTGCTGGTTGCTACACAAGCGCCATGCTCGGAACCAAGAGTCCGGATTACGCCATTGCGATGTCTGCTCGAGACCTTGGGTCCCCGGGCACGCAGACGATGAATAGCGGACAAGTCGGATCAAAATTGTGGCTGGAGCCGGCTAACGCGGAAAAGCCGATGTCGCGCCGTACGCGCATCGTATTGATCGGCTCCGTATTTTTCTCTGGCTGGGCATTGGTTCGGATCGGTCAAATAAACCTGACCCTGAGTGACATTTTCCTAATCATCGTATTCTTGACGATGCTAATCAGGGGTCAGCTCAATGCCAGACCATTTGGACAGTTCACGCCTTACTGGTATTGCGGCCTTGGTGTAATGTTGCTGGGCCTTATGATCGGCAGCATCGCCCATAACAGCCTTGACCGCTTTCTGATCGTGGGGGCTCAATATCTTTTCGGATTTTTGCTGGTCCCGATGGTCTTCATGGGTCAGCAAATGACTTTCATGCGTAGCCTTGTGGCGGTATTCGTCTTTGGCATCGCGGTTTCAAACCTGCTGGGCGTATCGGCCAGTCTGCTTTTTGAACAGAGCGACGTTGCAGCCTTGATGGGGCGGGGCTTCGTTGCGGGCAATGGCCGCGTTGGGGCGATGACCGGTGAAGTAAATTGGAACGGAGCGATGGTCGCGTTCGCCGTTCCCATGCTGATCTATTCGGTCCAGCGCCGCATCATGCCATCAGGAATTGGGATCGCATGTGGCGCAATTCTGATTTGGGGCATGCTGGCCAGTGGTTCCTTTACCGGTTTTTCGGCAACGATCCTGGCCGTATCCGCCTATCTTGTCATATCGGGCTTTGGTTTGCTGATACGAGTGGCGCTGCTCGGAACCACGTGCGCCAGTCTTTTTCTCGTTTCGGGATTGCCGCTGCCCCAGGCATTTGAAGATCGGGTCGCTGGCGCGGTGACCAGCGGCGATCTCAACGAAGCGGGCACTTTTACGGATCGGTCGGTGCTCATCAAGGAAGCCTGGGGAATGACCGAAGACCACATCGTGGTTGGGCTAGGTGTCGACAGGTTGCGGCGTGTTAGCGGTCATCGCACACCCGTCCATGAATTCCATCTGCTGATCTGGAACGAAGGCGGGTTCCTGGCCTTTTGCGGTGTCATCGTACTGCTGCTGACGATGTTTGGCATTGCCTTTCTAGCCGCATCACGAAGCCGAAATGAAGGCGCCCTGATTCTGGCGTCGGTGGTGGTTTTCAATATCTACACCTTTTCGATCCCTCACATGTTTTCGCGCATCTGGATTTTGCCGGTGTTGCTTGCGATGAGCACTTATCTCGCCCGCCGCCCCAACATCAGCAGCCCTGACACCCATCCGGGGCCGCTATGAACGAGGCAGGCATCATGGACGGCGGCTCGAAGATGGGGGTCAATGCGATGCTGCGCTCAAGATTGGGTAGCATCCTGCATCTATTGAGCGGAAACATGGCAGTTTCGGCCCTAATGGCGGCAAGCACTGCGATTGCCGCCCGCGCGCTGGGACCTGAATCATATGGAATTCTGGCACTGGTGTTGACCACGGGGCGCATCTTTGAACGGCTTATCCGTTTTGAAAGCTGGCAACCCATCATCCGTTTCGCGTCGCAGACAAGGATCGAGGCTAGTCCAAACGCCATGTCGCAGCTTTTCCTTTTGGGATTGCTGCTCGACATTGCCTGCGCATTACTGGCGTCGGCACTGATGCTGGGGATCGGGTACCTCATCCTCCCGCTGCTGGGTCTGGACCGATCGTACTTTTATCTTCTCGTAATTTTCGCGCCAGCCATCGCCTTTAATGTCCGAGGGATGCCCACCGCCGCGCTTCGCCTGGCCGGGAACTTCAAGATGCTGGCCTATTTCCAAATGTTTTCGGCTGCTCTCAGGGTTCTCATGGCGGTTGCAGCCTGGCGACTTGAAGCATCCATCGGAGTGTTTCTTGCGATCTGGACAGCGGCCCAATTGATCGACACGGCGCTGTTCGCCGCACTTGCGGCACGCGCTCTCAGGGGGTTGGGGGTTCCCAATCCGATCCATGCCAAGGTGAGGGGCCTTATCGCCGCCTTCCCGGGTTTCATGCGGTTCGCCTGGTCCACCAACGCTTCAAGCGCATTGCGCACTCTTACGCAAGAAGCCGATACGCTGCTTGTCGGGGCACTGGGCGGGCCGACAGTGGCAGGTTTCTACCACCTCTCGAAGCGGTTTGCCAAAGTGGCCCAGCAAATCGGGCAGCAGGTGCAAACGGTAATCTATCCAGACCTGGCCCGAATGTGGGCGCGCAAGCAGTTCGACAGTGTCAGTTCGGTCAAGACAAAGACGCAGTTGTCCCTGGCCGCGATCAGCCTGCTTCTCATCGGCGTTGTTGCCGCGATAGGCGAAAGTGGTGTCGCCTGGCTGTTCGGAGAAGACTATATTGCGGTCTATCCGCTGCTAGTTGCCCAACTGGTTGCGGTTGGGCTGATCATGATCGCAGCGCCTTCGCGTTCAACCATGCTCGCAATGAACCAACCGGGCATAGTCCTTGCCGTCGCTGCGGCATCCACGGTTTCGTTTTTCGCTGCTAGCTTCATGCTGATCCCTGTGTTGGGTGCCATCGGGGCGAACCTTGCGCATATTCTGTTTGGTCTTGTGACCGTCGTACTGCTTGAACTCTGCTATTGGATGGTTCGCGCAGCCGGCAGAGAAAGGCGATCGTAAGCCTTATGAACGCAATTGGTTCTGTTCCGCGCGCGTTAGAACATGCCGGCCCCGCTCGCCCCGGACGCATCAGCTTCCTTTTGCCCGGACTTCGAGCAGGAGGCTCGGAACATGTTGTGACGTTCACCGCGAACCGCCTCATCGAACGGGGTCACGCTGTCGAAATCATCAGCTTTGAAAGCGGATCTGCCGCCCCTTATTACACACCCGATCCGCGAATTGCGTTGCATTATCTGGCGCTACCTGTCGCGCAGCGCGCGAAGCTGGCTGCTCTGGGTGAAATCGCACAAAGGACAGGCAGGTTGCGTAAACACCTGAAGAATTCGCGGCCTGACCTGCTGATCAGCTTCCTGACGCGAACCAATGTTCAGGCGATATTGGCCTCTCGCGGTCTCGATATTCCCGTAATAGTGTCCGAGCGGAACAACCCCGTGCAGCAAGACCCAGGAGCAGCGTGGCGCTGGCTGCGGGCGCGCCTTTATCCGAAGGCGTTCGGCCTGATTACAATGACGCACGGTGCCATGGCATGCTTTCCGCCGCAGATGCGACGCCGTTCTTGGGTCATCCCCAACATGTCAGAATTTGGTGAGAACCGCGCAATCTGCCACGATGGTGATATCAGGCACTTGGTTGCGGTTGGCCGGCTGACGCATCAGAAAGGATTTGATCTCCTCTTGGAATCGTTTGCCGCGATCGCACCGCATCATCCAAATTGGCGGCTCACCATTTGGGGGGATGGGCCGGATCGGACGAAACTCGAAACACTTCGCAATCAACTCGGTCTTGCCGATCGCGTGCTGATGCCGGGGGTCACCAACAAGCCGGGCGGCTGGATTACCAATGCGGATGCATTCGTCCTTAGCTCACGATTTGAAGGTTGGGGACTGGTGTTGGGCGAGGCTATGGCTGCAGGCCTGCCATCAGTCTCATTTGCCTGCGATTTTGGTCCGGCGGAAATGATCCGCAATGAAGAGGATGGCTTGCTGGTTCGAGCAGGCGATGTTCCCGCACTTGCGGCAGCACTGGACCGGCTGATGGGTGATGCGGCGCTCCGGAAACGGCTTGGCGCACGTGCGCAGGAAACATCCCGGCAGTTTCGACCCGACCGGATCGGGCAATTGTGGATCGACCTTGTCGAAAATGTTCTTGCTGAAATAGCGCCAACTGACGGTCTGATTGGAACATCATGATCACTGCTCTCAAAGACATCGTTCGCGATTATCGCCAGTCGAACCATGACGCGCGATTACAGCGCCGGACACAGGACATCGACGCTTTCTTGGTGTCCTTTCCCAAAAGCGGGCGCACATGGCTGCGCTACCTGATGTCGCTCTACCTCGCACGCCATGCTGGTCTGGATTTTGAACCGGACCTTCACTCGACCTTCCGCGTCATGCCGAACTTCGATTTGGACAAACAGCGAGGCTTGGGATCGCTCGTTCAGACGGTTGCCCCCGATTTGCCCCTTATCGCCGTCAGTCATCGTACATACGACGCCAACCTGTTCGCCCGCGTCCCGGTCGTGATGCTGGTACGCGACCCGCGCGACGTTCTGGTGTCGTCCTATTTTCACCAGACCCGCCACAAGCACAGATTTGAAGGCACGATGGCCGATTTCCTGGAATCCGAGGCTTTCGGTGCGGCCAGCATAGCCGAATACCATAACAACTGGGCCAAAGGGCTCGAATGCCGCCCCTCACTCGTGTTGAGCTACGAGGAAATGAGCGGCGCAACGACCGATACGGTGGGAACTATACTCCACTTTCTCAACCTGCCGGTTAACGCGACATGGTTGGACGAGGCCGTGGAAAAGGCACGCTTCGACAATATGCAGAAGAAAGAGCGCACGACCGGAATTCCGGGCCACGAATACGACAAGAATGACGCGGACGCCTCACGCGTGCGCCGCGGGAAGGTGGCGGGTTACACCGACTATCTCAGCGCCGACGACGATGCCCGGATCCGTCAGATTTTTTCCAATCGGCTGAACAAGGAAGCATGGTCGCTGTACCGATCGACCGGCTTTGCCCCATAAAGTGGCGTAATTCATGCGAACCTGCTCCATTGTAAACTCACTCACCACGGGCGGAGCGGAAGTTCTGGTGTGCGCCTTGACGCAAGAATTTGCGCGAGTTGGCGATCAGCCTTTGGTGATCGCCCTGTGCGATGCCGAAACCGTCGGCAACTCTGCGGAAACTGAAGCGCGAATGATCCGTGAAATTACGTCGGCGGGCGGGACGTTCCGCTCGCTGCGGCTCTCCGCGAAGCGCAACCCTGTCGTCGGAGCGTTGCGGTTAAAGCGGGTCATGAAAGATTTCGCGCCTGACGTCGTCCATGCTCACACGGTACGTGCACTCCCCATGCTTGCGCTCAGCTCGATGACAACGCCAACGGTCCTCACGCATCACAACACCCGGCTACCCTTTCCGCCGTGGCTGTTCACAATCTTTGACCGCATGACAGACAGCTATGTGGCGATTGGAGCCGACGTCGAGGCGATCTTGCGTCGCTTTGTCGGGAAGCCCGTCGTGCGTATCCCCAACGCGGCAAATCGATCATTCAAGGCTGGAAATCCACGCGCGATTGCCGGGCACCCATCCGCTGTCCTGTCCGTTGGAGCAATCAGCCGCCAGAAGAACTACGATCTGCTAATCGACGTGGCTGCGGCACTGAAGTCGATCCAGCACCCCCGATCGTCGTTTCGTTTTCTGGTCGCTGGCGGCGGACCTGATCTGGAACAGATGCGGGCTCGGACTCAACAGCGCGGCTTAGACGACATTGTGGAATTTCTGGGAGAACGATCAGACGTTCCGCATCTCATGGCAAACAGCGACATCTATCTCAATGTGTCGCTGTTCGAAGGCATGCCGTTGACATTGCTGGAGGCAATGGCGAGTGGCTTGCCCATCGTGGCAACCGACGTGCCTGGCAACCGCGAACTGGTAGAAGAGGGATTTAACGGCCTGATGGTTCCCCTGGGCAACGCAGCGGCTATTGCTGAAAAAATCATGCGAATGGTTGAAGATTCAAATCTTTACCAGCGCCTTTCGATTGGCGCAATCGCCAGAAGCGGGGCTTTTTCGATAGAGCGGACCGCAACGCTTCATCGCAATCTCTACCGTGAATTGGTCGCCGGAAGAAGAAAACGGACTGGTGAATGCCAAAAAGGGGTAGTCTAAAGAGCACGGACTTCGCCGCAATAGCTTGAGCGATCTGACCCACATTTCCCTATCATCGTCGCACCGCGCACGGCTGCGGCTACGCCTATTTCGGTGATGGGAGCAAAACGGTGAATGAAGTTTTCGCCAATCAGCCGGGTCAAGTCCCCATGGCTCATGAACGCCGTCCATCAGGCTTTCATTACTCGCCCCCGCAACAGGCTGCGACCGGCGAACAATTTGGCCTCATCGATTTTATGCGAACATTCGAACGGCACCGATTGCTGGTGCTCGGGATTGTGCTCGCCGCCGCTGTGATCACTCTGATTTGGCAGCTGACATCACCCAAGCTTTACCATGCAAAGGCCAACATACAGGTCGAACTGATCGACGAAACCGGGACCAATCAAGCCGATGAACTGGCGAAGAATTCGCAGCGTCTTGCGAATGAGAGCAAGCTCTATCGTTCGCGCACCTCGGCTTATCGGGTGATCAGACAACTCAATCTGACACAAGACCCACTCTTCATACGGCAGATGGGCGGAAAGCCAGAAGGGACCGAGGCGGAACAGATGAGCAAGGCCATTTCGACCTTGCTTGCGTCCACCGAGGTGACTTCCGAAGAAGGGTCTGACCTGATCGAATTTTCGGCCACAGCGCGTTCGCCAGAACTTGCGGCGCAGATCGCGAACACGTTCCCTCAGGCAGTACGTGACCTGAAGCGCGCGCGTGACAGCAGGCGCAGAAAGGAGCTGATGGACGATCTGGAGATTGAACGGAAGGATCGCATGGCACGCGCCGTCGAAGCGGCAGAAGCGTTGGCGAGGTTCCGGGTTTCCAATCGTATGCTGGTCGGCGCGGGAGGCGCCGAGGATCTGGCCCAGATCAACCGTATTTCGACTGAAGCGGCCTCGGCATCGGCGATGGGTTCCGGATCAGCCGCGCAAAGTGCTGGTGTCTCCCAGGCAGCTGGACTGTCATCGACTCTCGGTGCGACCTCGGCTGCAGTGCAGCAGTTGCAGCGTCAGGAGGCTGAACTTGGGGCGCAAGAAGCCCGCCTGTCGCAAACTTATGGCAGCGGATATTCCGAACTCGCCAGAGTGCAGACCGAATTGCAAAGCGTTCGGGCAAGCCTCGCCCGCGAACAGGAGGAGGCGCGCAGAGCAGCCCAAGCGCAGGCCAATGTTGAAGGCGCCCGTATGCGGCAATTGGCCAGCGCCGAAGCCGCAGGCAACGCGGCGCGTGCAGGCCAGTTGCAGGCCGTCGTCAACTCGATGACCTCAAAAGCCCTTGCCAACACCGCCAACACTCCCCTGCTTCAGCAGTTGGAAAGCGCAGCGCTGACCACGGCGGCCGCAGTGACGAGCATTTCAGAACAGATAAACCGAGTTGAATCGGAAAAGCTGGTCGAAGGCGTCACGTCAAACATCATCTCGCCGGCGACGCCCGACAGTGAAGCCATTTCGCCCGCTCCGCTCAAAACCACGGCGGTCGCCGTTCTGGGTGCCGGTGTCTTGGCGATGATTATCGCTTTCGTCATCGAACTGGTCGACGACCGCCTGCGCACGACAGCGCAGATTCGGAAGTTCTTCGGCCTCCCCGTGTTCGGGATGTTTCCCTCACTGTCCGAGGGCGTATCATCGAACCTGCGGGAGTCGCCAGTAATTGCCGAGCCGCATTCGATTTTCGCCGAGGTCGCACGCTCTGTCTACTCGGAAATCCGGTCACTGGTCCCACTCGACCAATCGCAAAGCGTGTTGGTGACATCGCCAATGCCCGGCGATGGCAAATCCGTGACCGCACTAACTATCGCCGCAGCGGCGCTGACCTGGGGCAAACGTGCCGTGATACTGGATCTTGACCTGCGCCGCTCAGGTATTTTGCAGAAGATACAGCAGGATATGAACGCTCCTGAACTGGTGGATGTCATCAGGGGAAGCGTTGATCTGCATGGCCTTATCGCTCCGACAAACGAAAACGAAGATGTGCTTCCCGAAGGCGGTCTTGAAATCATGCTGAAGCCCGATGCGGACGAGATGCTTTCGCGGTTCATGCTGCTCAGCGCATCGCAACCGATCTCCGAACCCTCATCCATTCTCAATTCGTCGCGCTTCCACCAGTTGGTGACGGATCTGAAAAAACAATTCGATATCGTTATCGTGAATGCGCCGGCGGTTCTTGCCGTGCGTGATGCCCGTTCGATGTGCGACTACACCGACAATACGATTGTTGTGGTGCGCTGGGGCGAAACAAGCGTCGATCAGGTCCGCGCGACGCTTGAATCGCTGGGCAGCGGAAATGTGGCCGGTTGTGTGTTCAACCAGGTTGATTACGCTGACCACGCGCGACGCAAATACGGCGATTCAATCCAATTCTATCATGAGGCTGCGGACTATTTCACCAGCGAAGTCCCTGCCCGGCTAACACTGCGCAGGCAGCTTATGCGGCTTTTCAAAGGAAAGCGCCTCGCCGCTGCATAGCATGTGGTGCACCGGGCCTAGGGATCATTATGCGTATCGCAGTCATCAGCGACGTTCATTCAGCCGCCACTCCTTTCCGGCGCGCCTTGGAAGCGGCACGCGCAGAAGGTTTTGACCAATTGCTGTTGTTGGGGGATCTGTTCACCTACGGCGTCGATCCGGCCGCTTGCCGCGAGATAGCAATCGACGCAATCGATCGCGATGGCGCCTTTCTGATCGGAGGAAACCACGAACAGATATACATTGATCTGCGCGACCGGAACACAGACTATTTCGACCGTTTGCCTGAGTGGATTCGCGAATCCATCGAATGGACTTGGCAGGAACTTGGCGAGGAATGGCCGCAGCAATTAAGCTGGATTTCCGAATGGGCGTGGGACGGAGCCTTGTTCGCTCATGCCAATCCCTTCGGGTATGGTGATTGGACTTATCTTGGCAACAACGAATTGCTGAGCGCTGCGGCGCGACGACTGCGCGATCGCGGGTTTCGTTACGGAATATTCGGCCACCTACATCGTGAAAAATTCCTTCGCGACGAACACGGCGTCGAAGTGCATGTCGTGGATTCGGTGGGGCAGCCACGTTCCGGTCGCGGCGCTCAGCCGTCATGGACCATGATCGAAAGCCATTCCGGCAAACTGCAAGTGAGCGTCCGGCCCATAGATTTCGACGCCCGTGCCCATCAGTCCGCTATTATTCATGCACGTGGGCTTTCGCTGGAAACCAAATCACAGCTGTGCAGGTTCTATCAATGATCAAGGTCGCCGTTACCGGAGCCGGGGCCGTTCTGGGCCAAGGCATCATCAAATCGCTTAAGATGGCGCCCTGCAAGTACGACGTGCTGGCGCTTGATCCCAATCCTTTGTCTCCGGGCCTGTACTGGGCGGATTCGCATCACCTGATCCCTATGGCAAATGACCCAAGGTATGGCGGTGCCATTGAGACGCTGCTGGAGGCGGAGCGTCCCGATGCTGTGCTGGTCGGCACCGATGTCGAGTTGGCCATTTTTTCGCGCAACAAGGACATTTGGGAGACACGTTTCGGCACAAAAATTGTCGTCAGTTCGCCCGATATTGTCGCGATTGCAGACGACAAAATGGCAACGGCTCAGTGGCTGGAGGCACAGAGGCTCCCGTTTCCTCATTCAGCAACTGGGGAAGCGAGCGATGATATCGATACGCTCGTCGCCGCGCACGGTTTCCCGTTGATTGTAAAGCCGCGTCAAGGCGCCCGCTCAATTGGCGTGTCTTTGGTTCACAGCCGTGAAGACCTGGCTGTTGCCCTTCATGGGCGGGAGGGTCTGATTGTCCAGCAGTGGGCTGGCCCCGATCACGAGGAGTATACCGCAGGGGTCATATGCTTCGATGGCGAAGTCTCAGCCTCTATCGTGTTGCGACGAGACCTGCGCGATGGCAACACCTTCCGGGCGTATGCGGCCGACTACCCCGATTGCGATGCTTATGTCCGGCAGGTCGCAAGCGCGCTACAGCCCTATGGGCCGGCAAACTTCCAGTTTCGCCGCGGCACTGACGGAGAGTTCCGGCTGTTCGAAATCAACGCGCGGTTTTCCGGCACGACACCCATGCGCGCGCTGCTCGGTTTCAACGAAGTGCACATGGTCCTGCAAAAGGTATTGCTGGGTAAAGCGATTGAGCAACCATCGATCACGCGGGGCACCGTTGTACGCTTTCTCGAAGAGCAACTGCTTCCGCCCGAGGTCTGCGCCGAAACTGGCGGAGCTGCGCAGTGAGGATCGCATTGACCGGCGCATCCGGCAAGATCGGCAAGTCGTTCGTGGATGCGGCAATGCGAGCAGGCCACAGTCTGCTGTGCCTTGGCCGGCGATTGCCGCCGGAACTGGAAGGTGCGGTCGATTATCAATACCTGGATTTCGCAGCGCCTGCTGACAATGTTGCGGTTTCCGAGGCACTCCGAAGCGTAGATACTGCGGTTCATTTGGCTGCCAAGGTTGATACAGCACCCGTCGATAGTTCGGCAGCGCTTGCGATGTACCAAATCAATGTTCTGGGAACTTTGCACTTTATACAATGTCTCGCGAAGGCGGATGTGAAGCATCTTGTGTTGGCTTCAGCTGCCAATTTTTACGACTCGCGCCTTTCCATCGCTGACGAGCGTTCATTGATCCGCCCGGTTTCGCGAACACTTTATTTGTCATCCAAGGCTGCGCAGGAAGCCATCGCACGCGAATGCTGTCTTAATGACGGCATTCGCTGCGCCACAATGCGCATTTCGTCGGTAGTTGGAGCCACGGCCGACGGCCTTATCTCCCGGCTCGTCGGCAAAGTTATGCGCGGCGAGGCAATCACGATACACAGCCCTTCGTTCGGCGCTGATTTTGTAACGGCGGATAGTGTGGTGCGCGGCTTGATGACAGCCGCAACGCAGGGGCTTGAAGGGGAATTCAATCTTTCATCAGGAACACGCCACACCCTGACCGATATTATCGCACTGATCGAAGCCCGCTTAGGATGCGTGGCCAACATCCAATACAGCGAGCCAACCATTCCCCCAGATCAGGGTTTTCCCGCAATCAGCTGCGATCTTTTGCGGGGAATGGGTTACGAGCCCGATCCCCTCGAGATGCTTATTGACGCCTTAGCCCAGAAGATTGAACGCGCATCGGCGGCTTGGAAACCGGTTCGTTGACGATGGGTAGCCTGGTTCAACGCCTTGTCGCACTGGTCTTGCTGATCGCTCTTCTGCCCATATTGCTGGTATTGGCGGTCGCCTTGGCTGTGTCACAAGGTCGCCCGGTCATGTTCAGACAGCTTCGCGCCGGGAAGGGAACCACGCCTTTCGCACTGACCAAGTTCCGATCGATGCGTGACACGCGCGACCAAGCCGGCAGTCTCCTTCCCGATGCTGACCGTGTCACCCGCATCGGAAGCATCTTGCGCCGGACCCGCTTGGACGAACTCCCCGGTATCTGGAATGTTGTGCGCGGTGATATGTCTTTTGTCGGACCACGGCCGCTATTGCCCGAAACAATCAGGGACCTGGGGTCCAACGGAATGAAACGCTGCAGCGTCAGGCCGGGGCTGACCGGTTGGTCTCAGGTGAATGGCAACACGCTGCTCACGCTCGAACAGAAGGTGGCGCTGGACCTGTGGTACATCGATAACCGTTCATGGATGCTCGATGCGCGAATCGTTCTCGCAACCTTCATGGTCATGATCGCCGGTGAGACGATTCGGGATCACAAGGCGTGATCCGGCGTCAGCTGCCACTTTTGCGCCACCGCAGGGCGTTTTGATAGGGGGCGCGCCTTCCAAAGACTTTCGATCAATCGCCTTTCTGGTCGTATCTTGCCGGAGAGATAAACCAGATCAGATGATTAGCCGTAGCTGCCGCCACCCAATCGTGAGACCGGTTAAATTATCCGCCGTCCTTGAGCCTGACCGGATGACTTCAGCGGCCAAAAATCGGCCGGTTCAGCAGCCATCGACATAGCGGTAAATCCGCACAACTTGTCGCCTCCCCCTGTTACTCAGTCAGTCTGCAGGCCCATGAGAGCACGACACCAACAATCAAAAGTATCGTCGCCGTGACCGCCCCCACAAAACTGGTTGCGAATGGAGACCGCTCGCGGATGCGAGTGGCTCACTATTCGTTTGGATATCTGATTGCGCCGCTGGCCATCATGCTTGGCAGCTGTGGTGGAGATGGTGAGACTACCACTGTTCCGCCTTCGGGTGCAGGGCCGACCGAGCCGCCGACCGCCAATCCAACGCCAGCCCCCACGGCAAGTCCCACGCCCACACCGGGTGGTTCAGGTTCTGCGTTCAATCCCGCCAAGCTTCCTGACGGACGGCAGCGGGCTTTCCCGACCGCTGAAGGCTTTGGTGCGGCCGCAACTGGTGGCAGAGGCGGGCGGGCAATCCATGTAACGAGCCTTGCCGATGCAGGGCCGGGATCGCTGCGTTCGTGCATTGAAGCCACGGGACCCCGCACTTGCATTTTTCGCGTCGCCGGCACCATTGAACTGCTATCGCAGCTCAATGTCAGTGCGGGGCAATTGACCATCGCGGGACAAACTGCGCCCGGCGGCGGGATTGCAATCCGCAACGCCCCCAGCAATCTGACAGGCTCTCCACTGTTCCTGCGCGCGCCGAACCTTATCATTCGGGGCATTCGGGTAAGACCCGGACCGACATCAGGGCCAAAGCAAGATACCACGGATGCAATCACCGTGGACACTGCCGCGCAAAACACGATCATCGACCACGTCTCGCTATCGTGGGCAACAGATGAAATCTTCAACTCGACCAAAGCTTCAAGCAAGATCACATTGCAATGGTCTTTGATTTACGAAGGGCTCAGCCGGTCCACCCATATCCAAGGCGAACATTCAAAGGGCGTTTTTGTCGAAGGCAGTGATCTGTCATTGCATCACGTCTACATGGCGCACGCGGTTGACCGCATGCCTAACGCCGGAACCGGGTCTCGTATCGATATCGTGAATACAATATCGTACGATATGCGCGAAAAGGCGCACCAGTATTTTTCCAATCTCCGGAACCAAAGCAATCCGAATAGCGGGCTTGTTCGGCGCGCTAACATCGTTGCAAACTGGGTTTCTTACGGACCGTCGACCTTGCGGAATGCGCCAGTTTTTGGTGCAGACTACGTCACCGAGTTTTCAACATTTCCCGGAAACGCTCAACTGTTTCTGAGTGGAAATATAGACGGTCGGCGGCAGTCGAATTCCGCCGACGACCGACTGTTTCTGGATCCGAAGGATTGGTCTTTTGCCGTCAACAGTTTGATCGGCGTTCTTTCGGTCGAACAGGTTACAGACGCCCAACAGGCTGTGCGAGATATTCTGGCCTACGCCGGTGCTTGGCCCCGCGATTCTTCAGATCGGCGTGCTGTGATGAACTTCCTCGGATGCACGGGACGGATCATCGATTCCCCGACCGAGGTTGGCGGATGGCCGGCGCTTGCAGGTGGAACACCCTACGCGGATGCAGATAGCGACGGCATTGACGATGGCTGGGAAGCCGCAACGGGGCTGTCCGATCCCAATGCCGATGGGGACGGCGATGGCTACACGAACCTCGAAGAGTTTCTGAATGAACTCGCAGGCGATCAGGATCGGCAAGGCGCCCTGCGAATACGGGTAGGCACGGGAACCGGAGCCATTCCGGCAGTCAATTGTGGTATTCCCGTCTAGGGCGCGTAACGGACCATGCATGTGGTTTGATCCATGTGAGAGGGCTGCAAGACGTTAGGCTGGCTCGTCTGATGGGACGCCTGCTATCGGACCGAATGAAGCGATCAAGTCGCCCTTGGTGCACCGAATTCGGGATCGACTGTCATTGATTTGCGCGCTTGCTGTGTTAACATCCTAAGACAGTTAGGAGAGAGGTATCGTATGGTTTCCCCTTGGAAAGATGCGCGCGGCGTGATCGTCAGCACCACCCCCACGCTCGAAGGTCGCCCGATCCAGGAATATATGGGCATCGTGACTGGCGAGGTGATCGTCGGCGCCAACCTTTTCCGCGATCTGTTTGCCAATATCCGCGATATCGTGGGCGGGCGTTCGGGATCGTATGAGCGCATTCTGGCCGATGCGCGCAATCAGGCGATCGAGGAACTGCAGGCCGAAGCGGCCTCACGCGGTGGCAACGCCGTGGTCGGCGTCGATCTCGATTACGAAGTCATCGGGGATCGCGGATCGATGCTGATGGTATCGGCTAGCGGCACCGCGGTGCGGGTCTGACCGGCGCTCACCACGCACCATAATCCCCGATCAGGAACAGCGCATTATAAGCGGCGTGGTGCACCATCGCCGCGCCGAGCCCCAGACGTGTGCGGGTGTAGGCGAGCAGCAAGCCGCCGATAGTCTGGGGCAGCACAACCAGTACGCCCAGCGGATGGCTCAGCGGTTCGTAATTGCCAAGGTGGATCAGACCGAACACCAGCGATGAGCCCCACACGATCCACCGGAAATGCTGCGTGAACCACGTCGGAATCGTCTGATCGCGGCGCTGGGTCAGGCTCCAGTGCACGCAGCCCGCCAGCGCAACCGCGACCGCCATGAATCCCACGCCCGAGGCCAGATCGGGCGGCAGGAACAAACTCACACCAAAAAGCGCCAATGCTGCAAATCCGTAAGCCGCAAACCGGAGTGCCGCGATGCGTCCTGTCAACCAGCCGCGAAACAGCAGCTCTTCCAGTACCGGCGCCAATAGCAGCGAGACAAAGATATCCTCGGCCAGCGAGATATCCTCCTCGATCGTTTGCGGCAGGAAGCCCGCCTTGGCATCCCACGCCGCAGTCAACATCACCACCAGCGTATCGAGCGCCAGATCGAGCGCGATGATCACCGCAAATGTCAACGCCGCCGCGCGGCCCCATGCGGTGGGCCGGGCGACAAAGCTAGGGCGAACCATGAAGCGCAGCGCATCCCCCACGCGCGCTCTCGGGCTCATCGCTCCTGCAACGTGCGCCCTTGCGTCGCCTGCATCCATCGGGGTAAGGCCCGCCTCTATCTTTCCAACATTACCGGTGAAGTCGTCCAATGGCAGGCCATTCCAAGTTCAAGAACATCATGCACCGCAAGGGTGCGCAGGACAAGAAACGCTCGGCGATGTTCTCCAAGCTGAGCCGTGAAATCACCGTTGCGGCCAAGATGGGGATGCCCGATCCCGACATGAACCCGCGCCTGCGCCTCGCGGTCAACGCCGCCAAGGCGCAGTCGATGCCCAAGGACAACATCCAGCGCGCGATCGACAAAGCCAGCATGGCCGGCGGCGAGGATTACGAGGAAATCCGTTATGAAGGCTACGGCCCGGCCGGCGTGGCGCTGATCGTCGAGGCCCTGACCGACAATCGCAACCGCACCGCCACCAATGTCCGCACCGCGTTCAGCAAGAACGGCGGCAACCTGGGCTCCGAAGGCTCGGTCAGCCACGGGTTCGAACGCAAGGGCCTGATCGAATACCCCGCTTCGGCAGGCGACGAGGAAAAGATGCTCGAAGCCGCGATCGAAGCGGGCGCGGACGATGTGGAATCGTCTGAAGACGGCCACACCATCTGGACCGCGGCCGAGGCGCTGCACGGCGTTGCGGGCGAACTCGAAAAGGTGCTCGGCGAGGCGGAGAATGTGAAGCTGGCCTGGAAGCCTTCGCTCACGGTCGATGTCGATGAAGACACCGCAGGCACGCTGATCAAGCTGATTGACGCGCTCGAGGATGACGACGATGTCCAGACCGTGTGGGGCAATTACGAAATCTCCGACGAGGTGATGGAGAAGCTCGGCTGAAAAAGCGCGAATGGCTGCTGGCGATGATGCTCGGGGCCGCGATCGTGGTGGCAATGCTGTGGCGGTTCGGCTTCCGGGTCGGGCTGTGACCGCGTGATCATCCTCGGCCTCGACCCGTCCTTGTCCTCCACCGGCTGGGGCGTGATCGTTTGCGAAGGCGCGCGGATCAGCCACATTGCCAACGGCCAGATCACCACCCGCGCCGCCGCGCCGATGGCCGAACGGCTGGCCGCTCTTTACACGGGCTTGGCCGAGGTGATCGCACAGCACGCCCCCGCCCGCGCCGCGGCGGAAGAAATCTTCGTCAACAAGAACCCGCAATCGACACTGAAACTGGCACAGGCGCGCGGCGCCGTGCTGGCCGCCAGCGGCGCGGCAGGGCTGACAGTCAACGAACACGCGGCGCGATTGGTGAAGAAAGCCGTCACCGGCACGGGCGCGGCGGAAAAGGCGCAGGTCGCCGCGATGGTGAAGGTGCTGCTGCCCGGCATCGCCATCGCCGGAAGCGATGCGGCCGATGCACTCGCCGTGGCGATTGCCGATGCGCATCTGTCCCCCCGGTCTTAAACGGAGCAAGGCACGATCACCCTACTGGTACGCCCCGTTGCGAGCACCCGTAAGAGTGTCTGCGCAAAGGTGGATGGGATGACCGCTTTCGGGGACCTTCGCTTCAGATGCGATTGGCCGGATGTGGGTGGAAAACGGACAAGGTCCGCGCTACGGTTGGGCATGAAGCTTCTCGGCCTTTCCGCTTACACTCTGCTGCCAGCTTTGACGCTTTCGGCTTGCACAGAGGAGCGCCATGAGACTGTTGAGTATTTCGAGAACAAGACTGGCTTGTCCCTCTGCCAATCTGCCCAAATCCAAAACATCAGGGTCGGCGATTACGACCACGAGACTGACTTCACTTACGGCGTTCTCATCAGGATCTCTGATAGGTGTCAACGCGAGTTTTTGGAGGAGATTGAGCAGCGCTTGGGCTACGTGTGTCGGCTTGGAGCCACTTGCAGCTTCATTGACGAGAATAGTTGGTCCTACGAACTGCTGCCGCTCGCTGATGGCAGAATGAAATTCATCCTCCGAGCGACTTGAGACCCGGAACGGCGGTTTAGGGGTCGCTTCCAGAACGACAGCAATTTTTCAGAACCGCGGCAAAGCCGCCATCAGCGGCCCGATCTCAGTAGTGACTGCTGTCGACCCGATGGCGTTCGGTCATTTTAGCCGCCTTGGAGGTCCGTTTCTGACAGAAGCTGCCGATCATAGGCAGCACATTGCGCAATCGGCTTTGCGCCCCGATCTCGGTCCTCGATTGATCGCGCACTTCACCCAAAAGTTGCCCTTAAATCAGATCAAAGCCGATGTAAGGTAAAACGCTGCTCTGGTCCGATATCGTCTTCAGCAGTAATCCTGAAAGTTGGGATGGGCGATCTGGCAGGCTTCTTGGGTCTGGGCAGCAACCCGCCCTGCCCGTGCACCCCTAACAATCGTGTGCATTTGCTTTGACAGAGCCGGCGGTCACCGACCGCGCATGGTCGACCGGCTGATGCCATACATCGCGGCGAGTTCATGCTCGGTAGGCAACCGGTCTCCCAGCTTGAACTAGCTCGAGACATGAAGCAGCTCAGCGTTTCGGCCAACGCCTGATAAACGCGCGTCGACTGCTTTGCTGGTGCGGAATATATGATGCAATTTTGTCCTGACCAATTGCGCTTAGCAAGACGCAAAGGTGCCCCTTTGCGGTGCCCTCGATGCTCAGAAGTGCCTGCCTGGTGTAACCTTAGCATCGGGTGTTAACGCTACCTCCGCCAGAATTTAGGATGCTGGTTGTCGCACTCGCCGCAGAATGCGGGCATTTTTTCACGCGGACTTAGGATAGTTCTAATCGCTTCGTGCCAAGGGCAACGGTGGGCTGATCAATCCATTGACTTGAGTGACTGCAAGAGTAAAAACGGATTCGTGGTAGCGCTATCATGCGCCTCAAGAGCGGCGCGCGGCAGTTACCCGTCAGAATGGCACAAATGCCATCACATGGGAGGGAGAAGTTTCATGAGGGCGTCGTCCTATAATCGTGTTCGTTTTGCGCCGGCTGATGTCAGCCGTCGCCTTGTTCTGTCGGCGAGCGTTTCGGCCTTGGCGTTGGGCGCTTTTGCGTCACCGGCCGCGGCGCAGGATGCCGCCGAGGATGAACCAACCAACGAAATTCTCGTCACCGGCGTGCGCGCCAGTCTTGAGCGCGCGATGGATATCAAGCGCGAGGCGTTTGGTGTTGTCGATGCGATTTCGGCCGAGGATATCGGGGACTTCCCTGACACCAACCTTGCCGAGTCGCTCCAGCGCATTCCCGGCGTGTCGATCAGCCGCATCAATGGCGAAGGTTCGCAGGTTACGGTCCGCGGCTTCGGCCCGGCGTTCAACCTTGTCACGGTGAACGGGCGCCAGATCGCCACCACCTTCGTCAACGCGGTCGGCGGCGACCAGGACGTCGATTTCAGCCGTGCCACCGGCCGGTCGTTCGACTTCAACAATCTCGCCTCGGAAGGCGTGCAGCGGCTCGAGGTTTACAAGACTGGCCGTGCGGCCATCCCTTCCGGCGGTATCGGCGCGGCGATCAACGTCGTCACCTCGCGCCCGCTTGAAGCGGCAGGCACTGGCCTGCGCGGAAGCGTCGGCGCCAAGGCGCTGTACGACCTCAGCAATTCCGACTTCACGGTCAATCCCGAATTGTCGGGCGTGCTGACCTGGACCGATCCCAATGACACCTTCGGTGTGTCGCTGTTCGGTGCCTATCAGGAACGTACCAGTGAATCGGTGAGCGCCACGTCGAACGCGTGGAACGTGTCGCCGTTCTCGTCCTTCCCCGGTCGCGGTGCGGCCACGGTGGTGACCGGCGCTCCGGCTGATCCCAATACGCTCGTCGCGGTGCCCAACGACAGCCGCTACCACTTCTCGGAGTTCGAACGCGAGCGCATCAATGTTGCCGGAACGGCGCAATTCCGTCCGATCGAAACGCTGACGTTTACCGCCGATGCGATGTATGTGCAGAACAAGCTGAGCGAGCAGCGGACCGATCAGACGAACTGGTTCAACCGTCCGTTCGATGCCATCACGTTCGATCCCAGCGATGCGGTCCCGACTTCGGTCTTCATCGAGGAAGGCGACGGTTACGGCACCAAGGATCTGGGCTTCGAGCAGCAGTTCCGCGCCACCAAGACCGAGCTGCAGTCCTACGGCCTCAACGCCGAATGGGAGATCGCGTCGGGCTTTACCTTACGCCTCGATGGCAACCACTCGATCTCGCGCTCCGATCCGAACTCGGCCAATGGTGCAAGCTCGACCCTGTTCAGCCTCGGTGCGCCGGTGGTGGACGGGCATTCGGTCGACTATTCCGGTGCGGTTCCGATCCAGCGTTACACGGTGAACGATCGCGGCGCTGGCAATGACGGCATCCTGGGCACGGCTGATGACCGCGGCAACAACAATGGTGTGCTCGATATCGGCGATCTGGGGACCCAGATCCAGCGGACCAACGCTTCGAGCCAGCGTCACGTCGTCGATCAGCTCAGCGCCGATCTGACCTGGGAGTTCGACGGGAATAGCCGGTTCGATGTCGGTGCCCGTTACATCGACTCGACCATGACCAGCGCCCGCACCCAGACCCAGCAGACGCTGGGCGACTGGGGCATCAACAATGTTGGCGATATCGCTGCCCAGGCCGGCAATCTGGTTGAGGAATTCTGTCTCTCATGCAAGTTCGACAAATATCAGGTCGGTGATGCCCAGACAGCGTTCCGCGGCAATGCCGTCGACCTGTTCCAGCTGTTCGAGCCGTTCTACGCAGCGCAGGGCAATCCCAACAACATCACCGGCAATGAATTCGACCGGGTGGGCGAGAAGATCTGGTCGACCTATGCCCAGTTCAACTGGGATGGTTCGATCGGCGGTCGTCCGGCCAATATTGTGGCGGGTGTACGGTGGGAAAACACCAAGACCACCGCGTTCTCGCTGGTCGATCAGCCGCTCAGGATCGAGTGGGATTCGGACAATGATTTCACCCGGGTGGTGAGCGGCAACATCGCTGAGATCACCCGCACGGGTGAATACAACGAACTCCTCCCCTCGATCGATTTCCGGATCGAACCTGTCGATGATGTCGTTGCGCGTGTGTCCTATTCGAAGACGCTGGCGCGGCCTGATTTCGGCAACCTGTTCGCGTCGCAATCGGCGAACGGGCCTGATCGCCCGACCCTGCTGGGCGGCATTGCTGCCGGTACGCAAGGCAACCCCGATCTCGATCCGCTCGTATCGGACAACTTCGACATTTCGCTCGAATGGTATTTCGCCCCGGCAAGCTTCGTGTCGGGCGCGTTCTTCTTCAAGAGCGTGTCGAACTTTGTCGGCACGGGTCAGGTAGAACAGAACCTGTTCGGCCTGCGCGATCCCACCACGGGTGCAGCCGGGACCCGGTCGGGCGCGGCGCTTGCCCAGATTAACGATATCGGCGCGGTGCTTAGCGATGTCAGCCTGTTCACCTTCACCGCGCTGATCGATGCCAATAACGGCAACGTGGCGGCCGCCCGGGCGCAGTTCGAGGCCAACCTCGGTGCCAACGGCCAGCTCGACCAGGCGTTCGTCGACACGATCCTGGCGCAGCGGGACGTGATCGCCAATGACACCGATCCGCTGTTCGTTTTCGATGTCGCAACCCCGATCAACAACCGCGAAGGCAACATCCACGGCTTCGAATTGCAGGGTCAGTACTTCTTCGGCGAAACCGGCTTTGGTGTTTCGGGATCCTTGACAAAGGTTTTCGGCGACGTCGACGTGGACGTCTTGTCCGATCCCAATACCGATGTCTTTGCACTGATCGGCCTGTCCGACAGCTACAACGTCACCGGGATCTACGATGCCAACGGGATCACGGCGCGATTGGCTTACAACTGGCGCGGGAAATTCCTGTCCGGGGTCAACCGCGGCGGGGCACGCAACCCGGTATTCTTTGACGACTTCGGCACGCTCGATGCCAGCGTCACCTGGGACTTCTCGCCGAACCTTTCGTTCTCGCTGGAAGCGGTGAACCTGCTCAGCGAACCGATCCGGTCGTTCGGCCGCGACGAGAAGCAGCTGTTCTTCGCGCAGGAGCTCGACCCGCGCCTGTTTGCCGGGGTGCGCTACCGCTTCTGACGCGTGGCGTCCGAATGTATCGATCGGGGGGGCATGACCATGTCCCCCCTTTCATCTCCCATCATCCATTGAGATCAGCCTTCGTCTGAGGCAGGATGACCCGATGCCCAAGGTTCTGCTCAACAATATCGATCATCAGGAACTTCGGCTGAACACGCGCGGCGGACGCGAATTCGGCGATGGCGTCAATCAGGTGTTGGTGTTCCCCACCGAGTTCGAACCGGCACAACGAGAATTTCCGATCATATTTCGCCCCGATAGTGACGGCCGGTTGCGACCGGTCGCGCTGCTGGGGCTGGATCGCGATGAGAACCTGTTCCTGGGCCCCGACGGTCGATGGCAATCCGACCATGTGCCGGCCTTGCTGCAAAGCGGTCCGTTCGCGATTGCGGCATCGTCGTCACACAGCGGCGACGGCGATCTGCAGGTCCTGATCGACCTCGATCATCCACGCATCTCCCTGACCGAGGGCGCGCCACTGTTTCTTGAGCATGGCGGCAATTCCCCGGCACTGGACAAGCTGCTCGGCGTGCTGCGGGCGGCCTATATGGGCCATCGCTTGCTCGATCCGCTCATCGAGGCCTTGAACGGGGCTGGATTGCTGCGTCCCTTCGACCTCCAGCTGCGGGTCGGACCCGACCGCGCCTATGCCATTTCCGATGCACACACGATCGACCGCGAGCGGTTGGCGGGCCTGACGGGCGAAGAATTGGCGACGCTCCATCGCAGCGGCTTCCTGCAATCGGCCTTCATGATCGCTGCATCGCTCGGAAACCTGCAGCGCCTGGTCGACCGAAAAAGTGCTCGGCTTGCAGCGGCGCCAGGAACCGCTGCGGCATGAGCGGCTGGGGTCGCGCTGCCAAGCGGCTGAGCGGCATCGATCCTGCTGCCATCCCCTATGCCGATCTGTTTGCCGGCCAACAGCCGGTGGTGATCGAAGGCGCTGCGGCGCATTGGCCCATGGTTTCCGCCGGACGCGAAGGCGAAGCGCAGGCGGCCGATTACCTGCGGCAATTCGCTGGCGACACCCCTGTCACGGTCTACACCGGTCCGGCGGAAATCGGGGGCCGGTTTCACTATGATCAGGATGTCGCATCGTTCAATTTCCGGTCGTCCCGCGCCCCGCTGGGCGAAGTGCTCAACGGGCTGATCGCATCGTCCGCCGATGCCGAGGCGCCAGCGGTCTATGTCGGATCGACCGATATCGACTACTTCCTGCCGGGCTTTCGTAACGATAACGACCTGGCGCTGGACCACCCCGATTTTGCGCACAAGCCGACACTCGCCAGCATCTGGATCGGCAATCGCACCACCGCGGCAGCGCATTACGACATCTCGCATAATCTGGCCTGCTGCCTGGTAGGCAAACGGCGGTTCACGCTGTTCCCGCCCGATCAGATCGCCAACCTTTACCCGGGCCCGCTCGAGCCGACGCCCGCCGGACAGGTCGTGACCATGGTCGATCTGGCCGCGCCCGATCTGGCCCGTTTCCCGCGCTTTGCCGATGCAATGGAGGCGGCGATCATCGCCGATCTCGCGCCGGGCGATGTCCTCTATTACCCTGCGATGTGGTGGCATCAGGTTGACGCACTCGCGTCCTTCAATGTGCTGGCGAACTACTGGTGGAATCCGGTTCCGGCCCACATCGACACGCCCCAGACCACGCTGCTGCACGCGCTGCTGAGCTTGCGTGATCGTCCGGCGGGGGAGAAAGCGGCCTGGCGCGAAGTTTTCGACTACTACGTGTTTGGCGATAATGATGCGGCGCGCGCCCATCTTCCGCAGCACGCGCGCGGACCGCTGGCGGCGCTCGATCCCATGACAGCGCGGCGGCTCAGGGCCCAGCTGCTGAACCGGCTCAATCGTTGAAGGACAAGGGCATGGCATCGTCACACGGCAAGCCGGTCAGGAAGGTGGTCATCGCCGGCGGCGGCACCGCGGGGTGGACCGTGGCAGCCGCGCTCGCCAAGAATCTGGGATCTATGCTCGCCATCGAGCTGGTCGAGTCCGACGCGATCGGGACGGTCGGCGTCGGCGAAAGCACCATCCCGACCGCGCGGCGGTTTCACGAGATACTGGGGTTGTCCGAGGCCGATTTCGTGCGCGCCACCGGGGCGAGCTTCAAGCTGGGTATTTCGTTCGAGAACTGGGCGCGGGAAGGGGAGCGCTATTTTCACTCCTTCGGGTCAACCGGACGTTCGACTTGGATGGCCGATTTCCAGCATATCTGGCTCGAAGCGCAGGCGTTGGGCGTGGCCGGTCCGATTGGCGATTACAGCCTCGAAACCCAAGCCGCGCTGGCGGGCAAGTTCCGCACCGGCGGGAATGTCCCGCTCAACTACGCCTACCATCTTGATGCCACGGCCTACGGACTGTTCTTGCGCGATTTCGCCACGAAATTCGGCGCGGTGAGAACCGAAGGGCGGATCACTGAAGTTCGCCGTGACGGCCTCAGCGGCGACATTGCCGCGCTTGTGCTGGATTCGGGGGCGGTGATCGAAGGTGACCTGTTCATCGACTGCACCGGCTTTCACGGGCTGCTGATCGAGGAGGCGCTCGAAACCGGGTTCGAGGATTGGACCCACTGGCTCTCGACCGACCGCGCGCTGGCCGTGCAGACCGCTGCCACCGGCCCTGCGCGCCCCTATACGCGGGCCATCGCGCATGATGCGGGCTGGCAATGGCAGATCCCGCTTCAGCGCCGGGTCGGCAACGGGCTGGTCTATGCGAGCGCGCACCTGTCCGACGATGCCGCGCTCGAACGACTGGCGCAGCGGCTCGAAGGGGAGATGTTGACGCAGCCGCGCCTGATCCGCTTTCGCACCGGCACGCGCCGCAAGGCGTGGAACCGCAATTGCATCGCGATGGGGCTGTCGTCGGGGTTTGTCGAACCGCTCGAATCAACCAGCATTCACCTGATCATGATCGCGGTGACGCGATTGATGCAGCTGTTCCCCTTCAATGGCGTCACCGAAGCGCTGGCTGACCGCTACAACGCGCTCTCCCGCGCAGAGCTGGAAGGTATCCGGGACTTTATCATCCTGCATTACCATTTGAACGGCCGCGAAGGCGAGCCGTTCTGGGACGCCTGCCGCGCGCTCGAGCTGCCCGATACGCTGGCGGCACGCATCGAACTGTTTCGCGAAAGCGCGACGGCCTTTCAGGCTAGTGACGAGCTGTTCCGGGTCGATTCCTGGGTGCAGGTCATGCTGGGGCAGGGGCTGGCGCCTGAAGGCTACCACAAGCTGGGCCAGATGATCGGACGGGACCGGCTCCGGCAGTCGCTCGCGGAACTGGAACGCGGGATCGGTCAGCAGGTGGCGGCGCTACCGACCCACCAGCAATTCCTCGATCAGTACACCGCGCTGGTTGCAGCGTGATAGCGACCTTCAGGCCTTACTGACTAGGCAAAACCGGACTTTTTTCAGGCATGGCACTGGTCGCTTTCGCCGCGAAGGGCATACAAAAGAATGTAAACCTCGCACACGACCGTAAGCCAGAAGGATTTCTGCAAGCCTACCTAGTCGGCCATAGGTGCCCACTTGCAGCATGTTCGCTGTCTTCGCCTCAGTGTCGCGGGACTTTTTGTTGAGCGCACAGGTGATTTCCCCGTAGCGATCCAAAATCGCTTGGGCATTGTTGACTTCAAGAATGCCGAGAAACCGCTTGAACGTGTCTGCGATACTCAAGCTCCTTAACCCCCGGTTTGCCTGCAAAAGGCAGGGTTGGATTAGAACATAATCAATTTGATGGCTTGACGGCAGCCATACACAAATTTTTGTAAAGCCGAGCGGCTCGCAGCTATTGGTGAAGATCTTGGCCGAGATAGATGAACTGCCAAAAATCATCAGCCACAAGCATCCGGCCCAGACTTTTGGGATGTTGGGGTAGGCGCGGTGGGGCGAGAGGTTGATTGGATCGCGGTTGCGGAAAGCTGGTCCAGTCCGCCTCCAGATGAGGAGAGCAATGGTCAATCTCAGGAGCAGGCTCCTGCCGACAACTCTCAGGCTTATTCGCCGTACCTTCAGTACATTACCAACCAGTGCATTTGCTCTGACAACGCCTTCCAGAAGCCTTGGAAAGTCGCCATTGGAGCTCCAAGCTGAGCGGCGACAGCTCGCGAATCAGACTTGGTCGTTGGCGATAGCCAGATCGAACGACTGATTTAACCGAGAGCCGCCATTCGGCTTTTCAGATCGCCAATCGGCCGAGTTTTATGACTAAAGCTGGGTGGAAGCCTGCCATTTATTCGGCAGCGCTACATCGCTGAGATGTAGAACGTGACAAATCGTCGGCTTGGTGCATTTGCAGCGATGTTTGGCGCAGCCAGCCTTCTCGCTGGCTGCCAGAGCGATGGCGAGAGGGTAATCGCAAGAGCGCAGCGACTTGATACCTGCGGTGCGAAGCCAATCCGCGAATTTGTATGGCGAATTGCTGACCAGCTAACCCGAGAGGCGATCGAGCAGCGGTTGGCCAACGCTCAGGAAATCCGGTGGATTTCACCGGGAGACAAAATAATCGCAAATCTCAGCACGGGCCGGATCAACATCTCAGTCAATGAAAACGGAAAGATCCAGCATATTGGCTGCTACTAAAGATGCGTCATGACCGCTTTGTGGTCGCTAGTTGAACGTCTGCTTTTTGGTAAGTAGCTTGCAAAGCAGCCATATGCCGCGGGCAATCATGCTTGCGGTTTCGCCCCCTCAAAGAGCAGAATAATCAATCAGGATATCAACGCGTAACATGAACCTCTACGGCATCCCCAATTGCGATACGGTGAAGAAAGCCCGCGCCTGGCTCGACCGGAACGGCCTCGCCTACACCTTCCACGACTTCAAAAAGGAAGGCGCCAATCCCCCCAGAATCAAAGCGTGGATCGCGGCGGCGGGGCTCGATACGGTGCTGAACCGTAAGGGCACCACGTTCCGCAAGCTGTCCGACGCCGACAAGACGCTGGTGGCGGACAGTCACACAGCTGTCGTTTTGATGGTTCAGCAGCCCAGCATCATCAAGCGGCCTATCGTGGAACACGCGCACGGAATTCTGGTCGGTTTCAAGGAAGACGAATGGTCCGCAACCTTGCTTTGATTGTCGCGCTTGCGCTGGCGCCCATTCCGGTGGCGGCGCAGGACATGCTGGTCATCGCCCACCGCGGCGCCAGTGCCGACCGTCCCGAACACACGCTCACCGCCTATGAACTCGCAATCGATCAGGGCGCGGATTACATCGAGCCCGATCTGGTCGCGACCAAGGATCTGGTGCTGGTGTCGCGCCACGAAAACGAGTTGTCGGGCACGACCGATGTGGCGACCCGCGAGGAGTTCGAGGATCGCCGGCGCGACAAGACCATCGATGGGCAGAAGGTCGCCGGCTGGTTCGCCGAAGACTTTACTCTGGCCGAATTGCGCACCCTGCGCGCCAAGGAACGGATTCCCACGCTGCGGCCCGCCAATGCGCGGTTCGACGGGCTCTATCAGGTGCCGACCTTCGCCGAGATCGTGAAACTGGTGCGCGCCAAGGAAGCGGCCACTGGCCGGCGGATCGGGCTCTATCCCGAGTTGAAGCACCCTGAGTTTTTGCTGCAGGATTCAGGCATCGACATGGTCGACCTGCTGCTCGGCGAATTGCGCACGCTGGGGATCAAGCCTGCCGACCCGATCTTCATCCAGAGCTTCGAAATCGCGCCCTTGCAGCGGCTTAAGCAGCGCGGGGCCGGCTTCAAGCTGGTGCAATTGATGGCGCCGCTGGGCGGCCCCGCGGATGAGCCCGCGATGCGCTACGCCGAGATGGTCACGCCGACCGGGCTGGCCGAGGTCGCCAAATATGCCGACGCCATCGGCGCGCACATCGCGCTGGTGCTCTCGCCCGACGGCGCGCCTACGGCACTGGTGGCCGATGCCAGGGCAGCGGGGCTGGCGGTGCACGCCTGGACGGTGCGGCCCGAGAACGAGTTTCTGCCCGCGGGCTTGCGGACCGGCGACGATCCCAAGGGCCGGGGCTGCGGCGATGTGCGGCTGGCGGAAATGCTGCGCGCTGCAGGGGTCGCCGGGGTGTTCTCCGACGGGGGCTTGAAGAGCCGCACCTGCCCTTAGGCGCGCCGGGCGCTCAGGATATAATTCAACGACTTGTCATCGGACAGGTGCAGCCCCTTGCCCGGTCGCCAGGCGATCCCTCGGGTGGCGGTCACCGTCAGCCCCGCATTGACAAGCAGGTTTTCGAATTCATCAGGGGTGATGAAATCCTCCCAGTGATGCGTGCCGCGTGGCACATAGCCGACCGCTTCGGCCGCGCCGACCAGCAGCACGCGGCTTGCCGCGGTGCGGTTGGGGGTCGACATGACCAGCAGACCACCCGGCGACAACCGCGCAACGACATCGCGAAGAAACGCCCGCTTGTCGGCGACATGCTCGATCACCTCGACGCAGATCACCAGATCGAAAGTGCCGATGTCGAGGCCCGCGACCTCCCCCGCCATGTAACGGATATCGAGCCCCATGCCCTCTGCATGGGCGCTGGCGGCAGCAACGTTCTGCGCCGCCGCATCGACGCCGGTGACAGCGCCGCCCAGCCGTGCCAGCGGCTCGCTGGCGAGACCCGCCCCGCAGCCGATATCGAGCACCGCCTTGCCTGCCAGCGGCTTGGCTTGCGTCGCCGCACCCGGCCAGTGCGCATCGATCGCGTCCCGGATGAATGCCATGCGCACCGGGTTGACCTGGTGCAGCGAAGCCATCTTGCCCTTCGGGTTCCACCAGTCCTGCGCCAGCTTGCTGAAGAAATCGGCTTCCTCGGGACGGATAGTTACATTCGATACGTTTGCGTTTCCCATGAACGCCCCTTAACAGCGCCCGCGAACACTCACCAGCAGGAGCTGCATCTTGGCCCGCATCGTGATGAAATTCGGTGGCACGTCGATGGCCGGGACGGAGCGGATCCGCCGGGTCGCCAATCTCGTGCGCGCGCAGGCCGCGGTGAAACCCGATGGCACCCGCGATTCGGTCGCCGTGGTCGTCAGCGCGATGGCGGGCGAGACCGATCGCCTCGTCAACTTCTGCCGCGAGGCCAATCCGCTCTACGATCCCGCCGAGTATGACGTGGTCGTCGCCAGCGGCGAACAGGTCACCAGCGGGCTGCTGGCGCTGACGTTGCAGGCGCTGGGCTGCAAGGCGCGGAGCTGGCTGGGCTGGCAGCTGCCGATCCAGACGATCGAGGCCCATGCCAAGGCGCGGATCGACATGATCGACGCACCGGCGCTGATCGCCTCGCTCCACGCAGGCGAGATTGCGGTGATTCCGGGCTTTCAGGGCGTTTCCGAGGATAACCGCGTCACCACGCTGGGCCGCGGCGGGTCCGATACCTCGGCGGTTGCGGTTGCAGCAGCAATCGGCGCGGACCGCTGCGACATCTACACCGATGTCGACGGCGTCTACACCACCGATCCGCGCATCGTCGCCAAGGCGCGCAAGCAGAAGGCGGTGACCTACGAAGAGATGCTCGAACTTGCATCGGTGGGCGCCAAGGTGCTCCAGACCCGCAGCGTCGGGCTCGCGATGAAGGAAAGGGTGCGGGTGCAGGTCTTGTCGAGCTTTATCGGCGAAGGTGCCCCGCCCGCCGATGATCTGCCCGGAACGATGATCGTTTCGGAAGCTGAAATGGACGAATTGGTGGAGAATGGCCTGATGGAACGCCAGCTTGTGACCGGCATCGCGCATGACAAGAACGAGGCCAAGGTGATCCTCACCCGCGTGCCCGACCGGCCCGGCGCGGTCGCCAACATCTTCGAACCGCTCGCCGCGGCCTCGATCAATGTCGACATGATCATCCAGAACGTCGGCCGCGACAAGGGCGAGACCGATGTGACCTTCACCGTGCCGCAGTCCGATCTGGCCCGCGCGCAGGCGCTGCTGGAAGACCGCCGCGGCGAAATCGGCTTCAACCGCATCATCACCGACAGCAAGATCGCCAAGATCAGCGTTGTCGGCGTCGGCATGAAAAGCCATGCGGGCGTCGCCAGCACGATGTTCCGGGCGCTGTCGGACCGCGGGATCAACATCCAGGCGATTTCCACCAGCGAAATCAAGGTCAGCGTGATGATCGACGAGGACGAGACCGAACTCGCCGTGCGCGTGCTGCACACCGCTTACGGATTGGACGCGGTTAACTGAAAGCCAGCCCGCCTTATCGAAGTTAACCATTGTTGGTGATACAGTCTTAACCTTTTCGGCCGGATTGTCTTTCCTCTCCATGTGGGAGCGAAAGGGCGCATACCATGGCCATCAAGGCCCATCTCGATACATTGTCATCACGCGGTTTTAAGCTATCCAACACCAACTCCGAACGCAGCGCACAGCGCAGGGCTTTGCGGCTCGAAACCAGCGGTTTTGTTGCGGGTGCGGGCGAGGCTAACGTTACCATTCACAACATCTCGGCCGCCGGACTTTTGATCGAGACCGAACTGAGCCTTGCTGAAGGCGAACAGCTTGCGCTCGATCTTCCTGAAGCAGGTGCGGTTACTGCGGTAGTCGTATGGCGAAGCGAGCGGCTTTACGGCTGCGCGTTCGAGCAGGCTATCGGCCCCGCCGCGCTGGCCGCAGCGCAATTGCGGGGGCTGGCCCCACGCGAAACGAAGCAGGCTGTGAGAATAGAAGCTCCGGCAGTGTCCGGTGAATTGCTGGGACCACGGCTGAACCGGTTGCGGCGCGAGGCGGGTCTTACATTAGCTGACCTCGCTGCAACGCTTGGCGTGAGCAAACCCACCGTCTGGGCATGGGAAAAAGGCAAAGCCCGTCCCCTGCCTGAACGGGTTGCCGCGATTGCCGACGCGCTGGGCGTGACACCCGATACGCTTGCAGCCGGCCCAGAACAAAACAACGAAATCAGGGCTACAATCGCAGAATGCCGCGATCGCATTGCAGCCGCCTGTGGAACCACGCCCCAGTCCGTAAAGATCATGATCGAATTATAAGCAAAATCGCGTTCCAACGCTGAGAATATGATGCCTAATACGTCAGATACCTATTAGATAGCCTGTCCCATATGAAAAATATGGTAAACGAAAACTGGAGATGATTCGTTATTTAGTCCGGTATGTTTACGTAACTAACAAAATGATGATTTATACTCGGGTATACTAGGGATAGTTTCCTGCCAATCACATCGGGTTAGTTACTAAGTAAATCTGACTGAGGGCGCGTCACCGGGTTTTTCCGTTGGACCGCTGGGGCACTGTCGGTATGAGAATTGGTTTGAGTGACGTCGAAGGTCATGTGCTGCATGGTCTGTTAGAGGAAACGTCGGGCGATATCGTCATCAGGATCGACCGGCATGGCTTCATCATCCACGCTTCGGCGAATATCGCCGAGCTAGGGTTCGATTTTGCCGGAGCATTGCTGCTTCCCCACATCACCGATTTGGCGGCACGAGATCACGCTGCCTACCTTGGAGAGCACGTAGCGGCAGTTCTGGCGGGACGCCCACAGACTGGCTGGGCGGAGTTCCCCGTGAACGAAAGCGCCGGCTGTAATTCATCAAGCTCCGGCCATTGCGCGCGGTGGTACGCGCTAAGCTTGCGGCCAATGTGCGATTCAAGGGGCATAGCCGATGGTGCCATGTGCTTGATGCGTTCCGTGCAGCAGGTCCGCAGCCTGGAAGGTGAATTGCACGCTCGCGCAGTAACCGATCCCTTGACTGGTCTCGCCAATCGGCAGGCCTTCTGTGCCACATTGAGACGGCATCTCGCCCACGGAGGCGGTCAAATGATAGCGGTCTTCGCCGTTGATTCCATGCGGGCCCTGATGATGCGTTACGGCCAGCGCACAGCGGACGAGGTCTTGTGGGGCTTTGCCAAGTTTCTCGAAACAATGGCGCTGAGCGGGCATGAATTGGCCCAGTTGGACGGTGAACGGTTTGCCGTGCTTTTGCCAGAGATGACTTCGCGCAGCGCACGCGAGTGGTGCGAGGATGTGGTTGCCACATTTGCTGGTCTCGCTTCTCCTGCTTCGAACCATGCGCGGTCAAAAGGCACGCATTTGACCGCGAGCGCAGGGCTCGCTCGGGTCGAATGCACTGTAGATTGGACCCTGCGCGAAGCCGAACTCGGGCTGGTGCTGGCGCGTGCTGGTGGAGGGCGCCAGGTGGCTGTCGCAGGACACCGGCGCGCAGCCTGACACCTCGCTAAACTCGCGTGCGAGGATAGGTCATGCCATGGTCATGAGCCATATTGCCACCATCCTGCTGCTCGGTTCAGGCGAGTTGGGCCGCGAATTCGTTATTTCTGCCAAACGCCTCGGGGCACGGGTGATCGCCTGTGACAGCTATGACAATGCACCCGCCATGCAGCTCGCCGATGGTCGTGAAGTGTTTTCAATGCTCGATGGCGAAGCCTTGCGGACAGCGGTGCATAAGCATCAGCCCGATCTGATTGTGCCAGAGATCGAAGCAATTCGCACCGAGGTTCTGGTCGATCTGGAAACCGAAGGCTTCATGATCGTACCGTCAGCACGCGCCGCGCAGCTCACCATGAATCGCGATGCCATACGCGACCTGGCAGCAGAAGAGCTGGGCCTGGCCACATCGCGATATGGATATGCTGAAAGCCTTGCTGAGGTGCGTGAAGTGGCCGGACGTATCGGCTACCCGCTGGTAATCAAACCTGTGATGTCGTCGTCGGGAAAGGGCCAGAGCAAGGTCGATTCACCGGACGCGCTGGAAACCGCGTGGGACAACGCTGTCGTCAATATGCGCGGCGACCGGGCGCGGGTAATCTGCGAACAATTTATTGCTTTTGATTATGAGATCACCCTCCTCACTATTCGCCATAAAAATGGTATCAGTTTCTGCCCACCTATCGGCCACCGGCAGGAACGTGGCGATTACCGTGAAAGCTGGCAGCCGGCGGCCATGTCGCCCGATGCATTGGTCAAAGCGCAGCACATGGCCGCCAATGTGGTTATCGCCCTGCAGGGTGATGGCCGCGGTTGGGGGCTTTATGGGGTCGAATTTTTTGTAAGTGGCGAAGATGTCATTTTCTCCGAACTGTCTCCGCGGCCCCACGATACCGGTATGGTCACGCTCATCAGTCAGCGCCTGAATGAATTCGACCTTCATGCGCGCGCCATTCTGGGATTGCCGGTACCCGACGATATTGCCGCCCACCCTGCGGGATCAGCGGTTATCTTGGCTGACAGGGATAGCGACAACTTCGACTTTGACGGGCTGCAAGATGCGCTCGCGTTAGACCCTGTTGCAGTGGATGTACGGCTTTTCGCAAAGCCCGCCACCCGGCCCTATCGCCGGATGGGCGTCGCGCTAGCCACGGCCGATACCGTCGAAGCAGCAGTCAAGCTGGCGAAAGACGCAGCCGGCTGCGTCCGGATCCATTACCGCTGATAGCAAAGGGGCAGCTTTCCTTTCGGAAACGCCGCCCCTGAAGATCGTGTGCAGAGAAATTCAGAAGCTGACAATTAACGCCATTTTGTTCGCAAGCATTGCCACACGACGAGCATTGGCAGCATTGAGCGCAAGCTCTACCTGCGGCTGATAGTTCGCGCGGGCCTTTGCGATGCAGGCACGATCGCTGACCAGAGCAGCGAGATTGCGTAACGATGCGCCGCTTTTGCACGCTTGGCGGGCCGCACGGTTCAGCCGCTGTTCGAGCACGACGCGGCCATCGGGCCGGGTGAGATCCAAATCACTGTATGAAACTGCAACCGATTTCGTTTCGGCAGCGAGCGGCGCAGCGATAGCAAGAGCAAGCGCTGGCAGGGCGATTCTGAAAAGCATTTGCGCGGTTCCTTTTGAAGCCCATCAGTAAATCTGCGTCAGGGGGTTTGACCTAGTACGGGCAGTCCATGCTGACCTCGGCGGCATACCGTGCGAGCGTTACAAGTTGCGGACAGGTGTAAGAAAGTTTCGTTAAGCGGCAATCATAGTGCTGTCGCAGATTTGCCATCCAGATGCCTTTGTTGCGTTGTTACCTTGACGCGATATTCCCCGTCGCTGCTTGCGATGCGAGCCACTTGCGCCTAATTGCCGCGACCATGAACACTTACCCGCATTCCGCTGCGATGATGCAGCGCGGCACCAATTTCCTTGGCTGTGAAACCGCAATTCTATGCGGCGCGATGAGCTGGGTGTCAGAGCGCAATCTTGTTGCCGCGATAAGCAACGCGGGCGGATTTGGCGTGATTGCTTGCGGCGCGATGACGCCGGAATTGCTGGACAGGGAAATCGCAGCGACCAAGGCACTGACCAGCAGACCTTTCGGCGTCAATCTCATAACGATGCACCCTGCGTTGTTTGACTTGATCGCAGTGTGCCGAAAGCATGGGGTTACGCATGTGGTGCTGGCAGGGGGCATACCGCCCAAAGGCAGCGTTGAAGCGATCAAGGATGGTGGCGGGACCAAAGTGATCTGCTTTGCTCCCACGCTGGCATTGGCAAAAAAGCTGCTGCGCTCAGGCGCGGATGCGATGGTAATCGAAGGGATGGAGGCCGGTGGCCATATCGGCCCGGTCTCAACCAGCGTGCTGGCGCAAGAAATCCTGCCTGAACTCAGCGCAAACCATCTGGTCTTCGTTGCGGGCGGGATCGGCCGGGGAGAGGCGATTGCGAGCTATCTCGAAATGGGCGCGGCGGGCGTGCAGCTGGGCACCCGCTTCGCCTGCGCCACCGAAAGCATCGCCCACCCCGATTTCAAGAAGGCGTTCTTCCGTGCCAGCGCCCGCGAGGCCGTTGCATCCGTTCAGGTCGACCCGCGCCTGCCGGTCATCCCTGTTCGCGCGCTCAAGAACAAGGGCACCGAAGAATTCACCGCCAAGCAGCGCGAAGTGGCCGCGCTGCTCGATGCGGGTAGCGTCGACATGATGGAGGCGCAGTTGCAAATCGAACATTACTGGGCCGGTGCGCTCAGGCGCGCAGTGATCGAAGGTGATGTCGAAAACGGCAGCGTCATGGCCGGACAATCAGTCGGCATGGTAAACCGCGAAGAACCAGTCGCCGATATTATTGCCGAACTGATGACGCAGTGCGAGACAGCGCTGTCTCGCGCAGCCGTTGCGGCCTAGACGCCGTCCATGAGCAGCCGCCGCCATGGCGCGGCGCGTTCATCATCGCTCTCCAGCGGGTTCCACACTGCCGCCATCCGCGCGCGCGCAGCAGGCTCGGGCAACCCGGCCGCGCGATCGAGCAGGTAGAAGAATGCCGTCACCCGGTAGTTCATGATGCAATGGACGTGATGCGGGCCGGGCTGCGCCGTCAGTGCTGCGGCGAGCGCGGCGACATGGGTGGGCGTGGGCGCGTCGAACGGCACCGGGATGGGGGTGTAGGCGATCCCTGCCGCCGCCAACAGCGCGGCCTCGTCTGCCAAGGCTTCGGGATGGCTGTATAGCGCTAGGTTGACGACATGGCGCACACCGATCGCCGCCAGCCGCGCCGGATCGCCCGGATCGAGCTTGCCCGAGGTGGTGATCCCGTCCGGACGGCGCTGCCAGTTCCGGATATCGTCGGGATCGCCCGCCTCCGCCATCGCTACCGCCGGGCGACCTTTTTCGCAGCCCCGCCCAGCGCCTTGTCCTCGTTGGCGCGCTTGATGACATAGGCGCGGATCGCCTCGATCTCGGATTTGGAGAGCGATCCGGCGAAGCTCGCCATGCCGTTGGACTTGAGCGCGCCGTCATGCACCACCGCGCTCCACGCAGCTGCGCTTTCGAGCGATCCGGCGCGGCGCAGATCGGGCAGCACGGTCGATCCGACCGCGCCCGGCGCGTGGCAGACCGCGCAGTAGCGGCCATACTTGGCCTGCCCGACCGCGATCACTTCGGCCGAAGCGGTGCTGGGCGGCGGATCGAGCGGAATATCCGCCAGCGCCGGTTCGGGCGGCAGCTTGGCGGTGCCGCCGAGCTTGAACACCAGCAGCCGCGAAATATTGCGCACCGGCGCTTTGCGATTGATCAGATCGCCATCGACGCTGAGCGCATAGGCCCCGCCCCAGCCCGCCAGCACCGCGACATATTGTTCGCCATTGACGGTGTAGGTGGCCGGCGGTGCGACCACCCCGGTCTGCGCGGCAAAGCTCCACAGCTTCTTGCCAGTGCTGGCATCATAAGCATTGAACTCGCTCCCTGTGGTGCCTTGGAACACCAACCCACCACCCGTCGCCAGCAAACCTCCGTTCCACGGACCGGGATGCTCTACCGTCCAGCGTGCTTTTTGCGCAACCGGATCCCACGCCACCAGCATTCCGCGAAGCGTGCCAGCCACCTGCTTTCTAAAGCCCCCGTCCGGTGGCAGATCGCCCGCACCAAGGTTGAAGCCGACATTGAAGCCGCGCACCGTGTCGGGCTTCCAGTCGGCCTCGGGCGCATACATCATGCCAGCCTCGAAAGCGGGGATGTAAACAAGGTTCTCTCCCGGGTGATAGGCCATAGGATGCCAATTATGCCCACCAAGCGCCCCCGGCGTTACCAGCGCGGGCTTACCGGTCTTGTCGACGCGGGTTTCGGGGTTTTCGATCGGGCGGCCTGTGGCCGGGTCGATCCCGCTTGCCCAGTTGACGCTCACATAGGGCTTGGCGCTAATGAACTTGCCGGTCTCGCGGTCGATCACATAGAAAAAGCCATTCTTGGGCGCCTGCATCAGCACCTTTCGCATCGCCCCATCGATTTCCATGTCGGCGAGCATGATGTGCTGGGTGGCGGTGTAATCCCAGGTCTCGCCCGGCGTCGTCTGGTAATGCCAGACATATTCGCCGGTCTTGGGGCGCACCGCGACGATGCTGGAAAGGTAGAGGTTGTCGCCCTCCCCGGTCCCGTCCTTGCCGGGGCTGCGATAGGCGCGGTTCCAGGGGCTGCCATTGCCCACCCCGATATACAGCAGGTCGAGATCGGGATCATAGGCCATCGAATCCCACACCGTCCCGCCGCCGCCGATCGCGTCGGATGCGCCCAGCACATCCATGTTCCAGGTCTCGGCGGCCCTTTCCAGGTAGGCGGGCGCATCCCTGGGGTCACCGCCTTCCGGCACGGTGTAGAACTTCCACAATTGCTCGCCATTCGTCGCATCATAGGCTGCAACAAACCCGCGCACGCCAAACTCCGCGCCGCCATTGCCGATGATGACCTTACCATCGATTACGCGCGGGGCGCCCGTAATGGTGTAGCTTTTGGACTGATCGACGGTGACTTTCTCCCAAACAACCGCTCCCGTGTCGCGGTCGAGCGCGATCAAGCGGCCATCCAGCGTGCCGACGAATAGCTTGTCATCCCATGCGGCAAGTCCCCGATTGACCACATCGCAGCAAGCCTTGACCGCAGTTTCACCCGGCACTTCAGGATCGAACGCCCATAACGCCTTGCCGGTAGTCGCATCAAAGGCTTTCACCTTGCTCCATGCGGTAGTGAGGTAAAGCTTCCCGTCCATCACCAACGGGGTCGCCTCCTGACCGCGCCCGGTATCCATATCGGCAAACCATGCAAGGCCAAGATCGCGAACGTTCTCGCGGTTCACACCGTCCAGCGGCGAATAGCGTTGTTCGGAATAGGTGCGTCCGTGGCTGATCCAATTGGCGCTATCGCCATCTGCCCCGACTAGCATGGCAGTTGTGATCCCATTTGCGCCGCCATCTGCGTTCGCACTTGTAAATATCTGACTGCAATTTGCCAACGTCCCAGCTGACAACAACAAGGCCGCTCCGTAAGCCCAATGCTTGAAGTGCATCACACCCGCTCTCCCCTGATAAGCCGCCCGTTTCCCGAGCCGTTCTATTTGGCCGCATGGTGACGTCTTCCAGCGGGCTTGTCCAATCCTACTGCACGCGCTTATCATGCGGCCGACGGGCTGGCAGGAGAGACCACCATGTGTGAAGAAAGCAAGCTGGCCGAGTGGGCCAAGACAACTCTAAGCCGGCGACAGCTCGGCGCGCTCACCGGAGCAGCAGCCGTGGCTGCTTGCGCTTCAAGTGACGGCGACAGCATTGCGCAGAACGCTGTCCTTGGCCTTAAGGAGCGCGGCGTCAGTTTCTCGGCGGCCGACGGTACTCTTGATGGCTTTTTCGTCCAGCCTGAAAGCGGGCGCCATTCGGCTGTCATTCTCTGGCCTGATATCGCCGGGATCCGGGAGGCCAAACGCAACATCGCCCGCAAGCTCGCATCAGCAGGCTACGCGGTTCTGGTCGTCAATCCCTATTACCGCGACGTCGCAGGCGAACAGTTCGCCGATTTTGCCACCTTCATCGATGCAGGCGGCTTCAACAAGGTCGGGCCGTGGCGAAAGAAGCTGGATGCGTCCGCCATCATGCGCGATGCGACTGCAATCGTCGGTTGGCTTGATAGCCAGCAAGGCGTCGATTCAACACGCGGCATCGGCACACAAGGCTATTGCATGGGGGGACCCTTCACCATCTGGAGCGCTGCGGCCGTACCAGCGCGCATCAAGGCAGCGGCAAGCTTCCACGGCGGAGGTTTGGTACGGCCTGACAATCCGATGAGCCCGCATAAGGTGCTGGACAAGGTTGAGGCGAGATTGCTGATCGCCGTGGCGCAGGACGATGATGCTGAGGCGCCCAACGACAAGACGATATTTGCGCAAGCTGCTGACGCCGCCGATGTCGCCGCAGTGGTGACCGTCTATCCCGGGGATCATGGCTGGATGGTTGCCGATAGCCCCGCCTATGAAGCCACCGCGGCAGCACGCGGTGAAGCGGATTTGAAGGCGTTGTATGCAGCGGCTCTGACGTAAATCTTGATTGGTCAATGGCGGGGGGCCTGCGCCACCCGCCACCACCGGCCCGCTGGCCTTCAGCCCGATTTGCGCAACTTCGCACGCTCGTTGGCGGCACCAAAGCGACCGTGCTTGCGATACCGCAGCATCCACTTGTCGAGAAACAGGCCCAGCGGTTTGGGTGCGATCCCCAGATCGGCAAAGCCGCGAGCGCTTGGTGCGACGGTGCTGCCAGCCTTGAGCAATGTCCACTGGTCGCGGCTCATTGGGGTGCCCGGCATCGCTGCGAAAGCAGCGCTGATACCGTCAGGCACACGAAGAAAGCTACGCTTGCGACCCTGTGCAGCCGCAATCCTCTCGTGTATTTCGATCATGGACAACTGCTCGGGCCCACCAAGTTCATAAGTGTGTCCACCATGACGCTCAGGGTGCTCAAGCGCGATCGCTACGGCCTCGGCAACATCATCGGCATAAACCAGCTGCAACTTCGCGTCTGGTCCGAAGACCGGAAGAACAGGCAGCATTTCGATCATACCGCCGAACATGTTCAGAAAGTTGTCGTCCTTTCCAAAAACAATCGAGGGGCGAAGGACGGTGGCAGTCGGAAACGCCCCCAAAACTCGCAGCTCACCGACGCCTTTGCCGCGAGCATAGTCTATGGCCGATGAGGGGTCTGCGCCGATTGCACTGACATGGACGAACGATTTGACACCGCGCTTTTGGGCCATTTGCGCCATGGCTCCGGGCGCTTCACCCATCAGTTTGACGAGATCGCCGTCAAAAGCTCCCACCAGATTGACCACATGACTCGCGCCGTCCAGCGCCGCCGCAACATGTGCTTCGTGTGTGATATCGCACGGCATAAGCTGCAGTTGCCCCAAGTTGGCAAGCGGCTTCAGATCCTGGGCCTTGAAGGGTGCCCGGCTTGCCAGCCGAATCCTCGCCCCGCGTACAAGCAAGCTTTGAGCAACATAGTTGCCAATATAGCCGGTACCGCCGAATATAGTGACCAGTTGACCGGTAAGCGGAGATGAGATGGGCATGGGTCTGTTGCTCTTGATGGCGTTGTGATGATTGGCCGCGCTTTGCGACAACGCAGCGCCGGAGGCAAGGGTTCCGGTAAGCGATGGGTTCATCTACGCGTCTACGATGCCAAACGCCGAGGCATCCGACCGTGCTCTGCGATGCAACGGAAGAAATTAGCAAGCGCGGAGGGCCATCCAACCGAATTGCAAGCATCCGTATTATTGGCTGCTCACAGACTGAAATCTTTGCATTGACAGCCCCCCCGGCCCCAGCTAATCGCCCGCCCCTACCCAGCTTCCGGCAGCGATGACCGGATGCACCGTGCCCAGATGGCGGAATTGGTAGACGCACCAGCTTCAGGTGCTGGCGCTCGCAAGGGCGTGGAGGTTCGAGTCCTCTTCTGGGCACCAACGCTGGTCAAAGATGGGAACACTCCCCTCAAGACGCGGCAACCCCTTGGCAATGCCCCTCTCCAGCACGGACTTGGGCCCGCTGATAACGATCTGTTTATCGGAAACTTCTACCCGCGAAACGAACATTCGCAGGTAGGCGTTTCGCAAGGTGCTGTCCTCATCGTGGAGCTTCTCGCGCAGTTGCTGGGCAAACTTCTGCAGAGCCTCAGGCGTGATTTTTCGGGAGCCTCTGGCCAGCTGACTTTCAAGGACTTCGATCCTTGAGGTGAGCGCGGCCACAGCCTCACGATTCTCCGTCAGGCGGTTGGCAAATTCCGGATCACTCGCCTTCATCACGCCATCTTCGATCAGAACGAGGAGCCGGTCGATCGCGGTACGCCGCCTTGTTCGCTCCGCGTTTGCCTGGGAGAGCTCCTGCTCAAGCAGTTGCCGCTTCTGATCGGTCAGTTCGAGGACATCCTTGAGCAACAGCTCGAGGCGCCCTTTACCAAGGATGCGCTTCTCGACAGCGCCGAGAACCGCCTCATCCAACTTCTCCCGTCGAACGTTCGGACATCGGCACCTTTGCCCTATGTTCGTCCGCTCATTGCATTTGTAATAGTAGTATTTGACCTTCGTTCTGGATGTGCCGCTGCCGATTGTCATGCCGGATCCGCAGCCTGACATGCCGCATCTTGCTATGCCCGTAAGCAATGTTGTCCCCGCAGCAACGTGGGGGGCCATTTGTGTCGGGGCCCTTGAGGATCTCAGCGCCGCAACCCTTTCGAATTGCTCACGCGTAATGACCGCAGGGCATTCCACCGGGATCCAATCTTCGCGTTCGGGCACAATGCCGTCATCATCGGCCGTTCTGTCGTAATAGATCCCCGTATATATCTCGCGGCCGAGAATGCCCGCCAAGTTCCCGTTTGTGAACCGTGCGCCTCGAAGCGTTACGCGGCGATCATTAAGCGTTTTGACGATCCAGCGGCCACCGCGCCCCTGCTCCGCCCAATCGAAGATCTGCTGCACGACCGCTGCTTCGGCCGGCAAAATTTCGAGCTTCATCCGCTGCTTCTTGCCATCGGTCTGAGCGACATATGTTGTGAAGCCGAAGGGGATGGGGCCGCCATTCCAGAACCCCTTGCGGGCGTTGGCGCGGCGGCTTTTCCGCGTATAGATCGCATCGTCTATCGCGCGTTGTTCATCGACCATCGCGGTGATTGTCTGGCCCATCCGTTTGGTGCGACCTTCACCGAAATTTTCGGTCACGCTTACCATCTCGACGCCGGCTTGGGCCAAGGTATGGATCGTGTTGACGAACAGGTGTATGTTGCGCGCAAATCTAGCCTGACGGTAGATCAAAATGATCTGGACCGGCCGGTCAGGGCCGGTTGCATCGGCGATCATGCGGGTAAATTGGGGGCGCTTGCTTAGCGTGCCGCTCAGGCCGCTGTCGACATACTCACCGATGATGTCGATCCCGTTCCGATCGGCATACTGGCAGCCAGCGTAACGCTGAGCCTCAATCGAAAGCGCCTTTCCGCCTTCGTCATCGACGGACAAGCGCAGATATAAATAGGCTTTCTGTACCGCCTGGCATGCTACGGGCTTCGCGCGCATCACTCATCTCCGCTGAATAGCGCCGCGATTTCCTCGCCGAGCGCCTCGGCGAGCATTTGAATCTCCTGCGCGGTGATTGGCAAGTCCAAAGGCAGATCGCTTCGGACTGGAACAAGCCTGATGGGGCTCCGCCGACGCAAAGCCGGCGGAGCCCCAGTTTTTGGACAATCCGTGCTTCGTGACACTGCCATCGCCCTTTATGGCGTCAGCCCGCATCCAGTTCGAAATAGGCATAGATCTGCTGGACGAAGGCCTGTGCTGCGACTTCACGTTCTTCAATCGTCATTGCGTTAGGATCGGGGAGGCGCAGCCTCGCGATATTATCAGAGTGCATGTCGAGCGCCCCAACGACCTGATCGTCACTTCCGAAGACTTCCACGCTATCTGTCGGCGCGAACGGATCGGCCTTTTCGGCACTGGCTTTTTTTCGCAGATCCCTCAATGTCGAAAGCGTCGAGTAGCTCGCCGGGAGTGAAGGAAACTCCTTCCGCTGCCAGGTCCTCCGCTCGAGAGACAAATGCACCAACTTCCTCGTCGCTGACTTTTTTCATGTGGTCGTGGATGCGCACGCAAGCGTCGATCGAAACGCGGTCCGGCTCCTTCAGCAGATCAAATACGACCGGAAAGTCCTCAATGGTCCGAGCTGCCTTGATCATTCGGCTGACTTGGTCCTTCTTGAGGGCCGGATATCGTTCCGCGATGGCCTTCTGGCTCATGCCCGATACCCGATGGACATTGTTGACAGCGAAGGCCATTTCGATCTGGGTCTTTGCGACCTTGCCGACCACGGCGTCACACATGCTTTCGACGGCCTGCAACTCCGTGCCAACAAAAATCACGCACCTCACTTTCGTATCCATTTTGTTGTGATGGACGGTTCGAAGCGCGTTCACGCGGCGCCTCCCGTCTTTGACAGCGTACAAATCATCGCCAAGCTTGATGACGACGAGGGGACGCATCATGTCGGGATTGTGAGCTGTCGCGAGCAGTCCCGCGTCGGCGACATCTGATCGCCGAGACATGACCGCGCAGTGGTATTCCCAGTCTTGCAGACTGGAAAGGGGAACCCAGACTTCCCCGGGCTCTGTTGGTGGGCGGTCGAACTCTTCCTTGATCGCTTCTGACACAGGAGGAGCATTATTCAATAACTGCGGCTGCTCGATTTCATCCTGAGGTTTGACTGCTGGCTTGGTAATCGGAGAATCTTCGGGGTAACTTTTTTTGATTTCAGGCGAATCTTTGTGTTCATCTTGGGATCGCTGCGGAAGATCGAGAGGTTTAAGCTGGCTCTCGCTCACCGATGTATTTTGCTTTTCCATTGTCATTCCATTCGCTTGAGGGCCTTTGACACTGCGTCTGGCGCTCGCGAACTGGTTTGATGATTCGCTCAGTTTTTGTTGATCCTGACTTACTTGTTTTTGTCGCCACAATATCAAGATGCGCGTCGCAGGCATCCTGGCAGCCGCTATAATGGGGCAAATTGCCGCTTCTGCTTTGCGCAAAATTCTCGGGCATTGCGGCCCGCAGGGTGAAGGCCCGACATCGGACAAGCTTGACGATCGCTTTGGATGACGGAACCTGGGACATAGCTGCCTTTTCGAGGCTGCTGGCCTGACGGCAGGTTTCGTCGGAAAACGACATCAGCTCCCCTAGTCGGCTGCTGACCGCGAGGGCCAATTTGCCTCTTGGATCGAACTGTTAGCCGTAGGAGGAAGCGCTGGCCGGTGCCGGTGTCACAAGCGCTCGATTTTTACACCGCGATACCCTCATGGTTGGTGATGGCGGCCTGTTCGCTCTTCCGCAGCGGCGGCCGTAGGCGGTCGTTCGTTCATGTTGACTGCCACATGGCTGATCAAGTTAGCGGACGCGACGGCAAGCGTGGTCGCCGGACGCGAATGCTGGCAAGAACGGCACGGAAATGGAGCTGAGACCGGATCGATGAAGTTGCGCGCTTATGATCTCGAGAAAGGCCAGGGGCGGCGGATACCGTCGCTGGGCGTGTGCATCTATTGTCAAAGGCCGCTCTCGCCCGAGAATCTGACCGACGAACATGTGATCCCTTTCGCGCTCGGCGCGAACTCGAGCATTTTCCTCGAAGCGTCGTGCCAAGACTGCGCGAGGACGATTCAGCCCTATGAGCAGGACGTGCTTCTTAAACAGCTAGGCAACTTCCGCCGACAGATCGACGCGCCCAGCCGGACCAAACCGAAGAAGCGCCCAACACATGCAAACGTCACCTTCAAGGAGGTTGATAACGATGGCTGCGACCTGCGGCCGCTCGGCGAGCGTAGCATCGCCATCGCCGAGTTGCCGCTGGCGCTCAGCCTTTGGCAGCTGCCCGAGCCGCGGATCATGCGTCCGCATTCGGTTCCCGGCGACGACGAAGGTCAGCCATGGCTTTACTGTGACGACGTAAATACGGTGCGGGCGCTGTGCCGCCAGGTTGCCGAAGAGACTGGCAGCAGGCACGTCGCGCTCGAAATCGGCGCGGTCAATCGGACGAACTTTCTGCGCTTCCTCGCGAAGACCGCGCACGCCTATGCGGTGGCAGAAGTCGGCCTTGACGCGTTCGAACCGTTGTTGATCGAGATCATCCTTGGTCGGGAGAACGATATCTCGCGCTATGTCGGCGGCTATTACGGCCCACCCCCTCCTGGTGCGGCGCCGGAGAATCTCGTCCTGGCGCATATCGGTCAAGCGGTGGAGGGACCCGGCGCGGGGCTGCTCATTGTAGCGCTGCAGTTCTATCCGCTGCTCGGTTCGCCGATCTACAGTGTGATCGTCGGCCGCACCATAATTGACATGGACGCGCAGGCGTTCGACATCGGCTACGACGTTTCCGGCTGACCAGCGTGGATACGCGCGCAGACCGCCAGCGCCTCGCCTACCTATTCTGCTCGCGCCGGGAGAGCTCGGCCAGCCTGATATCGTCCCGGACGAGTTCTTGCGCCTTGAGCGCGTCGAGCGTTCGGCGTGTTTCGTACGGCCACAGCCATACATCTTCGGGAAGGACCTTCCACAAGAGGTCGAGCAGCTCGCGCGGATACTGGGAGGCGATCCCTCCTTCTAGGTCGATGAAGTGGCCCATCCGCACCGACGATCCCGCGATCGCATCGAGGAGCGGGAGGATCGCATTGACGATCTCGACGAACCTATCCGGCATGGCCAATGCCATGTCGACCAGCCGGCCGGACGTCCGCGGCGTCCGGACCGACCTCTGCCGTGGCCACACGCGTTCGAGGAAGGGAAGGATCCGGTCGCCCCATTTCGAGTCGGGCTCGTTCGACCACCGCTGCAGATACCAGAGCATCTGGGTCCGCAGTTCGTCGTCGGCGTGAATCAGCACCTCGCGCAGTTCCACATCGGGGATGAGCGCGTCGTCTTCGGCGGGGTTGTCGCTGCCGGCCCAGCCTGCAAGCAGCATCCCGGCGAGCTTGTTGGCTTGGTCCCGGCGCTTCGCACCCGATCTCGCCAGCGCGATGAAGGCCGGCTTGAGGCGAGTGTAGAGCGGGAGCTGCGGCGTCCGGGCCGCCCAGAAATACCCTCCCCAAAAGGCTTGGGCGTCGGCGTCGTCTTCGTCGGCGACTGCCAGCAGTCGGCTTTCGGTCCAGTCCGGGTCGATGAAGTAGAGCCAGTTCGAGTGCGGCGCGGTCATGGCGATCGCCTGCCGACGCGCGTCGCCGGGGAGCGCGAGGAGCTGATCAAGCCGGGTCTTCCACTCGGCAGGCAGACCCGTGTCGGAATTGAAGTCGGCCTTCGACGGATCCTTGAAGAGGGCGTCGACCATGCGGCCGGCTGGCTGGTTGAGACCGTCATCGACCCATCCGGCGTCCGCCCATCTGAACCGGTCCTTCGGCGGGTGGGTCGCCAACGCGGCGACGAGCAAGTCCCACACTGCCTGGAACACGTCGGGAAGGTTGGTCAGCAGCCAGGTCGCGCGGTCGCGAATCCACTCGCTGATTGGATGCCGCAGTTCCGCGACCTTCTCTGTCTGGAGCTTGGCGAGCCGCCCCGCGATGACAGTGAGCAAGCGTGGATTGGGTTCGCCCTTGGCGGTTTCATGAAGGAGAGCAGCCCATTCCCGCGCCGGAAACTCACCTTTGCGTGCGGCGTCGGTCAGCACCGCCAGCGCGAACGCGGGACGCCTTTCCGCCAGCCCGGAGAAGGGCCGGTGGTCGATGAAGGTCTCGAAGTCGCGGCCCGAGGCTTCGCGCACGGCGGCCAGCACCTCGCCGACCGTTAGCCCCTCAAGCGGGGTGGGGTCGGTGTCGGTCGGAATGCTGCGGACCTTGCCTACGTTCGGCTGCGCCGTGCGATCCGCGAACCTGATCTCCCAATCGGGATTGTCTTTGCGCAGGTTGGTCATCTCGGCTTCCAGATCGAAGCTGAACTTCACCCCTTGAGCGCTCATCCATTGAAGGCGGTTAAGCCGGTAGTGGGCGTTGATCCTGGCGAGATCGTCGCGGGACTCCGGCCAGGGGAATGAGCCCGTCAGCAGGCGGCACTCGAGATCCTGTCGACTCTTCGCGTCCAAGTCTGTCCATCTGTCGCGGAGTGCATACAGCAGGTCCCGTTCCTGCTGATCAGTCCAGAACGACTCGTCGTCTAGAGACAGAAACACCTCGGCGGCCTCGTCCGGATCAAGGATCGCTGGCTGGCCCGCCGCCCAGATCCGGAGGCGTTCAAAGACCGGATTTGAACCGGCCGGCCAGCGGCCGAACTCCTCCCTCGCCGCCGCGCGGTCGGCCTCCGCCAGGCGGACCATCATGTTTACAAACGTCGCGAGGAGGCCGGTCAGTTGGAAACCGTCCTCGTCAGGCTGTTCTCCATCATCCGCCCGCGTAGCGTCGAAGTATATCCGGTCATGCCCGCCAATCTCGCTTTCGAGGACGATGGCGTGCTCGATCTGGGCTCGAAGAAGCTGGAGCGCATAGCCGAGATGCTCCGCTGGAATGACGAGCGGCTTGTGCGGTCGCGGATACTTCACGTCAGGCCGAAGGACGTTCTCGATCGTCACTTCCTCTTTGCCCGGAGGTAGTCGCGTAAGGATCGGCGGCTCGACGGTCAGCAGCGGACGATACATGTCGATCGTTGACCTGACAGTCGCCGTCGACCAGCCCGACTGGGCGACCACCGCCTTGATCTCGTAGCGCTGGCGATTGGGGTCTGGCGGGTCGGTGCGCCACGCAGCGATGAGCAGGCGCCATGCCTCTCGGATGCTAGCCGGAAAACGATCCTGCTGCTGGCGCAGCGACCATTCGAGATGCGACACGACGTCCGGATGCAGACCGTGCTGGTGCGCCGCCCACCAGACTGCGGCCGGCTGGTGGGCGACGCGGACCAGATACGCTCCTAGATGCCAGAGGCGGGCCGGCAGCTTCGACGGGCCGCCGGCATCCGGACCCCGCAGCCGACCCGTCGCGTCCGGTGCCAGCCGCTCGCGATCGGCTTCGGTGGCGGCAAGCAGATCCCAAGCGTCCGCCGAAACCTCGCGGCTGGAGAACCGGTCGTCGGGATCGGTCGGCGGCGGTGGTCGGTCTGAGTCGAGACCTAGTGAATCGAACGGATCGACGCGTTCGCTTCCCTCCACGTGAGGGTCTCGCGGGCCAGGAGGCGCGTAGCGCCTCTTCGGATCAAAGACGCAGAGCCATTCCGCCGGAAGAGGCGTTCCCTTGTCCGCCAGGCGCCGGGCGCCGTCGCGCGTCGCCGCGAGGTGGGCGACGATACCCCGCTTGTGGGGCTGGAGGGCGCCCGGGCCGGCGGCCGCCATCGCGATGACCCTCTCGTGCCAGGCGTCCACTTCGCGCGCCCGGCCCGCCCATGCCCGCAAGGTCTCCCAGAGCGCAAAGTGGCCGTTAGCGCTGTCGTATGCGATGGGCTGCACGCCCTTGTGCTTCCATTGTGCGGCGGCCTGGTCGACGCTGCCTGACTGGAAGGCATAGAGGTCGTTCGGCCTGTCCTCCTCCCGGCTGAGCGCCTCGAGAAGATACTGGACCGGCGGATCGTCTGCCGAATACCCGACGAAAACGATCTTGAAGCGCTGCAGTAGTGTCTGGATGTAGCGGGTTGCCCAGCCATCCGCGAGATACGCCCGGCCGAAGTCGGCGCTCGAAAGAACGAACTCGTCGTCGCAGGCGCGGCTATACTCGACGTCGACGCGGCCATGGATGTGGATGACCCCCCTGAAGTCCGTCGGGCGCCGAGGATCGGGCAGATGCGGCGGATTGAACGAGCCGAGTCCGGGGTCGCAGTCCTCGAACAGCCGGTCGAAGTTGGTGGTGATCAGCCTGACGACGCCCGCCGGATCGCGTGACAGGTCGAGCAGGGTGCGATGGGCGCCGAGCCCGTGCCCCTGAGGAGGAACCAGGGCCTTGGCCACAGCCTCGCGCACCTCTTCGGGGTAGAACTCCTGCTCCAATAAGCCGAAGATCCGGTCGGTGGCGACGACGCCGGTGAGGCCGGTCGCCTTCTCGAAGTCCCGGCTCGCCGAAAACAGTCGTCTGGCCGGACTGTCGAGGGCGGAGCCCAGAGAGGAGAGCACCCGGCCAGCGAGGCTGGGAAAGTTCGGCAGGTGTGCCTGCGCCTGCGAGACGCCCGCTCCGCAGAAGAACAGGACATGTCCCGCGTCGCGGGCTGTCAGCAGTTCGTCGGGTAGTTCCGGACCGTCGGCGATGAACCTCATTGAAGCATACTAATCGTCTAGCGCGTGATGAGGGAAGCCCAGCGTTCTGAAATTTTGGTTTCGGTGATACCAACACGGTCCAATCCGAGCGGGCCACTAGGCAGGGAGTGTGCCATCAGTCCCACCTGTGTTCCTGACATGAACGAGCGTGGGAAGGCAGGCTGAACGTCTGGATATGGGTCTTGGTGTCACAACCGGTCGGTTCTGACGCTCTACACCAGTCAGCGATTTCCAGCGGGCTCACAGGTGTCACAAGCTCATATTGAAATGTGGCTTCTGAGATCGATGATCATGCGCTTCGATGGCCCGACGCAAGCGCTCTGGTGCCAAATCGTATCCTTCGGCCAGCGGCAGGTATCAAAAGATATGGTCGATCAGTACTTAGCCAGTGAACGACCGACTGTGGGGCGATAGCTATCGGAAGGTCGTGGGACATTACTGCCACTTTAGAGCGATTGGTCGAACGGCAGCTCTTGTCAGAAGGCCGACAGCCAGCGATTGCCTGACTGCTATCGCATACTGCAAGAGAAGCGCGCCGGCCCAATTGCCTAGCAGCGGAATATCGATGACCATGACGAGCGAGCAACTCTCCCAGATCGAAGCCATTGCGCAAGGGTTTATCAACCTCGTCAGCTCTCTAGGCGCCGTCGTTTTGGAGTGGGCCTGGTGTGAGCTGGTGTTGCGAGCAGGCTGGCTCCCGCACGCATCCATTCCCCCCAAGTTGATCGCCGAGGCGGCGGACGTGCAAGGAGCGACCAGCTCCTAACCGGATGTCTTGGTTCCTGGGACGCGCGCGAGATCGCGATCTGTGGCCAACTCAAAGCCCCTGCTGTGATCGGCATCGTTCCAAAAGTCGCAGAAACTCACAAGAACTCCTTCGGTATCGTCGTTTGTCCAGTCGTCGCTGATTGATCGCGGTGACGCCAGGCCAAGTGCGAGCCGTTGTCCGCAGTGAACATCGAGCACGATAATCCCAGCCGCGTCGAACGACTGCGTGTCGTCGACAAAAATCCCGGGAGCCGTGAGAACGCCCTCGACGCCCGGCTTCCCGGCGAAGTCCGGCCGCCGGAGGACGAGACCGCCCTCACGCCCAAATGCGGCCTGCCAAAGAACGCCGCTCGAACCGCCCCCATCGAGTGCGTCGTCAAAATAGTATGGAGCGAGATCCTGTTGAGCGGCGGGCAGCACCAAGCGATCGACCACAGCCAAAGCGAAGGTAGGCCCTTGGGCGAACTGCGAGGACTTGAACGCCCGTCGCCACTTGCTCCGAAGGGTGTCGATAACCCGATTGAGAGACGGCGGATCGTAGGCGGAATCAGTGCCCGACTTCCTATAAGGCGCGATTTCGCGCTCGGACGTGGTTATCCGCTTGCCTTTCCGGGCCTGCCGTTCGTGCTCCACCTCGCTCTCAAGCGCGTCGTTAAGCATCTCTTTGTGACGGTAAATCCCGTCGACGACATCAAGAGACTTCACCTCGATGAAGAACTGTTTTCCATCATCCGTCTCGCACTCGAAGTCCGGCATTGACGTATTCGTCTCCGCAAGGCGCTTAACCTGAACCTTCCGCTCCCGAAGGAGAAGCATCACAATCGCTTCGCCGTAGATCTCGAAAAACTGCGCGTAGGCCTGTGCGTCCGGCGCAGACCGCACCTCCTCCAACTTTGCGCGAAGCTGTCCGACAAAGGTCTTGAGCGCGGGGTCGCTATGGGCCTTCTCATCAATCACGCGAAGCGTGGACAAGTCGATCGCGTTGAGGCTGAGATCCTGAGTCATGCCACTCAGTTTAGCGCACTCCGCCAAGTATGCCGACGTGGCAGGAAAAGCGGCAAGCTTCGCAGCCTCATAGGACATCTCGAAGGTACGTTGCTTCTCCGGATCGGTCGCAAGCGTAGGATCCGCCAGAAGCGTACCAAGGGTCCCGCTCGCTTCTGCGAAAGCCGCGGTGGGATGATCGCCGGACAGGCGTGCGAGTTTGTCGAGCACCTCCACCTCGACGAAAGGCATGACCGGTGCGGCCAAGATCAACCGTTGACGGTACAAAAGGTATGCGCGGCCCAAGGTGGAGGCCGGCGTAAAGGGTACGCGTTCCGTCATGAATTTCCCTGTTCCCCGATCGATGGATGCACGTCGATTTTGCCCGCGCGACCATTCGAGAATGCACGCTTCGCTCGTCTTTGCGGTCACACATATACAAGCGAAGTAAAAGACCGATAGGCTTCAAACTAAATGACCTGAAGATGATCGCGACCAGTCTCTGTAGCGCCCTGCCAAGCTATGTTAGGCTCACGCTCTTAGCATAAGCATGGGGGCGACCGCGTGGCGCGCATTGCTGCCCCAAAGCTCCGCAAGGTGCGATTAGCCGGTTCTGGCATTAGGCGACGTTCCCGCAGGCCAACCGAAACGGCGTAAGTTGGGTCGGAAGCGGTCGCGAGACATCTGAAAACAGAACCGCCGCTGCGCTCCTGCCTCCGCCCGGAACACGCCGTTCGGTTTGCGGCCCACCTGCCGCTACAATAAGTCCGACCTGAAGCGCACAAGACCTGTGTCATATACGACCACAAAATCTCCAATCTCGCTGCCAAGCCCAATCTCTGGCAAAAGCGATCTGGTCAAACGTCAGGCTCTGGGATTTCACACATTCGCCAGCCTCCCCCTTGGGGCCAGTGCCAATCCTTTCCGCCAACCCCGGATCGCAATTGATCGGCGACCAAGCCGGAAGTCTTCGGGCAGCCTCCCTCAAAATCGCAAATTTGCGATCAGCTTGCTGTTCCGCGGCATGGCTCGGAATGACGTCCGGTATCTGCAAGAGGTCGAACTGCTGCCTGAAGATTTGTTGCACATTCTCGACCGGGTGAACAAGGGGCAAATAGCCCTTCCGCAATGAATTGGGTCGTTTTGCAAAGATTTTTACAAACGGCGAATTTTCGTCTTCATACCGCTGAGCAACATGATCCAATTCCTTATTATAACGAATGAAATTGGAGCATTTGTTGAGAAAGTCCACTTCAGCATCAGGCACAAGCCATGCTTCGAAATGAGCACCTCGGGTCCAACCAGGCTGTCCTACTTGCGCCGCACTGTCGCGAGCTGAAGCCGCAATCTTCATCGATAGGTTCTTGAACGCATCGGGCAGCGAAAACAAAAGATCCTCGATCTTCTTCGCGTCACGCGGAAATTCGCGCTCGACGAATGTCATGAGGGCATGAGCGTCTCGCCGATCGGCGTTATATGCACCGGCGCCAAGCGCCATAGCGGTTGGATAAATTCTCAACCACCCACACTCTTTTCGGACAATTTTCTTGTACTTTCGGCGCTCCCCCTCTTGCCGCCGTTCTGGTTTCTTTCGTACGAGCTTGGCCGTCAATGTTTGTGCGGTAGGCGGGCAGATGTTGGCCAGAATGACTATCGACAACCACATCTCGCGTTTGGTGCGCTCAGAATTTTGATAGAGGATAGTGGGATGCCGTGATCCGGTTGCCATGCTGGTCTTTACCCGAAATCCGATCTGATGAAGGGAGACTGGAGCAAAATGAGCTGCATCGACGCCATTCATCAGCAAAGCCGGAGGCTTCCCATCCGGGCACTCCACTCGGCGGAAGGAGGGTTGCAGCGCATCGGAGCATGCAACGCTTCGCTTTAACCGCGCGAGAATGTCCGTATCCGCGTAGGCTTGGTCCAGAGCATTCATGGAATGATGAATGAACCGCAAACTTAGCAGCAAGCCGTGCGCATGAAGACCGACCTCGCTCGTATCGGACATCATGTCGCCGATTGTGCAGTAGCTGGCGATATGCTCGCGGACAGCAGGGGCCGTGATGTTTCTCCGCGACTTCATCTGGCGCAGAATTTCGAACACGCGCTCCAGTTCGGACATGATCGCCCAAGGTGCGAGAAAGGAGTCCCGCTCGTTGCCTCGCAAACTTATTAGCGGCTGTATCTCGAACGCTTCATAATGGGTTCCTTGCTCACTTATTACAGTAGCTGAAGTCAAACGGTCGACATCGTCCCAGCGGCGCAACCAGAGCGCAACAAAAAGCTCTGGTGATTTCACCAGAATGGCTTCGAGATAAGAAAGATATTCAGCTACACCAAAACCCCAGAGCTGACGCTGAATAAAGTCCGTGCTCATGATCCTGTCATAAACCGTTATCCCGGTGTAAATCTTTCTGGGCGCAGCGGTCGGGAGGAACAGTGGTCGCCACCGATAAAAAGCTAGAACCTTCAACTGATCTGAGCCAGCGGGCACTACCATCCCATCGACAAAGCAAATGCTCCCATTCTGGTAGAAGCCTTCGACCTTGCTCAGGTCACAGATGGTCTGCGGACATGGCTCAGGGTAGTCGGGTTTTGCTGCGACTTTTGCGAGACGCTCCGAGACGGGGTGCCCCTGCACAAGCTGGTCGCGCTCGCCGGGCCATCGATCCATGCCCGTCCAATTCGACGAAAGCGACACCGCGATCGCGCCCGTCGAAACGCCAGCTAACCGGAAGTCGTCGCTGATCGTGTCGGCACCGTTCTGCAGCCCCTTGACCACGCGATACACAAGGTCAAGAAAGGTCATACCATCCGCTTCCCGAGACGGCGTGTCAGCCAGATCGCTGTCATGTATATGGTTCGGGTTAACGGTGATCGGGTCACCTATGATTTTCGGCTGTCCCATTCCTTTTGAACGCGTTTCCATTCTTCTTCGTCCCGTTCAGCATTTTGGAGATCAAAAGCCTTCAAGTTTACTTGTAGGATATTCAGGCGGCTCCAAAGGTCGTCCGCGACCCCCAAAATCTCGACCGTCTCCAAATGGGGCAGGTTTGCCTCCAGATTGCTGATCATGCCGAACAGCCTGCCGATGACTCCGTCGATCTCCCGCTCAATCGCTAGGGGTGAAATCAAGCGGCAGAGGACGCCTTCTGCATCGCGCCATTCAAACCATCCTCCCTCATCGCTGGCCGGGCGATAAAACTGCGGATCGAGTTGCAACTGCTCGAAAGCCGTTACAAAGGTCGGGCCGAGGTGTCTTGCCTCTGGCACTTGCGCAAGCGACGCCGCTCTCGTTTGCAGCTGACTGGGCTCGCCGCGAAGACGATCGGGAGATCGAGCAGTGGCATATTCGAATTCGTCGTGAAGGCCGACAACAAGACGAACATGCGCCGCGCCTTCGTTAGCAGCCCGGATTTCTCTTGCCCTTATTCTCGCCCGATCGCGAGTTTCGATTTTAACGTGCTCGTTCCAACGCTCAACGTCGAGACTGAGCTGATCAAGGCGAGCAAAGGCGATGCGAAGTTCGTTGCGTTTCTGAGCTCTCGCCGAACCCGTCAGTACGTCAGCTTCGCGGAACAGCCGGTCTATTGCCAATGCCAGCTCCTTTGCCTCGGCTTCAATCCTGTCAGGACGATCGATGACTACCGTCGCCCCGGTCGCGTCCGTCCACCTGAACTCGCTCATACGAAGTCTCCATAGTTGAGATTGGCACCGTGGCATTCGAGCCAGTCAGCGGCTTGTCCGCGCAGAAGATGCCCAGGCATCGGCAATCGAAGGACGCGGCAGGTGACGCGGATCAGCCAGCGTTGACCGCTAGTCATAGGTGCCTGTCGCCAACTGCCCTCAAGCCGAAATTCGAGATCCCGCTTCAGCCACTCCGCGCGGTCCTCCGAATATAGCCGGAAGCGACGTTCCCAAGATGCGTAAAGCCCCTTGGCCTCCAACTCGCGGGCACTGACGTCGAGCAGATCCGCGAGCGCTTGCGCCGCCGTCCGGTCCAGATCGTCAATAGCCGAGGATGCAAGACCATCGCGAAGCCGTGCTACAGGCGATTGAAGCAGGCCTGCGAGTGCATCAGCATCGGCGGCCTGAAATCCTGCTGCAACCATGACTGCGCCCAAAGCATTCTTGTGATGCATGGCCGAAGGTGTCGCGACCACCACCTTGTGGACTGGCTCTGACAGCGCGCGCTGGCGTGCCGCAATGTCATGGCTGTGCTGTTCGAGTTCCGCCTTCCACTCATCAAAGGCAGCCGCGTCCTTGGACTTTTTCGGCTCGTCGCCAAAATCGCAAATTTGCGAATTCATTTGTGGCCTCCTTTCGAAGGCCTTCTCGCACATCGAAAAGATAGGCATAATCCTGACTTACCTTCAATAAGTCAGGGGTGCAGATTAAAAGAAACAATGATAGAAATGGGGGGTGTAAATTTGGTGCAATAAATGTTTCAGCTATGCAGAAAACAAAACCCTCCCGCTCTTCAGCTCGGACACCCCCCACTTCAAAGGATCATCGCTATATAGCGGCGACCTTCATCGATGACTTCGGAATTTCACGGAAGCTATCGGTCACATCGGCTTCCTCCTTCTCGAAGAAGAAGCTGGCTGCTGCAACGCGTCGGACAGTACGGCTGGCTGATGCCGAGCTTGATCGCGCCATGAGGGCTGGTGACCGGGAGACCGCGCTTGCTATCAGGCGACTTCGCAAGCAGGAGCGCGCTGCTGATCGTAGCATCTCCAACTTCTTCCGGCGACGGATCAAGACCGTCGAACCTCAGATCGAGAAGGTCAAGCATCAACCAACGATCAAGATAACCTCGCGCTGGCCATTCCGGGAGGTCGCTCTACCACGCTACAGTGCCGCCATTTTCGACAGCCAGAAGCGACGCGGCGTTTTCATGCGAGTCGAGTACTATGGCGCCAAGACGTCAAAAGCGGGCGTTGCCATGCGCGCCTGCAGATACATCTTTCGCGGGTGCGCTCTCGACGAGGACGGACGACCGTTGTTTGAGAGCAACCTCGGTCTGAGCGTCGAGGAAGCAGTTTGCGCCCTTGATCATCTCGAACAGATCAACCGGTCGGCACAGAAGAATGCCAAGGTTCTGTTCCACACGGTATTGGCGCTCGACCATCGCTGGTCGAAAGCGCAGCAGTTCCAGGTTGCCCGCGAGTGGGCCGAAGAGTGCTTCGGCCAGCATGGTCTGCCATATGCCATCGCCCTGCATTCGCCCGACCCTGATGGCGATGCTCGCAACTGGCATGCACACGTTCTGTCCAGCTATCGTCCGATGGTTCGCCTCGGCACATACGAATGGGAAGTCGGCGAGGCTGTACGCACCGATCTCGATAATCCTAAGGCCATGCAGCTTCTGAGGGAAAACTTTGCGCGCGCGATGACACGCATGTCGCGCGAAGCCGGACAATGCGAGCGCCACACTGCCCTATCGTATGCTGCCCGCGGTCTCCCGATAGAACCCCAGCAGCATTTGGGCGAGGCGCGAACGCGCAAAGTCAGAGCCGGAGAATTCGTCGCTGCGAACGAGGAGAATCATAGCCGTGTAAGCCGTTCAGTTACAGCGCTGGCGCAGACAGAGCTTGAGAAAAGGATGAGCGCCCTTGAGCGCCAGAAGCGTCCGCTCATGGCGGCCATGAGCAGGATTTTGGCGGCAGTGAAATCGCCGCATGTTCCATCGCGGGCCATAGTCGCCTCAAAGCTCGCGTTGCCTGCTACGAAAACTCGCCCAGCCCTTCGTCGGGCGGAGCCAACCACGTCCGTTACACTGCCGGCCAGCACCGTCAGGGTTGCATCAATCCATGTGCCAAGCGGGCATCAGAGCGCCCAGAATCCACCATTGTCCTCGCTCGAAATCGCAAATTTGCGATTTCCGGCAGCTGCATCGCAAGCGAATGTCTTTTCGTTGGATCCGTCAGAACTCCTTGATGCGCGGACGCTTCGTCATGCCACACGGGTCACGGGGCCGGAGGTGCCTCGCGTGTCTTCTCGAAGCGCCGGCTTCTCGTGCCCGAGTACTATGTCAGCGTCAGTGCCGCCGTTATCCTCGCTTGGCGAATTTCCGCGACCATCGCGATCTCTTGAAACCGAGGAAGAAAGCGTGACCGAAGATCAGGCGAGGCCTTTGCCACCGGCGCGCTCGTCGGCAGAGGACGGCGGCATCCCGCACGATCTGAAGCAGCTGATGGAACGCCTGCGCACAAGGAAGCGTCTCATCCGGAAACGCGACCATCATTTCGAGCTGCCGATCGACTTAATGGACGAAATTGGAATGGCGCAGCGATCGCTTTTGACGCCTGCCGTGCAAGATTTGCTGCGGGCCGAATACTTCCGGCAAGTCGATGACATCGGGCTGCTTGCCGGTCACTTTGCTGCAAAACCGGGAGATCTCTACGCCGTCACGGGCGGATGGCGCGCGCACCACGACGTTCCACGCCACATCCGAGAAGAGGTGGACCGTTGGCTCACGGAGCCGCGACTGCAAACCGCCTTGCAGACATTCGTTGGGAGGCGGCAGGTCGATCCCAAAGGCCCCGAATACGAGCGGCGCATCAGCCTCGTCTACGATTTCGTCTATCGCCGAACAGAGGCTCAGGCATCTCAGCCGGGCGACACGCAAGACGTCCCCGCTGGAACAGCAGTCGCTCCGGCAGAAGTCGGCATTGTACCGGCGAAAGGCTCTCAGCCCAGCTCTCGAGCTGAAGACGCATCGCGTCGTCCGACAGGACCCCCATTCCCGGGGCCAGATCTGGACCGCAAAGCAACATAGATTGGATGGAAGTGGAAACCGGGCGAACCCGGTTGAGGGAGTGGAAAAGTGGGCAAGGTGCCCGCTTGCGCTCCGCCGGGTTCGGGCCGGAGGCCGAAACCGTGAAGTATCAGAAGTTTCATCATCCAGAATACTACCAGACCGATCACATACAAGTGCTTGATATCGAGACGCTGGCGCCTGAGACCGAGGACGGCTCGTTCCCGCCTTGGCCGCTCCACGAGGCTGTTTGCGCCAGTGTGCTGACCCAGAAGAGGGCTGGCGACAGCTACGAGTTCGACATCCGCACCGTTGAGTTCGCCAATGAGCTCGAAGGCCTGCGGCAGCTGTTCGGCCTGCTCGATCCAAGTGCCACGCTCGTCACATGGAACGGCCGCGGTTTTGACGTCCCCGTGCTTCAACTCGCAGCCGCACGGCATCTGCTGTTCGAGGACAACGCCTTGCGCACAGCATGGCTGGCGCCCCGCTGGGCGATCAACCACGCCGATCTCGCCGAGCTTTACGGTCGGTTCGGCGGCGCAGGTAGGCCGAGCCTGGCAAATGTTTGCAGGGGGCTCGGCATAGCTGCCAAGACTCAGGGCAGTGGCGATAGCGTTGCTGCGATGATCGCCGATGGCCGCGAGCAGCAAGTCTTCCGGTACTGCGAGGAAGACGTCGCTATCACATGGCTGGCGTGGCTACACTACGCCGCCGCGCGCTATGCCGATCCGGGCAAACTGGCACACCCGCTCGCCGCATTCGACCGCTGGCTCGCCGATGATGATAACGGCCGGTACGCCCATCTCAAGCATCTGCGCGATCTCCCGCTGTTCCGACACGCCCGCGAGGCGGACCCCGTCTTTCGGCTCGATCGACTTATCGAGCGGACCGAAAGGCGCGCGAACATCGCCGCTATGCGCCCCAGCACCATGTGATCTGACCTTCTTTGCCAAGGGATAAGGCAGGGATGGAAATTGAAAGGAAAATACGAAATGACTGACACGTTCACCGCGTGCTGCCTGCGCACGCGTCCTGCCGATGCAAACGATCGCGGCGACACGATTTACGTCCGAGCCGTCGGAGCGGCCCGATTCGTCTTCGAAAACGGGACCTGGACGGCCCACGCATCAAGCTGGCTGTGCGGGGGACATCCTGATCCTGATGGCACAGCCCTGCACTGGATCGCACATCACGCCGCCGTGCAACCGCTGGTGTTCTGGTCGTTGTATGAGGCTGTCGACCGGGCGTTTGCCTTAGCTGATCAGGTTGATCTGATGGGCGATGCCGACCCGGCCGAAGATCTGAAAGCAATCCGCATGGCTTTTGGTCGTAGCGTGATCCCGTCAGTTGATGCCTACTATCCGTATGCGCGGACGATGAGGCAGGCAGCGCGGGACGATGATCGAAGTCGCGAACTGGTCGGCATGATGCGAAACGCGAAGGACCTGCCCCTTGTCACATTGCACCGGTCGGTCATTGCCGAGGCCGAACTTATCGGGCGCCTGGCCATCAAAGCGCTCGGCCGCGGAGCCGAGCTCGACTGAATATGATCGGGATCACCTATCGCCAACGCGCCCCGCCTGCTGCCCCGGCTACACGCAGTATCGAATTTTTCCGCCCGCTAAATGCGGGCCTTTTAATGCCTGGAGTATATCACAATGACCAACCACACGTCCGATCCCCTGCCTTTCGAGCAGGATGCTGACTTCCGCCATCAGGCTATCACGCTCGGCGAAGAAGCCGCGCTCTTCCTCGCTGATCGATCGGCCCCCAGCACATGGCAGCGGGTCATCGTCTGCGATTTCGAATACCTGTACGACATCAATGCGTTCAAGCGCTACCAGGTCGCGGAAGGCGATCCCACGCAAGGCTTCGTTCGCTGGCCGTTCCATCGCATCGTTGCCGGGGCATGGTGCATGCTGACGATCTCGCCGGACATGGATCGACCTGTCGTCACCAACATCGAAGCTATCAACAACCGCTCCGAAGCGGACATCGTCAGGGCCTTCTTCACCATGTGCGCGACATTCCAGGATGCCCGGCTCGTTAGCTGGGGCGGAGAGTCCAAAGATTTCCTCTGCCTCAAGCGCGCCGCGATCGAGCTTGGGTTGATCCTGCCTCCGCAGCTGCGCGATCCGGCTCCGTTTGCGCGCACGCGACTGGACTTGGCGAGCGCTGTGCGTTCGCTTGGCCACTACGTTCACCTGCCGGAATTCTGCGAGGCGATCGGCGTGGCGTCGAAGCCCTTGCCTTCGAAGGACATCTCGCTCGCTGTCCGACACGCGGCATGGGATCATGTCGAAAAGCAAGTCGTGGCGGACGTCTGCACAATCGCGCAGGTAGCATGGCGCTACTTCCTTGCGACCGGATCGGCATCTGGCTCCCCGGATGCTGGTGACGAAGCGGTTGTCACTGCGCTCGCCAATCGGTTTCCGGACAACGTTTGGCTGTCGAAGTTGGCGAGACCGGAGCAAATGGCGGCCTGATACGAGTGGACCTCGGCATCGAAGTCGGGGTCCACACCTCTACGTTACGGCGTTCCGACAAGGCCGGTAGCTTGGCCTGCATCCGACAGACGATCGCTTCTGAAGTGCCGTAACCAAAGCGGGATCTTGCCGCAGAGCCCCCTTTTTTTTAGCTCGCCTCGGCACAGCGGGGGGCGTCAGTCCGGCGACCCAATGCCCAAGCGCGGCTAAGTTCCTCAGGCGTCACTTCGCTTACCCTATGCCCGCGCCCGGCGGCGGCAAGGTAGGTTAAGTGCGCGGGCATCAGCGCAGGTTGGGTCATCCAAGATCCCCAAGCGCTATACGGCGAGCCCTCCGTGCGGGTCGCTGTTCTCGCCGATCCGGTCTCGCCTTCTTGTCGGCTGGCGGCACTAGCCCTAGAGCGCAGCAATGACAGATGTTTTCGACGCCGAGACCCGGATGGCAAGCGCGCCTATCTTCGGCTCAAAGCCTGAACTGACATCCTTTGGTATGTTTGAGTTTGCAGGAAAGCTGCTGCACTGGAGGCGACATGGATCGTGCTGAGTTCGAACAAGAAGTAAGTAAGGCAGTTGATGCAGCAGCGAGGAATGGCGCGAAATGGAAGCCTCTCGAGCACGCATTTGCCAAACAAGGCGTGCTCGCTGGGGGAGCCATTAGCAACCAGCAGGCAGAGCAACGAACACGTATCAGGCAAATCTTCACGAAGCGTCCCCTGCAAGGCGTGCTGCGATACTCCGAGTTCGCTGTGTTCGTTCTTAATCAGGATCAAGCTGACCGACACAAAGCGGATCCGGAGAAAGTCCTTACCTCAGTTATTAAAGCATTAGAGGCAGAACGCCCCCAGTTGCCATCGAATGTCTGCCTCGAGAGCTTCCTAATACTTCGTCACGACGGCAATCATGATTATGCGCCCTTGGCACTAGTTTCTTGGGGCGAAGGGAAGGCAACGCAGCTTGTGCGTGAATGGTATCCTGAGGCCCCGTTTATCGACAAATCTGGTGATGTTGTTCTTGCGCAGAGTCCAAATGGTTCATCCGCTAGCTTTGAAGATATTTACGGAGACACGCTGATCGCAGGCAGGCCAGGAGACAACGTGATCTTTTTCGGCCCTCCAGGGACAGGTAAGAGTTACCGGATTAAGCAGGAGACAGTTGATTTTTTCGACATTGTCATGACCGCTTTTCACCCAGAGTACGCCTATTCAGACTTCGTGGGCGCCTATAAACCTGTGTGCGGATATGACGATACTTTGAAGATTAAAGACTTTACCGGCAGTCAAGAAATCTCACGCCCCATAGTTTACTACACCTTCGAACCCGGGGTACTTATTAGGGCAATTGTCCGTGCACATGAAGCCGAGGGTGGACCTGTCGCCCTCGTTATAGATGAGTTGAACCGTGGGGATTGCGCAGCGATCTTTGGCGACTTCATGCATCTATTGGACCGTGCAGAAGGTGGTCGAAGCGAGTTCGGTTTGGACGTATCTCTTCCGCTTGGCGCTTACCTTGTGGAGGCAGGAGTGCTCGAAAGTCCGACTGAGAAGCTCTTTTTGCCAGCGAACCTCCATATCTTCGCCACGATCAACACTTCCGATCAGGCGCTCTATCCGATCGATTCCGCTTTCAAACGTCGTTGGAGTTGGGAAGCGATTCCAGTGACGGGTGCGTCAGGCCTTGAGGCGGTTTCCATTCCGCCAGTGGGCGATGCACCTATGATGCCTTGGCTTGCTTTTATATTTGGGCTCAATGATTTAATCCTCAGGCATACTGAGAATGAGGACAAGCGGATCGGACCGTGGTTTATCAAAGCCGTTGGAGACAGCATCCCTGCAGCTCAGGTCCGAAACAAGCTACTCTACTTCCTATGGCACGATGTGTTTCGCGGCCATACTTCCGAGGTGTTCCTGCCTGGTCTCAGGACATTCGAAGCGGTACAGGCTGCCTTCGATGCGAAGGGTATTCCCGGTGTTCTCAGATCATTCTCGGCGCAACCGCAGGTCGAACGTGCGGACGATGAAGAGGCCGCACTAGAAGACATGGACAGCCAAAGTGAAGCTGGCTCAGGTTCCTGAATGGGGAGGCTCTGGACATGAGACCTAGACCTACTGTCGGACTCCCTAGCGAGGTTATCCCGAGGGGTTGGGTGGAAGCGGTGGGGTTCGTTCGCATTAGCGGGCGACTATGTGTCTCTTTCCCAAAGGTCTACGATGCATGGAAGGATAGGCTCGCAACCGACGGCGCGCTGAGAGTAAAGCACTTAATTCTGCTCGTTCGAGTTCTTAGGGAGTATGGCCGCTCGATTTCCACGCAGATGGGCTGTGCGAGCGAAGGCTTCGTTTCGAACAATCCAGGTATGCTCGATTGGTTGGAGGCAGCTTGCGAGTTGTATGAAGATTTCCAGTCTAATGGCTTATACTGGACGAAGCAGTCGCAAATGTCCGATCGCGCCACATCTGGGGCGATAGCATGGAGCAAGACGCTTTCTAGCGTGCAGCCATATATGATTGACGAGGCCCCCATATATCTAGCTGTTGTTCGGCGGAACCGATCCCGCACAAATCAAGACTTGCTCCATCGAATTCATGCCCGCGCCATAAATGAGATTGCAGAAGCGCTCTTGGGGCGAAGAGCGTTCTTGGAATCTCAATACCTGGATGACATCGACCTTGGGAAGCTTCGGTCAGGCTCCCCTGCCATCTTTAAGTCGCTAGCGCGCATCACTTACACAGATCGCGGCAAGTACCTCCTGAAGTTGCTCATGAGGTATTTCGAGTTTGCAGATACTGAGCGGTCTAGGCCAGTGGATGGTTCACTTTTGTGCTCCTCAGAAGCGTTCGGGCTGGTATGGGAACACATGCTCCGGGCGACTGTCCAGAACTACGACCGAGGTAACTATCTGAGGATGCCGAGCGGCGAATGGAGAAGCCAAGGCGATGCACCCAGCAGAGGTATCGCGCCGAAACCGGATTTCGGCTTTATGGCCTCGATAGGTAGCGAGAAACGCTTGGCCATTTTCGACGCTAAAGACAAGCCTGTCAGTCTTGGCGAGCGAAGCGGGACCGAGCAAGATCATTATAAGCAGATCGTGTATCGCATGTTGGGAAAGTTTGCGTCACCGGTCTGGAACGCGCTGGTGTTCCCCAGCGTAGATCTAGTTGGCGATGGGGGGTCCTTTGTAGCATTGGGCAGCCATGTTTGGGCTGATCACCCAGGAACGATGGTGCATGAAATAGCTGCTGATTATCCGACAGTATGCCAGGCCTTCTTGGCCGGCCGCCGTTTGGACCCCACGCCAGTTCTCTGCGATTTGGCTCTCGGCTGACGATTGACACCCACATCTTTGTCGTCGATTCTCGCGCCCGACGCACGTTGCGATCACTTTGCGCGGTCAAAAGTAGGCCGTAAGCCATATAGGCCTTTAATGTTGAAGCACATTTTTGATGATTTGAGAGAGACCCAAGGGGAGGAAACCGAGGGTCTCCCGCCTGCATCGCCCTCCGCAGCAGAAATGCTTCAAGGGGATGAGGGGTTTCTCAGAGGAAGGTCACGTTCGGAGCCTGTTGGTGGTCCACCGCTACGCTGGGTCGACCTGTTCGCTGGCTGTGGAGCTATGTCTCTGGGTGTCTGGGAGGCTGCGTGCGCGGACAAGCGACGGGCTGAAGTGGCGCTAGCGGTAGACTTTGCGGAAGCTGCAGTCGCAGTCTTTCGTGACAACTTTGAGCATGCAGATGCTCGCTGCGACGACATCACCAAGCTTCTGACTGGCTGCGAGAGGGGAGAAATCTCGCCCGAGGAAGAAGCCTTGAAGGCCGCCGTCGGCCGAGTAGACCTGCTGATCGGCGGCCCACCCTGCCAAGGTCATTCAGATCTAAACAACTTCAGCCGTAGGGACGATCCTAGAAATCGTTTGTACCCCTACATGGCCCGCGCTGCAGAAGTCTTTGACCCCAAAGCGGTGATCATTGAAAACGTTAAGGGTGTTCCTCATGATCGCACCGGTGTGCTGGCTTACACATCAGCCTATTTAGAGGAGCTGGGCTATCATTTATCTGATGGCTTGATTGACGTATCCCATTTCGGCGTTGCCCAGAAGCGTGTTAGGCATGTGCTGTTGGCAACGAAGCAGCCGGTTCCGGGACTTGAGCGATTGCTAGCTCCGTATGCCATGGCGCCCAGATCGATCCGATGGGCGATCGGTGATTTGACGGGCGTTCCGCCAATGACGCTGATCGACCGGACCTCGACTCCCTCGAAAGACAACGCTCGTAGGATGTCGTATCTGTTTGAGAATGACTTGTTCGATTTGCCTGACTCCGAGCGCCCGCCTTGCCATCGAGACAAGGCCCACACCTACAGAAGTGTTTATGGGCGCATGAGATGGGAAGATTTGGCCCAGACGGTCACCAGCGGCTTCTACAGTATGTGCATGGGGCGTTACGTGCATCCAGAGCGGATCAGCACTCTCACCGCTCATGAAGCGGCTCGTCTACAGTTCATTCCTGACAGTTTCTCGTTCGGATCGGTTACGACACGTACGGCGCTTGCGGAAATGATCGGTAACGCCGTGCCGCCTAAGCTTACATACATTTTAGTCCGTGCACTGCTCAAGCAAGGGGCAATCTAATGCAGTTCGCTAGTATCTTCTCCGGCATCGGCGGCTTCGAGCTTGGCCTTGGCGAAGCCGGTCATGAGCCGACCGTGCTGTGCGAGATCGACCCTGGGGCACAAGCGGTCCTCCGCCACCGTTTTCCAGGTATTGATATTGCGCATGACGTAACACAGTTAACCCAACTTCCCCACGGCACTGATCTAGTCACTGCCGGCTTCCCTTGCCAAGATCTAAGCTCATCAGGCCCAAAAGCAGGTATAGGTGGCTCTCGTTCCGGTTTGATCGGTGATGTATTCAGATTGATCGAGGCAAGCAGACCTCAGTGGGTTCTAATCGAGAACGTTCACTTCATGCTACACCTCGCTAAAGGCACAGGTATCGCTCGTATTGTAGAGGAGCTGGAATCTCTGGGCTATGCTTGGGCGTACCGAGTGCTAGATTCTCAGGGTTTTGGGCTGCCTCAGCGCCGCAGACGCGTTTTCATCCTCGCATCGCTCGACGAAGATCCACGGGATGTATTGCTCGCAGACCAAGGAACATTCGAACCTGCAGCGCCGTCGATCAGCAGGCCTGTCGGCTTTTATTGGACTGAAGGAACCTACGCTACCGGCCTAGCCGCTGACGCGGTGCCACCCCTCAAGGGGGGGTCTACCATCGGAATCCCATCACCTCCCGCGATAATGCTTCCTGAGGGCTTCGTGGGCACACCTCACATTGAAGATGCAGAAGCTTTGCAAGGCTTTCCTCGCGGCTGGACCTCAGCGGCTGCAGATGCCGCAAGAGAATCTTATCGATGGAAGTTAATTGGCAACGCCGTGCCGGTGAACGTTGTGCGTTGGATTGGTGATCAGCTGAAGGATCCCAGAACCTATGACTCCGGGGCGGACGTTAGGATAGAAAAGGGCTCAACTTGGCCAGATGCTGCCTGGGGCAAGGGAGGAAAGCGATATCGATCCCAAGCAAGTCATTATCCGAGCGGGGTAGAGCAAGCCAGCCTCGCGCAGCTTCTTGCCCATGACTTGCGTCCGCTCTCCGTACGAGCATCTCGAGGCTTTTTATCTCGCGCACGGAAAGGAAACCTGCGATTCCCTGAGGGCTTCCTTGAATCCGTCGAGCAACACGCAGCTAAGCTTGAGGCTGCCTAAAAGCATCGATCGATCCAGTCCGATGCTGCACGGCAGATTCATGGCGTTCGCTATAGGTCTGATATTCAAAGCCGAATAATCAAAGAAATGAACCGATCTAAGTCGAGGCGCAGCGCACCTTCGAAGACGAATCAAGCGCCCTCGGCGTTGCCCGCTACCGGAAACACCGCGACGCGGCTTGGCAGAACGTCCTCGATCCCCACCTAGATGAGGCTTCGCTGCCACCGGCCAGAAGGCTGCTTCGCAGGTATCTGGCTCCCACAGCTGAAGCCATACGTGAGTTCCTCACCAGCGCATCGTCAAGGCGCGCTGGCAAAAAAGCACACCGGCATCAAGCTGCTCGATGGAGCCAGGCCGGAGCCCTCGGCCTACCCGCGTAGCCATGGACGAACCCGAGGGATGGTGGCTACCTAAGCCCGCCGCCTCGCAAAGTCCTCGTCAGGACGCACATCGGAAGTGCGCCCCATTCAAGGGGCCTGCAGGGTGATTTGCCACAAGTTTTGGTTCCCACTTTCGGACTCGAAGGGGCACCATTTTTGCAAAAAGTCAGGACAGCGGCTTTTTTCCCGCATTCCCATAGAGTGCGCCGGAGAACCGTGATCATTTTGGCGACCACTTTGCGCCCCAATCGTGGTCATTCGACATGCCAAGCGGTGTAACCCAAGCCTTCCTTTACAATCACGCGCCGCTTGGCCCTAAGGAGAGTCGGTAGTTGTGACTATGCCAACCTTCTGAATTAGCATGTCGAACGACTGACATTGCCAGAAGCCGACCCCGAAGGTCTGTGGCCTACTTTAAAATCTCCTGTGAGGAAGGCTCTCGCAAATGAGCGGTAGAACATATTAAGCCAGTTGAAGCCCCGGATCGGTTTTTCTCCGAAGATGTGAGTTCCCCAACCGGTAGATGCAGAGCTGATCGAGCACAAAGCTTTTGCATGTTCACAAACGCTCGTTCGAGGGCGTGAGAATTTCCGTCCCGATGTTCGGGCCAACCATAACGTCTCGTTCAGGGTTTGCGGGACGAGCGTGATCAACGGCAAGCACAATTGCGCGACCTGGTTGGCAGCCGTGGGAAAGGAACGTGCCGACGCTCGAGCTATGGAAGCGTAAAGCAGATTAACCTACGTTACATCCGTGTGCCTAAGTTACCGGCGCAAGCTGTGCAGCGCCGAGGACGCGCTCAGCCGTCGGTTGAGCGCTAGGGATTGGCGCAGGGTTTTCGAGCGAGATCGCAATCACGCTCCCGGCGGCGATGTCTTTGCGCATCTGGTCGGTAATTTCGACCACGAAAACCGAGCCACCAATGCCCTGCCCTAGCGAGCGCGGTTGTCCGTCCGGTCCGATGACCCACAATTCAGGAACAAGGTTCTGGTCCGTGATCTCAGCAATGCGGGCGGTCAGCTTACCGTCCTGGCCTTCATAAACCACGCTCAGAAGCGGGGCGCCATTGGCCTGGCTGACCTGGGCCACGCTGATGGCAGATGTTGCCTCATCGTCCTGCATCTGCGCCACAGCGAGCCTATCGCCGAATTCCTGCACACGGCTTCGCTCGCCAAGATAGAGGCCGCCAAGCACCAATGCCGTCAAAGATGCGGCGACCGCGCCCAGCCGCCAACCGGTAGCCGGCCCGGTTGCGATTGACGGTGAGCCTGCATCATTAGCAGGGCTTGGCAGGACGCGCGCCTCGCGTTCCTCGGGGAAAGTGGCCTTCATCCGGTTCCAAAGGTCATCCGGCGACCAACCTTTGTCCGCAGGTGCCGAGCGCGCCCAATCATGGCCAACCGCTTCCCACCGAGCCACGCGGGCTGCAAAATCTGGATCGGTGTCAATACGCGTTTCCGCTGCTGCGTGCGCATCGGCATCCAGCATACCGAGGGCATATTCGGCCGCCAGCGTCTCTGGATCTGAGGGCGAGGCAAGGTCATCAATCATGGATCATTCTTTCGCGCATGATGCGAAGCCCCCTGCGTATCCGCGTCTTGACGGTTCCCAGCGGCAGGCCCGTTGCATCTGCTACCTCCGAATATGTCATGCCGCGCAAATAAGCGCTGCGGATCAGATTTGCATCGGCTGAAGCCAGATTCTCCACCTGCTGCCTGATATTGTCCGATTGCTCTGCACGGATAAGCATTTCTTCTGCAGTCTCACTTTGGTCAACGACGAAGATCAGTTCGTTGTCGCCGCTGGTTGGTCGGCGCTTCTGGGCTCTGAGCCAGTCAATTGCACTGTTACGCGCAATTCTGGTCAGCCATGCCATCGGTGTACCTTTTGTCGGGTCGTAGCTGACTGCCCGGTTCCAGGCCTTCAGATAGACTTCGTGCACTACGTCTTCGCTGGCCTCCCGGTTTTGAATGAAGCTGAAACAAAGCGAATAGAGTTCATCAGACGTTCGAACGTAAAGACGATGCATGGCTGCCTTCTCACCTTCTGCCATGGCAAGAAGGATGTGAAGTAACTCACTATTCTGTGTGTCTCTGGCCATGCGCGCCGTTATTCTCCCGCTTCAGCAGCCCGCGATCTAGAAAGGCGGCAGCAAGTTGCGCAAGTTTTAAAATAAATTTTGATCCGACTAAAACCAGCCGCGATCCGCAAACGTAGGGACCGAGCGCAGGAACGTGCGCCGCGACTTCATTGATGCATTGCGCGAGGAGAAATTGGGTGAAATTCAAACACGCACTGCCCCTGACTGCGGGGGTCATAACAGCGTTGGCGGGGGGCGCGCTCTATGTGACCGGCGCCGGTCTCACAGCCGCTGACCACCTTGATCCGCCGGGCCGAACCAATCCAGCGGATGACACGACACCCGACAAGGCGGCCGACATTGCCGACGTTTTCGCCTGGCACACCGCCACAGACATCAACCTGGTGCTGACTTTTGCTGGTCCCCAAGCGACCAATCTTCCAGCCACCTATGATCCGAACGTACTTTACACGATCAACGTGTCGAACGCGGCGCCGCGCACTACGCCCAATATCCCGATCGAAATCCGCTTCGGACAGGGTTCGGGCAGTAATACCTTTGGGCTTCAGGTGAAGGGCCTTCCCGGTGTGACCGGGGCCATCGAGGGGGCCGTGGAAACCGATCTGGTCAAGGACGGTGTTCGTGTAAGGGCCGGCTTGTTTGACGACCCGTTCTTTTTCGACCTTCAGGGTTTTCGTGACACGGTCGCCACGGGAACATTGAGCTTCAACAACCAGCGCGATTTCTTTGCGGGGCAGAACCTTACGGCAGTCGTGATCTCGATCCCGCGGAGCCGGATCGAGAATGGAGCAAATCTGGTGGATGTGTGGGCCACCACTGCCCGTTTTGGAGGTCAACTGTGATGACAACGAACTATTCGAAAACGTTGCGTGGAGCACTAGCGACTGCTCCGCTTATCATGACACTCGCCATGCTGGCGGCTTGCGGGGACGATGAGAAGGCTCCGCCACCGGTTGTTGTCGCGCCGTCCCCGACTCCGACGCCAAGCCCAACACCCACTCCGACCAGTTTTGATGTAGGCCCCTGCCTCAACCAGATCGTGCCCGGAACGGGCGGGGTGACTGTCGCTGGCGCAGTTGTGCCTGACACCTTGACGCTCAACCTTGCTGCCAACGCCGGTTTCCCCAATGGACGTCTGCTGGCCGATCCGGTTATCGACGTGACCTTAGCGGTGATCTTCCTCGATCTTAGCCGCAACGGGCCGGGGACTTTGGCAGGACTGCCATTGAATCCGTCGCGCAACGACGTGCCACTGCCGACAGGCTTCCCCTTCCTTGCAGCCGCGCAAGGAACGCAGGTCATGACATCGCCTGGTTCGGGCTTTACGTTCCGCACCGATGCGGCCAGCGCCTACACGCGGGTTGATCGCATGGGAATGCCGGCGGTGTCGACTGCGCTGATCGGTTCAAGTCAGAAGAACGCGTACAACGACGCCAATCCCGCAGATGATGCTGATGGCGATTTCGTGCCGGAACTGAGCGCGCAGCTCACGGGCCTGACAAACGCGCTGGCGGATGATCTCGTTAGGGCCGGCCTGACCCCCTGCGCGGTCGCAAGGTAAGGGCTGCCAAGGTCGCCCCTCCTCCCCTGTAACCGGGCAGGCCCGACCCGTAAGGGCCTGCCCGGTTCACCAGAATGCGGCAAGGATATCATGTCAAAAATGCTCCGTTGGCCGGTCATCGCAATCGTCGCGATACTGAGCATTGCCCTGCTGCAATGGATGACGCAGCCCGGCAATGGTATCCCGGCGCCCGTTTTTGCCATGGAACAGCCTACTTTCGGCCCGACGAGCTATGCCGACCTGCTTCGCAATTCAAAAAATCGTCTAGACCAGTCGCAGGCTCGCATTGTTCGTGCGCCCAACGAATGGCTCCGTCACGCCGGGGCAGGCGCCGCGGCGCTTTCGCTGTTCCGTCTCACCGGCGATATAGCCTATCTCGACATTGCCCAGACCCGGATCACGGCGGTGCGCGACCTTGCCCCGCATCCCTCTGGCGTGCCTGAATTGCGGGCCGAATTGGCTTTAGCGCGGCACGATCTGGCGGTAGCAGCACGCGAACTTGAAATCTTCGCCCGTTCCAGCGTTGCGCCCGAAAAGTCCGCCTTGTCGGAAGCCACGGCCATGCGCGGCGATTTGGCGTTGTACACGGGCAATCACGGCAAGGCTGAAAAGCTTTACCGTAAGGCAGCTCAATTCGACCCGCATATCAGCGTGACGCTTCGCCAGGCGAACCTTAAGCGCGTATCGGGCCAATTCGATGCCGCGATAGCCACGCTGGCAGGCGCCACGCGTGCCGAACGACATAGCCCGGTCGTGCTTTCAGGCATTGCTCTCCAGACAGGTGTAATCGCAAGCGCACGCGGCGATTATGCAGCAGCAGCCGATTGGTACGACCAAGCCGAAACGCTGTTTTCGGGCCATTGGCTAACCGCACTCTACCGCGCCGAGGCTGATCTTGCGAATGGCCGAACTAACAGCGCGCTCACCGATCTGGAACGGCTGGCTCGTGACCACGGGCGGCCCGAGGCGATGGATATGCTGGCGCTGGTCTGGCGCGTTCGCGGCGACAATGCCCGCAGTCGCTACTGGGCGATGCAGGCTGGCGCGATCTGGCGCGAATGGTCGGGCAAATATCCTGCCGCTTTTGCCGCCCACGCAGCCGAGCATGAACTGGTGTTCGGCGATGCCGGGGAGGCCCTGCGTCTGGCCCGTATCAACGCAAAGGCCCGACCTTATGGCGAGGCGCGATTGCTGCTAGCGCGCGCGCTCATGGCAAATGATCAGGCCAGCGCCGCGCTGACCGAGATCACCCTTGCCGAACAGTCCGGATGGCGGTCCGCGCAACTTTACGCCAACAAAGCGCAGGCGCTGACCATCCTCGGTGATAGCGACGCGGCAGAAACTGCCGATGAGCAGGCGCGCGCGATCAACCCCAAAATCAACGACCCGGCAACGAGGTTGATATGGCTCGCACACGGCTGATCCGCTTTTTTGTGGCGTGGCTTCTCACGGTTGTCGCGCTGACTGGCATGGCAACGGCGCATCAGGCACCGAACAGCGAAGCCTATCTCGATTTTCACGCCGACCGTGTCGAACTGGAGCTCGTCATCCCGGCGGCAGAATATGCCTATGCCAGCGGCAACCGCGTCGCGAATGAAGACGCTGCGAAGGCGCAGGCGCGGCGCTATCTTGGCGAAACCATTTCGGCTCGGGGAAGCGGCGGTGCCTGGCAGATGCAGGTGAACAGCCTCGATTTTGTCAGCCGGGACGGCGATGACGATCTAGTCGCAACGCTTTCTCTGGTACCGCAAGACCTGTCGGAGCTGGGCGGATTCATGCTCGAGTGGCGCGCAGTCATCGCGGCGGCACCCGACCATTTCGTGCTGGTCATGTTGCGCCGCGATCCGGCGAGCAAGCTGGGCGATGCGCCCGATGTCATCGGCACCTTGCGCGGCAACCGCAATGCCTTGGCGATCAATCGCGGCGCTGCGCGCAGCTGGATGCCGTTTGCCAACGCGGTCAGTCTCGGTGCCAATCACATTCTTGGCGGACTCGATCATCTGGCGTTCTTGCTGGCGTTGCTGCTGCCGCTGCCGCTGCTGGCCCGGGGCGGGCGTTGGCGCGGAGCACGCAGGGCCAGGCCAACCATCCGGTCGGCAGCGGTCCTGATTTCGGGCTTCACGCTCGGACACAGCGCCACCCTAATCATGGCATCACTGGGGGGAATGACCCTGCCCGGAGCGCTAGTCGAGACCCTAATCGCAGTGTCGGTGCTGATTGCTGCCATCCATGCCATTCGCCCGATCTTCCCGCGCCGCGAGGCTCTATTTGCGACGCTGTTCGGGCTGATCCACGGCCTCGGCTTTGCCGGGTTCCTGAGCTTGACCGATCTTTCCGTGGCGCGCAATATCACTACGCTTCTCGGCTTCAATATCGGGATCGAGCTGGTTCAAATCGCCATCGCGCTCGCAATCGTGCCTGCGCTGGTGACCATCGCCGCCACACCAGCCTACCAACGGCTGCGTAGCGCATTGGCGATGTTCTGCTGCATCATCGCCGCGATCTGGGTGGCAGACCGTTACGTCGGCCTCGACGAACGCTTTGTTACGCCCTTCGAGGCGGTGGTTGAAACCAGCATGATGCTGGTGTTCGCAGCCGTCCTCACAACCGGAGTGGCTCTGTTCGCGCGCCGCATCGGTGCGCTCAAGCCCAGATCGGCCTGACCCTCTTCAGCCCGTTACAAAGGACTTTCCATGGCTGCAAAAACCGCATCGGTACCTGCCCACAGGCTGGTAATTGCATTGGCCGGAACAGTCTTTTACTCTTTCGCCACAGCTGCAACAGCGCAATCCACGACTGAATCTGAAGCAGCCGATAGAGAAAGCGCCGAGCCGCAACAGATCATCGTTTACGGCCGCGGTCTGGAAGAAATCGGCATTTCCCGGTCCGCATCCCAAGGCACAGTGGGCTATGCCGATTTCGACGCCATTCCGATTTCGCGGATCGGTGAGTTGGTAGAAAACATCCCCGGCCTCATTGCCACGCAGCATTCGGGCAGCGGTAAGGCCAACCAATTCTTTCTGCGCGGGTTCAATCTTGACCACGGCACTGATTTTGCCGGGTTTGTCGATGGCGTTCCCATCAATATGCGCTCTCACGGCCATGGGCAGGGCTATCTCGATTTCAATTTCCTGATCCCCGAGGCGATTGAACGGATAGACTTCCGCAAGGGGCCCTACTTCGCCGATGTGGGGGATTTCAGCGCAGCCGGAACCGCCGCCTTCAAGACCGCTGACACCTTACGCCCTTTTGCCGAAGCACAATTGGGCGAGTTCGGCTTTGTCCGCGGCGTGGCGGGGGGCAGCACCGGCCTTGCCGAAGGCGACTTGCTGATTGTGGGCGATGCGCAATTCTATGACGGTCCGTGGCTACTTGATGAAAATCTCGAGCGTTTCGCTGGCTTGGTAAAGTATTCGTTCGGCGGCGAGACCAGGCGGTTTTCGCTTCAGCTCAACGCGTATGATGCACGCTGGACATCGACCGATCAGGTGCCGGAACGCGCGGTGGCCAGCGGGCTTATCGATCGGTTCGGCAATATCGACGATGACCTCGGCGGCAGTACAACCCGCCTCGGAGCGGTGATCGGCGGTGCGGTCGGCGGCACCACCTTTTCAGCCTATGCCACCCGCTACGAGTTTGAGCTGGTATCCAACTTCACTTACTTCCTCGAAGACCCGGTCCTGGGCGACGAATTCGTTCAGCGCGATAAACGCTGGGTGCTCGGTGGTGCGGTGTCGCACCGGTTCGAGCGCGGCCCCCTCGCGCTCAACGTCGGCGCCGATCTGCGGCACGATGCCATCGACGAAGTGGCGCTGTTCCGCAGTGTCGATGCAATTCCTGTCGAGACCGTTCGGCTAGATGCCATCGACCAGACGGGTGTGGGGCTTTACCTCGATGGCCAGATCGCAATTGCGCCCGGTTTGCGCGGCTTTGCCGGGCTCAGGTTCGATTACCAGACGGTCGACGTGCAGTCCGATCTCGCAGCCAATTCAGGCGAAACCGATGATGATCTGTTCGCCCCCAAGTTCGGGCTGGCTTGGCAGGCATCCAAAACCATAGAGCTCTACGCCAATTACGGTCAGTCCTTCCATTCCAACGACGCGCGCGGCGCAACCATCGCGTTAGATCCGGTCAGCGGCGAACGAGCAGATCGAGTGCCGCTGCTGGTGCGAGCCAAAGGGGCCGAACTGGGCGCGCGGCTGGAGACAGCGACGATCGATGCTTCGGTTGTCGGGTTCTGGCTCGAACTTGATTCCGAACTGGTCTTCATCGGCGATGGCGGCGCAACCGAACCCAATGACGGATCGCGGCGCTATGGTGTTGAGGCTAATGTGTTCTGGCGCCCCGCACCCGGCGTGGTGATTGATGCCGCTTACGCCCATACCGATGCCAGGTTCGTCGGGCCGGGTGCGGGCGCCGATGCCATTCCAGGCGCGGTTCCGGAGGTGATTGCCGCGGGGGTGGCAGTAACCCCGGTGCCCGATCTGACGATCACTGCCCGGGTTCGTCATTTTGGCAGTGCCCCACTGATCGAGGATCGCTCGGTCCGCTCTGATGCGACCACGCTTGTCAATCTGGCGGGCTATTACGAGCTAGGGGCGATGCGATTGGGGATCGAGGCTTTCAACCTGTTCAATAGCCGAGACGCCGACATCACCTATTTCTATGAATCCCGCCTCCCCGGCGAAGCGAACGGTGTTGAAGATCGCCATTTCCACCCGGTCGAACCGCGTCAGCTACGGGCGAGCCTGAGATACAGTTTTTGATCAGGCTTGCCGCATTCTCCCCAAGCTTTAAAACTTTATTGGCAAACTGTATCTGTCAGTGCCTCGGGGTCTTCATCCCCCTCAGGAATTTCGATCCGTTGAACGCGCCAGATGGCCGTCGACCATAAGAGGGCCAGGTTTCACGAAAAGCGGCCAGTTGCGCCCCTTGGGACGAGGGGCGATTTGCGGTTACTGAGTAGGTGATCGAACGGCCGTTTTCGCCTTTCTGACGCGCTCCTTCAACCGTTTACAGGCGAGCTCCGCCCGTCACATGCCAATAGCTCAGCGCGGCCGACCTAGCCAAACTCCACCTCTCAGCCATCGATTGTAGGTCATCCTGCGATCGCGGGGGCGACACTGCGGCTAGCACACAAACAGTATTTAAATGGCCCCAATGCTTCGTGATCAGCACGAACCCGAACCGCCTTAGTCCGCGCTGCATAAACACTGATTACGTTTTACTTATTTTGTCACGGTAAACACTTTCGTCACCAGCCTTCTGATAGTGCAAGGGTCTACCTGATCGCGAAGCGAGCAGATAACGTAACACGGGAATGTGGCGGATGATCTGGAAAAACGCTGACGACCGCAAAGCCGACCTTGAGCTACTAGAGCAGCTTCAAGCAAATGCGCCCGCAACACACCGGGCGCGGATTCAAAAGGCGATTGCCAACGTTCGCTCCGGTCAAAAAGGTGAGCGGGACGCAGCACACTACCTTAAACGCGAATTCGGCACGAGCCAGTCGATCGGAATGCTGCACGACTTGCGATTAGAGCAAGATGGCGAAGTCGCTCAGATTGATCATCTTGTCATTCATCAATTGCAAGCGACGGCCTAGGTCTTGGAAACAAAAAATTATGCTGGTCGCATTACGTGCGATGACCATGGTGATTGGACAATATGGAACCAGGGCAAGCCGCGCTCCATCCCTTCGCCCCTTAATCAAGCACGCCGCCAATGCGAGCTCCTGCGTCAGTTTCTTGAAGCCAACGACATCACCAAGATAAGCAGGATTCAGCCTGTCGTTTTGATCTCACCCACGTCTAGTGTGGATAGATCGAAATTACCTGCTGACGCGCACATCGTTAAATCGGACAATTTCGGCGCTTGGTGGCGCAAACAATCGGCTGATCTCGGCTCCGGTACAGCGATGCGCATGATGGGAAAGCATATATTTTCAGGCGTTTCGAAACAAGATTTTACCGAACTCGGTAATCGCTTGGCTGCTGCGCACAGAGCTCCAACATATGACTGGCGTGGAATGCTGGGCCTGGGCATAGCACCAAATCAAGCGGCGCTTGCTTCAACAGCGCCCGGTCATAAGACTTCAACTCACATGGCGATCGAGCTGACGGGCGACGGGCCGTGGACGTTCGAAACCACTCACGGAAAGATTAAGGTCAACGCGATCCCGGACGGTCGTTATGCCGTTCGAAATGACCGAAACGACCGCTTGATGGAAGCGGTCAAAACGTCCTGCCGTGGCCACGGACAATGGAACGCGCGTTTTCGCAATTGGCTGATCGGTGAAGAACAAATCAATAGCGTTCTAGCTGCGATCATGAATATCATTGATACCGCAGAGAGTCAGCGCGATGAGTCACATAAACCGTATCGTCAGGGGGTGGGCAGCTGAACGTCGCTCTGTGACTCTACTGAGACGTGTGAGTTGTAAGGATCCCATTTGACGCAATGAGCTAGAAAACTAACTCTGCCGCCACTGGGTAACTCGGTTTCCATGATCGATGAGCATTCATCCAATTTTGTCATGAGTGCCCCGTTTACTGTGTACCCTCCTTCATTTGCTAATGCGCGACAAGGCTCCGCGTGATGATGCGTTTGCCGAGATCCCGCATCTCAACGACGATAGCGCGCCTCTTCTTATCTTCCCGGCACGCCTCCGTTAGTTGTGCGCTATCTTTAAAGCCTCCTCTATGGTGGCTGCCCGGATGCGGAAGTCCGATAACTATCTGATCGTGGAAATCAGGGTTTCTTAAGCTTTCCGCACGTATGACGCTACGTCAACCATGCAAAGCTATCTGCCTTTCCGGTTGCCTGCATTCGCAGCAACGGCCTGCATTACGATAATGGCAGGCGGCACCCTTTCCGTGGCAGCGGCAGGGCCCGCTACCCTACGGGTCCAGGTCGTCGATCTTGACGGAATACCGGTGCGTGATGCCGTCGTCGAACTTCAAGCCCAACGCCAGCACACAGGTCCAATCCGCTTCCCGTGGAAAATGGGGATGGCCCAAAAGGATCGACAATTTCTGCCCGGGACATTGGTCATCGCCAAAGGCAGCACAGTCGCCTTCCCCAATCTCGATAATGTCCGTCATTCGATCTACAGTTTTTCAAAGTCAGCAAGATTTGAATTCGAACTCTATGGCCGAGATCAGACCCGTACGCAGGCATTTCCTGTAACCGGCAGCGTAAAGCTCGGTTGCAATATTCATGACGAAATGCGCGGCTATATTCGCATAACCAACACACCGTTTGCGGGCAAAACCGATCATAACGGCTACCTGACGCTACAGGGCATGCCAACGGGAAATTCGGCGCTGACTGTTTGGCATCCACGATTACGCAGTCCATCGAATGAAAGCCGATCGACTTTTACCATCACGGACGATTCGCAGACCCATCGCATAACAGTAAGCTTGCTATGAGCATGGTGCCGGGACGTTTCGCAAGGCTGCGTTTCGGATCGCTGCGTGCGCGGATCGCGGTGCTGTATGCTTCGCTGTTTGCTGTCGTATTGGCGGTTATCGTTTCATTGGCGGCCAGTGGATTGACACGCTTCGCAGAACTCAGCGCCACGCGCGATCTAGCCGCGAATGCTCGTGTGTTTGACGAACTTCTGGCAACGCGTGCGCAGCAGATGGGCGATCAGGCTGACGTGCTGGCGCGCGATTTCGGTTTTCGCGAAGCAGTGGCGACCGGTGATAGCCCCACCATCTCCAGCGCGCTTTTGAGTCTGCAAACACGCGGAAGCACCGATGCCGCTTTCGTATTGACACTGGAAGGCGATCTGCTCGTCGCCGATGGCAAGCGCATCCCCGCGTCTGCACAATTATGGTCGCGGCTGATTGAGGGAGAAAGCCGCGGCATCATAGCATTGCGCGATGGGTTTGCCCTCGCTGCGGCTGCACCTATCGAAGCACCCGACCTTATCGGCTGGCTGGTGATCGCAAAACCGCTCAATCGCGCCGAGCTCGGACGATTGCTCGATCTGGCGCCCATCGCCCTTGAAGCGCAGGTCATCGACGCGCGCGAGCTTCCTCAGTGGCTTCAAGCTGCAAGGGCAGGAAGCGTCATCGAACATGATGAAGCCGATCGTTCGCTATACCATGTATCCGATCTTGCGGTGTTACAAAACGGCATCGCTCCGCGCCTGTTGCTGCGTCATTCGCTCACGGAGTCGCTAGCGGAGTTCTCGCAGATGAATAGGCTACTGGTGCTGCTCGCAGTTGGCGGGGTTGCGCTGGTCCTTGGTTTGAGCTGGCAAGTTGCGCGCAGTGTCACTGAACCTTTGCATCAACTGGATGAGGCCGCCCGGCGCATCGGGCAGCGGCGGGAAATCGCGCTGGGAATTGAAACCGATGACGAAATCGGCAGGCTGGCCCGTAGCTTTCTCGATATGGCCGAAGCAATCGAGGAGCGCGAAAGGCAAATTCATATTGGATTGCATGACAGCCTGACCGGGCTGGCCTCGCGCAAGTTGTTCGTCGAGCAGTTGGGTCAGTTGTTGCCGCAGACCAGTGCTGAAAGACGATTGCTGCTCGCATTCATCGATCTCGACAATTTCAAGGTCGTGAATGATACTCTTGGTCACCCTGCCGGCGATGCTGTGCTGCGCGCCGTCGCAAATCAGTTACGCACCGATTTCCCCGATGCACTGATCGCCCGCTTCGGCGGCGATGAATTTGCCATCATTTTCGATGAGCTAAGCCAAAGCGCCAACCTCAATCAACTGGCTGCATCTCTGAAAACCAGCCTGGTCGCTTCAATTCCGATCGAAGGTCAGAAAGCTGATTGCTCAGCCAGTATCGGTATTGCGGTTGCTCCAGCCGATGGTCTGGATGTGAGCAGCTTGATGAAGCGCGCCGATCTTGCGCTCTACTGCGCCAAGAACAAAGGTAAGGCGACCTACCATTTCTTCGAGCCAGCGCTTGACGCACATGATCGTCTGCGCAGCCAAGCCGAAGACGATATGCGTGCGGCGATCAAACGGAAGGAATTCGAACTCGCCTTTCAGCCACTTTTTTCCATGACCGAACAGCGCATTACTGGTTTTGAGGCGCTGGTGCGATGGCACCATCCGGAACGTGGTCTTGTGTCACCGGCTGATTTCATCGGGTTGGCCGAAGAAACCGGGTTGATCCTACCACTGGGGGAGTGGGTGCTTCGCGAAGCCTGTCGGCAAGCCAGTACATGGCCTGAAGATCTGACTGTCTGTGTTAATATAACCCCCAAGCATTTCAATTACAGCGGACTGCCCACTACCATCGTACAAGCACTTTCTAGCAGCGGACTTGCAGGCAACCGTCTTGAAATCGAAGTGACCGAGGGCATATTTACGTCGGATACTGTCAAAACCACATCTATCCTTACGGCAATCCGCAGCTTGGGTGTGCGAATATCGCTGGATGATTTTGGCACCGGCTATTCAACTTTGCACTATCTACGCGCTTTCCCGTTCGACAAGATCAAGATCGACAAGACCTTTGTCGACGATCTGGGCAACGATGCCCGCAACGGCCACGCTGTGATCCGCGCGATTACGACGTTGGCCGATGCGCTCGGCATGGCGACGCTTGCCGAAGGGGTGGAAAGTATCGCGCAGCTTGATGCGCTGGAGCGCGAGGGATGCCAGAACATGCAAGGGTATCTGATTTCGAAGCCGGTGGCTGCTGAAGATGTGCTTCGCCTATTAGCCGATCAAACCGGGCATCAACGCAAATTGCTTGCGTAGTTTCAGCAAACCAAAAAATTTCTCACTCGTTTGACCCGGATGCAAACCGCAGATCGCGGTTATATGTCGGCTCGCAGCTGGCGCTGAAAACGCGCCCATGGTTCAGGCGGCTCCTGATTCACATGTCTCTTCCATATGATTCGCGTTGACTAAGCTTGCGCTCGCTGCAGCCAGGACGATGTCCGCCAGAAAACTTTTTGCTGCACTAGCTTTTGGGCCCGACGGTTCGATCTTAGGTCCGCCACGTCAATAAGTGACTGAAATCACTTCAGCGGTTCCTCGCTATAGCTTGGTCTGATACCGAGGGTATGTGGGATCATTTAAGCAGTCAAAACCAGAACCAGCGGCAAACTATAACTTCTTGCTAACCTACGTTGGTTAATGGCGGAGGGTATGAACACCGAACCGCACTTTAAACCACCGTTTACCGCGATCCTGGCAACCACCCTACTTGTCGGCGGTCTGGCACCTGCACCCGTGCTAGCTGGCGGCGTGACTGCTGGCACCTTGATCGAGAATACAGCCGTGGCCAGCTACGATGAAGGCGGCGTCGCCCGCAGTGTTAATTCCAACACGATCACGGTGCGCGTTGACGAATTGCTTGATGTGACGCTGACATCACTCGATCCCGGCCCAATCGCCGCACGGCCCGGCGATGTGGTGTTTACCTTTGAACTGACCAATCAGGGCAACGGCCCCGAAGCCTTTCAACTATTAGCCAATACCGCGGTGGCAGGGAACGATTTCGACGTCTCATTTCGGGCAATTGCAAACGATAGCAACGGCAACGGGGTTTACGACGAGGGTATCGACGAGATCTTTGCCCAGCCGCAAACCACGGCAATTTTGGCGCCCGATCAACGGCTGACCTTGTTCGTATTGGCATCGGCACCTGCGGATGCAACCGACCAGCAGACCAGTGCCATTTCCCTTACAGCTGAAGCCGTGACCGGCACTGGTGCTCCCGGTACTGTATTTGCAGGAACTGGCGTAGACGGAGGCGATGCAATCGTCGGTACGACGGGTGCACAGGCCACTGCACGCGGTGAACTGATCAACGGCGTGGCCGCTGTGGCGCTAATCAAGTCAGTCGTGCTGCGCGATCCCTTTGGCGGCACAAGCGCTGTGCCCGGAACGATCGCGACATTTACGATCGAAGCACGGATCAGCGGGACCGGCGCTGCAGATAACCTTATCATAACCGACGCGATTCCGGCTGGCACGACATACTCCCCCGGAACCCTTGCGCTTGACGATACCGCTTTGAGCGATGCTGACGACGCCGATGCAGGCATGGCATCTAACGCCCAAGGGATTGCCGTCACGCTTGGAAACGTCGCAGCACAAAGCACGCGGAAGGTCTCATTTGACGTCGTCGTCGACTGATTTTCACCCCCATCCAGATACAAAAGTAAGGGCTACGCAATGAACCGGATCAACCAATTTACAATGGCTTTTGCCGCAGCGATCGCGCTTGCAGCTCCGCTCTCGGCGCAAGACACCGCGCCGCCCGTTTCGCTGACGGGTGACGTCATGGCTGAAACCGTTGTAGTCGACGCTGACGGCAAAGAGCGCGTCGAACTCGTCCAGCCTACGACAATCGTTCCCGGTGCCAAGCTTGTGTTCGGCACGGATTACACCAGCAAATCAGCCGAAGTGGTGAACAATTTCGTTGTCACCAACCCTTTGCCGCAGGCCGTCCGCCTTGCACCCGACGCTGATCCTGCACTGATGGTGTCGGTCGATGGCGGCAAAACCTTCGGCGCGCTTGCCGCGCTAAGTGTTACCAATTCCGATGGGACGACCCGTCCCGCCGCCCACGCGGACGTTACCCATGTCCGCTGGGTGTTGGCGAGTATCGCTCCCGGACAATCGGGCCGGCTCACCTATCCAGCCATCATCCGCTGATCAGCGGGAGATAACCGCCACGCCCTGCGGGCGGATCATTTCACGCGGGGCACACACTCAGGACCAAAATCATGACAACCACCAAGCATTTGCTGGGTGCGGTGAGTGCGTTTGCGCTCGTCGCGATGACCAGCGCGCCAGCTCTGGCGCAAGGGACCAGCGCAGGTTCGACCATCCGGAACGAAGTCTCGGTCAGCTACAACGTTGGCGGCATCTCACAGAACGCCGAAGTGGCGAGCGACGAATTCATCGTTGACCAGCGCGTCAATGTGAATGTCGCTTTTGTTGGTGCAGCGACGACTGTGAACCCTGGCCAGCAAGATGCCGTCCTTGTATTCGACGTCACAAACCTGTCGAACAGCACGATCGATCTCGACCTTGCAACGACGTTGCGCAATGGCACGGCCGCGGACATCAGCAACATCCGCATCTTCCGTGATGCCAATGGCAACGGTGTCTACGACGATGCCGATCGCACTGCTGGCGCCATTACTTTCCTCGATGAAGTAGCGGCAGATGCCGACGGCGTAACCGAACGGGTATTCGTGCTGGCGAATATTGGCCTTAACGCAGACAACGCCGACCTGTTCGACGTTGCACTGACCGCAAACGCGCATGCTGCTGGCACTGTCGGAACGCTTGGCGCTGAACTGGTCGAATCAGCTGCCAACACCACTGGTATCGATACCGTTCTGGCCGACGGCCTTGGTGATATTGACGCCGTACGCGATGGCGCGTTTTCCGATACGGGGACGTACACCGTGGCGGGTGCTGTCGTAACCGTGGCAAAGACCAGCCGCGTTGTGGAAGATCCGCTCAACGGAACTAATAACCCCAAGGCAATCCCGGGCGCGACCATCGAGTATTGCATCACGGTAGCAAATGCCAGCGGCGCTGCGACCGCAACCGACGTGGCAGTCAACGATGATCTGCCCTTCGATGTGACGTTCGTGGCCAATTCGATCTTTGTCGATGGTGATGCAACCTGCGCCAACGGCAGTTTGGGCGGCACGTTTACGGCAGAAGGCGGCAACGCTGGAAAGGACCTGGTCGCAGGCGATCTCAGCGATGTTGCCGGGGGCGAGACACGCTCGCTCTATTTCCGCGTCGTGATCGACTAAGCCGCGATCAGGATCTCGGTCTTGCGTGTTACCCCCTCCTTCAGACGAATGGCAGCGGCACTGTGCGCAGTGCTGCTGCCATTCGGCATGCCTCAAGGGGGGGTAAGCGCGCAAACCTCCGACGCGGCCGCAGTGCGCACGGTGATCAACATCGCCGAAGCTACATGGGATGATGATGGTACACGCCGAGGCGTGGTCAGCAATCCCGTTCAGTTCGATGTCCGGTCGGCGCCCAGTGCACCGCCTGCCATCCAGGTTTTCCGGCGCGCGCCCGGCGCGGGTTCGGAACTTGTGTACCGTCCGCCGAGCTGCGGCGTACCGACCGAGCCGGTACTTTTGAAAAGTGTCGCACAAACAGCCAACGCTGCGGCCGTTGCTGAGACCATATCCTCGCTCAACACAGCGATCGTCCAGCCTACCGACATGCTGCGCGGCGGCGAACCCCTTTTCTTTGAAGTCAGTGCCGTCAGCGCGAACCTTGACCCCAGTGCGGTCGATAGCCTGACCGTGGTGCTTACGTCAGCCGATGGCGACCGCGAAACCATGACGGTGTTCGAAACGTCAACGGACAGCGGTGTCTTCTCCGGCGTGATCGATACTTTCCGCATTCCCCCGCCGCTGGAGCAGGAAGATTGCCGGCTCAGCGTCGGGCATGATTCGCGCATCACGGTGGTCGCGGTCAGCCCCGGTACTGACGACATCCTCGTGCAAACCGATCTTACCGTATTGGTTGATCCCTTTGGTGCGGTGTTTGACAGCGAAACAGGGGAATTGGTTGATGGTGCGCGTGTCACGCTTGTCGATGCCGGCACTGGCGCCCCTGCCACGGTCTTTGCCGAAGATGGCGTCACATCGTGGCCTTCAACCGTCACATCAGGTCTGCCGATCACCGACGCATCAGGCCGCGTCGTTCCGATGGGGTCGGGTGAATTCTGGTTCCCGCTGACAACATTAGGGCGTTTCCGCCTCGTGGTGGAGCCGCCCGCCCCCTACACCGCGCCCTCTGTTGCCCCGCGCGAGCTTCTCGTGAATGTTACCCGCCCCGATGGCCGCGGCTACATCGTTCGCGAAGGGTCCTTCGGCGATGTCTTCGCGTTGGATAATCCGATCCCGTTCGAAGTCGACATTCCCGTCGATCGTCCAAGTGGTAGCCTTGCGGTGGTCAAGTCCTCGTCACGCGCCACTGCTGCACCCGGCGATGCGGTTTTCTACACCATCACCGTGCGCAACGCCGATCCGGCGCGGGTAAAGCGTTCGGTAACGCTGGTCGATACCCCATCCCGCTGGCTGCGTCTGCGTCGTGATACGGTGCGGATCAACGGCGTGGCAGCGCCAGACGCCGTCACCATTTCTCCTGATGGCAGCAAGCTGACAATCGGGTTGGGCGATCTGGCCGCCGGGTCGAGCGCCCGTGTAACCTATGCCATGTCAGTAGGTCCCGATGCGCCCCCGGGACGCGCGCTCAATGATGTGATCGTTCGCGATGGATTGGGCCGTCAGACACGTGCCAGCGCCGCAATCGACATTGTGCGCGACACAATTGCCGATCGTATGACAATCATTGGCCGCATCACCGCCGGTGCTTGCAGTCTTGATGAAGCGCAACGCGTGGGTGTTGCTGGCATTCGTGTCATGCTTGAAGATGGCAGCTTTGCCGTGACAGACGCAGACGGCCGTTACCATTTCGAAGGCGTCGTTCCGGGTACGCACGTTGTCCAGGTGTCGCGTATGACCCTGCCCGATCAGGCGCAATTGATCGACTGCTCGCGCTCGACGCGTAACGCGCGCAGCGAAAGCTCGCGCTTTGCAATAGGTCAGGGCGGCAGCTTGGTCGTGGCTGATTTTCACGTTGCAATGCCCGAAGGCGCGGCCGATGTTTCCGCCCTGCCCTCGCTGGCGGATGCGCCCGTCGAACCCTTCAAGACCGACGAACCCATCGCGACACCTACCGACTTCCTATCGCTCGGTGATGGGGCCGATGGCTTTCTGACCCCGCAAGAAGACGCCAATCCGCGCGCGCCTGCCGTGCGCGTTGCCATTCGTCACCGCCGCGGGCAGACTGTAGAACTTCTGGTGGATGGGAAGCCGGTCGATCCGCTTGCCTTTGATGGCACGCAAAACCCCGAAAAAGGCCGGTTTGCCGTCAGCCAATGGCGCGGTGTGCCGTTGATCAACGATCGCACTACCCTCGAAGCGCGGATCGTTAACAGCTTTGGCGAAGTGGCCAAGTCCTTTACCCGTGACGTGTTCTTCACCCGCATCCCGTCCAAAGTCGAATTTTTGCCTTCACAGTCAGAGCTGGTTGCCGATGGACGGACCCGCCCCGTCATCGCCATTCGTGTGATCGACCGCAACGGACGTCCGCTGCGCGAGGGTATTTCAGGCAGCTTTACGCTCAACGCGCCTTATGAGAGCGCCGAGCAGATTGACCGCCAGCAGCTCAACCAGCTCACCGGTACGGCCCCTTCGGCAGCGCGCTGGGTGGTTAAAGGCGATGAAGGCATCGCCCGGATCGAACTGGCTCCTACCATGGTCAGTGGATCTGTGCGGCTCGCTTTCGCATTCGACGAAGGCAATATTGCCCGGCGTCAGGAGCTGGAAGCCTGGATCGAACCAGGCGATATCGAATGGACCATCATTGGTCTTGCCGAAGGCACAATCGGTGCCCGTTCGGTTGCCGATAACATGGAGCGCGCCGGTCAGTTCGACAGCGACCTTGGCGATGATGCGCGCATCGCGCTGTACGCAAAGGGGCGTGTGCTGGGCAAATACCTGCTGACCCTTGCCTATGACAGCGCCAAGCAACGCGAAGATCAGCGGGTGCTGGGCGCCCTGGATCCGCAGGCGTATTACACCGTGTTCGGCGATGCGTCGGTCCGTCGGTTTGATGCTGCCAGCCGGGAAAAGCTGTATGTCCGGATCGAAACATCCACTTTCTACGCGCTGTACGGCGACTTCCAGACTGCGTTCAACCAGACACGGCTGGCAAATTACAACCGCACGGCAACCGGTGTGAAGGCAGAAGCGCGCATGGGCCAGATCAAGGCGCAAGGCTTTGCGGCTGAAATCGCCAGCCGTTTTCAGCGGCAGGAAATTCAAGGCCAAGGCATCACCGGACCATACAGCCTTGCCAATCGCCGCATCCTGCCGAATTCGGAGCGCGTTACGATTGAGGTGCGCGACCGTTTCCGCCCCGAACTTATCATTGCCACGCGCGAGCTTACCCGCTTTGCCGACTATGACATCGACCTTCTTTCCGGCACCATCAGCTTTTCAGCCCCGGTGCTGAGCCGTGATGAAAACCTCAACCCGCAATTCATCGTGATTGAATTCGAAGCCGATGGGGCGGGTCAGGCTGAATGGAACGCGGGCGTGCGCGCCGACTGGATCAGCGCGAACGGCGCGGTGCGCGTTGGTGCCAGCGCCATCAGCGACGCCGGACTGGTGGGCCGTGATGGTCAGGCACAGCGCACCGATCTGGGCGCTGTCGACCTGCTCGCGCGCGTCGGCGAAAACACCGAAATCCGCGCTGAGCTGGGCGTCAGTCAGCGCGAAGGTGAAGCGGCAACCGCCTGGCTTGTCGAAGCCCAGCACCAGACAGGCACGCTGGACCTTCTTGCCTATGCTCGCCAGATTGATGGCGAATACGGGATCGGACAGCAAAATCTTGCCGAACGTGGCCGGCGCAAGGTTGGCGTCGATGGACGGATCCTGCTGAACCAGAATTTCAGCTTCATCGGCAGCCTGTGGCAAGACGATGCTCTTGGTAACCTTGCCCAGCGCCGTGCGGCACAGGGACAGTTTGTCCTGACCCGTCAAACCACCGATCTGCGTCTGGGCCTCGTGCATTTCAACGATCGCCTTGCCGACGGCGAACGTGCTGCATCAACCGTTCTTGAAGCTGGCGCGACCCAGCGTCTGTTCGACAACAAGCTGGAGATTTCCGCGAGCACTGCTGTCGCGCTCGGCACGGCAGAAAGCCTTGATCTGCCTGCCCGTCACCGGCTCGGCGTGCGATATGCGATAACGCAGGACGTTCGATTGGTTGGCACATACGAACTGGCTGATGGGAAAAACATTTCCTCGCGCCAGCTTCGCGGAGGCATCGAGGTGTCGCCATGGCAGGGCGGCCAGGTCGTGACGACGCTGGGTCAGGAAACCATCGGGGAATACGGGAACCGCAGCTTTGCCGCATTTGGCCTGTCGCAAACCCTCGCGCTCAGCTCCTCTCTGACGATCGACGCCACCATTGATGGCAACCGTACGCTTGGCGGCGCTCCCGCAACGGCAGGTATTGTCAATCCTGCGCAACCTGTTGCCAGCGGCGGTCAGCTTACAGGGGGATTGCTGTTTGAGGATTTCACCGCCGCTACTTTCGGCGCGGCATGGCGCAAGGACCGCTGGAGCGTGGTCGCGCGCGGTGAAGTGCGTGATGGCGAAATTACCGATCGCAAGGGTGTAACCGTCGGCGCAATTCGTCAGCTTGGCGAAGGTAGCTTGGTTGGCTCGGGTGGCACATGGACCCTGTCCGAAGCAGCAGGCGGCGCGAAAGCTGAAATCTTCGATGCAAGCATTGCCTTTGCACACCGCCCTTCGGCATCACCGCTCGCGATGCTGGGCCGCCTTGAGTATCGCAGCGATCAAATTACTGCAGGTGTCGCAGGAGAGATCGGCGGCAATGCAGGTGCCGGCGCAGGCCGCACAGCATTGGTCGTGGATGGCAACGCAACCTCTCGCCGTCTGGTCGCCAGTCTGTCAACCAATGTCAGCCCGCGCGGCCAGGACGATGGCACAGAAGTTCGGCGTCATGAGATGTCGCTCTTCCTCGGCGCGCGGCACAATTTCGATCAGTTCGAAGGTACAGAATTTTCGGGCACCAGCCTGCTTGTCGGTGCAGATGCCCGCATCGGTATCGGCGAACGTATCGAACTGGGAGCCAGCACCACCGCTCGCTCCAATCTGACCGACAAAGCGACCAGCTTTGCCTATGGCCCGACGCTGGGTGTGGTGCCGGCAAAGGGCATGTTGCTGACGGTGGGATACAACATCGAAGGCTTCCGTGACGGCGATTTCGGACCGGCCCGTAATACGAACAAGGGTGCCTTTGCGTCGGTGCGCATGAGCGTCGACGCCGACAGCCTTCGCTTTTTGGGACTGGGCAATTAAGCGATGGGAATGCGCCGTTTTTCCCGATCTGCTAACGCGGTATTTACCATGGCTTCCTATGCCCGTGGCATGAATGCCTGCTGGTTCTCGCTACGTCGTGTGCTTACCCTAGTAGTGTTGCTTTGCGGGTTGATGTGGAGCCCGGCTGCGCAGGCGCAAAGCTGCGGTCAGGCCACCACGCAGGGGACAGCGCCAGATAGCTGGCAAACCTATTGCTGGCTCAACCTTACCAATTACAATGATACAACGGCACGCTCGGCATCGGGACAGAACCTTACGTTCACACTTCCCGATGGATCGACGGTGCGACTTAACGCGCGCGTGACGAGCACCGCTGCGACAGGCTATAACGCGGTGGCCTCGCCATCATGGACGGGGGCCGCCATCGGTAACACGGCCTTTAACGGCATCCCAGGCCGACCCGTCCTGTACACGGCATCGGCAGGCACCAGCACCATCACCTTTTCCAACATTGCGGTATCACCGCCGAGCGGCGCAAGTGCAACCGTCTACTCCTTCGTGGTCGCTGATGCGGAATCTACGAACGAGAACGAATTGCTGCGCATGTCCACCAATGGCGGAAGCTGGCAGCTGCTGGATTCGGTCGGACCGATCGTCGGAACGAACTTTCCCCCTATAACGGGCGTCGGCACCAACACCGTCAATGTCGGGGGCCGATCAGGAACAGTCGGCGCGTACATCATTGCCAGCAACAGTCCCACGACGGTGTCGGTCCAAACCCAAGCAGGCGGTCTGCAGGGGGTGATGTTCGCAATCCGCTTTGCCACGATCCGGCTGGAAGCCAGCATCAATGGGGCACGATTGAATACGGCCGATCAATTTTCGTTTCAAATCGCCAACACCAACACCGGCGGAACCATCATCAGCGGCACCACCAGTGGAACAGGTACGGGTCCGTTTTCTACACCCCCGCTTGCCCTGTCAGCTGGCGTTCCGATTACTCTGCGCGAAAGCATGGCCCCCGGCAGCGCCAGCAATCTTTCCCAATATGCCACGACATTGACCTGCGTGAATACGGCGGGCCCTACTCGTGCAAACCTGCCGAACAATCAGGTGACGACGAGCGCCAGCATCGGGCAGCTCGAATTCGGCGAATACCTGGTGTGCTCCTTTACCAACGGTGCACAACCACAGCTTCGCTTGCGAAAACTTCTCGGGACTTTCGGGCGCCGGTTTACTGGCGATCAGTTCACGATCCGCATTCGTGACGGAGAAACCGTGTTTGCGGCTCGCACAACCACGGGCACATCCGCCACGATCATCAACGGCGATACCGGACTGCTCCAGACCGTAGCCGGCACGGCATATACGCTGGACGAAATCGCTGCAGGCACGACCAACCTTGAAAACTATACCGCGACGCTTGGATGTACGAACGCGGCTACGGGATCGAACACGGTGCTTCCTACCAACGTGGGGGGCGAGATTATCTTGAAGCCGGGGGATGCGGTGACGTGCACGATCCGAAACACCCGCAGGACGACTGCGGTGCTGGTCGTCGAAAAAACAAGCATCATCATATCAGATCCGATCAACGGCACGCAAAACCCCAAAGCCGTGCCCGGCGCGATCATCGAATACGCCATTTCGGTCCGAAACGTCGGGGCACGTAGGGTCGATTCAAGCTCGATTGTAATTGTCGATGTGATGCCAGCCAACATGGCATTTGCAACCGGCACGCCGGTAACATTCACGAACGGCGCAAACCCCAGCGGGCTGAACGCCTTCAACCCATCGACGATGGTGCGCTTCTCATCCGCGGCGAACGGCACCGATCCGTACACGTACAGTCCGGTTGGCACATTTGACGCGAATGTGCGCGGCATCCGGATCGCGCCGACAGGCACGATGTCCGCCGCCAGCTCAACGGCGCAGCCCAGCTTCACCATTCGGTTCAGAGCGCAGGTGCAGTAGGCTACCCTTGCAAGGCAGCCGCACGCATCAGCCGCGCGCGCGCTTCTTCTTCGCCGATCAGCGGCAGGAGTTCGCCCATATCCGGACCATGGTCCATCCCGGTCAGCGCTTGGCGCAGCGGTAAAAACAAGCCGCGGCCCTTGCGCTGCGTCGCAGCCTTCAGCGCAAGAGTAAGGTCAGCCCAAGGATTGCTTCCCCAAACCAGGGATTGCGCGGCAATGCCGATAAAAGCCCTGTCGTCCTCGTTGAATGCAGGCACATCGATCGGACCTGTTACCAAGCGCCACCAATCCGCCGCCTCCCCAATATGGGCGAGGTTGGGACGGATTGCATGCCATCCATCGGCGTCCATTCCCGCAGGCAAACGATCGGCTATCGCTTCGTAAGATAGTTGGTGGACAATGCCGGCATTGAGCCGTTCAAGATCTTCTTCATCGAATTTGGCGGGCGCGCGTCCAAAAGTGCTCAGATCGAAGCTGGCCACCAGAGCTTCGCGATCGGCAATCGGTTCGATCGGCTGCGACGTACCCAGCCGCGCCAGAAGTGCAATTATCGCTTCAGGCTCGATCCCGCGTTCTCGAAAAGCATCGCAGCCCAGCGAACCAAGCCGCTTCGACAACTTGCCTTCCCGACCAACGAGCAGGGCTTCATGCGCGAAGGAAGGCAAAGCATTTGCTGCGCTCGTCTGTGCAGCAAAGCCTGCAGCATGAAGTGCGGTAAATATCTGAATTTGAACTGCGGTATTGGATACATGATCCTCACCGCGCAAAACCTGCGTCACGTCCATATCGATATCGTCAACGGCACTGGGCATCATGTAGAGCCAAGATCCATCCGCGCGTCGGATAACCGGATCGGAAAGCTGCGCTGCATCGAATTTCTGCGGGCCGCGGATACCATCATCCCACATGATCGGCTCGTCATGATTGAGCTTGAACCGCCAGTGCGGGGCGATGCCTTCAGCTTGCTTGGAAGCTATTTCTACATCGGTCAGTTTGAGCGAAGCACGATCATAAATCGGTGGAAGCCCTCGGCCCAAGGCAATCTTGCGCCGAACTTCAAGCTCCTGCGCGGTTTCGAAACATGGATACAACCTTCCAGTGTTCCGGAGCGCAGCAAATGCAGCCTCGTAACGGTCCAGCCTGGCAGATTGGCGCTCTTCGAGATCCCAGTCGATCCCCAGCCATGCCAGATCAGCGCGGATCGCATCGACGTATTCCTCTTTGCTGCGTGCCGCATCGGTATCGTCGATGCGCAGGATGAAGCGCCCTCCGCCCTGCCTCGCCAACATCCAGTTATGGAGCGCAGTGCGGATATTGCCAACGTGCAGGCGACCGGTGGGCGAAGGTGCGAAACGGGTTGTAATCATACCGGGTTCGGTAGAACGCACACGCGCGTCCCGCAAGCATTCACACCCCGCGCCATTCGGCCGCTGCAAGTGCCAGCGCGCCGTCCCATAACCGATGCATGCGGTCCGGACGGATAAACCCGTTCAATGCATTCTCAAAATCATGCCGTGAACCGCGCGCTGCGGCATCGACGAAGGCGCCGATCGTAGCTTCGTCATGGCTGAGCAACCGGCAGCAAAAGCGGGATATGCAGATACATTCCGGCCAAGTCGTCGACACGGTATGTGCAAGGGCTAACGATTTTGCCGCTATCTCCACGCTTCCAAGGCGTACGGCCAATTCTGGCACGGGGTCGTGCCCCATTCGGTCATGCAATGCGATAAGGCGCAATGCGTGGATGAAACGCCCCGCGACCGGGCCCAGGCCTTCGACACGAGGTGCAGCGGCCAAAGCGGCGACAACTTTTTTACCGGTCGCAGATGCGTTCTGGTGCCGTGACATAGAAACCTCGCAGATATGTAGGGGAACAACAAGTCTCACCTAACTTTGTTGCGAGTGATTTGCAATAGCAAATCTATCTAGTAACGACGCCGCTCATGAAAAAGCCCCGCCGGAGCCTGAACTCCGGCGGGGCTAATTTCTGGCACTTTGACCGTTGAGGTTATTATTCCTCGCCGGCGTCGTCCGCATCCGCGGCAGGCGCGGAGGCTGCCATCGCTGCCATTGCCGCCTTCATCTTCTCTTCCGATCCGACGGCGTCAGGCGCAGGTTCGGCTTCACGCTGACCGGTTGCGGCAAGCGCATCCTGCTGCTTCTTCCAAGCCGCCTTCAACGCCGCATCGCGGCTGTTGGCGGTGACGCGCAGGCGGTTCATGCCCGCGCCAGTACCGGCGGGGATAAGACGGCCGACGATCACGTTTTCCTTCAGACCGATCAGCGTGTCCTTCTTCCCTTCAACCGCCGCCTGCGTCAGCACGCGGGTGGTTTCCTGGAACGAAGCAGCCGAGATGAAGCTACGGGTCTGGAGCGAAGCCTTGGTAATGCCGAGCAGCACCGGATTGCCCGAAGCGCCCTGCTTGCCCTTGCCCAGCTTGCCGTTGATCTCCAGCATTTCTGCCAAATCGACCTGTTCGCCCGGCAGCAAAGTGGTGTCGCCGCCATCGGTGATTTCAACCTTCTGCAGCATCTGGCGAACGATCACCTCGATGTGCTTGTCGTTGATCTTCACGCCCTGCAAACGATACACTTCCTGAATCTCGTCAACGAGATACTCAGCCAGTGCTTCCACACCCATGACTTCGAGGATGTCGTGCGGGTTGGGCGAACCGGAAACAAGGGTATCACCCTTCTTCACGAAATCGCCTTCCTGCACGTCGATCACCTTGGTCTTGGCGATCAGGTATTCCACCGGATCCCCTTCCTCGGGAATGATCGCGATCTTGCGCTTGGCCTTGTATTCACGAACGAATTCGATCCGGCCAGAAATCTTGGCAATGACCGACACGTCCTTGGGCATGCGCGCTTCGAACAGTTCGGCCACACGCGGCAGACCGCCGGTGATGTCGCGGGTCTTGGCGGCTTCGCGGCTCGCGCGGGCGAGGATGTCACCTGCCTGCACCGTGTCACCATCGGTGACCGACAGGGTTGTACCCGGAGCAAGCATGTAACGCGCTGCTTCGATTTCCCCACTGCCTTCGGCGAGAAGAGTCATGCGCGGACGCAGATCTTCCTTCTTCTTGCGACCCGTCGCACGGTTTTCCGTGACGACGCGCTGTGCAATGCCGGTTGCGTCATCGACCTGTTCTTCCAGCGTGATGCCTTCAACCAGATCCTGGTACTTCACCACACCCGATTGTTCGGTGATGATGGGCAGCGTGAACGGATCCCACTCGGCGATGCGATCACCGATCTTGACGTGATCGCCATCCTTGAACTTGATGACGGTCCCGTAAGGCACCTTGTGCATTTCACGTTCGCGACCTTCAGCATCGATAACCGCGATTTCACCGTTGCGGGCAAGGCTGAGGATACGTCCCTGCTTGTCCGAAATCGTCGGCATGTCGCGAAGCTCGATCCGGCCTTCGGAAATCGCTTCAAGGTGCGACGTTTCGTTGAGCTGCGCCGCGCCGCCGATGTGGAAGGTCCGCATCGTCAGCTGGGTGCCCGGCTCACCGATCGACTGCGCAGCGATAACGCCGACAGCTTCACCAATGTTGACGGGCGTACCGCGAGCAAGGTCACGGCCGTAGCATGTACCGCACACGCCCTGTTCGGCTTCACAGATAAGCGGCGAACGGATCTTGGCCGACTGGACTTCAGCAGCCTCGATGTCCTTCACCATCGCTTCATCGAGCAGAGTGCCCGAAGGAACGATCACTTCGCCCGTTGCCGCGTTCAGAATATCCTCGGCCACGGTGCGACCCAGAATACGCTCACCGAGCGATGCGATCACCGAACCGCCCTGAACGATAGCGCGCATTTCCAGCGCGTTTTCGGTCTTGCAGTCTTCCTCGACAATCACGCAATCCTGCGACACGTCGACCAGACGGCGGGTCAGGTAGCCAGAGTTTGCGGTCTTCAACGCCGTATCCGCCAGACCCTTGCGGGCGCCGTGGGTCGAGTTGAAGTATTCAAGAACGGTCAGACCCTCCTTGAAGTTCGAGATGATCGGCGTTTCGATGATTTCGCCCGAAGGCTTGGCCATAAGACCGCGCATCCCACCCAGCTGCTTCATCTGCGCTGGGCTACCACGCGCACCGGAGTGGCTCATCATGTAGATCGAGTTGATCTGCGCCTCACGGCCCGTTTCCGGATCGATCGGCGTCGCCTTGATGCGTTCCATCATGGCGTCGGCGACAAGGTCACCGCACTTCGACCAGGCATCAACCACGCGGTTATACTTTTCCTGCTGCGTGATCAGACCGTCCTGATACTGCTGCTCATATTCGGCCACCAGCGACTTGGTGCTTTCCACCAGTTCGATCTTGGCATCAGGAATGATCATGTCATCCTTGCCAAAACTGATGCCAGCCTTGAACGCATGACGGAAACCAAGGCTCATGATGGCATCAGCGAACAGCACCGTGTCCTTCTGGCCGGTGTGACGATAGACCTGATCGATCACGTCGCCGATTTCACGCTTGGTCAGCAGCCGGTTGATGATGTCGAAGGGAACCTTGTGGTTCTTCGGCAGGCATTCACCGATCAGCATCCGGCCCGGCGTCGTTTCGAAGCGCTTCATCACCACGTTGCCGGCTTCATCGGCCTGAGGAACGCGGGCCAGAATGCGGGTGTGTAGCGTAACGGCTTTGGCTTCCAATGCCTGGTGCACTTCGGCCATGTCGGAGAAGCGTGCAAGCCGCTCCACCTTGGTGCCATCAGCGTTTTCGAGATATTCCGGGAACTTCTCCTGCCGCTCCATCGAGAGGTAGTAGATCCCCAGAACCATATCCTGCGAAGGCACGATGATGGGCTTGCCGTTTGCGGGCGAGAGGATGTTGTTGGTCGACATCATCAGCACGCGCGCTTCGAGCTGGGCTTCCAGCGAAAGCGGCACATGGACCGCCATCTGGTCACCATCGAAGTCGGCGTTGAAGGCCGAGCAGACCAGCGGGTGCAGCTGGATCGCCTTGCCTTCGATCAGCACGGGCTCGAACGCCTGGATGCCCAGACGGTGCAGCGTCGGCGCGCGGTTCAGCAGAACCGGGTGCTCGCGGATCACCTCGTCAAGGATGTCCCAGACTTCCTTGCGCTCCTTCTCCACCCACTTCTTCGCCTGCTTCAGGGTCATCGACAGACCCTTGGCATCCAGACGGGCGTAGATGAACGGCTTGAACAGCTCGAGCGCCATCTTCTTGGGCAGGCCGCACTGGTGCAGCTTCAATTCCGGACCGGTCACAATCACCGAACGGCCCGAATAGTCGACGCGCTTGCCGAGTAGGTTCTGGCGGAAGCGGCCCTGCTTGCCCTTCAGCATGTCGGACAGCGACTTCAGCGGACGCTTGTTGGCACCGGTGATAACCCGGCCGCGGCGACCGTTGTCGAACAGGGCGTCGACGGCTTCCTGCAGCATACGCTTTTCGTTGCGCACGATGATGTCCGGCGCGCGCAGTTCAATCAGGCGCTTCAGACGGTTGTTGCGGTTGATCACGCGGCGGTAGAGATCGTTGAGATCCGAGGTCGCAAAGCGGCCTCCATCCAACGGCACCAGCGGGCGCAGTTCGGGCGGGATCACGGGGATCACTTCGAGGATCATCCATTCGGGGCGGTTGCCCGAATCGATGAAGCTTTCGACGACCTTCAGCCGCTTGATGATCTTCTTGGGCTTGAGCGTAGACTTGGTGGTCGCCAGCTCTTCCATGAGCACGTCACGCTCGTTCTCGAGGTCGAGCTGCATCAGCATGGTGCGCACGGCTTCTGCGCCGATATCGGCGGTGAAGGCGTCTTCGCCATACTCATCCTGCGCTTCGAGAAGTTCGTCTTCGGTCATCAGCTGGAACTTCTCCAGCGGGGTCAGACCGGGCTCGGTGACGATGTAGCTTTCGAAATACAGCACACGCTCAAGCTGCTTGAGCTGCATGTCGAGCAGCAGCCCGATGCGCGACGGCAGCGACTTCAGGAACCAGATATGCGCGACCGGCGCGGCCAGTTCGATGTGGCCCATGCGTTCACGACGGACCTTGGTCACCGTGACTTCAACGCCGCACTTTTCGCAGACGACGCCCTTGTACTTCATGCGCTTGTACTTGCCGCAAAGGCATTCGTAGTCCTTCACCGGACCAAAGATGCGCGCACAGAACAAGCCGTCACGTTCAGGCTTGAACGTGCGGTAGTTGATGGTCTCCGGCTTCTTGATCTCGCCATAGGACCACGAGCGGATACGCTCCGGCGAAGCGATACCGATCTGGATCTGGTCGAAGGTTTCGGGCTTCGCCAGCTGGTTGGTGAATTTGCTCAGTTCATTCATGACTGTGTTCCCTTAGGGGGATGAAACTCGAAAGCGGGGCGGCGAGGCCGGGAGCAAGCACCCCCGGCCTTCATGCCTTATTCCGCTGCAATCGCGCTGTAGTCGGTCTGATCTTCGTCTTCGTCGAGGATCGACTTGAGTTCGACGTTCAGACCCAACGAGCGCATTTCCTTGACAAGAACGTTGAAGCTCTCGGGGATGCCGGCCTCGAAGGTGTCGTCACCCTTGACGATCGCTTCATAAACCTTGGTGCGGCCGACCACGTCGTCGGACTTCACCGTCAGCATTTCCTGCAAGGTGTAGGCCGCGCCGTATGCCTGCAGCGCCCAGACTTCCATTTCTCCGAAGCGCTGGCCGCCGAACTGCGCCTTACCGCCCAGCGGCTGCTGGGTGACGAGGCTGTACGGCCCGATCGAACGTGCGTGGATCTTGTCGTCGACCAAGTGGTGCAACTTGAGCATGTAGATGATGCCCACGGTCACCTTGCGGTCGAACGCCTCGCCCGTGCGCCCATCATACAGCGTGGACTGACCCGAAGAGTCGATCCCAGCCTTGATCAGCATGTCCGACACATCCGGTTCGCGTGCACCATCGAACACCGGTGTCCCCATCGGCACACCAGCCGAAAGGTTGCCCGCCAGTTCGACGATATCGGCAGCCGAGCGGCTATCGAGATCTTCGAAATACTGGTCGCCGTAGATGTCCTTCAGACGCTCCACCACCGCTTCAGGCGGCTTGACGCCAGCATAATCTTCGGCCGCATTCGGATTGGCAGCGCGCCATTCGTCCAGCTTGTCCTTGATCTCATGCCCAAGCGCGCGCGCGGCAAAGCCAAGGTGCGTTTCAAAGATCTGACCGACGTTCATACGCGAAGGCACGCCCAACGGGTTCAGTACGAGATCGACCGGCGTGCCATCTTCAAGGAACGGCATGTCCTCGATCGGCAGGATGCGGCTGATCACACCCTTGTTACCGTGGCGGCCGGCCATCTTGTCGCCCGGCTGCAGCTTGCGCTTCACCGCTACGAACACCTTGACCATCTTGAGCACGCCCGGCGCGAGTTCGTCACCGCGTTCCAGCTTTTCCTTACGGTCCTGGAACTTGGCATCGATCAGCGCGACGGCTTCGTCGTACTGCGTCTTCACTGCTTCGATTTGCGCCTGACGACCATCTTCGGCGACTGCGAACTTAAACCACTCGAAGCGGTCAAGCTCTTCCAGCATCTCGGCCGTGATCTCTGCCCCCTTCTTGGCGCCCTTGGGAGCAGCCGATGCGGTCTGACCGATCAGCATGTCGCGCAGGCGATTGTAGGTCGCACGGTTGAGGATGTTGCGTTCGTCGGCAGCGTCCTTGCGCAGGCGTTCGATTTCCTCGTTTTGGATCGCGCGGGTACGGTCGTCGATCTCGATACCGTGGCGGTTGAACACCCGGACTTCGACAATGGTGCCTGCCACGCCCGGTGGCAGACGCAGCGAGGTATCACGGACATCGCTTGCCTTTTCACCGAAGATCGCGCGTAGAAGCTTCTCTTCCGGCGTCATCGGGCTTTCACCCTTTGGCGTGATCTTGCCCACCAGAATGTCACCAGGGTGCACTTCTGCACCGATGTAGACGATGCCCGCTTCGTCGAGGTTGCGCAGCGCTTCCTCGCCAACATTGGGAATGTCACGGGTGATGTCTTCTGGACCGAGCTTGGTGTCACGCGCCATGACTTCAAACTCCTCGATGTGGATCGAGGTGAAGACGTCGTCCTTCACGATGCGTTCGCTGATCAGGATGGAGTCTTCGTAGTTGTAGCCATTCCACGGCATGAACGCGACGAGGCTGTTCTTGCCCAGTGCCAGTTCGCCCAGATCGGTCGAGGGACCATCGGCAATGATATCGCCCTGCTCGATCACGTCACCAACCTTCACCAGCGGACGCTGGTTGATGCAGGTGTTCTGGTTCGAACGCTGGAACTTCTGCAGCGTGTAGATGTCCACGCCCGACTGGCCGGCTTCGACATCGCCGATCGCACGAATCACGATACGGGTTGCGTCAACCTGATCGACGATCCCGCCGCGCTTGGCTGCAATGGCCGCGCCGCTGTCACGCGCCACGGTTTCTTCCATGCCGGTTCCGACCCAAGGGGCCTCAGCCTTCACAAGCGGCACCGCCTGGCGCTGCATGTTCGAGCCCATCAATGCGCGGTTGGCGTCATCGTTTTCAAGGAAAGGAATGAGCGAGGCGGCAACCGAAACCAGCTGCTTGGGCGACACATCCATCAGCGTCACGTTCTCACGCATCGCCATAAGGTTGTCGCCGTTGTGGCGTGCTGAGACCAGTTCTTCGACGAAGCTGCCGTCTTCAGTCAGTTCGGCCGAAGCCTGCGCCACGGTGTGCTTCTGTTCTTCCATTGCGGACAGATAGATCACGTCCGTCGTCACCTTGCCGTCCACAACCTTGCGATAGGGAGTTTCGATGAAGCCGTACTTGTTGACGCGGCTGAAGCTCGCGAGCGAGTTGATCAAACCGATGTTCGGGCCTTCGGGCGTTTCAATCGGGCAGATGCGGCCATAGTGCGTCGGGTGAACGTCGCGCACTTCGAAGCCCGCGCGCTCGCGCGTCAGACCGCCTGGGCCCAAGGCCGAAACGCGGCGCTTGTGGGTGACTTCGGACAGCGGGTTGGTCTGATCCATGAACTGCGACAGCTGCGAGGAGCCGAAGAACTCACGCACTGCAGCCACAGCGGGCTTGGCGTTGATCAGGTCGTTCGGCATCACGGTGCTGACATCAACCGAGCTCATGCGCTCCTTGACGGCGCGCTCCATACGCAGCAGGCCGACACGATACTGGTTTTCCAGCAGCTCGCCCACCGAACGCACACGGCGGTTGCCGAGGTTGTCGATGTCGTCGACTTCGCCCTTGCCATCCTTGAGGCCAACAAGCTCCTTCACCACCGCGAGGATATCGTCCTTGCGCAGCGTGGTGACAGTGTCTTCGCACTCGAGGCCCAGACGCATGTTCAGCTTCACGCGGCCCACGGCCGACAGGTCATAGCGTTCAGCATCGAAGAACAGGCCTTCGAACAATGCTTCGGCAGTTTCCTTCGTCGGCGGTTCGCCCGGACGCATGACCTTGTAGATCGCTTCCAGGCCCTCGTCGCGGTTTTCAGCCTTGTCGGCCTTCAACGTGTTGCGGATCCACGGACCGGTGTTGATTTCGTCGATGTCGAGCAGCGGCAGGCGATCAACGCCCGCCTTGTCGAGGGTTTCGACATGCTCGAGCGTCACTTCATCACCGGCTTCGATATAAATGCGCCCGGTTGCTTCATCAATCATGTCGGCAGCGGCGTAGCGGCTGACGACTTCTTCGACGGGAAGCAGCAGTTCGGTCAGGCCATCCTTGCCCGCCTTGTTGGCGGCACGGGGGCTGATCTTTTGACCTGCCGGGAAGACTTCCTCACCCGTGGCAGCATCGACCAGCGCAAAGGTCGGCTTGGCGTTGCGCCATGCTTCGGCGTGGAACGGGATCTTCCAACCATCCTTCGCGCGCTCCCATACGACGGTGTTGTAGAAATGGTGCAGGATGTCTTCGGCATCGAGGCCGAGCGAATACAGCAACGCGGTGACGGGTAGCTTGCGCTTGCGGTCAATACGAACGTTGACGATGTCCTTGGCGTCGAACTCGAAGTCGAGCCAAGAACCACGGTAGGGAATCACGCGCGCGGCAAACAGCAGCTTGCCCGAAGAATGGGTCTTGCCGCGATCGTGATCGAACAGCACCCCCGGCGAACGGTGCATCTGCGACACAATCACGCGCTCGGTGCCGTTGATGATGAAGGTGCCGTTGTCCGTCATGAGCGGCATGTCGCCCATGTAGACATCCTGCTCCTTGATATCGAGCACGGACCGGGTTTCGGTCTCGGCGTCGACCTCGAACACGATAAGGCGCAGCGTGACCTTCATCGGCGCGGCATAAGTAATGCCGCGCTGACGGCACTCGGTTGTGTCGTACTTGGGCTCTTCGAGTTCGTAATGCACGAAATCAAGCTCGGCGGTGCCGGCGAAATCACGGATCGGGAACACGCTGCGCAGCGTCTTTTCGAGGCCCGAGACATAGCCAGTGGCCTTGTCCGAACGCAGGAACTGCTCGTAGCTTTCGCGCTGAACTTCGATCAGGTTCGGCATCTGCACCACTTCGTGGATGTCACCGAAGATCTTGCGGATGCGCTTTTTCGCGGTGCCCTGCGCCTTGCGGCTGCGGGTGACGGGCGGCTTCGCCTTGGTTGCCATGGAGGAGTGGCCTCTTTGATTGGGCCGCGCGAGGATGCCGCGCGGACGGGGAATATCGCTATCGTTCCGCGCGGAAAACATGCCCGTTTCCAACGCACAAATGCCGCGTGCCCAGCCCCACATGAATGGTGATGGCGGCAGCAGCAGTCCTGTACGTCGCGAAACTGGCTCGCTACCGCTTCCATCCCAGACCAATTCCCGCGCATGAATCGGTCTTGCTCGAAGCGAGCGAGAGACGCGCATGTAGGATCGCTGCAACGCAGTGTCAACGGCCGGGACGTGCGCGCGAAGAATTGAAATGCGATCGCTGGCAGCGACCGTCTGGCGCGATTGTTACCCAGTCGTGCACCTTATCTCGTACTAGATATTGCAACCAGACCATCGCAGCTTGTAAAGGCGCCGCGCTAACAGGAGAAAACCCATGAAGCGTATCGTACTCGTAGCCGCCCTTCCCTTCGCTCTGGCCCTGGCCGCATGTGATGGTTCAGCCGAAGAAATGGGCGAGGAGCAGGATGATGTCATGGAAGCCCAGGGCGAAGTTCTGGATTCCGCATCGGGCGTGACCGAAGATCAGGCCGATCTGGCCGAAGAAAAGGCCGACGTGGCCGAAGCTGCCGGCAAGCCAGCCGAAGCCGCCGCTCTTGAGCAGAAAGCCGAACAGCTCGACGCCAAGGCCGAAAACATGGAAGACACCGCCGACGGGATGTAATCCCAGCGGGGTTTTGGGCAGTCTGGCGGCAATGGCCGCTTGACTTTACAACCCATCCATTTAAGGGCTCGCCGCGATCGGCGGGCCCTTTTTGGTTTGCCGGTCATCCGTCCGAGACAGTTGGTGAAGGCAATGTGGCCTTCTTAATTCCCAGCCTAGACGGGGAAACGAGATTCCGGCGATATGCGCAAGCAATCGCCCACGTGCTGGCCGTGATGGTAGCACACCCTCCTTCCCTTTCGAACGGACTCGCCCGTGTATGGTGCCTTTGGGTTGCTGTGCGCGGACAAACGTAGCCGGTCGTTCGGGCAGCCGCCTGATCGGCCATTAGTGAAGGAGTATGGCATGGATCGTTCGCAGAAAGCCGACGCGGTTGCCCAGCTCAATGCAGTCTTCAACGACGTTGGCGTAGTGGTTGTCACCCGCAACGCTGGCATGACGGTGGCACAAACCACCGCCCTGCGTTTGAAGATGCGCGATGCTGGCGCCACCTACAAGGTTGCGAAGAACCGTCTCGCCAGGCTCGCTCTTGAAAACACCGACTATGTCGGGCTCGGTGATATGCTCACCGGTCCGGTCGGGCTGGCCTGGTCGACTGACCCGGTCGCGGCTGCCAAGGCCGCTGTCGAATTCGCCAAGACGAACGACAAGCTCGAAATCGTCGGCGGTTCGATGGGTTCGGTCGTTCTCGACGAAGCCGGCATCAAGGCACTCGCCTCGATGCCCAGCCTCGACGAGCTGCGCGCCAAGCTCATCGGTCTGGTCAACGCCCCTGCGACGAAGATCGCTCAGGTCGTTACCGCACCCGCCGCCAAGGTCGCCCGTGTTTTCGCCGCTTACGCGGACAAGGCAGCCTAAGAGACGCTTTTCGTCAGACGACACAATCTTGGGGTTTTGGACATGGTGTCCGGCCCCGCCACAATTTGGAGTGAACCATCATGGCTGATATTGCCAAGCTTGTTGAAGAACTTTCGAAGCTGACCGTGCTCGAAGCCGCTGACCTTGCCAAGGCCCTCGAAGAAGCATGGGGCGTGAGCGCCGCTGCTGCTGTCGCTGTTGCCGCTGGCCCGGCCGCAGCTGCCGAAGCCGTTGAAGAGCAGACCGAATTTGACGTGATCCTCACCGGCGACGGTGGCAAGAAGATCCAGGTCATCAAGGAAGTCCGCGGCATCACCGGCCTCGGCCTGACCGAAGCCAAGACCCTTGTTGAATTGGCTCCGAAGGCTATCAAGGAAGGCGTCAACAAGGCTGAAGCTGAAGAAATCAAGAAGAAGATCGAAGAAGCCGGCGGCACCGTCGAGCTCAAGTAAGCAACACGGGGCGCCTTGGGGCGCCTGCCTCCGGTCTGATCGGATAAAAAGGGACGGCGGTACCAGCAATGGTGCCGCCGTCTTTTGTGTCTAATCTGTAACGCGCGCCTGTAACGGACGCTTCGATCCTATCCGGTATCAGCAACAAGGAAGGATAAGCGCATCAGCCCACTTCGTTACGAACTGTGAACGAAGCGTGCATGTCTTGCACGACCTCCAGCCCGGTGCGTTCCCACCTGCAATGCCTCTTTGGGGACGCCAGATGATGTATGCTTGGCCGGCACCACACGAAAAGCGCGCGTGCCAGCCCCTTTGGCATAGGGTCTACGTTAAACGTCAAAAAGCATTTGGTTGCTAAAGTTCGGGCAGCCATTCCTGCAATGACGGGCGTACCGCTGAATGTGCGGTTTGCGCCGCGTCTATGTGAGATAGACGCGGCAGGAAGGGAAGGCTGGGAAATCGCACCGGGAAATTACTGCTGAGCTGGTGGGGGATAAATTCCGGTCAAACCACTGAAGGCCTAGTTCTTGGTGAAAATTATAGCCAAAATGGCGCAATCTTTGATTGTTGTCACACCGCTGCGGTAAACCAAATCGTAGACTGCGATCATTTAGGTTGCGGCGATAAATCTAAAGATCACAACTGCGTGCAAATGAGACACCTCCGCGGTCGGCACCCTGAAGAAGCTTTACTCTCAGTTAATAATCTCTAACATCGTGGCATCGAGTCGCGGGGTCGGATTTCGACTTAGAACGTTTGATAAGGGCAAAGCTCCACTCACGTTCCTTGATGATTTGGGGGAGAGACTATGGCCATCGTTAAGGTAGGCCTCTTGGCGGGGGCGCTTTTTTGCGCCTTTCCAGCACTGGCTCAGGATGCGGTTTACAAACCCATAAGCCCCACTTTCGGCGGAAATCCATTCAATTCAAATCATGTCCTTGGCGTGGCTAACGCGAACAACGACACCCGCGATCCGCGTGCGACGAACAGTAATTCGCAGGCTGATATTTTTGCCCGCCAGCTGCAGTCGCGTTTGCTGTCGTCACTGTCCTCACAAATTGTGGACGCGATTTTTGGCGAAAACCCTCAAGAACAAGGCGTTGTCAGCTTCGGTGGTCAGACCATCGAATTTTTTCGCAGCCTTACCGAGGTGACGTTGATTATCCGCAACGATGAGACAGGGGAAGAAACCCGCATCGTCGTCCCTCTCTTCATCGAAGTGGATTGACAATAGATGTTGCGATCTTCTCTCTCGATTGCTCTTTTGTCTGCGGCAGCTCTTACTCTTGGTGGGTGCATGAAGATGGCCCAGGATGGCCGCAATACTCTGCCAACCACCACCAGCCTTGCGTATTTTCCTAAGAAAACACAAACCCAAAATCTTCTCAATCAGCTGCCCGCGCCACAACGCCCGGTCGCAATCGCGGTCTACGGCTTCACTGATCAAACTGGTCAATTCAAACCCAGCGAAACCGGCCAGACCCTGTCGCGCGCCGTCACGCAGGGCGCTACTTCGATGCTGGTCAAAGCGCTGCAAGATGCAGGCAGTCGCGGTTGGTTCACAGTTGTCGAACGTGAGCGCCTGGATAATCTTCTACGCGAACGTCAGATCATCGGGGAGATGCGCAAAAGATATTTGGGGGAACAGGAAATCGATCCCAGCGCGTTGCCGGCCCTGTTATTCGCTGGCGTGCTGCTTGAAGGTGGGATCGTCGGTTACGATACCAACACCGTAACGGGCGGAGCTGGTGCAGCATTCCTGGGTATCGGCGCGCGGACAGAATACCGGCAGGACAACGTCACCGTTTATCTGCGCGCTGTATCGGTACGCACCGGCGAAGTGCTCGCCAATGTCACCGCCTCCAAAACAATTGCGAGCCAGGCTATAGGCGCAAGTGCATTCAAATTTGTGGCTTTCCGTGAACTGCTTGAAGCCGAAGCCGGAATTACTTCGAACGAACCCGATCAAGTCGCGTTGCAACAGGCGATCGAAAAGGCTGTGTACGGCTTGATACTCGAAGGGATCGACCTCGACCTATGGCGATTTGAGGACATGGCGGCGGCGCAACCAATCATCAACGCCTACCGCGCTGAGCGTGATGGCCTTTACGAAGCCAGCGACATTCAGAAAGCGATCAAGCGCGCAGGTTCGTTGACCGCTCTTACGGTTGTCGATGACGAAGAGAAAGAAGGGCGCCGCGACGGTTCGTGACACTGAACGAGTTTCCCTGAAGGCCAGAAGGCCGAGAAGGGTTCACCCGAGAGCGCAGAAAGCGCCGGATAGGTCGCGAAAATAAGCACGCAAAGGAGCTGCAACTCCAATGCGCGCGAGGAAAGGCATGCGAATACCAATTTAGCCCGGCGTCTTGGCGCGCCGCGGCATGTGGTTGGTATCGCCTATCGTAGGGGCAGATGCAACCGTGAAAGCCGACCAGCATGTGACTGAGACTGCATACAAAGGCGCAATCGCGTCTGCGGCCATGTTTCAGATTGCCCGCAAAAGCGGCGCATTGCGTGGCTGCACAGCGCCACTGGCGGCACCCCCCACAGATCCAGAGCTTCCCGTCCGCACCCTACCGGTACGGCCCGGGCAAAATCACCGGGACATACACGATCCCGGACAGAAAACATGCACGCGTAGTCGCACTGGAAACCTCAACACAAAGGAAATGTGAGATGAGAAAGACTATTCTTACAGGCGCTTCCGTCCTGGCGCTTTCGATTGCCGTCCCGGCCTTTGGTCAAACGGCTCCGTCCACCCCGACCTATCCATCTACACCTGCTGAATGCGCAAGCGCAGGCAACAATTGCTCGACGATTGATCAGGCCGGCACCGATGGCAATGCCATTCTGAACCAGTCTGGTTCGGCTAACGTGTCGGCCATCAACCAGACCGCAGCATCGGCGAATGTAGACGCAAAAGTAACTCAGGAAGGTACGAACGCCACCTCATTCGTCGAGCAGAGCGGCGGCCCGGGTGTTTTCGTACCCAATGCAAGCGGAACCTTCGTTCGCAACAAGATTGAAGTAAGTCAGAAAGGTGATGGCGCCGATTCGGTCATCTACCAAGGCAAAAGCTCGCGGCTTCAGGTTGGTGTTAATCAGGATGGCGACAGCACCTCGTATGTGAACCAGGAAGGCAACAATTCGGCTGTCGAAGTGACGCAGACCGGTGACGCCAACGACTCGATCGTGTTCCAGTCTGCCAACACGAGCACGGTTGGACTACCGTTCAACGGAAACCAACGCACCGGAGTTGTCCAAACCGGCTCGGAAAACACCTCGGGCATCTATCAGGGCGACCTCAGCACGACATCGATTGATGAGCGCGACCTTACTGCCAACGTCATCCAGAACGGCGTGAACAACGATTCGTTCATCAGCCAGACGAACAGCGGTGGGCGTGCTGAGGCGACTGCCGAAGTTAATCAGCAGGGTAACGACAACATGTCATTGGTGCAGCAGTCGGGTTTGCTTGGCGACGCATTCCCGGTTGGTACGATTGTCGATGTCGATCAATTCGGCAACGACAACATGTCGGACGTCGTACAGGAAAACAACTCGACTAGGGGTGATGCGACCCCTGCCAGCGCGGTCATCATCAAACAGTTCGGTGACCAGAACGACAGCACGGTGAACCAGAGCTCCACAAGCGGAAGCGCAAAGGTGACCCAGACTTCCGAAGGCATCAATCCGACCAGCCCGCGCGCACGCGACAACCGTTTCGATGGCGGGACTGACACCGTTCGCGGCAACTTCTCGAACATCAGGCAGTCAGGTCTTGGCCAGAACGATGCGACGCTTAATCAGACGGGCCAGTTGAACCGTTCGGATATTCGTCAGAGCAATGTTGACGGCATCGCTACTGCCACTGTTGTTCAGGATGGAACCTTCAACAACTCGGATATCAGGCAAACGGCAGCTGCCGAAGCAACCGTTAACCAGCTAGGTAGCTATGGCGACAATGATTCGTCGATCGAACAAAACGCCGACGGTGCCACGGCGATCGTTAATCAGTTCGGCAACAACACTACGAACGGCCCTTCCTTCCCGACCAACCAGTCGTTCATTACTCAGAGCGATGATGCAAGCGCCATGGTTACCCAAACGGGCAGCCAAAACCTTTCGACGGTGAACCAGAATTCCGGTGCGTTTGAAGCTGTGGCGGTCGTAAATCAGCAAACAGATCCGACCGCGATTGGCTCGGGTGACGATGTCAATGAATCGACGATCACACAATCGGCGACGACCAGTGCGTTCGTGAATCAGATCGGTCAGGGTAACTTCTCGAACGTTAACCAGTCGGGTGGCAACGCCAGTCCAGATAATGGCTTCATGTATGCAGTTCAGATCGATCAGCTGGGTCAGGATGGCAGTTCAACTGTAACTCAAACCGGCATGGGCAACGAAGCCAGTCTCATGCAACTTGCCGGTTCGGAACTTGCTGAGTCAACGATCACTCAAGGCGGCAACGATAACCTCGCGCTGGTAACGCAGGGTGGTCTGGATAATTTCTCCAGCGTCATCCAGTCGGGCGACAACAACACCGCAACCGTCAACCAGTATTCGAACGGCAATTCTTCGTACGTAACGCAGGGCGGCAACGGCAACAGTGCCACGGTTAATCAAGGCGTAGCTCCGTCGATCGGCGGCTGACGATGTGGGGGGTGCAGCAGGCTGCGCCCCCCTTTCTTTTTTGGGGAAACTAACATGAAAACTCTTATTCTTGCCGGTGCTTCGGCGCTGGCTCTCGCCATCGGCGGCACCGCAGTCGCTCAGGATTCGGCCAGCGCGCTTACACCCGGCATTGCCGATTGCTCCACCACTTCAAGCGGCAATTGCTCCGACATCGAACAGACCGGCACTGACGAAGCCGCTGACGTTACGCAGATTGGCAACGGACAGTCGCTATCGGAAATCGATCAGGATGGCGAAGACAATACGGCAACTGTCAACCAGACGAACGATGCCGGTGCTGCCAACGAATCTGAAATCGAACAGACCGCTTCTGCAGACCGGGCCACGGCTGAAGTCGATCAGAACGGCGCAGGTAACCTTTCATCCGTCGTCCAGAGAGGCAATGATCTTCTTGCCGATGTCGGTCAGAACGGTGTCGGCAACAGCTCTGTCATCAGCCAGACTTCGTCGGCCGACTTTGCGATCACCACGGTCCAGCAAAACGGCTCTCAAAACGTTTCGGATGTGACGCAGACCGGCAATTTTGCAAGTGTCTCGGTGGTTCAGACCAATGATGAGTTGGAAACGCTCGGTAACAATTCCCTGGTTTCGCAAACTGGCGACGCGGCAACGGTTGTCGTGACTCAGTCGGGGCAAGAAAACCTCTCCGACGTTGGCCAGACTGCCGATGCCGCGCTGGTGACGGTCGATCAGACCGGCGCCAACAACCAATCTCTGGTTGATCAGGCGGGCGCTCTTGTGATCGTCGACGTCGATCAGTTCGGCGATATGAACGTTTCGAAAGTCGATCAGGTCGCCGACGGTGCCTTCGCCCGCGTCAATCAACTTGGTGATGAGAACACTGCAAGCATCGTCGAACGCGCAGAGTCGTCGCGTTCAACGATCGTACAGACGGGCGACATGAACACCGCAGCGATAGGGCAGGCAGATGCGCGCAATCTGATCGCTACGGTCCGCGGGCGTCCGATCACAATTGGGGCGATAGAGAGCGACGTAGCCAGCATCGCTCAAACTGGCGATGGCAACAAAGCCTCGGTGCTTCAGTTCGGGATCAACCAGACCGCCACGATTACCCAGATCGGCAGTGGCAATGTGTCGGGCACGCCAGATAGCATCACCGATGTCGGCATCTTGCAAGTAGGCGAAGATCAGGTCGCCAACGTGTCCCAGTCGGGTGATCGCAACAGGTCCAACGTTTCACAGGGCGTCGACAGCGATCTTGTGATTGTCTCGGGTGCGAGCAGCAGCAGGAACTTTGCCTTGGTCAATCAAGACGGCAATAACGGTATCTCCAGCATCCAGCAGGACGGTATCGATAATAAGGCGCAGCTAACGGATACGGGCGAATTCAACGAATCGACCATAATCCAGGCTGGAAACTTCAACGTAGCCGACGTTGCACAGGGCGGCGCGGGCAACCTTTCGACTGTCAACCAGACCGGCAACGGGAACACCGCGCTTGTGGGGCAGAACGCTTCCGTGCCCACCGGTACATTCTGATTGCGATTATACCAACGCAGCTCTGGGCGGGAGGTTATTCTCGCCCAGAGCACCCAATAAGAGTATAAGGATATCGCCATGCCGCTTTCCGCTATCCGTTCTGCCTCCATATGCCTGCTGATCGGCGGGTTAGGGCTGACTGGCTGGAACCCGGTATCGGCCCAAACTGCGCCCGAAAGGGGAGTGTTTGTGACTCAAATCGGCGAAAACGCCGTGGCATCTGTGACACAAACGAACGCCGACAGCTTCGCCCGCATTGTGCAGGAGGGCGATGGTAATGAAGTTGAGCTCGACCAGAACGGCGCTGCTGTCCAGCGGGCTCAAATTGTTCAAAATGGCGATAACAATAATGTCCTTGCGCAGCAGGAGGGCAGCGTCGTTCTCGCGCTTGCGCAAGAGGGCAACCAAAACATCGCCGTGACGTTTCAGAACGAATCGTTGGCCAATGCGCAGACGACCGCTGCAGTAGTTCAGAGCGGCAATGGCAATTCGCTCATGCTCGCGCAGGATGGCAGCAACAACAGCGCCGAACTGAATCAGGTGGGCGATGATAACACCATGACCGCAACACAGCTCGGCAACAGTAACCAACTGGAATGGACCCAAATCGGGAATGGTCTTTCCGATCTTGGAATTGTCCAGACCGGCAACGGCAATCTCCAGATTACCCAAAGCGCAGCCGGCGCACAGTTTACCCTTCCACCCGGTTCGGGCGGATAAGGCCAATGATGATCGTCCCCATGCGTCTTGCCTGCCTCCCCCGCCTCACGATCCCATTGCTCGTCGCCATAGGCTGTCTCTCGCCGGGGCAGGCATCGTCCCAGGACCGCGGTACCGACAATCGCGCACAAGCCGATCAGGTACAAGCATCCTCAAGCGAAGTCGTCCATCAGGGCAACTCTGGTAAAGCCTATCTTGATCTTGAACACGAACAGCCGCTCAAAGACCGTGCCAGCTTGGTACAAGCGCCTCATGGCCAGATAATTCGCCCGCCCAATGGTGATACGGCAGAGCAGATTTCAAGCCGGATTGAAGCGAGCGCGGGCATTCGCCAGTTGTCCAGGGCCGATCTCAACGCCACCCTCGCACAGTTGAGCGCGGCAGAACGGCACGTTCTGCTACAGACGATCGAGGGTACGGACATATGTGACGATCCGCCGCAAATTCCTGCTGTATTGGCATTGTGCCGTGACCGGATTGAAACCCGCTCTCAGGATTTTGCGCTCGACATCGAACGCCCTCTTAGCGCGGAAGAGCAACTGTTGCGCGGCGGGCTGGATATTTCAGCGCAGCCAAACTTCAATCAAGTGATCGAACGCCTTGCTCGTACAAATGCGGCAACGGACGATTTCAGCAATCAGGCGATTGCCTCAATAGCGCTGGTTCCAGATTCGGCATCTACACAGCCTAAGGAAGTCAAGCCGGATGGAACGGAGGGCCTTGGAGAAGCGACGCAGGCACTTATCGATGCGATTATCAACCAACTTGGGGGCGGCACACCATGACCATTTTTCAATTGGAAAGCCTGGCTGCGCTCTTGGTTCTTACCTCCGGAACGGCTCCCACAATGAAGCAAGATCCCCAAGCGCTGTCACTTGATGTCAAAAAACGCGGTGACGTCGTCGAGGTGCAGTTGATCGGTCGTTCGGCTCGTTCGCAGGAGGTCAGCTATTCGCTCGAAGTAGTTGCGCAATCGACGTCCCGTCACCGAGGAAAGACGACGCTTATTGCGGGAAAGACGGCTGTGCTGTCCACCATGCGCGCGACCGTTGGTGAGAACTGGTGTGTAAAGCTGGTTGCCGAAGAGTTGGGACGTGAGCCTTATGAAGTCTTTGAAGGAAGTTGCGAGATGGACTAAATGACAATACCTAATTGTCATCTCCCGCGCTGAACGAGCCCTTCTTTATCCAGCCGGAGTTCGATCGCTGAAATCTGATCCATATGGACCTTGCGGGCATTTTTGGGCCGCGTGTCGGAATGACTGACGTTAAATTCGTCATAAACCGGATCATAGCTGATCGGGATTCCCTGCGCCTGCAATTCCCCCAACGACAACCAGGCATTGCCCGCGGCCGAACTGCGGATTCGGGCCAGTTGCGCGGCATCGATCCGGTCCGCCAACACCTCGGCGATAGAGCCCAACCGCACCTTGATCCCTGAAGACGACTGCTCGAAATCAACCGCACCGGATGCCTTGCCGTCGACCCGCGTGATCAATCGGGCCACGGTTGCGGACGGAGCAGACACGCGTGGGGCTGATGCCGGCGCAGCTATCGCCGTCAGCGGCAAGGATGCCAACGTTGCTGCGGTCGGCGCTGCTGCGGCCGCCGAGTTGGCGCGCATTCCTGGGACAATCGGAGCGGTGGGGGCTGGCCGGCTTGCCTGAGCAACGGGCCGCCCCGAAGTCAGCGCTACGATGCCTGCATTTGTTGGCGCAGACTTCGCAGCATCATCCGTCTCAGGCATGGAAGTTGGCGCACGCACAGTGCGCGTGGCAGGATCGACCGTTATGTCCGCTGCAGACAAGCGGGAAACGGTCAATTGCGCAACTGCCGCGGGTCCGGCAGAAATTGCTGACGGGTCCACTGTTGCTGACTGCGTAAGTGCCGCCGCGATCACAGGCACAGCGTCCCCTACGAGGGGCATTGCTGCGGCCGGCACCGCTGGAATGGCAGGGGCCATCGCGGCCATCGGAATATCCTCAGCAAGCGGGGATGATACGGCGATATCGGCTTGGGCGGACACCGCCGACCGTGCATCAGACGGCCAAGCGCGAGCTGCAGTGAGATCCGCCGTCGACCCGTTCATCGCCGCCACGGCGTCGGTTTGGCCGAAGCGGTCGGGTGATTGATGGATCGTCGCTGCCAAAGCGGGCTTAGATGACTTTTGCGCACCTGCAGGCAATGCAGGGGGCGCAGGGGGCGCTGCGATTCCGGTGCTTGCCGCATCCAAACGGAGCCGGTCCGCTGAAACGGGCAGCGGCGCGAACATCGCGGCATATCGCACGCCTTCCAACCCCGGTGCCGGTGATGCGGCGAAGGTCGCAATCGCTCGTCTGTGCTTGACCAATGCAGGTTCGGGCGGATCGTCTGCTGCGTCGGATGGCAGAAGATCGCCGGCACCGACCGAATATTCCGGAAGCGCCAGCACCGCGATGAACGCCGCCGTGCCGGACAGCGTCCGCGCAACCAGTCCCGCGCCAGTGTGCAGACGCTGCACAGTGCTGCCTGCACCATCGTTGCGGCGGTCAACGTCAAAGGCTCGGAAGTTTAGGCGTTGTACCATGTGTTCCCCCGGAACAGGATTATGAGCGGACGGCCCGATTCGGCAAAGCGATTTCATCGCAATCGGCCCTTGGGGAGCGCATGTTCCGCAGGTGTTCCGGCAAAGGGCCGCAACGCAGGTGATGCGGCGCTTTTGCGCTTTCCCCGAATCGCCTACCCGCCTATCCGGACCGGCTCGCCATCCGGCGGGTGTCCGGACCGATGATGCAACAGGCGACCCACCTCGAAACACCCAGCTGGGGCCAGGAACTGCGCGCCACGCTCGCACTGGCATGGCCGCTTGCGGCTGCCAATCTGCTGCAGATGCTGACCTATGCGGTCGACGTGATCTTCATCGCCCGCCTGGGTGAGCAGGAGCTGGCAGGATCGGCGCTGGCGGTATCGCTGTTCGGGCTGGTCTTGTGGGCGCTGACTGGTTTGACGGGCGCGGTGGCCCCACTGATTGCCGAGGCGGTGGGCGCACGGGCCCCGGCGCTGCGTCCTGTCAGGCGGTCGGTGCGAATGGCGCTGTGGCTGGCAGTGATTGCCGGCATCGGCGGCATGGGGCTTTGCCTGATGCTTGATCCGATCATGCGCCTTTCGGGCCAACAGACCGGAATTATCGCGCTGGCGAACCAGTACAACAACGTCATCATCTATTCGATGGTGCCGATGCTGCTAGCGGGCGTGCTGCGCAATTTCGTATCGGCATTGGGACGACCGATCTTCGCCACGGCGATCACCGGGCTCGGCATTTTCGTCAATGCGGCAGCCAATTACGTCTTTATCTTCGGAAAATTCGGTGCGCCTGAAATGGGCCTGTCGGGCGCTGCGGTTGCGACGATCATCACCGGTTTCTTCACGCTGGGGGCCTATGTCGTGGCTATCCGGATGGACCGGCGCTTGCACCGCTATCATGTCTTCGGGCGGCTGTGGTCACCCGACTGGGCGCGGTTCAAGCAGATCATCCAGATCGGCACGCCGATTGCGCTTACCATCACGGCCGAGGCGGGTATTTTTGGTACTGCGGCGTTCTTGATGGGACGGTTTGGATCTGCGGAACTTGCGGGGCATACCGTTGCGCTGCAGCTCGCCGCGCTCGCATTTCAGGTGCCCTTTGGCGTGGGTCAGGCGGCTGCAATCCGGGTGGGCTACCACTACGGCGCACGTGACGCATTGGCAGCAGGCCGCGCAGGTTGGGTGGCCATTGCAATCGGCGCAGGCTTCATGGCGCTGACCGCAAGTGCGATGATCCTAGCCCCCAGGGCATTGCTGCGGATCTATGTCGATCCTGATGCAGCCGCCAATGCGATGCTGGTATCCTTTGCGTTGCAATACCTTGCACTGGCTGCGATCTTCCAGCTCGCCGATGGCGTGCAGGCGGTCGCGGCAGGCGCGCTGCGCGGTTTGCAGGACACGCGGATTCCGATGTGGATCGCAATTTTCAGCTATTGGGTGCCGGGGATCGGCATGTCGGTCGGCCTCGGCTTCTTTACGCCGCTGGAAGGTACGGGGGTTTGGATCGGTCTGGCCACAGGGCTGTTCTTTGCCGCCGTGGGCCTTATCTGGCGGTGGAATCGGCGTGAGGTTCTGGGGCTGACCCGGGGGCGGGCAGCGCCTTAGGCTCCTTCACCGGCTCTCCCACATGATGCACTTCGCGCTGCGGGAAGGGAATGGAAATGCCCTCCTTGTCGAACTGGTTTTTCGCCGCTTCTGTCAGCGCCCAGGACACCGAAAGATAATCTTCGGTCTTGCTCCACACGCGCAGGCCCATGGTGACAGAACTGTCCGCCAGCGCCGAAACGAACGCAACCGGCGCAGGATCGCTCAGCACACGGTCGTCAGCCTCGGCCAGAGCCAGCAACTGGCTGCGCGCATGGTCGATATCGTCGCTGTAGCCAATGCCCACAAGCAGTTCGAACCGGCGTGTGGGCATCCGCGAAAAATTGACAATCGGCTTGTTCCACAACTCGTTGTTGGGAACCATGATGTAAAGACCATCATATTGCAGTAGCTCTGTGGTGAAGAGACCGATTGCCTGAACTATGCCCGTCACCGGCCCTGCGTTAATAGCTTCGCCCACACGGAACGGCCGCTGAATCAGGATCATCACACCCGCCGCGACGTTGCTCAAGGTGCCTTGCAACGCAAGGCCCACAGCCAGCGCAAGACCGCCCAGCGCGGCGATAATGCTGGTGGTCTGCACTCCGAACTGGGTCAGGACGGTCACACCGACCACCGCCCAAAGCGCGTACTTGATCAGGTTGCCGAGAAAATTGGCGACCGTGGGTTCGATCCGGCCAGAACGGGTCAACGCGCGATCGGCACCCCGTGACAAAAGCCGTGCAACGATTGCGCCGATCACCAGAACCGCCAGCGCGCCAACAATCTGGGGAATGGCCTCACGTATCCAGATCCAGGCTTGCGTTGCCATGTCGAATTCCTGGGTCAATTCAGCCAGGCGGGCCTGCAACTGGGGGGCGGTCATGGGGCGAACGGGCTCCTGCTGACAGCGGCGCATCGTGTGCGGCGCAATAGTGGTTCAGCCGCGCGGATAACGAACCCACCCGCCGCTGGCCACCCCGCCGCCGAAAATTGCGCTTGATTTGAAATTTTTTGCCCACGCGGGGGTTGATTGAATCAGGTGCTGCGACCAAATGCCAGTCCGTTGGCACTCTCGGACGGAGAGTGCCAAGCAACCTCAACTTTTCAGGAAAGGTCATAAACATGGCATTTCGTCCGCTGCACGACCGCGTTGTGGTCCGTCGCATCGAAGCCGACCAGAAGACCGCTGGCGGCATCATCATTCCCGATAGCGCCCAGGAAAAGCCCAGCGAAGGCGAAATCGTGGCCGTAGGTGAAGGCGCCCGTGACGATTCCGGCGCCCGCATCACGCTCGACGTAAAGGTCGGCGATCGCGTCCTGTTCGGCAAGTGGTCGGGCACCGAAGTCAAGATCGGCGGCGAAGACCTGCTGATCATGAAGGAAAGCGACATCATGGGGATCATGGGCTGAACGCCTGATCCGTCTGCGCTTACTTTTCACGTAAACAAATTTCAGGAGAAACAATCATGGCAGCCAAGGACGTAAAGTTCGGCCGCGACGCGCGCGAAGGCATTCTGCGCGGCGTTGATATCCTCGCCAACGCCGTCAAGGTCACGCTCGGCCCCAAGGGTCGCAACGTCGTGATCGACAAGAGCTTCGGTGCGCCCCGCATCACCAAGGACGGCGTCACCGTCGCCAAGGAAATCGAGCTCAAGGACAAGTACGAAAACATGGGCGCGCAGATGCTGCGCGAAGTCGCCAGCAAGGCGAATGACAGCGCGGGCGATGGCACCACCACCGCGACCGTTCTGGCCCAGGCAATCGTGACCGAAGGCATGAAGTCGGTTGCCGCCGGCATGAACCCCATGGATCTGAAGCGCGGCATCGATCAGGCCGTGCTTGCCGTGGTCGAAAACCTCAAGAGCCGTTCGAAGGACGTCTCGGGCTCGGAAGAAATCGCGCAGGTCGGCATCATCTCGGCCAACGGCGACCGTGAAGTCGGCGAGAAGATCGCCGAAGCCATGGACAAGGTCGGCAAGGAAGGCGTGATCACCGTCGAAGAAGCCAAGGGCCTCGAATTCGAACTCGATGTCGTTGAAGGCATGCAGTTCGACCGCGGCTACCTGTCGCCCTACTTCATCACCAACCCCGACAAGATGACTGTGGAGCTGGAAAATCCCTACATCCTAATCCACGAAAAGAAGCTGTCGAACCTGCAGGCGATGCTGCCGATCCTCGAAGCTGTGGTGCAGTCGGGCCGTCCGCTGCTGATCATCGCCGAAGACATCGAAGGCGAAGCGCTGGCGACCCTGGTGGTCAACAAGCTGCGCGGCGGCCTCAAGGTTGCTGCGGTCAAGGCACCGGGCTTTGGCGATCGTCGCAAGGCGATGCTTCAGGATATCGCTATCCTGACGCAGGGCGAGATGATTTCCGAAGACCTCGGCATCAAGCTTGAAAACGTCACCGTGGGCATGCTCGGTCAGGCCAAGAAGGTCTCGATCGACAAGGACAACACCACCATCGTCGATGGCGCCGGCTCGGCCGATGACATCAAGGCGCGCGTGGCCGAAATCCGCACCCAGATCGACAACACCTCGTCCGACTACGACCGTGAAAAGCTTCAGGAACGTCTGGCGAAGCTTGCTGGCGGCGTTGCCGTCATCAAGGTTGGCGGTGCTACCGAAGTCGAAGTGAAGGAGCGCAAGGACCGCGTCGATGACGCGCTTCATGCAACCCGCGCTGCGGTTGAAGAAGGCATCGTCCCCGGCGGCGGCACGGCTCTGCTTTACGCTACCAAGGCTCTCGAAGGCCTCAAGGGCGTGAACGAAGACCAGACCCGCGGCATCGACATCATCCGCAAGGCGATCACGGCCCCGATCAAGCAGATCGCCCAGAACGCCGGCCATGATGGCGCGGTCGTTGCAGGCAACCTGCTGCGCGAGAATGACGAAACGCAGGGCTTCAACGCTTCGACCGATACCTACGAAAACCTGGTCAAGGCCGGCGTGATCGACCCGACCAAGGTCGTGCGCACCGCGCTGCAGGATGCGGCCTCGGTCGCCGGTCTGCTGATCACCACCGAAGCGGCGATCGTCGAGCGTCCGGACGACAAGCCGGCCGCACCCGCGATGCCCGACATGGGCGGCATGGGCGGCATGGGCTTCTAAGCCGATACAACCGGCATGCGCGGCGCTTGCTGTCGCATGCCGGCTTTGCCAAAATTCAGGAAACCCCGGTGGTTGGCTCCGCCGGGGTTTTTCTGTTAGCGTCGCCGCATTCGGGGGCCATGACAATTAAAAATCAAAGGAATGCCCACTATGAAACTGCCGCAAAATGCTCACGTCGCTCTGATCGACGGTGAGAATTTCACGCTGTTCCGCAACAGCGGCCAAGCAGACGAACCCAAGCTGACGGAAATCGAAAAGCCTTCGCTCGATCCGACCAATTTCAGCGCCGGCGTGACCCATCAGGACTCAGGCCGCAAGCCCAGCAGCACCGACCTGAGCGAACTGGCGCACGGCGCGGCGGCGGCCGAATGGCTTAATACCAAGGCAATCGCCGGGGATATTGAGGCGTTGCTTATCATCGCCGATCCCAAGACCCTTGGCGAAATGCGCCAGCACTATCACACTGAACTGTCGCAGCGCCTTGTGGGTGAGATCAACAAGACCCTCACCGGTCAGCCCACCGACAAGATCGAAGCGGCGATCGCAGCGGCTGATTGATTAATACAAGAAAGGGCGGCCTGCACGTGGCGGGCCGCCCTTACCATTGCTTGCCGCGTCCTAGCCGATGCGGTGTTCGCCCCTGATCCAGCGCACCGTGCCTGATGATGCGCGCATCACCACGCTTTCGGTTGTCAGGATCGTTTCGCCGGTCAATTTGCGGCGACGCTTCACCCCGCGCAGCAACGATCCGTCGGTTACGCCGGTGGCGGCAAAGATGCAGTCCCCCTTGGCGAGATCATCCAGCTTGTAGATGCGGTTCAGGTCTTCGATGCCCCACTTGCGCGCGCGGGCGCGTTCATCATCGTTGCGGAAGATCAGCCGCCCGTTGAACTGTCCGCCCACGCAGCGCAGCGCCGCTGCGGCCAGCACGCCTTCAGGCGCGCCGCCCTGCCCCATGTACATGTCGACCGTGGTTTCTTCATCCGTCACCGCAATCACGCCTGCGACATCGCCATCGCCGATGAGCACCACGCCGCAACCAATCCCGCGCAGTTCCGCGATCAGATCGGCATGGCGCGGGCGATCGAGCACGCAGACGTTGATTTCCGACGGCTTCACGCCCTTGGCATTGGCCACCGCCATCACGTTTTCCGTGGGCGATTTGGCCAGATCGATAATGTCTTCAGGATAGCCCGGCCCGACCGCCAGCTTATCCATGTAGACATCGGGTGCGTTCAAAAGGCAGCCTTCTTCGGCCGCCGCCAGCACGGCAAGCGCGTTGGGCCCGGCCTTGGCGGTGATGGTGGTGCCTTCCAGCGGATCGAGCGCAATATCGATCTTGGGGCCTTTGCCCATGCCGACCTTTTCGCCGATGAAAAGCATCGGCGCTTCGTCGCGTTCGCCTTCACCGATCACCACGGTGCCATCCATGTAAAGATTGTCAAAGGCGCGGCGCATCGCTTCGACAGCGGCGGCATCGGCGGCCTTTTCATCCCCGCGTCCGATCAATTGCGCAGCGGCAACCGCGGCAGCTTCGGTGACGCGCACCATTTCAAGCACCAGCACGCGCTGGATCGCTCCATCGTCGGCGCGGCCGGAATGTTGTGCGATGCCTTGCGAGGCAACAGAGAGGTCGGTATCGGTCGAGGAGTTCATGCGCAATTCAGCCCTTTATTGCTCTGGTTGCATCCACTCTTGTTATCGTCATGGCGCTTAAGCGGATGGAGACGGGTTTGTCGAGCAATGCAACACCTGTCGCGGCGCGTTTCTGGTTGGGGTGTGCGGCCACGGCAGCGATGATCGCTGTGCCCTTGGCGGCGCAGGATGACACCGCCGCGACAACGCCGCCCGCTGCAACCGCCAGCCCCGAACCTTCGCCCCCGCCGCGGGTCAATCTGATGGTCACGGTGCCGCAGGCCAACGTGAACGAGGCGCAGTTGCAGGCCTGCCGCGATGATGCCGATGCCGGCACGATCAGCGGCGAAATCGTGGTGTGCCGCGAGGTGGGCAGCGATGACAGCAATCTGACCGGCGATCGTGCGACGACGCAGAAACGCTACGCTCAGGAAACCATGCTGAAAGGCGCACCGCGCGCGCCTGATTTTATTGCCGATTGCAAGGATCAGGGCAATCCGTTTGGCTGCGTCGGCTTCGGCAACGCGCCTCCGCCTGCCTATATTGTTGATTTCGATGCGCTTCCTGCTGCGCCTGCCGGTTCGGACGCCGACCGGATCGGACGCGGGTTGGCCCCGCGTGGCAATGACCGCGAATTGACCGAAGACGAAGAAAGGGCCCGCCGCGAAGCTGCCGGCATCAAGACAAGCGTTCCGCCACGGCCCGCCAAGAAAGGCGGCTGAATTATCGCCGGGCCGCTTGTCTTGATGATCACTGCGCTGTCTATGGCAAGCCCGGGGCAAGTGCTGCCTTCCGAAGCGCAGAAGCGCCCGCCCGCTGCCGGGCCAAAGGATTCGAAGGTTCCCGCCGAACGGGTCCCGATCGACATCGGGCAAGACCGCTGGCCTGCCAATCCTCCGCAAACTATCGACATTCTGGCCCCGCCGCCCGAATCCGAAGCCGCCAGCGCTGCGGCGCTGAAAGAGTGCGAGGATGAACGCGATGTCGGCATTGTGGCGGGCGAAATCGTGGTGTGCCGCAATCTGGAGGTCGATACGTCGCAAATCTACAGCGGTACGCGTGAAGCCTGGCTCAAGGATTATGCTGCCCGCACGATGAACGCTGGCACCTTGCCGCCACCTGACGTTGCCGGGCCCGGCATCTTTCGCGGACCGGCGACTGTCGCGGGCCTGTGCCTTGTCGGTCCCTGCCCGGAAGAACCTGCGGTGATGATCGATGTCGAAGCCATCCCGCCTCCACCCGAAGGGTCGGATGCGGCCCGCGTGGCGCAGGGTCTTGAACCGGTCGAAGCCGACAACGCACCGCTATCGGATGAAGCGCGCAGCCGGGTCGAAGCCGAGCTGGGCCTCCCGGGTGTTTCCGCAGGCCCGCAGGATCCGCTGTCCTGACAACTAAAGCGGCAGGATCGGGAGCACCAGCGGTTCGCCCGTAAGGCTGTCCGATCCTTCGAGCAACGCCAACGCCTTGGCCACGCACCTTTCGGGGCCTTCATGCGTGACCATCGCCACCATCACTTCGCCCCCGCTTTGCGACCGGCCCTGCTGGATCAGGCTTTCGATCGAAACATCGCCATCACGCAAGGCCGCGGTCAGTTCGGCCAGAACGCCGGGGCGATCCTTCACCATGAACCGGATATAGGTGCGTTCGGTACGATGGCCGGGTTCAGCCGGTGGCATGGCGGACAATTGGCTGCTGGGGATCGAAAAAGGCGCGCCCACTTCATCACGCGCAATGTCGATAAGGTCGGCGGCAACCGCGCTCGCGGTCGGCCCGTCGCCCGCGCCGGCGCCCTGAAACAGCAGACGGCCCGAGAAATTGCCTTCGGCCACTACGGCGTTGGTGGGGCCATCCACAGCGCTCAGCGGGTGGCCGCGCGCGACCAAACAGGGCCGCACACGTTGCAACAGGCGCGGGCCTTCGGATGTCTCTTCCACATCGGCTTCACCAATAAGGCGGATGACAAAACCCAATGCGGCGGCCTGAGCAATATCGGCAGCGCGCACCTGGGTGATGCCGCTGACGCGCACACCGGCAAAGTCGACCCGCGTGCCGAACCCGATCGCGGCAAGGATCGCAAGCTTGTGCGCCGCATCCACCCCTTCGATGTCGAACGCAGGATCGGCTTCGGCAAATCCCAGCCGCTGTGCATCGGCCAGCACAGCGTCGAAATCCGCGCCAGTCGCTTCCATTTCCGAAAGGATGTAATTGCAGGTGCCGTTGAGGATACCATAGACCTTGGTGAGCGCATTGGCGCTAGTGCCTTCGCGCAGACCCTTGATGACAGGGATGCCCCCCCCCACAGCGGCTTCAAACTTTAGCGCGGCATTGCGGGCCTCGGCGATTTCCGCAAGCTCAAGCCCATGGTGGGCGATCATCGCCTTGTTGGCTGTTACCAGGCCCTTGCCCGCCCCCAATGCGGCACGCGACAGGGCCAGCGCCGGCCCATCCGATCCGCCGACCAGTTCCACGACCACATCAACATCGTCGCGCCGCGCCAGCGCGGTCATATCGTCCTCCCAGGCAAACCGGGCGATATCGACCCCGCGATCCTTGCCGCGATCGCGCGCGCTGACCGCGACAACCTCGATCCCGCGGCCCGCCCGCGCGGCAATCAGCGCACGGTTGGTGTCGAGCAACCGGATCACCCCTGCCCCCACGGTCCCGAGACCGGCAATTGCAAGACGCAGCGGTTGAGAGGCGGTATCGGCCAAGCGGTCCTCCATCAGTGAGACAAGGCCGCGCTTAACCGTGCAAATCCCGCGGTCAAGCCGCGATGGCGCTATCCACCTTTCGTGATCGCCCTGACGCAAGGCCCAATCGCTTCGCGGACATAGGCATAGTCCGCCGATGCCAGACGCCGCGCTTCTGGCTCGCGCGCAAGATTGACGTTGCTGGGCAACTGATCGGGCAGCGCGCAGGCAAGGCGATACCACCGCAGGCTGTCAGGCACCGGAGGGCGCGCCGCCGAATTGATGATCTCCCCCCATGAAACGCCCCATTGCGGGCTTTGGCCAGGACGACGCAGCACCGTAATCGACACGGGCGAACGGTTTTCGGTGGCGAGGAAAATCTGGGTTTCCGATTCGCCTGTCAACGTTCCCGGCACCGCCAGCGCATCGCTGATCCCGGTGATCCGCGGCGGGACCTGATCGGGGGCGGCGTACAGTTCGTTCAGGATCGGGCGAAGCCGGGCATCGAGTTCGGGAGTATACGATAGTTGCGCACGCGGGCTCACCAACTGCACTTCGCCCGGACGGCCTGCGACCGGCTTTGCGAACAGCACAAAATCCTGCCTTTTCAGGCGAGGAACCTTGCCTTTGGCATCAAGGGGTACATCGACCAGATAGGCCAGCGTGCTGCCAATCGGGCTGCGCCCCGCGATCAGCGCAACGGTGTTGGCTTCGATGTAAAGCCGCGCGAATCCTGCCGCAACGCCGGGCGCGCGATCGGCTTTCAGCGTGGTCTGCCGGCGAATCTGAGCGCGTACCACCAGCTCCGCTGCATCCGAAAGCGTGGCGAGATCGGCATAAGTGGGCCCTTCAGGGGCTGCCTGCGCAATGCGCGGCGGTTCTTGCGCGCTACTGCCAACAGGCATCAGCACAAGGCCTGCGCCAATCAGAAGAGAAACCTTCAGAGGATTGAAAAACGACATTAATTCACCTTTAACCCTTGGGCCTGTCACAGCACCGGACCATTGCCTGTACAGGCGGACTTTAGCAGGGCTTATTGCACATGGCTCGCAGTGAATCCGCCCTGAACCGCAAAAGCGTTTGATCGACTAGGGGTTGCCCGTTAAAGCCTTGGGGACTGATTGTGCGGGCTTGGGGACATTTCCGCACAAATGGTTCAGGTTGCGTATTGGATGAAAGTGTCCATTACGTGCCAGCCGGGGTAATATCGGGCGAGACGCTTGCGCTGCGCCCGTATTTTTATTCCCGGCGTGGGAGGAATGAAATTACCGGGATCTGCTTGTCGTCTTTCGGGTCGGCGGGTGGGGAGTGTGCCGATCCGAGTGATCGGCGAGTATTTGGAGAGAAAGCGCTGGATGTCCTACGCTAGCCAACAACAAGCCGGGAACAAGACCACCTCGATCGTTATCGTGATCTTGATTCACGTCGCGATCGGGTATCTGCTTGTGACCGGGCTTGCCATTGACGCCGTTAAACAGGTGGTCGAACGCGTTACCACCGTCGAAGTCAAGGAAGATGAGCCGCCGCCGCCGCCGCCGGAAGAAGAACCGCCGCCGCCGGAAGATACACCTGAGCCTGTCTCACCGCCGCCGCCCAATGCGCCGCCGCCGTTGGTGGAAAATCTGGTCCAGAACAGCCCTGTTCAGGTCGTGGATCGTCCATCGCCTCCGGAGGTGATCCGCAGGCCCAACGTTACGCAGGAACCGGTCAAGGTGGCCGAACCTGTGGTGGTCGCCACCCCGTCCAAAAAGCGCGGTGTGCAGCCGAGGAACCAGAATTGCTGGGCTGCTCGCATTCAGGAAAACTACCCGCGCCGTGCAGCGCAGGAAGAAATCGAAGGCACCGTGGGTGTGCGCGTGACTGTAACGGCAGAGGGCAAGGCCACCGGCTGTTCGGTAACGGCATCCAGCGGGTCCAACATCCTTGATGCCGCGGCCTGCAAGGATCTTGAGCGTTATGGTCAGTTTGAACCGGCCCTCAATGACGCCGGCAATCCGATCAGCGCCCCCTGGTCTACGCGTATCGTCTACAAGCTGAATTAACGGATCAATCCGTGACGCGGCCAGACCGCTACCCACGGACAACTTTTCAAGAGGACTACTCGCAATGAACCTTTATCTTCTCGCCGCAGCCGCTGGTGAAGCAGCGCCCGAAAGCCAGTTCGGCTTTGTCGAAGCCATGACCGAAGGCGGCCCCGTCGCCTGGTCGATCCTTGCCATCATGATCATCATGTCGGTTGGTTCGTTCTACATCATGTTCACCAAGCTGTTCGAACAGAACAAGGTGATGAAGCAGTACAAGGCGGTTCAGACCCAGTTCTGGCGCGCGTCGAGCCTGCGTGAAGGCGCGACCAAGCTTGAGAAGGACGGCCCGTGGCGCCAGCTCGCCGACGATGCCGTCAAGGCTCAGGAAGAACACGGCAAGATGACCGACGCTCTGGAATCGCATGACTACATGCACGGTTCGCTGCAGCGTTCGGAAGATTCGATCAACGCCGTGCTCGCCGGCGGCTTGCCCTTCCTCGCCACCGTGGGTGCGACCGCACCGTTCGTTGGTCTGCTCGGCACCGTGATCGGGATCTACCGCGCACTGATCAACATCGGCATCGCCGGTAACGCATCGATCGACAAGGTCGCTGGTCCCGTTGGTGAAGCGCTCATCATGACCGCCATCGGTCTGCTGGTTGCTGTGCCTGCCGTGTTTGCGTTCAACTGGCTGCAGTCGCGCAATCGCAAGATCGCAGCGATGCTCAGCACCTTCTCGACCGATCTCTTGGCGTACATGAACTCGAACGGTGCGGTGAAGCCTGCCATGACCACCGCTGCAGCTGCACCGGTTGCCAAGCCTGCTGCCAAGCCGGTCGCCAACCCGACGCTCAACAAGTCCTGATCGTCATTGCCGACAGTCGGCGGAAGCGTCCCACTTGGCCGCTTCCGCCACTGCCCGGCCCCCGGCCTGCAACGGCCGAAACGCCGGGCAGGCATTCAACGTCAAAGTTTTGACAGGCTAGGAATTCACAATGGCGATTTCTACGGGAGGCGGGGTCGATACCCCCATGTCCGACATCAACACCACGCCGCTGGTGGACGTGATGCTGGTGCTCCTGATCATCTTCCTCATCGCGGTTCCGGTGGCGATCCAGACCATCGAAAGACTTGAAATTCCGGTGTTCGAATCGCTGGAATCGAAGGACAAGGTCGAAAACCTGCTGGTCACCGTAAGCGCGACTGACGACAACGGCCTCAGCGCCGGGGATCCGGGCTATGCCGGCGCCTCGCGCAACGGCCAGTGCCGGGTTTACATCAACAACATCACGCTTGTGGACTCGGCTGAGCTGCAGGAACGCGCCTTCAAGAAGCTTGACGCCATCGTCAAGCGGGCGGGCGGTGCCGAAGCGCTGATGTCGAACCCTGAGGATATCCCCCAGGTGCATATCCGCGGCGACGTCAACGCCCCGTGGAGCTGCGTTGCGGGCACCATCTACAACATCCAGCGGGCCGGCTATCCGATCGTCGGGTTCATTTCGAACCCCGTCGATCCGGGCTGACGTGCAAGCGAACCTAAGGAGTAACTGACATGGGTATGTCTGGAGGCAAGCTCGACGGCGAGCCGATGATGGACATGAACATGACCCCGCTGATCGACGTTTTGCTCGTTCTGCTGATCATGTTCATCATCACCATCCCGGTGGCGACCCACTCGGTCGACATCGATCTGCCGACCCCGCAACCGCCGAATGATCCGCCGCCGATCGATCCGATCAAGAACAAGGTGGTTCTGACGGTCAACGACGAAATCCTGTGGAACGGCACACCGCTGAGCCAGAGCGAACTGGTCTACACGCTGCAGCAGACGACGCAGATGGCGGTTGAGCCGGAACTGCAGTTCGAACCGGAGCCGCTGGCCAGCTACGATCTCTCGGCCAAGGTGTTGCAGAACATCAAGGGTTCAGGCGTCACCAAGTTCGGATTCGTCGGGAACGACAAGTACCGCGACTTCGGCAAGTAAGCCGTACCCGCAAAGGGATGGATCAAAAAAGGGGCGCTGCGAGCAATCGCGGCGCCCCTTTTGCATGGCATCGGATGCGATCAGACCCAATGTTTCACGTGAAACATTTCGGGAACACCGGGCCGATCAATCCCCTTCGACTGGTTCGTCGGGCCGCATAGCGGCGGCAATCAGCCCTTCGGCTTCGAGCAGCAGTTCATCATCCACCGCCCCTTGCGGCACAGCCTCGCGCCCGATCATCGTCATCACCGGAACGGCGAGCGGGCTGACCCGTTCGAGGGTCACATGAACCAGCTCGCGCTCGGAGCGTTCGAGCAGATCGGCCAGCCGGCCCACATCGGTCATCCGTGAACGCGCATCGGCCCAGGCCGCCTCGATCAGCACGTGATCGGGCTCGTACTTGCGCAGCACGTCATAGATCAGGTCGGTCGAGAACGTGACCTGTTTGCCAGTTTTCTTTTGACCGGGATGCTGGCGCTCGACCAACCCGCTGATCACCGCCACTTCACGAAAGGCGCGGCGCAGCAGGTGGCTTTCGGTCACCCATTCGATGAATTCGCCGGTGAGGATGTCGGGCGACAGCAGCGGTCCGGGGTCGGTCACGGGTTTCAGACCCCAAACCGCAAGGCAGTAATCATTGGCTACGAACCCGGCGGGCAGCAGACCGCGGTCCTCCATGCGCCGGGTGATGAGCATCCCCAGGCTCTGGTTCGCGTTCCAGCCTTCAAAGGTGTAATAGGTGGTGTAATGCTTGCCGCCGTGCGGAAAGCTCTCGACCAGCAATTCCCCCGGCGCGGGAAGCCGCGATCGGTAGTCCTGCATTTCGAGCCATTCGCGCACATCGTCGGGAAACTGCCCCCACCCGGCCCGGTCCGCCAGCAGCGCCTGCACGCGGGTTGAAAGGTGCGCCGTGATCGGCAGACGCAAGCCGCCATAGCTCGGGATCGTGGCGCTTTTCTTCGCCGCACGGACAATCACGTCCATGTCCTTGACGCTCTCCACCTCAAGGCTCAGCCCGGCAAAGAAGAAGGTATCGCCGGGGGATAGCTGTGCGGCGAACCGTTCTTCGACCTTGCCCAGATTGCGCCCGTTCCTGAACCGGACGGCCAGCATTTCAGAATCGACGATAATGCCGGCATTCATCCGGTGCCGCTGAGCCTGGCTGGGATGCGACAGCCGCCACATCCCGTCACGCGTCCGGACAATGCGCTGGAACCGGTCATAGGCCTTCAGCGCATACCCGCCGTTCGATACAAAACGCAGCACGCGCCCAAAGGTATCCTCGTCCACCCAGCTATATGCCAGCGCGCTTCGGATTTCTGCAAGCAAAGCATCTTCGTGGAAGGGCGCGGCGCAGGCACAGGCCATTACGTGCTGGGCGAGCACATCCAGGCTGCCGGGACGGAAGGCCTCGCCATCCCGCTGGCCTTCGTCGACCGCCTGCTTGGCTGCGGTGGCTTCAAGGAATTCGAACCGATTGCCCGGCACGAGCACGGCGCGGCTCGGCGTATCGAGCCGGTGCCCTGCCCGCCCGATCCGCTGGAGCAGGCGCGATGAACCCTTCGGCGCGCCCATCTGCACGACCAGATCGATATCGCCCCAGTCGATCCCCAGATCGAGGCTGGCGGTGCACACCAGCGCGCGCAGCTCGCCGCGCGCCATCGCATCTTCCACCTTGCGGCGCGCTTCGACCGAAAGGCTGCCGTGGTGAATGCCGATCGGCAGGTTGTCGTCGTTTTCCTCCCACAGGCACTGGAAGATAAATTCAGCCAGAAAGCGCGTGTTGGTGAAGACCAGCGTGGTGCGGTTCGCCTTGATCGCCTCGTAAAGCTGCGGGACCGCCCAGCGGCCCGCGTGACCGCCCCACGGGATACGCTCTTCGACAGGGAGCAGGATCTCGACTTCGGGCTCGGCCCCCTCTTCGCCCAGCACCAGCGCAGCGGCGGCGATTTCGCCGGTGGCATCGGTGTGCTGCGGGGCAAGCCATTCCTGAAAGTCGCGTGGATTGGCGAGTGTCGCCGAAAGCGCCACCCGCTGCGCGTGGGGCGCCACCGCGTTAAGCCGCGCCAGCGACAGCGCCAGCAGATCGCCGCGCTTGTCCGTGGCAAAGGCATGAACCTCGTCGATGACCACGCGCTTCAACCCCGCAAACAGGTCCGCGCTTTCGGGGTAGGACAGCAGCAGCGACAGGCTTTCAGGCGTAGTGAGCAGAACGTGTGGGGGCTTTTCGCGCTGGCGTTTCTTGCGGTCCGACGGCGTATCGCCGCTGCGGGTTTCGACCCGGATCGGCAGGCCGATTTCCTCGATCGGGGTCAGCAGATTGCGCTTTACGTCCTGCGCCAGCGCTTTCAGCGGCGAGACGTACAGCGTATGCAGGCCGTCGGCGGGCAGTGAGCCGGCCGACGGTGCAAAGTCGCACAAGGTCGGCAGAAACCCGGCAAGCGTCTTGCCCGCGCCGGTATCGGCCACCAGCAAGGCATGCTGACCCGCGCGGGCTTTTTCCAGCATGTCCCACTGGTGCCGCCGCACCCGCCATCCCCGCCCCGCGAACCAGTCTGCAATAGCGGGCGGCAGGGGAGGATCGGTATCGGTCACGCCGGTCATGTGGGCGCTGACAGCCCCCACGACAAGCGGCGCGGCCTATTCAGCGGCTTGCTGCTGCGCTTCGATCTCTGCCACGCTGTAGCCCATGATGGTGGCAACGCGTTCCTGCTCTGCCGCGGACAGATCGTTAAAGCGGCGGATCGGCGGCAGCCCTTCGCCCGCGGCAGCAAGCTGTGCCTCCATCCCGGCGAAGGATTCCATCATCTGCGGCATCGATTCCATCGTCGCGCTGACAATGCGCGGGTCGCTCGACATGGTGAAGCTTTTGCGGGCGTAGGCAGCACCGATCTCGGTCTGGAAAAAGGCTTCGATACCGTCCAGTTCGGGCTGCGAAAAATGCACCGCATACAGTTCGGCCATGGCTTTGCGCACGCTCGGCTCCATCACGGTCATGATGTCCTGAATCAACGCGGGGAGCAGAGCCGCTTCGCGTTTGTGCCGTTCGGCATAGGCAGGATCGAACATAGCGGCGATCTGGGCGGCCTGTTCGGGGGTTAGGCTGATCGCCTCTTCGCTGAACCCTGTGCCCTTGCTGATCGTGTCCATCGCAGGCGCTTCGCCCAAGGCCATCAGCGGGACCAGCAGCGTATCGAACATCGATCCCATCATGTCGGCCATCGTGCCTTCGGGGATCATCCGCGCAATGATGCGCTGCGCCTGCGGCAACCGGGCTTCCTGCTCGGCAGTCAGCGGTTCTGCGGGGTACAGCGTGGCCATCATCGCCATCGCCTCATCGAATTCGGCAGCTTGGGCCTCGTCAACCGTTGTCGCCATTGGCGTGGTATCCTGCGCGGCAAGGCCAGCGGGCGCAACCAGCAGCGACAGCGCCGCGCCAGCGATCAGACGTATCGAATTCCTGCGCATCGAATCTCTCCCCTTGTTCGGACCCGATCATGCCGCAGCTTTGGTCAGATCGCCAGAACGCTGATCGTGGCAACGGTGACAGAACCGCTGGCGATGCGCAGGCTTCAGCGCCGTTGCCCTGTCACCGCCCGCATCGTGCGAGCACGATGCCAATCAGCATTAATACCACGATCCAGCGCACCGCCTGCGGGCCAAGTCCGCCAGGGGTGCCATCTGCGCGGTGGCTGTCCCATGAGGAAACCCGTTCGGAATCGAGCAGACTTTCAAGTTCGGGATAGCGATCGCGGATGCCGGTCAGCAGGTCATGAACATCCAGCCGCCGCACCCGCAGCCGGTCACGCACACGGGCGCGGCCCGGCCGGGACAGCTCCGCCCATGCCTTGTTGAGCGGATGATCGGGGCGCTGCACGTTTTCATGAAATCGCATCCCTTTCTGCCGCTGGTTGAGGAACACCAGCGCAGACCGTTCTTCCAGCGCCCCAGCTTCGGTCAGCCAGCCGAAAGCATCGTTCGCCGGTTCGACAAATGGCGCCGAACGCGGCCAGGTGCGTGCAAACAGTTCGGCCAGCCCATCATCAAGCGCGTTGGTTTCCACCAGATCGGCCACCTCGGCCCGCGCTAGCAATAAGCCAAGCGCGTGCCGGCCCTGTTCACATTCGTCGAGCGTCACCGGTAATTCGGATGAAGCACCGTCACCGTGCAGGATCGCCAGCAATTCCAGCCAGGCTGCTTCGGCCTGCATTTCGGATTCGGATCGTTCGCGCAGTGGGGCGGCGGCGGCGGGATCGTCCCATGCCTCTGCGCTGCTTCGGGCAGCGTCATCATCATCGTCATCATCATCGTAGCGAAGATCATCCGCAAGATCGCCAAACCGGCCGTCCTGCAACGCGGCATCATCGCGGGTCTGCGCTGCATATTGCAACGCCAGATCGCGTGCGCGCCGCAGTTCGGCATATCCGGCGATATCCGCATCTACGTCAGAAGCCCTCAAGCTATCAGCATAGGCCTTGCGGATGATCGCGGTGTCGCCGGTGGGGTCGATCCCTAGACGGCTCCACGGAAAGCGCCGGGTCATAACGGCGAATGGCTGTCGATCTGATCGAGCAGTTGGCCAAGCCCCTGCCGCGCATCGGCGATCAGGCGCGGGTCCTGCTTGTCGAGCGCGCCCTGAAATTCGGTCAGGCCTGCACCGATGATGTCGCGGACTTGGCCCGTGAACCCTTCATAGGCGCGTTCCGCCCGCGCCAGCAGGGCGACGTTGTCCGCCTCATCACGCGGGTGGACTTTCAGCTTCTCCAGCGCCTTGCGCCGCGCTTCCACGTCCTTCTGGGTGCGTCTGTCTTCTTCATCGACGACCACCAGATTGCGCGTCATCCCGGTCATCGGCACGGCAACATCCACCTCCAGCAGCCCGCTGGTGTCATAAGTGAAGCGCACGTCGACTGACACCTCACCCGCGGGGCGCGGGGGCACCGGAACGGTAAGCTTACCCAGCTTGACGTTTTTCTTCACGTCGCGCGCTTCGCCCTGATAGATCGAAAAAACCACCTGCCGCTGGTTATCGGCAAGGGTGCGGAACCGTTCCATCCGGCTGACCGGGACAGGGGTATTGCGTTCGATAATCGGCGCGAAGATATCATCGTGATAACGCCCGTGCTGATCGCGGGTCGCGGTGCCCACACCCAGCGTGAACGGCGCGACATCGGTGATGCGGATTTCCTCCAGCCCTTGCCCGCCCGAAAGCAGCCCCGCCTGGATTGCGGCACCCAGCGCAACGGCGTGATCGGGATGCACGGTGGCGTTGGGAAAGCGCCCGAACATCCGGGTCAACGCCTTGCGAACCACGGGCATCCGGGTCGCGCCGCCCACCAGCACGATGTCCGAAAGCGTGCGCACATCGACATGGCAATCGCGCAAGGCCCGGATCACCGGATCGCGCAGCCGCTTGACCAGCGGGCCTGCCGCATTCTCGAACGCTTCGGTGGTAATGTGTGCGGTCAGGCTTTGGCCTTGTGCAACGCAGGTGAAGTCCGCCTCCTGCGCACTCGACAACGCCCTGCGTGTGCGTTCTGCGGCCAGCGTCAGCACGGCGTGGCGGCGGTCGGCGGGCAGAGCGTCCAGCGCCGCCGTATCGTCGATCAATGTCAGCGCAAGTTTCACCAGCACCTCATCGAAATCATCGCCGCCCAACCGGTTGTCGCCCGCCGATGCGCGCACTTCGACAATGCCTTCGAACATTTCGACGATCGACACGTCAAAGGTGCCGCCGCCAAGGTCGAACACCAGGAAGGGTTCGCGGTCGCCCCGATCGGCAAGACCAAAAGCAAGTGCAGCGGCGGTGGGCTCGTTGATGAGCCGGCGCACATCCAGCCCCGCGATCTCGCCCGCCCGCCGTGTGGCGCGGCGCTGCCGTTCGTTGAAATAGGCTGGCACGGTGATGATGGCGGCGGTCGGACGTTCGCCCGTCATGGCTTCGACATCGTCGGCAAGGCTGCGCAGCACCATAGCCGAAAGGTCTTCCGGCGTCATCGTGGTGCCTGCGAGCGTGACTGTGCTGGCCGTACCCATCATGCGTTTGAAGCTGGTCGCGGTGTCGCCAGGGTGGGTGGCCATGCGATCTAGCGCCGCTTCCCCCACCCAGGCCTGTCCGCCCTTTGCCAGCGACACCGCCGAAGGGGTCAGTTCCTTGCCAAGCGCATTGGGCACAAGCTGCGGTGCGCCGTCTTTCCAGACTGCGACCGCGCTATTGGTAGTGCCAAGATCGATCCCGACGAGCATTCCGGTCGTCATACCGCGCAGGCGCCGTCTGACAATTGCAAACGCATTGCGAAAGGCGTCAGTGCCCCACCGTTTCCCCGCGTTCCAGCCCTGATGCAGCCAGCTGCGCATCGATCTGCGCAAGCAACCGGTCAAGCCCTTCGGGCGTCTCGCTTTCGGCGCGGGCGACCAGCACGTCCTGCGTGTTTGACGCACGCAGCAGCCACCAGCCGTCTGCAGTATTGACCCGCACGCCATCGGTGGCATTGACGCTTTCCACATCGGGGCCGGGGTTGGTCGTCAGCCGTTTGGCAATTTCGGACATTGCGGCAAACTTGCGGCTTTCATCCACCTGGAAACGCATTTCCGGCGTGTTGAGCATCGGAGGGATCGCGCCGCGCAGTTCGGTCACCGATTTGCCGAGCCGCGCGGATGCAGCCAGCAACCGGACCCCGGCGTACAGCGCGTCGTCGAAGCCGTAATAGTCATCGGCAAAGAACACGTGCCCGCTCATTTCGCCCGCCAGCGGCGCGCCCGTTTCCTTCATTTTGGATTTAATCAGAGAATGGCCGGTCTTCCACATCAGTGGCTCACCACCCAGCTCCGCCACGCGGTCAAACAGCGCGCGGCTCGCCTTCACATCAGCGATAATGGTCGAATTTGGACGGTTTTTGAGCAGATCCTCGGCATAGATCATCAAGAGCTGATCGCCCCAGATCACGCGGCCCGTGCCGTCGATGGCACCGATCCGATCGCCGTCACCATCGAAAGCCACTCCGAAATCGAGGTTCTTTGCCGCGACGAGCGCCCGCAAATCGGCCAGGTTAGCCTCCACAGTCGGGTCAGGATGATGGTTGGGAAAATGTCCGTCAACTTCGGTAAACAGCAGATGATGTTCCCCGGGCAACCGGGCGGCGAGCTTCTCAAGCGCGGGGCCAGCGGATCCGTTTCCGGCGTCCCAGCCGACCCGCAGTGTGGCGAGTTTGGCGGTGTCGATCCCGGCCAGTCCTTCGAGCAGGCGGTCGATATACTCGCCCATGATATCGCGCGAGGACACGGCGCCCATTCCGCTGGCGAACGCCCCGTCTGCTGCCAGTTTCCCGAGCTTCTGGATATCGGCGCCGAAGAACGGACGACCCATAAATACCATCTTGAAGCCATTGTAATTGGGGGGATTGTGGCTGCCAGTTATCTGAATGCCGCCATCCACCTGTTCGTCTGACGCTTCGGCGTAATAAAGCATCGGCGTCGCGCTCATACCAATCCGCACGACGTCGCAGCCGCTCGCCGTCAATCCTTCGACCAGCGCATGTTCAAGCATGGGCGAACTGACCCGGCCATCATAACCCACAGCCACGGTCTGCCCGCCCGCTTCACGCAGCAGCGTGCCGAACGCCCGTCCAATCGCCCGCGCATCATCCGCGCCGAGCGTTTCACCGATGATTCCGCGGATGTCGTATTCGCGCAGCACAGTCTGGTCGAAATGATGTTGCATGGGAAAAGGTGCTCCAAAATCTGTGCCGTGACGCCGCGCATGGATAGCGCAGATCGGCCGAAAATCGTCTGAATCGCAAGCGTTTCTAACAGGTCAGCGGACAAGGCCGGGTGTTACGGACCATCCAGCCTTCGAATATTCTGAGAAACTCCTGCCGCGCGTGTGTGTCAATCCCGTGATGTGGGGGGCACGTCCTGATCGGATGGAATTACAGGCACGTGCGGCAGATCGCCCAAAAGCAAATCGCGTGCGGCATTGGCTTCCTGCATCGCCGCGTTGGTGCCGCCCCTGTCGGGGTGAACCATGGCGGTCAGATTGCGGTGCGCATCGGTAATCTCGGCGCGGCTGGCCCCGGCAGATACACCAAGCACAGCCCGCGCCTGCTGCTGCGCCTGATCATGAGCCTTGTCCTGTACGGATGACAGGGGAAGATACGCCCAAGGCCATTTCCCCACGGCCCAGCGGCAGACCACGCTCAGCACCAGGGCAAGGATTAACACCTTCAAAACCATCAGGCCATCACCAATTCGCCCTGTTCGCGGTCAACAGCAGGCAGGCTCAGTGCCTTGACCAGCGCCCGCAATTCCTGACGTGCGACGAGATGGCTGGTGCCCAGTTCGCCCAGATGCCCCTTGTCGAGCAAGGTCAGACCCGACGGGAAAAGCTCGCGATAGATCACACGCTCGGACAGGCCTTGTGTCACCCGAAATCCGACGCGCTTCGACATTTCGCCCAGCGCCTTGTGAAGACGCGCCTGGTTGCGGGCTTCGACATGGCCGGTGCGGTTCCTGACGACGATCCAGTCCATTTCGGGGCGGTGCTGCTCAATCGTCATCCGGCTGCGCTTCAACCGCGATTCCCAGATCAGTTCGGCAAAGAAGGACAGCTTCTTCACCTTGAACGTTTCGGCATCGACCTGGCCGATCAGATCGAAATCGACGAAGCTGTCGTTCATCGGTGTCACCAGCGTATCGGCGTTTTCGACCGCGATACGGGCATAGGGATCATCGCGGCCCGGATTGTCGATGATCAGGAAATCGCAGCTCGCCTCAAGCCGGCGGATCATACCCAGCAGATCGCCGGTCGAATTGCCGCGGAACACTTCGCAATCGGGCGTTGGCAAGGTCAGTCCGCGCTTTTCCAGCGTGCCCAACCGATTTTCGATATAGCGGTGCATTGTGCGCTGACGCGGATCGAGATCGATCGACGCAACCCGCGCCCCCAGATAGGACAGCGCCACGGCGATATGAACCGCGGTGGTCGATTTGCCGGTGCCGCCCTTTTCATTGGCGAACACGATCCTGTGAGCCTGTCCCTTGCGCAGGCTGCGTCCCGCCAGTGCGGGTTCGGAAGGTTGTTCGCTCGGCACGGGCAGCATGGTTGGTCTCTTGTCGTGTATCGGCTTGAACAGGGACAGCGTGCGCCGCTAGGGCACAGGTTTCGCTTTATCCTTGGAGGCGCACAGGTGCAAACGGTCAAGTCGCTGCAAATGTTGAGAACCGCTTTGGCACAGCTGCGGGCCGATGGCGCAACGATCGCTCTGGTGCCCACCATGGGCGCCCTGCACGAAGGCCATCTGACGCTTGTGCGCCGCGCGCGGGAAAGCGCAGATCATGTCGTCGCCTCGATCTTCGTCAATCCCAAGCAGTTCGGCGCGAACGAGGATCTGGACGCCTACCCGCGGCAACTGGCTGAAGATGCAGCGATGCTGGCAGCCGCAGGCTGCGCACTGTTGTGGGCGCCGGACGCCGAAACGATGTACCCGCAAGGCTATGCAACAAACATCAGCGTTGCCGGGGTCAGCGATGGCCTGTGCGGCGCGGCGCGTCCTGGACATTTCGATGGCGTGGCTACCGTGGTGTGCAAATTGTTCAACCAAGTGCAGCCCGATACGGCATTTTTCGGCGAGAAGGATTTTCAGCAACTCGCCGTCATTCGGACAATGGCGCGCGATCTCGATCTGGCCTTCCCGCATGTCAGTGCGATCACCGGTGTCCCGACGGTACGCGAGGCCGATGGTTTGGCAATGTCGAGCCGCAACCGATATCTCTCCCCTGCCGATCGCACCGCCGCCGCAGCGCTTCCACGCGCGATGAAGGCCGCCATTGCTGCTATCGAAGGCGGCGCCGATGTACCCGGAACATTGGCGCAGTTGCAGACCGATGTTCTGGCAGGCGGCTTTTCCAACATCGACTACGCCGAACTGGCAGATGCGCGCAGCCTTGCCCCGTTGAAGCAGTTGAACCAGGCCCCTGCCCGGCTGCTGATCGCGGCGCGTATCGGCGGGACACGTCTGATTGACAACATGGGCGTAAACCCGCGCATTTGATACCAGACGATATTGACGCACCTGCATCTTCGGTGGCATTGGCGCAATCGAGCGGGCGGGTATAGCTTAGTGGTAAAGCTCCAGCCTTCCAAGCTGGCTATGCGGGTTCGATTCCCGCTACCCGCTCCAGCCCTCCCTTCCCAAACAGCCCCAGAAAGTCTATAAAACCCTTGGAAATCCGAGGGGTTTAGGCCCTCGGTCGTCCGAGAATGTCCCTATGCTTCCCGCTGCATCCGGGGCTCTTGGGGGCCACATCGCGGGGCCATGGTATTTCGGGCAATTGGACTAGCCCCCACGTGGGGGCCATGAGCTGGGAAAGGACCGAGGGCCATGCCGCTGACAGATGTTGCGATCCGGAACGCCAAGCCGCGCGGTAAGGCTTATAAGGTGGGCGACACTCTGGGCCTGTTCCTGCTGGTGCAGCCGTCGGGCGGAAAGCTGTGGCGGGTCAAATACCGGATCGACGGCAAGGAGAAGAAGCTGGCGATCGGCCTCTAATCCACCGACGAAATGACCGCCCACGGCTTCCGCTCCATGGCGTCAACCCTTCTCAACGAAAGCGGCAAGTGGCACCTCGACGCCATCAAACGCGCACTTGCCCACGGCGACAGCGACAGGATCCGCGCCGCTTACCATCGCGGAGCCCACTGGAAGGAGCGCGTGGCCATGGCACAATGGTGGAGCGACAACCTAGATCAACTTCGGAAGGGCGCCGAGGTGGTGCCGATCAAGGCGGGGAAGCGGTGATCGATCTGAAGAAACCGCAACTCGCCTACGATCCGCGAGTGACCGAAGGTCCTCGACAATATTTCAGCGTTTTATAGCCAAGTTCCTTGCCCGCAACTTGCCGCAAACCCGCCCAACTCGGGAGCTGGTCATTCGTGCACAAACTCTGTTTCCTTCGATACATCAGTGAGATGCAGCGCGAATTCGCGAGGGGGGATGTGCTAATCGTACCCCTATTGCGCCGTTCGGATCCAATGCCTTGGGACGCTTTCGGCTTGTGGCTCTTGAACAATTCTTCGGGTCGGAGCCAACGGCAGGCGAGTGCCTAGATCATCCGATCCGAGCTCTGATATAGCCAGCCAGTGTGTTGGCCGCTTCGCTCACAGCCTGTTCAGGCGCGATTTCGAAACCTGCTTCAAGCTGGCGCGCGTAGTCTGCTGCCTGCAGGAGCGCGATGGAAAAGGCCTGGCGCAGGCGCGCGTTCACCACATTCTCGGAAATGTCGGGCAGGCACGCAACCACTTGAGCCCGCAGCAAGAGCAGGCTGGGCATCCCGTGTTCGGTGACGAGCTCGAGCAGGTTGAAGCGCGGATCGGACGAGAACTGGAGACAGAACCTGACGTAAAGCCGCCCTTCCTCGTCAAGGCAGCAATCCATGAAGGGGGCAATCGCCGCTGCTATCAGCGCGGCAAGCCGGCGCGCCGGATCGGGTTCATCGACCTTGGCGAGACGCAGGGCGCGCTCTGCCTCGATCGCCCTGTAGCGCTGGATGAAGACTTCCTTGATCAGCGTTTCCAGATTGCCGAAGTGGTAATGCACCGCGCTCGGATTGCGGGCACCCGCAGCGCGGGTGATGTCCTTGACGGAAACCGTGCCCAATCCTCGCTCGGCGATGAGGCGCTGTGCGGACTGAAGCAGAGCGGTTCGTGTATCGGAATGCGTCGACTGGGACATGGTTCTCTGATCTAATATTGCACATTAATGTGAGCCATGGGATACCACACTCGCAGGCTTACCGCAAAGAACAGAACTGGTTCGCCCGGCTTGCAGCAAGAATGATCAGGGGGATGCGACGCGTGTACAATCAAGCTGGTGCGCCCGATCCCGTCAAGCAGACCGCCGCTCCGCCGCCGCTGTCGCGGCCGACCAAGCTTGCCTTCGGCATCGGCGCCATCGCCCCGGGTATCACGGCGGCCGCATTCGATTTCTTTCTGCTGATCTTCTACAGTCAGGTGGTCGGTCTCGATGCGCGGCTGGTCGGCTTGGCGATCCTCATCTCGCTGGTGTGCGATGCGCTCAGCGATCCGATTGTAGGCTATTGGTCCGACAATCTGCGATCGCGGTGGGGCAGGCGCCATCCGTTCCTTTATGCCTCGGCCATCCCGCTCGCGGCGAGCTACTACTTCCTGTGGACGCCGCCCGCGAACGCCAGCCAGACCGTGCTGTTCTGGTACCTTGTGACGCTGGCGGTGATCGTGCGGACCGCGATCACCTTCTACCGCACACCGGCGAGCGCGCTCGTGCCCGAACTCACGACGGACTATCACGAGCGGACCGCGCTCTACAGCCTGCGGTATTCTCTCGCCTGGGTGGGCGGCAATGCGGTGTCGGTATGGGCCTTTGCGGTCTTGTTCCCGATGTTCGTGACCGCCGCCATTGCCGACGGGCGATTCAACCGCGACGCCTACCCGATCTATGGCCTCGTCGGGGCGCTGGCGATCCTGCTGTCGATCCTCGTCAGTGCGGCGGGAACGCACTCGCGAATTCCTTACCTGAAATCCGCTCCTCCGCCCCGTAGGTTGACGATCAAACTGATCTTCGGCGAGCTGATCGAAACGCTTTCGAACCGCTCCTTCCTGTCGCTGTTCATCGCCGCGATGCTGGCGGCGATCGCCGGCGGGCTGGCTGCGGGTCTCTCGCTCTACTTCCTCACCTATTTCTGGGGCTTCGACGAGCGCCAGACGGGCGCGATTTTCATCGGCACCTTTGTCGCGGCGGGCATCGGACTGGTTCTGGCACCCTTCGTCTCGCGCAAACTGGGCAAGAAGCGCGGCGCGATCATCATCGGACTGCTGGCCTTCGGCGGCGCGCCGGTGCCTATCGTCCTGCGGCTGCTCGACCTGTTGCCGCCCAATGGGACGCCCTTCATCTTCTGGTTCGTCACCATCACCAACATCCTCGATATCGGGCTGATCATCTGTTTCCAGATCCTGTTCGCGTCGATGCTGGCCGATCTGGTGGAGGACAGCGAATTGCAGACGGGCCGGCGATCCGAAGGCGTGTTCATCGCTGCCGAGACCTTCATCGACAAGGCCGTGCGCGGTCTCGGGGTGATGGCGGCAACGACGATCCTGACGCTCGCAGGCGTCTCACCGGGCGCCAAGCCGGAGGACGTCAGCGCCGACGCCGTGTGGCGGATGGGAGCATATTACGTGCCGCTCGTGCTGGCGCTCTGGATCGCGATGATAGGGGTCATCTCGACCTACCGGATCGATCGGGCCACTCATGAGGAAAACCTCAGGAAGCTGGGTTCCTGAGGTTTTCGCGAAGGCGGAGCCGGGTTCGTTCCGGCGCAGCGGCTAGAACGACCTTCGGATCGTTACCCCGTAGGTGCGCGGCTGGTTCGGCGCGCCGTTGATCGTGCCCGCCTGTGCGAGGGCGGGCGAAGCGAAGACGATATGTTGATCGTCAAGCAGGTTGCGCGCCCACAAGGACACCGCGAAGTCGCTGGCAGTCCTGATCCCGACAGACATGTTCACGAGGTTCTGTTCGCGTGAAAAGCCGCTGCCCACCAGCCGGGCCGCTTCGTTCGGATCGTCGAGAAACGGCGAATCGCCGATATGCTGCCAATCGGCCCGCACGAAGGCGTCGAGGCTGCCGATGGTGAAATTGTAGTTCGAACCGAGCGTGAACTGGGTCTCCGCCACCCCTTGCGGTTGCTGTCCCGAGATATCGATGCCGGGGCCGAAATTGGGGAAGCTGTCATAGACCGGATCGAGGAAGGTCGCGCCGCCGGTGAAGAACAACCCGTCGAGCGGGCTCCAGCGGAAATCGACCTCGACGCCGAAGGTCGATTGCTCAGCCGCGTTGGCGAACACGAACCCGTTCTGCGTGAACACGGTGGTCTGGAAGTTCTTCAGGGTCTGATCGAACACCGTGAGCGTGAAGGCGAAGCTATCGAAGGTGCCCTTGATCCCCAGCTCATAGACCTCAGCATCCTCGGGCGAGGCCAGGCGTGTCCCGGGCAGGAGATTGGTCGAGTAAAGTCCCGCACCGGCAATCGGCGAGGCAGGCGTCGCCCGCAGCACCTGCCGGGTGACCGGATCGACCACAGGATTGCCGGGGGCAAGGATTGCGGCCGGCGGCCTGCTCTGCCGCGACAGGTTCCAGGAGCTCGCCTTGAAGCCCGTGGCGTAGGACGCATAGACGCTGATCTGGTCGGTCAGTTCATAGGCGAGGCGGACCGTGAAGTCGGTGCTGTTGTCGCGCGATTGTCCGTCTTCCACCGCATTGGGCAGATTGACGAAGGGTGGGAAGAACTGCAGCGCCCGCAGCCCATTGAAAGGGTTCGCGGTGCCGAGTGCGGTCGCCAGTGATTGCTGCTGGAGCTGCGCGTAGATGGCCGGATTGGCTGCGACGAACGGCCCCACCGACGCCGAATTCTGCAAGTTCACGCCGCGCGCCGCCAGCAGGTTCCTGAGCGTGGCGTTGTAGCCGAGCTGGTCAAGATTGACCGCAGCCAGCGCATCGGTGCTGAGCGCCGTGACTGAAACGTCCTTGCGATCTTCGGTATAGCTCACCCCGAAAGTGGCAGTCAGACGGTCGGTGAGATTTACGTCGATATTGCCGAAGACCGACCAGGCGGTGTTGTCCTGCTCGCTCATCTCCGAAATGCCTTGTCCGGGTGCGGCAAAGGTCCCGGCCGGTAACCCGGTAGCGGCCTCGAACGCGGAAACCTGCGTGGGGTTGCCGAGCAGCGCGCCCAGATAGCGCCGGTAATCCGCGCCATAGAACAGGTCGTTGCCCGACTGAAGCTGCTCATCGAAATAGAAGCCCCCGATCATCCAGTCGACCAGCTTGCCCGCGCCATTGGACTGCAGCCGGATTTCCTGTGTGAAGGTCTCGATTTCCGATTGGCTAGCGTTGGTCGAAAACAATTCGAGGCTGGTCGCGTCCGGATCGAACTGAGATTCGACGTCATTGCGGCGATAGGCGGTGATGCTGGTCAGCGTGGCGAAATCGAAGTCGACATCACTCTGAAGCGACACGCCGTAGTTCTCGATCCGGTTGCTCGGCACGATGTCGTAGAGCACGTTGTACGCGAACGGGTCTTCGGAGACGAATTGCCCGCCCAGCGCGCGGATGCTGGCGCCGGTCGGGCCTTCGACGAGATTGGTGAGGATGCAGCAATTCTCGTCGATCTTATCGTAATCGGCGATCAGGCGGAAACTGACATCGAGCGACGGCTCCCACAGGATGTCGCCGCGGATGCCCCAGCGGTCGCGCTCGTTGTAGTCGCCACCGGTTCCGAGATCCTCGACATACCCGTCGCGCCGGTTGAAATTGCCGCCCAGCGCCACGGCCACGGTGTCGGTGACCGGGCCCGTGGCGTAGGCTTCGAAGCGATGCAGGCCGTAATTGCCGAAGCTCGATTCGACGTGCCCATCGAATTCGAACTGCGGCTTGCGCGTGGTCACGGAAATCACGCCCACCGACGCGTTCTTGCCGAACAGGGTCGATTGGGGGCCGCGCAGGACCTCGACCCGCTCGAGGTTCGGCAGGTCGGAGATCGAGGCGGCCGAGCGCGAGCGATAGACACCGTCGATGAACACCCCGACCGAGGGTTCGAGCCCAATGGCGTTCTGGCCGTTGCCGAAGCCGCGGATGAAGAAATTGGTGTTACCCGAAGTCTGGCCCTGCCGGATGGCGAGCGAGGGAACGAGTGTCTGGAGATCGAGCAGATCCTGGATCTCGGCCTGCTCGATTGCTTCTGCCTCCACCACGGAGACCGCGATGGGCGTGTCCTGCAAGGTCTCCTCGCGCTTGTTCGCGGTAACCACGATGTCCCCGACACGCGGGGACACCACGGCGAGGTCTTCCTTGTCCGCCTCCGGCTGATCCTGTGCGAATGCCGGCGCGCTCAATCCGAGCAACAGCACCGGCAGCGCCGTGCCTGTCGCCAGTGCACCCTTCAAGCGCAGTGCGAGATGCCGAGTGGTTGTCCTTGCCATAAATCCCCTCCAGTGAGGCAGCGCCTGGCTCAGACCCGGTCTACTGCGATACATTAATGTGATAGATTATTGGCAGTTCCGCAAGGAGAGATTTGGAGCTTGCGCAGCGTGCGTATGGCGCGCGGGAATGGGCCCCGACTGTCGGCGAGCTTCACCCCTGTCCTCGACAAGAAAAGGGCGTGGGCGACGATGATCGAAGGGATCGAGGGGATGCTGGCCTAGTTGGGCCAGATCACGAATTCATCACCGGGCACAGCCTTCTGCGCCTCGGTCTTGTCAACCATCACCGGGCTGGCGAGCTTAAAGGGATACAGCGGCTTGACCGCACCCTTGTGATGCGCGGCCAGCAGTTGCGTGAGCTCGGCGACCTTGTCGGGCCGATTTCGGGCAAGATTGGTCTTCTCGGTGGGGTCCGCGGCCAGATCGAACAGCCATGTTTTCTGCCGCGTGCCGTCGATCTGCAACTTCCAGTCGCCCGCGCGCACCACCTGATAGGCGCCCGATTGCCAGAAGATCGCATTATCGGGGCGGGAGAACGCGCCGCCCCCGGTCGCGAGCGGCAACATGTCACGGCCATCGATGATACGATCGGCGGGCAGGGGCACGCCGGCCGCCGAGGCCAAGGTTGGCAGGACATCGATATGCGCGACCGGCGTATCGATCCGGGTGCCAGGCTTGATGGCCTTGGGCCAACGCACGAACATCGGCACGCGAATACCGCCTTCGAACAGCGTGATCTTCCAGCCGCGATAGGGCGCGTTGATGTCGGGCAGGCCGACATAGCCCGCCCCGCCATTGTCGCTGCTGAGCACCACGATGGTGTTTTCGGCAAGCCCCTCCTCTTCAAGCTTCGCCATGATCCGCCCGACGCTGCGATCCAGCGCGTGCACCATCGCGGCATAGACCCGCAGCCGATGCGGCTTGATGTCGCCCACCGCCTCGAAGTCCTTACGAGTCGCCTGCAAAGGCGTGTGAACGCCCCAATGGGCCATGTAGAGGAAAAACGGCCGGTTGCGGTTGGCCTCGATGACCTTCAGTGACTGGTCGGTCCACCAATCGGTGATGTAGCCGCCCGGCTCGAACGGCTTGCTGCCATTGAACGTCGCGGCGAATTGCAGCCTGGCCCAGAAGAACTTGTCGATCGGGTCGAAATCGAGCTTGGCGTTGACGACGTTCGGATCGTCTTCCGGGAGATACATGCCATTGTGCATGTTGAGGCTCTCGTCGAAGCCTTGCGCATTGGCCTTGAACTCGGCCGCCTCGCCAAGGTGCCACTTGCCGATGTGGACGGTGTGGTAACCCTTGGTCTTGAGCAGTTCGGCGATGGTGACTTCCGAGCCGGGGAGCCCCTGATTCTTGAAGGGCATCTTTTCTTCGTCGAATTCTGGATTGAACACTGTCGGCGGCAAGGCGCCGCGATCCATGTCGGCGGCGAAGATGGGCAGGGCCTTGGCCATACCATCGGGGATCGGGGTGAATTCGAACCCGGTGCGGGTGGGATAGCGACCCGTCATCAGCATCGCGCGCGAGGGCGCGCAGGTCGAAGTGCCGGAATAGGCCTGATTGAAGATCGCGCCCTGGCCTGCGAGCTTGTCGATGTTCGGCGTAGGCACCTTCCCTCCGGCGACCCCGCCGCCGAAGGTGGTGAGGTCATTGTAACCGAAATCATCGAACAGGATGAACACCACGTTGGGGGGCCGTTCGGAGGCGGGCGCATCGGCGGTGGCCGGGCCCTGATCCCACACGACCTCCCGTGTGGGCTCGACATATTCCTTGGTCGCCTCGATCCGGCGCATCAGCAGCGCGGTCATGATCGCGTTGCGATTGAACCATCCGACCGCGGCTCCGATCACGACGACTGCCAGCACAGCAATCAGGATTTTTCTTAGCATCAATGCCCCCACCGCGGCGCAGTCGCCGCCAATGTCTAATGCAATCAATTATAGCGCGCAAGACGAGACGGCTTTAGCAATCGGTAGCCTTACGAGCGTTTCATTTGCTGAAGACAAGGCCTTGGTAGGTGCCGGACCGTCGCCACGCCTCGATATGCTTGAAATAGCCCTCGGCACCACCCGGATGGCCCTGCGACTGGCGGAACTCCTTGCTCCATCCTTGGCCCTCGTTGTTCCAGAAGCCGGGGGTGCAATCGGTTGAGGCGATCAGCGATCCTTGGTTGGTCAGGATCAAGTCGACCCATTGCAAGGCTGCTTCCTCAGTTGGTTCGACCTCGGCATAGCCCTGGCTCTCGGCATAGGCGATCACCTGCGCCACCGTCTTGGCATGATCGACGATATTGTGCGGGATGTTGGTCACCATATTGGCGGCCTGGTTCATCTGCACCATGAAGGCGTTGGGAAAGCCGGGCACGTGCAGTCCGTGCAGGGTGCGCAAGCCCTCGGCCCAGTATTGCGACAGCAGCTGGCCGCCGCGGCCCTTTATGTCGAAGCCCGTCTTCATCTGGAAGTTGGCCCCGAATTCGAAGCCCGACGCATAGACGATGCAATCGACCTCGTAGAGCTTGCCGCCCACCATCAGCCCGGTTTCGGTGATCCGCTCGACGCCCTTGCCATCGGTGTCCACCAGCGTGACGTTGGGCTGGTTGTAGCAATCGAGATATTCGTCGCTGAAGCAGGGGCGCTTGCAGAGCTGCGAATACCACGCCTTGAGATGATCGGCGGTGTCCCGGTTCTCAACAACCGCATCGACCCGGGCGCGGATTTCCGCCATCTTTTCGATGTCCGCGTCCTCGATCGCTGCCAGGATCTTCTCCGGGCTCATCTGGCGCGGAGGACGCCCCAGCGCGCCCGCTACCCCCGTGGCCAATCTGGCGAGCCACATCGGCCGACCATCCAGAACCTTTTCCCGGATGCGCCGCGAAATCGCGGTCCAGCCATCGTTGATCAGATCTTCCGACGGCAGACCGCGCCCGACATTGTCGACGAAATTGTCCATCCAGCGCTTCTGCCAGCCCGGCTTGGCCATATTCGCGAACCACTGCGGATCGATGGGGTGATTGCCGCGCACGTCGACCGATGATGGCGTGCGCTGGAAAACGAACAGCTGGCCGGCAGTCTTGGCGACCTGCGGAATGCACTGGACCCCGGTCGCGCCGGTGCCGATCACGGCAACGCGCTTGTCCGCAAGCCTGTCCATCGGCGCGCCGAAAGCATCGCCGCCGGTATAGTCGTAATCCCACCGGCTGGTGTGGAACTGCTTGCCCGTGAAGGTCTCGATCCCGGGGATCCCCGGCAGCTTGGCGACGTGCAGCGGGCCGGTGCCCATGCCGAGATACTTGGCGGTGAAATCATCTCCGCGATTGGTGGTGATGCGCCACAGCCTCAAATCGTCCTGCCACTCTACAGAAGCGATCTCGGTATGGAACAGGGCCTTGTCATAGAGGCCGTAATGCTTCGCGATCCGCTCGCAATGGCCAAGAATTTCGTGACCGGGCACGTATTTCTGGCTCGGCATGTAGCCGGTTTCCTCAAGCAGCGGCAGGTAGATCATCGCCGCCGTGTCGCAGCGCACGCCGGGATAGCGGTTCCAATACCATGTGCCGCCGACGCCGCCCGCCTTGTCGATCAGGCGAACGCTGTCGATCCCCGCCTCTTTCAGCCGCGCCGCCGTGACCAGGCCGGACATGCCGGCGCCGATGAAGGCGAAGGTGACGTGATCGGTGACGGGATCGCGGGGAGCGAAGGGCGTGTGCGGATCGACGGCGAAATCCGCGAACTTGCCCGAGAGGCGCTGGTATTGCTCGTTGCCTTCGGGCCGCAGACGCTTGGCGCGCTCGGCCGCGTATTTCTGCCTGATGGTTTCCTTGTCTAGCACGGTGGTCATGCAATTGCCTCTCGCTTGTCGACCGCGACGAGGGGCATCCGGCAGCGCGCCCAAAAGTGACATGCGCCGACACTTGTTGTCGCGATCTAATATAGTGCATTAATTAGCCGCTGCGCGCTTCGGGAGCAAGCGCTTTGTGTCGGGTGCTGTTCTTCCCGTTAGCGCCGCACAACGCGGTGCTACCCGGAAGCAGAGGCAGCTGTTTGCGGTCCGCCCTGTCGAACCTGGTCGAACACGCGCAGCACCGCTTCTGCGATCACCTCGGGAACCTCTTCCTGCAGGAAGTGCCCGGCCGGTGTTTCGGTAACCTTTGCAGTGGGAAAATTCTCGAGCATCGCAGGCACCGCGCTCCCGAGGATGGGATCGTTGATCCCCCAGACGATCTCGACCGGCACACCGAGCCCGCGTACAAAGGGAACCAGCGCGCGCATCACCGGGGTGCTCGGATGATCCGGACCGTCGGGCACCATCCGCATCATTGCCAGCGGCGCCTTGTGGTTGCCGCTTTCGCGCACCGGGCGGGCATAGAGATCCTTGATCTCCTGCGGCATCGAGGCGGGATCGTGCTGCGGGCGATGCAGGCCCCGGAAGATCGCGTTGCGGACATTCCCCAGGAACTCGCCGACAATCGGGGTCTTCATCAGGTCGTGAATCTTGGAAAGGCTCGTCTTGACCTCGGTCACGCGGATCGCGGTGTTCATGATGACGATGCCCTTCGCCATGCCGGGCGACAACGCGAGCGCGCCGATACCGATCGGGCCACCCCAGTCCTGACCGACATAGATCACCTGATCGAGCCCGAGCTGCTGCAAGGCGGTGTTGATCCAGCGATTGTGGTTCGCCGCGGTGTGCATGCTGACCGGCACCTTGGACGAAAAGCCGAGCCCGATTAGCGTCGGCATGATCACGCGCACCCGGTCGAGCGGCAGATGCTGGGCCACCTTGCGATAGAGAAAGCCCGAGGTCGGGTTGCCGTGCTGCATGAAGATGGGATAGCCCTCGCCGACTTCGAGCATATGCACCTTGATGCCCGGTTCGACCTCGATGAAATAGCTCTTGTAGCTGCCGGTCACGAACTTCTGCGCATAGTCGGGAAGCGGAAAGCCCTCGAACGTGCCCGAGGCCGTAGTGACCTTGCCGGCCCCGCTAGGGGTGACGATCGACCCGTCTCGAGTGATTGCGAATGCGCCCGCTACCGCTGCCGCGCCCAGCGCGCCCGCACCGATCAGGATTGTTTCAACCATGCCTTGCTCCCGTTCAATCGTCTCGGCTTTGCGCCCGTCGTACTGCTATCGGTTGGTTTCAGGCGTTTGCCGCGCTGCGAGGTAGAGCAGGCCGACGAACGCCAGTTCAGGAATGACGCGCTCCGGATGAACCGGTGCACCATGGAGCAGCGTCGCGGCAATCCGGCCGAGTGCAAAGAATCCGAACAGCATCATCGCCGGGTAGAACCACACGCGTTCCTTGCGGATCAGGCCGATCGCCAGACAGACGGCGATGGTCAGCGCCCAACTGGCCGAGTGACCGCTCAGCGAGCTCAGCCCCAGACCGCTATCGGGAAACTGGTAGCCGAAGAAGGCGGCGGCGCGATCGGGGTTCGTCATCGTCCGGATACCCAGAAACCCGAACAGGATCGCCAACACCACCGGCGGCATGAGAACCGCCCATCTCAGAAACTTTGCCATCATTCATCCCGTTCGATTGGCCCGACGTTGTATCGGGCTCTCACGAATTAATATGAGACATTAGATCGTTCCGGGCAATTGCTAATTTGAAAGGCGGGCAATCGCGGCGCCCCTTGCTCATCTAATGCATTCGATTAATAATGTACATCAGCCGCAAGCCAGTGTCGGCGATTCGAACGGAGCATGCCCATGCGCAAACCCATCCGCATTCTTGCCGCAGCCGCACTCGCCTGCGCCTGCTTCCCGGTCGCCGCCCAGCCATCGGCGGAGCAGCTCGAAAAGGTCCGCGATATCCTCACCGAATCCGACGCTAATGGCGACGGCAGGGTCACCCGCCGGGAATATGACGCGCACCGCGCCGACATCTTCGCCAAGCTCGATCGTAACGGTAACGGCGTGGTGAGCGAGGAAGACGCGCCGCGGATCCGGATCGCCAAGCGCAAGTTCACCGAAAAGCTCGAGCAAGTCCTCGCGATGGCCGACAAGAACGGCGACGGAAAGCTGTCCCGCGCCGAATGGGACACTCCCGAACGCGATATCTTCGCCCTGATCGATCAGGACGAGGACAGCGTGATCATCCTCGCCGACCTGCCAGTGCTCTGACCATCCCTGCCCCTCGAAACCTGGAGCCGTGCCATGAAACCGCTTGTCATTGCCATCGCCGCCGCAAGCCTCGCCCTCTCGGGGTGCGCAACCGCCAATTTCTCTGCAGACTATGACCAGACCCACGATTTCAGTGCCTACAAGACCTTCGCATGGGCGGGTGAGAAGCCGATGACGGTGTTCGGAAGCGCTCAGGTGCCACCGGTCGTCGAACAGAGGATCGCCAGCGAAATTCGCACGGCGCTAGAGGCCAAGGGGTATCGCTACACCGAAAAGCTTGCCGATGCCGATTTCGGCGTGTCGTTCACGGTGGGGCGCCGCGATTCCACCGAAGTGCTATCGAGCCCCGAATATTTCTGGGTCAACCAGACCAACTGGCGCTGGGGCCGCGCCTATTATCCGGCCTATACCGGCGTCTACCGCCGTCCGCTCGGTGTCACCGCGGTAACGCCGGTCGCTGTCACGACGAAAGACGTCAAAGCCTATTCCGAAGGGACGCTCGTGATCGACATCTACGATGTCGCGGGCAAATCGCCGGTGTGGCACGGGGCGGGAACCAAGACCGTGGAGCGTACCGAACGACCGAGCGCAGCCAACAAGGCGACCACCGAGAAAGTCCGCGAAGCCGTGACCCGGATCCTCGAGGATTTCCCGCCGAAGTGACCGCCTACACGGCGGTTGCCGGGACGCGCCGCACCACCATTTGGCGCGTCCCGACCGTTTTAGTCACTACTTGTAGCGGGCATCCAGCTGCGCCTTGAGCTGGGCGAAGGTGACGTAGCCGTCCTTGTCGGTATCGATCGTCTTGAAGTTGGCCACGACACGGGTCATGCCGCCGTCCTTGGCTTCCTGCAGGGTCAGCTTGCCGTCGCCGTTCTTGTCGGCTGCCTTGAACTTCGACGTTAGCTGCGACAGCGCCATGTCGTAGCTCTGGGCATGAGCTGCGGGGGCAAGGACCAGCGAAGCCGCTGCAAGCGCGGCCATCCGGTACATCGTCTTCATAAGTCATTCTCCTTCACGGGGTTAGGGGCGGGGTAAGCCCAATGGCGGCAGCGGATCACTCGCTGCCTCATATCAACCGGCTTCGGTCGATCGTCTTGCTGCCGGCGGGCAGCGAGAACATCATGCCATCCTCGCCGACCACGATCGGGCCGGAAAAGCGGCTTGCGGCATCGCCGAGGAAGGCGGCGTAGAGCCACCGGCTCGGCAGCGGCGGGACGAGGTGGCTCAGCACCAGCATCCCCGCACCGGCGGTCTCCGCACTTTCGGCGGCTTCTTCGGGCGAGGTGTGGTAATCCTGAATGTCGTGCATGATCTTGGCCGCGCCCGTCTGTCCGTCCGCACCCGCTGCCGCCTCCATCTTTTGCACCAGCCCGGGGTTCAGCGCCTCGTGCACGAGGATGTCGACATCTTTACAGACGGCTTCGAGATTGGACGACTTCTTGGTGTCACCGCTGATGCACAGCGAGCGACCCTCGTAGTCGAAGCGGTAGCCGACCGAGGGCTTGATCGGATCATGATTGACCGTGAAGGCGGTGATTTTCAGCCCGCCACGCTCCAGCACCACAGCCGTCGGACCGGCCATTTCGAACGGGCGCGCAACGCCGCCCGCGCCGCTTGGCGGGACGACCGCGGTGCCGTGATGCGCGATGCGATAGGTGTTGTCGGTCGCGTAGGCCGCGTTGAACCCGGCCACGATCGCTTCGACCCCGGCGGGGCCGTAGACCGGCAGCGGCGCGGTGCTCGATCCGCGGGTCCAGTGGAACAGCATCAGCGGGCCGAAGCCGTCGATATGGTCGGAATGGAAATGCGTCAGCAGCAGCCCGTCGGCCTGGCCGGGGCTTAACCCCATGACATTGAGCGTCTCCGCTCCGCCTTCGCCGATGTCGACCACGAACATCTGCTTGCCCGCGATGACGACGTTGCAGGGCCCTGCGCGGTCGAGATTGGGCATGGGAGACCCCGTGCCGCACAGGCCGATGTGGAGGCCGTCTCCCAGCGCGGCGAGGTTGTCGACGCCCATGCGCTGGGCCGTGCCGCGTTCGAACAGCCACATGCCGATGCGCGCCTGAAATGCGTAGGCTGCCATGCCCCCGACAAGAACGAGGGTGAGTGCCGCCAGTCCGATCCTTTTCAACCAGGTCACGATTCGGCTCCTTCCATGCGGGCAGCGCGCCAGCTTGAGTCCGCCCATAACGACACGAACTAATACCATGCATTAACGAACGATCAAGAACCGCAGAAAATCGCGTCGCGCCGCGTAGGCGTGGCTGAGCTGGTTCGCGTCGCCGAACTGGGCCGGATTACTCGGCGGTGCGGCGAGCCATCCGGCGCAGCATCTTGAACAGGCCCCAGACGACAAACCCTACCAGCAGCGCTATCCCGGCGATGACGCCGTAGAGCCAGGGATAGTTCGCGAGCATCTGAACGATGTTGTTTTTGGCGGTCTGCGCCACCGAATCATAGCCCTCGGGCATCGGCAGCACGCCCACACGGCTCGCATAGGCGTCATAGTCTGCCACCATCTCGGTCAGGAGCTGAGGGCGGGCGATGCTGAGGTCGGTGGTTTCGCCGGGGTCGCGGGCGAGATCGAACAGCCGCCAGCGGCCATCCCCCAAGGGCAGCACGCTGCGGGTGATCTTGAAGTCGCCCTTGTAGAGTGCGGTGTTGCCAGAAACTTCGATTACCCGAACCTCGTCGCTGGCATAGGCGGTTGTTGCCTCCCCGGTGAGGACCGGGAGCAGGCTGCGTCCGGTCATCGTGCGCGCATTATTTCCCGCAACCTCGGCAGGCGCGCCGATCCATTCGAGCAGCGTGGGGGCGATGTCGGTCATCATCGCGGGGCTGTCGATACGCGCCGCCTCAAGGCCCGGACCGGCGATGACCAGCGGAACGCGCACGCCGCCCTCGGTAGCGTAGAACTTGAACCATGCGCCCGGGGTGGCGGTGGCTGCCGCCCATTCGGGGCCGATGAAGCCCCAGCTCCTGCGCCCGCCCATGCCCTCAAGCCCGATGTGGTAGCCGACGAAGCGGTGCCAGGCACTGAGCGTCGCATTGTCATCGCCGCGTGAGGGTTCGGGGCCGTTGTCCGACGCAAGCACGAAGATCGTGTTGTCGTACTGGCTGCTGGCCTTGAGGTGATCGATAAGGCGGCCGATGTTCATGTCCATCGCTTCCAGCATCGCGGCATGCACCTCCATACGCGCGGCATAGAGCACGCGGTCCTCGGCGCTCAGGTCTTTCCAAGCGCGATAGCCCGGTGGCAGGTCTGCCATCGCTGCACCCGGCGGCACCAGCCCGAGCGCCTCGGCCCGCTGCTGTCGCTCACGCCGTAGCACGTCCCAGCCCGCGTCATACCGGCCCTTGTACTTGGCGATCAGCTCCGCCGGTGCCTGCACCGGAATATGAACGGCCTGAAACGGCAGGTAGGCGAAGAGCGGCTTCGATGGGTCTGTCTCGCGCAGATAGGCGATCATCGTATCGACGATGAAGCGCGAGGAATAGAAGTCATCGGGCAGATCGGTCTCGACGCCGTCCTCGTACCAGGGCGCGTCCTTGTAGTAGGGAATGTAGGCTTTCTTCTCCCAATTGTCCGCGCCCGATGCGGCCAGAGCGAAGGAACGATCGAAGCCATGCGCCTGCGGCATCGCCCCAGCCTCTTCGCCCAGATGCCACTTGCCGACCATCAGCGTGCGATAACCTAGGCTGCGCAGCCGATCGGCGAGCGTGAGCACGCCGGGTTCGAGCGCCATCGAATAGCCCGGCTTGCCGCGCTGCTCGCTCGGCAGCACCTCGGGGATCGTCGCAAAACCCGTCAGGTGGTTGTCCATCCCGGTGAGCAACATGGCGCGCGAGGGCGAGCACAGCGGCGAGGCGCGGAACTGGGTAAACATCGCGCCGCGCGCAGCGATGGCATCCATGTTGGGCGTGTGTGCTTCCCCGCCAAAGGCGCCGAAGTCCGTCAGCCCTGCATCATCCGCGAGGATCACCACGACATTGGGCCGGGGCCGCGCTGTGTCCGCAGCAGTGGCGGTCGGAACAGCCGCACCGGCCAGCAGCACGGTCGCCAGCACGCTTATCCTGCCTGTCCCCCAAACTGATTGCATCGCTTTCCCCTGCCGTCATGATTGCATCCGCCGCTTCCCAGTCTCATGGTTGGGCTCGTCCATGGCGATGAATTGACCAATCTAATGGCATACATTACACCGATGATCCAGCGCCTCGAGCGCTCACGCAAAAGATCGACCCGGCGAACAGGGCAGACCAGATGACGCTTCAGCCAGAGCCCGAACACAATCCCAACCCGCCGGCGATGGTCGATCCGCCAGCAGCGCTCCGCCTTGCGATGCGCGATGGCTTCGAACAGGTGATCAATCCAGCGATCCGCGCGCGGCGCAGGCATAGTGCCGAAGCTGCCCGGATTTCTACAGGCACGCCGCACCGGGTCGAATATTTCCACCAGTACGATGACCCCTATTCGCAGCTTGCCGAGCAAGTGCTGGCGACCCTCGAAGAACGGTATGTCATCGAACTGGTGCGCCATGAAATCCGCGCTAGCGGGGGCAAGAACCAGCCCGAACCGGCCATGCTTGCGGCTTGGGCGATGCGCGATGCGCAGCTGATCGCACCGCACTATGGGCTCGAAGCCCCCTCGCGGCGGCATCGCACATCGGACACGCCGCCCGATCCTGCCACGCTCGATGCCGGAAGCGAACGGCTCGCCGCGCTCGGCCACTACTCCGGGGCGATGTTTCACTATGCGGGCGAGTGGTTCTGGGGCGTCGACAGGCTGTTTCACCTCGAACAATGGCTGCGCGATCTGGGCGCCTGCAAGGACCCGGCGCTCCCCTTCATCTGCCCGCGACCGGCGATCGATGTGGCAGGAGTCGATGCGAGCGCGCTTACGCTCGATTTCTATCCTTCGCTCAATTCGCCCTACACCGCGATCATCTATGACCGCACGATCGCGATGGCGCGTGAATGCGGGATCCGGCTCGAACACAAGCCTGTCCTGCCGATGATCATGCGGGGGGTGCCCGCCACGCGGGAAAAGGGCGCCTACATCATGTTCGATGCCAAGCGCGAAGCGGAACATCTCGGTGTCGATTTCGGACCCGTCATGACTCCGATCGGCGAGCCGACCCGGATGCTTTACTCGCTGCTTCCCTGGGCGTCCGAGCAAGGCAAGGACATCGCTTTAATGTCCGCCGGACTGCGCCTCGCCTGGGGCCAAGGCGTCGGGCTGCATGAACCCGAGGGCCTACGCCGGGCGGTCGAAGAAGCGGGTCTTGATTGGGCTGCGGCCCAGACAATTCTCGGCACTGATCACTGGAAGCAACCAACCGCGCTCCGGCAGATCGAAATGACCGAGGAACTCGGCCTATGGGGCGTTCCCAGCTATCGCCTGCGCGGTGCGGACGGCGAGCCGGACCTGTGCATCTGGGGTCAGGACCGCCTGTGGCTGATCGCGGCCGAAATCCGGCGCCGGGCGGGCGGCGCTCGATGATCCGCAACACGGCGCTGGTCGCGACGCTTGCGCTGCTGTTGATGAGTTGTGCGGAACAGGCCGCGCAATCGTCCAATGATGCGGCTGCTCCCGCCTGCGCGGGGATCGCCAAGCGCGAGATGGTGTGGATCGAAGGTGGCACCTTCACGATGGGAGAGGCGGCGCGCTACCGCGAAGAGGGGCCTCCGCGCACAGTCACGGTCAAGGGCTTCTGGATGTCCACGACCGAAGTTACAAACGCGCAATTCGCTGAATTCGTCGAAGCCACCGGCTACCGCACCGAAGCGGAGCGCGATCCGCCGCCGATCCCCGGTGCGCCGCCGGAAATGCGCGAGCCCGGCTCGGCGGTGTTCCGTATCCCCACGCCCGACAATCCCAACTGGTGGCAATGGGTGCCTGGTTCCGATTGGCGGCACCCTAACGGCCCGGGAAGTTCGATCGACGGGCGCAGCAATGATCCCGTGGTGCAGGTCACTTACAACGACGCACTGGCCTATACGAGGTGGGCTGGGGCGAACTTGCCGACCGAGGAGCAATGGGAATTCGCGGCCCGCGCGGGCGGGGCCGCCCCGCCTGAGCCGCTCGATCCGGACGGGAAACCGCAGGCCAATTACTATCAGGGCGTCTTCCCTGCGCGCGATACCGGCACCGACGGCTACACCACGCGCGCCCCTGTCGGTTGCTTCGAGGCCAACGCCTATGGACTTTACGACATGATCGGCAACGTCTGGGAATGGACTTCCAGCCAGCCGCGTGCAGGCGAACCGACCAATGTGATCAAGGGGGGCTCCTTCCTGTGCGCGGCAAATTACTGTGCACGCTACCGCGCTGCCGCACGCCAGTTCCAGGAACGCGACCTTGGCACCGATCACATCGGGTTCCGAGTCGCCAAACCATGAATGCTGGAAGGTGTGCAGATCGATAGTGACCCCTCAATGCCGAGCTAAAAAATTCTCTGATCGCTGGTGAAGTACCAACGGTTGAGGCGCTTCGAGATCGAAGAGTGCGGTCGAATTTCGGCGCGACGGGGCCACTTTCGAGTCGGTTGGGGGCCAGAGAAATTTAATCGTCAGCAATAGGTGTTTTGTCTCAATTCAGTAAGCCGACTTTTGGCTTGCCGCTACCGCTCCACAATCCCCGAAAAGCCGCAAAAACCGCCACTCCGGAGGTAGTATGCGCATCTGTTCCCCCATAGCGTCTCACACAGCATCTCACAGGGCCGGTCTTGGGCGCGCTGAAACTATGCGCCAGCAAAGCTATGTTGTCCGCAAAGGCGCGCGGTATCATTTCTCCCGCCAGATGCGGCATCCGGCACGCATCAAACCTGAAAGCATCTCGCTGCTCACAACTGGCCCGAGCAAGGCGCGGTGCCTAGCCCTGCGGCTTGCCGTGACATGGGACGAACGGAGCCTCCGGCAGACATGGTTGCAAAATCTGGATCGGGTTTTGGGGGTTTAACAGCCGATAACATGATGACAGCCAGTCGCCGTTTACCGAAGGACGACTGTCCAATTTGGCCTGATATTGACACATCGCATTCGAGAGTGAGCTTCGCCCCGCTGATGGATGTGTAGGGATCAAGAGCTGATCAGCGGGAATTCCCCTGTCGGCAACCGGTTTCCCAATCGACACTGTCGTCGAAACGATCACCGTCGCGGCGTCGGGACCGCGTGGTCAGTTGGCCCGCAAGTTCGACAATCGGTTGTTCTCGCGACTAGCCTAAAAATTTTACTCCGATGGAAAGCCCTCAACCGCGCTTTCGGTCTGCTTGTCGAGAGGAATGCGCCGGACAAAAAAGACCAGTATCACGGCGAAGGCTGTCAGCACGCCGATCAACATCCATGCATCGTTGATGGAGTCTACCAGGGCTTGTCTTTCCACCAAGGGACGGATCATTTCCGCGGTGAACTCGTCGGGCGGCGTGCCGATCTGTTCGATGAAGGCATCGCGGGGTATCCCGATCCTTACCGCAGTTTCGATGTTCCCGGCAACCAACTCGTCGACGATCTTCGCCCCGTAAATCGCGGCGCGGCTGAAAATCGTGGTGTCGATCAAAGCAAGCCCGATCGCGCCGCCGAGATTGCGCATCAGATTGAACAAGCCGCTGCCGTCCGCCACCAGTTCGGGTGACAGTCTGCCCAAGGCCATCCGCGTCGGGGGCAGCAGGCAGAACATGGTGGCCACGCCGCGCACAACCTGCGGCCAGAACATTTCGGCATAGTCGGTCTGGGCGGTCTGCGTCGTGCTCATCAGCAGGCCGACCGCAAACAGGACGAAGCCGAACACTGTCAGCGTGCGCGCACCGACTCGCTGCTCCAGATACACCGCGACAGGCGCCGTCAAGAGCTGGGCGATGCCGGTGACGAGCATGATCTCGCCGATGCGGAGCGCGTCATGTTCGCGCACGAGGCCCAGAAAGAAGGGCATCAGATAGGTCGACCCGAACAGTCCCATCCCGAGAATGAAGCTCAAGGCACAACCGATCGCAAAGTTGCGATCCCTGAAGCATCGCAATTCGACAAGCGGTTCAGGCGCACGCACCGTGCGCCAGACGAACCATGCCGCGCATAGGGCGAAAGCCCCCAGCAGCGCAGCCACGCCCGAAGACAGCCAGCCGTCGGTCGGGGCATCCTTCAGCCCGATCTGCAAGGCAGTCAGGCTGACAGCCAAAAGGGCCAGCGCGGCCATATCGACTGACCGTGCGAAGCGCGTATTGCTGGCCGCAGAGCGAAGGGTGGCAGCGGCCCCGACCGCGGCCAGAACACCCGGCAGGATGTTGATGCGAAACAGCCAATGCCAGGAATATGTCTCGGTAATCCAACCGCCGACGATCGGGCCTACGGTTGGCGCAAAGACCGCAGCTACCCCGGCGATGGTCGTCGCGATGCCTTGCGAACGCACCGGAAACAGCAGGAACACGGCAGAGAAAACCGCCGGAATCAGGGTGCCCCCGGCAAATCCCTGAACGATCCGCCACACGATCAGCGACGTAAAAGTCTGGCTTTCGGAGCAGCCGATCGATGCAACCGTGAACACCGCGACTGCCGAAACAAACAGCCAGCGCATGCCCAGCTTTGCGGTCAGAAACCCAGTGAGGGGAATCGCTACGATCTCTGCTGTGAGATAGGCGGTCTGAATCCAGATCATCTGGTCGGTAGCGATACCCAAGGCGTTCTGGATCGTCGGCAGGGAGGTGGCGACGATCTGGATATCGAGGATCGCCATGAACATGCCGATGCACATGAAGATGAATCCGGCCCAGGTCCGCACGGTTGCCTCAGGTATTTCGGTTGTGTTCATCGGATGTCCGGTAGCCGAAGAGGATGGCGGTGACTAAAGGAAACTGGCGTCCACATTCGGGCCAGCATCGTATAACCTTTCGGAACAATGCCTCTGGGGTGCGGTTCCCGTGAATGACCAATCCCATTTGCCGGTCGAGTGACCGATGTGAGGCCTCTTTGACGCTACCGGTAAGTATACACTCGCTCGCGACCGCGACACCGCTGCACGTTCTCGATCAAACAACAGGTGCGCAGGTCGCGGAACAGCTGCTTGGCGGGGCATTCGAGGATTTCGGACGGCTGCGCGCGATCTACGGCAATGCCGGGATTGAATTTCGCCAGCTGGCCCGTCCGGTCGACTGGTACACCGAGCCGCGCAGCATCGTCGAGCGTACCGAGGTCTATCTCAAAGTCGCGCTCGATCTGTTTATCGAAGCGTCCGAAAAGGCCTTGGCCGAGGCGGGCATTGCCGCGGACGACGTGGACGTCATCGTCACCGTGTCGTCCACCGGCATCGCCACGCCTAGCCTGGAAGCGCGGGCGATGCGCCGGATGGGGTTCCGCAGCGACGTGTCACGGGTGCCGGTGTTCGGCCTCGGCTGTGCCGGCGGCGTTTCGGGGCTTGGCTTGGCAGCGAAGCTCGCCCAGGTCGGTCAGGGTGCCACCGTCCTGTTCGTGACCGTGGAGCTGTGCAGCCTCGCCTTGAGGACCGAGAATGTTGGCAAGGCAGACATCGTCTCGACCGCGTTGTTCGGTGACGGCGCGGCGGCCTGCGTCATCCGGGCCGGCGACGAAGGCTTCACGCAGATTGCAGGAAGTGCGGAGAAAACCTGGACCGATACGCTTGATATCATGGGCTGGCAGATGGAGCCCGCTGGCCTGGGCGTGGTGCTCAACCGGGCCATTCCAGCCTTCGCCCGCAAGGAATTTCGCGGCGCAATGGAGGAAATGCTCACACCGCAGAACCTGCGGATCGACGACGTCGACCGCTTCATCTGCCACCCCGGCGGCGCCAAGGTCGTTGATGCGATCGAGTCTGCGCTCGCCCTGCCGCAGGGCAGCCTCAACGAAGAGCGCGAGGTCTTGCGGCGGCACGGCAACATGTCCGCCCCAACCGCCCTCTTCGTGCTCGACCGCGTCCGCAAGAAAGGGCTGCAGCCCTTGTCGGTGATGGCGGCGCTGGGGCCGGGCTTTACCGCCAGTACGGTCACCTTGCGGAGCGCCGCATGACCCTTCCCTATGCGATCATGCTGTTCGTTACCTTGCAGCGAATAGCCGAATTGTTCATCGCACGCAGCAACACCAAGGTGCTGATCGCGCGGGGGGCGACCGAGTATGGACGGTCGCATTATCCGGTGATGGTGCTGATGCATGCATCGTGGCTGGCGGTGCTGTGGGCCGCCGTCGGCGGCGCGCCGGTGTACCTGCCGCTGCTCGCCGTGTTTGCGGTTCTTCAAGCCATGCGCGTGTGGGTGCTGGCGACACTTGGCCGTCGCTGGACCACGCGCATCATCGTTCCCAAGGACGAGGCGCCGATTACCAGAGGCCCTTTCCGCATCATGCGTCACCCAAACTATTTCGTCGTGATCTGCGAAATCGCGGTCGTGCCGCTGATGTTCGGTCTGGTCTGGGTCGCAGTGCTATATTCCGTGCTCAACGCGGCGATGCTGTGGGTGCGCATCCGGGCCGAGAACGCCGCCTACTCCGAAGTCGCGGCCTGACCTTGCAACTGGCGCCGGGCCAGCGCTTCGCGTTCGGCCTTGATCTTGAGCATCGCCGATTTGCAGGTCGGTGATGTCTTTTCGATGTTTCGGATCATGCACGCCTCGACCTTCTTGCGGCTGAAAGACTTCATCTCGGCGGGGCAAAGCTTGCGCGCTTCCTGCACGCAGGCTTTCTTGCCGGGATCAGGCGCTGCAAAGGCGGGGCTGCCCAGCGCGAGGGCCGTGGCAATCGCTGTAATGCCACGAGCGATACCAATATTAGCACGGCGCTTCATATTCTAATACCCCTGTGACTCTTTGGCGTTGTCCCGCACTGCTGGCGATATTGGATTGAACCGTCGGTGAATGGGGCGATCACGAAGCGCCGGCATCATTGGGTCGCGACATCCACTGCAGGATGAACAGTTTGACCAAAACCGCAACAACACGCTGAGCAGATCGTCATCTGCGGATGAGTTTGCCGGTGTGGTTTTGCATGACAACTTTCAGAAAGCGAACCGGACTGCGCCACGTTCTCCACGTGCATCCAGCACATTTGGGGTGTTGGTTGGGGGGCAAAGAACATTGATATTCATAAATAACCTCATATTTTTCAATCTTGTAATTCAACTTGCCTTCCCGCGACCGCGCCACACTTCTGAAAAGGTCGCAATTAACCGCGCCTTTGGGGGCGGCATGCGCATGTATTCCCCATGGCTTGTCACATAGCATCCGGCAGGGCCGGTTCTGACCGCACTGCGCTGGCGCTATTTCGTTCGCCGAACGCGTTCGGCGCAAAGGGCCGCTAACGCGATGCGCCCGCAGGCCTGTAAGCATTTCACTGGGCACAGCTAACCCGAGCAAGGCCCAGCGCCTTGACCGGTGGTTGGCGGTGAGTTGGGATGAACTGGATAGGGACGCCTACACGGTCATTGCGCACCAACAGGGTGTTGGGATCGCGTCAGATCCCTCTAGGAGAATTGGACTAGGACAAAGGACACGTTGTCGCGACCATCGCGCTCAAGTGCCTGCATCAGCATCTGGTCGGCCAGCTCTGGCAACGGCTTTTGGTTCAAGATGTCCTGCGCTCTCAACGAGCGCGACAAACCGTCGGAACATAGCAGCACCCGGTCTCCCGGCAGGATGGAAACCGCGATCTCTTCGATCAAGGGATATCTGCTGCTCCCCAGCGCGCTGGTGACGACGTTGGCCTGCGGATGGGTATGGCTGGTGGCCTCGTCGATCAACCCGGCATCGAGCAGTTGCTGGACGATGCTGTGGTCTTTGGTCAGCTGGCGCAGCGTGCCCTCCCGTATGAGGTAGGCGCGGCTGTCGCCGGCCCAGCAGATTTGCACCTCATCGTGACCGGCAACCATGGCAACAAGGGTCGCTCCGCCCTGACCCCCAATCAATTCGAGCAGTTTCTCATGGGTCTGCAGCACCGCCGCGTTCAAGCCTGCAGTATTCTGCCGTTCGCCCCAGCGCGTCAATTCAGCCACGACGAAATCGGCGGCAACATCGCCGGAACGGTGGCCTCCCATCCCATCGGCGACTGCCCAGAGCCGTAGATCAGTCCGATCGAGCACGCGGTCCTCGTTGGCGGTACGCACCCGACCGACATCGCTGCGGCTGACCGATTGGCTTGTGTCGGCCCCGCGAACAGGCTTGCGGAACAACCACTTGAGCGCGTTCACAGTCGGCGCCCTGCCTTGAGCGCTTCCTCGGTCGTCGTGTAGGCGGCGGCAAAAGCCTGGTCCAGCAGCCCGGGTCGGCCATTGGCAAGCTGATCGGCAAGGTCGGCATGACGCGCGCTGACTTCCTCCACCACGCCAGCAGCACGGGTCTTGAAAAGCCCGGATCGCTGCTGCGTCGCTTCCTCAAGGCGTGACGGATCGAACCTGTCGATCGCGGCGCGCAGGCTGCCCTGCAGGCCCGCAAAGGTCGCGACCAAGTGCCGCTTGAGGTCCATGAACGAAACCTTCAGCGCCGACGGGCCGGATAGAAAGCCATCCGATTCCGCCAGTAGCAGATCGATCGCAAGGCGCTGCGTGGGTGCCCACTTGAAGGGATTGTTTTCTTCGCCGGCAATCGTGGTGCGGCTCATCTGGAAACGCATGCGGGCGGCGTCACGTTCCGCCATCAGATCGCCGATCCCCAACACCATCTGTCGGTAAAGCCCGCCCGCGCGGTGCATGATCACATCGGGTTCCTCGGCGGATAGCAGCGAGGGATCAAGGCCCGCGCCTTCGCAGAATGCTTCGAGCAGCGTCCCGTCCGCACGGGCCGCCACACGCATGGCATCGTTCCATTCGCTGGGAACCTCGATCGAATGGCCCAGAGGCGCGGTCATGATCATGGTGCGCTCGGAATCGAAGCCCGGTGTTGCAGCGAACGGCGCGATCGTCGCGACGATCCGGTAGCGGCCCATCATCAGCGCGCACGGGACAGCGATCATTGTCCGCTCGCCAGCGGGCAGGTTCGCCCCCGTCGCCGCATCGCCCACGCCATTGGCGCCCAATACCGTGATCGCCAATCCTTCCGGCGTTGCTTCAATTTCGCAATGCGCGCGCGAGAGGGCACAATCCGGATCGGCAATCGACCAGTCGGCGGCAGGATCGCGCCCGATTGTCAGAGTGCCTTGATCAAGCAGGCGCACATCGACGGGATTGACCGCATCGTCCCTGTCAAAAAGCTGCAGCATGTACATGGAAGGGCGACCCTAGCTTGGAAAGGCGATACGCGTGGCTGCGAGGTCAACTGGCTCGACCCGGGTCGCGGCACGTGCCTCTGCCTCGGCAGCGAACCTGTTGAAGGCATCGAAGGTATCGCCGAATTCATCGTTGCGCTTGTGTGTCAGCCGGACCGAAAAATCCCCTTTCGAAGCTTCCTCCAAGGCCCGTCGCAAGCGCCGCAGCGGTCGGGCGACCAGGACACCGCTGAGGTATCCCACCACCAGAACCAGCGCCATAATGAGGCTGGACAACACCATCATCAGCGTTCGCGATGTTGCAATTGCCTGATCGAGTGGGCTGCGATCGAGCACCAGATCTACCATCCCGAACCGGACATTTGCGTAATTGATGGGCCGCACAAAACGCATGCCCTCGCTCGCCGTTTCCGCTTTGGATGGAGCGCGATAGGCCGTGCCGATCAGCGCCGCATTGGTGGCCGCACGGATCGTCCCGCCATTATCTGCAATGATGATCCGGCGGACATCTTCGGCGTCAGAAGCTGTGACGACAAACGCCTGCAATGCCGTCCAGTTCTGCTCTGCAGCAGGCAACCCGGCGTTGTCGACCACCGTGACGGCGGCGTTGTCGGTGACGAAGGCAGCGATGCTGGCGCCCGATGCCGCAGCCATACGCTCAAACAGTTGGGTTTCGCGCTCCGATATGAAATACACCGAAGCTGCCAAGGCCATCGCCGTGACGCTGACTAGGGCGACAGGCAATGCGAACCGCATTGATCGGCCCCGGCGCTCGGACCCTTCATCGCGTTCTGCAGCCAGTTCCCGGTCGATCGCGGCGACCAGCGAAACGCCATCGGCAAACCGGTTTTCCGGCTTCTTGGCCAGCAAACGGTCAATAATCGCGCGCAAGCCCGCCGGACAGTCGGCAGAAACCTCTCCAATCGGGGCGACCTTTTCCTGCGCGATTTGAATCGCGAGGGTTGCCAGACTGCCACCGGGAAAAGCGATCTTGCCGGTTACCATTTCATAAAGGACCACGCCGAGCGAAAACAGGTCAGACCGGTGATCGACTGGCAGTCCGAGCGCCTGTTCGGGGCTCATATAGCGGGGGGTTCCGAGCAGTTGGCCCATTTGCGTGCGGGCAAGGCTGGCAGGATCGACCTCGCCAACGCGTGCGACCCCGAAGTCGAGCAGCTTTGCAGTCTGGCCATCTGAGCAGACCATGATGTTGGAAGGCTTTACATCGCGATGAACGATGCCGGCGCGATGCGCATAAGCCAGCGCATCGGCGAGCTGACGAGCAAGCAACAACACCCGTTCGGACGGCAATCGCCCCTGCCTTTGCAGCAGCGTGTCCAGCGGCTCGCCATCGATCAATTCCATTGCAATGTAGGCTGCCCCGCCGACATCGCCCACGTCATAGATAGTCGCGATATGTGGATGGCTGAGCGCGCCGGCTGCGCGGGCTTCGCGCAGGAACCGCGCGCCAAGCTGCGCATCGCGTGTGTATTCAGGCTTAAGCACCTTGATAGCGACGGTGCGGCCGATTTCGGGATCTTGTGCGCGGTACACATCGGCCATCGCGCCCTGACCGATCAGGGCCTGAATACGGTAGCGTCCGAGCTGGTCGAAGCTGTACTCGCCGCCATTTAAATCCGCGTGCGCCGGGCGACTGGGTTGGTTCTGCAGCATCACTCAGTTCCGGGCCCGGACGGTTGCTGCAATGCGTTTGGCGCGCGCAAGGTCCCGGTTGATGGCAGCGTTGCCGGGATCGAGAGCGGCGGCACGGCCAAGCTGGGACATCGCCTGGCTCAAGCGACCCTGGTTCAGCGCGGCGAGACCTGCAGCGTGCGCGCGCTTGGCTGCGGCAGGGTCGGTTCGGACGCCAGCGGGCGCCTTGGCCTTGACCGGTGTGCGTGCGGTGGCCGGGGCCTGCGTCGGCGCGCGGGTTGTCGAAGGCTGGACGGTGCGCGGCGGCGGCGCTGCTCGCGGCGGCTGGCCAGGAATTTGCAGAACCGTCCCTGCGGTGACGAGGTGGGGATTGTCGATGTTGTTGTACCGGGCCAGCTGATAGGCTTTCAGTCGGTTGCCGAGAAATTGCTCGGCAATGCTCGTCATCGTGTCGTCGTTCTGGACGACGTAAGGAAAGTTGACGGGGCCCATATCTTCACGCGCATTGCCGATGATCGACTGCCTCAGCATCATGAGCGCCGGATTGCCGGGATCGCGGTTCAGCGCCTTGTCCAGACGCTTACTCGCTTCTTTGCGCTTGCCGATGTAAAGAAGATTGGCGATCGCATCGACGTCGCCCGTAGCGGTTGCGGTAGCGTTGGTCCCGGCCATCTGCACCGGCGCCTTGCCCGAACAGGCGGCCAAAAGCACCGCGGCGATTACGGCAACACAGTAACGCGACGTCATAGAGAAAGCCTTTCAAGCGGCATTGGCGCCACTGGGTGGGCGAGGTCATGTCCCCGCCCCGAATCGCGAACGAACGCTACAAAGTCGGCCGACGAAAGCGGCCGGGAGAAATGATAGCCTTGGTAATAGCGGCAACCGCGGGCCCGCAGCCACGCATACTCGGCAGCGGTCTCGACACCTTCGGCAAGGATATTGATGCCGAGCCCGCGTCCAAGAGCCAGCAGAGCATTGCAGATCGCCTGGCTGTCCCGCCGCTGATCGACAGCGGTCACGAAGCTACGGTCGATCTTCAGCTTGGCGAACCGCAGCGCCCGAAGCGCGCTAAGACTGGAATAGCCCGTACCAAAATCGTCGATGGCAACCGCAACGCCCATCGAACGCAATGCGCGGCAGAAGCGCGCGGCACGGTCGCCGTCAGCCAGGGCGACACTTTCGGTCAATTCGATTTCCAGCGCATCAGGCGCCAGGCCATGGCGCACCAACGTACGCTCTATCATCGAAGGGAGCGCCTCGACTTCGAGGTCTTTCCCGGAAAGATTGACCGCTACCCGCATGTCCATGCAGCCCGAAGCGCGCCATTCACGCGCTTCACGCAGCGCATAGTTCAGCGCCCAGAGGCTGAACTCCTGCGTGATCCCTGCAGCTTCTATCACTGGAATGAACCGCGATGGCGGAATATTGCCGTGTACGGGATGGGTCCAGCGGATCAGCGCCTCGGCGCCGCAAACGCGGCCTATTTCCGCATCGAACAACGGCTGGAACGCCATATGAAGCTCGCCGCGGACAATCGCTTGCCGCAGATCCTGTTCGAGATCGAACTGCTCTTTGGTATGTGCGGCCAGCGTGGCATCGACGAGGACATTCTCATGATGGCCCTCGGTCGCAACGGCGAACGCCGAAAGCGCGGCCGAAACCGCGGCCTGCGGCGTTCGTTGGCCTGCCTCGAAGCGCGTGCTTCTGAGTGCAATCCCCGGCAGGATTTCGCAATTCTCCTCGACCAGCCGATTGCTCAAGGCGTACAGCATCGCTCTTGCTTCGGCTTCCGCGGATGCCTCGCTCGCTTCAGGTCCGAGCCAGACGGCAAAATGCGCGCGGTCGATTTGTGCAATCATCCGTGAGGCTGCGAGCATCGCGCGAAGGCGTGCAACGATCAGCAGCAACACGCGTTCGCCAAGAGCCGGATCGAAAGTGCACAGCCGGTCATAATCACGGCAGGTCAGCACGATGAGCGTGCCGGTGGTGTCCGCGGCCATTTTTTCGAACAGGATTTCGCGGGTGGGTAGACCGGTGATCGAATGAATGCGAAGATCGCGGCTATCTTCATTTGCGGTGCGGGCGACGAGCGCGCTAATTGTGTTTGCGGCGCGCGTACTCAGCGGGCCGTGGGTTGCAATGCCGATTTCAGCCTCTGCTGCCGCGACTTGCTGTGCAAGATCGCGGCGCAAGCGCCACGCAGTCCACCCCATAGCAACGCTTGCTAACGCAACACATCCAAGCAGTATGGCCGTTAGCCAAATCACCGCGGCCACCCCTGAAAGAGGATGCGAATCGCTAGATGGTCAAGGCGTGAATATGCCGGTTGCATCCATATTGGATAGAATGAGAGGTGTTTATGGAGACTTACCTTGCGCAACGGTTCGTCTCAAATCTCGGCCACGATGGTTTGCGCGTTCTGACCGCGCTAGCAATGCAGGCGCTTGTCCCTGTTGGGTTCGTGGTGGTTCCGGAAAGGGCAAACCCACCAGCGTGCGCGTGTAGCGGCGCAAAAAGCCTTCACCGTAACCGACATGTATCCGCCGATGGGAGACACACCTATTCCCTTACCGGGTAGCGGTAAGATCTGCGCAGAAACACCGCGTCCAGGCTTGCACATTGTCATCGCGAATCGTTGCGATCATCGCCTCATAGCGTGCCTTGCGTTCGTCCAACGGCATATCAAGCGCCTGCAGGATGGCATCGGAGATGTCGTCGGGACTGTAGGGGTTGACCAATACTGCCCCCGTCCCGTCCAATCCAAGCTGTTCGGCCGCCCCGGCAAAGCGCGATAGGATCAGCACACCCGGATCATTGGGGTCTTGCGCCGCGACATATTCCTTGGCGACCAGGTTCATGCCGTCGCGTAGCGGCGTCACAAGGCCGATTTTCGAGCCGCGGAAAAAGCCGAAGAGTTCGGCATGAGAATAGCCGCGATTGACATAGCGGATCGGCACCACATCAACTTCGCTGCGCGCCCCATTGATCTGCCCGGTCTTCTGCTCAAGCATCATCCGGATGTCCTGATAGCTCTTCACATCCTCGCGGCTGGGCGGCGCAATCTGGATAAATACAAGGTCGCGCACACGCTCAGGGTGCTGGTCGAAGAACCGGCCGATACCATCGATCCGCTCGGGCAGACCCTTGGAATAGTCAAGCCGGTCGACCCCGATCATCGCGGTGCGTTCACGGGTCGATGACAGCAGTCGCTGGTGGGCGTTGCGTGATTCGCCCCTATTGCCCTGCGCCTGGAAATGATCCCAGTCGATACCGATGGGATAGGTCCGGGCGATCACTGAACGACCTTCGAAGCTGATCGTGCCGGCTTCCTCGTCGACCTCGGCGTTCAATTCCTTGCTGCAATAGTGCAGGAAGCTGCCGCGCCATTCGTCAGTTTGAAAACCGATCAGGTCATATTCGAGCAACGTGCGCACCAGTCGTTCATGGAACGGCAGCGACACGAAAAGCCGGGTAGGCGGCCAGGGGATATGGAGGAAAAAGCCAATCCGGTTGTTGACCCCTTGGGCGCGAAGCCGTTCGCCCAAAGGGATCAGGTGGTAATCGTGCACCCACACCAGATCATCGGGCTCGATCAGCGGCGCCACCGCATCGGCAAACCGCTGATTGACCCGTTCGTATCCGCGGCCCGTTTCACGCTCGTATTCGGTCAGATCAAGGCGATAATGAAACAGCGGCCACAATGTCGAATTGGCGTAACCGTTGTAATATTCCTCAACGTCGCGGGCGGGCAGGTCGATCGTCGCGGTGGTGACACCCTCGTGACGTTGCAAATTGATGCTGCCGGCAGGATCCTCGCTTTCCTGGCCCGACCATCCGAACCAGATCCCGCCGTTGTCTTTAAGCGCAGAATTGAGCGCGCCGGCCAGCCCTCCCTGGGCACCGGCCGCACCCCGCGCCTTGGGCACGGCAACGCGGTTCGATATGATGATCAGGCGGGTTATCGGACATCACTCCATGGCTTGGACAGTAATCCGGCGCAGTTGATGACACCGACTAGCGAATAGGTCTGCGGAAAGTTCCCCCACAATTCATCATCATTGTAGTCGAGGTCTTCGCTGAGCAGACCAGAACGGGTGGTATGGCTGAGCATGGTTTCAAACAGCCGGCGTGCTTCATCACTGCGTCCGACAAGATGCAACGCCTCGATTAGCCAGAACGTGCAGACATTGAACGCTGTCTCGGGCGCGCCGAAATCATCTTCGGCCGCGTAACGCAGCATGAAATCGCCGCGCCGCAACTGCTGCTCAACCGCAGCAAAGGTGGAAAGGAACCGGGGATTGTCAGGTGCAAGGAACCGCAGCTCCACCATCTGAAGCAGGCTGGCATCAAGGTAATCGCTTTCAAAGCTTGCTCCGTAATGTCCGCCTGCATCATCGCGGGCATCACCGTTATCAACCCATGCTTCGGCTTCGATCTTGGTGCGGATGGCATCGGCGCGTTCGCGCCAGAGGCTTGCGCGGTCTGCCTTGCCGAGCCAATCCGCTGCCATCGCCAACCGGTCGCAGGCGGCCCAGCTCATCACGGCGGAATAGGTGTGAACTTCCTGCCGGGTGCGGAATTCCCACAATCCGGCATCAGGTTGATCGTGCATCGCCCATGCCATTTCGCCAACCTGTTCAAGGCTTTCAAAGTCGCATTCATCCGCGATCCGCAGCAGTCGCTGATCGATGAATGCCTGCACGGTGGGCAGGACGATCTGGCCGTAACAATCGTGCTGAACCTGCTTGTAGGCTGCATTGCCCACTCGCACCGGCCCCATGCCCCGGTAGCCCGGAAGCGCGGGCGCCGTCGTTTCATTGAGTTCTGCCACACCCATCACCGAATAGAGCGGCTGGATCTGCCCGCCTTTAGCTCCGTCGACGATATTGCGCAGATAGGCGAGGTACTTTTCCAGCACATCAAGCGCGCCAAGACGGTTAAGCGCCTGGACTGTGTAGTAGGAATCGCGAATCCAGCAGTACCGATAATCCCAGTTGCGTTCCGAGTTTGGCGCTTCGGGAATTGACGTTGTCAGTGCCGCAACAATCGCGCCGGTTTCTTCGTGCTGACACAATTTTAGCGTGATGGCGCAGCGGATCACCTCCTGTTGCCACTGCACCGGCGTTGCCAGTCCTCGCACCCAGCGCTGCCAATAGTCGCGGGTGGCCTGTTCCATCCGGCGTACCTCCTCGCGAAGGGCGCCGGTAAAGGGTTCGTCGGGCCCGAGGAAGAAGTGCAGATCCTGTTCAACCCGGAACGTGCGCTGTTCGAGGATGTAGCCTACCGGCGCGTCGGTGCTGAGGCGCAAGGCCTGTGGGCCGATCAGATAGCGGATGTGGTTTGAACCATGCGTGGTTTCAGCTGCCATCGCGCCGTAATCGCGCATGGGACGCAAAACGACACGGATGCGCGGGCTACCGGCGACCGGGCGCACAATCCGGCTGATCGCGACAGGGCGATACATCCGGCCTTTACCTTCATGGCGGGGACAAAAATCCAGGACTTCGACCGCGCTGCCATCCTCAGCTTCTAGCCGTGTGACCAGGATCGGCGTATTGCGGATGTAGCCTTGCGTCGCGCTGACCTGCCCCACAAGCTCGAACCGCCAGATGCCATCGTCGCGGTTGTCTCCGTTCAGCAGCGAACAGAAGACAGGATCGCCATCGACACGCGGCACGCAGCTCCACACAATGGCTGCCTCGCGGTCTACGAGCGCGCTGACCTGACAATTGCCAATCGGCCAGAGTTCCAGATCAGGTGTCACAGTTCCAACCACGCAATCACGTCCTTTACCGTTCCGAGCGAATAGCGCGCCGTTTGCGAAACTCGGTCGCCCACCGCAATGCCAAAACCGCCGCGCCTTTCGCAGGCGGCAAATCCATCTTCGTCGGTCATATCGTCGCCCAGAAAGACAGGCGTGGCACCGGCGAAGGGGCTCTGACCACCCAGCAGATCGACCGCGCCACCCTTGTCAGCGCCGGGTTGCATCATCTCGACAACACATTTGCCAGTCTTGATAGCCATGGCGTGCTCTGCAGCAAGGTTTTCGGCAAACCGAAGCGCGGTGTCTTCGAAATCGGGACGAGCGCGGTAATGCAGCGCCGCGCCATGCGGTTTGTTTTCGTAAAGCAGCCCGTTGTCAGCAGCAAAGAGCCGAAGCCGCTCTGCCACCGATTCCGGCAACGGCTCTGCCACGCGCAGCGTCGCACCCAAGGGCGCGCGGACGTCAGCCCCGTGTGACCCGGCAAGATAAAGCGGCACCGGGCCAAGGAACCGCGTCAGATTGTCAACGCCGCGGCCGGAGACGATGGCAAGCCTGCCGTCAAGCCGGCACGCAAGCCGTTCCAGACGCGCGCCCAGATCGGCGGGAACTGCGATAGCGTCGGGCCCTTCAGCGATTTCGATTAACGTTCCGTCAAAATCGAGAAAAAGCGACACAGGCCCCGCGTTCTGCAGCGCAGACAGTGGAGGCGGGTCGGGCTGGCGAAGATTCAATCCCATTGGCCAGAGCATAGGGTCTATCACGGGTGGGTCAAATCGTCCCTTCGCACGTGCAGCAATCTACCGCGTTTGGGCAACTATCCAGCCGAAGCGGCCATGTGCTCGGCAACCTATCGTAGGTAGCGCCGCGGTCAATCTCCCTCGAAATCGCCGGGCGTGCCTTCATGCGGCGCTTCGTGGGTTGCCCAGTCCGCGCCGCCGGGGGGAAGGTTGGGTGCACCTGCCGGTCCTTGCCCTTCGGTTGCCTGACCTTGCCGCAACCTGTGAAGATGCACCTTGGCCATCATGTTCGCGCTGATCGGAGCCGTGACGAACAGGAAAACGGAAACCAGCAGTTCGTGCGTGGTCCAGACGCCCGCGACAAGCTGAAACCACGCCACCGATGCCACGAGCATCGCACCAAGTCCCAGAGTGGTCGCTTTGGTCGGACCGTGCAGCCGTTCCATCAGCGATGGCAAACGCACCAACCCCCAACTGCCGATGAGCGCAAAGGCGCTGCCCAGCACAATCAGTCCACTCACCAACAGTTCGGCGGCCGAGAAAGACAGGCTGGTCATTCGATCACATCCCCGCGCAGCAGGAATTTGGCATAGGCGACAGTGCCGACAAAACCGACCATGGCCAGAAGCAATGCAGCTTCGAAGGACGTACCATTGCTGCTGGCGATTCCGGTTAAAACGATGATTCCGATGACATTTATCACCATCGTATCGAGCGCCAGAATGCGATCGGCAACACCCGGTCCCTTGAACAGTCGCCACAGGTTCATGGCCAGCGCCAACGCCAATGCGCCGAACCCGAACGTGAGGGCGTATCCGATCATCGGAAGATCTCCACAAGACGCGCTTCGTAGCGTTTCTTCACCTTGGCGACCTCGGCTTCAGGATCAGGAGCGTCGAGCGCGTGAACCAGCAGATAGTTGCCGCAGGCCGAAAGATCAGCAGAAACGGTGCCCGGTGTCAGGCTGATGGTGCCGGCAAACACAGTGATTGCCTCGGCCGTTTTCAGTTCGAGCGGGATCGTCAGCCATGCAGGGCGCAGTGCATGATTGGGTTTGAACAGGATGATTGCAGCGACTTGGAAGTTGGCAACGACAATATCCCAGACAACAATGCCGACATACAGCATGGCCGGGCCGAAACGGACCGGGGGGCGTTCGGGCCACCACGGCGCGGTGAAAATCGGAACAAGCACGCCGAACACCATACCGAGGAATATGGTGCCGAATGTGAGGTCGCTGACCATCACGACCCACATTGCCACCAGCAACAGGCTAAGACCTGGATGGGGGAAAAGGCGGTTCATCATCGCGCCCCCTTCATCAACACGGCACGCGCACTTTGTGCAGGATTCAGAACCTGCAGGGCCGCAGCGTTGGTATAGGCACTCACCCAGCCAGCGCCGATAGACAAAAGAGCGAGCAGCGTGAGTGCGATAATCGGGGCCGCGAAATCAGCGCGGGTGGCTGGTACGGCCGGCAGGTCGCAATCAGCCGAGTTCCAGAACACCGCGCTGCCAACCCGTGCAAAGCCGACCACACCGATAAATGTGGTGCCGAGGATCACGCCCCACGCCCAGCCCCAGTTCTGCAGTTCGGCTACCGAATTTAGGATCAAAAGCTTGCCGATGAAACCCGAAAGCGGTGGCAACCCCGTCGCGGCGATGGCTGCGGCCATGAACAACAGCGCAACACCGCCGCGCCCGGCAAAAGCGGGTCCAGCCACCGCATTGTCGCCATAGGTGCCGCGCCGGCGCGCCGTGACATCTGCCACGAAAAACAGCGCCGCCGCTGCCAGCGTCGAATGCGCGAGGTAATAAAGACCGGCGCCCAAGCTGTCGGCGCTCCATCCGGCGACCGCTATCAACAGTGTGCCGGTTGAACCGATAACGGCATATGCGGCCTGTTCGGCCATGTTGCGGGCCACGAAGACACCGGCAAAGCCGAGCACCGCACTGATCATGGCTGCGGGTAGCAGATAGGGTGCAGGAACCCATGCCGCCGCGCCTGCGCCGTCGCCAAAGATCTGTGGCACCACCCGGATCAGGGAATAGACGCCGACCTTTGTCATGATCGCAAACAGCGCAGCCACTGCAGGGGTCGCTACCGCGTAAGTCCGCACCAGCCACAAATGCAAAGGCGCCACCGCTGCCTTCAGCGCAAACACACTGACCAGGAGCAACCCGGCAATGCGCAGCAACCCCTGATCCGCTGGCGCAATCTCAGTTACGCGCAGGCCCATATCAGCCATGTTGAGCGTGCCGGTCAGCGCATAAAGCATCCCCAAAGCGATCAGAAAAAGCGATGATCCGACTAGATTGACGACGACGTATTGCACACCGGCCTTCAACCGCGCTGGCCCTTGGCCATGCAGCATCAGGCCATAGGACGCGATCAGCAACACTTCGAAGAACACGAACAGGTTAAACAGATCGCCTGTCAGGAACGCTCCATTAAGCCCCATCAGCTGGAACTGGAACAAGGTATGGAAATGCCAACCCCTCCGATCCGATCCCGTGATGACTGCATGAAGCAGAACGATAAGAGCAAGCGAAGCGGTCAACACCAGCATCATGGCAGCAAGCCGGTCGGCTACCACGACGATCCCGAAGGGGGCTGACCATTCGCCCAGTGCATATGCGAATATTTCGCCGGAACGGACCTGTCCCAACAGTGCCAGCGCACAACCAAGCAAGGCTAGGCAGGATGCAAACGCAATGCCGACACCCAACCTCGGCTTCCGCCTGATAAGCAGTAGAATGGCGGGCGCAGCCAACGCGGGTATGGCCACCGGAAGAATGGGAAGATGATCGGCAAACGTCACGCTTGGGCTTCCTCACCGTCATCTTCGCCCGGCGTTCCCAATCCGTCTTGCGCATCACAAGGAACGGTATCGCCATCGACATGATCGCTGCCGGTCTCAAGGAAGCTGCGCAGCGCAAGGATGACAACAAAAGCGGTCATGCCGAAGGTGATCACAATCGCGGTCAACACCAAAGCCTGCGGCAGCGGGTCGGCATATGCGCTGACGGCTTTGTCCCAGATTGGCGGTCGGCCCATTACCAGCCTGCCTGATGCGAACAGAAAAAGGTTCACGGCATAAGAAAACAGCGTGAGACCTAGCACCACCTGAAAGGTGCGCGCCCGCAGCGCAAGGAAGATACCGCCCGCAACCAGCACGCCGATCGCACTTGATAAGAGGAATTCGTAGCTCATGCCCCGCCTTCATCCTGCATGTGTGCAGCGCGTGCGGCGCGCTGGGCAATATGGCTCAACTGCGCGAGCGCCAGCATGACTGCACCAAATACGGTCAGGAACACCCCTGTATCAAACAGCATCGCGCTTGCGAGTTCGAACTTGCCGATAAGCGGCAGATAGAAATAGCCAAAGGTTGAGGTCAGGAAATTGGCCCCGAAAATCACGGAACCCAACCCAGTTGCCATTGCAGTCAGCACGCCCCACCCGATCAACTGGTGTTCGCCAAACCGCTTTCGCGCATGGGACCAGTCGAAACCTGCAGCAAGGTATTGGATTAGGAAGGCAATCGCCACGACAAGCGCGGCAATAAAGCCCCCACCGGGCTGGTTATGTCCGCGCAAGAACAGATATATCCCGACGGTCAGCGTCAAAGGCAGCACAATCCGGCTGGCTGCGACCAGCATGGTCGGGTGCCGTTCGGGCGAATGGATCATGTCTTCACGCCAACCCCGAAGTCGTGAGCCTGCCTCTCCCACGGCAGTCGTTTCCAGCAGAGCGTAAATCCCAAGCCCTGCAATCCCCAACACGATGATCTCGCCCAGCGTATCGAAGGCGCGGAAATCGACGAGGATCACGTTCACCACATTGGTCCCGCCTCCGCCAGATTTCGCATTGGCCAGATGATAGGCTGCGATGCTCGGCCCCGGATCGCGCGTCAGCAGTGCCCAGGCGATTCCTCCCACCAATATTCCGCCCGCAACCGCAAGCGCGCCATCGCGCCATTTGCGCGGTGCGGACGACAAAAGCGGTGGGCGCTTGGGCAGCAGGTTCAAGGCCAGCAGCAACAGAAGGATCGTCACCACCTCGACCGATATCTGGGTCAAAGCCAGATCCGGTGCGGAAAACTGAACGAACGCAAGGCTGACCACCAAGCCGATGACGCTGACATAGATCAGCACACGCAGCCGGTTGCGCGAATCATTCACCACCGCCGCTGTGGCCGCGATCAGCAAAACCCATGCGATCACCGCGACAGGCTGGGCCGGCAATAGCGCCCGCCCGCCTGTCAGCACGCCGCCCGCCTGCGCGCCATCGATCATCAAAAGCACCACCACACCAAAGGTCGCAAGCAGCATGCGCTGCAGCGATGGGGTGTGCGTTGCGACCAAACCCTTGCGCACCCAATAGTCGGCAAAAGCAAAGGTCCGCTCGAACAGGGCCTTAGCATCGGGAAGACCGGTCCGGTCCCATACGGATTGCAGCGCCTTGTGCTGCCATAGCAGCAAAGCGCCCCCGGCGACGGCAATCAGGCTGAGGATGAGCGCAAGGTTGACCCCATGCCACAAGGCAAGATCGAATTCGGGCGTCGGCGCGCCGATCACAGCTGCCGTTACCGCGCCAACCAGCGGCCCGGCCAATAGCATCGGTGCGAGCCCCAGCAACACAGCCAACCCCGTCAAAATCGCCGGGGCGCCCCACATTCCGGCGCCAGGATCATGCGCGCGGGCATGAGGTTCCGCCTCGCGCGGGGTGCCGAAAAACAGGTGTGCGGCAAGCCGTAGCGAATAACCGACCGAAAATGTCGCGCCCAATGTGGCCAGAACGGGCAACAGCCATGGCACCCCAAGAAGCGCCAGCTTGGGCGTTTCATAGAGCATCAGTTCCTTGGAGATGAAACCGCCCAGCGGCGGAAGACCGGCCATCGAAGCGGCGGCCAAGGTGGCTATGAGCGCCGTGATTGGCATGGCTTTGGCCAGTCCGCCCAGACGGCGGATATCGCGCGTCCCTGTTTCATGCTCGACAATCCCGGCGCTCATGAACAGAGCGGCCTTGAACGCTGCGTGGTTGAGGATGTGGACCACCGCTGCCAGCGCGGCGGCCTTCAAGGAAAAGCCGAGCAGCATCACCAGCATACCCAGCTGCGAGATGGTCGAATAGGCCAGAATGCTTTTCAGATCATGCCGGAACAACGCCACCACCGCGCCGAAGATCATGGTCGTCAGGCCAACCGTCGTCACCACGAAGGTGTAAATTTCCGTCCCGGAAAGCACCGGCCATAGCCGTGCGAGCAGAAAGACACCCGCCTTAACCATCGTTGCGGAATGCAGGTAGGCACTCACCGGGGTTGGCGCTGCCATGGCGTGCGGCAGCCAGAAGTGGAACGGGAACTGTGCGGACTTGGTGAAGCAACCCAGCAGGATGAGTCCAAGCGCGACGGGATAAAGTGCAGAGCTGCGCACAATATCGCCGCGTGCCAGAATTGTCGAAAGATCGAAGGATCCGGCCACAAGACCCAATAAAACCATGCCTCCGATGAGCGCCAATCCGCCGCCGCCCGTCACCGCCAATGCCATCCGCGCACCCTGCCGCGCTTCGGGTTTGTGTTGCCAGAAACCGATCAGCAGAAACGACGCCAGGCTGGTCATTTCCCAGAACACCAGCAGCAAAAGGACGTTGCCGGCAATCACGATGCCCAGCATCGCACCCTGAAACAGCATCAGGCTGGCGAAGAACCGCCCGGTCGCTTCGCCAGCGCTCAGATAAAAATGACCGAAGATCACGACCAGCAGCCCGATGCCCAGGATCAGCCCTGCAAACATCAGCCCCAGTGGATCGACCATCAAGGATAGATCAAGCCCCAGCGACGGCACCCACAACCAGCGTGCCGATGGAACCTCTCCAGCGATCACGGGCCCGGCCAAGGTAGCAAGGAGCACAAGCCCCCCCAGGCTCGCCGCGGCAGCAACGCCCGAATGCACCGCACGCCCTGCCCGATCCAGCAGCGCAATCGCCAAAGCGGCGACAAACGGAAGCGCCAAAAGCGCCAAAAGCGTCAAGGCAGTTGCCATTGGCGGCCCCGGTAGTCCCTTATCCTACGAGTGTGCGATGCAGAAAAGCCGTGATCGGCGCCCCGGTTCCGCATAGACGACCGCCCGGCGCAAGCACAACCCAAACCCATCATCGCGATGACGCGCTCACCGGCGACATCACTCGCCCTCAAATTCCATGAGCGCGTGAACAGCGACCCCCGAGCCGCGAAGGCGCGCAGCCCCGCCGAGATCGGGCAAGTCTATGACGAACAGAGCGTGCTCCACAATGCCGCCAGCCATGCGTAACAAATCGGCGGAAGCAAGGGCCGTGCCCCCAGTTGCGATCAAATCATCGACCATAACGACCTTTTGACCGGACTGGATCGCGGTCGGGTCCATCTCAAGGCGGTCGGTCCCGTATTCGAGCGCATAGTCGATCCCGATTGTCGACATCGGCAACTTTCCCGGCTTGCGCACGGGCACAAAGCCGATGCCCAATTGCACCGCAACCGCCGCGCCGAAGATAAAGCCGCGCGCCTCCATCCCTGCGATCTTGTCTGCGCCTGCAGCCTTGGCCCGCTCGGCAAGGTGGTGCACGCTGGCCGCCATGCCCTGATGATGACCAATCAGCGTTGTGATATCGCGGAACTGGATACCGGGCTGAGGGAAGTCCGGCACGGTGCGCACCAGGCGCTTCAATTCATCCGGCGTAAGATGCGGCGAAACCATGCAATCCCCTTTCCCAGCCCTAAAAGCAGAGCGCCCCGCCATCCGCAAGGGATGACGGGGCGCCAATGCTTATCGTTCGTGCAACCGGATCAGCTCTTCTTGGGCTTCATACCCGCCCAAACCTGCTTGTACGACAGGAAGGCCAGGATGGTCGCGAACAGGAGGAACCCGAGAACGAACCAGCCGGTCTGCTTGCGCTGAACCAGTGAAGGCTCCGCCGTCCAGGTAAGGAAGGCCGCAACGTCAGCCGACATCTGCGGAATTGTCGCATTGGTGCCGTCTGCATAAGTGACCTGACCATCAACCGCGAGCGGCGGGGCCATGGCGATGTTCACGTTCGGGAAGTGCTTGTTAAAATACAACCCGACCGGCGTTTCGAAACCAACCTTGGCAGCAAGTGCCGGGTCCGGTTCACCGTAACCCGTCAGCAGATCATACACATAATTCGATCCATCGTGACGCGCTTTGGTCATCAACGAAAGGTCAGGCGGAATTGCGTTGTTGTTGGCCGCTGCAGCCGCAATGGCATTGGGGAACGGCATCGGGAAGTAATCGGTCGGCTCGCCCGGACGTGTCGTGGTTTCGCCCGTGGCCGGGTCAATGCCCGGAACGGTCCAGCTTGCCGCTTCGGCGTCAACTTCCGCTTCGGTGTAACCGAGTTCCTGAAGGTTGCGGAATGCCACAAACTTCAGGCTGTGGCAGGCCGAGCAAACTTCCTTGTAAACCTGATAACCGCGCTGAAGCTGGGCATAGTCCCACTTGCCGAACGCGCCATCGAACGAAAAGCCGTTGGCTGGGCCTTCGCCGTGCTCGTAAAATGCATAGGCGGGCTGCTTTTCGGCCGCTGGGCCGAAGGCGAAGTTATAGGCACCGGGTAGAAGCGACCAGAACACAACCACCATTGTGATGGCGAGGCCTGCGATGATGCCGCCGAGACGAATAGACATGACCGAACTCTTTCTCGTTATCGGGTCAAATTGCTGGGGGTTGCCCCGGCCGATTACTCGGCCGGTTGCAACGAACCATCAGTGGCGGTGCCAGGAAGATCGCCGACGACGGTCTCTGGATTGACCTTCCCACCGCCCTGCGTGCTGCCAGGCTTGTCCCCGCCGACCACTGCTTCAGTGATCGAGAAGGGCAAAGGCTTGGGAACTTCGATCTGGCTGATGATCGGGAGAATCACTAGGAAATGCAGGAAGTAGTAAGCCGTCGCGATTTGGCTGATGATCACGTAGGGTTCTTCAGCCGGCGCGCCGCCGCAGATGAACAGCGCGATCATGGTCGGGATCAGGCCGAACCAGAAGAACTTGCGGAACATCGGGCGGTAGTGGCCCGAACGAACCGGGCTCTTGTCCAGCCAGGGCAGGAAGAACCACAGCAGGATCGAACCGAACATCGCAATTACACCGAGCAGTTTAGCCGGGATCAGCACGATACCGGTGAACGGGATGCTGAGATCGCCCGTGAAAGCGCGCAGGATTGCGTAGAACGGCCAGAAGTACCATTCAGGAACGATATGTGCAGGCGTCGAGAGCGGGTTCGCTTCGATGTAATTGTCCGGGTGACCCAGATAGTTGGGCAGGAAGAACACCATCGTGGTGAACAGGATAAGGAACACGCCAAGGCCGAAGCCGTCCTTGGCAGTGTAGTAGGGATGGAACGGCACAGTGTCCGATTCCTGCTTCACTTCCACGCCCGTCGGGTTCGACGATCCGGGAATGTGGAGCGCCCAGATGTGCAGGATTACAACGCCGGCAATCACGAAGGGCATCAGGAAGTGCAGGCTGAAGAATCGGTTCAGCGCGGCGTTGTCCGGGGCAAAACCACCGAGCAACCAGATCTGAAGCGGTTCGCCCACCAGTGGAATCGCGCTGAACAGACCCGTAATCACCTGCGCGCCCCAGAAGCTCATCTGGCCCCAGGGAAGCACGTAACCCATGAAGGCGGTCGCCATCATGAGCAGGAAGATTACAACACCCAGTAGCCAGATCATCTCGCGCGGGGCCTTGTACGACGAATAGAACAGGCCGCGGAAGATATGCATGTAGATGACGATAAAGAAGAAGCTTGCGCCGTTGGCGTGAGCGTAACGCAGCATCCAGCCGTAATTGACGTTGCGCATGATGTGCTCGACCGTCCCGAACGCGACCTGCGCGTTGGCGGCGTAGTGCATGGCGAGCACGATGCCGGTGACGATCTGGATCATCAGGCAGAAGCCGGCTAGAACGCCGAAATTCCACATGTAATTGAGGTTGCGGGGCACCGGATATCCGGCGCCGACGGCATTATAAACCAGCCGCGGAAATGGCAACTTTTCGTCCAGCCACTTGGTAACAGTGGTCTGCGGTTCATATTGCTTGGCCCAGGCGAAACTCATGGCGTTCTCTCGGCTTGATCTGAGTTAAAGATACGGACGATTGTGATTATCGTTCAGATACGAATGCTCAACCGACGCGGACGACCGTGTCGGACGAAAAACTGTACTCGGGAACCTTGAGGTTCAAGGGCGCCGGGCCTTTCCGGATTCGGCCAGCAACGTCGTAGTGCGATCCGTGGCAGGGGCAGAAATAACCGCCGAACTCGCCCTTGTTCTCACCTTCGGCGGCCCCCAGCGGCACACAGCCGAGGTGGGTGCACACACCCATGGTGATGAGAATATCTTCGTGCCCTTCTTTGGTGCGCGAAGCCAGGGTTGCGGGATCGCGCATGTCGGCCGCGTCATCCGCCTTGGCCGCCGCGATTTCTTCGGGCGTAAGCCGCTTGACGAACAAGGGCTGCTTGCGGAACGTCGCCTTGATGCTCTGCCCCGGCTGGATGGCGCCGACATCGACTTCGGTGGTGCTGGCAGCAAGAACGTCGGCGGACGGGGCCATCTGGCTTACCAACGGAAACAGCAACGACGCGCCGCCGACGCCAGCCGTACTGAGCGCGGCAATATGAATCCAATCGCGACGGCGTACGCCGTCCTGCGCTTCGATTGCACTGGTATCGGCCGTGTTCGTAGCCATTTCGTCTTACCCTGCTCGTTCTGACGCTGCGGGCTCAGCCCGCCCAGCGTGGTGTTCCAGTGTCGAGGTTTGCGCCCCGATGCCATTTCCGTCGATTGATCCCACGTTTCAGGCCTGATCACGCTTTGACACGCAGCTCAACTGAAACTTGGGCGGGCAAATAACGGCAATCCTCAGAAATTCCAACCGTGTTTTAAACAAGCGGCGTTCGCCTGCGTGCAAGCCGAGGTCATGGTAACGCGATCATACTGATCTGTCTGCCATAATTGGCTTCGCCCGCCTGGCTGGCGCGTCGATGCGAATGGTAACGTTCGAAATGGGAGAATGTATCCCGGCGCATATCCGCAATTCTGCTGAGCCCGGCTGACGCCAGTCGGCTGATGATGAAACCCGGCAAGTCGAATTGCCACCGCGCCAGTCCGTCGCGATGGGGCGCGGACCTGAAAAACCGGTCGGACGCTTGCGGGAAACGGGCACGGAATGGCGCGTCCACTTCATAGCTGTCCTGTGCGATTGTGGGGCCAAGAACCGCCACCATCCGGGCACGCTGTGCGCCGATTGCCTCCATTGCCGCGACGGTGTTTTCCAGCACGCCATCCACCGCGCCGCGCCATCCGGCATGGGCTGCGCCGATCACGCCCGCCTCCCTATCGGCGAACAGGATCGGTCCGCAATCGGCTGTAATGATACCGAGCACGACACCCGGTGTTCCTGTCACAACAGCGTCGGCCACAGGTCGACCCTCGGCAGTGTCTTCCCACGCATTTGTGACAGGCACAACGTGGGCCGAATGCACCTGATGCGGCGCGGCAAGACGTCCGCCGGCCAGCATCGATTGCGCGCCTGCCGCCCTTGCCGCCTGCACAGCGTCCATTTTCCCGGGGCCGCCAAAGCCGAACTGGTGCGCACCGTTGGCGCTGCCGAAAAACCCGTGCGGAACACCGTCCAGCAGCGTGTGTCGTTCAATCTGAAACGGCGCCATTTCAGCCTTCCAGACTGCGGCTTACCTGCTCGTAGGTATCGCGTGACAGATTGCCCGCCGCCATGATCCGTTCCAGTTCAGCCTTCATCATCGCCGCGCGTCCCGGTTCGATCCGACGCCACCGACCAAGGGCAGGAACAAATCGCGCTGCGGTTTGCGGGTTGATCGGATCGAGCGCGAGAATCACATCTGCCACCATGCGATACCCCTCCCCGTTGGCCGCATGGAAACCCTTGGGATTGCCGGCGAACGCCATGTGAAGCGAACGCACCCGGTTGGGATTGCGCATGGTGAAATCCGAATGCTGCGCAAGCGCGCGCACATGTTCGATGACATCGGGATGTAGCGACAACGCCTGAAGCGTGAACCACTTGTCCACCACAAGTGCATTGTCCTTGTAACGATCGTGGAACGCCGCCAGTTTGGCTGCGCGCGCGGGATGGTCCAGCCCGCACAACACCATCAGCGCACCCTGCCGGTCGGTCATGTTGTCAGCTGTATCGTATTGGACTGCGGCAAGATCCCCAGCGCATTCAGGGTCGCCGGCGGCCAGAAAACCAAGCGCGATCGACTTGACCTTGCGCGCGCCGCGCCCCGCCGGGTCATCAAGGCGCAATGCTGAGGTTCGCGCGTGAAGCGCTAGCAATTCATCCTTCAACGCCGCGCCGATGGCGCCCTTCAAGGCTTCGCGAGCGGCATGGATAGCGCCCGGATCTGCCTTGCGTTCACCCGCTGCCATCGCTTCGAACAGATAGGTTTCGGAAGGCAAAACCATCAGCTCGCCCCGCATCGCATCATCAAGCGCCGAGTCATTCAGGCTTGAGCGGAACGCGCCGATGATCGCGGCTTCACCACCCTGCCTGTCTGCGTTCGAGAGCGTGCCGCCTGCCGCCCCGATAAGATGCCCGACCGCAAGTTCCTGCAACGCTTCGGAGCGCGCAAAAGGATCATTGTCCTGCGCGGCGAGAAACACCAGGTCTTCGCGCACCAAAGCGCGTTCGATCACTACAGGCGCAGTAAAGCCCCGATTGATCGACACCACCGGATCGGCGCCCGTCAACGGCAGAATAAAGCTTTGCTCTGCCTCGTTCAGCACGATCAGCTGCTCTGAGCCGAGCGCCCCGCTTTGGCGCGAATGCACCGCGACCCGCAGCGGGATCGGCATGGGAAGCTTGTCGGGCTGGCCGGGGGTGGCAGGGGCCGTCTGCATCAGCGTCAGCGTCAGCGTGTCGCCATCGACCGCTTGTGAGACCGCAACGCGCGGCGTTCCGGCCTGCGAATACCAGCGCCGGAACTGGGTCAGATCGATGTCCGCTCCATCTTCTATCGCGCGAACAAAATCCTCGCAGGTTGCCGCTTCGCCGTCGTGGCGGTCAAAATAAAGATCGGTGCCTGCACGAAAGCGCGATTCGCCTACCATCGAGCGCATCATGCGGATCACTTCTGCACCCTTGTTATAAACGGTGGCAGTATAGAAGTTACTGATTTCGCGGTAAGAATCGGGTCTGATCGGATGCGCGAGCGGCCCCGCATCCTCGGGGAACTGCGCCGCACGCAGGATTCGCACATCCTCGATCCGCTTGACCGATTCGCCGCGCATGTCCTGCGAAAACAGCTGATCGCGCAGCACGGTGAAGCCCTCTTTCAAGGAGAGCTGGAACCAGTCGCGGCAGGTAATGCGGTTGCCCGACCAATTGTGGAAATATTCGTGCGCGATCACGCCTTCGACCGCGTCGAAATCGGCATCGGTCGCGGTGTCGGGATCGGCCAGTACATATTTGGTGTTGAAGACGTTGAGACCCTTGTTTTCCATTGCCCCCATGTTGAAGTCGCTGACCGCCACGATGTTGTAGAGATCAAGATCATATTCGCGGCCGAATACATCTTCGTCCCACTTCATCGAACGATGCAGCGATTCCAATGCATGGTCGGTGCGGGCAAGGTCTTCGCGGCGCACCCACACATTGCACTCAACCATGCGGCCCGATGCGGTGGTGAATGGCTTGGAGTTGGCGACGAGGTTACCTGCGACAAGCGCAAAAAGGTAGGAAGGCTTGGGCCAGGGATCATGCCATTCCGCCCAATGGGTGCCGTCAGCACCCTGGCCTTCCGCCGTGCGGTTCCCGTTGCACATCAGGATCGGGAACGTGGCCTTATCGGCTGCCATGCGGACGGTGTAGACCGACAGCACATCGGGCCGGTCAGGGAAGAAGGTAATGCGGCGGAAACCTTCAGCCTCGCACTGCGTGCACAGCATACCACCCGAAGCATAAAGGCCCATCAGCTGCGTGTTTGCACCCGGATCAATATCCGTCACGATGGTAACGGTGTGCCTGTCACCGGATAGGCTAAGCAGCAGGTCGGGGCCATCCATTCGCCACTGCGCTGGCGCACCGTCTACGGTCACGCTCTGCGCGGTCAGGCTATCCCCGTTCAGGCGCAGTTCGCTGCTCGGCGCAGCGTCGGGATTGCGCTCGATCTCAAGCGTCGCGGTGACGATGGTTGCTTCCAGTCCCAGCTGAAAATCGAGATGCGTGGTCGGCACCCGCCAGGCCAACGGCTTGTAATCGGCGCGCTGAATGACCGGCGGTGCGTGCGGCATGGGAGCGGCGTCGGCCAGTTCGGGGTTACCTTCGGGCGTGGTGGGATTGGTTGCAATGTCCATGCGTCCCGATTTAGGTTGATTTGGGCGCAGGTCCAATGGTTAGGTTACCGCCATGGCGCATTTGCTGATCTTTGGACTGGGTTACACGGCGGGTCGCATCGCCGACGCGATGAAGGCCCGCGGCTGGCAGGTTCGGGCGACCGGCAGCGCGGGCGACATCGCCTTTTCGGATCGTGACGCTGTGCTGTCAGCGGTGCGGGATGCGACGCATATCCTTTCGTCTGTTCCTCCCGACCGGGAAAGCGGCGGCGATCCCGTGCTGGATACCTATGGCGAGGCGCTGGCTGACAAGTTGCTGTTCTACCTCTCCTCCACCGGAGTTTATGGCGACCGGGACGGCGCATGGGTGGACGAAGCGACGCCGACGATTGCGCAATCGGGAGAAGGCCGCCGCAACGCGCGGGCCGAAGCTGACCTCGCTTGGCTCAATCTCGGCGCCAGAGCTTTTCGCCTTCCGGGTATCTACGGGCCGGGACGCAGCGCGCTGGACCGGGTGCGCGACGGCAAAGCCCGGCGGATTGATCTGCCCGAACAGGTTTTCAGCCGCATCCACGTGGATGACATCGTCAGCGGCGTGATTGCCGCATTGACGCAGAACGCGCCGCCGGGCGCCTATAATCTCGGTGATGATCTGCCTGCCAGCGGCAATGCCGTGACCGAACATGCATGCCGCCTGCTGGGCCTTGAACCGCCGCCGCTGGAAACGCTGGAAGAGGCCAACCTCTCCGCAATGGCGCGCGGGTTCTACATGGAGAACCGCCGCGTTGCCAATGGCAAGGCCAAGCGGGTGCTAGGGTGGCAGCTGCAATATCCGACGTATATCGAGGGCCTCTCGGCGCTGCTGTGACTAGCGCCTGAGCGCACCGCTCTGCTGCACCTGAACGGCCTTGACCCGCCGCGCCCTGAGCGCCAGCCCCATCCCGATCAACGCAAGCGCCATGCCGCCCATTGACAGCGCGTCCCATTGAAACCCCTCAAACAGGGTCGACAGCATCATCGCCACGCACACGGTCACGATACCGTTGTAGGACGTCTTTCCTGCGCCAATCTCCCGTACCAGATTGTAATGCAAAGGAAACGTCACCACCGATCCGATGATCGCCAGATAGGCCGTGCCCGCCCAGAACTGCCAAGCGCTCGGTAGCGACGGCGGACCGGCGGTGATAAAGGCATAGGCAAAATCGAAGATCGTTCCATACAGCATCGCCCAGGCAAGCAGGCTGACCATGGGCACCCCGCGCCCGGTGGGGTTGGCCTGCACGACATTGGCGATCGAAGCGGCGAGCATCCCGCCAATCGCCAGCATGATGCCAAGGCCCACGTTCCCGCTGAGCGGCGCGGCGTTCCATTCGTGGACCAGCAGCATCGACACGCCCGCAATCGCAACCAGACTTCCGCCAATGAAACCGCCCTGCACCTTTTCCCCGATGAAGATCTTCGCGAAGATCGCGTTGGGCACCATCAACAGCGCAAACATTACCGCCACGATCCCCGAGGTGATGTGCCCTTCGGCATGGTAGACGAACAGGAAGTTGCCACTGAACTGCGCAATCCCGACGCCCAGTGCCAGCAGATGTTCGGGCCGGCTCAGGCGCAGCCGGTTGCCCATCATCAGCGCCAGCGCGAACAATGCAGGGGTTGCCAGCATGAAACGGAAGAACACGCTCCAAGCTGCGGGCACACCGGCAATCTGCCCGGTAATGACAAACCAGGTCGAACCCCAGATCGTGCCGGTCAGCATGAAGGGGATCAGCACCCTGGGGCTGAGCATCGACGGCGCGGAGGCGTCACTCATAAGGCAGCGATCGCCTTGCCCAGCGCCTGCGCATCTTCTGCACGGGTGTTCCAGGCGGTGACGAAGCGTGCCGAATCGCTGCCCCAATCATAAAAGGCAAAATCCTGCGCCCGCAGTGCAGCGCGCTCGGCTTCTGTCAGACGCACGAACAATTCATTGGCTTCGACCGGGTGCATCAGACGGTCGGCGCATCCGGCCGCAACTTCCTGCGCCGCCGCGTTGGCGTGGGCAGCGTTGGCGAGCCACAGACCATCGTCCAGCATGGCGAGGATTTGCGCCGCCAGATAGCGCCCCTTGCATTGCAAATGGCCGGCACGCTTGCGGCGGTAACGCACCTGCATCGCAGCCTCCGGGTCGAACAGCACCACGGCCTCTGCCCCCATACCGCCGTTCTTGATGAAACCGAAGGCGAGGCTGTCTACCTGGCCACTTGCGGCGCGCGCTGCGCTTTCAGGTGATCCGCCCATGAAGGCAGCCGCATTGGCGAACCGCGCCCCGTCCATATGCAGACCCAACCGGCGTTCCTGGGCGAAGGCTGCCAGCGCGGAAAGCTCCTCCTGCCCGTAGGCGCGGCCGTATTCACTTGCCTGCGTGATCGCGATGGCGTGCGGCTGCACCTGATGGACATCGTTGCGGATCGGGTCGATTGCTGCAGCGATGCCCTCTGGCGTTAACATCGCCCCTTCGCCGTCGGCATGTATCAATTTGGCCCCGTGCAGGAAGAAACCGGGTGCGCCGCCTTCATCCACTTCGATATGCGCCTCGCGGTGACACACCACCCCGCCGTGCGGCGCGCACATCGTAGCAAGTGCCAGACAATTCGCTGCTGTCCCCGTCGCCACCCAAAGCGCGGCACAATCGCGCCCGAACAACGCGGTAAAGCGCGCATCGAGCATCGCGGAAAGCGCATCCCCGTCGTATGGGTTGTCCGGTTCATCGGCCTTGCGCATCGCGTCCCAAAGACGGGGGTGGACGGCTGCGGCGTTGTCGGACAGGAAGGGCTTGAACATAGTCATCACCCATCGCCTCTAGCCGCACATTCCGGCGTGACAAGCGGGAGCATACAAACGTGAGCGAACAACCCCCCAAGCTGACCATCACCCACCATGTCGCAGGCCAGGGCGGGCGTTATGTCGCCGTGCTCGCGGATGCGGCAGAAGAAGGCTATCTCGAATGGGAGCCGGGCGAAGCACGCGATGGACAGGACGTGCGCATCGCCGCTCATACGATCGTGCCGCGCGCGATCGGCGGGCGCGGTGTAGCCGCCGCGCTGGTGGACCGATTGGTCGAAGATGCGCAGCGGCAGGGTTTTCTGATCCGGCCCGATTGTTCTTACGTAGCCAAGAAGTTCGAAGACAATCCCGATTGGGCGGCGCTTAAGGCCTGATCGTTGTCCGCAGGATCGGGGGCGTGGTCGAGCTGCGAATAATCGGTTCCCGCAATCGTCTCGATCACCGCCGCCCTTAGTGCGCGTGCGTCGTCGAGCATGACCCCGTGCATCGTGAATTGGCCGCCTGCCAGGCCAAGATGCACCGTGGCATAACCCCGAAGCCGCGCCAAAGGGTTCTGCATGATCTCGACCGAATGGAGTTTCAGCCGCGTGGCAATCAGCTGCGTTGGCGAAAGGAACCCATGGCTGGCATAGACCTGTGTCCCATCGATGGCATGGCGCCGGAAGCTCCATGCATAGATGTTGACGCCGACCGACAGTAACGCCGCGCCCAGTGGAATCAGGAACAGGCCCGGAGGCGCAAGAATGGCGGCGGCTGCGGTCAAAACGAGGAAAATCGTCGCATCACGGAACACGCGATCATTACGATGGCGCTTGCTGGCGCGATGCCAACGCAGGCGTGCATTCGGCAATGCGAAGCCGGCCGCAGCTGCGATCGGCGCGATGTCCGTCATCTTGGCAAAGGGCGCAACTTCATGGCTTGCGCTACCAGCATCCTGCGCAAGACTGACGAAGCTGAGGCCATGCCAACCGAACCGATAACGCACCACCCCTGTACCGATCACAAGGCCCTGTACCCGATGCGCAGGCATGACCACATCGGTTCGGGTCAACAGCCCGCGCTGGCGGCGAAATCCCCGCGCTGAACGGGTCAGCGTGAAACCCCAATCACGCAAGACCGTCCGAACCAGTCCTGTCGCAACACCGACGATCAGTAACGCGATCAGTCCGGCCAGTGCGGCGGCGGCCTGCACGTAGGGGCCAAGGCTCGCCACAACGCTGCCCTGTTCTTCCAGCCAGCCGCGCCATAGCTTGACGTTCCAGACATCAATGCTGGACACATTATCGGCATATTGCAGCAAGCCGCCCAGAACGGCGAACACCGCGAGTGAAAATTCGAACAGGCCGAAAGTCAGCAACCGGCGGGGCGACATGGTGTAAAGCAGATCGCCAGCATCGTCAGCTAAGGTTGCACCCTGCGGCTGCGCATGTCCGGCGGACAACGCCGCCTCGTCGTCGCGGCGTTCGCGCACAAGCTGTCTCAGCCGTCCCCCTTCGGCGGCGCTCAGAAATTGCAACGTAAGATCGTCACCCCCGCCCGCCCCGGTTTCGAACTTCGCAGCAACCAACCCGAACAATCGCGGCAGGGGCTTGGCTTCGATGCTGACGTCCTGAATACGTTCGAACGGCACTGATCGCGCCGTGCGGCTCATCACACCGCTTTCAACGCGAATATCGGCTTCACCGATCGTGTAGGTGAGCCTGCGCCACCCGATATAACTGACCAGCGTGCCGATCGCTGCCGCTGCCACACCCACGCCCAATGCCACCCAGATGCGGTCGTTCCCCCCGATACCCGAAAAGGCAATGGCGAGAGCGGGGACGATGGCGCTGCGGATAGCGCCGATTGCGCCCAGTATCACGCTGACCGGGGCAGTGCGCTGCGGCTGGTTCATCACCGCGCGTTCAAACCGTTTCGCGGCGAATGTGGGCACGGATCATTTCCCGCATTTCCCGTGCCAGTTCCTCCCCAAGACCGGGTAGCGATACGCTGGCATTGTGGTTGCCGGCCGTGTGAAGGGTGAGGGTTGCTATCCCGAAAAAGCGTTCAAGCGGGCCTTGCTGGACATCGATGTGCTGGACCCGGCTGAAGGGAACCACTGTGTCCGACCGGAACAGCAAGCCGCGCACAACGCGCAGCCGATCGGTATTGATCTGATACCCGCGGGCCCCATACCGGCGCGTCGGCACGCGGATGATCAGCGCGATCGCCGCCAGCAAAACCGGGACGGCGATAATGCCAGCTGGAAACAGCTGCTCACCGCGAAAGGCCGTCTCCAGAACCAGAGCGCTGACAAGGAACGGGATGGCGACAAGGATCGCGCGCACTCGCAAGGCATGCGCGTAATTGGGATGCAGTCTGGTCAGCGCATCGTCTTCATCGAATGGTGCTGGAACGGGGGTGATGGGGGGCGCGTAATCCATGGTGCCTTACTGACGCAATACAGCGCATTTGCCTAGCGCATTTCTGAAAGCTGTGCAGCGCACGGCGATGCTGATCCGCTGAAGGCTTACCGCCTTATGCCACCGCGCAAATTGCGTTCATGACACGCGCTGCAACACGGACTATCCCCCTTTCATGGGAGAAAACACAGCGCCCGCTCCGGAATCGTTCTGCGCGATCGTCGGCCAGCATGCAGAGACGCAAGGCGCGGTTGTCGCCTTTACCTACGCGCATGAAGACATCAGCTTTGCCGCGCTTGATGAAGCGGCAAACCGTGTCGCCAACGGATTGGGGGCGCTTGGCGTGAAGGCTGGCGAACGCATCGCGTTTCTGGGCAAGAACCACGCATTTTACTTCGAAACCTTTCTGGGCGCGTCGCGGATCGGCGCGGTCATGACCCCGGTCAACTGGCGGCTGGCTGCACCTGAAATCGCTTACATTCTCGATGATTGTCAGGCGAGGGTCGTGTTCATCGGCGAAGGTTTTGCCAACATGATCGCAGACATCCGCAGCGAATGTCCGCACATGACCGCGGTGATCGGTATCGACGCACCCGACTATACCGGCACCGATTACCGCATCTGGCGAAGTGAATGTTCGGCCGCGCGGCCTGCGCATCATGTTCGTGCAGGGGATGATGCGTTGCAGCTTTACACGTCGGGGACGACGGGAAAGCCCAAGGGTGCCGTGACAACGCATGGCACAATCTTGTCAAGCCGCGATGCCAAGGCGGCGGGCGCAGAGATTCGCGCATGGCAGATGCCCGTCCCCGGCGATGTCACCCTGTTGGCCATGCCATGTTTCCATATCAGCGGTACAGGCGCGGGTATCAGCACGATGGTTGCTGGAACCACTTCGATCATTCTGCCTGAGTTTGATCCAGGCAAAACGCTGGATCTGATCCAGAATTACAATATCTCGAAGATCTTCCTCGTCCCTGCCGCGCTTCAGATCCTGCTGAACCATCCGAGGGTTGCCGAGACGGATTTCAGCCGATTGCGCTACATCACCTACGGTGCGTCACCGATCCCGCTGGACCTGATGCGCGAAGCTATTCGCATCATCGGGTGCGGGTTTGTGCAGATGTACGGCATGACCGAAACCAGCGGTACCATTGTCGCACTCGATCCCGAAGATCATGTTCCGGAAGGCAGCCGGCGCATGCGGAGCGTCGGCAAACCGCTTGCCGGGGTTGAAATCAAGGTCATCGATGAAGCGGGCGCGCCCGTTCCGGTCGGCACCGTGGGCGAAATCGCCACGCGGTCGGACAGGAACATGCGCGGATACTGGAACAAGCCCGAAGCGACCGCTGCGACGATCGATGCTAAAGGCTGGCTCCGCACGGGTGACGCCGGCTATCTGGATGCTGACGGCTATCTCTACATCCACGACCGCGTGAAGGACATGATCATTTCCGGCGGTGAAAACATCTATCCTGCCGAAGTCGAAAACGCTATCTATTCGCACCCTTCGGTGGCGGATGTGGCGGTGATCGGCGTGCCCGACGCACGCTGGGGCGAGGCGGTGAAAGCCTGTGTGGTGGTGAAGGGCGCGGCGGCTTTGAGCGAAGCCGAACTGATCGCCCATGCCCGCCAGCAGATCGCCGGGTACAAATGCCCCAAGTCCATCGATTTCGTCGCCGAATTGCCGCGCAATCCCAGTGGCAAGATATTGCGGCGCGAATTGCGTGCGCCTTATTGGGCGGGCAAAGACCGGGGCGTAAATTGATCCTGCGCCATTCAAAGCAGGCACCCCTGCCGAACGGCGGGCGATTGGGCGCGATCAAGGTGCTGGCGATATGATATTGGGCGCAGTTCTGGCAGGCGGCCAGGCCCGACGCTTTGGTAGCGACAAGGCCCAAGCCCTGTATCGCGGCGAACGCATGATCGACCGGGTCACAGCCGCCTTGTCAGCGCAATGCGATGTAGTGGTGATGTGCGGGCGCATCGAACACGGCTTCGCCTCAATCCCTGACTGGCCCGCACCCGCACTTGGCCCACTTGGCGGATTGGCGGCAGCATTGCGACACGCCGAAACGCGCGGCTTTGCCCATGTGCTGTCGGCCGGAGTGGATGTGCCCAACCTGCCTAGAGATATGGTTGCAATGTTGACCGGCGAAGGCGCGGCCATCGTTGCCAGTCAACCGGTCATCGGGTTGTGGCCCGTCGATGCATTCGCCGGGCTGGAATCCTTCCTGAACGATGGGGGCCGCGGTCTTTATCGCTTCGCCGAACGTATCAGCGCTAGGCAGGTGACCCCGCCGGTGGCCCTGTTGAATGTGAACCGACCGGAAGATCTTCCGCAGGACTGATCGCCCGGCCATCCCAAACAGCAGGCCTGCCTAGGTTACAGCGGCCCGTTCCTGAAATTCAGCGCGTTGCCATTCGCCCGAAGTCAACACTTCGGCCAGGTGGCGCGCTGCACCGGCCATGTCGGCGAAGCTGAGATAGGCGGGGGCAAAACCCAGCCGCAACACGTCGGGCGCACGAAAATCACCGATCACGCCGCGCGCGATCAGCGCCTGGCAGATGGCATAGGCATCGGGCGTGCGGAACGAGAGTTGACTGCCTCGCTTGCCAGCCTGCGGTGGGCTCACCAGCTCCAGTTCGACACCATGCGCCATCAGGCTTTCAAGGAAGAATTCCGACAGCGCCTGTGATTTGGCATACAAGCGGTGGACACCGATTTCGGCGATCAGGTCGACCCCGATTTCCAACGCTGCCAGACCAAGCACCGGCGGCGTGCCGCATTGCAGCCTTTCGATACCCGGTGCGCCTTCATAATCATCGGAGAAAGCAAAAGGCGATGCATGGCCGAACCACCCCGTCAGCGGTTGCTGGAACGTGTCGTGATTCCGCCGCGCAACAAAGGCAAATGCGGGCGCACCCGGCCCGCCGCACAGGTATTTATACCCGCAGCCCACGGCAAAATCCGCGCCGACACCGTTCAGATCGACCGGTAACGCTCCTGTTGAATGGGACAGGTCCCACAACACCAGCGCGCCTGCGTCATGGGCTGCGCGGGTCAATGCGGCCATGTCGTGCATGGCGCCGGTCTTGTAATGCACATGCGTTAGCATCAGCAACGCGACATCACCGTCCAGTGCTTCTGTCAGGCGATGCCGTTCGGCCAGACGCCGGGTCGCAAGTCCCTGCGCCTCCAACCCGGCAATCATGTAAAGATCGGTGGGAAAATTTCCCGGTTCGGACAGGATCACCCTGCGCCCCGGCCGCATTGCGAGCGCGCCGGCGATAAGTTTGAACAGGTTCACGCTGGTCGAATCGCAGGCGATGACTTCGTCCCTGTCTGCGCCAACAAGAGGGGCGATCTTGCCGCCGATCCTTCCGGCAGCTTCAAACCAGCCGGCGCTGTTCCATGACCGGATCAATCCTTCGCCCCATTGCTGCGCGATTACCTGCTGCAGGGCCGGCCCGGTTGCCTTGGGCAAAGCCCCCAGCGAATTGCCATCCAGATAGATAACGCCGCCGGGCAAGGTGAACCGGTCGCGATAGTGTGCCAACGGATCGGCCGCGTCGAATTCTGCCACGCGCGTTTCGGGGGTCATAAGGCGATCCTGGACATCAGCAGTTCGGAACAGAGGGCCTGCGGCAGCGCGCCCTGGCAAAAAGGCACGCCGGACGCGGAACGGGTGCGATCAGGGCCAGCGAAGCCCGCATCAGTATCATCAGATCGCATCAACCGATCCTTAGCGTGCAAGGCGCGGCACGCAAATTATCCGCGCACCTTGCCTTCGATCACGCGTGTTTCCGGGTGGTGCGTGTCGAGATGCTTAAGGATCATGCGCAGGTTCTTGCTATTGGAACGGAACACCAGATCCGCGGCATCACCGATCAGCGGAATCGCTCCGATGGCGGTATCGAACACGACGTTCATGCCCATCCGGGCCAGCTTCCACTTCGGCAGGCCAAGGTTGCGCGCTTCCCACACGATGTAAGCGCCCATCGCGCTCGTCACCACGTCGCCCAGAACCGGCACAAGCCCGACAATGGCATCAAGGCCCACGGGCATATTCACGCCGGGGATGGTGAAGCTGCGTTCCAGCAGCCGCTCCATGGCGGTCACGCGCGCACGCACGGATGCCGGATCGGAACCGGTCGGGAGCGTGAATTTCATCGGTTCGGGGCGGCGGGGGTTCGGCGTTGTCATACCTGTCAGGTGGTGGGTTGGGATAACGGGAACAAGGGGTGCATCGCCCAGATATTGGGTTGGTAGTTGCGAATTGTGCCACGCACCAGCGCCCAACGCACGGGGGCCCCAAGCGGGATGTAAACCTCGCGCTCGACCAGTTTGGCGGTCGCTTCCACGATCAATTGCCCCCGCACCGCCGGGTCGCTTTCGGTCAGAGATTGCTCCACCAAAGCATCCGCCTCGGGCGCGCAGAGCCCGGCCTTGAGGCTGCAGTGGAACTGGTTGAGATACCAGCGCGGCGAAGGGTATCGTGCCAGATTGTCGCGCAGTTCAAGATCAGCGGCCTCACCCTTGCGCACACGGCGCGTCGTCACGCCGATGGCGCCCCATGCCGCGGTCAGTTCGCGCATCAGAATATCGCCGCCCGGCCCGGAAGGTAACGCAATTCGCACCGATGCCTCGCGCCCGGGTTCGGCAGCCGACCATGCGCGCACCCGGGCGGCCGCTGCACGGCGGCGGTCCTCGATCGAGGCATTGCCCCAGCGGCTTGCGCCATAAGGCGGATTGGCAAAGGTATCGGGCGGGACGATCCAGCTGCTATCGCGCCACCCGGCAAGCCCGAAACTGCGAATGAGGGCTGCGCGGTCAATCGCCATCGACAAGGCTTCCCGGCGGTCAGGATCGGCGAGAAACCCCGCTTCGTTGCGCACCATCAGGCCCAGCAGGCCTAGCGCCGGATCGACCTGGATCGTTCCGCGCGAAAGCGGGCCGACCTCTGCCTGCGGGAAATCGATCAGGCTGCCGCCGAGCACCAGATCGACATCGCCGCGTGAAAAGGCGGCCACGGCTTCGGACGCGCTTGATGCGCTGACCGCCACAGGGCGCGCCACATCCTCCCAATCTTCTCTGGCTGAAAGCCCGCGCAATTCAGGGGGAAGCGCAGTCAACCGGGCTACCGATGTTTCTTCGTCGCGCGACATCACCATGGGGCCTGCGCCGCTGCCGTTCATCGAAAGGCCCAGTTCGGGCTGTGCCAGAAGCCGGAGAAAATCCGGCATCGGCGAGATCAGCCGCACTTCGACGACCCGGCCCGTCATCGCGCGGATATCGCGCACCTTGGCAAGATCAAGCCCGAGCGATGTGCCGCGGAGCCGCACCAATGCGGCGCGCATTTGCTGGCGAATTTCGGCGGCAGTTATCTCCTCGCCCCCCGGCCACGTGCTGTCGCGCAGCCGAAAGATGTAGCTGAGACCATCGTCCGTCACGATCCAGCGTTCGGCAATCGCCGGCACAACCTGACCGGCCGGATCAAGCGCCACCAGTCCTTCGGTTGACGCAGCCCGCAGGTGCTGCGCAGCAAGTGAAAGCCGCACCCCCTGCTCGAACGGATCATCGGGCGCACCGATAACCGCCACCTCCACCGGACCGCCCGCGCCCGATGGGCCGCAGGACCACGTCGCCAGCGCAGCAATAAGGAGAAGGCAGAATCGCATTGTACCCTGCCTAGCAGGTTGAATCGCGCGGGTCAGCTTGTCGCGTATCGCTTCGGCGTAAGCCTCGCGCCGGGTGCGCAATCAGATTTTGCGCAAGTTCTTGCGCTGCGGTGGCGGCGGCGCGCGGTGCGCCCACGAAGGGCTGGCAAGCACGGTATCTTCGGCTTCATTGGCTTGTAATGGCCGGCGGGCTTTCTGAGAGTCGATTTCCTCGTCGAAAGCGACACCGAAGCGGTTGTCTTGCACCCAGGCGACCGTACCGTTCACCGCGCCAACATTGCGCAATTCCACGATGACACGGTGGCCGCGTTGCACGCGCAGCTGGCCTTCCCCCATCATCCCGCCATCCGAAAGATTGCGCACCCGGGTGCGGTGCACCTCGGCGTTATGTTCGACGCGAATGTCCGCCAGCAGAAACAGGCTGTCGCGCGCGACGCTGCGTGTCTCAACTCCTGTCATCGTCAGGGTGACCTCCTAAGCCGAATTGAACCAAGCGTGCCGGCAGACCGACCATAGGCCGTGATGCAAGAACACACCAACGCTGTTGCGATATACGCGGTTAACGACTGGTAAAAATTGTGCCCCGAAGACCTTCCGTGTTTCAGGCCGTCCCAAGCGGGGACATGACTGAAGTCGCAAGGCGCCTTCAATCGTCGCGCGAAATCTTTTCGCGCCGCTCGTGTGCTTCCTGCGCTTCGACCGTCATCGTAGCCACAGGCCGCGCAATCAGGCGCCGCAACCCGATGGGATCACCAGTCACCTCGCAATAGCCGTAATCGCCGGTATCGATCCGGCGCAGCGCGGAATCGATCTTGGATACCAGCTTGCGCTGACGGTCGCGGGTCCGCAGTTCGATGCCCCAGTCGGTTTCGCTCGATGCCCGATCGGTCAGATCGGCTTCCCGGATCGGGCCGTCCTGCAAGGATTGAAGTGTTTGGCCGGCGGCCGAATGAATCGAGCGTTTCCATTCCAGCAGCAGCATCCGGAAATAGGCCTGCTGGCGGTCGTTCATGTAATCCTCGTCCTCGCTCGGGACATAGTTCGGAGCCAGCAGCCGCTTGGCTTTTTCAAGGATATCGATGTCGTCAGACGCGGTTGTTGGCATCAAGCTCTCTCATACCGTGAGCCGCTGGGAAGACCGTCGCGTCCTGACACCTGAATTTTTTCATTGGCTCACTTGGTCCCAGCAAGCTGAAGCAATGCGCGCCCTATAGGCAAGCCTCTGAAAGGGCACAAGCGGCTTTGGGAATCAAACGGGGGCAAATGGCGCAACTTCACAAACGGCGGGAGACGTTAACCAATTTTTGACCATACACACCGCACTTCTTGTCGCACGGAAGGTCGCTTGGGGGCGATCTGGTGACTGACGGGGACTAAATCATGACAATCATCGCAATCGACGCGAATGTTTCACGTGGAACATCGGGCGAGCACATGCTGGGCACATGGCTGGCTGCTGCCGCGATGGGTCAGGCAGGGGCGTGCTTCGATCTTGGCGTCGCGTTTTCGACCGGCAGCAACGGTGCAACGTGTGATCTGGTCGAAGCGCACAAGTGGTTCAACCTTGCCGCCGCACGCGGTCATGAAGAAGCCGCCTATTGCCGCGCCGATATTTCCGATGAGATGACGGCGCGCGAAATCGCCGAAGCCCAGCGCCGCGCGCGGCAGTGGCTGGCGGAAGGCCACCAGCAAGCAGCCTAATCGCCTTTGCGGAACGGGGTGCGGCTGCCAAGATACATCTGATCGCTCGCCACGCCGGCGCGCTCTTGTTCAAGAAAATCGGCAACCGCGCTGCGAAAGCCGGGATCGGCGATCCAGTGCGCCGACAGCGTCTGCACCGGCTCATACCCGCGGGCCAGCTTGTGCCCGCCCTGCGCGCCCGCCTCAACGCGGGGCAACCCGCGTGCAATCGCAATATCGATCGCCTGATAATAACACAGTTCGAAATGCAGGAAGCGCACCTCGCGGGTGCAGCCCCAGTATCGTCCGTAGAGCGCATCGCGTCCGGCGAAATTAAGCGCGCCGGCGATAGGTTCGTCGCCGTCATAGGCGAGGATGAGGATGATCCGGTCGCCTAGCCGCTCGCCCAGCAGGGTGAAGGCTTCGCGCGTCAGATAGGGTTGGCCCCATTTGCGCGCGCCGGTGTCCTGATAGAATACCCAGAACGCATCCCAGTGCGCCTCGGTGATGTCCACACCGATGATATGCTGGATCGTCAGGCCTTCCACCGCCGCAGCGCGTTCCTTGCGAAGATCCTTGCGTTTGCGCGATGAGAGCACGGCGAGGAAATCGTCGAAACAGGTATAGCCGTGATTGAACCAGTGGAACTGGATATCAGTGCGTGCCAACCAGCCGGCTTGTTCGAAAAGCGGCATCTGGACAGGCTCAACAAATGTGGCATGAGCCGACGACATATTATTCTGAAGACAGACCGCCTCGGCCCCCTTGAGCAAATGCGGGGCAAGCGCCGGATCGCTCAGCAGCAAGCGCGGACCGGTGGCCGGGGTGAACGGTGCGGCAATCTGAAGCTTGGGGTAATAGCGCCCCCCTGCCCTGTGCCATGCATCGGCCCATGCGTGGTCGAAGACATATTCGCCCTGCGAATGGCCCTTGGCATAGGACGGCATCGCGGCGAGCAACCTGCCCGCAGCATCGGTGATGACGATCGGCGCGGGCTCCCACCCGGTGCCGGGGCCGACACTGCCCGAATCCTCCATCGCGGTGAGGAATTCGTGGCTGACAAACGGATTGTCGTTTCCGCCCAGCGCGTTCCATTCCTCGGAAGGGAAATTGCCGACCGAAGAAGCAATACGAACGATCAAGTCTGCGTCGCTCACGCCAGCCCAGCCCCTTCGGCAATCAGCGCATCGGCATGGGCGCGCGCACGGGCACGCGTCTCGGGCGAGTTAACCGTCCAGGTCAGCACAGGCAGTCCTTCGGCACGCAATCCTGCGACCCAGCGGCTGGGCAAAGCGTCGATGTGATAGGCAAGAAAATCAGGCTGCGCGATCCGCAATGCGAGCGTGCGCCGCCACGGCGATTGCGTGTCGCCGCGCTCATCCTCACGCATGACCAGACCGGCGCAAACCTTCGGTGCGTATCGGCGGAACCAGCGGGCGACGCGGGGGTCGAAACTCATGACCGCGGCCGGTCCAGCATATTCGCCGAGCAAATGCCTGACAGCCGCGCAGCTTGCAGCGATGCTGTAACGCGGGCGCGACTTGATCTCGATCAGCAACGGCACGCGGCCCGCGATCCGATCGAGCAGCGCTGCAAGCCGGAAAGGTCGGTGTTCGGTGTCGTTGAGAAATAGCTGTTCGATTTCAATAGCGCTGCGGCGGCCAGTAGCCCCCGCAGCCCCGGTGAGGCGCGCCAGATCCCAATCGTGAAATACCATCGGATGATCATCGCGGCTGCGCTGGATATCGCATTCGACCCCCATGCCAGCCGCAATGGCTGCTTCCGCAGCCGCAAGCGAATTTTCCGGCACGCCCGCAGAATGCAAACCGCGGTGGGCATATTCCCACTGCGTCAGCCAGTCCGGAGCGCGCCTTTCATTCATGCCTTCAGAGCGATAACCGCATCGACTTCCACCGCCGCGCCGCGCGGCAAGGCAGGGACGCCAACGGCGGCGCGTGCGTGCTTGCCGGCGTCGCCAAACACCTGCTCCATCAGGTTCGAAGCGCCGTTGGCAACTTCGGGCTGATCGGTGAAATCGGCGGTGCAATTGACGAAGGCGCCCAGTTTCACGATCCGTTCAACCTGTTCGAGCAAGCCTGCCGCTTCGAGCTGCGCAATGATCATGAGCGCGCAGGCGCGAGCGGCGGCCTGGCCATCTTCGACGCTGACATCATCGCCCAATCGGCCCGTTACCACAGCGCCATCGACAAAGGGCAACTGACCGGACACGTGGGCAAAACTGCCCTGCACCACAACCGGCACGTAGCTGGCAACGGGCGCTGCGGCCTTCGGAAGTGTTATGCCGAGTTCGGCAAGTTTGGCAGCGATCGTCATATTCAGTTCTCCAGTCGTTCCAGCAGCCACGGCAGGGCTTCATCCCAGGTATCGATACGGGCCTCCGCATGGCCTGATTTATGAGCGCAATCAATCGCATGGGCGATCATTGGTTCGCCGCACAGGTGCAACCTTGTGACCTGCGGCGTGATATCGGCGACCGAGGCATGGTGCTGGGCCAGATCGTCGATGAAAACGGCGCGGGTCGGCGCGTATTCGTCGATGATCGCCTTGAGCGCCGGCCCCTTCGGCCCCTGATTGGTAAAGACCCGGGCATTGATGCCAACCTTGGCCAACTGCTCGGCCCGCGCATCGCGGTGCGCGTCGACCAGATTGGTCAGAATCACCACATCGGCCTTTTCCGCCAGCGTGTTGATGCCTTCGACCGCGCCCGCAATCGGCATCTGTGAATCCATTTCGCTGTCGAAAAACCGGCCCAGCATTTTCCAGATGTCGGCTGGCGCCAGCAAATCGCCGCTGTCCTGCCAGCGCAGCGCTTCGGCAAAGTTGTGGCCTTCGAGATGGAAGGCGACACCTTGCGAACCTTCGAGCCAGGTCTTGAAAGGTGCCACCATGTGCAGCAGCACTTCGTCGCAGTCGGAGATGATGAGCGGGCGGGTCATGCGTGCAAAGCGTCCTTGGCGGCAACCAGTTCCTCGGGCGTGACAGCTAAAGCCTCTGCCGCGCGAATCAGATCGGGTTCGTGATTGGAAAGAAATTCGAGCGCAGAGGCGAGGATCATCGGATCGCCCAGTCCAGTCCTGAGAGAATCGGGATCGAGGCCGGTCAATTCAAGGTAACGGCTCGCACGATCATCATCTTCCAGCACCCAGCCGAGCGCCGCCAGCGCCAGCATCTGCGGATTCACCGGCTCGGATGAGGGTCGATGCGGGATTGTCCTGTCCTTTCTGCGTGGTTAGTCTTACACCGGTCGAATGCGGGGCAAGCAGTGACAAAGCGTATCATGGTTGTCGAGGACAATGACCTTAACAGGAAATTGTTCTGCGACGTATTACGCGCCAACGGGTTCGATGTGGAACCCGTGGCGGAAGGCAACAAGGTGCTGGATACAGCGCGCGCCACATCGCCCGACCTCATCATCATGGATATCCAGCTTGGCGGCGTATCTGGTGTCGATCTGATCGAAGCTGCCAAGCGCGATCACAGGCTCGCCGGTATTCCGGTGCTGGCCGTGACCGCCTTCGCGGCGAAGGGTGATGAAGAACGCATCCGTGCTGCGGGCGCAGAAGGTTATCTGTCGAAACCTGTGTCAATTGGCCCCTTCATGACTGCAGTCAACGCGCTGGTCTGATAGGCGGTGCGAAACCGCGAAACGCTTATGATCCAAGGCAAGGCGACGGGCGCTTTGCGACGTCCGACCGTGCTCAGGGCATGAAGTGTTTATACAGGTGCGTTCTGTTCAGCCTGCGTTGGATGTGGGCATTATAGTCCCTCGCCCATACCGCCGCGGCGCTTGCGGCGCGGCGAAAACTTGACAAGCTGCATCATCGGCCGCTTTGCAGCCGTAGTACCTTGGCATACGCCGCCATACACCAGACGCAAAGAAAGCATACCCGCCATGACCCCTGCAGACGTCGATGATCGCATCCGCACTCTGGTCGAGCCCTTCAACAAGAAGGGCGTCGCAATCGAGGATTCGACCACCTTTGCCGGTGATCTTGAATTTGACAGCCTGACCGTGATGGATTTCGTCGCCGAAATCGAAGACGAATTCGATGTTATCATCTCGATGAACCAGCAGGCCGAAATCGAAAACTGGGGCCAGCTCGTCGCCGCGGTGCACAAGATGCAGGATAGCTGATAATGGCAACGTCCGTGAATGACACCATGACCGCAGCCCAGCCTGTCGACCTGCTCGCCAAGTTTGATCCGATTATCCAGACCCGCGAGACGCTGCTCGCCGCAGGGGTGGAAGATCCGTTCAGCCTTGTCATGGAAGAGGTTCTTTCGCCCACGCGGGCGATCTGCAACGGGCGCGACACGATCCTGCTCGGCACATACAATTACATGGGCATGACTTTCGATCCCGATGTGATTGCCGCTGGCAAGGCGGCGATGGAAGATTTCGGCGCGGGCACCACCGGCAGCCGCGTGCTGAACGGCACCTTCCGCGATCACCGCGATGTCGAAACCGCGCTGCGCGAATTTTACGGCATGGATCACGCGATGGTCTTCTCGACCGGGTATCAGGCCAACCTCGGGATCATCTCGACGCTGGCGGGCAAGGGTGATTACATCATCCTCGACATCGATAGCCACGCTTCGATCTGGGATGGCTGCGCGATGGGCAATGCCGAGGTCGTGCCGTTCAAGCACAATGATGTCGAAGCGCTCGAAAAGCGCCTGAAGCGCATCCCCGAAGGTGCGGGCAAGCTGGTGGTGCTCGAAGGCGTCTATTCGATGATGGGCGATGTCGCACCGCTGAAGGACATGGTGCGCGTTTCCAAGGAAAACGGTGCGATGGTGCTGGTGGACGAGGCCCATTCGATGGGCTTCATCGGCGAACATGGCCGCGGTGTCGCTGAAGAACAGGGCGTGCTGGACGATGTCGATTTCATCATCGGCACCTTCTCCAAAAGCGTCGGCACGGTCGGCGGTTTCTGCGTTTCGAATCATCCGAAATTTGAAGTGATGCGGCTGGTATGCCGCCCCTACGTCTTCACCGCTGCCCTGCCGCCGAGCGTCATGGCAAGCTCTGCCACTTCGATCCGCAAGCTCATGCATGGCAGCAACAAGCGAGCGCATCTGTGGGAGAACAGTCGTACTCTGCACGGCGGGCTGCGCGCACTGGGCTTCCAGCTCGGCACCGAGACACCGCAAAGCGCGATCATCGCTGTCATCATGCCCGATCTGGAAAAGGGCGCGATGATGTGGGAGGCGTTGCTGAAGGAAGGGCTCTACGTCAATCTTGCCCGCCCGCCGGCCACCCCGGCAGGCATGACGCTGCTGCGCTGTTCGCTGTGCGCCGAACACACTGCGGATCAAGTACAGACCATCCTCGGGATGTTTGAACGTGCGGGGAAAGCCATCGGGATCATTTGAACATGGAGCGATCCATGCCCGCGCACTCATTTAACCGAATTGGTTATTTTTATTGACATCGTGACGCTATCTGGTTAGATAAAGGCATAGTCGAGAAATAGCGATTCGCCATCGGGCGGCCTTCCTTCGGGAAGTGCCGCCTTTTTGTTGTTCGCAAGGGAGACATGCCGATGGCCTACCCTGAATCTGCCCGGTCCAAACCCGAAGAGGAGCCTGAAACAATCATCGCCGATCGCCGCTGGCGGGTCCGCTTCATCGAGCATCTTTCGACCACGTCGAATGTGACGCAATCGGCAGCGAAGGCGGGGATCACGGCTTCGCGCGCCTACAAATTGCGGCGCAGCGATCCTGATTTTGCCCGCCAATGGGCCGCGGCGCTGTCCGAAGGGTATCTGCATCTTGAAATGGAAATCATCCGCCGGCTGCGTGATGGTGATTTCAAGACCGGCGAAAGCGACAAATTCGATTTTCCCAGCGCCATAAGGCTGCTTTCTGCCCACCGCGATGCCGTCGCACGCGGGCAAAGCCAGGTGCGTGATGTCAGTGCCGCCGAGGTGCGGGCATCGATCGATCGCAAGATCGAGGAAATCCGGCGCAGAATGGAACGGGAAAAGGCGCGTCAAGGACAGGCGGGATGAGCCAGGCTTATCGATGGATACTTGGCGGCGAGCCCGGAGAACGCAACAGAGCCCGACATGCGCTTTCAAAGGCGCTCAACCAGGACGAAAAAAACACCTTTCCTTATCTGTGGGAATACACGGCCCGGCCTGAACAGCTGCCGCCGGACGGGGAATGGCGTATCTGGATGATTATGGCCGGGCGCGGGTTCGGCAAGACCCGTTCGGGCGCAGAATGGGTGCGGATGATCGCAGACGCCAATCCTTCTGCCCGCATCGCACTGATATCTTCGTCTCTGGCAGAGGCACGCGCCGTCATGGTTGAAGGCGAAAGCGGGCTGATGGCTGTTTATCGCCCGGATCAAAGGCCGCACTTCGAACCGTCACTCCATCGTATCCGCTTCCGCAGCGGCGCGCAGGCACAATTGTTTTCTGCCGCCGAACCCGAAGGTCTGCGCGGCCCGCAACACAGCCACGCCTGGTGCGATGAAATCGGCAAATGGCCGTTGGCGCATGACCGGGCCACCCGGTGCTGGGAAAATCTGCTGCTGGGCCTCAGGTTGGGTCCGGAACCACGTATTGCCGTTACCACCACACCGCGCGCAGTGCCCTTGGTGCAGCGATTGGTGAAGCAGGCCGCCCAAAGCGTTGATGTCGTCATCAGCCAAGGCCGAACCGACCAGAACATTGGCTGCCTGCCCGATCGTTTCATGCAGGCCATCACGGATGAATTTGCCAACACGCAGCTGGCGCGTCAGGAAATCGATGGCGAACTGCTGGAAGATGTCGAAGGCGCCTTGTGGACCAGATCGATGCTGGAACAGGCGCGCGAACACGGGCCGGTGGCGCTCGCGGTGCGGGTCGTGGTTGCGGTCGATCCGCCCGCCAGCGCCACAGGCGATGAGTGCGGGATTATCGTCGGCAGCCTGGGGGAAGACGGCATCGCTCGGGTGTTGGCCGATTGCTCGGTCAGCGGGGCAACCCCGGCGCAATGGGCCATGCGGGTGGCAGACGCAGCACAGGAATGGAGAGCTGACCGGGTCATTGCGGAAGCCAATCAGGGCGGCGCGATGGTGGAAAGCGTATTACGAGCCGCCGATCAGGCATTGCCGGTCAGACTGGTTCACGCCAGCCGGGGCAAGGTCGCACGGGCCGAACCGGTGGCTGCGCTCTACGCCGCAGGCCGCGTGCGCCACGTCGGCATGTTTGCGCGCCTGGAAGACCAGCTGTGCGGATTGCTTGTGGGCGGTGGTTATGCCGGCCCTGGCAGCAGCCCCGACCGCGCCGACGCCGCTGTATGGGCGCTGACAGAATTGCTGCTGGGGCGCGCCAGGCGCCCGAGCGTGCGGCACATCTAACCGAAGGAATTTGCGATGCCCTTGCTCGACACTCTGCTCTCCGCCTTCAAAGGCGGGGAGCGCACTCGCGTGCCCTTGGCTGCCGGAGCCCTGCACGCATGGAGTTCCGGTTTTGAAATGGCGACCGGACCCTGCGGATATCTCTACCGGCGCGGCATCGAAGAAGGCTTTCTTGCCAATCCGATCGCCCAGCGTTCGGTAAGGCTGCTTGCCGAAGGCATCGGCCAGGCGCCGCTGCATTGTTCCGATCCCAAACTTGCCGCTCTGGTCGCAGCCACAACTGCTGGCCAATCACTGATCGAAACGCTTGCGGCCAATCTGCTTCTGCATGGCAACGGCTACGTGCAGATCATCAAGGACGCATCAGGTGCGCCGGTGGAGCTTTTCGCGCTGCGCCCGGACCGGGTCAAAGTGGTGCTTGACGCCAACGGATGGCCGCATGCCTATGATTATACCGTTGGGACACACGTGACCCGGTTGGCCATCGACGATGATGAGGGCTGGCCGAGCCTGTTTGCCATCAGGGCAATGCACCCGCTGGATGACTACTGCGGTGCCGCCGCGCTGGAAGCGGCGTGGCAGTCCGTGCGGATTCATAATGCGGCAACCGCATGGAACCGTGCTTTGCTGGAAAATGCGGCCCGTCCGTCGGGCGCGCTGGTATATGAAACGGGCGACGGCGCGGCTTTGACGCGTGAGCAATTCGACAGGCTGAAGCACGAGCTGGATGTCGCCTTTTCGGGCGCTGCCAATGCTGGACGCCCGATGCTGCTTGATGGCGGTCTGAAATGGCAGAGCATGGCGCTGACACCGGCCGACATGGACTTTGCCACCCTCAAAAGTGCGGCTGCACGTGACATCGCCCTCGCATTCGGGGTGCCGCCCATGCTTCTCGGCCTTCCGGGAGACAATACCTATGCCAACTATCGTGAAGCCAGCCGCGCCTTGTGGCGGCTGACCTTGCTGCCTCTGGCTGAAAAGCTGTTTGCTGCGCTGCGTGAAGCTCTCGCCCCCTGGTTCCCTGACGTTGAGCTCAGGATCGATCTGGACCGGGTTCCGGCCCTTTCGGAAGATCGGGAACGCCTCTGGTCGCAGGTTTCCGACGCAGATTTTCTGAGCCGCGCTGAAAAGCGCCAGATGCTGGGCCTGCCGCCCGAGGAGAACGCCCAATGAGCCGTGAAGACATTCTTGCCAGCCTGATGGGGCAGGCGCGTGGAGAGGGCGCGGAAATGATTACGCTGCGCGCCATAATCGAAGAGGCCAGCGTCCTTGCAACTGATCGGGCGCTGGACCGGTTGGGCCTTGGAGATGCCAGCGCAGAAGGCGATCTGATTGCCCTGCGCGAGCTGCTTGGCGCTTGGCGCGATGCCAAGGCCAGTGCGTGGAAGGCGATGATTGACTGGATAGTGCGCGGCGCGCTGGCCTTGCTTCTGATCGGGATCGCAGTGCGGCTTGGCGTGTGGGATTTGCTGTGATGATCGCCCGGAGCTGCACCCGCTTTGCTGGCTATGCGGCGTTGTTCGACATCGCCGACGCGGGCCGTGATACGATTCGCCGCGGCGCCTTTGCCAGAACATTGGCAAACCGTACTGCGCCTGTGCCACTCTATTGGCAGCACCGGCCCGACCATACGATCGGTGCAATCGAACATCTTACCGAAGATGCGCGCGGTTTGCGCGTCATTGCCCGGATCGACCGTCCAGATAGCCGTGCAGCGCACCTGCTGATGCGGGGTCAGATCAATGGGCTTAGCTTCGGCTTTCGCACCCGGGCTGCGCGTCATTCGCAGACGGGTCGCGAACTGCTTGAAGTCGATCTGTTCGAAATCAGTCTGGTCACACATCCGCTTCACCACCTTGCCCGGGTTCACCTTGTGACCTGACCGGGTCGTTTCTTGCGCTTTCCCCGAACGGCCGCCGCTTTGGCGGCTTTTTTTCTGCCCAACCGAAAGGTCACTGCCCCATGGAAAATACCCCCACCACCAACACAGCCGGCGCCAATCCGCTGGATGCCAGCTTCGACATCGTCGCGCGTCAGGATCAGGCCGAAGCCGACATCACCGGGCTTCGTACCGATGTCGATGACGTGAAAGCGCGGCTCGACAAAGTGGCGCGGGCGGCCAGCCGTCCCGTCATGGGCGGCGCTTCACCGCTTGCTGATACGACCGAAGTGAAAAGCTTTGTCGATGGCTATCTGCGGCGCGGCCGCGAAACAGAACTGAAGTCGATCAGCGGGATCAGTCCGGCCGATGGCGGCTATGCCGTTCCCCGCCAGATCGATGCCATCATCGCGGCTGAACTTGTGAACATCAGCCCGATCCGCGCCATCGCCCAGGTCGTACAGACTGGCACGTCGGGCTATCGAAAACTGGTTTCGACAAGCGGTATTGCATCGGGGTGGGTCAGTGAAACCGCGGGGCGTCCGGAAACCAATACGCCGACCTTCACGGAAATCGCGCCGCCGGCAGGCGATCTCTATGCCAATCCAGCGGCAAGCCAGACCATGCTTGATGATAGCGCGTTTGATCTGGAAAGCTGGTTGGCCAATGAAATTGCCATCGAGTTCGCTCGGGCTGAAGGCAGCGCCTTTGTCAGCGGGACGGGTGTCAATCAGCCCGAAGGCTTCCTGACCGGGCCCAAAGCCACCGCAGAAGACGGCGTGCGCGCCTTTGGCGTGACGCAATATATCGGCTCGGGCAACGCCACGGGGCTTGGAACCGCGCTGGATGGCAAGTTGATCGATCTGATTCACTCGCTCAAGTCCGGTCATCGGCAGGGTGCAGTCTTCGTCATGAATTCGGCGACACTTGCAAACGTGCGCAAGCTGAAGACGGCTGACGGGGCTTTCCTGTGGCAGCCGGGTCTGGTCGAGGGGCAACCTGACCGCCTTCTTGGCTATCCAGTGATTGAGGCCGAAGACATGCCTGATGTTGCAGGCGGCGCCTTCCCGATCGCGTTCGGCAACTTCCGTCACGGGTATCTCATCGCCGAACACAGCCCCACCCGCCTGCTGCGCGATCCGTTTACCAACAAGCCTTTCGTTCACTTCTACGCGACCAAGCGGATTGGCGGGAAGGTGCTCGATTCCAACGCGATCAAACTGCTGAAGATCGAGGCCTGACGACAGTCCTTGTCCCGGCGGAGCCAAGCCCCCCCTTCTTGCGCTCCGCCGGGCTACCGCGCCCGCATCGCTTCAGGCCGCCCCTCCCGCCTGACAACAGCGATGCGGGCGCCCTTTTTCATGACATTTACCATTTGGGAGAAACCGCAATGCTGCGGACAATCGTGCAAGCCCCCACGCCTGGCGAGCCCGCGCTGGTGGAGCTCAAGCACTGGCTCGGGATCAACCGGCCGAATGAAGACGAGACGCTGGGCCAAATTCTCCAAGCCAGCGTGACGATTTGCGAAGCCTTTACCGGCAAGGCCCCGCTGCGTCAGACAGTTGAGGAGATCATTCCGTTATCCGGAAGCTGGCATGAACTGATTTCGCGTCCCGTACACCAGCTTACCGGAGCCGCGTTGCTATCGCCCGATGGCAGCCGTGAGGTGATCGAAGTGCCCGCCGATGCGCTGGAATGGCGCCTTGGATCCAGCGGATGCATCAGGCTGCGGCGCCCGCTCATCGGGGACAACTTGGCCGTGCATCTGGTCGTGGGAATTGCCGCGGACTGGACCGGCCTCCCTGCCCCTCTCCGGCATGGCATCATCAGGCTTGCAGCGTACAACTTCCGTGATCGCGAGGGCCAGTCGCATGGTCTTCCCCCGGCCAGTGTCACGGCGCTTTGGCGTCCGTGGCGCGACGTGCGGCTCGGATGATCCGCGTGTCTGCCCGTATGGGACCGCTGATGCAGCGCCTGCGCGTTCGCGCATCGCGGCTCGTCGCCAAACGCGCTGTGTCGCTTGGCCGACCCAAGCGTACCGACTGGCACTCCGCCACAGCCTTATGGCCCGACATGTTTGGAGAACCACGCGATGGAAAATGATCTTCGCGCAACGTTGGTCGCCTGGCTGGCCGCCGATCCGGCACTGGCGGCGATCCATACGGTCGCTGAAGAGGCGCCGCTGTCGGTCACGCCGCCCTGGCTTGGCATTGCCGCAAGCGCATCAGCGGATTGGGGCACCAAGGAACGCAACGGCCGCGAAGTCCGCGTCGCGCTTGAACTTGAAACCTTCACCGACCTGACCAGCGGCGATTCCGAACTGCTGCGCGCTATCGAACGACGCGTGCTGGACCTGCCGCCGTTTCAGCCCGGCTTCGAAGTCGCTTCGATACGTTTCCTGCGATCGCGCAGCCAAGCCCGCCCCGACAATCGCCGCGGAGCGCTCGTCGAATACCGTTTCCGTATCTTCGCACCGAACTAGGAGAAACTTCCATGCCCGCACAATCCGGCTCCGCCTTTTTGCTCAAGATCGCGGACGGTGCATCGCCGCCAGCCTATCAAACCATCGCTGGCCTCAGAACCACACAGATGTCGATCAATGGAGACACTGTGGTGGTGACCCACAAACAATCAGGCGGATGGCGTGATCTGCTGTCTGGCGCGGGAACGCGTTCGGTTTCGGTAAGCGCGGCAGGAATTTTCCTTGGCAGCGCCGCAGAAAGTGCAGTGCGCGCGCATGCAATGGCCGGAACGCTAGATGATTACGAATTGTCGTTCGAAGACGGCGAACGTCTGCGAGGCCGATTCTTGGTGCAGAGGCTGGATTACGCCGGGGATTTCAACGGCGAACGAAGCTACACATTGCAGCTTGAAAGCTCAGGCCAAGTGGTGCCCGCATGACAGGCGCGGCCAATGCCCTGAGAGGTGAAGGCACCCTGACGGTCGCAGGCGTCAGCTATGTCTTGCGCCCAAGCTTTGAAAATCTTGTGCTCGCTGAAGCAGAGCTGGGCTCGCTGTTCGCACTTGTCGAACGGGCGGCACAGGGGATCATGACGCTGACGGAAATGACGGCCTTGTTGTGGCACTGCTTTCCTTCCGAGGCACGGCCCGAACGCATCGCGGTCGGTCAGGCGGTGCTTGCAATGGGTCTTGTCGGAGCGACCGTGCCTGTCCGGAATGTTCTGGCGCAGGTGCTTCAGGGCGAAGCATGACCCCAAGGTTCGCTGACGCATCTGCTCGTTGGTGTGCGCTCGCCTCGCAACAGCTTGGCTGGCGTCCGGCCGAATTCTGGAGCGCGACGCCTGCCGAACTCGCGATGGCGCTCACCGCGCCCGACGATCTCAACACCCCTCCCCCGCCAAGCCGCGAAATGATCGCCCAAATGATGGAGCGCGATGCCAATGACTGACAATTTCGAAGAACTCGTGATTGACGTGCGTGCGCGCACGGACGGTTTTGCCAGCGATGTCGAATCGCTGCGACGCGCCGTCGATGGATCGCTGCTCGATGGGTTCAGCCGCGCAGGGAATGTGCTTGAACGCGGCTTACTTTCGGCTTTGAGAAGCGGAAGTCTCGGCTTTGATGATCTCAAGCGTGTGGCTTTCAGCGCGTTGAGCGAGATCGCAAGCTACGCCCTTCAATCGGGCTTCAGCAGCCTTTTTGGCGAGGCCGGTGGCGGTGCAAGCGGTGGCGGGCTTGCCGGAATTTTGGGCCAATCGGTTGGGGCGCTGTTTGGATTGCCCGGCCGCGCCACAGGTGGCCCGGTGGCGCCAGGACGCGCTTACCTGGTCGGTGAGCGCGGACCTGAAATGTTCGTGCCCACTGCAGCTGGACGCGTCGAAGCCAACCCAACCACGCCCGGCCGCGATGTCCGCGTTGCCATACAGGTGGCAGTGCCCCGCGGCCAGGCAGCACCAACAGCCATGCAACGATCGTCGCGCCAGATTGCAAGCGCCGTTCGGCGCGCGTTGCAGCAAGGCTGAGAAAAGGGGAAGACCGATGGCATTCTGGCTCGCCCGTGAGCGCCGTGCGCAGGAAAGTACGTTCATCCAGCGCTTCGATCCACGCTTTTGGACCGTGAATTTTCCGCGGCCCGCGATGGCATCCGTCGTGACGACCGGGCCTGATGCCTTGCGGGTCGATCTCGAACTGCATCACGCAGGTGAGCTGGTGGGGCTGATATGGGAGAGCGCCGATACGCTTGATCATCCTCTGCTCGCCTATCAGACCGACCGCAGTTACGCGCACACGACATTACGTTTCCGCTGGCAGTCCGAAGGCGTAATCGCTCTCGACCAGCCCAATGGTCCGACCCTGACAATTGAAGGCCGCGACGCGTCCGGCGCACCGCGGACCTGGTATGTTCGGCTGTGGAATTACGCGCAAGGCACACCTACCGATGCGCAAATCACATTGCCATTTTCCACGCTTGAAAGCGGATACGCTTTGCCCGGCGAGCCGATCTATCCCGAAGATATCGATCGCCTGTTCATCTCGTTGGTCGCGCCGGATTTTGCGGCCGGGAGCAATGCGCCGCTGGCAGCCCGGTTCAACGGTTCGGTTATCATGTCCGACATCGAAGCCGACGGTGCCGGTGCAATGATCGAAGTGGGCGATGTGCTTGTGCCTCCGCATGGCGAGCGAATGGCCACGGCGTATGACGATAGCTACAACCAGACCCCGGCCCGGCTGCTGCGTGGGATCATCGGGCTCGGCTATCGCTACGACATCGTGCATTATGTCGGCATGAGCCACTTCATGCGGCTTGCGCATGATGCGGACGGCACCCTCGGGGCCGCACCTGATGGCGCTTTGGCCGCACCAGCCGCGGCCTGGCATCGCAATCTTTTCGCTCTCGCACGGACCCAGGGTTTTGAAGTCATCGCGTCGCTTTCGTACGAGCTGTTCGATAGCTATTGCCCCGAAGACTGGAAGCAACGCACGGCGAGCGGCGCTGCTGCCTTGACTGGATGGGTGCCGCCTTCGACCCTGCTTTCTCCTGCCAATACCGCAGCGATGGAATGGCTCGCGAACGTCGCCGGCAATCTGGTTTCATTGCTGGAAGAGGTCGGACTTCCGGTTCGCTTTCAGATTGGAGAGCCGTGGTGGTGGGTTACGCCAGAGCGGGAAATCTGCCTGTATGATGCTGCAGCCACATCCGCATTTGGAGGCAATCCGCCGATAATTTCGGACATTGCAGCCACTCTCGATGAAGACGCCAAAGCGCTTCTGGTTGCTGCAGGAACAGTGCTGGCAGCCTCGACCGCCCGCTTGACGCAGGCCGTGCGCGCGGCGGCGTCCTCTCCAGCCGAAGTGCTACTGCTCGCCTTCACGCCGACCATCCTCTCAGACGCTGCGCCCGAACTCTACCGGGCCAATCTTCCAATCGGATGGGAGGCCCCAGCTTTCGATCGCCTGCAAATCGAGGACTATGACTGGCTTACGGCAGGCGCGGACGCGCTTCGCCGCACCGCCTATGCGGCAGTGGATGCGCGCTATCGTTATCCCGTGGGCGATCAGGACTATCTGGCGGGCTTCGTGCTCGATCCAGCTGATGCAGAAACGTTCTGGGCGCGCATCGACGCCGGGCTTGATGAAGCTGCCTCTCGGGGGATTGCACGTCGATATGTCTGGGCCCTGCCCCAGGTCAACCGCGATGGCTACACCCGCCTCGCCCCTCCACCGGAGCAAGCCATGGAATCTTTCGACAACATTTCCTATCCGTTTGCGCTGGGTCGCAGCGCCTCGGTAGCTCCGGAGTTTTCCACGTCGATCGCCGTCACTGCCTCAGGGCATGAGCGCCGGAATTCGCTGTGGTCCGACGCACGCCTGCACTTCGATGTAGGGCCGGGCATTCGATCGGAAAGCGAATTGTCCGAACTTATCGCCTTTTTTCGCGCGCGGCGCGGCCCGGCGAGGGGGTTCCGCGTGACAGATCCATTCGACAACAGCTCCAACGGGATGACTGGCATCCCCACGATGCTCGATCAACTGCTCGGTACCGGAGATGGTGCGCGTGCCGATTTTCAGCTGGTGAAATCCTATGGCGGTACGGAACCGCAGGTTCGCCCGATCACTCGGCCACAGGCACAAACATTGGTTGTGAGCGTGGGCGGCGTCGCAACAACCGAATGGGTACTGAGGGAAAAAGGCCTGCTGCGCCTTTTGTCTGCCCCGCCCGTGGGGGCTGAGGTGCGCGCGGGGTTTCGGTTCGATGTCCCGGTGCGGTTTTCCGAGGACCGGCTTGATGTAGCGGCCGTGAACTTTGCTGCGGGCGAAGCGCCATCAGTACCGCTTATTGAAATTCGGGAGGCCGCTTGATGCGTGTGTTTTTTGATCGGGAACTCGACACGGTGGCGACGTTCTGGCGCATCTACCGCAAGGATGGGGCGGCGCTTGCCTTTGCCAGCCACGATCGCAACCTGTACTTCCACGGCATGTGTCATCTCGCTGCGCCTGGAATGATCCCGGCAGCAATCCGTTTGACCTCCGAAATCGCGCATGACAGCGCCGAAGTACAAGGTGCGCTCAACCATGATTCTATTCGCGAGGCGGAACTGGCAGCGGGGTTGTTCGATGACGCCGCGATCGAAATCGGCGCGGTGGATTGGATCAGCCTTGACCACCACGTCCTCTACACCGGCCGGATCGGACGGATCGCGGATGACAATTCGCAATTTTCCGCTGAACTTCGCTCGACCAAGAGCTTGCTTGAAAGGGATCTGGTACCGCGCACCAGCCCGACATGTCGCGCTGAATTTTGCGGCCGCGGGTGCGGTCTTTCCGCTTCGCGTTTCACAAGAAGCGGAGTGCTCGCAGCGATCGATCTCGAAGGCAATCGCGTGCAATTCACCGAACTGAACGGGGAAGCTTTCATCGATGGGCGTCTGCGCTTCCAGAATGGGCCACAGACCGGTGTCTCATTTGGTATCGTGGATGCCGCCGACGGTTGGCTCGTAATTGATAGACCCTTGGTCGCGGGCACATCGTCTGGCACCCACGCCGAACTGCGCGAAGGCTGCGATCATACCATTGCCACGTGTGGTGAACGTTTTGGAAATGCAAAAAACTTTCGGGGCGAACCCTTCCTGCCGGGGAATGATCTGCTCTCACGTTACGGACAGCCGTGACCGATCCGGGTGTCGCGCTGGCCGAGGCTGCGCGAAGTTTGATCGGATCGCGGTACCGACTTCACGGACGTAATTCCTTCACCGGGCTGGATTGTGTCGGACTGGTCGTAGCCGCCTTGCGTCTGGTGGGAGAGCAACCGGTATCGCCCAGTGGCTATAGCCTGCGCAATCTGGACATTTCGCAGTGGTTACCCCTTGCGTCGCAATCCGGACTTTCAGCAGTTTCCGGCATTATCAAGCCAGGCACGATATTGTTGCTGAGGCTTGCGCACTGCCAGCATCATCTCGTGATCGCGGCCGATCGCACCAATGCCATTCATGCGCACGCCGGGCTTCGGCGTGTTGTTCTGCAGCCTATCGACCCGACCTGGACGGTTCGTGCCCAATGGCAACGCGCTGTTTCGATAGAAGGATAACTAGATGGCAACGCTTGTACTTACTGCGCTTGGCTCAGCAATCGGCGGGCCGGTCGGCGGCTCAATTGGCGCGTTTGTCGGACAGCAGATTGACGCGCGTCTTTTCGGTCCCGGTGGCCGCGAAGGTCCGCGCTTGCGGGATCTGGCGATCAGCACATCAAGCTATGGCCAAGCAATTCCCCGCCAGTTCGGACGTATGCGCGTGCCCGGCACGGTGATATGGTCGACGGATTTGATCGAAAGCAAGCGGAAGGAAAAAGGCCGTAAAGGCCAGCCTTCCACGACAACCTATGCCTATTTGGCGTCTTTCGCCGTCGCTCTCTCCAGTACACCTATTTCCCGCATCGGCAGAATCTGGGCCGATGGAAATTTGCTCCGTGGGGCTCAAGGCGATCTGAAAGTGGGAGGTGCCATGCGGGTATACTGCGGCTTTGGCGACGATGCAGTCGACCCGCTGATTGCCGCTGACAAAGAAGAATTTGCGCCTGCCTTCCGCGATTGTGCCTATGTCGTATTCGAAGACCTTGAATTGGGTGATTACGGCAACCGCATTCCCGCGCTCAGCTTTGAGGTTTTCGCTGAAGGTGACGCCGAAGGCATCTCGCTTGATCAACTTGTGCCGGGTGCGGACGCATTTGCGCGCTCTGCGCCGCTCGCTCATGCCCGCGGATTTGCGGATGAAGGCGGACCGTTGGCTTCGACACTTGCAGCAATCGATCAGGTGATCCCGTTGGTTTGCATGTCGGGTAGTGAAGGGCTCACTGTCGCCACGCGCAGCAACGTTGGCAGAAATCCCGTCACTCTGCCCGATCAATTGGCTCTCCAACACAGCGCAAGCGAAGATGCACGGTACAAACAGCGGGCAGGTATACCAACGCGCACGCCTGCCGCGCTTCGATATTACGACGATGGGCGTGATTATCAGACAGGCGTCCAAAGGGCTGCGGGAGGAAGAGACGCAGGGCGCGAGCTGATGATCGATCTGCCGGCCACCATGAGCGCAAGCGGTGCACGCCAACTTGCCAATGAAAGCGCCAATCGCGCGCGTTGGCAGCACGAAACGATCACTTGGCAGATTGGCGAGCTTGATCCCCGGATTATGCCAGGCAGCATCGTTCGTGTCCCTGACATGCCCGGTAACTGGTTGTTGCGGAGCTGGGAATGGATGGACCGCGGCATCACGGTCGAATTGGAGCGACTTGCGCCTTCGGCAGGAGCGGCTCGTCCGAGTGACCCTGGCGAAAGCTTGAGCCCGATCGACCTTGTGATCCCCTCCACTCGACTTGCCGTGATCGAACTACCGCCGGAAGATGGCGTAAACCCGGACGCTCCCCTGATTTTTGCGGCAGCGTCTGCTCAATCGAACGTGTGGCGCGGTGCTGCCCTGTTTGCGCTGCAGGGCACCGCACTAATCGATCTTGGGACAACCGGAACGCAGCGCGCCACCATGGGCACGTTGCACGATAGTTTGCCCGCATCCCAATGCCTGCTTTTCGAGCCCTATGCCACCGCAACGATCGATCTGGTGGCGCCAGACCTTGAACTGATCGACACAGATATCGAAGGGATCGCAGCAGGGGCCAACCGGTTGCTCATCGGCGGCGAATTAGTTCAATTTTTGCGTGCGCTGCCGCTGGGAGAGCGCCGCTGGCAGCTTACCGGTCTGCTTCGGGGTCGCGGCGGAACCGAAACCGCGGCCAGTCAGGGGCACGCACCGCAGACAACCGTAGTTTTGCTTGATGACAGTCTTGTTCCGCTAAGCTCGGTGCTGATCCCACCGGTCGGAGGTTCGCGCGTTGCTGCATTAGGTACTGGTGATCCCGAGCCCGTGATCGCTCCGCTTGCCAATGCGGGCCTGTCACGCCGCCCTCCCTGTCCCGTTCATCCGATCATTCATACTGAAATCGATCAGGCTCATGTTTATCGCTGGACACGGCGCGCCCGAGGCCAATGGCGATGGGACGATAGTGTCGAGGTTCCTCTGGTGGAGGAACGTGAGGCCTACGTTGTTGGATTTGGTCCATCCGATGCGCCCCACGTGGCTTGGCAGCGCGACGCGCCCTGGCTTCGCCTGACCCTCGCAGAACGCACCGCAATCATGACCACTTATGGTCCGGGGGACTTGTGGGTCAGACAGATGGGCACGTTTGCTCAGTCGCTGCCGCTACTTCTTGCTCCACTTTCTTAGAAAACACGGAGAGCCTTTAATGCCCGAACCTATCGCATTTCCCAGCACCACGCCGCTCCTCGGCATGCCACTTTTGATCCCCGGCCAGGCACAAAAGGAATTTTTCATCAATAAATCAGTGGGGTTGCTTGACGCTCTAAGTATGGGGGTCGTGAAAGCATCGCGATCTTCTCCGCCCGACGATGCCGAAGAGAGCGACTGCTACCGCATAACCAAGCCTGCCACCGGCCTGTGGGTAGAGCAAGATGACAGTCTTGCAGTGCGCATCGGCGGCGGCTGGCACTTTGTCGCACCATTCAGTGGTATGAGAGTTTTTGATCAGACCGAAGGTCATTTGATTGTGTTTCGATCGCAGTGGGAAAGCGCCCCTCAGCCTTCCACGCCCGCCGCAGGAACCACAATTGACACGGAAGCAAGAGCCGCAATCGTCGATCTGATCCAGTCGCTACAGATGCTGGGCATGTTCACCCAAGAACCGCTTTAAACTGACAGATTAGCTAAGTTTGGCCCTTTTTACGTGTGCATTTCTTACTGGAACCCCGCCAAAGCGACATTCTTGCAACACCACTGCGGTATTGATTGCTTGCCTGATGATAGGGGAAAAGATAGAGACGCAAGGTGCCTCAAGTCCAATACAAAGGGGAATTTTAGAATGCGCAAACTCGTCATTGGGATGGCGATGGCTTCGACCGCGCTGACCACACCTGCCATGGCCCGCGACGGTCAGTGGTACATTGAAGGTGATGGCGGCGTGATGATCGTCGAAGACCAGAACATCGATGTCAACGGCGTCGCCGATAGTGCGTCCGTCAACTATGACACCGGGTACGATTTCGGCGGCATGGTCGGTTATGACTTTGGCGGCTTCCGCCTCGAAGCAGAAGCCAGCTATCGCGACGCAAACGTAGACGACATCTCGGTCGGGGACGTAGGGTTGCAGATCGACCCAATCGGTCAGCCCGGTGGTCGTAACGGCCGCCTGTCTAACGCTACCGCGCCTGCACTCGGTGGTGTCGATGTTCTTAGCTTCATGATTAATGGCCTTCTCGACTTCGGTCCAGATGATGGAATTCAAGGATTCGCTGGTGGTGGTGTCGGTGTGGCCAGAGTGGACATGGATGCTAACTTCGATCTGAACGGGCCAGGGGCCTACAACGATTCCGACACAGGTTTCGCGTGGCAGATATTGGCAGGTGTTCGCGCCCCGCTTAGCGAATCTTTGGATGTCGGCCTGAAGTATCGCTACTTCAACGCTCCAAACATCGGCCTCATCGATTCGGTGGGTCGTACGCTGGACACTAGCTTGACGAGCCACTCAATCTTGGGTTCGATCAGCTACAACTTCGGTGGGGAAACTCCTCCTCCTCCGCCGCCGGTAGTGGCTCCGCCGCCACCCCCGCCGCCCCCGCCGCCCCCGCCGCCTCCGCCGCCTCCGGCAGCGCCGTGCAACACCGGGCCTTACGTGGTGTTCTTCGACTTCGATAAGTCGGACATCACTCCGCAGGCTGCGAGCATTCTCAACAGTGCCGTCACAGCGTACGCAAATTGCGGCACTGCCAGCGTGATGCTGGCCGGTCACACTGACCGTGCGGGCAGCACGTCGTACAATGTCGGCTTGGCCGAGCGCCGCAACGCCGCCGTTCAGTCCTATCTGACGGGTCGCGGTGTCCCCGGCACTCGCATTACTGGCGAAGCGTTTGGTGAAGCTCAGCCGCGCGTACCGACTGCTGACGGCGTGCGTGAAGCGCAGAACCGTCGCGTGGAAGTAACTTACGGTCCTGGTTCGGGCATGTAAGCTTGTCGCCTTATGACTAAGGAAAGGGGCCGGAGCGATCCGGCCCTTTTTTTGCGCCTGGTTGGCAAGTCCTCAGCGCACCGCCATATCGCGATCCGATCATGACCACGCGAATGGTTTCAAGGTGCAGTGTGACGTTTCAGCCAGCACGCCACCTCAGATTCGATGACGCTAGACTATGAATCCGGCACGATCCAAATTCGTGCGCTAGCTTGCTTTCCGTCTCTCCGAGCGGCTAGCCCTCAGACGTCTTCTAGGCGCATTCTATCCGCGCTGACGAGCCAGCCAGCGTCCGATGGAAGGACAACTTCAATTCGGCTCAACTTGAATGTTTGAAAGCTACCCTCTCAGTTTCTTCGAAAACGAACCGCTTCTTGTGTCAATTGTATCTAGCAAGATGAATCATATTGATCACTTGCTGTTTGCTCATTGAAACCAGACGGGCGGTGCGAAAACACTTCGAAACGATCTACAGGAAATATCGGCAATCTATGTTGCCTAGATTTGCGAGCCCTTCCAGAAGTAACGACCAGTAGCTGGCGATCACTTTAGACTTCGATCATACGCGTATTTCGAACCCTATTATGATGGCCTTTGGGTCGCGTGAAGCGGATCGTAGGATCGGAAGAGGCTAGGTACAAAAGTGATAGGCCTCATCATGGCCAGTAAGGGCGCCAGTTTAGGCGTCACATGCTCGTACCCAATGGTTTTGCCGGTGCACAGGTACTGCTAAGGAGAGTTCGTAGACACAATCCTTATCAACAGCGCGACAACTGATCTGACGATAGACGGATTGAGGCGTTCAGGTTTCCATCGTCCACACGGAGACTGCCCGGCAGCCGGGCTGTGGGGGTTATGCGTCAGTTTATGACTGGTTTTCAAACGGTGGTTGCGGGAGTTGGATTTGAACCAACGACCTTCAGGTTATGAGCCTGACGAGCTACCGGGCTGCTCCATCCCGCGATACCGATGGCGTAGAGACGCCAAAAGGGCTGCCCTTGTGGGGTCAGCCCTTTGACTTTGTGAATGGGTTATACCCGCGTTCCACTGGCTTCAATGCCTGGCGACGCCCTACTCTTCCGTACCTTGAGGCACAGTACCATCGGCGCAGTCTGGTTTCACGGCCGAGTTCGAGATGGGATCGGGTGGGTCACAGACGCTATGGCCACCAAGCAATGGGGCCAGTGGATGCGGGTTTTCAAATCGATGCACACTCAAGAGTTTTGAGTGGTTTAAAGGGCGTATCTGGCTGGAGACGTTCTCCACCGCACGACGTGCTTGCCACTGAGGCAGGCCTGTCGTTGACAGTGCGAATTCTCAAGCATGATATGAACTATTAGGACCGGTTAGCTCCATACATTACTGCACTTCCACACCCGGCCTATCAACGTGATGGTCTATCACGGTTCAAAGATACCTAATCTCAAGGGAGGCTTCCCGCTTAGATGCTTTCAGCGGTTATCCCGTCCATACATAGCTACCCTGCGGCACTCTTGGCAGAATGACAGGTACACCAGAGGTATGTTCACCCCGGTCCTCTCGTACTAGGGGCAACTCCTTTCAAGTATCGACGCCCACGGCAGATAGGGACCAAACTGTCTCGCGACGTTCTGAACCCAGCTCACGTACCACTTTAATTGGCGAACAGCCAAACCCTTGGGACCTGCTCCAGCCCCAGGATGTGATGAGCCGACATCGAGGTGCCAAACGATTCCGTCGATATGAGCTCTTGGGAATCATCAGCCTGTTATCCCCGGCGTACCTTTTATCCGTTGAGCGATGGCCCTTCCACGAGGGACCACCGGATCACTATGACCGACTTTCGTCTCTGCTCGACTCGTCAGTCTCGCAGTCAGGCAGGCTTATGCCATTGCACTCTAACAGACGGTTTCCAACCGTCCTGAGCCTACCATCGCGCGCCTCCGTTACTCTTTAGGAGGCGACCGCCCCAGTCAAACTACCCGCCACAGAGGGTCCCTACACCGGCTAACGGTGCGAGGTTAGATATCAGAAAACAGCAGGGTGGTATTTCACCTATGGCTCCATGTCAGCTGGCGCCGACACTTCAAAGCCTCCCACCTATGCTACACAACTCTTTCCTAATACCACTCTGAAGCTGCAGTAAAGGTGCACGGGGTCTTTCCGTCTAACCGCGGGTACTCCGCATCTTCACGGAGAATTCAATTTCGCTGAGCATATCCTGGAGACAGTGGGGAAGTCGTTACGCCATTCGTGCAGGTCGGAACTTACCCGACAAGGAATTTCGCTACCTTAGGACCGTTATAGTTACGGCCGCCGTTTACTGGGGCTTCAATTCGGAGCTTGCACTCCTCCTCTTAACCTTCCAGCACCGGGCAGGCGTCAGACCCTATACGTCGTCTTGAAGCCGACTTAGCAGAGTCCTGTGTTTTTGATAAACAGTCGCTACCCCCTGGCCTGTGCCCCCCACCAGTGCTTGCGCATAGATGGGGCCTCCTTCTTCCGAAGGTACGGAGGCAATTTGCCGAGTTCCTTCAGGATACTTCTCTCAAGCGCCTTGGTATACTCTACCTGACCACCTGTGTCGGTTTCGGGTACGGTCTATACGGTGGGGCTATTTCCTGGAACCTCTTCACCGCCCCTCCAATCCAATAAGGAGGAACAATTTACGAGATCCGTCACACACCACCAGGCCCACGAATATTAACGTGGTTCCCATCGACTACCCCCTTCGGGCTCGTCTTAGGGGCCGGCTCACCCTACGCTGATTAGCATTGCGTAGGAACCCTTGGTCTTTCGGCGACAGGGTATCTCACCCTGTTTGTCGCTACTCATGTCAGCATTCGCACTTCCGATACGTCCACGGTCGGTTACCCTCCCGCTTCACTCGCCTACGGAACGCTCCGCTACCGCTCAGAATAAATTCTGAACCCTAAGCTTCGGTGCATATCTTTAGCCCCGTTACATCTTCGCCGCAGGAACCCTTGTTTAGACCAGTGAGCTGTTACGCTTTCTTTAAAGGATGGCTGCTTCTAAGCCAACCTCCTGGTTGTTTTGGGATTCCCACATGCTTTCCCACTTAGATATGACTTGGGGACCTTAGCTGTAGGTTAGGGCTGTTTCCCTTTTGACGACGGACCTTAGCACCCGCCGTCTGTCTGCCAGACAAGACTCGATGGTATTCGGAGTTTGGTTAGGTTTGGTACCGCTCGCGCAGCCCTAGCCCATCCAGTGCTCTACCCCCATCGGCATACATCTGACGCTCTACCTCAATAGATTTCGCGGAGAACCAGCTATTTCCCGGCTTGATTGGCCTTTCACCCCTAAACACAAGTCATCCGATAATTTTTCAACATTAAACGGTTCGGTCCTCCAGTGCGTGTTACCGCACCTTCAACCTGCTCATGCCTAGATCGCCGGGTTTCGGGTCTAATCCAACATACTCAGTCGCCCTATTCAGACTCGCTTTCGCTTCGCCTACACCTAACGGCTTAAGCTCGCATGCTAGATTAAGTCACTGACCCATTATGCAAGAGGTACGCTGTCACCCCCTAAAGAGGCTCCAACTGCTTGTAAGCATTCGGTTTCAGGTACTGTTTCACTCCCCTAATCGGGGTGCTTTTCACCTTTCCCTCACGGTACTGTGTTCGCTATCGGTCATGTACGAGTATTTAGGCTTGGAGGGTGGTCCCCCCATGTTCAGACAGGATTTCACGTGTCCCGCCCTACTCTAGTCCTTCATCATCACTTTCGCATACGGGGCTGTCACCCGCTACGGCCAAACTTTCCAGAATGTTCTGCTAGTTGAAATGAAGGCACTGGCCTGGTCCCGGTTCGCTCGCCACTACTACGGGAATCTCTGTTGATGTCTTTTCCTCCAGGTACTGAGATGTTTCAGTTCCCCGGGTTCGCTTCACCAAGCCTATTTTATTCAGCTCGGTGATACCTTATCCACCTCGCCCAGCAGGCCCGAAAGCCAACTGGAAGAAATGGTGAAGGTGGGTTTCCCCATTCGGAAATCGCCGGATCAAAGTTTGCTCACAACTCCCCGACGCTTATCGCAGCGTGCCACGTCCTTCTTCGCCTGTACATGCCAAGGCATCCACCAAATGCTCTTACCTCACGCTTGAGAATCCACACTATCAACGACAAGCCTGCATAGAGCCTGGCGCCTTGCGATAGTGAGGAGAATTATCTCAGCCAGATAATCAATTTGATTAATGTGATGATATTCGCCGCCCTGTCACAAACCCGAAGGCCTGCACAGATACGACGATACCGCCACGGCATCGATTTAAAAACCCATTCACAATGTCAAAGATCGGCGATCCCATGCAAAACATGGCAAACGCCTGACCTGCCGAAGCAGGATCAGTTTTCGTTTCATCTATCGGATGTCAGAACGTCCGCGGCTTATCGCGACGTACCATGTGTACCTGACCAGGTGGGTACCTGGTGGAGCCTATCGGGATCGAACCGATGACCCCCTGCTTGCAAAGCAGGTGCTCTCCCAGCTGAGCTAAGGCCCCTAAAGGTATATGGTGGGCCTGAGTGGATTCGAACCACTGACCTCACCCTTATCAGGGGTGCGCTCTAACCAACTGAGCTACAGGCCCACACCACCGTATCCGGCCGCCATTCCCGAAGGAACAGGCTGCCGCAAACGGGCGTGAGCCGGCTCAGGCACACAGCCTGCAAACACGATTGTGCTGCAAGCTGTATCCGATTGATGAAAGGACATGAGGACGACGGCAATGTTCTTTGGAAGCCACGAAGCTCTTCCCAGGGCTAGCCCGGGCGCTTTCGTGAATATCCTTAGAAAGGAGGTGATCCAGCCGCAGGTTCCCCTACGGCTACCTTGTTACGACTTCACCCCAGTCGCTAAACCCACTGTGGTCGCCTGCCTCCCTTGCGGGTTAGCTCAACGCCTTCGAGTGAATCCAACTCCCATGGTGTGACGGGCGGTGTGTACAAGGCCTGGGAACGTATTCACCGCGGCATGCTGATCCGCGATTACTAGCGATTCCGCCTTCATGCCCTCGAGTTGCAGAGGACAATCCGAACTGAGACATCTTTTGGAGATTAGCGCATCCTTGCGGAATAGCTGCCCACTGTAGATGCCATTGTAGCACGTGTGTAGCCCAGCCTGTAAGGGCCATGAGGACTTGACGTCATCCCCACCTTCCTCCGGCTTATCACCGGCAGTTTCCTTAAAGTGCCCAACTTAATGATGGCAACTAAGGACGAGGGTTGCGCTCGTTGCGGGACTTAACCCAACATCTCACGACACGAGCTGACGACAGCCATGCAGCACCTGTCACTAGGTCCCCGAAGGGAAGAAATCTGTCTCCAGAAGTCGTCCTAGGATGTCAAAGGCTGGTAAGGTTCTGCGCGTTGCTTCGAATTAAACCACATGCTCCACCGCTTGTGCAGGCCCCCGTCAATTCCTTTGAGTTTTAATCTTGCGACCGTACTCCCCAGGCGGATAACTTAATGCGTTAGCTGCGCCACCCAAACTCTATGAGCCCGGACAGCTAGTTATCATCGTTTACGGCGTGGACTACCAGGGTATCTAATCCTGTTTGCTCCCCACGCTTTCGCACCTCAGCGTCAATACTTGTCCAGCGAGTCGCCTTCGCCACTGGTGTTCTTCCGAATATCTACGAATTTCACCTCTACACTCGGAATTCCACTCGCCTCTCCAAGATTCTAGCTTCCCAGTTTCAAAGGCAGTTCCAGGGTTGAGCCCTGGGATTTCACCTCTGACTTAAAAAGCCGCCTACGTGCGCTTTACGCCCAGTAATTCCGAACAACGCTAGCTCCCTCCGTATTACCGCGGCTGCTGGCACGGAGTTAGCCGGAGCTTATTCTCCAGGTACTGTCATTATCATCCCTGGTAAAAGAGCTTTACAACCCTAAGGCCTTCATCACTCACGCGGCATTGCTGGATCAGGCTTTCGCCCATTGTCCAATATTCCCCACTGCTGCCTCCCGTAGGAGTCTGGGCCGTGTCTCAGTCCCAGTGTGGCTGATCATCCTCTCAGACCAGCTATGGATCGTCGCCTTGGTAGGCCTTTACCCCACCAACTAGCTAATCCAACGCGGGCCCATCTAAAGGCGATAAATCTTTGGTCCGAAGACATTATCCGGTATTAGCAGCAATTTCTCACTGTTATTCCGAACCTAAAGGCAGGTTCCCACGCGTTACGCACCCGTGCGCCACTAGACCCGAAGGTCTCGTTCGACTTGCATGTGTTAGGCATGCCGCCAGCGTTCGTTCTGAGCCAGGATCAAACTCTCAAGTTGTGTCACACACCAATCAGGCACGGGAATAAACCCGCCAGCCAGAAAGGCATGAGCTGCAAGGAGCCAATACCTGCTGTCAAACGTAATGGATACGAATGAACATGCTTAACATCCGCCCAGCCGTGGTGGCTGAACAAATGCGGCATCGGCTTAAATTAACCGGTACCCGGAGCCTTGAGGTCCCCGGACCGGGCGCCGTCGCCCACATGTCCCTTCATCAAAAATCAACAATGTCAAAGAACCACCAGACAGTAATAGCGGACAGCTCTAGGTTCCCCGATTTACACCGGGGGACCGGCTATCCGATTATGTTGGCGACCAACGTTGCAGAAGAGGCAGAAGCCGTCAGCGCCGCGTCGGTGGAGCCCATCTATGAGCACACCGCGATTCGGTCAACAGGGTTTTTGCAATTTTGTTTCATCGGCGCGAAATTCTGGGCCTAGCTGACTAAGGAACCTTGCTAAGGGATTGAATGTCATGACGCCGAACAGACATTCTTGGGGTCGCCGGCTCAGCTTGGCGGTCAGATCCCCCGTTCAGAGTCTGGCATAGTTATAAAGTGGTCTACGCCACAGCTTACGATGGAAAGCCCCGATCTGAGCTGTCTTCCTTATGGAGTCGCGATCGATCGCCACCCTATCGGCGAATCGCGGCCTCGGCACGTTGGGCGATGGTAGCCTCTGCCTTAGGCAACGTCCGATAAGCGTAGATCAACAGCGCGAGCGAAATCGGCGCAACTGCGATCAATGACAGAACGCCGATCCGCATACTGCCGCTAATCTCGGATATTTGGCCGACCATGTAAGGCCCAAGCCCCAAACCCACCAGGGTGGTTGCGAGGAAAAATGACGCGGTTGCTGTACCCCGCATACGCGGCAGAACCAGGTCCTGCGTGGTCGCAGCGGCGGCTCCCAATGCCGTGGCGGCAAACATCCCGGCAAGAAAATTCATCAGATAGAACAATGGGGCATTTTCCGTGGTGAACCCGATCCAGATCGGGATCACGGGAGCTACGATGCCGAACATGATGACCAATATCCGGCCCGAAGGATTGCGAGCCCTCAGGATATCCGACAGACGTCCTCCCAGGATGACGCCGAGAAAGCCGGAAACAGCTCCGCTACCACCCAAGACAAATGCCAGTTCGTCCTTCGGCAGTCGCAATACGGTTTCCGCATAAGGGGCCGACCAGAACGCGAGCGCATAGGCTCCGAGCGATACAAGACCGTACCCCAGCGCGGTGCATATGAACGCGGGCGTCCCCCATATCAGACTGAAAGTCGCAGGGTCATGCTTGCGCAAGGTCGAAGCCCACGAAAACACCGCATAATAGCCAAATGCGATCGCCGACCACTGCGGCAGGTTGCCCGTCAGTTCGATCATAACAAGAGCCAGCGCAATCATCGCGGCGGCCATGATGACATTGACCAGCAGCGCCATCGCCCCCCGGCGCAGCGCATGATAAAGCGTAAACGGCGGAAGCAGCATCGACAGGTCGACAAAGAAATCAACCAACGGATGGCGTGCATCGGGCGCATGGGTTGCAGGCCGGACGGGTTCACGCAAGGACGCAACCCAGATGGCGAGAAGTAAGCCCGGTATCCCCACCGCCAGGAACGCCGCCTGCCACCCCACGAGGCCAGCCATCCCCCCGCCAGGATAGGCCGCATCCCAAACCTTGGATATCTTCGCACCAATCAACAACGAAACGCCGCCGCCGAGGTAAAGGCCCGACGAATAGATCGCGAGTGCCGTGGCACGCTTGCGGGCCGGAAAGTAATCGGAAATCAGCGAATATGCCGTGGGGCTTGCAGTCGCCTCCCCCACCCCCACACCCATGCGAGCCAGAGACAAGGTAAAGTAGTTCCGCGCAAATCCGGACAAAGCGGTCATCGCCGACCAAAGCAGCAACCCAATCGTGAGTAGCCGGACACGGTGCCACCGGTCTGCCAGCCTTCCCAACGGCACACCGAAAAGGGCGTAGAAGACTGCGAATGCTGCCCCTCCCAAAAAGCCCAATTGCCCATCTGTGAGATTGAGATCGCGCTTGATGTCGACGGCAAGGATCGAGAGGATCTGACGGTCAATGAAATTGAGGATATAGACCACAACCAGAACGCCCAACACATACCAACTGTATGCAGGAACAGATTCCTCGCTGCGGACGTCGGCCGCTACGACTTTATCGCTCAATGATGGTCCCCTATCCCGGATGCTCTTATTATCTGCCGGCGATCACGACCGGTCAGGTGTTGTAGGCAGTGCTATCGGTAATCCCTGCCTCGGCAAAACCCTTTTTCCGCAATCGACAGGAATCGCACAGCCCGCAGGCCAAACCTGAGGGAGTAGGATCGTAACATGACCAGCTCCAAGCTGGGTCCAGCCCCAGCCGGGCACACTCGCGCGCAATGTCAGCCTTGGTCATATGCTGCAGCGGTGCGTGGATCGTGAAGGGGGCGCCTTCAACCCCTGCCTTGGTCCCCAGCCGTGCTGTCTCGGCGAAACTGGAGATGAATTCGGGGCGGCAATCGGGGTAGCCTGAATAGTCGAGGGCATTAACCCCGATGAAGACATCACAGGCGCCGGCTGCTTCAGCGCAAGCGGTTGTCAGGGCAAGAAAGACAAGGTTGCGGGCCGGAACATAAGTGACAGGAATATCGTCCCCCACCCCATCCTTTGGTACCGCGATCGTATCGGTCAGTGCCGATCCGCCAAAGGCGCGCAAATCCAGCGCGATCTGGGTATGGCGCGCCAGCCCCAGTTTTGTAGCGATGCGCGCAGCCGATTCCAGTTCAAGTCGGTGTCGCTGACCGTAATCGACCGTCAGCGCGTGGACCGCAAACCCGGCTTCTTGCGCCAAGGCAGCTGTAACCATCGAATCCAGCCCGCCGGACAACAATACTACAGCGAGCGATTGGGGCGGCATCTTTTCGGAACCACTCATGCCATCCCCCTACCATGCATGCGAGCAAACGCAATTCTGGCGGATCAACAGCGGCCAGTGCGGCGTGCTTCCGCGGTCAACTGGAACGGCATGCCTTTGTGAATCCCTTGGCTTTCCAATTGAACCAATGTGCCCGTTTCACGGCGAATGCTGGTTCTGCCATAGCCGTTGCCGGGGCATGTGTACTGAACTGTTGTTCGCGCAGCGCCATCCTCGACAACGAACTGGCTGCAACCACTCTCTTGGTGCATTATTTGAATGAGTTCGGTACCTGTCTTCACGCAAATCTTGCGATTTCGCGCAACGCCGCGCTGTTTGATCGTCCATTCACCTTTGGCCAGTGAGCTCAGCATCGCCAGACCATCGCCTTGCGCGGTGGCGGGAGTAGCGAGCCACATCGCGGCTCCCGCAGCGAACGCCCCCAATCCAAGCACGCGCATGCTGCTCTCGGTTCGATTCATCATTCCAGTCCTCGTGCCCTGTTCAGGCGCTGCCGTATTGCTGATAGTGGCCTTAAAGGTCCCAGCGATAGGATAAGTTTTCGACGAAGCGTCAGATTTCGAGTGCAAAAGTGCGCGAACAGAACGCGCAATCGACCGCGATGACACCGTCGGCACTGCGCATGTCTTCTTGTTCATCGGCGGGGAAACGCGAAATGATCGATTCGTAATGCGCCGCGCTGCACCGGCAACCGCGTGAAAGGCGCGCGCCTCTTTGCACGCGAACTTCGTCCTCTTCGTGGAAGAGGCGCCAGACGATTGCTTCCAGCGAAAGCGTAGGGTCCACCAATTCATCATGGCTGGTAGAACCTGCCATCACCGAGACATGTTCCCAATCAGGGTGATCGAGCCGAACATGCAGGCGTTCGCGACCCTCCTCACCATCAGCCAGATGCTGCACAAGCAGCCCGGCGGCGACGCGCCCCTTTGCGCCTGCACGGCTGGCAACGCGGATGAGCGTGGGGATCTGTTCGGACTGCCCGAAATAGCTCTCGCACGCTTCGGCAAGGCTATCGCCTTCAAGCGGAACGATGCCCTGATAGCGTTGCTTGCCTTCGGTTTCGAAGGTGATGGCCAGATAACCGTCACCAAACAATGCCGCCAAGCTGGGGTTGGCTCCTAATGTAGCAAAGCGCTCAGCATCAAAATCGACGTAGCCCCGCACTGCGCCTGCCCGATAATCCACGACCAGCAGCTTTACCACGCCGCCCTGCGTCTGCGCCTGCATGGTCAATTGCGCGTCGTCGCCCTTCAGGAGCCCACCCATCAGCGTGCCCAGCACCAGCGCTTCGCTGAGCAGATGCGTGATCGGGGCAGGATAGTCGTGCGCCGACAGAACCTGTTCGAGCACGTCGTCGAGCCGCACAATGCGGCCCCGCGCGCTGCGCCTCGGCAAGGTGAAACCCATCAGGGTGTCGGAAAATGTTTCGTTTGGATCGATCATGCGGGGCCATATGGGGACGGTTCGGCTTTCACAAAACCCCCCAGCAGCGGCGCATCAGTTCCCGAGCAATCCGAAACCCCACAGCAGCACCGATTTCTGCGCATGAATACGGTTTTCAGCTTCATCGAAAACCGCAGATTGCGGGCCTTCGAAGACCTCCTCGGTCACTTCCTCACCAACATGCGCAGGCAGACAGTGCAGAAATACGGCATCAGGCTTGGCCAGCGCCATCAGTCCGGCATTGACTTGGTAAGACGCCATTGCTGCCAGCTTTTCGTCTGCATGGGCCTGCCCCATCGATACCCATGTGTCGGTCACGATCACATCTGCGCCCCGTGCCGCTTCTGCAGCGTCGTGCGTCATCGTGACCACTGCACCGCCCGCGCGGGCCAGATCGATAAATGTGCGATCAGGCTCGTACCCCGCAGGCACCGCCACGCGAACGTTGAATTTCATGAGCCCCGCAGCTTCAAGGATCGAGTGCAGGACATTGTTGCCATCGCCGAACCAGGCAACTTCAAGTCCAGGAAGCGCCTTGCCGTTTTCAATCACCGTGAGCAGGTCGGCCACAATCTGACAGGGGTGAGACAGGTCAGTCAGCCCGTTGATGACAGGTACTGTCGCATGTCGCGCCATTTCAGTCATCTTGGCATGATCGTCGGTGCGCAGCATGATACCGTCCACCATTCTGCTGAGCACCCGCGCGGTGTCGGCAATGCTTTCCCCGCGTCCAAGCTGACTTGATGCCGAGTCGAGCAGCAAGACGCTGCCGCCCAACTGGCGCATTGCGATGTCGAAGCTGACGCGGGTACGCGTGGAGCTTTTTTCGAACACCAGCGCCAGCACTTTGCCAGCCAGCGGCGCATCGGCGTCTGGCATTCCCTTGGACTTACCGACACGGGCTGCCTTGCGATCGATCGCGTCGTTTATCATCGCGGCGATGTCATCACCCCCGGCATCACCAAGGCCGATGAAATGGCGGTAGTCTGCGGCGCCAGGCACGGTCATGCTGGTTCCGGGACCTTATAACTGGCCGCGCCCGCCGACAGCTTGTCGAAGAACTCGTCGATCTCGGCATCGCCGATGACAAGTGGGGGGATCACGCGGATCGTGTTGTCGCCCGCAGCTACGGTCAGCAGTTGGTGATGATCGCGCAGGTGCACGTAGAACGGACGGCTTTCCATCTTCATCTTCAGGCCCAGCATCAGGCCCTTGCCTCGCACCAGTTCGAACAGTTCGGGGTAATTGCCGATGAATTGCTCCAGCCGTGCACGCATACGCTCGCCCTTTTCGGTGACAGAGGCGAGGAATTCCTCGTTTGCCACGGCCTGCATCACCGCCATCCCGGCAGCCATCGCGAGCGGGTTGCCACCATAGGTCGAGCCATGCGTGCCGAAGGTCATGCCACGCGCGGCGTGTTCGGTGGCGATGCAGGCGCCCAAGGGAAAGCCTCCGCCGATGCCCTTGGCAGTTGCCATGATGTCGGGGGTGATGCCGCAATGTTCGTATGCATACAATTTGCCAGTACGCGCTACGCCGCACTGCACCTCGTCGAGGATCAGCATGATCCCGTGTTCGTCACACAGCGCACGCAGCCCAGCCATGAATTCCTGCGAGGCTGGGCGGATGCCGCCTTCGCCCTGAATGGGTTCAACCAGAATGCCAGCGGTGTGCGGCCCGACCAGCGCCTTGGCGGCGTCCAGATCGTCAAAAGGCGCATATTTGAAACCATCGAGCAGTGGCGAAAAGCCGTGATGCATCTTGGTCTGATTCGATGCGCTGATCGTCGCCATCGTGCGCCCATGAAAGGCGTTGTGGAAGGTAATGATTTCAAACCGGCTTGCATCGCCAGCATCGCCGGCGTTCTGGTGATAGGCGCGCGCAGTCTTGATCGCACATTCGACCGCCTCGGCGCCCGAATTGGTAAAGAAAACGGTGTCACCAAAGGTCGTATCAACCAGCGTCTGCGCCAACTTTTCGCCCTGCGGACTGCCATAGAGGTTAGATACGTGCATCAGCGTCGCCGCCTGCTGCTGGATCGCGCCGATCAGTCCATCGTGCGAATGGCCAAGCAGGTTCACCGCGATGCCGCTGGCAAAATCGAGATAGCGGGTGCCATCCTCGTCAATGAGATGGCAGTGCTCGCCGCGCACTGGCCGGACACCGCAGCGCGGATAGACGGGCATGAGCGGGGTAATCGACATGGGCAGTGTCCTGAATTGGAAATCGGGAAACAAGAAACGCAAATGGCGGCCCTGAACCAGAGCCGCCATCTACAATCCGGTAATCTGCCGCTGACCTTGCGTCAAACCGCAAGGGGCGGTTCTGGCCGAGGTCAGCCTTCGATCGGTGCCAGATTGACGGCGGAATGTTTTCCGCGTCGATCGATTTCGAGATCGAATTCGTAACGCTCACCTTCGTTCAAAGCGGAAAGCCCCGAACGTTCGACCGCGCTGATGTGGACAAAGGCATCAGGCTGGCCATCATCGCGGACGAGGAAGCCGAAGCCCTTCATCGCGTTGAAGAACTTGACCGTGCCCTTGGCGCGTTCCCCGGTCAATTCGCGTGACGGAGCCGCAGCCTTCGCGGCCACAGCGATGACATCGCCAACGACCTGAAGATCCTGCGCCGACACCTTGCCGCCGCGATCCACGAGGTTGTACTGAAGCTCCTGCCCTTCGGCGAGACCTTCAAGGCCGGCCCGTTCGACCGCACTGATGTGCACAAACACATCTTCTCCGCCGCCATCCTGCTGGATGAAGCCAAAGCCCTTTTGGGTGTTGAAGAACTTCACCGTGCCCTTGCCGGTGCCGACGATCTGCGCGGGCATCCGCGGCGCACCGCCAAATCCGCCGCCGCCGCCTGGGCCGCGCTGACCGCCGCCGAAGCCGCCGCCACCACCGCGAGGGGCACCGCCACCGCCGCCGTAACGGTCACCACCGCCGCCGCCGCCGAAGCGATCACCGCCGCCGCCGAACCGGTCACCGCCGCCGCCGCCGAATTCACGCGGGGGCGAGAATCCGTCATTCCCGCCACCAAACGGATCGAAGCCTTCTTCGCCAAAGCCGTCACGCTTGTCGCGTCCGCGCCGGCGTCCCCTATCGTAACCCATAGATCAGTACGTACCTTGCCACACTGCCCGGCCTGAATTGTGCCGATGACGTGGACAGTGAGCCGCATCGGACACAGACGCACCGAGATTTTTGGCCCGGAACGCACGTTGTCCAAGCCATAGCGCACAAAAGCCCGCTTTGCGAATGATTTTACCGCAAGGCCTTATAGGGCGTTGCTAGCCTGTGTGCCGACGCTTGTCGGCGCCGGCTGGTTTGGGCATGAGAAGCGCGGAAGTCACCCGAACAGGCAGGATGCATCATGACCGATTTTCGCCCGCTGACCGCAAATGTGATGGTCAGCCCGCAGCTTGCACTTAGCGACATCACAGCCGCAGCTGATATGGGGGTGGCTCTTGTGATCAACAATCGCCCTGATGGTGAAGACCCGTCTGCGCCTCAGGGGGACAGAATTGCCGAAGCTGCCGCCGCTGCCGGTATGAATTACGTGGCGATCCCGGTGGGTCATGCCGGCTTTAGCGAACCACAGGTCAACGCGATGATCGACGCGCTCGAACAGGCTGAAGGCCCGATTCTCGCCTATTGCCGTTCGGGCACACGTTCGACTTTGCTTTGGGCGCTGGCTGCGGCCAAGCAGGGCGAAAATCCCGACACCATCGCCCGCGCCGCGGCGCAGGCGGGCTATGACATCACTCCGATTCGCGCGATGATCGACATGCTCGCTGCGCGCTGAGGCGCCCCTCTCATGGATCTGCTGCTGCAGACTGCTGGCTCGCTGGTCGCGATCCTCGCGCTGGCGGGGCTCGCGTGGTGGATGAAGCTTGGCGGAGAACCCAAACTCGACAGCGAGGCCGCAGTGCGCCGTGCCGCCGGCGAGGTTGAGGACGGGTTCGATCCCGTCGCCGCCGGTTTCGACGGCAAGGCCGCAATCGTCCGCGATGCGCAGGGGCGGATCATGGTGATCAAGCGCCACGGCAACCGCTTTGCCGGGCGTGTGCTCGGCCCGCAAGCGAAGGCCGGTGTCTGGCAGGATCCCGGCCACAGCGCGCTCAAGGTCGACAGCGGCGAGCGGCGCTTCGGCACCGTCTTTCTCGATATCCCCGCGCCCGAGACTTGGGCCGACGCGATCAATCGGGTAAACGAGAGGCGCGATGCCTGATTTCAACCCCACCCAATATGCGGTGCCGCTGTTCGTGGTGGCTGTGCTGGCCGAGATGATCTGGGCGAAGCTGCGCGCGCCGGAAGCCTACGAGCCCCGCGATACGCTTGTCAGCCTTGCCTTCGGGCTGGGCTCGACGGTGGCGGGCGCCTTGCTGGGCGGATTCGCGCTGGCGCTGTTCATCGGGGCCTACGAGTATCGGGTATTCGATTTCGGTCCCGAGTGGTGGGCGGTGTGGTGGGCCTGGCCGGTGTGCTTCGTGCTCGACGATCTTAAATATTATTGGGTCCACCGCGCCGGGCACCGCATCCGCTGGATGTGGGCGAGCCATGTGAACCATCATTCGAGCCAGCATTACAACCTCTCCACTGCGCTGCGGCAGACGTGGACCGGCATGTTTACCTTTGGCTTCCTGTTAGCGTTGCCGCTGGTGCTGCTTGGTTTCCACCCCGCGATGATTGCGATCTGCGGCGGGTTCAACCTCATCTACCAGTTCTGGATTCATACCGAGGCGATCAGGCGCATGCCGCGCTGGTTCGAAGCGGTGATGAACACCCCTTCGCACCACCGGGTGCACCATGCCACCAACCCGCGCTATCTCGACACGAATTACGCAGGGGTCTTCATCGTGTGGGACCGAATGTTCGGCACCTTTCAGGCCGAACTGGATCATGAGCCCATCCGCTACGGGATCGTCAAGCAACTGGGCAGCTTCAATTTGCTGTGGTCGGTGTTCCATGAATGGGTGGGCATGCTGTCCGACATCTGGCGCGCGCCTTGGAAGCACAAGCTGTCCTATCTGCTGCGCGAACCGGGCTGGAGCCATGATGGTAGCCGCGAAACCAGCGACATGATCCGGGCGAAATGGCAGGCCCGCACCGATGTCGTTGCAACTGACGCAACTTCAGTGGCGGATCGAAACCGGATTGCAGGCAACCAAGAAGCTGCCTAGTCTCCCTGCAAAAGGGAGAGATCATGGAAAGTTTCGACTACATCGTCATTGGCGGTGGCAGCGCGGGTAGCGCGGTTGCCGGCCGGCTTGCTGTTGATGGAACGCGCCGGGTGTGTCTGCTTGAAGCGGGAGGGCGCAATGACAACGTCCTTGTAAAAACGCCGGGCTTCATGCCTTTCCTGCTGAAAAATGCCAATTATCGGTACGAAACCGTTCCGCAAAAAGGCCTGAATGGCCGCACGGGCTACCAACCTCGGGGGCGTGGTCTGGGCGGATCGTCAGCAATCAATGCGATGGTCTATATTCGCGGGAACCGTTGGGATTACGACAACTGGGCCGCGATGGGCTGCGACGGCTGGAGCTATGACGACGTGCTCCCCTACTTCAAACGCGCCGAAGCCAACGAACGCGGCGGCGATGCGTTTCACGGCGCGGGGGGCCCGTTGTTCGTCGAAGACCAGAAATACGCCAATCCGACATCTCACGCCTTCGTCGAAGCCGCTGCGTCCTTGCAGCTGCGCACCAATTCCGATTTTAACGGGGGCCAGCAGGAGGGGTTCGGGCTGTATCAGGTGACACAGCACAAGGGCGAACGCTGGTCCGCGGCGCGGGCCTATGTCGAACCGATCCGCGACGCCGGCAACTTTTCGGTGCGCACCGATACGTTGGTGGAAAAGCTGGTGATCGAAAATGGGCGCGTGACCGGGGTTCAGGTGCGGCGCGGCAACGCGAGCGAGACCCTGCTTGCGCGGCGCGGCGTGGTACTTTCAGCCGGTGCGTTCAATTCGCCGCAGATCCTGATGCTCTCCGGCATCGGCCCGGCAGAGCACCTCAAGGCCCATGGGATCGAAGTGGTTGTCGATCGTCCCGCCGTCGGTGGGAATTTGCAGGACCATATTGATTATGTCTCCGGCTGGGAGACGAAAAGTGACGTTCCGATTGGTAGTTCTTTCAAGGGTACGATCAGGATGGCTGCCGCGATGGTAGAACATCGGCGCACGCGAACCGGGGTCATGACCACACCTTATGCCGAGGCAGGCGGTTTCTGGACCGTAATGCCGGACAGCCCGGCGCCGGACGTGCAATGGCACTTTGTCCCGGCCGTGCTCGAAGATCATGGCCGCGAAAAGGTGAAAGCGCATGGCTTTTCGCTCCATGCCTGCGTCTTGCGCCCCGAAAGCCGCGGCACCGTGCGGCTGCGTTCCCCGGATGCGGCAGCCGCGCCGGTCATTGATCCCAATTTCCTAGATGACGAGCGGGACATGGCGGTCCTGCGCGGCGGGGTGCGCCTGTCGCACCGCATTGCCGATACGCCGCCGATGCAGGCGTTTGGGCCGACCGATCGCCACCCCGTCGATCTTGATGATGACGCCGCTTTGGATGCGATGATCCGCGCCCGGGCAGACACGGTCTATCACCCGGTTGGCACGTGCCGGATGGGCGCGGATGCAGACGCGGTGGTCGATCCGACGCTGAAGCTTAACGGGCTTGATGGGCTGTGGGTGGCCGATGCAAGCGTGATGCCGAAACTTGTCAGTGGCAACACAAATGCGCCCAGCATCATGATCGGCGAAAGATGCGCAGATTTCGTAATGGCAGCGGAAAAAGCCTGAAACCAACATCCTGAAGAATGCGCACCCCGCCCAAGGGGCCGCAGGTTCGACAGCGCAGTCTCAACAAAAAAAGGCCGGAGGGCTTCACGCCGCTCCGGCCTTGTCCAGTTTGTTCGTTCGCAGGAGGAACGTGGTGAGGCGGGGGGAGAGGAGAGGGAGAGAGATGTCCCCCCCCGCCAAGCTTGGTGTTTCTCAGTTGGGTCGCATCGCGAAGGGCCAAAAACCGGTGCCCATTTCTGGCGCGATGCTCCCTTCTCAGTTGTAGGCGCGCTCCCCGTGTTCGGAGATGTCGAGGCCGTTGACTTCGCTTTCCTCATCGACCCGCAGACCAATGGTCAGCTTGACGAGGAAGCCGGCAATCAGCGTGCCCAACGCGGCCCAGCCAATCGTCACGAGAACGCTGAAGACCTGCACGCCGAGCTGCGTGCCGAGCGCGGTGGAACCGTCGCCGGGGCCGCCAAGGAAAGGCTGGTACACGACCGCCGTTCCGATTGCGCCGACGATACCGCCCACGCCGTGGATGCCGAAAGCGTCAAGCGAATCGTCATAGCCCAGCTTTGCCTTCACCTTGGCAACGAAGACATAGCAGACCGCCGAGGCGATAACGCCGAGCAGGATCGCACCGAAGGGACCGGAATTACCCGCTGCTGGCGTGACAGCAACCAAACCGGCAATCACACCTGAGCAGAAACCCAATGCCGAACCCTTGTGACCTGCTGCGCGTTCAATCACCATCCAGGTTAGCGCTCCGGCTGCCGTAGCAACGAAGGTATTGATCATTGCAAGGCCTGCCGAACCATCGGCTTCCAGCGCGGAGCCTGCGTTGAACCCGAACCAGCCCACCCACAGCAGGCCCGTGCCGATCATCGTCATGACAAGGCTATGCGGCGGCATAGGCTCCGAGGGATAGCCGCGACGCTTGCCCAGCATATAGGCGAGCACCAGTCCCGACACACCGGCATTGATGTGCACAACGGTGCCACCGGCAAAGTCGAGAGCGCCGTCTTCAAACAGCAGCCCGCCACCAGCCCACACCATATGTGCAATCGGGAAATAGACGATTGTCAGCCAGATCGGTACGAAAGCCATGACCGCGCTGAACTTCATCCGCTCTGCCGTGGCGCCAAGGATCAGCGCTGCCGTAATCGCGGCAAAGGTCATCTGGAAGCTGATGAAGACATATTTGCTGATGACTTCATCGGTGAAGGTTGCCGCGGTGCTGCTCGCATCGGTGCCAGAAAGGAAATAGCTGCCTCCGCTGACGAACAGGCCCAAAGTGCCTTCGTAAGTGGTGTCGCCGAAGGCGAGGCTGTAACCCCACATCACCCAGATCAGCATGGCAAGACAGGCGGTCGCGCCGATCTGCGTCATGGTCGAGAGCATGTTCTTCGACCGGGTCAGGCCCCCATAGAACAGGGCAAGACCTGGAAGGATCATCAGCAGCACCAGAATGGTCGATGTCATCATCCAGGCATTATTGCCGGGATTGGGAACGGCCGGTGCAGCTTCGGCTGCTGTCGCAACGGCTTCAGCAACATCGGCCACCGGAGCGGCAAAGGCGGGCGCGGCAATCAGGGCCGCCCCGGTCATCAGCGCTGCAGCTTTGAAGATAATACGGTTCATTGATTGACCCCCTTACAGCGCGGTTTCGCCGGACTCGCCGGTGCGGATGCGGGTGGCGGACGCAAGATCGAGGACGAAGATCTTGCCGTCGCCAATGGCGCCCGTGTTGGCGGTCTGCTGGATGGTTTCGACCACCTGCGCGGCGATATCGTCGCTGGCAGCGATCTCGAGCTTCACTTTGGGAAGCATGTTGGTGGTGTATTCGGCACCGCGGTAGATTTCGGTCTGACCCTTCTGGCGACCGAAGCCCTTGACCTCGGTAACGGTCATCCCGGCAATCCCGATGCCGCTCAACGCATCACGCACGGTGTCGAGCTTGAATGGTTTGATGATGGCGATGATGAACTTCATCTGTGGCCCCTGTTACGCCGGATCATTCCGGTCATCAGGGACACAGCAACAAGTGTGCCATATTTGTGTAACGCGGCAGACGCAGCGGGCGCAGCCCACTATCGGGTGCGCACGTTACCCTTCGTGCCTAAAAGTTAATCGCGTGGTTACAATTTAGGCATTTTAACGTCGGTTTTACAGGAATTCGCGCAATGTCGCGATGAAACGGTCAAACTGATCGTGGTGAAGCCAATGGCCCGCCTTTTCGAACTCGATCACCTTTGCCGTTTTGAAGTGCGCGATCCGCCCGTCCTTTTCGGGGTTGGATGCCCAGGAGTCTGCGCCGTACAAAAGCAGTGTCGGGCAGGAGATCGCGCTCCATAACTGCTCGATGAATTCGTCGGCGATATCCTCGACCGGCCACACATTGAGATGCGGATCGAATTTCCAGCTATAGGTGCCGTCTTCGTTGCGGTTGACCCCGTGAACCGTCAGATGACGGGCCTGTTCTTGGGTAAGATAAGCGTTTTCCTCGATCATCCGGGCGAAGGCGGCTTCGATGCTGTCATATTTGCGCGGTGAACGCCCGGCCGCCTTGCGCTTTTTTTCGATCCATTCGGCAAGGCGCTCGGGATAGGGTTTGCTGCGCTGCTGGCTACGGGTCTTGGGCGATGGCCCCAGCCCCTCGATTGCCACCAGCTTCGTCACCCTATCGGGAAAGGCGCCCGCATAGCGTAGCGCGACATTGCCGCCCATCGAATGCGCCACCATCCGCACCGGGCCAACGCCGAGCTGGTGGATCAACTGCGCCAGATCATAGACCATGTCGCCCGCCGAATAGACCCCGTCCGACACCCAGTCGCTATCACCATGCCCGCGGTGATCCATGGCGATGACGTGGTAATCTTCCCGCAAGGCTTCGGCCGTCCAGTCCCACGAACGCGCATGATCGCGCCCCCCATGCACCAGCACCAGCGGCGGCTTACCGCGGCCGCCCCAATCAAGGTAGTTGAGCCTAAGGCGCTGCGAGATGAAGGTCTGCGAGGTCGGGCCGGTGTCGTGCATGACGCCTGCCATGCCGCGAACCAGTTCTCGCTGCAAGACTACCGTTCCTTGGTTGCGGAGAAGATGAGCTGCGGGTTCTTCTCGACTTGGTAGCTCACATCCCACGGGCTCTTGGCCATGAAGACGTAATCGCCATCGCGATCGCGGGCGAGGTTGGCGCGGTTGAACCCGGCGAATTCCTCGAGCGTCTTTTCATCGCCCTTGATCCAGCGCGCAGTGGCAAAGGGTGAGGGTTCAAGCACGGCCTCGACCTTGTATTCCGCTTCGAGCCGGCTGATCAGCACTTCGAGCTGCAACTGCCCGACCACGCCGACGATGTGTGCCGAGCCGATGTCCGGGTAGAACACCTGGATCACGCCTTCTTCGCTGAGATCGTCCAATGCCTTGCGCAACTGCTTGGTCTTGGTCGGATCGCGCAACTGAACGCGGCGCAGGATTTCCGGGGCGAAGTTGGGCAGGCCGGTGAAGCGCACCTGATTGCGCTCGCTCAGCGTGTCCCCCACCCGCAGCGTCCCGTGGTTGGGAATGCCGATGATGTCGCCCGCCTCGGCCGTATCGGCCAGCTCGCGGTCCTGCGCGAAAAACAGGATTGGCGAGTGGACGGCGATCGGCTTGCCCAGCCCTGACGGGGTCAGCTTCATGCCGCGTTTGAAGGTGCCCGACACCTGCCGCATGAACGCAATGCGGTCGCGGTGGTTAGGGTCCATGTTGGCCTGCACCTTGAAGATGAAGCCGGTGACTTCGTCGCGGCTCGGCTCGATCTGCTCCTCGCCCGCCGGTTGCGGGCGCGGCGGCGGAGCGTAGCGCGCGATGGCATCGATCAACTCGGTGACGCCGAAATTCTTGAGTGCCGACCCGAAATAGACCGGCGTCAGATCGCCATTGCGGAAGGCTTCGAGGTCGAATTCCGGGTAACCACCGCGCGCCAGCTCGATCTCGTCGGCGAAGCGCTGGGGGATGGCGGCGGTGTCGCGCGCGCCGAGATATTCGCGGCTCGGGCCCTCGGGGCGGGCCACGGTGTCGGTAGCGAAATCGAGGATGCCCTCGAACTCGCCGCCCATGCCGATCGGCCACATCTGCGGGCTGACGTCGAGCGCCAGCATGTCGGCGACCTCGTCGAGCGTCTCGAAGGGATCGCGGCCTTCGCGGTCGACCTTGTTGACGAACGTGACGATCGGGACGCTGCGCAAGCGGCACACCTCGAACAGCTTGCGGGTCTGCGGCTCGATCCCCTTCGCCGCATCGATCACCATCACCGCGCTGTCGACCGCCGTCAGCGTGCGATAGGTATCCTCGCTGAAATCCTCGTGCCCCGGCGTGTCGAGCAGGTTGAAGACGATCCCGTCCTTCTGGAAGGTCATCACGCTCGACGTGACCGAGATCCCGCGCTGCTGTTCGATCTTCATCCAGTCCGACCGCGCGCGCCGCGCCTGCCCGCGTGCCTTGACCTCGCCCGCAAGATGGATCGCGCCGCCCTGCAACAGCAGCTTTTCGGTGAGCGTCGTCTTACCCGCGTCAGGGTGCGAGATGATCGCGAAAGTGCGGCGATTGGAGGTCATTATGTGTCGCGCGCGACGCGGAAGCCCGCGAAGTCCTGGTTGACCGGCATCAGTTCGATCCGGTTGATGTTGAGATGCGGCGGCAGGCTGGCGATCCAGCCGATGGTGTCGGCGATGTCCTCGCCCGTCATCGGATTGACCCCGCGATAGAGGCTGTCGGACGCCTCCTGGCTGCCGGTGCGTACCACGGTAAATTCGGTTTCGACCATGCCAGGCTCGATGCTGGTGACGCGCACGCCGGTTCCGTGGAGATCGGCGCGCAGGGCGAGCGTGAAGTGGTTGGCGAAGGCCTTGGACCCGGCATAGACATTGCCGCCCGGATAGACGTAACTGCCCGCCACCGATCCGATCGCGATGATCGCGCCGCGGCGTTCGATCAAGCCGGGCAGCAGCTTGCGGGTCAGCACCACCATTGCGGTGATATTGGTGTCGATCATGGTCTGCCAGTCACCCAGATCGGCGCTCTGTGCCGGCGACAGGCCTTGCGCCAGACCGGCATTGTTCACCAGCAGATCGATGTCGCGAAAGCCTTCGGGCAGGTTTGCCAAGGCCGCGTCAAGCGCTTCAGTGTCACGCACGTCGAAACAGGCGGGGTGAACCTTGTCCGCGCCCAGTTCGGCGACCAGCGCGTCAAGCCGCTCCTGCCGCCGCCCGGTGGCGACGCAGCGCCAGCCGTCCGCGACAAGGCGGCGCACTGTGGCAAGGCCGATCCCAGCGGTCGCGCCGGTGACGAATGCAGTCTTTGTCATCCGCGTAGCTCCCCGCCGAGTTTCGTGGCAGCGGCAACGACCTTTTCGGCAATCGCCTTGATGTCGGCATCCTTGAAGCTTGCCTCGCCGGGTTGAAGTGTGACTTCGACCGCGACCGACTTGAGCCCTTCGGGCACGCCTGTGCCGGCGAACACGTCGAACACACGCACACCGGTGATGCTGCCCTTGTCCGCACCCTGAACTGCGCGCACAAGATCGCCGGCAGGAAGGGTGGCGGGCACAAGGAAGGCGAAGTCGCGGGTCACGGCCTGCAGCGCGGGCGGGGTGAAGCCGGCACGCGCGAACGCCGCGTTCTTTTTTGGCGGGATGGCGTCAAGGAACAGTTCAACCGCCGCTATCGGCCCGTCGACGTCAAAGGCCTTCAATGTCGAGGGATGGACCATTCCGAACCGGGCAAGCACCACCTTGGGGCCGAGCCGCAAGGTCGCCGACTGGCCGGGATGGAACTGCGGCCCTGCGTCGCTCATCACCATCAGATTGGCAACCGGTGCGCCCGCCGCTTCGAGCAGTTGCAGCGCCAGCGCCTTGGCATCGAACGCGTCAAAGCCCTGCGCCTTGCCCCCCTGCCAACCGCGTGGCGTTTTTTCCCCTGCGAGCACTGCACCCAATGTCGGCTTTTCATCGCTGAGGCCATTTGCACCGCGGAAATACCGCCGACCGATTTCGAACAGGCGTGATGAGCCGGCCCCGCGATCCGCGTTGCGTTTAGCCGCCATCAGCAGGCCGGGCAGCAAGGCGGGCCGCATCACCTTCATGTCTTCGCTGATCGGATTGGCGAGCACCCACAAGGGCTGGTCGCCGGCAAAGTGTTCGGCAGCCCAAGTGGACAGGAAGCTCCAAGTGATCGCTTCGTTCAGCCCGCTCGCCGCGGCTGCGCGCCGCAAGCCGCGTTCAAGCTTCTGCAGCGGCGTCGCGGTGGGCCTTGCCACCCCTTCAGCACGGGGCAGGGGTACGCTGGCCACCTTTTCCAGACCATGGATGCGCACAACTTCCTCGACCAGATCGGCCGGGCCTTCGATGTCGTGGCGGCGCAGCGGACAGGACACCTGCCAATCGGCCGCAACAGCAAAATCGAGGCTTTCGAGGATTCGCTTTTGTTCGTCCGATGGCACCTCCACCCCGCCAAGGCGGGCGGTCAGGGCCGGATCAAAGGTGATGACCTTTGCATCGGACGGCGGCGAACCGGCGCGCATGGCTTCGCTGGGCGTGCCGCCAGCCAGTTCGACAATAAGGCCGGTGAGCAAATCAAGACCCTCATCGAGAAACGCCGGATCGACCCCGCGTTCAAACCGCGTGCGCGCATCTGACGACACGCCAAGCTTGCGGCCCGTCGCGCCGATCCGCGCCGGATCGAAATATGCAATTTCAAGCAGGACATCGGTCGTCGCTTCGCTGACACCCGAATATTCGCCGCCCATGATGCCGGCGATGTCGTGGACGCGCGCATCGTCGGCGATTACCACCATGTCGGAATCGAGCGTGTAGGTCTTTTCGTTGAGCGCCAGAACCTGCTCGCCATCCTTGGCCCGCCGCGCCGCGACCGGGCCTTGCAGCTTGGCACAATCATAGACGTGCGCCGGACGCCCGAAAGCAAGCATCAGGTAATTGGTAAGATCGACCAGCAATGAGATCGGGCGCTGGCCTGCGCTTTTCAGCCTTTGTTGCAGCCAGTCGGGCGATGGGCCGTTGGTAACGCCGGTAATGACACGTCCGTAAAACGCAGGGCAGCCTTCGGCATCTTCAATGCGTATCGCAACCGGGCAGGCGCCGGTCGGGGAAAAGGCGGGTATCGCAATAGGCTTCAGCGTTCCCAGCCCCTTGGCAGCAAGATCGCGGGCGATGCCGTACACGCCCATGCAGTCCGGACGATTGGGTGTCACAGCGACTTCGATGATCGGGCTGGAACCGTGGTAATCGGCAAAGCTCGTTCCTACGGGCGCATCATCGGGAAGTTCGATGATGCCGTCATGATCTTCGCCCAGTTCCAGTTCGCGCACGGAACACATCATGCCGTTGCTCTCGACCCCGCGGATCGCGCTTTTCTTCAGCACCATGCCGTTGGCAGGGACAACTGCGCCGGGAAGCCCGAGCACACCCTTCATCCCCGCACGCGCATTGGGCGCGCCGCACACGACCTGCAGCGGTTCGCCCCCATTTACATCGCCGCCCGTGTCGACGGTAAGCACCTGCAGCTTGTCCGCATCAGGATGGGGGGCTGCGGTGAGCACATGGGCCACGCGGAAGCCGCCAAGCTTTTCGGCCGGATCTTCGACGCCCTCAACCTCAAGCCCGATGGCGTTCAGCGCGTCGCAGATTTCGGCAAGCGAGGCGGTGGTCTCAAGGTGATCCTTGAGCCAGGTCATCGAGAACTTCATGCGCGTGCTCCCACGCCGGCGGACAAGGTGGGTTGGTCGAACGGTGAGAAGCCATAATGCGCCAGCCACCGGCCATCGCCATCAAAGAAGGCGCGCAGATCGTTCATCCCGTATTTGAGCATTGCGATCCGGTCGATCCCGAGGCCAAAGGCAAAGCCCTGATATTCTGCCGGATCAAGACCGGCAAATTCAAGCACGCGGGTGTTGATCATACCGCTGCCCCCCAGCTCCATCCACGCATGGCCGGGCGCATCACCATGTCCGCCCACCACGCGGCGTCCGCCCTGATTGGAATAACCCACATCGACTTCGACACTGGGTTCGGTGAACGGAAAATAGCTGGGGCGAAGACGCAGACTGATGTCTTCGCGTTCGAAAAAGGCCTTGAAGAAGGTCTCCAGCGTCCACTTGAGGTGGCCGAGATGGATGTCCTTGCCCACCACCAGGCCTTCAACCTGATGGAACATCGGAGTGTGCGTCGCATCGCTGTCGCTACGATAGACGCGGCCGGGCGCGATCAGACGGATCGGGGCGCCCTGCGCCAGCATTGAACGGATCTGCACCGGGGACGTGTGGGTGCGTAGCAGGATCTCGCGCTCACCCGACTTGCCATCAGAGGCGTCTGTCTTGTCCGGAAAGTAGAAAGTATCATGCATCGCGCGCGCCGGGTGGGTTTCATCCATGTTAAGCGCGGTGAAATTGTGCCAGTCGTCTTCGATCTCTGGTCCGGTCGCTACCGAAAAACCAAGGTCAGCGAAAATTTCGGCCAGTTCGTCCATTACCTGCGAAACCGGATGCACCGAACCCCTGGGTGCAGCCATCGCTGGCAAAGTAAGATCGATCGTTTCGCGGGCGAGCTGCGCGTCGAGCGCGGCCGCTTCCAAGGCTGCCTTACGGGACTCCAACGCATCAGCAATGCTGGCACGCGAAGATTGGATCGCAGGCGCAGCGGCGGTGCGTTCTTCGGATGACATGCCGCCCAGCGTCTTCAGCGCCAGGCTGACCCAGCCTTTTTTGCCCAGCGTTTCAAGCCGCAGCGTTTCAAGCGCTTCAAGGCTTTCTGCCGCCGCAATTGCGGACAACGCAGCCTTTGTTTGGGAAGTAATGTCGGTCATGGCCTCGGGTGATCTGCTGAGAGAAAACGTGCCGCCGCCCGCTAGCGGCAAATGACGGGATTTGCAAAGCGCCAGTGGGTTCAGGCACGGGTTGGCATACCCGGCGCATGCTGGCTTCGACCATCCAGCCAAGCGCGCATGCACCGCCGCAATCTCGCCCCTGGACAGCCTGATGGTCAACCGACCGCATGGGCGGGTCAGGGCCGCTGCGAAGGCGGATCCAGCGTCTGCGCAGCGCTTCCCCGGGCGCGCATCCGCGCTTCCATGAAAGACGCGAGAATCGGGTGATCGAGCGCGGCAAATTCGGTAGGATTCATGGTCATGAAGGCATGAAATTCGCGCGTGAACTGCGCCTGATCGTGATAATGCTCGTCCATTGCCTCGGTCCAGGGCCGACCTTGATGAAGCATGAAGGTGGCAAGGCTGCGCATGAACCGCTGGCGGCGCAGGAGCACTTTCGGCGCAAACCCGAAATAGCGCATGCACATCCGTTCAAGCGTACGGATGCTCATTGCGCAGGCATCGGCCAGATCGTGAACCGATGTGTGCTCGGCACTCACCAGCGCGGAATGAATACGCGCAATGCGCGGCTCGTCACGGTTGGGGCGCATGGCCTTCGTCATCGCGGCAACAAGAGCATCGTACTGATCGTCATGTGTTGCATCGGGATCGCACAAGGTCTGCGTCAGACCGGCGAAGTGGCGGAAGGCTTCATGCTGCGAACCATCACACAGGATATTGGCATATTCACATGCGTCGGCTTGAAAGAACCGCGCCCACCCCAGCGGAAGAAAGCCGACGCCCCACATGTGTACGGGCCCCAGCGTGAAACGGCAGGGAAGCGTACTGGGCCCCGAGGCGACATACTGCGCGCCGCTGAGCCGGTGTCCGGCAATCTCGCCTTCAGGGGGTGTGCCGCAGAAGAAGCGGATATTGGCCCATTCGGGTTGCAGAAAGTCCGTCACGCGCGGTGCGGTGTCAGGCAATTCAAGCGTGAGGTGGTAGAACGTTGTGAAACACCCGGCAAACTGCGCAGGCGGTTCGCGGAAATTGGTGGTTAGCCGTGCGCCTGACGGCGGTGCTGGACCGCTTGCGGCATGATGGTCTGCGATACCCCCCATACCCAATCATAGGCGCAATTGACGCGGTTCTACAAGAGCGCGGGTTGCGGGCACACAAAAGGGACGAGCTCCCGCAAAGGAACCCGCCCCTGATCTGTTAGCCGGGCCGAAGCCGCGCCGACTTACGCCGGCAGCGCAGCCTTCGCCTGAGCGATCACAGCCTTGAAGGCACCGCCTTCGTTCATCGCGAGATCGGCCATCGCCTTGCGGTCGAGTTCGATGCCGGCCAGCTTGATGCCGTGCATGAACTGCGAATAGGTCAGGCCTTCCATACGGACGGCCGCATTGATTCGCTGGATCCAGAGACCGCGGAAAGTCCGCTTCTTGATCTTGCGGTCGCGGTACGCGTACTGGCCGGCCTTTTCGACCGCCTGCCGCGCGACGCGGATGGTGTTCTTGCGGCGACCGCGATAGCCCTTGGCCTGTTCGAGTAACCGCTTGTGCTTGGCGCGGGTGGTAACACCGCGTTTGATGCGTGGCATATCAGTATATCCTTATCTGGAGGATGCGCAGGCGCAGGGCCCGCCGCATCAATCGAGGCCGTAGGGCGCCCACTTCTTGATCGTCGGCGTATCATGGGCCGACAGGACCGAAGTGCCCCGGTTTTGGCGGATATACTTCGCGTTGTGGCTGATCAGACGGTGACGCTTGCCAGCGACGCCGTGCTTGACCTTGCCAGTGGCGGTGAGCTTGAAGCGCTTTTTGACGCCGCTCTTGGTCTTCAGCTTGGGCATTTTCATCTCCTGAGTGAGACACGTCGAAACCCGCCATGGCAGCCCTTGTCGCCAGGCTGGCTGATTGATTCGTGTCGGTGAAGTCGGCGCGGATAGGCGCGGCACGCGCGAAAGGCAAGCGATTTGGGCGTTGCCGCTGGCGCCAATGCGCGCTGTTGGAGACACATGAGACACTGTCCAGGAACAGAAAACCCGACCGCCCGCCGGCCCATGCGGGGCGCAGTATCGCGCGATGGAAATAAGGCGGCAATATCATCCTGCCAAACTGCCAGCGCCGACCCCGGTAGGAAAGCACGCCTTGTGCGTAGTGAGCCCCGCAAACAACCGCCGCGGGATGGCGGCAAACAGGCCGCATCGCGAACGGGGTCAAGGACCGGAGTTGGGCCGGTTGGCATATGTCTGCTTTCGGGTATTCGCTCCCGCACGACAACTAGTCGAACAACGGCTGAAAGGCGCGTATCATCGGGTTCGACGAGTGCGGTCCGCCATCCGACAGAATACTTTCCGCCTCGCCATCCTTGATGCTATCTTGCGATAAAGCGGGGTTAAATCATGCGATTTGGCAAAGTTCTCAAGGTTGGCTGTCTCGGCCTACTGGCCATATTGGTGCTGGCAGGAATCGGCATCTGGATCTGGAAGCCCTGGAATTCGATGGTGCCTGCCTTGATGAGTGACCCCGCACCGCAGGGCGAGCGGATTGAGCAGGGCGAGTTGCTGGGCAATTACTATCCCGCCAAGAACGCAGAACCCGCGCCCGCCATTCTCGTGATAGGGGGCAGCGAAGGAGCGCTGGGCGCCGAGATGACCCGACTGGCCAAGGCGCTCAACGCGGAAGGGTTTTCAGTCCTCCACCAATCGTACTGGCGCGCGCCCGGACAGGCGCAGAAATTGGAGCGTGTCCCGCTTGAGCGGTTCATGGAAGGACTGGCGTTCCTGCGTTCGCGTCCTGAAAACGATGGCGAACGGCTGGCAATGATGGGCTGGTCACGCGGCTCAGAAGCCACGCAGCTGGTGGCGATACGCGATCCCGGGATCAAGGCGATTGTGCTGGGTATGCCGGGAAGCGCCGTCTGGCCCGGCTTTTCTTGGGAAACGCCGTGGGCGGTGTTCGAAACAGCCTGGACATGGCAGGGCGAGGATTTGCCTGCCCTCATTATCAGCGAGCACGGATCTTTCTTTAGCGATGAAAAGGAATTTGCTGAAACCAAACGCAAGATCCTCGCTATGCAGGATGACTACCCTGAGACCATCATTCGCGTTGAAGAGGCGCAGGCGGCCGTGCTGATGATCTGCGGAGGCAGGGACGTCGTGTGGGATTCTTGCCCGATGGCGGAGCGGCAGCTGAAGCGGCTTCAGGCTGCTGGTCGAAAGGATGCAGAATTGCTCGCATACGAAGATGCCGGGCATTACGCCTACGGTGCCCCGGTGCCCAAGGACAGTGCCGCCTATAAGCAGCTCAACATTCTGGGCGGATCGGTTGAAGCAAACGCGGAAGCGCTCGACGATGCGTTTCCGAAAATCATTGCTTTTCTCAAGAATAATCTGGGCGATAACCGAAATTAGGCTGTGGTCCCAATCTTGGGGGTAGGGAACGGAACGACGACTTTTGCCTCACGCGTTGCGTTTACCACCCGGATCGGAAAGCTTATTGATGATGCCATTATCAGAGACGCTCGATCCTCGGCAGACCCAGGTCATTGTGCTCAATGGGGTAAGCAGTGTCGGCAAATCCTCAGTCGCTAAAGCTGTTCAACACATCGCTGAAAAGCCGTTCTTGCACGTCCAAATGGATGATTTCCTTGCAATGTTGCCCCCTCGGGCCATCGAGCACGAGGATGGACTGGTCTTCCGTCGTATCGACAGCAGGACCATCGACGTTCAGTCCGGATATATAGTCAGGCGAGCATTGGAAGGCATGCGATATGCCATCGCGGCAATGGCCGACCGCAGAAATCATATGATCGTTGATGACGTGTTTTTCGACAGCGAAGACACCGAATATCGGCAATTGCTTGTGAAATTCGATTTTAGGCTGATTGGGCTCTTCGCGCCTCTCGACGTTGTTCGAAATCGAGAACTCGCCAGAGGTGACCGAGAGGTTGGCCTTGCACAAGGTCAGTTCGAGCGGGTCCATAAAGGACGGACATACGATCTTGAAGTGGACACCTCGCAGGCGCCTCCGGAGACGATTGCGCGAAAGATCTGTGAAGCATTCGGCCTTTGATGGTCAGCAGGACTTTTAGAACCAGTTGATTGAGGGGCGCTTAGCTAGCGGCAGTAACGGGGTCGCTTCCTGAACAGCGGGAATTTTTCAGGATCAGGCCAAAGCCGCCACGTCACTTTCGGGATCAGGCCGGGGGCCGACTCATGACCGGAAGTGGGTGGAAAAAGGACAATCGAAAGCTTCGCCTTTTCTTTTTCCGTATGGGGACCATGAGGCAGTCTGCGGCGACAAACGCATTTTATGCACGCCTCATCAAAATTGGATTTAGCACTTCAGCGCGCCACAAAAATCCAAGTCAACCTTTAATATTAGCGAGCTCCATTATATTATATCCTACAATGTAATTGTCACATTTTTTAAAAAATTTAATAAAAGATATTGCCATTCAGCTGTTTGGGAACAGCAGGAGGCGTTTTTATTGGCATTGACGAAAAACAATAAAGAATGTAGTCTTCAGCGGCGAATCCGGAAATCCGCAGCTCCCTCATTCGCGTTCACGATCGACCAAGAGTATCCCGCGAATTTAACGGGTCGCGAGAAATAACAGGTCGTAAAGTTGCGGACCCCATTGGCCGATCATCCACATTGAGCAAAGGATGGTCTAATGAAAAAGCTACTGTTTGTTGCATTTGCAACCTCGCTCGTCTTTTCCGCTACCGTCATACACGCGCAACAGGGTGGGATCGTTGTATCCTCCGGAAGATCCGTCGATGATTTCGTCAACGATGTATCACGCGACCTTGATCGGCAACTTAAACGGATCGCCATCACCTCGTCCCGCCAACATGGAAATGGCGTAGCTCAAGTTTTGTTTGAATGCGGGCCCGACGGCAAACCTATCAATGTCAGAATGTATAAAAAGTCCGGGTTCTGGACCAGTTTGGAAGCTCGCAGCGTCGTTTCGAAAATACGTTCGCTTCATCCACTGCCGCAGGGCATAACGCACGATCAACTCTATCTAGCAAATATCATTATTGCCGATAGCCCTCGCGAATTCCAGAAATTGTCTGAAAAATTGGAACAGCTGGAAAAGCAGCGGATCGCTTCTGCGACGGGCGACCGTAAGATATTCGCTTTCAACCTTAGCAAATCCCCCTCAACCTGAAATTAGCAGTCAGGTGAGCTTTGGCACTGCCAACGGGCCGTTCTGCGGGCGGACCGACGGCGGTGCCATTGGCGTTCTGACCTGTGCCGCACCGGGTCATCGCGCCATTTTGATGCATAAGTATGGCTGCCGCATTCTAATTGGATGTCCGAAAGTCCGAAACGGGGTCGTTTCCAGAACGGCAGTTTTCGATTGAACAAAGCCGATAGCAGACGCTTCGGCCTACCCCATGGCCTCCAGCACATCTTCCAGCCGCGCCGGATCGCCCAGCGCGATTACCGTGCCGTCTGATCCGGCATCCAGCGGGTTGCCCTGCCAGTCTGCCATCATGCCGCCTGCGCCCTCAACCACGGGCACCAGTGCCGCATAGTCATACAGCTTCAGCCCCGCTTCGATCACAACGTCGATATGGCCCGAAGCGACAAGCCCGTAATTGTAGCAGTCGCCGCCATAGATGATCTTTTTTTCGGCCACGCCCTTGGCCACCGACATGAAGGCATCGGCTTCTTCATTGGTGAACAGATGCGGGCTGGTGGTGGCGAGCACCGCGTCGGACAGCTCCTTCAGCGGCCGGCAAGTGGCGGGCTTGCCGCCAAACAGCGTTGGCTGCCCGATGCGCCCCACCCAGCGTTCCCCCGCAATCGGCTGATCAATGATGCCGAGCACGGGCCAGCCGTCCTGCAGCAGCGCGATCAGCGTGCCGAAGATCGGGCGCCCTGCGATAAAGCTGGTGGTGCCGTCGATCGGATCGAGCACCCATTGGCGGCCTGCGCCTTCGTTGCGGGTGCCGTATTCCTCCCCGATGATCCCGTCGCGCGGAAACTCGGCTTCGATCAGCCGGCGCATCGCGGCTTCGGCGGCCCGGTCGGCTTCGGTGACGAAACTGCGGTCGGCCTTCTTTTCCTCGCTCCACTGGCCGCGGAACAGGGGGCGGATGGCAGCGCCGGCCAGATCGGCAAGGCGCAGGGCGAGAGCGAGATCATTATCGTTCATGCAGCCATCCAATAGTCATGGGCTTGCGCCTGTCGAGCCTCGGTGTAGCGGCGCGCCTCCGGCCCCACCCATTCCAGCGGCAGGTCGTCGTGGATTGGGGTGCGGGCGACAAACCAGCCCTGTCCCGGCAGGCCATCGGACTGGCGCACCACCAGCACGGCAAGGCCGGGTTCGCCCAAAGCGCGCCCGTCCTCGTCGATGTGGTCGAGCACCTTGCACAATTGGCGCATCAAGGGCCGGGTGAAGACGTGGCCGAGGATTCCGAGCAGTTCGGAATAGGTCAGCGTCTTGCGCTGCCGGGCAGCGCTGATGAGAATGTCCCGAACCTCGCCGGGATCAAACATCAATCGAACAGGCTGGAAACCGAGCTTTCATCCGCAATCCGGCGAATCGCTTCGCCCACCAGCGGGGCGATTGGCAGGATACGGATGCGATCAGATGCTTCCGCGGCCTCAGTGGGCCGGATCGAATCGGTGATAACCAGTTCTTTCAGGCTCGACCCGTTGATGCGCGCCACTGCGCCGCCCGATAGCACGCCGTGGGTGATATAGGCTGCGACCGACTTGGCCCCGCCTTCCAGCAGCGCCTCGGCCGCGTTGCACAGTGTACCGCCCGAATCGACGATGTCGTCGATCAGGATGCAGTGGCGTCCTTGGACATCGCCGATGATGTTCATCACTTCCGATTCGCCCGGCCGGTCGCGGCGCTTGTCGACGATGGCGAGCGGGGCGTTGTCCAGCCGCTTGGCCAGCGCGCGCGCGCGCACCACGCCGCCCACATCGGGGCTGACGACCATCAGCGACTGATTGCCATACCGCGCCTGAATATCCGCCGCCATGACCGGCGCGGCATACAGATTGTCGGTCGGGATATCGAAGAAGCCCTGGATCTGGCCGGCGTGCAGATCCACTGCCAGCATCCGGTCCGCGCCGGCTTCGGTGATGAGGTTGGCCACCAGTTTGGCCGAAATCGGCGTCCGGGGTCCGGGTTTGCGGTCCTGCCGGGCATAACCGAAATAGGGCACAACCGCAGTGATCCGCTTGGCAGACGCGCGGCGCAGCGCGTCGATGCAGATCAGCAGTTCCATCAGGTTGTCGTTGGCCGGAAAGTTGGTCGGCTGGACGACGAACACGTCTTCCCCGCGCACGTTTTCGTGAATTTCGACGAAGACTTCCTCATCCGAAAACCGCCGCACGCTCGCATCGGTGAGCGGGATTTCGAGATAGGCCGCAATAGCGCGGGCGAGCGGCAGGTTTGAGTTGCCGGACATGATTTTCATGGTGCGCGAATCCCCGCTAAAGCCGTGACGCCCCCGCCTAGCGCCGCGTCATGGAATTGCAACGCAGTGCCGCCCGGTTCTCGTCAACTATCGGCCCGCTTCATTCAATCGGCCGGCGCGTGTCGAGCAGGTCTTTCTCGCCCGTGCCGCGTTCCTCGCTGACGAGCTGTTCGATGGTGCGATCACGCGGGGCGTGTTCGTCCCCGGCCGGCATCGCGGGTGCGGGTTTGGCCACGGCCACGCGCTTGGCCTCGCCGGATTTGGCCTCACCGGGTTTGGCCTCACCGGGTTTGGGAAGCCGGGCAAAATCCTCCACGCGGATACGATAGATCGGCTCTGGCAGTTCGTAGCCTTCGCTTTCCAGCGCAGATTTGGCCGCCTGTATCGCAAGGCTGCGGCCCTTCATGAAATCGGTCGCTTCCTGATCGACCCACGCAAAGAAGCGCAGAACGATGCTTGAATCGCCCACCGCCTGAATGATCGCGTGGCTGCGCGGATCATCAAGCACGAAGGGCAGTGAACGGATCGCGGCAAGACCCACCTGCATCGCGGCCAGCGGATCATCCGCCGAATCGACACCCAGATCGAATTCGAACCGCCGTTGCGGGTTGCGAGTGAAGTTGAGGATGTTGGCTTTGAAGACGGTGGAATTGGGAATGCGCAGGTGGTTGCCATCCATCGTCATCAGCACCGTGGCCCGCGATGTCAGCCGGATCACGTGGCCTTCGAGCGTGTCGATGATGACATGATCATTGGCGCGGAATGGTTGGCGTAGGCTGAGCATCAGGCTGGACACATAATTGTCGACCGTATCGCGCACGGCAAAACCCAGCCCGATGCCGATGATCCCGGCGCTGCCCAGCACCAGGCCCAGCAGGGCAGTGGCATCAAGGATCTGCAAGGCGATCACCAGCCCTGCAATGATTCCCACGACGCGGATCGCCCCTGCCACCAGTTCGGCCAGAAACCCGTTCGGTGTGGCCCAGGCCCAGAAGCGCCGCTGCCCTGCCACAAGGTATCCGACCGCCGCCACCAGCAAGGCCGCCAGCACCGCCACACCCAGCAACGGCAGGCTTTTGATCAAGCCGCGAAAATCTTCGGAAAGCGATGACAGCGCCGGCGACAGGTTGCTGTCCACTTCAAGCGATCGTTCGATCCCGTTTTCGACCGTGACAACGCCGCCGATCCGTTCGGCGATGGCGAGCGCCTGTTCGCGGTCAGCCTGATTGGCGACCGATCCCGACAGGCGAACCACCCCCGATTGAACCGCGACCTCTACACCGGCCAGACCATCGATCTGCGCGAAAATGCGCTGCAACCCTGCCTGCGTGGCGCGATCCGATTGTTCGGTCAGCGCCGCAATATCGATCGTTCCCGAAGAGCCCGCATCGGCTTCCTCGGCCGCCGCACTGCCGGTCGGGTCCGTCAGCGTCTGCGCAGAAAGCCCGGCGGCGCCTGTCAGCCAAAGACTTGCGAAAAGACCAAGGAGCATCAAGCGAAGGGGCATGAATGTGCAAAATCCTTTGCCGCCGCGCAGGTGCGCGATCAGGGGTGCGCCCTTAGACCAAGGACGCAAGGGGGATGGCAGGAAAAGGCCTGCGCACGTGACAAGTTCCATCCCTGCCCTGCTCCGGCACGATTGCATCGGCGGGAGAATGCCCCCCCGCCGCGCCATTGCCCGCGTGAGCGCCTACCCCCCCTGACGACTGGCCTCGGCTGAATTGATCACGGCCTTGTCCCAGGTAACGCGGGTTTGCGTCTGCGGATTGAAGCGATCGTCCTTATAGGTCGCTGCGCGTGCGGCGGCGATTTCCGCTTCGGTCAGATCGTCGCTCGGCTTCAGCGCAAACACGTCGATCCCGCGGGCGATTTCCGTGCCGTAAAGATGGCCCTTGTACCAATAGACCGACCAGTAACCCCCCAGCACCATCTGCTTGGCATCAATCGGCCCGCGATCGAAATAGGCGATTTCCCGGGGATTGGCGCTGTCGGTGAAATCCATCACGCTGAGCCCCCCCTGATACCACGCCTGCGCAAACAGATCGCGCCCCGGCACCGGGATGATCGATCCATTGTGCGCCACGCAATTCTCCTTGTCGCTCTGCGCGGCGGGCATTTTGTAATGCGCACGGAAGACAAGCTTGCCATCAACGATGTCGTAAACCGCATTGGCGCCCCAGGTCTTGGGATCGGACGCCTTGCAGCGCGGGCGCCCGCCGCCGCCCCATTCATCGGTGAAGATCACTTTGGTGCCATCATTGTTGAAGGTAGCCGAATGCCAATAGGCAAAGGTGGTGTCGGTGACGGCGTCGATGCGTTTGGGGTTCATCGGATCGGAAATGTCAAACAGGATGCCATTGCCCGAACATGCGCCTGCCGCCAGCTTCAGCGCAGGGTAGACGGTGATGTCGTGGCAATGATCGGTCGGCGCGGTGCGCTGCGTGTTGTCGCCATGATCGCCGCCGCGCCACAGGCCGGCAATTTCGCCTGTTTCGGTGTCGGCAAAGACCCGCGGGCTTTTGACGATCCGCGCCGTGGACGGATCAGCCAGCGGAATTTCGATCACATCGACCGAGAACAATGCGGTGCGCGTGTCGCCGGGAATTTCGCCGATGCAACCAGCCAGCTCTTCGGTTTCGCGGATGCCCGCCGTGCCCGAGTTGTAGACGATCAGCCGCGTATCATCGGCGCTGACGACAGAGTGCGTGTGGCTGCCCCGGCAGGTTTGCACGGCGCCCACCTGCACAGGGCGCGAAAGATCGGAAATATCGAAGATACGCAGGCCACGGAAACGGTCGGCGTTGACCTTGCCCGGCGCGCCTTCAAGTCCGCAATCCACCCGTCCGCGGGTCTGTTCGACGCTCATGACAAGCAGATCGCCTACCACCGAAACATCGCCCTGCCCACCGGGGCACACGACGCTGCTCATCAGACCGGGCAAACCATCGGCGCCCAGCTTGTACAGGTTGAACCCGTGGTACGATCCCGTCACCAGAACATCGCCGAAGAACGCCATGTCGGTGTTGGCAAAATCAAGCAGCGGTGAACGTTCAGCGTATTCGGTCAGGTCTTCTTCTTCACGGGCGGGGGCGCCATCAGGGCCTGCTGCGGCCACAGCAGGTTCGGGCGCAGCAGGTTCGGATGCAGCGGTTTCAGCAACGTCCTTGTCAGCCTTCGGCGGCACGGGCGGGCGCAGGCCTGCGGGGTTTTCGGGATTGAAGAACCCGGCTGGCTTGGGCAGGCTGGCCACCTTGGTAAGCCCAAGGATCGCCTCGCCCGCGGTGTTGAACCCGGCGGTGAGATTGGCACGCGGATCGGGGGACAGCCCCGCCAGCAGTTTGTCCATCCGCTCGATCTCGGTGGTCTGTTCGCTGTCGATATCGCTGACGAACTGGTAAAGCACGGGGTCAGCGGCAGTGCCGTCTTCATCGAACAGCTTTTCCACCATGTCGACCGCGCCTTCATGATGCGCGATCATCAGGGTGAGGAACTGGCGGTCGAACTCGGTGCCCTTGGCGTCTTTCAACGCCTGCATCTGGGCGGGGCTCGCCATGCCGGCCATCATGTGGTGCATGTGCGCGCCGTGGCCGGCCATCTTCGGGTCTTCCAGCGGTTCGCCGCGGTCGGCCAACCACCCTTTCATGAACGCAATTTCATCCGCCTGGCTTGATTCGATCCGCCCGGCAATGGTGAGCAGATCGGCCGAATTGGTGCGATCCTTCGCCAGTTTTGCCATGGCGAGCGCCTGCTCGTGATGCAGGATCATGTTTTGCATGAACGCAACGTCGGCCTGCGTGTAGCTGGCCTGTGCCAGCTGGGTCGCCTGCTGCGCGGTCAGCGTCTTGCTGGCCTGACCGGGCGCGCCCGGCTGGACGATCTGCGCACTTTGGGCACAAACGATGCCCGATGACGACAGCAAAACGGCGGCGAAGGCAGCGCGTGCAGCGCTGCGTTTGGCATTAGCGGTCATGAAAGTCCCCTTTGATCCGTGCTTGACCGGCAACCTGCCGCCTGGAGCGGCTCAGTCAAGCCCGACGACGAAGGTTCACCGCCTGTTTCGATGAACCCACGACCACGTCCGAGCAGGTGCATGACAAGAAAGGTTTTTGAAGGCCGGTCGCGTGCGCCGCACCTTTCATCGCATGGGACTCTCTCTGCCCTTGTCGCGCCGAACCGCGCGGGGATAAGTATGTCATTAAGCCTACCGCAACCCTGTTGGAGTAGCTTGTCCTCATGACACGCCCCCGCCTTTTCGCCGCCGTTACCGGTCTTGTCGCCTCTTTTGCCGCGATGGCGAGCCCGGCTGCGGCAAGCGCCGATGATCTGCAGGCCACCTTCGACAACACCTTCGGCACCCAGTCGCGTCAGCCGCCCAGCTTTGAAGCATTGTATGCCAACAATCTGCAGCAGCGCATCGCCGAACTGGCCGATCCGGCGCAGGGCCGCATCGGGGTGGCTGCAATCGACCTTGCAACCGGCGAACAGGTCATGGTGCTGGGCGATCAGCTTTTCCCGATGGCATCGACGAGCAAGATCGCGGTGGCCGCCACGTTCCTCGAAATGGTCGAACAGGGTCGTTATTCCCTGACATCGGAATTTCCGCTGATGATGCCGGTCGCTTCGGCCAAGTATTCTTCGGCTAAAGCCCCGGTGCGCGCCGGGCAGTACATGCCCGCGATCGATTTGCTGGAAATCATGATCACCCGGTCCAGCAACCCTGCGACCGATGCCCTGCTTGCCGCCGTGGGCGGACCCGCGAAGGTCAATGACTGGATCCGCCGTCAGGGCATTTCCAACTTCTCGATCAACCGCGATATCGCGACGCTGGTGCGCGATGATGGCGAACACAATCCCGCTTTTCACATCGACCCGCGCGATGCCGCAACGCCGCGGGCGATGGTCGATCTGCTTGCCGGATTGTATCGCGGAGATTTCCTGTCCGACCAAAGCCGGCAGGTGTTGCTTGGCGCGATGAGCCGCACCGTTACGGGCAAGCGGCGCATCCCGGCGCATATTCCGCTTGAAGCGCGGGTGAGCCACAAGACCGGTTCGCTCAACAACACGTCGAGCGATATCGGCATCATCGAATGTCCCGATGGCCGCACCATCGCCGTGGCGATCTATGTGACGGGTCAGGGTACCAAACTCGCCCGTGAACAGCGTATCGCTGCGATTGCGCGGGCGCTGTATGATGGCTTTGCCGTGCGTGCGCAGCAAAATCCTACGAAAAACTGGGCCAACGCGCCCTACGCAACAGGCGGTTGAGCCTTACCGTTTGAACTAACGCAAAAAGGGCGGCGCCTTGCGGCACCGCCCTTTTTTTTCAGCTGATCGTAGCCGCCAGGCGGCGCTGATCGTGCGTCCGATTATTCGGCAGCAGCTTCGGCTTCGGCAGCGACGTTAGCAGCGGCATCGCCAACTTCGTCGGTGGTCTGAACAGCAGCGTCGGCAGCTTCGTCAGCCGCTTCATTGACTTCAGCAGCAGTCGCATCGGTGGCGGCATCGACGTTGTCGGCAGCGATTTCACCATTAGCTTCTGCGTCAGCAGCCATCGCGTCAACAGCTTCTTCGGTTTCTGTTTCTGTGGTTTCGCTGCAAGCGGCAAGGCCGAGAGCCGAAGTGGCGATGGCAGCAGCGAGGATGATCTTGCGCATGGTATGGATTCCCTTGTCTTGAAATAAGAGCCTGCGAACGAGACGCGCCGTTTACACGATCGCGCCGATACCGGTATCTGTTCGGCCCGGTTCGTGGTCTCAGATAAGGCCGAACACGGGCAGAGACAAGCGAAATAAGGCGTCACGCCCCAATTTTGCCGTATTTCCGCCGCAATTCGTCTCGTCGTTTTCCGGAAGCCATTTCGCGGTTTGCCGCGCCAAGCCTCTACCCGCGTCCGGCCGTGCCTGCTAGCAGGCGGCATGGCCGATAAGCAGCATCTCTATCTCGTCGACGGTTCGTCCTATATCTTCCGGGCTTATCATCGGCTGCCGCCGCTGACCAACCCCGAAGGCACCCCCGTGGGGGCGGTTTATGGCTATACCACCATGCTGTGGAAGCTGGCTTCGGATCTTGATGCAGCGGACGGGCCGACCCACCTAGCGGTCATCCTCGATGCCGGATCGATCAGCTTCCGCAACGATCTGTACGAACATTACAAGGCGAACCGGCCCGAACCGCCCGAAGATCTCGTGCCGCAGTTCCCGCTGATTCGCGACGCCACCCGCGCCTTCAGCCTGCCATGCATCGAAGTGCCGGGGCTGGAGGCGGACGATCTGATCGCCACTTACGCCCGCCGGGCGCAGGAACGCGGGTGGGATGTCACCATCGTCAGTTCCGACAAGGATCTGATGCAGCTGATCGGCGAAGTCGAAGGCCCTGATGGGCTTGGACGGATCGACATGCTCGACACGATGAAGAACCAGCGCATCTGGCTTGAAGAGGTTGAAGAAAAGTTCGCGGTACGCCCCGATCTGGTGGGCGATGTGCTGGCGCTGATGGGTGATGCGGTGGACAATGTGCCGGGCATCTACGGCATCGGACCCAAGACTGCGTCCAAACTGATTGCCGAACATGGTTCGCTGACCGCTGCGCTTGATGCAGCGCCGGGGATGAAGGCTTCCAAGCTGAAGGACCGACTGATCGAAGGGCGCGCAGACGCCGAATTGAGCCGCGTGCTGGTGACGCTGAAAGAAGATTGCGATCTGCCCCAGCCGCTGGACGAAATGAAACTGCGCCCCGTGCCAACCAAACCGCTGGCCGCGTTTCTGGAAACCCACGGGTTTACGTCCTTGCTGCGGCGGCTCGACACCGGTTCGGGCAGCCCGTCGCGGGCCACCGATCTCAACCCGCCCAAGCCCAGCAAGGCGGCAGCAGACGCCGCAGCGCAAGGCAGCCGCCAGCCACTGCCGGACATGCCGCCGGTCGATCATGCAGCCTACGAAACCGTACAGACGCTCGATCGGCTGAACGCCTGGGTGGACCGGGCGGTTGCTGCGCGGCTGGTTGCTGTCGATACCGAGACATCGAGCCTTGATGCGATGCGTGCAGATCTGGTCGGCATCAGCCTGGCGCTCGGCCCCAACGATGCCTGCTACATCCCGCTTGCCCATGGCGGCGCGGACATGTTCGCGCAAAAGCCGCAGCAGGTGCCGATGCCAGACGCAATCGCCGCGCTGAAACCGATGCTGGAGGACGACAGCGTCCTCAAGGTGTTCCAGAACGGCAAGTATGATCTCAACATTCTGGCCCGCGCAGGAATCACCGTGTCCCCGATTGATGATACGATGGTGATCAGCTTTGCGCTGGACGCGGGCCGCGCAGAAGAAGGCATCGGCGGCGGACACGGCATGGACGAACTGGCGCAGCGCCATCTGGGCCATACGCCGATCGCTTTCAAGGATGTCTGCGGCACAGGCAAGAAAGCCATCGGTTTCAACGAAGTCCCGCTCGACCGGGCGACCGCCTATGCCGCCGAAGATGCCGATGTCACGCTGCGATTGTACCGTCACCTGAAACCCCGGCTTGCGATGGAAGGCGGCACAAGGATCTACGAACGGGTGGACCGGCCGCTGATTGCGGTGGTGGCCGCGATGGAGCGCGAAGGCATTCGGGTCGATCGTGCGCGTCTGGCCCGGTTGTCCGAGGAATTTGCGGTCGAAATCGGCCGCCTCGAAGGCGAAATCCATGCTGTCGCCGGGCAGGAATTCACCGTCGGCAGCCCCAAGCAACTGGGCGAGATCCTGTTCGACAAGCTGGGCTACAAGGGCGGCAAGAAAGGCAAGAGCGGGCAATATTCCACCGATGTTTCGGTGCTGGAAAAGCTCGCTGCCGAAGGCGCGCCGATTGCCCGAAAGGTGCTGGAATGGCGCCAGCTGGCCAAGCTCAAATCCACCTATACCGATGCGCTGCAGGCCGCGATCAATCCCGACACCGGCCGGGTCCACACCAGCTACAGTCTGGTGGGCGCGCAGACCGGGCGGTTGTCGTCGACCGATCCCAACCTGCAGAACATCCCGATCCGCACCGCGATCGGCCGACAGATCCGCGAAGCGTTCGTGCCCGAACCGGGCAACGTGCTGCTGGCGGCGGACTATTCGCAGATCGAATTGCGGCTGGCGGCGCACATGGCCAATGTCGATAGTCTGAAGGAAGCCTTTGCCGAGGGCGAGGACATCCACGCCCGCACCGCACGCGAAATGTTTGGCGAAGTCACCCGCGATACCCGCGGACGCGCCAAGACGATCAACTTCGCGATCCTCTACGGTATCAGCCGCTGGGGGCTGGCGGGTCGGCTGGAAGTTCCCGCCGATGAAGCGCAGGCGATGATCGACACCTATTTCCAGCGTTTCCCCGGCATCCAGCGCTATATCCACGACACGCTCGAAAGCGTGCGTGCCAAAGGCTATTCCGAGACGCTGTTCGGTCGCAAGACGTGGTTCCCGCGGATCAACTCCAAGAACCAGGCCGAACGTCAGGGAAGCGAGCGCGCCGCGATCAACGCGCCGATCCAGGGCACCAGCGCCGACATCATCAAGCGCGCGATGGCGCGGATGCTGCCCGCGCTGGCCGATGCGGGCCTGCACGACGTGCGCATGCTGCTGCAGGTGCACGACGAACTGGTGTTCGAACTGCCCGAGGCCCGCGTCGAAGCGGCGACCCCGGTGATCCGTCAGGTGATGGCCGAAGCCGCCTTGCCCGCGGTCGAGCTCACCGTGCCGCTGGGCATCGATATCGGCACCGGGGCAAGCTGGGATGCTGCGCATTAGGGGCGAACCGACGAGCCAGCGGTTGAGGCGATGGCAGCGCTGGCCTAGGCCCGCGGCATGATCGACGTTCTGAAACGCACCATCCCGGAGGTGAGAATCGACTGGCAGGAGGCCGGTTCGGTCGCGCTGATCGCCACGGTCGCCGTGGTAACGGCGCTCATCATCCACCGGGTTTTGTTCGGCATCCTTCGCCGCGTGACGCTTCAGAGCCAGAGCGAGGCGGACGATCTGGTGCTGCGGTCGCTGAGCCGCCCGGTCAAATGGGCGATGGTCGCCGCCGCGCTCGCGATGGCAGCACAGAGCCTGCCGCTGCTTGCCGCGCTATGGGAAACGCTGTCAGGCTTCGTGGTGCCCGCGCTGGTTGGCTGGATTGCGCTCGCTATCGTGCGCGCCTGGGTGAAAGCGGTCGAACTGCGGCTCGACCTTGCGGCGGAGGACAATCTTCGCGCCCGTCGCCGGCAGACGCGGCTGCGCATTCTCGGCCGGATCGCGACCTTCGTCATCATCTTCGTCACCCTGTCGCTGGTGCTGCTGTCGATCCCCGGCGTGCGCGAGGTGGGGGTGACGCTGATGGCCTCGGCGGGGCTTGCCGCGCTTGCGGTAGGGGCGGCGGCGCAGCCTGCGCTCAAGTCGCTGATCGCAGGTATCCAGATGGCACTGACCGAGCCGATCCGGATCGGCGATGTGGTCGTGATCAACGGGGAGTGGGGTCTGATCGAGGATATCCGCACCACCTACGTCGTCGTCAAGGTGTGGGACGAGCGGCGGCTGGTGGTGCCGACCACCAAGTTCCTCGAGGAAATCTTCCAGAACTGGACCAAGACTACCGCCCGGCTGATGGGGACGGTGTTTCTCTACGTCGATCCCGCCACGCGGCTCGATCCGATTCGCGAAAAGGCGCTTGAGGTCATCGCCGCGAATCCGCGGTGGGACGGGCGGGTCAACCACATGCAGGTCACCGACCTGTCGCGCGATGCGGTCGAGGTCCGGCTGCTGATGACCGCCAAGGATTCGCCCACGCTGTTCGACCTGCGCTGCGATGTGCGCGAGGCGATGATCGTGTGGATGGCGGAGACAATGCCCGAGGCGATCGTGCGCGGCCGCGTGCTTTCGGGGCCGCTTGGTCCGGGTGGTGCACTGGGCGACCCCTCCGCCGCCGCGCTTGAGCAGCTAAGCGACGAAGGGGGCTGAGCCTTGTTCAGTCGTGCTTCTTTTCCCGCGTCGGGGTCAGCATGTCGGGTGACAGGAACCCGATCGGTTGCACCGCGGCGGCGCGCTTCTTCAGTTCGCCGCGCATTTTCTTGTATTCGCTTTCCATCTCGACCGTTACGGTTGCACGCGAATCTTCAAGCGCGGCCTTGAAGTCCTGCGCATTGACGCTGGACACAGCGCCGCCCACACGGCGCAGCGCGGCCAGACCCGCGCGGCGCACCACATCTTCCAGATCCGCGCCGGTGAACCGTTCGGTCTGCGCAGCAATCGCGGCCAGATCCACGTCTTCGCCCAGCGGCATCTTGGCGGTATGAATGCCCAGAATATGCTCACGTCCCGGCTTGTCAGGGGTGCCGACATAAACCAGTTCGTCGAACCGGCCCGGACGCAGCAGAGCCGGATCGACCAGCGTCGGACGATTGGTCGCCCCGATCACGACCACCGATTGCAACTCTTCAAGCCCATCCATTTCGGCCAGGATGGTGTTAACCACGCGGCCCGTCACCTGCGGTTCGCCCTGCCCTGACCCGCGCGCCGGAACGAGGCTGTCGATTTCGTCGATGAACACCACACAGGGCGCCACTGCCCGGGCGCGGGCGAACAGTTTGGCGATCTGCTGTTCGCTTTCGCCGTACCACTTGGACAGAAGATCGGACGACTTCATCGAAATGAAGTTCGCCTCGGCCTCCTTGGCCACGGCCTTCGCCAGCAGGGTCTTGCCGGTGCCCGGCGGGCCATAGAGCAGGAAGCCCTTCGCGGGACGGATACCCAGGCGGCGGAAGGCGTCGGGGTTCTTGAGCGGAAGTTCGATACCTTCGCGCAGCTTCTCCGTCGCCTCGCCCACGCCGCCGATGTCGTCCCAGCCCACGTTGGGAACCTGCACCATCACTTCGCGCATCGCGGACGGCTGGACGCGCTTCAGCGCACTGAGAAAATCGTCGCGGCTGACGCACAGGTCTTCGAGCACTTCGGGCGGCACGGTGCGTTCATCAAGATCGAGCCGTGGCATGATCCGGCGCACCGCTTCGATCGCGGCTTCACGCGCCAGCGCGGCAATATCCGCGCCGACAAAGCCGTGCGTGACGCGCGCCAGTTCATCGAGGTCGACCGCCCCTTCGAGCGGCATCCCGCGGGTGTGGATGCCGATGATCTGGCGCCGTCCGCGCTGATCGGGCACGCCGATCACGATCTCGCGGTCGAAGCGGCCCGGACGGCGCAGCGCCTCGTCGATCGCATCAGGCCGGTTGGTGGCGGCGATCACCACAAGATTGGCGCGCTTTTCCAGCCCGTCCATCAACGTCAGCAACTGGGCGACCAGCCGTTTTTCCGCCTCGCCGGGCACCTGTGTACGCTTGGGCGCGATCGAATCGATCTCGTCGATGAAGATGATCGCAGGCGCGGCGCGGCTGGCTTCTTCGAACACTTCGCGCAGGCGCTTTTCCGATTCGCCATAGCCCGAGCCCATGATTTCGGGCCCGTTGATGATAAAGAATTCAGCATCGCTTTCATTGGCAACGGCCTGCGCCAGGCGGGTCTTGCCCGTCCCCGGCGGACCGTGGAGCAGAACGCCCTTGGGCGGCTCGACGCCAAGGCGGATGAACAGTTCGGGATAGCGCAGCGGCAGTTCCACCATTTCGCGCAACTGGCGGATGGTTTCTTCCATGCCGCCGACATCATCGTAATTGACCACGGCGCGGCCATCACGGGGTTCTTCGAATTCGGAGCGCAGCTCAACCTCGGTGTTCTCGTCGATATGGACGATGCCCTTGGGGCTGGTCGATGCGACAGTCAGGCGGATCTGGGTCAGGGCATAGGCAGGCGCGCGCAGCAGTTGGCGCACGTCGGCGGGCATGTTCTGTACCGGCTGCTGACCCGTGGTGGCAACCAGATCGCCTGCCATCAGGGGGCGGCGGAAGAAGTTCCGCTTCAATGCCTGGGTCGGACCCTGCAGGCGCATTTCGCGCTGCGCGGGAGCAAACACGACACGGGTGGCGGGACGCGATTCGCCGCGCATGATTTCCACATGCTCGCCCGATCCGCCTTGCGCATTGCCGCGCTGAAGCCCGTCAAGACGCACCACATCCAGCGCGTCGTCTTCAGGATAGGCGGCCATGGCAATCGCGGCGGTGATACGCTTGCCGTGGATTTCGACGATATCGCCTTCGGTAATGCCAAGCTTCTGAAATGCGGAGCGCGGAATGCGCGCTATGCCGGCGCCCGATTCTTCCTGCCGTGCAGGGGCAACCTGCAGCCGCACTGAGCGGATGGGAGGGGCATTTTCGGTATCGGCCATGGGGCGTTCCTGTCCAGGCAAGGGAGTTCAATTGCGAAAGCGATAGCTAGGAACAGACCCGCGCGAATGCAATCTGGCGCACAGCCGATTGCCTGCTTGGCCCACCGGGCAAGAAAAAAGCCCGGCACAATGTGCCGGGCTTGAAAAGTTTGGGAGAGGATGCCTGAAAGGCCCGTTCCAAATGGCGGAAACCGCGTCGTTGTGCAAGTGCGAAAGAAACATAGTGAGTTGCAAAATGCACAACTGTCGCCCGATTTAGCGAGGGTGTGTGCGCAAACTTGCAAGCTTCTGCCTCAAGTTTCAGCATAAGCCTATTTTGTAGGCACATTTCAGAACGATGACACTGCTGCGACGCAACATGAACCACGATTCGACTTGGTGTGTCGCATGGGCGTGACACGGGCCCGCTAACCCTCTAGTCACATTCGCGTTCCCGGATATGGGATCGGTTTGGCGCGATACCAGAAGAGGCAGACAGGCCCGATGACCAAGCTTTACTCCGACGCCGCCAGCGCGCTTGCCGGCGTCCTGCGTGATGACATGATGATTGCCGCCGGGGGCTTTGGCCTGTGCGGCTTGCCCGAACGGTTGCTCGATGCGATCCGCGATTCGGGTGTCACAAATCTCACCTTCGCCAGCAACAATGCCGGGATCGACAACGAAGGCATCGGCAAGCTGCTGCGCACGCGGCAGGTGAAGAAGATGATCAGTTCCTATGTCGGCGAAAACAAGGAGTTTGAACGGCAGTACCTTGCCGGCGAACTCGAGGTAGAATTCTGCCCGCAAGGCACGCTGGCCGAACGTATGCGGGCCGGCGGCGCGGGCATTCCCGGCTTCTACACCCGCACAGGCGTTGGCACCGAGGTTGCCAAAGGCAAGGAACACAAAGACTTTCCCGACCGCGACGGCGTGATGCAAACCTATATTCTCGAACAGGGCATCTTTGCCGATCTTGCGATTATCAAGGCATGGAAAGCCGATGAAACGGGCAACCTGATCTTCCGCAAGACCGCGCGCAATTTCAATCAGCCCGCCGCGACCTGCGGCCGGGTTTGCATTGCTGAAGTCGAAGAAATCGTTCCCGCCGGCAGTCTCGACCCCGATCAGATCCATCTGGCGGGGGTGTTCGTCAACCGGCTGGTGCTGGGCGCGCCTTACGACAAGAAGATCGAATTCCGGACCGTTCGCGAAAGGGAGAGCGCGTGATGGCCAAAAGGTTGCTTCTGCTGCCGCTGGCGCTGCTGGCGGGAACATCGCTGTCGGGGTGCGTAGCGGTGGCGATCCCGGCCTTGGCCGGATCGGCGATGGTCGGGTCGCGTGTGCTGGATGATAGCGAGGTTGCCCAAGCGGCTGCAGCTGTGCCCGCTGCGGCCCCGACGATAACCGCCGTGCCGCCTGCCGCTCCCGCTCCCGTGGCCGTGCCCACCGCCGTGCCGACGCCTCTGCGCACGCCTGCGCCAATGCCTGTGGCGGCCCCCGTACCAGTTCCCGCGCCGCCGCGCGCGCCCGCTCAGCCCCCCGCTCCGACAGCGTTGCCTGCACCCGCGCCCGTAACCCCAGCAGCTCCATCGGTCTTGCCTGCCCCTGCGGCCGCACCGGCCGCCTATCCCGATCCGAGCAAGCCGCTTGCACCGGGTCAGAGCAACTTTGCGCGGTTTGTGCGTTACGCACAGGCATCGGCCCTTGGTGCAAGAGACGGGGCAGATTTGCTGTCAGCCATCCTCAGCGATCCTGTCGCGCTGGACGGCAAACGCCGCCGCTGCGCCGCAGGCGAACAGCAGGTCGCGCTGATCGATCTTGATCCGATGGGCGGCGTCTTCGATCCCCCCAGCGCGCCCAAGCCGCAGCCTGGGCTTATCCTGGGTCTGGCAGTGCTGCGCGAAGCGGGTGTCGAGATCGCATGGATGACCGATCTTTCGGTCAACCAGTCAGGCGCTGTGCGCACCGCGCTCGAACAATCGGGCCTCGATCCGCGCGGAGAGGATATCATTTCGCTGCGCCGTGACGAAAGCGACACAAAGCAGCAACGCAAGGACAATCTGGCCGGCATCACCTGCATCACCGCGATCGCCGGTGACGAACGGTCCGATTTTGACGGACGTTACAAATACCTGCGCAGCCCCGCAGCCGCGGCCGAGCTTGAACCGGTAATCGGCAATGGCTGGTTCCTGATCGAACCGCTGCTGGGCCAATAAAGGCATGACAATGACCACACTTCCCGAAGGCTGGACCCGCGACCAGATGGCCGCCCGCGCGGCCCGTGAATTGCAGGATGGCTATTACGTCAACCTCGGCATCGGCATCCCGACGCTGGTGGCCAACCACATTCCCGAAGGCATGCTGGTCACGCTTCAGAGCGAAAACGGGATGCTGGGAATCGGGCCGTTCCCCTATGACGACGAGGTCGACCCCGATCTTATCAATGCGGGCAAGCAGACGATCAGCGAACTGCCGCACAGCGCCTATTTCGACAGCGCGACCAGCTTTGCGATGATTCGCGGCGGTCACATCGACCTCACTGTGCTGGGCGCGATGGAAGTGGCCGAAAATGGCGACATCGCCAACTGGATGATTCCCGGCAAGATGATCAAGGGCATGGGCGGCGCGATGGATCTCGTCGCGGGCGTGAAGAAAATCATCGTGGTGATGGACCACACCGCCAAGGACGGATCGCCCAAGTTCATCCCGCAGTGTACCTTGCCGCTGACCGGCGCGGGCGTGGTCGATATGGTCATCACCAATCTTGCGGTGTTCCAGCGTGCGGGCAAGGATGAACCGTTCCGCCTGATCGAAATGGCACCGGGTGTTACCGAGGCCGATATCGCTGCGACCACTACGGCGCGATACATCGCGCAATGAAGCGCGCCTTTGCGATTGGCGGGATTGGGGTGCTGGCGGCCATTGCCGGACTGATCGCCTTTACCGCGCCGCCGCGGCTGTTGTCGCATGTGGACCGCGTGATCGGCGGGACAAGCGGCGCGGTGCAGAGCGCGGAAGGCGTCGCTTTTGGTACGCACGGCCAAACTCTCGATATCTGGAGGCCCGAGACCGCGCCCGATATCGACTTGCCGGTCGTCGTCTTCTGGTACGGTGGCGGCTGGGCCAAGGGCGACCGCACGTCCTATGCCTTCGCCGGACGGGCGCTGGCGCGGGCGGGTTTCGTGGTGGTGATCCCCGATTACCGTAAGGTGCCCGATATTCACTTCCCGGCCTTTCTTGATGACGGGGTCGAAGCGCTGGCGTGGGTGCGTGACAATGTTCGCAATCATGGCGGCGATCCGGACCGGGTTGCAGTGATGGGCCATTCGGCGGGCGCCTATCAGGCGGTGATGCTGGCGCTGGATGCTGAGCGGCTGAAGGCTAACGGGATCGCCCCCGATTTCATCAAGGCAGGCGTGGGCCTGTCGGGCCCCTACGATTTTTACCCGTTCGACAGCCCGCGTTCGATCGCGGCGTTCAGCCAATGGCCTCGACCCGCCGAAACGCAGCCGATCACCTATGCCCGAATGGATGCACCGCCCCTGCTGTTGGTGACATCGGACGGCGATGAAACCGTGCGGCCTCGAAACGCCGACAATCTTGGCGCAAAGCTGCGCGGACTTGGCGCGACAGTGCAAGTGATGAACTACGGCCCCCTCGATCACGAAGAGATCGTGATGGCGCTTTCGGTTCCGTTCCGCGGCAAGGGCAAAGTGCTGGCCGATTCGGTCGCTTTCCTGAACACGCAGATGGCCGAATAGCCGATGTGGCTGACCGAGCCTCGCAATGCCAACGCGCCGCTGGCGGGTCTGAAGGTGGTAGAGCTGGCCCGTGTGCTGGCCGGCCCGTTCTGCGGACAGATCCTTGCCGATCTCGGCGCTGATGTCATCAAGGTTGAAAGCCCTGAAGGCGACGGCACCCGGCTGTGGGGGCCACCCTGGGTCGAGCGGGTAGATGCGCAAGGCACGGTCCACCGCGAGGCGGCCTATTACCACGCCTGCAACCGCGGCAAACGTTCGATCATCGCGGATTTTGCCGCGGCTGGCGATCTGGCGCGGGTCATGGCGCTGTGCGCCGAGGCCGATGTGGTGATCGAGAACTTCAAGACTGGCGGCCTTGCGAAATTCGGTCTGGATTATGCCAGTCTTGCCGTCAGCAATCCGGGCCTTGTCTATTGCTCGATCACCGGCTTCGGACAGTCCGGGCCCCGCGCGCATGAGGCGGGGTATGACTTTGTCGCGCAAGGCATGAGCGGGTTGATGTCGGTGACGGGCGAGCCTGAAGGCCACCCGGTCAAGATGGGTATCTCGATCAGCGATCTGGCGACCGGCGTGTGGGCCGCAAACGGTGTGCAGGCGGCGTTGTTGATGCGGGCGCGCACGGGGCGGGGTCAACAGGTCGACATGAGCCTGCTTGATTGTTCGGTCGGTCTGCTTGCCAATCAGGCGACCTACCTGTTCACCACCCGCCACAACCCGCCGCGCATGGGCAATGCCCACGCACAGGTCGCGCCCTACGGCGTGTTTGCGGTGAGCGATGGTCATGTGATCCTTGCCCCTGCCAATGACGGTCTGTTCCGCAAGCTGATGGCGGTGCTGCAGCTTGACCATCTGGCCGACGACCCACGGTTTGCCGCGAATGCCGACCGCACGGCGAATGCCGCTGCGCTTGACGCCGCCATCGCGGCGGCAACCACCGGGTTCACCAAACAGGGGTTGCTTGATGCCTGCCATGCCGCCGGGGTGCCCGCAGGGCCGATCAACCGGCTGGACGAGGTGTTTGCCGATCCGCAGATCGTGGCAAGAGGCATGCGGGTGGAGCTTGGCGGGATGGCAGGGGTGCGCAGCCCCTTCACCTTCTCGGACGCCGAACTGGCCCTTGACCGGCCCTCACCCATCCACGGAGAGCATGGCTGACAGCGGGGCACGCGGCTGTAGGAGACACATGAGACACTGTCCTGAACAGGAAAACCGGCCTGTTTGCCCCGCTGCCGACATCAGAACAGTAAAGACGCACGCGGCAGGCCATGCCCGCAGCCGTGTCAGGCCTTGCGCGGGTAGGAAAGCGCCGCCGCTCCTGCGCGCCACAGCCGTTCGAAAGGGCCCTGCCCGATCCTGGCAACCCATGGCGGCGACCACAGCAGCATCGCTGCGACCGGCACCAGCCCCAGCGTGAAGGCTTGCCAACGGGTAACATCGCCAAACAGGCCCAGCCCCCAGTGCGCGAAGATCGCGGACAGGATCACGCTGGTCATGACATAATTGGTGAGCGACAGCCGCCCCGTTGCCGCCAGAGCGCGGGTGACGCCGGTCGGTGTGTTCAGGAACGCCATCGCCAGCGCGGCATACCCCAGCGCCAGCGCCATGTCGAACGGGGCCGAGAGCACCAGGGCCACCGGCCCCACCAGCGGCGCGGGGAAGCCCGTTTCCTCCAGCCACAGCGCGAGCAGCAGCAGCCCCGGCAAGGCCACCAGCGCCGCGATCCCGGCAATCCGTTGCAAGCGGAAGGTGCGCCATTCGCCCTTGAGCATCCCGCCGCGCCACAGCCCCATGCCCAGCGCGATGGCCGACAGATTCAGCGGCAGCGAGGCCGCCACGGTTATCAATTGCGCCGGGATCGCAAGGCTGCGGCGCGCCACCCGGTCCGCCAGCCCTTCGCGCCCCTGTTCCAGCAATATCGCGATCGTCGCCGCGTCGCGGCCGAACTGCCGTTCCGCCCACAGCAGCGCGTCATGCCCACCCCAACCCGTCTGAAACGCCACTATGGGCGCACCCAGTGCGACCAGTCCGAGCGCGACGTGAACCACCAGCAAGCCGAGCGCGACCGCGATCAGCGCCCGCGCCGATAGGCCCGCCAGCAGCGGCAGCGCCATTCCGGCAAGGGCATAGGCGCGCAGAACGTCGTTGCTGGCAAGCAAGGTGGCATGGACAAGCCCGATCAGCAGCAGCACCGCCATGCGGGCATAATGCGCACGCCACACCCGGGCGTGAGGCTGGGCTGCGGCGGCGCGTTCGATCAGGATCAGGCACCCTGCCCCGAACAGCATCGCAAACAGGGTGCGAAACTTGTCTTCGATGAAGACGAAACTGCCCAGCCACACCCAGTAATCGGGCGGGCTGACACCGCCGTAAGACAGCGGATTGTAATAGGCCGGGCTGGGCAGCGCAAAGGCGAGGACATTCATCCCCACGATCCCGATCACGGCGATGCCGCGCAGTGCATCCAGCGCGAGGATGCGGTGGGAAGGGGCGAAGGGTGCCGTCATGGAAAACAGCACCCTTACGCCAAAATCAGGCCAGCGCCGCCTTCAGGTCGGCCACCAGATCGAGCCGCTCCCACGGGAACAGGTCGCCATCGGGTTTGCGGCCAAAGTGGCCATAGGCCGCCGTCGGCTGATAGATCGGCTTGTTAAGGCCCAGATGCGTGCGGATCGAACGCGGGGTCAGGCCGCCCAGCTTGGCAATGCCGAGGATCGCGGTCTCGATCTTGTCATCGCCGACCGTGCCGGTGTCATGCGTGTCGACATAAAGCGACAGCGGTTCGGACACGCCGATCGCGTAGGCGATCTGGATCGTGCAGCGCGTGGCAAGGCCCGACGCGACCACGTTCTTGGCGAGGTAACGGGTGATGTAGGCGGCCGAACGGTCGACCTTGGTCGGGTCTTTGCCGCTGAACGCGCCGCCGCCATGCGGGGCCGCACCGCCATAGGTATCGACGATGATCTTGCGGCCCGTCAGACCCGCATCGCCATCCGGGCCGCCGATTTCAAAGGCGCCTGTGGGATTGATATAATACTTGGTCCCGCGCAGCAGCACCGGCGGGATGATCTCCGACACGATGCGCTTCACATAGGCTTCCAGCTCGGCATATTTGGCCGGGTCGGCATGTTCGCCGGTAAGGCAGTAACCCTGCTTGTGCTGGGTGGATACCACCACCGCTGTCGCCGCGACAGGCAGCGATTGTTCGTAACGCAGCGTCACCTGGCTCTTGGCATCGGGTTCAAGGAAAGGGGCCGCGCCCGAATGACGGTCGGCCGCCATGCGTTCAAGGATCTTGTGGCTGTAATACAGCGTGGCGGGCATCAGATCGGGGGTTTCATCGGTCGCGTAACCGAACATGATGCCCTGATCGCCTGCGCCTTCATCCTTGTTGTCGCCCGCATCCACGCCTTGCGCGATTTCCGCAGACTGGCCGTGCAGGTTGTTCTGGAAGGTGAAGGTTTCCCAGTGGAAGCCGGTTTGTTCGTACCCGATGCGCTTCACCGTAGCGCGAACGGTCTTTTCGATTTCCTCTTCGGCGCCCGGCGCCCATTCGTTGTTTTCGAACACGCCCTTGCAGCGGATTTCGCCCGCCAGCACGACCAATTGCGTGGTGGTCAGCGTTTCGCAGGCGATGCGCGCTTCGGGGTCTTTCGACAGGAACAGATCGACGATCGCGTCCGAAATCTGGTCGGCAACCTTGTCCGGATGGCCTTCGGACACGCTTTCGGAGGTGAAGAGGTAATTGGTGCGCATGATGTACCCCGTGGGCTGAGTTAAGCGGTTCTGGCGCGAAACGTCACCTTATAGAGATATAAGGAAACCTTTATGTCCCGCTCCGTTCGGGTTCGCCCTAGCCGCGTGCGCGGGTGAGCGCAAGCACTCTAGGCAAGCCGAGGCCCAGCCCGATCAGCAGCACCGCCCATGCCATCGTCAGGATGTGACCCCACCTTGCAAACAGCGTCGGGGGCTTGGCCGCCGGTATAACCCCGTCGATGCGGTCGGCCTTGCCCATGCCGATCGTCTGGCGCACCACCCCGTTCGCATCGACCACCGCGCTGATCCCGGTAGTGGTCGATCGCAGCACGGGAAGCCCTTCTTCGGCGGCGCGCATCCGCGCCTGCGCCAGATGCTGCGGCGGGCCCCACGTGCCGAACCAGCCATCGTTTGACGGGTTGAAGATATAATCCGGGCGGTTCGCCTTGTCCGCGACCGCGCCCGAAAACACGATCTCGTAACAGATCATCACGCCCGCCTTGCCGTGCACACCCAGATCGAGCGTGCGCGGACCGGGGCCGGGCAGATAGTCGATGCTGCCTGCCACCAGCCGCGATGCGCCCAGCGGTTCAAGCAGCCAGCGCATCGGCAGATATTCGCCATACGGCACCAGATGCGCCTTGTCGTACCCGCCCAGGTTCGTGCCTTCGCCGTCCAGCGCCATCACCGAATTGCGCGCGCTGACCGCGCCGGGCACGGTGCCGGGACGCGGCGCGATGTTCAGGTTGACCACCCCCGTCAGCAGCGTCGATTCCGGGCCGATCACCCGCCCGATCAGCTGCCGCGCCAGCACGGGATCGGCGCCCGCGGTCATCTGGATATAATAGCGTTCGGGGTAACCTTCTTCGAGATAGTCGGGGACCGCGCTTTCGGGCCACAGCACCAGCCGCGACTGGTCGCGCCCGGGTGCTGTCAGGCGAGCGATCCGGGCAAAGTGTTCGTCGAACTTGGCGGGATCGTTGATTTCGGATTGCGGAAGATAGGGCTGCACAAGCGCGTAGCGGGTGCCGTCAACCTGCGGCGTTACATCCGGCGCCGGCAGATGCATCGCCGCTGCAGTGACAAGCGCGCCCGCGCCGCCCGCGATCCATCGCCGTTCCGCCAGTGCCCAAAGCAGCATCGCCCCCAGCAGCACGGTCAGCCCTGAAAGTGCATAGGTTCCCATCCACGGCAACAGGGCGGCAATCCCTTGCGCCTTCCACCCGCCCAGAAGCATCAGCCCTACAGGCGGCCAGGGATAGCCGGTGAATACCCAGCCGCGTAAGGCTTCGGTCACGATCCAGGCACCCGCCAGCACCAGCCCGAAGGCCCACAGCGGGCGTCTCTTCGCCAGCACATGTGCCGCCAGCGCGGCCATCGCAGGGTAAACGGCCAGGTACACGCAAAGAAGCGGCACCGCGGCCCAGCCCAGCACTTCGGGCATCTTGGCCTGATGGGTGAAGGCGGTCGCGATCCAGTTGTTGGCGAGGGTAAGGTGTGCCCAGCCGAAACACCAGCCGATCCACAGCGCGGCGCGCTTCGTGGCAGCGGCGCGGGCCAGCCATACAAACCCCGCCAGCGCAACAAGACCCAGCGGCCACAGGTGCAACGGCGGGTAGGCGCAGGCAGCCATCAGCCCAAGCGCAATAGCGGCCAGCGCCGGATACCGCAGCATCAGCGCCGCCCCCGCGGCCAACCGCTCATTCATCGCGGTTTATTCGACCGTTTCGAGCGCGCCGCCGCCTTCGCCGCCCGTATCGTCTCCACCGCGAATCGAGGGCGGGAGGATCGAACTGTCGATGCCGCCCTGATTGCCTGCGCGTTCGCCGTCGTTATCGGCCACCTTGCGGGGCTTGCGGACGCGCGCGGGCTTGGGTGCAGGCTGTTCGCTGTCTGTGCGCGGTTCGGCCGGGGTGTCCGCGCGGGGCGTATCGCTGCGCTCGGGACGATCCTTGCGCGGGGCACGCGGCGCACGATCGCTGCGGGTATCGTCACGGCCACCTTCACGGCCATTCTCACGCCCGTTTTCACGACCGCCATCTCGCGCAGCGTCTCTGGGCTTGCGCGGCTGGCGGCGCGCAGACGGCTGACGCGCCTGCTGTTCGCCGCGCTCCGAATCGCGATCATCGCTGCGGCCATCGTCACGCCCGGTGCTCAGGAAGCTTTCGCCTTCCTGCCCGGCTTCGCCTTCGCCTGCATCGTTGCGGGCGACATTGTCCTGCTGTTCGTACCGCGAGCGGGTCGACTGGTCGTTGCGCCGCACCGAGCCGAAATCGACGTCGTCGTCGCCGTATTCCTCGGCCTGATCGCGTTCATCGTTGCGGCGGCCGTTGCTGCCGGCGCCGCCGCGCTGTTCGTCCACGCGAGCCTTGTTATCGGCGATCACGCGGAAATAGTGATCCGCAAACTGGAGATAGTACTCCATCTGCACCCGGTCGCCGTTGTGATGGGCATCCTGCGCGAGCTTTTTGTACTTGTCGAGCATCTGGGGGGCATTGCCGCGCGCCCGGCTGTCGATCCGGTTCAATTGCGCGCCGTTGCCGCCCTGATTGCGGTTGCCGCGTCCACGACGACGGTTATTCCGGTTGTTGTTGTTATTCAAGGAAGACGTTCCTTATCAGCGACCTGGCGCAAAACAGTCCTGCACCCGCGGTCAAAGACCCCTTGTCCCTGCGCCTTGCGCCTGATCGGGACAATCCGTCCGACCGGGGCGTTCCGCGCGCTCCGCGCTGCCGCTGTCGGGGACATGCCCTGACGGCCGTACCAGCTGAGTTTAGGAGCTCGGCCCAGCGATTTGCGCCCTTCGCAGATCGTCTGGCCTTTCTTCGACGTAGCGATGCCAAACCGGTTTGCCAAGCCCTGCTGCACTTTTCTCAGACAAGGACAAGCGCGCGCGGGCGTCCGGCAAGGTCGCGGTGCAACACCGACGCAAAGCCCGAAGCCTGCGCCAACGCGCCCACTGATCCCGCCTGATCGACGCCGATTTCTAGGATCGCGGCCCCTTGCGACGTCAGAAGATTGCGCAATTGGGGGATCAACACACGGTAATCATCAAGCCCTTCCGGCCCTGCAAACAGCGCGCTGGCGGGCTCATGATCGCGCACCTGCGGATCAAGCGCAGCATTGCTTTCCACATAAGGCGGATTGCACAAGATCAGATCGAAGACACCCAGATCATCTGCCCAGCCCGGATTGTGCCAGTCCCGCTGGTGCCAGGCGCTGCGCGGTGCCAGCCCCAGCGCAGCAGCATTGCCCGCTGCAACCGCAAGCGCGCCTACCGATGCATCGATCCCCACCCCCTGCCACTGCGGGCGCTCGGTCAGGAACGCGCACAGCAACGCGCCTGTGCCTGTACCAAGGTCGATCGCGCGGCCCTGCGCGCCGCTGCGCTCCAGCGCCGCCACGATCAGCGTTTCGCTGTCGCCGCGCGGGATCAGCGTGTCGCGGGTCACTGCGAGCGTTAGCCCGTAGAACTCCGCGCTGCCGATGATGTAGGCGACAGGTTCATGCGCGGCGCGCCGATCGATCAGCCCGGCGAAATCGTCGGGCGCAGGGTCACGCATCGCCTTAAGCAACATGGCGGAACGGCTCATTCCCAGTGCGTGCGCCATCAACAACTCGGAATCGAGCCGCGCGGTATCGCCGGTCGCGACAAGCCGGCTTGCCGCTGCCCGGATCGCTTCGCCGACGGTCATCAATCCGACCCCCTCACTCCGCCAAGGCCGCCAGCCGCTTGCCCTCGTCCTCGGAAATCAGCGCATCGACCAGCTCGCCAAGGCCCGGCCCGGCGAGGACTTCTTCCAGCTTGTGCAGCGTCAGCCCGATGCGGTGATCGGTGACGCGGCCTTGCGGGAAATTGTAGGTGCGGATGCGTTCCGACCGATCGCCGCTGCCGACCATCGCCTTGCGCGCCTCGGCCTCGGCGCCCTGCGTGGCCTCGCGCTGGGCGTCATACAGGCGCGTGCGCAGCACTTGCATCGCCTTTTCCTTGTTCTTGTGCTGGCTGCGTCCGTCCTGACAGGTGACAACGGTATTGGTGGGCAGGTGCGTGATGCGCACCGCCGAATTGGTGGTGTTGACGTGCTGGCCGCCTGCGCCCGACGCCCGGTAGACATCGATCTTGAGGTCTTTGTCTTCGATTTGCACGTCGACCGCGTCCGGCTCGGCCAGCACCGCGACGGTCGCCGCCGAGGTGTGGATGCGCCCGCCGCTCTCGGTCACGGGCACGCGCTGGACGCGGTGGACGCCGCTTTCGAACTTGAGCTTGGCGAAGACGCCCGTCCCGGTGACGTTGGCGATCACTTCCTTGAAGCCGCCGATGTCGGAGGCATTGATGCTGACCGCCTCGACCTTCCATCCCTGTTCGGCGGCGTAGCGTTCGTACATGCGGTAGAGATCGGCAGCGAACAACGCGGCCTCGTCACCCCCGGTGCCGGCGCGGATTTCGAGCATCGCGGGCTTGGCATCAGCAGAGTCACGCGGCAGCAGCGCAATGGCGAGACGGCGTTCGAGATCGGGGAGGGTGGCCTTGATCTGCGCCAGCTCGTCTTCCGCCATCGCTTTCATTTCCGGGTCCGCGAGCATCTCGGCGAGGCCATCCATCTCCTCGCGTGCGGATTTCACCTCGGCAGCGATCTTGGCGACGGGTTCAAGCTCGGCATAGTCGCGGCTGGCGCGCACGAAGGCCTCGCCCTCCAGCGTGCCGGACGCCATGCGCGCTTCCAGCTCCGCAAAGCGGTGCGCGATCTGGTCAAGGCGTTCGGGAGGGATGCTCATTCCGGCAGCTTACCGTCGGCTTGCCGAAGCCAATGGGCGTTTTGTGCCTGCGCCACAGCGTGGGGAAGGTCATCCGGCGACATCCGCATCTGTTCGCCGCCGTGGAGGTCCTTCACCGTGACCTCGCCAGCCGCCAGTTCGTCTTCGCCGATCAGGATCGCAAGCAAGGCGCCGCTGTCGTTAGCGCGGCTCATCCGCTTCTTCATCTTGCCCGACGCCATGATCTCGACGCTGTTCGCCTGGTCCCGCAGGACCCGGGCGATCCGGTTGGCCTGATCCAGCGCAGCTTCGCCCATCGGGATGATCGCAACATCAAGGCCATGGTTGGGCGCGCGGTCCCCGACCAGCATCGCCAGCCGCTCGATCCCCGCAGCCCAGCCCACCGCCGGCGTCGCCGCGCCGCCGAGCGATTCCATCAGCCCGTCATAACGCCCGCCGCCCAGCACCGTGCTCTGGCTCCCCAACGCCGCGGCCGAGGCGCTGCCCTCGTCGGGGATGAATTCGAACGCGGTGTGGCGGTAGTAGTCGAGCCCGCGCACCAGGCTTTCCGCGCGCTTCCATTTCACGCCCGCCGCATCCAGCCCGCCGGTGACGGCGGCGAAGAATGCGCTCGCCTCCTCCGAGAGGAACGCATCGATCTTCGGTGCATCGGCGAGGAACGGCTTGTCGCGCAGATCCTTGGAATCGAGAATCCGCAGCGGGTTCTTCTCCAGCCGTTCCTGCAATTCCTCCGAAAGCTGATCCTTCACGCCAAGGAAATAGTCGATCAGCGCCGCCCGCCATGCCTCGCGGCTTTCCCCATCGCCCAGCGTGTTGAGGTGCAGGGTGACATCCGTGATGCCAAGCTCGCGCAGCAGCTGATCCGCCATCGCCAGCAGCTCCACATCCGCCTGCGGCTCGCCCGCGCCGATCACTTCGGCGTCGATCTGGTGGAACTGGCGGTAACGGCCCTTTTGCGGGCGCTCGTAACGGAACAGCGGCCCGTGGGTGGCGACCTTCAGCGGCGCATATTGCTGCCAACCGTTGGTCAGGAACGCCCGTGCGATGCCGGCGGTGAATTCGGGGCGCAGGGTCAGGCTCTCGCCGCCGCGGTCGTCGAAGGAATACATCTCCTTCGATACCACATCGGTCGTCTCACCGAGCGACCGGGCGAACACTTCGGTTTTCTCGAACACCGGCATTTCGACCCGGCGGAAGCGATACAGACGTCGCATGCGCTCGAACGTCTCAACCACGAAAGCAAAAGCCTCGGCATCGGCGCCGAAGATGTCCTGGGTGCCGCGGATCGCTTGGGGTGTCTTCTTGCTCATAGGAGTCCTTGTGGGTGAGGGGGGCGATTAGGCCCACACAGCCTCTTTCGCAATCCTGCGACACGCATTAAGGCGCGCGGCAACACCTCTTGCAACGCACACAACAAAGAGAACCTTCATGCGCATCGACAAGATTCCCACCGGCGTAAACCCACCCGATGATCTCAACGTCATCATCGAAGTGCCCACCGGGGGCGAGCCGGTGAAGTACGAATTCGACAAGGAAAGCGGCGCGCTGTTCGTTGACCGCATCCTGCACACGCCGATGCGCTATCCGGCGAACTATGGTTTCGTGCCGCACACGCTGTCGCCCGATGGCGATCCGCTGGATGCGCTGGTGATTGCGCGTTCGCCCTTCATCCCCGGCTGCGTGGTGCGCGCACGCCCGATCGGCGTGCTGAACCTCGAAGACGAACAGGGCGGCGATGAAAAGCTGATCTGCGTCCCGGTGAAAGAAACGTTCCCTTATTACGCCGATGTGGTCGAAACCAGCGACCTGCCTTCGATCATCTTCCAGCAGATCGAACACTTCTTCACCCACTACAAGGATCTGGAAGCCGAAAAGTGGGTGCGCGTGGGCAAGTGGGGCAATGCCGCCGAAGCCCGCCAGATCACCATCGAGGCGATCGAACGGTATCAGGCCGCCAAGTAAGGTTCGATCCGGGGGCAAGCCTGCACCGGTTGCACGGCGCGGGCTTGCCCCCTGGTCTTTAAAGCACGCTCAGCACGGCCTTGAACATCAGTGTCAAGCCAAAGGGCAGCCCAATGGCGAGCGCCCACAGCGTGATGGTATCGCGGCGAAACGCGGCGGTGAAAGCGGGGTCACGCGCATCGGCGTCGCTCAGCACCGACCAGCGTTTTTCGAACCAGCGGCACACCGGGATGATCCCGGCCACCAGCACGATCAACGCCAGATAGGGCAGCGCGCCCGACGTGCCTTCGGACAAGGCCTTCACCGTCACGAAAATCTGGAGCGCGGTGTAGGCCAGAAGGCCATAGGCCACGTGATCGCTCATCGCCTTGCGCCAATCACGCACCCCGGCTGTCGCGAGCGCATCGGCCTTGCCGTGCTTGTCCATTCCCATCATCCGATCCGCTCCCCAACGGTGTGTTGTTCTTGGGGCAGTATTACAAAGCCTTTACGGTGTTGCAAGAACAGCCGTGGATTTGCCATTTTTGTTACGCCAAGACCCCTGCCCGGGCGCGGGTCCGAACGATCCGGCATCGCACGAGTAAGTCTCCGACAGTCGCCCGCGCGGCTTTGCGGACTAAGCAAAAATCCTGCCAAACCGCTGCCACCCCTTTTCTGCGGGGCGAAGGCTGCTAAAGCTGCAACAACATGAGCAGCACCCTAACCGATCCGCCCACCGAGCCCGCGCAGGTCCAGCCGACCGGTAGCGGACTTGAGGTGATCTCGATCGCCAAGAGCTACGACAAGCGCGCGGTGCTGACCGACATCTCGTTGACCGTGGCCAAGGGCGAAGTGCTCGGGCTTCTGGGGCCGAACGGCGCGGGAAAGACCACCTGTTTCTATTCGATCATGGGGCTGGTGAAACCCAATTCGGGCCGCATCCTGATGGACGGCGAGGATGTGACCAAGCTGCCGATGTATCGGCGCGCGATCCTGGGGCTTGGTTATCTGCCGCAGGAAACCAGCATCTTTCGCGGCATGACGGTGGAACAGAACATCGCCTGCGTGCTCGAACTGGGCGAACCGGATGCCGCCACCCGCGCCAGCGAGCTTGAACGCCTGCTTGATGAATTCGGTCTCACCCGCCTGCGCCAAAGCCCGGCGATGGCATTGTCGGGCGGGGAGCGGCGGCGCTGCGAGATTGCCCGCGCACTTGCCGCGAAGCCTTCGATCATGCTGCTGGACGAACCGTTTGCAGGCATTGACCCGCTGTCGATCAGCGACATCCGCGATCTGGTGAAGGATCTGAAGCAGCGCGGCATCGGTGTGCTGATTACCGATCACAATGTCCGCGAAACGCTCGACATCGTGGACCGCGCCTGCATCATATATGGCGGGCAAGTGCTCTTTGCCGGTTCGCCGCAAGAACTGGTGGCCGATGAAAACGTACGGCGCCTTTATCTTGGCGAAAGCTTCACGCTGTAGGTCTGACAGGCATGGCTCTCGGCCCCCGCCTCGATATCCGGCAAACGCAATCGCTGGTGATGACGCCGCAATTGCAGCAGGCGATCAAGCTGCTGGCGGCCTCCAACCTGGAAATCGAGAGCTTCATCGGCGAGGCGCTGGAAGCCAATCCGTTGCTCGACACGGGCGGGACGGGTGATGCGGGGGAGCCGGACCGGATCGAAGTGGCCCCGCCACCGGGCGAAGATGCGCCTGCGGATCAACTGATGCTGGCAGGCGGCGGCGAAGCCGATGCGCCGCTTGATCTTGCCTCGGTCGATCGCGACTGGGACACCGGCGACGGCGAAGCGCGCAATCTGCGCGATGCCGAATGGGGGGCTGCTCCTGCTAGCGGCGGTGATTTTGCCGATGCCCCCGACTGGGACCAGCTGCGCGCTGCCGAAATTACCTTGTGCGAACACCTTGAAGCACAGGTCGGTTTGCGCACGCGCGATCCCCTGCTCGGCGCCATCGCACGGCACATTATCGGACTGCTCGACGATGCAGGCTATTTCACCGCACCCATCGGCGAAGTGGCGGACGATCTGGCTGTTGCAGAAGATGACGTGTCCGCCGCGCTGGCGCTGATCCAGTCGTTTGATCCGGTCGGGGTGGGCGCGCGCGATCTGGCGGAATGTATCGCGCTTCAGGCCCGCGAGGCCGATCGGTACGACCCGTGCATGGCGATGCTGATTGCCAATCTCGATCTTGTCGCACGGGGCGAAGTCGCGCGATTGAAGCGTCTCTGCCGCGTCGATGACGAGGATTTTGCCGACATGCTACGCGAACTTCGCAGCTATGACCCGCGCCCGGGGCTGGCGTTTGCTTCCTGCGATACCAGTTCGGTGGTGCCCGATATTCTGGTGCAGGCCAATGCCGGCGGCGGGTGGGACATCGCCCTGAACGAGGACACCCTGCCCAAGCTGATCGTCAACCGAGGCTATTTTGTCGAACTGAACGCAGGCGCCACCAACAAGGAATCGCAAGGCTGGCTGAAGGAAAAGCTGGCTGATGCGCACTGGCTGATTCGCGCGCTGGACCAGCGGCAAAGGACGATTTTGAAAACCGCAGCCGAAATCGTGCGCCAGCAGGATGGATTCTTCCGCCGCGGCGTGGCCGAATTGCGCCCGCTGACCCTGCGCGAAGTGGCCGAAAAGATCGACATGCACGAAAGCACGGTCAGCCGGGTCACCAGCAACAAGTATCTCGCCTGCGCGCGCGGGACGTTCGAACTGAAATATTTCTTTACCAGCGGGGTCGGGCGCGTTGGCGAAGGCGCCGATGGCGAAGGCGCATCGTCGGCTGCGATCAAGGCGCGAATCAAGGCGTTGATCGATGCCGAAACGGTCAAAACCATCCTGTCGGATCAGCAACTTGCTGATTTGTTGCAGAAGGAAGGCTTTGATCTGGCACGCCGCACGGTCGCCAAATATCGTGAAGCGATCGGCCTGGGTTCCAGCGCCGAACGTCGCAGGGCTAAGAAACTCGCCAGCGCATCCTAGCATTTTTCCGCAGGCGACGAGCGAGGTTTGACAGCCTAAGCACAACCCATGCCACATGCCGCCAGGGTGTGACTCGAAAGACTCACTTCAAATCGTTAACGCCCTAAACTTCTTATTAACCTTTTTTGGTGAGAAGTGGCGTGGTTAACAGATGGCAACCTCTCCTAAGCAGGGGTTACCATGGGGCAAGGACAGGGGACTGCAATGCGCGTGCTGCTCATCGAAGACGAACCGACCACCGCCAAGGCGATCGAGCTGATGCTCACCACCGAAGGCTTCAACGTCTATTCGACCGACCTGGGTGAAGAGGGCCTCGATCTGGGCAAGCTGTATGATTACGATATCATCCTGCTCGATCTGAACCTGCCCGACATGCATGGGTATGACGTGCTGAAAAAGCTGCGCGTCGCCAAGGTGCAGACCCCAGTGCTGATCCTGTCAGGCATCAGCGAAATGGATTCGAAGATCCGCAGCTTCGGCTTTGGCGCGGATGATTACGTCACCAAGCCGTTCCACCGCGAAGAACTGGTCGCCCGCATTTATGCCGTGGTGCGTCGTTCGAAGGGCCATTCGCAGTCGGTCATCCGCACCGGCAAGCTCGCCGTGAACCTCGATGCCAAGACGGTCGAAGTCGATGGCAGCCGCGTTCACCTGACCGGCAAGGAATATGCGATGCTGGAACTGCTCTCGCTTCGCAAGGGCACCACGCTGACCAAGGAAATGTTCCTCAACCACCTGTACGGCGGGATGGACGAACCCGAACTCAAGATCATCGACGTGTTCATCTGCAAGCTGCGCAAGAAGCTGTCGCTGGCTTGCGGCGGTGAAAACTACATCGAAACCGTCTGGGGCCGCGGTTACGTTCTGCGCGATGACGAAACGGTCGTCGAAGCGGCGTAATTGGTTCTTCGAGGGCCCATTCGGGCCCTCGTCCTTGGGCCGTTTCGGTGCCCGCGGCACCGAGCACTTGCGGCTCACGCGCTAGCGCTCGCGGCCTTTAGGGCCGGAGTGGCGCTCTTTGGCAATTGTTGGTGCCCGGGGTGGAAACACGTCGGGCATTTTTCTATGGGCGCGCCATGACAGCATTCAAGGAAGGCGATCCGACCACCATTGCGCGGCTTTACGGTCGCAGCGTCGGCAAGAAGTTGCGCAAGTATCAGCAGGGGTTGGTCGACACCCTTCTGCCGCAGATCGCTGTGCCCGCCGAAGGCCCCGTCACAAGCGAAAGCCTGTTCGGCGATGCGCGCCCCCTGCATTTCGAAATCGGCTTCGGCGGCGGTGAGCATCTGGCCTACCGCGCCGATCTGTTGCCCGATCACGGCTTCATTGGCGCCGAACCTTTCGTCAACGGTGTGGCGCAGGCACTGACCCATGTGGCCGATCAACGGCTTGCCAACATCCGGCTACATCATGGCGACGCGCTGGAGGTGCTGCAACGCATCCCGGATGGCGCGCTGACGATGGCCTATCTGCTTCACCCAGACCCCTGGCCCAAGGCGCGCCATGCCAAGCGGCGGATGGTGAATGATGGACCGATCAAGCTCCTTGCCAGCAAGATGAAGGCTGGCGGCGAATTTCGGTTCGGCACCGATCATGCGGTCTACCTGCGCCATGCGCTGATGGTGATGCAGCGCCACACTGATTTGTTTGAATGGGTGGTCGACAAACCCGCCGACTGGCAGGTGCGACCCGCAGGCTGGCCCGAAACACGTTACGAGCATAAGGCGCGCACCGTGTACGGCCACGAAGTGTGGTACTTCCGCTTCCGGCGGCGCTGACTGCTGCATCAGGGGCTTGCGCGCCACCCATCGCGCCCGTCCCGCGCCTCGTCGTGTTTGCCCGCTACGGGCCGCGCCAGCATGGAACATGTCATGCCCGCACGCCTTATCCTGCCCAAGAAACAATGATCCCAGCAGGAGAAGACCACATGACGATCGCAACGCTCAAAGATCTGTATATCGACCAGCTTCAGGACATCTACAGCGCGAACAAGCAGTCGCTTGAAGCCACCAAGAAGATGCACGAGAAGGCCACGTCAGACGCGCTGAAGGAAGCCTTGAAGGCTGGCGTCGACGGAATTGGCGAAGGCATCGAGCAGGTTGGCAAGATCATCAAGAGCCACGATGCCGAACCGACCGGCGAATTCTGCAAGGGCATGGAAGGTCTTGTGAAGGAAGTGAAGGCGCACGCGCTAGAAGCCGATATCGAAGACAAGGACGTGCTCGATGCGTCGATCATCACGCAGTACCAGCGTATGACGCATTATGGCCTGGCCGGTTACGGCACCGTGGTCGCCTTTGCCAAGCGCCTGGGCCTGAACGACGATGCCAAGACGCTGCAGACGTGCCTCGACAACACCTATAGCGGTGATCGCACCATGACCGACATCGCCACCGGCGAAGTCAATAAGGCCGCGATGAGCAACTGACGCGAATGATACCACCGGGCCTGATCCCGGTGACATGACAAGGGGGGCATCGCCATGTTGGCCGTGCCCCCCTTTTTCATGCCTCGGGCGTGTTATCCCACGACCCCCGCGCTCGCCAGGACGGCCAGTGTCAGCACATCCGGCACGCTGGCTGTCATCGGCACGATCTGCACGGGCTTTTCCACCCCGATCATCATCGGGCCGATCGTGGCATTGCTGCCCAATTCGCGCAGCAACTTGGCTGACAGGTTGGCCGATTGCAGCCCCGGCATGATCAGCACGTTGGCCGGGCCGGACAGGCGGCTGAAGGGATAAAGCGACATGACCTTGGGGTTGAGCGCGGCATCGGGTGCCATTTCGCCTTCATATTCAAAGCCCGGATCTTCCCGGTCCAGAATGGCCACGGCTTCGCGAATCGAATTCAGCCATTGGCCCGACGGGTTGCCGAAGGTCGAATAGCTGAGGAAGGCGACCCGCGGTTCGTGACCCATCCGGCGCGCGACCGCAGCAGTTTCGCGCGCGATATGGGCCAGTTCCTGCGCATTGGGACGTTCGTTGATCGTGGTATCAGCCAGGAAGGTGGTATGGTTCTTGCCGATCATCATGTGGATACCGAAAGGCAGCGCGCCTTCCTTGGGATCGAGCACAATGTTCACTTCGCGCACGGTCTGCGCAAAGGTGCGCGTCATCCCGGTTATCATGCCATCGCCATGACCCAGTGCCACCAGCAGCGCGGCAAACACGTTGCGTTCCTGATTGACCATGCGGCGCACGTCGCGTTCGGTGTAACCTCGCCGCTGCAGCCGCTTGTAAAGGAATGCGACCATTTCCGGCACGTGTTCGCTATCGGCAGAGTTCTGGATTTCAAAGCTGCCGGGATCGCTGACCGACAACTGATGCAGCTTGTCGAGCACCGCCTTGGTGCGGCCCACCAGAATGGGGGTGCCATAGCCGAAATCGCGGTACTGGATCGCAGCGCGCAGCACCACTTCTTCCTCGGCCTCGGCAAAGACCATGCGCTTGGGATTGGCCTTGGCAACTTCGTACACGCCGCTCAGCACCGATGTGGTGGGGTTGAGGCGTGACCGCAGCTTGACCCGGTAGGCATCGAAATCCTCAATCCGGGCCTGCGCCACGCCCGAATCCATCGCCGCTTTCGCAACCGCTGAAGATACCACTTCGATAAGACGCGGATCGAACGGTGCGGGGATGATGTAATCGGTGCCGAACTTATGGTTCTTGCCATAAGCCGATGCGACTTCTTCGGGCACCTGCTGGCGCGCCAGTTCGGCGATCGCCTGCGCTGCAGCGACCTTCATTTCTTCATTGATGGTGGTCGCCCGTACATCCAGCGCGCCGCGGAAGATGAAGGGGAAGCCCAGCACGTTGTTAACCTGATTGGGGAAATCGCTGCGGCCGGTGGCGATGATTGCGTCGGGGCGCACGGCCTTGGCTTCGTCGGGCATGATTTCGGGCACGGGGTTGGCCATCGCGAAGATGATCGGGCGGTCGGCCATCCTGCGCACCCATTCGGGCTTCAGCGCGCCGGCCGCCGACAAGCCAAGGAAGATGTCCGCACCCACCAGCGCTTCTTCAAGGCTTGTGGCCGAGGTGGCGACCGCGTGGGCGCTTTTCCACTGGTCCACGTCCTCGCGGCCCGGTGTGATGGGTCCCGAACGATCGCACATGATCACATTGTCGTGGCGCACACCCATCGCCTTGATCAGCGCGGTGCAGGCAATCGCCGCCGCGCCCGCGCCGTTGACGACCACCTTCACGTCGCGGAAATCGCGCCCGGTCAGGTGGCACGCATTGAGCAGGCCGGCCGCCGTGATGATCGCGGTGCCGTGCTGGTCATCGTGCATCACCGGGATCTTCATGCGTTCGCGCAAGGCGGCTTCGATGATGAAGCATTCAGGCGCCTTGATGTCTTCCAAATTGATGCCGCCAAAGGTCGGCTCCATCAGTGCCACCGCATTGATGAAGGCATCAGGGTCTTCGGTATCGAGTTCGATGTCGATCGAATCCACGTCGGCGAAGCGTTTGAACAGCACCGCCTTGCCTTCCATCACCGGCTTGGAGGCCAGCGCGCCCAGATTGCCTAGGCCCAGGATAGCGGTACCGTTGGAAATCACCGCCACCAGATTGGCCTTGGCGGTGTAGCGCGCGGCGAGCGAGGGATCGGCGGCGATGGCTTCCACCGGCACGGCCACCCCGGGCGAATAGGCAAGGCTGAGGTCACGCTGCGAGGTCATCGGCTTGGTCGCGACGATCTCGAGCTTACCGGGGCGGATCGTCTCGTGATAGAACAGCGCCTCGCGCGCGGTGAAGCCGCCCTTGTTCTCGATGCCGTTCTCGTCGGCCATGTGCCTGATCCCTTTGTGTGTCCGATGCAAATTCGTGTTCCGCTTAGCCGCCCACAGGCTGATGCGATAGGCCGGAAATGGCGCAACGCGGGGGAAAGCCGTAGCGGCGGACGTTTGCGAATCGCGGCCGATGGGGCAAGGCCGCGACGATGTCCGCTCCCGCAATATCCAAACTCACCCCGATGATGGCGCAATACCTCGCCCTGCGCGAAGAAGCGGGCGATGCCATGCTGTTCTACCGGATGGGCGATTTCTTCGAACTGTTTTTCGAAGACGCACGCCAAGCCGCGCAAATTCTTGACATCGCGTTGACGACGCGGGGCGAACACGAAGGCTTGCCCATCCCGATGTGCGGGGTGCCGGTGCATTCGTCGGAAGGCTATCTGGCACGGCTTATCAAGGCGGGCTGCCGCGTCGCCATCGCCGAACAGGTCGAAACGCCCGGTGAAGCCAAGGCGCGGGCCAAACGCGAAGGTACCCCGTCGTCCAAGGCGCTGGTTGGCCGGGCGATCGTGCGGCTGGTCACAGCGGGCACCTTGACCGAAGAAGCCCTGCTCGAACCGCGCCGCGCCAATGTACTGGTCGCGCTGGCGGACCTTCGCGGCACCATCGGGATTGCATCGTGCGATGTGTCGACGGGTGCCATGGTGCTGGAAGAATGCGCAGCCGATCAGTTCGGCGCGGCGCTAGCTCGGTTGTCGCCCAGCGAAGTGGTCGTCTCCGAAGACTGGGCACATGGCCCGGATGACGCGATCTTTCGGCCCCGCACCACCTTTGCCAGCGATGCCGGCGCTGACCGGCTGATGGCTGCGCACGGCGTGGCCACGCTTGATGCCTTTGGCGACTTTTCCCGCGCGATGCTGGCAGCGGCTGGCGGGCTGATTGCCTATCTCGGTCATGTCGGGCGCGGCAGATTGCCGCTGCTGCTGCCCCCGGTGTCGCGGGCAGGCGCGGCAGGGATGGCGATGGATGCGGCCACGCGGGCCAGTCTGGAAATCCTTGAAAGCACCACGGGCGGCCGGGCTGGCAGTCTGATCGGCGCGATCGATCGCTGCGTCACCGGCGCCGGTTCCCGGCTTCTGGCCGAAGATCTGTCCGCGCCCTTGCTGGATGCGGCCCGGATCGAGGCGCGCCTTGGGTTGGTGCAATTCTGGCGCGACCGCCCGATCGAGCGCGCTCAGCTGCGCGAAGCCTTGCGATCGATTGCCGATCTGGGACGCGCGCTGGGCCGGGTAGTGGCAGGACGCGGCAGCCCGCGTGATCTGGGCCAGCTGCGCGATGGGCTTGGCGAAGCGATGCGGCTGCATCATTGGTTGCGTGCCGCCCAGGATCGCCCGCCGCTGCTTGACAGCGTGCTTGCGGATCTCACCGGACACGGCGCGCTGACCGATGGGTTGACCCGTGCGCTGGTGGCCTCGCCGCCGACCGAACGATCGGGCGGCGGCTATATCGCCGATGGTTACGATGCCGCGCTAGATGAATTGCGCGCCGCATCGGGCGATGCCCGGCGCGCCATTGCCGCGATGGAGGCGCGTTACCGCGACGAAACAGGCATTGCCACGTTGAAAATCCGCCACAATGGGGTGCTGGGCTATTTCATCGAAGTGGCGGCACGCCATGCCGATCGGCTGATGGCCCCCGACAGCGGCTTCACGCACCGGCAGACCATGAAAGATGCAGTGCGGTTCAATTCGGTCAAACTGCATGCCGAAGCCGCGCGCATTGCCGAAGCTGGCGGGCATGCGCTGGCAACCGAAGAGGCTCATTTCGAAAAGCTCGTGGCCGAAGTCGTCGCTGCACGCGAAGCCATCGCGGCAACTGCTGCGGCCCTGGCCCGGATCGATGTGGCAGCGGGCAATGCCGAACGCGCGAGCGAGGCGGACTGGTGCCGCCCGCAGATTTCCGAAGACGCCGCGCTCACCATCACCGGCGGGCGTCACCCGGTGGTTGAAGCCGCGCTTGCCAAGGCGGGGGAACGGTTCGTCGCCAATGATTGCCATTTGCTTCGCGAAGACCGGCTGTGGTTGATCGGCGGGCCCAATATGGGCGGCAAATCGACCTTCCTGCGCCAGAACGCCTTGATCGTGCTGCTGGCACAAGCGGGGTGCTTTGTCCCCGCCAGTGCCGCGCAAATCGGACTTGTCGATCGCCTGTTCAGCCGTGTTGGCGCTGCGGACAATCTGGCCCGCGGGCGTTCCACCTTCATGGTCGAAATGGTGGAAACCGCCGCAATTCTGGCGCAGGCCACGCCGCGCAGTTTCGTTATCCTTGACGAAGTGGGCCGGGGCACATCGACCTATGATGGCCTGGCGCTGGCCTGGGCTGTGGCTGAAGCGGTGCATTCGCAGATCGAATGCCGATGCCTGTTTGCCACGCACTATCACGAATTGGCCCGGCTGGCCGAAACATGCGAGGCGCTGTCGCTCCATCACGTGCGAGCGCGGGAATGGAAGGGCGATCTGGTGCTGCTGCACGAACTGGCCGATGGCCCGGCGGATCGGTCCTATGGCCTTGCCGTTGCGCGGCTTGCCGGGGTTCCGGAGCCTGTCGTCGCGCGCGCCAGGGCCGTGCTTGAAAAATTGGAGGCGACACGGACGGCTACCGGCGGAATCGCTGCCGGGTTGGGCGATCTGCCGCTGTTTGCCGCGCTTGCCGCTGAACCTGTGCCCGCATCAGCCGAACAAAAGCTGGCCGATGCGCTGCGTGCGGCGGATATCGACGCGCTGACACCGCGTGAAGCGTTGGACCTGCTATACGAATGGAAGCGTGCGCTGCCGCATTGAAGGGGCTGGACGAACCGCCCAGCCCCCGGCCAGTCTCAACGATTACGGGCGATCGGTTTCGCGCAGGACATCGGGCCCCGTACCGTCTTGCAGCGCCTCTTCATCCTCATCGGCATCGACGCCGCTGTCGTGATACCGGGCGGGTTCATCATCGTGATCGGGCTCCCCCGAAAAGGCCGAATTGTCGATTTCGCCGGTGTCTTCCATGTTGCGCATCACGTCCACTAGATCGGTTTCGTGGCCCGCCACATTGTCCACGCCGGGCGAAGGCGCCTTGCGGCTTTCGGTGCCACCTGGCTTTTCATTCGTGTCGTTCTGCGCTTCTCGTGCGAGATCCTGTGCCTGCTGTCCGCTTTCATCCTGTTCGGAATTGTGCGTTTCGGGGGCCAGGCCTTCGGGATGGCCAGCAACAGAGGCGGGGTTCTTGTGGTCGGACATGGTTGTTCTCCTAGACCGGGCACAAGTCGCACCGCAGCGCGGATGTTGCACCACCGGCGGCAGTCCGTTCGCTGCACAGGCCAAGGCGATTGCACGAAGTTTTAACCACGGCCCTGTTATCCTCGCACCATGTACAAAACCGTCTTCCAGAACAGCAAGGTCGCCCTCGCCTTTGCCGCGATGACCGTGTGCAGTGCGGTGTCGATGGTCGGCACGTCGGATGATGGCGGTATGCTGACTTCCGCGGTCAAGCTGATCGAATTGCAACGCGACAGCAGCGCCGAAAGCGCGCAGCGGATGGATGACAGTTCGCGCGAAAGCGGGCCGGCGGCTGAACCTGCGGTTTTCGGTGATTACGGGTCCATGCCCGATGATGCCCCACCAAGCGGCCCAGCCAGCAGCAGACCCGCGCCGTCGGACATCAACAACCCGATGCTCGCACCGCTTTCACCCACGGCCATTGCGCCGGGTCGGGTACAGATCGGTGCCCCGATCGATGCGGGCCGGTAACGGCCAATCAGCCTGGCGTCAGCGAGTTGGCACCGGCACATCGCCGGTGTAGTCGTAGAAACCGCGCCCGGACTTGCGGCCCAGCCAGCCGGCTTCAACATACTTTACCAGCAGCGGCGCAGGGCGATACTTGCTGTCGCGTGTGGTCTTGTAGAGCACCTTGATAATGTCGAGGCAGGTATCCAGTCCGACGAAATCAGCCAATTGCAACGGGCCCATGGGATGGTTGAGACCAAGGCGGCACCCCTTGTCGATGTCTTCGATTCCGGCGGTCGATTGACCCAGCACGAACACCGCTTCGTTGATCATCGGCAGCAGGATGCGGTTCACGACAAATCCGGGTTCGTCCTGGCTCAGCACCACTTCCTTGCCCAGACCCTGTGCGAAAGCCGTGACGCGGTCGGTGGTGTCCTGCGCGGTGGCAAGGCCGGGGATGACTTCGATGAGGCCCATCACCGGAACCGGATTGAAAAAGTGCAGGCCGATAAACCGCGCCGGATCGGGGGAATGGTTCGCCATGCGCGTAATCGGGATCGATGACGTGTTGGACGCCATGATCGCCGTATCGCCAAGCACCGCGCCCGCCTTTTCGAAGATCGCGTTCTTGATCTCTTCGCGTTCGGTCGCAGCTTCGATGATGAGATCGGCTTCGGCAAAGGGCGCATAATCGGCCACCGGCGTGATCCGGGCGAGCAGTGCCTCGGCATCTGCCGCCTCGATCTTGCCGCGCCCCATCAACTTGACCAGCGCCTTTTCAACGTTGGCTTTACCGGCTTCGGCACGGGAGAGATCGATATCGGCCAGCATCACATTCATGCCCTGAGCCGCAACGGTCTGGGCGATGCCGGTGCCCATTTGACCGGCCCCGATGACAGCGATGGTGCGCATGATGTTGTCCTTCGCAAGTGCAGCAATTGCTTGCCGCCCTAGCGAGGTCAGGTGGGCTTGGCTAGCGGTTGGCGCCGGGAACCCACTTTATGTCGGCCTTGCCATCATTATTGGCCGCACGCCCCAGCACAAAAAGATAATCGGACAGGCGATTGATATATTGCAGGGCGGCCGGATTGGTCGGTTCTTCCTGCGCCAGCGCGGTCATTGCGCGCTCGGCGCGGCGTGCCGCGGTGCGCGCCAGATGCAATCGCGCAGCCGCTTCGTTTCCGCCGGGCAGGATGAAACTGGTCAGCGGTTCAAGAATGTTGGTGAGCGCGTCGATCTGATCTTCCAGCCAGGTGACTTGCGACGCCACGATACGCAAGACCATCGCGCTGGGAGTAAAGTCTTCTTCCGGCCCCGCGGGCGTCGCCAGATCGGCGCCCAGATCGAACAGATCGTTCTGGATACGGAAGACGGCATCGGCGGGATTGCGGCTCAACTTGCGCAGGGCAAAACCGAGCGCGGCATTGGCTTCATCAACTGTCCCGATCGCCTCCATGCGAAGCGCGTGCTTGGGAAGACGCGATCCATCGACAAGGCCGGTGGTCCCGTCATCGCCGGTGCGGGTGTAAATGCGATTGAGCTTGACCATCGGTCGCCGGTCTAGCGCGATACCGCCAGAATGATAGCAACAACCACGATTGCCAGCGCCTGATATTTGATCCGCGCAAACATGGCCTTGTTCTGCGCCAGCTGCATATCGGTCGCGGTCGAACCTTCGCCGGTTTCCAGATCGATCTTGGTTGTCCTGAGAAAAGCGACAACCCCCTTGATCAGAGAGAAGGCCACAAGCCCCATCAGGACCAGCAATACGGGCACAAGCACATAGTTCATGGTGTTATAATGGACGTTCGCCCGTCAGGTTCCAAGCTGCAAATGCTGCAATCGCAGTTGTGCGGCAAGCATCCGGCCATCCTCCCCTGCTTCGCGCCGCTCGGCAAGGGCTGGCGAACCGCGCCGCTTGGCCAGTTTTTCGCCGTTTTCGTCGGTCAGCAAGCGGTGATGGTGCCAGCGCGGCACCGGCAGATCCAGCAAGGCTTGCAAGGTGCGGTGGACATGGCTTGCCATGAAAAGATCGGCGCCGCGTGTGACAAGCGTGATACCATCCGCAGCATCGTCAAGCGTGGCGGCCAGATGGTAGCTTGCCGGCAGATTCTTGCGCACCAGCACGACATCGCCGATGCGCGACAGATCGACCTGTTGCGGCCCGGCGTGTTCATCAACCCATGTCAGCTGTCCGATTTGCGCAATCGCGCGGGCCGTATCCAGCCGCCAAGCCATCGCGCGGTCGGGGTCTGGCGGTGTGCGCTTGCAAATGCCGGGATAGATCAGGCCATCAGCCCCGCTCACTGCACCTGCTGCCTCGATATCTTTGCGCGTGCAGGCACAGGGATAAAGCAGGCCGCGTGCCCTCAATTGGTGTGCAGCGACGGCGTAGCTTTCGAGCCGTGCGGATTGTGCCGGCACATCGACCCATTCCAATCCAAGCCATGTCAGATCGCAGCGGAATTCGTCGGCCAGTTCGGCCCGCGACCGGGGGCCATCAATATCTTCGATTCGCAGCACGAAACGCCCTCCGGCGGCGCGCGCCAGATCATGCGCGACAATCGCGGACAAGGCATGACCCAGATGCAGATGGCCGTTCGGACTAGGGGCAAATCGGGTCACAAGCGGGGCGTGTTCGGACATGCCAGCGCCATGCCATACGAAAGATTGTTACGCTATCCACAGCTCATCAACAGGCTGTCCCTGTGGATAGCCACCTTGTAACGGGTTTGACTCTTTGGCCTGCCACGTCAGGATGGACGCAATCAGGGAGGAACGCAAACCGTGTTCAAAGCCGAACTGATCGAAAGAGCCGCCCGGTTCCGCGGGGTCGATGAAGACCCGACGCGCAATCTGTCGGCGTGTCCGGCGCTAGTGCTCAACGCCGATTACACCCCCTTGTCCTATTACCCGCTCAGCCTGTGGCCGTGGCAAACGGCAATCAAGGCGGTGTATCTCGACCGGGTGGATATCGTCGCGAGCTATGATCGCGAAGTCCATTCGCCCAATTTCGACATGAAGATCCCAAGCGTCATCGCGCTGCGGCAATATGTGAAACACAGCGAATTTCCGGCTTTCACGCGGTTCAATGTGTTCCTGCGCGATCGCTTCCAGTGCCAGTATTGCGGCAGTCACGAACACCTGACGTTCGATCACGTCACGCCGCGGCGTCTGGGCGGACGCACGACCTGGGAAAATATCATCACGGCCTGCGCGCCTTGCAACATGAAGAAGGGCGGCCGCACACCCAGGCAAGCCGCGATGCCCCTGCTGCGAACGCCGATCCGGCCAACCAGCTGGCAGTTGCAGCAGCACGGAAAGCAGTTCCCGCCCGGTTATCTGCATGAAACCTGGCGGGACTGGCTTTACTGGGATGTCGAACTCGAAGCCTGACGGGTGTCTGCGTCTATGCGCACGGGACCAGCGGGTGTCGGCGCGATCAGAAGGTGTAGGTGAGCCCAAGCCCCGCAATGAACTGATCGGCACTGCCAGCTTCAGCGACGATGGGTGACCGTTTGAAATCACCCAGCATCCGGTAATAGCCGACCACGGCAACCGCGCTCAATCCGCGGGTCAGATCGCCGGTCAGCGCATGGGAGGCCAGAAGATTCACACCTGCGCGCTTGAAGCCTTCATCCGCCTCGCCATAGGGCGAAAGCCCGCTGACCTGTGCACCGGCTGCATCGATGTTGAAGTAATAGTCCGCAAAATCACCGCCGACATATTCGGCCACCACTGATGCGCCGACAAAGGTCTGGGTCGACAGCGGCGTGCCGTATTCGATTGTAGGGGTGATGATATAGCTGTCATGCGCACCGTTCACGTCCCACCGCGCATCGATACGGGCGCTCAGAATGTCAAAATCGCTGGTGATGACGCCGGTTTTGGTGACGCCGACCCACCCGCCCAGTTCGATCGCCGTGCCCAGTTCGCCCAGGGCTTCGACCTGCGCGTCCTTGATCAGATCAGTCCGGTCCAGGCGCACAGCGGCCACCGGGCCAAAGCCGACATCGATTCCCGGTCCGGAAACATTGTCACGGATGACATCAACGTACAGTGCCGGACCGCGTGAGAAGAAGTTGAAACCCGATACGCTTCCGCGCACCACCAGTTCCGGGATGATGATATTCTCATCAGAGCCTTCGTAGCTGGGTACAGTAATCACACCCGTGCCGAGCGACAGGTAATCACCCCCCTCATCAGCGATCGTCTCTGTCTCGCCAACGTCCTGCGCCTGCGTCGGAGCGGCCAGAAGCAACGCCAAGCCCGCTGTTACCGGGGCAATTTTTACAAGACGTCGCATTATGGTGATCTCCGATGAGGTAAGGCCGCGGACAACCGGCCCACCGCGAACAAGTTACGTCCGATACGATGAGTCGTTCTCTATGTCAGACGAGCCACGCCTCACGGCTAACATGGCGAGAGCAAGGCGCAGGATCACTTCGCCGCGTTAAGCCGCGTTCTGCGCGATTTTTCCGACATTTAAGGGACTAGATGCCACGGCGCGGCATGTTATTTTACTGGTGCTGCTGGGGAGGATTGAACTCCCGACCTCACCCTTACCAAGGGTGCGCTCTACCACTGAGCTACAGCAGCGCCGGTATGGGCGGGCGCTATTGTCGCGCTTACCGGCAATGTCAAGCGGGGCTTGATGGGCGCGGCCATATCGGCAAGGGGTTTCCCATGGATAAGAATACCCGCAACAATATGTCGCGAGAAGATCGCCTCGCAGCGCGTCTGCGCGACAACCTGCGCAGGCGCAAGGCGCAGGCCCGCGCCATGAATAATGCACCCGCCGATTCGGATGCGGTAGATGCAACGGAATCTCTTCCCAATCCGCCACACGAAAGCTAACCACCCGCGCTCTGTTCAGACGCAAAAGTTCGCAGCGCCCGACCAGCGACTTCGGAGAAACGATGCCCAAGCTCATTCTCGTCCGCCACGGCCAAAGCCAGTGGAACCTCGAAAACCGTTTCACCGGCTGGTGGGATGTCGACCTGACTGAGCAAGGCGTGAAAGAGGCGATTGCTGCGGGCGTCTTGCTGAAAGACAAGGGCGTGTTGCCCACCATCGCTTTTACGTCATTGCAAAGCCGGGCGATCCGCACGCTGCATCTCGCGCTGGAATCCGCCGGGCGGCTGTGGATTCCCGAAATCAAGGACTGGCGCCTCAACGAACGTCATTATGGCGGGCTGACCGGCCTCGACAAGCAGGAAACCCGCGACAAACACGGCGAAGAGCAGGTGCATATCTGGCGCCGGAGCTTCGATGTGCCCCCGCCCGCGCTGGAGGCTGGCGGCACCTACGATCTGGCCGCAGACCCGCGCTATGCGGGAATTGCGATCCCTTCGACCGAAAGCCTCAAGCTGACGATCGAACGGGTGCTGCCCTACTGGCAAAGCGATATCCTGCCGCATCTGGCGCGCGGCGAGACTGTGATCATCGCAGCACACGGCAATTCGTTGCGGGCTTTGGTGAAGCATCTGTCGAACATTTCGGATGATGACATCACCGGGCTCGAAATTCCCACCGGCCAACCGATCATCTACGATTTCGATGACAGCATGACGCCGGGCGAACGGTATTATCTGAAGGACGCATGATGGACGTGACCGGGGGCAAGATCGCAATCGTGATGGGCAGCCAGTCGGACTGGCCCACCATGAAAGCTGCCGCAGAGGTGCTCGACGAACTTGAAGTGCCTTATGAAGCGCGGATCACATCGGCCCACCGGACGCCAGATCGCATGGTCGCCTTTGCCAAAGGCGCCGAAGGCGAAGGCTTCAGCATCATCATTGCAGGCGCAGGCGGCGCGGCGCATTTGCCCGGCATGATCGCCAGCATGACGCATCTGCCGGTGCTGGGCGTACCGGTGCAATCACGGACACTTTCGGGGCTCGATAGCCTGCTTTCCATCGTACAGATGCCGGGCGGGGTTCCAGTGGGTACGCTGTCGATCGGTGAGGCTGGCGCCAAGAATGCTGGGCTTCTGGCGGCGGCAATCCTTGCCCTGTCGGATGAAGACCTGTCCGAACGCCTGCAGGACTGGCGCGCTGCAAAAAGCGCCGCCGTGGCCGAGGCGCCGGTCGACTGATGCTGCCCGCAGGTTCCACCATCGGCATTCTGGGCGGCGGGCAGCTTGGCCGGATGATGGCCATGTCTGCGCTTCAGCTGGGCTACAAGGTCATCGGTTTTGCGCCTGAAGGTGACAATGTCGCGGCCGAAGCCTGCGGCGATTTCGTCACGGCAGATTGGGACGACACGGCGGCCCTGTCGGATTTCGCAGCCCGCTGCGACGTGGTGACATGGGAGTTCGAGAACGTCCCGCTTGGCACGGTCGCGGCCCTGCCGCAGACTTTGCTGCCCTGTCCGGCGCGCGCGCTTGAAGTGGCGCAGGATCGGCTGAACGAAAAGGCGTTCGCTGCCGACCACGGGGGCACCCCGGCGCCCTACGCACGGGTCGACAGTGCCGCCGATTTCGAAGCTGCGCTTACCCGGATTGGGACGCCCGGCATCCTCAAGACCGCGCGCGATGGTTATGATGGCAAGGGCCAGTGGCGCGTGCGATCCTCGCTGGAAGCGAGCGGCGTCCACTTTCCGGGCGTGACATGCATCTACGAAGGCTTCGTGACTTACGAGACAGAGTTTTCGGTGATCCTTGTCCGCAGCATAAGTGGCGACGTGCGGTTCTGGGATTCGACTGCGAACCTTCATGATGGGGGTATGCTGACGCAGTCGCTTCTGCCGGCAGGTGACAGGGTCGAAGCCCAAGTGGGCGAGGCCCGCGCTCTGGCTGCCAAGATCGCCGATGCGCTTGGCTATGTCGGGGTTCTTACGCTGGAATTCTTCGCCACACGTGATGGGCCGGTGTTCAACGAAATGGCGCCGCGGGTCCACAATTCGGGTCACTGGACGATCGAAGGCGCGGCCACCAGCCAGTTCGAAAACCACATCCGCGCCATTTGCGGGTTGCCGCTGGGCGGCACCGCGACGCGGTTCGAATCGATCGACATGCGTAACATCGTGGGCGACGACGCCTTGAACGCACATGCGATCCTTGCCGAACCGGGTGAGCCGCACCTGCACCTTTACGGCAAGCGTGAAGCGCGTGAAGGCCGCAAGATGGGCCATGTTACCCGCGTCGGGCACGCGCTGCGATGAGCGCCGCGATCGTCCTGATCTACGCCCGCGCTGCCAACGGGGCGATCGGCAATGATGGTGACCTGCCGTGGCGGCTGCCCGCCGATCTCAAGCGGTTCAAGGCGTTGACCATGCACAAGCCGATGATCATGGGCCGCAAGACCTTTCAAAGTCTGCCCGGCCTGCTTCCCGGCCGCCGCCACATCGTCTTGTCCCGCCGCGATGGCTTCGCGCCCGATGGCGTGGACGTAGCCGGATCGGTTCAGGAAGCGCTGGCGCTCGCTGCGCAAGGCAATGACAGCGGCGAAATCGCGATCATTGGCGGGGCGGCGATCTATGACGTGTTCATGCCGCTCGCCCACCGCATCGAACTGACGCAGATCCATGCTGATTACGAGGGCGACACCTTCATGGCCGAGCCGGGGCGCGAATGGCTGCTGACCGCGCGCGAGGATCACCCCGCTGAAGGCGCGCATCCGGCCTTTTCCTTCCTGACCTATACAAAAGGCACCGCTTGATGCGCTGGCTCGATCACCGCGATCCCATGCCCGACGCGTTGCGCGGTGCGGTGATTGCGCTGGGCAATTTCGACGGGTTTCACCGCGGCCATCAGGCGGTGGCGGGCGAAGCGATCCGCTGGGCGCAGACTGAGGGCCGCCCTTCGATCATCGCGACCTTCGATCCGCACCCGGTCAGCTACTTCAAACCCGATGTGCCGCCCTTTCGGCTGACGACGCTGGAGCAGCGGCAGGAATTGTATCTGGAAGCCGGCGCAACCGCGATGATGGTGTTCCATTTCGACGCCGAACTGGCAGGCACCAGCGCGGAGGATTTCATCCGCACTATCCTGATTGAGCGATTCGGCGCGCATGGGGTGGTGACGGGCGGCGATTTCACCTTCGGCCAGGGAGCGAAGGGCAATGTCGGTTTGCTGCGCACGCTGGGCGGCGAACTGGGCTTGCAATCAAGGGTGGTCGAACCCGTGGCAGCAGGCGGCGAGACTGTGTCTTCCAGCCGCATCCGCACGGCGCTGCGTGACGGCGACCCGCAGCTGGCGGCGCAATTGCTCACCCGGCCTTTCGCGATTCGCGGCATCGTCGAGCATGGTGATAAGCGCGGGCGCACCATCGGCTATCCCACCGCCAACCTTGCCATCGACAGCTATTTGCGGCCCAAATACGGCATCTACGCCGTGACGGGCCGCATTCTGTCGACGGGCGAAGTGCTTCACGGCGCGGCGAATATCGGCATTCGCCCGCAGTTCGAACCGCCCAAGGAGCTGCTCGAGCCCTATTTCTTCGACTTCAGCGGCGATCTGTATGGGCAGGAGATCGAAGTCGCCTTCCACCATTTCCTGCGCGGCGAGGCCAAGTTTGACAGCCTTGACGCGCTGATCGAACAGATGGACAAGGATTGCGCCGAGGCGCGGCGGCTTCTAAGCGCCCATCCCGATGACTGACGAAACCAAGCGCGATCTGAAAGACACTGTCTTCCTTCCGAAGACGAACTTTCCCATGAAGGCCGGCCTCCCGCAGAAGGAGCCGGGCATTGCCGCGCGCTGGGAGCAGATCGGGCTGTACGATACGCTGCGCGATGCCCGCCGGGGGCGTGAGAAGTTCATCCTCCACGATGGCCCGCCCTACGCCAATGGCGATATGCATATCGGCCATGCGCTGAATCATATCCTGAAAGACATGGTGTGCCGCACGCAGAACCTGCTGGGCAAGGATGCGCCTTACGTGCCGGGCTGGGATTGCCACGGCCTGCCGATCGAATGGAAGGTCGAGGAGCAGTATCGCAAGAAAAAGCTGAACAAGGACGAGGTTCCCGCCGCCGAATTCCGCGCCGAATGCCGCGCCTATGCGCAAAGCTGGGTGGATGTGCAGCGCGAGCAGCTGAAGCGACTGGGCATCATGGGCGATTGGGACCACCCCTATCTCACCATGGACCCGCAGGCCGAAGGCACGATCGTTGCCGAACTGCTGAAGTTTGCCGAGGCCGGAAACCTCTATCGCGGATCAAAGCCGGTGATGTGGTCCCCGGTTGAAAAGACCGCGCTGGCCGAGGCGGAGGTCGAATACGAGGACATCACCTCGACCCAGATCGACGTGGCGTTCGAGATTGTGGAGTCGCCGATTCCCGAACTGGTCGGCGCGCATGCGGTGATCTGGACGACGACGCCTTGGACGATCCCGGTGAATCAGGCTTTGTCTTATGGGCCGGAGGTGGATTATGTTCATTTGGCCGAACTCGACGAAATGGCAGAACCTACCGGTCGCCGCTTTCTGGTTGCTCGCGAATTATACAAGCCGTTCCGTGAGCGGATCAGGACGCAGGGCGATCCGCAACAGAACTACGCTACATTGGACTTCTATGTTGGTTCCGACCTCGCCGGCACCCTCGCCCGCCATCCGATGCACCACCTCGGCGGGTTCTACGCCACCCCGCGTCCGCTGCTGCCCGGCGACTTCGTCACCACCGACTCTGGCACCGGTCTCGTCCACATGGCGCCCGATCACGGCGAGGACGACTTCGACCTGTGCAAAGCGAACGGCATCAACCCCGTCTTCGCGGTGATGGACGACGGGCGCTACCGTGACGACTGGGAATGGCTCGGCGGCGCGGATGAGCGGCGCATGAGCGTCATCAACCCCAAGTTCAACGCGCCCGACGGCCCGATCTGCTCGGACCTGCGCGAAACCGGCGCGCTGCTCGCCGCGAGCGCGGATTACGCGCATTCTTACCCGCATTCGTGGCGTTCCAAGGCCAAAGTGATCTTCCGTGCGACCGCGCAGTGGTTCGTGCCGATGGACCGGGTGATGGAGTGGATCGAGCCAAAGACAGCTACGGAAAAGCGCTGGGAAAACGAAGGCGGCGCGATCGATCCGGCGGAGGAAACCCTCGCCGCCTCGCCCACCTTGCGTGAACGTGCGGTCGAGGAAATCGCGCGCGTCGAGTTCATCCCCGAAAAGGGCCGCAACCGCATCGGCGCGATGGTCGAAGGGCGGCCCGACTGGGTGCTCTCGCGCCAGCGTGCATGGGGCGTGCCGATCACGCTGTTCGTGCAGCCCGATGGCACCTATCTGGCTGACCCCGAGGTCAACGCCCGCATCGTCGCCGCAGTGATGCAGGACGGCGTCGATGCCTGGGACGAAAGCCGCAAGGCGGAATACCTCGGCGCGAGCCACAATCCCGATGACTGGGAAATGGTCACCGACATTCTCGATGTCTGGTTCGATAGCGGCTGCACCCATGCCTTCGTGCTCGAAAGCGGGCGCTGGCCCGACCTGCAATGGCCCGCCAATCTCTACCTTGAAGGCAGCGACCAGCATCGCGGCTGGTTCCAGTCCTCGCTGCTGCAGTCCTGCGCCACGCGCGGCCGCGCGCCCTACGATCAGGTGCTGACCCACGGCTTCACGATGGACGCCAAGGGCAAGAAGATGTCCAAGAGCCTCGGCAACACCATCAGCCCGATCACGGTGATGGAGCAGACCGGCGCGGACATCATCCGCCTGTGGGCGCTGAGCGTCGATTTCACCGAGGATCACCGCATCGGCGACGAGATCCTCAAGGGCGTCGGCGACCAGTACCGCAAGCTGCGCAACACCTTCCGCTACCTGCTCGGCGCGCTCGACGGGTTCGTGGGCGACATGGGCGACGCGGGCGAACTGCCCGAGCTGGAGGTCTATATCCTCGCGCTGCTCGCCGACCTCGACAAGAAGCTGAAGGCAGCGGCGGAGGCTTACGACTTCAACCTCTACACCCGGTTGCTGGTCGATTTCTGCAACGAGGATCTGTCGGCCTTCTACTTCGATATCCGCAAGGATTCGCTGTATTGCGACGGGCCGGACAGCGTGACGCGCAATGCCTACCGCACCGTTCTCGACCTGCTGTTCCACGCGCTGATCCGCTACGCCGCGCCGGTGCTGGTGTTCACGGCCGAGGAAGTGTGGCTGACCCGCTATCCGGAAGACGCCGCGGCAGATGACGAAGGCCGGCACGGCTCTGTCCACCTGCTCGAATGGCCGAGCGTTCCGGGCGTGGTGGTCGATCATGCCAAGTGGAATGCGCTGCGATCCTTGCGCGACCAGGTCAACGAAGCGATCGAGCCGCTGCGGCGCGACAAGACGATCCGCTCCAGCCTTGAAGCCGAAGTCACCGTGCCTGCCGATGCCGTGCCTGTAGGCGTATCGGACGCGGCGCTGGCCGAACTGTTCATCACCGCGACAGTCACCCGCGGGCAGGGAAGCGGCGTGACCGTGACCAAGACCGACCACAACAAGTGCGGCCGCTGCTGGCGGCTGTTGCCCGACGTGGCGGAAGATGGCGCGCTGTGCGGCCGCTGCGATGCGGTGGTCAGCGATGGCGATATGCTGGAAGGTATGGGGGCATGACCGGTCTGTTCACACGCAACCGTCTGATCGGGCTCGTGCTGGCGGCGCTGGTCGCCATCGTCGATCAAGCGGTGAAGATGTATGTCATCGGCCCGCTGGCCTTGCGCGAAGTGCTGCATATTGATCTGCTGCCCTTCTTCGATCTTACCTATACTGAAAACAAGGGCATCTCGCTTGGCATGTTTCAGGCGAACGACATGGAAACGCGCTGGCTGCTGGTGCTGCTGACGGGTGCCATCGCGCTGGTGGTGCTGGTGTGGATGATGCGCGAGCGCAAGCTGGGCGATATCATCGGCCTGTCGCTGATCCTCGGCGGTGCGCTTGGCAACATCCGGGATCGCTACGATCTGGGCTATGTCATCGACTATGCCGATCTGCATATCGGGACATTCCGGCCCTTCCTGATCTTCAATATCGCCGACGCCGCGATCACCATCGGCGTTGTCATTATTCTTGCCCGTAGCCTGCTGGTGCGCGACAAGGACGAGAGCCAATCCGGGGAACCGCCCCGTGGAGAGACCAAAGATGCGTAAGTTTGCACCCCTGATTATGCTGGCCGGCGCTTCGGCAATGCTGGCGGCCTGCGGCGGCGGGAACGGTATCTACAATCGCGAGCGGCCCGATGAATTCGCGGTCCAGCGTCAGGCGCCGCTGGTTGTGCCGCCCGATTTCACACTGACCCCGCCCACCCCCGGCGCGCCGCGCCCGTCCGAAGGCACCGCCTCTGAGCAGGCGCTCGAAGCCCTGTTTGGCGGTCCTGCGCCGCGCAGCCGTGTCGAAGCCAGCGTGATCGACCGCGCCGGTGCTGCGGCACCCGGCATTCGCAGCCAGGTAGGCGATACGCAGACCAACACGGTGGCCAAGGGCCGCGTAACGCGGGACATCATCGCCGCACCAGAAGGCGACGGGCAGTCGGCAAGCACGGTTATTCCGTCCTGATCTGATCTTTATATGTGGGGCGGCGGGCATTGGTCCGCCGCAGCCCATCCGATAGGCTGGGACGCTTTTGTCTTGCGACAGATGCGGCGTTCAAACTGTGCCCGCGCGCTATTCCGCGCTGTCACTCAGGCGGCTTACCAGCAGTTTGTCGATCCGGCGGCCGTCCATATCGACAACTTCAAACCGCCAGCCCTGATCGTGGAAGTATTCGCCTTCGCCGGGCAACTTCTTCATCACGGACAGCACATAACCAGCCGCCGTCCCGAATTCGCGGTCTTCGCCATATTCAAGGCCCAGTCGGTCAGCCAGCGCATCGGCTGACAACGAGCCGGACACCAGCAGCGAGCCATCCTCACGTTCAACCACAGACGGCAGATCCCCGTCATCGCTGTCGCTGGCGAAATTGCCGACAATGGCGGTCAGCAGGTCGATCGGAGTGACGATCCCTTCGAAGTGGCCGTATTCGTCGTGCACCACCGCCAGCGCGACCTCGGCAGATTGCAGCACGCGCAGCGCGTCCATGGCATCAAGCTGATCGGGCACCACTTCGACGCGGCGGATCATTCCGCGGATCGAAACCGGCGTTCCCGCCACCATCGCGGCCAGCACATCGCGCACCTTCACCACGCCAAGGATCGTATCGGGTGATCCTTCGGCCACGGGCAGCAGCGAATGCGAACTGTCCTCGATCGTTTCGCGAATCTCGGCAAGGTCGGCATCGGCCTCGATCCAGTCGACTTCGGTGCGCGGAGTCATCATCTCACGCACGGGCCGTTCGGCCAGGCGCACGACACCGGTCAGAATCTGGCGCTGTTCGTCCTCGATCACGCCCGAACGGGTGGCTTCGGCAAAGATCATCTGAAGTTCTTCGGCCGTGACCGACGCTTCGCCCGTACGGCGGATACCGAACAGCCGGATGATCGCGGCCGAGCTGGAGTCGAGCAGCCACACCAGCGGCGCCGCGACGCGCGACAGCATCGCCATCGGCAGTGCCATGATCAGCGCAAGCGGAACCGCGCTGCGCAGCGCCAATTGCTTGGGCACCAGTTCGCCTACCACCACGCTGAGATAGGTCGTCAAAGCAATGACCACCGCGAAACCTGATTCTTCGGCATATTCGGCTGGCACGCCCAGCCATTGCAGACGTTCACCCACCGGCCCGCCGAGGCTTGCGCCCGAATAGGCACCCGCCACGATCCCGATGAGCGTGATGCCGATCTGCACCGTCGAAAGAAACTTGCCCGGGTCTGCGGCCAACCCGATCGCAACACGCGCCGCTTTCGATCCACCTTCGGCCCGGGCCTCCAGCGCACTGGTCTTGGCGGAAACGATGGCGAGTTCGGACATGGCAAACACGCCGTTGATTACAACGAGGACGAGAATGGTCGCCAGATCGGTCCAGGGAAACGGGGTCACAAGCGGTGCGCTAGCACAAACTGTGCGTCTTGCCAGCCATCCCAAACGTCAAATGGAACATATGTTCAAAAGCCTGCTTCTTGTTCAGCGAAGGTGAATGTGGGTCAGCCCACCGCCGGCGCAACCCGTTCCGTCACCAAGTCGCTGACCAGGCGGTTAGGTAGGGTCGGTCAGTAAAAATAGGGAGACTTTACCATGAATATTTCACGCATCTTGCTTTCGGGCACCGCAGCACTGGCCCTCATCGGCACCAGCGCCTGCGTCACCGATCCCAATACCGGCGAAAAGAAGATTTCGCGCACCGCAATTGGCACCGGACTTGGTGGTACGCTTGGCTATCTGCTGGGCGGCGCCATTGGTGGTGATACGGGCCGTATCATCGGGGCTGGCATCGGCGGTTCGGCCGGCGCGGTGCTTGGCAAGCAGTATGATGACCAGATCAAGGAACTGCGCGAAACCACAGTCGGCAGCGGCGTGGACGTTGAAGAAGTCGGCGATCAGGACGCGATCCTCGTTCGTCTTCCCGACGGCGTGACCTTTGCCACGGGTTCGGCTGCGATCAACCCCAGCTTCTATGCAACGCTCGACAGCGTGGCACAGACGCTGATCCGCTATCCCAACAGCCTTATCGATGTTTATGGCTTCACCGACACCACCGGCTCCGACGCGGTCAACCAGCGCCTGTCGAAGCAGCGCGCCGATGCGGTTGCCGATTACCTGTCGACCCGCGGTGTGGCGCGGGCCCGCATGGCGACCCAGGGCTTCGGTGAGCAGTATGATTACCTGCGCATCAAGACCGGCGACAACATTAACGAGCCGCTGAACCGCCGCGTTGAAATCAAGATCATTCCGGTAAGCCAGGATGATGTGAACGCCGCACGCGGAAACTGATTGGTTCATGACGATTGCATGGCGGGCCGCCCCTTCGGGGGTGGCCCGTTCGTGTATCAGCGAAGCGCCTTGGCCCGCTGCGCCAACCGCGCGACTGCCGCCTCGTGGATCGCGGGCGAGCACACCAGAACGCCGAAATCACGCGGATCGTGCTTGTTATACGCCAGAGGGCGGCCGAACGCGTCCGAAACCTCTGCCCCTGCCTCGCGCGCGATCAATGTCGCTGCGGCGATATCCCATTCATACCCCCAGCGCAGCGTCGCCACCAGATCGGCCTGATCGGCGGCAACCATTGCGATCCGCAGGGCAATCGAGTTTGGCTGATCAACCGCGGTCAGATCGCCATCCTCTTTCAGCAACATCGTGGTGGGAACGCGTGCGCCTGCAATCTGTGTGCGCTGGCTGGCGCGGATGGGCGCACCGTTCAATGTGGCGCCCTGCCCTGCCATCGCCACCCATTCTTCAGCGCGAGCAGGCGCCACCAAAATGCCAATCAGCGGGCGACCTGCACTCACCAGCGCGACCGATACCGCCCATCCTGTGCGGCCCGCCACGAAATCGCGGGTGCCATCGATCGGATCAACCAGCCAGATCAACCCGCTGGCTGTGCGCACCTTGTCATCGGCGGTTTCTTCCGAAAGCCAGGCGGCCGAAGGCAGCAGGCGATGCAGTTCACGTTTCAGAAAACGGTCAACATCAAGATCGGCCTCGCTTACCGGGTTGCCGGGGGTCTTGTCCCAGCTGTGCAGCGCATGGCCTGATCCCGGCCACCGCGAATGGGCAATCCGGCCCGCCTCGCGGACAATGGTAAGAAGTTGGTCCCTGTCAATCATGAGAGCCCCGCTGTTGCGCCTGCACACAGTACTTTTCAAGAGGGTCGATCCGTGCTTAGGCCCCCTGCAGACCTACCTCTCCCCAGGATTTGCTAGAAGGGATCGATACGCCATGAACGTCCATGAATATCAGGCCAAGGAACTGCTCGCCCAGCACGGCATCGCCGTTCCTGCAGGCCATGCCGCACTGACCGTCGAAGAAGCCGTGGAAGGTGCCAAGAAGCTGCCCGGGCCACTTTACGTGGTGAAGGCCCAAATCCATGCCGGTGGCCGTGGCAAGGGCAAGTTCACTGAACTTGGCGCCGATGCCAAGGGCGGCGTTCGCCTCGCCAAGAGCCTTGAGGAAGTGGAAGCCCACGCCAAGGAAATGCTCGGCAACACACTGGTCACCATCCAGACCGGCGATGCCGGCAAGCAGGTGAACCGCCTCTACATCACCGATGGCGTTGACATCGCCAAGGAATATTACCTCTCGCTGCTGGTCGATCGTGCCACCGGGCGCGTGGCCTTCGTCGTTTCGACCGAAGGCGGTATGGACATCGAAACCGTCGCGCACGACACGCCCGAACTGATCACCACCTTCAGCGTCGACCCCGCACAGGGCTTCCAGCCGCACCACGGTCGCGCCGTGGCCTTCGCATTGAAGCTGACAGGCGATCTCAACAAGCAGGCGCAGAAGCTCGCCAAGCAGCTTTATGACGCCTTCCTCGCCACCGATTGCGAGATGCTGGAAATCAACCCGCTGGTCGAAAGCGAAGACGGCAAGCTGCTGGTGCTCGACGCCAAGATGAGCTTTGACGGCAACGCGCTGTACCGCCACCCCGATATCGAAGCCCTGCGCGACGAGACCGAGGAAGACCCGGCCGAAGTCGAAGCATCGGAATACGACCTCGCCTACATCAAGCTCGATGGCAACATTGGCTGCATGGTGAACGGTGCGGGCCTCGCGATGGCGACGATGGACATCATCAAGCTCAACGGTGCTTTCCCGGCGAACTTCCTCGACGTGGGCGGCGGTGCCACCACCGAAAAGGTCACGGCAGCATTCAAGATCATCCTGAAAGACCCGGCGGTCGAGGGCATCCTCGTCAACATTTTCGGCGGGATCATGAAGTGCGACGTGATCGCCAACGGCATCGTGCAGGCGGCCAAGGACGTAAACCTGCAGGTTCCGCTGGTTGTGCGTCTGGAAGGCACCAACGTGGCCGAAGGCAAGGCGATCCTGAACAATTCGGGCCTCGCCATCGTCAGCGCCGATAATCTTGGCGATGCGGCACAGAAGATCGTGGCCGAGGTCAAGAAGGCCGCCTGATCGCGGGCGCCATCATCACGACACATCCCGGGCGGGACTGATCGCGTATCACTCTCGCCCGGCCTTATCGCACCCCGCCTCGCTTGACGTTTACGTAAACGCAAGCTAGGCGGGCGGCAAGGGCTGATACGGCCCATGATTCTTTGAGAGGAAGGAACGCCCCATGAAGATCCTCGTCCCCGTCAAGCGGGTGATCGATTACAACGTCAAGCCGCGGGTCAAGGCCGATGGCACGGGCGTTGACCTTGCCAACGTCAAGATGAGCATGAACCCGTTCGATGAGATCGCGGTCGAAGAAGCCATCCGCCTGAAGGAAAAAGGCGCGGCCACTGAAATCGTCGCGGTCAGCGTCGGCCCGGCTAAGGCCGCCGAAACGCTGCGTACCGCGCTCGCCATGGGTGCAGATCGTGCGATTCTGATCGAAACCGATGAAGACGTGGAACCGCTGGCGGTTGCCAAGCTGCTCAAGGCCATTGCCGAAGAAGAACAGCCCGGTCTCGTGATCCTCGGCAAGCAGTCGATTTCGGACGATTCGAATCAGACAGGCCAAATGCTTGCAGCCCTGATGGGCCGTCCGCAGGGCACGTTTGCTAACACCGTCGAAGTCGATGGCGATTCCGTTACCGTGAAGCGCGAAGTTGATGGCGGCCTTCAGACCGTGAAGCTCAGCCTTCCCGCGATCGTCACCACCGACCTTCGCTTGAACGAGCCGCGCTATGCCAGCTTGCCCAATATCATGAAGGCCAAGCAGAAGCCGCTCAGCACCAAGACCGCTGCCGATTACGGCGTCGATCTGACCCCGCGCCTCAAGACCCTTAAGGTCGCCGAACCGCCGGTCCGTCAGGCGGGCGAAAAGGTCGCGGACGTTGCGGCGCTGGTCGAGAAGGTCAAGGCGCTGGGCATCGCGTAAGCGCGCCGCGTCACACAGATAAGGAACTCAAGAGATGAAGACTCTCGTTCTCGTCGAACATGACAACACCAAAGTAAGCGACGCGACTCTCGCGGTCGTGACCGCTGCGGGCAAGCTGGGCGAAGTGCACCTGCTGGTCGCCGGTCACAATTGCGGTTCGGTTGCTGAAGCTGCCGCGAAGATCGCAGGCGTGGGCAAGGTCCACGTGGCCGATGACGGCGCCTATGCCAACGGCCTGGCCGAGAACGTCGCGCCGCTGGCGGCCGAACTGATGGGCCATCACGACGCCTTCCTGGCCGCTGCCACCACGCAGGGCAAGAACGTCGCCCCGCGCGTCGCCGCGCATCTCGATGTGATGCAGGTTTCGGAAATCCTGTCGGTTGAAGGCCCCAAGACCTTCACCCGCCCGATCTACGCCGGCAACGCGATCGCCACCGTCGAAGCGACCGATGAAAAGCTGGTCATCACCGTGCGCGGCACGGCGTTCGAAAAGGCTGCGACCGAAGGCGGTTCGGGCACGATCGAAGCCGTGGGCGGCGCAGGCGATGCCGGCACTTCCAGCTTTGTCAGTTCCGAAATCGCCAAGAGCGAGCGTCCCGAACTTACCAGCGCGAAGATTATCGTTTCGGGTGGCCGTGCGCTGAAGGATGCCGAAACCTTTGAAAGCACGATCACCCCGCTTGCCGACAAGCTGGGCGCAGCAATCGGTGCGAGCCGTGCGGCGGTCGATGCAGGCTACGTTCCCAACGATTACCAGGTCGGCCAGACCGGGAAGATCGTGGCTCCGGAAGTGTATTTCGCCATCGGCATTTCGGGCGCGATCCAGCACCTTGCCGGTATGAAGGACTCCAAGGTCATCATCGCGATCAACAAAGACGAAGATGCCCCGATCTTCCAAGTCGCCGATATCGGCTTGGTCGCGGATCTTTATACCGCCGTACCGGAGCTGACGAACGCGCTCTAAGTGCTTCATCAGATTTGCCTTTATTTTGAAACGGGCCTCCGGCAAGCTCCAAGCTTTCCGGAGGCTTTTTCATGCGTAACGTTATTTTCGCCGTCGCAGCGATTGGCTCTGCCCTCGCACATGTCCCTGCCAGCGCCGAACAGGTGGTGCTACAACCCGCAAGCCGCTGGAACGTGGACTTTGCCCAGAACAAGTGCCGCCTTGTTCGTCTGTTTGGCGACGGCAAAGATCAACACCTGCTCAGCCTTGAACAATACTGGCCCACGATCGAAGCCGGGCTTACGGTCGCTGGTCCTTCGGTCCGGCGGTTCCGCAGCGCCGAAGATGTTGATATCAGTTTTTACAACGGGCAGCAGCCGCAGGAACGCTCAGCCCTGATGGGAACCATCAAGGGCATAGGCGATGCCGTGGTCATCTCGTCGGTTCGGCTCGATGGACGCCGCCCCGATGATGACGCACCGAACGGCCCTGTTGGCCCCGATGCCATGGTGGCGATGGGCCAGCAGGCGAACATTCTCACAGTACGGCAGAAGTCGCGGGCGGTGTCTTTTGCGACCGGGCCGATGGACGATGCGTTCAGAGTGATGAACCGCTGCACGCTCGACCTGCTGCGCGAATGGGGTCTTGAACCCGAACGCCACCTGACCGCGATGAGCCGTCCTGTCTGGAACAACAAGGATGCGCTGAGCGCCAAGATCGCCGCGGTCTATCCACGTTCGGCATCCTATTCGGGATTGCAGGCGATCTTGCGGATGCGCGTGATCGTCGGTGCGGATGGCAAGGTCGAAAGCTGCGACATGATCGATGCGACCGAGAGCGAAGGCCTCAAATCGCCTGCCTGCCAGATCATGGAAAACGCCACCTTTGAACCTGCACGCGATGCCTCGGGCGCGCCGTTCCGGTCGTTCTATGCCACATCGATCATCTACCGCATGGGGTAACGCAGGTTCAAAGCACCACGGTGATGAGGAAATGCAAGCTCATCCCCACCAGCCCGCCGACCAGCGTGCCGTTGATACGGATGAATTGCAGATCGCGCCCCACAGCGCCTTCAACCCGGTCGGTGATTGTGCGTGCGTCCCAGCGTTTCACCGTCTCTGACACCAACCGCACAATCTGGTCGCCATAGCGGGTAGCGATGCCGACCATCGTGCGGCGGGCAAAACGGTTGATCTGCAGCTGAAGCCGCGCATCGGCCTGCAAGGCATGCCCCAATTCTGCCAGCATGTGCCGCATTTCTTCGCCCATCGCACTGTCGGGATCGCGCGCGCGGCGGATCAACGATTGGCGAATGCGTTCCCACACCCCGGTCCACCACACCGCAACCGCCGGGTTGGCGATCAGATCACGCTTTATCGCTTCGACGCGCTCGCGCGTTTCGGGATCGTGCTGCAAATCCTGGCCGAGCTTGGCCAGGCCCTCCTCGATCTTGGCGCGCAATGGATGATCGGGATTGACCAGCACTTCGGCCAGCAGCTTGTACAGGCCATCGAGCACGCTGGCAGAAATGGTCTTGTCGATCCCGGCCCAGCGCAACACACCGGCAATGCGCTGGTGGATGATGTCACGCAGCGTATCTTCGTTGTCTTCGATTGTAAGGCCCGCCCAGCGGATCACCCCATCGATGAGCGGCTGATGGCGCTTGTCGGCCATCGTCGTTTCGATCATCCGGCCTGCCAGCGGCGCAATGTCGAGCTTTGCCAGCTGGCTGGCAAGGCCGGACCGAACCTGATTGCCCAGCCTGTCGGGATCGAGCGATTCGAGCACTTCGGCCAGCAGCTCGGCGGCGCCCGATGTTATGCGCGATCGGTGGTCCACCACTTCGCCCCCGGGCGCGCGTTCGGGCGAGGCCACGAGAAACTCACCCGCAGCCTTGGCGATGTTCATCCCCGCCATCCGGCGGGCAACAACGGCAGGGGTCAGGAAGTTTTCGCGCAGGAATTGCGCCATGGTGTCAGCGATGCGATCCTTGTTTTCCGGGATGATTGCGGTGTGGGGGATCGGCAGGCCCAGCGGGTGCCGGAACAGTGCAGTTACCGCGAACCAATCAGCCAGACCGCCCACCATCGCGGCTTCGGCGAAGGCGTTAAGGTATCCCCAGGCCGGATGGCCTGTCGCAGCAAGGCCGTGCGTGGCGATGAAGATTACCGCCATCGCCGCCAGCATGCCGGTGGCGGTCCAGCGCATCCGCCGTGCGCGATCGACCGTCAGGGGCTGGCCGCCCAGCGTCAGGGGCCTCGTAAGATGCGTTGCCATCTGGATGCCTTAGCGCGGTTCGCGCGTGCCAGTCACGCACTAACCCACGGGGACTGCGCGGCGATTATTCGGCAGGCTCGCTGCCGGGGGGCAGCTTGGCAAGACCGGGGAAGGCGCGATCGGGCACGGCACCGTATTCGCGGTTTTCGTCACCCGGCTTGTAGGTCAGCATCCGCGAACGCAGCCACGGGCCGACACGCTTTTCGAAACTGTCGGCCAGGCTGAAACCGGCCGGCACAATCAGGAGCGTCAGCAGTGTCGACAACACCAACCCGCCGATCACCACGATCCCCATCGGCTGACGCCACGCGCCATCGCCTGAAAGCGACAAGGCGACCGGCACCATGCCCGCGGTCATCGCCACGGTGGTCATCACGATGGGCTGCGCGCGCTTGTGCCCGGCATCCATGATCGCATCGAGCTGCCCGACCCCCTTGTTCATCTCCTCGATGGCGAAGTCGATCAGCAGGATCGAGTTTTTCGACACGATTCCCAGCAGCAACAGAATACCGATATACACCGGCATCGATTGTGGTTGGCCCAGCAACCAGATCAGCAGAATTCCGCCAAGCGGAGCGAGCGCCAGTGATGTCATGTTGACCAGCGGGCTCATCAATCGCTTGTAAAGCAGCACCAGCACCGCAAACACCAGCAGCACCCCGGCAATGATCGCGATGATCAGATTGGTGATCAGTTCGGCCTGCCATTCTTCCTCGCCCACAACATCGCGGATGACGCCCACAGGCAGATCCTGCAGCACTGGCAGCGCGTCGATCTGCGCCTGTGCTTCGCCCTTCAGCACCCCGGCCGAAAGATCGGCGCCAACCAGCACACGGCGGTTCTGATTGTACCGCTGGATCGCGGTGGGGCCCGAACCGAAGGTGATATCGGCAACCCGGCTCAGCGGCACCGATCCGCCGCCTGCCAGTGGAACAGGCAGGTTTTCGATCGTGCGATAATCCGAACGCGCTTCTTCCGAAAGCCGCACCACAATCGGGATCTGGCGGTCCGACAGCGAGAATCGTGCGGCGTTCTGTTCAATTTCGCCCAGCGTCGCGATGCGGATGGTCTGCGACAGCGCAGCGGTGGTTATACCAAGATCCGCGGCGATCTTGTCACGCGGGGTAATGATGATTTCGGGACGGTTGAGATCCGCGCTGATCCGAGGTGCGACCAGCGACGGCAGCCCGCGCATCTGCTCGACCAACTGATTAGCGGTCTGTTCGAGAAGCACGGGATCGGAACCCGCCAGCATCACGGTCATGTCGCGGCCCGAACCAAAGCCGCCCGACTGCGACTGAAAGCGCACGCGCGCGTCGGGGAACCTGGCGAGCACGGGAGCAAGTTCACGTTCGAATTCCACCGAAGTGCGCGCCCGATCTTCCTTCAGTTTGACGAAGATCGAGGACGTATCGCCCAAGCGGATGCGTTCGAGCATTCGCTCGACCTCAGGTTCCTGACGCAGCCGATCGGCGACCGAATTGACCACCCGCTTGGTTTCCGTAAGCGTGGTGCCGGGCACCACTTCGATTTCCACCCGGCTGTTTTCGTCATCGATCGTTGGTTGGAACTGTCCGGGGATCTGGCCGAACAACACGATGGTGATGAGCAGCGAAAACCACCCGATGCCCAGCATCCAGATCCGGTGATCGTAGAAACGCGCAGTCATCCAGCGGCTGCCGCGCGCAAAGGCGCTGTCACCGCGGGCCGGCAGCTCGATCAGCTTGAAAACGGCAACAGCAGCAAGGAAGGACAATAGCGAAATCAGCAGCACGATGACGATTTCGAACAGCTTGGCGACAACCTTATAGGCAGTAGAATTGACATCGGCAGAGACGGCCGCGGCGATGTCCTTGTGCACTTCCAGGCCAATCAGACCCTTCCACGGCGGCGCAGCGCCCGCGCCCTGCGCCAGCGCGCCGGATACCGAACCGCTCGCCAGTTCGAACATCGCCAGCGCGGGCACCAGCAACAAGATGATAACCGTCAGCAAAAGCGCAGGCACATACAGCGCCCGGCGGCGCGGGCCGGCAAGGCCCACGCGCCGTGCAGCCATGCGGCCCGTGCTCAAGGTCCAGGCCAGCACGCGCATGTACGATGCAAGCGCGGGGCCTCCGCCATGGTCGGCATGACCCTTCGACTTGAGGAAATAGGCTGCCATCAGCGGCGTGATCATTCGTGCAACCGCAAGGCTCATCAACACCGCTATCACAACCGTGATACCGAAGTTCTGGAAGAACTGGCCCGATACGCCGGGCATCAGTCCCACAGGCAGGAACACTGCGACGATGCAGAAACTGGTGGCAACCACCGGCAGACCGATTTCGTCGGCGGCATCGATGCTGGCCTGATAGGCCGACTTGCCCATGCGCATGTGGCGCACGATGTTTTCGATCTCCACGATCGCGTCATCAACCAGCACCCCTGCCACCAGCGCGAGGGCCAGCAAGGACAGGAAGTTGAGATTGAAGTTCAGCATGTCCATGAAGAAAAAGGTCGGGATCGCGGATAGCGGGATCGCAACCGCGCTGATGAAGGTTGCGCGCCAGTCACGCAGGAACAGGAACACCACGACCACAGCCAGCACAGCGCCTTCCACCAGCGCCCAGATCGATGAATTGTACTGCCCGCGGGTATAGGTCGTGCTGGTCGAAAGCTTGATGAATTCGACGCCTTCGTTCTCGGCTTCGATCTTGTCCATTTCGGCAAGTGCGGCGTCGTAAACCGACAGATCGGACGCGCCGCGGGCGCGGTTCATGTAGAAGTTGACGACTTCCTTGCCATTCACTTCGCTGATCGAACTGCGCTCGGAAAAACCGTCGCGCACCGTGGCGATGTCCGCCAGCCGCACGCTGCGCCCGCCGCCCAACTGGATCTGGGTCTGCGACAGTGCATAGGCCGTGTCCGAGTTGCCGAGCACGCGCAGCGATTGGCGGGTGCCGCCGATTTCGGCAAGACCGCCTGCCGCATCCAGATTGCCCTGACGCAGCGCGCCGTTGATCTGCGAGGCTGTGACTCCGAAGGATTGCATCCGAGCCGGGTCAAGGATCACCTCGATCTGCCGATCGACCCCTCCGAACCGACCCACTTCGGCCATGCCGTCGATCTTGAGCAGGCGCTTGGCGACGGTGTCGTCGATAAACCAGCTCAACTGTTCAAGCGTCATATCGTCGGCTTCCACCGCGACATAGCCGATCGGTTCGCCGACGACGTTGACCTTTTGTACCCGCGGTTCAAGGATGCCGTCAGGCAGGCTTCCGCGCACCCCGTCGATGGCGGTTTCAACCTCGTTCACCGCTTCGATCAGATTGGTGCCGATTTCGAATTCGACGAAGGTGTTCGATCCGCCTTCGCTGGCGGTGGACTGGATCGAATTGACGCCGTTGATCGATCGCAGAGCGCTTTCGACCCGCTGCGTGATCTGGTTTTCAATCTCGGTCGGGGATGCGCCCGGCTGGGCGATGTTGACCACGACTGCCGGGAATTCGACATCCGGATTGTTGGTCACATCCATCCGCATGAAGCTGACGATCCCGGCAAACAGGATGCCAGTGAACAGCACCAACGGGATTACCGGGTTGCGGATCGACCAGGCCGAGATGTCGCGAAGTGCCATGATGTTCCTGCCTGTTTTAAGCCGGTGCTGCGCCTGCCCCTTCAGTTACGCGGACCCCGCGTGAAGGATGGACGACCTTACTTCTTGAGAGGTTGCGGGTTGACCGTTTCGCCGGCGTTGAGGAAGCCCCCGGCGCGCAGCACCACGGCTTCGGTTCCGGTAAGACCTTCGGTAATGGCGATGCCGTTTTCGGTTACCGCGCCAGTCTTGACTGCGCGGCGCGCGATCTTGTTATCTTTGCCCACGACATAGACGAAGCTGCCGTCACCATCGGCCAAAACGGCGCTTTCCGGCAGAACCGTCGCGGTAAAGCTGCCCGAATTGAGACGCGCCGTGGCAAAGCCACCGGGCCGCAATTCCGGTGCGAAACTCAGCGCGATACGCGCCGTGCCTTGCCGCGTGGTCGCATCGATTACCGGTGCGACCTGCCAGACCTGACCGGAAAAGCTCTTGTCCGATCCGGTCGGAACGATGGTCGCGCTGGTGCCGACCGAAAGCTTGGCGAGCTGTTCTTCGGACAGCTGAGCGAGCATTTCCATCTCGCCGCCGCTGGCAATCGTGAACAGTGGCGGGCTGGCTCCGCCCACTGTCTGACCGGGTTCGACATTGCGGGCAAGGACATAGCCTGTCGCCGGCGCGTAGATATTGAGCCGTTCGTTGCGCGCGCGCTGTTCGCCAAGCTGCGCCTGCGCAACCTTGACTCGCGCTACTGCGGAATCGCGCACCGCGGTCAGCCGGTCGATATCGGCCTTGGAGACAAATCCGCGCGCAACCAGCTGTGCTGCACGATCCAGATTGGCTTCGGCCAGATTGGCATCGGCGCGGGCGACATCGATCTGCGCCGCCTGCGCGTTGGCCTGCTGGACCTGCACACTGCGATCGATCACGGCGAGAACCTGGCCTTTCTGCACCCAGTCCCCGGCATCCACGGTCACACGCAGCACCTGACCACCTTCGCCTACAACACCCACGGGCAGCGGGCGGCGCGCAGCCAGTGTACCGGGCGCTTCGATTTCACCGGCCACCCGTGTGGTTCCGGGCGTTACCACCGTAACCGAAGGGGCCTGTGCATTGTCATCGGCAACCGCGACCGGTTCACCACCAGCAAACGCGAAATAGCCGGCGATCAGCAACAGCAGCACAAACAGGCCAAGACCGCCGACAATCAGCCACCGCGGGATCCTGGGCGCATCAAGCGAGCGCGCACCGGAATATTCGGTGGTGACGCCGTCTGCGGCTTCGGCCGTGATCGTTGTTTCGTAATTCATCGCCATTCCCTCACCCGGCGCATGATCGTGTACAGATCAATCCGGCCCCGAGTGTATTACTCGTATAAGTCACCAACTGCAACGCCTCATAGAATGTCAGGCCTGGCGCTGCAATGCGCACATCGACAGGTGACTTTCAGCCTAGACGAAGAGCGCAGGCGTGGTTTGTCCGGGTGAGAGAGCGGCAGTGGTAAGTTAGCGGACCCGGCCGCGCTGGAACAGGTTCACAATGGCCAGCAGGACAATCGCCCCCAGCAACGCGACCAGCAGCCCGGTGATCGAGAATTCCTGCACGCTTCCACTGATGCCCAGCAGCGGCCCGGCAATCAGATTACCGACAACCGATCCGATGCAGCCCACGACGATATTCAGTACGATCCCCATCGAGGCATCGCGGTTCATCACCTTGCTAGCCAGCCAGCCGGCGATCCCGCCGACAATCAATGCGACAATCCATCCCATAATGTATCTCCACATAGGGGCAGCGCATGCAGAAATTTCCCGCGGTGCCCCGAAGTGATGGTGCCGCTGAACGGCACAAGCCCGCAACGCCTTGCGGGCGAAGCGGGCTTGCAGCGCGATGAACCGAGATGAACGTCAGTACTTCAGCTGGCGTTCGTACAGATCTCGGTAATGCTGGATCTTGGTGACACGCAGACCGTGCATGCCCGATCGGTCGACAGCCCGCTGCCACGACGCGAATTCTTCAAGCGTAAGACCATAGCGCGCCAGCGCTTCGTCAAGCGTCAGCAGCCCGCCATTGACGGCGGCCACCACTTCGGCCTTGCGGCGCACAACCCAGCGCTTTGTCTGCGGCGATGGCAGGTCGGCTATCGTCAATGGTTCGCCAAGCGGGCCGATGACCTGTGCGGGGCGGATATCCTGGTTTTCAATCATTGCTTGTCTCTCGCATCGCCACGCGGCGCGTCGGAAGATGGTCTTCGCGGTTCGCCCGGGCGGTTAGCCTCGCCAGATCCAACCCTAGCGCCCAAGGCTTTAGATTGCCCTAAAGCATCAAGGTTAACGTCTGGTTCGCTATCATCGAGAAGCGCGAAGTAACTTGCGGCCGCATCGCCAAAGCTGGCAGCGGCCACTTCAATCGGCGACTGCGATTCGGTCCGCAACAAAAGCCGCAGATCGCGTGCTGCGTTGAGCCGTGCGGTCAGCTCGCTCCATTCAACCGCACGCAAAGCCTCGGTGGCACGGCGCGGGTTGCGCGCAGGCAGGCGCTGTTCGGGACGCAAACCGCCTGACATTCGCAGACGGATCGATTCTTCGGAAGACTGATCCCCCGAACCCGCGCCAGCGAAGGCGCTGAAGGACTTGGCTTTTTCAAACATCATCCCCCTTCGTAACCCGATTGCGTCAAAATCCGGTAAAACCGGCATTTACCCCAACTTAGGAATAGTGCGGGGCATGAACGCAGCAAAGGTGCGGGGCAAAGCGGCGTCGGGCGGGCGCCACTGGCGAAACCGGCCGCGCGTCGCTATATCGCGCTCGCTCATGGAAACGCCTGCTCTTCTTCACCCCGGCCATCAGGCCGTGCCCGCTACTGGACCGGATGCCGCAGCGCTGTTCGATCTGCCCCGCGCTGCGACCGATTGCCGGATCGTTGTTGCGATGAGCGGCGGCGTCGACAGTTCGGTGGTCGCCGCGCTTGCCCATGCCAGCGGGGCGGAGGTGATCGGAATCACGCTCCAGCTGTATGATTATGGCGCGGCCACGGGGCGCAAGGGTGCATGCTGCGCGGGCGACGACATCCGCGATGCGCGCGCCGTGGCCGACCGGCTGGGCATCGCGCACTATGTCTTCGATCACGAAAGCGCCTTCCGCGAAGACGTGGTCGAACAGTTTGCGGACGAATATCTTGCCGGGCGCACGCCTGTGCCCTGCATCCGCTGCAACATGGGGCCCAAGTTCACCGACCTGTTCCGCATGGCGCGCGAGCTGGGGGCGGATTGTCTCGCCACCGGGCACTATGTCCGCCGGGTGACGGGCGCAGACGGGGTGGAACTGCACCGCGCCTTCGATCCGGCGCGCGATCAGTCGTACTTTCTGTACGGTACCACCGAAGCGCAGCTGGAATATTTGCGCTTTCCCTTGGGCGGCATGCCGAAGCCGCAGGTCCGCGAACTGGCCGAAGCCGCAGGCCTGCGCAACGCCGCCAAGCCCGATTCGCAGGACATATGCTTCGTTCCCGATGGCAATTATGCCAAGATCGTCACCAAGGTGCGGCCCGAAGGCGCAGCGCCGGGCGCGATCGTCCACGCCGCCACTGGCGAAACGCTGGGGACACACAAGGGCATCGTTCACTTTACCGTGGGCCAGCGCAAGGGTTTGGAAATCGGCGGTCAGGCTGAACCGCTTTATGTCATCGGGCTTGATGCGGGAGCCCGCGAGGTGCGGGTCGGGCCCAAGCGGATGCTGGCGGTTCACGCCGCACACCTTACCGAAACCAATCGCATCGGGCCCGTCCCCGATGTCGCGCTGACCGCCAAGGTGCGCAGCCTTGCCAAGCCGGTGCCCGTGACGCTGGAAGGCGCGCTGGGCGATGGCGCGGCGGTCACGATCCGCTTCGATGCGCCTGAATACGGCGTCGCGCCGGGGCAGGCCGCGGTGATCTATGCCGGGGACCGTGTAGTCGGCGGCGGGTGGATCGCGTCGACCGAGAAGGTCAGCGCCTAACCGTCCCAAGGTTCCAGCACGCAGCCATAGCCTTCGCGGTAGGTGGCGGTTGCTTCGGCTACCAGTGGGAAGCGTGCGGTGACGCTTTGCGCTTCGGGATCGTCTCGCAAGGTTACCGCTTCCATCCCGGCCAGCTTGTCCTTCGCGCAATCCTTGAGAGTGCGGCCCGCGACAAAGCGGCATGAACAGCCCACCCGCGCCGAATAGGCCGCGGCAATCCCGCCATAACCGCGGATCGGTTCGCGGAACGCCCACGCGGCAAGGCCCACCCCCAGCGCGGCGATTGCCAGCAGCCAGAGACCCCAGTGAGAACGGCGCGCAGTGCCGCGGGTGGATGAATTCGCCATTGCCAAGCCTTCGCGCATCGGGAATTGGGGCCGGGATGACCCGTGGATCGAAGGCCCTTAATCGCGCAGCCCTGCTCGCGCCAGCCCTGCTGATGTTCACCGCCTGCGAGCGCGCACCGGACGGCCAAAGCGCCTTGCCCGATGCCGCGCTGGCCGCGGTGACCGATAATGCGGGCGCCCCCAAAGACCAGCTGGCGCGCGAAATCGACGATCTGTTCAGCGCGCCCGATCTGGGCGAAACCCGCGCCGTGGTGGTGATGGCGAACGGCGAACTTGCCGCCGAACGCTATGGCCCCGGATATGACAGGGACACCCGCTTCATCAGCTGGTCGATGGCCAAGACCGTAACCGCGGTGCTGATCGGGATGCTGGTTGCCGATGGCAAGCTCAGCCTGGATGACCCCGCACCTGTGCCCCTGTGGCAACGCCCCGGCGATCCGCGGGCCGACATCACCGTGCGCCAGCTGCTGCAGATGCGCAGCGGATTGCGGCACACCGAAGCCGGCGACCCCCCTTACGAATTGAGCGAAGTCAGGATGCTGTTCCTTGACGGGCGCGGCGACATGGCAAAGTGGGCGATGGAGCAACCGCTGGAAGCAGAGCCTGGCAAGCAGTTCGAATATTCCTCTAACACCAGCGTGATCCTTGCCGATATTGCCGCCCGCGCGTTGACCGCCAGTACCGCACCAGAAATGCGCCGCAAGGTCGTGGCGGGGTATCTGCAGGAGCGGCTGTTCGGCCCGCTGGGCATGACATCGATGGTGCCCGAATTCGATGCGTCGGGAACGCTGATCGGTGGCAGCCTGATGCATGCCAGCGCCCGTGATTGGGCACGGCTGGGCGAGTTCCTGCGGCGCAAGGGCCGCGCACCAGGCGGCGAACAGCTTGTTCCGCAACGCTGGGTCGACGCGATGCTGACGCCGTCTCCTGCCAGCCCGCATTACGGCTTCCAGATCTGGCTGAACCGCCCGATTCCCGGCACGCCCGCCAGCGACCATCCGCTGTTCCCCGATCGCGCACCGGACAGCCTGTTTTCGCTGATCGGACACATGGGGCAATATGTGCTGGTTTCGCCCAGCCAACGCGTGACCGTGGTGCGGCTGGGCCATTCGGACAGCGCCGAACGCCCGCCGATGCTGCAACAGGCGGCCGATATCCTCGACCTGTATCCTCAAAGGTAGAAGCGGCCTTCGACCACTGTGACGCAGGGCCCGCCAAGCCAGGCGCGATCGCCCGCGTCGTCTTTGGCCAGCCGCAGCGCCAGATTGCCGCCGCGCGTGCTCGCCTGATGCGCGGTGAAGCTGTCCCGCCCCAGACGCTTTGCCCAGTACGGCGTCAGCGCCGCATGGGCCGAACCGGTGACGCTGTCTTCGTCCACCCCCCCGCCGGGCACGAACACGCGGCTGACGATATCCGTGGCGATGCCGGGCGCGGTGGCGATGAACTGGTCGGTGCCAAGCCGTTCCAGCCCGCGAATGTCGGGCGCAAGAGCGCGCACTGCCGCTTCGTTTTCATAAAGGTAGATGTTGTAGCCAAGATCTGACCGGGCAATGTCACGCGGTTCCGCGCCGAGCAGGCGGATCGCGTCGGCCTGATGGCTGGCGGTGTCCGGCGTGGTCGCAATCGCGGGGAGCGCAAGTTCGTATCCGCCTGCGGCCCTTACCACTTCGAGCACGCCTGACTGGCGCGTGCGGAACGTCACCCGATCGCGCGCCTGCCCTTCGGCATCGCGGGTCAGCAGCACATGCCCGCTGGCGAGCGTCGCATGGCCGCATAGCGCGATTTCATAGGTGGGGGTACACCAGCGCAGCTCCCAATCAGCTTCTCCGGTGGCATCGCGCACCACGAAGGCGGTTTCGGCAAACAGGTTTTCCGCGCCGATCGCCACCAGCACATCATCAGGCAGCCATTCGTCCAGCACCATCACCGCCGCCTGATTGCCGCCAAAGGGGCGCGATGCGAAGGCATCGACATGCCAATAGGGGATTGTCTGTGTCATCGGGGCCTCATGGATAAAGCAGCGTATCGGACCATGCCGCATCGGCCGCATCGCGGATGAATTCACGGCGGTCGTGCAGGCGGTTGTCGCGATCGATCCAGAATTCGATCCGCCGGGGTGACAGTGTGAATCCGGTCCAGTGCGAAGGGCGCGGCACCTTGCCTTCGGCTTCGTGGGCGGCCCACAGTTCCTGCACGCGGTCCAAATAGGTCTGGCGTTCGGGCAAGGGACGCGACTGGTCGCTCGCCGCGCTGCCGACCTGGCTGGTGTAGGGGCGCGAGTGGAAATAGGCATCGGCGCGTTCGGGGCTGACTTCGATCAGCGGGCCTTCGATGCGGATCTGACGGCGCAGGCTCTTCCAGTGAAACAACAGTGCCGCCTGCATGTTGGCGCGGATCTGATCGCCCTTGCGGCTTTGCGCGTTGGTGAAGAAGGTGAAGCCGCCGCCTGCCATGCCTTCAGGGTTTTCTCCCGCGCCGTGACCCTTCAACAGCACCATTCGCACTGATGGCGCAGCGTCCGCCGTGGCCGTGGCGAGCGCCATCGCGTTGGGATCGTTGATTTCGCCCACCTGCGCTGCGGCGAACCATTCTTCGAACAGGTCGTAAGGATCAGCGCCGGCACGAATCACGCTATCGGCCAGTTGGGCATCGTCGAGCGCGTCAGCATGGGTTTCGTTCATCAAAATGCCCTTCAATCTGAAATGCGAGACAGATGAGACACTGTCCAGAAGCGCAAAAACCCTTCGCCGCACAGGATCGTTCCCGCAACTTGCGCATCTAGGCAGACCGATGCACGGGCGCAACGTTGGTGGCCAGACGCGGCGCTGTAGGAAAGCCCTGCCAGCACGGCGGGCGGGCTGCGTTCCTGCGGACTGCGTCCGGCAATCTTGCACATTGCGCAAGCCGGGACCGTGGTCCCCGCTTGCGTGTGCGCGCTGTCTCACCTAGCTAATACGCCATGCGTGACCCCTACAGCACCCTTGGCATTGCCCGAACCGCATCGGATGCCGACATCAAGAGCGCCTATCGCAAGCTCGCCAAGGAGCTTCACCCTGACCGCAACAAGGACAATCCCAACGCATCGGAAAAGTTTTCCGATGCGACGCGCGCCTATGATCTGTTGTCGGACAAGGCCAAGCGCGCGCAATTCGACCGCGGCGAAATCGATGCCGATGGCAACCCTGCCAATCCGTTCGCAGGCATGGGCGCACGGCCGGGTTATGGCCGCAGCGGCCCCTATGGCGGCGGGCCCGGCGGCGGGCCGGGCGGCGGGGATTTTGGCGGCTTTGGCGCGGATGATGTCGATCTGGGCGATCTGTTCGAAGGCCTGTTCGGCGGGCGTGCGCGCCAGCAGCAGGCGCAGCAGCAAGCGGCCGGACGGCGCGGTTTCGGCCGCCAGCCGCCCCCGCCCCCGCCCCGGCGCGGCGCGGATATCCAGTATCGGCTTGCCGTGCCCTTCGTCGAAGCCGCGTCGGGCCGCGATCAGCGTATCACGCTGGCCGATGGCAAGGCGATCAATCTGAAACTTCCCGCCGGTGTCGAAGACGGCACGATGATGCGGCTGAAGGACAAAGGCCATCCCGGCACCGGCGGCAATGGTGATGGGATCGTGATGATCGACATCGGCGCGCATCCCTTCTTCCGCCGCGACGGGGACAATATCCGCATGGATCTGCCGATCACCCTTGATGAAGCGGTGCGCGGCGCCAAGGTCAAATGCCCCACGGTCGATGGTGCGGTAATGCTGACCATCAAGCCCGGCAGTTCCAGCGGCACCGTGCTGCGGCTGGCGGGCAAGGGGTGGACCCGCAAGACTGCAAAGGCCGACGGCGCCGGGAATGAACGCGGCGATCAGCTTGTCACCATCGAAATCCAGCTTCCCGCCGATCTGGCCGCGCTGGAAACCCGGCTTGACGGCTGGGTCGATACGGCCCGCCCACGCGAGAAGTTCGGCCTGTAAGGGCCGGCTTGCGGCGGCGTGCCAGCTTTGTTGCCCCGTTCGCCCGGTTTTCTGCATGCGGGGCGTGTGGCGCGGCGCGTGGCGGTCGACACGTTCAATGACGGCTTCATCCACGCTGGCAATCTGGCCTATCTGTCGATGCTGGCCATCTTTCCCTTCTTCATCCTTGGCGCGGCGCTGTTCGATCTGATCGGCGGACGCGACAATGCCGAAACAATGGTGGCAGTGGTGGCGCGGGCGATGCCGGAATCGGTGGCCGCGGTGATCGTGCCGGTGGCCGAAACGGTCATCTATGCGCGGTCGGGCTGGTTGCTGTGGGCGGGGGCCGCGGTGGGGCTGTGGACCGTATCGAGCCTGATCGAAACGATCCGCGACATCCTGCGGCGCGCATACGACGCCGAAACCGGGCGGTCGTTCTGGCGCAAGCGACTGATTTCGGCAGGGCTTATTCTGGGCGCGGTGGTGTTGCTGATGCTGTCGCTGTTTGCGCAGGTGCTGATCGGCGGCGCACAGGAGGTGATCGATGCCGTCCTGCCGCAGCTTGGCAAATGGATCGGCGCGCTGCGCCTGTCGCGGATCGTGCCGGCGCTGGGACTGGCGGGGTCGTTATGGGTCCTGTTCGTCACGCTGACCCCCCGCGCCTATCGCGGGCGCAAGTGGCCCAAATGGCCCGGCGCCTTGTTTACGACGCTGTGGTGGCTCGCGGTCGCCGCTGCGCTGCCGGTGGTGCTGCGCAGCGTTTTCACCTATGATCTGACCTATGGCAGCCTTGCCGGAAGCATGGTGACGTTGCTGTTTTTCTGGCTCGTCGGGCTTGGCGTCGTTATTGGCGCTGAAGTGAACGCGGCTCTGGCGCACGAAGCGGCAGCCCTGGCAAAGCCACCCGAGGAGAATGGTTGAATGGACGGACTGATGCACGGCAAGCGGGGTCTCATCATGGGGCTGGCCAATGACAAGTCGCTCGCTTGGGGGATCGCCAAGAAGCTGGCTGAACACGGCGCCGAACTGGCTTTCTCCTATCAGGGCGACGCGCTGGCCAAGCGGGTCAAGCCGCTGGCCCAGCAGCTGGGCAGCGATTTCACCTTCGAATGCGACGTGTCCAGCATGGAATCGCTCGACGCGGCCTTCGCGGCGTTGAAGGAACGCTGGGACACCCTCGATTTCGTGGTCCATGCCATCGGCTATTCGGACAAGAACGAACTGCGCGGGCACTATGTCGATACCAGTCTCGACAACTTCCTGATCACGATGAACATTTCGGCCTATTCGCTGGTGGCCATCACGCAGCGTGCCGCAGCGATGATGCCGGACAGCGGCGGCACGATCCTGACGCTGAGCTATTACGGCGCGGAAAAGGTCATCCCGCATTACAACGTGATGGGCGTGGCCAAGGCGGCGTTGGAAACCAGCGTGAAATACCTCGCCAACGATCTCGGCCCACGCAACATCCGCGTCAACGCGATCAGTGCCGGACCGATCAAGACGCTGGCAGCGAGCGGCATCGGCGATTTCCGCTATATCCTCAAGTGGAACGAACTGAACGCACCGCTGCGCCGCAATGTCTCGATCGAGGATGTAGGCGGTGCGGGGCTTTACCTGTTGTCCGATCTGTCATCGGGGGTGACGGGCGAAACGCATCATGTCGATGCAGGCTATCATGTGGTGGGCATGAAGCAGGAAGACGCGCCCGATATCGCGCTGTCCTGACCGCCAGCGATCAGCCGCAGAGGCTGCGCCGCGCCAGCGCAAACGTGATGAGACAGGCGTCGCCCGCCTTTCGGGCCTGAACCCCGGAACGTCCTGGCCTCTGATCAATGTCTGATCGATCGTGGCCCAACGCATTGGTCAAAGGTTGGCGACGATTTGCGCAGATCGACCGCGACATCGTACACCGCGCCGCGCCCCATGATCTCTACAGCCATTGTGCCTTCATTGAGATAATGGCGGTTCAGCGCCACCCCATCAGCAATCTGGCCCGGCCTAACAATTCGCGCAGAATGATCCGGGGCGTTCGGATGTAGGCTTCGCCTTTGTCGATCCGTTCAAGCAACAGTTCGGGCGAACAGGGCAGACGTGTGACCGGGTCGATGTAGCGCGGGTACAGTATCAGTGTTGCGGCAACCATTTCGTCGAGCGATCGCCGCCGCGACCGGCGCTCCGGCACTGGCCCGAGATCGCGTGTCAGACCCCATCCTGCATAGAAAGGCACACCATGCGTCACGACTTCGCAGCCCCGCAGCAGGGCTTCGAAGCCGGCCAGCGATGTAATCACATGTACCGCATCTGCACGGGCCAGCAGTGCGGGCATCGACGATGTGCGATCAATCGCGTCGGCAAATGCCTGCACCTTGTCATCGGGCACATGACCCTTGCGGTGCCCGGCCTCGACATCGGGATGCGGTTTGAACACGATCCACGCGTCCGGTTCCAGCGCACGGGCATTCTGCAGGAGCGAAAAATTGTCGAGCCACGGGCCTCCGCACAGAACCGACCGATCATCTTCAACCTGGCCTGTCACCAGCACCACGCGGCGTTGTCCGCGTGGCAGGACGGATGCGGCATTGCGATCCTGCCCGTATTTGCCGATCCCGCGCTGTACAATCGTCGCGTGCAGACGCGCCGCGCGGGCGCAGGTGGCCGGGTCAATATCCGCATGTTGCAGGATATTTTCCAGTTCGCTGGGACGGGACGGGTCAAAGTGGGGCCCCAGAGCATCGACCGCAATCGACAAGGGCGGCACGCAATTTGCGCCAAGGCCGCTTGACCGGATCATGCCGTCCTCGATTTCGCCAACGGCGATATTCCGGTCGGAAAACTGCGCCAGCGCGTGCTCGTCGGTCCGCGCAACCCACGCCAACACGGTGTCGCCCGCCGCCAGTTCGCCCGGCCGCACGCTTGAACGGTGACGGATCGGGCCCGTGCCGTCCCACAGCAGCGGATCGGTGGTTACGCGTTTCCATCCGGCAACGCCAAAAATGGCAGCGAAGCGGCGGTTGGCTTCGATCATCAGGCGCCAGGCCGACAGTTGTTCGATTGCCGCAAGCACGCTTGCAGGCTGACCGGTAAACGGATCGACGTAATTCCAGCCATCCAGCACTTCGGCCTGGACGACATGCTCCAGCCCCCCGGCCTGTGCCAAGCGCGCGAACCGGCCTTTGCCGACAATGATGAGATCGCACCCCGCAAGCGCCCCGACGAGCGCCCAGTCGTCATCGGCATGGGCAATGATGCACCGCGCGCGGGCGCAAAGCGTCCAGGGATCGCTTGCAGCGGAAAAGAACGGGACATCCTCCCGGCCCTCGCCGCGCAAGGCGGCGCGGTCGATCAGCCCCTCGGCCCCGGCGGCGGCCAGCACCGCTTTGCGGCCCTGCGGCGTCGACGCGCAAAGCAGGACATCGCGATTATCGGGAAGCTGGGCGTCGCCAAGCCAGAAAGTCCCGCCAACGCGTGCACCGCGCAAGGCCGCCACGATGTCCCCTGCCGTCTCTTCTCCAGCATAGGCAGCGGCAGCAGCATGAGCGAGGCTGGCGGATCGACTGCGCGGAAATGGGGGTATGCGCAGGAAGGGAAGCCTATCAGGCAAGGTGCGCTCCGGCCAGCAGCACTCCGGCCGTATCGAGACACAACGCCACGTCGTCCCATCGGCGCTGACAGCTGGCGATGACAAGGCCCGAGTCCGGAGCGCCGCAATGGTAGGCGGTGCCATCCTGCCGCCGCGCAACCCCGCCTGCTTCCTCAACAAAGACAACGCCAGCCGCATGATCCCAGGCGATTGTGCGGGTGAACAGGGTCGCATCATTGCCGCCCGCGGCGACCCGGGGATACTGGTCGGCAGCGCAGCGCGGACTATCCACGACATCAAAGCGACCGGCAAGCACATCGATCAGCGCGTCGCGGCGCTCGGGCTGCGCAAATAGTCGGGTCACCGCGACCGTGGGCCTGCCGCCCCGCCGCAAAGGTGATCGAAAAGGCTGGCCATCGACAAAGGCGCCGCGTCCGCGATGCGCGCTGCACAACCGGTCTGTTACGGGATCATAAATCCATCCGGCAACCGGACGGCCGTGTTCGGCCAAGGCCACCAGCATTCCAAACGGGGCAAGTCCCTTCGCAAAATTTCCCGTGCCGTCGAGCGGATCTATGATCCAGCACGTTCCCTGGGAAAGCAGGTCCGACAATGCGGGATCGAAATGCACCGCCTCTTCGCCCACCACATGCGCACCGGGGATAAGCGCGGCGAGCCGGTCGTGCAGGATCTGCTCGCTTTCGCGGTCGGCAGCGGTAACCGCTTCGCCGGCAACCTTGAAATCGGCATCGATCGGCCGCCCCGGCGCAAAGCGAGGCAGGATCGCCACTCTCGCCGCTTCGCGCAGGGCTTCGCTCACAGACTTGTCGAGACTGGCGTTCAAGCGTCTGGTTCCAATTGCCTTGTTGCAGATTTGCACATGTGGTGTGCCGGGCGCGTCTGGCCAGCAGCGGCACAACTGCCGATATGCACTCCTGAACCTTCGCCTTCGCCGCTGCAACCCCGCTCCGCGGTTGCGACGGGCCGCACTTAATACGCGGCCATGCGAAGTTTCCTTGTGTCTCATGCAGTTGCAACGATATTCGCATCCGTGCGATAGGCCCGTCATTCGGCTGGAGCAATCCAGAGCGAAACTACTAAACGCCAAGAAATGCGGAACTTATGAACGCCAAGAAACCGAACGTGATCAAAGCTCTGGACGTGACCCCCCTGGAAACCACCGTGATGCTGTCACATTCGGATGACGCGGCGATTTTGGCGCGCGGCGCTGAAGTTGTGCGAACCGAGCGGGAAGCGCTCTCGATGCTCGAAGACTCGCTCGATGACAGCTTTGTCGAGGCATGTCGGACAATCCTGGGTGCCAAAGGTCGTGTCATCGTAACAGGTATGGGCAAGTCGGGCCAGATCGGGCGCAAGGCCGCAGCCACCTTTTCGGCTACGGGAACGCCATCATTCTATGTCCATCCGGGCGAAGCAGCGCACGGCGACCTCGGGATGATGGTGCCCGGCGATGTGCTGCTGGTGATCTCGAATTCGGGCAGCACGGCCGAATTGCAGGCCATTTTGTTCCGCGCCAAGGCTATCGACGTGCCGGTGATCGGGATCGCTTCGCGCAGGCAATCGCCGGTGATGGGTAGCGCCAAGGTCAAACTTTGCCTTCCCGCGGCCAGAGAAGCCTGCAGGGCCAACATCGCCCCAACCACGTCGACCACGCTGCAACTTGCTTTGTGCGACGCGCTGGCGATGGCCGTGATGGACATCAGAGGCTTCACGCATGACGGCATGAAGATGCTGCACCCCGGCGGCGCGATCGGTATGCGCCTGCTTCCGGTCAAGGATTTCATGCATCGCGGGCTGTCCATGCCTCTCGCCACTGTCGAGACGCGCATGCACGAAGTCATTTCTGTCATGACGTCGCGGGGTTTCGGGATCGCGGGGATCGTCGACGAGGAAGGCTTCCTGCTGGGCGTGGTGACCGATGGCGACTTGCGCCGACACTTCGATTCCTTGTCGACCGTGTCAGCCCGCGAGGTAATGACCGCGATGCCCAAGTGTCTTGATGGCGAGATGAGCGCAGAGGCCGCGCTCGAAGTGCTGAACGACCTGAAGATCACGGCGGCGTTCATCGTTGAGACCGACGCAGAAGGCCGCCGCAAGCCGCAGGGCGTTGTGCACATCCACGATTTCGTTCGCATCGGTCTCGGCTGACCGATATAGGCAGGCACATGCCGACCCCCAGTTTCGCCATCATCATACCGGCTCGCTACGCGTCGACCCGGTATCCCGGAAAGCCGCTGGTCAAGCTGCGGGGAGCCGGGGGCGAACCCAAGATGCTGATCCAGCGGAGCTGGGAATGCGCCATTGCCGTCGATGGCTGCACCGGTGTGTGGGTGGCGACCGACGATGATCGCATCGCAGATCACGTCACCGACTTTGGCGGTCAGGTTGTGATGACGGCTGAAAGCTGCGCCAATGGGACTGAACGCTGCGCCGATGCGATTGCCCGGTTGGGCGATGTGGCGGACATTATCGTCAATCTACAAGGCGATGCGCCGCTTTCGCCCAGCCACGTCGTGCGCGATCTTGTTGCGAGGCTCGATTCCGAACCGGAACTGACGATGACCACGCCGGCGGTGCGGTGCTCGCGCTCGGTCTATGCGCACCTGGCTGAAGACGCCGCCAATGGGCGCGTCGGAGGCACCACTGTGGTTGGCACCAGCACGGACCGCGCGCTCTATTTCTCCAAGCGTCTTGTCCCCTATCTGTCTGAAAAGGATGCGCAGGCGGAGTTTCCGCCAATCAGCTTGCACCTTGGCCTTTACGCCTATCGCCCCGATGCGCTGCGGCTTTATAACGGCGCGCAGGCCAGCCAGCTCGAGCAACTCGAAGGGCTGGAGCAATTGCGCTTTCTCGATCTGGGCCTGGCCGTGGGCCTTGTTCATCTCGACCCGCTGGCCTGGGACTCCATCGAGCTCAACAATCCCAGCGACGTTCCGGTGATTGAGCGCATTCTCGCCGAACGAGGCATCGCCTGAGGCGGTCCCGCGGCAAAATGGCTTTGTAAAATGAACCTGCCGCGACCGCTTCTGCGTGCGCTGGTGCATCTGGAAGCGCTGGCCTCCGGGCCCAAGTCCTATCTCGAAGGCGTTGCCTGGCGCATTCGTGGGTTGAAAGTGCGTTCTCGCCATCGCTTTTCGGCCTTGATGGGGCACACGCACCACGCTTACGACCTGTGGATGGCAAGCCGGGAGGTTCAACGTGTCCGCGCCATCCCAGCCGCAGGCGGCGTGCCGCCGATAGTCATCGTGATCGATTGCCGCAACGGCGCATACGGTCTGGCCCGAACCCTCCGATCCATTGCCGATAACCGTGCCGAGGCTGTGGATGTCGCTATCCTCGGGCCCGCAACCTCCGAGAATTGCATCACCCTCCCCGATCAGCAGGCACTGGCACGTTGGATCAGCGCACGCGCCAGTGCATGCTGGCTGGTCGCGGTCGAATGCGGCGATCTGATCGCCGGGCACGCGATCAGGGCCTACCGTGCGGCGCTCAAAGCGAAGCCGGACGCTCTGGTGTTCTATGCCGATGACGACCTTTGGCAGGAGCGACGCCGGCAGTCGCCGCATTTCAAACCGCAGTGGAACGCAGAACTGGCGCTGCATCACGATTTTGTGTCATATTCCAGCATGTTCCTGTGTAACGCTGCCATGGCCGCTGCAGACTGGCCCCGCGGCGCCATGGATTGGGTCAGCCAGCAGCCCGTTCATGTCCCGCATGTGCTGCATCACCGTGTGAGCAGGCCTCAACCGGTTCGACCGTCCGCGCAACTTCCGCAAGCAACCCTGCCGCACGTGAGCGTGATCATCCCAACGCGCAACCATGCCGCGCTGCTGCGCAAGTGCATGGCTGGCGTGCGCGCAACCGCTTACCCATCTTTCGACATTACGGTGATCGACAACGGCTCCGGCGATTCTGACACGCTCGACTACCTAGAGCAACTGGAGCGCGAAGGTGTAGCTGTCGACCGGCAGCCGGGCCCGTTCAATTATGCACGGATGCACAACAACATTGTGCCGCATCTTGCAGGCCCGCTGATCTGTTTCCTCAATAACGATATCGAGATGATTGGGCCCGATTGGCTGTCGTTCCTCGCCGCTGCCGCGATGCGCGACGACGTGGGCGCGGCGGGTGCGCGGCTGCTTTATCCGGATCGGTCCATACAGCACGCAGGCGTCGTCATCGGCGTCGGCGGCGGCGCCGGCCATGCGCACCGGCTGCAATGTGATGGCACAGAAGGCTATTTCGGGCGTGCCCATCTGCCGCAGTACGTCAGCGCGGTCACCGCCGCCTGCCTGGTGATGCGCAAGGACCGCTTTGAAGCGGTCGGCGGCTTCAATGCGGAAGATTTTGCCGTGGCCTTCAATGATGTGGATCTGTGCCTCAAGCTGAACGCGCGCGGCTGGCAGAGCTTTTATGAACCACGCGCCTGCCTGATCCACCACGAATCCAAATCCCGCGGATTCGACCGCGACGGCCCCGGCAAGGCCCGCTTCGACGGCGAATTGGCGGCTCTGAAGCGAATTTGGAAGACTGATCGGTTGCACGATCGGTTCCACCACCCCGAGCTGAGTCAGTTCGGCGAACAGTTTGTGGTGCGGTTGTGAGCGAACGCCTCGCCCTGCCCGGTGTTACCTTGTGCGCGGTTGCCAGTGTCAATCTGGCCGCAACCCTTGCCGCGATGACGCGCTGCCTGGCAGTCGCCGACTTTGGCAAGGCGCTGCTGTTCACTGATGCAGACGATCTCGATCTGCCGCAGCAGATCGAAAGGGTCGCCATACGCCGCCTCGGATCATCATCGGAATACTCCCGTTTCGTGCTGCGCGATTTGGCCGACTGGGTCGGAACACGTCATTGCCTGATCGTGCAATGGGACGGGTTCATCCTCAATCCATCGGCGTGGGACGACGCTTTCCTCGCCTGTGACTACATCGGCGCTCCTTGGCCGCAGTTTGGTGATGGTCACGATGTTGGCAATGGCGGTTTTTCCCTGCGCAGCAAGCGCCTGATGCTCGCCGCGCGCGACCCGCAATTCGTGCATAGCGACGCAGCCGAGGATGTCGTCATAGCCCGTATCAACCGCACCCTGCTTGAACAGGGGAAGGGCTTGCGCTTCGCCGACCGGCCCACCGCGAGCGCTTTTGCGTTCGAACGGGATCGGGATGTCGCATCGCCTTTCGGCTTTCACGGGGTCTTCAATCTGCCCGCGGCTATCGGCGTCGACGGGTTCTGGCACATCTACGCCTCGCTGGATGACAAGCGCACGGTATGGACCGATTTCTGGCCCCTGCTGCGCGCTGTGGCACGGGGACCCAAAGGGACCAGGCGCGCGCTCAAAATGGTATCGGATCGGCTCGGCCTTACCCGATGAACACGGACCGCCCCTATATTCTCGATGTAAGCCGGTTGATATGGCGGCTGAACAGCGCCCGGCTGCCGACCGGGATCGACCGCGTTTGCGCTGCCTATCTTAATGCCTTCGCTGATCGATCACTGGCCCTCGTCCAATGGCAATCGCTGCGTCTGGTCTTGCCCGCCTTGGATAGCGATCGGCTGTTTGCCCTGTTGAAAGCCGGTCATGGCGCTGGCTTCAAGCCCCGCCTGTTCGCAATCGTGCTTCGCGCGCTGCTACGGCGCGGAGGTGAAAAACGCCCAATAACAGGGAAGATCCTGCTCAACGTCGGGCATACGGGGCTGAATGCGCCGGGCCTGACGGAATGGGTGCAACGCAACGGGGTTCGCCCGGTTTACCTGATCCACGACCTCATCCCGATCACGCATCCTCAATTTTGCCGGGAGGGAGAAGATGCGCGCCACCGGGTCCGGATGCGGCAGGCCTTGGTGAGCGCGCATGGAATCATCGCCAACTCGCAGGCAACGCTGGATGACCTTGCGCATTTTGCAGATGACGCAGGTCTTCCCATGCCGGAATGTCTGGTGGCGCATCTGGGTGTCGAACCTCTTGCGACACATCCGGATCACTCCATCCATCCAAGACCCTATTTTCTGGCCAGCGGCACGATCGAAGCGCGCAAAAACCACGCGCTGCTGCTGCGGCTGTGGCGGCGTCTACGCGATTTCATGGGAGCTGGAACGCCTGACCTGATTTTCATCGGCCAGCGCGGGTGGCTGGCAGACGATGTGTTTGCCGAACTGGACCGGGACCAGCCCCCGCACGGGCGGGTCATCGAGTTGGGCCGCTGCGACGACGCGGCGCTGGCCAGTTGGATCGCAGGATCGCGCGCGGTGCTTATGCCTAGCCATGCTGAAGGGTACGGGCTGCCCGTTATCGAAGCGCTGGCGCTGGGGGCGCCAGTCATCGCAAACGATCTTGCGGTTTATCGCGAAATTGCTGGCGATATCCCGCTCTTGATCAATGTGGCCGACGAAGATGCGTGGCTCGATGCTCTGGTGGAATACAGCGGCGAATCCGCGCAGCGCCAACAGCACATCGCTGCGGCCGCGGGCCTTTCGTTGCAGGGCTGGCCCGATCATATCGAAAACGTGGTAGGCTGGCTTAACCACCGCTTTGGCCAGTGACGGGCGAAGGCCCACCGATCCGAACACGTCCGGAGGCTCCGGCACTATCGGGGACTGTGCTTGCCCGGTGATTCACAACCACGTTCCTGCAAGCCTTCCTGCGCGAGCCTTTCCGGGGTGAAATTCAGCAGACCGAAACGGCACGCTCCGTTGCCCTCGACCTTCACGGAATCGAGTGTCACGCGTCTTGGGTAAGCCTTCACCGTCGCCGCCGAACTGCCCATGTCCACCACAACGCCCGCCCGTTCTTGCATCCAGGGTTGCTGCAGCGCCCCTGCAAAAAAGACATTGCCCGGATCGGTAATACGCACCTGCCGGATCAGCGCCTGGCTGACGGGCCCGTAAAACAGCACCCCGGCAAGCCCTGCGCGGCTGATAAGGCTGTCGACGATAGACACGTCTCGCGTATCATAGCCGACCTTCATTCCGTAATTGAAGCTGTCGCTGATCTCGGCCCTGCGAATGGAAACCCTTTCCACGCCGCTACCGCCACCCACGATATCGATCGCTTCCCAGGTGTTGGCGATGCGCGCTCCTTCGATATGGATATCACTGCTGGATCGTCCGATAGCCAATCCGTCGGTCTGCCAGGGAATATCGCCTTCGGCAAAGCGTGCGCGGCACCCGTCGATGCGCAGATCATCGATCTGCATGTTGATCGACCGTTCGATCGCCAGGCAGGTCAACTGCTCCTGCGAACGCGTACCGTGAAACCCGCTGTCGCGTGCGCCGCGATCACCGGCCCGGCGGAACTCCCGGATCGGCACACTGTTCCAACCATCGTGCCGCGCCCTGTCCAGCGACAGTGTCGCATCGCCTGCATACGGGGACCAGACGAGATTACGCAGCCGCAGGCGCCTGATCGTGATGTCGGCGGAATCAACGATCATGACGCCATAACCCTTGCCTGCCCCAGTCACCTCGACATCCTCGATGACGAGACCCCGCGCATTCCCGATCCAGATGCCCGCCGCGTCGCTGCGCGCGCCGGATTCGGGGCTCGACCCGCGATCGACGGTGACATTGCGCAACGAGACCTTGATGGGCGGCTCGCCCCGCTCGGGCCGGATCAGCAGGGTGCGGGTGTAAAGATAGGCTTCCAGCCCGGCGGGAAGGGGATCGGGCATGGCTGGATCCCCGCAATCGGCAAGGGCTTCCGCATCCTTTTCGACCGGGCAATCGCCTTGAATCCATGGCCGCGTGTCGAACGGGGCGACATCCTGTCTGAAGCGGGCATTGGCGAGGCAGAAATCAGCGGCAACCCGCAATGATCCCCGCACCCGGTATGTGCGCCCTTCGCCATCCAGACAGCGGCCTGCCGCTTGCCGAAACGCAATTTGCAGCGTCTGCGTATCGTCAACGCGGTCATCGCCCACCGCTCCGAACGACGTCAGTGTAAGCGGCGGGTCATCAGCTGCTATCGCCGGGAACGGCGACAGCAGCATGAGGCAGGCGATCATCGACCGCTTCACGGCCCGAACAATGAAGGGCTTTATCTCCATCAAGCCAGTGTGAGCTGGCTTCCTGAAACCGTGGCTGAACCGCTCAATTTCCCGGGGCCACGGCGTTCGTGATACCGATAAGCGAGAACGCGATCTGCGAAAGGATGGTCACGAACCTCTGCAGGTCAACGCCTGGTGCGTTCGATACATAAAGAACATCGCGGTTGTGCATCTGGAAGCTCTGCATGAGGAACACGCCGCGCGGGTCCGACAGGTCGATCCGATAAATAACCGGCAGTCTTCCGTCGGGCATCAGGCGTGCACCGGCGACAACCGCCGGATCAAGGCGGCTGGGATCCTCAAGCCGGAAGACGAACACGCCCTTGACGTTCGCACGGGCGTCTTGCAGGCCGCTGACCCTGCCCATGGCTTGTGACAACGTGATCCCCGTCGCTTCGAAATCCACTTCCAATTGCGCGCCCACCGCACCAAGGGCAGTGAAGGAATAGGGCTGGTAGAGAGCCGTGACGACATCATCGGGCTGAAGGCGGATATTCTGACGCGGATCGCGCACGATGGCTTCCATCGGCATTGAAACAACTTGATCATCGCGAGTGATCTGGATCGAGGTTCGCTCCAGTCTTTCCGACACGCCGCCGGCAACGGCGATCACATCGAGCAAGCGTTCCCCACGCGGAGTGAGTGGAATTCGCCCGTTCGTCACCACCTTGCCGACAACGTTCACGTTCGCGCTGGCATTACGCATAAGCCCCACGCTGACCTGCGGCTGATTGGCAATTCCCCTCAGCCGGGCAGCAATATCGTTCTCCAGCTGGCGGGGCGTGCGCCCGGCTGCGCGCAAACGGCCGATGAACGGCAGCGACACGATGCCATCGGCATCGACCATCTGCTGGGGCAGGTCAGTTTCCTTGGCAAGCGCCATATCGTTCGCCATGGCGGCGCCGCCGGGCTGACCGAACATGCCGAACAGCGCTGCAGGCGGGGCTTCCCAGACCGATACGTCGAGCACGTCGCCTGCACCAATCACCGTTCCGACCGGCTCGCCATCGCCAAACGCTCTTGCGAAAGTTTCGCTCCGCGCGGTTGCCGACAGGCCCTGCGCAACCTCGGGGGAAAGATCGACGACACGAATTTCGGCTCCCGCGAAGTCGGCGCCCTGCGCATCGCGGATCGCCCCGGCCGGCGGGCCGCTGCTGCCCAGCGACGTGCAGCCAGCCAGCGCCGCGGCAAGCAGCAGCGCGATTGCGAAGCCCGACCTGCGGGTTCGTCCTGTCGCATGGGCTGCAGATGCAACCGGGTTATCGAAGTTCATGCGTGTTCCAGTCATCATTCACAACATCTTGGCCCGGTCTTATGATCGGGAGCCTGCGGAAGGTTCGGAAAATTGCCTTAAGTCATTGCGTCACTGCGGGAAAGCAGGAGATTTAACCCATTCTGCGGCACGCGAACATGCCGAGATTCCGACCCGCCGACGACCGCGATAGCGCAGCGGCGCCAGCGTTTCCAGACATTCGATCGTGCGATTGGAGGCAGCGGACCGCTGTCGCACCCGTCAATAGATCCAGCAGCGACCATGGCGCGTATAAGCAGGGCACCGCTCAGTCCGTTTCGACCGTCACCGCGGGCGATTGCGCTTCGGACACCGCCTTCGCCTTGGCCCGCTCGCGTTCCGCACGGTTCACTTTATTGATTTGCGTATCCGAAAACGCCGCGTGGCCTGCGGGGAACTGTTCTTCGAGCATGAATTCGTTGGCGACCCAGCGCACCGAACGCTTCACGATCCGCGCCGGATTTCCGGCGATTACGCAATGCGTTTCATCAAATCGCTTGGTCACGACGCTGCGCGTGCCGACGATACAGTCGTCAGGCAATGTTACCGATTTGCCGATGAATACCCCTTCACCGACCCAGACGTGATTGCCGATGAAAATTCCGTCCGAAACATCGAGATAGGCACCGCTTTCGTTATCGAAGACGAGATGGGGATATTCCCCTCCTCGCACGACGATATTGCTGGAAAACATGCATCGGTCGCCGATTTCGAGAAGGTTGCCCGAATTTGGCAGGATAAAGCGTCCCTGGCTGGCGATCGAAAAACCGTCACCGATCCTGATCCGCGCACGCGAACACATCCAGCGCACGCTACCGATCTCTATCCGCAGATTCTGGAGCAACGATCCGGAGCCGATCAATATCTCGTTATCGTGCCCGAAAACGTACAGATTAAGGGTTTGCGGGTTCTGGCTTGCCCCGATCCGGATGACATTGCCCTGCCCCTTGATTGTACCGACAAGGGTGATGTTGTCGCCGATCTCGATGTGGTTGCCTGCAAGGTCGCCTTCCAGTCCGACAAGGCCGGGCTGCGGCAAGGCGGGTGATGTGGACGGGACGTTCGCCGCGCTCGGTAAAGCGCCGACCGCTCCCGGATCGAGAGATGCGGCGGTCGGCTCGCTCTGGCCGGATTGCTGACCGTCCGCCGCACGATTCCAATCCGTTGCCGGGGAACCAGTCCCCTTGAAAACAGCCGAGATCGCATTCCACGCCGATCGTAAACCCACTCTACTCAAGTCCTCGCAATTCAATCCCGCCGCTTACATCGCTGGCCAAAAACTGTCGAGTTGCATCATTTGGTCGGTCGTGCAGATGAACCGCAAGGCAGCACTGCGAGCGGCCGTTGCCGGAGATTGGATTTGCTTTCAGGGGTCTTTGAGGCCATGGGCATGGTGTAAATATACGACCATCAGCATCAGGTGAGTTCAGAGGCCGTCACACCCCATGGCATTCAGGTTTTCCAATGGATTGAGGGGCCCGGCGTTCCTTTTCAATCTGCTCGTTGTCGCTCCCACGCTCATCGCGGTGGTTTATTTCGGTCTGCTGGCATCAGACATTTATGTGTCGGAATCGAAGTTCGTGGTGCGCAGCTCGGAACGGCCCGCGGCAACGGGTATTGGCGCCGCGTTGGCCGGCGCCACCGGCCTTGGCGGGGCGAGCGACGAGTCCTTCTCGGCCAAGGCCTATGTCGAGTCCCGCGATGGGCTGCGTGCGGTCAACAAGAACAATGCTTTCAAGTCGGCCTACAGCGATGACAGCATCTGGATCGGTCAACGCTTCGGATCTTTCGGCGCTAACGATTCCTTCGAGGATCTCTACACGTACTATCTGAACAAGGTGAAAGTCCAAACCGAGGTTGCATCCTCGATTTCGACACTCACAGTTCGGGCCTATACCGCGAAAGATGCCCACGCCTTCAACGAGCGGATTCTGCGGATGGCGGAAGGCACGATCAACCGCATGAATGAACGCAGCCGGTCCGACCTGATCAAGTTTGCACTGACCGAGGTTGAGGATGCGAAAAATCAGTCGCGTCAGGCCGGTGCGGCGCTGGCCAACTTCAGGAACCGCAACGGCGTGGTCGATCCCGAAATACAGGCCACCGCGACACTCGAAATGATTTCCAAACTGCAGGATCAGCTTATCACCGCGCGCACGCGGCTGCAGCAGCTACGCCGGTTCACACCGCAGAATCCGCAGATCCCTGCCATCCAGACCCAAATCCAGACGCTCGAAGCGGAAATAGATTCACAAAACACCGGCCTCACCGGCAGCAACAAATCACTCGCCGCCAATTCGGCGGAATACCAGCGGCTTTTCGTTGAAAATGAATTCACCGACAAGCAGCTGGCCGTTGCGCTCGCTTCGCTGCAGGAAGCGCGCAACGAAGCGCGCCGCCAGCAGGTCTATGTGCAGCGCATCGCACAGCCCAACCTTCCGGATTCGCCGATTGAGCCGCGCCGTCTGCGCGGTATCCTGGCGACCTTCGCGCTGGGACTGGTGGCCTGGGGTATCGCATCGATGCTGGCGGCGGGCATCAAAGAACATGCGCAATAAGGTGAGGCATCAGCGTGGCGAATGATCTTGTTCCCATAGGTCAGGACCGTCGCGCCTTAGTCAAACATGCGACTGTGCAAGGGCGTGTAATCTGGGCGCTTGTCCTGCGCGAAATCATGACGCGTTATGGGCGCCAGAACATCGGCTTTCTGTGGCTGTTCGTCGAGCCCATGCTTTTCACGCTGGTCATTGCGGCAATCTGGACGGCCACCAAGACAATCCACGGGTCGGACCTGCCGATCGTGGCATTCGCCCTAACCGGCTATTCGGCGCTGTTCCTGTGGCGCAACATTCCCAATCGCTGCTTCGGAGCGCTGGAAAGCAACAAGTCGCTGCTGTTTCACCGGCAGGTACAGATTCCCGATGTCTACTGGGCGCGGATTTTCCTCGAAATTCTGGCGGGAACAACCAGCTTCGTCGTGCTGGGGATCGCCTTCTGGTCACTGGAATTCCTGCTTCCGCCCGAAGATGCATTTCAGGTTCTCGGCGGCTGGCTTCTGCTGGGCTGGTTTGCCGCGGGTCTCGGTCTGTTGCTGGGCGGCCTGTCCGAAAAATATGACGTCATAGCGAAGCTGTGGCCGCCGATGACCTATGCGCTTCTGCCGTTTTCGGGTGCAGCCTTCATCGCCGACGCCCTGCCCGCGGATGCGCGCGAGATTGTGCTTTACCTGCCGATGCTGAACTGTGTGGAAATCATCCGGGAAGGTTGGTTCGGGAGCCAGATAACGGCATATTACGATGTCGGCTATGTCATGGTGTTCAATCTTTTGCTGACATTCAGCGGCCTTGCGTTGGTCCGGCAGGTGGGCAAGGGGTCGGATCAGGAATGATCGAAGTCATCGACCTTGTTAAAGTATACCCGTCGAATGCTGGGCCGCGCACCATCCTTGATGGCATCAACATGGTGGTGCATCCGGGCGACAGGGTCGGGATACTTGGCCGCAACGGCGCGGGCAAATCGACGCTGGTGCGCATGATCGCGGGAGCAGAACCGGCCACCAGCGGGATGGTCCGGCGTTCGATGAGCGTATCCTGGCCGCTCGCCTTCACTGGCGGCTTCCACGGCCGCCTTACCGGGCTCGACAACTTGCGTTTCATCTGCCGCATTTACGGCTCGGATTTTAACGCGCAGCGGCCCTTCGTCGAAGATTTCACCGAGCTCGGCTCGTACCTGAACGAGCCGGTGATGAGCTATTCCTCGGGCATGCGCGCAAGGCTGGCTTTCGCAATTTCGATGACGATCGATTTCGATTGCTACCTCGTCGATGAGGTTATGGCTGTCGGTGACGAAAGTTTCCGCGAACGTTGTCAGTATGAATTGTTCGAGAAGCGAAAGGACAAGACCATGATCATGGTCTCGCACAGCCGCGGCTACCTGCAGGCCAACTGCAACCGCTTCCTGCTGCTGCGCGATGGCAAGATCATCGAATATGCCGACCCGGACGAAGCCTACTGGGATTACAAGCGCATGCTGCTTGGTCCCAAGGCGCTCGAACAACGGGCGCTTGCCAAGGCCAAGGCCAAGGGTAAGCCTCTGCTGGAAGCGCATACCCACGACAGCGACGACACGTGATTAGAGCCGGGGGCGGACGACCGCCCTCGATCTTTTTCAACCCATCAAATTGCGCGCCTTGAGCTCCGCATTGGCCTTGTCGAGCATGTCCTGCGGCACGGGCTGGGTGCGGACCCAGTCACAGAAACGCGCCAGGCCTTCCTCCAGCGAAATCTGAGGTCGCAGGCCGATCGCTGTTTCCAGCGCCGACAGATCTGCGTAATTGTGGCGGATGTCGCCAACGCGGTATTGCGCGCTGACATGGGGGACGATGTCGGAATCCATGAAACGGGCCAGCAATGTCGCGACCTGCATAATCGACGTGGGTTTCCCATAGCCCACATTCGCCAGCGCGCCCCGTTCCGCAGGCGCTTCGATGAATCCGAGCACCGCACGGGCGACATCCTCGACATGCACGAAGTCGCGCGTTTCCTCGCCGTCCTCAAACACCGGCAGCGACAGGCCAAGACGCAAGCGGGTGGAAAAGATCGACAGAATGCCGGTGTACGGGTTCTGCAGAGACTGCCCCTCGCCATAGACGTTCTGGAAGCGCAGTACCGCATGGGCCAGACCTTGCGACGTGGCGGCGATGCGGATCATCTCTTCCTGTGCCAACTTGGTGGCGGCATAGATCGATGCCGGCGACAGCTTGTCATCCTCACGCGTGGCGGTTTCCACCACGGCGGCTCCGCAATCCGGGCATTTGGGTGTCCAGTCATGCGCGGCGAGCTGCGCGGGTAGCCGCGCGCCGGGATAGCACCGCTTCCCTGCCGGATCGCACCCGTTGCACAGGTACGCACCTTCGCCATAAACCGACCGGCTGGATGCCAGGACAATGTTGCACACATCCGTTTGCGTGTTGGCCAGGATATCCAGCAGGATCGCCGTGCCCTGCACATTGACCCGGTAATACCGATCGATCTCGTACATCGACTGGCCGGTTCCGGTCTCGGCTGCGAGATGCACCACGGTGTCTACACCGCGCAGCGCGGCTTCCAAATCCTCGCGCACTGTCACGTCGCCGCGCACAAACTCAACGCCGGACGGAGGCGTGAAGGCCGGGCTTTCACCGTGGATCTGAGGAGAAAGGTTATCGAGCAGCCGCACCGAATGACCCGCCGCAATGGCGAGCGAGGTCAGATGCGTGCCGATGAAGCCGGCCCCGCCGGTGATCAGGATGGTCTGGGACATGCAAGATATGCTTTCAATGGTCTGCTTGGTGTTGGCGATTGGGTGCGCTCACGAATCGAGGCGTTCCTCTTCGCAGACGACTTTCTGTTCTTCATCCAGTTCGCCCGAACGGTCGGTCGGTCCGACATTGGATTCCAGCGCCGAATAGTGTTTCAAAAACACGCTCATGACATGGTCGACCCCTTCGGACTTGACCGAGCGCGCATCCGCCGGGTCAAAATAGCTAGCCTCGAAATAGGGGTTGGCCACGATTTCGAAACTGGGAAAGTAGAAAACGGACGGATCGTTACGACATACATCATCCGCAACGCTGCGCAGGATTGCCTTGCTGGCTGTGGTTGAAACAATCACGTGACGGTTTTCGAAGGTGGCGACCAAAGGCACCGGCGATACGGTCAGCAGCACTTTCACGCTCGAATTCACGGCCCGAAGCTGCGTTAGGAACGCGTGAAGATCGTCGAGGATTTCGCCGTGGGTGAAGTTGACCGGCTCATACGACCTGGCATCTACCCCGGACGAAACCACCATGGGGCACAGCGGAAAGACTGCCCCATCAGCGGTCGAACGCCAGGCTTCGGTAAGGCCGAGGGTCAGCACCAGCACATCCACTTCGGCAAAAAGTTGTCGCACGGCGGCGAAGTGTTCTTGCCGGGATTCCTCGACCAGCTGCGGGCTTGCGAAGCCATCCGGTTCGATCTCGGGCCTGAAGGGATCGACATAGCGCCCGTCCGGTCGGCGCCAGGCCTGATCCTTCGGCATCAAACTCCCATGGGCGCGCTCGAACAGCTGGCGCAGTTGACGCGTTGTATAGACGTTTCCGTAACGCGCGGAATAGACGCCATAGTTCCGGCGGCTACGCTCGGCCGCATCAAGGCCATTCCCGGCTTCGGTAACAAGATAATTGTGGCCCGAGGCCGCCAACCGGCGGGCGATATGCTGCGCAAAACAACTTCCCGCGGTGCCGATCCGCGTGTCCGGGCCGATACGGAATTTCGCCTCGACCACGGGATCGAGAACACCGTGGCCGGGTGCCAGTACACCCCGCTGCCAGAATTGGTGATCGGGGAAAGATCGATAGGGGTTCGGCGATGGTTTGGTTCCGGCCAGCTTGCCTTCAAGCCCAAGCAGGTCCTGTCCCGACAGGCGGGGATGACAGGTTCGGTCGAGCGCGATCTGACGATAGGCGGCAAATGATCTGGCAATGAACTCACTGAGACCGAAGGTGCTCTGAGGCCTGGGCTTGAACTGGAACACATATTCGCCGCCAGCGATGCCGAAATGTTCGGCAATCTCGGGATACACAGGCCAGACGATATTGCTCGCCATCTCGTCCGCCATGAGGTTTTCAGGGTAGCGAACCTCCGGTGCGATACCGGCCTTCGCCAGCAGCAGTCTGGCAAGCATGGCAATCACAGGCAGTTTGGGATGCAACGTGACGTGCATGAAGCATCCCCCGGCCAGCAAGGGTGCCAATTCACGCTCGTCCCACAGGCCAAACTTCATGAATTGCTCGCGCATGTGAGCATCGGATTCGGCGCGCGCGCGAAAATAGCCAAGCTGCTCGAAAACATCGTGACGGAACAGTGCCGCGGTTTGCGCTTCGTCGTAGCCGGACAGAAAACCGTGCAGGATCAGGGCTGAATGATTGGACCCCATCGGGCCCTTCACCAAAGCCTTGCCGGTTTTGGGCCGGATCAGGTCGGGGTGAAAGCCTGCGTGAACAATGGCGGGGAAATCGAGCGTGTCATGCTTCTGCCGCAGCGTTTCGATCGCGGGCGCGAAGGACATCACCGGGTTCTGCACCAAAAGCAGCCGCGCTTCAGGCCCGCTCGTTTTGGCCAACAGATCTGCATCTTCGAAATAACGAAAAAATTCGACCGTCACATTGGGGAGCATCCGCTTGATACAAGCAGCGAGCTGATCGCCTTGGCAATTGCCAAGAACCGTGATCGCTTCGTATTTTCGCGTCGCCATGCCCGGCCCCTATCAGACCTTCGTCAGCTTTGCTTGCTTGAATGTCTCGAAATACTTGTCGTATTCTGCCCGGTATCGCTTGTTTCTGATGCGCCGTTTTCCCTTGCCGGTCCATACCAGAGACTCCGAGGCGAAATCCCAATCGAGTAATGTCGTCGGCAATTGTGCGACTTTTAAGGTCAAACCCGGGTCCGATGCCGGTTCCTTCAATGCGAACGTCAGCGCTATCTGATCGAGAAACCAAGCCACATGACCAGTATGCAGCGCATCGAGGATGTAGGCGGCTGTGCGATCCATAAAATCACGCGTCGCATCGCTATTGGCCAAAACGATACCACAGGCCGCCACGGCAAGATGCGGCTGGAGGGAAAAACGATTGCGGATGAGAACATCGGCACTGCGGGTAAGCGGGCGGCTGACGCTCAAGTCGCCGCGCACAATATTGTCGACGTCCATGACGAAGTATGTGCCCGGCGCCGCCCTCATCAGCTCGGCGAGCCGCACAAAACGGATCGAGGCAAAGTACGTCTTGCGCTGTTCGGTATCGAAATCGACCAGACGGGCCGTTTCGAAGCCGTGGCTAACCCGTTCGGGCCCTAGAAGCTTCTCTACCGCCTTCAGGCATTTGCGCGCGCCATCGTGCGGATTAACGATGTGCACGTGAAGATTGGCCTCGGGCGAGTTTCTAGCCATCGAGACGGCAATCGAGCCCAGATAGCGCAGGCAATAACTGGTATCCATGCAGACGAACACGGTTACCCGCTCCTCTGCATCTTTGGGCATGGTCACTTCGCTCACCTTGTATAGGTTTGATCTGCGCCGGACCTTGTCCTTGTCAAACTGGGCGAGCCAGAACGTGCCAAGCGGATCTGGACCGTGTTTCTGCGCCTGGGTAATGGCCTTGGCGCCCCATTCAGTGACACCCGCGCGACCGATGGCGACACCCAACGCCGACATGACTTCGGGAGTAGCTTCGTGTTCCAGGCATTGCGCAAGAACCTTGCGGGCTTTGTCGTATTCACCGCGAACAGAATAGGCGTTGGCGAGTGTCTGCGCGGCCTCTTGGTTTGCTGGATCGCGATCCAGCAAAGGCTTCAGTAATTCGATAACTTGCACCGTCTTGTTTTGGAATGACAGTATTTGCGCTTCCATCACAACGAGATCGGGACGATTATCGGCCAACTTCGGATTTTCGGCAAAAATCTGGCGCATCAGCGATGCGGCCAGGTCGATCTCGTAGCATTCCAGCATAACCTGAACCATGCGGACGGTCAGATCAGCGTGTTCACCCCCAGCATCAATAGCCGACCTGTAAGCTGATAGCGCTTCTTCGAAGCGACCTACGCGAAATTGGCAATCGCCAACCAAAGTGAGAAGTTCGGCATTTCGCGGGTAGCGGGTGAGAATTTCGGCGATGACCTCATCAATTTGCCTGTATTCGTAGTCGGCCATCGCCAAGGTCAGTGCGTTTCGGCAAAAGTTCGCGCCCGGCTCAGTTCCGCCAGACTTCCAAGCATCCACCAAGGGATCTTGGACAATCTCCGGAAGGCCAATGTCCAGTAACATACAGCCAAGATACTCGCTCGCCTTGGACAAAACCCGGGTCCAGTCGCCGCGTTCTTGCGGCTCCTGCCGCAGAACACGCGATCCTGGATACCACACGCAGGTTTCACCATGCCCCAGCCAGTGCGCAAAGGGCGACGATGGAACGAGAACCAGGTTGGGAACACCCAGGCCGCCGGCAATGTGGGCGGTCGTGTGTCCAATGCAAATCACGACGTCCATCGCGGCGACCAGATCGCACATGCCCAAAAGATCGTTGGTCCTGTCGATGCCCTTGGCTTCGAGAAGCTGCGCGCCTGTGGCCTCACCTGCCTCGGCGATCGCTTCTGCTTGATCGCCATATTGCAGGTTCACCAGTGCAACCCCGGGCAGGTCGATAGCAGTGAGCAGTTGTTCGAGTGGAACGGACTTTTCATCCCCGACGTACGGATTGTTCGAGGTCCAAGAAAAGCCAACCAGCATACGCTTGCCGACACTGTCCGCTTCCAGTTCAGCACGCAGCGCTGCAGTACGGGCAGGATCGTTACGCAAAAACGGTTTTGACGAGGTATAGTCGGTCCGAGCACGTCGGAAATAGCGCACCAGACTGCCGATAGGAATGTGGCATGCCACCTGCTCCAGCCAGTCGCCTCTTTCTTGACCAGGCTGAACCTGCTCCACCACCTCAATTTGCGGAAATGCTGCAGCAAAGACCGGCACAAGCCGGGCCTCTACTTCAAGCACCACATCAAATCCAAGGGCTAGTACGTCTGGCAGGATTGATCCGTGCAACAAGTTCTGACCAACGCCAAAATTGACTTCCGCCCAAATCAGAAGCTTGCCGCTCAGCTGTAGTTCTCCACGCCAGAGCGGCGGCCCTTCCGGCACGTTGTTAAGCCGGGCAAAGGTGGGGGTGTGCATGCGGCCCTGATCTCGGTCAGCAGCTTCGGCGAATTCGCCCGACAGCATCAGCGCCGCAGCAATCCGTTTGCGCAGCAACGGTGCTTTTGAATCGATCGCAAGAGCGGTTCGATAGACCGAAATTGCCTCGTCATAACGCGATAGCCGGACCAGGGCATCGGCCTTCATCTGCAATAGGCGAAGGTTGGACGGAATTTTGCCTAGCGCAATTTCAGCCTCTGCCAAGGCCGTTTCGGGCTTGGACAGATTGAGGTTCAACCAAGCGATTGTTCCGGATAGTTCGGCGTGGGAAGGGCCGTCTGTTTCCACCTTCGCCCGTAACCGGTGGCATTCGATCAGCGCACGATGCCAGTCCTCTTCTCCAATTATCGACTTGATCCACGCATTGCGGGCATCAAACTTCGATGGATCCATCCGGATCGCTTCTGCCAGGAACGTCTTCGCTTCGGAATGGCGGCCAAGTTTGAGCAAGACCTTTCCGGCCAGCGTCACATCATTGTAAGTTTGCGGCAAAGTGCCGATCGCGCGATCAGCAAGGATTGTGGCCGCTGATATGTCATGAACGTCGGCGGCTGAGCGGGCCGCAAGGAGCAGAAGATTGTGGTCGGAAAAGTTCTCGGCACAGTAGACCTGCTGGAATGCAAAGTGCGCCAGGCCAGGCATGTTACGCCGCGCAAAGTCGATACCGCGGTCAGCCAGGGCACGTAGTTCTTCGTTTAGCCTCAGGAGAGTTCCGTCACCTGACGCATCGATTTCAAGATCGGTTCCGTTGCCGACTACCGGCACACCGAGGCCGGTAGCCAAGCCAAAATGGACCTGACGTCCCCAATGTTCCTCGGGCAATGTCAGTGCGAACGGATAACGGTCTACGTATGCATTGCCGGCCAGCAGCATCTGCCCTGTGTAGTCGACAACACACGAGGCAACTCGATATCCATCAATTGTCAGATGCAGGGTATCGCTTTCGCGCTCGTCGGTAGGCACTGGCATCCAGCCACGCACTGCACCGGCCGTGACGTAACGTGATCCTCTCCGATCAATTCGCGCGATAACGCCGCCGACACTGGGCATCATCGGTTCGTACTCCCTGACCACGTCATCCTGCTGCGGACCCTGAGGCGTTGCTTGCCGCTTCGAAGACACCCAACACCTGCTCGGTCAAGCGATCCAGGCTGTATTGCTGCCGCAGTTTTTTCTGGGCAGCGACAACTTGATCGAAACGCTGATCCTGATCGGATACGAGCGCATCAATGGCACGTGCCCAATCCTCAACCGTATCCACCAGGATTCCGCACCCATCTGCACAGGCGGCATCGTAAGCTGTGCCGCGGCTTGCGATAACGGCAGCCCCAATCGACGTGTAGTCGACCCATTTCGTATCTGCCTTGACCACGTTAAAGGGTGTCTCGAGCAGAGGGCAAAGACCGATATCCCACCGCAATTCCCGGAAGCTGGCCACAAACGCATCATAGTCACCGATGGCCGGCGTGGCCTGTACGCGGCCCGCGAAGCCTTTTAGTTCAGGTGGAAGCGCCATCGAGCCGAACAACTCGAAGCGCAGGTGAGGATAGCGCTCAAGCGCGTCAGCAATCACGGGAGCAAGCAGCGTCAGTTCGGGCGTCTTGTCATTGCCCATAAAGCCCATAACACGCGTCTCTCGGCGTTCCGCCGCGGCGACAATTTCCCCTGGGCAATAGATTTCGCCCGCGAAAAGATCACGCGTGATTCCCAATTCGCGAAAGCGATCCTGCAAACGCCTCGTCGAGCAGTAAACGATATCAGCCTTATCAATGAGGTAGCGGACGGTTGAGGTCCGCTCTGGCCGGTTATGTGCCCGGAACTTACCTTCACCAAGCTCCCGTGGGACATTCAGCAGATCGTCGTCGATGTGAAAGATGACCGGGACACCCGCATCTCGCAGCTTGCCAACCATTGTATGCACTTCGGGGCCGCTGTAGCGGCAAAAGACCGCGATGTCGGGACGTATCGCATCGATGCGCCGACGCACAAAGGCTTCCGAGGCATCCGTCGAATCCGGGGTTGCGGCGCGCGCTTGAATAATGTCTTTTTCGGTAATCAAAAACAGTCGGATAGCACCCGTCTGCTCCAGCTTTGAAAGTGGCTTGAGAAAACTGATGTGAAGGGTCGGAATGATCCCGTTCGCCACGAGTAGCACACGCCTCGCGCCGTCATCGAGTTTCCGAGCCGGCCTGGCATTCGGAACGCTCCCCCGCGAAAGCATGCCGGAAACCATCCGCAGGAGGCGCTTACGAACAACCTCTGGCTCAACATCAAGTCCACTTTTGCGCAAAAAGCGCCTTTGCCGGGCAAGAAGTGGCTCAGGGTCTGCGCTCGCTTCCTGAGCAAATTTATCCCACTCTTCAACGGTACCGACGTGGGCAAGATCTGAATAGGCGGTTGTATCAAGAACGGAATCTCCGTCGCGCCACACTGCGGTGGGCACGCCAGCAAGAACCATATCGATCAGTACCGACGATGGAGCCGAAATCCCGAATAGGAAGCGGTTCATATCCGTCTTGAACATCGGTTTGTTGGCCAGAACCACGTTCTGCGGCAGCTTGATCAGGTTCTTGACGATAAACTGACCACCTGGATGCGGCCTTACCGCCACCTTGCGGCCGCGGCGCGCCTGATCACCAGCAAAAGTCAGAAGCGTCTGAAGATATGCCTGCTGGAAATTGCGGGTCGATCGCATGCGAACCGAATGCAGGTTTTCGCATACCAGCCCTGTGTCGCGCTGCGTGCCTTCAGGCTGTCGATCAAGCAGGCGATTAAGCAACATCGGTGGGCCGAGTTCGACATACTTGTCTTTCTCGGATGCGCAAAGATGGCGCAGCTGGTGTCTCGCAACCCATCCGCAAAGAATATCAGCGGCAAACCTGACGGAACTGCCGTGAGCGAGGGTCTGCTCACGGTTTTGATTGAAACCGACGCATTCGTAGCCGTGCTGGACCGTTACGCGGACGAAGCTGGGCGGTGCCGACAAGAAAACCTGGTGATTAACCGCATGGGCTGCCAGATTGGACTCACTCGCAGAAAAGATAATCCCGCGGCGTTCCTGCAAGACCTCAATAGCCGCAAACGGAGTGTCGAAACGCGACATCGTTGCCAACGAATCGTTCGCCAACTCATCGAGTTCGGCACGCCATGACCATTGCTTGTCCCGCCCCTCGAACTGTCGGGAAACAAGAAACAGCAATTCAGCATCGCATTCGTGCGCGATGGTTCGGATGATCGGACGCAGGACACTGACGTCCTGTATCAGATCGAACAAAAACGCGATGAGCGGGCGCTTGTCGGACTGCGGGCCAATCACTGCCGGTGCGCTCCACCGTCATGCTTTCCTTCACGACGCAGATGTCCCATTCCCATCAAAGGGGACGTCAACTCGGACCGATAGATCTTTGTCTGAGGAATTAGACGACGTGAAATTGTGTCAATCGCTTGCATGACGCGGACATAGTGCACCATCTGCCCTGCCCGGGTCTTGATCATATGCGGCCGCAATGAGCGCAAGACCCGACCTTCATCGTCATCGGGCAATTCAATCACGAACGGATATATCTGATCTGCGCCAGTATCCGACCGGATGAAAGGCTGCATGGAGGCTGCGATCATGCCCGCACCCGAATTGGACACCCGGATTTCAAGCTGGCCTGTTTTGTCACGAAATTCGAAATAGATGTCAAACCTACGTGCCGAATTGCAAAAGGGGGTGCCGATCGAGGCAAATCCACGTTCTTTGGCGTAGGCAATGACGGCGTGGGTGGTCCGATTTCCGTGAAGCACAGCTGCGGCCGGTCCTGTGCCACCAGAGTGTCTGGGAGCCGAAGGCATTGCGGGAAAATGTCGGACGAATTCCAGCAGCCGCCCTGCCTCTTTCGCAGGATCAGCAAGGTTGTCCATGCATTCCGTCAGCATCGGCAGCGTTTGCGGGCGCAGTCGCAATCGCCCTTCCTGCAGATCTTCAAAGAGTTCAGCCGCATCGCGGTACACGAGAGGCCCGATCGATTCATACAGATCAAAGCCAGCCGAGAGGATTTGCGTTCCGCCGGTCAATGCAGAGATACCGCGATTGAGTGATTTCGCGATTGAAAAATTCTGATGGTTTACCGGAATGAATGAAACAAGCGCTTCATCCATCGCCTGCTTTTCGCCGTCCTGGCTCCACTCCTCGATGACAAGTGGGAAACCAATTGCACGGAGCCGTGCCAAGTTTTCCGAATGCAGGGCGCGCAGATTGGTAAGCACCTTCAGCCTGACATCAAAACCGTGCCGGGCAAGCGGCTGGAGCGCGCCCGCAAAGGCGGCAAGATCGGTTAGACCGACAGGGAATACCGGGTTGTCGCCGTTCCCAAACCAAAGGACGTCTAATCGTCTATCAGACAGCGCCTTCGCAGCCTTTTCGTCCAACCGACGGGCGAGCATGTCCTGATCTAGCGTATCGAGCGGATCATTGAGGACATGGCAGGGCTTATCGGGCGCAAATTCCCCCACGACGTCCTGCATTCGTTCAGTCGAGCATAGGAAAAAATCGATCCGGGGTGCGATGTCCCGCAGAAACTCCCGATGCACATGACAAGGGCTCACACCGGGGCTGAAATAGTCGTCGAACATGTCAACGCCCACTCGCACGCCCCGGTCGCGAAGGTAGTCCGCCACAAGCAACGCGCGGGCATCGGTGCATTTGCTGAGAATAACGATGTCTTCGTCGATCAGCCAACGCCCCTCCAGATTGTCGATCACATCGACGCGAATGCTGGCACCCATCGTTTCGAGATGCGGAGCAATTCTGCGGTATCGGATGCGAACGCCAGCACGGGTCAACCACTGGTCCGACTGGACGAGGGCCTTGATTTTCAACGCCTTAATTCCATCACGACTGTAACCCGGTCAAGCAGGGATTGCCAATCGGCCGGGCGCACCGACCGGTGGGCTAGCGGATTGGGGAAGTCGGCACTTGGGGCCGCCTCATCAACTGCGGCTCGGACTAGCGTGGTGCAAAGGTTCGTGTGGCCCGCAGCCAGAGCGCGGACACCCAAATCAAGGTCGTGCATCGCCATCGGGAACCGCTGTGCATCGAAACCGCCAAGAGCGCGGAAGATGGCGGCATCGTACAGGACGCATTTCGCATGGTTGGCCACGACCGGGAATGTCGCGGCCGGCATCGCACGGGCAATGTCCACCTGGTCGAAATCGAAAACTGGTTCACCAAGGAGCGAGACCCGCGTCGGGAAATAGCCGGCGCTGTGGACGCTGGCCTCGTCGTCATCATGAAATTCGGTCACCAGCGCGCAAGCTGCCGAAGCCGTTCCAGGACGATCGGCCAGATGCGACAGCACAGCAATCGTGCGAGGATCCGATACCAGAACACCGGGGTCGAGGAATATCAGCCAGGCTGCCTCGGAAATTTTCGCCGCGGCATTGAGCCGCCCCGCCACTGTCAGATCTATGCCGTTGATTGATCGAACTGGCAGCGCGCAAGGTGGAAGCGGCTCGTTGTCAGGCCAGCCTGTGACGATCACGTCAAGGCGCTCCGCTCCGATCTGGTTTTCGAGCGCGGACAGGCAATTGACCAAGGCTTCCTCATCGCGAGGGAAATCGATGATGACAGTGACCGTCTTGCCGATGCCCGAGATGGGCCCCGTCGGCATGTCCTGATCAGGCGAAACCGGGATCAGCGGGTCAACCGCCCACGCAAGCCTGTTGTAATGGCGCACTGCAAGGGGGAAAGTCGAGCCGCCAATGCCGGTCGCCCCTTCCCCCGACGAAAGAAGGAATGGGGCATGGGCCGGCATTTCGCCATGTTGAAGCCTCGCCAAATTTTCATCGAACGGCAGCGACACATCGGCATGAGGCCGACCCGTAGCTGCGTCGACCACTGCAAAGCGGGTCATAGCTAAATCGTGCGGAAAATGCCTTGAGACCAGTGCGTAGATCGACGGTATGCAGTCGCTTGGAACGACCAGTTTGGCACCAGCGGCAGCACGAGCGCCTGGCCTGCTCGCCGGTTCTATACTCTCAATCATAGACACAAGCTGCGCGCGCTGCGGCGGGTACGATCCGTCCCGTGCGCGAACCGCCACCCCGAAGTGCCGGGCGATTGAAGTGAGTAAGGCGGGGCGGTATATCGGTTCAGTACCACTCGCTCCGCGCATGTCGATTTCAATGCGCTCAATGGCGAAGCCATCCGGCCCTTCCGCCCAGCCCAGCCACTCCAGCGCCAGTGCATGACTATATTCGGCAAGTGTCGCCATGCTACCCGGCGCGGCCTCTAGGACCGCCAGTTCGCCGTAGTGCACGCCTCCACGCAGCAGCGATGGAAATGGCACCACCGCACTATCAACGAGTGATCCATCGCTCTTGGACAGCACCATGAGCAACGGCCCCAGCGGATCAATCAGCTTTACTTCGACGAGATCGGCTTCACCGCCACCCAATGCCGCTTCGGCAACACATTGCAATCGGTCATTCCCATCAACCTGAAACACACGTGCCAGACCGATAAAGCCCCGCGAAAGCCGCAGGGTCAGAGAAGATTGGCTATCATACCAGGCATCGGCGATCGAACCGAGGCCACACCCGGAACTGGTCAGCAGGACGTGCGACGCGGAAACGGCGGCTTGCACACTTGCGACCGTTACAGCGGCGGCGTTTTCCATACGCATGGCTGCGAACAAGGCGATACGGTCCAAAGCATGCTCGGGCGTATCGCTTGCGAGGCACGCGACGACATCAATGCCGACTGCGATAGCGCGAGCGTTTGGTTGCCCTTCAAGCTCCTTCAGCGGGACGATTGCCGGACGAGTTGCAGAGTTGGGCGAGAGCATCGCTCTCCAGCCACTCGTCTTGGGACGCCAAGCTCCTTCCAACTCGCTCACTTCGGCTCTGAGCTCGGGAGGCGGAGAATATTGCTTGTCGAGCGCCTGTGAAGCGGATGCAGGAGCAGCAAAGGCTTGTGAATTTGCCGTCGGCTCTGCTGGACCGCCAAACAGAGAACGGCGACGACGGCCCTCGTCTCGCCCATGCTCCAGGTAATGGACCAGCGGATTTAACCCAGCACTGCGAATATCAGGGTATTCGCTAAGATACCATTTGCTGTTGAAAGACGGACTGGGATGCCTGCCCTCGGCGCCCCCGAACGAAATGAAGTGGTCCAGCAAATCCTCGCCCGCCGCCACCACATCCGGATAGCGGGAGGCGTAGAACTGGGGGTCGAACATCCCACTTGCCGAAACCAATCCGCGCAGTTGCCTGTGCCGCAACATCTTCTTTCGCGCCTTTGGCTTGAAATACGAAAAAAGATACTTTGGCGACAAACCGGCTTTCAAGGCTTCCAGTGAGAATTGGGTCCCACCGCCTGTGCTTCCGGCACGAGCCATCAGTTCGTTCTGCAAATTCTCTATAGTCGCTTCGCGACTAACAGCTTCCGCACGCAGGCTTGACTCGCGCTCTCGCGCTTCGGCCAATGATTTTTGAACGGGATCAAGCGATTTGCGAATATCCGCAACCTCGGCACGCGCGGATGCGGTTTCACCTTTCTGCGCAATTTCTACGACACGCAGCCGATCCACCTCGGACAGAGCCACGCCGAGCCGCGTCTCAAGCTCGCTGACTTCTACCGTCAAGCGCTCAATCGCTGCTTGGAAGACTCCATTTTGCTCAGTCAGGATTTCGGCGGTATCGCGGCTGAAACGAAAAGCCTCTGCCCACTTCGCCTCAATCTTTGCCAACTCCCCACGGTCTTTTTCTGGCAGCGGGGACAACCGATCTCGCTCGTTCTCGAGCGCCGCAAGCGTTTGCCGCAGGGCATCTATTTCGCTCGCCTGCAGGCGCGTGCCCTCCTCCATCGCTTCCCATTTGCGTTGCAGATCCAAGAGTTGCGATAAGAGCGCTTCAGCCGCCTGCCTCTGCGAACGCAATTCGTCGCCCATATCGGCAACAGCCGCAAGAGCGATAGCGACAAATTCCCGCGCCTGATCGAACGATTGTCTAACTTCATCCATCTGGATGCGGCCGCGGTCATCTTCACCCTCACGCGCCCATCTCGATATGATGTCCTGGGCCGCGTGCACCCACAGACCGAGTTGGTCCGCTTGCAGAATTACCTGTGCCGGCACTTCTGCCTCGCCTCGACCGCCACGTCCCAGCTCGACATGAATCGATTTTCGGACCCGCGCGGACCAGGCCGGCCAAGTGACGCCTGTTGCCTCCGACACCCGCGCTACCGCCGCCTCCCAATCTTCCGACAACACTTCCTGGGATAGATGGGCGCGGACCAAGCCGCGGCTTGCCTGCTCGCACTCAATGACCCGGGCAAGCCAGACGGCGTACGCAGCCGGGCCGCCGAAACCTGCAGACTGCAGAAGACCAGAGGCATAACTGGCCGGATCTTCATAGAAATCCAGGACGACCGGCTCGATCCCGCATGTCAGCAGCACGTTCCGCCAGAAGGGGACCAGTCGCCCAATCGCATTATCGTGGAGAACAAACAGCGACGACGAGGAATATGTCGAACGCACGAGTTCGACGGCGCGTTCGTGAAACTCCGCATGCCGCAGCGAAGAGTACCAACCTTCATGAAATGGCTCGATAGAGCCTTCGTCAAATCCGGCTGATTCAAGGACGGCCTTGTTCAGATCGTGCAACTGCTCCTGAAAGCGACTGGCATCGCCATCCTGATAAACGCCGAGATGGACCAAAATCCGTGCAAGGGCCTGCACACCGTCCCCGTACACGCCCGCCAACAACACACAACGGCGGGCATTTTGAACGAGACCACTCTCTTCAGCCAGACCGGAAAACATTTCGCCGCAGTATCCAGTAGTTTACGTCTCGTTGCCCTACGCCCATGACCTATTGGGAACCAGCGTGTCAATGACTATTGACGACAGGTTAGCGCAGTCGCAATAGCGTAAAGCCTACGAATATGGAGCCAATGAACGACTATGGCGGATGCCGCGCTCACCGAAGTGCCAATCTTGATCCTCGGAGAAAGCCACTCAACAGCAATTTCACGGGCGATTGAGATTGAAGAGGATATACCTTTCGTCAGCATTGACGTGAGGACCGGCAGTGACAAGTCAAAGATTAACTATGAACTATTCAGTTTTTACAGGCCCGAAAAACTTGTACTTGCCTTTGGCGGCACTGAACACAACATCATCGGCATGATCGAAGGGGAGCCCAAATACGACTTCCTTTGGCCCCCGTTTGACGACTTTGACACGGAGCGCACGCTGATTCCAGCCAGCGCGATCGAGGAAATCCTCGCTTTACGGATAAAAAGTGGGTTGCGCAGAGCATTGCGTGTCCGCGAACTTTTCGATTGCCCGGTTTTCGCACTTGCGCCGCCACCGCCATTCCTTGCGATTGACGATGCAGCCGCGCTGCCCAAAGCCTTCGCCTCGTTGCTTGAGGCCGGCATTGCGCCAGCGCCGATCCGCCGGAAGCTATATGCCGTACAATGTGCAGTTATGCAGTCCCATTACGGAAGCCACGATATTCCCTTAATCAGTGCGCCGAAAAAGGCGTGCGACGCTAATGGCTATATCCTGCGCAAGCTGTGGGGCCGTGATCCCACACATGGTAACCGACATTATGGTCGGATCCTGGTTCAGCATCTAAGAGACAAACTGGGGGTCAAAGAGAACGCCGCGGAAAAGAAGACAGATGACTAAGCATCACCCCTATGTCGGCCGACCGGATTATCAGTTCTGGCGCAAGGAACCCGGCGTTGCAGAACCGTCTCTGTTCGACCCTGTAGGCCAGCCAAGTTTTCTCATCGATCCGAAAGTCAAGGTGGTGACTGCAGGGAGCTGCTTCGCGCAACACGTTGCCCGGTACCTCGCAAAGACCGGTTTCAATTTCCTTGTCACCGAGCGGCCCCACCCCCTGCTTACCGAGTCTGTTGCCAACAAGCTGAACTACGGGCTTTTTTCAGCGCGGTATGGCAATATCTACACGACACGGCAGCTGCGACAGTTGCTTGAGCGCGCCTACGGGTCATTCAAGCCAGTCGATGGAGCATGGCAGCGCCAGGACGCGCGCTGGGTTGATCCATTCCGGCCGCAAGTCCTACCAGGCGGTTATGTCAGCCCGCTCGAAGTCGAACTTGATCGTGAACTTCATCTTGCGGCCGTTCGCCACGCGATCGAGGACATGAACGTGTTCGTCTTCACGCTAGGCCTTACCGAAAGTTGGCTCGATAGTCGCGACGGTGCGGTCTATCCGCTGGCGCCCGGGGTAGCCGGCGGGGTCTATGACGAGAACATCCACGCCTTTTGCAACTTCGACATCGAAGATGTGGCTGCCGACCTTCAGTGGAGCCTCGACTTCATCCGTTCGCGCAACCCTTCGGTGAAGTTCATCCTCACCGTGTCGCCCGTTCCGCTGAACGCAACCGCGCTTGATCGTCACGTGGCGGTATCGACGGCCTATTCGAAGGCAGTCCTGCGGGTGGCGGCAGAAAGAATCTGCAACGCCAATGACATGTGCGACTATTTCCCGTCCTACGAGATCATTACCAGCCCGATAACGCGCGGCGCCTATTTCGAAGATGATGCCCGCGAAATCCGCCCTGAGGGCGTGCACCACGTCATGTCGCTATTCCTCAAACACTACGCAGGGATGCAGACTGGCACGTCGAAGCCTGCGTCCCGGGAAACGCCGAATAAGGTGCCCGGCCGGATAGAACAGGCCGAAGCGCTGATGCAGGCGCTGTGCGACGAAGAGGCGATCGACAACATTTGAGACAATGGCACTTGCCCGACCCTGGTGATCGGAAGGACAGCCCGCGTCGCTAACTCTCTCGTACCGATTGTCCGGCTTCCGGATCGAACCATCAGGCATTGGATCAAGTGGCAAAGTTCATACTTCACATTGGCGATGCAAAGTGCGGCAGTACTGCCATACAAAACGCGCTTTACCTGTCGCGCGGGCGCTTGGCAGCCAATGGCATTTATTACGATACGCATTTCCCCAATTCGGGCCATACGGCACTCACGCTCCTGATTGGCCAGCGTAGCAGGGGGGGCAGTGCAGCGCGCGAGGTGCGGGCCGCCAAAACGCTCGGCTTGCTTCAGAAGGAAGCGCGAAACTTCGAATGGGTCGTCTTGTCAGCGGAAAACTTCGTCAATCTGTCGCCCGACATCGTAGCCGAACTTTCAGAAACCATCGCAGGGCCAGTCGAAGCTTTCGAAGCAATTGCCTATGTCCGCAGCCCGGTGGCAATGTATGCGTCCAGCATCCAGCAGATTATCAAGGGCAGTCACCTTTTCCCGGCTCCCGAAACCTACCATCGCCGCATCGACCGAAAGCTGAAGGATTGGCTGGCCTTCATCGGACAGGAACGGTTCGAGGTGCGGTTGTTCGAACGGCAATCGCTGGACGGCGGGGATGTGGTTACAGATTTCGCGAACTATCTGACTCACGTCACCGGCACTCCGATCTGTTTGCCTTCCGGGGCTTACAACACGTCACTGACTGCCGAACAGACGCGGATTATGCAGCAGTTCCGATTGGCTGTGTATCCCGAACAGTCGGGGACGCTCCTTCCGGGCAGCACGGCACTGGCGAAGTTTTTTGCAGCGCTTAACGATATCAGATCGGTGGGTAGCCCGGTCGTGATTTCAGACCTTGCCCGCGATGTCATTCGTGCCCGCAATGCCGATGTCGCGCGCGCGCTGATGGAAGCTTTCCCAAGCCTTGTGTTCCCCGACTTTTCAAAAACGGACATGCCCCTGCCTCAGGGGCCGTTTCCATGGACCGGCGATGACAGCATCGAGGCCGTTCTTGCCAATTTCGATAGCGGAATTGCCGCCCACTTGGCCACCCTTCTTCCCGAACTGAACGGCGGGCGCGGGTTGGACGATCAAACCATAACCGCCGCCATGTTCGGACTGGGTTTTCACGGCGTGGCCGAACAGACGGCATTCCGCACGGCGTACGCGGACTATTCGAAAGCTCGGGCCCTTCGTCACAGCTAGGTTGGTTCGCGATCGTCCACATTCAGCGCAGATCAAACCAAACAGCCGGCATGACTCTAACAGAAAAGCATTTTCTGGATTCCCAAACATCGCTCAGGATGCGTCAGCCGGTTCCAGGTTGCAGAGGCTTGCGACGGTGCGGCGCTTGCCGCGTGGCGGGCGATGATCATCACGCTTTGCGACAATCGGATCAAATCCTGTCACTTCCGGCCTGTTTGCGTCCAATTCAAATTGGCTCAAATCCGCCCCTACAAACTCTAGGTCTATCGCTTTTGAGTTCATCAAGTTTGCAATAGCGAATTGCTGATCTTCGAAGCGCTGGCGGTAATCATCAATACTCGCCGCCTGCTGCTCGCGAAGTTTCTGAAGTTTGTGAGCGGCTATGGTCTTTTCAAACGCCACCAGGATGGGGCCAATAAATTGCTGCACAAGGGCATCAAGATCCCCGTGGATCCTGTTGAGCAAGTCATGGTCGTGTGGTTCTTCGCCCTGCTCAGCCCACTTTTCATGTATCGCGTATACTTCCTCGGACCAGGCAGCCACGGCCCCTGCAGACGTTGCCTTCTGCGCTTCGTGATGGTGGCGTTCGGATTCCGATATGAAATTCGAGATCTGCTTTCGCCTGGCAGCCGACAAGGCCGGCCAAGATACTTGTGCGTTTGACACAACAGTATCGATCACTTGCTGGCTATCTGCAAGGAGGCCATCATATGTCACGTGGAGCCGGGGAAATTGCCTCGAATGACGTTCTGCTTCGAGCACGTAGCGCAGCCAAAGCAATTCGCTTATTGTCGGGTCGAAACCATTGCGGGCCCCCAGAGATTTGCCTATCTCAGCGGGGCTGCGAACAATGTTGGCGACCACCGTCTTTGCGCCAAAATCGTTGAGCACGGTTGTCCAGAACGGAACCAGCTTGGAAACTCTGGGATCCTTCAACACGAAGAGCCGCGATTTTTTATATTCGGATTTGAGACAATCGAGAGCTTGTGTCCGAAAGTCTTCGAAGCTTGCACTCTTGTACCAATCGTCCGGTATCAATTCCGGACTGTGCCATGAATTGCCAGCAGACTCGAGAATTCGGTCATTGAGACGGACAAGAACCTCCGACTCCCAATGCCCCTTTGCATTGCTAGCAAGATTCTCAGCGGCCCCACCCAAAAGCGTGGCCGGGAGATCTGCGCCCAAGAGAGATATGAGGCGCGTGAGGGCTGATGTCCCGCTCCTGTGCATGCCGAGCACCAGGATACACGTCTTGGAATGGCCTTCATTGTCCAAAGTCACTGCCACCTCGAAAAAAACTCTTCAATTGACGAACATTGCCTAGGCAACAAGCAACTCGGCCACTGATCCGACGTCATCTGCAATCCGATAACCTGAAATGACCCCGTTCGCGCGCAATCTCAACCCAATTTCCGACGGGTATGGCTATCGCAGCAATTGCTGCGGCATCAACGGGATGCGGGGAAAGGTTCTTGAATGCCTTAGGTGCGGCAATCGTTGGTCCTTGCCTGGCGAGTGTACGCCCTCCGGTCGCGGCGCCCAACCCTTATGTTTGCCTCGCGCCGATAAGCGACGTTGGCCGTCCAAAGCAGTCTGTAGTGGTACTGGCTTTGTAAAGTCGACGCAGTCGCGGGCCTCGCGTCGTTGGAATCATGCGGTTATCCGCGCTGCTTTAAGCCGGAAAACTCTATGCGAGCGCGCGGTGCCCTCATTCGTGCTGTGATTGACTTTCGCCGGACGGATGATGTCGCAGAACAACAAAAGATACGCGAACAGATTGCAGGTCTGCTGGATGTGGCAGCTGAAGCTGCGCAATCATCGACTTCGGATAAACCGCATCCCGCGACCGCCAGATTGCTTGAATCAAAGCAATATCCATTACGGCACATAACGTCCGGCCATTGGGTCGAGATCAATTCGATGTTGCCTTGGGCAGCACTGACGGGACATAACCGTTTATCGTTTCGCCCGATGCCGAACGGATCGACCGCAGTGCAAGCGGCGTCTGGATTCGATTCATTTCGAAGACCCGACCCCGTCATTCTGCGTAGGTTGGTCGGGTTCGTACATAATGATATTCTTGATGAAACTGCCGGATATGTCTGACGTCGTCGCGCCTTGCCAGATCGGGCGACGCTTGCGGATAGGACCGGAATCCTGCTAGGCGTAGCGCTGGTGGCGTATATTGGCCCGGCGCGCGGGGGCGCCAGGCAAGCAACGGGTTTCACTGGCGTTTCAGAAGGTTGAGTATGAGCGAAAATTCCCCCTTCAAGGTCTTTATCGGTTACGATTCACGTGAGGATATCGCCTATCAGGTCGCGCGCCGATCCCTGCTTCGTCAGAGCGGTCCCGAGGTGACGGTTCACCCCATCCGCCAACCTGCCCTGCGCGAGCTGGGGCTCTACACCCGCCCCAAGGATGTGACTGCAACCACGGAGTTTTCGCTCACCCGTTTTTTGACGCCGTATCTCGCTGCTCAGCAAAGCGGCTGGACCTTGTTTACCGATTGCGATTTTCTGTTCACCACCGACATTCGCGGCGTGCTCGCCGATCTCGACCCTGCCAAGGCGATCTATGTGGTCCAGCACGAATACGATCCCAGTCATGACATCAAGATGGATGGCAAGAAACAGACGCGCTATCCGCGCAAGAACTGGTCATCGTTCATGCTGTTCAACAATGCCCATCCCGATGTGAAGGCGCTGACCCCGGATCTGGTCAATTCAGCCACGCCGGCGTTCCTGCACCGTTTCGAATGGATCGCCGACCAGTCCCAGATCGGCGCGCTCGATCTGGACTGGAATTTCCTCGAAGGCGAATACCCCAAGCCCGCCAAGACACCGCGCGTGATCCACTTCACGAACGGCGGGCCATGGTTTGCCGAGTGGTCCGATTGCGATTACGCCGATCTATGGCTGGCAGAGGAAGCCGCCTATCTAGCCACGCCCGAGGCGCAGGCAGCCTGATCGGCCGCTTCGCGGCACGCAAGTTATGCCGCGCCCTGCAGGTGCGCGGGCGTTCCCCATTCCAAAGCAAACAAGGTTTTACCATGGAAGTCACCCTCGACGACAGCATCGTCTTTTCCAACGAACGCCCCTTTGTCCTGATCGGCGGGATGAACGTGATCGAGGACGAAGACATCGTGTTGGAGGTGGCGCAGGCTTATGTCGACGTCACGGCAAAGCTGGGCATCCCCTATGTCTTCAAGGCTTCGTTCGACAAAGCCAACCGTTCGTCCATCACCTCGTTCCGCGGACCCGGTATGGAAAAAGGACTGCAGACACTTGCTGCCGTCAAGGAACGGTTCGGCGTCCGCGTGCTTACCGACGTACACGAACCGTTTCAGGCAGGCCCCGTGGCTGAAGTGGCCGATATCATCCAGTTGCCAGCCTTCCTGGCACGGCAGACAGATCTTGTGGTGGCAATGGCCCGCACAGGCGCTGTCATCAACATCAAGAAGCCGCAGTTCCTCGCTCCTCACGAAATGACGCATATCATGCGCAAGTTTGCAGAGGCGGGTAACGAACAGATTATCCTGTGCGAGCGGGGCAGCTCGTTCGGCTACAATAACCTTGTGGTTGATATGCTTGGGATGGACATGATGAAGCCTATGGCGCCGGTCGTATTCGACGTGACACACGCATTGCAGAAACCAGGGGGGCGCAGCGACAGTGCCGATGGTCGCCGCGCTCAGGTCGCCGCCCTGGCCCGTTCGGGAATGGCGCTCGGCATTGCGGGCCTGTTTCTCGAAGCGCACCCTGATCCTGATAACGCCAAGTGCGATGGCCCCTGCGCGCTGCCGCTGGATGCGCTTGAACCGTTTCTTGCGCAGGTGAAGGCGATCGACGACGTAACCAAGGCACTGCCGCCTTTGATCACCGGCTAAGACGCATCGGGCCGGGAGAGCGAGCAAGGCTCTTTGATGACGATAGTCTTCGCGAAATGCGGATTGCAACGGGGCCCGATCGCCATGGCGCAGGCTTGACGAGTGCCGGCGGTCATACCTTGTGGCCTATGCCGGGCGCCAAATGCACCGCGCCGGAACTTTCGTGCATGTATCAGAGCTGAGGCAGCGTATGCCTACTCCGGGCGTCGGCAAATCTGGCCCCCGCAGTTCAGAGCTTGTCGTTTGCGGAGATATTGGTCGAAAAGACGCGGTCCCAGACCATACCGGTAATCGCATAATTGCCCTTCGCACGCAGATGGTGGTGGCGCATGTGATGGGTCTTGAGCCGCCGACCCAAGCGCCCCTTCATCGGGAACTGATGACACGCGTAGTGGACAAGATCATACAGGACATAACCAGACATGAAGCCGAGCAGGAACCATGTCCCTGTGGGACCAGCCACGGCGACAGCGGCGATCCAGATTAGCAGGCCCACCGGAATGCTGACGATCGGGGGCATCAGGTTACGCAGCGGATCATTCGAATCAGTATGGTGATTGCCATGAATGATGAAGACGGCGCGCTGAAGCAGTGCCGAGCGCGGTTCGAAATGGAAGACATGACGATGCAGCATATATTCTGTCAGCGACCATGCCAGCCAGCCCAGGCCGATCAGCGCCGGCGCCCAAGGGGTCGGCGCATAATCTATCGCAACATAGGCAATAGCGGGCAGCAGGATTGCCCAAAGCACGACAAAACCCCGTATCGAGACGACGGTCAGCCGCTCAAGCCGGTTACTTCGAAACAAGGTCACGCGTGTGCGAGAGGATAGCGACCCTTCAGACATTACAACGCTCTTCTTCGCTCCTGCAAAATTGTCAACGCCGATACGATATACGACACTGAAATTACGACAATTGGATGTTAGACCGCAACTGCGAGATAATGAGCGGACCGGTCAGGCCAGATTCGCTGACACGTAGTGCTAACTGGCCCTCCATAGTCAATCCTTGACCGCAGGCCGAGTTCCATCCGTATAGCAAGCATGACTGTAAAAACACCCTCAGTGCATATACGTATCTTCATCACTGGCGCATCGGGTGCGCTCGGATGCGCGCTCGCGCTCAGGCTGGCGGGTCCCGGCGTGAGCCTGTCGCTGTGGGGTCGCAACCGGCCACGACTGGATGAGGTTGCCGGCTTTTGCCGCGAACGCGGTGCAAATGCCGAGGTCCGCTCGCTCGATCTTTCCGATTGCGACGCGGCCCTGGCTGCATTGCACAACGATGACAATAAAGGCCCCTTTGATCTGGCATTTCTCGTTGCCGGACAAGGCGATACGCTTGCGCCCGGTAGCATCGTCGAGAACCCGGCCCAGGTCGTGCGTCTCGCGCAGACCAATTTCGTGGCGCCCGCCGCAATGGCCGCCGCGCTGGCCGCGCGCATGGCAGCGCGTGGTGCGGGACGCATCGGCGTGGTGGGAACCGCCGCAGCATCGCACTCCCTTCCGTTCGCCGCAGCCTATTCGGGAAGCAAAGCCGGGCTTTCCCGATACATCGACGCGCTGCGGCTTGCAGTCAGCCGATATGGGGTGACTGTCACATTGGTATCACCCGGCTTCTTCGCGGGGACGACGCCGTCGCGTCCCGGCGAGATTTCGGCTGACGAGGTTGCCGGAAAAATGATTGCCGCGGTCAGGGCGGGACGGGCCGAACTGGTAGTACCCCGGCGGTTCCTGCTGCTTCGCTGGTTTGATCGGTTGCTGCCCCGCCCCTTTCGGGATCGGTTGCTGCTATCACTCCGCGCGCCCTAGGCAAATGGCATCCAGAATAGCGTGATGGAGTTCGGCGGGCGTTAGGTCGCATTCGGCTGCGCTGCCGGGCATGGGGGTGCCATCGGCGGAATAGCGGATCAACACGTAGGGCGTATGACGCTCCGTACCGGGCTCGCTGGCACCGGGGATGCTGGGCCGATGGTCACCGAAAAAACATAGAATGGTGGGCCGACCAATGCCCGGAAGAGCATCCATCAGGCGCGCCAGCATGGCATCACTGCGGCCCAGCAGTTTCAGGTAAGGGGCAGCGCTGTGCGCAGCGTCGGCGTCGCCCGGCGGCCATGGGCCATGATTTTCGATCGTCACCGCATAGATCAGGCTGGCGCCTGCACTGTCCTGTTCGGCAAGGTTGATAATTCGGTCGGCAACAGCTGCATCGGTGACATAGCGCCCCTCCCCCGGTGCCGGAGGATCAAACGCGTCTTCGCCGACAAGCCTATCGAACCCTGCTTCGGGCATGAGCCGGTCCCGTCCATAAAAACGCATGTCATGCGGGTGGACGAACCAGCTCGTCCAGACGGAACGGTCAAGCCGGTTGGGAAGCGCATGACTGGCCTCGCCACGCGCGGTCAGAAAGGGGTCGAACCGGCGCGTCCCGAGCATGTCTTCACCGCGCCCGAACAACACGCCGAATTCGGTTCTCATCGTGTAGGCCCCAAAGCCGGACACCATAAGCCGACCATGTTGGAAGGCGCCGCGCCGTGCCGCTTCAAGTCCGGGGAGCAATAGCACCGGATCGCCAAGCAGCACCGCAGGGTCGGTAAAGGATTCGCACTGGACAATCACCACCAGCTGACGCGATGCACCGGCAATCGGCGGCAATTGGCAGGGCTCGGGATCTGCGGTGTGGCGCCATGCATACCAATGGGCAAGGAGACAAGGCACCAAACCATGCCGCATGACGTCATGATCAGGATCGGGCACATCGTTGGACGCTGAAAAATCAATGTGGCGCAGAGCGGCAGCGATCCCCCCGCCCGCAATGAGCCCCAGCCCAAGACCCGCCAGCCTCGCCGCCAGATCAAGATTCGATAGCGCCGCCAGAATGATGAAGAGGCCAGCCACCCCCCCTGCCAGGACCACCACCTGCACCGGACGTAACGCAGTGAGGTAGAATTGCGGTTGCTGGAAAACCGCTCCGATCAGCGCGAAATCAGTAAAGACGAGCGGCTCGCCCAAAACCCGGCGCTTTATGTTTGAAATCAGCGCGAACGCCCCAAAGAGCGCCGCCACCACCACTCCCGACACCACAGGCGCGCCGGTCAGAATGAGCGCGAGCGCATAAACCAGCATCGCGGCCAGCACGAGCACCACGGTCCCGCCAGGGCTGCGCAGCGGGAGCGACATTCGCCCGCGCGGGAGCGCGAAGGCATCGGCCAGGACTGCAACCAGACATGCCAATGGCGCGGCAACCGCGATTTCGCGCCATACCTCGATCATGCCCGCCTCACCGAAAGCAATGCAGTGCATGGCCTGCAGAACTGCATAACGCTCCCATCATGCGCGACCGTGATCATAAGCGCACGGCTAGCTTCGAACGACCATGGAAAGCAAAAACAAAATGCTGTTCCATCATCGACAAACCGATGCCGAGACGCTTAGACAAGCACACGCCTATCCCGCACCTATCGAATGATCCTGCGAATTCTTGTGACTGCTGAACCGATCCTGCCGTCGTCAAACGCGCTTCAACCAACACAAACGCAGCGCCGCGTGTTGCTGCTGCAGGGTCTTATGGGCCCGTTTTTTCAAAGGCTTGGAGCAGGCCTGCGCAAGTCCGGCCACGATGTCTTCAAGGTCAATTTTAACGGCGGCGACCGTGCCTTCTGGCGGCTCCCCAATGGGGTCGACTTTCGCGGGACGCTGGATGAATGGCCCGCAGCCTTGGCCCGGTTGCTGGATGCCCACAACATCACTGATGTGATGTTGTTCGGCGATTGCCGCGATCATCACACAGCAGCACTCGCAGTGTGCCGGGAGCGAGCACTGACCGTGTGGGTGTTTGAGGAAGGCTATGTGCGTCCCGATTGGGTGACAATGGAGATCGGCGGCGTAAATGGCCACAGCCTGCTGCCGCGCGACCCCCAATGGTACCGCGAAGTGGCAGCCGAACTGCCACCTGTGCCAGAGCACAACAAGGTGCCTTCGTCATTCCGGCGCCGGGCGGCCGAAGGACTATGGTACAATGTCGCCGATGTCCTGACACGCTGGCGCTATCCCGGCTGGCGTACCCACCGACCATGGCATCCGCTGGTCGAAGGCATTGGCTGGGCACGCAAGTTGAACCGCCGAGATGAACGGCGCGAACAGGGGGAAAAATTGATTGCCCGGCTGTCAGGGCAGGATGCACCTTATTTTCTGTTTCCGCTTCAACTTGATTCAGACGCGCAAATCCGGCTGCATTCGCCCTTCTCCGGCATTATCGAAGCGCTAAAGGTCGTGCTGCAATCCTTCGCCGAACATGCACCGGCCAATACACGTTTGGTGGTAAAGGAACACCCGCTCGACAATGGGGTGCGTGACTGGCAGCTCGAAACAGCTGATCTTGCCAAAAGGTTCGGGATTGAAGGTCGGGTCGACTATCTGGCGTGGGGCGACATCGAAGCGATCGCACAGCGTGCGTGCGGGATGGTAACGATCAACAGCACCAGCGGGACTTTGGGCCTGGCACGGGGGATTCCTGTAGTGGTGCTTGGCAAGGCAATTTATGATTTGCCTGATCTGACATGTCAGAATGGGCTTGATCGCTTCTGGACCGCTCCAACGCCGCCCGATGCGGAAACGTTCCGCGCCTTTCGCCGAGTTTTGATCGAGCACTGCCTGATACCCGGGGGATTCTTTTCGGACGAGGCACTCGACAAGGTGGTCACCCACGCCGTTGCCCGCTTCGATGGGCGCAAGTTGTTGCCCGACTGAGCTTGCAGTATTCCGACCAGCATCGGCGACAAATGCGGCGGAGCGCGAGCACATGACCAGCCTGAGCCTTTTCGAACACACTATTTTTGCGCTCGCAATCCAGATGATCATCGGCTTGCGCACAGGCAACTGGTGGGCGGGTGCCGCGTTGGCAACGGGCTATTTCACGGGCCGCGAAATGGCGCAGGCGGAGTATCGCTGGATTGAGCAATTTGGCGGCGGACTACGCGCCGATATGCCATGGCATGCGGTGTTTGACCCGCGCGTCTGGCAGAATGCCGACCAGATAGCGGATTGGCTGGGCCCGATCATTTCCACTACCGCAATCGCATTTGCAGCAGGGCGCGCCAAGCGGTCCCCAGACCCGGCAAAGCTGCCGCGTTCTTGACCCCGTAACGCTTCGCCCATAGCGCACGGTACCGCAGCACTTTCCGGAAGGCTCCGACATGCGCACCGTTCTTGTTACAGGATCAGCCGGATTTATCGGCTTTCACCTTTCGCAATTACTGCTGGACGAAGGTTTTCGCGTCGTCGGCTTTGACGGGATGACCGATTACTACGACGTGCGGATCAAGCAGCGCCGCCACCAGATGCTGTTGCAGCACCCGCATTTTTCCTGTCGCGAAGGCATGCTGGAAGATTTCGATACGCTGCACGCGCTGGCAGTGGCGGAACGGCCTGATGTGATCGTGCATCTGGCGGCGCAGGCAGGCGTGCGCTATTCGCTTGAAAATCCCCGCGCCTATATCGATGCCAACGTCATCGGCACCTTCAACGTGATGGAATGCGCGCGCGAACTGGGGGTCGAACATCTGCTGATGGCGTCCACATCATCGGTGTACGGCGCGAACACGCAGATGCCGTTCGATGAAGGGCAGAAGGTCGATACCCCCCTCACGCTTTATGCCGCGACGAAGAAGGCGAACGAGGCGATGGCGCATTCCTACGCGCACCTGTGGGATCTGCCGACAACGATGTTCCGCTTCTTCACGGTCTACGGCCCGTGGGGGCGGCCCGACATGGCATTGTTCAAGTTCACCCGCGGCATCCTCGAAGGGACGCCGATCGACATTTACAACAATGGCGAGATGTACCGCGACTTCACCTATGTCGCCGATCTGGTGCGCGGTATCCGCCTGCTGATCGATGCAGCGCCGGTGCGGCCAGACACGCCGGAGGACATCGCGTCTGGCGACAGCCTGTCGCCCGCCGCGCCGTTCCGTGTGGTCAATATCGGCAATGGCGACAAGGTGCGCCTGATGGACTTCATCACCGCGATCGAAGAAGAATGCGGGCGCGAGGCGGTGAAGAACTTCATGCCGATGCAGCAAGGCGATGTGCCCGCGACCTGGGCCGATGCCTGCCTGCTGCAATCCCTGACCGGCTATGCGCCGCAAACCCCGTTCCGCGAAGGCGTGGCGCGCTTCGTGGCTTGGTATCGTGATTATTACCGGGTCTGATTCTTACTGCGGCGGGGGCGGCAGCGCGCCTTCGCTGGGAAGTTCAGCCGCGCGTTCGCGTTCAAGCCGTTCCATATATTCGCGTTCGATCATCTCGACCCGTTCCTGTTCGGCAGCGGCATCGGCATCGATGGTGGACAGGCGTTCGGCGCGGGCTTCCTCGATCAGCAGGCCAAAACGCACGCCGTCTGCCTCAGCGCGGTCCTTGTAGGCGGCTTCGATGAACTTCTGGGTGCAGCCGGTAAAGCCGCCTGCACCTGCCGGTGAACAACTCATCGCGCCGAAATCACCGACATACTTGATCTGATCGACCTGCCGCGCCAGCGACTGATTGGCCGGATTGTCCGAATAACGCAGGTTCGACGGGATGCGATACCGTTCCTCCTCGACCAGGATTTCGCACACCACCACTTCGCCGGGTTGCGCGACAGGACAATCCGATTCGCTGTAAGCGATCACCATGTTGATCTTTTCGTCGGCGCTTTGCGCGGCGGCCGGGCTCGTCCCTGCAGCAAGGGCAGCGATCAGGGCGGGGGCGACGAGATGCTTCATGGCACGTATATCCTTCGTGGTCGTGCGGGATGTCACACGCGAAATGTCTTACCGGGCAATGGCCGCGACCGGTGCTGTTTGTCTAGTGTCACAGGGCTGAACCGCCGGTGAAGCGGCAAGGTCCGTGCGGTTAGCGAAAAATTGAACCCTACGGGCCTATGGGGGCGCATGGACGAAAGAATCGCAGTTGTAGGTCTGGGCTATGTCGGTCTGCCGGTTGCCGTGGCGTTGGCGGAACGGCTTGGACCGCACGGCGTCAAGGTCAGCGGCTTTGACATTGCAGCAGCCCGCATCGCGCAGCTTTGCGCAGGGTATGATGCCACCCGTGAGATCGACGATGCGCGGCTGGCGTCATGCGGCCTTGCCGTCAGCGATGATCCGGCGGTGATGGAAGATGCCAGCCTGATTATCGTCACCGTGCCGACCCCGATCACCGAAGAACGCCGCCCCGATCTGACTCCTCTGCAACGTGCCTGCGAAACGATTGGCCCGCGGTTGCAACCGGGCACGCTGGTGGTATTCGAATCGACCGTGTTTCCCGGCGTGACCGAAGACATCTGCGGCCCCTGGCTGGCGCAGGCTTCGGGGCTGACGCAGGGGCGTGATTTCGCGCTGGGGTACAGCCCGGAACGCATCAACCCCGGCGATACGATCCACCGGCTCGAAACCATCACAAAGATTATCGCCGCCGACAGCGCGGGCGCGCTGGCGCGGATGCGCAGTGTCTATGGCGCGGTTGTCGATGCGGGGCTGCACGAAGCACCTTCGATCAAGGTGGCCGAAGCCGCCAAGGTGATCGAGAACACCCAACGCGATCTCAACATCGCGCTGATGAACGAAATCGCGCTGATCTTCGATCGCATGGACCTTTCCACCCGCGATGTGTTGGCGGCAGCGGGGACGAAGTGGAACTTCCTGCCCTTTACCCCGGGCCTTGTCGGCGGGCACTGTATCGGGGTCGATCCCTTCTACCTGACCGCGGCGGCGGAAAAGCTGGGCTACCGGCCCGAAGTGATTCTGGCTGGACGCCGCATCAATGATTCGATGGGGCAGGCGATCGCGCAAAAGGTGGTCAAACTGCTGATTGGACAGGGTGTGTCCCCCTGCCGGGCGCGGGTTGGCGTCATGGGGCTGACCTTCAAGCAGGACGTGCCCGACATCCGCAATTCCAAGGTGCCCGACATTCTTGCCGAACTGCGCGAATACGGCATCGCGGCGCTGGTCAGCGATCCTCTGGCCGATCCGGCGGCGGCGGCGCATGAATATGGCATCACGCTAAGCCCGCCCGAAGACCTCACCCAGCTTGATGCACTGGTGCTGGCGGTGAACCATGCGCAATACATCGCGCAGCCCGCCGATCTTACCGCACGCCTGCGAGATGGGGGGGTTCTGGTGGACGTGAAAAGCGCGCTGGACCGCGGCGCTTTGCCGGAAGGGCTGGTTTACTGGAGCCTTTAGCCTAAGCCGATGGCCAGCGTCTCGACCGCGTAGCGACGGCAAGGGCGCGCGAAAATCAAATACGCTCACTCACCTTGATCGCGATGCGGCACCCCAAACGAATAGCGCCCGCCAACAGCGGGTAGGCAGGAGCGCGTTCGGCACCGTTGGCCATCGCCGAATCGAGATGCTCACGCTCTTCATCGCGGAAGGTTTCGATCATTTCCGCCAGTTCGGGATCGGCGCCGCTGGCTTGCAGCGCGTCGAGCTGATCGGTGTAATGCTTGTCGATCTCGGTCTCGACCGCCGCGGTGCAGGCCATTGCGGCTTCGGGCCCAAGCAGCGCGGTGAAAGCGCCCAGCCCGTAACCTGCCGCCGACCAGATCGGATGCAGCGCCGTGGGGCGCACGCCGCGCCGCGCCAGCAGCGCATCGAACTTGGCTCGGTGTTCGGCTTCCTGCGCGGCCATGTGGCGAATTTCGGCCGAATGCGGCCCGCGATCGCCCATCACGGCCAGCTGGCCTTCGTAAATTCGGGTCGCGCCAAATTCGCCGGCCTGATCGACCCGAATCATCCGATGGAGTGCGTCGCGGTTCATATCTGCGTTCCCTTTGTACGTCCCCGTCGCCGGGGTCTTATTTTCTATACGCGGCCAGTGCCAAAATGGCCGCACCGCTCACCGTCGAAATCAGGAAATTGAACCCGGCCAGCGATATGCTTCCCAGGGTCCATGGCGCCACATCGCAGCGGATCAGCGGCGCGGCGTTGAAGTCCAGCACGTCGACCCCGGCCATCGGAGCGGTGCAGGCGGTGATGCCTTCCCACCAGCCGTATTCGACGCCTGCGTGAAACCCGCCGATCAGCCCGGAGGTCAGGATCGCCAACCCCGCCAGCGCCGTCCAAACCTGTGCAGGCTTCAGCACATAGGCCATCAGGCCCAGACCCAGCGCGGCAAAATGCGGATAACGCTGCCACCAGCACATTTCGCACGGGTACAGGCCAAAGCCGTATTGCGACACATAGGCCCCGCCCAGCAGGGCCGCCGGGACCAGCACGGCAAGCACGCGGGCCCTTCGGGTGTTTGCCCCCGGATTGTGCATCATGGCTGCCTTAACGCTTGGCCGATGACGAACCGCGCCGCGGCGCCGGGCGCAGGGCGACCGTGCTCTTGGTGGCGCGCCGCAACGTGTCCATCGCGTAGTTCAGCTGGAAATCCTTGATCCCCTGATCTTCAAGCTGCGCCGCGGTCTGCTGGAAACGGGGGTCCGAAATCTTGTCGGCCTCCATCTCTTCGTCCTTGATCGCAAGCTCGTTGATCAAATGCCCGCGCAGATCGCTTTCGCGGGTCTGATATTTCTGGCGCAGCGCATAATCGGGATCGGATATCTGCGGCACGGTGATGTCGGGCCGGATCCCGCCTTCCTGCACCGATTTGCCTGCCGGGGTAAAATAGCGCGCGGTGGTGAGCTTCAGTGCCGCATCATTGCCCAGCGGCAGCAGCGACTGGACCGAACCCTTGCCAAAGCTACGCTCCCCCATGATCAGCGCGCGGCGGTGATCCTGCAGCGCGCCCGCGACGATTTCCGAGGCCGAGGCTGACCCTGCATTGATCAGCACGATCATCGGCACGCCTTCTGCCATGTCGCCGCGATAAACCGTCTCGGCATCGTAGAGCATCGTTTCGCCCCGCGCGCGACCGCGCTGGCTGACGATCCGGCCATCGGTCAGGAACAGATCGGACAGAGCGACCGATTCGTCCAGGCTGCCGCCGGGGTTGTTGCGCAGATCGAGCACCAGGCCGTTGACCCGCCCACCGGGAGCCTGCTTCTTGATATCCTGCCAGGCGGCAAAGACATCCGCGCCGACATTGGCACTGAACTCGTTGACCGTGATGATGCCGATATTGCCCGCCGACACTTCGTGCGTGACAGGCTCCAGCTCGATCACACCGCGGGTCACGTTCACTTCCAGCGGCTCTTCGCGGCCCGGACGGAAGATCGTGAGCTGGATCGACGTGCCCTTGGGCCCCCGCATCTGCGCCACGGCATCGTCCAGCTTCTGATCGACGATCAGCTTGCCATCGAGATGCGTGATGAAATCGCCGGCCTTGATCCCGGCGGTTTCAGCCGGACTGCCGCGGAATGGCGAGACGACCTTGACCGCCCCGTCCTCCATCACGACCGACAGGCCCAGACCCGAATATTGCCCGTCGATCATCGTTTCGAGTCGCTGCAGATCATTGCCATCCAGATAGGCCGAATGCGGATCGAGCGCGGCCAGCATCCCATCGATCGCGCCGCGGATCAGCACGTCATCCTCAACCGGTTCGACGTAACTTGCCTTTACCCGCTGGAACACCGCGAACAGCTTGGCAAATTCCGGCCCGGCGCGGCCATCGACCTGCGCCATGGTGACAGTGGTGGCAGGGATCAGCGCGACAGCAGTGACCAGCGCGGCGCTGCGCAGGAGGGCGGCGATTTTCATGAGGCGTTCAAGGCTCCTTTGTCCGCTAAGGTATAGGATCGGCGGCCTGAACGCCAGATGAGACCGTCAGACCAGGTTGCAAGCGCGCAGCGGCGCCTATCGCACATATTGCACGGGGTTGACCGGTATCCCGTCGCGCCGCAGTTCGATCGTGACCGGCTGCACTCCGCCGCTGGCACGGCCGATCGGACTGCCGCCTATAACGGTATCGCCCACCGCGACCTCGACCCGGTCAAGCCCTGTGACAAGGCTCGTCCAGCCGCCATCGTGTTCGATGATGACGATGCGCCCGAACCCGCGATAGGCGCCCGCAAAGGCCACCCGTCCGCGGGCGGGTGCCACCACCTGCGCATCGCGCGCCGGTGCAAGGCTGATCCCGGTGCTGGCAAGGCCGCTTGCACGCTTAGCGCCGAACCCGACAAGCGTGCGCCCCTGCACGGGAAGCTGAAAATCACGCGGCGGCGGCGCGGTTCTGGGTGCTTGTATCGGACGGGGTACGGGGCCGGGTTCCTGCAGCGCTGCGCTGGTCATATCGGCCGGGCGCAGCACCGGGCCGGGCAATGCGGCAAGTTCCTGTCGCAGCGCCGCCACTTCGCCCAGCTTGTCGACCAGACCATCCAGATCGCGCGCCTCTTCGGCAAACGCCAGCGCGCGTTCGGCTTCGCGCAGCGCCGCCCCGCGCGCGCTGCGTGACGCAATGCGCTGGCGGTTTTCGAGCGCGGCCAGCGCCGCCCGTCGCTCGCGCAGGGCGCCCTCCCCTTCGCGCATCTGGGCAAGCGCCCTTGCGCCTTGTGCTTCCAGTGCGCGGCCGCGGGCCAGTTCGCTGCGCAGCGTCGCGGTGCGTGCGCGGATCTGCGGCACCGCGCTGCCCAGCACGGCGCGGACGTGAACTACGTCGGTCAGTGATCCAGGTTGCAGCGCGGCCAGCACCAGTGGTCGCCGCGCTGCGGTTTGCAACGCGGCGGCAAGCCGTGCGGTGGGTTCCTGCCGTTCGGCCAGCTGGGCGGTCAGATCGGCGCGGGCTTTACGGGCGATGGTCAGCCGGGCGCGGGCAATTTCGATATCGGCTTCGGCCTGCTGGATTTGCGCGGCAAGCGCGGCGGCTTCGCTCGCGGTGCGGATTGCCGCTTCGGTGGCGTCCTCGGCAGCGCGGGTCAGACGCGCAGCGCGGGCTTCGGCAATCCGGCTTTCGCGGGTGGCACGCGACAGCGCCGCCTCCGCATCATCGGGGTCCAGCAGCAGTGCGGTTGGCGCGGCGACCGTGACGGGCAGATTTGCCATCAAGCCTGCCCCAAGGCCCACCACGGCAAGACAGGACAGGATCAGCGGACGACGCATCGCGGTGTCATGCCCGATGATAAGGGTGCCCGGCAAGGATTGTGGTGGCGCGGTAGAGCTGTTCGCTCAGCATCGCACGGGCCAGCATGTGCGGCCAGGTGGCAGGGCCGAAGGCAAGCAGCAGATCGGCGCCAGCGCGTTCGGCATCGGAATGGCCATCTGCGGCGCCCAGCAGGAAGCGCGTTTCGCGCACGCCTTCATCGCGCCACCGGCCTAGCAGATGCGCCAGATCCTCCGAACTCATCGCCTTGCCGCGTTCATCGAGCAGCACAGTGCGCGACGGCGTCATGGCGTCCGCCACCTTGCCCGCGCCGGTATCAGGCCATTCGGTCAGCTTGAAAGGCCATGTCATGCGCTTGGCATAGCGATCCACCAGCTCGCCTTCAGGCGACCGGCCAATCTTCCCGCGCGCGATGATGTGAAGGAGGATAAAAATGAACCTCGACAACAAAGGGCCAGACGGTCCGCACCGGTCCGCAAGGCCGACCGGCCGCCCGCAGGTGCTCCGTCGCGCAGTGACGGAAGCGCACCGAGGACGCTCGCCCGGAAGGGCGAGCGAAAAACGAATTACGCCCTGCCCTGCTGCGGCTCCCCACCCTCGAACGACCACATGCGTTCAAGATTGTAGAAGGTGCGCACTTCGGGACGGAACAGGTGAACGACCACGTCGCCTGCGTCGATCAGCACCCAGTCAGCAGCGGGCAGGCCTTCGATCCGGGCATGGCCGAAGCCCGCCTTCTTGATCTGTTCGGCCAGCTTCTGCGCCATCGAAGCGACCTGACGCGTCGAACGGCCGCTGGCGATCACCATATGATCGGCGACCGAGCTTTTGCCTTCAAGCGGGATCGACACGACTTCCTGTGCCTGATCATCGTCAAGCTGGGCAAGCACGAGCTGATGCAGGGAATCAGACCCCATCTCAGACGTGCCCTGCGATGGGGCGGTAGCGGCCGCAGCTTGCACTGCGCCAAGCGGCAAGGAAGCGATATGGGCCTCGGACATGGGCAATCGGGTACCTCCAGAGTATAAGGTCAATGGTGTCTGCATCACGCAAACGGGCAGGATAGCGGGCCGAAACGCCTGCGCGCTTCATGCCTCGGCCTCTTGCCGGAGCTTGCGGAATGTCAGCCGGTCACGCACCGTGGCACCTCGTTTCTTTCCATCCACACCCTGACCAAGCAAGGCGTCGGCCCACCCGGCATGTGCACGGCGAATAGCCGTGGCCGAGCGATGATCTGGATCGAAACGCAATAACACCAGGGCTGGTGCGCTCCATTGCCCCCGTTTCCGAATACTGGCCGCAGACACACGATAGCGTCTGAGCCAGGCCATGGCGGGGCTCGTCATAGCGCGTCCATCATAGCCGGGACGGGCGATAACCGCAATCGGCATTGTCCGCGCCAGCTTCCGCCAGTCCTTCCAACGGTGCAACTGGGCGAGATTGTCCGATCCCATCAGCCACATAAACCGACGCCGGGGATACCGGCGGGTCAATCTGGCAAGCGTTTCAGCGGTGTAGCGCGTACCCAGTTGCTGTTCGATCGCGGTGGGCACGATTCGCGCGCGCCGCGCCTGCTTGCGCGCTGACAGCAATCGGGCGGCAAGCGGCGCCATGCCCGCACGCGGTTTGAGCGGATTGCCCGGAGAAACCAGCCACCATGTTTCATCAAGCCCCAGCGCCTCAGCAGCGAACAGCGTGATACGCCGGTGCCCACCGTGCGCGGGGTTGAAGCTCCCGCCGAGCAGTCCGGTAAGATGCGGAGGCGGCGGCAAGGATCAGGCGCGTGTCTGGCCAGCGCCGCGCACCTGCCACTTGTAGGTTGTCAGCCCTTCCAGAGCGACAGGCCCGCGCGCGTGCAATCGCCCGGTGGCGATGCCAATTTCTGCACCCAGACCAAACTCGCCCCCGTCAGCGAACTGGGACGAGGTGTTGTGCATCACGATGGCACTGTCGACTTCGCCCAGAAAACGTTCGGCCGCGGCTTCGTCCGCGGTCACGATCACATCGGTGTGCGCCGATGAATGGCGGGAAATATGCGCCAGCGCCTCGTCCAGCCCGTCCACGATGGCGACAGACAGCACGGCGTCGAGATATTCGGTATCCCAATCCTCGGCAGTGGCAGCGATTACCCGCCGATCTAGCGCACGGGCACGTCCATCGCCGCGCACTTCGCAACCCTTGTCGATCAGAGCCGCAACCATCGCGGCCGCCTGGGGATAGGCCGAATCGATCAGCAGCGTTTCCATCGCGCCGCAAATCCCGGTTCGGCGCAGCTTGGCATTGAGCGCGATCCGCTCTGCCATGTCGGGATCGGCGGCTGCGTGGATATAGGTGTGGCAAATCCCATCAAGATGCGCGAGCACGGGCACGCGGGCATCGGCCTGCACCCGCGCCACAAGGCTTTTGCCGCCGCGTGGCACGATCATGTCGATCAGCCCGCTCGCCGTCAGCATCGCCCCCACGCAGGCGCGGTCTTGCGAGGGCATCAGTTGCACCGCGTCAGCCGGCACGCCCCCGCGTTCCAGCCCGGAAACCAGCGCAGCGTGAAGCGCACGGTTGGAATGCACCGCCTCGCTGCCACCGCGCAGTACAGCGGCATTCCCCGCCCGCACGCACAGCGCCGCGGCATCGGCGGTGACATTCGGACGGCTTTCGTAAATGATCCCGATAACCCCGATCGGCACGCGAATGCGCTGCATCTTCAGACCGTTGGGCCGTGCCGCTGTATCGATAATCTCGCCCACCGGATCGGGCAAATCGGCCACCGCGTCCACCGCATCGGCGATGGCGGCCAGCCGCGACTCGTCCAGCGCAAGCCGGTCGAGCATCGCGCCTGCCAGGCCATTGGCTTCTCCGGCGGCGATGTCCTTGGCGTTGGCGGTCAGGATGGCGGGCGCGGCATCGCGCACCGCCTGCGCCGCTAGATGCAATGCAGCGGCACGGTCGGCGCTGGACATTGCAGCCAGCGCCCGCTGCGCCTGCCGCGCAGCGCGCGCCATATCGGGAACCAGGGTTTCGGGATCGAGGGTGCGGGTGTCTTGTGCTTGATATGTCATGGCGCGCAGCTCTAGCATTGATAGGCCGCGCTGTCAGGATAGACGATTCGCCGGGCGCTTTCAGGGGCCTTCAAATCGGCCATCCGGTTTTGTTCCATCGTTCTTATGCAAACGATGATCAATTCGCCGCGATTCCCTGTCACCTCGTCTGTAAAGTCAAGTTCCGATTCGACCCGCCGCCACACCGCTGTTAGCGCACCTGTCCGTGGGGCATAGATAATAAAATCGGGGCCGCAGGTGTCAGAAACAAAGTCCGCTAAAACGCGGGGTGAACGGCTACGTGAGCTGTTTCCCGACCGCGAATTTTTCATGCGTGCCGATGGTCAGGTGCGTTTCATCAAGATCTCCGCGAAGCTTCAGATGCGCGTTGCCGCCGCGGTTGCGGCCTTTGTGCTGCTGTGGCTGATCGCGCTGCTTGTCATGGCGTGGGGCCAATACCGCGCCGAGGCTGACCTTGCCTCATTTGCCGCAGAAAAGGCGCGTGTCGCCACCACCGATGAACGGATCAAGGCCTATGGCGGCGATCTCGACAAGGTGGTGGATGATCTTCAGCAACGCCAGGCGTTTCTCGATGAAATGGCGCGGATGCTGCCAGAAGACATCGTCGCAGAAGGCGGTGCCAGCGGTACGGTGAGCGATTCGGCCACCGAAGCTGCAAAGACCATCGAAAAGGTTGGCGCGCTGATCCCGCAGGCCCGCGGCCTTGCCGAAATCGAAGCGCGGCAGCTGGCCTTTGTCGAACGCCTCACCCGCTTTGCCGATGCCCGCGCGCTCCGCGCCGAAGCCGCGATGCGCAAGCTTGATCTTGATCCCACACTTCTCAGCCGTGAAACCCGGCAGGCGATGGGCGGCCCGTTTGAACCTGTCGCTGGCGGCACGAGCATCGATCCGCGGTTCGAGCGTCTGGGCCTCAGCCTTGCTCGTATGGCCGTGCTGGAACGGGCGCTGGATGGTATTCCGCAGGTTGTGCCTGCCAGCGTCGAAAACATCACCTCTGGCTTTGGCTATCGGCGCGATCCCTTCAACAATCGCGGCGCGATGCATGCGGGCATCGATTTTCGCGGGGCGACCGGATCGCCGATCTATGCCGCAGCGACGGGCCGTGTAACCTTTGCCGGGACGAAGTCAGGCTATGGTCAAGCGATCGAGATCACGCATGGCAACGGCATGCTGACCCGTTACGCGCACTTGTCGCGGATCGATGTGGCGGTTGGTCAGCAAATTGCTGCGGGCACCACCATCGGCGGGCTCGGCAGCACGGGCCGATCCACTGGCCCGCACCTGCATTTTGAAGTTCGCATCAATGACCGCGCGGTCAATCCGCGCCCGTTCCTGGAGGCTGCCCCCGATGTTCTCAAAGAAGTCCGCCGTGGCCGATCCGGCCGCACCGCCGCCGCCGCCGTCGCGGTCCGCAAGTAGGAACAACACCATGGCTTCGGGTTCGACCTTTTCCGTCATCGGTGCCGATGTGACGATCACTGGCAACATCAATGCATCGGCCGATCTGCATATCGACGGTACGATCGATGGCGACATCACCTGCGCCAGCCTGGTGCAGGGTGAAAAAAGCATCATCAGCGGCGCGGTGATTGCCGAAAGCGCGCGTTTGGCGGGCAAGGTATCGGGTTCGATCACCGCACGCGAACTGGTGATCCTCAAATCGGCGCGGATCGATGGCGATGTGCATTACGATGCGCTGACCATCGAACAGGGTGCCGAAGTCGACGGACGCTTCGCCCCCAATGCCCGGCAGGCGGTCAAAGCTGTGCCGGCAACCGCCGTGGCCGCCGAATAGGGCTTCGATCATCGGCCAATGTTTCACGTGAAACATTGGCCGCGATTCCCGCCAGAGGTCAAAGCACCTCGGCGCGCAGGGCCTTGCGATCGAGTTTGCCGATCATGGTCTTGGGCAGGCTTTCGCGGATCACTACCCTATCGACGCGTTCGTGCTTGCCGATCCTGCCATTGAGCCAGGCGCCCAGTTCTTCCGCCGAAGCGGATGCATCATCGTTCAGCGTGACATAGGCCCGCGGCACTTCGCCCCGGTATTCTTCAGGCACGCCGATCACCAGCGCCTCCTTTACCGCCGGGTGTTCAAGGATTACGTCCTCAACCACGCTGGGGAAGACCTTGAACCCACCAACCGCGATCATGTCCTTGATCCGGTCGACGATTTCGAGGAACCCGTCCGCATCTTCGCGTGCGACATCGCCGGTGCGCAGGTAACGTTTGCCATCGCGTTCGGCAAAGCAATCGGCATCGTTTTCGGGCCGGTTCCAATAGCCGCGCATCACCTGCGGGCCGCAGACCGCCAGCTCGCCCGGTTCGCCTTCGGGGGCGAGCTTGGTCGGGTCTTCCTTGTCGAGCAGGATCACCTCGGTCCCCGCGACCAGCTGGCCGATGGTGCCGCGCTTGCGGAACCCGTCATAGGGGTTGGCCGACACCACGCCGGCGCTTTCGGTCAGACCATAGCCTTCGACCAGCCGCACGCCGGTCGCCTCTTCGAAACGGACATGAACGGGGCCGGGCATCGGCGCCCCGCCCGAGATGCAGACCTTAAGGCTGCTGAGGTCAGTCTTGGCAAGATCGGGGTGATCGAGCATCGCCTGAAACATTGTCGGCACGCCGGGAAAGCCGGTGCAGCGGTATTTCTGGATCGTTTCCAGCACCTGCTTGGCTTCGAACCGCGGCACCATCGCGATCGATGCGCCGGTCACACAGGCATGGTTGAGCAGCGCGGTGTTGGCGAACACATGGAAGAACGGCAGCGCCCCCATGAACACTTCGTCCCGCGCATTGCCAAAGGGATTGAGCCCCGCGACCTGCTGCGCGTTGACCGACAACTGATCATGCCCCAGCATCGCGCCCTTGGGCCGCCCGGTGGTGCCCCCGGTGTATTGCAGCAGAGCAAGGTCAGCTGCGGTGATCGTGGGCCCGGCAAAATTGCCGCGCGGGGTCATGTCGGACCAGCTGCGGGTCTTGGGACCATAAGCGACATCGGCAATCTGACTGCGCTTCAGCAGTTTCAGCGCCGCGCCCTTGTACCAGGGAAGCATGTCGGCAAGGCTACCGACGACCAGCGTTTCCAGTTCGGACCCGTCAAGCACCTTCTTGGCGGTCTTGTAAAGTTCGGGAACGTCAACAGTTACCAGAACCCGCGTTCCGGAATCGCCGACCTGCCAGCTCAATTCCTCGACCGAATAGAGCGGCGAGAAGTTCACCACCACCGCGCCCGCCATCATCGCGCCGTAATAGGCTGAGGCGTAGATCGGCATATTGGGCAGGAACAGCCCGACGCGGTCGCCCTTGCCGATACCCGCTTGGGACAGTCCCAGCGCAAAAGCCTGCGCCTGCGCGAAAATCTGTTTGTAGCTGTAAGTGCGTCCCAGAAAATGCAGGAACGGCGCGTCAGGATTGGCGCGGACGCTGCGTTCCAGCATGGCCGGAAGGCTCATCGGCTCAAACTGGGTATTGCGGGGTATGGGGTGATGATAGGCGGTATTACTGACAGTCATGTCAATAATATTGGCCGACAATCACACCGCGCACAAGCGAAAGTCGCGGGTGCATTGTCGCTTTTTGCAACGCGGATGCGAAGGCGGCCGGGGCGTCTGCAACACGCCCCGGCACGGTCGATCAGTTCGAGATGAACCCGCTTTCAGGGTCGATCTTTTCTTCGGCAGCTTCGGCAGCACGGCGTGCGGCGAGCCATGCTTCGGCTTCGGCTTCCTGTGCGGCAGCGCCGGCAGCCTTGATGTTGGCATCGCGTTCGGCGCGCAGTTCGGCGATCAGATTGTCGCGGTCATTGCGTTCCGATGCCACGGGCGCTTCGGTGTCTTCGGAAATGCCTGCACGCTTGGCAGCCTTGGCCACCATCGCATCGAGTTCGCGCTGCGAACACAGGCCCAGCGTCACCGGGTCTTTGGGCGTGATGTTCTGGATGTTCCAGTGCGTGCGGTCGCGCAGCGCACCGATGGTGTTGCGCGTGGTGCCGATCAGCTTGCCGATCTGCGCGTCCGACACTTCGGGATGATTGCGCAAGATCCAGGCGATGCCATCGGGCTTGTCCTGACGCTTGGACACCGGGGTGTAGCGCGGCCCCTTGGTGCGGGTCACTTCGACCGGAGCCTTGTGCATCTTCAGCGAATAGCCGGGATCGGCCTGCCCCTTTTCGATTTCGGCCTGCGTCAGTTCGCCCGCGTGCACGGGATCGCGCCCCGTGTACTTGCTGCTGGCCAGATCATCGGCCATCGCCTGCACTTCAAGAATGTGGAGGCCGCAAAATTCGGCAATCTGCTCGAACGCCAATGCGGTGTTGTCCACCAGCCAGGTGGCGGTGGCATGCGGCATCAGCGGCTTGGGCTGATCCTTGGTCGCCATGAGGGAATCTCCAGTTGAAAATAGAAGGGCCGCCCCTTTCGGAGCGGCCGCATTGGATTCTTAGATACGCCATGCGGCGCGAAACGGCAAGCAAACCTTGATTCAGGAGGCTGAAGGCGCTGACAGCGATACCGTGTGCGCTTCGTCCAGCGCGGCCAGACCTGACAAGAACTGCTGGGTGGCGGCATCCCACGAATAGCTTGCGCCATAGGCAGCGCACGCGTCGCGGTCGCAGTAACGCGCCGCATCGATCGCGCGGGTAAGGTCTTCGGAAAGCGCGCCGACCGCGTCGGTCACGATGTCGAGCGGCCCTGCCACCGGAAAGGCCGCCACGGGCGTGCCGCAGGCCAATGCTTCGATCATGACAAGGCCGAAGGTGTCGGTGCGGCTTGGAAACACGAAGACATCAGCGCCGGCATAGCACCCCGCCAGCGCAGCCCCGCTGCGCTTGCCCAGAAACACCGCGTCAGGGAACTGCGCCTGCAGCCCCGCCCGCGCCGGACCATCGCCAACCACTACCTTCGTGCCCGGATAGCCGCAGGCGAGGAACGCCTCGATATTCTTCTCAACCGCGACCCGGCCGACATACAGCAGGATCGGCCTTTGCAGATCGGCATATTCGGGCTGCGGCGGCGCATTAGGGGTGAAACAGGCCAGATCCACTCCGCGGCTCCAATGCGTCAACCGGGTGAGGCCCTGTTCGCGCAGCTGCGTGCGGATCGTTTCGGTAGCGACCATGATCGTTTCGGCGGGCCGGTGAAACCAGCGGATATAGTGCCAGAAAAGGCTGGCTGGCAGCCCGGTGCGGCGGGCAAGATAATCGGGAAACTGGGTGTGATAGGCGGTGGTGAATGGCACCTTGCGCCGTAGGCAGTACCGACGCGCCGCCAGACCCAGCGGGCCTTCGGTCGCGATATGCACCGCGTCGGGCGCTATCCGCGCCAGCTGGCGCCCAACCCCGCCCGGCAGGGTCAGCGCCAGCCGGATTTCGGGATAGGTGGGCGCAGGGACCGAACGGTAATCTTCGGGCGAGATCACGGTAACGTCGTGGCCCCAGCTTCGCAGCACCTCGCACGTGGTCGACAATGTGCGCACCACACCATTGGTCTGCGGATGCCAGGCATCGGTGACGATCGCGATGCTGGTGGGCGGTGCCGCCGGCGCGCGCGAAAGATTGAAGGGCGCGCGGCCCAGCGGCGCGGCGCCATCGAAAACCATCTTGGTCTGCCGGTTCACGCCGCCTCGCGTGCGGAGGGCGGCGCATCGGCATCGTCCTGCGCGGTTGCCGCAACTTCGCGGCGCTTCATTTCTTCGGGCCAGTGCAGGATTTCCATGCGCCCGTCGTGGTGTTCGACCAGCGCGTTGCAGCCTTCCACCCAGTCGCCATCGTTCCAGTATTCGACCGGCTTGCCGTTGTGTTCGAACATGCGGAATTCGGCGGTGTGAATATGCCCGCACACAACCCCGTCAACACCGCGCTCCCCTGCGGCGCGGGCGACGACTTCTTCATATTTGCCGATGAATTCGACCGCGTTCTTGACCTTGTGTTTGGCCGCCTTGGACAGCGACCAGTAAGGCTTGCCTAGCCAGCGCCGCACCGCGTTGACGGTGTGGTTCAGCTTCATCATCAGATGATAGGCATGGTCGCCCACAAAGGCGAGCCAGCGGTGCGATAGCATCACGGCATCGAATTCATCGCCATGCAGCACCATCAGTCGCCGCCCATCGGCGGTGTCGTGGAAGGCGGCGCGGCGAATTTCGATCCCGCCGAAATTGAGGCCTGTGAACTGCCGGAACATCTCGTCGTGATTCCCGGGAATATACACCACCCGCGTTCCGCGCCGTGCGCGCTTCATGATCCGCCACACGATGTCGTTGTGCGCGGCGGGCCAGTAGAACTTCTTCTTCAAGCGCCAGCCATCGATGATGTCACCGACCAGATACATGGTCTCGCTGTCGACATGGTCGAGAAAATCGATCAGCAATTCGGCATTGCAGCCCTTGGTTCCCAGATGCACGTCGCTGATCCAGACCGTGCGGTAGGACCGGCGCTCAGCACTTTCGGGTTCAGGGATGCGCGGCGGCGACAGGGGAAAGCTGGCAATATTGTCGCTGATGATGTCAGTCAGGTCGGCAGCCGTCATGCGAAATCCCCGGAGTTCCTGTCGCTGGCGCAGGGTGTGACAGCGAAATGTTACAGGGGACTCACAGACAGGTGACGGTTCGGGGTCAGTTTCCGGTCAGAGCTGCGTCAATTGATCGCCGCATCGCCGGGGCGCCTTCATCAAGGTCAGCCCCCCGCCACTTCGAGCACGATCTTGCCGATATGGTCGCCCGCTTCCATCCGCGCATGCGCGGCGGCGGCCTGCGCCAGCGGGAAAGTGCGATCCATCACCGGCGACAATTCGCCATCGGCGAACAGCGGCCACGCATTGTCGGCGATTTCGTCGGCCAGCGCCGCTTTGAACGCGTCCGAACGCGGGCGCAGCGTCGATCCGGTCAGCGTCAGCCGCTTCATCATCACCACCGCCATGTTCAGATCGGCCTTCGCGCCCCCCAGCACCGCGATGGTGACGTGGCGGCCATCATCGGCAAGGCATTTCATGTTGCGCGCCACATAGTCGCCCGACACCATGTCGAGCACCACGTGAACGCCCTTGCCCTGCGTATGCTCCAGCACCGCTTCGACAAAATCCTGATCGCGGTAGTTGATCGCAAAATCGGCACCGATCCGCGTGGCCGCAGCGCATTTCGCATCGTCTCCGCAGGTCACGATCACGGTAAGGCCGAACGCCTTGGCGAGCATGATCGCCATCGTCCCGATGCCGCTGGTGCCGCCGTGGATCAGCACGCTTTCACCATCGCGCGCCAATCCGCGCTCGAACAGGTTGTGCCACACGGTGAACAGCGTTTCGGGCAGGGCTGCCGCTTCGGACAGCATCATGCCTTCGGGAACAGGAAGGCAATGCTGCCAATGCGCAGCGCAATATTCGGCATAGCCGCCGCCGGGGGTGAGCGCGGCCACATATTGGCCGATCATTTCGCGCGGAACCTCGGACCCGACCGCGACGATCTCGCCCGAAACCTCCAGCCCCAGCAGCGGCGAAGCCCCCGGCGGAGGCGGATAGGCACCGGCGCGCTGCAGGCAATCGGGTCGGTTGACCCCGGCATAGGCGACGCGGATCAGCACATCATCAGGCCGGACCCGCGGCAGCGGCGATGTCTGTATCGCCAGCACGTCGGGCCCGCCCGGAGCGTCGAAACCGACAGACTGCATGGTCTCGGGCAATTGGGCCCCCGTGCCTGCGATCATTTCTTCCATCCCCCACACCGTCGTACGAACCCTTGTGGCAGCGCGAATAACCGTCTCACCGATTGACAGCAAGCCGCTTGGGCATGATGCTGCATACCAATGGAAGAACCCGATCGCCCCCGGCCCAGCGGAGACGCGGCAACTCGCCTTGCTGGTGAGGATCTGGCCCCCTATTCGCAGGGCGAGCTGGATGAACGGATTGCGCTGCTGAAAGCAGAGATTGCACGCGTTTCAGCCCACCGCGAAAAGGCCGCCGCCCACCGCGCCGCGGCCGATGCGCTGTTCGGCAAACGCGGTTCGACCGAGGCCGGCGGATGATCCGTACCGTATCTTTCAGCGTATCGTCCTTAGGGGATTCGCAATTTGCCCGGCCCATCCCATATTGTCGGAAACTGGCTTCCCCCGCTCGCTCGCCACGAGCACCCTCCCGCAGATAGAGGCCTCTCCCATGCCCAGCTTTGCCCAGAATCTCGAACGCACGCTGCACAACGCACTCGGCAATGCGTCTGAACGGCGGCACGAATATGCCACGCTCGAACACCTGCTTCTGGCGCTGATCGATGACGAGGACGGGGCGGCCGTAATGGCGGCCTGCGGGGTCGATCTGGCGGAACTGGGCGAGGTGGTGAAGCAGTATCTCGATCAGGAATACCAGAGCCTCAAGACCGAAGACGGCGCTGATCCCCAGCCCACCGCGGGATTCCAGCGCGTGATCCAGCGCGCGATCCTGCACGTCCAGTCTTCGGGCAAGGACACCGTCACCGGCGCCAACGTGCTGGTCGCGCTGTTTTCCGAACGCGACAGCTACGCGGTCTATTTCCTCCAGCAGCAGGATATGAGCCGGCTGGATGCGGTCAGCTTCATCAGTCACGGCATCGGCAAGGGCGGCCGCCAGGTCGAACCCAAGAACGCAGCCGGAACCGACAAGGCCGAAGAACCCGCACAGACCAAGGATGCAGGCAGCAGCAAGAAGGAAACCGCGCTCGACCAGTTCACGGTCAACCTCAACGCGCGCGCCGAAGCGGGCAAGATCGATCCGCTGATCGGCCGCGGGCCGGAAGTCGACCGAACGATTCAGATCCTGTGCCGCCGTTCCAAGAACAACCCGCTCTACGTGGGCGATCCGGGCGTGGGCAAGACTGCAATTGCCGAAGGTCTGGCGCGCAAGATCGTCGAAGGCGATGTGCCCGAAGTGCTGGCGCCGGCGGTGATCTATTCGCTCGACATGGGTGCGCTGCTGGCGGGCACGCGCTATCGCGGCGATTTCGAGGAACGGCTGAAGCAGGTCGTCACCGAACTCGAAGCGATGCCGCATGCGGTGCTGTTTATTGATGAAATCCACACCGTGATCGGCGCCGGCGCGACCAGCGGCGGGGCGATGGATGCCTCCAACCTCCTGAAGCCCGCATTGTCGAGCGGCGCGATCCGCTGCATCGGTTCGACCACTTACAAGGAGTTCCGCAACCACTTCGAAAAGGACCGCGCGCTGCTGCGCCGGTTCCAGAAGATCGATGTGAACGAACCCACAATCGAGGACACGATCAAGATCCTGAAAGGTCTGCGCAGCGCGTTCGAGGATCACCACAAGGTGAAATACACCCCCGACGCGATCAAGACCGCGGTGGAACTCTCGGCGCGCTACATCAATGACCGCAAGCTGCCCGACAAGGCGATCGACGTGATCGACGAGGTTGGCGCGATGCAGATGCTCGTTCCCCCGAGCCGCCGCAAGAAGACCATCACCGCGCGCGAGATCGAAATGGTGATCGCGACAATGGCGCGCATCCCGCCCAAGTCGGTCAGCAAGGACGACAAGAAAGCGCTCGAAAACCTCGAACGCGATCTGAAGCACGTCGTCTTCGGGCAGGACGAGGCAATCCAAAGGCTTTCGACCGCGATGAAGCTGAGCCGTGCGGGCCTTCGCGATCCGGACAAGCCGATTGGTTCGTTCCTGTTCAGTGGCCCCACCGGCGTCGGCAAAACCGAGGTTGCACGTCAGCTGGCGAACATCATGGGGATCGAGCTCAAGCGCTTCGACATGTCGGAATACATGGAGCGTCACTCGGTCAGCCGCCTCATCGGTGCGCCTCCGGGCTATGTCGGCTACGATCAGGGCGGCCTCTTGACCGATGCGATCGACCAGAACCCGCATTGCGTGCTGCTGCTTGACGAAATCGAAAAGGCCCATCCCGATCTGTTCAACATCCTGTTGCAGGTGATGGACAACGGCCGCCTGACCGATCATCACGGCAAGACGGTCGATTTCCGCAACGTGGTGCTGATCATGACCACCAATGCCGGCGCATCGGATATGGCGCGCAGCGGGATCGGGTTTGGCGATGTGTCCAAGGCCGATGCCGGGACCGAAGCGGTGAACAAGATGTTCACCCCCGAATTCCGCAACCGTCTGGATGCGATCGTGCCCTTCGCTTATCTCGGCAAGAGCATCGTCGCCCGTGTGGTCGACAAGTTCATCCTCCAGCTGGAATTGCAGCTGGCCGAACAGAACGTCCACATCCAGTTCGACAGCGATGCGCGCGCATGGCTCGGCGACAAGGGCTATGATAAGCTCTACGGCGCGCGCCCGATGGCTCGCCTGATCCAGGACAAGATCAAGCAGCCGCTGGCTGAAGAACTCTTGTTCGGCAAGCTTGCCGAAGGCGGCGAGGTGCATGTCACGGTGAAGGACAACAAGCCAAGCTTTGAAATGACCCCGGCCCCGCCCAAGGTAAAGCTGGCCAAGAAGTCCGCCTCGCGCAAGAAATCGGCCACCCGCAACACCGAAGCGGAAACCGACGAAGGCTGAGCCTGCATCAATGAACACTATCGCGGGCGCGAAGGGGCATACCTTTCGCGCCCGTTTTCTTGTGCGCGCTTACGCCCGCGCTCTGCATCGGTTCGCCTGTCCCAAGTCTTACCGCAAAATGACCCACCCTTACCGTATAGAAGCGGGATTGCCTTAGCGTTTGCCGTGCGGCAGCTTGACGATTGTAGAGCAGTCATGGGCGCGCTGCGGGTTTCCCCCCACCCCTTCGATCTCGCCGCGCCCATGGCTGCCCTGCTCAGGTCGTCGCAAGGATTTACAATGGTCGCCACCAAACTGAAGTACGAAACGCCGCGCCTTCACACGCTCGGCACACAACCGGAATCCTTTATGGCACACGCCAGCCCCGCCATGCGGCAGGCCGTCATGGAGCTTCAGCGGGGCACATTGCAGCAGCGCCGCTTCTGATCCCGCAGCGCATCACCCGGCCGCTGTAATAGGGCTGGAAAGTCGCGGCCCGGCTTCCCACTTTCTGTTCCATGACAGCCGAACGCGCATGGATACGGCCCGAGCCGCATGGCATCCACATTGTCCCTGCGGACATCTGGGTCGATCCGTCGCGTGCGGTGCCGCGTGCACTGGTGACGCACGGCCATGCCGATCACGCGCGCGGGGGGCATGGCGAAACCATCGCAACACCCGAAACGCTGGCGATCATGAAACTGCGCTACGCCACGTGCGCGGGCGCAAGGCCTGCCGCCTATGACGAGCGCGTGGATCTGGGCGGCGGGGTCTTTGCAACCTTTTTGCCCGCAGGTCATGTGCTGGGAAGCGCGCAGATCCTGCTCGAACATGCGGGCGAACGGGTCGTGATCACCGGCGATTACAAACGCGTGCCAGACCCCACCTGCGCGCCGTTTCAGGTGACGCCGTGCGATATTTTCATCACCGAAGCGACCTTCGGCCTGCCGGTCTTCACCCACCCGCCCATCGGCGAGGAGATTGGCAAGCTGATCGATGCACGTGCCGAAAATCCGGATTCGTGCATTCTGGTGGGCGCCTATGCCTTGGGTAAGGCCCAGCGCGTCATCGCCGAATTGCGCGCTGCCGGACATACCGATACGATCTGGCTGCACGGCGCAATGGAGGCGATGTGCCGGCTTTATGAGGAGCACGATGTGCCGCTGGGCGATCTGCGGCTGGTGGCCGATGCCACCAAGGACCAGATGCGCGGCCATATCGTTATCGCGCCGCCATCGGCGCTTAATGACAGGTGGAGCCGCCGTCTGCCCGATCCCATCACCGCGATGGCCAGCGGCTGGATGCGCGTGCGCGCACGGGCTCGCCAGCGCGGCGTGGAACTGCCGCTGGTCATCTCCGATCACGCCGACTGGAACGAACTGACCCGCACGATCCGCGAAGTGAACCCGCGCGAAACCTGGATCACGCATGGCCGCGAAGAAGCGCTGCTGCGTTGGCATGAACTGCATCAGCGCCGCGCACGCGCGTTGGCGCTGGTTGGATACGAGGACGAGGATGACTGACACCCTCGTCCCCGGTCAATCAGGCCGGCGTGATCGCAGCCAGATCGGCAGCAATCTTTTCCAGCATGTCATCGGTGATCATCCCTTGCGAAAAGGGAGCGACCGCCTTGAGGCTGAGCGTCTTGAACTGTTCGTAGGCGGGATGCTGAGCCAGATCCTGCCCGCCGAAATGCTTGACCAGCACGGCCTTCGACCGTTCGTCGGCCATCAGCGTTTCGATCGGCGTGTCGATGGTGAAAGCGGCGGCCGTGGTGGTTGCGGCGGCGGCGCTGTCATCGGCAAAGGCCGGAGCGGTCAGCGCCGCGGCGGCCAGACCCAGAGCAGCAAGCGGAATGAACTTCATACAGGCGGTTCCTTGTTGAAGACGCGCAAGCGTGCAGCGTCGGCGCAGCGCTTTAACCGATCCGCATGGCGCTGCAATGAATGGATGGACCAACAGGTGCGGCGCGGCTGATGGAAGAATTTGCCGCCCTGCTCGATGCGCTGGTCTATACCACCAGCCGCAACCGCAAACTGGCGCTGATTGCGGCCTATCTGCGGTCTGCCCCCGATCCCGATCGCGGCTGGGCGCTGGCAGGTCTGACCGACGGGCTGGATTTTCCTGCGGTCAAATCATCGACCATCCGCAACCTCATGATGGAACGCGTCGATCCGGCGCTGTGGGCGATGAGCCGCGATTTCGTAGGCGACACCGCCGAAACCGCCAGCCTGCTGTGGCCCGAACCGGAAGATGCCGTGCCCCAGCCCCCGCTGTCGGTGGCCGAAGTGGTCGATCGGCTCAGCGCGCTCACCCGCGCTACGGCGCCCAAAGAACTGCCCGGCTTGCTCAGCCGGATGGATGCCAAGGGGCGATATGCGCTGATCAAGCTGGCGACCGGCGGAATGCGTGTGGGCATTTCGGCGCGACTGGCAAAGGTTGCGTTTGCGCAGGCGTTCGATGTGGCGGTGGAGGAGGTCGAGGAATACTGGCACGCGCTGTCGCCGCCCTACACCGAACTGTTCGCATGGGCGGCCGATGGCGGGCCCGCGCCCGATCTGGCCGGCGTTCCGCGGTTCCGCCCCTTCATGCTGGCGCATCCGCTGGAAGACGGCACGGTCGATCTGAAGGATTACGCGGCCGAATGGAAATGGGACGGCATCCGCGTGCAGCTTGTCCGCACCAGTGGTCAGACGCGGGTCTATTCGCGATCGGGTGACGATATTTCCGCGACATTTCCCGAACTGCTCGATGTGCTGCCGATGGACGCCGTGCTCGATGGCGAATTGCTGGTGCGCGGGACGATTCAGGGCGGCGAAGCCGGCGGAGCGGCCAGTTTCAATGCGTTGCAGCAACGTCTGGGCCGCAAGACGGTATCAGGCAAGATGCTCAAGGAGTTTCCCGCCTTCGTGCGGCTTTACGATGTGCTGCTGCTCGATGGCGAGGATTGGCGCGATCAGCCGTGGAAGTCGCGCCGCGCAACTTTGGAAACGCTGATGGCGCGTCTGCCCGCCAGCCATTTCGATTTGTCCCAACTGGTCGACGCCGAAGATTTCACCGCGCTCGCCGCGATCCGCGATACTGCGCGCGACGAGGCGATCGAAGGCCTCATGCTCAAGCACCGGGACAGCCCCTATGTCGCAGGCCGCAAGGTCGCCCTGTGGTACAAGTGGAAACGCGATCCGCTGCTGATCGATTGCGTGGTGATGTACGCCCAGCGCGGCAGCGGCAAGCGGTCAAGCTTCCATTCGGATTTCACTTTCGGCTGCTGGGATGGCGATCCCGACAGCGGCGCAGAACTGCTGCCGGTGGGCAAGGCCTACACCGGCTTCACCGATGCCGAGCTGAAGCAGCTCGACAAGTTCGTGCGGCAAAACACGCTGAACCGCTTTGGGCCGGTGCGCGAAGTGAAGCGTGAACTGGTGTTCGAAGTCGCGTTCGATTCTGTCCATTCGAGCAAACGCCACAAGAGCGGCCTCGCGATGCGTTTCCCCCGCATTCATCGCATCCGCTGGGACAAGCCCGCACACGAAGCCGATCAGCTCGAAACGCTGAAGGCGCTCATCAAGGATTAGAGCGGTGTGCCGCAGAAGGTTGCGCTCGGCGCGGTTTGCGGCGCACGGAACCAAAGCATCGCTGTGCCGCTTCCCCCGTCATGAAAACCAACATCCGTTCCAACTGGTCGCATGCCGTGCTGGTGTGCAAGAAATGTTCGAAGAAGCTGGAAAAGAAAGGCCGCGGGTTTGGCCCCGATGATAAACGCCTGTCTGCTGCGCTCAAACGCGAGCTGGGTGCGGGCAAGGGTCGCAAGGCGCAGGTCGGCGTGATCGAAGTGCCCTGCCTTGATATTTGCCCCAAGGGCGCGGTCGTGGTGATCGACAGTCGCCGCCCGCGTGACTGGCGCATCGTCTCTCCCGATGCGCCGTTTGCCGATGAGGTCGAACCGCTGCGTTAAAGTGCGGCGGCCACCGCGGCTGCGTGCACCTTGGCGTTTTCGGCATAGTGCATCACGCCTGCGCGCATGCCCATGATGGCCGCCTCGCTCAAATCCTTCATCTTGACCGCCGGACGCCCCGCCCACAATTCGCGCGCGCCCATCACCTTGCGTTCGGTCAGCATTGCCCCGGCAGCCAGCATCGCATCGCTGCCTACCACCGCCTTGTTCATCACGATCGCCCCCAGCCCCACAAAGCCGCGATCCGCGATGGTGCAGCCATGGACCATCGCCATGTGACCGATCAGCACATCATCGCCGATGACAAGCGGGCAGCCATCGGGATCGCCCGGGCGCGGCGGATCGCAATGGAGAATGCTGCCGTCCTGCACATTGGTCCGTTCCCCGATACGGATGCTGAAGACATCGGCGCGCAGCACGCAGTTGTACCAGACCGATGATCCCGCGCCGATCTCGACATCGCCGATGATGGTGCAACCGGGCGCGATAAAGGCGGTGTCGTGGATGCGCGGAGCTTTGCCGTTGATCGGGATGATGTTGACGCCGGGGCGTTCGGGGGCACGTGTCGTCATTGCTGATTCTCCCATTGCGCGCGGGTGATGGCATATTGAATGATCGGTTCGGGATCGGCGGGATCGCGGAAATCAAGATCTTCACGCCGCTGCATGCCGAGCTTTTCCATCAAGCGCCAGCTTGCGGCGTTCGCTTGGCAGGTCAACGCCACAAGACATGGCGCTCCGTGAACGGCAAAACCCCAGTCCACCACTGTACGCATCGCTTCGAGGGCATAGCCTTGTCGCCAGCAATCTTCGCGCACCAGCCAGCCGATCTCGTGATCGCCGGGATTGGGAGCCAGAGGATGCATGACCCGTCGCATCCCGCAATGGCCAACAATTGCGCCGGTGCTGCGGGCCTGCGCCATCATGAAACCAAATCCTTCGGCGGCAAAGCCCGCCCGCGACTGGGCGTGTTTGGCGGCGATGATGTGGCGGGGCTGCACGCCGCCCAGATGCGCCATGATGGCGGGCGTATTGAACAATGCCATATGCGCATCCAGATCAGCTTCGCCAATCTGGCGCAGCACAAGCCGCTGCGTGGTCAGGACAGTTTGCGTCACGCGGCTTTTTGCCAACCCTGCTGCGTGATTGCATAAGCGATGATGCGCGGGTTGTCGGGATCGAAATCGGCATTGTCGAAATCAAGGTCCGCGCGGCGCTGCATCCCCAGACGCTTCATCAGGCCCCAGCTTGCCGTATTGCCCTGAACGGTCAGCGCGATCACTTCAGCCGCGCCAAACCGGTCAAACGCCAGATCAAGCGATGCGGCCGCAGCCTCCTTTGCATAGCCCTGCCCCCAGGCATCTTCGCGCAAACGCCAGCCCACTTCCATCATTCCTTGAGGCCCGCCTTTCTGATTGGAGCGTTTCAACCCGCAAAAGCCGAGCAGCGCGGCGTCCTCCCGCCGTTCGACCACCCAAAAGGTATGCCCATGATCGCGCCGATAGCCTTCCAGCCGTTCACGCACCGCTGTGCGCTGGGCCGGATCGGCCACCCCGCCCAACCAACGCATCACGGCCGGCGTATTGATTCCGCGCCAGAACGCGTCCCAGTCCCCATCTTCCCAATCGCGCAGCACAAGCCGCGCCGTTTCGTGGCGGAAAGCCCCTGTGGTGTCAGCCATTCAGCAACCTTGCGACATGCGCCGCGTGATAGGTGAGCACCCCGCTGCACCCGGCGCGTTTGAAGGCAATCAGCTTTTCCATCACCAGCGCATCACGGTTGCCGATCCCGGCGGCTTCGGCGGCTTCGATCATGGCGTATTCGCCGCTCACCTGATAGGCGAACACGGGCACGTCAAACCGCTGTTTCACGCGGTAGATGATGTCGAGATAGGCAAGACCGGGCTTCACCATCACGCTGTCCGCGCCTTCGGCAATGTCGAGCGCCACTTCGCGCATCGCTTCATCGGCATTGGCGGGGTCCATCTGGTAGGATTTCTTGTCACCCTTCAGCAGCCCGCCGCTGCCCACCGCATCGCGGAACGGGCCGTAGAAGGCGCTGGCATATTTGGCGGCATAGGACATGATCTGCACGTTGGGATGCCCGTTCATCTCCAGCGCGCGCCGGATCGCGCCGATGCGGCCATCCATCATGTCGGATGGCGCGATGATGTCCGCGCCGGCGTCGGCCTGATTGACCGCCTGATCCACCAGCATCGCGACGGTGTCATCGTTGACGACATACCCCGCATCATTCACCAACCCGTCCTGCCCGTGCGAGGTATAGGGGTCGAGCGCCACGTCGGTCAGCACGCCGATGCTGTTGCCGCACGCGTCCTTGATCGCCCGGATTGCCTGGCACATCAGATTGTCGGGGTTGTGGGCTTCGGCGCCATCATCGGTCCGAAGCGCACGCGGGGTGTTGGGGAACAGCGCGACCACCGGAATGCCGAGCGCGATCGCTTCCTTGGCGCGGGCCACGATCCCATCGACCGACCAGCGCGAAACCCCGGGCAGCGTCGTGATCGGTTCTTCAACGCCGCGCCCCGAGGTAATGAACAGCGGCCAGATCAGATCAGCCGGGGTCAGCAGCGTTTCACGGTGCAGCGTGCGGCTCCATGCCGATGCACGGGTGCGGCGCAGGCGGGTGTTGGGATAATGTCCGGTCATGCACCGGGGCTTACGCCCAATCCGCGGCGCTTCACAACCCCTGCGTTACAGCGTCGAAGACGGCGCCCCCGTGCGCGCCATATCCACCTTTTCGATCTCGCGGACAGGTTCCTTCACCTCGGTCGGGAGCGGGGTCAGGTCCATGAGCGCGGCGCCGGGCTCGATGTCCTTGAGGCGGATCAACTGGCGCCGGAAATCGATCAGCTCGGTGCCGGAAAGCTCGGCACGGGTGACAAAGGCGACGCTGGCGGGATTGATCGCGCGGCCGCCACGATACATTTCGTAATGAAGGTGCGGGCCGGTGGAAAGACCAGTCGATCCGACATACCCGATCACCTGACCGCGCCGCACCTGCTGGCCGGCGCGCACCGCCATCTGGCTCATGTGGCAGTAGCGGGTCGACAAGGCGCCGCCGTGCTCGAGCCGCACCGCGATGCCGCATCCGCCCGACCGCCCGGCGCTGGTGACCCGGCCATCGCTGGCTGCGACAATCGGTGTGCCGTGGCGCGCCTTGAAATCCATGCCAGCGTGCATCCGCCTGTAACCCAGGATCGGGTGACGCCGCATTCCGTAATTCGACGTGATCGGCCCCGGCACCGGCGCGAGCAGACCGCGGCGCTGTTCGCCCACACCCGACGCTTCGTAGAAACGCCCTTCGCTGCCCCACCGCATCAATTGCGTGCGGGCGCGGCCGCCACGGTCGATCCCTGCATACAGCAATTGTCCCGCCTGCCGTTCACCGGTCGCGGCGCGGCGATAGGCGATGATAATATCGAATTCGTCCGACGCGCCGACTTCGCGGTCCATGTCGATCTGCGCGTCGAGCGCTTTGAGATATTCCTGCACGGCGCTGGCCGGAACGCCTGCCTGCCGCATCGAACGGTACAGACTGGTACCCACCAGACCGCGCACCCGCAGCGGGGTTTCATCGACGCGGATAATGTTGCGTTTCAATGCGAGCGGCCCTGATGGCACAACCGGCGTGCCGTCTTCCATCAGGACGCCGACGCCGGGACGGGTAAGCTCAAGCTCCAGATCGAAGCGCGCACGGAACGCCAGGCTGTTGAGCGGGCGCGGTTGGCCCGGTGCGGGGCGGCGCCCCAGCAGCAGGTCCATTTGCGTACCTGCAGCAAGGTCGCCCACCGCCACGGCCTGCCCGACAAGGGCGGCAGCGCGATCGACGTCACCGGCGGCGACACCCGCACGGCGCAGCATCGAGGCAAAGGAATCGCCCGGCGCAAGCGTCACGACCATCTGAATCTGCGGGCGTTCGGGCGCGCTCTTGAGCGGGATCACCGCTTCGGTCGGGCCCATGCGGCGCCCGCTATCACCGCCAAGGGCCAGCGGCAGGATCATCTGACTGCGCATTTCGCTGGTTACATCGTCGTCCTGCGGCATCGCGGGGCGGGCTTCCAACGGGGTCAGATCAGGCCAGAAGGCCAGCGCCGCCACGCCCAGACCTACCATCGTCCCCAGTCCGCGCAGCCAGCGGCGGCTGCCGATGTTTTCGGCAAGGTCGGGTGCCAGATCAAGCCGATCGAACCACCGCGAGGCGTCCTGTCGCCAGTTTTCATACCGCGATGCGGCATCGCGCCATCGTTCGGCAAACCGCCGCCGGGCCTTTTGCCCTGCGGTGGGCGGCTTGAACTGCCGCGAATTGCGCAGATAGGGGGCAAGACCGCGCATCGTTTCGGCATCAACCGTTTCGGGTGGCACGGCTTCGCGCTCAAACCTGTTGGCCGAGGGATTTATTCCAGACGCGTCGTCTGGAACGCTGCCGGACGCATCGTCGGGCTGTGCCCCGTCCATCAATTTGCGCGCATCATCCAACATCACTGCCCCGAAGGCCGCACCCTTACCGAAAGGTTCACTGTCCGGCCAGCGCGCGCCATGTCGCATTTCTTTGCCCGATCATAGTAAATGCACGGTTAACCCACGATCAATCGTATCAACGACGCGACCAGACGTTGCGCTTATACGCCGCTGCAATGCGCGCATGGTCTTGCCCCGCCGAAGCAAGCCTGACAGAACCCCCGCCATAGTGCCTGCTCCCCCGCCTGCTCGCCTTGCTGCCCTGCGCGGCGTTTCCGCCAATCCTGCGCAGGACGCGCGCGTGCGGGCGGTGCTGGGGCCGACCAACACGGGCAAGACGCATCTGGCGATCGAACGCATGTGCGGCCATTCTAGCGGCATGATGGGGTTTCCGCTGCGGCTGCTGGCGCGCGAGGTGTATGACCGGGTGCGCGCCATCAAGGGGGACAAGCAGGTTGCGTTGATCACCGGAGAGGAGCGGATCGAACCACCCGACGCGCGCTATTTCCTGTGCACCGCCGAAGCCATGCCCCGCGTCAGCGGGCAGCACGCCTTTGTCGCGATCGACGAAGCGCAGCTGGGCGCCGACCCTGAACGCGGGCATATCTTTACCGACCGTTTGATGAATGTCCGCGGGCGCGAAGAAACGATGATCCTGGGTTCGGCCACGCTGGAACCGATGGTCAAGGCGCTGATCCCCGGCGCCGAAATCACCACCCGCCCACGCTTTTCCACGCTGTCGCACGCGGGCGTGTGCAAGCTGTCGCGCCTGCCCAAACGATCAGCCGTGGTCGCCTTTTCGGTCGAACAGGTCTACGCTATGGCCGAAGCATTGCGGCGGTTCAGGGGCGGCGCGGCGGTGGTGATGGGCGCGCTGTCGCCCGAAACCCGCAACAAGCAGGTCGCCATGTTCCAGTCGGGCGAGGTCGACTACATCGTCGCCACCGATGCGATCGGCATGGGGCTGAACCTTGATCTCGATCACGTCGCCTTTGCCGCGCTTTCCAAGTTCGACGGACGCCGCAAGCGCCGCCTGACCCCATCGGAAATGGCGCAGATCGCCGGGCGTGCCGGACGCCATCAGCGCGATGGCACCTTTGGCACGCTGTCGGGAACGGGCAAAGGCGATCCGGGCGAACCGCTCGCCTTCACCGATGAAGAAGTCTACGCGGTCGAAGAACACAAGTTCGCGCCGCTCACCCACCTGTTCTGGCGCGATGCCACCCCACGTTTCGATTCACTGCGCACACTGATCGCCGATCTCGAAGCACGTCCCGACCACGCCGTGCTGCGCGCCGCGCCCGAAGCGATCGACATGGCGGTGCTGCGCCGGCTGGCTGACGATGACATCGGCCGCAGCGTGCGCGGTGCCGGAAGCGTGCGGCGCTTCTGGGAGGCGTGTTCGCTCCCCGATTTCCGCAATCTGGGGGTCGAACAGCACGCGCGGTTTGTCGCACGCTTGTGGGATGACCTTGCCCAAGGCTATCTGGGCGCGGATTTTGTCGCTGCGCGCATCGCGGAACTTGACCGGATGCAGGGCGACATCGACACGCTGCAGGGCCGGATTGCGGCGATTCGCAGCTGGGCGTATATTTGCCAGCGACCCGATTGGGTGCTGGCGCGTGACGAAATGGCGGCGCGGGCTCGCGCTGTCGAGGCGAAACTTTCGGATGCGCTGCATGCGCGGCTGACCGAGCGTTTCGTGAACCGAAGGACGACTCTCTTGATGAAATCGCTGGGGCAGGACGCAAGCGCGCTGCCCGTCACGCTCGAACCCGATGGCCAGCTTACCGTTGAAGGCGAAAGCATCGGCCGGTTGGAAGGCTTCCGCTTCCATGTCGACCCCAACGCCGGGGTCGCTGACCGACGGATGCTGCTGGCGGCGGGGGAAAAGGCTTTGCCCGCCCTGCTGGCTGAACGCGCCGATTGGCTGCTGTCGCAAGGCATTGCCGAACTGGAAATCAGCGGCGGCGCGATCCGGTGGCAAGGGCGTGCCCTGGCCGACATCAGCTTTCCCGGTCAACCGGGCGCGGGCAATTTTGGCGCGCCGCGTCTGGCGCTGAGCCGCGATCTGGCGCTGCTGCCCGAAGCGGCCAAGACAAAGCTGGAAGCCGGGTTGACGCAATGGCTCGACAGGCAGCTGGAACCGCTGGCTCCCTTGCGCAAACTGGCCGAAGCCGCGCGCGATCCCGAAGCCGGATCGCAGGCGCGTGCGCTGGTCATCACGCTGATCGAAGCACGCGGGGTCATCAGCCGCGAGGATGCCGGGCTGGAACACCTGCCCAAGGACATGCGCCCTTACCTGCGCAAACTGGGCGTTACTTTCGGCGCGCTCGACATTTTTGCAGCGCCTCTGCTCAAGCCCGCTCCCCGGCGGCTGCTTCACGCGCTCGGCCTTGATCTGCGCCCGGTGAATGATGCGATGCTGCCGGTGCTTGCAGAGGGCGGGTGGGCCAAGGGCCGCTTGCCGGCCGGGTATCGCTATGCCGGTAGCCAGGCGATCCGGGTCGATCTGGCCGAGAAGATCCTGCGCGCCGCTTTTGATGGGCGAGCGGTGGCTGCAGCCCTGCACCCCAAGGAACGCAACCGCGCCTTCCGCGTCGATCTGTCGCTCGCGGTCTCGATCGGTCTGGAAGCGGAGAACGCTCGCCGCCTTCTGGGCAGTGCCGGCTTCCGCTGCGACAAGGCGCGCACGCTTCCCGAAGGCGCATTCGGCCCGCCCGCACCCGATCGCTGGCACTGGCGCCCGCGCCGTCCACAGGAACAGGGGCGCGAGCGTGATGATCGCGCCGCAGACCGCCGCACCGACCGCGCGCCGCAGCAGCGCCGCGCACGGCGCGACGATCGCGATCGGACAGAACGCAGCGCCCCTGACGCGGCGCAGGCCAAGGGCAAACCTCGCGATGACAAGCGCCCGCAGCGCCCCGCCCGCCCCGGTCCCAAGGGGCCGCCCCGCCCCGTTGCAGACACTGGCCCGGCACGCGCTGGCGGCGCCTTTGACAAGCTGGCAGACCTGCTCAAGGGCTGATGGCGAGCGGCACGGGACAATCGATCCGGGCGGACCGGCTGCTGGTCTATCTGAGGCTCGCCCGCACCCGCTCTGCCGCGATTACGCTGATCGAAACTCACGCTTTGCGCCGCAACAGAAAGCATGTGCTGCGGGGCGCAGAACAGGTGCGTATCGGGGATGTGCTGACTTTGGCGGTGGGCCGCAGCGTGCGGGTGATCGAACTTGTGACCATCCCCGACCGGCGCGGCACGCCATCCCAGGCGCGTTTGCATTACCGCGATGTTGACGCCGAGGGTCTTGACCCTAAAGCGCAAAACGCCATAGCAGCATCGCCTCTCACCGCGGGCCTTGTGCCCGACGATTCCGAAGACCGCTTTTGAAAGAGCCGCAATGACTTACGTCGTCACTGAAGACTGCATCAAGTGCAAGTACACCGATTGTGTGGAAGTGTGCCCGGTCGATTGCTTCTATGAAGGCGAAAACATGCTGGTGATCAATCCCAGCGAATGCATCGATTGCGGCGTGTGCGAACCCGAATGCCCCGCCGAAGCGATCCTGCCCGATACCGAAGACGGGCTGGAAAAGTGGCTTGAGCTGAACACGCAATATTCGGCCGTCTGGCCCAATATCACCAGCCAGAAGGCCCCGCCCGAAGATGCCGATGCGCACAAAGGCGAAAAGGACAAGTTTGAAAAGTACTTCACCGAAGAGCCCGGCGACGGGGATTGATCCATACCTTATGGGCGCGCCGAGGGAACCTCTGGCGCGCCATTCGGTAATTAGGGCATGGTCCCTGTCATTGCTTCATTGAAAGCCGGTTGGTCGCGTTCCAGCGACAGCAATGCCGGCCTGATCGCCGCCGGAATCGCCTATTACGGTTTTCTGGCGCTTGTCCCGATGCTGGCGGCTGCGATCCTGACCTATGGTCTGGTGGTTGAGCCTTCGGTGATTGCCGAACATGGCAACAGCTTGTCCCGCACGCTTCCGGGCGGCGCGGGCGAATTGGTTGCAGGCCAGCTGGACAATGTCGCAGCGCGCAACAAGGGCAGTTCGGGCCTTGGTCTGATGCTTGCCATCGCGCTTGCGTTGTTCGGTGCGCGGGTCGCCGCCGGCGCTTTGATTACCGCAATCGACATGGCTTTTGCGATCAAGCAAGACCGCGGCTTTATCGCTTCCAATCTGCTGGCGTTGGCGATCACCTTTGGCGCAGTGCTGGCGCTGGGCCTGATGGCGGGGATTACCACGCTGGTTTCTACCGTGCTGGCGGGCAGCGGCGGCGCCTTTGCCAGTTACGTGCTGGTCGGGCTTGCCGGATTTGGCGGCGCCTATCTTGCCTACCGCGTGTTGCCGCGGCGCGATGTCGTGGGACGGAACGCGGCAATGCGTGGCAGCGGGCTGTTTGCGTTGGGCTGGCTGGCTGCCAGCATAGGTTTCGGTTTTTACGCCAGCAATTTCGGCAATTACGATGCCACCTACGGATCGCTGGGCGCGGTGGTCGTGTTCCTGACCTGGCTCTGGCTGAGCGCGTTCCTGCTGCTGCTGGGCGCGCATGTCGCGGCCGCCAGTGCGCCCGATGCGGACTGAAACGCGGGACTCGCAATTTTGTTGCTGACGTGTTATATACCCTTGCAACCGCGCTGAGCTTTTAACAGGCGCAGGACGATAACCAGGAAGGCCGCACACCCCCCGCAACTCCACGTTTGGATAATCTTTGACCCGGCGCATGCATCTCCCTTCGCAGGAGGTGATCGTCACCGGGTGGATTGTCCTTCTCAGGATTCCGGGCAGGCTTATAGAAAGGATCTTGCATGGCAAGCACCGCAAACGCATTCACCGTTGGCGATTATGTTGTCTACCCGAAGCACGGCGTAGGCCGCGTGATCGAGTTGCAGAAGGAAGAAATCGCCGGAATGCAGCTGGAACTTTACGTGCTGCGTTTTGAAAAGGAGCGGATGACGCTCCGGGTGCCCGTGGGCAAGGTTGAAGCGATCGGAATGCGCAAGCTTTCGTCGGACAAGACGTTGAAGCAGGCAATGGAAACCTTGAAGGGCAAGCCCAAGGTCAAGCGCACCATGTGGTCGCGCCGCGCACAGGAGTACGAAGCGAAGATCAACTCGGGCGACCTTGTGTCGATTGCCGAAGTGACCCGTGATCTGTTCCGCCCCGAAGACCAGCCCGAACAGTCCTATTCGGAACGTCAGATTTTCGAAGCTGCATCCAGCCGCCTCGCCCGCGAACTCGCGGCGATGGAAGAGACGGATGAACCGACCGCGCTGAACAAGATCCTCGACGTGCTGCGCGAACACGCGCCGCAATATTACGACAGCGCCGAAGAAGCATAAGCCGCGCGTCGCTGCGAAACCAACAGGGGCCGTCCTTCGGGGCGGCCCTTTTTGTATGCGCGCAGGCGATCGTGCCGCGCACCGCTTGCAGCGGTTTGCTTGGTGTATTATAACGGCAATACGCTTTCGGGAGAGATGTTCACATGTTCAATGCTTTGTCCGCCGCACGTGTCGCTGCACCATTGCTGGCGCTTGGTGCCACGCTTGGTGGATGCGAACAGAATATGCTGATCAACGGGCAGGAAGGCGTCCCCCTCGCCGAACTGGAAATCGCCGGCCCGCCGCCGACCGATGTGGTGCTGTCGTCAGGTGACACGGTGATCCTGACCAATGGCAACACCTTTGCTATCACTGTGGAAGGCAGCGACACAGACAGCCTGCGGTTTGTCCGCGACGACAAGGTGATTGGCGTCACCCGTGAAAGCGGCTGGAACGGCAAAGGAACCGCGACAATCCGCATCACCATGCCGCCGCCGGAAGATGTCATCATTGCCGGAAGCGGCACGGTCAGGGCGCAAAACCTTGCCAGCACATCGGAAATCACCATTGGCGGATCGGGCCTGATCGAATTCGGCGCAGTGGCTGCGGAAAAGCTCGGGATCAATATCGGCGGCAGCGGCACTGTCAGGGGCGCGGGCACGGCACGCCGGCTTGAAGTGAATATCGGCGGTGCGGGTGATGTTGAAATGCCTTCGCTCAAGGCAGACAACGCCGAGGTAAATATTGGCGGAACGGGCGATGTCGCCTTTGCATCGGATGGCGAAGTCAGCGCCACGATTGCGGGCGCAGGCGATGTAAGGGTTTCGGGCGCCGCAAAATGCGCCGTTGAAACCTTCGGTTCGGGCGCCCTCACGTGCACCCCGACAAGCGCCGCTGCCGCCGCACCCGCTGCGATCCCGGCCGATATGCAGGTGCCCCAGGCGCCGATGGTGCCCGTAGGCCCGGCAGTACCCGCAGCGCCCAACCGCGCACAATAGCATTTGCCTTATCGCAAGGGGCGCGCAACATAGGGCCACCATGCGTGCGCTTCCCCTTGTGGCCCTCGGCCTTGCCTCGCTCGCCCTGCAGGGGTGCCTTGCCCGTGCTGCGGCGGATGTCGTCACCTTCCCGGTCAGGGCTGTGAGCAAGGGGGTCGATCTGGCCACCACCAGCCAGTCCGAAGCCGATGAGAATCGCGGCAGGGAGATTCGCAGGCGCGAAGAACGGCTTGGCAAGCTGGAACGTGAATTCGACAGACAGGCCGAACGCTGTGCCGATGGCGATGATGCAGCGTGCGAGGAGGCGCAGGCCATTCGGGCCGAGATAAAGGCGTTATTGCCGGGGGTTCCGACCGAACCGCAGCGGCGCGATTAAGCCGCCGCCCGCCGCAACCGATCATTGACCGCGCGGCCTATACCTTCATCGGGCACCGGGGCGACCGCGATGCGGGGTTGCGGAGCGCGTGCGGCTTCGTGCAGGGCAGCGTAGAGGCGCGCTGCGGCCTCGTTGCAGTCACCACTTACTGACAGCGTTACAGCGCCGCTCACAGCGCCGAAACCGATCAGGAACTCGTCTGCCGCGGCCTCGCGGGCGTTCAGTCGTACAGGCTTGCCCGGCGCATAGTGGCTGGCAAGCTGGCCCGGAGCCTCGATAGCCCCGCCCGTGTGCGGTGCGGCGATCTGAAGCGGGCCGGGGCGCAGTTCTTCGACCCGGCCATCAGCGCGCACTGCGACGATGGTGGATTCAACCCCCGCCGTGGTGGGCCCGCCGTCCAGCACCATATCGATCCGCCCCTGCAGGGAAGCGAGCACATGGTCGCTCGTCGTCGGGCTTATAAAGCCCGAACGGTTGGCCGATGGCGCAGCAAGCGGGATGTTCATTTGCCTGAGCAGTGCCTGCATCACCGGATGCGCCGGTACGCGCAGCGCGACCGTGGCAAGGCCTGCCGTGACGGCATCGGCCAACCCGGCATCGGCCCGGCGCGGCACCACCAGCGTCAGCGGGCCGGGCCAATACGCCTCGGCCAGCGCGCAGGCTTCGGGCGTGAACGCCCCATACCGCGCCGCCTGCTCAAGCCCTGCGACATGCACGATCAGCGGATTGAAATCCGGGCGGCCCTTGGCGGCATAAATCCGCGCTACCGCCTCGGCACTGTCGGCCCGCGCCGCAAGCCCGTAAACCGTCTCGGTCGGCACCGCGACAAGGCCCCCCGATTCGAGGATTCGCGCCGCTGCTGCGATCCCCGCGGCATCTGCCAGCACCACTTCCGTAACGTTCTTGCCGCTCATGCCCCCGGCGCTATATTCAAACCCCAGCGCTGCCAAGTGCGAACCCCTTTCCTCCACGCAAGGACGCCCCCAAAGTGACCCCCTTTACCCCGCCGACCGCCGATCAGCTGCTCGCCATCCGCGTCAATGCCGGGATCGACGAGCTGGCGACCCACGAACGCTTTGCCCATGCCGAACCCGATCTGGTCGAAGCCATCGTCGAAGGCGTGGGGCAGTTTGCGGCCGGAGAATTCGCCCCGCTGAACCGCATCGGCGATCTGGAAGGCGCCAAGCTGGAAAATGGCGTGGTGCGCCTGCCCGACGGATTCGATGCCGCCTACAAGGCCTATGTCGAACAGGGCTGGAACGCGATCGCTTCGCCCGTCGAACATGGCGGACAGGGCCTGCCCTTCACATTGTCGTGCAACGTGCTCGAAAACCTCGGCGCGGCAAACATGGCCTTTACGCTGCTCCCCATGCTGAGCGTCGGCGCGATCGAGGCGCTGGAGCATCACGGGTCGAACGACCAGAAGGCGATGTATCTGCCCGAGCTAGTCAGCGGCGCATGGTCCGGCACGATGAACCTCACCGAACCTGCGGCGGGCAGCGATGTCGGCGCGCTGCGATCGACTGCGGAACCCATCGAGAGCGGCGAACATGCTGGCAAGTACAAGATCACCGGGCAGAAAATCTACATCACCTGGGGTGAGCACGATCTGGCCGAAAACATCATTCATCTGGTTCTGGCACGGCTTCCCGACGCACCCGAAGGATCGCGCGGCATTTCGCTGTTCGTGGTGCCCAAATATCACGTGAACGCCGATGGCAGCCTTGGCCCGCACAATGATCTGCGCTGCGTCAGCATCGAACACAAGCTGGGCATCAACGCCTCGCCCACCTGCGTGATGTCCTATGGCGACAATGGCGATTGCATTGGCGAGTTGGTGGGCCACGAAAACAAGGGCCTCGCCGCGATGTTCACGATGATGAACAATGCGCGCATCAATGTCGGCAATCAGGGCGCGCAGATTGCCGAACGCGCCACGCAGCAGGCGCTTTCCTATGCGCGTGACCGGGTGCAATCGGCCCGCGCCGGTTCGCCCGACAAGACTGCGGTCGCCATCATCGAACACCCCGATGTGCGCCGCATGATCCTGCGCATGAAGGCGCTGACCGAAGCCAGCCGCGCCTTGCTGTATTACTGCGCCGGGCAGGTCGATCGCGGCAATCTGGGCGATGATGCTGCCCGGGCCCGCGCCGAAATCGTGGTGCCGCTCATCAAGGCATGGGGCACCGACATCGGCGTCGAAGTCGCCGGGATCGGCATCCAGATTCACGGCGGTATGGGCTTTGTCGAGGAAACCGGCGCAGCGCAGCACTGGCGCGATTCGCGCATCGCTCCGATCTACGAAGGCACCAACGGTATCCAGGCGGCCGATCTTGTCACCCGCAAGCTGGGCCTTGGTGGGGGCGAGGCCATGGTGTCCCTGTTCGAAACCATCGCCCGCGAGGCGGCATCCGAATATGCGCTTGCCGCGCTTGCGATGGATTGCGCGCACGTGGCGCGTTGGATGCGCGACGAGGCGAGCCTGGATGACAGGCTGGCCGGCAGCGTCCCGTTCTGCACGATGGCTGCGGTCTGCGTGGCGGGGTGGCAGTTGATGAAACAGGCCGAAGCCGTCGCTGCGGGCGCATCGCCCGAACTCGCCGCGACCAAGCCGGTGACGGTGCGGTTCTTCCTCGACCGGATCGTGCCCGAAGCCGCCGGGCTCAAGGCAGGCGCTGTGGCAGGGTCAGACCTGCTGTACGCACTACCCACGGCTGCTCTGCTTGGCTGACATGCCCCCTACGCAGCAGGCGCTGGAGAGGATCGCCGCCGCGTTGGAGCGGCTCGCCCCGCCTGCGCCGCCGCCGACCGATTGGCTTGGTGCGCCTGCCTACGTGTGGGATGGCATCGCGGTGCGGGCTGTGCCGGCGCTGGAGGCCTTGCCGCTGGATGCACTGCACGGGATCGATGCGCAGAAAGTTGCGCTGCGCGACTTGTGCGATCGGTTGGCACGCGGCGCGGCGGCGCATGACGCCTTGCTGTGGGGCGCCCGGGGCATGGGCAAATCGGCGCTGGTGCGCGCCTGCGTGGCCGATGTGCAACGCACCCAACCGCAGGCGTTGGCGCTGGTGCAGATTGCGCCTGACGCGCTGTCAGGCTTTCCCGCGCTGGTGGCAGAGCTGGACCGCCATCCCCGTGCATTCCTGCTGTTCATCGATGATCTTGGATTTGACGCCGATGGCCGGGCCGCGGTGCTGGCGCTCAGAAGCCTGCTCGATGGGGGTGCGGTGCCCCGCCCGCCGCGCATCCGTGTGGCGGTGACAGCCAACCGCCGCGCGATTGTCGAACGCGAGGATACCAGCACAGCCATTCATGAACGCGACGAACGTGACGATGCGCTGGCGCTGGCCGATCGTTTCGGGCTGACATTAGGGTTCCACCCGGCGGACCGGGAAACCTATCTCGCCATCGTCGCAAGCTATACCGCGCCGCTGGGGCTTGCCTTCGATGCCGAGGAGGCGATGGCCTTCGCGATTGCGCGGGGCAACCGGTCGGGCCGCACCGCGCGGCAATTTGCCACCGAACTGGCCGGGCGCGCTGGCCTGCCGCTTTAGTTGGCGGGCTGACGCGCCTGCTGTTCGCGCAGGTAGTCCGCTTCGAAATCAGCCTGCGGATCGCGCAGCGCACGTGGCGGCAGCGGTTCGCCCTGCAGGGCGGCGATCGCGGGCGCGGGCTTGGCGGTGGGCGAAATCACCCGCCAGATGATTCCGGCGGTATCGTCCGACACCAGCAGCGCCCCGTCGCCTGCCCATTCAACCCAGGTGGGGCGGCCGCGGGTGGTGTCATCGCCCGTCAGGAACCCGGTGAGCACCGGTACCGGCTTGCCCACCGGATTACCCAGATCATCGAAGTCCACATACACCACGTCGTAACCCGACATGGGTTTGCGGTTCCACGATCCATGCCGCGCGATGAAGGCGCCGCTCGCAAAGGCATCGCCCATCCGGCTCCCCTCGCGTGAGAACACCAGTCCCAGCGCCGCGACGTGCGGGCCCAGCGCGTATTCGGGATTGCGCACATACTCCATCAGGAACCGCGGCATCGGCGCCTTGACCCGGCGGTCGATATTGGTGCGGTAATAGACCCAGGGCCAGCCGTACTGCGCGCCCACCGGGACATTGGTAAGATAGTCGGGCACCAGGTCGCTTCCCAGCATGTCGCGTTCGTTCACGGTGGTCCACAGCTCCCCGGTCCAAGGGCTGAAATCCATACCGTTGGGATTGCGCAGGCCTGCGCCGAACTGGCGCTGGCGGCCGCGGGCCAGATCATATTCCCAGATCATCGCGCGGCCTTCTTCAACCGCCATGCCCTGATCGCCGATATTGCTGACCGATCCCACCGCGACATAAAGCGCCTGTGCATCGGGGGAGAGTTCGACATTGCGCATCCAGTGACCGCCGCCTGCGGGCAGATTCATCAGCTTGCGCGGTGCCCCGCTGACGCTGGTGCTGCCCAGTTCGTAAGGGAAGGCCAGCAACGCGTTGTGGTTGGCAACAAACAACGTGCCATCCTTCCAGGCCATGCCCGACGGCGAATCCAGCCCCGCTTCCAGGATCACCTCCTTCACTTCGGCGCGGCCATCGCCATCGGCATCGCGCAGCAGCACGATCTGATTGGGCGATTCGCCTGCCGCTCCGGCGCGGGAGAACAGGAAGCCTTCGATCCATCCGCGGATCGTTGCCATGATGCCGGAACTGCTGCCTGTGCTGGCGGGCGCACGGGTCAGCGCGACCAGCACATCGCCATTGGGCAACGCAAACAGCGTGCGCGGATGATCCAGCCCTTCGGCAAAGCGCACGACCGCCAACCCGGCGGCGGGTGTGGGCGCTTCGCCATCGGCCCAGCCTACCGGCTCGGCGATCTGGACGGTGGGGAAGGTTTGCGCATCGCCTTCCTGCAGGATCGGATCGACCCCCGCGACCTCATCGACCGCCAGATCGGCGGTGTCACCGCGGGCAAGGAAGAACAGGGCGATGCCTACCAACAGAATGGCGACAACAACAGCGATTGCGATTTTGCGAAAAAGAGCCATGTGACGCGAGATATAGCCCGGCCGCCGATGCGGCAACCGATAAGGCGGGCAACACGCGATGAAAGGCCTTGCTGCGCATGTATGATTTCAAGCCCGCAACCCCGCTTCCCCCGGCAGAGCTGTATCGCGATCTGGTCAGCGCTGCCGACGCACTGACTGCCGACGAACCTGATGGCATCGCCAACATGGCAAATGTCGCGGCGCTGTTGTGGGAATTTCTGCCCGATCTGAACTGGGCAGGGTTTTACCGTGTGGCCCCGGCAAAATCGGGCGCTGACGATGAACTGGTGCTCGGCCCCTTCGTCGGACGACCGGCCTGCATCCGTATTCCTTTTGGCAGGGGCGTGTGCGGTGCAGCGGCACAAAGCGGCGTCACGCAATGTGTAGCCGATGTCCACGCCTTCCCGGGCCACATCGCGTGTGACGCGGCCAGCCAATCGGAACTGGTGGTGCCGGTGCGGCGCGGCGACACCGTGATTGCGCTGATCGATCTCGACAGCCCCACACCCGCGCGGTTCGCAGCCGAAGATGCCGCCGGGATTGAGGCGCTGGCCGCCTTGCTTGCGACGCGGATCTGACCCCCTGCCCCACCCCTATCCCGAAACGGGACACGCGTGACAGCGCCGCTTGGGTGCAAGGCGGCAGGGGTGGTAAGGTTTGGCTAACCATCAGCCCGACCGGCTGTTTCAGGGGGATTTTGCCCATGTCGACGCTGTCACGAACCTTGCCCGTCCTTGCGCTTGCGCTGGTCATGCCCGCCGGATTGCAGGCGCAGAATTATGCCGACCTTCCGCCGCTCACCCCGATGGATGAAGCCGATTTGCGCGATCTTCCCGAAGAATACCGCACCGCTCCGCTGACTGTGCAAGGCGATGAGACCGTGACTCAGGTGAACGGGGTAGAGACAATCACCCGCACCCGCCGGATCGAAGGCCCCCGGCCGCGTCCCGCAGCGCCTGCACAGCCGCATCAGGGCTATTCCTACCCCGCAGGCTATGCCCCCACATATGCCAGCGCGCCAGTCGTGTTTGAACGCGAAGACTGGCTGCGCGAATGTCGCCGCCGTACGCGCGATCTGGGCCGCGATGATACCGGCGTCATCATTGGCGGCCTTCTCGGCGCGATTGCGGGCGGTTTTGCCGGATATGAAATTGCCGGCGTGGGTGACCGGGTGCTCGGTACGGCGCTTGGCGTAGGGGGCGGCGGATTGATCGGCGGGCTCATCGGCAGCCTGTTCGATGGCGATGATGACGAAGATCGCTACGATTGCGACGCCGCGCTCGACAGTTACCTATCCACCTACGGCACGCCCGGGGCGCGCGTTGCCAGCCGTGAGATCGCCTACGCGCCGCCCGCCTATGCCGCGCCGGCCTATGGCTACGGCTACGGCTATCCGGCCTACACCTATGCTGCACCGCCGCAGATGGTGATGGTTCCGGTGCGCACCGAAACGCAGCAGCAGGTGGTGGTGCGCGAAACCGAACGGTATGAAACCTATGCCGTCCCCGGCGCGTCGCGCGAAATTCCTGCGCAGCGCCCTTCGGCCAAGATGATCAAGAACCGCTAATTCGGTACGATCATGACGGCATGAAAAAGCCCCGCACGATCGCCTGATCATGCGGGGCTTTTTGCTGCTACGGCCAGTAGACGATGCCGATTCAGAATTCGCCGCCAGTCAAACGCTGGCATACCAGATCGAGCTGGTCGAGCGTGGTGTAGCGGATCGTGATCGTTCCCTTGCGTGGATCGACTTCGGGCTTGATCTTGACGTTCAGTCCCAGAAATTCTTCCAGATGCTGCTGAACGGCAAGAATATCCGAATTTTCAATGCTTTGCGCAGTTGCTGTCGATCCCGCGCTCGTAGATTTGGCGGGCTTGCGGGTCAGCGCCTCCATATCGCGCACCGACAAGCCTTCGGCCACGGCGACTTCGGCCAAATGCGCCGCATCGTCACGCCCAATCAATGCGCGGGCGTGCCCGATCGACAATTTGCTCTGTTCGATCAGACCGAGCACCGGTTCAGGCAGGGTCATCAGTCGCATCATGTTGGCGACATGGCTGCGCGACTTCTCGACCATCTTGGCGATGTCGGCCTGAATCATGCCCTCTTCTTCGGACAGGCGATTATAAGCCCGCGCTTCTTCCACCGGGCTGAGATCTTCGCGCTGCAGGTTCTCGATCAGCGCGAGCGCCATTACCTCGCGTTCCGAAAGATTACGCACCAGAGCGGGAATTTCATGCAGCCGCGCCTTTTGTGCTGCACGCCAGCGCCGCTCGCCCGCGACGAGCTGATACCCGTCACCATTGGGATGCGGGCGGACGATGATGGGCTGGATCACGCCGCGCGTCGCAATGGACGCCGCCAGCTCTTCTAGCGCGGCTTCATCGAAATATTTGCGCGGATTGCCCGGAAGCGGCTTGATCGAAGCCAGCGCAAGGTTGCGCAACAGTGAATGCCCCGCTGCCGGTGTGTCAGTCGACGTCCCTTCATCGCGCCGCACCAGCGGTTCTTCGCGGCGCGTTTCTCCCAAGAGGGCTCCCAACCCCCGCCCCAAGCGGCGCGGCTTGTCATCGCTGCGCGCCGGAGTATTCACATCGGCGGGTTGTGCGACATTATCATTCATGCGGCTTGTCTTTCTGCGGGAAACCGCCCGATCAATTCGCGCGCCAGAGACATGTAGGCGCGACTGCCGGTGCAGTGCTGGTCATAGATAAGTGCGGGGAGCCCGTGGCTTGGCGCTTCGGACAGCCGGACGTTGCGCGGGATCACCGTGTCAAACACCAGTTTGCCCAAACAATCGCGCACATCGTCAGACACCTGATCGGTCAGACGGTTGCGGCGATCATACATGGTCAGCGCAATCCCGATGATACCCAGGTCCGGGTTAAACCGCTGCTGCACCTGATCCACCGTCTGAAGCAGCTGGCTCAATCCTTCGAGCGCAAAGAACTCGCACTGCAGCGGAACCAACAACGTATCAGCAGCGCACAGCGCGTTGAGCGTCAAGAGACCCAGCGAAGGTGGGCAATCGATGAAGCAGATGTCATGGCCCGCATGGTTCGCCAACGCCTTGTCGAGCCGGTGGGTGCGCCCTTCCACGGCAACCAGCTCAACCTCTGCTCCGGACAGATCAACGGTAGCTGGAACCAGATCAAGCCGCGGGATGCTCGTCGGTACAACCGCGCTGGCGAGTGATACCTCGTCGACCAGCAGATCATAACTAGAAACTTCGCGGGCTGCTGCGTGAACGCCCAGACCGGTCGATGCATTACCCTGCGGGTCCAGATCGATGAGCAACGTGCGCCACCCAGTCGCGGCCATGGCCGTGGCGATGTTGATCGCGGTCGTGGTTTTGCCCACCCCGCCCTTCTGGTTGGCGATCGCGATTACGAACATGATGGGGTCAGCATGGTGATGTGCGTCCTTCCCGCGCGCCGTCCAGGATCGATCCGGCGCGTGTCTCGCGTGTCATGCCTTCACAATGATTCCCGCGTCGGGATCGGTCAAGGAATGTTTCACGTGAAACATTGCCCGAATCGAAGGCTTCAGTGTTTCCAACTCCTGCGCCGCCGAGCGGCCCTTGGGCAAGACATAGGCGGTACGCCTTGTGGAGAAGGGTTCGGACAAGCTGAGCAGTTTGGGTAGCGGCGCAAAGGCGCGTGCCGAAATGGCGCGGGCTTCAAAGGGTTCGACCCGTTCAAGCCGCTGACCCTCTACCCGGCATTTTTCCAATCCCAGGGCGTCAATCGCTCGTTCCAGAAACGCCACACGCCGACCACGCGATTCGACCAGCACCACGGGCATATTGGGGCACATCGCTGCGATCACCAATCCTGGGAAACCGGGGCCGCTTCCCAAATCGAGCCATGGACCCTGCGCATTCGCCCCTAATATTTCACGTGAAACATTTTCGAGCAACTGTGCCGAATCAGCAATGTGCCGTTGCCATAGATGTGGCTCGGTCGCCTTGGCGATCAGGTTTTGCTCTTGGTTTTCCTGAAGCACCAACGCGGCAAATGTCTCAATCCGTGCCATTCCGGCGGGGTCGATCAATCCGGCGACATAGTCGCGGGCTTCGGTTTCATTCGTGATCATGCCGCACGCTGTCCATTCGTCAGTCGGCGCGCGTGCACAAGCAATGCGGAAAGTGCCGCGGGCGTCACACCCGGGACGCGGCCTGCCGCCGCCAGCGTCACAGGTGCTGCTTTACTCAGCCGTTCGATCATTTCGTTCGAAAGGCCCGGAACGTCACCATAAGGAAAATTATCGGGTAGCACCAACGCCTCGCTGGCGCGCAGATCGCGAAGCTCCGCGTCCTGCCGGGCGAGATAGGGCGCATAGGCAGCGTCTTCGGCCATTTCTTCAGCGAGCCACGGATCAATTGCGGTGGCATCGCCAAGAAATGGCGATAGCGCCCCAGGCGTGATTCCATCATGCCGTAACCATTCACTGATCGGTTTTGCGCCATGATCGCGGCGAACAGGTAGTCCGAGATCGGCAAGCTCCTTGGCATGGACCGATTGCGAATGTTTCACGTGAAACATTTCACGCGTTTCTTCACGCCTTTGCCACCACGCCGCGCGTGCTTCCCCAATGCAGCCCGCTGCCATGCCCAGACCCGTCAAGCGCGTCGCCGCATTGTTGGCGCGCAGGCGGAGCCGGTATTCGGCGCGGGAGGTAAGCATGCGATACGGCTCGGAAACGCCCTGCAACGTCAGATCATCGACCATCACCGCTATGTAGGAATTGGCGCGGTCAAGCTGCGGCGCCTGCTTGCCCAGTGCGGCCGCTGCGGCTTCAAGCCCTGCTACCAGACCTTGCGCAGCTGCCTCTTCGTAGCCGGTTGTTCCGTTGATCTGTCCAGCGCAATACAATCCGGGAATGGCGCGCAGCTGAAGATCGGGCGTCAACGCGCGAGGGTCGATGTGATCGTATTCCACCGCATAACCCGGCTGCACGATCGCCACACGCTCACAACCTGGCATCGTGCGAACCACGATTTCCTGCACGTCGACAGGCAATGATGTGCTGATGCCATTGGGATAGACCATCGGGCTGTCGAGCCCCTCGGGTTCAAGAAAGACCTGATGGCCTTCGCGGTCACCGAACCGATGGATCTTGTCCTCAATCGACGGGCAATAGCGTGGACCTGCCGCCGCAATCGCGCCCGAGAACAAGGGCGAACGATGCAGGTTGGCACGTATGGCATCATGCCCCGCCTGCGTCGTACGGGTCATCGCACAGAACACTTCGGGGTTCATCCGCCGGATGGTGAGCGGTGACATCGTCCACGCCTCGCCATCCGAAGGTTGTTCTTCGAGCACGGCCCAATTGATGGTGCGCCCATCAAGCCGCGGCGGCGTACCCGTTTTCAGCCGTGCCATCGGCAGATCGGCGCTACGCAGTTGTTGCGACAGACGCTTAGCGGCGTGCTCACCGATACGCCCCCCTTCAAACCGTTCCTCGCCCCGGAACAAAATTCCGCCGAGGAACGTCCCGGTACACAAGATCACGCGGCCAGCACGAAGGACGGTGCCATCCGCCAGTTCGAGACCTGCGACGCGCTCGCCGTCTAAAACCAACGCTGCTGCCTCGCCCTGGACAAGCGTGAGGTTGTCATGCGCGCGAACCATCTGCTGCACCGCCGCTTTGAACCGCACGCGATCGGCCTGCACACGGGGGCCCCAAACCGCGCTGCCTTTCGAACGGTTGAGCATCCGGTAGTGGATTGCCCCCGCATCGGCAGCGCGGCCAATGATCCCATCCAGCGCATCGACCTCACGCACCAGATGGCCTTTGCCCAATCCTCCAATCGCCGGATTGCAGCTCATCGCGCCCACCGCGGCAAGATCGAAGCTAACCAACGCAACATGCGCGCCCATCCGTGCCGAAGCGCAGGCGGCTTCGACCCCGGCGTGACCGCCGCCAATTACGATGACATCGAACGTGTGCATGGCCGCGCAGATAGGGCCTGGCGCTCTGATCGTCAAAGGGACGAATGTTTCACGTGAAACATTTTGGCTGATTTCGGTTCAATGTTTCACGTGAAACATTTTCGGCGGTACTGATCTCAATGTTTCACGTGAAACATTTACCGGCCGCTAGCCTTACTTGCCGATGCAGAACCGTCCGAACAGCGTATCGAGCATATCCTCGGTAGTTGCGCGTCCGATCAGCCGATCAAATGCTACCCGTGTTCGCCTCAGTTCTTCTGCAACCAACAAGGGATCTATGCGCTGGCGTGCCGAAGCCAACGCCTCCGACGCTTCCGAAAGCCGCGCGTGTTGCCGGGCATTGAGCGCCGCCTCCCCCGGTTTGGGCATGGCGTTTCGCGCCGCATCGACCAACGCGCTTTTCAGATCGTTGATCCCTGCACCCGTCGCCGCTGACACGGTGAAGCGCGCCATTCGCTTTGATGGGATATCGGCGCGGTCGGCCTGCGCCGCTATCTCCCAGCAAGCGCCTTCTGGCCCTTGCCCTTCCGGCCCCAGCCACAACACCAGATCGGCGCGTGCCACTTCTCCCCGCGCACGGTCAATACCGATCGTCTCGATCGCATCCGCCAATCCCGCATCATCCGCGTCTCGCAGGCCCGCGGTATCAACAAAGGTGAACGGCGCCCCGCCAATCGTCACGGATCGCTCGATGACATCGCGGGTTGTCCCCGCAATCGGGGAGGTGATCGCGGCGTCGCTTTCGATCAGGGCGTTGAACAAGGTCGATTTGCCTGCGTTGGGCGGGCCCGCCAACACAACGCGATAGCCTTCGCCAAACCGTTCGGATCGGGGGCGCGCCAGCCACTGGTCGATTTCATCCGAAAGTGCGGCAATGTTCCACGTGAAACATTCGGGCAAATCGGCGGCGTCCTCTTCGTCCGAAAAGTCGAGCACGCCTTCCACTTCGGCAGAAAGACCCAGCACCTGTTCGCGCCACCCTTCGACCTGACGGGACAGCGCACCGCCAAGATTGGCCAGCGCGGCGCTGCGTTGCCATTGGGTTTCAGCGGCGAGCAGATCGCCCAGTCCTTCGGCCTCGGCCAGATCAATTCGGCCATTGGCGAAGGCGCGGCGGGTGAATTCCCCGGCTTCCGCAGCGCGCGTGCCCGGAACGCCAGCCAGCGCATCGAGCAATGCGGCAATCACAGCGCGGCCGCCGTGGCAGTGAAATTCGGCGAGGTCTTCGCCCGTCGCCGTGTTCGGCCCCGGAAACCAGAGCACCAACGCTTCATCAAGCAGTGCGCCTGATGCATCGTACAAACGAGCGAGCGATGCGCGGCGGGGTGTCGGCACGCGGCCCGCCAAGCCCTGCAAACATGCCGCGGCCTCGGTCCCGGATACACGGATGACCCCTACCCCTGCGGGCGGCGCTCCGCTGGACAGCGCGAAAATCGTCGGGCTGCTGGACATCGCCGGTTTCACTCGCCGCGCTTCGTCCCGTCGCCGGCCCGCGATGCAGCGGTCATTCCGCCTTCGACAAAGCTCTGGAACAGCTTCAACCCGACCTGCCCCATCGGAGCGAGCGCAGCCGCATATTCCTGCAACTGTTCGGGGTTCGATACGCCGCGCATCGATTTGGCGATGGTGTCGACATAGGCCGAATTGGCGGCGCTGACATCGGGAAGACCCATGAAGCTGCGGGCCTCTTCGGGAGTGCAATCGACTTCGATGGTGATCTTCATGGGGCGGTTCTCCTCTCCGGTTGCGCGCGACTCATTTGCGCTTGGCAGGCGGGCAAGGCAAGCGATAGGGTTGACCCCGCCCTACCCCTGCAAAGAGAGACGCATATGACCCTGAACGACACCATTTCCACTCTGGACGGCGATGCGACCTTCGGAGCCTATGTCGCCAAGCCCGAAGGTACACCGCGTGCTGCGATTCTGGTGATCCAGGAAATCTTCGGAGTGAACCCGGGTATCCGGCAGAAGTGCGACAAATTTGCTGCCGACGGCTATCTAGCCATCGCGCCCGATCTGTTCTGGCGGCTTGAACCCGGCATAACGCTTGATCCCGATGTGGAACGCGAGTTCCAAACCGCGCTCGACCTGATGAACCGGTTCGATCAGGATGCCGGTATCCGCGATATTGAAGCGACGATCCATCATATCCGCCAGACCCACGGCGTCACCAAGGTGGGATGCGTGGGGTACTGCCTTGGCGGACGACTTGCTTACATGACCGCGGCGCGCACCGATATCGATGCCAGCGTCGGGTATTACGGTGTCGGGATCGATGGCCTGCTGGGAGAAAAGCATGCGATCGCGCACCCGCTAATGCTGCATATCCCCACCGCCGATGGATTTGTTTCACGTGAAACACAGGCCGCGATGCACGAAGGTCTTGATGACCACCCCAAGGTCACGCTGCACGATTATGAAGGCCTCGATCACGGGTTCGCCACCGAGATGGGCAAACGCCGCGACGATGCTGCCGCCACGCTGGCGGACAGCCGCACAGCCGCCTTCTTTGAGGCACATCTGGTATAAGGTATGGAGACAGGGGCTGCGGCATGGTCGCGGCTCCTGCTGGACTGGCACAATGGGAGGGATCATGAACCGTGTTCACGAAGGGCTGGCCCGTTGGGACAGCTACATGCACGGCGGGCATGATCCCGCAACGCTTAGCGCGCTGCTGGCCGATAACGCGGTCTTCCATTCACCGGTGGTCCATACCCCGCAGACGGGCAAGGCTGTGGTCATGGCCTATCTTGTCGCCGCAGCGCAGGTGCTGGGGAATACCAGCTTCCGCTATGTTCGCAGGTTGGTTGATGGCGATCAGGCGATGCTGGAATTTGAAACCGTGATCAATGGCATCCATGTCAATGGCGTCGATATCATCACCTTCGATGATGATGGCCAGATCAGCGACTTCAAAGTCATGGTGCGTCCGCTTAAAGCGATCAACATGGTGTGGGAAACGATGGGCGCGCAGTTGGCGGCATCACAACACGCCCCCTCCCCGCGTTAGATCGCAGAGATCCGTTTCTGATTGGCCAGCGCCCTTTCGCACCCGAAAAAGGCTAGAACCGCATCTTCTACCGTTTTAGGAACCGGGTGTGCCGCCTCCTTCGATATGGAAGCAAGCGCGGCGGGCCCACTGTCCGCATCAAAGCAGCGCATCCGCCAGACATCGAACAACGGGACGGTGATTGATCGTTCATCGATGATGTCGACATGATGGTGCCGTAAATCCCGGCGGATTTTGTCGAAGGTCGACACCAGCTTCCAGGTTTCGCCTTCGAGCGCCTGCAAGAACCGGTTGTTGGCGTAGATCAGAAAACCGTTCAGCCCCGACCGTTCGTTCGCCACCCGCGCATGATAGACCAGCCGGAACAGCTCGGCGCGGTCGATGTTGGCCGATGCCGTGCTTTGGTAGATGATCCGGCGCATAGTCAAACCCCGCAAAGTGCCTGCGGGACAATACACCTTCAGCCAAAACCAACCCGTAGCGGCCAGTTGAGGGATATTACCAGGTGATCAATTCAGAACCGCGAAATTGACAATCATCTTGCGCACCTCGGGATCAAGGCTCTCGGGCAGTTCCCGTTCGAGCATGTCGCGGCGGCTTTCGATGCTTTCGGCAATCAGTACCCGCTTCATCGCCCAATCGGGACAGGCGCGCTGGGCGATACCGCGCTTGTCGAGCACCGATACGCCGCTGTGCCGCGGGTCAGCGGTGATCGTGTCCATCAGATTGGCAACCGCGCCTTCCTCCCCTTCAAGAAGCTGGAGAAAGTTGCGCCCGTTGAACAGCAATAGCCCGGTGATGCCCTGCGCGGGGTTGTTGCGTGCGCTGGTGGAAAGGATCGCGTCAACGTCCTCGCGCGGCAGGGTCGGCGCAGTGCTGATGTAAAGATATTGGCTTAGCACGTTGTCCCGTCCATCGGTTAGCGGCCCGACCCCTCGACCCGTTAATTGCTATGCTTACTGGTTCATGGTCGCGAAGAAGTCTTCGTTGGTCTTGGAATCCTTCATCTTGTCGAGCAGGAATTCCATCGCATCTACGGTGCCCATCTGCATCAGGATGCGGCGCAGCACCCACATCTTGCTGAGGTTGTCCTTGTGGACCAGCAGTTCTTCCTTGCGGGTGCCGGACTTGCCGACATCCAATGCGGGGAAGATGCGCTTGTCCGAAACCTTGCGATCGAGCACAATTTCGCTGTTGCCGGTGCCCTTGAACTCTTCGAAGATCACTTCGTCCATACGGCTGCCAGTGTCGATCAACGCGGTGGCGATGATCGAGAGCGAGCCGCCCTCTTCGATATTGCGCGCCGCACCAAAGAAGCGCTTGGGACGCTGGAGCGCGTTGGCATCGACACCGCCGGTCAGCACCTTGCCCGATGACGGCACCACGGTGTTGTAGGCGCGGCCGAGGCGGGTGATGGAATCGAGCAGGATCACCACGTCATGCTTGTGCTCGACCAGGCGCTTGGCTTTTTCGATCACCATTTCAGCAACTTGCACGTGGCGGTTGGCCGGTTCGTCGAAGGTCGAGGAGATCACCTCACCCTTCACACTGCGCTGCATGTCGGTGACTTCCTCAGGGCGTTCATCGACCAGCAGGACGATCAGGAACACTTCGGGATGGTTGTCCGTGATCGCCTTGGCGATGTTCTGCAGCAGCACGGTCTTACCCGTGCGCGGCGGCGCCACGATCAGCGCGCGCTGGCCCTTGCCCTGCGGGGCGATGATGTCGATCACCCGCGCGCTCTTGTCCTTCACCGTCGGATCGAGAGTGTCGAGGTTGAGCTTCTGATCGGGGTACAGCGGCGTCAGGTTATCGAAATTCGTACGCAGACGCACCGCGTCAGGATCGTCGAAATTGACCTTCGCCAGCGTAGTCAGCGCAAAATAGCGTTCGCCTTCGCGCGGGGCGCGGATCTCGCCTTCGACCGTGTCGCCGGTGCGCAAGCCCCAGCGGCGCACCTGGTTAGGCGAGACGTAGATATCGTCAGGCCCGGCGAGGTAATTCGCCTCGGGGCTGCGCAGGAATCCGAAACCGTCCTGCAGCACCTCAATGGTGCCTAGCCCCATGATCTTTTCTTCGTATTCCTCATCCTCGGCCAGTTCGCGCAGGATGCTGAACAGCAGATCCTGGCGGCGCATGGTCGAAGCGCCTTCGACGCCCAGTTCTTCCGCCATCGCGACCAGTTCGGCCGGGGTCTTTCGCTTGAGGTCTTTGAGATGCATTTTTAATGTGTTCCGAAAGTCTTAGAGTGGCCGGATGGTCAGTACCGCCGATCAATGGCAGCGCCCCTGTAGCAGGGCTGGGCTTGGAGAAAGCAGACCTTGGCAGCGCAGCACGGCGCGCCAGCACCCGGATAGGTGATCTTGAGATAGAAGCCCGCGCCTGCAAGGTCAATGCCGCGATTGCAGGGTGCGCGAAACGCGTCAGAACGGCTTGATGTAGACCAGCACCACGATGAACAGCAGCAGGATTCCCGGCACCTCTCCCACCATTCGCAACGTCTTTTCCGAAAGCGGCCGCTCCCCGCGGGCCATCTTTTTGGTCTGACCCACCAGCCACCCGTGATAGCCCGTCAGTGCAAGCACAAGCGCCAGTTTGGCATGGAGCCAGCCCGATGCGAACCAGCCCCCGCTGTAGGCCATCGACAGCCCCAGGATCCACACAATGATCATGCTGGGCGTCAGGATGATCTTGCGCAGTTTGCCCATCCGCATCGCCCATTTCGCCTCCCCCGGCGATCCCGGCAGGTGATCGAGCATGTAGATGCACTGGCGCGGCAGCATGAACAGCCCCGCCAACCAGAACACCATGAAGATCACGTGTCCCGATTTGAGGAACAGATAGATCGAAGCCAGCACATCCTGCATCAGATCATCCTCTTAGTGCGCTGAGCAATTCTTCGACATGCGCGATGGGCGTGAACTGCCCGATGCCATGCCCAAGGTTGAAGACGTGCGGACGGTCTTCAAAGGCGGCGATGATGGTTCTGACCCGTTCGGCCACCGCAGGCCCGCCAGCTTCAAGCAGCAGCGGATCGAAATTGCCCTGCACGGGCATTCCGGCAGGCAGGCTGGCGTGCGCCCAAGCGGGATCGAGCGTTTCATCCAACCCGACCGCATCCACCCCCGTCTCACGCGCATAGGCAGGCAGCTTGGCCCCCGAACCTTTGGGGAAACCGATCACGGGAGTATCGGGGTGCGATTGCTTGAGCTGCGCCGTGATCGCGGCATTGGGGGCGATCACCCATTTTTCGAACTGATCGGGCGCAAGGCTGCCCGCCCAGCTATCGAACAGTTGCACTGCTTCGGCACCGGCGTCGATCTGCCCGCGCAGATAGGTGACCGACACATTGATGATCGCATCGATAATCGCCTGCATATGCACCGGATCGCGATAGGCGAGCAACCGCGCCGGGCCCTGATCCTTCGACCCCTGGCCTGCAATCATGTAGGTCGCGACCGTCCAGGGACTGCCCGCAAAGCCGAGCATCGTTACATCGGGCCCGATCAGCGCGCGGGTGCGGCGCACGGTTTCATACACTGGTTCGAACCGTTCGAAGGCGGGGGTGAAACTGTCCAGCTCCACTTCAAGCAGCGTCGGCGCAAGGTGCGGCCCTTCGCCCGCCTGAAAGGTCAGCCCCTGCCCCATCGCGTGCGGCACGATCAGGATATCGGAAAACAGGATCGCGCCATCGAATCCGAACCGCCGGATCGGCTGCACGGTGATTTCGGCGGCGGCCTCGCTGTCGTAAACCAGTTCGAGGAACCCGCCCTTTTCGGCTCGAAGTTCCCTGTATTCAGGCAGATAGCGGCCCGCTTGCCGCATCAGCCACACGGGGGCAACGTCCTGACGGACACCTTTGAGCGTATCGAGAAGCGGACCGGGCATAGGGTTCCTTAGAACAAAACAAATCAAATTATAAAAGGATTGATGGAGTCTGTTGGCCCTGTGGATAGCGGGAATTACCAGCCAATCGCCGATTACCCCCAGCCTGCCCGGCCGTGCCAGCCCCCCTCGAATCCGCAACGATTGGAAGTCAAGCTGGCTTTATCCCCACTATTCCCAGCCTGTCGACAAAACTTGTCCCGTGTGGGCAAATACCCCGGTGAAAACGCCGGTAGCGGGCATGAAAAGTCACCCCCAGCTTGTGAGTCCGCCTCTCCCGTGGTTTATGCGCGGTTCTGTCCACAGCCCCAGCGGCGACACAGCGATCAGGGACGATGAACCCACTCAATCTCCACCTTGTATCCGATTCGACCGGTGAAACGCTGGAAATGATCGCCAAGGCGGCGTTGGCGCAGTTCGATAATCCCGCGGTGAACCGCCATTTCTGGCCGATGGTGCGATCCTTGCAGCATCTCGACCGGATCGTGCCCGATCTTGCCGCGCACCCCGGTTTGGTGTTCTACACGCTGGTGAACCCCGAGACGCGCAAGCGGCTGGAGGAGCATTGCCGCCATCTCGGCCTTCCCGCGGTGCCGGTGCTCGACCAGGTGACCGCCGCGCTGGAGGCGCAATTGGGGCAGGAAGCGCATGGCCGCCCCGGCCGCCAGCACATGATGGACGAAAGCTATTTCAAGCGCGTCGATGCGATCCAGTACACCATCGCGCATGATGATGGCCTTGCGCATGAAGACTGGGAAGAGGCAGATATTCTGCTCGCAGGCGTCTCGCGATCCTCCAAGACGCCCACCAGCATCTATCTCGCCAACCGGGGCTACAAGGTCGCCAATATCCCGCTGGTGGTGGAAAGCCCGCCGCCGTCTGCCTTGTATCGCCTCAGACACCCCTTGGTGGTGGGGCTGACAACCTCGCCGGAGCGGCTGGTGCAGATCCGTCGCAACCGGTTGCTGTCATTGAACGAGGCGACCGAAACCGCTTATGTCAACAATGACCGGGTGAAGGCCGAACTGCAGTTCGCGCGGCGGATGTTTGCCGACAACGGTTGGCCGGTGATCGATGTGACCCGCCGTTCGATTGAGGAAACCGCCGCGGCGATCATCCGTCTGGTGCAGGAACGGATGCGCAAGCCTGCCAGCGAAGGCGGTGTGGGAAAACCGATATGACTCTCATTCTGGCAAGCAAGAGCGCCTCGCGCCGGGCGATGCTCGATGCGGCGGGCGTGGCCTATGAAAGCATCCCCGCCGATATTGATGAACGCGCGGTGGAAACGGGGTTGGAAGGGGCTGCCCCTGCCGATGTGGCTGAGGCACTGGCCGTGGCAAAGGCAGCCGCGGTGGCACAGCAAAAGCCCGGCGCATTGGTGCTGGGTTCGGATTCGCTAGTGGTGTGCGAAGGCCGCCGCTTCGACAAGCCGCGCTCTGCCGAGGAGGCGGGCGAACATCTGCGGTTCTTTTCCGGCAAGGTGATGGAATTGCACTCGGCGGCCGCGCTGGTGCGGGATGGCGGGTGCCTGTGGAGCCACGCCAGCCTTGCGCGGCTCCATGTGCGCGACCTCTCCGACGATTTTATCGAGCATTACCTGACCCTCGAATGGCCGGAAATCGGCCACACCGTCGGCGCCTTCCGGATCGAGGGGCCGGGGGTGCAGCTGTTCTCGAAGATAGAGGGCGACCAGTTCACCGTGCTCGGAATGCCGCTGCTGCCGCTGCTTGGCGCGCTGCGCGAAGAGGGGGCGCTGCTGGCGTGACCAAGCCTTATGCCGAGGTGATTGGCGATCCTATCGCGCAGTCCAAGTCGCCGCTGATCCATGGCTTCTGGCTGGAAAAGCTCGGCATCGAAGCCGATTATCGCGCCTGCCATGTTACTTCCGCCGCACTGCCCGATTACCTCGCCCATCGGCGGCAAGACTCCCTGTGGCGCGGGTGCAATGTCACCATGCCGCACAAGCAGGCGGTCATGCCGCTGCTTGACACCGTCGCGCCCGTTGCTGCCGGCATCGGCGCGGTCAACACCGTTCTGCCCCACGGCGGTGCAGGGCTTTCGGGCACAAATACTGATGCTGCCGGATTTCTCGAACCGCTTGGGCCAGACCTTGCCCAGACCCATTATTTTCGCATGGCGCGGATCATGGGAACAGGCGGCGCGGCGCGGGCGATCATCACCGCGCTGGCCGACAAGGGGTTCACGCTGGTGGTGGCGGGCCGCGATCCCGCCAAGGCGCGCACGCTGCTCGATACGCTTGCACCCAAGGGAGAGCATCATGCAGTGGCACTCGACCATTTTGCCAACCCCACCGATTTTGCCTTCGACGACCGCGAAGATTGTCTCGACCTGGTGATCAACGCCACCAGTCTGGGCATGACCGGCCAGCCCGCACTTGCCTTTGACTGGAGCCACGCCCCGCCCGGCAGCATCGCCTATGACATCGTCACCGCCCCGCACTATACGCCGTTCCTGCAAGGCGCGGCCGCCAGGGGATTGCGCACCGTGGACGGGTTTTCCATGCTGATCGGACAGGCGGCCGCGGCTTTCGCGATGTTCTTTGGTCAGCCTGCTCCGCGCGAACATGATGCGGAATTGCGCGCGATCCTGACCCGATGACCAAACCAAAGATCATCGGCCTTACCGGCAGCATCGGGATGGGCAAATCCACCGTCGCGGCGATGTTTGCCGCAGCGGGAATTCCGGTGTTCGATGCCGATGCCGAAGTGCGCGCGATGCAGGCGGCAGGCGGCGAACTGGTCCCCGCGATCGAGGCGGCCTTCCCCGGATCGACCGGCCCCGAAGGCGTTGACCGTGACCGGCTGGGGCAGCAGGTCTTCGCTGACCCGGCGGCCCTCGCCCGGCTCGAAGCCATCGTGCATCCGGCGGTCGCGGCAAAACGCGGCGCGTTTCTCGAAGCCAACGCCGACAAGCGCGCGGTGGTGTTCGACATCCCGCTGCTGTTTGAAAAAGGCGGTCACGAGAGCGTCGACACCATCGTCGTCGTCTCTGCCCCCGATGATGTGCAGCGCGCCCGCGTGCTTGCCCGGCCCGGCATGACTCCCGAAAAGTTCGCGCATATTTTTAGCCTGCAACTCCACGATTCCGAAAAACGCGCCCGCGCCGATCATGTCATCGACACCGGCACCAGCCTTGATGAAACCCGTGCGCAGGTGGCCACGCTGATTGCTTCAATTTGATTGCAGGCCCCCCTTGCAAGTGCCGGGACATGGGCAGATAGTCCGGCACATGCGTGAGATCATCTTCGACACCGAAACCACCGGGCTCGATCCCAAGACCGGGGACCGGATGGTCGAAATTGGCTGCGTTGAAATGATCGGCCGGGTTGAAACGGGGCGCACCTACCATGCCTATTTCAATCCCGATCGCGATATGCCGCCCGAAGCCGAACGGGTTCACGGGCTGAGCGCGGCGTTTCTCGCCACCAAGCCGCGTTTTGCCGAAACGGTCGCCGAACTGCTGGCCTTTCTTGAAGATTCGCCGCTGGTCGCGCACAATGCCGGCTTCGATTTCGGCTTTCTGAACAACGAACTGGAACTGGTTGGCCATCAACCGATCAGTCTTGACCGGATGGTCGATACGGTGGTGCTTGCGCGCAAGAAACATCCCGGGGCCAAGCTCAGTCTTGATGCGTTGTGTACGCGGTACGGGATCGATCGCAGCCACCGGGTCAAGCACGGCGCGCTGCTGGATGCCGAATTGCTGGCGCAGGTCTATGTCGAGCTGACCGGGGGGCGCCAGATCGGATTGGGGCTCAGCGCGCTTGATCCGGCAGCGGACACCGCGGCGCAGCCATCGGCCAATGCGCCCTGGCACCGGCCGCCGACCAACCGGCCCCGGCGTGAACCCCGTCCCCATTGTGCCAGCCCGGAGGAGCTGGAACGACACCGCGTTTTCATCGGCGGGATCGCCGAAGCGATCTGGACCCGCTGACGCCAGCGGTTCAACCCGGATCGACGATGATAATCCTCAGTTCTAACAGGAGGGCTACACCACATGGATATTCGCATTTCGGGCCATCAGATGGATACCGGCACCGCGCTTCAGGCGCATGCGTCCGACCGGCTCAGCGCAGTGGTTGACAAGTATTTCGACCGGGCGATTTCCAGCCACGTCACCTTCGGAAAGGCCCCGGCAGGCGCGTTCAGCTGTGATATCGTTACCCATGTGATGCAAGGCCTGATCCTGAAGGCACAAGGCACCGCGCAGGATGCCCATGTCGCCTTTGATGATGCGGTTGCGAAAATCGAAAAGCAGCTGCGCCGGTACAAGCGCCGCCTGACCGACCGTCATGAACAGGCCGATCACGCCCGCGGCGAGGAAGAAGCCGCCTACACCATCTTTGCCGTGGAAGAGGATGACGAGGAAGAAGTGATCGCCGATGCCCCGCTGGTCATCGCCGAAACCCGCGTCGATATCCCGACAGCCACCGTTGCCGATGCGGTGATGATGATGGACCTTCGCAACACCAACGCATTGTTTTTCAAAAATGCTGGCACGCAGCGGCATAATATGGTTTACCGCCGTGCCGATGGCTCGATCGGTTGGGTTGAGCCACGATAGGGCCGGAAAACCGCGGCTGCCGCCGGGCAGACGTTGCGGACCCCGGCTCAAGCGGCGGAAGCAGGAGGGGCTCCGCCTCGTCCCGGTTGTGTCAGCATGACATGACCGGAACGGTGTTTCGCCGTTATGCGGCGCTCTCTATCGGGATTTTGCACGGACATGGATGTCAACCTGGCTCTCTCACCGCAGGCGATTGCGTTCGCCCGGCTGGATACCAAGCCCAAGGTGCTTGCGCGTATGGCCCAACTGCTCAGCGCGGCTTACGATCTCGACGAAGTCGAAGTGCTCGAGTCGCTCGAAGCGCGTGAGCATCTGGGTAGCACCGGCTTTGGCCGCGGCGTCGCCATCCCGCATTGCCGGTCAAAGAACGTGCGCCGACCATCGCTGGCGTTGCTCCGGCTCGACACGCCCATCGATTTTGCAGCCGCCGATGCACGCCCTGTCGCGCTGATTTGCGGGCTGGTGTCGCCTGAAAACGCCGGCGCCACGCATTTGCACGCGCTGGCCGCAATTTCGCGGCTGACGCGGGATGAAACCATGCTTCAGATGCTTGCCGATGCACCGGACACCGATGCGCTGTATGCGCTGTTGACCGACCAGTTCCTGCGCACCGCGGCTTGACGACGGCGACCGTGCATGACCGGCAGTGACGACATCCCTTCAGCCAATGGGGCCCAGCAGCATTACCGTGCGCTTGAACGGTTGTATGCGTCCGCCCCGGTGAATGCCAAATTCGCCAGCACGCTCGATATTCCGGGCGAAGGGCAATCGCGGCTGCGCTTTACCGTCACCCCCGATGATTATCACGCGGCGGGCGCGGCGCATGGTACGATCTATTTCAAGATGCTCGACGATGCAGCGTTCTATGCGGCCAATTCGCTGGTGACTGATCGGTTCCTTTTGACCACTGGCTTCAACCTGTTCTTCAGCAAGCCGGTGCGCGCCGGAATCGTCACGGCCGAAGGACGCTGGGTCAGCGGACGGCGGCGGGTGTTCGTGGCTGAAGCGCGGCTGGTGGATAGCGATGGTGAGGAAATCGGCCGGGGCACCGGCACCTTCATGCGATCGCGCATCCCGCTTTCCAGTCTGCCGGGTTACGCGGTGAGCGGTCTTTAAGGTGGCCGTTCGCCTGCCTGCGCATCTTGAAGCGGGCGCCATCATGCGACTCGCCGATTCGCAAGGCGGCTTTGCAACCGTACTGGCCAAGGGTGAACGCGACGCCGGAACTATTCTGATTGTAACGCTATGTCGCGGAACTGACGCAGTTCTTTATGAAAGGATGCCGCAAGCGGATGGCACCCGTTCTTATATTGCTGCAAAGCGGCAAATGATTGATCTAGAACAAGATTTTCAAGACTATCTGGCGCGCCGGAGCCAGCAAGACAGCGATATCTGGATAATTGAGGTTGATATCGCGCATCCCGAACGCTTCATCGCGGGATTGAACGATTTGCGTTGACGCAAACGTCAGGCGCTCTATCGGCCCCGCTCAATTCCTCGCGCAGGCTGACAGGGCGGCAATACGGCCGATACCTCCAGCACGCAGACGGGGAGCGGCCGGCAGGCTTTCTGAACCCCCATAACCGTCATGGTCTGGAAAAGGTTCCATCCTGCGTCTGTGCGCGCTCACCGCCCAATTGGTTGAGTTCATGGGTCGCAAGACTGTTACGATTGCTGCGATTGCCGGATTGGCGTTCGCAACCACGATGTTTCCCGGCGGCACCGATGCCGTCGCACTGGCGCAAGCCGCCACCCAGCAGCTGACCGTTCCCGCTCCGGTTGAACAGGTCGAACTGGTTCCCGAGCCCGTCACCTTCGTGACCGAGCCGGTGGTACAACCCCTTCCCGCCGAAGACCCCGCGCCTGTCCTGACAGAAGCCGGATCGCTGCCCGAACTGGTGCGCATGGTCGATACCGATGCGCCGATGGATGAACAGATGCGCTGCCTTGCCGGCGCCGTCTATTTCGAAGCCCGCGGCGAACCGCTGGCCGGCCAGCTGGCCGTAGCGCAGGTGATCATCAACCGATCCGAAGATCGCCGCTTCCCCGCGTCCTATTGCGGCGTGGTCGCCCAACCGGGCCAGTTTTCCTTCATGCGCGGCAGCCGGATGCCTGCGGTTCGCACGGGCACGTCAGCCTGGAACCGTGCGGTCGCGGTTGCACAAATCGCGCATCAGGGGCTGTGGGAATCGGAAGCCGGCAATGCCGTGTTCTTTCATGCCCGCTATGTCAGCCCCGGCTGGAGCCGCACCAAGACGCGGCTTGCCCAGATCGACACGCATATCTTCTACCGATAATTCCGCGCTGCGGCGCGCAGCCGCATCGGCAAAGCGCAGCGCGGGTTATATCGAAAGCGTCACCCACACTGGCGTATGATCGCTGGCCTTTTCCCGGCCGCGGTATTCCTTGTCGACACCGCAGGCTTCGAGCCTGTCGGCACATTCTGGTGACAGCAGGATGTGATCGATGCGGAAACCGTGATCGCGCTGCCATGCGCCCGCCTGGTAATCCCAGAACGTCCACACCCCGCCCCGCGGATTGTAGGTGCGGATGGCATCGGTCCAGCCATCGTTGAGCATCTGCGAATAGGCCGCGCGCGATGCGGGCTGCGTCAGTGCATCGCTTTGCATTGCCTTCACTGACCAGACATCGTCGTCTTCGGGAATCACGTTGAAATCGCCCAGCACCACGGCGGGGACCTCTTGTGCCCTGATCGCTGCCATCCGGGCGCGAAGCTGCTGCATCCAGGCAAGCTTGTAGGTGAACTTGGGTCCCGGGTGGGGATTGCCGTTGGGAAGATAGAGGCAGGCAATCCGTACGCCGGAGACATCGGCTTCCAGATACCGCGCCTGTTCGCCTTCGCCTTCGTTGGGGCCATCGATGCCCAATCCGCGCTGCACTTCGGCAAAGGTATGGCCTGCGCGGGTATCGACCAGTATTGCGACACCGTTGAAGCTTTTCTGCCCGTGCCAGATCGCACCATAGCCGATCGCTTCAAAATCCGCGGCGGGAAAGCCTTCGTCCTGCGATTTGATTTCCTGAAGACAGGCAACCGCGGGGCGGGTTTCTTCAAGCCATTCCAGCAGACGCGGCAACCGCGCCTTGATGCCGTTGATGTTGTAGGTAGCGATTTTCATCAGGCTTCCTCGCAACCGTAGGGCGCAAGATCAACTCAAATCCCGAAACTCGCGCCGCAGCCGCAGCCAGCGGCCGCCTGGGGATTCTCCACCTTGAAGGCCGCACCGCCCAGCGATTCGACAAAATCCACCGTGCTCCCGGCAATCAGGTCCAGACTGACAGGATCGACCACCAGCGCGACGCCATCGGTTTGCGAGACGCTGTCATCAGCGTGCGGCGCATCGGCGAGATCGAACTTGTACTGAAACCCCGAACACCCCCCGCCTTCGACGGACAGGCGCAGGATGGCCGGGCGCGCCTGTTTGGCCGCGATCAGGGCCACGCGTTTGGCGGCCGATGGGGTGAGGATCAGGGGCTGTGCGGTCATGGTATCAATCTAAGAGGCGCAAGCCCAATCCTCAAGCGGTTGCGGTGCCTGCGATCAGACGGCCTGAATATAATTGCGCATCGCCTCGGCCTCGTGCTGCACTTCGTCGATCTTGTGTTTCACCAGATCTCCGATCGAAATGAAGGCGACCAGCTGTCCGGCGTCGACAACCGGGAAATGGCGAAACCTACGGCGGGTCATCAGGCCAAGCGCATCGTCAACGGTGGTAGACGGTTCGACCGTGACCGCAGGCGATGTCATGATCTGTTCGACCGGCATGTCCAGACAACTGCCGCCATGATCGGCAAGGTGGTAGATCACGTCGCGTTCGGACACGATTCCCACCACTTCGCCATCGCGCAGCACCGGCATGGCGCCGATGCGTTTGCTGGCAAGTACGCTGACGGCCTGTGTAACCGGGGTCGCAACGTCGCAGGCGATTATATCGGATGGGCCACGTTGGGCAATGATTCGGGCAATGGTCATGGCGACTCCCTCTCTCTCAGAGCAAGAAAATGCCACGATCGCCGCAAAAAAGCGAATCGATGCGCAGGGCGGTAGCCGGGGGTGTCTTGCACCGCAGGAACATGCCGTTGCAGCTTTCGCGCGTTGCCAAGCTGACAGCTGCACGCCATGTCGGGCAGATGACACGCAAATCACCGCTCGATGATCCTGAAAACGCTGCGCACGCCTGGGCGCGGTATCGGCAGATCATGAAGCTGCTGCTGGCGATCACCGTGTTGACGGTGGGAATCGCCATGGGACTGCTGTTTGCCTATAACGGCATGATTTCAGTACATTTTTATATTGCTGTCGCGCTGGGGATCAGTCTGACGATGCTGCTGGGCGGCGCGTTGATGGGTCTGGTGTTCCTCAGCAACGGAACAGGTCATGACGAATTGGTCGACAATCAGCTTCCCGGCAAGGACGAATTCTGGTCGCCCAAGGATGACTGATCGGGCGCAGTGAGACGGTAATCCGCCACTGGAATGCCGCCGACCAGATGTTCCTGAATGATCCGTTCCAGAACCTGCGGACTGCACGAATGATACCACACGCCATCAGGCCACACGACCGCGACCGGACCGGCAGCGCAGATCTGCAGACAATCGGCCTTGCTGCGCTGGATGCCGCCCCCTTCGCCGCGGCGACTGTCCCCGCCCCGCTGCGGGCCTACCAGCCCCAGTTCCTTCAAACGGGTCTTCAAGAATCCCCACGCCTCTTCGCCCGCTTGCCGTGAACAGCATTTCTGCTTGTCCGAAATGGCGCACAGCATGATGTGGCGGGCGATGGCGTTGCCTTTGGCCGGGTCGCCGTAATGCTTGGCCAGCGCAGTTTGCGCCGACAGCAATTCCTGACGGCTCATTCGGGCGCGTCCTTGGTCAGCCAGCGGCCAAGCCAGTCGAAGACGGTGCGATGCCATTGCAGCGAATTCCTGGCACCCAGAACCCAGTGGTTTTCATCGGGAAACACCAGCAATTGCGCAGGGATGCCGCGTTCCTGCAAGGCGGTGAAGCTTTGCAGCCCTTGTGTGTAGGGAACACGAAAATCCTGTTCGCCCGTGACAACCAGCATCGGGGTTTTCCAGTTGCTCACGAAATTGACAGGGTTCCACCTTTCGTAAGTGTCACGTTGCTCTTCGTAGGAACCGCCGAAATCCCACCGCGGGAACCACAATTCCTCGGTGGAATAATAGAAGCTGCGCATGTCGAACAGGCCATCGTGCTGGACGATGCAATCGAACCGGTCGGGCCACTGGCCTGCGATCCAGTTGACCATGAACCCGCCATAGCTTGCGCCCATGGCACAGGCCCGGTCGCCATCAATGCGGTTATCGAGCGCCAGCGCGGCTTCCATGCCTTTCCTGAGGTCTTCAAGCGGTTTGCCGCCCCAGTCGCCGCGGATCGAATCCGTAAAGGCCTGCCCGTATCCGGTACTGCCATGAAAATCGATCGAGATGACCGCATAACCCTGGCTCGCCAGAACGCGGGGGTTCCAGCGGGTGGACCAACTGTCATTGAAACTGCCCTGCGGACCGCCGTGAATATAGAGGATCGCGGGGATCGGCCCTTCCTGATCGGCAAGCCTGGTGATCTGGCCCCACACGGTGTCGCCTTCGGCCCCTGCAAAGCTGAACCGGCGGGTGACAATGCTGGCAAGCCCGCCCATCCGCGTTGTCGCGACATCGGTGATAGGGCGCGCTTGCCCCATGCCATCGGACAGGAACAGTTCGGCCGGGTTGCCCAGCGAATCGCGGGTGAACAGCGCGCCTCCACCGGGCAGCGGTACCAGATTGGCGATATGTGCCTCGTTCCCCGCCATCAGGTTGAGTTCGGTTACCTTGCCGGTTTTCGTGTCGATCCGGAAGGCGGGCGTATCGAGCACCTTCTGCGCGGTTGCAATCAGATGCTTGCCGTCTGCCTCCCATGCAAGGCTGCCAAAGCTGAGGTCTGTCGTTTCCGTCAGATTGCGCATTTCGCCGGTCTTGAGGTCGAGCAGCTGCACGGCCAGCTTATCCGCTTCATAGGTCGGGCGGGCCATCGCCAGCCATGCCAGATAGCGTCCATCGGGCGATGGAACAGGGGTGGTATCGGTCGCCTGATTGCCCGCGGTCAGCAGCCGGGGCGGCGCGCCGGTCAGATCGGCAGCGTAGATATCGAGATTGGTCGATGTGGGTTCGGCTGCGTTTGCAAGGCGGGCGGTGAAGTACAGCACCGTACCATCGGGGCTGAAGGCCAGTTCCTCGGCCCCGCCAAAGGGCATCGTGGGGGTATCGGCCGTGATCCCGGTGGCAGGGTCGATGCCATCGGCCGGGACGCCCTGCCCCACGGCCACGCCATCCTTCAGCGGGAAGGTGAAGATGCGGTTGTGCGTGCCCGGCGTGGCCCAGCGGTCCCAGTGCCGCACAAAGCCGTCCTTGGCGTCATACAGCCGTCCTGTGCCCGGGCCGGGAAGATGCTGCGGGGATGCATCGGCGCAGCCAAAGGTCGGACAGGTGCGCGCCACTTCGCCCCACAGCGCCACGGCGTTGCCGTTTGGGGAGAGTTTGAAACCCGCTATCGCAGCGTCGGGCATATCGGCCACGATCTGCGGTGTGCCGGGCATGCCGTCCGCCGCCAGCGCGGCGCGCCACAGCCGGGTGCGCGGCGCTGCGCTGGCATCGGGATGTTCGCTGCTGAGGAAATACAGATGGCCGTCTGCACCAAAGGTCAGACCGCTGGCCTGCATTCCCAGGTTCAGCGCGATGGCATCTGCCCCCGGCTTGGTCAGATCGCGCAGATAATGCGATGGGGTACGGTCCAGGCTTTCGGGGTCGGTTACCGTCACACTGTACACCGCCAGCGTGCCCGCTGCGTTCACCGCAGGCGCACCGAGACGCGGCAGGGTGACGAGATCTTGGTCGCTCATCGGCGGCGCGGTTAGCCCCGGGATCGGGCCAGTGTCTTGCGCAGCAAGCGGAAGAGCAGAAAGGGCGGCGGCGGCGACAGCGCCGAACACGAGAAAGTTACGCATGACAGCGGGGTTAGCCCGCCTTGCCGCTTTGCGCCAGAGAGCGAATGCCGATCAGCGGCGCTTGCCGACAATCCGCGAAATTTCGGCCTGTACAAGGTTTTCGACCATCGCAGGCAGATTGGCTTCGAGCCATTCGGCCAGCATGGGACGCAGCATTTCGCGGACAAGGCCTTCCAGAGAGGTTTCCCCCTGCCGTACGATGTGCGGGCGCGCCGGCGGTTCGGCCAGCATCGCCAGCGCGGCGAGATTTTCCTGCATCGCATCGCGCACGGTTTCGGCCAGCAGGGGCGATTCGTCGGTCTGGTCCATCGGCATCGCAGATGGTTCGCGGGGGGATACGTCCTCACACTCCATCGCGGCCAGATCAAGCACGTCGTCATCGTCACGCACCTGATGCGTGCGGGCGAGCGGCGCCGGTTCGGCTTCGGAATCTTCGGACACCAGCATCCTGCGACGGCGCGCTTCCATGGCGCCCACGCGGTTGTCGCGCGCGATCACTTTCTTGATCGATTCGAGGATTTCCTCAACCGATGCTTCGTTGTCCTGCGCCATAATCAGCCCCGTTTCCACGCCCGGCACGTCCCGAATCGGGATCGCATCATTCGCCGGGCAGCAATTGCGGGCCGATTTTTGCGTCAGCGGGCGGAATGTCAACGGTTCTGGTTGATTTCGGGGCAGGTTCCGCATCGCGGTCCCAGTCCCACATCTTGCTGCTGACCCGTGCAGCGTTGATGGTGGGATCATACAGGACGCCGGTATCAAGGTTGAGATCGCGCGCTTCGGCGCGGCCCATCAGCGCCAGCAGGTTGAACCCTGCAACATAGGCATTGCGCCGCGCTGTCACCAGCTGCGCGCGGGCATTGACCAGTTCCTGTTCGGCGTTGAGCACATCGAGAATCTGGCGGTTGCCGATCGAATTTTCCGCGCGCACGCCTTCAAGGCTGAGCTCGGCCGCTTCGACCGCGGCTTGCGAGCTTTTGATGACCGCGTTGGCGGCAAACCAGTTGGAATAGGTGGCCCGCGTGCTTGCGATCACCTGCCGTTCGGCGGCGATGACATCTTCCAGCGCGGCGCTTTCAAACGCGCCGGCCTGCCGTTGCCGGGCAGCAGGAAGGCCGCCCTGAAAGATCGGAATCGTGAAACGCAGGCCCGCGTTGGCGGTGGTCTCGGTCTGGAAGAACCGCGGATCACCCGCCTGCAGCGTTCCGAAATAATCTGCATAATTCGCGCCGGCAAACACCGCCAGTGTTGGCAGGCGCCCGGCACCGGCGGCTTCGGTATCGAACCCGGCCGCCTTGGCGCGTTCCTTCGCCGCGATCAGGCTGGGGTTGTTTTCCAGCGCCGTGACCACTGCAGTGCCCACATCATCGGGAAGGCCCGGAAGCGGGGGCGGCGGTTCAAGATCGCCCGGCGCCCGTCCGACAAGCCGGATATAGGTTTCCCGCGCCGCGATCAGGTTGGCATCGGCCAATTGCCGGTCGCCTTCGGCCACCGCCAGACGCGAACGCGATTGCGCCACGTCGGTAATGGTCAGATCGCCGATCTGGAACCGATCGCTGGTGGCTTCCAGATTGGTGCTCAAAACCGCAACATTGTTGTCCGCCAACGCAACCAGTGCTTCGGTCCGCAGCACGTCCATATATGCCGCGACGACTTCGATGAACAGGTTGCTTTCGCTGGAGCGCAGTTCCGCCTGCCCGGCGGAAACGCGTCCCTTGGCCGCCTTGATCCCGTTTCTGACCGCGCCGCCCGAATAGATCGGGACAACCAGATCCGGCCCGACGCTGAAGATCCGTTCGGTGGGCGCGAAGGCATTGGGCGACGGTTTGACGAATTCGACATATTGTCCCGTCGCATTGATCGACGGCAGCCCTGCGGCGCGCTGGATCGGCACACCTTCATCGGTTGCGCGCTGGCTGGCCCGTGCACTTTCGAGCGAGGGGTTGGTTTCGTAAGCACCCACCAAAGCCTCACGCAGCGTATCGGCCTCAGCAGGGCCTGCTAGCGCTAGCACGCTTGCCGAACCGACCAAAGCGAGAAGGGCGCCCTTGCGCGTCACGCGAAGGTCCAGCCCTTGGGTGCATCGAAGGCGTGAAGTACCGGAATACCCAGGTCTTCGACCGGTTGCAGATTGACCGTACCGGCCACCTTGCGTCCGGTGGCGAGCCGCGTGACCTGCCGCAGAAGCAACCCGGTTACGATCCGGCCTTCGTCTTCCAGTAGGGAAGTGAGGGTTTCGGGAAGTTGTTCGATCGCGCCGTCGATCACGATCAGCGAATAGGTGCCCGCACCGCCCTGACCGATTGCATCGGCGGGAGAAATTTCGGTGAGTTCCGCCACCAGGGGCCGCAGCAGCGCGGCCAGATAACCCGTTCCGCCGCGAACCACCAGCACGCGGTCAGAAGGCAGCGGTGCAGCTTCAAGCAGCAGCTTGCCATAGAACAGCGGGGCAGCAAGGTGGCCCTGTTCGCCCAGCAGCACCGCCCGATCGGTGTAGGCCTGCGCAACCTTTTCCGGCGGCAGAAAATCTTCCCGCGGCGTCATCAGCATACGGGCCAGCGCATATTCCTCGTTGACCCCGCTGGTGCGCAGCTGGCTGTCGATCATGGCGCGGCGCGCGATCAGGGATGAAGGAGGGGTTTCGGGCGTGATCGTGGTCATGATGTTCATCGTCTCTTTGCCTGACTGTATTAGGGAAGCAATACAGTCCGTCAAGCTTCTCCTTAAACGCGCCGCGCCGCTGTTCCAAGGACTTTGCAAAGTCCCGGCGTGCAAGCGTGCGTCGGCGATTTCGGCCTTTGACCTCGCCGCGTGCCAGTGCTTAGGGGAGCGCCGGTTCCTTCGGGATTGTATTCGACTTAATGAGGGATGGCTTCGATGAGTGACATGACGACAGCAGGGCAAGAGGTGCGGATCGAAACCGACTCGCTGGGCGAAGTGGCGGTTCCGGCGCATGTCCACTGGGGCGCGCAGACGCAGCGCAGCATCGTGAACTTCCCGATTGGCGGCGAAAAGATGCCCCCCGCGCTGGTCCGCGCACTGGGAATCCAGAAGCTTGCGGCGGCCAAGGCCAACATGAAGCTGGGCGTGCTTGATGCCAAGCTGGGCGAAGCGATTGTCGCTGCCGCACGCGAAGTGGTCGACGGGACGCTGGCTGACCAGTTCCCGCTGGTGGTGTGGCAGACTGGCAGCGGCACGCAGTCGAACATGAATGCGAACGAAGTGATCGCCAGCCGCGCCAATGAAATGCTGACCGGCCACAAGGGCGGCAAAAGCCCGGTTCACCCCAACGATCATTGCAACATGGGCCAGTCGTCGAACGACACCTTCCCCACCGCAATGCATATCGCCGCGGCGACAGAGGCGCTCGATCACCTCATTCCGGCTCTGATCAAGCTGCATGGCGCGCTGGATGACAAGGCCAAGGCCTTTGCCGATATCGTCAAGATCGGCCGCACACACTTGCAGGATGCCACCCCGATGACGCTGGGGCAGGAGTTCTCCGGCTACGCCAAGCAGATCGAATACGGCATCGCCCGCGTAAAGGCCGCGCTGCCACGGGTGCTGGAACTGGCGCAGGGTGGTACGGCTGTCGGCACCGGGATCAACGCCAAGGTTGGCTTTGCCGAGGAATTTGCCGCTCAGGCCGCCGCCGAAACCGGCCACGCCTTCGTCACCGCGCCCAACAAGTTCGAAGCATTGGCCGCGCATGATGCGATGGTGGAGATTTCGGGCGCGCTCAATGTGCTCGCTGTCAGCCTGATGAAGATCGCCAATGATATCCGGCTGCTGGGATCGGGCCCGCGCTCGGGCCTTGGCGAACTCAGCCTGCCCGCCAACGAACCCGGTTCTTCGATCATGCCGGGCAAGGTCAACCCGACCCAGTGCGAAGCCATGACCATGGTGGCAGCGCAGGTGATGGGCAATCACACAACGGTGACGGTCGCCGGATCGCACGGGCACCTGGAACTCAACGTGTTCAAGCCTGTGATGATCTACAACGTGCTGCAATCGATGAAGCTGATCGGGGACGCCAGCCATGCCTTCACCGATAACTGCGTTGTCGGGATTGAAGCGAACACCGCGCGCATCACCCAGCTTCTCAATGAAAGCCTGATGCTGGTCACGGCGCTGAACCCGCACATCGGGTATGACAACGCGGCCAAGATCGCCAAGAAAGCCCACGCCGAAGGCACCACACTGAAGGAATCGGCGCTCGCGCTGGGCCTGCTCACCGAAGATCAGTTTGCACAATGGGTGGTGCCGGCGGACATGATTCGTCCGCGGGATTGATGACGCCGCCATAAGGGGTCGGACTCTGGGCGGCTGAACAGGCGTTCATCTTTCGACCAAGGTCTGACCCTGCCCGACGATAGACGCCCCTGCATATGGCAGATTGCAGGCAGGGGCGTTATCGATGGTGGCCATCATGGCAACCAATCCCAGCAGCGATGCGGTTTTCGACCCGCCCCCGCCCCCTGCGACGGTATCGTTCCGCACCGTCCTGTTTTCGATGGTGGTGCTGTGGGCGACCTATTTTGTTCTGACCACGCTGCGCAGCATGGTCATGGACATCGAACTGCAATTCGATCTGGGCTGGCGGCGGCTGGTGGTGACCGCATTCGGGGTGCTGTTGACGCTGGTGCTGTGGCTGCTGCTGCGGCTGTTCGACAACCGGGCACTATGGCTCAAGATCTCGGCGGCGATCGCCTTGGCGCTGCCGGTGGCGTTGTTGATCGGGCAGGTGAACTACCTTGTCTTCAAGGACATGTCCTCCGCGATCGAGCAGGCTTATGCGCAAAAGAACAACCTGAACCTGCGCCGCGATGAAAGCGGCAACCTGCTGGTCGATGTGCCCATGCGCGGGGTTGATGCCAGCGGGCAGAACAGCGGGCAGGATACGCAATCGGTCATCATCGAGCCGGCCGAAACCTACGGCGATTTCTGGCGCAAGCTGCTCGACGTGGCGCTGGGGCGGTATTTTCTGCTGCTGGCCTGGGCTTCGACCTATTTTGCCCTGCTCGCCGGTGTGCAGGCGCGGGCGTCACAGGCTCGTGAAGAACAGTTCCGTTCCGCCGCCAAGGCAGCCGAGCTTCGATCGCTGCGTTATCAGGTGAACCCGCATTTCCTGTTCAACACGCTCAATTCGCTATCCGCGCTGGTGATGACGGGCAAGGCCGACCGGGCCGAAATGATGATCCAGACGATCAGCCGCTTCTACCGCCACAGCCTTGCCAACGAACCGACCGCGGACGTGGCGCTGCAAGATGAATTCGATCTTCAGAAGCTGTATCTCGATATTGAAACCGTCCGGTTTCCCACCCGGCTGGTGTGCGTTTTTGATCTGCCCGAAGATCTGGAAGATGCGCGGGTGCCGGGGATGATCCTGCAACCGCTGGTCGAAAATTCGGTCAAGTATGCCGTGTCGGCGGTGTCGCGCAAAGTGACCATCACGATTGCGGCACGTGAGGAATTCGATCAGCTTGTCATCACTGTCGGCGATGATGGCCCCGGCGTCCCGCAGGGCGCTGCGCACGGGTTCGGCATCGGGCTGGCCAACGTGCGCGACCGGTTGGAGGCGCGCTTCGGGCCCGAAATCGGCTTTTCGTCAACGCCTGTCGAAGGCGGCTATTGCACCGAAATCCGTATCCCGCTTTCGCGTCCCCTCAATCAGCAGACGAGCCGCCATGCCTGAGAACGATCGTGAAACCGCCGCGCTGCGCACATTGATCGTCGATGACGAACCCTTGGCAGTGGAGCGCGTGCAGGTCATCTGTGCCGAAATCCCCGCGGTGCGCGTGGTCGGCACCGCCAGCGACGGTGCGGCCGCGCTGCGGCTGGCCGAAAAGCTGACCCCCGATCTGGTGCTGCTCGACATGACCATGCCCGAACTCGACGGGTTGGGCGTGGCGCGCCATTTTGCCGCGCAGTCGCAGGCACCTGTGGTCATATTTGTTACCGCGCACGATCACTTCGCAGTCGAAGCCTTTGATCTTGAGGCGGTAGATTATGTGCTGAAGCCCGTTTCAGCCGATCGGCTGGAACGCGCGATCGAGCGCGCAGTGGCGCGCCGCGGCCAGCGCCGTCAGAAGGCGAGCCGCTATCTGGACGAATTGTGGGTGCCGCACCGCTCCGAACTGCTGCGTATCGCGGTGCATGAAGTGCATCAGATCGATGCCGAGCGCGACTACGTGCGGCTGCATGTCGGCGGGCCTGACGCAGCGCGATCCTATCTGTTGCTCCAGACCATCGCGGGGCTCGAAGAACGGCTCGATCCCGAACAGTTCATCCGCATCCACCGGTCCACCATCCTGCGCCGCGACCATATTCGCGGGCTGCGGCATGATGGCCTGGGGGTGTGGTCGGCCGAACTGGTCAATGGCGAGGCGCTGCGTATCGGACGCACGTATCTTGCCCGTGTCAAGGCGATGGCGGGGCGCTGAACCAAGGGCCGCAGTGATCCGCGATGCAGGGTGAGCGGTCAGCGCCGTGCACGGCTTCTTCCCAAAAAAACGGCCCGAACCCCAGGGACTGGAAGGGTTCGGGCCGTAGCGACTGCGCCGCCGCCGCCGGGGTCGGGGCGAAGCGCAGCGTTCGCAGCGTGCTATCCGCCGCGCTGCTTTCGGGGGGCGAGCGCGGCGACTTGCTGCCGGGCTTCGCTGCGCGCCTTGGCCATGCAGCCGCGCGCATCGTGCCGCATCACGCGGGTTCCGGTGGCCGGGCTGTTCACGCGGCAGACCGTGCGCGCGGCCTTGTCGACCCGCCAGTCGAGCGTTTGCTGACCAGCGGTCGTGCCAAGGTCGATATCGGCGGTTTTGACCGCGACACGCATCGGCTGGCCATTATCGGCGAGCGCCGGGGTAACAGCGGCGCCGGCAAGGGTAAGCGCGGCAAGGGTGCGAGTGAACGACGTTGCAAGGGGTGTCATGTTCCATCTCCTCCATGTGGCAGGGGCCTTTAATCGGGCGGGGGTCCGATCGGTCGGGGTGCGATGGGCCCTGCTGACACCCTTGATACCCGCCAGCCCTGCGCACGGCATCAGCGCGTCGATCAACCCCCGTGCCGCCTCCGACCGGCGAAGCGGTGCCCTGACCGAGGGTGTGAATGGGCGGACAAATGACGGTTCCCAATCGACCAACGCAGCGCCATAGTGTCGCCGTGGGCTATGCAACCGCCATTATCTTCCTCTTGGGAATCGCCAACTTCGCCATCAACCGTGCGGTGTTCGACAGCGATCACCCGCTGCTCGCCCGATTGCCGCAGGTCAGCCGCGCCATGGGCCGCCGCGCCGCGCTGGCGAGCGAATTTGCCGTGCTTTTCTTTGCTCTGCTGCTGTCGGTGGAAGGGTGGCCGGGTTTTGTCTGGGCCTATGCGCTTTATACCATATTCAATGCAGGTGCCGCGTGGCTGATCCTGACGCGGCGGGTATAGGGGCGACATGACCACCCGTCTGTTCCACATCAGCGATGTTCATTTCGGCGTGGAAGACCGCGCCGCGCTGGATGCGGTTGCCGCGGCGGTGGCCGCTGAACGCCCCGATGCCGTGGTCTGCACCGGGGATCTGACGCAGCGCGCCAAACATTCCGAATACGCCGCCGCGCAAAGCTGGTTTGCTGCGCTGGGCGTACCTGTCGTGCTCGAACCGGGCAATCACGATATGCCCTATTACAACCCGTGGGAACGCTTCACCGATCCCTTCCGCCGGTTCGAGCGTCTGCGCGCGGCGGTCAGCGGAGGGTTCGAATCGCCCGATGTGGTGCTGGTGCCGCTGCGCACCACCGTGCGGGTGCAATCGCGCATTCCCTGGTCCGATGGGGTGGTGAAGGCGTCCGCGCTGCGGTCGACGCTGATGCAACTGGAAGCGCTCAAAGGCGATCCGCGCACTATCATCGTGATTGCGCATCACCCATTGCTGGGACCCGACGTGAGCGCGCACAACCCGACAATCGGCGGCGATGCGGCCTTTGCGCAGATTGCTGCGGCGGGCGCACATGCGATGATAACGGGCCATGTCCATATGCCGTTCGACGAAACCCGTCGCAGCGCCGGGCACGCCATGCGGACCATCGGCACCGGCACGCTGTCCACCCGGCTGCGTCATGATGCGCCGCCCAGCTGGCGGGTGATCGATTGCGCACCTGGCGGCGTCATCGAAACCCATCTGCGCCTGATCGGAACTCCGTCCGCATCGTAAGATAAGGGCCGCCGGCTTTAACCCTTCCTCTAGGGAAGGCATTAACGCTTTTTCGGTGAAATACGGCGCGCAAGCGGTGGCCCGTGTTCGCACGCACCCACGCGCTTGTCCGTGGGGAATCACAGCAGTCGCAGCCGCCCGGGGCCGTTATCGTGCCGGTGTCCGCGACGAAGGGGAACAGCGATGGATATGATCAAGGCGCTGATGTTTGGCGCGATCCTGTCGGCGACACTCGCGCTGGTTATCGGATCGCAAGGATCGAGCGCGGGCCCGCTCGCGATCCACATGGTGCAGGTTGTCGATGCCAAACTGTATTGGTCGTGGCCGGTATTCTTTTCGGCCAGCGGAATCGCGTTCGGGTTGATGCTGCTGCAACGCTGACCACGCGGGCACCGGACGAATACCCGGCACACACAAACCCGGCACGACGAAAAAGGGCGGCTCCCATGCGGGGCCGCCCTTTCGTCTTTCCCCGAGGGGAGAAATCAGCGCTTCGAGAACTGGAAGCTGCGGCGGGCCTTGGCCTTACCGTACTTCTTGCGTTCCACCACGCGGCTGTCGCGGGTGAGGAAGCCTTCAGCCTTCACCGCGCTGCGCAGTTCAGGCTCGTACTTGGTCAGCGCCTGCGCGATACCGTGCTTCACAGCGCCTGCCTGGCCCGACAGACCGCCACCGCGAACGGTGCAGATCACGTCGTACTGACCGGTGCGGTCGGTGATGGTGAAGGGCTGGTTGATCACCAGACGCAGGGTCGGACGCGCGAAATAGGTTTCCTGATCGCGGCCATTGATGGTGATCTTGCCGGTGCCGGGCTTGACCCACACACGGGCAACCGCATCCTTGCGGCGACCGGTGGCGTAGGAACGGCCCTGCTTGTCGACTTCGCGATCCCGCAGCGGAGCGGTGACGCGGGCGATTTCAGCAGCGTCACCCTGAGGGGCGTTGCCGGCAATGTCCTTCAGATCGGCGAGATCGGACACGGTGGTGGTTTCGTCAGCCATTATGCAACGACCTTGTTCTTGCGGTTCATGGAAGCAACGTCGAGCACTGTCGGCTTCTGGCCGTCATGCGGATGCTCGGTGCCGACATAGAGGTGCAGTGCGCGCATCTGGTCACGGCCCAGGGGACCGCGCGGGATCATGCGTTCCACGGCCTTTTCGAGCACACGTTCGGGGAAACGACCGCCCAGCACCTTGGCCGGGGTGGTTTCCTTGATGCCGCCGGGGTGGCCGGTGTGCTTGTAATAGATCTTGTCGGTCGACTTCTTGCCGGTGAACTTCACCTTCTCGACGTTGATGACGATCACGTGATCGCCGCAATCAACGTGCGGGGTGTAGATCGGCTTGGTCTTGCCGCGCAGGATGTTGGCGATGATCGATGCGAGGCGGCCGACAACGAGGCCTTCGGCATCGATGATGTGCCAGTTCTTTTCGACCTCGGCCGGTTTGATCGACCGGGTCTGCTTGCTGAGTGCCTTCATGGCATGTGTCCTTGGTTCGAAACTGTCCTGCCGCCAGATGTCGGCAAGAATCACCCCGTGCGATCGCTGGATCGGGTGGGGAAGTGGGGCGCAAATGTCGTTTGACCCTGCGAAAGTCAAGCAAAAGCGCCGTTTGCGCGTAGGGTAAAATAATACCCTATGACAAATCAGGTCACTGGTGCAGCGCCCCGATCCTCAGACTGCGGCGGTTGGAGCGCGGGCTTTTGCCAGTCCGTGCGCATGCATCGCCCATGCCGTCGCTGCGACGGTCAACGCGCCGACAAGTTGATGCGCCGCCGCGATCCACAGCGAAACCCCGCTCAGCACGGTGGCGATTCCCAGCAGCACCATCGTGCCGATGGCCGCATTCAGCGCGATGCTGGCAAAGCGATCGGTGCCGCGCACGCGCCGCGCCAGCCACACCAGCGCGGCAACCGCGACCCATGCCCACCAGCGGTGCAGGAAATGGAGCAAAAAGGGATCATGCGTCACGGTCCAGATCACGCCCTGCGTCCAGCTGGTTTCAGGGACAAGGCGATCGTTCATCAGTGGCCAGTCATTCGCGGCATGGCCTGCGTTAAGTCCGGCCACCCATGCGCCCAGCAGCAGTTGAACGAACAGCACGGCCGCCGCGGTGCCTGCGCCCACTGTCAGCGGGGCAGGGCGCGCTGTGGGATCGCTGGCAAGGCGCCGCAGGTCGCGCACCGTCCAGACAAGTCCGCCGAGCAGGAACAACGCGGTCAGCAGGTGAGCGGACAGCCGGAAGTGGCTGACATCGGTGAGATCGGTTTCGCCCACGCCTGACGACACCATGTACCATCCGAGCGCGCCCTGACCCAAAATAAGACCGAACATCGCTATCAGGCGCCAGCCATAGCCCGCCGGAATGGCGCGTCTTGCAGCAAACACGATTAACGGCAGCAGAAACGCCAAGCCGATCACACGGCCCAACAGGCGGTGGAACCATTCCCAGAAGAAGATGAACTTGAACGCCGCCAGATCCATGCCCGCCGGGCCACTTTCGATCCGGTATTCGGCCGTCGCCTGATATTTCACGAACTCGGCCTGCCATGCCGCCTCGGTCAAGGGCGGAAGGATGCCGCTGACGACGTTCCATTCGGTGATCGACAAGCCGCTTTCCGTCAGCCGTGTGATACCGCCAACCACCACGATTGCCACCACCAGCAGCGCGACCACCATCAGCCAGCGGGCAATCGCCAGCGGCCGTGCGCGGGTTTGCGTTGCGGGGGGAAGGGGTTCGACACGGGGGCAGATAGGGCCATGATGTCAGGCTCTTTGTGCTTCGCCGTGGCGGTGTGCAAGCCTGTTTGCTGCAAACCCCCATGCGCAGCGCGCAAGCAGGCCGCCCATGCGGATCGTGGAGCGCAATCGGCAGCACGTGTCGCGAATGGTGTCTTGCGCGATGTAACAACATAACATATAACGACTGCAGATCATGCCCCAGAACGCCCTTCCTCCCGCGAGTCGCACCTCGCTGCGTCGCCGACTCGATCAGATGGGTATTGGGCTGGCGGGTTTGTGCGCGGTGCATTGCCTTCTCACTCTGTTGCTGGTGTCCGCGCTTGGACTGGGCGGACATTTCCTGTTGGCTGAAAGCATCCACCGGATCGGTCTTGCGCTAGCGCTGGTTGTGGCAGGCGCAGCGATCGGGTGGGGCTACGTGCGCCACGGACGGGTGCTGCCCTTTCTTGTTGCGTTGGCGGGACTGGCCTTGATGGCAGCGGCGCTGGTGGTGCCGCACGGTGCCAACGAATTTCTGCTCACACTGGTCGGCGTCGCGCTGGTGTCGGGCGCGCATCTGCTGAACCTGCGCGCCGCGCGCTGATTGCAGCCCGCACTCGCAGGTTGCAGCCACGGTCTGAGCGCCTATGTCGGCGCCATGACGAAAAGCATCACTCTGAACGGCGCCCCTCACCGCTCTGACGCGGCGACCATCGCTGACCTCGTGCGCGAACTTGAATTGGCACCGGAAAAGGTCGCGGTGGAACAGAACGGCGCAATCGTGCCGCGTTCGACGCTGACTACAGCGCCGCTGGCCGACGGCGACCGGCTGGAAATCGTGCATTTCGTCGGCGGCGGCGACCATCAGGGCGACAGTTGGACCGTGGCGGGCCGCACCTTTACTTCGCGGCTGATCGTGGGGACGGGCAAGTACAAGAGCTTTGAACAGAACGCCGCCGCGGTTGCCGCGTCAGGTGCCGAAATCGTCACGGTGGCGGTGCGGCGCGTGAATGTCAGCGATCCCAAGGCGCCGATGCTGACCGACTTTATCGATCCCAAGAAAATCACTTACCTCCCCAACACCGCAGGCTGCTTTACCGGCGACGACGCGGTGCGCACCCTGCGGCTGGCGCGCGAGGCGGGGGGCTGGGATCTGGTGAAGCTCGAAGTGCTGGGCGAGGCGCGCACGCTCTACCCCGACATGCGCGAGACGCTGAAGGCGACCGAGGTGCTGGCCAAGGAGGGGTTCCTCCCGATGGTGTACTGCGCCGACGATCCGATTGCGGCGAAGCAATTGGAGGATGCAGGTGCGGTAGCAATCATGCCCTTGGGCGCGCCGATCGGTTCGGGGCTGGGCATCCAGAACCGCGTGATGATCCGCCTGATTGTCGAAGGCGCCAAGGTTCCGGTGCTGGTCGATGCCGGCGTTGGCACGGCGTCGGACGCGGCGGTGGGCATGGAACTGGGCTGTGACGGTATCCTGATGAACACCGCCATCGCCGAAGCCAAGGACCCGATTCGCATGGCCCGCGCAATGAAGCTGGCGGTGGAGGCCGGGCGCGAATCCTATCTGGCCGGACGCATGGCGCGGCGGATGTATGCCGATCCCTCTTCGCCGCTCGCAGGATTGATCTAGGTTAAAACTACATAACCCTAAATTAACCACGCTGTGCGACGTTCTCCTTGTCTGAAGGAGACATGCGCCATGATGATGCCGATTGCCGAAATGCGGGAATTTGCCGGGTTTGCCCCGGCCGAACAGCGATACATCAAGCGCAGCCTCGATATTGGCCTGGCGCGCACCGATGCGTTCCGGCGGTGGGGCCGCAGCGAGAGAGAAAACATCGCGATCCGCCGGCAATATGTCGCCTATCAGGATCTGAAGACGCTGCGGGCGCTTATCCCGCAGGATGGCACCCCGCAGGAAGTCGAACGCTTTCTTGGCAAGTTGGTGCGCTGCGCTGCCTTTGATCTGGAGCAGGAGCGGTTGGGGTGCTTTTCCGCCTTCCGCTTTCTGTACGAACGCCTGCTGGGTGCGCGTGCGCGCCCTTATCTGCCGGCCGCGTTCTGCGCGGCAAGCGCGCTGCCCAGCATCGCCCCGCAGCGCCGCAAGGTCTTGTTGCAATCACTGTCCGAAGCCGCTGCGACCGCGCCGGGCTGGTCGGAACGCGAGCCGGTGTTCCTGCCCGAATATGTGGACGACTTCGAAGCCGCCTGAGTCTATGTCGGGGCGCCTATGCAGTCGCCCTATCACCCCCCTGTCAAACGGTCGCTCAGCATTGCGGGCCACCAGACATCGATCAGCCTTGAACCGCTGTTCTGGGACATGCTGAAGGCCGCCGCCGCGCGCGAAAAGCTGGCGGTTGCTGCGCTTGTCGCCCGCATTGATGCCGAGCGGATCAAGTCACCGACGCCGCCGGGCCTGGCGAGCGCGATCCGGGTGTGGCTGGTGGTGAACGCTGAACCTGCCCGTTCGCCCTAACGAACGGGGGCCGGCCTTAATCGTCCACCCGCTCGATATCCGCGCCCACCAGCTGCAATTTCTCCTCAAGCCGTTCATACCCGCGATCGAGGTGGTAGAGGCGCCGCACCGTCGTCTCGCCTTCGGAGGCGAGCGCGGCGATGACGAGGCTCATCGAGGCGCGCAGATCGGTCGCCATCACTTCGGCGCCGGTCAGCAGATCCACACCCTTGACGACCGCGGTGCGCCCTTCAGTGGTGATGTCGGCGCCCATGCGTGTCAGTTCGGGCACGTGCATGAAGCGGTTTTCGAAGATCGTCTCTTTCAGCACGCTGGCGCCTTCGGCCCTGCAAAGCAGCGCCATCAGCTGGGCCTGCATGTCCGTGGCAAGACCCGGATAGGGCGCGGTGGTCAGGTTGGTCGCCTTCATCGCGCCGTTGGCGCGCACGTTGATACCCTTGGCATCCCAGTCGATATGAATGCCGATTGCCTGCAACGCATGGATCGTTGCCATCATGTCATCGGCCTTGGCGCCTTCAAGCCGCACCTCGCCCCCGGTAATCGCCGCAGCGCAAGCATAGGAGCCTGCTTCGATCCGGTCGGGCATGACACGGTAGGTGGCGCCGTGCAGCCGCTTGACCCCGTGGATGATAAGGCTGGACGTGCCGATGCCTTCGATTTCCGCGCCCATCGCCACCAGCATGTTGCACAGGTCGACGATTTCGGGCTCACGCGCGGCGTTGAACAACCGGCTGGTGCCGTTGGCCAGCACTGCCGCCATCAGCGCATTTTCGGTCGCGCCGACAGAAACGACGGGGAAATCGAAATCGCCGCCGGGCATCCCGCCATCGGGCTGAATGGCGCGGACATAGCCGGCTGCCAATTCGATATGCGCGCCAAAGGCTTCCAATGCCTTCAGGTGCAGATCGATCGGGCGATTGCCGATCGCGCAGCCGCCGGGCATCGACACCGTGGCTTCACCGCTGCGCGCCAGCATGGGGCCAAGCACCAGGATAGACGCGCGCATCTTGCGCACCAGATCATAGGGCGCGACATTCGATGTGATCCGCGTCGCTTCCATGCTCATCACCCGGCCGAAATCTTCGGGCCGCGTGCCTTGAATGACAGTGGTGACGCCAAACTGGTTCATCAGGTGCTGGAACCCGTCGATATCGGCGAGCCGCGGCAGATTGCGCAATGTCAGCGGCTCTTCAGTCAAAAGCGCACAGGGAATCAGGGTCAGCGCAGCATTCTTCGCGCCGGAAATGGGGATGGTGCCGGAAAGGCGATTGCCGCCGCGGATGATCAATTTGTCCATGCCGTCAGCCTTAGCGAAAAGTGCTTGCCGCGCAACTCGCAGCCGAGCCTTGCGCAACATTGATTGACCTTCGGTATTGTGCAAGGCACGGCGCAGGGATCGCACGATTGACGCAAGCAGCCATCAAGGGTGACACATGCCTCCCAAACCGATCCGCAAAGCTGTTTTTCCTGTCGCCGGGCTTGGCACCCGGTTTCTCCCCGCGACCAAGGTGGTTCCCAAGGAACTGCTGCCGGTCGTGGATCGCCCGCTGATCCAGTACGCTGTGGACGAAGCGCGCGAAGCGGGCATCGAACAGATGATCTTCGTCACCGGGCGCGGCAAGACCGGGATCGTCGAACATTTCGACATCGCTTTCGAACTTGAACAGACGATGTCCGAACGCGGCAAGGATCTGTCCGTGCTCGATTGCGCACGGGCCACTCCGGGCGATATCATCGCGGTGCGCCAGCAGGTGCCCATGGGCCTTGGCCACGCGATCTGGTGCGCCCGCGCCATCGTGGGTGACGAGCCCTTCGCGATCTTCCTGCCCGATGAACTGATGGTCGCGAAGGAAGGCGGTACTGGCTGCATGAAGCAGATGGTGCAGGCTTACGAACAGGTCGGCGGCAATCTGATCTCGGTGCTGGAAGTGCCGATGACGCAAGTCTCCAGCTACGGCGTGATCGATCCGGGCGATGCGAACGGTGCGCTGACCGAGGTGCGCGGCTTGGTGGAAAAGCCGGCGCAAGCCGATGCGCCGTCGAACAAGATCGTTTCGGGCCGCTATATCCTTCAGCCCGAAGTCATGCGGGTGCTGGAAAACCAGGGCAAGGGCGCAGGCGGGGAAATCCAGCTTACCGATGCCATGGCCAAGATGATCGGAACTCAACCGTTCCATGCCGTAACCTTCGATGGCAACCGCTATGACTGCGGCAGCAAGGTCGGCTTTGTTGAAGCAACGCTGGCGATAGCACTGGCCCGCGCCGACATGGGCGCTGAGGTGCGGGCGATTGCGCTGGATTTGCTGAAGTAACGCCATCCGCGTTTATGCTGTCGCCCATGCCTGTTGGAGACACATGAGACACTGTCTTGAGACGAAAAACCTGTGATCCTTTCGCTGGTTTGCAGAAGGCAGGTTTGAACGATCATTGCGCAGGATCATGGGCGCGATGCTGGCATTTCGGATGCATGTAGGAAAGCAGGTGCGCGGGCAGGCATGATGGCCCCCCGCGCAGGGAAGATCACTCGGCCGCTTCGTCGTCTGCTGGTGCGGAGTCCGCTTCATTCGCCCTTGCAACAGCCTTTTGCGGCGCAGGCGCTGGCTCAGGCGCTGCCTCGGCATCCGCGGCGCCCTTTACCAGCCCGGACAGCGACGATCCGTCCAGCCCCAGTTCCTTCATCAGCCCGTCAAGCACGGGGGCCTGCGCCCGGTAAGCCAGCGCTGCTGATACCGCATCACTGGCAAGGTTCCCCGATGCACCGCCGCCGGAACCGCCGCCGGAACCATTGCCGTCATGGCCCGCGCGCCCGCCATTGGTGAGCCCGTCGACCTGCACGATCTTGATCGAATCGATCGCTTCCATCGGTTTGGCGCTTTCGCGGATGACTTCGGGCAGCACCTTGAGCAGCGCCAGCTTGGTCTGCAGGCTGATCTGATCGTTGGAAAGGATATTGGCGGCCTCGTTGATCGCGCGTTGGCCTGCGGCCTCGACCTCGAACCGCACGGCCGCCGCTTCGGCGCGCAACTTTTCGGCCTCGGCCTCGCCCTGGGCTTCGAGCCGGAGCGCTTCGGCGCGGTTGCTGGCGGCATCCTTTTCCGCTTCGGCCTGCACCTTGACCCCGATGGCGTCACGTTCGGCCTGCTTGGCAGCTTCGATCAGTTCGATCTTTTTCTGGCGTTCGGCAATCTCGCTTTCGCGCGCGGTGGCCACGCGTTCCTCGGCCTCGACCGCCTTGGCGCGGGCGTCATCGGCCTCCGCCTTGGCCTGGCTTTCCTCGCGCGATTTGTTCTGCACCGCGATCTGCTGTTCCTGACGGGCGATTTCGAGCGCGCGCTGCTGGATGATGCGCGCCTCCTCGACGAGGCGATCCGCTTCGATCTGCTGGGCATCGACCTGCTTCTTGGCTTCGATCTTCGCGGCATCGGCCTCGCGGTTGCGTTCGGCTTGTTCGCGGGCGATTTCGGCGGTCTGGCCTGCGCGCCGCACTTCGACTTCGCGTTCCTGTTCCAATCGCGCATATTCCTGATCGCGCGCGATTTCGAAGCTCTTCTGGCTGGCTTGCAGGTTCTTGGTTTCGATCTGGACGCGGGTGTCCTGTTCGATATCGTTGCGCAGCTTTTTGCGCGCTTCGATTTGCTCGGTCAGCTTGGTCAGACCTTCGGCGTCAAAGGCGTTGTTGGCGTTGAAGTGTTCGATGCTGGTCTGGTCGAGCCCAGTGAGCGAAACCGATTCCAGCTCCAGCCCGTTCATTGCCAAGTCGTTGGAGCTGACCTGTTGCACCTTTTGAACGAAATCTGCGCGCTGTTCGTGCAGTTCGTTCATGGTCATGCCCGCCGCAACCGAGCGCAGCGCGTCGACGAACTTGCCTTCGACCAGATCCTTTAGCAGGTCTGGCTGCATCGTGCGTTGGCCCAGCGTTTGCGCGGCCATCGCAATCGCATTCGCGTCAGGGCGGACACGCACGTAGAATTCGGCCTTCACGTCGATCCGCAGCCGGTCGAGCGTGATCAGCGCCTCGCTGTCGCGGCGCACCACTGGAAGCACCAGCGTGTTCATGTTGACCGGCATGGTTTCGTGGAACACCGGGAATACCAGCGCGCCGCCATTCATCACCACGCGCTCTCCGCCCAGACCGGTGCGCACAAAGGCGGTTTCTTTCGATGCGCGGCGATAGAGCCGCGCCAGAAAGGTCAGGACGATGATCACGAAGATCAACCCGGCCGCGCCGATCGCCAAATAAGAAATCAAGCCTCCGGATGAGCTAAGAAGCTCCGTCGCCCCCGACTCTCCGGTTGTGGTCAAAGCCATTTGCGTTCCCCTTAAGTGTTCAGCCCAAGCAACGGGCTTTCATAGTGCACGCCGTAGAAGGTCTGCCCTTCACGGCGCACCAGCAGGACGGTATCGCCTGCATTCAATTCGAGTGTCTGATCGTGCGGTTCCACCATCACGAAATGGGCTTGCCCGTGCATGTCGATCACCTTGGCGCGTGCGGGCGATCCGGCGCGGGCGGTGCCTATCTGGATTTCGGCATCGCGCCGCACCAGATCGTCGATGTCTATAGCGGTGGTTTCATCCTTGGGCATGATCGCACCGATCGGACGCATGGCAAGGCTGTTGAGCGGCAGCGCAGCCGCGCCCGCAGCCAGCGCGGCCCATCCGGCCGAAAGCGGCGCACCCAGCATGTTCGTCAGCACTGCTTGCCCGATCACGCCAACAGTGGCGAACACGAACAGCAACGCCGCCAGCCAGATCAGCAGCGGCACACGGCCCAGCCCCAGCAGCGTGGTCAGCGCTTCGCCAAAACTGCCCATTTCGAGCCCGTCAGGCGAATCGATTTCGGTTGCGCCTTCGATCGCCTCGCCCACGCCGCTGACTTGCAGCAAGGCGATGATGGCCAGCAGGGCAAACGCGATCAGGAACGGCAGGTTGTGCGGTTCAAGCAGGTTCATGCCGCAACCGGCGCCTGTGCAAGGCGAACTGAAAATCCCATACCCCGAAAACTAGGCCAAAAGCCGTTGAAGCCAAAGCACAATCGGACGCGGTGCGGCCGATTTTCAGGCAGACGTGATGCACAGCGGCAAGGTTTTGAGACCGCCGACAAAGGTGCTGTTGGCGCGCCGTGCCTCGCCCGCTGGTTCGACATGCGCCACCCGGTCGAGGATCGCTTCGAACAGGATGCGCATTTCCAGCCGCGCCAGATGCAGGCCAAGGCACTGGTGCGCGCCCGCGCCGAAGGCGAGGTGGCGGTTGGGCGAACGAGCGGCATCGAACCGCCGGGGGTCGGGGAACTGCGCGGGATCATGGTTGGCGGCGACGTAATTCATCATCAGCCAGTCGCCCGCCTTGATTGCCTGCCCGCCCAACTCGCAGTCCTGCGCGGCGGTACGCATGAAGTGCTGCACGGGGGAGGTCCAGCGGATCGCTTCCTCGACGATGCCGGGCAGCAGCGAGCGGTCTGCGCGCACGCGGGCGTATTGTTCCGGGTCGTGGGCGAGCGCCTGCATCGCGCCAGCGGTTGAGGCGCTGGTAGTATCATGACCGGCGGTGGCGACGATGATGTAATAACCCGCCATGTCGCGCGGTGGCAGCGGCTGGCCATCGACCAGCGCATTGGCGATCACGCTGGCGACATCATCGTTGGGGTTGCGGCGGCGCTCTTCGGCAAGCTGCGCAAAGTAATCCTCGAAGGTCTTTACCGCGCCTGCAACGATCTGCACCACCTGTTCGGGCGTCATCTTGTCCATGCCGGAGCCCGAGAGATCCTTGTCCTGCCCGCCGAACAATTGCTGGGTAAGCATCTGCATGCGCGGCTCGTCCTCCGGCGGAACGCCAAGGATCTGCATGACGACGCGCAAGGGATAGGGGCCCGAAACCTGCTTCACGAAGTCCACTTCCGGCCCTTGTCCGATCATCCGGTCGACCATCTGCGCCGCCAGTGCGCGCAGTTCATCTTCCAGCCGGGCGAGGTTCCTCGGCATGAACCATTCCTGCGTCAGCTTGCGATATTTCGGGTGGATCGGCGCATCGAACACCACCAGCGAATCGACCAGCATGTTCGATCCCGTCGCCGCGCGGCTGAAACGAATCGCCTCGCTGAAGCTGAACACCACCGGACGCGGGTTGTTGAGGAAGGCAGCATTGTCTTTCGACATCCGCATCACATCGTCATAGCGAGTGACCAGCCAGAACGGATCGAACAGGCCCGGCGTATCGGGCTGCACCTTCGCGACCGGCGTTTCGGCGCGGATGGCATCGAAGGTATCGAGCAGCCCGTCCCATTCGGCATAGGCGTGCGGGTCGATCACCCGGCGCGCAATGTCGCCGGGGATCACCGCCGGCGCGCTCATGCCGCTGCTTCTTGGGCGCGCGCGGCGTATTCATCGCGCAGCTCGCGCTTGTAGAGCTTGCCATTGGCTTCACGCGGCAGTTCGGGGCGGAAATCGAACAGTTTGGGCATCTTGATCTTCGACAGGCTGGCGGAAAGGAAATCGCGCAATTCCGCCTCCAGCGCCGCGCCGCCGTCCTTCAGGGCATCGGCCATGTCGCGTGGCTGAACCACCGCCACCACCTTTTCGCCCAAGTCGGGGCAGGGCGCGCCGATCACGGCGGCGTCCATGACCCTGGGGTGCGTGACCAGCAGGTTCTCGATCTCCTGCGGGTAGATGTTGACCCCGCCGCTGATGATCATGTGGCTCTTGCGGTCGGTCAGGAACAGGAAGCCGTCGGCATCCAGATGCCCGATATCGCCCAGCGTCATCCAGCCTTTGGTGTGCATCGCCTCGGCGGTTTTGGCGGGATCATTGTGATAGGTGGGCAGCAGCGCGTTCTCGAAATAGATCAGCCCGTCCTGATCCGGAGCCAGCTCGGTCCCGTCAGGCCCGCAGACGTGCAACGTGCCATAGATCGCCTTGCCGACGCTGCCGGGGTGCGTCAGCCAGTCCGCGGAACGGATCATGGTCATCCCGATGCCTTCGCTCCCCGCGTAATATTCATTCACGATGTTGCCCCACCACTCGATCATCTCACGCTTGATCGGCACCGGGCAGGGCGCCGCGGCGTGAAGCGCGCGCTGGTGGCTGGAAAGGTCGTACCGGCTGCGCACTTCGGGATCGAGCTTCAGGAAGCGCACGAAGTGCGTCGGCACCCACTGGCTGTCGGTCACCTTGTATGTCTCGATTGCCTCCAGGGCGTCTTCGGGCTCGAACTTCTCCATCATCACCACCGTCCCGCCCAGGCGGTGGACAACCGAACACCAGCCAATCGGCGCGGCGTGATACAGCGGCGCGGGGGAGAGGTAGACCATCGACCCATCGGTCGGCATCCCGGCCCCCATCACCGCCAGCCCCACCAGCGGCACGGTGGCCTGCGGATCGGGGTCTTCGGGCGGGGCAGGGCGGATGCCCTTGGGCCGCCCGGTGGTCCCGCTGGAATAGAGCATCACCACGCCTGCGCTGGGATCGGGGATCGGATCGGAAGGCTGCGCGGCCAGCGCGGCGGCAAAGTCTTCCCCGTCCGCGCTGTCCATCACCAGCACTGTGAGTCCGGGACATTCGGCGCGGATGCCCTCCAGCACATCTGCAAAATGGCCGCTAGTGATCAGCAGCGTAGCCTGCGCGTCGCGGATGATATAGGCGGCCTCAGGCGCGGTCAGCCGCGACGAGATCGGCACCAGCATCGTGCCAGCGCGCTGCGAGCCCCAGATCAGCGTGAAATATTCGATCCTGTTTTCCAGCAGAACGGCAAAGGCATCGCCTGCCTTGATCCCGCGCGCGCGCAGCAGGTGGGCCAGACGGTTCGATTCCGCGTCCATCGCGCCATAGGTGATCTGCTTTCCCGATCCGGTCATGATGACAGCAGGATGATCGGGGCGGGTCGCGGCGTGCGCGATCGGATGCATCGACATGTGTTCTCTCTCCCTTGCCGGTCACTGCTTGTGAGCGTGCGCGGCTTGGGACAGGAAGTTACGCGAGGCAGGGCGACCCGCAAGCAAAAACGGTATCGAAATTGCTACTTATCTTTGTGGCGAGACCGCGCGGGCATTGGGCACAAAAAAAGGCGGCGGGTAAACCCGCCGCCAATGTTCGGACACCCTCTCCAATGTCCGGCCCGCTTGCAGCGGGCAATATCTTGCAGCTTATTCGCCGCCCTGACCGGTCAACCGGGCATCGCGGGCGTAGGCAAGCTGTGCTTCGCTCTCAACCATATACGGAATCGGATTGACTGCAAGCCCGTCGACGCGGACTTCGTAATGCAGGTGCGGGCCGGTCGAGCGGCCAGTCGAACCGACATAGCCGATCAGGTCGCCCTTCTTGACGTAATCGCCCGCAGCCACGGCAAGACGCGACAGATGCGCAAAGCGGGTTTCCATCGACGCACCATGATTGATGCTGATGAACAGGCCGTAGCTTGAGAACCAGTCGGCGCGGCCGATCACGCCATCAGCGGTGGCATAAACCGGGGTTCCGGTTGGTGCGGCCAGATCAATGCCCGAATGGGCGCGGCGGCCGCCAAGCACGGGGTGCGTGCGCATCCCGAAACCGCTGGTCAGCGCAGCGCCTTCAAGCGGCATGCGCGACGGCACCGAAACGGTGCGCTGCGGGATGGGTGAGGAAAACGCGGCAACCTGTTCGCCGGTGCCAAGCGTGGGGGCGGCGCGTTCGAGAGCCGTCATGCTTGAAAACAGCGACTTGAAGCGGGTGTCGCCGTTGTCGACCGCATCGCCATGCGCTTCGCGGACGGGTTCGACCATATCTGCGGTGGTTGCAGTGTTCGCGGTGTTGGCAAAAGCCGGAGCGGCGGCGGAAACCAGAATTGCAGAGCAAGCTGTAGCAGCGAGCTTCATTACGCGGCGCACGTCGAATTTCATAACTGACCCGGTTCCCGATTGCGGCCCGCCTTTTTTTTGAAGCGGCACCGTTGGATTATTCCGACACGTCGTCTTGCGCGCCTTCGCTGGAATTTGGTTATCCGGGTGAGTCGTTAATGCGCAATCTCTGCATAGAAATCACGCGATAAACCGGCTTCAAGACGCGCTGAGTCGTTGAATGGAGGGCGAACAAAACCGCGAAAATGGAGTTTTACCAATCTGCGCCAATAAGATTCGGCCGGCTCCTGCTTCATTTCGGCACAACGCTTAAAGTGTTTTGCGCCGAATCCGACGTGGCGAATTTCGTCGTCAAGAATGCGTGCCAGAATTTTTGCGCCGCGGTCATCGCCGCTCGCCTTGACCCGTTCCAATGTGGCCGGGGTGACATCCAGCCCGCGCGCTTCAAGCACCATCGGAACCACCGCCAGCCGCGCCGCCACGTCGTGCCGGGTTTCATGCGCCGCCTCCCACAGCCCCGCATGGGCAGGAAGCGCGCCGTATTGGCTGCCCAGTTGTTCCAGCTTGCGCGCCAGCAGCGCGAAATGCATCGCCTCGTCAGCGGCCACATCCAGAAAATCGCCGACAAACTCTGCGCCCATCTGCGCGCCAAACCGTCCCGCCATATCGAGCGCCAGATCGATCGCGACGAATTCGATATGCGCCAGACTGTGCCACAGCGCGATCCGGCCCCGTTCGGATCCGCCTTTGCGCCGCTTGGGCATCTGGCTGGGAGGAAGCAGATCGGGCGCATCGGGCCAAGCGGGCTGATCGGGCATGGCGACATCGAAGTCCCATACCAGGGCGCCGCGCCGCCACGCCCGCGCCACGTCGCGCGCGGCAAAACACTTGGCACGCGGATCTGCGGTGCACAGCGCGGTGCGGATGGCGCGGGCGACAGTTTGCACAGGAGCGGTCACAGCGCCCTTGCGGCCGCCAGCACATCTTCGGCGTGGCCGGCGACCTTCACCTTGGGCCAGACCTGCGCAATCGTGCCATGTGCATCAACCAGATAGGTTGCGCGCACCATGCCCATATAGGTCTTGCCGTACATCTGCTTTTCCCCCCATACGCCCAGCGCATCGGACAGCCCGCCTTCTTCGGCATCGGTCGCCAATGGTGCGGTGAGGCCGTGCTTGGCGATGAACTTCGCGTGCTTCTTGGCCGGGTCCTTGCTGACGCCGAGCAGCTTGGTGCCAGCGGCTTCGAACGCGTCCTTCAGCGCGGAGAAATCCTTGTTTTCGGTGGTGCAACCGGGGGTGTCGTCCTTGGGATAGAAGAAGATCACCAGCTTCGATCCGGCAAAGTCGGACGGTTTGACGCTGCCGCCTTCGGGCGTTTCCATCGCAATATCGGGGATGGCGTCACCGACGCCGGGAAAAGTGGTCATGCGCGAATCTCCTGTTCGGGACCGAGAATGTCTGGGCCCAGAATTTGTTTCCAAGCAGCCGCAACCTGCTGCCGTGCGGCGGCAAAGGCTTCCAGCAGGCCTTCGTAGCTATCCTCTCCGCACGCCCGCGCCAGCGCACGCGCACCCGAAGGCGGGGGTTCGCGGCCATCGGGGGCGAGCAGGCGTCCGGCGACCAGCATCCGGGTCATCAGTGCGTGCGGCTCGGCCAGATCGGCGGGGATCAGGCCCGCCGCCGCCAGCCCGGCGATCGCCTGTCCAAGATCGGGCGAGAGCGCATCCATCGCGGCCTCGGCGAGCGGGCGGCCATCGGCGGTTTCGCCCCTCAATTGCAGGTAGTGGACCAGAAACTCGATATCGACGAGGCCCCCACGCGCCAGCTTGGCATCGAGCGGGCCGGTGGGCGGCTTGTGCCTGGCCATCTCGGCGCGCATCCCCAGCACCGCATCGCGCAGCGCCGCTTTTTCGCGCGGGTCGCGCAGCACCTCGGCCAGCACGCCTTCGAGCTCGGCGCGTGCGGGCGGGGAACCGTAAAGCACGCGCGCGCGGGCGAGGGCCATGTGCTCCCACGTCCACGCCGCCTCGCGCTGATACTTGCCGAACGCTTCGCAGCTGACCGCCAGCGGGCCTTGGTTGCCCTGCGGCCTGAGCCGCGTGTCGACCTCATACAGAGCGCCTTGCGCGGTCGGCACCGAGAGCGCGGCGCTGACACGGCTGGCAAGGCGGTTGTAATAGGTCGTCGCCCCCAGCGGCCTCGGGCCATCGGACTGGGCGGCGAAATCGCCGGTGAAGAGATAGACGATATCGAGGTCCGAGGCGTGGGTCAGCGCGCCGCCGCCCAAGCGCCCAAGCCCGAGGATCAGCAGTTCGCTTCCCGCCACCTCGCCATGCTTGGCTGCAAACTCTTCTATCGTGGCCTGCGCTGCCAGCTGCATCGCAGCCTCGGCAGTGCGTGACAGGGCGCGGGCGATTGCCAGCGGATCGGCCAACCCTTCGATCAGCTGGATCCCCAGAGCGAAGCGGATTTCGCCGGTGACGATGCGGATTGCATCAAGCAGCGCTTCGTAATCGGCACGGATCGCAGCACCGCGCATGCGTGCCATGATCTGCGGCACATCCCCCGGCAGGTCGAGCGCATCCTTGTCGATCAGCGTGTCGAGCAGTTCGGGTTTGCGCGCCAGTTCGTCCGACAGCACCGGGGCCAGTGTCAGCGCGGCGACCAGACGCTGTGTCAGATCGGGCCGCGCATCAAGCAGGCGGAAGGTGGTGATCGCGCTGGGCACGGTTTCGATGATGCGTTCCCAGCGAGTTACCGCGCGCATCGGATCATCGGATTGCGCCATCGCTTCAAGCAGGACAGGTGCAAGCCTGTCCCATGCCGTCACCGCCTGCGGGGAACGGATCGCGGCAAAGCGGCCATCGCGCCATGCCTCGATCCGTTCGGCAAGAATGTCAGGTTCGGGAAAGCCCCATTCGCCCAGATTTCGGGTAAGCGCACTGACCGGCATTGCAACGGGGGCGGGGGCGGCGTCCGGGGTTCCGATCAGTTCTTCATAGATGCGCGCCGTCCGCGCGGTGATCGCGGTCAGTTCCGCGACCAGCGCCGCGCCGTCTTCCAGCCCATCAAGCTGCGCGACATTGTCCAGCGCCGCGCCATCGGGAAGCGCATGGGTCTGGCGGTCATAGACCATCTGCAGCCGGTGTTCGACCTGCCGCAGCCGGTCGTAAGCCTGACCCAGAACATGCGCATTGTCGGCGGGTATCCACCCGGCGGCGGCGAGCCGGTCAAGCGCTGCGCGCGTCCCGCGCACACGCAGCGACGAATCGCGGCCCCCATGGATCAGCTGGTGCGTCTGGGCGTAAAATTCGATTTCGCGGATGCCGCCGCGTCCGCGTTTTACGTCGAACCCGCCGCCCGGCGTGCGCGGGCCCTGGTGGCTTTCGCGAATCCGCAGCGTCAAGGCGCGAATTTCTTCAACCGCCCCAAAATCGAGCTGCGCGCGCCATACGAACGGGCGGATCTGGGCCAGAAACGCCTTGCCCGCGGCGATGTCACCCGCGGCGGCGCGGGCGCGGGTGAAGGCGGCGCGTTCCCACGCCAGCGCCGCGCCCTGATAATGTGTCAGCGCCGAGCCGACCGGTACGGCAAGCGGGCTGATCTCGCTTGCGGGCCTGAGCCGCAGATCGACCCGCAGCGCGTAGCCATCGGCGGTGCTGGATGAAAGCAGCGCCACGATCCGCCGCGCATAGCGTTGCGCGGCCTCACCCGGATCGTCCGACGCGCGCCGGGCCAGCCGTTCGCGGTCAAACAGCAGGATCGGGTCGATATCGGATGAATAATTGAGCTCGCCCGCGCCCTGTTTGCCCAGCGCCAGCGCGATGAAGCCGTCGGTCGAATCGCGGTCGGTGCGTTCGGCGATCGCGGTGCGGATGGCGCGATCGAGCGCATGGTCGGCAAAGGCAGTCAGTTCGCTCACCACCTGCGTCAGCGGGAAGGCGCCGGCCAGATCGCCCACTGCCAGCGCGGCAGCAAGCGCCAGCCGTTCGCGCCGCAATGCGACCTCGGCGTCGGCGCCCTCGCCCTGCTGGCGTGCCCAAGCCAGCGCCGCGTCGCCGTCACCTGCGGCAAGCAGCGCGGCAAGTTCCGGCTGGCGTTCCAGCGCGCGGGCGAGAAATGGCGCATGGGTGCGGGCGCGGTGCAGCGCGCTGTCCCAGTCAGGGGTTGGTCGGTTGCCCATTGCCAGCCTCTCTGGCCCCGCGCCGCGGCTGCGGCAAGGGGGGCCCGTTCTTGACCCCTGTGTTCACGCCCCGTGCTTGCACCGCACTTCCCGCTCTGCAATGGATCGTGTCTGAACGTGACACTTTCACCGGAGACTTATCGCCATGGCACTCAGACATTCCGCGCTCTTCGCGGTCACGGCAGCGGCGCTGACCCTGGCCGGATGCCAGACGATGACCGACAGTCAGGCCGTCGCGGGGCTGGATATTCCCGCAGCGCAACCGGGCCAGCTGTCGCAAAGCACCATGAAAGACGTCACCCGCACCTTGTCCAGCGATGCGTTCGAAGGCCGGATGCCCGGCACCCCCGGCGAAGACAAGACCATCGCGCTGATGACCGAACGCTTCAAGGCGGCAGGGCTCAGGCCCGGCAATGGCGATTCGTGGGTGCAGGAAGTCCCGCTGGTGGAGATTACGGGCAGCGATTACGCGCCGCTCACGATCAGCGGCAAAGGCACCGACCTCAGCTTTGCATTCCGCAAGGACTGGGTGGGCGTAACCTATCGCGAAGACGCCGCGACCGCGATTGCAGATAGCGAGCTGGTGTTCGTGGGTTACGGCATCAATGCGCCCGAACGCGGCTGGAACGATTACGCCGGGGTCGATGTGCGCGGCAAGACGGTGGTGATCCTCGTCAATGATCCCGATTGGCAGACAAGCGGCCTTGATGGCACCTTCAATGGCAAGGCGATGACCTACTACGGTCGCTGGACCTACAAATATGAAGAGGCTGCAAGGCAGGGTGCGGCGGGCGCGCTGATCGTTCATCAGACCGCGCCTGCCAGCTATGGCTGGAACGTTGTCGAAAGTTCGTGGACCGGGCCGCAGGCCTATGCCCAGCGCGGCGAGAACGCGCCGCCGCTGACGCAGATGAACGGCTGGGTCACCGAAGACGCCGCGCGCAAGGTGCTTGCCGCCGCAGGGCAGGATCTGGACGCGCTGACCCGGGCTGCGCAGGCGAAAGGGTTCAAGGCGGTTCCGCTGGGCCTGACCGCGTCGACGCGCTTTGCCAGCACCTTCCGCAGCATCACCTCGCACAACATCATCGGCATCCTGCCCGGCTACGAGGCGCCCGACGAATACGTGATGCACACCGCGCATTGGGATCATCTGGGGCGCTGCACGCCTGCGCCCGATGGCGATGACATCTGCAATGGCGCGGTCGACAATGCCACGGGCACCGCCGCGCTGGTGGCGCTGGCCGAAGCGCACGCCAAGGCCGGTCCGGCGCGCCGCAGCCTTGTGTTCCTGGCTGTGACGGCGGAGGAATCAGGGCTGCTCGGCGCGAAATATTACGCCGAAAATCCGGTCTTCCCGCTGGCGCAGACCGTGGGCGGGATCAACATGGACGCCTTTCAGGTGGCAGGGCCGGCAAAGGACGTGACCGTGGTAGGGCCGGGCAAGTCGCAGCTTGACCTGTTCCTTGATGCCGCGTTGAAGGCCGATGGCCGCGTCGCCACCCCCAATCCCAAGCCCGAAGCAGGATATTACTACCGTTCGGATCACTTTGCCTTCGCCAAGGAAGGCGTACCGATGCTGTATATTGATGGGGGCGAGGATCTGATCGATGGCGGAACCGAGGCCGGCGCCGCGGTGGCCGCCGATTACACCGAAAACCGCTACCACGGGCCGAAGGATGAATTCAACGAAGCCTGGGACTGGTCGGGCGTGATGGCTGATCTTCAGCTGTATTACCGCATCGGCCGCGCACTTTCGATGAGCACAAGCTGGCCCAACTGGAACGAAGGTGACGAGTTCAAGGCCGTGCGCGATCGGTCTTGCGCTGGCAGCACCGCGGGCTGCTGAGGGCGAAATGTCAGCCCTTATGCCGCCCGAATGGGCTCCGCAGGACTGGCTGTGGATCGGCTTTCCGCACTTGGCCGAAGAATGGCCTGGCTGGCTTGAACCGGCGCAGGAACAGATGGCCGCGTTTGCGTCTGCGGTGGCCGACAGCGGGCAAGAGGTTCGTCTGCTGGTGCGCGACGCCGCGAATGAAGCCCGCGCGCGCCAGCTTGTCAGCGACAAGGTGACGCTGGAGCGGCGGGTTTACGGCGATGTCTGGCTGCGCGACACCGGGCCGCTGGTGGTGTCGGACGGGCGGACACGCATCGCCCGCCGCTTCGGCTTCAACGGCTGGGGCGAGAAATATCTGATGCCCGGCGATCAGGAAATCGGGGCCGAATTGGCGCGTGACGCCGGGCTTCCCGTTACTGCGATCCCGATGATCCTGGAAGGCGGGGCGGTTGACGGTGATGGCACCGGGCTGGTGGCGACGACCGAGCAATGCCTGCTCAACCCCAATCGCAACCCCGCCCTGACCCGCGAGCAGATCGAGGCGGAACTGGCGGCGCAGCTGGGCTTTACCCGCGTGCTGTGGCTGGGCGATGGGCTGATCAACGACCACACCGACGGGCATGTCGACAACCTTTCGCGCTTTGTCGGGCCGAACCGGCTGGTGGTGCCGCAAGCGACGGGCACCGATGATCCCAACGCCGCGATCTATGCCGATGCGGCGGCGCGGGCGGACGCGTTCGGCGTCGAAGTGGTGCGGATCCCTTCGCCCGGCCTGCTGATCCGCGACGGGGTGGTCGAGCCGGCAAGTTATGTGAACTTTGCCATCACCACGCATCTCGTGGTGGTGCCCACGTTCGGCAGTCCGCATGATGCCGAAGGGGTCGCTGCCATTGCCGCGCTTTTCCCTGACCGTGACACGATCGGCCTGCCGGGCGAGGCCGTGCTGGCAGGCGGCGGTGGGTTCCACTGCGCCAGCCAGCAGATGCCGACCGAGGGTGCGCCTTAACGCTTCGTTAGGATTTTGGGGCGAGAGTGCAAAACCATGAACCGTGCTCACGCTCTGGCCCTGCCGCTCGTCTTTGTCACCCGGGTCGATCCGTTCGAAGCGGCGCGCCGGACAATCGTGCTGGGCTGTGCCGCCGCGCTGGTGTTTGCAGGGCAGGCCCTGCCAATCTGATTGCGCCGCTTGCGGATCAGATCAGGCGCGCCAATGCCGCCGCTGCTGCACCGCCCAGTATCAATCCGACCACCGCCCGCCAGATCGGATCGCTGATTCGCCCGGACACCCGCGCGCCCAGTGCGTTTCCGGCAAGGATCATCGGCAGCATCACGGCTGCAAATAGCAGCAGTTCCGCCCGCAAAACACCCAGCCACACAGCGCTGCCCAGCCCTGCGGTTGCTGCGATGGTGAAGATCAGCTGCATCGAGGCCTTGATCGTGATGCGTGGCAGCGTGCGCCCGGCGTAATACGGTACCACCGGCGGTCCCGGCATTCCGGCATAGCCCGTCATCAGGCCGCTCAGCAAACCCACGCCCCCCGTCACCGCCCGGCCCGGCACGCTTTCGCCGCGGCGCGGAAGCAGGATCGCCAGAAACGCGCTGAGCGCGATAAGCGCGATCACCAGCCGCGCCACGTCATTGCCGGTCATCGACAGCGCCCACAGGCCAAACGGCGTCGTCAGCACCGCCATGGTGCTGATGACCCACGCGGTCGGTTCGGCATTGCGCACCAGCATCCGGATCTCGGTAGCCCCGATCATCAGCGAAAGTGCGTTGGCAAGCACCACGGCTTCGACCGGCGGCAGGGCGAGTGCCAGCACCGGAACAAGCAGGATCGCCATGCCAAATCCGGTCAGTCCGCGAACGAACGCCGATCCCAGCGCCGCTGCAAACGCAACCGCGATCTGGACTGCGGTGAAGCCTGCGAAAACCTCCACCAGCCTAGCGGACGCCGCGCGCCTTGAGCCAGGCTTCCATCTCAGCAATTTCCTGCTTTTGCGCGGCGATGACCCGGTTGGCGAGATCGCGCGCCTGATCGTCCTTGGCGTATTTCAGCGCCACCTGCGACATCGCGACCGCGCCTTCGTGGTGGGCCAGCATCCCTTGCATGAAGGCGACATCGGGGTCGGCGGGAATGTCGGCCATGCCGGCGTGCATCGTGTCGTTCACCGCCTTGTAGGCGGCCTGCGCCTCGGTCAGTTCGCCGGGCGTGGCCGCGCCCATATCGTGCCCCATCGCGGCATGATCGACCGTGGCTTCGGCAACCGGCACGTCGGCGGTTTCGGCCCCGCAGGCGGCGAGGAGCAGTGCAGCGGCAAAGGCGAACGCGGTTTTCATCGTCAGTTCTCCGTTTTCAGATCCGGCGGTGTGCCTTCGGCGCGCAGCATCGCGATCGCTTCGGCCAGCGGCATCACCTTCTGGTGTTCCGCGCCCAATGTGCGCACCGCCACGGTGCCTTCATCGGCCTCACGCTTGCCGACCACCAACAGATGCGGAACCTTGGCGAGCGAGTGTTCGCGCACCTTGTAGTTGATCTTTTCGTTGCGCAGGTCGGTTTCGACCCGGATGCCCGCGGCGCGCAATTGCGCTTCAACCTCGGCGGCATAACCATCCGCGTCCGACACGATCGTTGCCACCACCGCCTGCACCGGGGAAAGCCAAGTCGGCAGGCGTCCGGCGAAGTGTTCGATCAGGATGCCGATGAAGCGTTCGTAGCTCCCGAAGATCGCGCGGTGGAGCATCACCGGGCGGTGCTTCTCGCCGTCCTCGCCGATGTAGTGGGCATCGAGCCGCTCGGGCAGCACGCGGTCGGACTGGATCGTGCCGACCTGCCAGGTGCGCCCGATCGCGTCGGTCAGGTGCCATTCGAGCTTGGGGGCATAGAACGCGCCTTCGCCGGGGAGTTCCTCCCACTCCAGCCCGTTCGCCGTCAAAGCATCGCGCAGTTCCTGCTCGGCCTTGTCCCAATCCGCTTCGCTGCCGAAGCGCTTTTCGGGGCGCAGGGCGAGCTTGATTTCATAGGTGAAGCCGAAATCGCGATAGACCGAATTGGCGAGTGCAAGGAACGCCTGCACCTCGGCCACCACCTGCGCTTCGGTGCAGAAGATATGCGCATCGTCCTGCGTGAACTGGCGCACCCGCATCAGCCCGTGCAGCGCGCCGTGGGGCTCGTTGCGGTGGCAGCAGCCCATTTCGCCCAGCCGGATCGGCAGATCGCGGTAGGAAGTGATCCCCTGCTTGAAGACCATCACATGCGCCGGGCAGTTCATCGGCTTGATCGCCAGCCACTCGGCATCGTCGGCCACCTTGGGGGAGGCCGCGCCGCTGTCTTCATCCACTTCGGGGACCATGTCGGGCACCGCGAACATGTTCTGCGCGTATTTCCCCCAGTGGCCCGATTGCGTCCACTGGCGCACGTCCATCAGCTGCGGGGTCTTGATCTCGCGGTAGCCGCTGCCGTCCATCTTGCGGCGCATATAGGCTTCGAGTTCGCGCCAGATGCGGTAGCCCTTGGGGTGCCAGAAGACGCTTCCGTGCGCCTCTTCCTGCAAGTGGAACAGGTCCATTTCGCGGCCCAGCTTGCGGTGGTCGCGCTTGGCGGCTTCCTCCAGCCGGGTAAGGTGGGCGTTCAATTGCTTCTTGTTGAGCCAACCGGTGCCGTAGATGCGGGTAAGCTGCGCATTGTTCTGATCGCCGCGCCAGTAAGCGCCGGCGACGCGCATCAGCTTGAAGGCATCGGGGTCAAGCTTCCCGGTCGAGGGCAGGTGCGGGCCGCGGCACATGTCGAGCCAGTCTTCACCCGACCAATAGACCGTCAGTTCCTCGCCTTCGGGCAGTTCCTTGGCCCATTCGGCCTTGAAGGTCTCGCCCTCGCCCGCCCACTTGGCGATTAGGTCTTCGCGGGTCCAGACCTCGCGGCGCAGCGGCTTGTCGGCGCGGATGATGCGGCGCATTTCGTCTTCGATCGCGGGCAGATCGTCCATGCTGAACGGCTCGCGCGTGTCGGGCGCCTTCACGTCATAGTAGAAGCCATCGTCGGTCGAAGGGCCGAAGGTGATCTGCGTGCCGGGGAACAGCGCTTGCACCGCTTCGGCGAGGATGTGCGCGTAATCGTGCCGCGCGAGTTCGAGCGCATCAGCCTCGTCACGGCTCGTCACCAGCGCAAGGTTCGCATCGCCATCGAAAGGCCGGGTCAGGTCGCGCAGCTCACCGTCGACGCGCGCGGCAATCGCGGCCTTGGCAAGGCCGGGGCCGATTGCAGCGGCGATATCTGCCGGGGTCGAGCCAGGAGGCACTTCGCGCACCGATCCATCGGGCAGGCTGATCTTGAGAAGTTCGGTCATCATCGCAGTTCCGTCTCGTTTGGGCGCGCCTTAGGGCAAAGGCTGACGCACCGGAAGAGCGGTGTTGTGCGAAGAACCAATTCGGGAGGGACACCGCGCCGCCCCGAACCGGGCGGCGGGCCTGGCGTCTAGCGCACAGCCCCCCGCCCCCGGATAGTCCGGGTTGTGGTGGTGGCAGTGGTGGTCAGCAGGCGGGCCATGCACACAGACATAATTCGCCGCGCCCCACGAGTCACGCGCAACCTGACATGCGATAGCTGCACGGTTGCTTTGCATCGATAAAATGGAAAGCCTGCTTGACATAGCTGAGAATCGAATTGTAAAGGTAGCTTGCCATTTTGAAAAAGGAGCTTTCCATGAGCAATATCAAATTCGCTCTCATCCTCAGCGCCGCCGTCATGGGGGTCGCTTTGCTTGCCGTGTTCGACATCGTCCCCGAAGCGGTTGCGCAATATGCGCCGTTGGCGGTGGTGCCGTTCATCGTGTCCCGCCAGCCAGCGTGCCGTGCATTCGGCAAAGGCAAGGCAGCATGACCACGCGCACACCGGCGATGCGCCGTTATTTCCGCGTCCATCTGGCGCTGACTGCGCTTTACCTTGCGCTGGTGTTGCTGGCTTCGCTGTTCGTCCCCGATGATGCCGCGCCCACGCCGATGGTGATCGCCTTTGCGCTGCTGCCCGGCTTCGTCGTGCTGGGCTGGATCTGGAACATGGGGCGCCTGCTGGTGGAAATGCAGGACGAATATCTGCGGATGCTGGAAGTTCGCAAGATGCTGTGGGCTTCGGCGATCACCCTGTCGATTTGCGGGGGGTGGGGCCTTGTCGAACTGTTCGCAAGCGTACCCCGCCTGCCGGTGTTCTATGTCTTCCCGATCTGGTGCGTGGGTCTGGCGGTAGGGCAGGTGATCAACCGCTTTACCGTGGGCGACGGGGGCTGCGCGTGAACAACCGCCTGAAAATCCTGCGTGCCGAGCGGGACTGGAGCCAGCAGGACCTGGCCGACCGGCTGGGGGTGAGCCGGCAAAGCGTGAACGCGATCGAAAAGGGACGCTACGACCCGTCGCTCCCGCTGGCTTTCACGATTGCCGATCTGTTTGGCCTGCCGATCGAGGCGATTTTTACCCGTGATTAGTCGCGGCCCCAGCCGCCATCGGCATGGGTTTTACTGAAATCGGGTGGGGGCAAAGGCTGCCCCACCTTCGTTCGCCGTTCGTATCCCGGACCGAGCGCGGGCGCGCTTTCGATGCTGCGCAGTTCCTTGGCGACGTTTTCTTGCAAGGTCTTCTGCATCGTGGCCACCGCGCCCGGATTGGCCGCCACTGCCGCAGCCAGTTTGGCCTGCATCAGCTGCTGATCAAACGCCCGCCCATCCAGCGCGGCATCGATTTTCTCTTCCATCGCAATCCGTGCGATGTCGTTGATCAGGGGGTCTTCGCCAAGGCCCATGATCGCGTCAGCATCGGTGAAGGCGAATGTTATCGAAACCCGCGTACCGGTATCCTCGGGCGCCAGATGGGCGCGCACCTGCGCCATTTTCTGCGGGCCGGCCATCACATCCCATCGCACCAACCCTGGCCCGCGGCTGCGCAGCAACAACCGCATATCGCCCGGCCCGCCCAAATCGCCAGCTTCCGGGCCCAACTGCAACCCGGCCAAGCGCGCCTCGACCGCCGTGGGGGCCATGGGATAAAATTCGCCCTGATCGAAGGCGCCTCCCAACCACGCCCCGCCGCCGATCACCGAGGCGGCTCCTGCCAAGCCTATCATGCGCACGTCTGCGTCCTCCCTTTCAACAGGGAGCGAAAGATAGCGCCGATGGCTTAACAAGCCGTCACTAGCCGGCAACCTAGACTTCCAGCGTACCGCTGCCCTTTTCCGTCATGATCCGCTTGGTGCCTGCAAGCCGCGTTGAACGCTGTTTGACCCCGGTGCTGAACCGATATTCGGTCATTGCCCGCGCCGGGGTCAGCTCCACAACCATATAACCGCGCTGCGCGGTGTCGGCCCATTGGAGCTGTTCATTCTCGGCCACCAGCGCGCTTGCCAGCGTGTCGGGCTTGATGAAGCCGAGATAGCTTTCAAAGCCGGGGGAACTGACCGAACACACGCCGAGTTCGACGCCCACCGCCGCGCCGTCCTGCGTCAGATCGAAGGCCCAGCCATTGTGGGTGTCGCCCGCCAGCACGATCAGGTTGGCATCGGCGTTGAGCGCCGCTGTGAATACACGCTCGCGCGCGGCGGGATATCCGTCCCAGGCATCCATGTTGAGCGGCAGGCCTGCCTTGCTCGCCATGCCCGCCGCAGCAAGACGCTGGCGCACGAAATCGGGCAAGCCATCGCCCAGCATCCCGGCGAGCGCCTGCGGGCTTTTGAGGTTGCCGATCAGCACCTGCTGCACCAGCACCTGCCAATGCGTGCCGGCGGAGGTTGAAGTAGCGAGGCTTTCAGACAGCCACGTTTCCTGCGCAGCCCCCAGCAATTGGCGATCGGGATGGGCCCAGTCCCCATCGCGGAAGGTATCGAGCGCGGCCATCGCCGCTTGCGGATCGGTTTTGCCCGCCAGCACCTGTTCCAGACTGAACGGCTGTTCGCGCCCTTCGAGCCGGGTGTCGAGCCGCAGCAAGGTGGCCAGATCGCCAACCTGATAGGCGGCATAGGGCGCATCGGACACCGGCATCCATTCGCGGTAGGCTTGTTTGGCAGCGGCCTTGCGCACCTGCCAGTCGCCTTCGGTATCGGGCTGATGATTCTGCGCGCCGTTTTCGTAGCTGTCGTTCGCGCTTTCATGGTCGTCCCACACCGCGATCATCGGCAGCACCTGATGCAGCCGCTGACAATCGGGATCGGCGCGGTAGGTGGCATAGCGCAGGCGGTAATCGGTGAGCGCGACGATTTCCGTCGCGGGCGCCAGCACACGTTCGGGCAATCCCTGCCCCGCGTTGGGATAGGTCCCCGCGCCATATTCGTAGATGTAATCGCCCAGATGCACCGCCAGATCGGCATCGTTCGCCTCGACCGCGTGACCATAGGCATTGAACCAGCCAAATCCGAAGTTGGAGCAGGAAAACACTGCCAGCCGGAACTTCGATGTAGTGTCCACCGGCAGCGTGCGGGTGCGCCCCGTGGGCGAGGCGGTGCCATCGGGCGCCATGAAGCGGAAGAAATACCAGCGATCCGGCGCAAGGCCGGTGGCCACGCCCTTGGCGCACCAGTCGCGGCTGGCCGAAGCTGTCACGCTGCCTTCGGCAACCGGTGCCGCGAAATCCTCGCTCGCGCTGACCTGCCATGTCAGTGCGGTGTCCGCTTCGGCCACGTAGCGCGTCCACAGCAGCACCGATTGGGCCGAAGGCTCGCCGCTGGCAACATTGTGCGTGAACCCGGTTCCGAAACTGCGCGCGGCCAGCGGCGCAGCGGCGAACGCCGCACCTGCGACGGCAAGCGTGAACAGATGGCGGCGGGTTAGCGCCGTTGCGGATGAAGCCGGCTGGGCGGCGGTATCGGTTTTGAACATGGCGGCGGGTTATTCCTCTCCGGTTGCGCTGCTGTGACAGCCGCCCGATGACAATACCCGATACTGTGGTTGCCTTTGCGCCGTTCGGCAAGGCATGGAAGCGGCATGACTGACCTGATGCACCACACGCTTTACGACGGCCGCCGCGTCGCCTTCCGCTACACGCCGGGCAGCAGCCCCCAGACATCCCCCTGTCTTGTCTTTCTGCCCGGCTATATGTCGGACATGACAGGGAGCAAGGCGACCGCGCTCTTTGCCGAGGCCGAGGCGAAGGGGCGCGCCTGTCTCCTGCTCGATTATTCAGGCTGCGGCCACAGCGCAGGCGATTTTGTCAATGGAACGTTGAGCGGCTGGCGTGACGAGGTTCTGGCGCTGGTCGAAAGCTATGTCAGCGGGCCGGTGCTGCTGGTGGGATCGTCGATGGGCGGCTGGCTGATGCTGCTCGTGGCCGAACATCTGAAACACCGGCTGGCGGGTCTTATCGGGATTGCGCCCGCGCCCGATTTCACGCGCTGGGGCTATAGCGATAAACAGCGCGACGCGCTGGCGGCGGGCGCAACGATTTACGAACCCAACCCCTATGGCCCCGAACCCACGCCCACCCATGCCAAATTCTTCGCCGATGCCGAATGTCACCTGCGGCTGGACCACGCGATCGATCTGTCCTGCCCGGTGCGGCTGATCCACGGCAAGGCCGACGCCGATGTGCCGTGGACCATCAGCCTGCGCCTTGAAACGGCGTTGCAGTCGGACGATGTTCAGGTGGTTCTGATAGAAGACGGCGATCACCGCCTGTCGCGCGACAGCGATATCGCAGCCATCAAGGCCCTCGTGGCCGAATATTACGGATAGAACCCCAAGGTGCAAACGACGTCTCTGCTTCTTGCCTTGCTGCTGCAGGTTGGCCCCAACCCGATGACGGGGGCGATTCCCAATGACGATCTGGTGCGTGACCGGCCAGCCAGACCCGCCGCTGTACAGACAGAACTGAACGCGACGAGCGCCTGGTTTGAAACGTGCCTCGATCAGTTGGCCGACGATCCTGCGCGCGCGCACACGGCGGCGCAAATTCGTCGCAGCGAAACCACCGGCCCGGACCGTGTTCTGGCCAATCTGTGCCTTGGCACCGCGTCCAGCGCGCTGAACCTGTGGGACGATGCGCGCGCCGCCTTTGTTGCTGCTCGCGATGAAACCCCGGATGATGAACAGCGCACCCGCGCCCGCTTTGCCGCCCTGGCCGGAAACGCTGCGCTTGCGGGCGGCGATGCGCAGGGCGCACTGACTTTGCTGACGGCTGCCGAAACCGATGCCCGCGCAGCCGGATCAACCGCGCTCGAAGCGATCGCCGCCACTGACCGCGCCCGTGCCTTGGTGGCGCTGGGGCAGAGTGACGCAGGTTTGGCGGCGCTCGAATTGGCCACGGCGCTGTCGCCAGAGCGCGGCGAGGCCTGGCTGCTGAAAGCCACGTTGCTGCGGCGGCTTGACCGTCTCGGCGATGCGCAGAGCGCAATCGAGCGTGCAGTTGCATTGATGCCCGGCAATACCGATGTGGGACTGGAAGCTGGTGTTATCGCCGTGCTTGCCGGACGCGATGATGCGGCGCGCGCCAGCTGGCAATCGGTGTTGGCCATCGCACCCGACACGCCGGCCGCCGCAACGGCCACAGATTACCTGGCGCAACTTGGCGCACCGCAAGACACTGCCCCCCCGCAGGAGAAACCCCGATCATGACCCGCTTTTCCGTTCTCGATCTGGTGCCGGTCCGCGAAGGCGGCACATTGACAGAGGCTTTTGCCGCCACCACCGATCTCGCCCGCGCCGCCGATGCGCTGGGATGCGATCGTTTCTGGGTGGCCGAACATCACGCGATGGACGGGATTGCAGGCGGGGCGACATCGGTGGTGCTGGCGCATATCGGCAACGCCACGCGCCGCATCCGCATCGGATCGGGCGGGATCATGCTGCCCAACCACACGCCGTTCCAGATCGCCGAACAGTTCGGCACGCTGGATGCGCTGTTCCCTGGACGGATCGACCTAGGACTGGGCCGCGCGCCGGGCGCCGGGCCCGAATTGCAGCGGGCGCTGCGCAAAAACCTGCATCAGGCGGCAGAGTATTTCCCGCAGGATGTGGCTGAACTGCGCGCATTGCTGACGGGCAACCTCGACCTGCCGATTGCGGCCACACCCGGCCTTGGCGCGCAGGTGGAAATGTGGATGCTGGGGTCAAGCCTGTTCGGTGCGCAGCTTGCTGCCCAGTTGGGCCTGCCCTATGCCTTTGCGGCGCATTTTGCGCCCGATCATCTCGATAGCGCGCTGGCAGTCTATCGCCGCGATTTCCAGCCGTCCGAGGCGTTGGACAAACCGCATGTCATGGTGGCGATGAACGTTTTTGCCGCCGATACCGAAGCCGAAGCGCATCTGCTTGCGTCAAGCCAGCAGCAAAGCTTTGTACGGTTGCGCAGCGGGACACCGGGCAAGCTGCCACCGCCAATTGCAGACTATGCCAATACCTTGCCCGCGCAGGCGCAGGCGATGCTTGCCCATCTGGGCCAGGCGGCTGCGGTGGGCACCGCGTCGCAGGTTCGCGAACAGATCGCGGCCTTTGTCGCACGCACCGGGGCCGATGAAATCCTGCTGTGCGGAGCGACCTATGATCCCGAGGCACGTATTCGCAGCCTCGAGGCCACGCTGGAGGCGTGCAACACCGTACCTGTCACCTGATACGCTAACATCGCCCCACGCAATCATCGCGCTTGCGCGGCGTGGGCGGATCGGCGTATCGCTGCCCGATACGATAACAACAATCCGGCACAATAATATTACGCCCAAGCGAAGCCGGTCATGCAGGATGAGCAGGAGCCGAATATGGTGTCGAAACCCACCGCCGCCGCGTCAACCCCCACAGCGGCGGCAGCGCCCAAGCCCGCGCTGATCAAGGCGCTGCGGCGTCAGCTCGAAGCCTCGATGCTGCCCGGCGATACACCGGTCGACAAACCTGCGCTGGACGAAGCGGCGGCATGGCTTCTTGCTGCAGCGGCGCGGCGCGCTCCCGGTCAATCGATCGTCCAGATCGAATCGGCGACCGGAGAACGGCGCCATCTGCGTATTGCGATCGTCAATGACGACATGCCGTTCCTTGTCGATTCGGTGGCCGCGACAATTGCATCGCAAGGCGTTGCGATCGATCGCCTGCTGCACCCGGTGATCGCGATTGATCGCGATGATACTGGCGCCGTCACTGCACTTGGCAAGAACGGCGCTGCGCCCGGCAACGGACGCGAATCGCTGATCTATATCGAAACCCCGCGGGTCGATGCGCGCCAGCGCCGCGAATTGCTCGATGCGCTGCAAACCACGCTTGGCGATGTGCACGCGGCGGTGAACGACTGGCCGGCCATGCGCACGGCGCTTTCCGACGATGCGGCAATGGCCGGCGCGCTCGATACCGAAGCCGGGGCGTTGCTGGGCTGGCTGTGCGCGGGGATGCTGACCCAGCTGGGCCATCTTACCCGTCACCGTGATGGGACAAGCACGCAGCGGCTTGGCATCTGCCGCGCCTCAGCCAACGAGCTGCTTGCCGAAATCAGCTATGACCGGGCGTTCGAATGGTTTGATCGGCACGATGATGCCGGCACGCTGCGTGCGCTTCTGGCGATTAAATCCAATGTCCATTCGCGCGTGCATCGCACAAGTCCGCTGGACCTGTTTATCGTTCCGCTGCGCGAAGACGGGCGCGTTGTCGCCTTGTCGATCCATGCAGGCCTGTGGACCAGCGCGGCGCTGAATGCGCAGCCGGGGGAAGTGCCCGTGCTGCGCACGATGGTCGCCAACATGACCGCGCAGGCGGGCTTCGATCCGGCGGGGCACAACGGCAAGGCGCTGGTGCACGCCTTCACATCACTGCCCAATGATCTGCTGACCGCATTCGACCCTGAACGCGTGGCGGATCTGGTCACCGCCAAGATGGCGTTGATCGACCGCCCCCGCCCGCGGCTGATCATGGTGCGCGCCACGCTGGAACGCCATGTCTTTGCCTTTGTGTGGTTGCCGCGCGATCAGCTTTCCACTGATGTGCGGCTGCAGATCCAGGCGATGCTTCTTTCGTCGCCGGGTGCCGCGCTGCTCGACTGGAGCCTTGAGGTGGAAAGCAGCACGCTGGCTTTGTTGCGGTTCCTGGTCGATGTGCGCGCCTGCGCCGAACTGCCCGATGATACCGCGATCGAAGCGCAGCTGGTCGATCTTTTGCGCGGCTGGAACGAAGCGGTGGCAGGCTATCTGACGCAAACCGAAGAAGAAGGCCGGGCCGCCGCGCTGGCGGCGCGGTATGCCCCTGCATTCCCGACCGGCTACCGCCTTGCCTATGGCGCGCACGAAGCGGCGCGCGATATCGCCAAGCTTCGCACACTGGCACTGGCGGATGATCCGGGCGGCGATGGCACGCGGGCGGTGCGATTGTATCGGCTTGAAGGGGACGCGCCCGATACGCTGCGTCTCAAAGCCTATGTGATGAAGGGCGCGCTGGCATTGTCCGATGCGGTGCCCGCGCTGGAGCATTTCGGGTTCCGGGTGGCTGCCGAAGTGCCAACGTTCCTGACCGATCCCAGCCTCGGCACGATCCATGAATTCCTTCTCACCGTGCCGCCGGGCCGTGATGCTGCGGCGTTGCTTGATCGGGCGGCCCTGATCGAGGATGCGTTGGCCGACGTGCTGGGCGCGGCGAGCGAGGATGATCCGTTCAACCGCCTGATCCCGGCCGCAGGCCTTGCCCCGCGCAGCGCCAACTGGATGCGCGCAATCTATCGCTATCTGCGCCAGACGGGGGTGAGCTACACGATCTATACCGTGGTCGATGCCCTGGTTGCCGCGCCGCACGTGACGCGCGCGATGATCGATCTGTTCACCGCCCGCCACGATCCGGCCTTTGAAGGCGACCGGGACGAGGCGATCGCCGTGGCGCAGAATGCCTTTACCCGCGGTCTTGCCAAGGTCACTGCGATCAATGACGACCGATTGCTGCGGCTTTACCGCGCGGTGATCGATGCGGTGTTGCGCACCAACGCCTTTGCGCCCGCCGCCGCCGAGGCGCTGGCCTTCAAGATCGATTCCGCCAAGGTCCCCGGCCTGCCCAAGCCACTGCCCTGGCGCGAGATCTTCGTCTATTCGCGCCGCGTGGAAGGCATCCACCTGCGGTCGGGCGCGGTGGCACGCGGGGGCCTGCGCTGGTCCGACCGGCGTGACGATTTCCGCACCGAAGTGCTTGGCCTGATGAAGGCGCAGCGCGTGAAGAATGCGGTGATCGTGCCGACGGGTGCTAAAGGCGGGTTCTATCCCAAGCAATTGCCTTCGCCCGCGATCGACCGCGAAGGCTGGGCGGCAGAGGGCCGCGCATCTTACGAAATCTTTATCCGCACCTTGCTGTCCGTCACCGACAACATCGTTGGCGGCAAGGTTGTGCATCCCGATGGCGTACGGGTACTGGACGGGCAGGACCCCTATTTCGTCGTCGCCGCGGACAAGGGCACCGCCACCTTCTCCGACATTGCCAATGGCATCGCGCAAGGCCGCGACTTCTGGCTCGACGATGCCTTCGCCAGTGGTGGTTCGAATGGATATGACCACAAGGCCATGGGCATCACCGCGCGCGGCGCATGGGTTTCGGTGCAGCGCCACTTCCGCGAAATGGGGATCGATGTGCAGACGCAGTCGATCACGGTCGCAGGCTGCGGCGATATGTCGGGCGATGTGTTCGGCAACGGAATGCTGCTGTCCAGGGCACTGAAACTGGTTGCCGCTTTCGATCACCGCCATATCTTCATCGATCCTTCGCCCGATCCGCTGACCAGCTGGAAGGAGCGCAAGCGGATGTTCGAACTCCCTCGGTCAAGCTGGGAGGATTACGATGCCAGCCTGATCTCCAAGGGGGGCGGAGTGTTCCCGCGTTCGGCTAAATCGATCAAACTGTCGAAGCAGGCGCGCGATGTGCTGGGTATTGATGACAAGACCATCGAACCCGAAGCGCTGATTTCCGCAATCCTGCGCAGTCCTGTCGATCTGATGTGGTTCGGCGGCATCGGCACCTATGTGAAGGCCGCGCAGGAAAACAACATTCAGGTGGGCGATCCCGCCAATGACGGGCTGCGCGTCGATGCCACTGAAATGCGTGCGCGGGTCATCGGCGAAGGCGCGAACCTTGGCGTCACGCAGGCCGGGCGTATCGCGTTCTCGCTGGCGGGGGGGCGCATCAACACCGACTTCATCGACAATTCGGCCGGCGTCGATTGTTCGGACAACGAAGTGAACATCAAGATCGCGCTGGCCGCCGCCATGGCAAGCGGCAAGCTCACGCCCAAAAAGCGTAACACGCTGCTGGCTGCAATGACGGATGAAGTCGCCGCACTGGTCCTGGAAGACAATCGCCTGCAGGCTTTGGCGCTGTCAGTGGCTGAAAGCCGCGGCGCTGCCGTGACCCCTGCCTATATCCGCCTGATCGAACGGCTGGAGGAAGTCAGCGATTTCGATCGCCGCACCGAAGGGCTGGCCGATGGCGAAACCCTGTCGCGCCGCGCGGCTGACGGGCAGGGTCTGACCCGCCCCGAACTCGCGGTCCTGTTGTCGTCGGCCAAGCTGGCGCTGCAAGCGGCCATCGAAGCCAGCGGTCTTGGCGATGACCCGGTGCTGGAACCGATGCTGCTGGCGCGCTTCCCGTCCGCGATGCGCAAGACCTACGCGGCCGAAATACGCGGCCACAGGCTGCGTTCGGAAATGATCGCTACCAGCCTGTCGAACCGTATCGTCAACCGGCTGGGCATGGTGCATCCTTTCGAACTGGCGGAAGAAGAAGGCGTGGGGCTGGCCGATGTTGCCGCTGCCTTTGTGGTGGCTGAACGCTTGTTCGGGCTGGAGCCGCTGTGGCGCGAACTGGATGCAGCCGACATTCCCGAAGCCGCGCGCCTGATCCTTTTCGACCGTTTGGCCGCCGCTGTTGGCAATCTCATGTCCGATGTGCTGCGCACCGCGTCCGGCAAGGTGGAAGCCGGCGCAATGATCGCCGAATTGCAGGACGGTGTGGCTGCGCTGATTGCAGGGCGAGACGAACTTCTGACGGATGAGCCGCGCGCCCGGTCGCGCGCGCTGCGCGACAGCTTTGTCGCCGTCGGTGCGACAGAGGCGCTGGCCGCCAAGGTTGCCAATCTGTTTGATTTCGATGGCGCGGTGGGCCTTGCACGGGGCGCGCTTGTCACCGGGATCGAAACCAAGCTGCTGACCCACGCCTTTACCGATATTGGCACGCTGCTGGGGCTGGATTGGGCGCAGGGGACCGCCGCCTACATGAGCCCGTCCGACATCTGGGAGCGTTTGCTGGTGTCAGGGCTTGCGCGTGATTTCCAGCAGATGCGGATCGAATTCTTGCGGCGCCTGATGAAGGGCACGACCGGGAAGGACAATCCGCGCGATGCCGTGGCGGCCTGGGCGCAAAGCAATGCCTTTGGCGTGGCGCAGTTCCGCGCCATGATCGGCCGCGCGCAGGCCCGCCCGCCGGTGGGGGCTGCGATGCTGGCCCAGATCGCCAGTCAGGCGCGCAATCTGCTCGAAAGGTAAACGGCACGGGTGATCGTGCCGCTGATCCGACCCGGTTGACCCCGGCGCCATTTGCGGGAAGTGAAGGCCCGCACAGCGCCGGAGGGGCATAGGCAAGGCATGGCAACCACCGATCAAACCACCCCAGACCATTGGGATGTCATCATCGTCGGCACCGGCCACGGCGGGGCCCAGGCGGCGATTGCGCTGCGTCAGCAGGGACACGAAGGGTCCATTCTCATGATCGGGCGCGACACCGCACCCCCTTATGAACGCCCGCCGCTGTCGAAGGAATATCTGGCGGGAGACAAGGGCTTCGAACGGATCATGATCCGCCCCGAAGCGTTCTGGGCAGAACGCGATATCACGCTGCGCCTTGGCGCGGCGGTAACGGCCATTGACCCGATCGCGCACCGACTGACTTTGAGCGACGGCGGCCAACCCACCTATCGCAAACTGATATGGTCGGGCGGCGGCGATCCGCGCCGATTGCCGGTGCCCGGGGCGGTGCTGCCCGGGGTGTTTTACGTGCGCGACAAGGCCGATGCCGACGCGATGATGGCGGCGCTGACGGATGGGGCCAAGCGTGCCGTCGTGATCGGCGGTGGCTATATCGGGCTTGAAGCGGCCGCAGTGCTGCGCAAGCTGGGCTGCGAGGTCACGCTGATCGAGATGCTGCCCCGCGTGCTGGCGCGTGTGGCTGGGGAAGAACTGTCGACATTCTACACCGCAGAACACCGCCGTCAGGGTGTCGATGTGCGGCTGGAAACCGGTGTGCATTCGGTTCTCGGTGAAGAAGCGGGCCGGGTCACGGGCGTCAGACTCGACACAGGAGAAGAGCTGGCCTGCGATATGGTGATCGTGGGGATCGGCGTAGTTCCGGCGGTCGCTCCGCTGATCGCGGCGGGGGCCGCGGGGTCCAACGGCGTCGATGTCGATTTCTGCTGCCGCACCACGCTTGATGATGTCTACGCCATCGGCGACTGCGCCGCCCACGCCAATCCCTATGCTGACAACGCCGTGATCCGGCTGGAATCAGTGCAGAACGCGCATGACATGGCGGCGACCGTTGCGCGCGCGATTATGGGCGAAAAGGAACCCTATCACGCGCTGCCGTGGTTCTGGTCGAATCAGTATGATCTGAAGCTTCAGACAGCAGGCCTGAACCTGGATTACGACCAGACCGTGCTGCGCGGCGATCCCGAGACACGCAAATTCACCGTGGTCTACATGCGCGCCGGGGTGCCGATTGCGTTCGACTGTGTAGGCACGATGAAGGACTACGTTCAGGGGCGCAAGCTGTTGGAAAACGGCCCGGGCAAGATCGATCCGGCGCTGCTGGCGAATCCCGATGTGGCGATCAGAGACCTGATGTAAGCTGTGCCAGCGCCCAGCGCGCTGCATCTGCGACCACGGCATCGGGGTCTGCGGTGAGAGCTGCTACCTGCGGCGCCAGCGCGGCGTTGCTGCTGTTGCCTGCGGCATACAGGCAATTGCGCACGAACCGGTCGCGCCCGATCCGCTTGATCGGGGAGCCGGAAAACAGCGCACGAAACCCCGCATCATCAAGCGCCAGCAATTCCGCCAGACGCGGCGCAACCAGTTCGGCGCGAGGCAGGAATTCGCGGATGGCCTGCGCTTCGCTTGCAAATTTGTTCCATGGACACACCGCAAGGCAATCGTCGCAGCCGTAGATGCGGTTGCCCAACGCGGCGCGGAATTCCTCCGCCACCGGGCCCTTGTGTTCGATGGTCAGGTACGAAATGCAGCGGCGCGCATCGAGCTGATACGGCGCAGGGAAAGCATCGGTGGGGCAGGCGTCCAGACAGGCGCGGCAGCTTCCGCACTGGTCGCGGTGTGGCTGCGCCGCGGCAAGGTCAAGCGTGGTGTAGATTGCCCCCAGAAACAGCCAGCTGCCGTGGGTGGCGCTGACCATGTTGGTGTGCTTGCCCTGCCAGCCGATCCCTGCCGCTTCGCCCAGCGGCTTTTCCATCACCGGGGCCGTATCGACGAACACCTTGACCTCGGCCCCCGGCTCTTCAGCCACCAACCAGCGGGCGAGCGCCTTAAGCCGCTTTTTCACGACATCGTGGTAATCTTTACTTTGTGCATAGACCGAAATGCGCGCGTGTTCGGGCGAGCTTTCAAGTGCCAGCGGATCATGCGCGGGGGCATAGCTCATGCCCAGCGCGATCACGCTGCGCGCCTGCGGCCACAGGCCTTGCGGCGAACGGCGATGTTCAAGCCGCGCCGCCATCCACTCCATGCTGCCATGCTGTCCTTCGCCCAGCCACTGTTCCAGCCGGGCGGCGCGCAATGGGTTTTCCCCCGTGCCGGTAAATCCACATGTCGCAAAGCCCAGCGCGGCGGCTTCGGCAGCGATCCGCACTTCAAGACCATCTCTTGCCGGGCCGTTAACCATGTTCGGAGAGGCTCCCGTTCAATCCTGCGCGTTAACCGCTGGAGGCTATGGACATGGCGGTAAGCGATCACGCAGCATCGGGCAATCGGGTGGCTGGCAATGGGATAACCGGCAATCAGGGAGATGTCTTCAGTGCCATCCCGGCCGATGCCCGCCCGCTGGCTATCGAAGCGCGAGGGTTGATCAAGGACTTTGACGGCACGCGTGCGGTGGACGGGGTGGATATTTCCGTACCCGAAGGCGCGATTTACGGCATTCTCGGCCCCAATGGCGCAGGCAAGACCACGACCTTGCGGATGCTTCTGGGCATAATCGATCCCGACGCAGGCGTACGCCGCGTGTTCGGGCACGATCGCCCGCATGATATTGGCCGTTTGATCGGCTATCTGCCCGAAGAGCGCGGGCTTTACCCGTCGATGAAATGTGTCGAAGCCATTGCCTTCATGGGCGCTTTGCGCGGGTTGTCGCTGAAGGAAGGCCGCAGGCGCGGTGCCGAATTGCTGGAACGCCACGGGCTTGGCCACGCGGCTGACCGGCAGATCCGTCAGCTTTCGAAGGGCATGGCGCAGACCGTCCAACTGCTCGGAACGCTGGTGCATCAGCCACGGCTGGTCGTGCTGGACGAACCATTCTCCGGCCTCGACGCGATCAATCAGGGCAAGCTGGAATTGATGATCCGCACGCTAGCGGATGATGGTGTCACGGTGATCTTTTCGACCCACGTGATCCACCATGCCGAACGCTTGTGCGAAGGCGTTGCGATTATCGCGGGCGGCAAGGTGCCCTATGCCGGTTCCGTCGAAGCCGCGCGCGACCGGATCCCGGCGCAGGTGCGGCTGGAGACGCGGGCCCGCGAAGGTGCGTGGCTTTCCGCACTGCCGGGGGATGCGCGCCGCAATGGCGATTTCTTCCAGTTCACGTTGCCCGAAAGCGGGATTGAGCCGCTGCTGAAGGGCCTGATCGAAGGCGAAGCTGGTATTCTCTCGCTGTCGATCGAACGCGCAGGGCTGCATGACGCCTTCGTCGCCATCGCGGGTGAGGCGGCCGCGCGCCAGCTCGAAGCCGATAATCAGGGGAACCGCGCATGAGCGAGAATTTGCGCCCGCGTCTTTCGGCGCTGGAAGCTGCATGGGTCATCGCCCGGCGCGATTTTGTCGCCGTGTTGTTCAGCCGCGCCTTCCTGTTCTTCCTGCTTGGCCCGCTTTTCCCGGTGATCGTCGGGGCGCTGGCAGGCAGCATCGGCGGTGAGGTCCAGCGCGAAGCGGTGAGCATTGAAGTGGGTCTTGCCCTCAGCGAGAGCGAAACCACCGCAATGATGGCGGCCAGCGGCCAGCTTGCCCGTCAGCTTGGCTCGGCCATGCCGTCGCTGCGGCCTGTCCCCGAAGCGGCGCGCAATCCCGATTTCGATGCCCGTGCCTTCATGGAAGCGCGGCGTGGAAACTACGCGGCGATCATGACCGGATCGCTCGAATCGCCCACGTTGGTCGGCACGGGTAACCAGATCCGCCGCTGGCAGGGCCCACTGGGCCTGATCGCCGACAACGCCTTGGCAGCCGAACCGGCCAACTATCCCGCGATCAAGGCCGAGGTGGTCGTCACCAGCGCCGCATCCGAACGCACCAGCCGCATTCAGACCGCACAGATCGCGCAGATGCTGCTATTCCTTTTGACAATGCTGCTGGCCGGGATGGTGCTGTCCAATCTGGTTGAGGAAAAGGCCAACAAGATCATCGAAATCCTTGCCGCTGCCATCCCGATGGATGCGGTGTTCATGGGCAAGCTGTTTGCCATGCTGGCGGTGTCCTTTGTCGGGATTGCGGTGTGGGGCACGGCGGCCTGGGCGCTGTGGGCGGCTGGCGGCGATGCGATCACGCAGGTGACGGGGTTTGATCCGGCGCGCCTTCCTGCCCCTGCTGTCGGATGGCCGCTGTTTGCCATCCTGGGCGTGATCTATTTCGCTATGGCTTACCTGCTGCTGGGCGCGCTGTTTCTCACGATCGGGTCGATGGCAAGTTCGGTGCGCGAAGTGCAGACCTTGTCGATGCCGGTGACGATGGTGCAGCTGATGGTGTTCTTCCTTGCCGCCTACACCATTAAGCAGCCCGGTTCAGGGCTGGAGCTGGCGGCGATCGCCTTCCCGCTGTCGTCGCCCTTCGCTATGCTCGCCCGTGCGGCGATGGAACCGGATCTGTGGACCCATGCGGCCGCCCTGCTGTGGCAGGGCATCGCTGTGCTGCTGATCGTTAAGGGCGGGTCGTTGCTGTTTCGCAAGCGGGTGATGAAATCGGGAGGTGCGGGGCGCGATCCCGCACGCAAGGGCGCACGGCTCAACGCCTGAACTGGCCCCACAATCAGTCTCCAATCGCAACCCACTATTGACATGCCTGTCAGTTGAGGCAGACTGCGATTCGGACGGAGCGGCTCAAGCCAGAAGCGGCCCGACGGGAGACAGACATGGCCACGATCGCCCCCCACGCGCCGCAAAGCGTTCAGCGCCCGAAAGTGCGGCATGAACCCACCGCGTATGATGCGCTGAAGTCGCATTTCGCCGCGCATCCCGAAGAACGGCCGCGCCATCCTCATGCCTGGGATGTGAGCCGATCTGACATCTATTTCGAGGACCGCTGGCAGCCGATCTTTGCCGAGATGCGCGCCGCCGGGCCACTGCATCATATTCCCGAAAGCCCTTTTGGCCCCTATTGGGCGGTGGTCGGCCACAAGGCGATCCAGCATATCGAAGCGCTGCCTGAAACATTCTCGTCAAGCTGGGAACACGGCGGGATCACCATTCTCAACCGCCTGACTGAGGAAGAGGCCGCGGCTGCCGGGACCGACACCCGCGAACTGCCGATGTTCATTGCGATGGACCGCCCGCAGCACACCGGTCAGCGGCGCACCGTCGCGCCCAAGTTCACGCCATCGGCGATTACCGACATGGAAACGGAAATCCGGGCCCGCACCGGCGAACTGCTCGATTCGCTTCCCCGCGGCGAGGTGTTCGACTGGGTTGATACCGTCTCGATTGAATTGACCACGGGGATGCTGGCGATCCTGTTCGGTTTCCCTTGGGAAGACCGCCGGTTGCTGACCTTCTGGTCGGACTGGGCGGGCGATACCGAACTCGCGACCGTGCGCGAACTGGACGAAATGCGGTGGGGCATCCTTCAGGAAATGGCTGCTTATTTCCAGTCGCTCTGGATCGAGCGGACGATGGACGCAGAGCCGGGCAATGACCTGATTTCGATGATGCTTCACTCGCCCGCGATGAACCAGATGCGGCCCGAAGAATTCATGGGCAATCTGGTGCTGCTGATCGTCGGCGGCAATGACACCACCCGCAACACCATGAGCGGGATCATCCATGGCATGGACAAGTTCCCCGACCAGCGCAAAGCGTTTGAGGAGCACCCCGAACTCATCCCCAACGCGGTGCAGGAAATGCTGCGGATGCAGACCCCGTTGGCGCATATGCGCCGCACCTGCACCGAAGACACAGACGTGTTTGGACAGACCATTAAGGCGGGCGACAAGGTGGTGCTGTGGTACTTGTCTGCCAACCGCGATGAAGAGGTGTTCGACAACGCCGACAAGCTCGACATCACCCGTGAAAACGCCCGCCGCCATCTTGCCTTCGGCTATGGCATCCACCGCTGTGTGGGCGCGCGCCTGGCGGAATTGCAGCTGAAGGTGTTACTGGAAGAAATGCACAAGCGCCGGATGCGTGTGCATGTTGCGGGCGATGTTGAACGGGTGCGCGCCAACTTCGTGCACGGATTCCGCAAGCTTGAAGTGGAAATCACCACTTTTTGACAGAGGGTCTGTGGGCGGATGTGAAACTGCCGCGGCGTTCCGGGCGTATTAAGGATGTACCTAATACGCCTCTCGTGATGGAAAGCTCTGTGATGCACCTGCCCCCGATCAGCCGCCGCCGCCTTATCGCCGTTGGCGCTACCTTGCCGTTTGTCGCTGCTTGCGGAAGTGTGCCGGCCGAAGCGAAGAATTACCCCAAGGGCAAGACCGAAGCCGAATGGCGGCGCCTGCTCACCAAACAGCAGTTCTATGTCCTGCGCGAAGAAGGCACCGAACGCGCTTTCACCTCACCGCTCGACAAGGAAAAGCGCAAGGGCACCTTCGTATGTGCGGGCTGCGCCAACCCCGTCTATTCATCGCTGCACAAATACGACAGCCGCACCGGCTGGCCGAGCTTTTATCAGGCGGTAGACAAGGGCGCCGTAGGCACATCGACCGACTACAAGATCGGCTACCCCCGCACCGAAGTGCATTGTGCCGATTGCGGCGGACATCTGGGCCATATCTTCGCTGATGGACCCAAGCCCACCGGGAAACGCCACTGCATCAACGGTGTCGCGCTGAAGTTCGTCCCTGCCTGAGCCAGCGCAATTAGGATTCGAGCAGCGCGGGAGCCTGCAGCAACGCAGCCAGACGCGCAAACTCGCCCAGCGTGAAGGTGTCGTCGAACACCACCCCATATTGGCGATCGCGCCGCCAGCGCACCTTGGCGCGCACTTCGCGGATCTGTCCGCCGGGTCCGGGGCCCGCGATGCGGACATTCTGGTCGATGGCCAGCAGCGTGTCGCAGCTAAGCCGCGCGCCTTGCTGGGACACGTTTTCCACCACCGCGTCGAAGCAGCCCGACAGGGTATGGATCGTCACCGGAAAACACAGGCCCAGCCGCAAACCACGCTTGGGATATTCGGCCGATTCGTGGACCAGCCGCGCAACTTCGACGGTTTCGTCGAAGGTGAACCCCGCCTCGTTATCGCGCTGCCATACCCGATTGACTTCATACACCGCGCCTGCTGGCATGTGCAGCGCGTAGGTCGCGCATGCTGGCAAGGCGTGGAACAGCCGCACGCTGATCCCGGTTTCCGAAACATCGCGAATCACACACACGAATTCGCCCTGCGCCGACACCAGCTTGGCAGCGCGGATCAGAAGCGTGAACCGCGGTGCGGCGCGCTGATCCGCGTCGGTCGCCGTTGGCTCCGGTGTCAGCTTGGCTGTGTTGGTCCCTGTGTCCATGTCCAATTGTCCCAACCCGACAGCCCCTGGTCCTGGCACTGGCGAGACGCGAAGATGGGGCGCGACTGCCCCAAGCTTGCCCCAAAGGCTTAGGTAGAAGGCGTTAAGGCGGAGATAATGGCAAGATCGCGATCAACGCTGCGTCGCAGCGGGTGAAGGCGATCTGGTACGGGCGGCGGGACTCGAACCCGCACGAGCAAAGCTCAGGGGATTTTAAGTCCCCGGCGTCTACCATTCCGCCACGCCCGCATCACAACGCCCTTTGCACAGATTGCCGGTCGAGCGCCAGAGCTTGCCAGTCGCCGAATGATCGCCCATCTCGGGCGAGATTTTCGGGAAACAAGGGCGCACCATGGCGGGCGAGGCATCTGACGCGCATTCTGTGGTGGCGACCATACAACCGGCGATCACGCTGCTGGGCCTGGGCATCGGCGCCGCCTTGGCGAGCCGCGCGCTGCGGTTGAACCCCATCGTCGGCTATCTCGGCCTGGGTCTCGGGCTTGCCAGTCTCGGCACGGCGGCCGATTTCCGCGGGCCCGTGGTTGCCGCAATGGCAGAAGCCGGTGTGATGTTTCTGCTGTTCAACCTTGGACTGCATTTTTCGCTGGGCCGGATACGGGCCGAGGCCGCCAATATCTTCGGCTTTGGCGCCTTGCAGATGGCGGTGGCCGGCGGCGGCTTTGCGGCCTTGTTCTGGATGTTCGGCCTTTCGCCGGCCTTTGCCGCGATTGCGGGGTTCAGCATGGGGCTATCGTCGACCGCAGTGGTGATCGGCTTGATCCGCGAGCGTGGGCAGGAAGACTGCCCGGTGGGCCGCGCCGCGCAATCGATCCTCATCTTTCAGGATATCGCTGCCATCGCGCTTCTGGTGACGGCTGGCGCCTTGGCGGGTGGCGGCGATCTGGCGCCTGCGCTGGGAATGGCGGGGATTAAGGCACTGGCAGCGTTCGGCATCGCAGTGCTGTTTGCGCGCTTTCTCACAGAGCCCCTGTTCGGTCTCATCGCACGTGCGGGCACAACCGAGGTCTATACCGCGACCGCGCTGTTTATCGCGTTGGCAGCCGGGTGGGCGACAGGCATGGCAGGGCTGTCACTGACACTGGGCGCCTTTCTGGGCGGCATGGCAGTGGCCGATTCGCGTTACCGGATCCTTGTCCAGACCGAGATCGACGCCTTTCGTGGCCTGTTCCTGAGCTTTTTCTTCATCTCGGTCGGCTTGTCGATCGATCCCCTTCTGCTGGTCAGCGACTGGGACCTCGTGGTTGCCATGACACTGGCAATGATCGTGCTGAAGTGCGCGTTCAATGTGGCGGCCGCCCTGGTCAACCGCTGGTCGGTGCCCGGATCGATTCAGCTGGGTTTTCTGCTCGGGCAGGGCAGTGAATTCACGCTTGTCCTGCTGGCGCTGCCAGCTGTTGCAGGTCTGGCAGAGCCGAGGCTGGTATCGGCGCTGGTGACGGCCATCGCGATCAGCCTGGCAGTGACATCCTTGATCTCCAACATAGGACGCAAGCTTGCAGGGCGCCTGCGGGCAGGTCCGCCCGACCGCAAGCTGGCAGGCGATGACGCGCCGGTGCTGATTATTGGAATGACGCCTGTGGGCCGCGCTCTGGCAGATGCGCTGTCGTATAATGATATCGGCTACCTCGCCTTGGAAGCCGATCATGACCGGTTCGAGCTGGCGTTGGCAGACGGGTATCATGTCCACCGCGCCAATCCCGCCGATCCGCGCAGCTGGGACGCAATCGGGATCGATCGCCGTACGGTTCTGGTCGTCGCCACGGGCGATACCAGTGTGTCGCGTGAAGTGACTCCGCTGGCGCAGGAGCGCATGCCGAATATCGCGCGAATCATCGCCGCGCCGGGTCCGGACGAGGCGAGCGAAATGGCCCAGCTCGGCCTGTTGCCCGTCGATATGAGCCTGAGCGGCGGCAGCGCACGCATGATCGAGCTGGTCTTTACCGCACTGGGCAAAGACCGCACGCTTCCACTACCCGGTCTCGCACACGCCGATCATCGCACGCGCGAAGCCGCGTAGGACGCACGCGCCGGCGATACCCTGTTGGAGCGACGGACATGGTTGACCACCAGCCACCAAAGCACCGCCGCACTGAACATCAAGCTGAGCATGGCGCATGCAGGCCCGATACCTGCTGCACCATGTCGGCAGCCTTATTTGTTCAAACGTTCACGAATTTCCTTGCCGGCCTTGAAATAGGGCACGCGCTTTCCGGGCACGTCCACTGTTTCGCCGGTGCGCGGGTTGCGCCCGCTGCGCGCCTCACGCTCCCGCGTGGAGAAGGCGCCAAAGCCGCGCAGTTCCACCCGGCCACCTTCGGCCAGACGCTGTGCGATTTCATCGAAGAAAATATCCACCACCTGCTCGATCTCGTCGGCGCGGAGGTCTGGATTGTCTTTATGCAGTTCCTGCAGCAATTCGGATCTGATCATACCGATCTCCCGGCGTGATGGACGGTTCGGCCACCATCTACGCCGCAAATGCGGGTTACCCCGTCGTTTCGTTTACGCGCCTCCGACCCGAAAGGCGGCCCCAATACTCGCAGCCATGCAGGTTAGGCAACCCGCCGCTGGTGAGTAGGAACACACTGGCAGAATAAGGGAAATTCTGCAAGTTGCATTCCGGCCGGCGCGTCAAATGTCTATGATGTGTGCGCCAAGTTCGCCGGGTCGAGCCCCAGGCGCTGCATTCGGTTGACAATGTCAGGCCATTCTTCGCGCAGGAAGGTTTCGCGTTCAGCACTGCGCAGGCGTTCCGCGGCGCCGCGCACGACATACATGCCGACACCGCGCTGCACTTCGACAAGGCCATCGTTCTGGAACTGCTGATAGGCTTTCGCCACGGTGAGCGGGTTGGCCCCCTGCTCTGCCGCCAGCGCCCGCACCGACGGCAGCATCGCACCCTCCGCGTAGATACCGTCGATGATCGCCGCCGCGATCTGGTCGCGCAGCTTGAGATAGACGGGGCGGGTGGAGCTTGGGCGGTTTGGGGTCATGTACGGCAAAGTCCCTTGCGAGGTGCATCAGTGCCATAATACAGCCATGCGGTCAAGTTGATCGCGATCCGGTTTCATACGCAACAAAAGCTTCACATGACCGAATGAGGCGTTAGGTTGCGCCCCCATGGTACCGCGCCCGGAGAGGGGTGCGCACAAGGGATATCCGATTTCATGGCTACTGCTGAGCTTCCGCATGGGGACAGCGCCGGGACTTTTCTCGGCCACCCCAAAGGTCTGTTCGTCCTCTTTTTCGCCGAGATGTGGGAACGCTTTTCCTACTACGGCATGCGGGCGCTGCTGATTTTCTACCTGACCAAGCATTGGCTGTTTGACGATGCCCAAGCTGGCGTCATCTACGGCGCATATACCGCGTTGGTGTACATCACCCCGGTTCTGGGCGGCTATCTGGCGGACAAGTATCTGGGGCAGCGCAAGGCCGTGGCCTACGGCGCGGTGCTGCTGACCTTCGGCCACTTCCTGATGGGCTTCGAAGGCACCGGCGGCCAGGATCAGGCCGCGCTCAACATCTTCTGGCTGGCGCTCGCCTTCATCATCGTCGGCTCGGGCTTTTTGAAGGCCAACATTTCGGTGATCGTCGGGCAGCTCTATCCGCGTACCGACGTGCGGCGCGACGGGGCCTACACCATCTTCTACATGGGCATTAACCTCGGCGCCGCCTTCGGTTCGTTGCTGTGCGGGTATCTGGGCGAAACCTATGGCTGGGCTTACGGTTTTGGTGCTGCGGGCTTTGGCATGCTGCTTGGCCTCGTTGTGTTCACGGTCTTCAGGCCGCTGCTGCTGGGCCGGGGCGAGCCGCCTGCGCTGTTGAGCAAGGGGCTCGAATGGGGTCTTTACGCCGTGGGTTTGCTTGCCGTGGTTGCATGCTGGTGGATGGTACAAAATCAAGCTGTAGTGGGCAGCCTGCTGGGTATCGCTGGCGCCATTCTGGTCGCTTACGTGATCTTCACCGCCGTGGTGAAGCTCGAACCGCATGACCGGGACCGTATCTTTGCCGCGATGTTCCTCATCCTGGGCTCGATCCTGTTCTGGGCGTTGTTCGAACAGGCTGGTTCGTCGCTCAACCTTTACACGGACCGCTATGTCGACCGGGGCGGGGTGCCCGCATCGGTGTTCCAGTCGATCAACGCAATTTACATCGTCCTTCTGGCTCCGCTGTTTGCAGCGTTGTGGACGTGGCTGGGCCGCAAGGGGCTTGAACCCTCGGCGCCGGCCAAGTTCGGATTTGCGCTGATGCAGCTGGGAGCTGGCTTCCTTGTGCTGGTGGCAGGGGCTGCGACGGGGGACATGACCCCGGTGCTGTTCATCTTCCTCATCTATCTGCTCCACACCACCGGCGAGCTTTGCCTCAGCCCTGTCGGCCTGTCGGCGATGAACCGGTTGGCACCAGCGCACATGGCATCGCTGATCATGGGCACGTGGTTCTTCGCTTCGGCCACCGGCAACTTTGCCGCAGGACTGATCGCGGCGGCGACCGGATCGGAAGCGGCCTCGGGCGAAGGCGCGGCCAAGGAAACCGTGCTCGGCGTCTACAGCCAGATCGGCTGGGTGGCGATTGCGGTGGGCGTGGGCGTGCTGGTTGTCAGCCCGCTCATCAAGAAGCTCATGCACCTCGACACGTTGCAGGACGATGATGCCAGTACCGCACTCGAAGGCCAGAAGGAAGCCGGACTCGAAGCACAGCAGGCGGGTGTCCACCCTGCTACCCGTCCGGCTGAATAACACAGGGGCGATAGTTTAATCGCCTGACTGCATGGACAAGCTTCCCGTTTCCCGTCACACATTGTGACAGGGAAACGGGAAGGGTTTCGATGATTTCACACACCAAATTGCGAGCGCGCATCGGCGTGCTGGCCACTCTGGCAAACGCGCTGGCGCTGTCCGCCTGCGCGACCACCGGGACTTCAGGCGACACTGCGAGCGCCTCGGGCAAATCCGATGACAAGACTTTCGCCGCGACGCCCGCGGGCGATCCGGTGTTCGCCTCGACCTACAAGCCCTTCCCTAACGCCGCGACCGCGATCCGCGGTGCGACGATCTATGACGGCAAGGGCGGACGCATCGAAAACGGCGTCGTGTTCATGTCTGGCGGCAAGATCACATCGGTCGGCGGCCCGGATACCCCGATCCCGGCCGACATTGCGGTGTTCGACGGCACCGGCAAATTCATCACCCCCGGCATCATCGACATTCATTCGCACCTTGGCGATTATCCCTCGCCCGGTGTCGAAGCCCATTCGGACGGAAACGAAGCCACCGCGCCGACTACGCCCGAAGTCTGGGCCGAACATTCGGTCTGGCCGCAGGACCCCGGCTTCAGCCGCGCGCTCGCCAATGGCGGGGTCACCGCGCTCCAGATCCTCCCCGGCTCGGCTAACCTGATGGGCGGGCGATCGGTCACGCTCAAGAACGTGCCTGCGCGCACGGTGCAGGGCATGAAGTTCCCCGGCGCGCCCTATTCGATGAAGATGGCCTGCGGGGAGAACCCCAAGCGCGTTTATGGCAGCCGCGGGCGGATGCCGTCGACCCGGATGGGCAACTTCGCCGTCAACCGCGAAACCTGGCTCGGCGCGATCGATTACGCCAATGATCCCAAGGCGAAACGCGATCTCGGCAAGGAAACGCTGGTCGGCGTGCTCAAGGGCGACATCCTGATCCAGAACCACTGCTACCGCGCTGACGAGATGGCGCTGGTGCTCGATATGGCCAAGGAGATGGGCTACAAGGTCGCCGCGTTCCACCACGCGGTCGAAGCCTACAAGATCGGCGATCTGCTACGCGAAAACGATGTGTGCAGCGCGATCTGGGCCGACTGGTACGGCTTCAAGATGGAAAGCTATGACGGCATCATGGAGAACGCCGCCTTCCTGCAACGCGAAGGCGCCTGCGTGGTGATCCATTCGGATGACCAGAACGATATCCAGCGACTGAATCAGGAAGCCGCCAAGGCGCAGGCCGCCGGGCAGCGGCTGGGCATGGACATTCCCGATGCCACGGTCATCCAGTGGATCACACTGAACGCTGCCAAGGCAATGGGGATCGATGATCTGACCGGCAGCCTTGAAGCCGGGAAGATGGCCGATGTGGTGCTGTGGAACGGCGATCCGCTGAGCGTTTATTCGCGACCCGAGAAGGTGTGGATCGACGGCGCACTGATGTTCGATGCGATGAACCCAAAGACCCGTCCGGTGAGCGATTTCGAGCTCGGCCAGCCCGGCGAAGGAGATGTGAAGTGAAGCGGCTTCTCACGCTGGCGGCGAGCGTTCTCGCCCTCACCGCTCCTGCGATGGCGCAGGATGTCACCATCACCAATGCCCGGCTCGTGATCGGCGATGGTTCGGCCCCGATCGAGGGCGGCACCGTGGTCGTGCGCGGAGGCAACGTGATCTATGCTGGCCCCGCGGGCGGTGCGCCGCAGGGCGGCACGTCTGTCGATGCGAACGGCGGATGGGTAACACCCGGCCTGTTTGCGACCGTCACCACGCTGGGTCTTGCGGATGTATCGGCGGTGGGTGAAACCAATGACATTACCGCACGCGGCACGCCGTTCAGCGCGGCGCTGGACGCATCGACCGCGATCAACCCGACATCGCAGCATATCCTTGTCCACAAGGCGGCGGGTATCACCCGTGCAGCGACGACAACGATGCCTTCGGGATCGATCTTCGCCGGGCAGGGTGCAATCATTGATCTGGATGGCGATGCCCGCCCCGTGGTGCAGGCGCGCGCGTTCCAGATGGTGACGCTGGGCGAAGCGGGTGCGGACAACGCGGGCGGCAGCCGCGTGGCCGCCCATGCCCTGCTGCGCGCTGCCCTGCGCGAAGCGCAGGCGCTGATCGGCAAAACCGGTATTCCCAAGACGACCGAGATCGGCAAGGCCGATGACGTGCTGCTCAGCCGTTTCGATGCCGAGGCGCTGGTGCCGGTGGTGACGGGGCGCCAGAAGCTGTATGTCGCGGTGGATCGGATGGCGGATATTCGCGCCGTGCTGGCGTTGAAGCAGGAATACCCGCGGCTCGACCTTGTTCTGGTGGGCGCGACCGAAGGCTGGCTGGTAGCGAATGAAATCGCGGCTGCCGGCGTGCCGGTGATCGCGAACGGGCTTATCGACCTCCCCGAAACCTTCGAGCAACTGGGTGCGACGCAATCGAACGCCGGGCGGCTTGCCGCTGCGGGCGTGAAAGTTGCGATCAACGCAGCCACCATGCAGGACCCCCGCCGCTTGCAGCAGGTGGCGGGCAACCTTGTCGCGCTGACCCGGATACCCGGCGCCAACGGCATGGAGTGGGGGAGGGCCTTTGCTGCGATCAGTTCCGTCCCCGCCGATATCAGCGGCATGGGCGGCAAGGCGGGCGTGCTGACGGCAGGCGCGCTGGGCGATGTGGTGATGTGGGACGGAGACCCGCTCGAAGTGGGGTCTGTGCCTACGCGGGTGTTCATCGGCGGGGTCGAACAAGATCTTACCAATCACCAGACCCGGCTGCGGGATCGCTATATCGACCTTGATGAAAGCGACCGGCCCAAGGCTTACGATTGGTAATGCTCGGATCGCCCAAGCTGTTCGGCGCCGCCTTGATCGGCGCGTTTCTCACCGTTTCTGCTCCAGTTCTGGCGCAGGACGGTCAGAGCGTTTCCACGGTGGCCGACGATGCACAGAATCCCGCGTGGCACACCCAGCAACAGCTCTATCTTCTTGGTCTGACAGCGGAGGATGGCTGGCACTTCATTGATGGCGGCGTGCGGTGGCGCTGGATCAGCTATCGCGCATCGCAGCGCAAGCCGACCGTGGCGGATGAGGTTACCGTTCATTACGAGGGCCGTCTGCTCGACGGGACAGTGTTTGACAGTTCCTATCAGCGCGGCGCACCGGCAACTTTTCCGCTGGGCCGACTGGTCAGGGGCTGGCAGCTTGCCATCCCGCAGATGGGCGTGGGCGAAACGATCGAAATCGCCATTCCCGCCGATCTGGCCTACGGCCCCGTTGGGCGGGGACCGATCCCCGGCAATGCGACGCTGGTGTTCAAGGTGGAGTTGATCGACATCGCCGACTAGGCTTGCAACTACTTGGGGGAGGGTGCGTGTCATGAACGAAGCATTGGTGAGCCTGATCGCGGCAAATATCGCCTTTGTCGGCACGCACTTCGTCATGTCACATCCCTTGCGCGCACCACTGGTCAAGGCCTTGGGCGCGGGCGGGTTTCAGATAGCCTATGTCGCCGTGAGCTTTGCCACGCTGGCGTGGGTCTATTTCGCATTCCTCGCATCGCCCCCTGCCGATCTGCCCGGATCAGGCACCATCGGCTGGATCGCGGCGACGATCATCACCTGGCCTGCGATGGTTCTGCTTGCAGGTTCCTTCATCGGCAACCCCGCGCTGCCAACGCCTATGGCAGAAGCGCAGGCGCGGGCGGAACCTGCACGCGTTTTCAAGGTGACACGGCACCCGATGATGTGGGGGATCGGGCTGTGGGCGCTTTCGCACATGGCGCTGTTCTGGAGCACGCGGACGATGGTGACGGCGCTCGCCATGGGTATCCTCGCGCTGGTCGGCGCCCGGCTTCAGGACACGAAGAAGGAAGCCTTGATGGGCGACGCGTGGGCCGCATGGGAAAGCCGCACAAGCTACTGGCCGCGTTGGGGCGTTTTGCTTCGTGTCGGCGCGGTGCCGCTGATCGCAGGCACCGCGCTGTGGCTGGCGGGAAGCTGGCTGCACCTGTGGCGCGCTGGTATTCCCGCCGGCGTGTGGCGCTGGATCGGGTAATTACTCGCCCTTGAACACTGCTGCGCGCTTCTCGATCAGCGCGGCAACACCCTCGGCATGATCGGCGGTGGTGTGCATCATCGCCTGCGTGTTGGCGGCAAGTTCCAGTGCGGTGTCGTAGCTGATCTGCTGGCCCTGCCGCAGCAGGTTCTTGGTGTGGCGCAGCGAATGCGGCGGCAGCAGCGCAATCTTTGCCGCAAGCGCGCGGGCCTCGTCCATCAGCGTGTCTGCTGGAACCACCCGGCTGACAAGGCCCCAGTCTTTTGCGGTGGCGGCGTCGATCACATCGCCGGTGTAGAACAGCTCTGCCGCGCGGCTCATGCCGATCACGCGGGGGAGAATCCATGTGCCGCCATCGCCGGGGATGATCCCGAGCTTGAGGAAGGTGACGCCAAACTTGGCCGCCTCGCTCGCGATGCGGATGTCGGCAAGGCAGGCGACATCGCAGCCGAGGCCGATGGCAGGGCCATTAACTGCAGCGATAACCGGGACACGCAGGCCGTACAATGCGCGCAGCATCTGGTGGATGTTGTCACGATAACCGTCTGAGATCGCCGGCGTGGTGCCGCCGAAGGTGCCGGTCTTGTTCTGCATCGCCTTGATATCGCCGCCCGCGCTGAATGCACGGCCTGCGCCGGTCAGGATCACCACCCGGCAATCCATGTCTCGGTTGATCGCGTTGGCGACGCTCACGAATTCATCCCCGTCACCCGGCGCGCCCAGCGGGTTCATCGTATCCGCCCGGTCTAGCGTGAGGATGGTGACGGGGCCTTCTTTGGCAATCTGGATCAGGGACATTGCAGGGCCTTGCGCGATAAGGGAGGACAATTCAGCTTGCGTATAGGCGCGTCGTCGCAAGGGCAAGGCTGGCACCCTGTGGCCTGTGCTATGACAAGGGGGCGAAGCGGAGAACTCGATTGCCCGGCCTTACCCTGATTGCAGCCCCATCACCGCTGTTGCGCGCCGCGCTGGCGCTGGCCGCACCGCCAGCTGCGGCGCATCCACCGCTTGTTGTTCCGCTGGAATGGCACCTTTCTGCCGCGCAGGCCGCCGTGCCCCTTGCCCAGACCGAAACAACCCCACCGCCGCGCGAGGGCGATACAGGGGCTGATGAGCCCGTAAACGAAATCGTGGTCGAAGGCTCGTACGGCCCGCCCAAAAGCGATCCGCTCGAGCAGATCAATGAAGACAGTTACCGGATTACCCAATCAGTCGATCAGGCGTTGGTCGAGCCTGTCACCTATGCCTACCGCGACGGTTTGCCCGAGCCGGTGCGTGATGGGCTGGGTAATGTGGTGCGCAATCTTGCCGAGCCGAGCAATGCGCTGAACTTTTTGCTGCAAGGCAAGGTCGGCAAGGCGTTCGAAACGCTGGGGCGGCTGGCAATCAACACCACGCTGGGCGTGGGCGGACTGTTCGATGTGGCGGGCAACAAAGCCGATCTGCCCTATCGCCGCAACGGCTTTGCCAACACGATGGGGTTTTACGGCGTAGGGCCGGGCCCCTATGTTTACATGCCGCTGGTGGGTGCGACCACTTTGCGCGATTTCATCGGCAATTCGCTCGATCAGGCCTTGCTGCCTTATACCGTCGGCGAACCGTTCAACCGCAGCGAATTTGCCGCGAGCTATTTCGTGGTCAACGCGATCGACCGGCGGCTGGCGCTCGATGCAGAATTGGTCGAAATTCGCGCGTCGGATGATCCCTATGTGATGCGGCGCGAAACCTACCTCGAACGGCGCCGCCGCGAGATTGCGGCGCTGAAGGGTGAGCCGGTGACGGGGCAGGAAACCGCCCCCGTCCCTATTGAAGAGCCAGCGCCGCAAGGCAACCTGACGGTGCCGGAGCGGTTGCAAATCCGCTCCGTGCCCCCGCCCGAAGGCCGTTAAGCCCGCGCTTCTTCGCCCGTGGCAACGCCTGCGCTGTTGTGCTTTAGCGCCTTCAACACCGTATCCACGATCTGCGGGGCGTTCAGCCCTGCCTCGTCATATTGCTTCATCGGGTCGTCGTGATCGATGAAGGTATCGGGCAGCCGCAGCGTACGCACTTTCAATCCGTTGTCGGTAAGGCCGGTGTCGCTGGCAAAGGTCAGCACATGCGCGCCGAGCCCGCCGACCGAGCCTTCCTCGACCGTGACGATCACTTCGTGGGTGCGCATCAGGCGGGCGATCAGCTCTTCGTCCAGAGGCTTGGCAAAGCGCATGTCGGCGACCGTGGTCGAAAGCCCCTTGGCTTCCAGCGTATCGGCGGCCTTTAACGCTTCGGCGAGGCGCGAACCGAGCGAGAGGATCGCCACCTTGGTTCCTTCGCGGACCACGCGGCCCTTGCCGATTTCCAGCTTCACCGGAATCTCGGGCAGGGGAACCCCGGTGCCGTTGCCACGCGGGTAGCGGAAGGCGATGGGGCCGTCGTCATACTCGGCGGCGGTGTAGGTCATGTGGACCAGTTCCGCTTCGTCGGCGGCGGCCATTACCACCATGTTGGGCAGTGTTGCCAGATACGTCACATCGAAGCTGCCAGCGTGCGTCGCCCCGTCCGCGCCGACCAGTCCGGCGCGGTCGATGGCGAAGCGCACCGGCAGGTTCTGGATGCACACATCGTGTACGACCTGATCGTAGGCGCGCTGGAGGAAGGTGGAGTAAATCGCCGCGAAGGGTCGCATCCCTTCGGCCGCCAGACCCGCCGCGAAGGTCACCGCGTGCTGTTCGGCAATGCCGACATCGAAGGTGCGGGTGGGGTGCGCCTTGGCAAACTTGTCGACGCCGGTGCCGGACGGCATGGCGGCGGTTATCGCGCAAATGCGGTCATCGGTCTCGGCCAGCTTCGCCAGCGTCAGGCCGAACACGTCCTGATAGGCGGGCGCGGATGGCGCGCTCTTGGCCTTTTCGCCGGTGACGACGTTGAACTTGGGCACGCCGTGATACTTGTCGGCGCTGTTTTCGGCCGGCGCGTAGCCCTTGCCCTTTTCGGTGACGACATGGATCAGCACCGGGCCTTCGGACGTGTCGCGCACGTTTTCGAGCACCGGTAGCAGGTGATCGAGATTATGCCCGTCGATCGGGCCGACATAATAGAAGCCCAGCTCTTCGAACAGCGTCCCACCGGTCACCAGGCCGCGGGTGAACTCTTCCGCCTTGCCGATGGTGTCGTGCATCCGGCGGCTCAGCTTCTTGACCGCGCGGCTGGCGAGGCTGCGGATGCCGAGATATTCGCTCGAGGACACCATGCGCGCGAGGTATGCCGAAAGCCCGCCCACCGGCGGCGCGATCGACATGTCGTTGTCGTTGAGGATCACGACCAGCCGGTTGCCCGCCAGCGCGGCGTTGTTCATCGCCTCATAGGCCATGCCCGCGCTCATCGAGCCATCGCCGATCACCGCAATGCCGCGGCCCGGCCGCCCACGCAGTTTGTTGGCGACGGCAAAGCCCAGCGCTGCACTGATCGAGGTGGAAGAATGCGCCGCGCCGAAGGGATCGTATTCGCTTTCGCTGCGCTTGGTGAAGCCTGAAAGCCCCCCGCCCTGACGCAGCGTGCGGATGCGGTCGCGCCGTCCGGTAATGATCTTGTGCGGATAGCACTGGTGCCCCACGTCCCACACCAGCTTGTCCTCGGGCGTGTTGAACACGTAATGCAGCGCCACGGTCAGTTCGACCACGCCCAGCCCCGATCCCAGATGCCCGCCCGATGTGCTGACGGCATCGATCATTTCGGTGCGCAGTTCATCGGCAAGCTGGCGCAGCTGTTCAGGCTTGAGGCGGCGCAGGTCGTCGGGTGTGTTCACCTGATCGAGCAGGGGCGTAATAGGCGATTGTGTCATACCCCCCAGCCTTACACGGGGAAATCGGGCGTGTCGATTGAAGGCTTTGCGTCAGAACGATTGCGGTCAGGTGCACCCTTTGCAGCGACCGCGAATTTCCAGCACCGGCCGTTCGGCCCGGAAATCGCGCGCCGCAGCAATCGCTCTCACCGCGCGGCTGACATCTTCGTCGTCGACATGCGCAGCCTCGCCGCATTCGTCGCACACCAGGAAGATGCAGTCATGCGCGCAGCCCGGGTGGGTGTTGGCCAGATAGGCGTTGGCGCTTTCGACGCGCATGGCCAGATTGCCCGCCACAAACACATCCAGGATGCGGTAGACCGAATTGGGGGCTACCCGCTTGCCGCGCGCGGCGGACAGGTTGTCGGCGATGTCATAGGCGGACACCGGGCGTTCGTGCCGGGCAAGTTCGGCAAACACGGCCTCGCGCATGGCGGTCCATTGTTCGCCTGCCGAAACCAAAGCCCGCGCCGCTTCGGCGACGAGGCCGGGGCCGGAATGTTCGTGATGCTGATGTGCGTGCGGTGCCATGGGCATGATATAGGCGGGCCCGCAGCAATCGCAAAGCGTCGCTTTACCGGGGGCTAGCCCGCGTCGCGCAGGAAGGTGCTGCGGTACATTGCCGGGAACATGGTCTTCAAGGCTGCAACCTTGGGCGCATCCCACCGCACGATGTAGCGGCTGTTCGGATTGTTGATCATGTAATCCTGATGATAGGCTTCGGCCGGATAGAACGCCTTGTAAGATTCAATCTGGGTGGCGATTGGCCGTTTCCACAGACCCGCCTTGCCAAGCTGTGCGATATAGGCCTTGGCCACCGCAGCCTGTTCGCCATTGGTGGGCACGATGGCGCTGCGATAATGCGCGCCCACATCAGGGCCTTGACGGTTCTTGAGGGTCGGATCGGCCACCACCGAAAAGAAGATCCGCAGCAACTGATCATAACGAACGACCGCAGGATCATAGGTGATCCTCACGCTCTCGGCATGATCGGTCATGCCGCTGGAAACAACGTCATACTTGGCGCTTTTCGCGGTTCCGCCGTGATAGCCCGACACGGCTGATTTCACGCCCTTCACATGGCTGAACACGCCCTCGACACCCCAAAAACACCCCCCGGCAAAGATCGCTGTCTTGAGGCCCTTGGGTTCCTTCGCGGTGCGGGCGGCGGCCGGTGCGTTGACGGCTTCTTCGGCCGCGGTGGCGGGGCCGGCGCAAGCGGTCACCGCAAGAGCAGCGGCGGCAAGCAGTGCGGCAAGCGTTTTCATGGGCGTCAGCGTCCTTCGGGCGCGATGAGGAAATCACCGGCGGGAACCGGGGCTTCATGGCTCTCCGCCGCCTGTGCTGCGGGCGCTAGTTCGCCGCCCCAAGTGCCAGCGTTGCCCACAGCCAGCATCACGGCGCCAAAGGCGAAGCCGATGCCGAAGTTGCGAAACAGATCGGGTGAGAAAAGGCGCATGGGAAGCTCGCAATGTCCGTTGTAGCCGAATGTCCTTTTGCCCGATGCCGAATTGCAGCGGGATGAACGTGGCCGTCAGGCCCGATTGGGTTGGGCTCTGATCTAGATACGGAACAGCAGCCGAAAAGATGAGATCAGGCGCGCGTCGTGGCGAACCGTGCGCCGCCTGCGTCAAGGCAGACACACGGTACGACGATCAAGCCACGCGAACGGCCGCGGACCATCATGAGAACAGCCAGTTTGGCGGCCAATCAGTGGCGGAAATGGCGCATCCCGGTAAACACCATCGCCAGCCCCGCTTGATCGGCGGCTGCGATCACTTCGTCATCGCGGATCGATCCGCCTGGCTGGATGACGGCAGTCGCGCCCGCTTCGGCAGCGGAAATGAGACCATCGGCAAAGGGGAAGAAGGCATCGGACGCCACAGCGCTGCCCTGCGTACGGGGAGCGGCCCAACCAAGGGTTTCAGCGGCTTCTCTGGCCTTGATCGCGGCAATCCGCGCCGAATCGCGGCGGTTCATCTGGCCTGCACCGATCCCGGCGGTAGCGCCATCCTTGGCATAGACGATCGCGTTGGATTTGACGTGGCGGGCCACGGTCCAGGCAAACAGGCAATCCTTCAATTCCTGATCGGTCGGCGCACGTTTCGTAACTACCTTCAGATCATCCAGACTGACGGCGCCCGAATCGCGCGACTGGATCAATACGCCCCCTGCCAGCGTCTTCATGGTCAGACCCGCGCGGCGCGGATCGGGCAGCGCGCCGCATTCCAGCAAACGCAGGTTCTTTTTGCGGGCGAAGATTTCACGCGCTTCGGCGCTGACGCTGGGGGCGATGACGACTTCGGTGAAGATCGCCGCAATCGCTTCGGCGGTGGCGGCATCCAGTTCGGTATTCACTGCCACGATGCCGCCGAAAGCCGAAACCGAATCGCACGCCAGCGCAGCCTCCCACGCTTCCAGCAGGCTGCCCGATTGCGCCACGCCGCAGGGGTTGGCATGCTTGACGATCACCACGGCGGGGTCCTGCCCTGCAAATTCGGCCGCCAGTTCGAGCCCGGCATCGGCATCGTTCAGATTGTTGTAGCTCAGTTCCTTGCCCTGCAACTGCGATGCTTGCGGCACGCCTGCGGAGCCGACAACCTGCGGCACGTAGATCGCGGCCGCCTGGTGCGGGTTTTCGCCGTAACGCAGCGTATCCGCACGCTTCAGCGCAATGGGGAGCGTATCGGGAAACGGGACAGTTTCGCCATCGGCATCGGCAAATGCGAACCAGCTGGCAATCGCGCTGTCGTAGGCTGCGGTGCGGGCATAGGCCTTGCCTGCCATGCGCGTGCGGAAGGCCTGCGTGGTTGCGCCGTCGTTCGCTTCCATTTCTGCCAGCAGCACAGAGTAATCGGCCGGATCGGTCAGGATCGTGACGAAGCCGTGGTTCTTCGCAGCCGAACGCACCATCGACGGCCCGCCGATGTCGATGTTTTCGATGATCTCGTCGCGCGCGGCACCCTTGGCGACGGTAGCTTCGAAGGGATAGAGATTGACCACGACCAGATCGATGGCGCCGATCCCGTGGGCCTGCATCGCAGCCACATGTTCGGGGTTGTCGCGCAGAGCGAGCAGCCCGCCGTGGACGGTGGGGTGCAGCGTCTTGACCCGCCCGTCCATCATCTCGGGAAAGCCGGTGAGTTCAGAGACATCCTTCACCGTCAGTCCCGCATCACGCAGGGCCTTGGCCGTGCCTCCGGTGCTGACAAGTTCCACGCCGCGTTCCGCAAGGCTCGCGCCCAATTCGGACAAACCCGTCTTGTCGGACACCGAAAGCAGCGCCCGCTGAATTGCCTTGTCACCCATGGCTGAAACCTATCCCGTTTTCCGAAGGCGCCAGGAGAATTGCCCCCCGCTGCGCAGTGCCAGTCCTTCGATCACCAGTTGCTGCGTTGCATGCGGGCGGCCTTCGCCATCAACCCACAGGCTGTCTTCCGCAGCAAGCGTGATCGCTCCGGCGCCCGCCCTATCGCCGCCCAGTCGAAATTGCCAGAGCCGACCATCGGGCAGCAGCAGGCTTGCGCCGCGATTGTCGCCCGAAATCTGTACATCGACGCCGCTCCCCAGATGGAACCGCAAGGCAAAGGCGATCTTGCCGCGTTTGCCGTTACGCCCGCTGGGCACCAAGATGTCTTCACCCGCCAGTTCGGTGCCATCGCCCGACAGCGTCAGGATGCGCTGGTGCGTCAAACCGAAACGGCTGACATAGCCATCATGCGCCGCTTCGATCCGCGTCGCCTCGCGCGCGCCCTTGCCAGCGACCATACGCCGTTCGAGGCTGACCGTTTCCACCCCTTTGCCCAGTTGGCCAGCCAGCAGAACCGCTGTGGAATTGGCATTGTCGAGCACGAGGGTTGAAAACGCGGCGGTTGCCCGCAGTCCCTGACCGATCCGCGCTGGCACCTGCCCGCCGGCCAACGCCGCGCCGCCGCAATTGACGATGATCCGCTGCGGCCCGTCCGACAGTTCAAACGCCAGCGTCGATGCGCAGCCCGTGCGTGCATGCTTGGCACGCGGCGGCGGCGCCGTGTCGAATTGTAGCAAGGTTTCGCCGGCCTTGATGCGGCTGTAACCCCAGCCCTTCACCACCGACAGCGGACGGGCGCGCACCCCGCTGGCTTCGATCACCGCATTGATCCGGTCCGCCGAAATTGCGCCCTGTCCCTGCCAGCTTCCCAGCATACCGTCCCCGTGTCGCAGCGCCAGCACCGGAGGGACAAGCAGTTCGCGCATCACCGCGAACGCGGCCGGCGGTGTAGTTTCGGCGGCATCGTAGCACGCCAGAAGATCGGTCAGCAGCCGGATCGCATCAAGCTGCGCGGCCGGACAGCGTGACAGCAGGCCGCCATCCTCGCCCACCATGTCGCCCAGCGCCCGCACCAGTCCGGCTTCTCCGAACAAGCGTCGGGGCTTGCCATGCGGAAGCAGCAGCCCTGCCGCCACGACACCGGCCCACGCAGCGACCTGCCCAAACCCGGCAGCCTCGCGCGGGGCCTTCTTGTCGAGCCAGCCTGCGGTTTCGGTGATGGCGCCAAGCAGCCGTGACTTCAGGTTTTTGTTCGTGCCCCCCAGCATCAGCGGTGCATGCACCAGCCACGCCATCAGCCTTGATCCGGCATATTCGGGTTCCCACGCAGGGCCTTTGCCCGGTTCACGGTGGGCGTGGAGCCATTGGGTTGCGATCCGTTCCGCCACTGCGGCGCCATCGGCGCGGCTGGCGCTGGCGGCCAGATCCGCAAGCCAGCCGAACCCGTGCAACATCCGTTCTACCCCCGGGGCATGACGCGCCGCCGGGGAAAAATCGAAGCTGGCAATGGGCAGCCGCGTGCCGTGGACCAGGAAATGCCCGGCGCGCAGCGCGGTGCCTGCAGCCCGATCGCCGCGATTGGGGCTGTTCACTGTCGCCAGCACGCGCACCGGTTGCGGGCGACGGAACGGCGCCGCAAGCGCATGTCCGGGCACGCCCAATCGGTACGCCAGCCGCATCAGGGCCGCCCCCGGCCCGGCATCAACCGCGATCACATCGCTCAAAGCAAGCGCGCGCGACGGTTCTTCATGCAGGACAGGCTCATGCGGAGGCAAGGACACCGACCCCGCCTCAGCCCCTGCATCGGCCCCCGTTTCCAGCGCCATCACTGGATTTTCGGCAGCCCGCTCCACCAGCGCATCGGCACGAACAGCGGCCGGATTGCGCAGCAGGGTTGCCATCAGTGTGCGCCTTTCAACGCCGCAATATTCCCGGCGTAGGCATCGGGCCCGCCCTTGAAAGTGGCTGATCCGGCGACCAGCACATCGGCTCCGGCATCGACACACAGACGGGCAATCTCGGCATTGACGCCGCCATCGACTTCGAGATGAATCGGTCGGCCCGATTGCGCAATCATCGTGCGGACGCGTGCGATCTTGGCAAGTTGCGATGCGATAAAGCTTTGACCGCCGAAACCAGGATTGACGCTCATCACAAGAATAAGGTCCGCCATGTCCATCAGGTTGTCGAGCACTTCGACCGGCGTGCCCGGATTAAGGACGACCCCAGCCTTTTTGCCCAGTGCCTTGATCGCCTGCAAGGTGCGGTGGATGTGTGGCCCGGCTTCAGGATGCACGGTGATGATGTCCGCGCCGGCTTGGGCAAAGGCTTCGAGGTAGGGGTCAATCGGGGCGATCATCAGGTGCACATCGAACGGCTTCTGGCTGTGGGGGCGCAGCGCCTTCACCACATCGGGGCCAATCGTGATATTGGGCACGAAATGCCCATCCATCACATCAATATGAATCCAGTCCGCGCCGGCCGCATCGATGGCGCGCACCTCTTCGCCAAGACGAGCGAAATCGGCAGACAGAATCGAAGGAGAGATGAGGGGTGATGGCATGGCGCGGCGTAAGGCCTTTCTGTGACGCTTTGCCAGCCATACCGGAGGCGCGAATCAAGGGACAAGGCATAAAGGCGACCTTTTCCACCGTCGCCGCGCGTTTGCCGGCAATTAAGCCCCAATTCAGGCGCGTCGTGCCAAAACAGCGCCTTGTCCGGAAGGCCTCGACCCCGCGCCCGTGCTTGCGCGCCTTTCCCTCTCCTTTTATTCAAGAGATGCCCATGAACGGTTTCCTTCCTCCTATCAGGCTGTCGCATCGCGGCCAGCGCATCGTGGCATCGCTGGCCGCGACTGGCCTTGCGCTGGCAGGCCTGCTTGCCGCGCCCGTGGCCGCGCAGTCGTTTTCCTATGCCAAGTCGGCGGGCAATGATCCTGGTCAGTGCGCAGCTGGCAAGGGTCCAGCGGCGCGTGTAACCGTGAGCGGCTTGAAATCGTCGGAAGGCAATCTGTTCGTGCGCGCTTACCCGGCCAACAGCCGCGACTGGCTGGAAAGCAAACGCTATGTCATGCGCATCGATGCGCTGCCGCAAAAAGGCACCGTGTCTGTCTGCGTGCCGCTGCCGGCTGCGGGTGCTTACGCGATTGCGGTGCACCATGATGTGAACGGTAATCGCAAGTCGGATCTGTCCGATGGAGCGGGCATGTCGAACAATCCGGGGATCAAGAAAATCCTCGGCCTCGTCCCCCGTCCACCATCGGTCGACAAGGCGCGCTTTACCGTTGGTGAAGGCGTCGCCCGCCTGTCGATCGCGGTGCAATACATGTGATCGGGATCAGCCGCCGCCGCGCTGGCGGCGGCGGTGTTCGCGCAAATCCCACAGCACCTGCGGCGCGGCGAGCAAGGGAAAGCGTTCGCGAAACGGCGTCAGCCTGACCGGCATGCCGGTGTGGCGTTCGATTTTCCACGCCGCATAACGTGCTGCCCCTTCGAAAGTGGTGCTGGCCTTGACCAGACGCAGCAGATTGAGCGGCTTGCCCATCCGTGCGCGGCGCTTCCACCATGCCAGAATCCGGGCCCGCTCGTGCCGCGCAAGGTCCGGGGACAGATCGGTGCCGTCCTGGCGCGGGGGGATGCCGCCTGCTGCCAGTGCGAGGGGCAGCAATCCGGCAAAATGCGCGGCGTTGACGCTGAGAATATCATTTTCGCGCCCGCTTTTCTCGACCCGGAATTCGGCGGTATACGTGGCGCGAAATAGCGCGCGCCAGTAATCTTCGGCGGCGGCGCTGACAGGGCCGAGCGCCGCGGCGAGCCGGGCTGCGGTGATAGCGGCTGCGCTGATTGCAGCGATCACTTTGCTACGCGCATCGTCATCGGCCGCCCAGATTAGTGCGCTTGGCTGGACGAAGCGGGCCCATATGGTCGTATCGGTCAGCACCCCTTCCGCTGCGCGGGCGAACGTCGCCAGTGTCATGGTGGCGACCTTGGCCCGCAGAACCGTGCCGCCATGGTCGCGTTCGTGATAGCTCACCTGCGGCCAGATCGTGTTTTCATGCGTGCCGGGCAGCAAGATATAGAAATCGAGCACCCCATCGAGCGACCCGGTGCGCAGGTTCGATCCGTAGAACAGCACCGCGCTGGCCCCGGCATCATCGGCCAGTGCCCGCGCAAACGCGGCAACCGCAGGATGAGCAGGAGCGGCAAGACGTTCCGCGATCCGCCCGGCCAATGCCGTTGGCGGCACGGTCATGGCGCGACGAAAGCGAGCTCCGGGCCCTGCTCAATACGGTAATCCCCGGAAGGGAACGCTTCTCCGTCGAGGATGAACTGATCATCGATCGTCAGGCTGAACTGCGTGGTGGCAAGCTGATGGATACCGCGCGCACGAAGCGAGCCGCGGATCTTCCCCATCAGCACCAGCGGAACCAGCGCAGTTGTGCGGCGCGTGATCTGATCGACCGCCACCAGCTTCAGCCCGCTTTTCAGCGCACCAAACGGCTTGATCCCGGCGGGCAGCCGTTCCAGCGTCGATGCAAACAGCAGCTGCCGCATCGCCGGATCGCCCTGTCCGCTGTGCGCCATCGGCGCATCGGCCGCGCCCAGCCCGATCTGCATCCGCGCACCCTTGCGCCACGGATTGCTGCGTCCGGCAAGCACGGACTGTAGCAGGGCCCAGATTCCTGTCACACCGACCACCATCGAATTGAACGCGCCCAGCTTGTGTGCGTTCTGGCCGGCCTGAATCGATTTGGTGAACGCGCCAGCGCCCATGATGAAACCAGCCACGCGCGAATCGGGCTCGTCCGCTCTGCCCACAGCCATCGGGCGGCGGTAAATCCGCGACCCGTGGTCAAGCGCGTCGATCGCGTCCTGCAACGTCCAGTCATCGGGCACACCCAGATCAACTGTCAGCGCATTGGTCTTTCCCTTGGGCAAGACCGCGATGACCGGCCATTCGTCACCGAAGATGGTCTGCCCGCAGGTCAGCACATCGCGGACGGTGCCATCGCCGCCGTTGATGACCAGAAGATCGATGCCTTTGGCTGCAAAATCTTCCAACGCTTCGGGTAGCTGCGCACGAGCCCGTGGCTGGGCAATGTGAACATGCGGGCACAGACCGCAATCGAAGTCCGCGCCAAGATTGCGGTGGCTACGGGGATTGTAGATCACCCCCACCGTCGGCGCCTGTCCGGCGTCGCGCACGCGCCGCATGCGGCCACGCGACGCATTCGCCGGGTCCATTTGCGGGATCTGTCCAAATTCGTAGATAGGCGTAGCCATGCGCGTCCTATACTTGTCGGAAAACTAACTTTCTACCGCAATCTTGACCCTGAACCGTCACAGAGCCAGGCGCAGAAGATTGGTCGCCCCCCGGGAAATGCAAGATCGCGCAAGCCCGCCGGTGGCAGTTTCGCGACATATACCGCCTTTTGATGAGGCGCGCCGCGTGGGCGCCGCTATTCGCCGCCTTCCAATGTACGGATCGTGAACTGGCTCACCAGCCGCTGCACACCGGGCAGAGCCGAAAGGATTTCGCGGTGAATCCGTTCGTAACTGTCGTGTTCGCGCACCAGTACCTTGATAAGATAGTCGGACTGGCCACTCATCAGATAGGCTTCGACGATTTGCGGCGTGCTTTTCATCGCCTGTTCGAATGCAAGCATGGTGGCCTGGCGTTGATCGGTCAGTGTGACCTGTACAAACACGGTCGAAGGATTGCCCCGCGCAGCCTTGGACAGCCGCGCACGGTAGCCCAAGATCGCCCCGTTTTCTTCCAGAGCCTTCACGCGCCGGTGCGCGGCTGAGGGCGAAAGCCCGACCCGTTCACCCAGTTGCTCTCCGGTCAAATGCGAATCCTGTACCAGCAGATCGAGAATTTTCCAGTCGGTGCGGTCCATATGCGTCGCTTTTGCGTTAAACCATCCAATGACGCAAGAATTTCCCATTCTTGAGGCGGCGCATTCTGCTCATTGCGAAGAAGGTGCAACGCGCTTCTGCTAGATGCAGGGGCAGAGAGATCCAGCAGGAGAGAACCCATGCGCGTCGGCGTGCCCACCGAAATCAAGAACAACGAATACCGTGTCGGTCTGACCCCTGCGGCGGTCGCCGAACTGACCCGTGCCGGGCATGACGTGGTGGTGCAGACCGGCGCAGGCATGGGCGTGGATTTCGCCGACAGCGCGTATGAAGCGGCAGGGGCGACGATCCTTCCTGATGCGGCCGCGGTGTTCGATACCGCCGAGATGATCGTGAAGGTGAAGGAGCCGCAGGCCTCCGAAGTCGCGATGCTGCGGGCTGACCACGTGCTGTTCACCTATCTGCACCTTGCCGCCGACAAGCCGCAAACCGAAGGACTGATGGCTTCGGGCGCAACCGCGATCGCCTATGAAACGGTCACCGCCAGTGATGGCACCTTGCCGCTTCTGAAGCCGATGTCGGAAGTCGCGGGCCGCATGTCGGTGCAATGCGGGGCGCATTACCTTGAAAAGCACCAGGGCGGACGCGGAGTACTGCTGGGGGGGGTTCCGGGGGTAGAGCCGGGCAAGGTCGTGATTCTGGGCGGCGGGGTCGCCGGGGTCAACGCCGCGCAGATGGCCGTGGGCCTGCGTGCCGATGTGACGATCTTCGACATTTCCAACCGCCGTCTTGCCGAGCTTGACGCGCAGTTCGGCAACCAGATCAAGACCGCCTTTGCCTCCACCGCGGCAATTGCCGAAGCGGTGCGTGAAGCCGACCTGGTGATCGGTGCGGTGCTGGTGCCGGGTGCCGCCGCGCCCAAGCTTGTCACGCGCGAGATGATCGCCGCGATGCGCCGCGGCGCGGTGGTGGTCGATATTGCGATCGATCAGGGCGGCTGCTTTGAAACCAGCCATGCGACCACGCACGAAGACCCCGTATTCGTGGTGGACGGCGTGATCCATTACTGCGTGGCCAATATGCCCGGCGCGGTGGCGCGCACGTCGACCATCGCGCTTGGCAATGCGACGCTGCCGTTCGTGCTGAAATTGGCCAACATGGGTGCAGAAGCGGCGATGGCCGCCGATCCGCATCTGGCCGAAGGGCTGAATGTGTCAGGCGGCAAGCTGCGCGTGGCCGCCGTAGCCGAAGCGCTGGATCTGCCGCTCGGCTAATTGCCGGCAAGCTGCACAGTGCGTCCCCGCATGGCATCGGTTGATACCGTGCGGGGACGCGCCGTACCGGACAATCAGCGGGCTTCGGGCACGGCCCTGATTTCTACCGGCGTTCCGCCTGCAAGGTAACGCTGCGCTGCGGCCTGCAGATCGGCCGCGGTTATGGCGTTGAGCAGGTCCAGCCGCTGACGCCGGCGGTCCAGCACGCTTGCATCGCTCTGCGCATTGGAAACCAGATCCAGCCACGCCGCATTCTGCGTTTCAGCGCGCTGGAAAGCGGCGCGTACGGGATTGCGGGCACGCTCCATCAGATCGTCTGTCGGCGGCGTTTGCGCCAGACGACCGGCAATCGCCTTCATTGCCGCCGCGGTTGCGTCCATCGCTTCAGGCGGGACAGTGGCGAAGGCAGCAAGGTAGCCGAAACCTTTCACATCGGTGCCCGAATAGCTGAAGGCTTCGGGCGAATAGGTCGTGCCCAGTTCCTCGCGCAGCGTTTCGGTCAATTGCAGGCTCATGACCGAAGCGAGCAGGTCGCGGGTCAGATCGTCGCGCAGATCGGTGCCGTCGGTGGTGGGCCAGCTCAGCGCGATGGCCCCCTGATCGGCGCCGCCGATGTGCGTCAGCGTTCTGACCGAACGATCGGTGGCGAAGGCAACGGGTTCTGCGGCGTCGATCGTCTCTGTGCGGATGGCGCGCGTTGGCAGCGCACCCAGCGTCTGCGCGACTGCGGCAATCGCCGCGTCAGGATCGAAATCGCCGACCAGACCCAGCGCCAGCGAGCCTTCGGCCAGCTGCGGCTGCACCTGCGCGCGAAGATCATCCAGCGTCACCTGCGCCAGCGCTTCGGCGCTGGTAAAGCCGAACCGGGCATCATCACCCGCCATCACTGCGCCGATGCTGGAAAGCAGAAGGCCCGCCGGATTGGCCTTGATCTGCTGGACGATCACCGGCCCGGCGCCCGCCAGTTGCGCCGCCGTTTCAGGCCGCCACCCCGTCGCGGTCAGACGTGCTGCCAACAGATCGAGCTGCAATTTGAGATCGGCGGACGTGGTCTGACCCTTGGCGACCAGCGCGTTTGCTTCGCCCTCAAGTCCCAGCCCCACGGCCTTTCCTGCGAGCACGCGGCGCAATTCATCGATGTCGTGGGCTTCAAGCCCATCAATGCTGGCGGCGACGGGAAGCAATTCGCGCAGACCTTCGCGGTCCTTGGGGAATTGCGAAAAACCGCTGCCGATCCGCATGGCAAAGGAAAGCTTGCCCGGTGCGAAATTTGTGACCTTCAGGTTAAGCTGCAGACCATTGGCAAAGCGGACGGTGCGGATGCCGAGATCGGCGATGGTCGTGTCGTCAACAACCGTTCCCGGTGTGCCCCATTCGCCATACGCCCACTGCGCAGCGGCGGCTTCGACAGGCGCGGTGACCGCGACCGCGGCGCTTTGTTCCAGCGCCGCTGCGATCTGCTGCGATCCGCCTGCAATGGACTGCTTGGTCGAAACGTGAACCAGCGTCGGCCCGCCTTGCCACGCAGCGCGGAACGCTTCGCTGACCGCTTCGGGTGTCAACGTGGGCTCGATCGCCTGATAGAACGCCAGATCCAGCGCCGGAGCGGTGGGCACTGAATTTTGCAGACTGGCTACAATCAGGCTTTCTGCAATCGCGGCGTTGGGGCGCCCATCGGCCTGCGCCACCGCATTTGCCAGAGCGGTTGCGATATTGGCCTTGGATTCGGCTATTTCTGCCGCGGTGAAGCCGAACTGATCGGCGCGGCGCAATTCGTTTTCGGCAAGTGCCAGCGCTTCATCCCACTGGCCGTCCTTGGCGACCGCGACAAGACCGAACGAGCGCGCCGAACGGTACAGCGGTTGATCGGCCATCTGACCGAACAGAATCGGCGCATCGGGCTTGCGCACAAGCGCGTTGACGCGGTTGGTGAGCGCGGCTGCGGCCACCGCGCGCAGCACATCATCGCGCGAAGCTGCGACGCTGTTGGCCGGCGGTGTCCAGCGCGAAACCCGTTGCAGTTCGATGATTTCGGGGATCGCCGGATCGACAAATGTGCCGATCGCCGGGGCATCGGTCGCCACATTGACGGGGCCGTCATAAATATCGCGCGCCGGCCCTTCGGCCTGCCAGTCGCCGAACACCGCTTCAATCTTGTCCTGCATCGCAGCGACATCGAAATCCCCGACGATCACCAGCGTTGCACGGTAGGGTCGGTAATAGCCCTTGTAGAAGGTCTGCAACTGATCGGCGGAGATATTGCGGATACGTTCCTCGCTCGCGGCGATCCTGTCGCCAATCCGCGAACCGGGCAGGGCGGCCTGGAAATAGCTGGCGCCGCGGCGCCGGTTGGGATCGTTGCGCACCTGCGCTTCGCTGAGCATGATGCCGCGTTCGCGATCGACGGCGGCAGGGTCGAAGGTCAGTTCCCCCGCCATTTCGCGGATGACCTTGAGCGCGGTGTCCACCGTTTCGTCATTGGTGCGCGGCAAGGACAGCTTGTAGGTGGTGTAATCAACGCTGGTTTCCGCGTTCGTATCTGCGCCGAAGGCCAGACCCAGCCGTTCCAGCATCGGCAAAAGCTGGCCTTCGGGGATGTTGGTCGACCCGTTGAAAGCCATGTGCTCGACAAAGTGCGCTGCGCCCAGTTCATCGTCGGCTTCTTCGCGATATCCGGCCGAAATGTTGAAGCGGACCGCAGCCTCGCCCGGCGGGTTGGCGTGGCGTTTGATGGCATAGCGCATGCCATTGGGCAGGCGGCCGAAAGTGATATCGGGATCGGCAGGGAAATCGGTGCTGGCAATACCCCATGCCGGCACGCCGCCAGTCTGGCTGGTGGGTGCAGTGGCCGACTGGCCGGTCGTATCCTGCGCCGCGGCGGCAGATGGCAAGGCCAGCGCCAATCCTGCTGCCATCGCCAGCCATGATGCCGTGCGCAGTGAACCAAACATTCTGCGACCCATGAAACTCTCCTGTTGCATCCGTCTGCGCCAAACCCCTGCAGACATCACCGGTTTCTAGCCATCCCCGGCAAGGCTTGGCAAGCGACGCCGCCTTTGGGGCAGTGTCAGCCGACATACCCACCGAAACCGTCAAATGTGCCTTGCCATCGCGGCCCAATATTTCCAGAAATACGGGATCTTATTCCAGCTGCGGCGCTGCCACGCCGCAATGACGCTGCACCATGTCTGGCCACGGGGTATCGCATCGCATGTCTGTTCTGGAAATCGCCAATGTCGTGAAGCGTTTCGATACCGTGCTGGCGGTGGACGATTTGTCCTTTGCGGTGGCGCCGGGCGAAATCTTCGGGTTTCTGGGCGGGAACGGTGCGGGCAAGACCACCACCTTGCGGATGGTGCTTGATATCATCCGCCCGACTTCGGGGACCATCCGGGTGCTGGGCGACACGCCCGATCGCCGTGTGACAGCCGCCATCGGGTTCCTGCCGGAAGAACGCGGGCTTTATGCCGGGATGAGCGCGATCGACACGATCGTCTATTTCGGGCGGCTCAAAGGGATGACCGAAGCGCTGGCGCGAAGCCGCGGGATGGACCTGCTTGACCGGTTCGATCTGGCCAGTCGGGCCAAAAGCCCCATCGGCGACATGTCCAAGGGCATGGCGCAAAAAGTGCAGCTTGCCACGGCGCTCATCAACGAACCCAAGTTGCTGATGCTGGACGAACCGTTTTCGGGTCTTGACCCCGTCAATCAGGGTTTGCTGGAAAACGAAATCCTGCGCGCCTCGCAACGCGGGGCTGCCGTCATCTTCTCGACCCATGTGATGCAACATGCCGAACGTCTGTGCGACCGGCTGTTGTTGCTGAGAAAGGGACACAAGCGGTTTGAAGGCACGATCGCCCAGGCCCGCGCGCAATTGCCCGCCAGCCTTACGGCGGTTGCGAAAGCCGATCTTTCGACCCTTGCCGGGGTCAGCGCGGCCACCGCCGTCCCCACAGCCGATCCCGGCTGGCAGGAATGGGCGCTGACACTGAAGCCGGGGGTCGATCCCGGCACGGTGCTTGAGGATTGTTCGTCCAGAGGGATCGCGTTGCGGCGCTGGGATCATCATCAGGCGAGCCTGCATGACGTGTTCGTCCGGCTTGTCGGATCAGAGGAGGTCAAGCCATGACGATCGCCAACATCCTGCTGGTGGCCAAGCGCGAGATGCTGCAAATCCTCAAGATGCGCAGCTTCTGGCTGACGCTGCTGATTCTGCCCGCCGCCGTGGCGATCGGGCCCTTGATGGGCGAATCGCTGGCCGATGGCGAACCGACCCGCGTAGCGGTGGTCGACCGTTCGGATGCCGACGCGGATGCCGCGCTTGCTGCGCGATTCCAGATGGATGAGACGCAATACCTGCTGCGCGAATTGTCACGTTACGTGCTGCGCTACGAACTGACTGATGCCGACCCCGGCGCCTCTTGGCTGGAACAGGGGCGGTGGTACACCCCGCAGGATATCGCTGCTTTCGAGGCAGCCGGCGGCATCGAAGCCGCGCTGGCGAAGATCGAAGCCGTTCGTCCCGATGGCGTGCCGACCTTCGACATCCCGCCGCATGACTATGCCTTCATCGCTCCGCCGCCGGCGCTGCTGAATGCGCCCGCAGATGGTTTTGCGGGCGCGGCGCGCGCGCTGTTTGCAGATGATACCGACGCTGACCACCCTGAAATCGTGGTGCTGATCCCCGAAGGCTACCCTGCTGACACGCGTATCGGAATTTATTCATCGGACGAGGTGCGATCCACCTTTGTGACCAAGCTGCAGGAGGTGCTGACCATCGATCTGCGCACCCGCCTGCTGGCCGAAGCGGGTATTACAGGTGAACAGGCGGCACTGGTGCAGACCATCGCACCCACGCTGGCCATCGATACACCGCCCCCCGGCGGCGGCGCGCGTGAAACCCTGCTGGTGCGTTCGATCGTCCCGATTGCGCTGGCCTATGTTCTGATGATGAGCCTGTTGCTGTCGGGCAGCTGGATGCTGCAAGGCTCGATCGAGGAACGATCCAACAAGCTGATCGAAAGCCTTCTGGCCTGCATCACGCCGGAAGAACTGATGTATGGCAAGCTGCGGGGTGCGTTGGTGGTGGGCCTGATGATGATATCGGTCTGGGCTGGCTGCGCCGCGGTGGCGGCCTATGCCACGCAGGGCGCGATCGCCGATCTGATCCGCCCGGCGCTTGAACCAGTGTCATCACCCGGTATCATCGCTGCGATCCTGTTCTTCTTTATCGCCGGATATGTCGGAATTTCCGCGCTGTTCGTAGGGATCGGTTCGATGGCCGATTCCATGAGCGAGGCGCAGGGCTTCATGATGCCGATTCTGCTGATCATCCTGCTGCCGATCACCTTCCTGTTGCAGGCCATCCTGCTGGGAAGCGATGGCATCGTGGTCCACATCTTCACCTGGGTGCCGCTGTGGACCCCGTTTGCGGTGCTGGCGCGGCTGGGGCTGGGGATCGAGGCGTGGGAGCTGATCGGGTCAGGGGTCTTGCTGACAATCGCGATCGTAGGAGAGCTTGTACTGGTTGGTCGCCTGTTTCGGGCCAGCCTGCTTGCATCCGGCCAGAAGCCAAGCTTTGCCAAGGTGATCCAGCGCCTGAAGCGTGCGCCCGGCCAGGGTTGACCGGATACCCCCAAAGGCAGCGACAATGACACTGCTGGCCTGCTCTTATGATCGCATGGCGCGCCGTGCCCTTTCGATGTATTGCCACCGGGCAGGAAAGGGGATCGGTTGCAATGGCAGGCGAGAACGGCGTGGAGGATACCGATAGCGGGCGCCGCCCGTCGGTCTTCGTCAGCTATTCGCGCACCGATCTTGACCGCTCCCGACCCGTGATCGCGCTGCTTGAAGATGCGGGTTTCGATGTTTGGTGGGATGGCAAGCTGGAAGGCGGCGAAAACTACCTCGCCACCACAGAAACCGCGCTCGAAACCGCAGATTGCGTCGTGGTGCTGTGGTCGCAGGTTTCGGTCGCTTCGCACTGGGTGCGCGACGAAGCCCAACGCGGGCGCGAACGCGGATGCCTGGTGCCGCTGTCGCTTGATGGAACGATGGCGCCGCTTGGCTTTCGCCAGTTTCAGCTGCTCGACATTGCACAATGGTCGGGCGATCCCGAAGCCGAAGCGGCAAAACGCATTCTGGTCGCCGTCGGGAGCAAGACTGGCGAGCAGGCATGCACTACCCCATCGGTTCCCTGGCAGCCGCGGCGTGCCGGTGCGGCGCTGTTGGGAGCCCAAGGCCCCGCGATCTCGCGCCGGGGCGCGCTGATCGGCGGCGCGGGTCTGGCCGGGGTCGCCGCGCTTGGCGCAGGGTGGGCCGCCGGGCTGTTTGGCCCGGCCACGGCTGGCGCTGTGTCGATGGTGGTGCTGCCCTTTGCCAATCTCACCGGCGATGACAGCAAGACGTGGTTTTCCGACGGATTGTCCAATGCCCTGCGCGCCGTGCTGGTGCGAAACCCCCGGCTCAAGGTTGCGGCCCCCACCTCCTCAAGCGCGATTCAGGGCGAGGATGAATTTGCGATTGGCCGCAAACTGGGGGTCGAACACATTTTGCGCGGCAATGTGCAGCGCGATGCGGCACGGATGCGGGTTTCGGCCGAACTGGTCGAGATCGAAGGCGGGCTGGTACGCTGGGCGGAAACCTATGACCGCGTCGTCGATGATGTGTTTGCGCTGCAATCGGAAATTGCCGAAACCGTGGCCACGTCGCTGGTCGCACAGGTCGCCTCCAGCGATGAAGTGCAAACCAGCCTCGCCGCGCAAAAAGAGATCGGCGGGACACGATCGGTCGCCGCTTATGATGCCTTTTTGCGGGGCGTTGCTATCTACAAAAGCTCGACCGGATCGGACACCGATCGCGACGCGCTGGCGCAGTTCGATACTGCGATCGCGCAGGACGCAGGCTATGCCGCGGCCCATGCGATGCGGTCGACCGCGCTGGCGGCGATTGCCAATGCGGCAAGCAGCGCCAGCGAAATCCAGCGCCTGTATGTCGATGCCATCGCAGCGGCCGAACGCGCCATTGCGATCGAGCCGAAGTTTGCCTTGGGCCATCTTGCGCTGGGGTTTGCATTGAACAATGGGCAATTGCAGCGATCCGCCGCTGCGCAGCATTATCGCGCGGCCGAACAGCTTGCGCCGGGCGATGCCGATGTGCTGCGCGGCGCGGCGATATTCCATTCCTATGGCAAGGATCAGGCTCGCGCGGCGCAGATGATTGCGCGTGCGCTGACGCTCGACCCGCTGAACGCCCGTGCGTTCCTGGCCGCCGGGTTCATCGCATTGTTTGCGCGGGATTATCCCAAGGTGATCCAACAAATGGAACAGGCGCTCTCGCTCAATTCGGGCATCCCCAGCGCCCATTTCGGAATTGCCAATGCGCGCTACCTGCAGGGTGATCTGGAAGGCGCGCAGGCGGCGGCGGCGAAGGAACCGGTGCGGGTGTTCGAATTGACATTGACCGCAATCACCGCCGCAAAACGCGGCGATAACGCGGCCGCTGATGCCGCGCAAACCGCATTGATAGGCGAATACGGCGATGCCTGTCTGTATCAGCAGGCGCAGATTGCCGCGCAACGCGGCGCGGTTGCCGAAGCGATCGCGGTGCTCGAACGGGCGTACACCACCCGCGACCCCGGCGTCCTGTTTGCGCGCAATGATCCGATGCTTGATCCGCTGCGCAAGGAAGACGGTTTCAAAGAATTGCTAAGACAGCTTGGATCGTGATATTATCGTGCCTTCGGGGAATGGGAAAAAGGGGTAACAGCATGAAGACGTCTGCTACATTCGTGATCGCTGCGGGATCGGTGCTGGCTTTGGCCGCGTGCAATCCCGATCCGGCTGAAACGCCTGTCGAACCTGTCACCAGCGAAACAATGGCCCCTGCCACCGCGGCGACCGATACCGTCATGGACCCGGCAATGGACCCTGCGGTCGACCCGGCCGAAGCCGCCGATGAAGGTTTCGACCCAACCAGCAACCCGATCCGGCCGCAGGCGCCTGCCGATGGCAATGAAACGGCGCCTTCTTCGGAATAACGCGGGGCAAGACCGCACGATGTTTCACGTGAAACATCGTGCGGAAGCTGCGGCGTGGCCGAAGGCGGCGATCAGCGCGATCCGAACCCGGGCACGTGCGAACGCAGCCATGCCGTGACACGCGGGTGCGCGATCCGGGTGTAGCGGCTGGGCCGGCCTGCGGTGCCGCAGGCTTTCCCGCCGCTTACCACGCCGATCACGGTGGGGATCTTGTCAGCATCGCCATAGGTGATGAGCGGGCCGCCGCTGTCACCGCTGCATGCCTGACCGCCATCGGCGGCGCGGGTGTCATCGGCGCAGATCAGCGAATCGCGGCGGAACGTGTCTTCGAAACGGGTATCCGCAGTGCAGGCCTGCCGATCGCGCAGGCGGACCCGCGCGGCGCGCAGATGGTCGGGCACCAGCCCGGTGCCCACACTGGTTTCGCCCCAGCCATATGTCACCACACGGCTGGTGCGCGCCAGATCGCGCTGATCAAGCGGCAGCGGATCAAGCCGGATGCGGCGCGGTGATATGACCACGCGGCCCTGCTGGCCGCGGCGCGTATCATATTGCACCAGCGCAATATCGAAGGAGAGCGGCTTGCGCTTGAAATCGGGGTGCGCAATCGCCCGGATGATCGGATAGCTGTGTCCTTCATCGCTCAGCGGATTGTTCAGCCCCAGCCGCACCCGATGCCCCGCCTTCACGATGGACACCCCGCCATCTTCGGTCAGACAATGAGCCGCAGTCAGGATCCAGCCATCGCGGATGACAGCGCCGCCGCACTTCACCCGTTCAGCCGGGGTCAGCGGGCGGGTGAGCGTTTCGGGCCGCCAGATCAGCGCCTGCCACGGTGCTTCGCCCACCCTTGCAGCATAGCCTCTCAACACCCTAACAACCGAATCGCACAGCTTGTCGGTGTAGCTTTGCCCTTCGAAGACAACGGTCGTGGTGGTGCAAGCGCGTTCCTTTTCTTCGCGCACCTGACGTTCGTTTTCGATGCGTTCGCGCTCGGCCTGCTCTGCGGCTTCAGCAATTTCTTCGGGGGTCGGTTCGGGGACGTAATCGGCCGAGGCCAGGGTCAGCGGAGTTGCCGGATCGGCTTGCGCCATCTCTTCGAGGAATTGGCAGGCGGTGTAGTTGTATTCGCGGGTTTCGCAGATATCGATGTAAAGCAGCGAGGCGGCAGCGATGTCTTGTGGAAGCAGATCCCCCGCAGCCAGCATCGCGGCCAGCCTTTCGCAGGATGCGGGCTCTCCGCCCTCGCAGCTGCGGCGCAGAAACGCTTCGAGCCGGACGGGATCGCCAGCATCGCCGCTGCGCCACTGCGTTATCATCAGCCGGGCCGCAACGCCGCACACTGCAGCGTCGCCCGCATCACACTGCGGTGCCAGCAAGGTGAGCGCGCGCCGAGCATCTCTGACAGGGCTTTGATCCGAAGCCAGCAGCATCCCGAACTGGCGGCATGACGCCTGATCTCCGGCATCGCATCCTGCGATGAGGTTCGGGACCGTGCGAAGGCTTTCGGCGGCTTCGCAATAGAAACGCTCTAGGGTGCAGGCCCGGTCCAGCGCTGCCTGCGCCGGCGCGAATTGTGCTGCATCACTGCCGATCGCATAGGGCAAAAGCCGGGTCGCCCGGTCACGGCACAGCCCCGCATCCCCGGCATCGCAGCCCAGCGCGATATAGTCGTCATACCGCACAGCAGTATCGGGCATGATCAGCTTTTCCCAATGCGCCGCAGCATTGCGGCAGGCGACCGGATCACCCCCACGGCATTGCCGGTCGAGCAGTGCGCGGCCTTCGTCCTGTTCTTCCCGGGAGCGATCCTGTTGCAGCAAAAGCCCCGCCAGCGCCGCGCAGGCGGCACGCCCGCCGCGATTGCAGGTATCGCGGCGGAGCGCCTCAGCCGCTGCCGGATCTGGATTGCCGAACATTGACCAGGCGAGGGCATCGGCCTGCCTGTCGCAACCGGTCAGGGTGCCCAAGGCACAGGCGCGGGCAAAGAATTGGAGGCCGATCTGTGCGTCGGCATCATCCGGCCGGCTGCTCAGCAAGTCCCCCAGTTCATAACATCCCCCGCTGTTCTGGTTGTCGCAGGCCCGGCGCATCAGCAATTCTGCCACCGGGCGGTTCTGGGGGCGGCCTTCGCCCAAGCGATAGGCGCGGCCCAGCGCCGCACAGCTCGCCCACCTGTCCGCACCCGCGCCCGACTGGCACGCCAGTTCGTGCGCATCGGCCCTGGCGGTTTCGCGCGCAATCTCATCCGCCGGCTTTTCCGGATCAGCCCGCGGGGTGCCGCGCAAATCATAGTATTCGCGCGGGATCGGCCCATCAAGGATAGCGTCTGGTAAAACCGGGGCGGCCATAGCCGGGGCCGGCAAGGCCAATGCGGCACAGGCAAGCAGCATCGTCAGCAGCATGGCAAAGCGTGTGGCCATCGCATGTCCCCAATCGCGGGCGGGAATATGCGCTTTTGCTGCCGTGCCGTCAAACTGTCAGCCGACCCGGACCGGCCAAGTTCGGTCTTGAAACCGCGTCCTACCCATCTATGGACCCGCGCGATGGTGTTACCCCGGTTCTATTGCGATGATATTGCTGCGCTTCAGAAGGCGGGCCGCCGCCGATCGCTGACCTTGCCGGGCGGCACCGACTTTTCATCGAATGATTATCTGGCGCTGGCAGGGTCTGATACCTTGCGCAATGCCGCCCGCGCGGCGCTGGACAGGGGTGTCAATCTGGGGTCGGGAGGGTCGCGGCTGCTGCGCGGTAACACGCCCGAACACGAAGCGGCAGAGGCCGCCGCAGCGCGGTTCTTCGGCGCGGAATGCGCGTTGTATGTCGGTTCGGGGTTTGCTGCCAACAGCCTGCTGTTTTCCTCTCTGCCGCAGCCCGGCGACCTGATCCTTCACGATGCGCTGATCCATGCCAGCGTCCACGAAGGCATGCGCCTGTCACGCGCACCGCACCGGGCGTTTGCACACAATGATGTTGCCGCAGCGCAAGCCGAAATCGCACGCTGGCGCGCAGCGGGCGGGCGCGGCACGGTCTGGATCGCGTTCGAAACGCTGTACAGCATGGATGGCGACATGGCGCCTGTGGCCGCGTTTGCGGCGCTTGCCGATCGTGAAGGCGCGATGCTTGTGATCGACGAAGCCCATGCGGCGGGCGTCTTCGGTCCGCAAGGGCGGGGGCTTGCCTGGCAATTGCAGGCCCGGTCTAATGTGGTCACGCTGGCCACCTGCGGCAAGGCGATGGGGTGCGAGGGTGCCTTCATCCTGACAGCATCGGTGCTGCGCGACTTCATCATCAACCGTGCGCGCAGCGTCATCTTCTCCACTGCGCCGTCCCCGCTGATGGCCGAAATCGCTAAGGCCGCTCTGGCCGCGGTTGCCGCTGCGGATGACAGGCGCGCGCAGCTCGCAACGCTGATCGCGCTGGCGCAGCAGACGTTTGAACCCTTTGGCGTGCTGCCCGGCTGTTCTCCGATCCAGCCGATCATTATCGGCGACGATGCCCGCACGATGGCGGCTGCGGCGCGGCTGCAGGCCTTGGGATTCGATGTTCGCGGGGTGCGCCCGCCAGCGGTGCCGCCGGGCACGGCACGGCTGCGCCTGTCGATCACGCTCAACGCCGATGCCGCAGCAATCGCGGCGCTTGGCAAGGCTTTGAAGGAGGTTGTGTGAACCAGACTGTCATCGTGACCGGAACCGACACCGATGTCGGCAAGACGGTGTTCGCCGCGGCGCTGACACGGGCGCTTGGCGCGCATTACTGGAAACCCGTTCAGGCCGGCGACGATGACGGCACCGACCGGGCGCGCGTGGCTGCGCTGGGGGTGCCGGAGGCGATGATCCTTCCCGAAGCCTATTGCCTCAAGACGCCGTGTTCGCCCCACCGCGCGGCGCGGATCGATGGCGTCAGCATTGATCCTGCCCGTCTGGCTCTGCCCCGAACGCACGGCCCGCTGGTTGTTGAAGGCGCAGGTGGCGCGCTGGTGCCAGTGACGGATCATATTCTTTACGCCGATGTCTTTGCGCAGTGGCGCGCCCCTGCGGTGATCGTGGCGGCAACCCGGCTGGGAACGATCAACCACAGCCTGATGACGATCGAAGCACTGCGCGCCCGCGGCGTTCCCATCTGCGGCATCGCCTTCATCGGTGATCCCGAACCCGATAGCGAAGACACGATCTGTGCGATCGGCAAGGTGACGCGGCTGGGACGCCTGCCGCGGCTCGATCCGCTGACACCCGCCGCGCTTGCAGATGCCTTTGCCGCCAATTTCCACCTGAAGGATTTTGCATGACCGGCCCGGCAATCTGGCACCCCTTCACCCAGCACGGTTTGCGCGAACCCATTCCGCAGGTCGTGCGGGCAGAGGGCGCGGTCCTGCACACCGCAGACGGCGACGAGATTATCGACGCCATATCGTCATGGTGGGTGACAACCCACGGGCACTGCCACCCCCGCATCACCGCTGCGATCGCGCAGCAGGCAACCCAGCTCGACCAGATGATCTTTGCCGGCTGGACGCACGAGCCTGCGCAGCAGGTCGCCGAAGGTCTGCGCGCGATCATGCCGGACAGCCTGACACGGGTGTTCTTTTCGGATTCGGGTTCGACCAGTGTCGAAGTCGCGCTCAAGATGGCGCTGGGATACTGGCGCAACACGGGCGAGCCGCGCGATCGGATCGTGGTGATGGAACATGGCTATCACGGCGATACCATCGGCACGATGTCGGTGGGCGCGCGCGGGGTGTTCAACAGGGCGTATCAGCCCTTGCTGTTCGACGTGACATCGATCCCCTTTCCGCATGATGGCACTGCGCAGGCCACCTACGATGCGCTGGAGACCGCGTGCCGCCAGGGCGCGGCGGCGTTTATCGTGGAGCCGCTGATACTGGGGGCGGGGGGGATGTTGATCTACCCGCCCGAAGTGCTGGCCAGGATGCACCGGATCTGCGCGGATCAAGGGACGCTGTTCATCGCCGACGAAGTGATGACCGGCTGGGGCCGCACCGGAACTCTCACCGCATGCGAGCAAGCCGGCGTTGTCCCGGATATCCTGTGTCTGTCCAAAGGGTTGACCGGCGGCGCGATACCGCTGGCGGTAACGATGGCGAGCGAGGTGATCTATCAGGCGCATTACGGCCCCGACCGGGCGACGATGTTCTTCCATTCCTCCAGCTACACCGCCAACCCGCTCGCCTGCGCTGCAGCGGCGGCCAATCTGGCGATCTGGCGCGATGAGCCGGTGCGCGAAAGAATCGCGGCGCTTTGCCAGCAGCAGACTGATCATCTGAACGCGCTTGCAGCCCATATGCGTGTTTGCAATCCGCGGCAGATCGGCACGATCACAGCGTTCGAAGTGGGAGGGGCAGAAGGCTATCTGTCAGATATGGCCCCGCGCATGCTGGCAATGTTCCGCGAACGCGGCGTCTTGCTGCGGCCACTGGGCAACACGGTGTATGTGATGCCGCCCTTCTGCATCACTCCCGATCAACTTGCGCGCATCTATGCCGTGATCCGCGAGGTGATAGATCACCTCGACAATTGAGACGCCAAGCCAGAGCGCTCGTTCTGACGCGTGACAATCGGCGCAATAGCCAACGCACCCGCATCGGTTCGAGTGCCCCTTGGCGAAGTTGCAAGATTAAAAAACTGCCTCTCAAGCCTGCTTCTGAGGCGGCAAGCTATCTGGCTAGGTCCGCTGCCCGGCCGACTTCGCGCTGCTAATTACCACAGCTTGAGCTGTCCTCTTTTGGCACCGACGCGGAGTTTCAAAAAACAACCCTATGCAACTGGTAAACACACTGTTAACCAACGAATAACGGGATGGGGGGGAAGTTCATTGGCCGGTTGGGTCATGTCTCCCACTCGGGTGGGAAGGTGAAAATCTTCACAGCAAAAATGGCGAGACAATTCTCCAGATCTCGTCGGTCGCAAACCGAATGTGCTTTGGCTCTCAGGCGAGGGTCAAAGGTTTTATCTGGTTCGTCTAAAGGTAAGGGAATTATCATGAAGAAGATCATCATCGCTGGCGCCGCCGCCGCTCTGTTCAGCGCCCCGGCATTTGCAGGTCCGAGCGATACGCAGGATTTCGACATCAACGCCACTGTCACACCTGAGTGCAGCATGGCCAATCCGACCAACATCAACCTCGGCGCGCTTTCGATCAACGAAGATCCGGGCGAAAACGCGTTGTTGCTGAACAATCCTGCTCCGTCGACCGCGCAGTCGATCTACATCAGCTGCAACACCGATGCGACCTTCTCGGTTAACACCCTGAATCGGCGCCTGCTGACCGCTTCGCCGGTTACAGACACCGCGCAGTTCACCAACGAAATCCGTTACGACATCAAGCTGACTCCTGATCGTACGACCAATTTCGCTGGCCTTGGTTCGTACAAGCCGCGCGTGCAGGCTCCCGGTCCGATCGCTTCTGGCGGCCAGCCTACTGGCGAATTCCACGCCAACTACAGCCTGGTCATTGGCTACGAAGCTGCGAACGTCAACAACAAGCGTCCGGTCGCCGGCAGCTACACCGAAACCGTGACCTTCACTGTCGCTGCACTCTGATTTTCCGCAATGCGGATTTGATTTCAGGAAAGGGAGGGGCGCTGCCCCTCCCTTTTTTATTTGGCGCATTCTTGCGGCGCGCCCCGATAGCTTGACTGAAAATTAATTCCCCGAGGTTAGTGTCGCCTGATAAATCGGGAGACAAACCTTGCGCCGAGCATTGTTGCCAATGATGGGAGTCGTAACTCTGGCGATGCCGGCCGGTTCGCTCGCAGCACGCGAAGCTTCGGGATCTGCGACCATTAGTCTAATTGTTCCTGAAGTATGCAACGTGTCGGCGGGACAGTTCATCCTGACAGAAGTCGGACTGGTGGTCGGCTCGGTTCAAGAGTTCTGCAACACCAGCACCGGTTTCCAAATTGTTGCAAACCACCGGCCGCTCGAAAGAAGCGAGCAGGCGGTTGTGCGATATGGCGGAATAGCTACCGTCCTTGATAGCACCGGTATGGCAAAAGTCGCTAATCGCAGCGGGCAGCGGTTTCAAAATGTGCCGGTTGCAATCAGCGCAAGCGCGCTAAACACGCCGCTTTCAATCGCCTTCTCCGTCGTGGCGATCTGATCTCAGCTGGCGGTCACTGTGACCCTAACTCGGTCGGCATAGGCACCGGCCCTTGCCGAAAAAGGCGGAACTTGCAGGCGCAGCGGATGAAAGTCGCCCAAGGCATCAGTCCCTCGCGGCACTTGTGCGGCAACCCCTCCTACCAGACTGACCGATCGGCTATCCATCCGCAAATCGTAGGGTATCCGCCCGCGTTGTTCGGAATGCACCAACTCGCCGCGGTTCTCGGACTCGAACTGTACCGAATAGGCCGATGTGCTCCACACCCGGATGCCGAATTGCTCCGATAAAGTGGTTGCCGTTGGGTCAAGCTCACCAAGGTCAATCTGCGCAACGCGATCGGTTCCGGTCGCTCCGACAACGCGAACTTCGGCGGCAGCCGGAATATTCAGTTCGATGGTGAATGGAAGGGTATCGACAATTTGTCCGAGGTTGTCGACCAACAGCAGAATCAAATCTTCGGTCTGCGCGCCTGATTTTGTGCCCCACCCACTGGCAATCTCCAGCTGGAAGGGCAGGGCAAAACCATTGGGACCGGCGCTTACTTGGGCGATACGAAGATTGCTAGCGGGCGTGCCTGGCGCGGTTTCGCTGGGCAGGATCGCCACGGCTTGACCGCGTGATTGCAACTTGAGCGGGGTGGGATTGATGGTCGGCGATGTGCTCAGGCGGGCTACCCGCAGGGTCGCACTGCACGCACCGTTTGTACCGGCATTCCGAATCCCGACCTGAAAATACTCTATCGCAAAATCATCACGCCCGACAACAATGTCGCGAACCACCAAGGTTTGAGCGGCATCGACAAATGTCGGTTGGCATTCGGCTTGCGCCAGTGCCGCAGCCGGAACCGCGCTCGCGACGCATGAAATCATGGCAAACAATGGCAGCTTCATCGCGCGCTCCTATTCGCAGGCTTCAATTCTACCGGACCAAGGCGAACGATCGGATCCGTATCGTCTGAAATGTCTACCACGAATGTTCTGTCCGATCCGCTAATCCGGATTTCATAACTGCGGCCCGGTGCAAGGCCGAATACGCCAAACCGGCCAGCCGCATTGGTAAAGAATGGGGAGCCTTCCAACACCTCGCCCGTCATAAGATCGCGCACGACCCCTGTTGCAACAGCAACAACGCCATTCTCGTCGCGCAGCGTGCCAATTACCGTCACAAAATTCGCTTCGCCGACGATTACGGCATAACCGCTTTGATAGGGTGGTTCGAGCAGCACCGTGCCATCACCCACATCAAATCCGCTTTCAGGATCGGCGGCATCGAACTGTACGTTCTGCGCGCTATAAACGCCAAGATCTCCTTGAAGTGCCGACCCGAACGGCCCGCTACGCGCGTAATATTTGCCGCTGTTCAAGCCGCGGCCCGTTATCACATTCTGATCATCGATCGCATCGTTCGGTTTGGCTAGAAGAAACGCGCCGTTAATCGGTCGGCCGATGCCGAATTGGCCGCCTGCAAATGCCAATGCGGTGGCCACTTGAACGCGAATTCGTTGTTCCTGCGTGATATTGCCGAAAGATGCGCCGCGCGAGGTCAGATCGGCGCGGGCATCAAACCTGTTGGCTTCGTATTCCAACTGCAGATCAGACCGCACGTCATCGCCAAACTGTGATAACGCAACGTCATAGCCGAACGAGCCGACCTCGTTTTCGGCGCCGTTTGACAGATTCGCTCTGAAATTGTCGAACCGGGTGCGGACATCGGCCGACGCGCGCGTCCCTCGTCCGAGCGCCAGCGCAACGCCGAAGCGGACACCAAATGCGCTACGGGTATCGGTGCGCAGCCCATATTCAAGCCCGCCGGTCAACCGCAGCCTGTCGTTCAGGCGGTGGGTATAATCGGCAAACAGGGCGTAATCATCGGACTGGTTGCCGCCTGTGAAGTAACTAAAGCCGATCGTAGCGACCGAATCGAGACCGAACGAGCGTGAGTAGGTCGCTGTGAGCGAAAGAAGATCAAAGTTGATCGGCAACAGGTTATTGACGCTGGTAAAGCCTTCGCTCTGGTAGCTGACATTGGCAGCAAACTGATTGGACGCCGTCAACGGACCGCCCACTGAAAAGCTGTATCCGGCTCTGATCGCAACACCGCTCTGCCCGCCAGCGGTGCTCCCCGCGAGCTCGACATCGAGAAACCCGGGAATGAATTGCGGAACCGCGATCACGCTCGCCCCGACGACCTGAATATTCTCGCTGAGTTGCAAGGCGCCGCCGACGATCAGGTTTTCGGAAAGTGCGCGGCGATAGAGCGCCGATGCGACGGGATCGCTGGTGTAGGTCGGGGCGAAACCGAGATTGTCGGCCAACACCCCGACCCCGATCGAATATTCCTCGTCACCTGCCGGAAGCGGCAGACTTTCGAAGAAGAAGTCATAAGAAATGACGTCCTTCTGGCCGAACGAATCTGTGACAATCAGCTGGATATCGTTCGAGCCTTGCTGGATTGGCAGCGATGACAAATCATAGGCGCCCGCATCAAGCTGCAGGCTTTCGACATTCACACCATTGACCACCACATCCACCGTCGACCGGTTGTTGAGGAAGATCTGGCGACCGTTAACCCGCAATGCCGAAAGACCAGGTTCGAAAATACGACGGCGCTTCTCTACACCGAAACCGGCGATTTGCGGTACAGTCAACAGTGAAAGGGTTTCGATACGCAAGTCACCAGCGGAATACCTGCGAAAGGACTTTGGGTCATCATAAACAAGCCGGGTATTACGGCGTGAAAACCCATAGGAATCGCTGAATTGATCAGTAAAGGCACCGTCATATTCTAAAACGGTATTGCCGACGCGCGTCGCCCCCGAGAGAAAAAACTCCGGATTTTGGCCACCAAGATCGGTCGAATAATTGTAGTTGCTGATGATGTTGAGATAGGTGCTGAAGCCTGCAGGGGCGATCCGGTCAAGTTCAGGCCGATTACCGTTATCACGGCTCGGAATGATTGACTGCACCGCTCGGAATTGCGGCTTCACCCCAAGCAATTCGAGTTCAAGACGGTCGGAATTGAATGAAAGATCGAACCCCGCCCGGCGTAAATCCGGGATCGGTATCAGCTCCTGCTCAGCCGTTGCCTCTGATAGCGCCGCGCGCCCTTGTTGGTTGAGTATAGTATCCAGTTCGCGAATTAGACTGTCTTTCGCAACGAAAACTTCGTTGTTGCTTCTGACTTCGATCAAAACGTCACCAAAGGCCCGGCTGGTCGATACCAGAGGAACCGTGAACGAGATGGCGTTCCGCAATCTTGGCGCGGCTTGGGGATCTTCGCTAACCGGACGTATCGCTGGCTGCGCGCCAGACTGCGCTTGGCCCACAGATGGCAAGAGTACAGCAATCGCGCCGACGCTTACCGTCCAAACAGACTGAAGACTTACCACAGGGTTTCTTACTGTTCGATGCTGATGCGGATCGATTCTGACTGAAGTGGCTTTTCGGTTGGAATGAAAAACTGCCGCGTCTTGCCGGGACCGATCACCCCAACACCTGTAAACTTAGCCGCCTCGCGCGGGGTCAAATTCAAATCGAAAGGCTCGCCGCTGGTGGTTTGTCCGGTAATCTGCCAGTTAGCGCGTCCTGCAAAGAAATAACGCGACCCGTCGTTGCCGAGATCGACCAGAATGCCCTGCTCCAATTCTGCGACCTCGGGGGCCTCATTTTCGACGGGCGTCCCAACAGCAGGTTCTCCGGAAAGTTTTTGCCGTTCTATATAGCGGGCATCCCGGGTGATGGGCTGTGCCTTGGTGTCATTCGGCACGACATTGACCAAGACATTATAATTCACAACCACCTGCACCTGATTTTGCCCTTCTTCGAAGGCAACCGGTATTTGCCGAATCGCAAGATAATAAATCTGCGAATTTTCAAGCGCTTCTTCGCCTACGTATTGCACGCGGAAAACCTGCTGCGAGTTCGCCTCAATCAGCGCTTGTGGTGGGAACACGATAAACTGCTCGTCCGCTGGTGTCAGCGTCAGCTCACCTGTCAGCGAAATATCGCCGCGCATCATTTGCACTTCGTAGGCAATATCGCGGCTTGCATCGTTGGTCAGTTCAACGCGTCCAACCGAACCACGTCCCGTCGGCGTCATATCGATAATCATCGGCGAAACACGGGAAGCCGAAAGTGGCAGCGGTACGGCTGCAAGTAGCAGAGACGCTACAATACCGCGAAACATGACGCGCCAATTGCTCAAACCCATTTTCAATCCCCATAAGGCGGCGGCCACGACATGGTTTTGCGCCCCGTTATCATCCCGTTAGAGGGGATATCGGGGGGTGCCAAGTCGCGTAACCAATGGTTGTTGGTGGGTTGGCCCAAAATGCGACCGATTCTTCGCCGATCGTGAAGACAAAGAATTATAGGGGCAAGAACGAACCAATCGGGAACACGATCATTCTTGCGCGCCGCCGATCAATTATCTTAGATGTATATGGAACCGCAGACGCAGATGTGCGTGCGCCGAATGTGGAAGTAGACGTCATCGACTATTACATACAAGTCGCTGGCCATTCGCCATTGCCTGCCGCGGTCGTCACCAAAGCTCTGGCAGCACCGACTTGTACCAGATCATCGTGGCGGCTGGCGATATTTTGAATGTGGATGTCCCGATGCAATGATCGGAGAAACATCGCAACTGCCATTCAAAATCGCAGATAAGCCACTAAAAAGCTGGTGCACCCGACAGGATTCGAACCTGTGACCTCTGCCTTCGGAGGGCAGCGCTCTATCCAGCTGAGCTACGGGTGCCTGCGGCGTGACGCATCTTTGCGTGCGGCGCGGCGCTTAGCAAGAGGCTGCGTGCGGCGCCACACAATTGTTCGGGCGCGGTGCGGGTCGCTGCAATTGACCGCAGGATCGCCACGGGTGGGCTTAACCAATCGGCAAGGACGCCCGCCTAGGCTTTGCCCCATGGCCAACTTTCCGCCCGAGACGATTCTCTTGCAGACCGCCTGCCGCGGTGCAGACGATCCCGCGCCCGAGGTTCTGGCCGAGGCATTGATTGCCTTGCACGGACAGGCCGCGGGACTGGCGCTGCTGGCGCGAATCGCGCCGGAACCCGTGGAGATCGCAGGCGAGCTTGGGGCGCTGATTGCGCGTTCGCAGCCCTGGCAGCGGGCGCTGGTGGCGCAGACGGTCGCCGATTGTGCGGCGATGCTAGATACCGGGCTGAGCGCGCTGAGCACTCTTACCCGCCGGGGACAGGATACCGCTGCACCTGCGCTGGTTTTGTGGCGCGAATTTCACGCAGCGCGGGCCGCGATGGTCGCCGTGCTTGCGCCAGAATCGCGGCCATAACGACATCTTGACGGCGTTCCGCTTTCGTTCCATCGACGGCGCATGACTGGCGCACCGCTTTCTATCGCTGATTCGTCCCTTGCCCCTGCGCTGGCGGCTTGTGATGTCGCCCGCGGGATCGGACGCCTGTTTGCGCGCAACAATATCTGGTGCCTTTCCGAAGTGCCGCTGAAGAACGGGCGCCGCGCCGATCTGATGGGTATCGATGCCAAAGGGCTGGTTGTTATCGTCGAGATCAAGGTGGCGCGGGCAGATCTGCTGGGTGATGCCAAATGGCCCGACTATCTCGATTATTGTGACAGGTTCTATTGGGGCCTGCCGCCGGGGCTGGACCGGGCGCCGCTTGAAAGCGATGCCTATCGCCCGGAAAGCTGCGGTGTGATCGTGGCGGATGGGTACGATGCCGAAATCGTGCGCCCGGCCGCCTTTGCGCCGCTGGCTGCTGCGCGGCGCAAGACGCAGGTCGAACATCTCGCCCGGATCGCGATGCGGCGCTACATGGCGATGCGCGATCCGCTGTGCACCGCGCCCGACACGCTGGCGTAACCCGGCACGACTTTGCCCTGTCACGGGGCTTTGATTTGCGGCATATCGCCCAGACAATGCTTCCAGCCAACACCCCCGTTCCGCTTGCCCTGCTGTTTGTCAGCATCGCGGTCACGTTGATTGTGGCGCTGCGGTATGTTCTGACCAGCGGGCTGTTCGCTTTTGCCACGTCACGGGTCAGGCCGGGACTATATGCGGGAAAATCGGCGCAGATCGGGCGCGAGGTGCGCTGGTCGCTGTTGTCGGCGGCCATTTACGGGGTGCCTGCCGGGATCGTGCTGTGGGGCTGGCAGCATCGCGGCTGGACCGCGATCACCGACGATTGGGCAAGCCTGCCCTTGTGGTATCACCCGCTATCGCTGCTGATCTATCTGTTTGTGCAGGATACCTGCTTTTACTGGAGCCACCGCTGGATGCACCGGCCCAAGTGGTTCCGGCTGGCGCATGCGGTGCATCATGACAGCCGCCCGCCGACGGCCTGGACCGCGATGAGCTTTCATCCGATCGAAGCGGTGACAGGCGCGGTGGTGGTGCCGGTGCTGGTGTTCCTGGTGCCGATCCATATCGCCACGCTTGCACTGGTGTTGACGATTGCAACGGTGATGGGCGTGACCAATCACATGGGGTGGGAGATGTTTCCGCGGTGGCTTGTTCACTCAGCGTTGGGACAATGGCTGATAACGGCCAGCCATCACGAGCGCCACCACGAGGAATACAGATGCAATTTCGGGCTATATTTCCGGCTATGGGATCGGCTTTGCGGAACCGACAAGGGGCTGTCGCGGCGAATTGTCGCAGAAGCGGGGCACGCATCATCGGCGGCGCCCCGGTGAAGGCGGCTACATTGGGGCTTGCCCTGTTTGCCGCCGGTGCGGGCGCGGCTGTGCCTGCGGCGCCGGCAAAGGCGGGCGAGGTTGTCATCACCGTCACCAATCTGCGTTCCGAACACGGCGTGGTGCGCGCCTGCATGACCGCCCGCGCCGATGTCTTTCCCAAATGTATCAAGGACCCGACCGCGCATCGCACCGCAGTGCCTGCAAACGGCAAGGTTGAAATCCGCTTCACCGGGGTCAAGCCCGGTCAATACGCCATCGCGCTGCTCCATGACGAAAACGACAATGGCAAGGCTGATCGTTCGATGGGGATGATGCCGCGGGAAGGATATGGGTTTTCCCGCGATGCGCCTGTCCACATGGCACCGCCCAAGTTCAGCGACGCCGTTTTCACGCAAGGCGAAGGCAGCCATCACGTGACCATCAAGATGCGGTATTTCCTCTAAGCCCGAACAGCGACCTTGCGTGCATTAGGGGTCGTTTAACGAGATGTTTACCACGCCCCGCCAGAACCGGTCAGGAACAGGTACACCAAGGGGCGGATTACGGCGATGGACACTCTGCGCGGCACCTTTGATCCCGACGCGACCGCGAATCGGGACTGGGACGCTCCCGATGACGATACCGGGTTCGACTCATCGCAGCGCCGCGATGTGCCGCCCGCCGCGATCGGACAGGACGAACGGCGGATGCAGGTGCGGGCCTACAACCACTGGGCCAGCCTGCTGGGGGAACGCATGTTCCCTAACATCACCGACCTTGATCCTGCCAGCCAGCCCGATTTCGGCCCGCATTCGGTTCTGCTTGATTTCAGTAACGGGATCGACAACCCGGCAGTCTGCTTTCTGGGTGCGCGATTGGCGCAGGAATGCGGCGCCACCGGCGTCATCACACGCCTTGCCGATGTGCCGCCGCGCTCCTTGTTGAGCCGCATCACCGATCATTACATGCAGATCCTCGCCAACCAGGCGCCGATCGGGTTTGAGGCGGAATTCGTCAACCACGCCGGAACCGCCATTCTGTATCGCGGCATCCTGTTGCCCTATTCCAGCGACGAGACCGCGATCGATTACATCTACGGCGTCATCAACTGGAAGGAAGTGGCCGATCAGCTGACCGCTGACGAACTGCTGCTCGAAATCGATCAGGCCCTGGAACTTGGCGCAGACCTTGAAGTCGTCAGTGAACCGGGTGTGCGTGCGGCCGATCCGATGACGGACTGGGCCGATTCGCCCGCGCATGAAGATGCCGACAGCACGGACCTTGGCATCACGGCGGAATTTTCCGCTGACGACGCCGATGATTTTGCCGGGATGTCGGCGCTGGGCGGCGGATATCAGGTCAGTATCGCCATGCCCGATTTCAGCCAGTTCACTCTGGACGGCGATGATGAGGAATATGACGAGGACGAAGGCGAGGATGACGGCGATCTGGCCGGTTACAGCTTCGCGTCGCTGGCCGACTATATCGAAGCGCCCACCAAGAAGGCGATCGATCTGACCGGGCTGGAACCGATGCCCGAAGACCCTGCCGAAGCCGAACCGGTTGACGGAGACACCCACGCCAGCATCGATGTTGTGCCTGAAGCGGCCTTCCTGCCTGAACCGGAATCCGATTTCGAACCCGAACCCGAGATTACGCCCCTAGCCGAAACGGCGCCCGCGCCCGAACCCGAACTTGAACCTGAACCCGAACCCGAACCCGAACCCGAACCCGTCGCCGAAATCACCGCAGCGCCCGAAGCCGATCCGGTTGCGGAGATTGCGGATGTCGTTGACGATCACTTCGATGACGAACTGCCCATCGATGACGAACTGCCCGTTGATGCCGGTTTGTATGATTGCCTTGCCGCCGCTCGCGAACTGGCCCGCGCCGCAGACAGCACCGAAGATCGCAGCCGCACCGCGCTTTATGCTGCTGTCAGCCGCGCTTACGACTTTTCGATCGCTGCGCAGGGATCGCCCGATGACTACGCCGAACTGATCGCCGATAGCGGTCTGACGGTGCAGGACCGTGCGCCGATGACGCCGGTGGTCAAGCTGGTGTTCGGGCATGATTACGACAAGACCCGGCTGACCGAATATGCCGCGGTGCTGACCCATGCCCACCGCCTGCGGCTGGACCGCGGCGCGCTGGCCCGCTTCCTGTTCGAAGTGGACGGCGGCATCAAGGCGGTGGTGAAGGCCGAACGCCGTCTGCGCCGCGAAGAGCAGGGCAAGCCGGTTGAAGATGCCGCAGCCGTGCGCGAAGCATTGGCACAGCAGCTGCGCGAACTCGAAGCGATCACGCTGGAAGAACTTGATGGCGCCGGATCGGAATTCGCGCTGGTGCTGATCCGCCGTGACGAAATCGGCTGCGCGGAAATCCTTGCCGAAGTGCCCGAAGACGTCGCGCTGATCGAACGCGCTGCACGCAAACTGTTCGGCTGACGCAGGGCGAAACGCGGCGGTCTTCAGTTTGCGTTCAGGCACCAATCCGGTAGGGTTGGCGCCATGCGCGCTCGCTCACATATCCAGGCATATTGCCTTGCGGTACTGGCGAGTGCGGCGCTGGCGTTACAGCCGGTTCGCGCGCAGTCGATCCTGCGCGACGCCGAAACCGAAGAACTGCTGCGGGACATGGCGGCCCCGCTGGTCGAAGCGAGCGAGCTTGAATCGCGCAACGTCGATGTCGTCCTCATCAACGATGGATCGATCAACGCCTTTGTTGCGGGCGGGCAGGCGATCTATGTCCATTCGGGCCTGCTGGGCGAAGCGGAAACCGCGATCGAAGTGCAAGGCGTGCTGGCCCACGAACTGGGGCACATCACCGCAGGCCATGCAGTGCGCTTTGACGAACGCACCAAACAGGCGACCAATATTTCGATCCTGTCGCTGCTGCTGGGTGTCGGCGCGGCGCTGGCCGGGGCGGGCGAGGCGGCAATGGGTGTCATTGCGGCAGGGCAGCAGGTTGCCGCGGGAAGTTTCCTGTCATTCAATCGCGATCAGGAAGCCGCCACCGATCTTGCCGGCGTGCGCTATCTTTCCGGGGCGGGGATCACCGGCAAGGGCATGATCACGTTCTTCGAACGGCTGCGCGGCAATGAAATCCGCGCTGGTTACAGCCAGGCCGATGAAGCTGCCTATGCCCGCACACACCCGCTGTCCGGCGATCGTATCCAGATGCTGCGCGGCCTGCTCGATCAGGACCCGGCATGGGACGTTCCGCCCGATCCTGCGTTGCAGATCCGGTTTGAACGGGTGAGAGCCAAGCTGTTCGGATACCTCGCCGAACCGCAGCGCACCTTCAACGCGTTTCCGCCCAGTGATACGAGCATCCCGGCGCGCTATGCCCGCGCCTATGCCTATCACAAGGAAGCGCGGGTCGAACTGGCGCTGGCCGAAACCGAAGCCTTGCTGGCGGCAGAGCCCGACAATCCGTGGTTTCTCGAACTCAAGGGGCAGGTGCTGCTTGAATCAGGCCGCCCGGTCGATTCGCTGGTGCCGCTGCGCAGGGCGACCGAGCTGACCCGTGCCAATCCGCTGATTGCCGGGATGCTGGGCCATGCGCTGATCGCGACCGAAGATCAGAGCTATTTCGCCGAGGCTGAACAGGTGCTGCGCGCATCGGTGCAAAAGGATCGCTACAACCCCTTCGCCTGGTATCAGCTGGGCGTGGTGTACGAAGCACGCGGCGATATTCCCCGCGCCCGGTTGGCAAGCGCGGAACAGCAGGTGATGAACCGGCTGTATCCTCAGGCGCTGGCCAATGCGCAGGCTGCCGAAGCCTATCTGCCCTATGGTTCGCCCGACTGGATCCGCGCACAGGATGTTGCATTGGAAGCGCGCGCCGAACTGGAACGACTGCGCGACCGGCGCTAGGCTGGCGCGACTTTACCCGCTTATCGACGGAACCCCTCCCCCATGTCCTCCCTGCCGCCTGCCTCCGATCGCGCGCCTGCGCCCCGCACGCTGACAGCAACCGTGCTGACAGCGCTGATGGCGCTGCTGTTCGGCTTTCTGGGTGCGGCGCTGTGGTCGTATTCGGGGCTGGGCGACCGCCACACCCGCGCCTACCTGCTCGCCAACCCCGATCTGCTGCCGCAAATGGCGCAGGCCTTCGAAGAACAGGAATCGGCCAAGCGGCTGACGCAGATGGGCGGCGCAGTGCGTGAACCCTTTCCCGGCGTGGTGCTTGGCAACCCCAACGGCAGCACGGTGCTGGTCGAATTTACCGATTACAATTGCCCCTATTGCGAAGCCAGTCTGAAGGACGTGAAGCGGCTGGTGGCCGAAGATCCCGATCTGAAGGTCGTCATCCGCGAATGGCCAATATTCGAAGGCAGTGACGTCGCATCGCGCATGGCGCTGGCCGCCGGTTTGCAGGGCAAATACCGCGCCTTTCACGAAGCGATGTTTGCAACCGGCGATGTTGACGCCGCCGCCAGGGCCGCCGGGCTGGATATGGCGCGGGCCCGGCGTGACGCGGCATCAGACGCTGTCTCCACCGAAATCGCGCGCAATCTCGATTTTGCGCAGTCGCTGGGCTTTAACGGCACGCCCGCATGGATTGCGGGCGATGCGCCCATTGGCGGCGCGGTCGGATACGAAAAGCTGAAGGCAGCGCTTCAGGCTGCGCCGCAAAAGGCGGGCTGATGCACGCCATGCGGGCGTTGTGGGGGACAGGGTTGCTGCTTGCTGCACCGCTGTCAGCGCAGGCCGATACCGCAGGCGCGCCCGTTGACTTCGCGGCAGAACGCGCGGCAATCGCACGCTATCAGGATGCCGATCAGCGGTTGCAGGATGTGGGATGGCATCTGGCCCGCAGCAACGCAGCCTTCTGCCCGCATGTGGTGCCTTCGGTCGGCCTGCAATTGCAGGACATGGCAAGCTACGGCGACCCCGCCATTGCTCGCGCCGCGCTGGGACTGACGGGCGATTTTGCGGTGCAGACCGCCGCGCGTGGTTCGCCCGCCGCGCTGTCGGGCGCCTTTACCCGCAACCGCGAGATCGTGCGTCTGGAAAGGTTTGACCCTAACCAATGGCCCGCAGGCCCGGCGATGGACTGGCGGCGGCTGGCGCGCAGCCATGATCATGTCGAAGCGATGCTGGCCGAACACGGCGGGATCGCCATCGGTTTTGCCGACGGCAGCGAAGCGCGGCTGGTGCCGGTGGACACATGCGCGACGCGGTTTGAACTGATGGGCGCGGGCGATACTGCGGTGGCCGATGGGGCGCGGGTGGTGATCGGGATTGAATTTCCCGCCTTTGCCTACCGTGATGAACCGGTGTTTGCCGCGTTGGTGGCGCATGAACTGGCGCACAATGTGCTGGGCCATGATGCCTGGCTGGATCGCAACGGCCGCAAGCCCAAGCGCGTGCGCCGGATCGAGCGCGAGGCTGATCGGCTGGCACCCTGGCTGCTCGCCAACGCCGGCTATGATCCGGCCGCCGCGGTTGAATTCATGAACCGCTGGGGGACCGCGCATGATGGCGGCTTGCGGTTTCGCCGCAATCATGAAGGCTGGGATGAACGCGCCGCTGCAATGGCCGCCGAAGTGCCGCAGGTGGCCGCGCTGATCGCACGCGAAGGGCAGGCCGACTGGCGGGTGCATTTCCGCCGCGAGATCGACCCTGCTGGCGGGCTTGCACCAAAGGCCGGACGCTGATGATTGCGCCGAACCGTTGCAGGTTAGCGCCGGTGCGGCCGATTTGCGGTGCGGTTTGCGACGAAATGCGTTAGACCTGACCGGCTATGGCAGTGCTCCAGATACAGGCGGCGCCGTTCTTCGCCAGCAAGAACCGGGCGTTCTGGAACCTCCAGTTGGCAGGCTGGGGCGCGGCATTCCTGCTGCGTGCGGTATCGGCGCTGGCAAACCAGCAATCGCTCGACATTCTGGCGCTGATTCTGGTGACGACGATCACCGGCTTTTCGATCAGCCTGATCCTGTCGGTCGTCTATCGCAGGCTCATCCACCAGTCGCCGCTTGTTACGTGGGGGCTGACCACGGTGGTGCTGTTTGTGGCCGTGATGATGCATGCATCGATCGATGCCTGGGTGCAGGGCGTTTATTACGCAGGCAGCCGTGACACCACCTTTGCGCAGCGGCTGATCGGGTTGCTGTATCTGCCGCTGACATTGCTGGGCGGATGGAGCGCGCTGTATTACGCGATCAACTTCTTCCTGACCGTCGAACAGCAGGCCGACCGTCTGGAACGGCTAGAAGCGCAGGCAACCGCTGCGCAGCTGGCGATGCTGCGCTATCAGCTTAACCCGCACTTCCTGTTCAATACGCTCAATTCGATCAGCACGCTTGTGCTGCTCAAACAGACTGAACCTGCCAATGCGATGCTGACGCGGCTGTCGGGGTTCCTGCGTCACACGCTGATTGCCGAACCGGGCAGCCAGGTCAGTTTGGCGCAGGAAGTGGAAACGCTGCAACTTTATCTCGACATCGAACGGATGCGGTTTGAAGAACGGCTGCGCACCCATTTCGAAATCGACGATGCCGCGCTTGATGCGCAGCTTCCTGCGATGTTGCTGCAACCATTGGTTGAAAATGCGATCAAATACGCTGTCAGCCCGCAGGAAGAAGGCGCGCGCATTTCGCTTACGGCGCGGGTGCTGGGCGATCGGTTGCGGCTGACGGTCGAAGATACCGGGCCGGGGATCGAGGATATGCAGCGTTTTCTTGCGCGTGTGGCCGCCAATTCTTCGGGCACGCCCGCACCCGGCCGCCCGGTTTCGACCGGTGTCGGTCTTGCCAATATTCGCAATCGTCTGGCGCAGGCCTATGGCGACACGCACCTGTTTGAAACCCGTTCGGAAGCTGGGGGCGGCTTTACCGTATTGATCGAAATCCCCTTCACCCGGGCCGATGATCCCGAAATCGTTCCGTCAGCATCACGCCCCCCCGGCGCCTTGGTTGATGGAACATTCGGCAACATCGTCCCGTTGAACCCCCCGCAACGTACGATCGGAAATCCCGCATGACCATCAGAACCATTCTTGTCGATGACGAGAAACTTGCCATTCAGGGCCTGCAACTGCGGCTTCAGGCGTTTGAGGATGTCGAAATCATCGACACCTGCGCCAACGGCCGCGAAGCGATCCGCAAGATCAAGACCGAAAAGCCCGATCTGGTGTTTCTCGACATCCAGATGCCTGGCTTTGACGGCTTCAGCGTGGTTAAGGGCGTGATGGAAATCGAGCCGCCGCTGTTCGTCTTCGTCACCGCCTACGAAGAACACGCGATCCGCGCATTCGAAGCCAATGCGGTGAATTATCTGATGAAGCCGGTGGACGAACAGAAGCTGGCCGACACCATCGAACGCGTACGCCAGCGTCTGGCGGAAAAGAAATCGGCCGAAGATGCAGGGCAGCTGCTTGACGTGCTGTCGGAAATCGCGCCCGATCGCGCAGCGGACTTCGTCGAAACCACCGCGCCCAATGCCGAAAACGCCGATCGCTTCGAAAAGCTAATCAACGTCAAGGATCGCGGACAGATCTTCCGCGTCGAAGTCGACACGATCGAGCATATCGAGGCTGCGGGCGATTACATGATCATCTCCACCGGCGACAATTCGCTGGTGCTGCGCGAGACAATGAAGGATCTGGAACGCCGCCTTGATCCGCGCAAGTTCCAGCGCGTCCACCGCTCGACTATCGTCAACCTCGATCTGGTGCGGCAGGTGAAGCCCCACACCAATGGCGAATGCTTCCTGGTGCTGGACAGCGGCGCCGAGGTGAAGGTTTCGCGGTCTTACAGGGATGTGGTGGCGCGCTTCGTTCATTGATGCGACTTTGAGGACGAGCCCGCCTCCGCGGGCTCGTCCTCGATAGACGTGCAGCAAAGCTGCGCCCGCTGCTGTCGGGCGGTCGCCCTTGCGGTCGCCTTGCGACCGTTTAATGAGAGCCCATGACCGCTTTCACCCTCCCCGGCTTCGACCTTGCCAAATTCATCCGCGAAACCCTCGCCGAAGACCTCGGTGAGGGCCTCCCCGGCGGCGGGCGGGATGTCACCAGCGAAAGCGTGATCCCCGCCGATGCGCGCTTCACCGGGGTGATGGACAGCCGCGATAAGATCGTCGTCGCGGGCCTTCCGCTGGCCGAGGCGTTCTTTCGCCATCTCGATCCCGAATGCGTGATCGAACCGCTCGTGCGCGATGGCGACGCCGTCTCCGCGGGCACCGATCTGATGCGCCTTGAAGGCAGCGCCCGCGCGCTTCTCACCGCCGAGCGCAGCGCGCTCAACATCGTTCAGCACCTGTCGGGCATCGCCACGATGACGCAGGCCTATGTCACCGCGATGCGCGGGCCGGATGGCAATCCGGCTTGCACCCTGCTCGACACGCGCAAGACCATTCCCGGCCTGCGCTTCCTTGAGAAATACGCCACCCGGCAGGGCGGCGCGCAGAACCACCGCATGGGGTTGTGGGACGCGGCGATGATCAAGGACAATCATGTTGCCGTGGCCGGTTCGGTGGGCGAAGCGGTGCGCTGCGCGCGTGATGCCGGGGTGACGCGGATCATCTGCGAGGTCGACAATCTCGACCAGATCGAACCTGCGCTGGCGGCAGGCGCGCATCACCTGCTGCTCGACAACATGGACCCCGCTACCCTCACGCAAGCGGTGCAAATCGTCGCAGGCCGCGTGCCGACCGAGGCGAGCGGGGGCGTCAATCTCGATACCATCGCCGCCAAGGCGGGGAGCGGGGTCGACTACATTTCGGTCGGCCGCCTGACACAAAGCGCCCCTGCGGCCGATATCGGGCTGGATTTCAAGCCGCTATGATCCCGCTGTCGCGGTCCCGGCCGCTGAGCATCAATCTGTTCGCCGCCGCCTTCATTGCAGCGGCGCTGATCGCGTTTCTTGATGGGATCGGCGATATTCCGGCGATGCAGGCGATGTTGCGGGCCGATCTGCCCGGTGTCGCCTGGTCGCGTGACGCGGTGATCGTGACACTCAGCGCGCGGCTGTCGATCGCGCTGATCCCGGTGGCGATGGTGTGGCTGGCCGCGGTCCGCTTTGCGCGGTGGATGGTGACGGTGCTGGCACTGGGCAAGCTGCTCAATCTGCCGGAAGGGGTGCGTGCGATTGCAGCCGGGGGTGCGATCGATACTGCATGGCTGACCGCGCTGGTGCTGGGGATGCTGGCGGTGGCCATGCTGTTCACTCCGGCAAGCAACCGCTGGTTTGCGCAGAAGGGGGAGAACAAAGCTGAGGTGTTTGAATAGCCTGATCGCCGCATTGGCGCTGATCCTGCCCGGCGCCGCCAGCGCGCAGGCGTACCAGTGCCGCATGCCGCAGATCGCCAGCGTGCCCAAGGTCATGCCCGATGGTCCGCGCCGCCAGATGCCGATCAACGGCTACACGCTGGCCCTGAGCTGGAGCCCCGAATTCTGCAAGCCGCGCTCCGATCAGCCAAGCCATGCGCTGCAATGTTCGGGCCGCAACGGCAGCTTTGGTCTGGTCGTCCACGGATTGTGGCCCGAAAGCGGGCAAAGCTGGCCGCAGTGGTGCGAAGCCCGAACCGCGCTGACCCCGGCGGTGATGCGCGCCAACATGTGCCTGTCGCCGTCCGAACGGCTGATCGCCCGCCAGTGGGCCAAGCATGGCAGCTGCATGGTGAAACGTCCGGCTAGCTATCTCAAGGTGATCCGCATCCTGCGCGGCGGTCTGCGTCTGCCCGATTACGACCGCATCAGCCGCGAAGACGCTCTGACCGCAGGGCGGGTGCGGGCGGCGCTTGTCGATGCGAACCCGGGCTGGCGCGAAGAGGCGATCGGCGTGAAGTTGAACGCGCGCGGATGGCTGGAGGAGATCCGCCTGTGCTATTCGCAAACCTTCCGCCCGGCGCGCTGTACGCCGTCGCGTTATGGTGCCAGGGATGATGCCCCGGTTAAGATCTGGCGCGGGCTTTAGGCTGCGGGCAAGGTTCGCCGCGGCCGCATCAGTTTTCCGATTTCCAACCCCATGCAAGCCGGCAGGGCAGGATGTTCAGCCATTCGAACCCGCTATCGACGCGAGTAAAATGCTGCGCGGTCAGGTCCTGCGCCGATTTGCTGAACTGGTAGGTCAGGAAGGCACCGCCCGGCCGGATTGCCCGGTGCGTGGCTGCCGCAATCCGCGGGCCGATGCCTTCGGGCAGCGTGGAGAAAGGCAGACCCGACAGGATGTAATCGGCCTGCTGGTGCCCCTGTGCGCGAATGATATCTTCAACATCTTCGGCAGAGCCATGAACCGCGACAAAGCGGCTGTCGGTGATGGTACGGTTGAGATAGTCAATGAACAGCTTGTTCGTATCGATCACGATCAACATGCCATCGCGCCGCAAACGATCCAGCACGGGGCGGCAGAAAGTGCCGACGCCGGGGCCATATTCGACAAACAGCTGGCACCTGTCCCAATCAACCGGGCCCAGCATCTTGCGGATGGTAAAGCGCGATGACGGGATGATCGACCCAACCATGACAGGGTGTTCGATGAAGCCTTGCAAAAAGACGCCCCAAGGCCCCAGATACTGGCGCAGCTTCTGTTTCAGCCGCGTGGTCTTGCGCACCTGCGTAACTTCGTAACCCGTCATTATGTCTCAACTTCCCATGCCACGCCCCCCGGCATGAGGACCCACTTGACGCCGCGACGGTTTGCAAAATCGTCATCGAATTGCAAGATATTGAAGCCGCCCTTGCCGCAGCCCCGTCAGGCTGTGTCAGGTTTGCGACGAAACCGGCAGTGCAACATGCCAGTCGAGTGTGGCCGCAACTTAACGACGCTGGCGGAAAAAGGTTTGCAGCAGATCGGCAGCCTCAGCCTCGCCGATGCCGCTGTAGATGTCGGGGCGGTGGAGGCATTGGTCCTGCGCGAACACCCGCGCCCCATGTTCGACCGCGCCGCCTTTGGGATCGCTCGCCGCGTAATAGACACGCGCAATGCGGGCGTGCGCGATGGCACCTGCGCACATCGCGCAAGGTTCCAGCGTGACCCACAATTCGCAGCCCGTCAGCCGTTCATCCCCCAATGCCTTGGCCGCACGGCGGATCGCCACGATTTCGGCATGGGCAGTGGGGTCATGATCGGTGCGCGGGCTGTTGTGCGCTTCGGCGATGATCACGCCGTCGCGCACGATAACCGCGCCAATCGGCACTTCGCCAGCCTGCGCAGCAGCGCGGGCAAGCGAAAGGGCGCGGGGCATGAAACCACGAAAGCTCGCTTCGATCATGCACCGCGCCCGCAGCGTAAAGATGGTAAAGTCTTATTCGTCGCCGGTGACAGGTTCGCCTTCGGCATCGCCGGGCATGGTGATGTTGACATCGGGAACTTCAACCGTGGTTTCCTTGGTGCCGACATCGACGTCAGCGGTTTCAACATCGAATTCTGGCAGCGCGCCGCCTTCGACCTGAACTTCAGGCATGTCGCCTTCCTGCGTCTGATCAACATCGCATGCGGCAAGCCCCAGGGCCAGGGCTGCGGTGAACGTGGTGGCGATAATGCGCTTCATGATTTTCTCCTGTGGGCCCGGCACGAATATGCCCCCAAGCCCGGGTTGTGGAGGGTAGAGGTCGAATCAGGCAAGTCATGTTCCACCAAACGCGCCAGACTGCGACGAAAGGAGCCTTATGCGCGCCAAATTGAGCGCAATGCTTCCGAACCTGCTAGTTGCTTGACGATTCGGACCTTGCCCGTTATGCGCGCCGCTTTCCCGGATTAGACACGAACCTTACGAGAAGAGAACCACCATGTCGCGCATCTGCGAACTGACCGGCAAGGGTCGCATGACTGGCCATAATGTCAGCCACGCCAACAACAAGACCAAGCGCGTGTTTCTGCCCAACCTGCAGAACGTCACGCTGATGAGCGAAAAGCTCGATCGGAGCTTCAAGTTCCGCGTTTCGACCCACGGCCTGCGTTCGGTTGAACATAATGGCGGTCTCGACAACTGGCTGATGAAGACCAGCGACGAGAAGCTGTCGACCAACGCGCTGAAGGTGAAGCGCGAACTGGCCAAGGCGCAAGCCGCCGCCTGATCGCCGCGCTGTCCTGCGGGATGGATGCGAACGGAAAAAAGCGCTCGGGCTGTCCCGGGCGCTTTTTCGCGTGTGCGGGATAGAGCCTTACCGGCCCATGGCCACGGTATCGGCATCCCAGTCGAACCGCACCAGCAGGCTGCGCTGGAAGATCGAAAAATTGTTGTCCGAAATCAGCCACAGGCTCCCGCGGGCGGGATCTTGGGGTGACGCGGCGTAGGCCAGCCCTTCGAAATTATCTGCCAGCGCGCCGCCGGTGAGCCGCTGGATCACTCGCACCCGCCAATTGGCACCGGCGCGAATCGCGCGCGGATCGGCAATCGCAATCGCGGTGTCGAACGGCGGAGGAATTGCCAGGGCATAGCGGCGCAGCAGAATCATCACACGGCCATCGGGCAGTGCGGTGGCATCGACCGGATCGAACCCTTCGGGCGCGATGAACCGGAACCGCAGCGGCTTTCCGGCTTCCACCGGATCGCGGGCGAACAGCAACGCGTCATGCGCGGTGACGCTGCCCGCCATCGTGCCTTCGGCGATGATGAGAAAGCGCCCGTCGCCCAGCCGAGTAAAGGTTTCGGGGCCGCTGTTGATGCTCCATCGGGCCATTTCGGCAGGGGCCCGCGTCCGGCGCGTGCCATCGATGGTAAATCGGGTGATCAGATTGTCATTTTCGAACGCGCCCCACACTGTGCCTGTGGCGGGGTCGCGCGCCAGCGATTCCAGATCGACCACCTCCTTGCGTCCGCGGCTGCGGTTATTGACGGGGCGGAAACTGCCCGGAACGGCGCGGGGGCGATCGCCGGAAAGATCAAGATCGAGCAGCCAGCCACGGTCGCTTGCGGCCAGCGCCGATCCGCGATTCCCTGCCACCAGCGCCGAAAAGCCGCCGAACCAGCCGTGCCGTGACCGCAATTCCCATACACCCGTCAACCGCAGCGCGCCCGCAGTGCCGCGGGTATCAGCAACCGGCGTGATGGATACCGTCGCCACATCGCTGCGCAAACCGACAGGGGTGCGCACGAAGGTGCCGGGCGCGAGGCCCACAGCGACGAGCGCAAGAAGCAGGAGACGCAGCATGCGCGCCGGGCCATCGGCGTTCATGCCGGCGCGGTCAACCGCCAAGCGGGCGCTTGTCAGCCGCGATCAGCGCCCAGCAGGCGGCGGGTCGCGATCTCGCACGAGGCGTAGGCTTCCTGCAGATCCGCGCTCCAGTACCGCAGTTCGGGCAGCGGGATCACTTCGCCGGTAACTGCGCAAAGCACATGGCTTCCCGGGCGCAGAACGCGGAAACTGGACGCGCCGTAATAAAGTTTGGCGGCCTTGTCGGATGGGGTCATCAGCATGGACCGTTTGATAGCACCGCAGCGTTAAGTGAACAAATCATCTTGAACCGGACCGGCGCCCGGACTGCGTTTGCGTGAGGGTTGCGGCGTGGGTTGAGGCGGGGGCGGGGTGCCGGTCGTGGGAACCGCATCAAGCGTTCCATCGCGAAATTGCATCGTCAGAGCGGGTTCGCGCGCGGCATCGGCGCGGTTCGTCAGCGCCCTCCCGCCCGAATCGCGGATGATCGCATAGCCGCGCTCCAGTGGCTTTTCGGGGTGAAGCTGGCTCATCACACGGGTCAGCGCGCCGAGCCGGTCTGCGCCTTGCCGCAGCGGCCGTTCGATCAGGGCAGAGGTCAGCCGCGCCCGGTCGAGCCGGCGCTGCGCTTCGGTGGCGGCGCGGGTGAGCAGACTGGGCGAAAGCCGCGCTGCCGCGCCTGCCAGCCGTTCGCGCCCCTTGGCGGAACGGTCCCCCAGCGCCCGGCGCAGCCGTTCGGACAGCTCGTCCAGCCGCTGCGCCTGCGGTTGCAGCAGGTTTTCGGGCCGCGGCATCATTCGCACCCGTGCCGCCAGCCGTTCGCGCCCCAGCTCCACCGGACGGTACACCGCCCGGCGCTGACGTGAGGCGAGATCGGCCAGCGTAAAGGCCAGATCGGCACGCACCGGCACCGCCATTTCGGCAGCGGCAGTGGGCGTGGGCGCGCGGCGATCAGCGGCGAAATCGGCCAGCGTGGTGTCGGTTTCGTGGCCCACCGCGCTGATCACCGGGATTGTGCATTCCGCGATGGCGCGCACCACCGCCTCTTCATTAAAGCTCCACAAATCCTCAATCGAGCCGCCGCCGCGCGCCACGATCACGACATCGGGACGCGGCACCGGGCCGCCGGGCTCCACCGCAGAGAACCCCCGCACGGCCGCCGCGACCTGTTCAGCCGCGCCGTTGCCCTGCACCAGCACCGGCCACACGATCACATGGGTGGGGAAACGATCCGCCAGCCGGTGCAGAATATCGCGGATCACCGCGCCCGTCGGCGATGTCACCACCCCGATCACTTGCGGCAGAAACGGCAGACGGCGCTTGCGCCCGGCATCGAACAGGCCTTCGCCCGCGAGCCGCGCGCGGGTCTTTTCCAGCAGCGCCAGCAACGCGCCTTCGCCCGCCAGTTCCATGCTGTCGATCACGATCTGGTATTTTGACCGGCCCGGATAGGTGGTGAGCTTGCCGGTGGCGATCACCTCCAGACCATCCTCGGCGCGGAAGTTCAGCCGCGCCGCGTTGCCCTTCCACATCACCCCGTCGATCAGCGCGCCATCATCTTTCAGCGCGCAGTAGAAATGCCCCGATGCCGCGCGCTTCACGCCCGACAATTCCCCGCGCAGCCGCACAAAGCCGAAGCGATCTTCGACCGTACGTTTCAGCAGCGCGGAAACCTCGCTGATGGTCAGCGGCGGGGCATTGTCGCCGCCCCGTGGGCGCGCTACCAGCCCGGCATCGTTTAGACCGGTTGGGTCATCACTGTTGGGCGGAGGGGCCATGAATATCCTGCTTCTGGGGTCTGGGGGCCGCGAACATGCGCTGAGCTGGAAGTTGGCGCAATCCCCGAGCCTTGCAAAGCTTTACGCCGCCCCCGGAAATCCCGGCATCGCCGATGAGGCGGAATGCGTGGCGCTCGACGCGACCGACCACGGCGCAGTGATCGCCTTTTGCAAGGCGCAGGCGATCGGCCTTGTAGTGGTTGGCCCCGAAGCGCCGCTGGTGGATGGGCTTTCCGATTCGCTGCGCGCAGCAGGCGTCGCAGTGTTCGGCCCGTCGCAGGCGGCGGCGCAGCTTGAAGGATCGAAGGGTTTCACCAAGGACCTGTGCCAGCGTGCGGGTATCCCCACCGCCGGTTACGTGCGCACCGCATCACTCGAACAGGCCCGCGCCGCGCTCACCCGCTTTACGTCGCCCTATGTGCTCAAGGCCGATGGCCTGGCGGCGGGCAAGGGCGTGGTGATCGCCGAAACGCTTGAGGATGCCGAGGCCGCGCTGGCCGACATGTTTGGTGGGCAGTTCGGCGGCGCAGGCGCCGAGGTGGTGATCGAGGAATTCATGGCCGGCGAGGAAGCCAGCTTCTTCGCGCTGACCGATGGCACCGCCATCGTCCCATTTGGCAGCGCGCAGGATCACAAGCGGGTGGGCGACGGGGACGTGGGCCCCAACACCGGCGGCATGGGCGCCTATTCCCCCGCTCCGGTGCTGACCCCGGACTTGCAGGCCCGCGTCATGGCCGAGATTATCGAGCCGACCGTGCGGACGATGCGGGCAGACGGGAACCCCTATTCTGGTGTGCTGTTCGCCGGATTGATGCTGACGGCGGACGGCCCGAAGCTGATCGAATACAACGCCCGCTTTGGCGATCCCGAATGCCAGGTGCTGATGATGCGGCTGGAAAGCGATCTTGCCGCGATCATGCTTGCCTGCGCCAAGGGGGAACTGGCGGGCACGGCGCTGTCATTCCGTGACCAGACCGCGCTGACCGTGGTGATGGCGGCCAACGGCTATCCCGGCACCCCTGAAAAGGGCGGCGCGATTGCGCTCAATAATGCCGAGGCTGAAGGCGCCAAGGTGTTCCACGCGGGCACCGCATTGAAGGACGGCGCGCTGGTGGCAAGCGGCGGCAGGGTGCTGGCCGTCACCGCTACCGGCGCCAGCGTCACCGAAGCGCAGGCGCGTGCCTACGCCGCAGTGGACGCGGTGCGTTTCCCAAGCGGCTTCTGCCGCCGCGACATCGGCTGGCGCGAAGCGGCGCGAGAGCGCGAGGCATAGCGGCTGAATATCTGCATCGCTGGAAAAAAGCTGCCGTTCAGGAAGCGACCCCGAAGCGGACATGGAAGATGGTGCTGAACCAATAAATTTATTATAAGGCGGTCGGATGCTGTTGCTCTATCTTTCAGCGTTAGCTCTCACTCTAGCCGCCCCCGCTGCGCAGATTGAATGTCAGCGAATTCCCAACTGGGAAAAGGTTCTGGAAAGCCAGCCGCGTTGGATCGTGATCGGCGAAATCCACGGCTCGAATGAGGTGCCAGAAGCGTTCGCTAACGCGATTTGCCTTACCGCCCAATTGACCCCAGTTGTGGTTGCAGTGGAGCAACCGACCTCGGACCAGCTTGCCATCGACGCCTTTGTGCAATCCGATGGAGAAGCCGTTGCGCAAAGCGCGTTCCTGAAAGCGCAGATGTGGAATGGCGATGTGAAGGATGGGCGCTCGAGCGAGGCATACTTCCGTCTATTCGAGAGCTTGAGGCGCATGCTCGCTGCCGGACTGATCGAAAAGGTTGTTGCCTTTCAGCCTTCCACTTTCACGACCCAGCCAACTCCGGCCGAATACGAACAGGCCATGGCCGAAATCTTGATAGGCGCAGGGCAGCCCGACATAACCGTGATCGCCTTGGTCGGAAACGTCCATGCGATGCGCACCGAAGTGCCTTGGCAGCCAAGTTACATGCCGATGGCAGGCCGACTGCCCCGCGAAGAAACTGTCAGCTTGAATACTTCTGCCAGAGGGGGTGCGGCTTGGAACTGTCAGGGAGCAGATAAGTGCGGCCCGCAGTCGTCGCCTGCTCCCGCGCCAGGCGAGCAGGTTGCTGGCGTTGAACTCGACGCAGAAGAAGGTTGGTATTCCGGCACACTGAATCTCGGTGTCCCGACGACCGCATCGCCGCCGAAATCTGGGGTAGAGCACGCTCGCCCCTGATCGTCAGTTATCCACCCACTTGCAGACATACGCATGTCGCTCGCCAACGTCCGAAGGCGGAAAGGCAGGTATCCGGGCTTTCCGGATAAAAGCGGACTGCCTGCTATGCCTTCAATGGCGTAGGCTGAAACCAAAGCTTGCTTGAAAAGGCTGGCACGCTCGCCACTTGTCACGGCAGGCTCGAGCAATGAAGGAGAAAGCGCAATGGCAGGTGGATGGGCGCGCGATGGTGCCGTGCAAGATCAGATTGACGACACAATAAGCGACGCTGTGAAGCGGGCGCGAAGCGATTTGCCATCAGGCGAAGCTGCAAAAATCTGCGCTGAATGCGGCGAGGATATCCCCGAAGCGCGTCGCCGGGCATTGCCGGGGGTAAAGGTCTGCGTCGCATGTCAGTCCGCTCGTGATGCACGCAAGGCTACTGTCGGGATCAATCGGCGCGGAAGCAAAGACAGTCAGCTTCGCTAACCCCGGTTCATGAAACCAATGCAGTACCCGGAACTGAACACGCCGCTCAGCTAGCCAGTTTTGCATACTACCGACGAATGCCCGATTTCCACTAACTTCCGGAATTGAGCAAGGCGCATGCGCAACCCCGAAAGCGGCCTGGCAGCTTTGTCACAATTCTGGAAAATTCCTGCCGTTCGGCAAACGACCCCTTTGCGGACGTAAGGTTCAACGCTAAATGCAGTGCCATGTGGCTGCGACGTTTAGCAAACTTACTCCTTGCCGCTTACCTCGGCGGCTTGGTTGGTTGCTATGTTAGCACCTATCAAGCACATCTCGCATCGTCGTATTCACTCGATTCAGCCTACGATATAGTTTTCCCGCTTTATTTCGCGTTCGCCATCTTATTTTTTACAATACCGGGCCTGATCTGTGTCTCAGGACTTTATCAGTTGGCGAAATCACGAACTACAGGCGCTTTTTCGTATGGTTTCGCAGTCCTGTTCGGCTCAGTAATTGGCGGCCTCGCATTCTGGTTGCCCACATTTTCGATAGAGCAGATGTGGCTGGGAGCGTATTTCGGACTTGTCACCGCCGTGATCTGGTCCGGCATAAATCGGTATATCTTGCCAGCTTTTTGACGACTGCAAACCACCCACTTCCGGTTATTCGCCATCCTGACGCATTTCGCCAAAAGCGGTCATACGACCGGCTCTTGATTTGATCCCCATCAACGACAGGGTGATGCGGATGGCGTACAGGGGCTTCATGATCCAGCCCCCCTTTCGCTTCCTCGCCCCGCTCGCCCTTCTCGCGCTTGCCGCTTGCGCCGCGCCCGGCACCGATAACCCGCCGCCGATGGTGGGCAAGGCGACTTCGCCCTCGCCCGATACGCGCGCGCCTGCCTTTGTCGAAGGGGCATGCGGCGGGTGCCACGCGGTTGAGCCGCCGTTCCTGTCCCCCAATCCGCAAGCCCCCAGCTTTGCCGCAATCGCCAACCGGCGGGGGCTTTCGCAAGCCTCGCTTGCTGCGTGGCTGGGCGAAGCGCACAATTATCCCGAAGACATGGATTTCACCCTGACCGCTGCACAGATCGACCAGATCGCGGCTTACATGGTGACACTGCGCGGGGCGGGATACGTGCCGGAGCGGTGAACTTTCCTACAGGCGCGGGGAGCGGCTAGGCTCGCCGCCGCTCTTTGCCATTGTCAGCCCCCACCCCGCCCGCCGAGCGCGGTTTTTGCGCTTCTGGACAGTGTCTCATGTGTCTCATGCGACAGGAAATCGGCCGCAAAGCTGAACGCAGCGCCGCCGACTCTGTCGCAAGCAGATTTGCGTTCTGAGAAGAGGCTCGCCCGGAGCGACGAGCGAAAGACCAACCCACCGGGACACAGGCCCGCAAGGGCGACCGCCCGCCCGCAGGTGCTCGCGCGCAGCGCGAAACGCGCCGAGGACGCTCGCCGGCAGCGACGAGCGAAAGACCAACCCGCCGGGCCACAGGCCCGCAAGGGCGACCGCCCGCCCGCAGGTGCTCGCGCGCAGCGCGAAACGCGCCGAGGACGCTCGCCCGGAGGGGCGAGCGAAAGACCTACAGCCGTTCTTCCATCAGCTTCAGCATATCGGCTTCAGGCCGCGGGCCGTAATGCGCGATCACTTCGGATGCACAGATCGCGCCGCGCTTCAGACAGCGGGTCAGCGGTTCGCCCTTGGCATAGCCCGACAGGAATCCGGCCGCGAACTGGTCGCCCGCGCCGGTGGTGTCGACCACCTTCAGCACCGGCACAGCGGCCACTTCGGCGCGTTCGCCATGCGCAATCGCGACCGCGCCCTTTTCGCCTTGCGTGGCGACCAGCACCGGCACCTTGCCCGCCACCGCCGCAAGCCCGGTTTCAAAGTCGCCCTCGCCCGTCAGCGTTGCCAGTTCGCTTTCGTTGACGAACAGGATGTCGATCACGCCGTCATCGATCATGGCGCGGAAATCGTCACCGTGGCGCGCAATCACGAAGCTTTCCGAGGCGGTGAAGGCGACCTTGCGGCCCGCATCGCGTGCCACTTCGATGGCGCGGCGCATGGCGCGGCGGGGCTCTTCCGGATCCCACAGATAGCCTTCGAGATAGAGAATCGCCGCCGAAGCGATCAGGTCTTCATCCAGCGCGCCCGCTGGCAGGAACTGGCCTGCGCCCAGAAAGGTGTTCATCGTCCGCTCGCCATCGGGCGTCACGAAGATCAGCACGCGGCCCGTCGCAGGTTCGCCCTCGCGTGCGGGCGTATCAAAATCGATCCCGGTGGCGCGCATGTCGTGGCGGAACACCTTGCCCAGCTGATCGTCAGCCACCTGGCCGATGAAAGCGCATTCGAGACCAAGTGTGGCAAGACCTGCCAGCGTGTTGGCCGCCGAACCGCCCGAAATCTCGCGTGCGGGCGGCATGGCTTCGTACAGTTCGTCCGCGCGTCCCTCGTCGATCAGGGTCATGCCGCCGCGGTTCAGTTCAAGCTCCTCGATCAGTTCCTCCGAACAGGAAGCGATCACGTCGACCACGGCATTGCCAATGGCGATCACATCGTAACGGGGCGGGGTCGTATCGGGCACAGCGGATTCCTTGGATGATGGCTCGCGGTCGCCTAGCCGCCTTCGCCGCCTGCGCCAAGCTTCTGTGTGCGCACATGCCGCGCTGCGTTGACTTCGCTGCGCGCCCATCCCATCGCACGCGCCATGTCCGCTGTCTTCGCCGCGATTGTGAAAGCCTTCGGCCAATTGGGCGACCGTGCGGTAACGGCCGTGCTGGCGAAAAGCATCGTCATCACGCTGCTGCTGTTTGCGATGGTGGGCGCAGGGGTCTATTTCGGGCTCGCCGGTGCCGCGTCACGCTATGGCGTCGCGGAAAGCTGGGCGGGGCTGGCCACGGCGGTGCTGGTGCCGATCGCGATGTGGCTGTTGTTCCGGATCGTGGCGCTGGCGGTGTTGCAGTTCTTCGCTGACGGGATCGTCGTGGCGGTGGAAGTGCGGCACTATCCGGCGCTGGCAGCGCGGGCGCGTCCCTTGCCCTTGCGGCGCGAAGCGGTGGTGGCGATTCGCGGGGCGATGCGGGCGCTGGGCGCGAATCTGCTGGCGCTGCCGGTAGCGGCGCTGTTGGTGTTCACCGCCATCGGCCCGGCGGCGGTGTTTCTGGCGGTGAATGCGGTGCTGCTGGGGCGCGAATTGACGGATATGGCGTGGCTGCGCCATGCAGACGGGGCGGACAGCGCCAACCCTGTCTCCAGGCCCGAACGGGTATTGCTGGGCGCTGTGATTGCAGGAATGATGCTGGTGCCTTTTGTGAATATCATCGCCCCCGTTATCGGCGCAGCAGCCGGGACCCATCTGGTACTGCGGCGGCTGGACGCGCGTGGGGGCAAGCCATGATCGGCCGGCTTGCCATGATCGCGATGCTCGCTTCGGCGTTGGCGGGATGTGTGGGAAGCGGGCAGCCCACCGCTGCGCGTCCGGCGCCCTCCTCTGCCGCTGCCCGCAGCGCGGTCGTGCTGGTGCCGCAGGTGATGGCGGCAGCGGGACTTGAAGGCGTGATCGGATCGCCTGCGCCTGCGCTGACCCGGCGGTTCGGAGAGCCGCGGATCGACCTTGCCGAAGGCGACGCGCGCAAGCTGCAGTTTGCAGGTCCGGCCTGCGTGCTCGATGTCTACCTCTACCCGCTAGCCGCCACGGCGCAGCCCACGGCGACTCATGTCGACGCGCGGCTGCGTCAGGGCGGCGCTCCGACGGACAAGGGGGCCTGCATCCGCGAGGTCGAAAGTCAGGCGTGCGCGCGGTAACGCGGTCTTAAGCATGCCCGTGGCATGACCCGGCGGCATTTTCAGGGGACCGACGCCGCATGACCACGCAATTCACCGCCATCGCCCGCGCCGCCGCCGCCGAAGGGCAGATCACCGCCGATGGTTTGCTGGCGCTGCGGCGCGAAGGCTGGGGTGACGGGATCATCACCCGCGCCGAAGCCGAAGCCCTGTTTGCGCTTAACGCCGCACTTGCTACACGCAGCTCCGAATGGTGCGACTTCTTCGTCGAGGCAATCGGCGAGCATGTGTTGAACGGCACTCCGCCGCGGCTGCAATGCTCGCGGGAGGAGGCCGAATGGCTGATTGCGCAGATCGATGCCGATGGCCGGGTCGAAAGCATGGCCGAGCTTGAGGTCTTGGTGCGGATCCTCGAACGCGCAGAAAACACGCCCGACCGGCTCAAATCCTATGTGCTGGATGTGATCGAGCGCGAAGTGCTGACCGGCACGGGCCCGGCGCGCTGCGGGGGGCAGTTGTCGGCGACACACATCAGCGCCGCGGAATGCCGCATCATCCGCCGCGTCATCTTCGCCAGCGGCGGTCATGGCCCGGCGGCTGTCACCCGCTTCGATGCTGAAATGCTCTTCCGGCTGAAGGACGCGACCCTGGGCGATGAAAACGCCGCCGAATGGGACGATCTGTTCATCGACGGAGTCGCCAATTATCTAAAAGGCTTCACGCTCAAGAACGCGCAGCTCAGCCATGAACGACGGCGCGAGCTGGAAGGCTTTATTGCCGACAACCACGCCAGTGTCGGCCGGTTCATGGGCCGCGTTGCGCGCGAAGCGCCGCAGGTGATGAACCATTTCGGCAAGGTGTTCGGCAAGAAGGGCGCGTCTGGTCTGAATTATGCCGCGCTGGCTGCCGAGGGCGAAAAAATCACCAACCATGAGAGCCAATGGCTTGAAACGATGATCGCCGCCGATGGCGAGGTTGATGAGCTGGAAAGCCGCCTTATCGCGCGGCTGGCGGCAGACGATTGAGCCTACGGCGCCTCAGACCATGAAACTCTCGCCGCAGCCGCAAGCGCCCTTGGCATTGGGATTTTCGAAAACGAAACCGGCGGTGAAATCATCTTCGCGCCAGTCCATCGTGCTGCCGATAAGGTAGAGGACGCTGGCGCCGTCGATGTAGAACACACCGCCCGGTGTCTCGATCTTCTCGTCGAACTTCGCTTCGGTGGTGACATAGTCGACCGAATAGGCAAGGCCCGAACAGCCCCGGCGCGGGGTCGACAGCTTGACGCCGATGGCATCTGCCGGGGCCTTGCTCATCAAATCGGCAATGCGCGCTTCGGCCGACGGGGTGAGGATAACCGCAGCCTTTGGGGCAGGACGCGTGGTTGTGGCGGTTTCGGTCATCACAGCATTCCCAGTTCAAGACGGGCGTCATCACTCATCTTGTGCGGGCCCCACGGCGGGTCCCAGACCAGCACCACTTCGGCATCGCGAATGCCCGGTACGCTGGCAACACGCAGTTCGATTTCACCCGGCATTGATTCGGCCACCGGGCAGTGCGGGGTGGTCAGCGTCATCGTGACAGTGGCATCGCGGTTGTCATCAACCTCGACCCCGTAGATCAGACCGAGATCATAGATGTTCACCGGAATTTCCGGGTCGAAGATTTCGCGCAACGCGGCGATGACATCGGCTTGCAATTCGCTGCCATCGCCGCCGACAGCGGCCTCGCCCGTTTTGGCGGCAAGGAAGCCTTCAAGGTAATCGCGGTTGCGCGGCGCGCCAGCCTCGCCCGTGGGCGCGGCGGTTTCGGTATCGTTGTCGATCGCATCGGAAACACGGGCGCGCGGCGGCTTCATGTCGGTCTGATCGGCTGAGCTGTCCATCGCTCTCATCCTTTTCCAAATATCTTGCGGGTGCGGGCGATCCCGGCGAGCAGCGCGTCGACATCGGCTTCGGTGGAATAGAGTCCGAAGCTGGCGCGCGCGGTGGCGGGAACACCAAGATAATCCATCAATGGCTGAGCGCAATGATGCCCGGCGCGGATCGCGACATTGCTTTCATCCAGAATTGTGCCGAGATCGTGCGGGTGAATGTCATCAATCGCGAAGCTGACGATCCCGGCGCTGTCAGCAGGGCCGAACAGCGTCACATCATTCATCGCCCCAAGTTCCCGGCGCAGGCGGGCAACCAGCGCTTGTTCGTGCGCGTGGATGCGGTCAGGGCCAATCGCGCTGACGTAATCGGCGGCAGCGGCAAAGGCGATGGCCTCGGTGATGGCAGGTGTGCCCGCCTCGAACCGCTGCGGGCCGGAGCCATAGGTGGTCCCGGCAAAGGTCACGCGGTCGATCATCGCCCCGCCGCCCTGATAGGGGGGCATATCAGCGAGCAATTCCGCCTTCGCCCACAAGGCGCCGATCCCGGTCGGACCGTAAAGCTTGTGGGCCGAGAAAACGTAGAAATCGCAGGCCAGTGCCGCAACATCGACGCCCATGTGCGGCGCGCTCTGGCATCCGTCGAGCAGCAGCTTTGCACCCACCTTGTACGCCGCCGCCGCCGCCCGCGGCGCGTCAAGCAGACTGCCCACCACGTTGGAGACATGACCAAAGGCCACTAGCTTGTGCGCCTCGGTCAGCATCGCTTCAGCCGCGTCAAGATCGATCTGATGATCGTCGGTCAGCGGGCACACGTCGATCACCGCGCCGGTTTCCTGCGCCACCATCTGCCACGGGACGATGTTGGAATGGTGCTCCAGTTGCGAAAGCAGGATGCGGTCCCCTGCCTTGAGATTCGCGCGGCCCCAGGTCTGCGCGACCAGATTGATCGCCTCGGTTGCGCCGCGGGTGAAGATCAGCTCGTCTTCATGTCCACCGATGAAGCGCGCAACAGTGCGCCGCGCCGCTTCGTAAGCGATCGTCATGTCGGCCGAGCGTGCGTAAACCCCGCGGTGGACGGTCGCATAGTCCTCGCCCATGGCGCGGGCCATCGCGTCGATCACGGCGCGCGGTTTTTGCGCCGTGGCGGCGGTGTCGAGGTAGTGCCAGGGCTGCCCATCGGCTGTGACAAGGCCGGGAAACTCGGCGCTGAAGTCGCGCTGAATGGCTGCGGGGGCGTTCACAGCTTGGCTCCTTCCAGCGCGCCGAGCGCCGCAGCGAGCAGCGCCTCGCGCTCATTCTCGTCATACAGCGCCACGAAGGCATCGCCGATAAAGGCCTGCACCAGCAACCGCTGCGCGGTGGCCGGATCGAGCCCGCGGGCCATCATGTAGAACCGCGCCGCTTCGTCCAGTTCGCCGACCGTTGCGCCGTGCGCACACTTTACGTCGTCAGCAAAGATTTCAAGCTGCGGAACCGCATTGGCGCTTGCCCCCGCTTCGAGCAGCAGCGCCTTGAAATCCTGCGCCGCGTCAGTCCTTTGCGCATCGCGTGCAACCTTGATTTCGCCAAGGAAATTGCCGGTCGCCCCGGCCCAGTGAACAGCGCGCACGGTCTGGTTGCTGGTCGCGTCGGGTTCGGCGTGTACGACCTGCGTCACGAATTCGCGGGTGACATGGCTGCCGCCAATGGTCACGCCGCCGAATTCGAAATGCGCACCGCGGGCGAGCCGCACTTCGATCTCGACGCGGGTGTAATCGCCGCCCGCATTGGTGACGAAGAACGCCGCCTGCGCCCCTTCGCCCAGTGTCACGCGAAAGCGGTGTAGTTCGGGTGCGTCACCGCCAACTGTCATGCAGCGCGAGACGCGCTCGCCCGCTGGCACGTCGATCGCCTGCCACTGGTCAAGCGCCGCCGCGCCAAGCCGCGCCACACCGTCCATATCGGCGTAGCGCCACGCCTCGTCGCGGCGCGTCGGTAGACGGGGGGGCTGAAGAGTGGCTGTGGTCACGCCATCACCGCGTCATAACCCTCGGCCTCAAGCCGCAGCGCGAGTTCGGGGCCACCGGTTTCGACGATCCGGCCATCGGCAAGGATGCTGACCTTGTCGGGCGTGACGATGTCGAGCAGGCGCTGGTAGTGAGTGATGAGCAGCACAGCCTTGTCGGGGCTGCGCATGATGGAATTGATGCCTGCGCCCACGATCCGCAGCGCGTCGATATCTAGGCCTGAGTCGGTTTCATCCAGCACCGCGAAGCTGGGGTTCAGAATGCCCATCTGCACCATTTCGGCGCGCTTCTTTTCGCCGCCGGAAAAGCCGACATTCACCTGCCGCTTGAGCATGTCCATGTCCATTTGCAGCAGCGCGGCCTTGTCTTTGGCGAGCTTCAGGAACTCCCCGCCGCTGAGCGGTTCTTCCCCTCGGGCCTTGCGCTGCGAATTGAGGGCTTCGCGCAGGAACTGCACGTTGGAGACGCCGGGGATTTCGACCGGGTATTGGAAGCCTAGAAACAGGCCCTTGGCAGCGCGTTCATGCGGGTCGAGCGCGAGGAGGTCTTCACCGTTGAAGGTCACGCTGCCTTCGGTCACATCATAGCCGGGCTTGCCGCCGAGCACGTTCGACAACGTCGATTTACCCGCGCCATTGGGGCCCATGATCGCGTGAATCTCGCCCGCAGGCACGCTCAGGGTCAGACCCTTTAGGATCGGCTTGGGATTGTCGCCGCCACCGACGGTGGCGTGGAGGTTGGTGATTTCGAGCATCGTTTCGTTCTCTGTCTTATCGCGATGACGAAGGCGCACGGGGCTTGCGATCATCACGCGGTTTGCGGTCGTCCCTGGCGCCGGGGCGCGGCTTGGGGCGGTCGTAGCTTTGATTGGGATTGGCCGCCTTGTGGGCGCGGGCGGCGGCTTTGCGTTCGGCAATCCGGTCGCGCATCACTGTGGTGAGGCGCTGGAGCACCGCGTCTATGTCTTCGAGGATGTCCTTCGCCGCGATCCGCATCACCTTGATGCCGACGCTTTCGAGGCTCTTGTCGCGCCGCTTGGCGAGGGCATCGTTCTGCCCTTCTTCGTCGATCGACAGCGCGAGGCCCATGGCATGGCAGTTGAAATCGACAATTGCGCTGCCGACCACCGCGTGGCGGGTGAAGGTGTAGCGGCCCAGATCAGCCTTGCTGAACTTCTCCGCCAGCGCCTTGTGCGCTTCGGATGAATGGCGCCGCATCTCGCGCGCCTGTTCGTGCAGCGCGTCGAGCCGCTTATCCGAAATCTCCCACCCGCGGCCCTTCTTCTTGAGCGCGGGGGCTTCGGCGGTGGCGGCCTCGGGGTTGAGGGCGAGGGTTTTGCGGGTGGTCATGAGGTGCGCTTCGCCCGGTAAGTGCTGACGGCAATCGCAATGGCAGCGATCGGCAGGAAGTAGAATATCGCAAGATCAAAGGTCGAATGGGTGTTCGGAAGGGGCACTCTCCAATCGCCATAGCCCTTGGCAATCCATGGCCCGCTTAGAAGCCAGCCCAATAAGAGCAAGAAGGCAAAGGCGTATCTCACCCCACGCTCCCCTCAAGCGAAATCGCCAGCAGCTTCTGCGCCTCCACGGCGAACTCCATCGGCAGCTCTTTCAGCACATCCTTGGCAAAGCCGTTGACGATCAGCGCCACGGCTTCCTCTTCGCCCAGCCCGCGCTGCATTGCGTAGAACAGCTGTTCGTCGCTGATCTTGCTGGTGGTCGCCTCGTGCTCGATCTGGGCGCTGGGGTTCTTGACCTCGATATAGGGCACGGTGTGCGCGCCGCATTGGTCGCCCAGCAGCAGGCTGTCGCACTGGGTGAAGTTGCGCACGCCGCTCGCGGTCGGACCGACGCGGACGAGGCCGCGATAGGTGTTCGATGATTTACCCGCCGAAATCCCCTTGGAGATGATCGTCGAGCGGCTGTTCTTGCCGTTGTGGATCATCTTGGTGCCGGTGTCGGCCTGCTGGTAATTGTTGGTGACCGCGACCGAGTAGAACTCGCCCACGCTATCCTCGCCATTGAGCACGCAGGAGGGATATTTCCACGTCACCGCCGAGCCGGTTTCGACCTGCGTCCAGCTGACCTTGGAGCGGTCCCCCTGGCACAGCGCGCGCTTGGTGACGAAGTTGTAGATTCCGCCCTTGCCCTCGGCATTGCCGGGATACCAGTTCTGCACGGTCGAATATTTGATCTCGGCATCGTCCATCGCGACCAGTTCGACCACCGCGGCGTGGAGTTGGTTCTCATCGCGCATCGGCGCGGTGCAGCCCTCGAGGTAGCTGACGTAAGCGCCCTTTTCGGCGATGATCAGCGTGCGTTCGAACTGCCCGGTGTTTTCGGCGTTGATGCGGAAATAGGTCGAAAGCTCCATCGGGCAGCGCACGCCTTCGGGCACATAGACGAAGGTGCCGTCGGAAAAGACTGCGCAGTTCAGCGCCGCAAAATAGTTGTCGCGCACCGGCACGACCTTGCCGAGCCACTTCTTGACGAGGTCGGGATATTCGCGGATCGCTTCTGAGATCGAGAGGAAGATCACGCCCGCGCGCAGCAGCTCGGCGCGGAAGCTGGTGGCGACAGAAACGCTGTCGAACACCGCATCGACCGCGACCTTCTTCGCACCCTTGACGCCTGCCAGCACTTCCTGCTCGCCCAGCGGAATGCCAAGCTTGTCGTAGATCCGCTTGATCTCGGGATCGAGGTCATCGAGCGAATCGAGCTCGATCTTCTTCTTTGGCGCGGCGTAGTAATAGGCGTCCTGATAGTCGATTGTGGGATAACCAACCTTGGCCCAGTCGGGCTCCGGCATGGTCTGCCACAGGCGGAAGGCCTTCAGCCGCCAGTCGAGCATCCATTCGGGCTCGTTCTTCTTGGCCGAGATGAACCGCACCGTGTCTTCGGTAAGGCCTTTTTCGGCAAATTCGGTCTCGATATCCGACGACCAGCCATGCTCGTAATCGGCGGCCTTGGCGGCGGCTTCGCGGGCTTCGCGGTCTTGCACTTCAATCTGGTCGCTCATGCGAGATATTCCTCGACAAGGGGGATGGTCGGCACCGCTGCCGGCGGATTGCGCAGCTGGGCAAGCGTGATGCCCGCCAGCGCACCGCGCAGCGCCTCGTTGATGATCGGCCAATGCGGTTTCATGTTGCACGCGGCCTCGTAATCGCAGGCGGTGTGATCGACGCAGGCGGTGAGCGCGATGCGCCCTTCGATCGCTTCGACAATATCCGCCACGGTGATCGCCGCAGCAGGGCGCCCCAACTGCAGACCGCCATGCGCGCCTCTGACCGTGCGAAGCAGCCCCGCCCCGGTCAGCTTCGACACCAGCTTCTGTACGGTGGGCACCGGCAAACCCGTTTCGGCGGCCAGTTCAGATGCGCTCACCCGGCCGTTGCCGCAGTGCTGCGCGGCCTGGCACATCGTGATGACGGCGTAATCGGCAAGATTGGACAGGCGCATTGCGAGCGGTTCTCAATTCGGACTGGTTCGTTCCGATTTGTCAATTAGGACCGAACCGCTCGTATTACAACCGCAAAGCGCCCCCTTGCCTGCTCGGGTGCGGCGGGTGGGTCAGGGATTCAGTTCGCGCAGGTTTCGCGCACCGATCATTTCGGACAGGTAGGGGGTCGAAGGATCAGACAGCCGCGCCGGGGTTCGCCCGACGAAGTGAGCGATTTCGCGGATCATGTGCGGTTGATCGAAGAAGGCCTCGGCTATTTCGGCCTCGTCCTGCAATGACAGCAGCGGGGCGGACAGCAGTGCAGCGGCGCGCAAAGCGCGATACTTGCGGGCCAACGCGCGCGGGGGGAGGCCGAAATAGCGTTCGACCAGACGTTGAACCTGACGCGCCGAATACCCCGCGACACCCGCCAGCGCGCTGACGTCGGGATTGAACGAGGCGGCCAGCCAGCGCCCGGTGGCCGCTATCAGTTCCAGATGGCGCGGATTGATCGGTTTGAGGTTCTGGGCAATAAAATCACCGACTGCCCTTGCGCAGTCCCGCCCGGACAATGCGCCTTCGCGGTAATCCGCAAGCAGGCGCTCACCGATCTCGTTGATGGCCGGACCAAGCAATGTCGATGCGGGCAGCAGGCGATCGCGGTATTGCCCGGCGTGAAGCCCTGTCAATGCGGCCCATCCCAAGGGCGTAAGCGCGGCGCCAAAGGCATGAAAGGGGCCGTCGACCACGATCGGGGTGGCGCGTGACAGCGGGGTCATCAGGCCGATCGGGGGATTCGGATCGCGGTGCCCCTGCGCAAATTGCATTTCCCCCGTGCCGTGCGGGAACAGGCACAGATTCCCGATTGATGCGGGCTGGATATCGCGGATCATCGGTTCATCACAGCGGAAGTGATAAAGCGTCGTGACAAAGGGCGCGAGCTGCGGCGGCGGTGCAATGTAATCGATTGCGATCAATGCTGGCGAAGTAAGCATGGAGTCTTCGCCGGGCGGGCGGCCGATCAGATCGGGCGGGGCTATCGATGTGTCCATGATGTGCCTTAATGCGTCATGGCACATTTCTTTCCCTGATCAATACAGGATTAAAAAAAAGGCGGCACCTCCATAGGAGGCACCGCCTGTTTAAGTAGAGGAACTCCAAGCAATGTTGCTCCGAGCCCTTCGGGTCGCAAGAAAGCCCATAAAGTGCGAATCGCCTAAAGGATTGTATGCAAGCGACACGCAATTGCCCCTAAGGCACTGGTAGTCCCATTTTGGCCCACAAATTCGCGATTAAACAACTGCGGTCGTGCCAATCCGTCCGATTCGCTCGACACGCAAACCCCGCTGACCTAACGGCGCGAACGATGCTGTTCGATCTTATCAAACCTGCTTTGTTCGCGCTCGATCCGGAAGCCGGTCATCGCCTCGCGATTCGCGGCCTGTCAGCGCTTCCGCGCCGGAACCCGCCAGCACCGGGCGGCGCGCTGGCGATCAATGTGGCGGGACTGTCGTTTCCCAATCCGGTCGGCGTGGCGGCAGGTTTCGACAAGGACGCCGAAGTGCCTGACGCGCTTCTGGGCCTGGGGTTCGGCTTTACCGAAGTCGGCTCGATCACGCCGTTGCCGCAGGCTGGCAATCCCAAGCCGCGGTTGTTCCGGCTGGTCGAGGATCAGGCGGTGATCAATCGCATGGGGTTCAACAACAGCGGGGCGGAGGCGGCGCTGTCGCGGTTGCAGGCGCGCAAGGGGCGGTCCGGTATCGTTGCCGTGAATATCGGCGCCAACAAGGATTCGGTCGATCGCATCGCCGATTATGCGGTGATGGTGCGCAAGATGGCGCCTTATGCCAGCTATCTGTGCGTCAATGTGTCATCGCCTAATACGCCGGGGCTGCGGGCGCTCCAGGATGAAGGCGCGCTTGCCGCGCTGATAGACGCCGTTACCGCCGCGCGCGATGCGGCAGCCAATGCCGCGCGCGTCCCCATATTCCTGAAGGTCGCCCCCGATCTGGAGCCGGCCGATATCGATGCGATTGCGCGCATTGCGCACGACAAGCGGCTGGGCGCGCTGGTCGTGTCGAACACCACGATTGCGCGCCCCGCACTCAGTTCGCGGCACGCGGGCGAAGCGGGCGGGTTGTCTGGCGCGCCGCTGCGCGCATTGGCCACTCAGCGTCTGCGCGATTTTCGCAAGGCCACCGGCGGTGCGATTCCGCTGGTTGGCGTCGGCGGAATTGCGACCGCAGACCATGCCTGGGAGCGGATACGGGCCGGGGCAAGCCTGGTGCAGCTCTATTCGGCGATGGTCTATGCAGGCCCCGGCCTTGGCGCGCGGATCGTGCGCGGGCTGGAAGCGCTTATGCGGCGTGAAGGCTTTGCGAGCATTGCCGAAGCGGTGGGAAGCGAATAGCACGCAGTCATGCGTTTCTTTCCTGCTCTTGCCGCTTCGGTGGCGCTGGCGCTTTCGGGCTGCGCCACCCTTCCGCCGGTCGAACCTTCGCGGCCAGCGTCCGCAGGCGCGGTCAGCTCCGCCGACCCGCGCGCAACCGCTGCGGGTGATGCGATGCTGGCGCAAGGCGGTTCTGCGGTCGATGCCGCAATTGCCGTAATGCTGGCGCTTACGGTGGTCGAGCCGCAAAGTTCCGGAATCGGTGGGGGCGGCTTCATGCTGCGCGCCGACGGGGCGAATGGTGCGCTGACTACCATCGATGGCCGCGAAACGGCGCCGGCGGCGGCCACACCGACCCGGTTTCTCGATCCGCAAGGCAAGGTGTTGCCGCGTGAGGTTCGGGTCTTTTCCGGCCTGAGCGTTGGTGTGCCCGGAAACATGGCGCTTGCCGCCAAGGCCCACGCTGAACAGGGTTCGCTGCCTTGGGCTGCGCTGTTCGATCCTGCCATCGCGCTGGCACGTGACGGGTTCACAATGAACCGCCGGCTGCACGAATCGCTCGCGCAGAACAAGGGCCGGGCCGATCGCGACGAAGCGGCGCGGCGGGTGTTTTTTGGCGCTGATGGCGAACCGCTGCCGATCGGCACATTGGTGCGCAATCCGGAACTGGCTGCGACGCTTGCCGATCTGGCCGCAGGCGGGCCCGGTGCGATGTACGATCGCAGCGCCGACGAGCTGGCGCGCTGGATCGCCAAGGAAACTCCGCAGGACGGCACGATGACCCCGGCCGACATGCGCGGCTATTCCGCCAAGTCCCGCGACCCCGTGTGCGCGCCCTATCGCACGTACCGGGTGTGCGGGATGGGCCCGCCATCGTCGGGCGGCGTCGCGGTGGCGCAGATGCTCGGTCAGCTCGAACGGTTCGATCTTGCCGCGATGGGCCCGGGAAGCCCGCAGTTCTGGCACCTGTTCGTCGAAAGCCAGCGCATCGCCTATGCTGATCGCGAACTCTACATTGCGGATGCCGATTTCGTCGTTGTCCCAGTGTCGGGGTTGGTGGATCGCGCCTATGTCGCGCGCCGATCGGCCTTGATCGCGCCTGAAACCACGATGGCCAAGGCCGAAGCAGGCGTGCCGCCCGGCGCGCCGCTGGCACGCGGCGACGGGCCGGAAGAACCGGAAAACGGCACAACCCATTTCGCCATCGCCGATGCAGCGGGTAACGCCGTCAGCTACACATCGACTATCGAAGGTGCGTTCGGATCGGGACTGTTCTTTGGTGGGTTCTATCTCAACAACGAGCTGACCGACTTCACCCTGACACCCGAAGCTGATGGCAAGCCGGTTGCCAACCGGGTCGAGGGCGGGAAGCGTCCGCGTTCTTCAATGGCGCCGACCATCGTCTATGATGCGCAAGGTCAGATCGTGATTGTTATTGGTGCTGCAGGCGGGCCAACCATTCCGGTGCAGGTGGCCCGGTCGATCATCGGCGTGATCGATTTCGGGATGAGCGCGCAGGACGCGCTTGCCATGCCTTTTATCATGAGCTTCGGCGATTCGGTGCTGATCGAAAGCGGCAGCGCGCTTGAAGCGATGGAACCCGCGCTGAAAGCATTGGGTCATAGCGCCATTCGCAAAGGCTCCCCGCCGCTGAAGGCCAACGCCCTGCGGCGTCTGCCGACCGGCGGATGGGAGGTCGCTGTTGATCCGCGGCTGGCAGGCAAGCTCGAATACAAGTGACGCGGCTGGGGGCGGATCGCCGCTCTGCGCTTGCTGCTCCGGCGATCAGCTTCTAATCTGGGCCGCATACGGGGTCAGGCTTGAACTCCGAGACGATAACCCGAAGGGATCAGGAGCCTTTGCCAGTGCATGCCCCCGCCTTGCCGCATTCGCCCCGCGCGGTTGCCAACCCTGCGGACCACCCGCTGTTACAGGACATCGACAAGGCCCGGAACCTTGTCGAACTGTTCCTCATGCGGGCCGATGAAAAAGGCGATGCGTCTTTCCTTGGCCGCAAGACCGGCGGGCAGTGGGTCACGCAAAGCTGGCGATCTGCGGCAGAGCATGTTTGCCTGCTGGCCGAAGCATTGCGGCGTATGGGGCTTGATGATGGCGACCGGGTGGCGCTGGTGTCCGAAAACCGGCCCGAATGGTGCATCGCGGATCTGGCGATCATGGCGGCAGGCTGCATTACGGTGCCCACCTATACCACCAACACGCGGCGCGATCACGCGCACATCCTCGACAATTCCGGCGCACGCGCCGTGGTCGTCTCGAATGAAAAGCTGCTCGCCCCGCTGGTGGGCGCGATCGGCGAAACCGGGCTGGTTGAACATGTCATCGGTATCGACAATCTGAAACGGCAGCAATCGGGCAGCTTTGAATATCATAGCTGGGGCGCTCTTGTGATCGGCGACGCAGCAGAAGCGCGGGAAGCAGTGAATACGCGGATCGCGGAAATTGACCGGTCTGACACCGCATGTCTGATCTACACCAGCGGCACCGGCGGGGCGCCGCGCGGCGTGAAGCAGCATCATGGAGCGATCCTGTGCAATGCGGCGGGCGCGGCTGAGGTTCTGATCGAGGATTTCGGCCTCACCGAAGAACGGTTCCTGTCGTTCCTCCCACTCAGCCACGCCTATGAACACTCCGGCGGACAATATCTGCCCATCGGCGTCGGCGCGGAAATTTTCTATTCCGAAGGCCTGGAAAAGCTGGCGAGCAATATCGAGGAAACCCGCCCGACGCTGATGGTCGTGGTCCCGCGCCTGTTTGAAGTGCTGCGCACGCGCATCATGAAACAGGTCGAAAAGCAGGGCAAAGTGGCCAATTTCATGATGGACAGTGCGCTCAGGATCGCCGGGAACAGCAAGGACGGCAAAAAGCGTCTGCGCGACCGGCCGCTTGATCTGCTGATCGAAAAGACACTGCGTCCCAAGATCCGCGCCAAGTTTGGCGGACGGATCAAGGCGATGGTTTCGGGCGGCGCGCCGCTCAACCCCGAAGTCGGCAATTTCTTCGATGCGATGGGGCTGACCATGCTGCAAGGCTACGGCCAGACCGAAGCCGGGCCGGTGATCAGCTGCAATCGCCCCAAGGTCGGGCTGAAGATGGACACGGTCGGCCCGCCGCTGCGCGGGGTCGAGGTGCGCGTGGCCGAAGATGGCGAGCTGCTGGTGCGCGGCGAACTGGTGATGCATGGTTACTGGCGCAACGAAGCCGAAACCGCGCGCACGCTGAAAGATGGCTGGCTGCACACCGGCGACATCGGCCATTTCGATAACAAGGGCCGGATCGTCATCACCGACCGCAAGAAGGACATGATCGTCAACGACAAGGGCGACAACATCGCCCCCCAGAAGGTCGAAGGGATGCTGACACTCCAGCCCGAAATCGCGCAGGCGATGGTGAGCGGGGACAAGCGGCCCTATGTCGTGGGCCTCATCGTGCCGGACGCCGAATGGGCGCTGGAATGGGCGCGCGCCAATGGCGAGAAGTTCGACCTGAAGGCGTTGCAGGATCTCCCCGCGTTCAAGAACGCGGTGCGCGCGGCGGTCGACCGGACTAATGCCGACCTGTCGGTGATCGAGAAGGTCCGCCAGTTCGCGTTCGCCGACGAAGCGTTTTCGATCGAGAATGAGGAAATGACGCCGAGCATGAAGATACGGCGTCACAAGATCCGCGACCGATATCAGCCGCGGATTGACGGGCTGTATCGGGGGTAGGGGGCTGGCTTCAGCCTCTCAGCCGTCACCCCAGACTTGATCCGGGGTTGGTCTTCGTGGAATCCTTTGTAGGCTTCACCTTCGCGGCCAGTGCCTTGATGTGACCCAGCTGCTGATGGAGGTGTGTTTGCACCTCCTCGAGCTCGGCAAGAATGGTAAGCATCTCGATCCGGTTGAGCTGCCGTGGCGGCAGGCGTTTCTCGGTCTTCCCGTCGAATGCGGCATGCTGGATGACCACACCGTTACCCGACGCCTTCACCGTCCCGTGTGCGAGATAGGCGCGCAATTCGTGGACCTTCTCCCACCGCCCGATACGCGTCCTTGCGACCTTGCCGTGTACCCCGAAATCGTGACTGGCGATGCAGGTGCTCAACGCTTTGAGGCGCGCGCCGGCGAAAGGGTGGCGCGCATCCTTGCCCACGGCGATGCCCGCCTTTTCGAGCGCGCGCAGGCAATCCGCAACTGAATGTTCGGCGCGGGAAAATACCTCAAGGCAGCAGCCCCGCCAGGCACAGACCGCTACGGACCAATCATCCAGTCCGAAAAAGCTGATCTTGTTGATATCGAAATGCACGGACATGGGCGTCGCATAAGATGCAAGCCCTTAAGCCTTCGTCACTTTTGTCACGCACGCCCTCAATAAGGCGGCTTCACCTTCTCTCGCTGCGTCTTGGCTGCCGCGGTCCACCACAGCAGATCATCGGCAAAGCGCGGAAACTGCTGCTCGAGCGCCTTGCCGCCATCGCCCACTGGCTCCCCGTCCTCGTCCAGAGTATCCTTCATCGGACCCACCGCAATGGTGCTCGAGACCACCACCATTCCCATCTCGCCGAGGATATCGCGCCACGCCAGTGCAGAGCGCACCCCGCCGAAACGTCCGGCAGAGTAGCTCGCGATCGCCGCGGGCCGCCAGAACCATTCTTCCAGAAAGTGGTCGGTGAGGTTCTTCAGCCCGGGCTGCACGCTCCAATTATATTCGCCCGTCACAAACACGAAGGCATCGGCCTTGCGGATCTTGCCTGCCAGCGCCTCCATCGCCGCAGGCGCCTCACCTTCGGGATATTCCTTGTACATGCGGTCGAGCATGGGGAGATTCACCGCCTGTGCATCGATCAGCTCGGCATCCGCACCGCGTCCCTGTAACTGGCGGACGCAGTATTCGGCCAGTCGGATGCCTTGCTGGTCGTGGCGGTAGGATCCGTAGAATACAAGAATGCGGTCAGCCATCGGAAGTCTCCTTCATTGGCGGGCTAACGCAGGCACGTGACAGATGCCCGGCGATTCGGGACAAAACATGGTTTCTGCGCGGGAATTTGATGGCGGGCGGGCTGTTCTTCCCACCGATCTGTTCGAACCTAACAGCCATTGTCACGAGAATCGTCGCATTACTCTGCTAACACATTGGTGCGACCCGAGGAGCCTTGGCTCCTGCCTTCAAGCCCCTGCCGCAAGGCAGGGGCCTTTTTTTCCCGGCACTTTGGGTTTGGCGCAAGACCGCGGCAGGTCACGATCAATACATGTGCTGGCCGCCATTGATGCTCATGGTCGAACCCGTCATGAATCCGCCATTCTCTGACGTGAGGAAAGCCACCCCGCGGGCGATTTCTTCCGCCATGCCAAGCCGGCCGACGGGGATCTTGGCGACGATCTTCTCCAGCACGGGCGCGGGCACGGCGGCGACCATATCAGTGTCGATATATCCCGGCGCGATGGCGTTCACGGTGACGCCGCATTTCGCGCCTTCCTGCGCCAGAGCTTTCGTGAATCCGTGAATACCGCTTTTGGCTGCAGCATAATTGACCTGGCCGTATTGGCCCGCCTGTCCGTTGATCGAACCAATATTGACGATCCGTCCCCATCCCCGTTCGCACATGTCGGGGAAAGTGGCCTTGGCCATGTTGAAGCACCCGCCAAGGTTGACGCGGATCACGTCGTTCCAGTCATCGAAACTGACCTTGCGCAGCGTGCCATCCCGGGTGATGCCCGCATTGTTCACCACGATATCGACGGCACCGAAATCGCGCGCGATCTGCGCGCACCCTTCCAACGTGGCTTCGTGATCGCCGACATCCCATTTGAACGCGGGAATGCCCGTTTCGGCGGTGAAGGCCTTTGCCTTTTCTTCATTGCCCGCATAGTTGGCGATCACGGTATGACCCTGCCGGGCAAGACGCTTGCAAATCGCCTCCCCGATCCCGCGTGTACCGCCGGTGACGATGGCTACCCTACCCATGCGCATTCCTCCCCAATTCTCAACATGTTTGCACCATCAGCAACGTAGCGTTGCCGTAGCGTCAGGGGAAGCGACGAATAGCTATGTCATCGCTGCAACGGTACGGCTTGGAAAGCAGGTCGTGAGGAAAAGGGGGGGCAGCGAAGCGAGACGGATCGCCCCGTACGAAACGGTCAGAACTTGATCTGTGTTCCGACGTAAACCGCTTGGCTATCCTGCACCGAATTGGTCAGCGGATCGAGCCGCTCACGTTCCTGCGAATAGCGCACGCCCGCTGTCACATTGAGATTGGGCGAAAGCCGGAAGCTGCCGCCCAGACCAACCGTCTGCGCTGCGGTGGCATCAAGCGTATTGGCCGACCGTCCCGCAATCTGACGATCTTCCAGTTCGATTCGCGGCTGAAGGCGCGAAGGCCTTTCGTCCGATTTAGGGCGTGAGGGTTCAAACTGCGCTAGATCGGGCAACGCCACATTCTTGACATTGGCCGACAGATCGATCGATCGCGTGAAGCTCTTGTAACCGCGCGCCGCACCCAGCTGGAACCGGCTGGTATCAAGGCCTGCCAGACCCAGTCCGCGGCCCGGTGCCACCTCCACGGCCTTGCGCACCGTAATGGCACGGGCGCTGTCATCATCGACGCGAACGGCCACGGTCATGGTGCGATTGCCGGAAAGCCGGGGCGCACTGGCCGGCGTGAAGCGCACACCGCGCGCCCGCGCCTTGTCAGCTACGCGGGCGGCCAGCGCAGGATCGACCGAAGCGGGCGTAAACATCCGCAACCCCAGCGATTCCATCGCCGCAGAACTGCGTGCTACCGATCGCATCGGGCTGATTTCGGCGGCGAGCGCAAAGGCACCGGGAAGCGCGAAAGCCAACGCTCCGCACGAAAGCGCGCACAGGGCAAACGACGGCAGCGTGCGCTGCGCCTTTGCTGAGCTGTCCGACTTGCGTGCCATTATGCGATCCGATTCCCGTTCTGTTGTGCCAGATTCATCCGACCCGGCCATTTCGCCTCACCACGACTCACCTTAATGGCGGCTGAGTCGCAGCGATTGCTAACCAGTGATAGGCACGGTCTGCTTGCATGCAATGGCTTTGCCATGATGCGAACCGGATTCGCGCCCGACCTGTGGCTCCATGCACACAGACGCCGCATGCAACCCTAATTCAGGTTGGGTAAAGCCCACAGAAGGCCTTGGAGCGGTTGATGCTTGCCGCATCAACCCTTGGGGCTATAGAGCGGGCCCATACACATGATGAGGATGAACCGGCTGTGACACGCGCCAATTCCGCCACTTTCCGCCACGCCCCCCGCCGCCGTATGGCCGGCCTTGCCCTGCTTGGAGGCGCGATGATTGCTCTTGCTGCGTGCGGCGGGAAGGATCGTCCGCGCACCGAACTGGCGGCAGCGCAGATCAACACCATCGGTGTGAATGCCTATCTGTGGCGTGCGTCGCTCGACACGGTGGCCTTTGCCCCGCTGCTTCAGGCTGACAGCGCCGGCGGCGTGATTGTGACTGACTGGTACACCAACCCCGCCAACCCGGGGGAGCGCGTGAAGCTGACCGTCACGATTCTCGATCAGGATCTGCGCGCTGATGCGTTGCGCGTGGCGGCAAGTCGCCAGGTCAACGAAGCGGGCACGTGGGTCGAAGCCCCCGTGCAGGCGGCAACGGTCCAGAAGCTGGAAGACATCATCCTTACGAAGGCCCGCGATCTGCGCCGCCAGGCGCTCGCATCGTAACACCGCCCTGCCACGGATAGGCTGACATGACTGACCATTCCAATGATCTGTCCGTCACCGGCGGACGGGAGCGTTTCGATCCGTCTGTGGCCGACAGCCGCTGGCAGCGTGCCTGGACGGACGCAGGCACCTTCATCGCTGATTCTGACAGCGAGAAGCCCAAAAGCTACATCCTTGAGATGTTCCCCTATCCCTCGGGGCGCATCCACATGGGGCATGTGCGCAACTACACCATGGGCGATGTGCTGGCGCGCTATCAGAAGATGCGCGGGTTCGAAGTGCTGCACCCGATGGGGTGGGACGCCTTCGGAATGCCGGCCGAAAACGCCGCGATGGAAAAGGGCGTGCATCCCGGCGGGTGGACGCGGGCGAACATCGCGCAGATGAAGGCGCAATTGCAGCGCATCGGATTTGCGCTCGACTGGACCCGCGAATTCGCCACTTGCGATCCCGAATATTACGGCCACGAACAGGCGCTGTTCCTCGACCTGTATGGAGCGGGCCTCGTCTACCGCAAGGAATCGACCGTCAATTGGGACCCGGTCGACATGACCGTGCTCGCCAACGAGCAGGTGATCGACGGCAAGGGCTGGCGTTCTGGCGCCGAGGTCGAGAAGCGCAAGCTCAACCAGTGGTTCCTGAAGATCACCGACTTTGCGGACGATCTGCTGGAGGGCCTGGGGAGCCTTGAAGACTGGCCCGAAAAGGTCCGGCTGATGCAGGAAAACTGGATCGGCAAGTCGCAGGGTCTGGAATTCAGCTTCGATCTTTCCGACGGTGGCAAGCTGGCGGTCTATTCGACCCGGCCCGACACGATCTTCGGCGCCAGCTTCTGCGCCATTGCCGCCGATCACCCGATCGCGCAGGGCCTGGCGGATGACCCCGAGGTCGCCGCCTTCATCGACCGGTGCAAGAAAGGCGCGACCACGGCTGCCGCGCTCGAAACGGCGGAGAAGCTGGGCTATCGCACGCCCGTAACCGCCAGGCATCCGTTCACCGGGGCGGACCTCCCGGTGTTCATCGCCAATTTCGTGCTGATGGAATACGGCACCGGCGCGGTGATGGGCGTGCCGGGCCATGACCAGCGCGACTTCGAATTCGCCACGAAATACGACCTGCCGATCCTGCGCGTCGTCGCCAGCGACCCCGTGCGCGCGGACGAGCCTTTCAAGGGCGAAGCTGAGGCGGGCGACGGGGTGATCGTCAATTCCGACTTCCTCAACGACATGACGGTGGAGGACGCCAAGCAGGCGGTTATCACCCGCGCCGAAAGCGGCGGTTGGGGCGAAGGCCGCACCGTGTGGCGTCTGCGCGACTGGGGCGTCAGCCGCCAGCGCTATTGGGGCACGCCCATCCCCTTCATCCACTGCGATACCTGCGGCGTGGTGCCGGTGCCCAAAGCGCAGTTGCCGGTGAAGCTGCCCGAGGATGTCAGCTTCGAGGTCCCCGGCAACCCGCTCGAACGCCACCCGACCTGGAAGCACGTGGACTGCCCCAAGTGCGGCGCAGCGGCGCGGCGCGAGACCGATACGCTCGACACCTTTGTGGACAGTTCCTGGTATTTCTTGCGCTTCGCGAGCCAGCCCGCCGACCGTCCGTTCGACCCCGAAGAGGTCGCCAAATGGCTGCCGGTGCAACACTACATTGGCGGGGTCGAGCACGCGATCCTGCACCTGCTCTACGCCCGGTTCTGGACGCGGGCGCTAGCGCACATGGGCCAGATCGCGGTGCAGGAGCCCTTCGCGGCATTGTTCACGCAAGGGATGGTGACGCACGAGACGTATAGCCGCATCGACGAGAGCCGCGGCGTGCCGGTGTTCTTCGCGCCCGAAGACGTGAACCGCGCATCCGATGGTGCAACGTTGCGCGCCGATGGCGCCCCGATCGACATTGGCCGCGTCATCAAGATGTCGAAGTCGAAGAAGAACGTCGTCGACCCCGATGCGATCGTCGCTCGCCACGGCGCGGATGCGGTGCGCTGGTTCATGCTGTCCGACTCGCCGCCCGAACGCGACCTGCCGTGGTCGGATGCAGGGATCGAGGGCTGCGCGCGCTTCGTGCAGCGCCTGTGGCGCTTGTTCAGCGCCTATGACGCGGGCGCGGCCGGCGAGGACAAGGCGCTCGACCGCAAGACCCATCAGACCATCGCAGCGATCGCCAGCGACATCGAAGGCTTGGGCTTCAACAAGGCGGTGGCCCGCATCTATGAATTGGCGGGAGCCGTAGAGAAGGCCGCCCCTTCTGCAAGCCGGTCCGCGGCGATCCGCGCTTTGGTTCACCTTGCCGCTCCGATGATGCCGCACCTGGCCGAGGAAGCATGGGCGGGCATGGGCTATGCGACCTTGATCGCCGATGCCTCTTGGCCCGAAGTCGATCCCGCGCTGCTGGTCGATGACGAGGTTACCATCGCGATCCAGCACATGGGCAAGCTGCGCGACACCGTCACCGCGCCCAAGGGGGCATCAAAGGACGCTCTTGAGGCGTTGGCGCTGGCTTCGGCCAATCTGCAACGATCGGTCGATGGCGCTGCGATCCGCAAGATCATTGTGGTGCCCGATCGTTTGGTGAATATCGTTACCTGATGCGCATCCTGCTTTCGCTTATGGCGATAATCGCCCTGTCGTCCTGTGGTCTTTCGCCGATGTATGCGGGCGGTGCGCGTGCAGACGTGGCGCAAGGGCTGGGCGCGGTCGAGGTCCCCGCGATCCCCGGGCGTGGCGGGTGGCTGGTTAAGAATGCGCTGGATGCGCAATTCGGCATGGCGGGCCAAACCACCCCGCAATATCGGCTTGATGTTCGGCTGGACGATTCGCTCGAAGCGCTGGGCGTGCTCAATGATGACACGATCAGCCGCGAACGCCGGATTTTGCGCGCGCGCTATCAATTGATCGAACTGGCAACAGGATCGGTGTTGCTTGATGCCACTGCGGGGTCTGATGCTGGAATCGATGTGGTGTCATCGGAATATGCCACCATCGCGGCCGAGCAAAAGGCGCTTGAAAACCTCGCCATCGAAGTGGCCGATCGGATGGTGACGCAAGTTGCTTTAACGCTGCGCAATCGCGCCGTTGCAGGCCAGTGAAGGCCAAGAACGGCGATTTTGCCCGCGGTATCCCGCAAGGTGCGTTGTCTGCCCGGATCTTCTTTTTCTGCGGCCCGGACGAAGCGGGTGCTAGCGCGGCTGCAAACCGGATCGCGGCATCGCTGTCGGAACCGGGCGAGCGGGTGGAGCTTGCCGGGGCCGATTTGCGCCGCGATCCAGCGCTTTTAGGGGACGAGGCGCGGTCCACTTCGCTGTTTGGCGGCGCACGTCACATATGGGTGCGTGCCAGCGGTGACGAGGCGCATGATGCGATTCAGTACCTGATCGAAACGGCCGATGCAGGCGCAGGCCTGGCGGCGCCTGTGCTGGTGGTGGCAACGTCAGCCACTGACAAATCGCGCACGGCCAAGCTGCTGGAAAAGCGCAAGGATGCACTGGTGGCGATGTTTCATCCGCCCGACCTTGGCACCGTGGCAGCGGCGGTGCGCGGGATGGCCGATGCTGCGGGCCTGCGCCTCGGCGGCGATCTGGCCGAACGCATCGCCCGGGGGGCCGGGCTTGATGTTCGTCTGGCCCAGTCCGAGGTCAGCAAGCTTGCGCTTTATTGCGGTGCCGATCCGCAGGCCCCGCGCCCGGCCACGCCCGAAGATCATGCAGCGATCGGCGCCGCCACCGAAGAAGATGGGTTTGCGCCGCTGATCAATGCGGTGCTTGGCGGCGAACTTGGCAAGATTGCTTCTGAAATCAAACGGATGCGTGAATTGGGCCTCAACCCGGTGGGCGTTGCCCTGGCGCTGGAACGGCGGGCGGCGCAACTGGCGCAGATCGCTGCTTATGTCGGCCCGCGCGGCAGTTTCGACCAGATCGACAAGGGCGCCGAGATGCGTCTTGGTATCTTCTTCAAGGAAAAGCGCGACATCGCCAACCAGTTCAAGCGGTGGACACTCGGGATGGGGCGGGGCAGCCGTGAAACCCGACTCGAACGATTAATACCGCGGCTGACGGTTCTCCACCGCAATCTGCTCGCCAACAGCCAATCTGCGGAGTTGCTGCTGGCGCACGAACTGGCAGAAATTGCCCGCTTTGCCGCGAAGCGATAGCAAAATGTGACAAACTGCGTTTCGCAGTCGCACAATGTGATCTTTCCTCTGTATGGGGCGCTAAGTAGAAAACCCTGGGTCGCGCCTTCGGGGGAAGGTCTCCAATGAATCGCGTCACACCGAAACTTCTGGAATCGGTTCGACATAATGCCGTCGATAGCAGGTTGGCGCCCTCGTTGGAGCGGCGGCGACTGCGCGCGTATGTCATGCTTTTGATAGCTGACGGCGTGCTGTTGAACATGTGTTTTGCGGTTGCCGCCTTACTTTGGGAAGGGCGCTGGTGGGAACCGCGCTCGATGTTGGCAGCGCAGGCGACGATGCCGATTTTCTACACGATTGCGCTGTATAACGGTTCTTATGGCGTCACTGCGCTGCGCGATTGGCTGTATGCGTCGCGCAAGGTGGTGGTGGCGCTTGTCATTTCCGCTGCGCTTATCAATTTCCTCGGATTCTATACCAAGTCGAACGAGGATTTTTCCCGCGCGGCAGTCACGCTCGGTTTGCTGTTCACTGCGATTTCGCTGGTTATGCTTCGCCGCGTGGTCGCCGAGTTCATCCAGCGCCATTGGGGTGGCCGGGTGTCGAACTGCATGGTGATCAATGACGGGGGGGCAAGCTTCATCTTCGACGGGGCAGAGACGATTTCGGCGGAAGAATACAATCTCGACCCCGGCAGTCGTGACCCCTTCATGCTAGATCGCCTCGGAAAGCTGTTGCGCAATCAGGATCAGGTCGTTGTCAGTTGTCCGCGCGAACGGCGCGAGGGGTGGGCGTTTCTGCTCAAATCGGCGGGTGTGTACGGTGAGATCGTCAGCGAACCGGCGCACAGCTTGGGCGCGGTGGGGGTGCATCGCTATGATTCGCTCGACCGCACGACACTGGTGGTATCGACAGGGCCGCTGGGTCTGCGTGCGCGCATACTGAAGCGATCCTTTGATGTCGCGGTGGCGGGCAGTGCGTTGCTGGTGTTATCGCCGCTTCTCATTCTGGTGGCGATCCTCATCAAGGTGGAAGACCGCGGCCCGGTACTGTTCATCCAGCGCAGGCTGGGACGCGGCAATCAGTTCTTCAACATGTTCAAGTTTCGCTCCATGCTCGAAGACAAGCTTGACCATGCAGGATCACGTTCTGCCGCGCGCGAAGATGATCGTATCACCCGCATTGGCCACATCATCCGCCGGACCAGCATCGACGAATTGCCGCAGATCATCAATGTGCTGAAGGGCGATATGTCGATTGTGGGCCCGCGCCCGCACGCGCTGGGATCCCAGGCCAACAACAAGTATTTTTGGGACATCGACCGCGAATATTGGCAGCGTCACTGCCTCAAGCCGGGGCTGACAGGGCTTGCGCAGGTTCGCGGACATCGCGGCGCGACCGAGCACGAAAAGGATCTGACCGACCGGCTGCAATCCGATCTTGAATATATCGCAGGCTGGTCGTTGCGGCGCGATATCGGAATTGTGCTGCGCACCGTGCTGGTTCTGAAACACAATAACGCCTTCTAACGCCGGTAAAGCCCCATGCGGCGTTATGGGTTACGGTTCTGCGGGACAGTAAAGCTTCCGGTGACACGCCCTGGCCCGGCGGGTGTCCCCGGCGCACCGATGCTGGAACCCGAAGCCGTGCCATCGACCGTCGAAAGGCCGCTGGCAAGATCGATCACCAGTCTGCCGCCGTTCAACGTATCCGAACCACGGCGTAGGCTGACATTGCCTGCCATCGTGATGATCCTGCGGTTGAAATCATAAATTGCATTGTTGCCGCTGGCACGTTCGTTGCCGCGGGTGACAACCACGCCGCTGGTGGCCGTGATACGCTGAATTTCCAGCTGCCCGCTATCGGTGAAGTTGACCAGCATCCGGTCGGATTGAATCCGCAGCCCCGCCTGATTGACCGTCACGCCGCCGCTGAAAATCACCTGATTGGCGCGGTCGTCGAGCACGATCTTGCCGGCATCATAGGTGACAGGCGCGTTGGAATCATGGCTGGCGATGCCTTGCGCATGAAGAGCCATCCCTCCCGCCAAAGCGGCCGCCAGCGCAAAGCCCGCAGCCCCCCAGATCAGGGCCAGACGGCCAAGCGGTGTGCGCACGGGTCGGGCATCGTCAGGCGGTAAGGTCATCACGGCATCCTCAACTGGCCGGGGATCATCGTCAGGCGAGCATCGCCTTCGAGCGTTATCGTGCGCGCCGACAGATCGGCGCGCATCGTGTTGGCAGAAAACGTCCCGGCCGGGATCTGGCCCGAGACGCCCGAATCGCCCTGCATCGTACGCGCTTTTAGATCGACCGAAACGCCGCGGGCAATCATGGCATAGCCATCATTGGCGGTGAGGCGGACCGGTCCGTTCACCGCGACGGTTTCGGCGTCGATGTCATAGATACCGCCGTCGGCGCTGAGCCTTGCGGGCCCTTCGGTTAGCAACAACTGTGCGACCAGATCCTGCATCCGCACCAGGCCTTCGGTGCTGGATCGCTGCACCGCATCGCCCGCCAGAAGCGAGAACGGCCGGCCCTGATTGTCGCGGCCGCGATACATCGCATTGTCCACGCTCAGCCGGTCATCAATCTGGGCGACCTTGTTGCGATCGAGCAGAAAGCTCACCTCGCCCCGCGGGCTGAGCGGGGTGATGATCATCAGCGCCGCCATCACACCGGCACCCATCGGCAGGGCGCGTGCCAGAAACCGGACCAACCGATCATGCGATCCGCCGGGCGCGGCAAAACGCTGACGGCGGCCACGCAGCGCACGCGCTTCGCTGGTTTCGATGCGTGGGTTCTGGGCTGGAGCCATGATCCGGACGGTGCTTCGCGCTTCCTTGTTGAAGGCTTACATGTGGCTGAAGATGTCGTTTTCGGCCCATCCGGCGATATCGAGCATCGCGCGGGTGGGAAGAAAATCGAAACAGGCCTGCGCGATTTCGCTGCGACCTTCGCGTTCCAATCGCCGGGTCAATTCGTCGCGCAAACGGTGAAGATAACGCACATCGGACGCGGCGTAATCGCGCTGCGCATCCGACAGGACAGGGCCACCCCAGTCCGAGCTTTGCTGTTGTTTGGAAATGCTTTCGCCCAGCAATTCTTCGACCAGGTTCTTCAGACCATGCCGATCGGTATAGGTGCGCACAAGCTTGCTGGCGATCTTGGTGCAGAATACCGGCCCGGCCGTGACGCCAAGGTAATATTGCACCGCAGCCAGATCAAACCGGCCGTAGTGGTAGATCTTCACCCGCGCCGGATCGCTCAGTATCGCTTCGAGATTGGGCGCGTCATAGGCACTGCCGGGATTGAACCGGACAAGGTGTTCGTCACCCGATCCATCGGAAATCTGTACGACGCACAACCGGTCACGCGGGGTGATGAGACCCATCGTTTCGGTATCGACCGCAAGATCGCTGGTGCCGGTCAAAACGCCGGCGGGAAGGTCTTCTTCATGAAAATGGACAGCCATGCCGCCCGCCCTACGCCGATTGGGGAAAGAGGGGAAGTGTTCAGTGGCCTGTTCAGACAGGGCGTGGCAGTTGGGCGGGGATGACAAACGAGACGATCCCCGAAAGCTGGCGCAGCGTGCTGGAACCCGTTCTGGCCGCGCCCGAAGCGCGAAAGCTGGGCGGCTGGCTGAAGGCCGAAGAGGCCGGCGGCGCTGTGATCTATCCTCCGTGGGGGCAAAGGCTTGCTGCGCTTGCACTTACCCCACTGCCCGATGTGCGGTGCGTGATCCTGGGGCAAGACCCTTATCACGGGGCAGGGCAAGCCCACGGGCTGGCCTTTTCGGTGCAGCCCGGCGTGCGGGTTCCGCCTTCGCTGGTCAATATCTACAAGGAGTTGGAGGCCGATTGCGGAATTGAGCGCCCACAAAGCGGCGATCTGACGTCATGGGCGCGGCAAGGTGTGCTGCTATTGAACAATACGCTGACGGTGGCGGCTGGTCAGGCCGGAAGCCATGCGGGACGCGGATGGGATGCGGTCACCGATGCCTGCGTTGCGGCCGTCGCTGACCGCGATGAACCGACCGTCTTCATCCTGTGGGGCAGCCATGCCCGCAAAAAGGCCGGGCGGGTGCCGGGCTTGGGCCGTGCAAGCCAGCATCTGGTGCTGACATCCGCACACCCCAGCCCGTTGTCAGCCTATACCGGCTTTTTCGGCTCGCGTCCGTTCAGCCAGACCAACGCCTTCCTCGCAGAGCATGGGCGGGGGACGATTGACTGGCGGTTGTGAAGGGCAGGGCCGCAGCCCCCGTTACCTTTTGATGAAGTCGGCAATGGTGGCGGCAACACCGTCGCTTAGCGGTAGATCGGGATTGCCGTAAGCGGCGATATTGGCTGCCGGGTTGTTGCTGTCCACCGTCTTTAGCACGTGATTGACGCCGGGCAGCACAGTCAAGGTGGCGGCAGGTTGAGCGGTCTTGATGCGTTCGGCATCGGCAACCGACACTTGCAGGTCCTGATCGCCCTGTACGATCAGGATCGGCAGGTCGGTGTTCGCCGCAAGCTGCGCCGGGTCCAGCGCGAAGGCGCTGATGAGAAAGCCTTGCACGGCCGGATTGAACAGCGGATGAAGCGGCGCAGGCAAGGTCGCCAGATCAACGCGCTCCCCTGCAGCAAGGCTATCGATCGCGGCGTCGGCTGGTGCGATCAGCGGCGCATTGGCGGGGTTGGCGCGCAGCTGCGATTTGATCGTGTCGCCCATCGAACGCCCCAAGGAGGCTACCAGCACGACGCCGCACAGATCCTGCCCCTGCTGCGCCGCAGCAAGCGCCACAAGGCCGCCTTCGCTATGGCCGATCAACCAGACGCAAGGCGCCCTTGTTTGTTCGCGGATTGCAGCCACCCAGGTGGCCGTATCGGCGACATAGTCGGCAATCGTGACGGCATTGGCATCGGGGATGGCGGCTGCGCTGCCGAACATGCCGCGCTTGTCGATCCGCACGCTGGTGATCCCTTCTGCAGCCAGCGCTTCGGCAAGCATCCTGTAGGTAGCGGCTTTCAGGCCCATCGGATTATTCCCATCGCGGTCGGTGGGGCCTGATCCCGGGATGATCAGGACTGCCGGCGCTGTGGCACCCGGCACGCGCAGCATCGAGCCTTTGAGCAGCCCTTGGGGCCCAGCCGCTTCGATCTCGATTTCAGCCAAGGCTGTTTGCGCATAAACAGGATGGGTCATCGCTGCTGCGCAGCATATCAGAAGTGTGGCAATCCGTGTCATGGCGCGCTCCCTTACATCTTATCCGGCGCGAGTGCGCCACAACCACCAGCTATAGGCAACCGGCACCACGACCGCGATTGCGATCAGAGCGGTTATTGCGATCCATTGCCCTTCGGGCGAAATCGGTGCGAGCGTTGCCAGCACGATCAGGCAACCGGCGATCATCATCATCTTTCCGCCGAGCCGGTGCGTGGCGATCCAGTTGTCGGTATCGGTCAGCGTCCACGGGGTACGAATGCCGACAAGGAAGCTGGGCCGTGATTTGGGCAAGCTGTCGCCAATCATCACCAGCAAGGCGCCCAGCCCCACCAACACAAGATCAGGGCCCAGATCCCAGTCCAGCCCGGGCCCGGCAATCGCCATCTGGACAAAAACCATGAGCAGGATCGTTCCGATCCAGGCCGAACGCAGCAAGGGGCCCGACGCTTCGAGGCGATCTTGCAGCGGTTCCATCTGCGGCACGGCGGCAAACAGGACACCGATCAGCACGGATACACCGGCCGGAAGCAGCAGCGCGGTTCCGGCAGAAGCGAACCCATCAGCCTCGCCCGCGGCGTTCCAATGGATCGGCAACTGCGCTCCTTCCGGCAGGTGCGCTGCTACCCACAGACCGAACAGCGCCATCGCGGCTGCGATCACCAGATTAGCGACCAGAAGCCCGCGCACTTTCATGCCGTTTCACCTTCGTCAGGCTGGGGTGCCGCGTCCTGCGTGCCGATGCCGACGCGCCCCATAAAGCCAAGCAACGCCTCTTCAAGCGTCGACAGATTGAGCGTGTAGGTGATTGATCCGCCGCGGTTTTCCCCACGGATCAGTCCGGCTGATTTCAGCTTGGCAAAATGGCCCGACATGGTCGGCTTGGACACAGGAAAACAATCGGCGATCGCACCTGCCGACATGCCGCCGCGCTTGAGCAATTCCAGCACTTCGCGGCGGATGGGGTGGGCCAAGGCGTCGAATATCTCGGTCATCGGCATTTAGCTAAATGCCGAAATGATCCGTGTCAACCGCAAGGCTTGCCTTGCAGGTTATGTTATCCGGCGTGCGCGGCAATCCATTCTTCCACCACCGGAGCTACCTTCGTGCGCCAGCGGCTGCCGTTGAAGATGCCATAATGGCCCGCGCCTTCGGCCATGTAATACCGCTTCTTGTCGTCGGGCAGGTTGGGTGTCAGCTTCAACGACGCCTTGGTCTGGCCCAGACCGGAAATATCGTCTCTTTCGCCCTCGATCGCCAGCAGCGCGGTGTCGGTGATCCGGGTAATATCCACCAGTTCGCCCTTGTGACGGAATTCGCCCTTGGGGATCGAATGCTTCTGGAACACCTCTTCCACCGTCTGCAGATAGAATTCCGCCGTCATGTCGCAAACGCTGCGGTATTCGTCGTAGAAGTCTTTCGTCGCCTGAGCGGAGGCATCGTCACCTGCGGTGAGGTGTTTGAACATTTCGTAATGGCTCATCATGTGGCTCGACAGGTTCATCGACATGAAGGCATTCAGCTGCATGAAGCCAGGGTAAACCCTGCGGCCTGAGCCGGGGTATTTCATTGGCACGGTGGCGATCACCGATTGGCGGAACCATTCGATCGGGCGCTGCATCGCCATGTTGTTGACCACGGTGGGGCATTCGCGCGTGTCGATCGGGCCGCCCATCATGGTGAGGGTTGCCGGCGTCGCAGGCGAATTGTGGAGGTTCAGCAAAGCGGTCGCTGCGAAGGCCGGAACGCTTGGCTGGCAGACTGCCATCATGTGGATGCGCTGACCGCCAGCCTCTTCGTGAACGTGTTCGGCAAAAGCGATCAGATAATCGATGTAGTCGTCCAGATCGAAGCGACCCGCCGTCAGCGGCACCATCTTCGCATCAGCCCAATCGGTGATGAACACATCGGCGCTTTCCAGCATCCGTTCCACCGTGCCGCGCAGCAACGTGGCGTAATGCCCGCTCATCGGAGCGACAATCAGCAAACGCGGCCGGTCTGAAGGCGTACCTTCAACCGTGAAGTGCAGCAAATCCCCGAAAGGACGGCTGAGCGCGATGGTTTCCTTTACGGCATGCGCATTGCCATCAATCATGATGCTGGTGATACCAAAATCAGGCTTGCCGTAATGCGCGGTGGCATGGGCGAACACTTCAAGCGCGTTGGCCGTCATGGGTCCCATGCCGACATACCCGAACGGATTGGCGGGATTGGCCAGCATTTCTGCGCTGATCGAAGCGAGCGCGCTGGCGCTGTTCATCCAGCTGCGCTGGAGTTCATAAGCATGATAAAGCATCGGCATACCTCAAGCATCGAACGGTTTGCCGCCCGGTTGTCGCGGCATCGTGGGCATACAGATGGGCCTTCGCCGACCATTGTGCAATGCACAATTGATTCAGCGGCGCGCTGCCGGGCAGCCGGTCATGGCGCTTTTTGCACGTGAAATTTCTGCCGTGCAGGGCTAGAGCGCTGCGATCATGCAAGTCGAACTCCCGAAGCGCGAACTTTCCGATGGCCCGGCCCATGGCGATATGATGGCCGAACCGCCCGCGGCGGCAACATCTGCGCAAGAGGCTGCAGCGCCCAAGTCACGGTCGCTCGGTCCGCTCAAGATGGTGTTCGGCACGGCCATTCAGTATCCTCGGCAGATCGGTTTGGCGCTGCTTGCGCTGGTCATCACATCGGCAGCGACGCTCGCCATTCCGTGGCGCTTCAAGGTTATCATCGATGAAGCCTTTACAGGCGCCGCCAGCCCGGACGATATTGGCCGGGCGTTTCAATACCTGCTGATGATCGTCGTGGTGCTGGGCATCGGCACTGCGCTGCGGTTCTATTTCGTCAGCTGGCTGGGCGAACGGGTGGTGGCCGATATCCGGCTGAAGGTGCAGGCCAATCTGCTCCGCCTGTCACCGGGCTTTTATGAAGTGAACAGCCCCAAGGAAATTTCCAGCCGGATGACAAGCGACACCGCAGTGATCGAAAACGTGGTCGGCACCACGGTATCGGTCGCGCTGCGCAACACGCTGACGGCCATTGGCGGCATCGGCCTGCTTTTGTATCTTGCCCCGTCGCTGACGCTGGGCCTTCTGATCGGCATTCCTCTGGTCATCGCGCCGATCGTGTTTTTCGGGCGCAAGATACGGGCCGTTTCGCGTTCGAGCCAGGATCGCATCGCTGACGTCGGGGCTTATGTCACCGAAGTCCTGTCCGCGATGAAGATCGTGCAGAGCTTCGGGCAGGAACGCCGTGAGAGTGATCGCTTTGCCGGGGTCGTTGAAGGCACGTTCGATACCGCGCGGCGCCGGATTGTGCTGCGCGCCGCAATGACGTCGGTGGTGATCCTGCTGGTCTTTGGCGGGGTGGTGCTGGTGATGTGGCGCGGCGCGCTGGCGGTTGCGGAAGGCACGATCAGCGGGGGCACAATCGCGGCATTCGTACTGACCGGCGGGCTTGTCGCCGGCGCGCTTGGCTCGCTGACCGAAGTGTACGGCGATCTGTTGCGCGGCGCGGGCGCGGCCAGCCGCTTGGCCGAACTGCTTGATTCGCGGCCTGAGATCGCTGCACCTGCCCGCCCCGAACGTCTGCCCGAACCGGCACGCGGCAGCCTGTCGTTCCGCAATGTCACGTTTCGTTACCCCGCCCGTCCCGAAGTCGCCGCATTGAGCGACTTCACGCTCGAAATCGAGCCCGGAGAAACCATCGCGATTGTCGGCCCTTCGGGCGCCGGCAAATCCACGATCTTCCAGCTTGTCGAACGCTTTTACGACCCGCAGGTCGGCACGATCCGCCTTGATGGAGTGCCGCTGACCAGTGCCGATCCCGCCGATATCCGCGCGCGTCTGGCGCTGGTGCCTCAGGAAGGCGTGTTGTTCAGTGCGAATGCTCGTGACAACCTGCGCTATGGCAACTGGAGCGCGACCGACGAAGAGATCTGGGATGCGGCCCGCGCTGCCAACGCAGAAAGCTTCCTGCGCAAGCTGCCGCAGGGTCTGGATACGTATCTGGGCGAAGGCGGCACGCAATTGTCTGGCGGGCAGCAACAGCGCGTCGCGATCGCCCGCGCCTTGCTGCGCGATGCGCCGATCCTGCTGCTGGACGAAGCGACCAGCGCGCTGGATGCCGAAAGCGAACAATTGGTGCAGCAGGCGCTGGACGGGTTGATGCAGGGGCGCACCACGCTGGTAATCGCGCACCGTCTTGCCACCGTACGGGCGGCTGACCGGATTATTGTGCTGGAAGATGGACGGATCATCGAACAGGGTACGCATGATGCCTTGACCAAGGCCGGCGGGCTCTATGCGCGCCTGGCCCGGTTGCAATTTGCCGATGCGGCCGCCTGAAAGCGCAGCCCTTGTCTTTTCGACGAAACGCATGGCCCGCCGGATAAGCGGCAACTCTTTGGCTTGTGCGACGTTATTGTGACCTCTTGCAAATATTCTGCCGCAGCTTTCCAGGGACACCCCAGATATGATCCACAAGACAGCCGCCCTTATCGGCGCCAGCCTGATCGCGCTTGCCGCGCCAGCTTTTGCGCAGGACCATGCGCACGGGCAGGACATCGCGATCGACGCGCTGACGCAAACCGGTTCGGATACGCCGGCGTCGGCCTTGCCAACGATGAGCTTCGGGGAATGGGGCGTCGATCCCGACCTGCTTGCTGACGACATCAAGCCGGGCGATGATTTCAACGCCTACGTCAACAAGCGGTGGATCGATGCCAACCCCTTGCCCGCCGAATTCAGCCGCATCGGCGCCTTCACCCTGCTAGGCGAAAAAAGCACCGCCGACGTAAAGGCGATGATGGACGACCTGATGGCCAAGGATGCCGCCAGCCTTTCGGATGACGAACGCCGCATCGTCGAGGCTTACCGTGCCTATCTCGACACAGATACGATCGAAGCTGCCGGACTTGCTCCTGCGCGCCCCTATCTTAACCGGATTGTGGCTGCGACCAGCCTTGAAGCTCTTGCGATGCTGTGGGCCGAACCCGGATACGCCAGCCCGCTTGGGGCCGGTGTGGGCGTCGATGCCAAGCAGCCCGACCGGTATATCGCCAGTGTCGGCTTTGGCGGGCTGGGGATGCCGGACCGCGACTATTATCTTGATACCTCGGAAAAAGGTCAGGCAATCCAGGCCAAGTACAAGGAATTTCTGGTCTTCCTAATGGGCGAGGCCGGATACACCGATCCGGCGGGAGCCGCTGCGGCGGTCTATGCCTTTGAAGATCGCATTGCCCGCGACGTGGCGTGGGATCGCACCGTGCGTCGCAACCGCGATCTCACCTATAACCTGCTGACCGCGGACGAACTGTCCGCAATCAGCGGCAAGGTTCCCGTGGCCGCGATGTTGCAGCAGATCGGCGTGTCCGACAGCCCTGGCTTCGTCGTCAGCCTGATGCCGCCCACCGCTGAAGAAATCGCCCAGTACAAGCTTGATGATGCCACACTCGCCAAAATTGGTACGGGTTTGCCGGGTATGTTCAAACTGCTTGAAGATATGCCTGTCGCGACGCTTCAGGCGTGGATGATGAAGGAGTTTCTGGCGAACAACGCGGCCGTGCTGCCCGCGCGCTTTGATGCGGCCAGCTTTGCATTCTATGGCAACACCCTGCGCGGCACACCCGAGCAGCGCCCCCGCTGGAAGCGCGCCATCGGCGAATCCGAAGGCCTGTTGGGCGAACTGATCGGCAAGGAATATGTCGCACGCCACTTCCCGGCGGAAAACAAGGTGGCGATGGACGAACTGGTCGCCAACCTGCGGTTGGCCTTGCGCGAATCGATCGCGGAAATCGACTGGATGGGCGACCAGACCAAGGTACAGGCGCTGGCCAAGCTCGACAGCTTCGACCCCAAAATCGGCTATCGCCCTAATCTGGAAACCTATGAAGGCCTTGCGATCACAGCAGGTGATCCCATCGCCAACCGCATGGCTGCGGCAAAATGGCAGTTGGCCGATAATGTTGCCAAACTGGGCCAGCCAATCGACCGCACTGAATGGGGCATGCTGCCCCAGACCGTGAACGCCTATTACAACTCGGTGAAGAACGAAATCGTCTTTCCCGCTGGCATTCTGCAGCAGCCGTTCTTTGCACTGTCGAACGATATTGCGGTCAATTACGGCGCCATTGGCGGCGTGATCGGCCACGAAATTGGTCACGGTTTCGACGATCAGGGGTCAAAGTCGGATGCCACGGGCAAACTGAGCAACTGGTGGACCGATGAAGACCGCACCGCGTTTGACGAATTGGGCAACCGTCTGGTCGCGCAGTACAACGGTTTCTGCCCGCTCGACGATGGCAAGACCTGTGTGAACGGGCGGCTGACGCTGGGCGAAAATATTGGCGATGTCGGCGGGCTTTCGATGGCTTACCGCGCCTACAAGATTGCCACCAAGGGCAAGGACGTACCGGTGATCGACGGGCTGACAGGTGATCAGCGCTTCTTCCTGGCCTGGGCGCAGGTGTGGCGTTCCAACCAGCGCGAGGCAAATTACCGCAACCGGCTGGTGACAGACAGCCACAGCCCCGAAGAATATCGCGTCAACGGAGTCGTGCGCAATCTGGACGAATGGTACGAAGCCTTCGGTGTGAAGCCTGGCGATGCCATGTACCTTCCCCCGGAACAACGCGTGCGCATCTGGTAATCCGCTTCAAGGCCCGCCCCATCAACCGGGCGGGCCTTTTGGTTTGACTTGCCGCCCCCTGTCGGCAAAGCGCACCGCCCATGAACGAAACCATCGTAGCGATCCTGCTCGGCATCCTTGAAGGGTTGACCGAATTCCTGCCTGTCTCATCGACGGGGCATCTTATCCTCGCCTCCGAACTGTTCGGTTACGACGCTGCGCAGTGGGCGCAGTTCAACGTCGTGATCCAGCTCGGCGCGATCCTGGCAGTGGTGGTGACGTATTTTCGCTACCTGTGGGGGATGTTCATGGGTCTGCTGAAGTGGGAGCGAACATCGGTGCTGTTCGTGCGCAACCTGCTGATTGGCTTCACACCCGCCGCGGTGATCGGGCTGCTTGCCAAAGACCAAATTTTTGCACTGCTCGAAAGCCCGCTGGTGGTGGCCTGGGCGCTGCTGGTCGGCGGGATTGCGATGATCGGTCTGGAAAAGGCCGTGCGCCCCGGTGAAGACAGCGGTGTCGCCGCAATTCCTCTGAAGAAAGTGATCGGCATCGGTTTTATCCAATGTCTGGCGATGATTCCGGGCACCAGCCGTTCGGGCGCGACCATCCTTGGCGCATTGGCGATGGGCGTAGGGCGCAAGACCGCCGCCGAATTCAGCTTTTTCCTTGCGGTGCCCACCATGCTGGGTGCAGCAACCGTCAAGATCGCATCCGAACCCGAAGCACTGCTGGCCGGCAACGGGTTAATCGGGTGGGGCGAGATAGCGATCGGTCTTGCTGCCGCCTTTATGGCGGCGATGTTGGTGATCCGCGCCTTTGTCACCTATGTCAGCCGCTTCGGGTTTGCGCCCTTTGGCTACTACCGCATCATCATTGGCGGTGCAGCGCTCGTTTGGCTGACATTGCGTTAATTGCACTTTTGCGGAACGGCTTTCTGTTCCGCTGGTTGAGAAGGTGAACCGGGCCGATCGCAATCGGGCGGTGTTATCGGAGATTGCAGACAAATGGCGTTGCTGGTGCTGATCGTGTTGGGGGCTACGTTAGGCTGGCTCGCCTCGATTATCGCCCGGACCGAGGCGCCGGGCAGTATCCTGCGCCAGATCGGCGTGGGAACCACGGTTTCGGTGATTGCGGGCGAGTTGGCCAATGAGGGTGCCGTGGTCGGCAGCCTGTCACTCCTCAGTCTTGGCGTGGCGCTGGGTGCCACGGGGGCTGCGTTGGTACTGTATCATGCACTGCGCCTGCGCAGGACAAACGCACCCACATGAAATTTTGCAAGCCTATGGAACTTTCGACACGATACGCTCTATAGGCAAGCTTGGCAGGTGGATGCCTGCCAGCCAGTTTTATGGAGAGCGTTATGAAGTTCACGTCCAAGCACACTGCCTTCTTTGCTGCCGCAGCCCTCGGTCTGTCGCTCGCTGCCTGCGAAGGCCCGAACGAAAACGCCATGGAAGATGCTGGCGAACAGAACGCCGAGATGGTTGAAGAGAAGGCCGACGCCATGGAAGACGCTGGCCAGATCACCGACGCCCAGGAAGACGCCATGGTCGACAATGCTGAAGACAAGGCCGACGCCATGGAAGCCAAGGGCGAAGCCATGGATGACGGCGCGGTCGTCGCTGAATAATTCGTCATATCCGTTGGCTGGCAACGGCCAATGATAGACACGACAGCCCGGGACCTTGGTTCCGGGCTGTTTTCTTTTTTGTCAGACGGGGCGAGCCCCACTGCCGCGGCCACCGCGCAGATGATATTCCTGCGTACCGCGGTGAAGCACGTTGTCGACATCGATCACCGCAGAATTGGCGTAGGTAAACCCGGAGGGCAGGCTTCGGTACAAGCGATCAAAATCGCGTTCCACCGTCTGCCGGTAAAGTTCGCCAAATCCGGGGATCACGAAATAGGTCGGTTGCAGATCGCTGATGACGTAATCGGTGCGCATGACACGATCGACATTGAGCATGATGCGATTGGGGCTTTGGGCTTCAACCGCGAAACGCGCCTCGGTTGGCCCCGACAGAATGCCCGCACCGTACGCGCGCACGCCGTCCGCTTCCTCGATCAGGCCGAATTCAACCGTGTACCAGTACAGCGCGCCCAATGCTTTCAGCCGGTTGTAGCGCATCGCCTTCCACCCGGCGCGGCCATATTCCTGCATATAGTCGGCATAGACCGGATCGGTGAGCATCGGCACATGGCCGAACACGTCATGGAAGACATCGGGCTCTTCGATATAGTCGAAGGTTTCGCGGGTGCGGATGAAATTGCCCGCCGGGAAACGGCGGTTGGCAAGATGCCAGAAAAACACATGATCGGGGATCAGCATCGGCACGGGCACCACGCTCCACCCCGTCAGCGCGCCCAGTTCTTCCGACAGGGTGCCAAATTCCGGTACGCCGCCGCGCCCCAGATCAAGCTTTTCGAGCCCTGCCAGAAACGCACTGCAGGCCCTGCCGGGCAGCACATCCATCTGACGCGCAAAAAGATCGTCCCACACCGCGTTGTCATCCGACGTATATCGGGTTTGCGCAGGCTCGAGCCAATCGTCCCCCACATGGTCCGGTTTGGTAAGCGGCGCGGTGAAGACATCGTCTGCCATGTCTGGCAAAGTAGCGAAATCGGGTTGGGGATCTGCGAGCGTAGCCATATTGTTGCAGATGATACTACCTTTGCGACGACAGCACAAACAGGAGAGCGGCACTTGGGGATGAAGCGCAAGGAATATGAGGCGGCGCTCGAACCGCTGACGCTTGAACTGGTCAGCATGGCGCGGTGGGCCAAGGCAACCGGCGCGCGCATCGTGGTGGTGTTCGAAGGGCGCGACACGGCGGGCAAGGGCGGTGCCATCACCGCGGTGCGGGACAAGCTGAACCCGCGCCAGTGCCGCACGGTGGCGCTGTCCAAACCGACCGAAGCAGAAAGCACGCAATGGTATTTCCAGCGCTACGTCCCGCATCTTCCCTCTGCAGGAGAAATCGTGCTGTTTGACCGGTCGTGGTACAATCGGGCGGGTGTGGAACGGGTGATGGGCTATGCATCCGCCGGGGAGGTCGATGCTTTCCTCGCTGCGGCACCAATGTTTGAAAAGCTGCTGGTGGATGATGGCATTCTGCTGTTCAAATATTGGCTGACAACCGATCAGGAACAGCAGGAGGCGCGCCTGCGCGAACGGCTGGATGATCCCTTGAAACGGTGGAAGCTGTCACCGATCGATCTTGCCGCGCGCGAAAAATATGGTGCCTACACCAAAGCGCGCGAAGCGATGATCAAGGCGACCCATACGAGCCATGCGCCCTGGACGCTGGTGGATTTCAACGATCAGCGGCGCGGACGGCTGACACTGGTCAGCGATCTGCTCTGCCGTATCCCTGATACGCATAAAGCGCCCGATGCCATTGCCTTCCCCGAACTTGGCAAAGCGCCAGCACGCGAAACCTACAAGGTGTTGAAGCCGATTGCGGACTTCCCGCTGGACTAGAGCGCGGCTTTTGCCTGCGTGATCTGCCGCCCATCATCGGCGAAGGCGGCAAGTTCGTAGCCCGGCGCGTCCCCGGACGCATGGTGGCGCATTGCCAAATGCAGCGGCTCTCCTGCAATTGCGGGGGAAAGACCGCGGAATTCAAAGCTGCGCAGCCGGTTGTGCCCCAGTTCCCGCGCCGCCAGTTGAAGCAGCAGGCTTGCGGTCAGCGGGCCATGCACCACCAGCCCGCGATAACGCTCAACCTTTTGGGCATAGGGCGCATCATAGTGGATGCGGTGGGTGTTGAAGGTCAGCGCCGAATAGCGGAACAGAAGCGGCGCATCAGGTGTGATCGTGCGCACGGCATCCCATTGCGACGCGTCGAAATGTCCGTCACCCGGCAGCGCGGGGCTGAGCGGGCTGTCGAATGCCGCGGCATCGCGATAGACCAGCGTCTGCGTCTCGATCACCGCCAAGGTGCCATTGGCGCGGGTCTGGTGTTCGACATCAACAAAGGCAAGCTGGCCCGATCCGCCTTCTTTTTGCGTGACTGAAGCGATCCGGCTGTTGCGTTCGATCACCGCGCCGATGGCAATGGGCGCGTGGAAGGCGATCTTGGATGATGCCCACATTCGGCGCGGCATCGGAAAGGGGGGAAGAAAGCTGCCCGGCGTTTCGTCACGCGCGGGATGCCCATCTTCGCCCAGTTTGGCGGTTGGGGCCTGCGGGGTGCATAGCGCAAAGTGGATGCCCTGCGGCATGATGGCAGGATGGGGACTGGGCAGGTCAAATGTCGCCAGCCAGCGCGCCGCAAGCGCGGGATCGAGCCGGTCTTTGGTGCGCTGCTCGCGCCCGATCCACGCCGCAAAGCTCATTCGGCACGCTCGAATATGGCGGCAATGCCCTGTCCGCCGCCAATGCACATGGTTTCCAGCCCGAAGCGCACCTGCCGCCGCTGCATTTCATACGCCATGTCGGCAAGTATCCGCCCGCCTGTCGCGCCGATGGGGTGGCCAAGGCTGATTCCCGAACCATTGACATTGAGCATGTCATGGCGGCTGTCATCCTCGCTCCAGCCCCAGCCTTTCAATACGCTGAGAACCTGCGGTGCGAAAGCTTCGTTGAGTTCGACCAACCCGATATCGTCCCAGCTGTAACCTGCCCTTTCAAACAGGCGCTCGACCGCCGGGACCGGGCCGATCCCCATGCGTGACGGGTCGCATCCTGCCGCCGCCCAACCGCCGAACCACAGCATCGGGGTCAGCCCCAGTTCTTCCAGCTTGTCTTCGGCGACCACCAGACAGGCAGCGGCGGCATCGTTCTGCTGGCTGGCGTTGCCTGCGGTGACGATGGCCTGCGGATCGCGCCGGCCATCGATCGGGGCAAGCTTGCCCAGCGTTTCCATGCTGGCATCGCTACGATAGCCTTCGTCATGGTCGAAGATAACCGGATCTCCGCGCCGCTGCGGGATCGCGACCGGGATAAGCTGCTGCGCAAACTTGCCATCCGCCCACGCCTTGGCGGCGTTCTGGTGACTGCGCACGGCATAGGCATCGGCCTGTTCGCGGGTGATGCCGTAATCCTTGGCAAGATTTTCAGCAGTCTCGATCATCCCGGTGATGACCCCGAAGCGTTCGATCGGCTGGCTCATCACCCGGCCGCGGCTGAGGCGGTCGTGCAGCGTGATGTCCCCCATCCGGACGCCGCCCCTGCCTTGCAGGGTGTAATGTTCGACGTTCGACATGCTTTCCACGCCGCCAGCCACAACGACATCGGCCATTCCGGTTTGCACCATCATCGCAGCCGTCGCTACGGCCTGAACGCCCGAACCGCAGCGCCGGTCCAGCTGAAATCCGGGAACTTCGATGGGAAGACCCGCTGCCAGCCACGCCCAGTGGCCGATTGCAGGGGCTTCGCCATTGCCATATCCCTGACTGAAAACCACGTCATCGACCCGCGCCGGATCGATCCCGCTGCGATCCATCAGCGCCTTCAGCGCAACCGCGCCCAGTTCACCGGCGTTCATGCTCGCCAGCCCGCCCAGAAACTTGCCCACGGGCGTGCGTAAAGGGGTGCAAATGGCGGCGCGTCTGGTCATGACTTCAAAACTCCGTTCGCCCCGCGATTGTCAAAGGGCCGCACTTTTCTGATCCCGTGTCCCAAAGCGATGGGCGGTGCTTCGACAAGCGTAGCACGAACGGGTTTGGGTGATTATTCCTTGTCGCTCAAGGCCACGGTCCCTGCATCGACCAGCTTGCCGATGGCACCGGACGACAGGCCAAGTTTTTCCGCCAGCACCTCTTCGGAATGCTGCCCGAGGAAGGGCGCAGGGGCGGGATCACCGGCCTCGCGCTCCGGAAGATTGGCGAAAGAGCGGGTGGCGGGATAGTCAAAGCCGGATGGATTGGCAGGGGCAGGCCCGAACAGCGGATTGTCGGCGACCAGCGCCCGATCATTCGCCGCTTCAAACGCGGTGCGGTAACGTTCGAAGGTGCAGCCCTGCGCAGTCATGCGTGATTCCAGTTCGGCGTAATCCGCGTGTTCGGCAGCGTGCTGGAACAGGGCGAAAAGATCGCTGCGATGCGTAAAGCGCGGCGTATCGCCATCGGCAAATCGGACGCCATATTCAACTTCAAGCGCCGCGATGCCCGCTTCGACGCCGAACGCCTTTACCAGGCCGCCCCATTGCTTGGGCGTCAGCGCCGCGACCATGAAGCGCACCCCGTCGCGGCTGCGGAAATCGCGCCCGAAAGCGCCCCAGATCGCATTGCCAAGCCGTTCGCGGTCGCCGCCGCGATACAGCACTTCGGCCATCAGCCCGGCGTTCGCCATCGTCCCGATCGCGACATCGCCCAGCGGCAGGCGCACTTCACTGCCCTCTCCCGTTCGGTCGCGGTGGCGCAGTGCGGCGAGCATGGCGAAGGCGCCATAAGCCCCAGTGATGAAATCCCACGCGGGCAGCACCTGATTGACCGGCGGCGCGGTGACCGGGTCCCAGTCCTCCGGCCCGCCCATCAGCGGGTATCCGACCGCCGCGTTGACGGTGAAATCCATCGCCTGGCGCCCATCGTGCCAGCCCATCACGCGAAGGCTCACCATGTCCGCGCGCCTGGCCTGCATCGCGGCATGGCTGAGGAAGCTCTTTTCGGGCAAGTTGGTGATGCACTGGCCGACGCTCGCGGCCAACGCCACCAGCAGCTCGCGCCCTTCGCCCGATTGCAGATCGAGCGCGAGCGACTTCTTGGCGCGGTTGAGGTTCTCCCAGCTGAGCGAGCGTCCCTCGCCCGTCAGCATGTAGCGGTTGTAATCGAGCCCGCCCGCCTTGTGATCGACGCGGATCACCTCGGCGCCCAGTTGCGCGCAGTAAAGCCCCGCGGTGGGAGACGCGACGAAGCTGGAAACCTCGACGATGCTCAGGTCATTGAGGAGGTTATACATCTCAGGCGTTTGCCGCCCACTCGCGCAGCATGTGCTTGGCGATCTGGAGTTGCAGGATCTGCGTCGTGCCTTCGTAGATGCGGTAGATGCGCGCATCGCGGAAGAAGCGCTCGGCGTCGTATTCGGCAAGGTAGCCTGCGCCGCCATAGACCTGCACCACCCGGTCGACCACGCGGCCGCACATTTCGCTGGCGAAGACCTTGAAGGCGGCCGCCTTGACCAGAATGTTTTCGCCCCGGTCGGCGCGCGCGGTGACATCGGCCATCATCGCCTCGGCGGCGTAGATTTCGATCTCGCTGTCGGCGAGCATCGCCTGAATCAGCTGAAAATTGGCGATCGGCTCGCCAAAGGCTTTGCGTTCATTGGCGTAACGCAGCGCCGAATCGAGCGCACGCCGGGCATAGCCGGTCGCCGCCGCGCCCACGGAAATGCGGCCGTTGTCGAGGCTCTTCATCGCGAAGACGAAGCCCTTGCCGGTCTCGCCGCCGAGCAGCGCGTCGCCCGGCACATGCACGTCATCGAGCATGATGTCGGAGATATGCGATCCGGCCTGCCCCATCTTCTTGTCGGGTGATCCGGTCGAGACGCCCGGTGCGGTCATCGGGACGAGGAAGGCCGAGACGTGCGCGTTCTTGGGCAGGGCTTCCTTGTTGGTGCGCGCCATGATCAGCGCGACATCGGCGTGCGGCGCGTTGGTGATGTACCGCTTGGTGCCGTTGAGGATCCAGCCATTGCCTTGCGTGTCGGGGACCGCGGTGGTCTGAAGGCCCGCGCTGTCGCTGCCCGAGCCCGGTTCGGTCAGGCCGAAACACGCGATCTTGCCTTCGGCGATCTGCGGATACCATTCTTCCTTCTGCGCCTGCGTCGCGCCGTTCTTCAGCGCGCTCGAAAACATGCCGACGTTGATCGAGAAGATCGAGCGGTAGGCGGGCGCGGCATAGGCCATGATGTTCACGACGCGCGCATATTGCGTCATGTTGAGGCCCGCGCCGCCAAACTCCTCGGGCACCGACAGGCCGAACAATCCCATGTCGCGCATTTCGTTCACGATCGCGTCGGGAATGCGGTCTTCGGCAATTACCTGCGCTTCGGCGGGGAGCAGGCGTTCGCGTACGTAGCGTTGCAGCTGCTCGGCGAACTGTTCGAAGGTGTCATCGTCCATACCCGGATTGGGGGCGGTGAGCGTGGCGGGAGCGTTCATTGTGACAATCATCCTTGAACGGAAGGCGCAAAACAAAAGACGGGGCGCGGCGCAGTCAATTGCGCGCAGGCGAAGCGGTGCCTGCTGTTGCTGCGGCCGGCGTCCCGGTATCGGCAGGCGGCGTGGGCGAAGGCGCCGTGTCCGACGGCAGGGCGTCGGCGGGCAGGGCGTCGGCGGGCAGGCTGCGCGCATCCAGCATCGACGCCGCCTCTTCCAACGCCTGCGCTTCTCCCGGGCTGACGCCGCCCGGCGCGCTTGCCCGCTCGTTCCCGCACCCAGCAAGCGCGCAGGCAAGAAGGCAAGCAGGGCACAGGGCGGCGGACCAGCGCGGCATCAGCGGGCCTATTCGGCGGTGTCTTCAGCCGCAGCGGCGGCTTCTGCTGCGACATCAGCGGCAGCATCGGCCGCTTCGGTGGCCCCGGCTTCGGGAGTTTCCTGCGTGACCGGGACATCAGTGGCGGTGGCGGAGGGATCGGCGACGGGTACCTCGGCAATCGGCGCCAGCGCGGCATCGGCGGGCATCTCCACAGTATCGGCGGTAGCTTCGGTCGAGGCGTCATCGGCGCTGCCGCAGGCGGCCAGCATCAAGGCCGCACCGGCAAGGGCGGTCAGGGGAAGGGCGTTACGCATGCAAAAGTCCTCTCTTGGGTCACGGTGTTGCGACGGGTTTAGCCAAGCCTTGGGCCTTACGCCAAGCAGCAAATGGTGCCTTAACCATTGCCCGCTATCTTCGATGCCATGACCCGCACGCCTTCCTTCGCGCTTCACGCGCTTGCCGCCGCCGTTGTCCTGCCTGCTGCCGTGCTTGTCGCGCAGCCTGTGCCGGGGGCCTTCACCGTTACCGAAACCGGGCGCAGCTATGGCAATCTGCAGGACGCGGTAAACGACATCGGCAACACCCGCGCCACGATCCGGATCGCGCCGGGCACGTACCGCCAGTGTGCGGTGCAGGAACAGGGCGTCATCATCTACGAAGCCGCCGAACCCGGCACCGTGACCTTTGCCGGGCGCGCCTGCGAAGGCAAGGCGGCGCTGGTGCTGCGCGGTACGGGTGCAGAGGTGCGCGGGCTGACCTTCAGCAATATCAATGTCGCGGACGGCAATGGCGCAGGCATCCGCTTGGAAGCGGGCGCGCTCAATGTCGCCCATGCGCGCTTTCAAAACAGCCAGCAGGGTATCCTGACCGCCGACAACCCGAGCGGCCGTATCTATATCACCCGATCAACCTTCACGGGTCTGGGCACCTGCGAGAACGACGCAGGCTGCGCGCATTCGCTGTATATCGGCAATTATGGCTCGCTTACTGTGCGCGAAAGCCGGTTCGAACGCGGCACCGGGGGCCATTATCTGAAGGCCCGCGCAAGCGAGGTGGTGATCGAAGGCAACAGTTTCGATGACGCCAATGGGCGCACCACCAATTACATGATCGATCTGCCTGCAGGCAGCATCGGCCGGATCGCGGATAACTGGTTCGTGCAGGGACGCGACAAGGAGAATTATTCAGCCTTCATCGCGCTGGGGGCGGAAGACCTGCTGCATGCGTCAGACGGGCTGGAAGTGGTCGGCAACGAAGCCCGCTTCGTCCCCGGCCTGTCCCGCAAGAGCGTGTTCTTCGCCGATTGGACGGGATCGCGCATCGTCATGCAGGGCAACACGCTGGCCGCTGGGCTGAAGCCGTACGAACAGCGTTAGACTTGCGCCAGCGGGGGGAAAGCGCACCGATGTCGGCATTCCGCATGCCGGAGCTGTTATGATTGCGACAGGACTTTGGTAGGAAGGCGAAGCGCAGATTTCGATCTACATTGTCGCACAAGACGGCATTAGGAATTGAGCAACACTACCCCCACAAGTGCCATAACCAGCATTACAAGCGCGATAAGAAAAAATACAGCGAGTGGGAGGCAAGTTCCAAGGTCATCATCGCTAGCAATGGCGACACCTAAAAACCCGATAGCGCCCGAAATTACCGTCGCGACGGGGCCAAATAAAGCGCCGAAAATAAGGGTGATGACTATAGCAGTCAGCGATGAATAGCCGAAACGCTTTACCCTGAGTTTCGTTTTCGTCTCCACTCCCGTTCATCTCCAGCAAGCGTAACGTAAAACAGTTATTCGGTTCGGGTGCGGCCTAGCGATCGCTCCGACGCGGATGAATGGCACTCACAGGAGCAAGTGCCCTGATCGGTCGCGCTTGGTCGCGAGGTAGCGGGCGTTGTGCGGATTTTCCGGGAGCTGGTGGGCGACACGTTCGCTCACCGTGATGCCCGCCGCTTCAAGCGCGGCGACCTTGGCGGGGTTGTTGGTCAGCAGCCGGATCGTTTGCGCCCCCAGCAGTTCCAGCATCCGCGCCGCCACCGGGAAGTCGCGCGCCTCGTCGGGCAGGCCCAAGCGCTGGTTGGCTTCAACCGTATCGAACCCCTGATCCTGCAGGCGATAGGCGCGCAGTTTGTTGACCAGCCCGATCCCGCGCCCTTCCTGCCGCATATACAGCAGCACGCCCCAGCCCCCGCTGTCCCGCGCCTCATGCGCCATCGCGTGGAGCGCAGCGTCCAATTGCGGGCCGCAATCGCATTTGAGGCTGCCGAGGATGTCGCCGGTCAGGCATTCGGAATGGAGCCGCACCAAGGGCTGGCGGTCGCCCGATTGGCGGCCGATCACCAGCGCAACATGTTCGCGCAGATCGGCGGCGGAGCGGAAGGCGACGATCTCGGCATCCTCGCACGCCGACACCGGCAGGCGTGCGCGGGTAATGATCTTGAGCGCGCCGGCCGCGGAATAGGCTCCCAGATCGGACACCGCGACTGGCACCGCCTCGCCCGCATCCACCGGATCGACGAGAAAGGCCGGCAGTATTCCTGCGATCCGGGCCAGTTCCAGCGCGGCGCGGGCGGTTTCTTCCCAATCCAGCGACACTGCCTTGAATGGGCCTTTCAGGGGATTGCCCATATCCAGCGCCGGATCGGCGATCGGCAGGGCATCGCGCATGGTGAAGTCATCGCCGCCCGCGATCAGCACCGGGGCGTGCGGCACGGCAGCCTCGCGCTGATTGGCGAGCTTCAGCGTCGCGGCGCGCGCAGCGGAAATCAGCATCCGCGGCGCGGTCGCACCCTGCGCAATCGCGGTCTCCACCGGCAGCAGCACCGGCCCGCCTGCAAACGCCAGCGGCCAGCCGTGGCGCAGAGCGTCCACCGCCTGCGCAGCGCGGCGTTCAGGCGATGCAGCGTTCAGATGTCGAACTCCGTGATCAACGGCACGTGATCGGACGGTTTTTCCCAGCCGCGCGCAGCTTCGATCACGCGGTGGCCGGTGGCCTGCCGCGCCAGATCAGGAGAGGCCCACATATGGTCGAGCCGGCGGCCCTTGTCGTTTTCCTGCCAGCCGGGATTGCGATAGCTCCACCAGCTGTAATAGCGCCCCGGATGCGGCACGTGTTCGCGCCCGATATCGACCCAGCCGTGCGCATCGCGGAACTTGCCCAGCGTCTCGACCTCGATCGGCGTGTGGCTGACGACCTTGAGCAATTGCTTGTGGCTCCACACGTCGCTTTCCAGCGGGGCGATGTTGAAATCGCCGACGATCAGCGTGGGCCGGTCGAGCGTATCGGCCCATTTCGTCATCCGGCCGAGGAAATCGAGCTTCTGGCCGAACTTCGCGTTCACTTCGCGGTCGGGCACATCGCCGCCAGCGGGGACGTAGACGTTCTCGACCAGCAGATCCTTGCCCAGCACCTCGACGCCGATGTGGCGCGCTTCGCCATTGTTCTGCCAGTCGTGGCGGGTCAGCTCGCGGATCGGGACGCGGCTGACCGTGGCGACGCCGTGGTAGCCTTTCTGCCCGCTCACCGCCTGATGCGTGTAGCCGAGATTCGCCAGCGCTTCGGCCGGGAACAGGTGGCTTTCGCACTTGATCTCCTGCAGGCACAGGATGTCGGGCGCGGCCTCGGTCAGCAGCTTTTCGATCAGGCCCACGCGAAGGCGGGCGGAATTGATATTCCAAGTGGCAACGCTCAGCATGAAGGCGGACTTAAGGGGCAGCGGCAACAAAATCCAGCCGCGCCGGCAAGATCGTCGCTTTACCGAAACACACCGGCCCGATAGCGCGCCGGGCAAGGAGATTGTGATATGACCCCACCCCGCGCGCTGATTGCTCTTGCCGCCGCCGCCCTGCCGCTTGGCGCTTGTGCGACTACAACCGACACGCGCCCCGCAACCACCACAGCATCTGCGGCTCCCACAAAGGCCAGGAACGTGATCCTGTTCATCGGCGATGGCATGGGCATTTCCACCATCACCGCGGCGCGCATCTACGAAGCACAAAAGCGCGGGGAAACGGGGGAGGAAAACCGTCTGAGCTTTGAAAAGTTCGACAATGTTGCGCTGGTCAAGACCTATAACACCAATGCGCAGGTGCCTGATTCTGCCGGCACGGCGACAGCGATACATTCGGGCCAGAAGACCCGCATCGGCGTGCTCGGGATCGGGCCGGACGCCGAAAAGGGCGTGTGCGCCGATGCGCTCGCGCATCCGCTGCCGCTGCTGGGCGAAGAGATGAAGCAGCGCGGGCTGGCGCTGGGGATCGTCACCACCACGCGGCTGACCCACGCCACCCCCGCCAGCGTCTTTTCGCGCAGCGCCGACCGCGATTGGGAAGGGGACAACAATATTCCCGCCGACCAGCAAGGGCAAGGGTGCAAGGATATCGCCCTGCAACTGGCCGAGGCCAACTTCGATGTCGCGCTGGGCGGCGGTACGGCGGCGTTCTACGGCAAGGACAAGGACCGCGCCGGTCGCCGCGTCGATGCGGCGGCCGATCTGCCTGCTGCCTGGGCGGCGCGAAGCGGCGGCACGGTGGTCAAGGATGCCGCCGGCCTTGCCGCTGCACCGATGGACAAGCCTGTGCTCGGCCTGTTCAGCCCCAGCCATCTTACCTTCATGGCCGATCGCAAGGCCGATACTGCCGAACCGACGCTCAGCGATATGACCGCCGCTGCCATCGCACGGTTGAAAGCAGATCCGGATGGCTATTACCTGATGGTCGAAGGCGGACGCATCGACCATGCGCATCATGCCGGGCAGGCCGGCTATGCGCTGGAAGAGGCGGTGGAGTTCGCCCGCGCCGTGCAATACGCGGTCGACAACACCGACCCTGCCGAAACGCTTATCATGGTCACCGCCGATCACAGCCACGTCTTCACGATTGCAGGCTATCCGCAGCGCGGGAACGACATTCTGGGACTGGTAGTACCGCCTGCCGGGCGCGGGGAGGATGGCGGGGACGGGACATCGCCCGTGCTCGCTGCCGACGGCAAGCCCTACACGACGCTGGGTTATGCCAACGGCCCCGGCGGCCTTTATGCCGATGAAGACGGCGACGGCGAACATCAGCGCCCGATGCCGCAAACCGGATTGAAGGCACGCCAGCAGGCGCTTGTCCCGCTGGGCAGTGAAACACACGGCGGCGAAGATGTCGCGCTGTTCGCAACCGGCCCCGGCGCAAACCGCGCGCGCGGTGTAATCGAACAGAATGTGATCTACGCGATCATCCGCCGGGCGCTGGGTTGGGAGTAAGCCAAACAAAAACCCTCGACCCGGGGGCGGTGGGTCGAGGGTTCCATGGAGCGTTCGTCACGCTTGTACAAGGCTGGCCCGTGTGAAGGGTGGGCAACAGGGGGGAAACCTCCCTTCAAGCCGCCTTGTTGAGAATGATTAGCCGTCGAAGGCTTTCACACACATGAACGCGGCAGAAATTCTGTCGCGTCCTTACAACCGTTCGGCGCAGGTCTGTTTATCCGGGACGACGAGTCGAACGGCGCGGGTCCTTGAAAGTGAAAGTGCTGTCAGGCACGCTGACGCCGTAACGCTGGTTCGACAGCTGGACCCGCGTGCGATTGTTCTGCGCATCCAGCGCCACCCAGTGAGTCAGCTGCCAGCCGCCCGGCGCCGAGGCATTGCGGGTGAAGATCAGGGTGATCATCCCGAATTCAGGCTTCTTGGGATCGCGCACTTCGACGCTGAGCACATTGGGATCGCGGGTGGGGACCATCTTCCCGTAACGCTTCACGTCCTTACCGGGATCGAACAGCGCGCCGAGCGGTGAATTGCCGATTGGCCAACGTTCCACCTGACTGACTTCGTAATCGACCATGTACAGCGACTTCCCGTTCGAAATGACGAGGAAGTCGGCATTCTTGCCGTAATCGAAGCGGATCTTGCCCGGCCGCTTCAGCGTCATCTGGCCGCGCACCGTGGAGCCCTGACGGTCGGTCTGGGTAAAATCGGCCTTCATGGTCGATATGCCGCGCAGCGCACCGATAACCTGATCGATCTGGCTGGTCGACTGTGCGGCAGCCGGTGCGGTCAGCACGTCGCGGGTGCCGGGTGCAACGCCAAACGCCAGCGCACCGGCCCCAAGGCCGATCGCCAGCGTGCGGAATGAGAAGAGATTTGTTTTCATGCCAGTGCGGTTAAAGCCGCTGGCTTGAACTGTCGATGAATTAACGCGCGCCGGGCAAGTTATGTTGCAACTGGCCCAACGCGGGAAAGCCGATCTTACTTGATCTTGGCTTCCTTGAATTCGACATGCTTGCGCGCAACCGGATCATACTTCCGGAAGCTCATCTTTTCGGTGATGTTGCGCGGGTTCTTCTTGGTCACGTAGAAGAAACCGGTGCCCTCGCTCGAGACGAGGCGGATCTTGACGGTGGTGGGCTTCGCCATGGCGGTATCCTGTCAAATGGGTCGGCCCGGCGCATGCGTCACGCAGGGCTATAAAAGCAAATAGCGGCGCGCCCGGTTGGCCCGGCACACCGCCACATGGGCGCGCCATTCGCCGATTCACGGGCAAAAGTCAAGGCGGCTTACCAGTCGCCCGAATTGGGCTTGCCGCGGTTGGCCTTCACCGCGCCGCGCACTTTCTTCACCTTGAGCCGCGCGGTTTTGCCCACGCGGTTCAGCCGTGTCTTGGCGCGCCGCTTGGGCTGGACCTGCGCTTCGTCGATCAGGGCGGCGAGTTTCACGCGGGCATCCTGCCGGTTGGCATCCTGGGTGCGATGCGCCTTGGAATTGACGATCAGGTCGCCATTGCCCGCCAGCTTGGCCCCTGCCAGCGCCCGCAACCGGGCAAACACCGCGGGCGGCAGGCGCAGGGCATAGATATTCACGCGCAGTTCGACTTCGGTGGCGACCTTGTTGGCGTTCTGTCCGCCCGGCCCGGACCCGGCAAGAAAGCTCTCGCTCGCCAGACGAATCGCCTTTGCGCTCAGGGGTTCGGTCGTGTCGTCATCCATCGGCCGCCCCGAATGCGAGAAAATCGGCCGGCAATTCGGCACGGGCTTCGATGGCGGTCTTTCCCGGACGCGTTACAGTCAGGCTTTCAGCGTGGAGCATCGTGCGCTTGGCCGCGCCCGACATTCCTGCGCCATACACCGGATCGCCCAGCAACGCTGCGCCAAGCCCGGCCAGCGCATGCACACGCAGTTGGTGTGTGCGCCCGGTTTCAGGCCGGAAGCGAATCAGGCTGTGGGGCCCAAGCGTCTTGATCAGTTCCCAGTGCGATACCGCAGGCTTGCCCTTTTTGGCGGGGATCATGCGCCAGCCCTTTTCAGCCGAACTGATCTTGGAAAGCGACAGTTCGATCGTGCCCGATTCGCCCGCCGGTTGACCTGCCAGAATGGCAAGATAGGTCTTTTCGACCAGCCGGTCTTCAAACGCCCGGTTGAACCGCGCCAGCGCCTTGGGGTTGCGCGCCAGCAGCAGGCAACCGCTGGTGTCGGTATCCAGCCGGTGCACGGCAACCGGTGGCCGCTGGAAGCCCAGCTTCAACCGTTCAAGATGATCTTCAAGGCAAATACCGCCCTTGCGCGGCCGATCGACCGCCATGCCCGAAGGCTTGTCGATCACCAGCGCTTCGCCGTCTTCGTACAGGATTTTGATGTCAGCCATGCGCCCCGTTACCTGTTCGGCCCGGCATTGTCGAAGGGCGATGCACGGCTAGACCAGAACGGCGCGCATCAGTCCGCGCAGTGCATTGCCGATCCAGAAGCCATGCGCCAGATCATCAAGCGTCAGTTCGGCCTCACACGCCCTGCCTTCGTCTAGCAGGTGCGCCGCCAGAACACCCGGCAGCAGGCCAAGATGGGCGGGCGGGGTGCGCAGAACGCCGTCCGGTGCCTCTGCGAACACGCTTGTGAAACTCCCCTCGGTCACGCGTCCGTCGCTTCGCACCAGCACGGCTTCCTGCGCGCCCAGCGTGCGCGCCGCTGTCAGCGCGTCGTCGTAAAATCCGCGATCTGAGGTCTTGTGCGCCAGCCGCCAGTCCGACGGGTCGAGCATATGCGGCAAGGCTGCTACCTTCACCGGATCGCCCAAAGCCGCAGGCAGCGGTCCGGTCTCCAGCGCGCTTGCGCCGCTGCGCGATACCATGAGGCGCACCCGCGCCGGTGCCTCCAGTTCAAAGCACAGCGCCTGAATGTGGTTGCGCAAGGCATGACGATCAAAAGCAAAACCCAGCGCCGCCGCGCTCGCCTTCATCCGGGCCAGATGCAATTCCAGCAACGCAATCCCGGTGTCGGGTGCGAACCGCATCGTTTCGATAAGATCGCAGGTGGGCGCGACAAGACCGGGCGCAGCGCGGCGCAGGAAACCCGCCTTGACCTCGCATTCGCGCCGTTCAGACATCGCATCGCTATCCGCAACGATGGCAGACCCGATGCCCAGCACCGCGCTGCCCTGTCCGTCTTCGATGGGGGTCAACCGCAAGGTGCGGATCGCGACGTTGAAGGCGGCATCGGCACGGCCATCGGCGCCGGGTGGATCGATACGGCCGATCGCCCCGCAATAGGCCCCGCGGGCATCGCGTTCGATCTGCCCAAGCAGTTCCATCGCGCGGATCTTGGGCGCGCCGGTAATCGACCCGCACGGGAACAGCGCCCGCACCAGATCCATCGCGCCCTTGCCCGGTTCCAGCGTCGCGCGAACGGTCGACACCATCTGGTGTACCGTTGGATAGGTTTCGACCGCGAAGGGGGCATCCACCCGGACGCTGCCCGGCACTGCCACGCGGGACAGATCGTTGCGCATCAGATCGACGATCATGAGATTTTCCGCACGGTCCTTGACCGACGTGGCAAGATCCTGCGCCATTGCCCGGTCCGCCGCAGGATCGCCCGCCCGCGGGCGCGTGCCCTTCATCGGCTTGACTTTGGCCTGCGCGCCATCGAGCGCGACAAACAGTTCGGGCGAAAAGCTCAGCAACCAGTGCGATCCGTCGAAGATCAGTCCGCCGTACCCGGCCGCGGCCGCGCTGCGCAGTGCGGCATACAGTCCGGTAGGATCGCCGCGGAACGAACCTGCCAGGCTGTAGGTAAGGTTGGCCTGATAGATATCGCCTGCATGGATCGCTTCGCGCAACGCTCGGAACGCCGCATCATAGCCTCCGGGGGAAAGCTGCGGTTCAAGCGGGCCGATCGTGCCCGTTCCTTCGGCGCGGGCTTCGAGAAAGGCGGGTACATCGGGCGCGGCAATCCGGCGCGGGGCATCGAACAGGCCAAGCCACACCAGCGGCCCTGCCGCGCCCGATCGTGCGGCGGCCATACCCGCCAGACGCGGTTCAAGCGCAAGGCCCGCTTCGTAGGCGATGTATCCCGCCAGCGATCCGCCATGCGCGGCCTGCGCCGCATCGGCTGCGGCCAGAACGCTGTCCACCTGTTCGGGCCGGTGCGCCGCGAACAGCGCCGCGGGGTTTTCATACAGCAGGGCATCGGCGGCGCCATCATGGGCCCCGTGCACGGCGCGGGCATCATCGAGCAGAACGAAAGGCGTGGTCTGACCCATGCCGGGTAGCCTTAGCCAAATGTGCGCCGCTGTCGAGAACTTGACCGCTGCGAGGCGTCCCTGCACATCGGGGGTAGAGCAGCAAGAAACAGGAAACGGGCATGGGCGAGCAGGCGGGCGATATCTATCTGGGGCTGGGATCGGACGGATCACGGCAGGCGCTTGCGCTCAGCCGGTCGAACCGTCACGGGTTGATCGCAGGGGCCACCGGAACGGGCAAAACCGTGACGCTGCAGGGTGTTGCGGAAAGCTTTTCCAAGGCCGGTGTGCCGGTCTTCGTCGCCGATGTGAAAGGTGATCTGTCGGGCATCGCGATGCCGGGGTCGCCCACCTTCAAACACGCCGACAAGCTGGAAAGCCGCGCGAAAGAGCTTGGGCTCACCGACTACAGCTATACCGATAATCCGGTGATCTTCTGGGATCTTTACGGCGAGCAAGGCCATCCGATCCGCACCACGGTTTCCGAAATGGGCCCGCTGCTGCTGTCGCGCCTGCTCGACCTGAACGAGACGCAGGAAGGCGTGTTGCAGATCATCTTCCGCTATGCCGACGAAAACGGGCTGCTGTTGCTCGATTTTGCCGATTTGCAGGCGCTGCTGGCCTGGGCCAACGACAATGTATCCGAACTGTCAGGAAAATACGGCAATGTCACGCGGCCATCGGTGGGCGCAATCCAGCGGCAACTGCTGAGCTTTGAAGCGCAGGGCGCGGACAATTTCTTTGGTGAGCCGGCGCTGGAGATCGATGATTTCCTGAAAGTCGACGATCAGGGTCGCGGTTATGTCAACGTGCTGGCGGTGGACAAGCTGATGCGCAGCCCCAAGCTTTACGCCACCTTCCTATTGTGGCTGCTGGCGGAACTGTTCGAATCGCTCCCCGAAGTGGGCGATCCGGAAAAGCCGAAGCTGGTGTTCTTCTTTGATGAAGCACACCTGCTGTTCGATGATGCGCCCAAGGCGTTGCAGGACACGATCGAACAAGTGGTGCGGCTGATCCGGTCGAAGGGCGTGGGGGTGTTCTTCGTGACACAGAACCCGATCGACATTCCCGAAGAGGTTGCTGGGCAACTGGGCAACCGGGTGCAGCACGCGCTGCGCGCCTTCACGCCGCGCGATCAGCGCGCGATCAAAGCAGCCGCCGAGACGTTCCGCATCAATCCCGCGCTTGATGTCGAAACCGCGATCACCGAACTCAAGGTGGGCGAGGCGCTGGTCTCCACACTGGATGAAGACGGCGCGCCCACGATTGTCGAACGCACGTTGATCAAACCGCCGCGTTCGCGGCTGGGCCCGGTCACACCCAAGGAGCGCGCAATCATCCAGTCGATCAGCCCGCTTGAAGGCAAGTACGACACCCGCGTTGATCGGCAAAGCGCTGCCGAAGTGCTTGCCGCCAAGGCCGCCGATGCGGCCGCCACCGCCAAAGAGGTCGAAGAAAAAGGCCGCGAAGAAGTCGGCAAGCGCGAACGCAAGACGCCATCGGTGTGGGCAAAGGCAGGCAAGAGCGCGATGACGGCTGCCAGCGGATCGATCGCGTCGATCGCAGTGGCAGCCGTGCTGGGAAAGAAATCAGGTGCCAACCCGCTGCAGACAGGCGCGACGGCCTTCGTCAGAAACCTGTTAGGCGGACTGATGCGATAGCAGGCCCGATGTTCCTGCAATGTTTCACGTGAAACATTGCAGGGCGGCAGGCCCGACCGGCATCATCCCTCGTCAGGGGTAAGCATGCAGTAAGCGTTGAGCTTGTTGCCATCGGGATCGCGGAAATAGCCCGCGTAAAAGCCATCCTCACCCCGCGGGCCGGGCGCGCCTTCATCGGTGCCGCCATGGGCCATTGCGATATCGTAAAGCGCGTGGACATCGTCCGCGCTTTTCACTTCCAGCGCCACCATCACGCCATTGCCGACTGTGGCGGGCTGGCCATCGAACGGCAATGTCGCGGCGATCCCGGTGCCCCCGCCCCATTCGCCCCAGGCGATGAAGGCTTCTGTATCCATCATCCGCCCAACGCCGAAATGGGCTGATAAAGCATCGTAAAACGCCGCAGCGCGCGGCAGATCATTGGTGCCCAAGGTGACATAGCCGATCATGCGTGTTCCTCCCGTAAAGTGCGCGACTCGTGTAGGAACATTACAGGAACACGGGCAGTCCAACAAGCGTCAAAGCGGCGCGGTTTCGCGTTCAACCCATTCCAGATCATCGCCCGATAGGCGCGGGGTCAACACGTCGCGCACCTTGGCGTGATAGGCATCGACCCACGCAATTTCGTCTGCAGTGAGCATCCTCTTGTCGATCAGCTTGCGATCGAGCGGCACGAAGGTCAGCGTTTCAAAGCCGAGATACCGGCCTTCCATGCCTTCGACCCTGCGTTCTTCGATCAGCACCAGATTTTCGATGCGGATGCCAAAGGCGCCCGGCTTGTAGTAGCCGGGCTCGTTCGAACAGATCATCCCGGCGTGCAGTTCATGCCCCGTGCCTGCCTGTCCGCCGCCCGGCTTGGCGATGCGCTGCGGGCCTTCGTGCACGGCGAGCACGCTGCCCACGCCGTGCCCGGTGCCGTGACCGTAATCGACGCCCGCTTCCCACAGATATTGCCGCGCCAGCACATCAAGCTGCGCACCCACCGTGCCTTGCGGAAACACGGCGCGGGCGAGCTGGATATGGCCTTTCAGCACGCGCGTGTTGCGATCGCGCATTTCCGCTGTCGGCTCACCCGGTCCGACCCATACGGTGCGGGTGATGTCGGTGGTGCCGCCGGGATATTGCCCGCCCGAATCGACCAGATAGATCGAGGACGGCGGGATCGGGATATTGCTGTCCTCGTCCACCTTGTAATGCGGCAGCGCGGCGTGGCCGGCGGCGGCCGAGATGGTGTCGAAGGAGAGGTCGGAAAGGCCCGGGTCTTCCTCGCGGAAAGCCTGAAGGCGCGCTGCGGCGCCCAGTTCATCAACTCCGCCCTTGGGCGCTTCGATCTCCAGCCAGCGCAGGAAACGGCTGACCGCGGCACCGTCGCGCGCCTGTGCATCGCGCTGCCCGTCCTGTTCCGCCTTGTTCTTGATCGCCTTTGCAAGGATGGTCGGGTCCTGTTTGAAGGCGAACTTCGCGCCCCCTGCACGCAGCGCCTGCGCGATGCCCACCACCGCAAAATCAGGGTCGAGCGCGACGCTTTGCCCGGTATACTCTCCCAGCGCGCTGTCAAACGCCGCCCGGTCGCGGATCGTGACCGCGTTGCCGAGATGGCGGGTGAGTTCAGGCGTTACCTTTTCGGGCGCGATGAACAGTTCGGCGCTGCCATCCTTGCGGGCAATGACATAGGACAGCGCGACAGGCGTATGCGCCACGTCCGCGCCGCGAATGTTCAGCAGCCATGCTACCGAATCCAGTGCCGGGATCACCACCGCATCATGGCCTTCCCTCACCAGCCAATCGGCCACGGCGGCGCGTTTTTCGGCTGAGGATCGCCCAGCCATTGCCTCGTCGTGCACCTCGGCCTGCGCCGTTGAAGGGGCGGGGCGATCGGCCCACACCGCGTCGATCGGGTTGCTGTCTGCAGGAACAAGCGTGATCCCCTTGGGATTGACCTGCGCTTCCAGCGCTTCGACCCAGGCCCAGGTGTGGAGCCAGGGATCATAGGCGATCTGCGCGCCATCTTGGCACACGTCGGCCAGCCATTGCCCCAGGCTTTCGGCCGGAACGCTCTTGTAGTCGAACAGCTGCCCGTCCACCTGTTCGCGCACCTGCACGGTGTAGCGTCCATCGACGAATATCGCAGCCTGATCGAGCGTGACGGCGGCAAAGCCTGCCGATCCGCGAAAACCTGTCAGCCATTCGAGCCGCTGGGCATAATCGCCGACATATTCGCTCATATGTTCATCGGAAATGGGGATGATGAAACCATGCACGCCCCGGCGCTTAAGCTCCTCGCGCAGAGCGACAAGGCGCGCGGCGCCTGAAAGGTTGGGGGTTTGCATCAGCATATCGTCGATCCTTGGCAGGTGGCGCGGGTCTTGCCGCGCAGGAATGTATCGCTAGAACCGCCACCATAGGCCCTGGGGCCGCGTTTTTCCACCCGCCGCTGCGACGCGCGGGTGCCAGCAGGGAACGACCATCAATGCTCCGCCAGACCAGCATCCATGCACTTGCCACCGCACTTCTTGCCACCACCTTGGCAGCCGCCGCCCCCGCAGGCGCGACCACGAACAGCTCAGAGGAACAGACCCGCGTGACCACACCCGCCGCCGCTGCCAATTCCGACATCACGCCCCCTGTCGCCGAGAAGCGCCCGCACACGTACACCCACCACGGGATCACCATCGAAGACCCCTATGACTGGCTGTACGACAAATCCTATCCGGTGATCGATGACGAGGATGTGCTGAATCACGTCAAGGCGGAAAACGCCTATTTCGAAGCCAAGATGGGTGCGCAGGCCCCCTTCACCGAAGCGCTGTTCACCGAAATGCGCGCGCGCATCAAGGAAGACGATTCCACGGTGCCGCAGAAGGATGGCGATTATATCTACTGGTCCGAATTTGAAGAAGGCGCGCAGTATCGCAAGCATTACCGCAAACCTGCGGCGGGCGGCGAGGCGCAGCTCATCATCGACGAAAACCAGCTGGCCGAAGGGCAGGAATATTTCCGTCTGGGCGCGGCATCGATCAGCCAGAACGGGCGGTTCCTTGCCTATTCGGCCGATACCGACGGGTCGGAACGTTACACCGCGCGGATCAAGGATCTGGAAACGGGGGAACTGCTGCCCGATGTCCTCACCAACCTGCGCAGCGATCTGGTGTGGGTCGCGAATGATACCGCGCTGGTCTATGGCCCGTCGACCGAGGAATGGCGCACGCTTGAAGCCAAGCTGCACGTAATCGGAACCCCGGTCGAACAGGACGTGACGCTCTACAAGGAAGAAGACCAGAGCTTCAGCGTGGGCACCGGGCTTTCGGCGCAGGACGATTGGCTGGTGATCGCCACCGGCGATAATGAAACCAGCGAAGTGCGCCTTGTCCCCGCAGCCACCCCCACTGCGCAACCGATCCTCATCAAGCCGCGCCAGAAGGGGGTCGAATATTCGGTCGATGTGCGCGACGGGGAATTGTGGGTGTGGACCAATGACGACCACATCAACTTCCGCCTTGCCAGGGCAAAGCTGGAAACGCCGGGCGATTGGCAGACCGTGATCGCCGGATCGGATGATTTTTATCTGACCGGCTTTGATCTGTTCAAGGATTTCTACGTCACCGAAGGGCGGATGAACGGGCTCGATCAGGTTCAGCTGCGCCAATATGGCGATGCGGCAAAGATCACCCCGATCACCTTCCCCGAAGCGAGCTACACCGCGGGGCTTTCCAACAACCCCGAATACGACATGACCAAGCTGCGCCTGTCCTATCAGAGCATGGTGACCCCCAGCACGATCTATGATTACGACGTGGCAACCGGCGGGCTGGAAACGCTGAAGACGCAGGAAATTCCCAGTGGTTATGACGCCAGCCTCTACACTACCGAACGGCTGACCGTGCAGGCGCGCGACGGGACGATGGTTCCGGTCAGCATCGTGATGCGCAAGGATCGTGCGGATATTCTTGCCAAGGCGGGGATCGAAGGGCCGGGGCCGCTCCACCTGTATGCCTACGGCGCCTATGGCTATGCAGTGCCGCCGGGCTTTTCGACCTCGCGGTTCAGCCTGATCGATCGCGGCTTTGCCTACGCCATCGCGCATATTCGCGGCGGCGATGATCTGGGGCGGCGCTGGTACATGCAGGGCAAGATGTTTGAACGCACCAACACCTTCAACGACTTCGTCGATGCAGGGCGCGGTCTGATCGCCAAGGGCTACACCGCCGAAGGCATGGTCACCGCCAGCGGCGGATCAGCCGGCGGCGAACTGATGGGGGCGATCATCAATCAGGACCCCAAGCAGTACGGCGCGATCGTTGCGCACGTTCCCTTTGTTGATGTGCTGAACACGATGCTCAACAAGGATCTGCCGCTTACCCCGGGTGAATGGCAGGAATGGGGCAACCCCATCACCGACAAGGCGGCGTTTGCCTATATGCTGTCCTATTCGCCCTATGATCAGGTGGTGGCGAAGGATTACCCCCCGATGCTGGTGACCGCCGGCCTCAACGATCCGCGCGTGACCTATTGGGAACCCGCCAAATGGGTCGCCAAGCTGCGCGAATTGAAGACCGACGACAACCTGCTGCTGATGAAGACCAACATGGGCGCAGGCCACGGCGGCCAGTCCGGGCGCTGGAACGCGCTGAAGGAAACCGCGGAGGAATTCGCCTTCATCCTGTGGCAGATGGGCATGGCGCCCAAGGCTGGGGGCGAATGACCCCGCCAAACCGCTTCACCCGCACCTTCACCGCCGAGCCGCAACACATCGACGAGCTCGGCCACGTCAACAATACCGTGTGGGTGCAGTGGATTCAGGACATGGCGACCGCGCATTGGGGTGCGGTGGCCCGTCCGGAACATCGTGACACGTTCTTCTGGGTCGTGGTGCGGCACGAGATTGACTATCGCGGGAACGTGTCGGAAGGCGCCGAAGTCCGCGCCGCAACATGGATCGAAGGCCCTGCGATGGGCGCCAAATCGCTCCGCCGGGTGGAATTCACCGATGCTGCCGGCAAGCGCCTTGTCAGCGCGGCGACCACCTGGGCGATGCTCGACCGTGCGAGCGGGCGGCTGGCGCGGGTGCGGCCCGATATTCTCGCACCGTTTCTTTAAGCCTTTGCGCCCGCAGGGCTTTATGCGGCGCGGTCATGCCCATGCAGCCGCGGTTCGGGCGCGGCATTGAACACGGTCAGGCGTTCGTATGCCATGCGGTTGCGCCCACTGGCCTTGGCTTCATACATCAGCGCATCGGCGCGGGCGTAAAATTCCGAAAACGCCATCGTGTGCCGGTTGGCGTCGGCTATCACAATTACGCCCATGCTGGCGGTGACAGGCAGTTCCAGCCCGGGCACTTCCTTGGCAATCCGCATCGGGATCGCCTGACGCAGCGCCTCTGCCCGCTCGATCGAGCGGGGGCCCCGCAGCAGCACGACAAACTCTTCGCCGCCCAGCCGAACCGCAATCGTATCGCGGTCGTCGCCTGCACGCATGGCGCTGGCACAGGCGACCAGCGCCGCATCGCCCACCTGATGCCCGTGCAGATCATTGATCGCCTTGAATCGGTCGAGATCGACCAATGCGAAGGTGTTGAAACCTTGTGCGATCAATTCATTGAAGCGCGCCTCGATCGCGCGGCGGTTCATCAGGCCGGTCAACGAATCGCAGGTGGATAGCTGTTCCAGCATCAGCGCCTCTGTCCGCGCGGCATCGCGTTCGCGCCTTAGCGCAAAGAACCGGTCGGCAATCGCAAGGCTGATCGCCACAACCTCGATGCCGACCGCGACATAAATGAACTGATCCAAGCTGGAGGGGCCGACATACCAGCCAAACCCGCGCAGCAGGCGTTCGATCGATGCGGCGATGATCGGCAGCCATGCCAACAAAAGATACCGCGCCGAACGGCTTCCGCGCAGCACCGCTTCGATCACGGCGGCGCTGACCACCACGATACACGGCAGGAAAGTGATGAAATAGGCGCGATCATCGAACGGCTGGGTCGCATCCAATTGCAACGCGAAAAAGCCTGGCGCCGCCATGGTGAACAATCCTGTCGCGATCGACAGCCGGCGCATCAGCGTCGATTGCGCGCCGCGTTCAAGGAAGGAGACCAGAAACAGCGAGGAAAGGCCTGCGCCCACGGCGTAGGACAGCGGGGCGATCACCGCCATCACGGCGACCGGGGCGGTCCAGAACACCGACAACAACCCGCCGGCGGTGATCACGTAGACCATCATCGCGCTCACCATCGCGGCGTGCAGCACCACGAAACGTTCGCGCAGCACCAGAAAGAAGCTGATGTCGAACAACAGCGGCAACACCAGCATCCCGACGACGAAGGCCAGCAGCATCATGTCGACCTGCGACCATTCGGCGCGGCCCGGATCGTGGATGATTCGCGCCTCGGTCAGCAGCGGGATCGAATGGGGCGCTTCGATCCGAACCAGCAGCATCGTGGTGGCCGCAGTGATTTGAGGCAACGGAAGCTGAAACACCGGGCCTGCGGGAAAGGGCGTGCCATCGGCTTCGGTCAGCCGCGTGGAGCGGATCTGGCCGTCCGCATCGATTGCGTGAAAGCCGATCGATGTGAAGCGGGCGATGCGGGTGAAAAAATAGGCCGGAAGCTGTTTGCCCTGCCAGCCGGCAGCGTCATAACGCAGCCACACGGCGGGCACATCGGCGCGCCACTCCGTGTTGTCGCAAATCCAGTTCTGCGCCGCCTGCATGGTGCGCGCATCGGTTTTCAGGTCGGTTGCCACATGGCAAGATGGGGCAAACGCCGCAATCGCCTGTTCCTGCGCGGCGGCAGGCTGCGCAGACAGCAACGCCAGAAGCGCAGCGGCCAAGCCGTACCGGAACACAAGACGCAGAACAGTCATACCGTGCCGCTACCATGTAAGCCGTTACGATGCTGTTAAGCCAAATATCTCCGTTTTGGAGGAATATGGTGAATTCTCATGCGCTTGCATTCAAACGGCAGCGGCGGCCTGTTGCGATAGGCGCTGCGGCCGTTTCGTCACAGACCTGTCATGAAAACGCCCTAGCTGCAGCCCTGCGGGGGGCTGATCTTGCACCCCTTCAGGAACAATCATGGCCAACCGTTTTCTCGCCTCGTTGAAGGGCGGCATCGTTCTGCTGCTGAGCACCGCAATTCTTTCCGCCTGCGACACGGGCGGGTCGAGCCAGCAATCGGTTCACGCTGTCGGGTCTTCAACGGTCTACCCCTTTGCCAAGCTGGTCGCCGAACGGTTTGCGCGGTCCTATCCCGACATGCGTTCGCCGCTGATCGAATCGACGGGTACAGGCAACGGCGTGCAGCTGTTCTGTTCAGGGCTGGGGCCCAACACACCCGACATGGTCAATGCCTCGCGCCGGATGAAACCATCCGAATTCGATGTTTGCGCCGGCAACAAGGTGGACGAAGTGATCGAACTTCAGGTCGGCCTCGACGGGATTGCCTTTGCTTCGGGCAAAGGAGGCATCATGCTGAACCTTTCGCCCAAGACAATCTACGAAGCGCTTGCAGCGCGGCCCTATGGCAAGCCGCAGACCAATCGCACCTGGCAGGATGTCGATCCGGCGCTGCCCGCCGATCCAATCCTTGTCTATGGCCCGCCCAGCACATCGGGCACGCGTGATGCGCTGAAGGAACTGATCCTTGAAGTCGGGTGCAACTCCGATCCTGCGATGACCGCGCTGAAGGACAGCGACAAGGACCGTTACACGCAGATCTGCACCGAAGTGCGCGATGATGGCGCCTATGTCGATCAGGGCGAACAGGACAATCTGATCGTCCAGAAGATCGTCGGCAACCCGCGTGCGGTAGGCATCTTCGGGTTTTCGTTCCTCGAAGAAAACGCCGATCGGGTGCAGGGCCTGCCGATGGAAGGTGTGCAGCCGACCTATGCCAACATTTCCAGCTTCGCCTACCCCGGTGCGCGTCCGTTGTATGTCTATGTGAAAAAGGCACACATGCGCGCCATTCCCGGCCTTGAGGATTACATGAAGGAATGGGTGAAAAGCTGGGACAAGGATGGCCCGCTGGCGCGGATCGGGATGGTGGCGATGCCCGCAGCTGCAATGGCAGCCAATGCGGGCAAGGTGCAGAACATGACGCTGCTGACCCGCGCCGAACTGGAAGCCGAATAACGCCCGCGCCTTAGCGGAAATCCTCGCCGGTTGCGGCGATGCGTGCCTTCAGCCCGGCCTGACAGATGTTCTGAATCTCGATGCCGGGATGCGCGTTCACCTCGATTACGAGGGGGCCGTCGTTGACATCCAGCACGATGTCCGCGCCGCAATAGCCCAGACCCACCGCAGGACCGCACCGTGATGCGAGCTCCAGCACCCTCGCCCACCCAGGGATTTCAAACCCGATCAGGTTCACTCCCGTATCGGGATGGTGCGTGATCGGCGTGCCTTTCACCACCGCACGGGTGATCCTGCCGGTTTCCATGTCGATCCCTGCGCCGATAGCGCGCTGGTGCAGGTTGGCTTTGCCATCGCTTTCGATGGTCGGCAGCCGCACCATCGCCATCAGCGGGGTGTGATGCAGGCTGATGACCCGCAGATCCGGCAGGCCTTCAGGCACGATGCGCGACAGCGCCGGGTCGGCAATGATCAGCGGCTCGATCAGCGCGGCATCCTCCGCCGCCGAATCGCCTGAAAAGCCCCCGTCGACGACCTTCTGGATGTGGTGCATCACCATGTCCTCGGGCAAAGGCGTGCCCGACCCCTTGAACCAGGTATTCCCTTCGCGCCGCACCGCCAGCAGAATGCCGTCCCCCTGCGATCCGCGCGCGGGCTTGATCGCCCAGGCGTCAGGCATGTCGCGGCTGGGTTTGAACTGCGCGAGCTTCTGATGATCGTCGATCACCGCTACGGTGCCGGTGCAGGCAATTCCTGCCGCTTCCAGCGCCACTTTGGCCGAAACCTTGTCGCGCGCGCGTTCAATGGCGTGGCGCGGATTGTAACGGGCGATCAATGCATTGCGCATGTTGATGCCCAGGATTTCGTCAAACGGATCGATTGATCGCCGCCTTGATGAACGGGCGAATTTCGGGCGCAGTTTCATGAACATGTCAGACGTCCTCGGCTTTGCGGATCACCCAGGCATTGTGCAGCGGCGGCTGCCATTCAGGCACCAGGGCGGCGGCCGGATCAATCGTCGGCGCGAACTGCGCGGCCATGTTGGGGACCACCGGCAGGTCATCACGGCACGCATGCCGCCGCGCCTGGTGGGCGAAATCGGCGGGCGACCGGATCACCCACATGCCTGGCATCAGTGGCACTTGTTCAGGCAGAACGGGTGCGACAGAGGGCCGCGGGGGCACGCGCCGCGTATCGGGCTGCCTTTGCCGCCGGTCCTGCGTCACACCTTCAGGCAGCACAGCCACCCGCGCCTTGCGCCGCCGTTCCAGCCAGATCGGCGCAAAGCGGCCGATCTCGGTCAGGCGCAACCCGCGGTAACGCCCCAGAATGGCGATCGCGATGCCCGTTGCCCCGGGCATGAGCAGCGGCGAGGTTTCGATCAGCGCCAGCGCAAAATTGCTGACCATTACGAATTCGATCACCACCGCCAGAACGAAGGTGTTGAGCGCCATCTTCGCGGCCGGCTTGGCGCCGTCCTTGGCCCATTGCTTCCACCACCGTTCGACACACAGCGCGCAGACGATTACCGGGAAGGCATCGACCTGAAGTTCGGTATCAAGGATCATCTGCAGCGCGACCAGCACCAGAACGATCAGCGAAATCAGCACGCCAAGAAAGCCCACGCGGGTCATCCGCAGTTTCAGCAGCGTCGGTGTCACGATCATCCCGGTAAGCACGGATGAAACCAGCACCACCGGACCCATCACCGGCCCGATCTGCAAGAACGCCAGCGCAATCAGCATCGGGGTAAACAGGCCGAACGCCTTGAGACCGATGAAGCTGCGCGCCAGCACCACCAGAAACGCCCCCAGCGGCAGCACCATCAGCAGGTTATCGGGCTTGAGCCCCCAGATCGCCTGCGACGTGGCCACCCCTTCAAAGGATGATGGCAACGCAAAAAATGAAGCAGTGTTGGCGAGGCCGACCCCGACCAGCGCGGCAAGGCACAGGCCCACGACCGCACCGATATAGATCGGGCGGCGGATTTGCGGCGTGGCTCTACGCCAGAACCGTTGAAAGGGTATCAGCAGCCTAGAAGGCATAACCAACCGAAAGGGTGAGCCTGTAACCTTCGCGTTCGCGCCGGGCTTCGTTGCTCTGGAAACCGATATACTTGGCCTCCGCTTCTACGCGCCACTTGTCCTTCCACCACAGCAGTTCGACTTCGGGTACGATCAACCTGTCGCGCCGGCGTTCGCCTGCGTCTGTCAGGCGGCCGTCAAACCGGGTGCGAATCACTTCCAGCGCCGGGCGCACGCGCAGGTCCGGGGTCAGGGGGCGGGTGTAGGCGACGCCCGCGGACTGGCGCTGATAGCCCCGGCGCGGATCGTCCGACCGGATGCCCTCAGCCCGAAGATCGAAAGCAAGATAGTGATAAGCGCCGAAACGGCGGCGATACTGGGCATCGATGCGCGGCCCTTGTCCGGTGGTTTCGGGGCCTGCGCTTCCGGCATATTCACGCTCGCGCCAAGTGCCCTGAAGCCGGATACGGTGTTGCCGCCGCGCTTCCCAGGTGAGCCGCGCCGATCCTTGCCATTCATCGGTATCGGCGGCTTCGACCGTGACAAAATCATCATAGTGGCGGCCCTGCACCTGCAATTGCCAGCCTTGGGCCAGATCGGTTTCGGCGGTTGCAGTGAAGCGGTCACGCGCAATATCTGCGCGCCCGTTGCCCAGCCGGAAAACTTCTATCCGGTCAGCTTCAAGCCGGAACCGCATCCCGCGCCCCTCAAGCGCTGCGCCCACCTGACCGCGCAAGGACACAGCTTCGCCATCGATGATCAGATCTTCATCGCGGGTGGTGGTTTGCGCGCTGACAGCTTGCACTTCGATGCGGGCATCGGGCTCCAGCGTCCAGACGCTGTCCTGCGCTGCTACAGGCGCAGACACGGCGATGCCGAGCACTGCTGCAAGCATGCCTGTAAGTAACCAGTTCATCACGATAGCCCCCGTTGACTTACGTGGAACTACCGTCTGCGCGTTTAGGAAATCCTAACCTTGAAAAGAAACTGGGCGCAGCGATCCGCGACCGGATGAAACGTCCTTGTTCTCATGACAAAAATGGGCAGGAGGGCGTGTGTGCGATTAGGCCTACAGCGGGTTGCCATCCCGATCGCGGTAAATTTCGCGCCGGCCGACATGGTTGGCAGGCCCGACGAGACCGTCTTCCTCCATCCGTTCGATCCATTTGGCAGCTGTGTTGTAGCCGACACCCATCTGCCGCTGTAGCCAGGAACCCGATGCCTTCTGGTTTTCGATCACCACCTGGCAGGCCTGACGGTACTTGCGTTCGTCGGGATTGTCCGAAGCGGTCAGGTCGTCTTCAAACCCGAAACCGCCGCCGTCTTCAGGCTCTTCGGTGACGGCATCGACATATTCGGGCGAGCCTTGCCCGCGCCAGAAATCGGCCACGGCTTCGACTTCCTCGTCAGAAACGAAGGGCCCGTGGACACGCACCATCGCGCCGGTGTTGGGCTTGTAGAGCATATCGCCCTTGCCCAGCAGCTGTTCGGCGCCCTGTTCGCCCAGGATCGTGCGGCTGTCGATCCGGCTCGTCACCTTGAAGCTGATGCGGGTCGGCAGGTTGGCCTTGATGACGCCAGTGATGACATCGACCGAAGGTCGCTGCGTCGCCATGATAAGGTGGATGCCCGCCGCGCGCGACTTTTGCGAAAGGCGCTGGATCAGGACTTCGATTTCCTTGCCGATCGTCACCATCAAGTCGGCCAGTTCGTCAACGATCAGCACGATCTGCGGCAGCGGCTGGTAATCGAGCTGCTCTTCCTCGAACAATTGTTCCCCGGTTTCGGGATCGAACCCGGTTTGCACGCGGCGGCCTAGTGGCTTGCCCTTGGCAATTGCGGCGCTGACCTTTTCGTTGAAGGAATGGATGTTGCGCGAGCTGATCGCGCTCATCATCCGATACCGCCGCTCCATCTCCTCAACCGCCCACTTCAGGGCGCGCACCGATTTGGCAGGCTCCGTCACCACGGGGGACAAAAGGTGCGGAATATCGTCGTAGGTCTTCAGTTCCAGCACCTTGGGATCGATCAGGATCAGGCGTAGTTCGGTCGGCGTAAAGCGGTACAGCAGGCTGAGCAGAATGACATTGAGGCCCACCGATTTACCACTGCCGGTCGTCCCTGCGACCAGCAAGTGCGGCATGGCGGCAAGATCGGCGATGATCGGTTCGCCGGCAATATCCTTGCCCAGAATAATCGGCAGGTTGCCCTTGGCATCGGCAAAATCGGCGCAGGCCGCCAATTCTTTCAGCATCACTACCTGGCGATCCTGATTGGGCAGTTCGATCCCCATCACGGTGCGCCCCGGAATGGGCGAAACGCGCGCGGAAATCGCGCTCATGTTGCGGGCAATGTCTTCCGCCAGCCCGACGATCCGGCTGGCCTTGATGCCCGGCGCTGGCTCCAGTTCGTACATCGTCACCACCGGGCCGGTGCGCACAGCAGTGATTTCGCCCTTCACGTTGAAATCATCGAGCACGTTTTCAAGCAGGCGGGCATTGCGTTCCAGTGCCAGCTTATCGAGCTTGGGTGCCTTGTCGACAGGGGGTTCGGCAAGCAGATCGAGGCTGGGCAGATTGAACGCTGCGAACATGTCGACCTGCGCGGTTCTGGCGGCGTCGGCGCGTTTGGGCGGTGCTGACGGATCGCTGATTTCCGGCGCTCGGCGGGGGCGATCATTAAGCGGGGTGGGCGGGGTTTCCGCCTTGGCCGCACGGCGCGGGCGCGGGGCGGGATTATCGTCTTCGTCTTCCCCGGCCAACGCCAGCGGCAGCGCGGCTTCGCGGACAGGGGGTTGCAGACGGCGCATCATGCCAGCCAGCGACCCACCGCCAAGAAATTCGGGCAGGCTCATCAGCACGCGCCAATCTATCGCAAAAATCCGCGTAAGCAGCGCCACGCCGACCGCAAGGCTGGCGAGGGCAAGGCCCAGAATCACCCAGCCCTGCGCCTGTTCGCCGAAGCGCGCCGCAATCGCCTGTATTGCGCCCGCCCCCAGCAGGCCCGATAAACCGCCCGCCTGTGCAGGCAAGGTGCCGCCGGGCCCGTCAAACGCGAGGCTTAGGACCGTAGCGATCAATGTCATCGCGATCAGCAGCAGCGCTGCGGGCATCCACCAGGCTGTGGTTTCCGGTTCATCGCCGTTTTCAACATCGCGCCAAAGTTTGCGCGCCGACACATACAGCAACGGCAGCAGCAGCACACCGGGAAGGCCGAAGATCAGCAGCACCCGATCCGCCGCCCACGCGCCGCTTGCCCCCATCCAGTTGGCAATCTGGTCAGGGTCGGCCGCGGTAGAGGGGCTGGGGTCGGTTTGGGTGTAGCTTGCCAGCGCGAGCGCGAGGAACACCGCCGCACCGAACAGCACCGCAGCGCCGGTCATCTGGGCAAGACGGCGCAAGCTGCGGCGCAGACCTGCGCGCCATTCGGCATCGGTCTGGCGACCGGGTTTGGTGGTCAGAGCCGCGCGGCTGGCCATGGGGAATCTCCTGCGTAGAACACACCATGAATCTTCCGGCGAGTCCGGTCAAGGACAGAGCGACGGATCGCCGCGCTGTGTCAGTCCGTCGATCGCTGCCCAGCGTGGCCAATCCAGTTCGCGCGCCCGTGCGGCGGTCATGCCGCCCAAGGCGATCACGGGGATCGCGGATCGTGCAGCAAGTGCGCGGAAGGGCGCCATCCCCAGCGTTGCGCCGCCCGGGTGGGAGCGCGTGGGAAACACCGGCGACAGCATCACAGCGGTCGCCCCTGCGGTGTTCGCATCATCCAGTTCAGCTGCGTTGTGCGCAGTGGCTATCCAGCGCAGCGGGGCGGGGGGTAGGCCAGCTTGCTGCCCGTAAATTCCATCCGCCCCCCACGCCTGCGCCGTTGCAGCATCGCCTGATATGATGGCCCAATGCCCGCCCCTGCGCAGCAGAGGGAGGATGTGTGCAAAGCGATTGGCGCGCAGTTCGGCATCCAGATGATAATGGCGGAACACGAAGCCTGATCGGGGCGGCAGACGCAGGATCGCATCTTCCAGCACCGCATCATTGCGGCGATCCGACAAAAGCCAGATGCAGGGGACAGACTGGTCTTGCGCCATCCTGGCGCTATAGCGCCGGGCTATGGAAAATGCAGCCACCCGCCTCGCCGCCATTTGCGCCAATATTGCCCGCGTTTGCAAGCCTGCCCGCCGTGACACCGCCGATGTCACCCTGATCGCGGTTAGCAAGACGCATGATGCGCCCGCTATCCAGCCGCTGATCGATGCCGGACAGCGGGTGTTCGGGGAAAACCGCGTGCAGGAAGCGCAAGGCAAGTGGCCGGCGCTGCGCGAAGGGCATCAGGATATTGCGCTGCACCTGATCGGCCAGTTGCAATCGAACAAGGCTGAAGAAGCCGTCGAGTTGTTCGACGTGATCCATTCGCTTGATCGCGCCAGTCTGCTTTCCGCGCTGGCGAAGGCGATGGACAAGACGGGGCGCCGGGTGCCCTGCTTTGTGCAGGTCAATATCGGGGACGAGCCGCAGAAAGGCGGCTGCCCGATTGCGGAACTGCCCGCGTTTCTGGCGGCCGCGCGCAGCGCCGATGTTCCGCTGGCCGGGCTGATGTGCATTCCGCCCGCCGACACCGAACCCGCACCGTTCTTCGCGTATCTGGCCAAGCTGGCAGCGGACAACGGCCTGACCGGGCTCAGCATGGGGATGAGCGGAGATTATGAAACCGCAGTCATGCTGGGCGCAACGCATGTACGGGTTGGCACGGCTCTGTTCGGCGAGCGTCAGGGCGCATAAGGCTGAAACGAAACGAGGCGCCCCGTTACCGGGACGCCTCGAATTTTTAGCGATCTGCTGTGGTTCAGAAGTTGAACCGGCCGGTCACGCCATACGTGCGTGGTTCGGCCAGGAACTGCGAGAAGATCTGACGACCACCGGGGAACTGCGGATCGACGAAGGGCGCTGACGTCGCACCCGCCTGGAAGGGCGAGTTGAAGGCAACCTGCGCGTAGTCCTTGTCGAAGATGTTCTGGCCCCAGAATTCGATCGACCACTTTTCGTCCGGACCGCGCACGCCGACACGGGCATTGAACAGCGCGAAGCCATCTTGGCCCTTTTGCGGGAACAGATCCGACCCGGTGTTGATGTCCGATGTCATGCGACCGTCGATATAAACGAGGCCCGACAAGCCCGACGAACCGATTTCGGGGGTCCAGGTCACACTGCCCGTCGCCACGATTTCTGGGGCGTTTGACAGGTTGTCACCGGGCAGCTTGCGCAGCGCAGCATCAAGCGGGGCGCCGCTGGCATTGCCCACAAGATCGCTGCGATACTTGGTGCTGGCATAGGTGAAACCCGCCGCCACGCGGACATCGGCCGCCGGAACCATCTGGGCTTCAAGTTCGACGCCTTCGGTAGTGACCCCGTAACCCACATCACCCGGTGCGCAGCTTCCGGTGGCAGAGCTGGTATCGGTGTCCGAATCGGGCCCGCCCACCAGATCGCCGGTGCAGCCATTGATGTTTTGCACCAGGAACACGGTGCCGTTAAAGGTGTTCAGCTGGAAATTGCTGAATTCCGAACGGAACAGCGAAGCGCTGAGGCTGAAAGGACCGGTCGCATACTTCGCGCCCAGTTCGTAGCTGTCGACCAGTTCGGGATCGAACTGCAGCCTGCCAACCAGCGCCTGCGTGCCCGCCTGTCCACCAAAGGGGAAGATCGGAGACTTCAGCGCCGAACGATCGAGGTTGAAACCGCCCGCCTTGTAGCCGCGCGCAAAGCTTGCATACAGCAGCAGGTCATCGGTTGCCTTGTAGGACAGGATCGCAGTGCCGGTCCATTCGTCCTCGGTGCGTTCATCGGAAATCGACACGCCGTTGAGTTCGGCGGTGGAGTTGCCCTGACAGCTCAGGCCGATCAAAGACCCTGCCAATGCGCGCGCGGTAGCGTTGGGGCTGGTGGTCAGATCATCAAGCAGCAGGCCCTGCACGGTGGTGCAGACCGTGTTGTCGTTTCCGAAGGTCGCGTCGAGTTCCTTGCGGTCGTTGGTGTAACGCACGCCAAGCGTCAGATCGAGGCGATCGGTGATGTGCACGATGTTGTGCGTGAACAGCGCCCAGTTGGTGCCATCCTGGAAATACCGGTCGTTGGTTGTGCCAAGATCGCTCAGACCGTCAAGCGCGGTGAAGGCGGCGACGATGTCCGCACCCGATGCGCCGGTGGCCCCGGCCAACGTTGCCGGACCAACGCCAGGCGCCACGCACAACGGGCTGTTCGGCGAATAGAGCCCGGCAAGACCGCCGCCCGAAATGATGCGGCAATTGGCAAAGCGGCCATACTGGTTGCCGAAGCGCAGGTTGTCACGCACCGTCAGTTTTTCATTCGAGAAGAAGCCGCCAACCAGCCAGTCCAGCGATCCGCCGAAGGCTTCACCCTGCAGACGCAGTTCCTGCGTAAAGGTGTGGAACTGGCGATAGGCATCATCGCTGGGTGCACGATAAAGAATGTCGACCGTGCCGTAATCGGTGTCCGACCCCTGGCTCGACCGGTATTCGCGATAAGCGGTGATCGATGTCAGATTGACGCCGCCCAGATCCCAGTCGATCTGGCCTGAAATCCCGTAATCCTTGGTTTCGCCAGCGAAGCTGCGACCGGGCGTGGTCGAAATGGTGCGGCCATAGCCCTGACTGAAGGCGCCCAGATCCTGCCCCAGATCGCGCAACACGTTGATAATGTTGTTGCCGTTCTGGCTCAGCGGCGTGATCGGGGTCGAGGGATTGTTGAGCCCGCCGATGAACGGATTGACACTGCCATCGACATAGGTGGCCGCGCAGCACTTTTCATCGCGGTAGGTGTAGTCGCCGATCAAGCGCACTGAAAGGCTGTCGGTCGGTTCAAACAGCAACTGCCCGCGCACGAAATAGCGATCGCGGTCATTCACATCGGTGTTGTTGGCGGGATCGAAATAGAAGCCGTCGCGCTTAACAAAGATCCCGTCGACGCGGGCCGCGATGTTATCCGTGATCGGGCCAGTGATGCTGCCGCCCAGTCGCAGGAAGTCATAGTTTCCGTAAGTCACTTCGCCGGTCGCGCCGAAATCGAATTCGGGTTCCTTGGAATAGATGCTGATAAGGCCCGCGGACGAGTTGCGGCCGCCCAGCGTGCCCTGCGGCCCGCGCTGCACTTCGATCCGGTCGATTTCGCCCAATTCGTTAAGGCCGATCCCCGATCGCGAACGATACACGCCGTCGATGAACACCGGCACCGAGCTTTCAAGACCGGGGTTGTCACCTACCGTGCCGATGCCGCGAATACGGGCCGAACCATTGGCTTCGCTGCCGGTCGAAGACACGAGCAGGGAAGGGGCCACCTGGTTCAACTGGCGAATGTCATTCGCGCCGCTGTTGAGCAGCGTTTGCGAATCAATGGCCGAAATTGCCACCGGAACATCGGCGAGGGCCTGACGACGACCCTGAGTGGTCACGATGATGACGTTTCTTTCGTCGACGGGCGGCGCTTCTGCTGCGGAAGTATCGTCGGTGACTTCTTGCGCCATGGCAGACGCAGGCAACAGCGCCATCCCGGCACCAAATAGCGCAATCGCACGAAGCGACGTCAGATTCGTCATAAAGTTTCTCTCCCAGGCATCAAGCGTTTTCGCTTGTTACCCCGGAGCCTAATAACATCGGCCGTTACTGCAAGACGGCTTTCCCGCATTCATCATGAATTTTCATCGGGTGTGGCATTTAGGCCTGTTCCAGCTGCCTTTGGCGCTGATCGCTGGCCGCGGCAAGCAGCGCGGCTTCGATTTCGGCCTGTCGTTCGGGCGCCTTGATTTTCGATGCGGTCAGATCGGTCACGTAGAACGTATCGGCTGCCGCTTCGCCATAAGCTGTGATGTGCGCCGAATGGACGATCAGGTTGGCCTTGTACAGCGCATGAGCCAGGCGGTTGAGCAAAGCGGGCCGATCGCGGGCGGTCACTTCGATCACCGTGAAGTGGTTCGATGCATCATTGTCGAAGCCGACACGGGGAGCCACGTCGAACGCCTTGGCACGCGAATGGGCAAGCGGGCGCGCGGCCAGTTTGGGCACCAGTTCAACCTGTGCGAGCAGTGCGTCGCGGATGCCCTTGTCGATCCGCGCCATCTGCGCCTCTTCCCGGAAGGGCTGCCCGTTCTGATCCTGCACAAGGAAGTTGTCGACGGCAAAACCGCTGCGCGCGGTATGAATGCGCGCATCGATGATGTTGGCACCCGCCAAGTGGATGCCGCCTGCCATACGGTAAAACAGGCCGGGGTGATCGGCCGCAATCACGCTGACGCGGGTGGCGCCGCGGGTCTCGTCCACCTCGCAGTGAATGGACAAGGCATCGCCGATCGCTTCGGCGGCGTCATATTGGACCAGATTGCTGGCGATGATGTCTTCCGGCTCGGCGATCCAGTAGGCATCGCCCAGCAATGCGCCAACGCTGTTGACGAGGTGATCGGACGCGCCGAGCAATTGCGCCACCGCATCTTTCTTGGCGGTGACGCGGCCTTTGCGCCCATGACCCTTGTGCCCCAGCCGAAGCCGTTCCTGCGTGGCATCGTAGAGTTCGCCCAGCAACTGGCCTTTCCAGCTGTTCCACGTCCCCGGCCCCACCGCGCGGATATCGACCGCGGTGAGGATGGCGAGATTGCGCAGGCGTTCAAGACTTTGGACTTCGCCGGCAAAATCCTCGATCGTCTTGGGATCGGTCAAGTCGCGCTTTTGCGCGGTGCGGCTCATCAGGAGATGTTGCAGCACCAGCCAGGCAACCAGCCCGGTTTCCTTGTCGTCCAGTCCGAAGCGCGGGCATAGCCGGTGCGCAACGTCGGCCCCCAGCACCGAATGATCGCCGCCCCGGCCCTTGGCGATATCGTGCAGCAACACCGCGACATACAGCGCCCGGCGCGAGGCCAGCTTGGGAAATTCGCGGGTGGCACGCGGATGATCGGCTTGTAGCAATCCGCGCTCGATCTGGCTGAGCAGTCCGATGGCACGGATCGTGTGTTCATCCACCGTGTAGTGGTGGTACATATCGAACTGCATCTGCGCGTTGACCCGGCCGAAGTCGGGCACGAACCGTCCGAACACGCCGGTTTCGTTCATCCAGCGCAGCGCGGTTTCGGGGTCCTTGCGCCCGGCCAGCAGATCAAGGAACAGCGCATTGGCGCGCTTGTCGCGGCGCACCTTGCCATCGATCAATTTGGCATCGCGCCCCGCCTGCCGCATGGTTTCGGGGTGAACTTCCAGCCCTTCGGCCTCGGCCAGCTGAAACACCTCGATCAAACGGACAGGATCGGCGCGGAACCAGTCATCGCCCGGCGCGCGCAGCCGTCCGCCATCGACGGTATAGCCTTTGAACATGCGCGGCCGCTGCGTCCATCCGGCAAAAAAGCCCGTGCGCGGGCGCTTCTTGGCGAATTCCTCGTCAAGGTGCGACAGGAACACGCCCGTCAGGCTGCCGACGCGCTTCACCTGCAAGAAGTAGTATTGCATGAACCGTTCGACCGCGCTTTTCCCCGGGCGGTCAGCAAAGTGCATGCGTTCGGCCACGGCGCGTTGCAGATCGAAGGTCAGACGGTCTTCGGCACGGTCGGTTATCAGGTGCATGTGGCAGCGTGCCGCCAGCAGAAACCCTTCGGCCCGGCGGAAGCTGCGATATTCATTGGCAGTCAGAAGGCCGACATCGACCAGTTCCGCCGCCGCGCCGACCCGGTGGACATATTTGCCGATCCAGTAGAGCGTTTGCAGATCGCGCAGACCGCCCTTGCCTTCCTTGACGTTGGGTTCGACGACATAGCGGCTGTCACCCATGCGTTTGTGCCGCGCATCGCGTTCAGCCAGCTTCAGCGTCAGGAACTGCCGTTCGCTGCCCTTGACCACTTCGTTCCAGAAGCGGCTGCGCAGTTCTTCGTACAAAGCCTGTTCGCCCCACACCAGCCGCCCTTCAAGCAAGGCGGTGCGGATCGACAGGTCTTCCTTTGCCATGCGCACGGTATCGGCAACGGTGCGGCTGGAATGACCCACCTTGAGGCCCAGATCCCACAGCAGATAGAGCATTGTCTCGATCACCTGCTCGCACCAGGGCGCGCGCTTGCCGGGGGTGATGAAGGCGACATCGACATCCGAATGGGGCGCCATCTCGGCGCGTCCGTAACCCCCCACCGCCAGGATCGCGAGCCGTTCGCCCTGCGTGCGGCCAGCGGCGGGGTAGAGATGCGTGGTGACGTGATCGTAAATCACGCGCAGCAGCTGATCCATCAGGAAGCTGAAACCGGCCGTCACCTCATGCCCGGCCGAAGGCGCCTCGGACAACCGGCGGGCCAGTTCGGTCCGCCCGGTGTCCAGCGCATCGCGCAGCGCCTTGACGATGTCGGGACGCGCGCCTTCGCCGCCGGCCTTGTGCAAGGCCGCGATAGCCTCGGCCAGCAAACGCCGATCGATGATGGCGCGCTGGCCCAAGACCCGCCTAGGCGACATGCCGCAGCCTCATGCCGACACTGCTTCGGACAGGAAATGCGCCTTGACGCTGCGCTTGTCGATTTTTTGCGTGCCCAGACGCGGCAGCGCTTCGCTGGCCATCCAGATCTGCGTTTCAAGCGGCACCTTGAAGGGGGCGATCCGTTCGAGCAGGAAGGCGCGCAGTTCAGCCGGGCTGATTGGTGCGCGACCATCCTTCATCGTGTACACCGCTGCGGGCACTTCGCCGTAGCGATCATCGGGAAGTCCGAATACCGAACATTCGCCGATGTCATCGTGCGCGTAGATTGCATCTTCCACCTCGATGCAGGAAATGTTCTCCCCGCCGCGGATGATGATGTCCTTCTTCCGGTCGACGATGAAGAGATACCCGTCTTCGTCCAGAAAACCCAGATCGCCGGTGCGGAAATAGCCATCATCGGTAAAGGCTGCCGCGGTTGCTTCGGGGTTTTTCCAATAGCCGCGGAAATTGGCGACCGAGCGGATGCAGACTTCGCCCACTTGACCCTGCGCGAGCGGATTGCCCAGATCATCAAGGATCGCCATGTCCACCAACGGCTTGCTGGGGCGCCCGGTCGACCCGGGCTTGGCCAGGTAGTTCTCGTTGAAATTGCCGCAGCCCACCGCGTTGGTTTCGGTAAGGCCATAGCCCAGCAGCGGGAAGCTGCCGGGGAAGGCTTCCTTGATCCGGGTGACGTGTTCGACCGGACGCGGCGCGCCGCCCGCAGCGAAACTTTTGCAGGCCGACAGGTCGTATTTTTCGCGATCGGGGTGATTGGCGATCTCATAGCTCATCAGCGGAACGCCGACGAAATAGCTGACCTGTTCTTCTGCCATCAGGCGGATCGCCAGTCCTGCGTCCCATTTGGGCATCAGCACCAATTTGCGGGCGATGGCGAAGCTTTGCAGAAACAGCGGCACTTCGCCCGTGACATGGAACAAGGGCACCGCGACCAGCGCGCAGGGCTGGGTGGTCATCGGGCCTTCCTGGCTTTCGACATGCACCTTGGCCATCGCCGACTGGGCGACATAATTCATCACCCCGTTCACCACACCGCGGTGATCCGACCACGCGCCCTTGGATTTGCCGGTCGAACCTGAGGTGTAGAGAATCGTGGCAATATCATCCGGCCCCAGCGTGCCCAGCATCGTCATCGCGACACTGGTCGCTTCGGGCTGCATCCACGCGTCAGCAAGCCCTTCGGACGGCGCATCGCCGTGCGTGAACGGCACGATTTTTGCCGGGTGGTCGTGCCCGTCAAGCCGTGCGGCGCGGCCTTCATCGGCCAGCAACACCTTGCATTCGGCCAGATCCAGCCCGTAGGCCAGTTCATCACCCGAAGAAAATCCGTTGAGCAGCGTGGCGCAACCGCCCGCCATCAGGATGCCCATGTAAGCGATCATCCAGTTGGCCGAATTGCGCGCTGCCAACCCGACCCGGTCGCCTTTCTGGACGCCGTGCCGCTTGACCAGACCTTCAGCCACACAGGTCGCCGCAGCATAGGCCTGACCGAATGTCAGCCGGATATCACCATCGACGATGAAGGGCACATCCTTGTGTTCATTGCAGAAATGCGCAAAATAATGGGCGAGGCTCGGCGGCGCTCCGGCGAAAGCGGGCATCTCCACACCATCGCGGTTGAAGGGCACGGTGGCGAAGGGCTGATCCTCGGCGGTGAGGCCGGTGATGATCGCTTCGAGCGCATTGTCCAGCTGGGTGGGCATGCGGTGATGTTCCTCTCTCTCGTGTTATGGCAACTGCCCGGGCTGTTTACCCATCACAAATTGCCTGTCCCATTTCGTCCGGTGGTTCCCGGCCTCTTCCCCTGCCCCGGTTGCTGTGCCAGAAGCGCCAGCGCGACCGGGGCCAAGGACGAGGCCATTTCGGGCCCGCCGATACGGCATCTCATTGTCAATAAGAGGTTCGCTCCGTGCTGTCACTACTTGCCGCAAGCGGCGCTGCCGATCCGATCTACTGGACCGAGCTTGGGCTTTCGCCGGGCATCGATCTGGGCTTCTTCACGCTGCGCTATTATTCGCTCGCATACCTGATCGGGTTGGTGTTCGCCTATTGGCACACCTCGCGCATGCTCAAGGAACCCGGCGCGCCGATGGCGCAGCGCCATGCCGATGACCTTTTCACCTATTGCATTCTGGGGGTGATTTTCGGCGGGCGACTGGGTTACGCGCTGTTCTATACCGGGGGCGAGACGGGCATTCCGTCGGCGTTCACCGACTTTTCCGGCGACGGGTTTGTCTCGTGGCAATTGCTGCGTTTGTGGGACGGCGGGATGAGCTTCCACGGCGGTCTGGCAGGCGTCACCGCAGCGATGGGTTACGTCGCGTGGCGCGACAAGCTGAGGTTCATCCGCGTTGTCGACTATGTATCGGTGGGCGTGCCGATGGGGATGCTGCTGGGCCGGCTGGCAAACTTCGTCAATGGCGAACTGTGGGGCCGGGGGCCGACCGATGTACCTTGGGCGATGGTGTTTCCCACCGCCGATGACCTGCCACGCCACCCCAGCCAGCTGTATCAGGCGGGCTTAGAAGGTCTGGCGATGCTGGTCATCATGATGGCGCTGTTCTGGCTGACCCGCGCGCGTTACCGGCCGGGATTGCTGGCGGGGGTATTTACACTCGGCATGGGGCTGGCGCGCTTCATCAACGAATTTTTCCGCCAGCCTGATCAACAACTGGCTGACTTTGCAGCCCGGACCGGGTTATCAATGGGGCAATGGCTAACGATACCGCTTATCCTGACTGGGTTGATTGTCGTGCTTTACGCGCTGCGGAAGCAGCCGCTGGCAACGGGGACGGCAGCGCCGGCCTGACCGAAGCGCCCGGCGTATGGCGCAGTGCGTTCCGGCTGGTTGACCCGGCGCCGGCGCCCAAGCCCGCGCCCGACGATGGTCAAGCCGCCGAACGTGCCGGGCGGGCACAGGCACAAGAACAGGCTGCGGCTGCCGCCGCCCAAGCCGCTGCCGAAGCTGCCGCGCGCGAACAGGCCAAGGCCGAAGCCCGCGCCCGCAGCGAAGCGGCAGCCCGCGGCAAGGCCGAAGCGCTCGCCCGCGCCAAGGTTGAGGCTGAGGAACGCATCCGCCTTCTGAAAGAAACCCGTCTGCGCGAAAAGGCCGAGGCTGAAGCCCGCGCCAAGGCGGAACGCGATGCACGCGAACAGGCCGCCGCACAGGCCCGGGCGCGCAAGCAGGCCGAAGCCGAAGCCCGCATGCGCGTCGAAGCCGAAGCCCGTGCCAAAGCTGCGGAGGAAGCGCGGCTGCGCAAGGAGGCCAAGGCCCGCGAAATCGCCGAAGCCAAAGCCCGAGCCGAAGCTGAGGAAGAGGCGCGGCGTGCAGCTGAAGCGGCCGCTGCGGCTGCCAAGGCCGCCGCCGAAGAACAGGCGCGCCGCGAAGCCGAGGAGCGCGCCCGGGTCGAAGCCGAAGCGAAGGCCAAGGCTGCCGAAGAAGCCCGTCTGCGCAAGGAAGCCGAAGCCCGTGCACGCGCACTTGCCAAGGCGAAAGCCAAGGCGGAAGCCGAAGCCCGCGCCCGCGCGGCTGCCGAAGAAAAATCCCGCCGCCAAGCGGAGGAACAAGCTCGCCGCGAAGCCGAAGCCAAAGCACGCGCCGAAGCTGAGGCCCGCGCCAAGGCAGAAGCCGAAGCCAGAGCCAAGGCAGCGGCGGAAGAACAGGCCCGGCGCGCTGCCGAAGCCAAAGCCCGCGCCGAGGCCGAGGCCCGTGCCAAGGCCGAAGCTGAGGAACAGGCGCGGATCGCTGCTGCCGATGTGGCCCGGATCGCAGCCGAAGAACAGGCCCGGCGCGAGGCTAAAGAAGCCGCCGCTGCGGAAGCCGCCGCCGCTGCCGCCGAACAGGCCCGGCTTGAAGCCGAGGTGCTCGCCCGCGCGCAGGTCGATGTGCCCGCAACGCTGCGCCGACTGATCCGCGAAACCGGCCCCATCAGCCTTGCGCAATATATGGGGGAAAGCAACGCGCGCTATTACGCCAGCCGCGACCCCCTTGGCGAACAGGGCGATTTCATCACCGCTCCCGAAGTCAGCCAGATGTTCGGCGAATTGATCGGATTGTGGCTGGCCGATCTATGGGTGCGGATGGGCAGCCGCAAACGCATCCACTACGTCGAACTTGGCCCCGGCCGCGGCACGCTGGCCAGCGATGCGTTGAACGCGGCGCGCCGGTACGATTTTGCGCCGGAGATTCATTTCGTCGAAACATCGGCAACCCTGCGCGCAATCCAGCGCGAGGCGTTTCCGGGATGTCATCATCATCACGACATTTCGTCGCTGCCCGATGATGCTCCGCTGCTGATTGTTGCCAATGAATTTTTCGATGCGCTGCCGGTGCATCAGTTGGTGCGATCAGCCGATGGCTGGTTCGATCGGCTGGTGGGGCTGGATGGCGATGCCTTCACCTTCATGGCCGGCCGCGAACGGATGGATCATCTGGTCCCGCCCAGCTGGATCACCGCCGCACAGGGCGCGATGATCGAAACAAGCCCTGCATCCGTGGCCTTGATGGCCGACATTGCCCAGCGCCTGAAGGCGCAGGGCGGCGCGGCGTTGGTGATTGATTACGGGCACATGGAGCTGCGATCGGGTTCAACCGTGCAGGCGCTCAAGGCGCATCAGAAGGTCGATATCTTCGCGCATCCGGGCGATTCGGATCTGACTGCGCACGTCGATTTTGAACTGCTGAAACAGGTCGCCGAAGATAATGGGGCCGATGTGATGGGGCTGACCTATCAGGGCGAATGGCTGCGTCAGATGGGAATCGACACCCGGTTGGAAGCGCTTCAGCGGCGCAATCCTTATGAAAAGGACAAGATCCGGCGGCAGCGCGACCGCCTGGTCGAAGACAATCAGATGGGCACTTTGTTCAAGGTTCTGGGGATCTGCGGTCGGCGCTGGCCATTCGGGGTCGGGTTCGACTGATGGTGCAATGGCGGATGATGGTGTTGGCGATCAGTATACTGCTGGCAGGAAGGGCTGATGCGGCTGACGCTGTGGCCGGGCGCTGGCTGACGGCGGAAAAGGACGCGGTGATTGTGATCGCCCCTTGCGGAACTGCGCTGTGCGGCACGATCGAAAGGTTCCTTATCCCCCCGCCGCAGGGCAATGACCAGCGCGATGTCAACAACCCCGATCCGGCCCGGCGCAGCCGCCGTTTGCTAGGCACAGTGATTCTGTCAGGCCTCAAGGCCGATGGCGCGGTGTGGCGCGGTCAGATCTACGATCCCAACAGCGGCAAAAGCTATCGTTCGATCATCCGCCGCAAAAACGCAGGCGTGCTGGAAGTGAAAGGCTGCATCGGCCCGTTCTGCCAGACGCAGGTGTGGCGAAAGGCGTCTTGATACGCACGGGCTCTGCGACCCGTCATAACTTTGTTTATTCGGCATAATGGGCGCCTCGTTGAGCGACCGTTTCATCGCGATTTACTGCTGTTCGATTGTTTGTGCCAATTGCGCCGCTGCCGTCTTTGGCGTCATCTTTCTGTCATCCTCACGGTCGACGGCCAGATTGGCTTCGCGCATCGCCTCCACGCTGATCGCTCCCAGCAAGGGCTCAAGCGCAGCGATCACCGCCTTGTCGCCTGTAATTCGGGGTGAAAGCATCAGGATTGCATCATAGCTTGGCAGGGCACCTTCAGGGTCTTCCAGCACCACCAGCCTGTCCGCCGCGATCCGCCCGTCCGAGGTGTAGGCGCTGATCACATCGGCCTCGCCCGAAGCGAGCGCGTTGTACATGAAGGTCGGCGCGAAGTTGCGGCTGCGGGCGAACCGCAAGCCATAGGCATCGCGCACCGCGATCCATTCGGGCCGCTCGAAGAATTCGGGATCGCCGCCGACGGTCAGCTGCGGTGCGGCCGCGGCGAGATCGGTGAGCGACGTGATGCCCAGTTGCCGCGCCCGGTCGCTGCGCATCGCAAAGGCATAGGCGTTTTCAAACCCCAGCCGACCCAGCACCGTGACCCCGTTTTCGCGGCTTTCCCATGCACGGATGGTTTCATACATCACATCGCGGCCGGGATTGTCCTTTCGGTTGAGATAGTTCGCCCAGATCGTGCCGGTGTAATCGACCGCGATGTCGATGCTGGAATTGGCGACGGCGCCGTGCACCACCGCGCTGCCCATCCCGTCGCGATATTCGACCGCGTAGCCCGCCGCCTCCAGCCGTGCGCCGATCAATTGCGCAAGGATGTATTGTTCGGAGAACGACTTGGCGGCGATGACGATGCGGCGTTCGGAGGAGCCTGCGCCTTGCGCCCATACAGCGCCGAGAATGCCCAGCGCGACCACCGCGATCCCGCCCAGCGTCATCCACCGCTTGCGGCGCGCCAGCCCCACTTCGATCACCCACAACAGATTGTCCGCCGCCAGCGCCAGCCCTGCGCTGGCAAAGCAGCCGGCCAGCACCAGCGCCCAGTTCTGCGTCTGCAGCCCGGCGAAGATCGGGTCGCCGAGGCTCGGCTGGCCGATGGTGGTGGCGAGCGTTGCCGCGCCGATGGTCCAGACGCTCGCGGTGCGGATGCCCGCCATGATGAAGGGCGCGGAAAGCGGCGCTTCGACCAAGGTCAGCTTCTGCCACTTGGTCATCCCGACGCCATCGGCGGCTTCGAGAACGCCGGGGTCGAGATTGGCCTGCGCGGTGACGGCGTTGCGCAGAATTGGCAGCAGCGCATAAAGCGTCAGCGCCAGCAGCGCGGGCAGGAAGCCCAGCGTGGGCAGGCCCTCGCCGAACACGCTGCGCAAGCTCAGCAGCAGCGGGAAGAACAGCGCCAGCAAGGCCAGCGCCGGAATGGTCTGGACCAGGCTGGCGAGGCTCAGCGCAACACGCGACACCACCTGCGACCGGCTCGCCCATACCGCCAATGGCAGGGCGATCAGGATGGCAAGCCCGATCGCGCTCGCTGACAGCACCACATGTGCAGCCAGCTTGTCGACGAGGCTGGGCAGGATCTCCCAGATGGTTTCCATCAGCGGTCAGCCCCCGTGCTGCTTTCCATCGCGGCGAGCCGTTCGGCCTGTTGGCGCGGCACGGCGACGAGGCCTTGGGCCACTTCTCCACCGGCACCGGTGATCAGGGCATGCGGCGTTTCGTCAGCCACCAATGCGCCCTTGTCCATCACCAGAACCCGGTCGGCGAGCAGCAGCGCTTCGGCCATGTCGTGCGTCACCATCACCGTGGTGAGGCCGAGGCGTTCATGCAATTCGCGCACCTTGTCGCCCAGCGCATCGCGGGTGACCGGGTCGAGCGCGCCGAAGGGTTCGTCCATGATCAGCAGCTCTGGCTCGCCCGCCAGCGCACGTGCCACGCCGACTCGCTGGCGCTGCCCGCCGCTGAGTTCATCGGGCATCCGCTGCCCCAGCACGGGATCGAGTTCCACCAGCGTCAGCAGTTCGGCAATGCGTTCGGGCAGCAGCTTCTCGCCAGTCAGGCGCGGGCCGATCGCGATGTTTTCGGCGACGGTGAGGTGCGGGAACAGGCCGATCCCCTGGAATACATAGCCGACGCGGCGGCGCAGGCGCGCGGGCGGCAGATCCGCCACGTCCTCGCCCGCAAACACCACGCGCCCCTCGCTCGGCGCGACCAGTGTGTTGACCGTCTTCAGCAACGTCGACTTGCCCGAGCCCGATGCGCCGACAAGTGCAACGAAACTGCCAGCCGCAATGTCGCACGTGATACCGGCGACCGCAGTCACGGTGCCGAAACGGCAGATCACGGCCTCGAAGCGGAGCAAGGGCGGCGGAATGTCCATAGTGTCAGGGGTTAGCGAGGTTCTTGGCGCTACACCAGCGTCGCCGATTGGCCTTTGCCCGATCGCTTGCTATGCGGGGTGCGTAGAACATCATTACCCTTGCAGGACATAAAATGCGCGCGACCCCCGATTTCGACTTCCAGCTTGGCGAAGCTGCCACGATGATCCGCGACACTACCGCACGGTTCGCGGATGAACAGATCGCGCCGATCGCGACACGCACCGACCGCGAAGACCGCTTCCCGCGCGAGCTGTGGGAACCGATGGGCGCGCTGGGCCTGCACGGCATCACGGTCGAGGAAAAATGGGGCGGGCTGGGGCTCGGATACCTTGAGCACGTGATCGCGGTCGAGGAAGTCAGCCGCGCGTCTGCCAGCGTCGGCCTCAGCTACGGGGCGCATTCCAACCTCTGCCTCAACCAGATCCGCCGCTGGGGATCGGACGAGCAGCGCGCGAAGTACCTGCCCAAGCTGATCTCGGGCGAACATGTCGGCAGCCTTGCGATGTCCGAAGCGGGCGCCGGCAGCGACGTGGTCTCGATGAAGCTGAAGGCCGAAGCTGGTGCCAAGAACGGAGAATCCGGCTATGTCCTCAACGGCACCAAGTTCTGGATCACCAACGCGCCCGAGGCCGATACGCTGGTGGTCTATGCCAAGACCGATGGCAGCGCGGGCAGCCGCGGGATCACCGCCTTCCTGATCGAAAAGGGCGACGAGGGCTTTTCCATCGGCCAGAAGATTTCGAAGGTCGGCATGAAAGGTTCGCCCACCGCCGAGCTGGTGTTCACTGACTGCTTCATCCCCGAAGACCGGGTAATGGGGCCGGTGAACGGCGGCGTCGGCGTGCTGATGAGCGGGCTGGATTACGAACGCGTGGTGCTTGCGGGCCTTCAGCTCGGCATCATGCAGGCGTGCCTCGACACGGTGATCCCATACCTGCGCGATCGCAAGCAGTTCGGGAAGCCGATCGGCTCGTTCCAGCTGATGCAGGCCAAGGTTGCCGACATGTATGTCGCCCTGCAATCGGCCCGCGCCTACACCTACGCGGTCGCCAAGGCGTGTGACGCCGGGCAGACGACGCGCTTCGATGCGGCGGGCGTGATCCTTCTCGCGTCCGAAAACGCCTTCAAGGTCGCGGCCGAAAGCGTGCAGGCGCTGGGCGGGGCGGGCTACACCACCGACTGGCCGGTGGAGCGCTACATGCGCGATGCGAAGCTGCTCGACATCGGCGCAGGCACGAACGAGATCCGCCGGATGCTGATCGGGCGCGAATTGATCGGGGCGGCGGGGTGAGCGGCCCCGATTACGATTCTGGCGAAGACTACGTCTATGACGAGGCCAGCGGCGAATGGATGGCCGCCTCCGAACTCGCGGCCAAGCAGGCGGCGGAAGACACGGTCGAGGTGCGCGATGCGGTCGGTAACCTGCTCGCCGATGGCGATGCGGTGACGCTGATCAAGGACTTGGAGGTCAAGGGCGCAGGTCAGACGCTCAAGCAGGGCACGCTGATCAAGTCGATCCGCCTGACCGGCGACGCGCAGGAGATCGACTGCAAATATCCCGGCATCAAGGGTCTGGTGCTGCGAGCCGAATTCGTGCGGAAACGGTGATCGCAAAGGCCATCTGGACGCTCGGCTTTCTGATCGGCACGACGACGCATACGCGCGATCTGATCAATTATGGCTGGCTGCCTTATGATTTCCGCCCGCTGCCGTGGAACATTTACTGGACCAGCCTGACCTTCCTTGATCCGGCCGCCGCGCTACTCATCTGGGTCCGGGAACGCTGGGGTATTGTGTTGGGAGCTGCGATCATGGCTTCGAATATTTTGGTGAACGGCTACACCGCATTCGTAGTCGGACACGAAGAGTTCTATTTCGCGCTGAGCCTGCAAAGCGCCTTTGCGATGTTTGTGTTTTGGATGGCTTGGCGGCATTGGCGCAGCAACAAGCAAACGGCAGAGATATCATGACCGCCCCCACGCTCACCACCAAACTCGACCGCGAAAGCCCCGAGGCCAAGGCCCGCTTTGCCCATAATCACGCGCTGGCGCAGGATCTGCGCGCGCGGGTGGCTGAGGCGGCGCTGGGCGGCACCGAAAAGTCGCGCGAGCGCCATGTCTCGCGCGGGAAGCTCCTGCCACGCGAGCGGGTCGAACGGCTGCTCGATCCGGGTTCGCCCTTCCTCGAAGTCGGACAATTGGCGGCCAACGAGATGTACGAGGGCGACGTCAACGGTGCCTCGATCATCTGCGGCGTGGGGCGCGTTGCGGGGCGGCAGTGCATGATCGTGTGCAACGATGCGACCGTGAAGGGCGGCACCTATTACCCGATGACGGTCAAGAAGCACCTGCGCGCACAGGAAATCGCGCAGGAGAACCGCCTGCCGTGCATCTATCTGGTCGACAGCGGCGGTGCGAACCTGCCGCATCAGGCCGAGGTGTTTCCAGATCGCGACCATTTCGGGCGCATCTTCTTCAATCAGGCCAACATGAGCGCGCTCGGCATCCCGCAGATCGCCTGCGTGATGGGCTCCTGCACCGCAGGCGGCGCTTACGTTCCCGCAATGTCGGACGAGAGCGTGATCGTCCGCAATCAGGGCACGATCTTCCTCGCCGGCCCGCCGCTGGTGAAGGCCGCGACGGGCGAGGAGATCAGCGCCGAGGACCTCGGCGGCGGCGATCTGCACGCGAAGAAATCGGGCGTGGTCGATCACCTGGCCGAGAACGACGAACACGCGCTCACCATCGTGCGCGATATCGTCAGCCATCTGGGCGCGAACACCGGCGCGGTGAAGGACGTTGCGCTGAAGGACCCGCGCCCGCCCAAGTTCGACGCCGAAGACCTCTACGCCCTGATCCCCGATGACGTGCGCGCGCCCTATGACGTCAAGGAAGTGATCGCGCGGCTGGTCGACGGCAGCGAATTCCACGAGTTCAAGGCGCATTACGGCAGCACCCTGGTTTGCGGTTTAGCGCATATCTGGGGGATGCCGGTCGCGATCCTCGCCAATAACGGCGTGCTGTTTAGCGAAAGCGCGCAGAAGGGCGCGCATTTCATAGAGCTCGCCTGCCAGAGGCGCATCCCGCTGCTGTTTCTACAGAATATCAGCGGCTTCATGGTCGGCGGGAAATACGAGGCGGAGGGCATCGCCAAGCATGGCGCGAAACTCGTCACCGCGGTTGCGACCGCGAGCGTGCCCAAACTCACCGTGGTGATCGGCGGCAGCTTTGGCGCGGGCAATTACGGGATGTGCGGGCGCGCCTATAGCCCGCGCTTCATGTTCACCTGGCCCAATGCGCGCATCTCGGTGATGGGCGGGGAGCAGGCGGCGAGCGTGCTGGCGACAGTCCACCGCGACGCCGAGAGCTGGGACGCAGACCAGGCCGAGGCCTTCAAGGCCCCGATCCGCCAGAAATACGAGGATGAAGGCAACCCCTACTACGCCACCGCGCGCCTGTGGGACGACGGGGTGGTCGATCCGGTGCAGACCCGCGATGTGCTGGGGCTGGCGCTGGCGGCGTGCTTGGAAGCGCCGATCCCTGAGCGATCTGCGTTTGGTGTGTTCCGGATGTAGTCTGAAACCGCCGCTCTTCCTCTTGCGTAGATAACGCAAGTTAGGCCACAAGCATCCGGCCTTTTGGGAGGGGCGTACCGCTTGCAAAAATCTGTTACTCCGGCGCCCGCACGCGCGCCCACCTTGCTGTCGCGCATTGTGCGCCGGATCATCCTTGCCATCTGGTATGCGCAAGGGTGGAAGGTCGTCGATCCGCTGCCCAAACACTTGAAGAAATACGTGCTGGCAGGTGCGCCGCATACCTCGAACTGGGATTTCGTGTTCTTCACCGGCGCTACGCATGAGGAAGGCGTGAAGCCCAATTTCATGGGCAAGCACACGCTTTTTACCGGCATGATGCGCAACTTCATGCTCGACATGGGCGGCATCCCGGTCGATCGCACCGCCAAGGCCAATGCCACCGAACAGGTCGCCGCCGAATTCGCCGCGCGCGATGAACTCGCGCTGGTGATTGCGTGCGAAGGATCGCGCAAGTCGGATGGCAGGTGGCGTTCGGGTTTCTACCATATCGCCCGCGCCGCCAACGTCCCGATTGTTCCGGCTTTTGCCGATCACGGCGCGAAGATCGTCAGCTTCGGGCCGCCCATGATGCCCACGGGCAATTACGGCGAAGACCTGCTGAAACTGGCCGAATGGTTCCGGTCGAAGCTGCCCGATTACGAACGCTTCAAGGTGCTGGAACAGCAGGCACGCGACATTATTGCCGGGCGCAATGATGTTTGAACTGCTCGCGGTGAATGCCGCAATCCTGCTGGCGCTGGTGCTGATCCAGTGGGCGATCAGCGTGAAGTTGGGCGATGTCAGCTTCATCGACGCCTTCTGGGGTGCGGGGATGGCTATTCTTGCCGTGGCAAGCTGGCTGCATGTGCCCGGCGGGCCCGGTGCGCTTGCCAGCCTTATCATGGTGATGACCGCCGCCTGGGGGTTTCGGCTGGGCGGATACCTGTTCCTGCGATGGCGGCGTGAGGGTGAGGACAAGCGGTACAAGCTTATTCTCAAAAAAGCGCGCGAGCGCGGTCATTTCGCCCGCGCCGCGCTGACCCGCGTGTGGCTGATGCAGGCGGTGCTGCTGTTCATGGTGTCGAGCCCCGCGCAGGTCGGCATCCTCGCCAGCGGTGAACCCGCGCCGATACCGCTGCTGGCATGGGCGGGCTTCGCGCTGTGGAGCGTAGGCGTGTTCTTCGAATGGGTGGGTGATTGGCAGCTGGCACAGTTCAAGGCCAACCCCGCGAACGAGGGCAAAGTGCTCGACACCGGATTGTGGCGTTACACCCGTCACCCGAACTATTTCGGCGATTTTGCCGCATGGTGGGGCATCTGGCTGACCTGTGCAGCGGCCGGATGGGGTTATGCCGCGGCGACTGTTATCGGCCCGTTGTTCATTAGCTTCACGCTCACCAAATGGTCGGGTGTGACCCTGCTGGAGAAGGGCATGGACAAGTCCCGGGGTGATAAATACGCCGATTACAAGCGCCGCACGTCGGCGTTCTTCCCTATGCCTCCCAAGGGCTGAGCGTATCGCAATGAGCGCTTTCATCGTGCTGCGCCGCACCAAAATCGACAAGCGGCACTTTCAGCCCGGGCAAAGCTCGCCTATGTTGTCCGCAGCGCAGGGAGGCGCGAGCGACATGGCCTTGACCAAGACAATCCGGGATGCCGAGCGCGAGCGGATTGCGCGGCGTGTGCTCGAACTGGTCAAGGAACGCGGCGCGGATGTTCCCTGGACCGTCGCCATGGCGGAAAGCGGCCTGACGCGCGCCCGGTTCGAAGCGCTGTTCGCCGACTATGACGATCTGTTTGATATGGTCGCGCAAACCTGGTTGGCGCCGCAACTGGCGGTAATGGAAGAAGTGCTCGACACCGCGCTGCCACCGCCGCGCAAGATGTACGAATTTTTCCGCCGCCGTTTCGTCATATCGCAGGAACGCTTCCGCGCTGATCCGCATTTCTTCACGATCCTGTGCGAAATGGGGGCCGCCAATTTTGAACGGGTGCGCAGCTATGTCGATCTGGCGGATCACTATCTGTGCGAATTGATTGCCGAGGCGCAGGCCGAAGGCTATTTTGCCGGGCTTGAGATTGATGAGGCGCTGTCGCTGATCAACCAGATGATATCAAACTATACCTTGCCCGATGCCATGATCTATCTCGGCGAAAAGCTCACCGAACAAAAGCTGGCGCGGATCGTCGATACCATGTTCATCGGCCTGTCGGGCGAAGCCGGATCGCACGCGGCCGGGGTGAACACGCTGAAGGTCGCGTCCTGAGCGCAATCACGCGGCGGCCTGCGCGGGCCTTGGGTCGCTACCGGCGCGGACCTCGCTTGAATTGCAGGACATTGGCGGGAAGCTTGCGCGGCGGTGGCCGAAGGCGGCTGGGCGCGAGCGCATATTTAAGCGCGGCACCCACCATGATGGCCGAAATGGCGAGGATCAGGCCCGCCCAGATCCAGTGCGGCAGACCCAGCGCGGCTTCGATCTGCCCGGTGTCCGAAAGCATCGCGCGGCCGTTGATTACGCCTTGTTCGGTGAACAGGTAATTGAAATCGCGCAGCATGCTCAGCGCGCCCAGCACGCCGAGGAACTGAAGGCTGAACCGTGCAAAGCCCGGCGAACCGCGCCATGCAACCAGCCCCAGGATTGCCGCCACCAGTGGCAAGGCCCAGAACCCGGTAGGCGAACGCACCCAGATCGCCACGCTGAGCAAAATGACCGCCGCAGACAGCCACAGCACCGGGCGCCAGGCGCGCGCATGCGCGCTGGCGACAATCAGAAGCGCCCCCACGGCGCTCGGCGCGAGCGGGCCGCCCGCTGCGATCGCGGCATGGGTGAAACGTGACATGTCCCCCGCCATGCGGCTTTCGGCCACGCCCGATCCGTTGGGGAAGATCACCAGCTGTTCAAAGTGCTGGCCCAGCAGCATCGCGGTGAGCCCGTGACCCATTTCGTGAAACCACGTTGTCAGGATCGCGAAGGGATATATCAGATAGGTGCCGAACGGCAGAGCCGGCAACATGATGACCACCAGACCGGCCACTACCAAGCGGCCGATCGCTTCGCCCTGCGAACCAGGTTTGACAAGCGCCTGCACCGCTCAGGCCGCCGCGGCAGTATTATCGGGGGTGTGACCCGATGCATCGATATTGATACCGTCGTCCGGTTCCGCCCCAAGATCGGCCAGGGCAAAATCCGCCTCCCGCTGTTCGCGCAGGATCGACCAGCTGGCAAGAAACAGCCCGGCCACCAGCGGGCCGAGCACGATGCCGGAAAAGCCGACCAGGCTGATCCCGCCCAACGTGGTGATAAGGATGATCCAGTCGGGGATGCCCGTGTCACGGCCCACCAGAATAGGGCGGAGCACGTTGTCGGCCGACGATATGACAAGGAAACCTGATGCAAGGACAAAGACGCCTTGCCAGGTTTCGCCGGCCACCAGCAACCACACGGCCGCGGGCAGCCAGATCACGCCCGATCCGATCACCGGCACCAACGCGCAGATTGCCATCAACACGCCGAACAGCAGGGCCGAAGGCACGCCTGCAATCATCAGCGTGATCGTGCCCAGCGCACCCTGCACCAGCGCCACCACGCCGGTTCCCTTGATCGTGGCGCGCACGATGCCCAGAAACCGTACTGCAAGCCGGTCCACGATCTCGCGTTCCAGGGGAATCGCCGACAACACGATCCGCCCGATCCGCTCCCCATCGCGCAGCAGGAAGAACATCACGTACAGGCCCACGCCGAAGGACAGCACTACACCCAGCGCCCCACTGCCAATCGACACCGCTTGGGACGCGATAATGCCCGCACTTGCACTGAGCCATTCCTGCAGCCGGGTCTGCACCATGCTGATATTGGCCCAACCATTGCGATCCATCGCCTCACGCGCGAAATTGGGCAGTCGGGAATGCACGGCTTCGAACATGGCCGCCAGATCGACGGGTTGTTGCTGCAAGGTCGCGATCAGCACGATCGCCTGTTCGACCACCATCGTTGCGATCATGGCTGCCGGCACCATGATTGCAAAAAAGATGACCAGCAGTGCAACGCCGGCCGCAGGATTACGCCGCCCCCGCATGTTGCGCAAAATATTGCGATACAGCGGCTGGAACATGATCGCCGCCAGCGCCGCCCACAACAATGGCTGCGAAAACGGCAAGACGATCACACCCATCAGCAAGGTGACCACCGCAAGGATGATCAGGAAGCTTGCCTGTTGCAAATCATCGGTGCGGTGGGGCTGATGCGCCATTAGGGTCTTTCGGAGAGGTTAGACGTCGAGATTGGCCACGTTAAGCGCATTATCCTGAATGAACTCCCGCCGAGGCTCGACGATATCGCCCATCAGTCGCGTGAAAATCTCGTCCGTCACGTCGGCATCTTCGACCTTGACCTGCAGCAGCACGCGCGCTTCGGGATCAAGCGTGGTTTCCCACAATTGTTCCGCGTTCATTTCGCCCAAGCCCTTGTAGCGGGCAATTGCCAGACCCTTGCGCCCCGCAGCGAAGATCGCTTCGAGCAGCTGGCTGGGCCGGCTGATCCCGTCATCCTGCGGTTGCGGCGGCGCGGCGGCGACCTGTTCGGCTTCGCCCGCAAGCGGATCGGCTTCGGCAGGCTCGGCGGCGGTATCAATCTCGGCTTCGGGCTCTTCAGCGACGTCGCCGGCCCGCACAAGACGCACGGGCGAAGCGTAAGCATCGGCTTGCGCAGCGGCAAGACCGTGAAGCTTGTGTCCTTCGGTGCTGGACAGGAACCGCGCTTCGATTTCGTGTACATCCTTGACGCCGCGCCACAGGCGTTCGAACACGACGGTGCCATCGTCGCGCCGATAGGCGCTCCAGCGGGCTTCACGGTCGCCTGCGCCCAATCGTCCGGCGGCGCGGTCCAATGCAGCGGTCAGTGCATCGCCTTCAAGCCCGGGTTCAAGCGCGCCAACCAGCGCCATCTGTTCGACGATCCCGCTGTCATAACGGCGCGGCACAAAAGCGAGCAGGTTCTTGAGCCTGAGCGCCCCGTCCACCAGCGCGCGCAGATCATCACCGCCGCGCGCACCCTCTGCCGTTTCAATCACGCGGCCCTGAAGTCCGGCATCAACCAGATAGCGGTCCAGCGCGGCCTGATCCTTCAGATAGACTTCCGAACGGCCCTTCGACACCTTGAACAGCGGTGGCTGCGCGATGAACAGATGGCCTGCGCGAATGATGTCGGGCATCTGGCGATGGAAGAAGGTCAGCAGCAGCGTGCGGATATGCGCGCCGTCGACGTCAGCGTCGGTCATGATGACGATCTTGTGGTAGCGCAGCTTGTCGAGGTTGAACTCGTCGCGAATGCCGGTGCCCATCGCCTGGATCAGCGTGCCGACTTCCTTGGACGAGATGATCCGGTCGAACCGCGCACGTTCGACGTTCAGGATCTTGCCCTTGAGCGGCAAGATCGCCTGCGTCTTGCGGTCACGCCCCTGCTTGGCAGAGCCACCTGCGGAGTCGCCTTCGACCAGGAACAGCTCGGACTTGGCCGGATCACGTTCCTGACAATCGGCCAGTTTGCCGGGCAAGCTGGCGACGCTCATCGCGCCCTTGCGGCTCATTTCGCGGGCACGTCGCGCCGCTTCGCGTGCGGCGGCGGCGTCGATCACCTTCTGGATGATCGAGCGGGCTTCGTTGGGGTTTTCTTCCAGCCACTCGGTCATCTTCTCGCTCATCAACGCTTCCAGCGGTGAGCGCACTTCGGAGGAGACCAGCTTGTCCTTGGTCTGGCTGGAGAACTTGGGATCGGGCAGCTTGACGCTGACGATCGCGGTCAGGCCTTCGCGCATGTCTTCGCCCGACAGGCTGACCTTTTCCTTCTTCAGCATTCCCGAACGTTCGGCGTAATTGTTCAGGGTGCGGGTCAACGCGGCGCGGAACGCGGCAAGGTGCGTGCCGCCGTCGCGCTGCGGGATATTGTTGGTGAAGGCCAGCACGTTTTCGTAGTAGGAATCGTTCCATTCCAGCGCGACGTCGATACCGATACCGTCCTTTTCCGCCGACACGGCGATAGGTTCGGGGATCAGCGGCTGCTTGTTGCGGTCAAGGTATTTGACGAAGGCGGCAATCCCGCCTTCGTAATACAGATCATGCTCGACCACATCTTCGTGCCGCTTGTCGCGCAGCTTGATGCGCACACCGGAGTTGAGGAAGGCCAGTTCGCGGTATCGGTGTTCGAGCTTTTCAAAATCGAAATCGGTGACGTTCTTGAAGGTGTCGTGGCTGGCCTTGAAGGTGACGCGGGTGCCTTTCTTGAGGCCATTGTCATCGCCGTTGCTCGCAACTTCAGGCGCATCTCCAGTGACTTCAAGCGGGGCGACCGCATCGCCATGTTCAAACCGCATCCAATGCGATTTGCCTTCGCGCCAGATCACCAGTTCCAGCCATTCGGACAGGGCGTTCACCACCGACACGCCCACACCGTGAAGCCCGCCCGACACCTTGTAGGCGTTATCGTCCGAGGTGTTTTCGAATTTGCCGCCCGCGTGAAGCTGGGTCATGATGACTTCGGCCGCCGACACGCCTTCTTCGGTGTGCATCCCGGTGGGAATGCCGCGGCCATTGTCTTCAACAGACACGCTGCCATCAGGGTTCAATTCGATCAGGACGAGGTCGCAATGGCCCGCCAGCGCTTCGTCAATGGCGTTGTCGCTGACTTCGAACACCATGTGGTGCAGGCCGCTGCCGTCGTCGGTGTCGCCGATATACATGCCAGGGCGCTTGCGCACCGCGTCGAGGCCTTTGAGAACCTTGATCGAATCAGCGCCATAGTCGCCCATCTGGCGAACTTTTTCGGGAAGACCTTCGGGGGTGTTGGAAGTGGTGTCGTTCATGACCATCATATAGTCGCTCGCGCGCGGAATCCCAACTGCGCGTGCGCCGCGATACCCGCTTTTCCACCAGTGTTCCGGCAGTCGCGGGTGCAACAATTCTGCCCAGCAGAGGTTGTGCGCCGATGATGATGACACTGATCGTGGTTGGGGTGGTTTCCGGGGCGTTGCTGATCGGCGCGGCCTGGGGGGTCTATTTCGGTCTGGGACGCAAGACCGAAGGCTTTCTGGTCGCGCTGGCAGGCGGGGCCTTGTTGCTATCGGTGGTGAGCGAATTGATCGAACCATCGATTTCGCGCAGCTCGGTGCTGCTGGCCATGACCGGTGTTCTTGCAGGTGCGATCGTGTTCACCGCGGCCGACTACCTTATCGACGAAAAGTGGGGCGAAAAGTCGGGCGGGGGTCTGCTGGCCGCCGTCACGCTTGACGGGATCCCCGAAAATCTGGCGCTGGGCGTGGCGCTGATCGGTGCCGGGCCGCTTGAAGTGGCGGCCTTGGCAGGGTCGATCCTGCTGTCGAACCTGCCTGAAGCGGCTGGCAGCGCACGCGAAATGGCGGCATCAGGGATGCCCAGGTATCGGGTGATGCTGCTGTGGGCGGGGACAGCGGTTCTGCTGTCGGCGGCTGCGCTTGTAGGAAACGTTGCACTGGTCGGTGTAAGCGAACACGCATTGGCGGCCATCCGGTGTTTTGCTGCGGGCGCCGTTGTCGCAAGCCTAGCCACCGAGGTGTTCCCCAAAGCCTACCGCGAAGATCATCATCTTGCCGGGATCGCAACCGCGATCGGAGTTGCGCTGGCTTTTGGTCTGGGCGCGCTGGCAGGGACTTGAGGCTCGACATCGGCGCATCGCGTCATAGAGTGTCCGCCATGACAATCTTCGATGCATCCGCCCGCCTTGCCGAACCCTTTGGCAGCTTTCCCGATATTCTGATGGAATGGTCGCGCATCAAGGGCGATGATCTCGCCCTGGTCGATGACACGCGCGAAGTGTACTGGGCTGAACTTGTGGGGCTGGTCGAACGGCTGGCGGCGCGGCTGGTGGAAACCGGGCTTGAGCGCGGGCAATCGATCGCGATCCTGGGCACGTCCACGGTCAATTATGCACTGGTCTTCCTAGCCGCGGTGCGCGCTGGCGGAGTAGCCGCGCCGCTGACGACCAGCGCGTCGGCAGAACAGCTTGCCGGAATGGCGCGTGATTCGGGTGCAGGCCATCTGTTCATCGATGCGGCCAAGGCGGCGGAACTGGGGCCGGACTTCATGGCCGATCTGATCCGCGTACCGCTGGAAAGCATCGATCAATGGATGGCGCCCCCCGGTAGCCGCGCGCCGGTCTTCGTCCCCGAGCCGAAGGACGCGTTCAACATCATCTATTCCAGCGGCACCACCGGCATCCCCAAGGGCATCGTGCATTCGCATCAGATGCGCTGGCGGCAGTTCGCCTCAACCGCGCTGTCCTATCTGGGCGCGGGGATGGAGGTACGCTCGCTCGCCTCGACCCCGCTCTATTCCAACACCACGATGGTCGCCTTCCTGCCGATATTGCTGGCAGGCGGCTGCGTGCGGGTGATGGGCAAGTTCGATTGTGCCAGGTGGCTCGAACATGCGCAGGCTGACCGCACCACGATCACCATGCTGGTGCCGGTGCAATATCAGCGGTTGATGGATTTTGCCGGGTTTGGCGACTTTGACCTGTCCAGTCTCGCACTCAAATACTGCACCTCCGCCCCGTTTTCGGCGGAACTCAAGCGCGAGGTGCTTTCGCGGATGCCGGGCGGGCTGATCGAAATCTATTCGATGACCGAAGGCGGCGTGGTGTGCCTGCTGCCGGCCCATGAATTTCCCGACAAGCTCCACACCGTCGGCCGCCCTGCACCGGGAAGCGAATTGAGGGTGCTGGACGACGAAGACCGCGAAGTGCCGCCTGGGACGCCGGGAAATATGGTCGGCCGCAGCCTGACGATGATGAGCGGCTACAAGAACCGGCCAGACAAGACCGCCGAAGCCCAGTGGATCGACCCGGCCACAGGAGAAGCATGGATGCGGATGGGCGATATCGGGCGGGTGGATGCGGATGGTTTTGTCGAACTGGTGGGCCGCGCCAAGGATATGATCATTTCGGGCGGGTTCAATATCTACCCATCTGATCTGGAGGCCGAATTGTGCAGGGAACCGGGCGTGTCAGAGGCGGCGGTGGTCGGGATGCCGTCGCGCAAATGGGGTGAAAGCCCGGTGGGTTTCGTGGTGCTGAAGGAGGCAGGCGCGGACTGCGATGCCATACTGGCCGCGGTGAATGCGCGGCTGGGAAAGACCCAGCGGCTGGCGGCGCTTTATCCGATTGGCGAAATGCCACGCAGCCATATCGGCAAACTGCTCAAGACCGAACTGCGCGATGAAGCCGCGTTGCGGGGCGGGGTAGAATAAGCGCGCGCCCTTGAACAAGACGGCCCAGTGCCTCCACCGAGGGACTGGGCCGGTGGCGCGGTGCCGTTTGCCGAGGCGTTACACGATGAACGTGTTGAACGCGGTACCGCTGATGACGACGGCAAACAGCAAGGCGACAGCCTTTTCGCTGATCATGCGCATGGTGCAAGTTCCCTGTTATGTTGTTGTATGGGAGCCCGGACAATCAAAGGGGGGGAGAGGGATGACTGCCCGGGCCGAAACATCATATACAAAGCCGAACGAAATATTCAATCAACAAAGTGAATGAAAATAATTCAACACCGCAATCGAAATAGGCAGCCAACCGCTGGGAATTGATGGCGCAGATGCGGCTCGAGACGCGGCCACCGGTTCAGGGGGGGAGGGGTGGCCGCGTCTCTTCGGCTGCATGTCCACGCGAGGCGGGACAGTGACGAGGCAAAGCGCGGGCATAGGGGGCATTCCCGGCGCGTTTGCCTGTCAGGCAGGCGGGTGGCAGGCCCGCGTTCGGGCGCTGCAACCCAGCGATGGCTCCACTAGTGGAGAGCGCCGGTTAGGAGAGAGGGGCCCGGCATAGCACCGCTTCAATCGCGAAATGGTGTTCGATGAAATCGAATTCAAATGCGAAAACGCGACTTTTTGTTGCAAGATATGCAACAAAAATGGCTCTATTTTCCGTAGTTGCCGATGAGATGTGCGACCAACGGGTCCGCGGCATTGCAAAATCGCGGATGGTTCGCGCAGCGATGCTGGACAGCGCCCGGCGCGCTTCGTAATCCGCCGCCATGAGCGCGCACCCATCCAGCCCCGCCACGGGCGATTCCTCCGCTTCGGACAGCCTTGTTTCCGATTCGATCCTGATCGTCGATTTCGGGTCGCAAGTGACGCAGCTTATTGCGCGGCGGGTGCGCGAGGCCGGGGTCTATTCCGAAATCGCTCCCTTTACTCAGGCCGAAGCGGCGTTCCACCGGATGAAGCCCAAGGGGATCATCCTGTCCGGATCGCCCGCCAGCGTGCCCGACGATGGCAGCCCGCGCGCCCCCCAGATGCTGTTTGATGCAGAAATCCCGATTCTTGGTATCTGCTATGGCCAGCAGGTGATGACCCACCAGCTTGGCGGGGAAGTAAGGCCGGGCCACGAAACCGGAGAAGGCGGCGAATTTGGCCGCGCCTTCCTGACTGTTACCGCCGATTGTGCGCTGTTCGATGGTCTTTGGAACGTGGGCGAACGGCATCAGGTGTGGATGAGCCACGGCGACAAGGTCACGCAGTTCGCCCCCGGCTTCGACATCGTCGCCACATCCGACGGCGCCCCCTTTGCCGTGATCGCGGACGAAGCGCGCAAGTTCTACGGCACCCAGTTCCACCCCGAAGTGGTTCACACCCCCGATGGCGGCAAGCTGATCGCCAATTTCGTGCGCCATGTTTGCGGGCTGGCGGGCGATTGGACAATGGCCGAATTCCGCAAGACCAAGATTGCCGAAATCCGCGCGCAGGTGGGTGACAGGCGGGTGATCTGCGGGCTTTCCGGCGGGGTCAATTCGGCGGTCGCGGCGGTGCTGATCCACGAAGCGATTGGCGACCAGCTGACCTGCGTCTTCGTCGACCACGGTCTGATGCGCATGAACGAGGCCGAACAGGTCGTCACCCTGTTCCGCGACCATTACAATATCCCGCTGGTCCATGTGGATGTCGAAGAGCAGTTCCTTGGCGGCCTTGCGGGCCTCACCGACCCGGAAGCCAAGCGCAAGTTTATCGGCAAGACCTTCATCGACGTGTTCGAGGAAGAAGCGCGCAAGATCGGCGGCGCTGATTTTCTTGCGCAGGGCACCCTGTATCCCGACGTGATCGAAAGCGTCAGCTTCACCGGCGGGCCGAGCGTCACGATCAAGAGCCACCACAATGTCGGCGGTCTGCCCGAACGCATGAACATGCAGCTGGTCGAACCCTTGCGCGAATTATTCAAGGACGAGGTGCGCGATCTGGGCCGCGAGCTGGGCCTTCCCGATGCCTTTGTCGGGCGTCACCCCTTCCCCGGCCCCGGCCTTGCCATCCGCATCCCCGGCGAAGTCACCAAGGAACGCTGCGATATCCTGCGCAAGGCCGACGCGATCTATCTCGAAGAAATCCGCAACGCGGGGCTTTATGATGCGATCTGGCAGGCCTTTGCGGTCCTGCTCCCGGTCAAGACCGTGGGCGTGATGGGCGATCATCGCACTTATGATTCGGTCTGCGCGCTGCGCGCTGTAACTTCGACTGACGGGATGACCGCCGATGTCTACCCCTACGACGCCGGGTTCCTGACTCGCGTGGCGACACGCATCGTCAATGAAGTGAAGGGCATCAACCGCGTGGTTTACGATTACACCAGCAAGCCGCCCGGCACCATCGAATGGGAATGAGGCGGCACGCCCACTTCCGGCCCTCGGGCGAATTGCCTATCTTCCGCGCCCGCAGTTTCTAGCTTCAGAGGTGTTGCCTGTGACGAACCTTCGCCCGCTTGCTCTTGTTGCTGCGCTTGCGCTGGGTCTTGCTGGGTGCGCGGAACCGGATAGCGATGGTCCCGAGGCCGGCGCTTCCGCTGCCCCGCTGACCGAAGGCAACTGGACGCTCGATCCGGCAGGTTCGCGCCTCAGCTATGTCAGCATCAAGGCGGGCGAAGTGGCGGAGGCCAATCGCTTCGATGCCATGACGGGAACGATCGCCGCCGATGGCACGGCCAGCCTCGACATCGATCTCGCCTCGGTCAACACCGGGGTCGATATCCGCAATGAACGGATGCGCGACATCTTCTTCGCGGTCGCCGAATATCCGACGGCGACGGTGACCGCACAGCTTGATCCGGCGACTTTCGCCGGGCTCGCGGTGGGCCAGTCGCTGACCCGCCCGCTGAAGGCCAGTGTCACGATCAAGGGCGTGTCGAGCGATGTCGAGACCGAGGTGCTTGTCACCCGCATCGCGGCCGACCGCGTAACCGTGGTGCCGACTGCGCCGGTCATCATTTCCACCGACATGTTCGGCCTGACCGATGAACTGGGCGAATTGCGCGCCTTGGCCGAACTGCCCTCGATCACCCCGGCGGTGCCTGTCACCTTCACGCTGGCGTTTGACCGATCGTAGCGCCAATTTGCAGCGCCGCCGCCCCGGGTGATTGATGCGCGGCGCGGCCATCACGCTTGCTTTGGCGAGCCTCGCCATCGCAGCCTTCGCCGGCAATTCACTGCTTGCCCGCGCCGCCTTGGGAGAGGGGGCGATCGGCGCAGGCGCCTTTTCGGCAATTCGGCTGGCGGCGGGCGCGATCATCCTTTTGCCGGTGATCGGGCGCTGGCCCCGGCGCGGCGATTGGTCGGGCGCGCTGGCTCTGGCGATTTACGTCGCCGGATTTTCCTTTGCCTATCGCACGCTCGACGCAGGCACGGGGGCACTGATCCTGTTCGCGGCGGTTCAGGCGACCATCCTGCTCGTAGGGCATGCCCGCGGAGAGGCGCTGACGCGCACCGGTTGGGCAGGGATCGCTGCCGCCATGGCCGGGCTTGTGGTTCTGCTCGCACCGGGCGGAACGGCGTTCGACCCCCTGGCCGCAGGATTGATGGGGGCCGCCGGGGCGGCATGGGGCGCTTATACGCTGTTGGGCCGCAGCCGCGATGATCCAGCCGGACGCACCGCCCGCAGCTTTCTGCTCGCCGCGCCGCTGATGCTGCCGTTGGTGTGGTGGGATGCAAGTGCGGCCGGGCACCTGCTGGCTGCATCGCGGAACGGCGCCCTGCTGGCGGCGATCAGCGGGGCAATCACATCGGGGCTGGGCTATGTCGTGTGGTACACGGTGATCCCGCGCCTGAGATTGGCAACCGTGGCGAGCGTACAGCTAGCCACCCCTGTGGTTGCGGCTTTGGGCGGAGCGGTCTGGCTGGCAGAGCCGGTGGGCTGGCGCATGATAGCCGGCGGCGGACTGGTTCTGGGGGGAATCATGCTCACCCTTGCCAAGCCGCGGCCGGCGCCGCTGTAGGCACCGCAAGCGACGCTACGGCTTGCGCCTCTTGCAAAAGCAGGCTTGCACGGCAGCGGAAACTCGGCTTGTCTCCCCGGCAAATACAGGTTTGCACGGGAGAGCACGCGCCATGAAAACAGCCATCACCGAAATGTTCGGCATCCAGCACCCGATCATTCAGGGGGGGATGCACTATGTCGGGTTCGCCGAGATGGCGGCGGCGGTTTCGAACGCGGGGGGCCTCGGGATCATCACCGGGCTGACGCAGGGCACGCCCGAAAAGCTCGCCAACGAAATTGCGCGCTGCAAGGACATGACCGACAAGCCCTTTGGCGTGAACCTCACCATCCTGCCCACGCTGACCCCGCCCGACTATCCGGGGCTGGTCAAGGCGGTGATCGAAGGCGGGGTAAAGGTGGTCGAGACCGCAGGGCGCAATCCGGTCGATCTGCTGCCACCGCTGAAGGATGCCGGGATCAAGGTCATCCACAAGTGCACCAGCGTGCGCCACAGCCTCAAGGCACAGGACATTGGCTGCGATGCGGTGAGCGTCGATGGCTTCGAATGCGGGGGCCACCCGGGGGAGGATGACGTTCCCAACTTCATCCTGCTCCCGCGCGCAGCGGACGAGCTGGAGATTCCCTTCGTTTCAAGTGGCGGCATGGCCGACGGGCGCAGCCTGATCGCAAGCCTCGCGATGGGCGCGCAGGGCATGAACATGGGCACCCGCTTCATCGCCACCAGGGAAGCGCCCGTGCACGACAATGTGAAGCAGGCGATCCTTGCGGCAAGCGAACTCGACACCCGGCTGGTGATGCGCCCGCTCAGAAACACCGAACGCGTGCTGACCAACGAAGCGGTCGAACGCCTGCTGGTGAAAGAGCGCGAGTTGGGGGATGCCATCACCATTCAGGACATCCTGCCCGAAGTCGCCGGAGTCTATCCCAAGATCATGGCCGAGGGCACGATGGATGCCGGTGCGTGGAGCTGCGGCATGGTGGCCGGATTGATCCACGACATCCCGACCTGTCAGGAACTGATCGACCGGATCATGCTGCAAGCCGAAGAGATCATCGCCCGGATGCAGGCTATGGCCCGCGCCGGATAGCGCCGGATCGGTTCCAGCCTGCGGCCAAAGCACCGCCGCTAGGTAAATCTCCGCATTCTCTCCGCTGCCGTGGTGCGGCACCATAAGGCTGCGTCGCAAGCGATTCTGGAGGGGATGGGCTGCGTCGGCATTGACCTGACACCGTCAGCTTCGGAGGGCGGCGGCATGTCTTGGACGGAGTATCGACGATGGAGATATCCTTGGGCCCGGCGGCGCTGGGCGGGATCATCATGTGTGTCGCGCTTATGGGCTGGATGCTCGGGCGCTGGCAGGGCGGGACGATATCATCCCCGCAGGATCATCGCGATGGCGCTGCCCCCATAACGGGCGCTGCGCCGCGCCCAGGGCGTTTTCTGCGGTCGTCTGACGGAATGGCTCCGGCTACCCCGCGCCCGCCAGCCAACCCGGCAAAGCGCCGCGGTGCGATGGTCGCCGCCGATTCGCTCGGCGCGCTTCATGCCGAAGTCAGTGCCTATCGCCGCGCCGAACAGGTCCTGTCCGACTTTGCGACCGATCAGATCAATCTGCTACCGGCGAGTGGTAGCGATGAAACACCGTGCCACAGTTTTGGACGGACAGGTCAGCCAGCCTGCGCGTCCCCTATCGAAACGCAAACAGGATACGATCGGGATACCTTTGGCGTGCCGGTCAACCTTCCGGCTCAGCCTTCCACCTCATCCGATTCGCGCCGGGTGTAAGGCACGAAATCTTCAAAGAAGACAGCGCCTGTGAAAAAGCCCGTGAGGCGATTGACTGCGCGCATCTGGTCAAGGCGGCATAGCTCGGTTCCGCCTGTCCGGATGCTGACCAAAGCGTCATCTTCGTCGATCTGCTGCGGATCGCGTGTGCGCTGGACGTAGATGGTGTTGCCCGAACCAAAGACATAGGCGGTGCCATTGATGGTGGTCATCCGGCCATTCGCAAAAGCACGGATGCATCGCACCGGCTCTCCGGCGACGCGCCCATCAAGCATCTTAGCAAGCTGCCGTTCGCCTTCGGTTGCGTTCGTTGGCGAACCGGCGCCCTCTTGCGCGGCGAGCGGGCTCAACCACAGGCCCGCGATTGCCGCGGGCGCGGCAGCGATCATGGCAAGGCGATAGATGTGCATGGCGCAATCCTTAATGAACGGGTTAAGGCCCAGATAGCAGACCGCGCCTTAACCCGCGCTGAGCGCCATGCACGGGATCAGGAGTGCGCGGTGCTGGCGGCTGACGAAATATCGGGCAGGGCAGCCTGATCCGCGCCATCGGCCGGGCCGCCGCGCAATACGAAGCGGCGGTCGCAATAGCCGCAATCGACATATCCGTGTTCGTCGATTTCAAGAAAGACCCGCGGATGGCCCAGCGCCGCCGGGCGATAACCGGCACGGGTGCGGATGCCGCTGGCCCCGTCGCAGGATACGCGCGGCGCATCGACCAGCAGGACTTCGGGAGGAGGAATGTTCATGACGCATGCCGATACAGTCCGCCGCGCCCGAGTTCAATTGCCTTTGCGCACCGCTTTGCCTAGGCGGAACGGCATGTCTTCCCAGCCCGCCATCCGTATCGACAATCTGGTCAAACGCTATGCGCCCGCCAAAGGGGCCAATGGCACCATCACCGAAGGCAAGCTCGCCTTGGGCGGGGTCAGCTTCGATGTGCCGCAGGGGTCGATATTCGGCCTGCTTGGCCCCAATGGCGCGGGCAAATCGACGCTGATCAACATTCTTGCAGGTCTGGTGAACAAGACCAGCGGCTCTGCCGAAATCTGGGGGTTCGATATTGACCGCGATCGGCGCAACGCCAGTCGTTCGATCGGAATCGTCCCGCAGGAAATCGTGTTCGATCCGTTCTTCACGCCGTTCGAAGTGCTGGAAAATCAGGCCGGGTTCTACGGCGTCGCCGCAGCCCTGCGGCGTAGCGAGGCGTTGCTGGAAGCGGTGCGGCTCAGCGACAAGCGCAACGCCTATGCGCGCACGCTGTCGGGCGGGATGAAGCGGCGGTTGCTGGTCGCCAAGGCCATGGTGCATTCCCCGCCGATCCTTGTTCTGGACGAACCCACCGCCGGGGTCGATGTCGATCTGCGCCGCCAGCTGTGGGAGCTGGTGAGCGAATTGAACCGTGATGGTGTGACCGTGGTGCTCACCACCCACTATCTCGAAGAAGCCGAAGAACTGTGTGACCGCATCGCGATCATCAATCACGGGGCATTGATCGCGAACAAGCCCACGCGCGAATTGCTGGACATGGCCCGCGAGAAGATCGTGGCGATCACCACCGCCGCCGATCTGACCGCTGCGCCACAGCACGATGCCTTTGTGCGCGTGCAATGGGACGGCGCCAGGGGTGTGGAAGTAACCTATGACAAGGACAATCTCAGCGCCGGTCAGGTGCTGGCTATTCTTCAGGCCCAGGGGCTGACTGTCGAAGACGTCACCACCCGCGAAGCCGACCTTGAAGATGTGTTCGTCCAGCTGACCGCGGCGAAGGCCTGACACGGGCCACCACGCTCTGCCGATGGCCTGCTGGCGTCAGGCGCTTTGGCCGGAACGCTTGCGCCATTTGCGCCGCCCCCGTCGTTCGATCGCAGCCCCGCAATGACGACATTGCCCGACATATCCGCGCCCGCTCCATTCGACCTCGCGGCGCAGGGGGGCGTGCATGTTCAGGATGCATCCGATAGCTGAAAAAACCGACATGAGTACGGAACGCTCCACTGCAGAAAGAGTGCGAGAAAAAACCGATACTGCGACCCACAGCCGCTCAGCTTTGGCAAAAAATCGTGCGGCACCGCACAATAGCACTTTGCTGCGCTGCAACCTAGGATAATAGCCGCAGCATATAGCGCCTGAATGTGTCATTCGGCGTACCGTCGCACGACACGCTCATGGTGATGGGAGACTATGGCGATCGCCCGGCTTGCAGCCGGTTGGCGATCAGCATCGCGCTTGCCGATCAAACTTTTGCACGGCATGGCAATGGCATGGCGACAGACAATCTTTTGCAACCGCACGGCAGCACGACGGAGCAGGATGCACTTCATCACGATGTTGTGGTGATCGGTTCGGGCGCGGCAGGTCTTACCGCGGCGCTGGCGCTGGCGGAAACGCGCCGCGTGCTGGTGTTGGCGAAGGGATCGCTGACTGGCGGATCAACCGCATGGGCGCAGGGCGGCATCGCTGCGGTGCTGGATACGGGCGATACCTTCGAAAACCACGTGCGCGATACGATGGTGGCAGGGGCGGGCCTCAATGATCTGGCTACGGTCGAATTCGTGATCGAGCGGGCGCCGCAATCGATCGATCGGTTGTGCGAATTGGGTGTGCCCTTCAACCGCGATGCGGATTCGCTCCACCTGACCCGCGAAGGCGGCCATTCGCATCGCCGTATCGTCCATGTCGACGATGCCACCGGCTGGGCGGTGCAATCGGCGCTATTGAAGGCGGCCGAAGATCACCCCAACATCACGCTTTTGCCGGGGCGCACCTGCATCGACTTCATTACCGACCGCCACGCCGAACAATTTTCCGCCGCGGGCCGCGTTTGGGGCGTTTATGCGCTGGACGAGGCCACAGGTCGCGTCGAACGCCACGTCGGCCGTGCCACCATCCTCGCCACAGGCGGGGCAGGGCGTGTCTACCAGTTCTCCACCGCGCCGCGCGGCGCGACCGGCGATGGCATCGCGATGGCCTGGCGCGCGGGCGCGCGCGTTTCCAACATGGAGATGATGCAGTTCCACCCGACCTGCCTCTATCATCTGGAAACCAAGAACTTCCTCATCACCGAAGCCGTGCGCGGCGAAGGCGGGCATCTCATCAATCCGCGCACCGGCAAGCGGTTCATGACCTTCTACGATCCGGAGCGCATGGAGCTGGCCCCCCGCGATGTGGTTGCCCGTGCGATCGATGCGGAGATCAAGCGTTTCGGGCTCGATTACGTGCATCTCGACATCAGCCACCAGCCTGCCGCCTTTGTGAAGGAACACTTCCCGATGATCCATGACAAGCTTATGGGTCTGGATATCGACATGACAACGCAGCCGATCCCGGTGGTGCCTGCGCAGCATTACACCTGCGGCGGCGTGGTGGTGGACTTGGCTGCGCGCACCGATATTCCCGGCCTGTGGGCGGCGGGCGAATGCACCGAAAGCGGGCTGCATGGTGCAAACCGCCTGGCATCGAATTCCTTGCTCGAATGCTTCGTGTTCGGCGAGGCGGCGGCGCAGGACATTCTGGCGCGCTGGGATACGCTGGAAGCGCCGCCTGCGATCCTGCCGTGGGACGAAAGCCGCGTGACCGACTCTGATGAAGAGGTCGTCATCAAACAGAACTGGACCGAAATCCGCCGCTTCATGTGGAACTATGTCGGCATTGTGCGCACCACCAAGCGCCTCGAACGCGCCGCCAGCCGGATCGATCTGCTGAAGCGCGAGGTCGAGGATTACTACGGTGCGTTCCGGGTGACGACCGACCTGATCGAACTGCGCAATCTGCTGCAATCGGCAGAACTGATCGTGAAGTCTGCGCTTCACCGCAAGGAGAGCCGCGGTTTGCACTACACGCTCGATTATCCCGAGCTGGCGGATGAGCCGCGGGATACGGTGCTGGTGCCTTAGCCTCGCCATCGGGCGGGAACGGGCAAGTTCGGTGGGGGTTCATCTGCCGTGCGCTAAGGCACCATCAGTTTTTTCCGAGGGGCGCCGTGATGAAGACCTTTCTGCCTTTTCTAAGTCTTGGCGCACTGGCCGCCCCCCTTGCCGCGCAGGAGCCCGCGCCGAACGAAAGCGGAAACGCCATCGTCGTCACAGCGCAGCGTTCGGGCGCGCCGATGTGGACGATCGACACCCCCACCGGCACCGTCATCCTCGTCGGCGAAATCCGCGCAATTCCGAAAAGCACGCCCTGGGAGCCGGCGCGGCTGGAGGAGGCTACCCGGCAGGCGGACCGCGTGATCCTCGGCGCGAAGCCCAAGGTGTCGCCGGGCGATGTGCTGCGGCTGATCTTCAGCGGATCGAAGTTCACCAAGCTGCCCGACAAGACCGAAGCCAGCCAGTATCTGACGCCGGACCAATGGGCGCGGCTGTCGGCGCTGGCCGCGGCGCACAAGGAAGACTACACGCGCCAGTCCTTCCTGCTCACCTCGTTCGAAATGCTGCGCAAACAGCTGCGCTTCAACCGCGACACTGCCGATGAACCCTCCGATGTCGTGCGCAAGGCCGCCGACAAGGCCAAGGTGCCCACCACCCGCGCCGCGACGCTGCGGGGTGAGGATATCATCGACAATCTCGCCGATGCGCCGCCGCAAGCGCACATCCCCTGTCTGACCTCCGCGATGGACGCGGTGGAGGCCGGCCCCGCCACGGTCGAAAAGCGCGCTGCCGACTGGCGCCGCTATGATATTCCGGGCGTGATGGCGAACCCGCTGGAAAACGCGCTGGGCCAGTGCTGGCCCTGGGCGGACGACACTTTGGGAAGCGAACTCAGGACCATATGGGTCGATAACATTGCTGAGGCCAGCACCGCCAGCGGCACGACGCTCGCCGTTGTGCCATTGCGGGTGTTGGCAGAAAGCGGCGGGGTGCTTGACCAATTGGCGTTGCGCGGCTTCGATATATCCGGACCCGAATGGAAGTGACCGGCCGGGCCTAAGAGGATCAACCGCCCATGCCCACCGTTACCACTCCCAACACCGGCATCGAACTTTTCTACGAAGACACGCTTCCGCACGGGGCCAATCCTGATGCCGATGTGATCCTGCTGGTGATGGGTCTTGGCGCGCAAATGACGCTGTGGCCCGATGAATTGGTGGCGGCGCTGGCGGGCGACGGGTTCCGGGTGATTCGCTATGATAACCGCGACATCGGACTGTCGCAGAAGATGGAAGGCGCCCGCGCGCCCAGTCTGCCGGTGCAGGTCTTGCGCAAGAAGATCGGCTTCCCCGCCAAGGTGCCCTACACGTTGAAAGACATGGCCGATGACGGGATCGGACTGCTCACCGCGCTCGGCATAGAAAAGGCGCACGTAGTGGGCGCATCGATGGGGGGCATGATCGTGCAGCTGATGGCGATCCACCACCCCGAACGCCTGCTCACCATGACATCGATCATGTCGACCACCGGCAACGGCAAGCTGCCTCAGGCCGAAAAGCATGCGATGGACGCGCTGATCGCGCCGCTCGCCAGTCTGGATGAAGACACGGTGGTCGCGCATGGGCTGAACATCGTGAAGAACATCGGCAGCCCCGGTTTCCCCTTCGATCCCGAAGCGCAGCGCGAACGGGTGCTGCGCAGCATCCGCCGCAGCGTCTATCCCGCAGGCCTGCCGCGCCAGCTGGCCGCGATCATCGACGATGGCTGCCGCCGTTCGCGCCTTGCCGATGTGCGCGTGCCGACGCTGGTGATGCATGGCGAGGCCGATCCGCTGGTCAAGCTGGAAGCGGGCGAGGACACCGCGAAGCACATTTCCGGCAGCCGGTTGGTGACGATTCCCGGTTGGGGCCATGATCTGCCCATCCCGCTGATCCCGCGCATCGCCGGCGAAATCGCGGCCCACGCGCGCGGCGGGTGATTTTCATTGGGACGCGCCCGATAGCCTGTTAAGGGCGCGCCCATGCTTACAATCGACGGTGTCACAGTGCGGCTTGGCGGCCGGGCCATTCTTGAACGCGCCAGCGCAACCGTGCCGGTGGGCGCGCGCGTCGGGCTGATCGGTCGCAATGGCGCGGGCAAATCCACGCTGATGAAGGCGCTGATCGGCGAGATCGAGCCTGACGACGGCGAAATCAGCAAGCCTTCGCGCGCCAAGATCGGCTACATTGCGCAGGAAGCCCCCAGCGGCAGCATGACGCCGGAAGAGGTTGTGCTGGCTTCGGCCACCGAACGCGCTGAACTGCTGGCAGAGCTGGAAACCTGCACCGACATGGACCGCATGGGCGATGTTCACGAGCGTCTGCTCGCGATCGACGCCTATTCGGCGCCTGCACGCGCCGCCAAGATCCTGAACGGTCTGGGCTTTGACGATGAGATGCAGCAACGCCCCGTCGACAGCTTTTCGGGCGGCTGGAAAATGCGAATCGCGCTGGGTGCGTTGCTGTTTTCCGAACCCGATATCCTGCTGCTGGACGAGCCTTCGAACCACCTCGATCTGGAAGCGACGCTGTGGCTGGAAAACTTCCTCAAATCCTACCCCGCCACGCTGGTCGTCATCAGCCATGAACGCGACCTGCTGAACAAGGTGGTCGATCACATCCTGCACCTGCAGGGCGGGCAGTTGACGCTGTATCCGGGCGGGTATGACGCCTTTGAAAAACAGCGCGCCGAACGCGCCGCGCAGATTGCGGCGGCCAAGGCATCGCAGGATGCGCAGCGCGCGCGGCTTCAGGATTACGTTGCCCGCAACTCGGCGCGCGCGTCTACCGCCAAGCAGGCGCAATCGCGTGCCAAGATGCTTGCCAAGATGCAGCCGATTGCGGCGCTGGCCGAAGACCCTTCGCTGACCTTCGATTTTCCCGATCCCGCCGAACTCAAATCGCCGATGATTACATTGGATCATGCGGCGGTGGGTTACGGCGAGGCGCCGCCGATCCTGAAGCGTTTGAGTTTCCGCATCGATGCCGATGACCGGATCGCGCTGCTGGGCCGCAATGGCAATGGCAAGACAACGCTGGCGCGCCTGCTTGCCTCGCAGCTGACCCCTGCCGAGGGGGAGATCAACGCGCCCGGCAAACTGAAGGTCGGGTATTTCACCCAGTATCAGGTGGAAGAACTGGCGGGGGAGGAAACCCCGCTCGATCTGATGAACCGCGCCATGGAAGGGCAGACCGCAGGGGCGATCCGTGCCCAACTGGGACGTTTCGGCTTTTCCGGCCCGCGGGCCAACCAGCGCGTCGACAAGCTTTCGGGCGGTGAACGCGCGCGGCTGGCGCTGGCACTGATTACCCGCGACGCGCCGCACCTGCTGATCCTGGACGAACCGACCAACCACCTTGATGTCGATGCGCGAGAGGCGCTGATTCAGGCGCTCAACAATTACACCGGCGCGGTAATCCTCATCAGCCACGATCGCCACATGGTCGAACTGACCGCCGATCGCCTCATCCTCGTCGATAGCGGCACCGCGCGCGAATATGCCGGCAGTATGGAGGATTACATCGACTTCATCCTCGGCCGGAACCAGCCCAAGGGCAATGCCGGGAAGGGCAAGGGACAACGCGGCGCCGCCAATTCGGGTGCCGATCTGCGTGCGGCGCAATCGGAACTTGGCAAGGCGGAAACCGCGATCGCCCGCCTCACTGCGGAAGTGGACGCCTTCGACCGGGAAATCCTTGCGCTTTCCGCCAGATCCGGCGGGCAAGGCGGAAGTGCCATGCAGGCGTTGCTGACCAAGCGCGCACGGGCCGCCGATTCGCTGGCAGAGGCCGAACAACGCTGGCTGGCTGCCGGAACCGCGCTTGAGGCCTTCGAACAGGCCTGAGCCTGCCTGCACGGCCCACCCGGCCACACGCGCAACAATCGCAGCTTTGCGTGTGCAAAAGATTCACGCGTGGATTCGAATGAATCAGCGCTTATTTTTTTCTTCACAGATTCAATTTGGGGGTTGCGGGCCGCGCGACTCAAGCTTGGTCCACGCGTCGCGGTAGAAACGGGCGCCTGAAACCCGGCGGCGATGGTAACTAAGTGCTTAAACGCCCGTTGACGGGAGTCGCGTGGTGATTCATCATCTAGTGGTTCGGTGCTAATCGGACCCCCAAGCCTTGGTGAAACCTCCGCCGCCCTCTAGAGGGCAGATGGCAGAAGATTTGCCTTGGCCCCAAGGTCTGCTGCGCATTGCGAATGGGTTCGGCAGACCTGCCAGCACGTCCAATAACAGGGTGGGCTGTTGGCAAATCTGTGGACCAACCGGTATAGAACAGAATCAGAACATGGCCCCTTGCGCCCTGGTGCTGATTCGGCGGACAAGTGGGGCTTCAGATGGATTTCAAGGCGAGCGACAACGTGCCGGGTGATGTGGTGAATAGCGACGTGACGAACGAACTGGACGCCGGCACGATCGCCGCGCCGTCCGCGAAGGATGAGAAAGCAGTGACAATGAAGACAACCGATGCAGGCTCCGACGTGCTGATTGCCGCCAAGGCGGGTGAGGCACTGGCCGGTGCCATGGCCGAAGTTGCCAAGTCGGCTGCTGTGGACAGCAAGAAGGTCAACGACCGCCGTTTCACCATCGTCACCGATTCCAGCCGCGATGCGCGCCTGACCGATTTCGGCAAGGAAACGCTGAACGACCGCTATCTGCTGCCCGGCGAAAGCTATCAGGATCTGTTCGCCCGCGTGGCCGATGCCTACGCCGATGATGATGCACATGCGCAGCGGCTGTACGCCTACATTTCGAACCTGTGGTTCATGCCCGCCACCCCGGTGCTGTCGAACGGCGGCACCAACCGGGGCCTGCCGATTTCGTGTTACCTGAACTCGGTATCCGACAGCCTCGAAGGGATTGTCGACACCTGGAATGAAAACGTGTGGCTCGCCAGCAAGGGCGGCGGGATCGGCACCTATTGGGGCAATGTCCGCGGCATCGGGGAGCCTGTCGGCCTCAACGGCAAGACCAGCGGGATCATTCCGTTCGTGCGCGTGATGGATTCGCTGACGCTGGCGATTTCGCAAGGCTCGCTGCGGCGCGGATCGGCGGCGTGCTATCTCGATGTCAGCCATCCGGAAATCGAGGAGTTCCTCGAAATCCGCAAGCCCAGCGGCGATTTCAACCGCAAGGCGCTGAACCTGCACCACGGCGTGCTCTTGACCGATGAATTCATGGAAGCCGTGCGCGATGGCGCCGAATTCCAGCTGCGCTCACCCCGCGATGGGAGCGTGCGCCAGACGGTCGATGCGCGCTCGCTGTTCCAGAAGCTCGTCGAAACGCGGCTGGCCACGGGTGAACCCTACATCGTCTTCAACGACACCGTGAACCGCATGATGCCCAAGCATCACCGCGATCTGGGGCTGAAGGTTTCGACTTCGAACCTGTGCAGCGAAATCACGCTGCCCACCGGCGTAGACCATCTGGGCAATGATCGCACCGCGGTGTGCTGCCTCTCCTCGCTCAACCTCGAAACCTGGGAAGAGTGGAAGGGCGACAAGCAGTTCATCGAAGACGTGATGCGCTTCCTCGACAACGTCCTGCAGGACTATATCGACCGCGCACCCGACGAGATGGCGCGCGCCAAGTATTCGGCCGAACGCGAACGCAGCGTGGGCCTTGGCGTGATGGGATTCCACTCCTTCCTGCAGCAAAAGGGCATCGCCTTTGAAAGCGCGATGGCCAAGGCGCTGAACCTTACGATGTTCAAGCACATCCAGGCCAAGGCATCCGAAGCCTCGATGCTGCTCGCACAGGAACGCGGGCCCTGCCCCGATGCCGCCGATATGGGCGCGATGGAGCGGTTCAGCTGCAAGATGGCGATCGCGCCAACCGCGTCGATCAGCATTATCTGCGGCGGCACATCGGCTTGCATCGAACCGATCCCGGCCAATATCTACACCCACAAGACGCTGTCGGGCAGCTTCATCGTGCGCAATCCGTATCTGGAAAAGCTGCTGGAGAAGAAGTCGAAGAATTCGACCAATGTCTGGAATTCGATCCTCGAACGCGGCGGATCGGTGCAGCACCTCGACTTCCTGACGCCGGAAGAAAAGGCGGTCTACAAGACCAGCTTTGAAATCGATCAGCGCTGGCTGCTCGAATTCGCCGCCGACCGCACGCCCTATATCGATCAGGCACAGTCGCTGAACCTGTTCATCCCGGCCGATGTCGACAAGTGGGATCTGATGATGCTGCACTACCAGGCGTGGGAACGCGGCATCAAGTCGCTGTATTACCTGCGGTCCAAGTCTGTGCAGCGCGCCGGCTTCGTCGGCGGGGTGGAGGCGGACAACACCTCCGAACTCGCCAAGATCGAACTCACCGCCGAGACCGATTACGAGGAATGCCTGAGCTGCCAGTAAGCGCCCGGCACCAGAGCGCAGCGGGCCGGCATTGCCCGGCGCTGCGCTCTGTCCCGAAAAAATGAAGACAGGGGACGAGACATCATGAATCTGCCGTTTGCCATGGCCATCTTCGGGCTGATCGTCAGCGCGGTGTTCGCCTTCAACGCGGTGCGCGAACTGCGCCGCAACGTGCCGGGCCATTCGCGCAATGCAGCGATGATCCACGTCGCGATGGTATCGATGCTTGCCCCTTTCTGCCTGTTCGTCGTCTTCGCCTACGCGCCGTAACGACGCTGTGAATCCGGGAGCCTTCGCGCTCCGTACCTGCCATTTTCCGATCTGTTCCAGGAGACCCGCCCATGTCGCTTCTCGAAGCCCGCTCGACCTACAAGCCCTTCCAGTACCCTTGGGCCTATGACTTCTGGAAACGCCAGCAGCAGATCCACTGGATGCCCGAAGAAGTGCCGCTGGGCGAAGATTGCCGCGACTGGGCGCAGAAGATCACCGAGAACGAGCGTAACCTGCTCACGCAGATCTTCCGCTTCTTCACCCAGGCCGATGTCGAAGTGCAGAACTGCTATCACGAAAACTACGGCCGGGTGTTCAAGCCCACCGAAGTCAAGATGATGCTCGCCGCGTTCTCCAACATGGAAACGGTGCACATCGCGGCCTATTCGCACCTGCTCGACACCATCGGCATGCCCGAAAGCGAATACAGCGCCTTCCTCGAATATGAGGAAATGAAGGACAAGCACGATTTCCTGCAGACCTTCAACGTCGAAAGCGACGAGGATATCGCCCGCACGCTCGCGGTGTTCGGCGGCTTCACCGAAGGGCTGCAGCTGTTCGCCAGCTTCGCGATGCTGATGAACTTCCCGCGCTTCAACAAGATGAAGGGCATGGGCCAGATCGTCAGCTGGTCGGTGCGCGACGAAAGTCTGCACTGCGAAGGCATCATCAAGCTGTTCCACACCTTCTGTGAGGAACGCCAGTGCCTTACCAAGGCGGTGAAGGAAGACCTGATCGACATCTGCCAGAAGACCGTGCGTCTGGAAGACAACTTCATCGACCTCGCCTTCGAAATGGGCCCGATCAACGGGATGAGCGCCAAGGAAATCAAGCGCTACATCCGCTACATCGCCGACTGGCGCCTGAAGCAGCTGGGCCTGCAGGAAATCTACATGATCGAAGAACACCCGCTGCCGTGGCTCGCGCCGCTGCTCAACGGGGTGGAGCACGCCAACTTCTTCGAAACCCGCGCGACGGAGTATTCGAAGGGCGCGACGCGGGGCGACTGGAACACCGTGTGGTCGTCGTTTGACAAGCGGCAGAAGGCCAAGGCCGTGAACGAGGACGGGGCTGAGGCGGCCGAGATGGGGCTGTTTGGGGTTCAGGCTGCAGAGTAGGGGAGTATGTCTAGCGGTAGCGGAGAAATAGACTCTGTTCTTTCGGCGCTGCCGGCTATCCCCGCAGGAACGAAAATCGGTTTCTTGAAGGCCGTAAGTTTCCTTTTTGGGGGAGTGGGATCATATATTTCTACATGGATTCGACGGGCGTCCCAGCCCGTCGATGATAAAACTGACGCAAGGTCCCTCATAACAAAAGCAGTGGCTGAAGCGGCTGCCAAGGAGGCGTCGTCTGATCCTGAAATCGTGAGAGCTGCGATCGCAGCTTATCTTCCAAAAGAGCTTAGGCGAGCAGAGAACAAAGCACGGGTGGTTCAGGCAGCTGCGGCGACACTTATCGAGCAGCCAGAGAATAGAGCATCGTCTGACGAAATTGATGAAGACTGGCTCAACATGTTTGAGCGGTCTTGTGAGGACGCATCTTCCGAGCAGATGCAGAGAATGTGGGGAAGAGTTCTCGCTGGCGAAATAACAGAGCCGGGACGATTTGCGAAGTCTACAGTGCGACTGATATCGGAGCTAGACAAGCAGACTGCCGAAATTTTTGAGGAATACTGCTCAAACAGCGTCCAAGGCATACTCTTCCACATCGACGAGATCGATTTTCCTGTTAGTAGGCTAATTCAGCTTGAGAGTGCGGGCCTTATAACAGGCGCCAGTGGCGCCTTTGGGTGGGTCGCTCCCGTCATTGAAGAAAATCAAGTCGCGATTCTTGGCAAAAAGTTGGCTCTGCTTGGCATACTAGAAACGGGAAAGGGATTCTCGATTACGGCGAGCCAATTTACAAAGGCAGGCTCAGAAATATCAACGCTGATTTTGCCCACCGATGAAGAAGCAGTTCTACAGAAAATTTCCGGGTATCTCGAAACTATGAAGCCCAGTGTGGTGCGTAAGGATCGCCTCCTTGGCCTTTCACTCTGCGAGATAAAAGATACATCAGGAACTTCTTATTCCCTCAACGAGCTTCGGAGAATGTTTGGGGTAAACCCGTTCCTTGACCGTATGGCTGAGGAGTCAGAGACCAAGACTTGATCCGACAAGCTGTTTCCTCTCGCTAGCTGCGGCGCAAGGCGGCGGCACATGTGAAGCGCGACCGCAAGCGGTTCCCTCCCTCGCCTTCCCGGGCTTAACCCGGGACCCCGCTTTTTTCTTCTGCCGCTTCCAAGGCAGCGGGGCCCCGGATCAAGTCCGGGAAGACTGTAATGGGAGCGCCGACCCTCCACCACCCCGTCACTCCGGCGCAGGCCGGGGCCCAGCTCTCTTCCGCTGACGCGCGCGCTGGCCCGCTCTGGGTCCCGGCCTGCGCCAGGATGACGGTGGGGGCCGCTCGCCGCGCCGCTCGCTGCGGTGCCGCCGCTTTCCTACACCCCTCGCACCCGGCTAACCCTGCGGCGTCATGCCCACCCTCTCGCCTTGCCCCGCCACGCCGCCGCGTCGCTGCACCTTTGCGGGGGCTGATGCTCGCTGCGTGCAGGGGCCTGTGCAGATTCCAGAGTGGGGGCCAGAGAGGCAGGCACGGTTTTCTTGTCTAAGACAGTGTCTCATCTGTCTCATGGTTCAGGCAGCAGGCGCTTTGGCTGAACGGCGTGCGGGGCGCTTGCCGCGTTGCAGTCAGTCGCGGCTCTCTTCGCGCGGGGTTGCGCGCCGGTCTGCGCCCGATCGCCGGTCGCCCTTGCGGCGGTCGGGCCCATCGAAAGGCTGCCGCGCCCGCCGCCGCTCGCCGCTGCGGCGTCCGCCGCCCGGTCGGTCCGCGGGTGTGCCGTCTGTGCCGGTGCTATCGTTCATGAACCCTCCCCTTCGGTTGGGGGATAGCATTATGGTGTAAAAATTCCCTATCGCACATACCGGGTCGCCAAGCGACTTGGCCCGGCGCCTGCGAGCCGCTACGGCGCGGCGCATGGGCGCGATGGGCGCGCAAGGGGTTTGACCGCCGGTGACTGACAAGCTGAACCACACGCCGCCGCGTTCGGGTGCCGATACGCCCGATCTGGCCAAGGCCGAAGTGCTGATCGAGGCGCTGCCCTATTTCCAGCGCTATGCCGGGCGGACATTCGTGGTGAAATATGGCGGTCACGCGATGGGCGATCCCGAAGCGGCGCGGGACTTTGCCGAAGATATCGTGCTGCTGCGCGCGGTCGGGATCAATCCGGTGGTGGTCCACGGCGGCGGGCCGCAGATCGGCCAGATGCTGAAGCGGCTGGGGGTGGAAAGCACCTTCGTCGATGGGTTGCGCGTCACCGATGAAGCGACCGCCAAGGTGGCTGAAATGGTGCTGTCGGGGGCGATCAACAAGGAACTGGTCGGCTGGATCGCAGCGGCGGGCGGCAAGGCGATCGGCATTTCGGGCAAGGATGGCGGGCTGGTGACAGCGCGCAAGGTCAATCGCACCACCCGCGATCCCGACAGCCAGATCGAACAGGTTGTGGATCTGGGCTTCGTGGGCGAACCGGCGACGGTGGATACCACGGTGATCGATACGATGGTGGCAGCAGGGATGGTTCCGGTGATCGCCCCCATCGCACCGGGCGAAGACGGCGCGACCTACAACATCAATGCCGATACGATGGCAGGCGCCATCGCGGCGGCGCTGGGTGCGGCGCGCCTGTTCCTTTTGACCGACGTGGCAGGCGTGCTGGATGGTGAGGGCCGGTTGTTGTCCGACCTCACCCCGGACGACATCGCCAGGCTGCGCGAAGACGGGGTTATCCGCGGCGGCATGGTGCCCAAGCTGGAAACCTGCGTCGCCGCCGTGCAATCCGGGTGCGAAGCGGCCGTTGTGCTTGATGGACGCGTTGGCCATGCGATGCTGCTCGAATTCTTCACGGCTCGCGGTGCAGGCACGCTGGTGCGGGCTTGAACGATCGGGCGGGAGCGGGAACTGGGATATGGCGCAGAGCGTATTAACCAGCTAATACGCCTGGCAAGGGACAGACACGGGCGCCCGCGCCACATCGGCCGCGCCTTCGCAACGGAAACGGATCGCAATGACTGACGCACTCATCCAAATTCTTGCCATGATCATCAGCACCGCAAACATGCTGCTGATCGTCTGGTTCATCATTGGTCTGCTGTTCGCCTTCAATGTGGTGAGCCCCAGCAACCAGTTCGCCTATGCTGTGCATGATGCATTGAGCCGCCTGTTCGAGCCTGTGCTGCGCCCGATCCGCAAGGTAATGCCTGACACCGGCGCCATCGACTTTTCGCCGATGGTCTTTCTGTTGATCCTGAATGCCGTGGGCTACATTCTTCAAGGCGCCGCAAGCTGATGCAACAGGCAAAGCGGATTGACGGCAAGGCGTTCGCGCAGGATTTGCGCGACCGGATCGGTGCGCTGGCCTTGGCGTTTGCGCAGGTCACGGGACGGCGGCCGGGGTTGGCGGTCGTGTTGGTGGGCGAAGACCCGGCCAGCCAGGTCTATGTCGGCGCCAAGGCCCGCGCCTGCGAAGAAGCCGGTATCGCCAGTTTTGAACATCGGCTGCCCGCGGAAACGAGCGAGGCAGAGCTGCTGGCCCTGGTTGAACGGTTGAACCGCGATCCGGAAGTTGACGGGATACTGGTGCAGATGCCGCTGCCAGGCGGGCTGGACGAACAGGCCGTCATCGGCGCGATCAGCCCTGACAAGGATGTGGACGGGTTCCATGTGATCAACGCCGGGCGGCTCAGTGTCGGACAGCAGGGCTTTGTGCCCTGCACCCCGCTGGGCTGCCTCATGCTGCTCAAGGATCATCACGGCGACCTTTCGGGGCTGGAAGCGGTGGTAATCGGCCGGTCGAATATTGTCGGAAAGCCGATGGCGCAGCTGCTGGTTGATGCCAACGCGACCGTCACCGTGGCGCACAGCCGCACGCAGAACCTGCCCGATGTGGTGCGTCGCGCCGACATTGTCGTGGCCGCCGTGGGCCGGCCCGAAATGGTGCGGGCCGATTGGATCAAGCCTGGCGCAAGCGTGATCGATGTCGGCATCAATCGCCTGCCGCCCGAAGAAGGCAAGCCCAAGGGGCGGCTGGTGGGTGATGTCGCCTTTGGAGAAGTCAGCGCAGTGGCGGGCGCGATCACGCCGGTGCCGGGCGGAGTCGGGCCGATGACGATTGCGGTCCTGCTGCGCAACACGCTGGTCGCGGCCTATGGTCATGCGGGCTTGCCCCTGTCTGAAGGGGTATAGCCCCTGCATCGCTTGATCTTCGACAAGCGCGGGTTGCGGAAGTAGGGTGCATGGCATGATCCGATCCGTCTCTGCCTTGCTGGGGTCTTGCGCGCTGTCGATGGCTCTTGTTGCATGTTCCTCAAGCCAGATGCCCAAGGGGCCGCCGCGGGCGGTGATTGACCGGGCCTTGAAATCGGCGCCGGGCGCGGCGCAGCCCAGCACCATCGTTGCTGCCGAACTCGCCTTCGCGCGCGCTGCGCGTGAGCGTGGGCAGTGGACCGCTTTCCGCCAGTTTGCAGCGCCCGGTGCATTGGTTCACGGCCCTGACGGGCCCTTGGCGGTCGACGCCTGGCTTGCAGGCAAGGCTGACCCGGCTGCTGCGGTACAAAGGCAGCCGCGCGTAGTGGCGGTAAGTTGCGACGGGGCGCTTGCTGTCGGCAAGGGGCGCTATCGCGATCCGCAGGGCAGGGTCGGCAGCTTTGTGACCGTCTGGGAACGCCAGCCCAGCGGCGACTATCGCTATATCTTCGATGCATCAGGCGACGATGTGCCGCAGCCTCCACCACCGCCGCAACAGCAGGTGGAAGAAGGCGATATTGTCGTGACTGAAATGGACGCCGTAACAGGGCTGGTAGCCAGTTGCCCGCGCAAGGATACAACGGTTCCGGCGCCGCCCGCCATTCCCATCGGCGAAGATGGCAAGGCCGATGCGCGGCTGTCGCGCGATGGCACGCTGCGTTGGCGTTGGGAACAGTCTGCCAATGGTACACGTTCGATCGTGGCCGATTACTTTTACGAAGGCCGCTGGCTTAATGCCATTGAACAAAGCCTTGTGCTGACAGGCGAATGATGTGAGTGGCGCGATGACCTTCCTGACGCGAGACCAGAAAAGCCCGCCGCTGTGCTGACAGAACTTTTCATTTCCGCCTTTGTGACTCTGTTCGTGGTGATCGACCCTCCGGGGTGTGCGCCGATCTATGCCGGACTTACCAAGGGTGCCACGCGCGAACAGGCGCGTACGATGGCGTTGCGGGCTACTTTCATCGCCACCATTATCCTGCTGATTTTTGCCCTGTTCGGGCAGGAATTACTCGGTGCGCTGCATATTGAACTGGATTCGTTCCGCATTGCTGGCGGGCTTATGCTGTTTTTCATCGCGTTTGACATGGTGTTCGAAAAGCGCACGCAGCGGCGCGAGGAACGGGCTGAAAAGATCGCTGCGACCGCCGAAGTCGAAGACGTATCGGTTTTTCCCATGGCGATGCCGATGCTGGCGGGCCCCGGCGCGATTGCAGCGATCATGCTGCTGATGAACGAAGCCGAAGGCTGGCCCGAAATGATCGAAGTGCTGGCCGCGCTGGGGCTGGTGCTGGCCATCACCGCCGCAGCACTGGTGGCTGCGGGGCCGCTGATCCGCCTGCTGGGCGACAAGGTCGAGGCCGTCATCACGCGGCTGCTTGGCGTGTTGCTGGCGGCGCTGGCGGCGCAATATGTGATCGACGGGCTGAAAGGCAGCTTCGGTATCTGAGGCTGGTGAAACCCTTTGCTAGTTAATGAATCTGTAATAAATTCAAGGATTCACGCTGGATAACCGAAGCTTGGGCTACACTTGACACCCCACAGCCCAGCAGGGATACACCGTACTTGCATTTTATGCGGGGAACGGGGGTTTCGGTGGGAATTTCGCTCAAGAAAAGCGAATCGGTAAGCCTGGCAAAAGCCGCGCAGGACGGATTGTCTCACATCAGCCTTGGCGTGGGTTGGGATGTGGCGAAGAAGGGCTTTTTCGGCGGGTTGCTGGGCGGCGGCGGCGATATCGATCTTGATGCGTCGTGCATCACCTTCGATGCCGACAAGACCGTGCTGGAATTGGTGTGGTTCGGAAAGCTTACCAACGCATCGGGCACGATCCGGCACAGCGGAGACAATCTAACGGGCGAAGGTGACGGGGACGATGAAAGCATTGTCATCCAGCTCGACAAACTCGATAGCCGCGTTGAATATATCGTGCTCACGGTCAACAGCTTCCGTGGGCAGACCTTTGACAAGGTCGCCAATGCGTTTGGCCGGGTGGTCGATGCGCGCAGCGGGCGTGAGATTGCCCGGTTCGACATATCGGATTCGGGCCCGCACACCGGCTTTGTGCTCGCCAGCCTGTCGCGTAACGGCGGGCAGTGGGATTTCAAAGCGATTGGTGAACGCACGGGCGGGCGCACGGTTCAGGATCTGACCGGCCCTGCCCGCGCTATTCTGTAACAGAATCCGGACGCCGGGAACACGGCGTCATATGCAACCCGGCGGGAGCCTGAACCATGCAATTGCAACGCGGCGAAAAGCGCGCACTCGCCGATCTGGGTATTGCGCCCCAATGCGAAATGACGATCGAATTCGGGATGGATGGCATCGATATTGCGGCCTTCGGTCTCGAAGCGGGGCAGAAAATCGGCGATGATCGCTATGTCGTGCTGTTTTCGAATCCCCGGTCACCCGGCGGGGAAATCAGCATGACAGGCACGCCGGGGTCGGCCCGTTTCACAATCGATCTTGCAAAGCTGCCCGTCACTATCGACCGCATCGTGTTTACCGCCACGCATGACAGCCGCGCCGTTGGCGAAGCGCGTCCGCTGCGTTTGGCTATCGATGGCGGCAAAGCCACCTTCGATGCGGCCGCGGGCCTTACCAACGAAAAGGCGGTGATGCTGGCAGAACTCTACCGCCATGCGTCAGGCTGGAAGCTGGGCACGATCGGGGCCGGTTTTGCCGGTGGCCTTGCCGCGCTGATAAGGCATTTCGGCGGAGAGGTTGCCGAAGCTGCGCCTCCGCCGGCCCCGCCGCCGCCTCCCGCGGCCCCCGTAAGCTTGAAGAAGATCAGCCTCGACAAGGGCAATTCCTCGGTCAGTCTGAAGAAGCAGGGCAGCAGCTTCGGGGAAATCGTGCTCAACCTCAACTGGACCGCGCGCACGCAGAAGAAAGGCTTTTTCGGCGGCAGCCAGCAGCTCGATCTGGATCTGGGCGTGATCTTTGAACTGGCCGATGGCCGGGGCGCAGGCTGCATCCAGGCGCTGGGCCGCAGCTTCGGTTCCTACCACCAGCCGCCCTTCATCGAATTGTCGGGCGATGATCGCACCGGCGCGGTCGCCGCTGGGGAAACGATCCGGGTCAACGGCCAGCATTTCGATCAGATCCGCCGCATCGGCGTGTTCGCGCTGATCTACGAAGGCGCGCCCAATTGGGCCGAGACCGATGGAGTGGTCAGACTGAATATTCCCGGCCAGCCGGAAATCGAGGTGCGCATGGACGAAACCGGCAGCCGCGATCGGCTGTGCGGGATCGCCACGATCGACAATGTCGGCGGCGAATTGAAGATGAGCCGGCTGATGCGCTTTTATTCCAGCCAGAAACCTTTTGCCGAAGACATCGGTGTCTATCTTCAATGGACACGTGGCAGTAAGGACTAGGCCACAAGGTCCCGCACGATGCGGCCAGAAGGAAAGACGTTTCGATGTTCAAACATTTCGGGGGCTCGCTGCTATTTACCCTGGCGGGCCTGCTTTTGGGCGCGTGGTATGGCTGGGAGCTGACCGGCACGCTGGATGGCATGCTGGGGATCGTGTGGATCTGCGCGGTGCTGGCGGTGCTGGAAGTGTCGCTGTCCTTCGACAACGCCGCGGTCAACGCGTCTGTGCTGAAGGATATGTCGCCGATCTGGCAGCAACGCTTCCTCACCTGGGGTATCGCGATCGCGGTGTTCGGGATGCGGATTGTCTTCCCGCTGGTGATCGTGATGGTCGCCGCCCAGCTTGGCCCGGTCGAAGCGGTCAATCTCGCGCTCAATTCCCCGGCCGAATATCAGCGCATCGTCAGCGATGCGCATATCGGGCTGATGGGCTTTGGCGGCGCGTTCCTCGGGATGGTGGGCCTTAAATACTTTTTCGATTCCGAAAAGGAGGTCGACTGGATCGCCGCGATCGAACGGCCGCTGTCCAAGGTTGCCGAGATTGAGGCGATTGCGATCGGGCTGGTGCTGGCCGCGATCTGGGGCACCTCGACCATGCTGGCCGATGCCGATGCGCTGACCTTCATCACCGCCGCGATTGCCGGCCTGCTGGTCTATCTCGCGGTCGAGATCGTCAACCACCTGCTCGAACCGCCCACGCCCACCACCGGCGATGTCGCCAAGGCGGGCTTCGGTGCGTTCCTGTATCTCGAAGTGCTCGACGCGAGCTTCAGCTTCGACGGGGTGATCGGGGCATTTGCGCTGACTAACAACCTCATCATCATTGCCATCGGCCTCGGTATCGGCGCGATGTTCGTGCGTTCGATGACGATCTTCCTCGTGCGCAAGGGGACGATGTCGGAATATCGCTATCTCGAACACGGCGCTTTCTATGCCATCATGGCGCTGGCGATCATCATGTTCATCAACACCTTCGCGCACATCCCCGAAGTCATCACCGGCCTGATCGGCGCGGTGCTGATCGGATTGGCGTTCTGGTCCTCGGTGCGCTGGAACAAAAGCAACCCCGACGGGACGCCCGAAGACGCGCTGGCCTAAGGCCGGCGCACCATTTCACCACGAACGGCGGCCGCATCACACCCGGCCGCCAGACTTGAGAGAAGGAAGACGTACTATGGCGATCTCACTGTCGAAGGGGGGCAATGTCAGCCTGTCGAAGGAAGCCCCCGGGCTTGACCGCATCATGGTTGGTCTAGGCTGGGACGTGCGCGCCACTGATGGTCAGGATTTCGACCTCGATGCCTCGGCGTTCCTGTGCAAGAGCGATGGCAAGGTCCGCAATGACGCCGATTTTGTGTTCTACAACAACAAGAACGCGGGCGGCGGCGCGGTCATCCATCAGGGCGACAACCGCACCGGCGAAGGCGACGGCGATGACGAACAGGTCGAAATCACCCTGTCCAAGATGCCCGCCGATGTCGACAAGGTCGCGGTGGTCGTGACGATCCACGATGGCGACAGCAAGGGCCAGACCTTCGGCCAGGTGTCGAACGCCTTCATCCGGCTGGTCGATACCAACAACAACAACGAAGTCGTGCGTTTTGACCTGTCGGAAGATGCCTCGGTCGAAACCGCGATGATTCTGGGCGAAGTTTATCGCCACGGCGCAGAATGGAAGTTTCGCGCGGTCGGCCAGGGGTTCAAGGGCGGCCTCGGCCCGCTTGCCGGTCACTTCGGTGTGAACGTCGGCTAAAGCGCACGCGGCGCGCTGTGCAGACGGCGCGCCGCACGTCAAAAGGGGAGCACTGACTATGGCGGTTTCGCTCAGCAAAGGCGGCAATGTTTCGTTGTCGAAGGAAGTACCGGAGCTCAACGCCGTCACAGTCGGTCTTGGCTGGGACGTGCGGCGCACCGATGGCACGGATTTCGATCTCGATGCCTCGGCCTTCGTGGTCGGTGCGGATGACAAGGTGCTGTCGGACGCGCATTTCATCTTCTACAACAACAAGACCTCGCCCGATGGCGCCGTGGTGTACAGCGGCGACAATCGCACCGGGGAAGGCGACGGCGATGACGAGACGATCCACATCGATTTCGGCAAGCTGGCGCCCGATGCCAAGAAGGTTGTGATCGCGGTCACGATCCATGATGGCGAAATCAACGGCCAGAACTTCGGTTCGGTCCAGAACGCCTTTGCGCGTGTCACCAACCGTGCCGATGGCAAGGAGCTGGCTCGTTACGACCTGTCCGAAGACGCCTCGATGAATGTCGCAATGATCTTCGTCGAACTCTATCGCGGCTCGGCGGGGGACATCAAGGTCAAGGCGATCGGCGAAGGCTGGCGCAGCGGGCTTGCGGGCCTCGCGGGCGCGATGGGCGTTAATATCGGCTGATCGGGCAGGGCCGCAAACACATGCCGCCTGCTCAGCCCGGACAGCGCCTTCCCATCAGCCCCAAGGCTGATTGCCGCATCGCCATGCAAGGGCCGGAAGCCCCGCGCATCGCAATCGCGGCGATCAGTCACGCTGGTGGCCAGGATGGCCGCGCGCTCGCCTTCGACCGGACCGACCCGCAGCATTGGAACATGGACAGCATGGCCGAACTGGACGGCGATTTCGAGATCGTCGCCTATGTCATGGATGATCGCCATGGCGGCTTCGCCAATGCGGCCTATCCGATCCATATGGAGGTGGACGGCACGACGCACGTGATGCCAGCGCCATCGGAACAGCTTGCTGCGGTCATCCTCGCCGAGGTTTATACCCGCAATGGCGAACGGCGAATGAAGCTGTCGAACGAAGGGTTCACCTTTGGGATCGATGCTTATGTCAGGTCGCGCAATCTGGGCGCGGTGACGGTGCCGTTCCGCAATGCGCCCGATATTCCCCCTCCCGGAAACGGCCCGATCCCCCACCCGGACGGCCGCAGTCACAATCGTCCCAAGCCTGCACCCGGCCAATTGATCGGATCGGGCAGCGGCGTGCTGATCGCGCCCGATCTGATCATCACGAATGCTCATGTGGTCGAGGATGGTCAGCGTTTCGAAATCGATCCGGCGCGTGACAAGGCCGTGGTGCTGGCGGTGGACGTGCAGCACGATCTGGCACTGCTGCGCTGCCAGACCGCAGGCACCCCGCTGCCGCTTAGGATCGGATCACCGCTGTTTCTGGGCGAGGATATCATGGCCGCCGGATTCCCGCTGATCGATGTGCTGGGCGCCGATCTCAAAGTGACAACGGGCAATGTCTCGGGTCTGACGGGCGGCGGCGGGGATGTGTCGCGTTTTCAGTTTAGCGCGCCGATCGGTTCGGGATCATCGGGCGGCGCCATCATCGACGAGTTCGGCAATTTGGTGGGCATTACATCGGCCAGCCTCGCGCACGACAATATGCGCCATCGCGGCTCGATTTCGGAAAACGTGAACTTCGGCATCCGCGCCGCGCTGGTGTACGAAATGGCGGCGGCAGCGGGGGCGGATGTGCCGCCGCTGGCGATTGCGACCGACAATTTGCGCCGCAATGTCGTGGGCCGGTTGCGGGGCGGCGTTGTCAGTATCATCATCCATGCCTGACACAGTTGGCGATATGGTGACGGTTGATTTGCCAACCGGGCAATTGGTGCTGCGCGGCGTAGCGCCTGCCCGGGTGGCGCAGCTGTGCGATTTTGCTGCAAGAGCCAATCCCAAACGCGGGTTCCTGATCGTGTCGAAAGTCCTGGGGCGGCATCTGCCCGCAGCGCCTCACGCCATGCGCGCTGCCGCCGATGCCCTTGCAGTGCAAATACCGGGCGGGCTGGCAGAACCAGTGCTGTTCTGCGGCATGGCCGAAACGGCCACCGGCCTTGCGCAAAGCGTATGGGCGGCATGGCGCGTGCGGAATCCGGGCTGCGCCAGCGCCTATATCCAGAGCAGCCGCCAGATCGCGCCAGGCGCGCGTGTCCTGTGCCGGTTCGAAGAAGGCCACAGCCACGCCGCATCGCATATGGTGCAGGTCAGCGCCGATATCGAGCCGACGCTCGCCGCTGCCCGCAGCCTTGTGATCGTCGATGACGAATGCAGCACCGGCAGCACCTTTGTCGAAGCGGCCGAGGCGCTGGTTGCAGCGCTTCCGCAGATCGAGGCGGTGCATTGCGCCAGCCTTACGGACTGGAGCGCGGGCGGCTTCCTTACCCGGATGCCGCGTCCCGCCGCCACCCATGCGCTGATCGCAGGCACGCTCGAATGGACGCCGGGCGCGGGGCAGGCCGCTGCCATCCTCGCCCCAGCCGCAGGCCGCCACGGCACCGCGCCTGCTTCGGGGATGCGCAGCCGCACCGGCTTGCTTGCGCCCGAGGCCGCCCACCGCGCGCCGATCGTTGCCGCACCGGAGGAGCGGGTGCTGGTTCTGGGTGATGGTGAGCACGCCTATGAAGCACTGCGGATCGCCGAAGATCTTGCCGCACAAGGCGCGATCACCGCCGTCCAGTCGATCACCCGCACACCTGCTCTGATCGGCCATGCGATGCAGAGCGTCACCATGCTTGCCGACGCCTATGGTTCGGGGGCGACCTGCCATGTGTACAATCTGCTCGCGCACGAACCAGACCGCATCGTGGTTGCTTCCGAAATTTCGGGCGGTCAGGCGCAGGCGTTGGCGCGCTGGTTATCGGACGAAGGCAGCAGTGCGGTGGTAGAACTTGCCCGGTGCCGCTACGGGCCGCAGCCATGACCATGCGCCCGCTGATCCTTGCCGACCTCGATGACAGCCTGTTCCAGACGCGGGGCAAATGTGGCGATTGGCCGGACAATTCGCTGAGGCCCATGAGTTGCCTCGTCGATGGCAGCCCCAGTGGTTTTGCCACGCCGCCGCAGCAAGCCTTGCTGCACTGGCTGGAGCAGGGCGATATGGTCCCTGTGACAGCACGCAGCCGCGAGGTCATGGCGCGGGTGGATATTGCGCAGGCTCCTGCGGTCTGCGCCAATGGGGGCTGTGTTCTCACCGCCGATGGGACACCCGATACGGTCTGGCACCGCCATCTTGAAAGCGAAGCACGGCGATCCGACGCTGCAGATACGCTTTATCCTGACCTTACCAATGGGCTTGACCCTGTTGCCTTCCGTCATTGGGTGGTCAGCGAAAATGGCCTCCCGCTCTATGTTGTCATCAAAAGCAATCACGGCGATGAACGTGCGTTGGCCGACGTGGCAGATGCCTCGACATCGAAGGTGCCCGATGGCTGGCGCACCCACGCCAATGGCAACAACCTGGCATTCCTGCCACCATGGCTCAGCAAACGGGCTGCTGTGCGATACATCCTCGACAAAGTGCGGCGCGAAAGCCCGGAACGGCTGGTGATCGGCATTGGTGACAGCTGGTCAGACACGGGCTTTCTCGATCTGACCGACATGGCGATGATGCCGACACAGGGTCAGCTGTGGCAGCACATTGCGCGCGGGAACGAATGGGTCGACTGATGCCTCCTTTCCACGGCTCCTACGCGCCTGCGGACGTGACCTTCCTGCTCAAGCCCGCGACCATCGGCCTGACCGACGTGCGCGCCAAGGAGGCGCTGATCCAGTCGGGCGAGCGGCATTATTCGGAAATGCTGTCACCCGAACGTCTGCCCGATGCCCGCTATCTCGATCTTTATCATGCCGCCCTGACAAGGAACGGCAGTCGGTTGCGGCACGATGTCGCCGCGCTCGCCGACGCAATTGTTGCGCGGCCCGAAACGGCGCAAAGCTGCACTATTGTATCGCTTGCCCGAGCTGGCACCCCCATCGGCGTCCTGCTGCGACGTGCGCTGGTCCGGCGGGGCCTGGATGTGGTGCACTATTCCATCAGCATCATTCGCGGCCGCGGGATCGACCGGACAGCGCTGGCCCACATTGCTGCAGCACGCGGGACATGCGATACGGTGTTCGTGGATGGCTGGACGGGCAAAGGCGCGATCACCGGCGAACTGGAGGCCAGTCTGCACGACGGCAGCACCGGATTTGCCCCCTTCCTTGCGGTGATTGCCGATCCTGCAGGCTGCGCTTCGCTGGCGGCAACATCGGAGGATTATCTGATCCCGTCCGGTATCCTTGGCGGCATTGTGTCAGGGCTGGTCAGCCGGTCGGTCCTGTCGGATGATCTTGTGGGGCCGGGCGATTTCCACGCCTGTCGCTACCTTACCGAATTTGCCGATGTCGACCAGTCGCGCGCCTTTATCGCCGCGGTTGAGGCAGCCGCGCTTCCCAACGTGCCATCGCCCGCCTGGAGCCGCGCCGGCGCCTGTCAGAGCCGCCTGTCCTGCGCGGCGCTGCTGGATAGTCTGATGGCCGAATGCGGGGTACCGGATCGCAACCGGATCAAACCCGGCATTGCCGAAGCGACCCGCGCGGTGCTCCGCCGGGTTCCCGACGCGGTGTTTGTGCGCGACAAGGGGGACGCGGAAGTGGCGCATCTTCTTCATCTGGCCGCACAATCGGGTATAGATGTGTACCAGCGCAAACTTGGCAACTATCGTGCCGTCACCGTGATTGCCAAGGCAGGAGACCTGTGATGACCAAGGCAGTCGAACTGGGCGCGACGCTTTACATCCCGGTGCAGCACCCCCGGCTGGCCGAGGTGCTTGCCGGTGCCAACGCCGATCTGCGTTCGGTGGTGATCTGCCTTGAAGATTCGCTTCACGAAGCCGATGTCGGCGCGGCGCAGGCGGTGTTCAGCGACACCCTGCAATCCCTCGCGGACGCCCCGCCGCAGCTCATCGCCTATGCCCGGCCGCGCAATCCCGCGATGCTGACCTGGATGCAGGCGCAGCCCGGGGTGGAGCGATTGGCAGGCTTCGTCTTGCCTAAGATCACCAAGGGCAACTTGCCCGACTGGCTGGCACGGTTGGAAACCTTCACGCACGGGATCATGCCCACTATCGAAAGCGCCGAAGCCTTCGACCGTATGGCGCTGTCGCATATGGCCGCCGTGCTGCAACCGCTTGGCGACCGCGTTCATGCGGTCAGGATCGGGGGGAACGACATCCTCAACCTGCTTGGTGTGCGGCGTTCGCGGGAGCGGACGGCCTATGACGGCCCGTTGGGCCTTGCCATCACCACCATGGCATCGGTGTTTCTTCCCGAAGGCATGGCGCTGTCTGCTCCGGTGTTCGAACACTATGCCCAAAGCGACCTGCTGCGGGAGGAAGTCGCGCGCGATATCGACCATGGCCTGCTGACAAAAACCGCGATTCATCCGATGCAGGTGGGTATCATCCATGAAGCGCTGCGTCCGTCACCAAGCGAAGCGGACGAAGCCCGCGCCATCCTTGCCCGCGAAGCGTGCGCGGTGTTCGGACATGGCGGCAGCATGTGCGAGCCGACCACTCATGCGCGCTGGGCTGCAGGCGTGCTTGATCGCGTGGCTGTCCACGGGCTGCGCGGCGCCATTCCCGGCGTGTCAGAGCAGCCGACGCGGGTCGCGTGACCGCAATTACCAAACGACGCCATGCGGAACTCGCCGGGCAGGCGTTGAAGTATGTGGCCGAATTGCTGCTGATCGAGCCGCTGAGCCCAGCGTTTGACCACAAGCTTGAACAGGTCGAGGCATTGGGGCGGAGCGAAATCGCGCAGCTTTCCGCGCGCCACGCCGGAAGCCTTGCGCACGTCGCGCCGCCGCCGACGGGCGGGATCGCCCGCGCAATTGCGGGTCTTCGCAGTCTTGCCGAAAGCCTTGAACCGCTGCGGCGCGGCAATCTGGCGGGCGGGACGAAGCGTTTTGCTCTGATCCCGGTGACGCCGGACCCCAAGGCCTATTTCCGCCGCTATCGCGCCGCGCAAAGCGAGATCGAGGCCGCGCTTGCCGCTCTTACGCGTGAACGGGACGCACTGATCCGCGCCAACGTGTCGCTGGAGGCCGAGCAATCGGGCCTCGCACCGCTGCTCGGCGCGCTGGAAGAACACACGCTTTTTGCCGAGGAACTTGTCCTGACGCTGACGGTCCGCGCCGATTCCATTGCAACAACCCAACCCATGAAGGCGCACAGGTTGCAATCGGATGCGCTCCATACCGTCCAGACCCGGCTGCGCGATCTGACCGAGGCGCGCGCGCTTGCGCAGCAGGCCGTTGCCTTGCGCCATGTTGTCACCGATACCAATGCCCGCCTGATAGACGGCATTGAGCAGGCCACCGCCACCATGCTCCTTGTCCTGCGCACTGCAATCGAGGCCGCGCGGCTGATGGCTCAGCAGGAACTGGTGCTGGACGGTATCGCCAGCCTTGACCGTGCGGCGAGCAACCTGATCGCGGAGAACGAACCGGCGCATCAGGCCGATAGCGCCGAAGCCTTGCAGGCGGCCTTCGCCAAGCTCTACGAAGCGCTCGATCAGCTGGATACCGAGCGCGTCGGCAGCCCGTCGCGCATCCTTGATCCAAGGGGTTAAGCTGCTGGTGGCGCTGGCCTTGGCACGGTGTTAGGACACATCACCGGACACGCGCCGGGTTAGGGAGACGTGAAGGTTCGTGGGCCTGTTTGATTCGATCCGGAAGATGTTCGCTGCGCCAGACGCCGGGCCGGGCCCCACGCCCGCCGCGCCGCCGCCCGCGCCGCGCAAGCCCGCGTTCGATTATGAGGATCAGCGCATCCCCACAGGCGCCCGTGACAAGATCCGCACCATTCTTGCATGTCTTACCCAGGTCGAGGGCATGATGGACCGCGAACAGGTGCGAGCGGTCAGCCGAACCGAGATTGAACTGATGCGCGATGAGCATCTGCCCAAACTGGTCAAGAGCTACATCGACATCCCCAGCGCGCACCGCGCCGAAATCTTCCGCAAGACCGGCAAATCCGCCAGCTTCATTCTGGAAGAAAGCCTGGATGCGGTGCAGGCCCGGATCGACGAAATTGCGCGCAATCTGGCGCAGCACGATCTGGATGCCTTTTCCAGCAACGCAGCTTTCATCAGCCGCCGGTACAGCGATACCGACCCGTTCCGGTGAAGATCAGGCCCAATCGCCCAGCAGGGGGGTGAATTCGTCCACCCGGATCAACTGCCACACCCCGCCGGTAAGGTAGGGATCATCCGCCAGAATTGCGCGCGCGGCGGCTTCGTCTTGCGCTTTCACGATCAGCAGGGAGCCGATGATCAAACCGTCACTGCGCTTCAGCGGGCCGACGATCACGAAATGTTCGGCATTGGCGTGGATGAATTCCAGATGTGCGGGCCGATGGATTCCGCGCAGCCGTCCGCCGTCTTCGCCGTCGCGGCAGTGAAAGCAGAACATCCGCATGATCGAGAAGCCCCTGTTACTGGCGATGCAGGCTAACCCCGTGCGGCTGGCCGATCAAGGCGCACCTCTGGAAGCCTGTTGCAAAGACTGAACTTGAAGCGCAGCCTTGCGCGGTTCAGAGGCCGGGAATTGCCCTTCGAATCGTTTCAGGTGTTACCAGATGGCCGACTTCTCCGCCGCCCCCTCCCTTGACCGCACCGAATTGCGCCGTGCCTATCGGCAGGAGGAGGAAGCCTGCATTGCCGAGCGGCTGACGCAAGCTACGCCCGCCTCAAACGTTCACGCGGCGTCAGCGCGCCTTGCGATCGACCTCATCGAGGGCGCACGCGGCAAGAAGGCCAGCGGCATCGATGCCTTCCTTCAGCAGTATGGCCTCGACACCGAAGAAGGTATTGCGTTGATGTGCCTTGCCGAAGCACTTCTGCGCGTGCCCGATGCGGCCACCGCAGATGCGCTGATCCGCGACAAGATCGGCGCGATTGAATGGAGTGAGCATCTGGGCGAAAGCTCATCCACCTTCGTCAATGCCGCCACATTCTCCCTGATGCTGACCGGCGAAGTGCTAGATCCCCCAGATGCTCGCCAGCGCGGTATGGGCTCTGTGCTGAAGCGCGCGATGAACCGGTTGGGCGAGCCTGTGATCCGCACCGCAACCGGCCAAGCGATGAAGATCCTTGGCGGTCAATTCGTCTTCGGCCGCACCATCGACGAGGCCCTGAAGCGCGCTGCGCCGGAACGCGCACGCGGCATCACGCATAGTTTCGATATGCTGGGCGAAGCGGCGATGACCTTCGCCGATGCCGAGAAATACCGTCTGGCCTATGAGGCCGCGCTTGTCCGTCTGGCGCGCGAATCAGGCGCAGGTGTCGGCGGGTCACCGGGCATTTCGGTCAAGCTGTCGGCGCTCTATCCGCAATACACCTTCTTCCACGCCGACGAGGCCCGCGCCGCTATGGTGCCGGTAATCAAGGCGTTGGCGATCCGTGCGCGCGATGCCGACATCCATTTCACCATCGATGCCGAGGAAGCCGAACGGCTCGAACTCAGCATGGACATCATCGAGGAACTGGTTGCGGATGACGACCTGTTTCGCCGCCCTGATGGCAGCCGCTGGGACGGCTTCGGCCTCGCCATTCAGGCCTATCAGAAGCGCGGCGTTGCCATGTGTGACTGGGCGGGCAAACTGGCGCGGCGCCATGGACGCAAGTTGTTTGTGCGGCTGGTCAAGGGCGCCTATTGGGATAGCGAAGTAAAGCTCGCGCAGGTGGGCGGGTATAGCGACTACCCGGTCTTCACGCGCAAGGTCGCCACCGACGTCAGCTACCTTTCCTGCGCCGCGCGCCTGTTCGCCCACGCCGATGTGCTGCACCCCGCCTTCGCCACGCACAACGCCTATACGATTGCGGCAATCAAGCAGCTAAGCGAGGGCAAATCCTTCGAGTTCCAGCGACTGCACGGCATGGGCGAGGAAGTCTATCACGCGCTCCATGCGCTCGAAGGCAACCAGCGCACACCCGTGCGGATATATGCACCCGTCGGCGGGCACAAGGAATTGCTCGCCTATCTGGTGCGGCGTTTGCTTGAGAACGGGGCCAACACCAGTTTCGTCAATCGCATGGGCGATGCCGATATCCCGGCCAGGGAACTGGTAGGCGATCCAGTGGCGGAACTTGCCGCAATGCGGCCACGCCGCAACCCCGCGATCCCTTTGCCCGCCAACATCTTTGGAGGCCGCAAGAACAGCGGCGGTATCGACCTTAGCGATCCGCTGGTGCGCGAACCGCTGATGGCGCGCCTGAAACAGCTGGAAAGCACCCATTGGCGGGCCGAACCCACCTTCCCGGCGGCAACCGCAGGCGAGATTGCGCCGATTACCATGCCGCACAGCCTGTCCGAAGTGGTTGGCACCCGGCGTGATGCCACCGCAGAGGAAGTCGAAGCCGCGTTTACCCGTGCTGCCAAGATCCAGCCCGGCTGGGACGCGCTGGGCGGCGAAGCCCGTGCGCTGCTGCTGGAAGAAGCCGCCGACCTGTTCGAAGCCCACAGCGCCGAATTCCTGAGCCTGTGTCAGCGCGAAGCGGGCAAGACGCTGCTCGATTCGGTGCTTGAACTGCGCGAAGCGGTCGATTTCCTGCGCTATTATGCGCAAGGTGCGCGCCAGCAATTCGGCACGCCCACGATCCTGCCGGGCCCCACGGGGGAGGAAAACACGCTCTCGCTGCACGGGCGCGGAGTTTTTGCCACGATCAGCCCGTGGAACTTCCCACTGGCGATCTTTATCGGCATGGCTTCGGCTGCGCTGGCAGCGGGCAACAGCGTCATCGCCAAACCCGCCGAACAGACTCCGCTGATCGCCGCGCTGGCAGTGAAGCTGTGCCATGACGCCGGCATCCCGCCAGAAGCGCTGCAACTGCTACCTGGCGCAGGTACGGTCGGTCAGTTGATCACCGCCGATCCGCGCCTGGCAGGCGTCGCCTTCACCGGATCGACCGACACTGCGCGCGCGATCAATCGCACACTTGCCAACCGCGACGGGCCGATCGCCACCCTAATCGCCGAGACCGGCGGGCAAAACGCGATGATCGTCGACAGTTCGGCTTTGCCCGAACAGGTCGTGCGCGATGTGCTGGCCAGCAGCTTCCAGAGCGCGGGCCAGCGCTGCTCGGCGCTGCGGGTGCTGTATGTGCAGGACGACATTGCCGAGCCCATGCTGGAGATGATCCGCGGCGGGTTTGAAGCACTGCATGTGGGTGATCCGGCCAATCTGGCGACCGATGTTGGCCCCGTGATTGACGAGGATGCCAAGGCTGCGCTGGAACGCCATGTGCGGCGCTGCGAGGCGAGCGGGCGCACGGTCACGCGTTTGGTACTGCCGCCCGAAACCGCGAAGGGTTGCTTCGTTGCCCCTACCATCGTCGAACTCGGCTCGATCCGTGATCTGGCGCGCGAACATTTTGGTCCGGTGCTGCATGTCGTACGTTTTGCCGCGAGCGAGTTGGGCAAGGTGGTCGATGACATCAACAGCGTCGGCTATGGCCTGACGCTGGGTCTGCACAGCCGCATCGCCGAAACGCGGCGGCTGGTGCAGGCACGGGCGCGGGTGGGCAATTTCTACGTCAACCGCAACCAGATCGGCGCGGTGGTGGAAAGCCAACCTTTCGGCGGCGAGGGTCTGTCGGGCACCGGACCTAAGGCTGGCGGCCCGCATTACCTTGCGCGCTTCGCCACCGAACGCGTCATGACAATCGACACCACCGCCGCTGGCGGCAATGCCAGCCTGCTGGCAGCAGGTTAGCCCGCGGATGGCACAGCGCATCAAGGTCGCCAGTTACAATATCCACAAGGGTGTCGGTACGGACCGGCAGCGCGATCCTGCGCGAATTCTAAAGGTATTGCAGGAGGTGGACGCTGATATCGTCTGCCTGCAGGAAGCCGATTTGCGCTTTGGCAAGCGCACCAGCGTGCTGCCGCCGTTCCTGATTGCCAGCCACACTGATTACGTGCCCGTTCCGCTTGATGTTCAGCACGATTCAATGGGCTGGCACGGCAATGCGATTCTGGTGAAAAACGGAATCACTGTGGAAAGCCACGATATCATTCATATCCCTTGCCTTGAACCGCGCGGAGTGGTGACGGCGACGCTCGGGATTGGCAGCGCGCAGGTCAGCGTCTTTGGCATGCACCTGGATCTGTCGGGCCTGTGGCGGGTTCGGCAAGCCCGCGCAATTGCGACCTTGGCAGATTCGGCGCGTTCGGATCGCCCTACAATGCTGATGGGCGATCTGAACGAATGGCGCGCAAATTCAGGCTGCTTTCGCGAATTTGGCAAGCATTTCAGCGTGCTTGACCCCGGGCCAAGTTTCCCGAGCCGGCGACCATTGGGCCGTCTCGACCGGATCATGCATAGCGACCAGCTGAAAGCGACAGGCTGCGGCGTGCATCGCAGCCCCCTCGCAACAACCGCTTCCGATCATCTGCCCGTATGGGCTGAGCTTTCCATAGGATAGGGCCGCAGCCCTAAAGGTTTACACGCTGATGGGCAGCGTCACCTGTACCAGCGGGCCGTGGGTGTCCCACTGTGTCTGAATCGTTCCCCGATGCGCCTCGACCATGAGTGCGATCAGATTGAGACCCTGACCGCCTTCCCGGGAACGGACGGCCACCGGCAATGCGCCGCTTTCGTGCCAGATCAGTGAGACGGTGCCATCGTGTTCCATCGCGGCAATCGCGATCTTCCCGCCGTGGGCCAGTGCGCCATGTTTTGATGAATTCATCGCCAACTCGCCCACGATCAGCGCGACGGCATCAGCCTCGGCCCGTGACACCATGACAGATTGGACATCGTCAATAACAAGATCGCAGTCCCGCGATGCAAAGGGCTTTACCAGTGCGGGCACGAGATCGGCCAGATCGCGTGGCACATCGGGTGCCATGAAAAACGATTGCGCGGTGCTGAGCGCCATGAGGCGGCTATTCATTTGCCTGGCAAAGGCTTCGTTTTCTTCGTTGCCAGACGCCATGCTGCTGAGCAGCCCGCACACCATAGCATAGGTGTTTTTAAGCCGGTGCCGCAATTCATCCGCCGCAATCGCCAGCGCGCGCCGCTGCATCTCGGCTTCCGTTACGTCGCGGGAAATTGACAGGAAGCCGATGTCTTCACCACTTGGTGCGCTGACGCGAGATACGGTCACGTTCCACCAGCGCGGTGATCCCTTGGCTGTGGGGCAGAACGCTTCAAACCGAATGGTTTCACCCCTCTGTGCAGCTTCGAGCGATGCAGCAACCAAGCCGCGGTTCTCTTCGGGCCACAACCCCGCCCATTGACGCCCGTATACGGCTGTCGGGTCGTCGATCTGCATGGCGCACAGGCCGTTGGAATTCATCCAGAGAACATCACCCGCATTGTTGAGCAACTTTACGCAATCAACGCTTTGATCGATGACATTTGCCAGCGCTTCGGATGAGATATTAGCGGTGTCGAGCACGGTTTGGGGATCCCTGCGCCGGTACGACGCCTAATGCGCCAGTAGGCGCGGTGCAAATTCTTGGCAAGACAACTACCGGTCGCGCTGGCCATCCCGCGTCGGGTGGATTCGAATGGTATTGGCGGAAGGTTATCAAAAACTCTCCGGATAATTGTGGAAGGGCACTTGCTGGCATGCGCCGCGTCAGGGATCACGTCGTATGGCGATTCTTTCAGACAAATGGATACGTACCCAAGCCCGCGAACACGGCATGATTGAGCCCTTCGTCGAGGCACAGCGCCGCGACGGGGTGATCTCCTATGGCCTGTCGTCCTACGGCTATGATGCGCGGGTCGCGCCCGAGTTCAAGATCTTCACCAATGTCGACAGCTCGGTGGTCGATCCCAAGCAGTTCGACCCGAAGAGCTTCGTCGACCGCAAGACCGATTGCTGCATCATCCCGCCCAATTCCTTCGCGCTCGCCCGCACGGTCGAATATTTCCGCGTGCCGGAGGATGTGCTGGTGATCTGTCTCGGCAAGAGCACCTATGCGCGCTGCGGGATCATCGTGAACGTCACCCCGCTGGAGCCGGGCTGGGAAGGGCACGTGACGCTCGAATTCAGCAACACCACCCCGCTGCCTGCAAAAATCTACGCCAACGAAGGCGCGTGCCAGTTCCTGTTCCTGCAAGGCAACGAACGCTGCGAGACCAGTTACAAGGACCGCGCGGGCAAATATATGGGTCAGCGCGGGGTGACGTTGCCAAGACTGTGACCCACATCCGTTCGTGCTGCGCTTGTCGAAGCACCGTAATTTCTTCTAGCACGGCATCTGAAGAAGCAGGACGGCCCTTCGACAAGTTCAGGGCGAACGGAGATTGGATCATATGACCACACCTCGCGAATTCGACATTATCGTCTTTGGCGCCACCGGCTATACCGGGCGTCTGGTGGCGGAATATCTCGCCACGCATTACGGCCCCCGCGAAGACGGGCCGACATGGGCGATGGCAGGCCGTAGCCTCGCCAAGCTGGAGGAAGTGCGCGATCTGATAAGCGCGCCCGCCACCACGCCTCTGGTGGTGGCCGATGCCGACAACAGCGCAGATCTGGAAGCAATGTGCCGGCGAACACGCGTCGTCATCACGACGGTCGGCCCCTATCAGCTTTACGGCGACAAGCTGCTTGCAGCCTGCGTGGCGACTGGAACCGACTATGCTGATCTGTGCGGCGAACCTGTATGGATGGCCGAAAAGATCGCGGAACATCACGCCGCCGCACAGGCGAGCGGCGCACGCATCTCCTTCTCTTCAGGGTTCGATTCGATCCCCTTCGATCTCGGCGTGATGATGACGCAGAAAGCGTGCCGGGAACGGTTCGGCAAGCCTGCGCCGCGTATTCGCGGGCGAGTGCGTGCGATGCAGGGCACCTTCTCGGGCGGGACAGCAGCGAGCCTTGGCGCAACGATGAAGGCGGCGGCAAAAAATCCTTCGCTTATTAAAGTGTTGCGGAACCCTTTTGCGCTGACGCCCGGATTTGAAGGGCCCGACCAGCCATCGGGCATGATCCCATCCTATGAAGAGGATCTGGGTAAGTGGTCCGCCCCCTTTGTCATGGCGCCGATCAACACCAAGAACGTTCACCGCACCAATTTCCTGCTGGGTCATCCCTATGGAACTGATTTCAGATATGACGAAATGACGCTGACCAGTCCGGGCGATGCCGGGAAGGCGGCAGCCAATGCTGCGTTGGAATTCATGAAGAACCCGTTCGGGTCCAAGCCGCCAAAGCCCGGTGAAGGCCCAACGCAGGATGAACGTGAAAACGGGTTCTATGACGTCGTTTTTGTCGCCGACATGGCCGATGGTCAGCGCTTGCAGTACGGGGTCAAGGGTCGGTTCGATCCGGGTTACGGCTCCACCTGCCGGATGCTGTCCGAAACGGCCATTGGTCTGCTTGCCTGTGACAAGCCCGGCGGAATTGGCACACCGGGAAGCTTCCTGGGGGAAGATTTGGTCAAACGGTTGGAAGAACATGCCGAACTGACCTTCGCAGTCGAGGTCTGAGCGTTACGGAAAAAGGGGCAGCCGGTGTGCGCCGGCTGCCCCTGATTACGACCCTCCTGTTGCAGGGCCCTTGGAAAATACGGATCAGAAGCTCAGACGGATGCTCGCGCGAAAATTGCGTCCCACCAGCGGCACGAAGTCTTTTGTAAAGCTGGCGTGGCGGCGCCCGTTGACATCGAAAATGTTGTCGGCCGCGACCTGCAGTGTAACGTTCCGGTTATCCGCCAGAGGGCGCCAAGCGACCAGTGCGTTGACCAGTGTGAAACTGTCGGTCGGGGTTTCAAAGGTGGTAACGCGATTTTGTCCGTCAAACCATTGCACTTCGCCGCGCACATCAAACGCGCCTGTCTGGGCCTCCAGCGCACCCAGCAGGCTAAGCGGTGGGATGCGCGGTACAGCGGTGCCATCGGCCAATTCCGCCTCGACATAGGACGCACGCAGATCGGTCAGCAGGCGGAAACCAGCGGTGTCGATCACCGGATAGTTGAAATCGGCCTCGATCCCGAAGAAGTCGGCATCCTGCTGAAGATACTGAAAGACGGGGAGATCGTCCTCTTCTTCGCCAACGTCCTCAAGGAAGATGTAGTTGCCGAACCACTGCTTGAAAGCGGTAAGGCTGAAGGTGCCTTCGCCGATCGCGCCGCGCGCATAGGCTTCGATGCCCCAGGCGTTTTCCGTCCGGAGATTGGCGTCGCCAATTTCGAAGGCCTGCGTGGCGATATGCGGGCCGTTGGAGAACAGTTCTTCTGCACTCGGTGCACGTTCGGCGCGTGAACCGTTGATGCCGATGCGGATGCCCGCGACGCCTGCATAGACAACGCCAAGCGCGCCCGAGAAGGTGTCGAAATCCCGTTCGATGCCAAGTGTCTGCGCTTCGACCGTGGTGAATTCACCGCGCGCGGCCGCTTCGATCTGGATCGGGCCGGTGCCAAATTCCTGAAGCGTGAAGATGGCGAACTGGTCAGTCAGGTTGGGGGGCACATAGGCTTCGGCGCCTTCGGCAAAGAAATCACGGTGGAGGAATTGCACGCCGCTTGATCCCCGCAGCATCCCGCCGCCGTTCTGTACCAGTTCGGCCCGCGCTTCGAGGCTGGTGGAATCGAACACCGTGCCCACCTCGGCACCTTCGAATTCGGTATGGGTGTAGTCCGAATAACCGACCCGGAGCTTCAACCGCTCAAACGCGCCTTCGCCAAGGTAGACATCGCCCTTGAAGTCGGCACGAAACTGCTGGAGGCCGATGGTGACGAGCTCCTCGCCCTCTTCCTCATCGCCATCGTCGCCCTCGCCCTCTTCGCCATGATGATGACCGGCGCCGGGCCGGGTGGGAACGCCGTAACCGGTGTCATACCAGCCCAGCGATGCACCAAAGGTGCTTTCGCCCAGAATCAGCCCAAGGCCGGCGTTGACCGTCCAGCTTTCCATCGCCGAATTGGGCACGGTGCCGCGTTGGTTTGCCGCCTCGCGCAGTTCGGCGGCTTCTTCCAGTTCGCCCTCTGCAGCTTCTTCATCGGCATCGGCGAGCAGATCTGATCGCAAAGCAGGTGCCACTTGAAAACCGCCGATTTCGAAATCATCGGTCTGGCGGTACGAACCGTCGATATGCAGCACTACGGTCTGGCCTAAGCCCACATCAAGGCTGGCAGCGCCAGTACGCAGGTTGGTCGCGCTGTCGATCCCGCCAAAAGCATCGAGGTGGAAGTCCTCGTCCGGCATCCTGGTAGGAATGCGTTTGTCGATAACATTGACCGCACCGCCAATCGCCTGGCTGCCGTAAAGCAGCACAGCAGGCCCGCGCAGTACTTCAATCCGTTCAACCGTGATCGGATCGATCGTGGTGGCATGATCGACCGACGTGTTTGAAACATCCGAGGTGCCAACACCATCAACCAGCACGCGCACACGCTCACCCTGCTGACCGCGCAGGACCGGGCGCGAGGAGCCGGGGGCAAAGCTGGTTGCGGAGACGCCGGGAACCTTTGTGAGCAGGTCGCCCAATTGGCCGGTCACCGCGTCACGTTGAATATCGCCGATTTCGAGCACGCTGGTGCCGGCGAGCACGTCCAGCTCTTGCAGGCCTGCAGCACTTACAATGATCGCATTGATGTCGTCAGCTTGCCGATTGTGAACATCGTCTTCGACCAGCGTACCATTGGCGGGCGTTGTGACAGGAGCCGTGGGATTCCGGTTGGCGGACTGGGCGATCGCTGGCGTGGCTGCGAAAGCGACAGCGAAAACCGAGGCGAACGCGAGCGGGGACGACGCGGGCCGCGTGAGGTGCAACATGTGAAACGGATCCATTTATTAATGAGATAACGTATCACGGGTGTAACGGCTTCGCAGAGTATGGCAAGCAAAAATGCCCGCCGGACGTCGGGGAAGGACGTGCATAAGACAGCATGGGCACCACGCAGAGGGTAAACGAGCGAGGCCATGTCCACTGTGCAAAGCGGTCCTGCGGGGCACATAATGCACTGCCGCAGCGCACGATCGGCCCACTTGCCGAAGCAAGGTGCCCGAAGGCGAAAATTCGCATGTTTTTCGAAGAATAATGGAGCGGGCGAAGGGATTCGAACCCTCGACCCCAACCTTGGCAAGGTTGTGCTCTACCCCTGAGCTACGCCCGCTCACTGGCGCTGACAGAAACCCGCAATTGCATGGTTCCTGCCGGAGAGGCGGCGCGATTAGCAGCGCCTCGGCAACCCTGCAAGTGCTAATTTGCATCGATTGGCACTTGATCGCGTTTGACATAGTGTCCAGCACAAATCGGCGCTTCACATCGGCGCGTAAGGCCCCACATGAAGGGCGATGATGCGCAGACGCGCAATGACACAGCAGGAGCAACCATCTTGGCCAGCATGGGACTGAGCATCGAAGAACAAAAGGCCGTCGACCGGTTCCGCCAAACCGTGGTGGAGCCTTCGCAGAACAAGTTGGTGATTCTCGATTTCTGGGCCGAATGGTGCGGGCCGTGCAAGGCGTTGACCCCGATGCTGGAAAAGGTCGCAGCAGATTACGCCGACAAGGGCGTTGTTCTGGCAAAGCTCAATGTCGATGAAGAACAGTTCATCGCAGCACAGTTCCAGGTGCGTTCGATACCGACGGTCTATGCCATGTTCCAAGGCCAACCGGTGGCCGATCTCACCAGTGCACGCACCGAATCGCAGTTGAAGCAGTCGCTGGATCAGTTGTTGGCGCAATTGCCGGTGCAGGCGGGCGATGCGGATATGGCAGGGGCACCGCAGGGGCCATCCCCTGAAGAGCTCGCCCAATTCATCAAAATGGGGGAGGAAGCGCTTGCTGCAGGTGATGCGCAGCGTGCTGCCGGTATCTTTGCGCAGATTACGGAATTCGCCCATGACAGTGCGCCTGCGCACGCTGGGCTGGTCCGCGCACTCGTGCTGTTGGGGGAAACTGAACAGGCCAAACAAGTGCTGGCCGTGATCGACAGTGACCCGCGGCTCGCCGCCGATCCTGCGATTGCGCCAGCCCGCAGCGCCCTTGAACTGGCTGCAACCCGCGTCGATGACAGCGAACTGCAGTTATTGCGCACTGCGGCTGCCGCTGCGCCGGATGATATGGACGCGCAGTTTGCCTTTGCCGAAGCAGCATTTGCTGCGGGACAGCGGGATGATGCGGCTGACACGTTGCTCACGATGATTGCGACGGACCGCGAATGGAATGAGGGCGCTGCGCGTGCTCGGCTGCTGAAGATTTTCGAGGCGACAGGCTTGGAGGACGAATGGGTTATCGGCGTCCGCCGGCGTTTGTCGCGCGTATTGTTTGGATGACATCAGACACCATGATTCGCCGCCTCTCCATCTTTCCGCTTACGGGCGCGGTGCTGTTTCCCGGCATGCAGTTGCCGCTGCATTTCTTTGAGCCGCGATATCGTGCGCTTGTCAGCGATGCCCTGATCCGGGACCGTCAGATTGCCATGATCCAGCCGCAGAGACCTGTTGATGGCGCGCCGCTGTATTCGGTCGGATGCGTGGGCAAGATCGGCGAGGTGCAGGCGATGGATGACGGACGATACAACGTCATTCTTGAAGGCACGGCTCGGTTCCGGCTTGTGCGCGAGTTGGATGTGACCACTGCATTTCGGCAGATCGAGGCCGAACTATTCAACGAGGATGAGGACGAAACCCTCTCCTTTGCGCAGCGTGGCGGCTTTGAACGTGAGGCGCGCAATTTCGCCGATGCGCAGGGGTATAGCGTCGATTGGGATTCGGTCGAGCGGCTGGACGATCGTTCGCTGATTAATGGGGTTTCCCAGATCGCGCCATTTGATCCGGCCAGCAAACAGGCACTGCTGGAAGCGGCGACGCTGACCGAACGGTGCGAATTGCTTGTCCAGCTGATGCAATTCTATGGCCGAACCGACGGCAGCGAGGAAATTACCACCCTTCAGTAACGGTTGAGGCTGCCGGTATTTGCTTGAAACTAAAAATCGGCAGGAAGACTATAATAAAGCCTGAAGGCAGGAATAATTTGTTCACTTTCTCTATTGTTTTTCTGTTTTGATGATCGGTCGTAAGCGACCGGGATTCTTTGGAAATCCTGCCCCGGTTTTTCAAAATAGTAACGCTAGTTATCGACACGTGCGGGCAGATGCGCGATAAGCCGATATAATGAGCAGCACGAGCAATCAAAAAATAGAGGCACTTGAAAACGAGGTTTCGGAGGCACAGTCTTCTGAAGCACGTGCTCGTGCGGCGTTGGAGCGGGCACAGGCCCGCATACGTCATCTTGAAGCGGTGCTGGAAACCGTTCCCGTCGGCGTGATCATGGCGGATGAAAAGGGTCAGATCTTTCACGGCAACTCGCTTGCCGAAGAAATGGTGCGTCATCCCGTTCTTCCGTCGCCCAACGTTGACTCCTATGATGAATGGATCGCGTTCCATGAAAACGGGACGCAGGTAAAAAGCCGGGAATACCCGCTTTCGCGTGTGCTGAGTGAAGACATTGATGGATGTGAACTTGATGTCCACTACCAGCGCGGCGATGGGAAGCGTTTCTGGATGCGGATTATCGGGCGGGCCATCTTCGACAAAACCGGCAATCGGATCGGAGCATCAGTGGCCTTGATCGACATTGATCGGGAACGGCAACTGCAACACAGCCAGAACGTGTTGATCGGCGAACTGGACCACAGGGTCAAAAACGCGTTCAGCGTGGTTAAATCGATCGTTAGCCTGTCCTTGGGTACGCTTGGTGTTGAACGTTCGGTTCAGGACATCATCAACAGACGGCTTGATGCTTACGCCATTGCTCACGCCAAACTGGTGGGTACGCAGTGGGACCGCTCGCCCATCCGTGATGTGATATCGGACATTGTCGATCGAACGGCACAGGACCGTATCGTTTATGACGGTCCCGACATCGCCATCCCCTCTCGCGAAGCGTTGGCATTGTCGATGGCGATCTATGAATTGTCGACCAACGCGATCAAATATGGAGCGCTGTCCGTGCCAGAGGGTGGGGTGACGCTCCACTGGTCTGTCGACAACGATCATGCTCCCTCGCAGTTTTTTGTCGAATGGATGGAACACGGAGGTCCCGCTGCGGTTGTGCCGCTCACGACGGGATTTGGCTCGTTCATTATTGATAGCGCAATCTGCATGGAAACATCGGGCGCCGTGACGATGACATATGGCGATGAGGGTTTTCGATGGCAGTTAACAGCACCGGTCAAAGACGTGACTTAAATCACGCCGAAGGTCTGAAACGCATCCTTGTCGTTGAAGATGAGGTGATGATTGCGATCGATATCGCGCAAATGCTGAAAGGTTCGGGTCACGCGGTTGTTGGCCCGTGTATCCGCAAGAGCGACGCTGAAAAGCTTCTCGCCGAAATGGCATTCGATGGTGCCTTGCTCGATTTCAACCTCGGCAATGGTGATACATCGGAAAGTATCGCCAGCGCCCTGCGCAACCATCAGGTTCCCTTCGCATTCCTCACTGGCAACAACGCAAACACGATTACCGGGCTACAGAGCAGTGATACGGTCATTTCAAAGCCGGTTTCTCGCACGCTGATCCTTGAGGCAATCGCGCAGTGGTGAGTGACCTCGCAGCAGAACCTCAAGCACACAGTTAGTTCTGACGGGCTTGGCCGTCCCAAACCCGATAGCGCATACGCGGGTGCCTCAGCCGAACAATCGGCCCGCCACTGCATCAAGCCGCGCCATCACCTCGGGATCATGTTCGTCGGGCGCGGTAATCACCGCATCATCAAGCGCATGGTCGATGGGGGAAGGTTCGCGTTCGGCAGGAAGAGCAGCGATGAAATGAGCGACCATCGCACGGGCCAGGGCTCCGTTTGCCTGCATCTGGGCAACCACCTGCCCCACATCCACAGCATCGCCTTCGCGCCAGCAATCGTAATCCGTGACCATGCCGACAAGCGCATAAGGAAGCTCGGCCTCCCGGGCGAGCTTGGCTTCGGGCATCGCTGTCATCCCGATCACATCCGCGCCCCACTGACGGTACATCCGGCTTTCGGCGCGGGTCGAAAATTGCGGGCCCTCCATCGCCAGATAGGTCGCGCCCACTGCGCCCCTGCCATTGGCTGCCGCGATTGCTTGCGCAGCAATATCCGACAAGCGGGGGCACACCGGGTCGGCCATCGATACATGCGTGACAAAGCCGCTGGTGTAGAACGTGCTCGGGCGATTGACGGTGCGGTCGATAAATTGTTCGACCACCGCAAAGCGTCCCGGCTCCAATTCTTCGCGCAGTGAGCCGACCGCGGAAATGGCGAGAATATCGGTGCAGCCCGCGCGCTTCAGCGCATCGATGTTGGCACGAGAATTGAGCTCGGTCGGGGTTACCGGGTGCCCGCGGCCGTGGCGCGGTAGAAAGCGCACCTTCACACCATTGATCGTGCCGCACAGGATTTCATCCGACGGATCGCCCCACGGGGTATCGATTGCGATCCATTGCGCGTCTTCGACCGCATCCATGGCATAGAGGCCCGATCCGCCGATGATCCCGATGCACCATTCGCTGGCCATGCTGCTCGTCTGTTCCTTGTGTGCACCGCAAGTTGGGGCTTTGAGTGTGTGGCTTAGGTCAGGTCAAAGCGCGTGGGCAAGGCCTTGCGGATGATTGTTTCTGCCGCCCCGTAAGGTCCAGCAATCATCGGCAGAGCCTGCATCGCGGCAAAATGGGCCTCCAGCGCGGGCCAGCCATCCAGCGGCGTCTCTGCCACCAAAGCAACCTGCATCAGCACGGTTGCCACGGTAATGTCTGCGATCGAAAGCGCCTCACCGGCGAAGTACGCCCGACCGGCAAGTCGTGCCTCCAAGACATCGAACACCGGCGGCAATTGGTTCGCCCAGGCATCGCGCGCCTTTTCAAGATCAGGTTCCTGCCCCTTGCTGATGGCAAAAAAGATGGGGCGAAAAATCCCCAAACCACCCGCTGCGGCCAGCGTGGTGTCGGCAAATTCCTCGATGAACAGCGCCTCGCCCAGCGCCATCGGCGCTTCGGGGTAGAGCGCCGGGGCAGGGTGCTTCTTGTCGATGAAGGCGCAGATCGCGGATGAATCGGCGATGGTGCCGGCAAGACCTTCTTCCGCCACTGAACGGTCGCGCAGCACCGGGATACGCTTCATCGGGGAGATGTCACGAAACCACTGCGGCGGATCGAAGACGTTCACCGGCTCGATCTCGTACTCTACGCCCTTGGCGATACACATGCCTGCAACCTTGCGTACGAAAGGCGAAACGGGGCTGCCGTAAATTACCAGGTCGGGGCGGGAATCGTTCATGCGGCCTCTCCATCCAACGCGTCTCTCGCTGTCTCCATAAGCCCGTGCGCCAATTGCGCAATCGTGACCCGCCGGGCGAACGCGCTCGGGCTTGCAGCCGGTGGTACAGCATAGATTGCGTTTTCCGATGCAACGCGCCAACCTGACAAGGAGAGAGACGAATCCCCATTCGACGAGAGGAACATTCATGGTCACCCAGTACGAGAACCTGATCGGCGGCAAGATGGTCAAAGCCGATCGCTGGCTCGATGTGGTCAACCCGGCAACCGAACAGGTGATCGGCCAAGTGCCCGCTTGCGGCAAGAACGAGCTTGACCAAGCCGTTGCCGCCGCGCGCGAAGCGTTCAAAACCTGGAAGAACACGCCCATCGAAGAACGCCGCGCAGCGATCATGGCGATCTCGGGCGCGATTAAGGCCAATGCCGATGAACTCTTCCGGCTGCTAACCAGCGAACAGGGAAAACCGCACGATCAGGCCAAGGGCGAAATCTACGGCGCGGCCGGCATGAGCGCGGCGCAATCGACCCTCAGCCTCGACGATGAAGTGACTGAAGACAGCGACACCCGCCTCAGCCGCACCCGCCGTGTGCCGGTGGGCGTGGTCGCCGGGATCGTGCCGTGGAACTTCCCGGTCATGATGGCGATCCAGAAGATCGCGCCCGCGATGCTTTCGGGCTGCACCATCGTATTGAAGCCCTCGCCCTTCACGCCGCTGACCACCTTGCGCATCGCCGAGCTGATCGCCGACAAGGTGCCCGCGGGCGTCGTCAACATCATAACGGGAGAGGATGATCTGGGCCCGCTCATGACCAGCCATCCCGATATCGACAAGATCACCTTCACCGGATCGACCGCGACCGGCAAGAAGATCATGGAAGGTGCCTCGGCCGACCTCAAGCGCATCACGCTCGAACTCGGCGGCAACGACGCCTCGATCGTACTGCCCGATGCCGATCCCAAGAAGGTAGCCGAACAATTGTTCTGGTCGAGCTTCTCGAACGCCGGGCAAATCTGCGTCGCGGCCAAGCGCGTCTATATCCACGAAGATATCTATGACGAGCTTTCGGCAGCGATCGTCGAATATGCCAAGAACGTGACCGTCGGCGACGGCGCGCAGCAAGGCACGGGTGTCGGTCCGATCCAGAACAAGAAGCAGTATGACCGCGTGCTCGAACTGATCGAGGACGCCAAGGACAATGGCTACAAGTTCCTGCTGGGCGGCAATGCCGATCCATCGGGCACCGGCTACTTCGTGCCGCTGACCATCATTGATAATCCCCCCGAAGATGCGCGGATCGTCGCCGAAGAGCAGTTCGGTCCGGTCATGCCGCTGATGAAGTTCTCGACCGAAGAGGAAGTCATCGCGCGCGCGAACGCCAGCGAATACGGGCTGGCGGGCGCAGTGTGGACCGGCAATCCTGACAACGGCGTGAAGATCGCCGAACAGCTTGAAACCGGGACGGTGTGGGTCAACGAATACCTTCACCTGTCGCCCTTCGCGCCGTTTGGCGGGCACAAGCAGTCCGGCTTCGGCGCCGAATACGGCAAGGAAGGCCTCAAGGAGTTCACCTATGCGCAGGTGATCACCGTCAAGAAGGACAGCGTGCCCGCTTGATCGAAACGACACGGGCGGGCATCGTGCGCGGCCACAGGGAGGATGAATATGCGTAACAACTTCAAACGTCTGGCCGCGCTTTCACCGATGCTCGCCGCTGCGGGCCTTGCCGGGGCGGCGTTGCTGACCCCGGCTGGCCCGGCCCATTCGCAAAGCCTTGGCGATATGATGGGCGCGGCGAAAAAGGTGGCGCAGGCCGCTACCGTTTCAGACGAACAGATCGTCGCCTATTTCGGGCAGATGTCCGACGAGATGGACCGTCAAAACCCGCTTGCTCCGGCCAAAAGCCCTTATGCGGTGCGGCTTGCCAAGCTGACACAGGGGCTGAACACCTATGATGGGCTCAACCTCGATATTCAGGCCTATCTGGTCGATGATGTGAATGCCTTTGCAATGGGCGATGGCACGGTGCGGGTCTATTCCGGCCTGATGGACAAGATGACCGATGATGAAGTGCGCTGCGTGATCGGCCACGAAATCGGCCATGTAAAACTGGAACACGGGCAAAAGCGAATGAAGCGCGCTCTGCAGCAGGATGCAGCACTCAGCGTGGCGGGCACTGCCAGCGGCGGGGTGCGGCGGCTGGCCAATTCCGAGCTTGGCGGACTGCTCCAGAACGTGATGTATGCGCAGCATTCGCAGGCGGCGGAAACGCAGTCCGATGATTACGCGCTGAACTTCATGGCGGCCAATGGTTACGACCAGCAGGGCTGCCCTTCGGCGATGGACAAGTTGGCCGCGATGGGCGGTGGCGGCGGGATTGCGCTGCTGCAAACCCACCCCAATCCGGCCACACGCGCCAAGCGGATGCGCAAGCAGATCAAGTGATCGATCCCGATACGTTGCAGGCCGGGCTGGCGCGGGTGTGCGCCCGCGCTGGCCTCGGCGTGCTGGGGGGCGGCGCGCCGCAGCGGCTCACCGGCGGGGCAGTGATGGAAAGCTGGCGATTTGCCGCTAGCGAAAGTGCTTTCGTGTTGCGCCGAGCGCCGAGCCTCGCCTTTATGGAGGGGCGGCCTTACGGGCATGCGGTTGAAGCCGCACTGATCGAGGCCGCGCACGCCAAGGGCGTGACCGCGCCGGAAGTGGTGGCGGTGCTGGAGCAGGCTGACGGGCTGGGGTCAGGCTTCGTGATGCGCGCTCTGCCGGGGACGGCTGATCCCAAGGTCATTCTGGGGTGCGACGATCCTGACGGGCTGCTGAAGCAGGCGGCGCGGGATTTGGCGCGCATCCACCGGCTGCGGCCAGCGGACGTGCCCGAGGGCGTGCCGGTGATGGACTACCGTGCCGCCATCGCCGACCTCAAGGCGCAGTTCATGGAGGCAGGCGGGGATCGCCCGATCATCGCGCTGGGCCTCCGGTGGCTGGAGGACAATTGCCCTTCCGAGGTCGAACCCGTCCTCAACCACGGCGATTACCGCATGGGCAATCTGCTGGTCGAAGGCTCGGCGCTGACGGGCGTGCTCGACTGGGAGATCGCCCATTTCGGCGACCGCCACGAGGACTTGGCCTTCGGCTGCATGGCCGTGTGGCGCTTCGCCCGCTACGATCGCCCGGCGCTGGGGCTGGGTTCAATCGAGCACTACATCGCCGCCTATGAGACCGAGGCGGGTGTCACCATCGAACCGGCACGCTTCCGCTTCTGGACGATCTACCGCACCGTGTGGTGGGCATTGGGCTGCCTCAAGATGGCGGCGCAATGGCGCTCTGGGGCGGATCGGATGCTGGAGCGCGTGGTGATCTCGCGCCGGACCAGCGAGCAGGAGCTCGATCTGCTGCTGTTGCTGGAGGAGGACGCGCCGCAAAAAGAGCGAGAGCGAGAGGTCGCCAAGCCATTCATTAGCCGTGCGCGGGTTCAGCCTCCCGAGGGCGATGCCACGGTTGAGGAGCTGGTGACTGCCGTTTCCGAATGGCTCGAAACCGTGAAGCACCGCATGGAGGGGCATGATCGGTTTCAGCTGGCTGTAGCTCGTAACGCGCTTGGCATCGTCGCCCGTGAGATGGACATCGAATACTCCGAGATCGATCGGCAAGATCTGTCCGCGTATTTCCTATCGGGCGATGACTCGCTGAACTCGAAGGGGTTGCTCGCTCGACTTCGCTTCGATGCGCTTGAGATGATCAAGGTCGACAGCCCGAAATACTCCGCGCTCAGGGTCGCCCGAAAGAAGTGGCTAGGAGAGAACTAATGGACTTCGCCATCCCCGCCGACCTTCAGGCCTACCTCGACGAACTCGACGCCTTCATCGCCGCCGAGATCAAGCCGTTGGAGCAGCAGGACGACAACATCCGCTTCTTCGACCACCGCCGCGAATATGCGCGCACGGATTTTGAAGCGGGCGGCTTGCCCCGGCACGAGTGGGAGGAACTGCTCAAGGAAGCCACCCGCCGCGCCGACAAGGCGGGCCATTGGCGCTTCTCCGCGCCGAAGCGTTATGGCGGCAAGGACGGCAGCAACCTCTGGATGGCAGTGATCCGCGAGCACTTCGCGCGTCAGGGCCTCGGCCTGCACAACGATTTGCAGAACGAACACTCCATCGTCGGCAACTTCCCCTTCGTCGCCATGTTCGACCAGTGGGGCACCGAGGAGCAGAAGCAGGAATTCATCACCGGCGGGTTCGAGCGCACCCGGCGGGTCGCCTTCGGCCTCACCGAACCCGACCACGGATCGGACGCCACGCATATGGAGACGGTCGCCGTCCGAGAAACCCGCGACGGGGTCGATGGCTGGCGGATCGATGGCGAGAAGATGTGGATCACCGGCATGCACCTCGCCACCCACTGCGCGATGTTCGCGCGCACCAGCGGCAAGGCGGGGGACGCCAGCGGGATCACATGTTTCCTCGTCCCCAACCCCACCCCCGGCCTCGCAATCGAGGAGTGGCTGTGGACCTTCAACATGCCCACCGACCACCCGCGCCTCAGCTTGACCAACGTCTGGGTGCCCGACGATGCTGTGCTGGGCGTCGAAGGCCGCGGCCTCGCGCTGGCCCAAAGCTTTGTCCACCAGAACCGTATCCGGCAGGCGGCGAGCAGTTGCGGTGCGGCGCTCTATTGCATCGATGAAAGCGTGAAATACGCGCGGGAACGCAAACCCTTCGGCGAGGAGTTGGCCCGCAATCAGGCGATCCAGTTCCCGCTGGTGGAGCTGGCCACCCAGGCGGAAATGCTGCGGCTGCTGATCTTCAAGACCGCGTGGGAGATGGATCATCTGCCCCACGAACAGATCGAACGCACCATCAGCGACAAGGTCTCGATGTGCAATTACTGGGCGAACCGGCTGGTCTGCGAAGCGGCGGACCGCGCGATGCAGGTCCACGGCGGCATCGGCTATTCGCGCCACAAGCCCTTCGAGCATATCTACCGCCACCACCGTCGTTACCGGATCACGGAAGGGTCGGAGGAAATCCAGATGCGGAAAGTGGGGGCGTACCTGTTCGGCTATCTGGGGCCGAAGCGGGGGATGTACGAGTAGCACAAAAAAATTCAGCCGCCCGTCTCCAGCAAGCTGCGCAAGTCTTTTAGGGCCTTGGCGCGCAACTGATGAACACGCGGCACGCTGACATCGAGCACGGCGGCGATTTCGGTGAGGTTCAGTTCCTCTACGAAGAACAGCTGCAAAACCAGCTTCAGGCGATCGGGCAAGGCAATCATCGCATGCAGCAACCGATCCCGATCCTTCGCCGCGCACAGTGCTTCGAATGGATCGGGATCGTCGCTGGCAAAGGCCAGACTGGTCTCGTCATAGGCGTCATCAATGGAGGTGAGCTTGACGCCCGATGCTTCGATGGCGCGCAGTTCGTTGTCGGTGACGTCCATCGCACGGGCAAGCTCGGCCCGGCTGGGTTCGCGGCCCAAACTGCCACGCAGGGCCGACAGGGCACGTTCGTAGACGCTGCGCCTGGTTCGCGCTGTGCGGCTGTCGTGCGCGGTGCGGCGCACCTCGTCCAGCATTGCGCCGCGCACCCGAATTTTCGCATAAGCCGCAAAGCCGTCTTCTGTCGGGCCAGCGTGACGCTGGGCGCATTCGGTCAGGGCGAGAATGCCAGCCTGCACCAGATCTTCGATCTCCAAACCATCGCGGCCCCGCCCATTGATATGCCAAGCCGTGCGGCGGACCAGCGGCAAGAAGCGGCGCACCCGGTCTTCAACCTCGGCGCGGGAGGGTGCGTAAGGGTGTGCGAGCGCGAAGCCGACCGGATCGTGTTTCATGCCGCCAACTCCTGCGTTGAAGGCAACAGGGTGTCTTCGTCAGGCGCACCTATGACCGCGACCACCGCGATGGGCTGGGATGCGGGCAATTCGGCAATGGAAAGCACAAGGCAGCGCGGCGCGCGGGTCTTGAGCAGGGCATCAAGCGCGCGCCGTGCAGGCGGCTGAACGATAAGCGCAACGGGACCGCCTTGCGCATCGGCAATACGGCTGGCCTCGCGCACGATCATGCTGCCGCAATCGGGTTCGATCAACGGCTGGCCGGAGGCAGGGTCGATCATCCCGCCAAGAATTGCGCTTTCGAGCCCGGCGTCGAGCGTTACCACCTTCAGCGGTTCGCCGGGGGCGGCAATGCGGGCAACCAGCCGTGCGGCCATATCGGTTCGCACCGCATCGATCACCGCATCGAAATCGGTGGTCTTCTGCAAGGCCAGCGCCAAGGATGTGAACAGCGGCTGCGGATGAGCCAAACCGATCCCGTCGGCCATCAGCGCCCGCAAGGTGCGTGTCAGCGCGGCAAGCGGCAGGGGATCGGGCGTCACCGCCTCGACCAGCGCAGGGGCGCGAGCCTTTAGGCCTTCGACCCATTCGCGCACTTCGTCCGGGCCAAGCAATTGGTGTGCATCGGCCAGTAGTGCCTGATTGGCATGGGTGGCGATCACCGAAGCGGGATCGACCACCAGGAACCCTTCGGCCACCGCGTGATCGCGGGCAGAAGGGGCAATCCACAACGCCGGACAATCGAAGCTGGGGTCGCGGGTGGCTTCCCCTGTCAGGCCGTGTCCGGCCCGCACATCGCCTGCATCAATGGCAAGCAGCTTGCCCGGACGCACTTGCCCTCGCGCAAGGTTCACGCCGCCCATCAGAACGGCATAATCCTGTGCCGCCATGTCCAGCGAATCGCGAATACGGAACTGCGGCAGCACAAAGCCGAGATCGCGGGACAATTGCTTGCGGATACCGGTGATGCGGGTGATGAGCGGAGCGCCTTGTGCGGCATCGACCAGCCCGACCAGTCCATAGCCAAGCTCGATCGTCACCAGCGTCGCATCGGCGACATCGGACAAGGCGATATGATCGGGTGGGACATCATCGGTTGTGACCACCATCGGAGGCGGGGCTGCGGCCCGGCGTTTGAGGTGCCACCAGATCGCTGCAGCGATTGCCGCGCCAGGCAGAAAGAAAAGCTGCGGCATCGCGGGCACCAGCCCCACCGCGCCAAGGATCAAGGCCACCGGAAGCCAGCCGCGCGGATCGGCAAACTGGCCGCCGATCTGGCCGGTCAGATCGCGGGTGTCTGAAACCCGGGTGACAATGGCGGCGGCTGCGATCGACAGCAGCAGTGACGGCACCTGAGCCACCAAGGCGTCGCCTACGGCCAAGGTGACATAGGTCTCCCCCGCCTCGGCCGCGCTCAGGCCGTGGCTGGCCATGCCGATGGCGAAACCGGCAATGATGTTCACGCCAAGGATCAGAAGCGCGGCCACCGCGTCACCCTTCACAAACTTGGACGCGCCATCCATCGAACCGTAGAAATCGGCCTCCACGGTGACATCGCGGCGGCGTTCGCGCGCTTCGTCCGCCGTGACGAGGCCTGCGGCGATATCTGCATCAATAGCCATCTGCTTGCCGGGCAAGGCATCCAGCACGAAGCGGGCAGACACTTCCGAAACCCGGCCAGCACCCTTGGTAATGACGATCATGTTGATGATCATCAGGATCGCGAAAACGAAAAGCCCGACAGCGAAGTTCCCGCCAACCAGAAAGGCGGCAAAGCTTTCAATCACTTCGCCTGCCGCTGCGCCGCCTTCATGCCCGTGCACCAGCACCACACGGGTCGAGGCGACATTGAGCGCAAGCCGCAGCAAGGTCGCAAACAGCAGCACGCTGGGGAAGCTGGAAAAATCGAGCGGTCGGCGCGCATTCAGAGCCACCATCAGCACCGCGATCGAAATCGCGATGTTGAGCACGAAGAAGACGTCGAGCAGCAGCGCCGGAATCGGCAGCACCATCAGCGCCATGAGCGCAAAGATGCCGACCGGAAGCGCCAGTCCGGCAGACGCGATACCGAAACGCGTCAAAGGCGATGCGGGCATGATGGTCTGCGTCACAGGCCGAACGCCTTCAGACGATCATAGGCGCGGCGGACCGGCGCCGGCGCGGCGCCAGGATCGGTGCCGAAGGTCGCACTCAGAACCTGCGACATGGCGGGGCGTCTGGATGGCTGCAGGGCCGGGGCCGGTAGAGACGCCTGTGTCAACGCAGGCGGATAGCCGGGGCCGAACACGTCTTCGTCCGCAATGACATAGGGGGCGGGGGTGAAACCGCCCACCTGCGAATAACCTGTCTGCGGATAGTCGGCGCGGGCGAATTGTACGGCCTTGCCATCGCTGACCCGGTGGAGCGCCCAATCAAGTTTGCCTGCGACGACATCCATCACCTGCGCCAGACTGCGCGGCGCGCCATCGGCCGAAAAGAAGATGCCCCGATTGGCGGCAGCGGGCCGAGCAAACAGCGCAGCCGCGCTCTGAGCGGGATTGTTCTGCAGTTCGGTCAGAAATCGTCCTGCCCCGCCTGCACCAAGGAAATGAGCAAGGTACAATTCGGCGTGACTTGGTTGGCGGCCAAGGATCGGCACAAGATGCGTGCGGTTATCCTCTGCTAACCCGGCTGCCATCAATGATGCGGTTTGCGGATCGTTCCGCAGCGCCAAAATCGCCTCGCGGCGCGCCGGGTCGGCGACATAGGCATTGCCTGACTCAGTCACGCCGATCTGGTCGGCGACTGCACCCAGACCAAAGCGCGGCCCGTGCTTTTTCACCGTATCCAGCCACGTGCTTTCGATGAACTGGTACAATCCCGTCGCGCTTGAAGTGCCGGCGCGTGCGTTCGGGTTCATAGAGGATTCGACTTCGGCCTGCGCCAGAAGGTAATTGAAATCGACCGTGGTGGTTTGCGCCGCATGGGCGATAGCCGCTTCGACCGGAGTGGCAGGAGAGGCAATCTGGCGCACCACTGGCATCGGGCCGCGATCAGCTTGCGCTCGTGCCGCAGCATGAGAACGTGCCGCAGCTTCAAATCCAGCGTGCGGCGATCCTGCGGGAATGCCCCATGACGAAGCAGGCTGGTTCATGCGTCCTCGGCTCCATGGCAAACGCCGCAGGAATGTGCGGCGCTTTCAGGGGCATGATCTGCAAGCCGCGTGCCAGAACCGGGCAAAGCGTTACTTCGTAAGAACCCTTAGTCAGCCGCGGGTCGGTGCATAGGTTGCCTTGGGCAGCCGGCGCGGACCGCCCAGGGCTTCGATCCGGGCGGCCACATTGGCGGCGAGCAGATTGCGCACGCGGCGGTTGACCTCGTTCAGCTGGCGTGCGGTTTCGGCCAGACCACGCGTTTCGCCATCCAGCGCCTGCGGGGTGATGGCGGCCAGCGCATCGCACAGGACTTCCTTGTCCTGCGCCGCGCCGACAAGCCCATCGGCATCCAGCGCGGCAAGCGCTTGCCGCTCGCGTTCGAGCACGGCAATCATCTGCCGCAGGTTCATTGCCAGTGGAACGGTGGGGGCAAGGGTGTCAGCCACGGATTGCGTTCCCTTCTGGTAGCGACAGGCTAACTTGCGCCGCGATCATGGCGTCGACGATTTTGGCCGGCACCAAGGGGTAGGAACCTTTGCGAAGGGCATCGCGGATCTGGGCGACACGTTCGGCGTCCACTGGCGGACTAGCCGCATCGCTGCCGCTGCTGACTTCGAGGCTGATGCCCGAGGCAGAGCCTGATTGGAGCGAAGGGGCAGAGGTGGTGGAGCGGGAGCGCGCCTCGATCTGTGCGCGTTCGCCGATCGTCACGGCGCGGGCTGCGCTGACGCTTGGCAATTTGCTCAGTTCGACAGAGGGCATGGCAATGTCCTTCGATGGGGGTACTGTAAGGCAGAACGGTTCGGCGTTGCAGGGTTTAAGTGCCCGGCGCGGTCGATCTTCACCCTGCCGGAATGCTGACGAGGCCGGGGCGTTCGATCCGCGCACGCACTGGTTCCGCCTTGCGGCTGGTGCGCACGTCAATCCAGTCACCGACCGCGCCTGCCTCCACGGCTTCGCCAGGCTGCTGCACGCTGAACCCGCGCCCGCGAACCACGATGACAAGGGCATCGCCGCGCTTGATCACAGGGGCGGCGGCGGCGGTGTGTGCGACAGGTGTGATTGCCACGAAGATGCGCCAGCCTGCCGCGTTCGGACATTCGACCTTCACTGCAGTACGTGCCGCCGTATGCCAGCTTACGGCCAAAGGGCTATCGCACGGGGCCAATTGCAGGCGCGGGTCGCTCGCCAAACGCGCGCCGCCGGGCGTGCCAATCGCGGCGCCGGTAAATTCGGCAACGGCACGGTCTATGATGGCCGGATCGGTCATCTGCCGCGCCTCTGCCGCCGAATCACATAGCGGCAGCAGCATCGGCAAGGCCAGCGGGCTGAGCCGCCATCCATTCAGCCAGGACAAGGTGGTTTCCACGTGGGTGCGCTCCTTTGTATTGCACAAGTGCGTTCAGCACCATGCAGCAAGGGCCATGCCAACCGGCAAACAGCCGTGATAGCTGTCCGTTGCGCGACCTTAACAGGCAGTGCAAAATCAGGACGCGGCAGCGTGCGACGCTGTTTCTGCAATCAGGGTATCATAGGCCAGACTGGCATAAAGATCGGGCTGATCTCCAACGCTGATGATGGTACGCACCCGCGCGCCGCTGGCCCGAGCTTCGGCGGCAAGAGCTTGCGCCTGCGTCCAGGCCGCCGCCTCTTCGCCGCGCCGATGCACGGTGAAGATCGTCAAGGTGGCGCGGGGATCCGGGCCTTGCGCCGCCAGCCATTCGCGCAGCGGCGGCCCACTGGGCACCGGGCGGAACAGGGCTTGGGCAGGTGCGACTTCTGTACGAATCCTTCCTTGGGCGTCTTCTACACGCGCCTGCGTATCCGCCAGCCGCTGTTTGCTTGCGGTTTCAGCCGCAGGCAGCGCGGTCAGCGCCAGAAGGAAAAGGATCAGGGCCAGATCGGCCAGAATCAACTGCCAGCCATGGCCAGCGCGCTGATGGGCTGTCGCATGAGTCATGCCACGCCTCTCAGGTGCGCACGCCGGGCCTGGGCAGCCGCATCATTGATGCCCACCTGTGCGATGAACCAATCGGCCAGCGCTTCGCGGTTCTGTTCGTCGTGAAAGCCGCGCCGCTCGATCGCACTGGCCACCGGATAACAGACCAAATGCGCCAGCAACGCGCCATAAAGTGACGTAAGAACCGCGCTCGATACAGCGCCCATGATGATGATCGACGTATCCGGGCCGGACCCGGGCGCGAGCTGGGTGAGACCATAAAGCGTGCCGATCAGACCGAATACAGGGGCAAGTTCGCCGGCCCAGACGAATACCTGCGCGGCGCTTACCCGGCGTGCCTCATCAACCGCGCGCTCGGCCCGTCGGACATGCCCAAGCGCATCAAGCGCGCCGTGGCGCAGATAGGTTTCCAGCATCAGACCCAGTGCCCGGTCGGGCGGGAGGGCGGGATCGGCACGGTGATGCCCTTCGCGCTGAATCGCGCTGATGGCCACGGCCATTGCCTTGCGGTTGGCTTCGATCTGAAAGCTGCGTTGCATCAGCATTCCTGCGGCTCTGACTGCGCCGCCAAAGTCTCGCCATCCGCAGCGCGCCACGGTGGCCAGCACCGTGCCAGCTACAACGATCCCCAAGGCGCCGGGGTCAAACAGGTTTGTAAAAGCAGACGGCATCGCAGATCCCCTGTTGCTGAACGCCTTATCCAGAACGGCAGCGGCGCGGCGGCATTAAGCGAGGAAAAGCGCCGCGGCAGCAGTTTGCCTGTGGGGGTCTGATGCCCGGCAAAGCCTTGCCGTTCCGCGCACAGTGCAAAGGTCTGCAGGCGCTGGAAGCTGAATTGGCACGCTTCATGCTGAACCTTGTCACGTCAGCGGGCCTGCCCCGCGTGTGACAGGAGGCTAGCAATCGTGAACGAGCGACTTTTCGGAATACATGGCGCCGCGCTGACCCTGCGTTCGGAACGCATGGGAGTCATCGCATCGAACATCGCCAATGCCGCGACACCGGGCTACAAGGCGCGCGACCTGGATTTCAATGCTGCGCTGGATGCCCGGCTGGAACGCGCGCGCGGCGGGACCGGTGCCGCACGGGGTGCGGCGATGGTCTGGCGCAGTCCGACCATGCCGTCGATGGATGGCAACACGGTTGAACTGAGCCGCGAACAGGTGGCGTTTGCCGAAAACGCTGTCGCCTATTCCGCAACGCTCAGCTTTGTGCAGGGGAAGGTCAACACCGTCACTCGTGCCTTGAAGGGCGAATAGGCGCCATGCCCGATCGTGCGCCCATGACCCTGTTTTCCCTCACCACCCGCGCCATGAGCGCGCAGATGGTGCGGATGAATACGGCCACTTCGAACCTTGCGAACGCAGGGTCCGTTTCGAGCACGGAAGAAGGCGCCTACCGCCCGATCCGCGCCGTCTTTGCAGTGGAGCTTGACCGGGCGTCGGGGCTGGCAGGCGTAACCACCAGCGGCCTTGTGCGCGCCGAAACCGCCCCGACCAAACGCTACGACCCCAGCCACCCGCTCGCCGATGCAGAAGGCCATGTATTCGAAGCCCCGGTCGATGAAACCGCCGAGATGGTCGAGATCATGGAAAGCGCCCGTCAGTACCAGAATCTGGTGCAGGCGCTCCAGACTGCAAAGCAATTGATGCTCGAAACGCTGAGGAGCCAGTAATGCCCGACACCTCCATCAATCCTGCAACCCAGACCACGCTGGATCGGTTGAACACGCCGTCGCGCCTCAGCGGAAACGGCCTTGAAAGCCTGGGGCAGGCGGATTTCCTGCGGTTGCTGACCACGCAGTTGGCTTTTCAGGATCCGCTCGAGCCGACTGATAATCAGGACATGCTGGCACAGATGGCGCAGTTTTCGTCGCTCGCGGCGACAACGCAAAGCGGTGCCACGCTTGAAGACATCGCAGCCAAGCTCGACCGATTGATCGCCGCACAGGAAGCGGCCGTGCGGCCCGCTCCCGCGCCTGTCACCGTCCCGCAACCCTGACCCGACCCATTCCCTACTGCAAGAGGATCATCCGACATGTCGTTTTTCACTTCGTTGTCCGGCCTGCGAAACGCCGAAACCGATTTGCGCGTTATTGCCAACAATATCGCCAATGCCGAAACCGTGGGCTTCAAGAAAAGCTCGGCGCAATTTGCCGATCTGGTCGCCACCGGTTCGGCTACCGATCCGCGGCGCAGCCCCGGCATCGGCGCGACCGTGGCCGGGATCACGCAGGATTTCGTGCTCGGCCCACTTGAACAGACCGGTCGCAGCCTTGACCTGGCCATCGACGGGGACGGCTTCTTTGCGCTGTCGAATCCGTTTTCCGGCGACGTCACCTTTTCGCGCAACGGCAATTTTCGCCTGACCGCTTTGGGAGAACTGGAAGATTCCTGGGGCAATCGCCTGCAGGCCTATCCGGTCGATGCGGCCGGGAACCCGACATCAGCCGTCCCCGCCGATGTCAATGTTCCGATTGCCAACGGTGCCGGCTCCAGCCTGGCCAATGTCACCATCGACGTGCGCGGAACCGTGGTGGCGGCCTATGCTGATGGCAGCACCGAACCTGTCGGTCAGGTGGCACTGGCGACCTTCCCCGCGCCGGGCGGCCTGCGTTCCATCGGTCAGACCAAATGGCAGGCGACAGGGGATTCGGGTGCAGCGGTGTTCGGCAATCCGGGCATCGGCAGCTATGGTGAGATGATCAGTGGCGCGTTGGAACGATCAAATGTCGATCTGGCTGAAGAGATGGTCGCCTTGCTGACAGCGCAGCGCAACTATCAGGCCAACGCCCGGGCGATCGACACCGCGACGCAGATTTCGCAGACCGTGCTGAACCTGCGTTCGTAAATCGATGGACCGGCTGATCTACACGGCGCTGACCGCGATGAACGCGGCGATGGACCGGCAGCGGGTGGTGGCGAACAACCTTGCCAACGCCAGCACGCCGGGCTTTCGTCAGGAAATCTTCGCGGTGACGCCCGCAACATTGAAGGATGGTTCGCTGGAAGCGCGGGCCATGGCGCGTGGCAATGTCCGCGGCGCGGACATGCGTGCCGCCCGCGTGGTGCCAACTGGCAACCCGCTGGATGTGGCGCTGGAAGGCAAGGCGCTGATTGCGTACCAGTCCCCCGACCGACAAGGCGAAATCTACTCCCGCCGCGGCGATCTTCGTGTGGCGGCATCGGGGGTGATCGAGAACGGCGAAGGGCTGGCCGTGCTGGGGGAGGGCGGAACGCCCATCACTGTACCACCCGGCTTCGCGGTCAGCCTTTCGGCTGACGGCACGGTGCTGGCCAGCGACCCTGCCGCCCCCAATGCGGCCGCCGAAGCCATCGACCGCATTCGCCTGGTCAATCCCGAAGGCAGTCCGCTGGCCAAGGGAATTGACGGATTTCTGAAAGTGCCGACCCAGAACGGCGGCACGGGTGTCCTCCCGCCCGATCCCACTGCGCGCCTCACCCCGGGCGCGCTCGAAATGTCGAATGTCGAGACCGCCGATACGCTGGTGCAGATGATCGAAGCACAGCGCGCCTTTGAACAGCGCGCCAAGATCATCGCCACCGCCGGCACGCTTGATGAGGCTGGCAGCGGTCTGATGGCGCTGCGTTAATCCACGGAGATATGAAAGATGCCCACATCTGCCCTTCACGTCGCCCGCACCGGGCTTGAAGCTCAGGATGCGCGGATGCGCGTCATCGCCAACAATCTTGCCAATATCGGCACCACCGGTTTCAAGCGTGACCGTGCGGACTTCGCCACGCTGGCCTATCAGGAACAACGCGTCGCGGGCCAAGCTTCAACCGGGCAGACGGCCTTTGCGGTTGGTCTGAATCTGGGAACCGGCGTGCAGGTGCAGGGCACCAGCCGGATTTCCACGCAAGGAACGCTCAGCAGCACAGGCAATCCGATGGATCTGGCGCTGGACGGCGATGGGTTCTTTCAGGTGGAACTGCCGCCGGGCGGTCAGATCGGGTTTACCCGCGCGGGCAATTTTTCGCTGTCCAATGATGGCACGCTGATCACCGCGCAGGGATATGCCTTGCAGCCACCGCTTCAGGTGCCGGCGGGCGCGCAGACCATCAGCATCGCCCCGGATGGCACAGTCAGCGCGCTGACACCTGGGAACGCCGAGCCGACACTGCTGGGCCAGCTTACGATTGCCAGCTTCGTCAATCCGGCAGGGCTGCGCGCGATTGGCGACAACTTCCTGGTCGAAACCGCAGCGTCCGGCCCTGCCGAGCTCGGCTTCGCGGGAGAAAATGGGCGCGGGCAGATCCGGCAGGGAATGCTGGAACAATCGAACGTCAACGTGGTCGAAGAACTCGTCGAAATGATCGAGGCGCAGCGCGCCTATGAAATCAATTCCAAGATGGTGAGCGCGGTCGACGAGATGCTGCGCAACGCCAACCAGACGTTGTGAGGACGGGCATGCAAGGTCGCGTTATCATCCTTGCCGGGTCTTTGCTGCTGGCGGCCTGTGGCGGTTTGGGCGGCAAGGGGCCGCAGGCAGGCTTCACCGCGCCGCCGCCGCCGGGGGCTGCGATGGTGTCTGCCAGCGCGGGCGACCCACTGCTTGTCGCAGCGGTGCCGCCAATTGCACAGGCCCACAACAGCGGTGCGATTTTCCAGGCGGGCAACGGCTATGCGGCGCTGGTCACAGGCACACGTGCGCGCAGTCTGGGCGATATGGTGACGATCATCCTGACAGAAGCCACCACCACGACCAAAAGCACATCGGGGCGCACCGCGCGCGAAGGAAGCTTTGGCATCACCCCGCCTTCTTCGGGCCCGCTCGATTTCCTCAACCCTGATGCTCTTAAAGCTGCGGCCGAAGGGTCGTTCACTGGGGGAGGCAATGCCGCGCAGCAAAGCCGCCTGAACGGTGCGGTCGCAGTGACCATTGCCGCAATCTATCCCAACGGCACCGCCGAAGTGGTCGGAGAAAAGCAGATGATGTTCAGCCAGGGAGACGAATGGGTGCAGTTTGCCGGTCGGATCCGGCTGATCGATATCGATAGCGACAACCGCCTTGCCTCCTCGCTCGTGGCGAATGCACGGATCATCTATTCGGGCAAGGGCGCAGTGCAGCAGGCAAGCCGACCGGGCTGGCTCAGCCGCTTCTTCAATCTTGTCTCACCGTTCTGAAGGGCCTTGCGATGAACCGCATCCACATGCTTGCGCCGATCCTGTATCTGCTGATCGCCATGGTGGCAGGACAAGTGCCCGCGCCCGCCCATGCCGAACGCATCCGCGATCTTGGCCAATTTGAAGGGCTGCGCGCCAACCAGCTCACCGGATATGGCGTGGTGGTGGGTCTGCAGGGTACGGGCGATAACAACCTGCAATACGTGACTGAAGCGATGCGCGGCGTGTCCGGCCGGTTGGGATTGCAGCTGCCACCGGGTGTCTCGCCGATCCTGCGCAATGCCGCCGCCGTGATCGTGACTGCCGAACTGCCGCCCTTTGCCAAACCGGGCCAGCGGATCGATATTACCGTATCCACACTGGGCCAGGCCTTGTCCTTGCGCGGCGGAGCGCTGATCCTGACCCCGCTGTATGGCGCGGACGGGCAGATCTACGCGATGGCGCAAGGCAACGTCGCGGTTGGCGGTCTGGGCGTGACCGGGCGCGATGGATCGCAGGTCAGCGTCAATGTCGCCACCGTTGGCCGCATTGCCGACGGGGCGAGCGTCGAACGCGCAGTCGCCACCGGGTTCGACCTGTCGCCGACGCTGCGTTTCAACCTGCACAAGGCCGATTTCCTTACCGCTGCACGGGTGCGCGATGCGATCAATGGTCGCTATCCCGGCATTGCCAGCATCGCTGACGGGGTCAGCATCGAACTGGCTCTGCCACAAGGCAATGATCTGCGATCGGGCCTGATGGCAGAAATTGAAATGCTCGCCGTGACCCCTGCTCCTGTCGCGGCGCGGGTGATCGTCAATTCGCGCACGGGTACGGTGGTCATCAACGATGCCGTACGCCTTGCCCCTGCTGCGGTCAGCCATGGCAAGCTGGTCATCCGCATCGATGAAAACCCAGCGATCATCCAGCCCGCCCCTTTCGCAAACGGCCAGACCGCGCAAGAAGAAGCCACCGACATCACGGTTGAAGAAACCAGCAACCGGGTCGCCTACATGCCTGCCGCCGCTTCGCTGACCGAAATCGTCGATGCGCTGAACCTGCTGGGTGTGGGCGCATCGGATCTGGTCGTGATCCTGGAAAGCCTCAAGCAGGCGGGAAGCCTGCAAGCCGAAATGGTGGTCCTGTGACAGGGCCGCTCTCCCCCTCGGGCATGCCCCTGCCCGGCAGCGCGGTACGCTCCAAGCCTGCTCTAGGCTCTGAGCGTGCCGCGCTGCGTGAGGCGGCCGAAGGATTCGAGGCCATCATGGTGCGCAAGATGCTCGCCAGTGCACGCGCGGCCAGCTTTGCCGAAGAAACCCCGCTGACGGGCGGGGGGATGCAGCAGTTCCAGACCATGCGCGACGAACACTTCGCCGATATCGCCGCGCAGTCGGGCGCCTTCGGGTTTGCCCGCAGTATCGAAGCACAGCTTGCGCAATACCTGCCCGCTACTGATGCTGTTCAAGGGGATAGCTGATGCCGACCGCGATCTTTACCATTGCCCGTTCCGGCCTGACCGCAAGCAGGCGCAGTCTTGAACTGACAGCACAAAACATCGCAAACGCCGCCAACCCCGATTATTCGCGCCGAAATCTGACGCAGGGCGAGCTGGTGATGACCGGGTCGATCGGCACCAACGCGCAGGATTCGCTGGGCGGTGTGCGCCCGGGGGTGGTCGAACGGGCGGAAAGTGCGTTGGTTCAGCGGCAGGCGCGCGATGCATCGTCGGCGCTGGCCGCGGCAGAAGCGGAATTCCAGAGCCTGCGCGAAGCGGAAAGTGCCGTGGAAACGTCGGGTGTGTTCACCGGCATCGTCGATTTTGAAGCGGCATTGACCCGTCTGCAGAGCAATCCGCTGGAGCCAGCTTTGCGGTTGTCTGCTGTAGAAGCGGCGCGCAAGATGGCAGGCAATTTCCGGATCGCCAATGGTACACTGGGCAACGCGCGATCGCTGGTGCAGGCGGAAGTCACCGCCGAAACGTTGACGGTAAACGAACTCGCTAACGAACTTGCCGCAATCAATGCGGACCTGGCTGGCGCGCGGGAAGGCACCGCGGGACGCGCCGCATTGCTGGATGCGCGCGACAAGGCCTTGCGGGGTCTGTCCGAGGAGTTCGGTATCCAGCCGACTATCAACGCCGATGGCTCTGCCGATGTCAGCCTTACCGGAACCCCGCCCGTCATGCTTGTGACCGGTGCCACCGCGCAAAATGTCGCTGTAACCTTTGACCCCGATGGAACGGCGAGTTTTTCCGTTGGGGGAACCGGCTTTGTACCTTCGGGCGGCGCCATGACCGGGCGGGCAAGCGCGCTTGCCGAAATGGCAGGGGTGCAACTTGAACTCGATGCGCTGGCCGTGTCAGCCATCACGCTGTCCAACACTGCGCAGGCCAATGGCGTCGGGGCCGATGGCACCCCGGGCCAGGCCCTGTTCAGCGGCACCGGGGCCGGCAATATCGATGTCGTGCTCGCCTCTGCCGAAGGCCTGGCAACCGCGCCCGCCGGTGAGCCTGCAGGAAGCCGAGACACGGGCAACCTTGCTGCGCTGATCGCGAGTCTGGCTGCACCCGGCGGCCCATCATCGGGCGCCGACGGCATGTTGCTGCGCCTGTCGAGCCGGGTGTCCGCACTGGAAACCCGCACCGATGGGCTCGCGGTGGTGGCGGCGAGCGCCGAAGCCGAATTGCTCCGGGAAACCGGGGTCGATCTGGATAGCGAAGCGGCCAATCTGGTGCGTCTGCAGCAGTCCTTCGAAGCGAACGGCCGCGTTATCCAGGTCGCCGCCGAAATGTTCGATACGATCCTCGGCCTCAGATAAGGAAACGCAACCTCATGAGTTCCGTCACCAATTCGACCGGGTCGTTCTTCAATCGTTCGCTCGCTCAGATGAATGATTTGCGCGAAGGGATCGAACGCACGCGCGCGCAGATCGCAACCGGTCGCAAGATCGAGCGCGGATCGCAAGATCCGGCCGCGGCGGCGCAAATACGCAGTGTTGCCCGGCGAGAAGCGCTCAACAGCGTCGAAACCGACAACGCCGCGCGGCTCGGCCAGGATCTTGGCGCTGCAGCGACCGAGATCGAAGCCGTGACAACCTTGCTGCAACGGGCCCGCGAACTTGCCTTGCAGGCGGCCAACACGCCCACCGGGGCCGATGGCCGGCAGGCGATCGCCTTTGAACTTGGACAGTTGCAGGAAGAACTTTTCAATCGCGCCAATGGCACGTCGCTGACGGGTGAACCCTTGTTTGCGGGGCAGGCATCGGGCGTTGCCTTTACCCGCGATGCGCTGGGCAATGTCACCTACACAGGGACGCTGCAAAGCGGCGCAGTGCCGGTGGCACCGGGCACCGCGATCGAACGGGGCTTGCCGGGTAACGAGGTGTTCGAGTTCGATCTGGGCGGCACGCCCAGCAGCGCTTTTGCTGTCCTGGGCGGATTGGTGGGGGCGTTGCAAGGCGGCGCGCCTGATCCGGTTGCTGCGGCCAATGCTGCCATCGAGGGAATTGATGCCGCGCTCGATACCACCAACCGGGCCACCACGATTTTGGGCACGCGCATGGCGTGGGTTGAACAGGTCGAAGCCCAACAGGCCGATCGCAAGATCGCGCTCGCCGATCGCCGCAGCCGGGTCAGCGATACCGATATTGCCGACGCCATCGCACGTCTGCAGCAATCATTGACCGCACTGGAAGCCAGCCAGTCCGCCTTCGCCCGTGTCAGCGCGCTGACGCTGTTTGACGCGCTGCGCTAGGGAGTTTGTCCGGTGTTTGTTGCAATTGGTATCGTTGTTCTGCTGATCATGGTGTTCGGCGGCTTCATGCTCGCCGGGGGCGCCATGGGCCCCGTATTGGCGGCACTGCCGCTTGAATTCATGATGATCGGGGGCGCGGCCGTGGGCGCGACGCTGATCGGCAATTCGATGCACGAGATCAAATTGCTCGGCGCGGGAATGGGCAAGATCTTCAAGGGCCCGCGGTACACAGATGAAGACCACATCGATGCGATCGCATTGACGTCCAAGCTGATGAAGCTTCTTCGATCGGAAGGCGCGGTTGCGTTGGAAAGCCACGTGACCGAACCTGCCAGCTCCACCATTTTTTCCGAATACCCACGGCTTCAGGCCGATCCGGTCATCACTGCGATGGTGTGCGATCCCCTGACCTTGATGGTTGTGTCATCAGGTACGCTGGATACCCATGCGGTCGAAGACGTGATCGACAATGCGATCAAGACCCAGCTGCATGAAATGGACGAGCCGGCACACATGATCCAGTCGCTGGCTGACGCGCTGCCCGCATTGGGGATCGTGGCGGCGGTGCTCGGCATCATCAAGACGATGGGCGCCATCAACGAACCGCCGGAAATTCTGGGCAAGATGATCGGTTCTGCGCTGGTGGGGACGTTTCTGGGCGTGTTGCTGGCCTATGGCTTTGCCGGGCCGCTTGGCACCCGGCTGAAACAGATCAATACCCACGACCAACAGATCTTCCATTCGATCAAGCAGGTCATCATCGCCAGTCTGCATGGTTATCCGCAGCCTCTGGTACTGGAAGCGGCACGATCGGGCCTGCCGCCCGCGCATCGCCCGAAACTGACCGACCTGCTCGATATGATGCGGGGCCGCTGACGTGGCCGATGCCGATGCCAAACTGGCGATACCTGCGCCAATTATCGTCAAGAAGGTTACGATCGTCGAGGGCGGTCATCATGGCGGGGCATGGAAAGTCGCCTATGCCGACTTTGTCACCGCGATGATGGCGTTTTTCCTGCTTTTGTGGCTGCTGGGCGCAACCGAGGAAAAGCAACGAAAGGGAATCGCGGATTATTTTGCGCCCACCTTGGTCAAGATGCGGCAGGAAACAGCCGGGGCCGATGGGATGCTGGGAGGATCATCGCTGACCGATCCCGACAAGTTCCCCAACGCAAAAGGGCAGACCGGCTCACGGTCGATCACCATTCCGCGCGGGCTGACCGGTGGCCCCAGCGAAGGCGGCGGACGCGGTGAAATGGAGGCCAAGAAGCTCAAGGAACTGCAGGACAAGATCGAACGCAAGCTCGTCCAGCGGCGCCAGCTTCGCCATCTGGCGCGCCAGGTGCGCGTAATGCGCGCGCCCGAAGGTATTCGCATCGACCTGATGGACAATGCCGATTTTTCGATGTTCGAACTCGGCACCACGATCCTGACCCGCGAAGCGCGCGGCCTGCTGGAAGTGATGGCTGAAACGCTCAAGGATGAAAGCGCCCCTCTGATCCTGCGCGGTCATACCGATTCGCTGCCATGGCGCGGCGGCGTCAAAGCCAACAACTGGTCACTTTCCACCGGCCGGGCCGAAGCCACCCGGCAGGCACTGGTGCTGGGAGGTGTCGCACAAAAACGATTCGCCCGCATCGAAGGCGTCGCGGAAACCGAGCCGCTGGTGACAGACAACCCCGCAGACCCGCGCAATCGCCGGATTTCCATGTTGCTGCTTGAAGGTCGCGGCACCGCAGGACTGGCTGCCGCCGCAGCAGCTACCGCAACATCGGAACCATCTGCGCTCCGCTGATCGGAAGCTGCGACAGTATCCCGGTGCCTACGTCCGGCACAGCGTCACGCAAATAAACGCGCAACGCGTCCGGCGGTCCCTTTGTCATTCGTTGAAAAAAGCGCCCGCCGCGACCGGAATCAAAGCGCTTGCACTATAAACTCTACATATGTAGACGCAAGCAATGGTCAGACGCTCCAACATCTCCAGACAGACCCGCATTGCGCTGGCCGCGCTGCTCGAACAGCCGAGCGCGTGGCATTATGGTTATGATCTGATGGAACGCACCGGCATCGCTTCGGGAACGCTTTATCCGATGCTGATCCGGCTGTGCGATCAGGGCAATCTCGAAGCGCGATGGACGCCGTCCCCGCATGAGGGACGCCCACCTCGCCACGCCTATCGGCTGACCCCATCGGGGCTGGCGCTTGCGCGCAACCTTGCGCCCGGTGATGCGTTGACGCGCCAGAACATGAAGGGATTGGCAGTATGACCTTGCGGCGAAAATCACGAGCGCGGGGGTTGATTGCGCTGGCAATCAAACTGGCCCCGTCAGACCGCAAGATCTGGTTCGAAGCCATGGCGGCTGAAATTCATCATGTGCCCGACCTGCAACGAACATCCTTTGCCGCGGGCTGCGTCGTCGCGGCTGTCAGGGAACGGCTGTTTTCGCCGCTATTTGTGCAGTCGGCCGCGCGCAGCATCCTGGTAATGGCTGCGATGGGCTGGGCTGCGATGAATATCCGTTTTGCCGGGCGCATGTCGGTTACTGCGGCATCCGGGCTTGAAGGGTTCGCCTATCTGATGGCGTTCGTTTTTGTGGTGGGCGCATTTGCTACGGTCAGGTTCGGACACCGTGCGACAATCGCCTTGGCTGCGCCGTTCATGGCGCTGCTGGCTGTTGCCGCTGTAACGATCAGGCTGGGGGCGGCCTCTGCTCCCGTGTCCGATCTTTATGTCGCGCTGATTGTTGAGGATCTGGCGATCCTGATGGCTGCGGTGATGATGGCGATGGTGGCTGACCGGTTGATCCGGCATCAGCGGAAGTTTGTCTGATGCGCGGCCCACGTCTTGTTGCGGCTTTGGCCCTTGCGGCCGGGCTGCTGGGCTTCATGCATGTCGCGCTGACGCCGCTCGCCTTTGCGACCTGGACGATTGACGCCCTGTGGTTTGCCGGGTCGGGGCTGGCGATCATCGCTGCCGCTGGTGCGAATCTCATCGGGTTTCACGCCAGTGATCTGCGCCGCCGCGCCGCGTTGACAGTCATCAACCTTGCGATGGGCGGATTTTTCGCGGCGGCTTGGCTTGTTCTTCCCGAACCGCAGGTCATCATCGGCGGCGCGCTGTTTTTCAGCCTTGCCGTGGCAACGCTGCCTTTGCGCAAAGTGGCGGCCAATGCGGCGTGATATTCGTGTGTTGATATAGCGCGCGATGCAGGCGGGCTACCCGCTGCCAGCTGCTGAGTTGTGACGTGCCGCGATGGCAAAAAAGCCCGGAACCTTGCGGCTCCGGGCTTTAGGCCCGCGCTCAGGGGAAGAGCGGGAAGGGAGCTTTGCGGACTTAACGGAGCAGCGACAGCACGTTCTGCTGCGACTGGTTGGCCTGGGCGAGCATCGCGGTGGACGCCTGACCAAGGATCTGCGCCTTGGCGAGCGCGGTAGTTTCGGACGAATAGTCGGTATCTTCGATCCGCGAACGCGCATCCGACAGGTTGATTGCGTTGTTGGCCAAGTTCTTAACAGCCGATTCAAGCCGGTTTTGCGACGCACCCAACGTTGCGCGGGTGGTGTTCACTTTCGAAATGCCGGAGTCGATCGTATTGAGCACCGTATTGGTGGCGGAAGTCAGGTCAACGCCGGTGACGCCGGTGATGTCAGTATCGGTCAGAAGGTTGCCGAAAGTCAGCGTTACCGTGTCGGCAGCTTCCGCACCTGCCTGAATGGTCACGACACCCGTAGCACCCGCCGAGCCGTCGAACAGTTTGCTGCCGTTGAATTCGGTGTTGGTCAGAACATTGGTGATCTGCTGCGTAAGCTGCGTGGCTTCTGCCTGGATGTTGGTCTTGTCTGCGCCAGAATAGGTCCCGCTGGTGGCCTGAACCGCCAGTTCGCGGACGCGCTGCATCATGTTGCTGACTTCGTCCAGCGCGCCTTCAGCGGTCTGAGCCATCGAAATGCCGTCATTGGCGTTGCGAATCCCCTGGTTCATCCCGCGGATTTGCGAGGTCATCGAGCTGGCGATGGCGAGGCCAGCGGCGTCGTCCTTGGCCGAGTTGATGCGCTTACCCGAAGACAGGCGCTCCATTGCAGTGCCGAGCATCTTGCCGGCCTGAACGCTGGCGTTGGACGCCCGCAGGGCCGAGGTGTTGCTGTTGATAACGTTCATTGTCGAAACTCCCGAATGGTCAGGCAGGACGAACTGGCCCGTCGCTGCTGGCCCTTAGAGCGGCCGTTCGGAAGATTGTTTAAGCCGAAAAATTTCGGTCGGTTAAACAAGGTCTTGCCGCGCACCTGCCAGGGTAGGCAGTGGGGCGAGGCCAGACAACCTCTAGGTTTGCCGCAAGCTGCCTAGGGGAAGCTACGGGGACTTAAATTTGCCTATTGTGCAGCCTGTATGCGGCAGAGCTTTGCCGACACCAAATCAGGCGTCGACTGCACAGGGGCAATCACAATGGAACCGGCGATCAGCATGATGCGCGGCGATACGGCAATGGCTCCGCAAAGGGGCCACGGCACCGATGCGCATGATCTACTGGTCAATATGACCGTGCCGTTGATGGGCGGGCGCTGGCAGCGGGACCGTATCGTGCTGGGTGACGGACTGAGCCCCCCCATGGCCGCGGCAATCGCGCGGGGCGGCAAGATCGCGATTGGCCTGCATCATGCAAAATCCCCTTCACTGACTACGCTGGGGGCGAACCGGATTGCGCTGGCCTATGATCCGGCTGCGCTGGCCCAGGCGCGCCCCGCATTGATTGCGGCCTCTGCGCAAGGCGGCTGGCCGGTTGCAGGCGATCCGCAATCGCTGGCGTTGCTGACGCTTGCCGAACGGATTGCCGCCAGCGACATCCCCGTTCTTCTCGAAGGGCCGACCGGCACCGGCAAGGAAGTGTTGGCGCGGTTTGTCCATCGCCTGTCTTCCCGCGCCGATGGCCCCTTTGTTGCGGTTAACTGCGCCGCCATGCCCGAAGCGATGCTGGAAGCCTTGCTGTTCGGACACAAGAAGGGCGCCTTCACCGGGGCGGCCGAAGCTGCCGAGGGCCTGTTCCGCGCCGCGGATGGCGGCACGCTGCTTTTGGACGAGATCGGTGAACTGCCGCTGGCGCTGCAATCAAAGATGCTGCGCACATTGCAGGAAGGCGAAGTTTTGCCGCTGGGCGCAACCCGGCCGCTGACGGTCAATGTGCGCGTGGTCGCCGCCACCAACCGGCACCTGGCCGCCGAGGTTGAAGCCGGGCGGTTCCGCGAAGACCTGTTATATCGGCTGAACGTCTTTCCCCTCTCCCTGCCCGCGTTGCGCGACCGGCCGGGCGATATTGCGCCGCTGACCTTTGCCATGCTGTTGCGTCATGCTGGAGCGCCGGGACAGCCCGTCTGGATCGATGGCGCGGCGCTTGCGATGCTGGAAGGCCATGCGTGGCCCGGCAATGTCCGTGAACTGGAAAACGTGATCCGCCGCGCAATCCTGCTTGCCGGCACTGCGGATGCCATAACGCCGGCGCATATCGTGTTCGACACGGCGGTGCGACCGGTGTCCGAAAGCGCTGCCGCACCGCTGACCCGGCTGGCCACAACGCGCTCGCTTTCGGATGTGGCCTTTGCATCGGAAGCGCGGGCGATCCTTGATACGCTGGCACGCCATGGCGGCAACCGCGCTGCGACGGCGCGCAGTCTGGGCATTTCGGAACGCACCCTGCGCTATCGCCTCGCTTCGATGCGCGGTGCAGGCATGCTTGCGGTCGGAGGCGCTGCATGAACCCCGTGGGTCGCGCCAGCTTCGGGATTGAAGACGTGATGGCACTGCGCAGCCAGGTGCTTGCCCGCAGCGCCGCCTTGCGCGATGTGCGCGCCGCCAGCGAAGCGGGCAGCAGCCAGGCCCCCGCACAGGCGCCCGGCGCAGGCTTTGCAGACACGCTCAACAACGCGTTGAAGCAGGTCAACGCGGTCCAAGCCCATTCGTCGCAGATGCAGGTCGCTTATGAACGCGGGCAGGTGACAGATATTGCGCAGGTGATGCTGGCGCGGCAGGAAGCTGGCGTCGCGTTCGAAGCCACGTTGCAGGTCCGCAACAAGCTGCTCAACGCGTATCAAGACATCATGCGGATGGGAGGCTGATAAATGGCCGACACTCTGCCCGTGCCGTCCGACCCCGCCGGTCTGGCCCTTGCGCCCGTCCCTGCCGCGGCCCGGTGGCGCACGATGCTGCCGCCCCCGGTGGCGGATTTTGTCAGCCAGCCCGCTCTGGCCCGTGCCTTGCCTGCTCTGGCCGGTATGGGCGGACTGGCGGCGGCAGCGATGGTGTGGATGGCGATATCATCCGGCCCGGACCGCGTGCTTTACACCAGCCTCACCGATGCTGAACGCGCCAAGGTGGTTGAAACGCTGGAGGCTGGCGGAATTGACTATGGAATCGACAATTCGACAGGCGCGCTGTCGGTTGCCGAAGACGATGTCTACCGTGCCAAGATGCTGGTCGCCAGCGATGCCGGGATCGCCGCTCCCGAAGGCGCCGAAGCGATGCTGGACGCCATGCCGCTGGGCACTTCGCGCACATTGGAAGGCGAACGCCTGCGGCTGGCGCGCGAACGCGAACTTATGCTGACGATCAAGGAAATCGACGGCATCGAAAGCGTCCGCGTCCACCTTGCAACGCCCGAACGATCGGTTTTCGTGCGTGAAAACAATCCGCCGTCTGCATCGGTCATGGTGCGACTGGTAGGCGGGCGCAGTCTGTCGCAGGAACAAGTGGGCGCTATCGTCAATCTCGTCGCAGGATCAGTGCCCGGGCTGACCGCCGATGCGGTGCGGGTGGTCGATCAGAACGGCCGGCTGCTGTCCGATCCGCGCAGCCAGCAAGGCGAAGGGCTGGCGCTGCAACGCGAACATGAAGCCAAGCTGCGCGAACAGGTGGATGCGCTGTTGCTGCCCTTGCTGGGCGAAGGCAATTTCAGCGCGCAGGTGCAGGTCGAACTGGATTCAAGCGAAGTCACCACCGCCCGCGAAACTTACGAGAAGGAAGGCGTGGTCCGCGCCGAAAGCGAACGCAATTCCAGCCGCACGGGCGCAGGGCCTGCTGGCGGGGTGCCGGGCGTGCCCGCCAACACCCCGCCCCCGCAGGCTGAACTGGTCGATGGCGCACCCGATCCCGCCGCGCCTGCGGCAGGCGGATCGACCGACACCGAGAGCGCGACTGACCGTTCCTATGAACTGGGTCGCGAAGTCGCCGTGACCACTGCAGGGCCGGGCGCGCTGCGCAAGCTTTCGGTGGCGGTAGCGGTCAGCGATGCGGCACTGAAAGCCGCAGCCCCTCTGACCGCCCAGCAAGTCCAAGCGCTGGTCAGCGCGGCCGTCGGCGCCAATACACAGCGCGGCGATATGGTCGAAGTGGTCGCGAGCAAGTTCGAACCTGCCAATCTGGAACCGCCCGCCTTCTACGAAGAGCCGTGGTTTGCGATGCTGGTGCGATACGGTACCGCGTTAACCGCGGTCTTGCTGGTGCTGCTGCTTGCGGTGCGCCCCCTGATCGGCAAGCTGAAAGGCAAATCCGATGCCGTATCGGCTGCGCCCCAGATTGCAGCCGATAATGGCGCCTCACTTTCGGCGTCGGGTGATGGCGAAGCGGAGGGCGCCGGTCATTCCGCAACCCCAGAAGACGCAGGCACACCGCTGATCGACTTGCCACGTCAGGTCGAACTGGCGCGCCGCCTGGCCGCAAGCCAGCCCGAACGCGCGGTCGAAGCCTTGCAACGGATGCTCGAAGCGCCCGATCCCGCCGCCGCCAGCGAAGCAGGCGCGGCATGAGCGTTGAGGCTGCCTTGACCGATCCGGCCCCTGTGTCCCCCGCGCCGGTGCTATTGAGCCGGGTGGACCGCGCCGCAGTATTTCTGATGCTGCTGGACGATGCCGAGGCGACCAGTCTGCTGGCACGCCTGAGCCCTGCCGAGCTGGAAAAGCTGGGTGCAGCAATGATGGGCCTGCGCGAAATCGAACAGCCGCACATGGCCGAAGCGCTTGCCGATTTCGCGGACGAGGCTTCGCGTGAGGTTCTGCCGATGCGCGGCCGCACCGATCGGGTGCGCAGCCTGCTCGACAAGGCGCTTGGCCCGGCGCGTGCGGATTCGATGATGCAAAGGATCGAACCCGACGCTGCACCGCGCAGTCTGGAACTGGCGCAATGGCTGGCCCCCGGCGTGCTGGTGCGTCTGATCCTGGACGAACATCCGCAGGTGATTGCGGCGCTGCTGCTGCTGATCGAACCCGAACCTGCAGCCGCAGTGCTCGCCATGCTGCCGTTCGAGCTGCAATCGCTGGTGGTTGAACGTGTGGCCAAAAGCGGCGCAATCTCGCGCGCTGCGATTGCCACGATCGATACCCTGCTGACCCAGCGCATTTCGGCGACCTATGGCACGGCGGCGATGATGCTGGGCGGTCCGCGCGATGCGGCGAACCTTATCAACCTTGCAGCGGGCGAAGTGCGTGGCACGGTGCTGCCCGCCATCGCCGAACGCGATGCCCCGCTGGCCGAAAAGATCGAAGAGGAACTGTTTACCTTCGAAATGCTGTTCGCGCTCGATCCGATGGGGATGGGCCGCCTGCTGCGCGATGTCGACAACGAAAAGCTGGTCGATGCGCTCAAGGGCCTCAAGGAAGCCGATCGTGCACCCTTCTTTGCCGCCATGTCGAGCCGCGCTGCCGACGGCGTGCGCGACGAGATCGATCTGCGCGGCCGCCTTGCCAAGAGCGAGGTTCTTGCCGCGCAGAAGGCGATCGTGGAGATCGCGCGCGGGCTTGCCGATTCTGGCGAAATCGTGATCGGAAACGGTGGGGGCGATTTTGTCTGATTGGCTTGGTGCGCTCACTGAAACCCGAGTTGCCGCAAGTGGCGCCGAATGGATCACGCTGCTCGATGCGGATGCAGGCTTTTGCGAAATGGCGGCCTATGCCGTCCCGGCAGAGCCCATCCCGCTGCCCGAACCGGAGCCGGCGCAGGAGCCGGACGCAGCGGCTGTCGATCCCATGGAGGCGGCGCTGGCACAGGCCTATGCCGATGGTGTTGCGGCCGGACAGGCTGAGGCCGATGTGCATCATACGGCGCAAACTGCCTGCCAACGCGCGCTGCGACTGGCTTTTCGCACGCTGGATGAAGCCGCGTTGGGCGTGCTCGCCGATGATCTGTCCGCCACCGTTGTCGCACTTTGCGATGCGGTGCTGGGCGAAGCGGCGATTGACCGTGAAGGGCTGGCGGCGCGGTGTCAGGCCGCTGCACGGCGGATCGGCGGTGCAACGGATCAACTCGCACTGCACCTTCACCCACAAGACATCGCCGTGCTAGGCGCAGAGGCGTTGCCGGGCTGGCAGGTGATCCCCGATGCGGCCTTGGAACGCGGCAGCGTGGTAATCGAAGGGGCGGATGGTTCGGTCAGCGATGGGCCTGCCGAATGGCGCCGCGCAATTGCCGCTGCGGTGCGGGGATGATTGCCGAACTGCAACTGGATCTGGCCCGGATGCGCAGTGCGCATGTGGCACACGGGCCGGTGCTGACCGGACGCGTTGTCACCTGTGACGGCGGGCTGATCGAAGTCGAAGGACTGCCGCTTCCGGTCGGATCGCTGGGTCTGATCGAAAACGATGCCGGGGCGGAATGTCTGGCCGAAGTGATCGGATTTCGTGCCGGCCATTCGCTCATGATGCTGCTGGGCGATACGATGCTGCTGCGCCCGCGGGCACGCGTGCGGGCACAGGGGCAAGCGGGCGAAGTGCGCGTGGGCGAGGCGCTGCTGGGCCGTGCGGTCGATGCGCTAGGCGATCCGATAGACGGCGGCCCGCGGCTTGATCTGGCGCAGGTCTGGCCGCTGGCGGGCAAGCGCGAAGGCGCACTGGAGCGGGCGAGCGTCGAAGTTCCGTTCGATTGCGGGGTGCGCGCGATCAACGCGCTTGCCACCATGGGCGTGGGCCAGAGACTTGGCATCATGGCCGGATCGGGCGTTGGCAAATCGGTGCTGGTCGATACCATCGCGGGCCATGCGGTCGCCGATGTCACCGTGGTCGCCCTGATCGGGGAACGCGCGCGCGAAGTGTCCGATTTCGTGAATCGCCACATGGCCGGCGCGCGGCGGGGTGGCATCGTGGTGGTGGCTGTCCCGGCTGATCATGCCCCCAATCTGCGGCTGCGCGCCGCGCAATATGCCAGCGCGATTGCGGAATATTTCCGGGCGCAGGGCAAACGGGTGCTGCTGATCCTCGACAGTCTGACCCGTGTCGCGCATGCCGCGCGCGAACTGGCGCTGGTGCTGGGCGAACCGGGCGCAGCGCGGGGCTATCCGCCATCGGCGCTGGCGGCGATCACCCGTCTGGTTGAACGTGCGGGCAATTCGGCACGATCAGGCGGCGCGGTCACGGGGGTCTACACCGTTCTGGCCGATGGCGATGACGCCAATGATCCGGTGGTTGATACCGCGCGCGCCATTCTGGATGGGCACATCGTCCTGTCGCGCGAACTGGCGCAGCGCGGGCATTATCCTGCCATCGACATCCCTGCATCGCTGAGCCGGGTGATGGATGATCTGGTCGCCCCGCCGATCCTGCATGCCGCACGTCGCCTGCGCGGACTGATCGCAGCACGCGAGGCGGGGCGCGATCTGGTCTTGATGGGGGCGTACCGCGCTGGGGGTGATCCGCTGCTGGATGAAGCGCTGGCGTTGAGCGGCCCGATCGACGCCTTTCTGACCCAGCCGCGCGGCGCGGCCGAACCGCTCGGCGCAAGTCACGCGGCACTGACCGCGCTGTTGGCCGCGAGCGAGTGCGGCCATGCAGCGTGAAGCGCGGCGCCTGTTGCTGCTGCGCCGGCAAAGCCTGATTGCCGATGTGGCACGCAAGCAGGCGCTGCGGGCTCTAGCCGAGGCGCTCGACACCGAGGCACGCAGCGCCGCGCTGGCCGCGCGCAGCCGCGGGCTGGTCAACGCGAGCGGAGCCCGCTTGGGGGACACCACGGGTGCAGCCTTGCGCGCACGCGCCGATTTCACCGCCGGCCTGTCGCACGTCGCGGTCCAGGCGGGAGAGGCCGCGCGCGATGCGGCCCGCCAGCGCATCTGGCAGGCCGAAACCCTCACCCGCGCCGAAACCCGTGCGCGCCGTCTGTCCGAACGCGTGGACGAAGCGCGTGCCGCGCTGGCCGCCGCCAAAGCGCAGCGCGAAGCGGCGCGTGAACTGCCGCTGGCACGCAAGTTGCAAAGCCGGGCCGAGAGCTGACTTCGATTGCCAAGGATAACGCCGATGATCCCGCTTCTGTCTGATCTGACCGCAGCCGCCAGCGCGCCGCCTCCCGGCGCGGTTCTGCCGCAACCGGGGGAAACGGGGCAGACAGGGCTCGACTTTTCCGGATTGCTGAGCGCCGCGATGCCCCCGCCGCCGCCGCAGCCGCAGGCTTTGTCCGGCGCTGGGGCGATGCATTCGGCCCCGTCCGGGGTGGCACCATCGGCGCTTGTTCCCGCTACCAATCCCGCGATGCCGGGCGGCAATACCCTGCCGGAATCCGGCATGTCCCTGCCGCAGTCGTTGCCTCTTTCAGGAGCGACAGTCCCGACGGCGGAGGCAAGCCTTCCCGCGGCAGACCATCGCCCGACATTGCTTTTCACCATCGCCCCCGTGCCCGACCAGATCGCTGCTGTACCGGCCACTCGCCCTTTTCCCGAAGCGGCTTTGGCAGATCAGCACCCCCCCGCAGACATCGCGCCGGAAGCCGCACCGCAAACGCCAATCCCGGCGCAGGTTGAACCAGAAGCGCCGCTGGCCGACCCTGCACCCGCTTCTGAACTGGAGACTGAACCCGATACCGCGACACCTTCCCTTGCGGTTGCCCCTCCGGTGCTGCCCGATCCACGGGTCGCAGCGGCTGGCGCGATATTGCCAGCCCCATCATCCCCGAACCGCCGTACAGAGCCGCTGACCAGCGCCCGTGTTCCGGGACAGCATACTGCGCTGATGACACCCAGCGCGAACGTGCCGCTTCCTGCGCGGGTAAACCTGGCGGCCGATATGACCGGGGACATTCCCTCTGCCATGCCTCTGTCCGAACCCGGCGCTGCGCTATTGCCAGCGCCCCCGGTGGCCGCGCCCGAAGGGTCAGCACCGACTGCGCCAGCACAAGCAGGGGCACCGCTGTCCGCGGCGGTCGCGGTGCAGCAGGACGCGATCTCCGATGCCGGACGATCGGTTGGTGGCCGTCCCTTGGGCCCGCAGATCGAATCGGCGATCTCGCAAGTTGGCGATCTGCGCGAAGCGATGCGCACCGCGCGGCCCGAAATGACGGTGCGCCACGCCGAATTCGGCGTCGTGTCGGTGCGTATCGAGGCCGGCGGCGCGCAGGATTGGCGCGCTGTTCTGGCAAGCCGCGATCCGGGCTTCGTTCCTGCCATTCAGGCGGCGCTGGGCGACCGTGCAATGATGATGGCAGCGTCCGCCAGCGCCGACAACGGCACCCCCGCGGGCCACCACGGCGCGAACCAGAACGGGACATCGGACTCCCGCTACGGAGCATCCCCTAGTGGGGGGCAGGCAGGCTCGCAACCATACCTGGGCCAATCGTCTGATCGAGACGGCAATGCTGCGCCGGACCACCGCCGAACTTCGACCGCGGCCGCACTTGCGGCCTCTGCTGAGGACGAAGGGGATGCCGGTGGCAGCACCGCCGGGCACGCACGCGGCATGTTCGCCTGACCCCTTGCAGGGCAGCGCGACGATACGGACAAGAACAGGGAGCTGACAGGGCATGGCCAAGGGTAAGGACAAGGCCGAAGGCGAAGGCGGCGGCAAGTCCGGCAAGGGTGGTTTGATCAAGATCGTGCTGGGCGCGGTGCTGCTGCTCGGGCTTGGGGCAGGAGGGGCCTATGGCGCCTTCGCAATGGGCCTTATCGGCGGCGGCGGCGCGAATGAGCCCGATGAACCCAAGTTCGTGGTAAAGGGCGAAGACGATCCTTACACGTTGCCTGGCGCCGAAAAGGAAAAGGATGCCGCTGCACCCGTCTATGGCGAAGGGGGCAGCAAGTATCGCACCGCCTATTATTCCTTTGCCGAAAGCTTCACATCAAACCTCGCGGATTCGCCGGGGTTGGTGCAGGTCGAACTGGCCGTGTCGACCCGCCGCGATGGCCGCGTGCTGCAATGGGTGAAGAACCACGAACTTGCCATCCGTTCGGCCATCCTTGCGCAGCTTGCCGCCACGACCGAAGCCGAAGCCTATGATGTCGAAGGCAAGAAACGCCTTGCCGAACGGCTGACGAAGGCGGTCAATCACGTGCTGGAAGACAACGAAGGTTTTGGCGGCGTGGATGCCGTGCACTTTCGCGGGTTCCTGGTCCAATGAAGATGGGCGAAGGCTTTGCCGCAGCGCACCCGGCTGCGGTGCATTGTGCCGAACTGATCGGGCATAGTCTGGCCCGCGGCCCGCGCCCGGAAGAAAACGCCGCGCTGCTATCGGCATGGCGCCGTGATCTGGCGCGATTGCTGGCTGATGATCTGTCGGGCCTGCTTTCGGGCGATCGGTTGGATGTTGCGATTTCCGAACCCGAACGCATGTCCGGCGCCGATGCCTTGCGGCGGATCGGGCAGGTGGCGGCTAATTCGCTGCTGCGGTGCGGAGTGGCGGGCGAAACCGCGCTTTTGAGCTTCGATCTTGCCACCGCCATCGCGCTGACGGATCGCAGCTTTGGCGGGGATGGCCGTATCACGGGCGCGGTGCCCGACACCCTGCCGCGTTCGGCCGCCCTGCTGACCGAGGAAGCCGCCACCATGATTGCCTGCGCGATGACCCGCGCAAGTTACGGCGACATGCCGCCGCCTGCGAGCATCGGCACGCGCGGCGGGGGCGGCGGCGCAGGGGGCGGGGATGTGATCGTGCGCAGCGAAAGCGCGGTGCGCCTGAAGCCCTTTGCGCTTGATGCCGAAGCGTTGCTGTTCACGCTCGAAATCGTCAACCGTCAGGGTTGCACCTGGCGAGCCAGCCTTGCCGTTGCGGCCGACCGGATGGGCCGATTGCTTCCCGGTGCTGTGCAGCGGGCCAAGACGGGCGCTGCGCACTGTGCCCCCGATCCCCAAGCCGCGCCCTTTGCAGCCATACCCTTGCCGCTTCACGTGGTGCTTGCCGATTTCGACCTGTCGCTTGCGCGGTTGCAGTCGCTTGCACCCGGCGATGTCATCCCGCTGGCCATGGGCCGGCAGGTGCCGCTGATGGTGCGCGACACGGTGGTTGGCCACGGCACCGTCGGCACCGCTGAAGACCGCATGGCAATCCGCCTTACCCGTATTCCCGCTTCCGTTTCTGTTCAGGGGTTCGCACCATGACTGCCTATCAACCCATTACCCCCGCCCCGTTTGCCCGCTTCGGCGATGTCGCGGTGCGTCTTTCGGTCGAATTGGGCCGCACCGAAATGTGCCTGCGCGATGTGTTGTCGCTGGCAGAAGGCAGCACGGTGTCGCTGGACCGGCTGACCGATGAATTGCTGGATGTCACCGCCAATGGCCGCGTGATCGCGCGCGGCGAAGTCGTGGCCGAAAAGGGGCGCTTTGCACTGCGGATCGTAAGCCTCGTGGGTGAAGAAGGGCAGAATGTCCCCCCACCGCCGGGCGCTGTTGCGCCCATGGCCGCGGCGCCGTCCGATCCGGTTATTCCCGCCGATGACGGGCTGGCGTAATGGTCGAATATCTGTTGCGGCTTGCGCTGCTGCTGCCGCTGCTGGCGGGGCTGATCTGGGGAAGCCTGTGGCTGACCCGCTGGCTGCAAACCCGGCTGCACGGCGGCGCGCCGGGGGCTGGCAACGCGGGCCGGCATCTGCAGCTTGTCCAGACCAGCCTGATCGCGCCCGGCATGAAGCTTGCCGTGGTACGCTTTCATGACCGCGAAATTCTGCTGGGTTGCACGCGGCACGGCCTTGTACGGTTAAGCGAAGCGCCTGCAATCACGCTGCCGGAGACGGATTGATGCGCAGTCTTGCTGCAGTGCGCGGCGCATGGGTGTGCCTGGCGGCGTTAACCATGTTGCTGATGCCCGAACTGGCGCATGCCGCGCCCCCGCCCCCACCACTGGCCGCCCCCGATCCGATCGCCGCGGGCATTGGCTCGGCAATCGAACGCGCTTTGGGTGATGGACAGGCGGGGGAAGATAGCCCGCTGAGCATGTCCTTGCAGTTGCTGGTGGTGATGGGTCTGCTGACCATCCTGCCTGCGCTGGTGCTGATGATGACCAGTTTCCTGCGCATTCTGGTGGTGCTGGCGATTTTGCGGCAGGCGCTGGGGTTGCAGGGTTCGCCGCCGGGGCAGGTGCTGGCAGGTCTGGCGCTGTTCCTGTCGCTGTTCGTGATGGCCCCGACGCTTGACGTGGTGAATGCGCAGGCTGTCGCCCCTTATGCCGCGGGCACGATCGGTGCAGACGCCGCCATCGGCAAGGCGGGCGAGGCGTTCCACGCCTTCATGATCGCCCAGACGCGCGAGACCAACCTGATGATGTTTACCGACATCGCAGGCGGCGGGACGTTCCAGAACGGGGCCGAGGTTCCCTTTTCGATCCTGCTGCCCGCCTTTGTCACATCCGAACTGGAAACCGCTTTTCAGATCGGTTTCATGATCTTCCTGCCGTTCCTTGTCATCGACCTTGTCGTGGCGAGCGTGTTGATGAGCCTTGGCATGATGATGCTATCGCCCACGATCATATCGCTGCCGTTCAAGCTGCTTTTGTTCGTGCTGGTCGATGGTTGGGCGCTGCTGATGGGTTCGCTCGCCCTCAGTTTCGCTTAGGGGGCCGCTGATGCAGGAAGATGCCGCGCTTCTCGCGCTTGCGGATCAGACCTTGTGGGTGACCGCGCTGATCGCCGGGCCGGTGCTGATCGCGGCGCTGCTGGTGGGGTTGGTGGTCGGGATCATCCAGGCCGCCACATCGGTCAACGAACAGACGCTGAGCTTCATTCCCAAACTGGCGGTAACCGCGCTGGTTTTCGTGGTGCTGGGCGCTGCGATGATGGGGCTGCTGGCCGATTTCACCCGCGAAATTATGGCGCAGGTTGCCGGTTTGTCGGTGTGATGCGATGAATGTCCTCGATGTCGGGCTGGGCAGTCTGGAAGCGCAGTTGTGGCACATCTTGTTCCTGTCGATCCGCTGCGGCGCGGCGCTGATGGCGGCGCCGATGATCAGCGGCAATGCCGTACCCGCGCCGGTCCGCATCCTGTTTTCGCTCGTTCTGGGCACCTTCGTTGCGACATGGGTGCCGCTTGCCGCGCCCCCTGCCATGCTGAGCCTTGCCGCGATTCTCGCAGTGCTTCAGGAAATTGCGCTGGGCCTGATGCTGGGCTTCGTCCTGCAACTGGCCTTTGCGATCCCGCTGATTGCCGCCGAACAGATTTCGGGCACGATGGGTCTTGCCATTGCCACGTCGATCGATCCGGCCAGCGGTGCGCAGTCCGGCGCGCTGGGGACGTTCTTTGGCCTTGTCCTGAGCCTGCTGTTCTACGCGATCGGTGGGCACCTGTTGTGGTTTGAACTGCTGATCGAAAGTTACCGCCTGCTGCCCGCGGGCGCGTTTGCCTTGGGCGCTTGGCGGGCAGAGGCGGTTGTGATGTTCATGGGTTACGGCCTTGCAACCGCGGCTGCAATTGCGCTTCCGGTGGTGCTGGTGCTGCTGCTTGTTCAGGTGGTAACGGGGGTGATTGCCCGCTCCGCCCCGTCGCTCAACCTGTTCGCGCTGGGTCTGCCTGCCGGGGTGCTGGCGGGAATTGCCGCACTGATCATCGCGCTGCCGGTGATGGTGGGCCAGTTCAAGGGCGTGATCGAACGCACGATCGAATATTCATCGACCTTGATCGCAGCGGAGGCGCGGTGAATGGCTGACGAGACACCGGGCGAAAAGACCTTTGCCCCCACAGCCCAGCGCCGCCGCGACGCCGCACGCAAAGGCGACGTGCTGCGATCAAAGGAGCTTGGCACCCTGATCGCGACGGCGGCCGGCGGGCTTGGCCTGATGAGTCTGGGCAGTTGGCTGAACGATGGCATGGCCCGCGTTGCACGGGCAGGCTTTACCTTTGATCGGCACGCGCTGGATGCCTTTGCGCCGGGCGCAGCGATTGTTGATGCGGCCATCGCTGCGCTGCCCCCGGTGGCGGCGCTGGGGCTGATTGTCGCAGGCGCCACTACAGTATCGCAGCTGGCGCTGGGGCAGGACGGCCGCTTTGTTGCCGGTAATGCCGCGTTCAAGCCATCGCGCATCAACCCGCTGACAGGCCTGAAGCGCATCCTTGGCTGGCAGGGCCTGATCGAGTTGGGCAAGGGGCTGGTCAAGCTGGCGCTACTTGGCGGGATCGCATGGTGGTGGGCCGGGGACAGGGCGGCAGGCCTGTTGACGCTGGGTACCTTGCCGCTCGAGGCGCAATTGGGACAGGCACTTGGTGCCTTTACCTCGCTGGTGGGCGCGCTGCTGATCGGCCTTATGGTGATTGCAGCCATCGATTACCCGCTGCAACGTTTCCAGCGCGACAAGCGGTTGAAGATGAGCTTTCAGGACATGCGTGATGAAAACAAGCAGTCCGAAGGCTCGCCCGAAATGAAATCGGCCCGCCGCCAGCGTCAGCGCGATCTGGCCCGCGGCGGCGTAGCCAAGGCGATGAAGGAGGCGCAGTTCATCATCGTCAACCCGCTGCATTTTGCCGTGGCGCTGACCTATGATCCCGCACGCGCGCCGGCACCGCTGCTTCTGGCCAAGGGGCGGGGGGAAACCGCGCTCGCCATGCGCGACATCGCGGCCGAGGAAGGGCTGCCGGTGCTGGAATATCCCACGCTGGCGCGCGCGGTCTATTTTACCACCCGCCCCCAACAGATGGTGCGCGAAGAATTGTATGTCGCGCTGGCATCGCTGGTGGCCTTTGTCCTGGCGCTGAAGCGCGGCGACCGCCCGCGTCGGCCGGTGATCGACGTGCCACCCGCCTTGCGCTTCGATGGCGATGGAAGGCCCGAACACCATGCTTAAACTTTACAGCACAAGCCCGTCCTGACGATTATGGAAAACGCAGGCTCTTCGATCATTTCCGCGCTGGGTGCGGGCAGCGGTGTCGATTTCATCCGGCTGGCATCGGATATTTCCGCTGCCAGCTTTGCCGCACAGCGCAATTCGGTCACTGCGCGCCAGACCGCGCTCGAAGCGCAGATTTCCGCAGCTTCGCAGCTTCGCGGCAGCGTCACGGGGCTCGCCTCGGCGCTGGGCGACAGGGTGCGCAATGGTGATCTTGCGCCGCGGGCCCAGCTTGGCAATCCCGCCGTTGCCGCCGTCACTGTTCCCCCCGGCCTGTCACCGCGAGGCAATTTCACGCTGGAAGTCACGCAGATCGCGCAGGCGCAGACGCTGGTGGGTCGCAGCTTTACCAGCGCTGATGCGCTTGTCGGCGAAGGCACGCTGACCTTGCGCTTCGGCACGGTGGATGGCGCCAGTTTTGCCGCCGATAGCGCGCGCGATGCCATCACGATTGCCGCGACCGCAACCGATACGCTGGCGACGCTTGCGTCCAAGATCAATCAAGCATCCGGCGGGGCGGTGCAGGCCTATGTCGCCAATGGCACGGGCGGCGCACAGCTGGTGATGAAGGGCCGCGAAGGCGCCGCCAATGGCTTTGTGGTCGAAGCCGCAGGGGCAGGCGGGCCCGATGCGCCGGGCGATCTTGGCTATCTTGGCTGGAGCCCGGCGACAAACACCACCCAATTGCAAGGCACTGCGCGCGATGCTGCCTTCCTGCTGGATACCGTGGCAATGACCAGCCCGTCCAACCGCGTGACGGGGCTTCCGGGCGGGTTCACGCTGAACCTTTCTGCCACCAACAGCGGCGCGCCCACCACATTGAGCTTTGCCAGCAACAACGACGCAATCGGCAGCGTGATGCAGGACTTCGTCACCGCGCTGAATGATATCGTCGCGCAGGTGAACACGCTGGCTGCACCGCTGGGGGGCGAGCTGGGCAACGATCCGGGCGCACGCGAATTGCGCCGCGATCTGGCGGGGCTGGCCAGCCGCGTGGTCATGCCGGGCGCGGCCGATGGCGAACCGCGCACGCTTGGCGATCTGGGTCTTGCGATCAACCGCGATGGCACCTTCCGGCTTGATACGGCGCGATTGAACCGTGCGCTGGAAGATACGCCGGATGCGGCGGCTGCGATGTTCACCACCGGGATCAACGGCGTCTTTGCGACGATGGACCGGTTCGCGCGCGAAAACAGCCTCGTTACCGACCCCGGTTCGCTGGGCGGATCGCTGCGACGGTTCGAAACCCAGTCCGCCGCCAGCACCGAACGGCTGGCCCGGATCGCCGAACAGCAGGAATTGCTGCGCGACCGGCTCACCCGCGAATTCACCGCTTCGGAGCGCCGCGTTGCCGCTTCGCAATCGACGTTGACGTTCCTGCGCCAGCAGATCGATATCTGGTCGAACCGTGACGGATAAGGACGCGTGATGATGCAGATGCTCAGCCGGAACCCTGCCGCCGCCTATCGCCGGGTCGCGCTGGAGGCGCGGATCGAGGCGTCGGGCAGCGCTGACCTGACCCGGATCTGTCTGGAAGAAGCCTGCGCCGCACTGGGTCAGGCGCTGATTGCGCTGGAACGATCCCCCGGCGTTCCTCGCGAACCATTGTCGCGCGCGCAGATGATCTTGGTGTGGCTGGCGCAATCGGTTGCGGCGGATCATCCGCTGGGGCCCAGCCTCAAGGCGTTCTACGGCGGGCTGGCCGGGCAGATCGCAGACAATTGCCTACAGGCCAATATTCGGCACATAAGCGAAATTCAAAGCGATATCAGAGATGTGCTGGCTGCTGCCGGATAGGATCGCGGCAATGTTTCACGTGAAACATTTGCAGAACATCAGCATTCTGCGATCGCGCCCGCGATGATTTTTGCGGCATCTTCGGGGTCTTGAAACGGGTGAAAATGCGTCATGTCGGGCCGGTAAAGATCGGTGCCCTGCGGCAGGATCTGCGCCAGGTTCGGCCAAGTGGGCGAGCTTTTGAAATCCTGAAGATCGGTGTGCGCAGCCCGGATCACCAGCACCGGCAAATTGATATGCCTTGCCGCGTCAAGGATCGCACCATTGCTGCGACTGGAAGCATAGACGCTGGCTTCGACTTCGGGCGGGCAGGCAAGTTCCAGACCGTCACCAGCGGCGGCCGGCACCAATCCGTAGCGGCAGTAATCGTGAAACACGCGCGGTGCGAACAGATCATAGGGGTCACGCCCTGCAAAGCGTTCGATCATCGCTTCGGCGCTGGCAAAATCGCGTTTGCGGCGAATGGCGGGGTGCGGGTTTTCAGCGGTGTAAAGCAGTTGGTCGGGCGAATAGAATTCCGGCGCCAGGATCACCGGATCGAACAGGACGAGGCGGCTGAAATGATGCGGTGCATCTGCGGCGACCTGCAGCAGCGTATGCGCGCCCATCGAATGACCAATACCGACCGCGCCTGACAGATCTGCCTGTTCCAGAAACCCTGCCACATCGCTGGCAAGCAGCCGCCAGTCGGAAATTGGCCCGGCGCGCGATTGGCCATGGCCGCGCAGGTCGATCGCGTGGGCAGGGTGATGGGGGAAAGCTTCGATGATGGCATCAAACACGCGCCCGTGAAACCCGGTGGCATGGGCAAAGACCAGCGGCACGCCGCCACCTGCTGATGCCCAATGGTGCACGGCAAGATCGATGCCGTTGACGGGATAGCTGCGGGTGACAGGCCGGGGACGCACAGTGTTCATCCACCGGACCAACCGCATCGCCTGCGCCAAGTCAATCGCGCAGATTGTCGTTCATTCACACGGACGAAGGCGCCTCGCCCCGATTGCGCAGGAACCGCAGGGCTTCGGCCAGCCGAGCCGGAGCAATCAGATGGAGCGCCCCCAGATAAACCGCCACGCCCAGTGTAACTGCGCTTGCCAGCGCGACAAGATCGGGCACCGGCGGCAACGCCCACAGCAGCGCGGCGACCGCGGCGGCCATCGCCAGTGCGGCGGCCAGCGGCGGGGCAATCGCGGCGCCAAGTCCGACAAGGCTGAAGCCCAGCACAGTGCGTGACAGCAGGATCGTTGCGCCAGTCAACACCGCCATTCCGCCGACCCAGCCCCATGCAAAGCCGATCACGCCCCAATGCGATCCGATGAAGAACGCCACCGGCATCAGCACGCTTCCCAGCATCGTTACCCGCAATGGGATGCCGGGAAAGCCGCGTGCGTTGGTCGCTGGGGCAAACAGGATTTGCAGCGTCAGCATCGCCATCGCCGCAGCCAGAACGGGCAGCAGCGGGATGATCTCAAGCCACTTTTCACCAAGCAGCACGGGAACCAGCACAGGCGCAACCACTGCGATCCCGGCATAGGCTGGCAGGCCCACCATCATCACCAGACGGATCGTGGCGAGCAGAGCGGATGATCCCCACTGCGCTTGCCCTTCGCCCTGCTGGCGCGAATAGGCGGCATAGGCGACCTCGTTGATCGGCGGGACGAATTTCGAAGCGAGCAGCTGCGCCAGAAACAGGCCGGTGGTGTAAACGCCCAGATCATGCGCATCGAGCACGCGCCCTGCGATCATCACATCGGCCTGGCTCTGGACAAACCAGAACAATTGGGTCGCAGTCATCATGCCGCCAAACCCGGCGATGTGGCCTGCGCCCTTGAAGCGGAAGATCGGGCGGATAGGCGACCGGGCCGCCCACGTCATGCCGATCGCTTCGGTCAGGATCATCACAAGCGGGGCGGCCACCAGTGTCCACACGCCCCAACCGCTCAATGCGCCGGTCAGCGCGGTGCCAGCGCCCGCCAGGGCCACCACCAGGCGCACCTGTGCGGGGCGGCGGAAATCCATCCGGCGTGACAGAACGGCATGGGGCAAAGCGCAGAAGGGCACCGCCAGATACAGCAGCGATTGCACGCGCAGCAGATTGGTCACCATCGGTTCTTCAAACCACAAGGCCACCAGCGGCGCGGCCAAGAACTGGGTCAGCGCAAGCCCGCCGTTCAGCAGGATCAGCATGCCCAGCGTCTGCCGCAGGCGTTCATCGGACACCGCCTCTTCGCGGATTAGCGCGCTGGCAAGGCCATAGCCGTTCATGGTGTTGAGCAGCATCAGCATGACCTGCGCCATCGCGAACAGCCCGTAATCCTGCGGCGCAAGCAGCCGGATCACGATCAGGGTCGATGCCCAGGACACGATTTGGGTCAGCACCTGGCTGCCCGAACGCCAGATCACCGCCGTGCGCACCTGCGCGGCAAGTGACGGGGGTTGTGGCGGGACCGGGGCCGCCGGCGTGATCGGCGGCGGGGTAGCGATGGGATCGGCCTCAGCCATTGGTACGGGCGCCCCATTCCATCGCCGCGGTAGGGCAGCTGGTCGGCAACGCCGCGCCCCAGACCGGCGCCAGCATCATGGCCGCTGCACGGCGGCGAACGAACAGCAGATCGGCCATGTCATAGGCCGGGGCCGCGCCCATTTCGCGCTTGTAGCCGCTATCGCCCACGCCCATGTCCAGCAGCCTTTGTCCGTCGGCGATGGCATCGGCCATCATGCGGTAATTGGCCAGCTTGCCCACACCCAGCGATTTCATGTCTTCGGTATAGCCTCCTGCGATGCTGTATTGCACCGGCCCGTCGTCTAGATCGAAGGTGAAGGCAACCGGACGGTCATCAACCATCAAGATGGTGGCGGAAAGGTTTGTAGCCAGAACGGGATCTTTCAGTACCCGGTGCCACAGCGCGCGCTGTTCTTCGGTCAGGAACTTGGCGCCGCTGCCATCGGTAGCGCGGCCAATCCAGCTTTGCGATTCGATCCGTCCCATATCGCCCAGCGTGCGCGCATCCCAGCGATCGCCGCTGATGCGGCGCCAGTGCGGATGGCCGCGCTGTTCCAGCTTGCGCCAGGCTGCGCGCAGTTTTTTCGCAGCCGAACCACCGGGGAAGGGCGCGCCGCGTGCCGCGTCCAGATCGATCACCCAGCCTGTGCCCGCCTTGCGCGACAGGACCGTCCAATTGGCAAGCTGCGCGGCTGCGATCAGCCGCATGGTGGCAGGATTATCGGCACGCAGCGGGCCCACGCGCCACACCGGGCCAAGCCGCCGCGCCGCGGGGCAATCGAACGCCCGGGCCAAGGCAAAAATGTCACAATCGGGCGAAAGCAGCGGGCTTCGCAGCGGCCAGTATGACCCGGGAACCTTGCGCGCGCCCGCCATCGCCGGGCCGAACGGAACGGTCGGGATTGCGGCCAGCACATCACCATCAGCATCGCGCCGCAGCAGCAATGTGGTTGCGCGATCGGACGGACACGCCGCATACCACGCAGCCCGCAGAAAGCCGTGGCCCGCCAGGTTGTGCGCGGCCAGCGTATCGATTTCGGGCGGGAAGCCCTTGACCGCATCCACCGTCAGGCGGTCTGCGGCAATCCTGCTTTCGTACATTCCTCACCTGCATGACCGGGGGCGCGAGGCCGTATTTGTGCCATACCCCCGTCCGGTAACCACGCGGTTAACCAAAGGCGGGGCAAATTGCGGTTTCGGCGTATCGGGCTATCTTGCTGGAACCGCAGCGGGCGGCATTGATTGACAAGGCGAGCCCGCTTGCCGATGGCCGCGCAGCCTGCTGCAACCCGACCCACTTTGCCGGAGATACCTTTGACCGCCCCTGCGCCGGATATTCTCGCTGAAACACGTGCCTTCCGCCAGCTCATGGGCCAGTTTGCAACCGGAGTGGCGGTGATATCGCTGGTGCCGCCGGGTGGCGGGGTGTCCGCGATGACGATCAATTCGCTGGTATCGGTGTCGCTCGATCCGATGCTGGTCAGCTGGAACCTCCAGAACTCGGCCAGCCTTTACGCCGCCTATGCCGGCGCAGACGAATTTGCCTTCAGCATTCTGGGCGAAGATCAGCAGGCGTTGGCCCGGCGCTATGCGGCGCGGGGGGACAGCTCGCTGGAGGCTGACAATTTCGAGGCCGGGCCGCGCGGCGTGCCCGTGCTGCGCGGGGCCATCGCACATATCGTCTGTCGCCGCTTTGCAGTGCATCCTGCGGGCGATCACACGCTGATTCTGGGCCAGGTTCACGGCATGGCACTGAACCCTGCCGCGGGCCGCCCGCTGTTGTTCTTCAGCGGGCGGTTCGGCGAAATGGCGCCGTAAGACGCAAGCGGCTGGATCGCTGCGCCTAGAACACGACGACGCTGCGGATCGACTTGCCTTCGTGCATAAGGTCGAAAGCGGTGTTGATCTCCTCCAGGCCCATGACATGGGTGATCATCGGGTCGATTTCGATCTTGCCGGTCATGTACATGTCGACGATCTTGGGCACATCGGTGCGGCCCTTGGCCCCGCCGAATGCGGTGCCGCGCCAGTTGCGGCCCGTCACCAGCTGGAACGGGCGGGTGGCGATTTCCTTGCCCGCTTCGGCGACGCCGATGATGATCGAGGTGCCCCAGCCACGGTGGCAGGCTTCGAGCGCCGTGCGCATCACTTCGGTGTTGCCGGTGGCATCGAAGGTGTAGTCCGCGCCGCCATCGGTCAGCGCGACGATCGCGGCGATGGTGTCTTCGCGGCTCATGCCCTTGGTGTTGAGGAAGTGGGTCATGCCGAACCGCTTGCCCCATTCCTCGCGTTCAGGGTTGATGTCGACGCCGACGATCATGTTCGCGCCCGCCAGCCGCGCACCCTGGATGACGTTGAGGCCGATCCCGCCGAGGCCGAACACCACCACATTGTCGCCCACCTGCACCTTGGCGGTGTTGGTGACCGCACCGACCCCGGTGGTGACGCCGCAACCGATGTAGCAGGCGGACTGGAACGGCGCGTCTTCGCGGATCTTGGCGACCGCGATTTCGGGCAGCACGGTGAAATTGCTGAACGTCGAGCAGCCCATGTAATGGTAGATCGGCTGGCCCTTGTAGTTGAAGCGCGTGGTGCCATCGGGCATCAGCCCCTTGCCCTGCGTCGCGCGGATCGCGGTGCACAGGTTGGTCTTACCCGAAAGGCACGACTTACACTGGCGGCATTCGGGGGTGTAAAGCGGGATAACGTGATCGCCCGGCTTCACGGATGTGACGCCCGCGCCGACTTCGCGCACGATCCCTGCGCCTTCGTGGCCTAGAACGCTGGGGAAGATGCCTTCAGAATCGAACCCGTCGAGCGTATAAGCGTCGGTGTGGCAAATGCCGGTCGCCATGATTTCGACCAGCACTTCGCCCGCCTTGGGGCCTTCCAGATCAAGCTCGACGATTTCGAGCGGCTTTTTCGCTTCAAAGGCAACGGCGGCGCGGGTTTTCATGGGGCGGGTCTCCTGAAATCAAAGGGTGGGGCGGGGCACGGCTGTGTGCCCGTAGGGACAATGGCGGCAGGCCGAACCGCAGCATTTGCCGCGCTTCAGATGGGCGATCTGTGTGAACACGCTGTAGCCGGTATCGGGATCACGATAGGTGTTTTCTCCGCGGGCGCAGGCGATTTCGTGCAGGGTTTGCCAAAGGGGCTCGGTCATCGGCTGCCGAAATAGGCGACAACTCTTCGCGGCGCCATGCCCGATGCAAAATTGCTGCAAAGCGTATCATAGATGCTTGCACCGAAGGGACTTTTGCGCTCTCAACCGGGTCTGCCCCTAATCCCGGAGAACGCCCTTGCGTTTCGTGCTGTTGCTTATTGCCATGCTATTTGCCGTCCCCGCCCAGGCGCAGGGGATCGAACAGACGAAGGGCAATTACGAAGACAAATTCCGCCAGCTTGATGAAGTGTTGCCCACTCCCAACACCTACCGCAACGCCAGCGGTGCGCCGGGGCACGAATACTGGCAGCAGAAGGTCGATTACACGATCGCAGCCGAACTGGATGAAAGCCGCCGCCGCCTGACCGCGCGCGCCACGATCCGTTACACCAACAATTCGCCCGACAGCCTGCCCTGGCTGTGGATGCAGCTGGATCAGAACATTTTCCGCACCGATTCGATGGCCGAACTTACCGATGCGTTCGGCGGGCCGGGACGGCGCGGCCCGAAGGTGGAACTGGGATCGGGCGGCGAACCGACCAAACTGTCAATGTCCGAACTGCGCCGCCAACAGGCCATGGCAGACCGGCCCTATGGCTATGATATCGCCGCGGTGCGATCGCTGGCGGGGGCCGACCTGCCGCACACCATCGTCGGCACACTGATGCGGATCGACCTTCCCGAACCACTGGCGCCCGGACAGACCACCGAATTCACAATCGAATGGGCCTTCAACATCGTCGAAGAAGACGCGGTGGTGGCACGTTCGGGCTACGAACATTTCCCCGATGACCCGCGCAAGGGCGGCAACGACATCTTCCTGCTGGCGCAGTGGTTCCCGCGCATGGTGGTCTATTCGGATTACGAAGGCTGGCATAACAAGGAATTTCTGGGCCGGGGCGAATTCACACTGGAATTTGGCGACTACAACGTCACCATGACCGTGCCCGACGATCACGTTGTGGCATCCACCGGCGTTCTCCAGAACCCCGAAGCCGTGCTGACCGCTGCGCAGCGTCAACGTCTGGATGCGGCGCGGAATGCCGATGCGCCCATGTTCATCGTCACCCCGCAGGAAGCCGCCGCCGCTGAAGCGGGCAACCCGCGCGGCCAGAAGACATGGCAATTTGCAGCCACCAACGTGCGCGATTTTGCCTGGGCCAGCAGCCGCAAGTTCATCTGGGATGCCCAAGGACACAAGCAGCCCGGCGCGGAACACGAAACCGTTCTGGCCATGAGCTTCTGGCCCAAGGAAGGCGGCGATCTGTGGAAGAAGTATTCGACCGCCGCGGTGGTGCACACCATGAAGGTCTATTCCCGCTTCAGCTTTGATTATCCCTATCCCACCGCACAGTCCGTGAACGGGCCGGTTGGCGGGATGGAATATCCGATGATCACCTTCAACGGACCCCGCACCATCCTCAACACCGATGGCAGCCGCACCTATTCGGAAGCGACGAAGGTGGGGCTGGTGGGCGTGGTGATCCACGAAATCGGCCACATCTATTTCCCGATGACCGTAAATTCGGACGAACGCCAATGGACGTGGATGGACGAAGGGCTCAATTCCTTTCTCGATTCAGTCGCCGGCTACGAATGGGACCCGGACATGCCGTGGACCCGCAGTTTGCCGCGCGATCTGGTCAGCTACATGGTTTCGAGCAATCAGCAGCCGATCATGACGCAATCGGATTCGATCACCGACTTGGGCGCAAATGCCTATGGCAAGCCCAGCGCGGCGTATCATCTGCTGCGCGACACGATCATCGGGCGCGAACGGTTCGATTTTGCGCTCAGGGAATATGCCCGCCGCTGGAAGTTCAAGCGCCCGACGCCGGCTGACTTCTTCCGCACGATCGAAGAAGCGTCGGGCACCGATCTCGACTGGTTCTGGCGCGGATGGTTCTACACCACCGATCACGTCGATATCGCGCTGGATTCGATCTACAGCCTCAAGATCGACAGCAAGGATCCCGACATCGATCTGCCGCGTCGCCGCCGGGAACGTGCTGACGAACCCGCGCCCGTGGGCATTGGTCTCAACCGCGAACAGCGTCTGCCGATCTGGGTGCTGGAAAACCCCGGCGTGACCGATTTCTATGACGAAAACGATCAGTTCACCGTCACCCCCAAGGACCAGAAGGGTTACACCGATTTCCTCGACGGGCTGCTGCCGTGGGAACGCGCAGCCTTTGACCGGGCGGTGAAGGAAGACGCGAATTACTACGTGCTCAACTTCACCAACAAGGGCGGATTGGTGATGCCGATCATCCTTGGCCTGACCTTTGACGACGGGTCGACTGAAAAGCTCAACATCCCGGCCGAAATCTGGCGCCGCAATGCGCGTGAGGTGTCCAAGCTGCTGGTTTATCCCAAAGGCAAGAAACTGACGCAGGTGGTGGTCGATCCCGATTGGGAGACAGGCGATGCGGATCTGGAAAACAACCATTACCCGCGCCGCATCATTCCCAGCCGGATCGAAGCCTTCAAGGACGAAACCAGCAAATCGCGCGTCAGCCGTGATTTGATGGGTGAAGCGGCAGGGGCCGAACCGGTGAAGGACCGCAAGTGAGCTGGCGCGGGCTGCTGGTACTGGCGGCGCTGGCGCTGACCCCGCTGGGGGCCGGCTCTGCTGCCGCGCATCAGCAGAAGATCGCGATCACCACGGTCGCGCTCAACCCGCGCACGCACACAATCGAGATCGCGCATCAGGTGCCGCTGCACGATGCCGAACATGCGTTGCGTTTTCAGGGCGCGGACAATGCCGACATCATCGCCAGCGCGGACAGCCGCGAAGCGTTTGCGCGGTATGTCACGCGGCGGTTTTTGCTTACGATCGATGGCGCGATTGTCACGCCGGATTATGTCGGCAGTGAAATCACCGGCGGCAACCTGTGGGTCTATCAGGAAACGCCCGTTTCCGACGGCGCCACGCCGACGCTTCGGGTCAATTCGCAAATCCTGACCGATATCTGGGCGCGGCAGGAAAACCGCGTCAATATCGGCAGCGGCACCCAGCCTGCGACCTTTGTTTTTCGATCCGGCGATGTGCCGCAGTCAGCCGTGCTGACGCGCTGATCACGCACGCAGACGCAGCGGCGCGCCCGTTTCGCGCTGGCCGCCAAAGGCTGCCAGCAAGTCCGGCAGCAGCGCGGGGCGGCCATATCTGTACCCCTGCACCAGCGGGCACCCGATTGCGCGCAGGAACAGTTCCTGCTCTTCGGTTTCAACCCCTTCCACCACCACACGCAGCCCCAGATTGCCGCCCATCTGTATGATCGCCTGAATGATCAGCCGCGCCTGATGATCCTCTGCAATCGCAGCGATGAAATCGCGGTCGATCTTGACCTTGTGTATGGGGAAGGCGCGCAGATGCGTAAGCGATGAAAAGCCGGTGCCGAAATCATCGAGGCAGATGGTGAAGCCGCAATCATCGAGCATCGCCAGCGAAGCGCGCAACTGCCCGCCCGCATCGATCAGCATCGTTTCGGTGACTTCGATGGTGATGTTGCGCGGGGTGAGCGGGCTGTCGTCGATCACATCGATCAGATGCTGCACAAAATCGCCGCGCCGCAGATCTGCTTCGGACAGGTTGAGCCCGATGCGCGTGTCCGGCCCGAACAGCGCCAGGATCGCAGGCCCATCGGCCACCACCGAATCCAGCATCACCCGGCTGACCCGCCGCGACAATTCGGGATCGAGCAATGCTGCAAAAACCTCGCTCGCTTCCAGCAGCCGGCCATCTTCATCGCGCAGCCGCAATAGCGCCTCGACCGAGACGATCGCACCATTTTCCAGATCGACGATCGGTTGATAGGCCGCCATCGCGCGGCCGTGGTTCAGCGCGCCGCGCAATTGGGCAATGGCTTTCTGGCGTTCGGATTGGCGGGCTTCGATCTGTTCATCCCAGCAGACAACCGCACCGCGTCCGGCATCCTTGCCGCGGTACAAGGCCAGATCGGCGCGGCGCATGATTTCTTCGCTGCTGGCCTGCGTCGTCATCCGCGCCACCCCGCAGGTCGCACCGATCTTCAACAGCGTGCTGCCAAGCGGCGGCATATCGTCAAGTTCGATCAGGACGTCTTCAAGGAACGCCGTTACCGCAGCAAGCGGCATGGACGTGGGAAACAGCATCGCAAATTCATCGCCGCCCCAGCGGGCCAGAAACATTCCCGGCGCCATCCGCGTCTTGAGCCGTTCGGAGATCGTTTCCAGCACACGGTCGCCAACAAGGTGGCCCAGCGTGTCATTGACTTCCTTGAACCCGTCCAGATCGAGCAGAGCAATGGTCACAGGCTCGGTTTCGACCTTCTGCATCGCGCCTGCCAGCCGCCGGTCAAAGGAGGCACGGTTGTACAGGCCGGTCAGCTGGTCGCGTTCGGCTGCGCGTTTCAGTGCGACATTGCGCAGGTGTTCTTCGGTGCAATCAAGGATGATACCGGCGACGCTGTCGGGCCTGCCATCCATATCGATCCGTTCGCCAACCACGCGAATGCGCCGGGGTTCGCCATCGCGGCGGCGAATGCTGGTTTCGAACATGAACGGTTTGCCGTCTTCGATGGTGTCGCGCAACGCATCGCTTACCATCTGGCGGTCGTGGGGATGGTACATGTGCACCGCATCGGGCACGCTGACCGAATGGCCCGGATCAAGTCCGGTGATCGCATAGACCTGATCGGACCAGTGCAGGCGCCGTGTGGCGATATCAACCCGCCAACTGCCGACATTGACCGCGCGTTCGGCCTGACGGAATATCTGGCTTGTCTGCTGAAGCGCGGCATTGGCGAGGCTGAGCGCGCGGGTGCGGGCATGCAGCGTCAGGCTTTGTTCGGCGAGTTGTGCCAGCATCGCAAGTGAGGCGATCTGTTCGGCGCGAAAGGCGCCGGGTTCATGGGAAATCGCGCACAGCGCGCCCAGCAGCACGCCATCATCAGTGCGGATCGGCACGCCAAGATAAGACCGGATGAACGGCGCGCCTGTAACCAGCGCACTACCGCAAAGCCGCGGATCTTGGCGTGCATCGGCAATAAGCAGCGGTTCTTCGCTTTGCACGCACATGACGCAGAATGAATCTTCGGTCGGGGTTTCATCCAGATCGGTGCCGGTGCAGCCCAGGAACCAGTGGCGCGTATCCTCCACCGCAGACAGCAGCGCGATGGGGCAATCCAGCATCATCGTTGCCAGCAGGGTGATCCGGGAAAAGACATCGCGATCAGGAATTTCCGGAAGGCCAAGATTGCGGATGCCATCAAGACGGAGATCGTTCTTCACAGCCGTCCCTTGCCTTGAAAGGCCTTAAGAAAGCGTGGCTGTGGGCCCGCGCATTTCCGCAGGCGCGCGGTCTGGGCGGTCGCCTTGTGCGCGCGCCAGTTCGCGTGCCAGCTCCACGAACACGCGGAAAGCGGCAGGCGGATTGCGGCGGCTGGGATAATACAGGCAAAGCGGGGACAGCGGCGGCGTCCAGTCCGCCAGCAACCGCACAAGCCGCCCGGCAGCGATATCCTCACAGACGTCGGATTCCATGAAGTAGCCGATCCCGACCCTGGCCTGCACCGCGATCCGGGCCAGGCTGGGGTCGTCGAGTGTCAGCGGCCCATCCACATCCACTGCCACAGGCGCTCCTTCCGCTTCAAATTGCCAGCGCAGCAAAGCGCCGTTGGGAAGCGCTGTGCGGATGCAGGCGTGGGCGGCCAGATCGGCAGGCACATCCGGTGTGCCATGTTCGGCAAGGTATCCGGGCGCGGCAACCACGGCATGACGGCGCACCGGGCCCAGCGGGATAGCGATCATGTCACTCGGGATCAGATTGCGGCTGCGGATGCCGAAATCGAACCCGCCGGCGACGACATCGATGAGATTGCTCTGGGTCACAACATCGATCCGGATCTGCGGAAAACGGCGCAGGCATTCCAGCACCAGCGGTGCCAGTATCTCGCGCCTTGCTGTGGCAAAGGTGTTGATCCGCAATGTGCCCGCAGGCGTGTCCTGCTGTGCGCGGACCGCATCGAGCGCTTGTTGAATATCCGCCAGCGCGGGCGCAACCTGCGCGACAAACCTGCGGCCTGCTTCGGTCAAAACCACGCTGCGGGTGGTGCGATTGAACAACCGTACGCCCAGCCGGGTTTCAAGCCTGGCAATCGTGCTGCTGAGCGCGCTGGTGGACATCCCCAGATCCAGCGCAGCGGCACGGAACGAACCATGCCGCCCGATTGCCAGAACTGCGTCGAAATCGCTGAGGCTGTAATTTCGCATTGTCCTGCTTTCGATAACGCGCCGTCCGCTTTTATCCTGCTTATCCGGACAGCGTCAAAGCGCTATTGCGGTCAGGCACCCACTGTCCTGAATATCGAGAACCACCATGAAACCTGATCTTCCTGAACCGATCGCGCGTTATTTTACGGCCGACAAACACCGCGATCCGGCGGCGCTGGCTGCCTGTTTCACACCCGACGGAACCGTGATCGATGAAGGCAACACCTATGCAGGCCACGCGGCGATCCGGCAGTGGCTGGCGAAAGCCTCGTCGCAATACACCTACACCGTCGAACCTTTCGCGCTGGCGCAGGCTGCGGGGCAGCATGTCGTGACAGCCCGCTTGGAAGGCAACTTCCCCGGCAGCCCGGTGGATTTGCGTTATGCCTTTGCGATTGAAGACGGGCTGATCGCCGCGCTCACGATTGCGCCGTGATCCCCCCGCGCCGCTGGCCGAAGCCGCGTCCGCGCCGGTTCCGCCTTTCGCGGCGTGAACGCGCGGCTTTGGCCGGATGTGCCGAAGATGCCTATCGATACGCTAACAGATGTCAGCGTGGTCTCCGCTAATCGGTCGGGGACGATAAGTCATACCTGCTGTGTAGACCCCTTCCCAAAGATGGGTTCGGTTAAGACATATGGTTTTGGCAGTCCGCGATAGTATCAACATACAAGTGATCGAAGGCATCCGCACTGCGATGCTTGAAGAAATCCAGATCCACGAAGATCCGGAGCTCGATTTATCGCAGCTTCAAGATGCGGACTTGAGTTTCCTTCAGCTGGTGGAGGCTGCACGTAAGTCGGCTGCTGCCAAGGGCAAGCGTTTCCGGCTTGCCGCTCCGGCCTCGCCTCATCTCGTGTCCCTGCTCGAACGCGCCGGGTTTCTGGCCGACGGGAACGCGCAGGCGCGCCAGTTCTGGCTTGAGGGAGGGGTCCAATGACATCGATCCTCACGGTCGACGATTCCGCCAGCATCCGCATGGCCATTCGTATCGCCCTGTCCGGCGCTGGCCATGATGTCGCCGAAGCTGCCGATGGTGCGGAAGGACTCGCCAAGGCAGCCGCCGCCAAGTTCGATTTGATCATCACCGATCTCAACATGCCCAATATGAACGGGCTCGACATGATCCGCGAGATCCGCAAGCTGCCGGTTCAGGCGGGAACACCGATCATCTTTCTCACGACCGAGTCGGATGACGCCATGAAGCAGGAGGCCAAGTCTGCCGGTGCGACCGGGTGGCTGGTGAAACCCTTCGTGCCGGATCATCTGCTCAAGGTCACCCGCAAGGTTCTGGGCGCATGACCGCGATGGACCCGGCCGAAACCTTCCGGACCGAAGCCGGAGAACTGCTCGATACGACCGAACAGGCGTTGCTCGATCTGACCCATCGGCTGGACAGCCGTGATCTGATCGACACGGTCTTTCGCGGCATGCATACGCTCAAGGGCTCGGGCGCGATGTTCGGCTTCGATGCGCTGGCAGCCTTCACCCACCACTGCGAAAGTGCGTTCGACAGGGTTCGCAAGGGTCAGGTGCCGGCAACGGCCGAACTTGTCGCGGTGACGCTGTCGGCGATGGACCACATGCGCGCGCTGGTGGTGCGCTCGGGTGACGATCACGCTGCCGAAAGTGCTGCTATTCTCCAGCGTCTTCAGGCCGCCATGGGTGCAGATAGCGGCGCCCCGCTAGAGAAGGCCCCTGGTCATTCGGTCGGGACGTCCACCAGTAACGATTCCGGTGACGCGGGCTGCGATGCACCATGGCATGTCCACTTCCGTCTGCCGCCCGAAGCCATGGCCAACGGCACCAATCCGCTGCTCCTGCTAGACGAATTGCGCGATCTTGGGGCTACGCGAATTGCAGCATTGACCGATGCGATCCCAGCGCTCGACGCGTTGGACCCCGTGCAATGTCATATTGCGTGGGACGTTGAATTGCCGGCTGCTGTGACGCGTGAGGCAATCGAGGACGTGTTCATCTTTGTCATGGATGACATGGAACTGCTTATCGAAAGAACGTCGAACGCGGCCCGTGCGGATATTAGCGAGGCGGGGCTGCCGGTTGCCACGGACATGCACGCCGCCGTTCCGGCACACGCCACGCAAGGGGCGGGCGATGGTGAAAGCAGCCGTCCCGTCAAGCCGGCAGGCGAAAGCGTGCGTGTTCCCGCAGAACGTCTGGATGTGCTGATGGACCGCGTCGGTGAACTCGTGATCGTCCAAAGCCGCCTAGCCCAGCTGGCCTGCGGCGGCGTTACCGGGCCAGCAGGCGAACTCGCGCTGCGTTCGATTTCCGAAGAGGTGGAACGGCTCGCCAACGAATTGCGCGACACCATGATGGTGCTTCGCATGGTCCCGATTGCAGCGCTGTTCGGACGCTTTCGCCGTCTGGTGCATGATCTGGCGCGCGAAACGGGCAAGACCATCGATCTGGTAACAGACGGCGAAAGCACCGAAATCGACAAGACCGTGTCGGAACGGCTTGCCGATCCGATCGTCCACCTGATCCGAAACGCCTGTGACCACGGCCTTGAGACCGAGGAAGAGCGCCGTGCATCGGGCAAGCCAGCTGCTGGGCAGATACGGCTATGCGCGCAGCAGACGGGCGGCGAGGTTCTCATCACGATCGAGGACGATGGACGCGGCATCAACCGGGAACGCGTGCGCGCCAAGGCCGAGGCCAACGGCCTGATCCAGCCGGGCCAATCCCTGACGGACACCGAACTTCTCCAGCTGATCTTCGAGCCGGGTTTTTCGACCGCTGCCGAAGTGACCAATCTGTCCGGGCGCGGCGTCGGCATGGATGTTGTCAAGCGCACGATCGAAGGGCTGCGCGGACAAATCGACATGGTCAGCGAACCCGGCAGAGGCTCGACCATCACGCTGCGCATCCCGCTCACGCTCGCCATCATCGATGGTCTTCTGGTGCGTGTCGGGGGCGGCAATTATGTGATCCCGCTGTCTGCGGTCGAAGAATGCCTCGAACTCAGCCTTGAACAGGATATCCGTTCGCGCGGACGCAGCATGATCCAGTTGCGCGATAGGCTGGTGCCCTTTCTTCGGCTGCGCGAACTGTTCGACACCGGCACACGGCCCGATCCATTCCAGAAGATCGTTGTCATCTCCACCGGCGGCGAACGGGTGGGGCTGGTCGTCGACCAGATTATCGGCAGTCATCAGACCGTGATCAAATCCATGTCGAGCCTGCATCGAACGATCCCGAGTTTTTCAGGCGCGACCATTCTGGGTGATGGCGGCGTGGCGCTGATCCTCGATGTGGTCCAGCTGGTTGCCCTCGGCCAGAACCGGGAGGAGCAGCTTCGTGCCGCCGGATAACGCCATGCAGACACACCGCACAACCCAGTGGGACGAAACCGGTCAGCTCGAAGTCCTCACCTTCGATATCGGCGAGGAACGGCTGGCTATCGAGGCCGTGAACATCCGCGAAATCCTCGACCTGCTTCCTGAAACCCGTGTGCCGGGCGCACCCGAGATTGTGTCGAGCGTGGTGAACTTTCGCGGCAAGATCATCCCGATCGCAGACCTGCGGGTTATTTTCGGCGCGGCCCCGCAAGGGCCTGACGTTTTGGATGGCAATTCCAACGCCGCCGTGCCGGTGAACCCGGCCACGGACCACCGGTTTGTCGTGATCGAAACCGAGTTGGACGGTGAGCTGATCCAGATCGGCATCCGGGCCGACAAGGTCCACGAAGTCGCGACGCTCAACCAGCGTGACAGCAGCGAACCGCCGGTTCTGGGTATGCGCTGGAAACGCGAATTCGTGCGGGAACTCGTGCGTCAGCCCGACAGCGTAATCGTGCTCCCCGATCTTCAGCAAATCTTCCGATCCATGGCAGGCGCCGCATGATGCCGGCCGGTTTGTCCCCGTCCATCGTCAAAGGATAGAACCCATGTCGTTCAACATCTTTGCGCCGGTTTCACAGGACCGGATTATTGCCGAAATCGCCCGTGTTGAAGCTGCACTGGCCGCAAGCGGCGACCTTTCGCTGCGACTGGATGCAGGCAGCAGCAACGCACCAACCCGCGCGGTAATCGACGCGTTCAACCGGCTTCTGGAAACGATGGCGCGGCCTGTAGAAGACCTTGCCGGGCAGATCGAAGCCATGACGGCGGAACATGACCGCGGCGACATCGACGTGGTGATAGCGGCGGACGGATTGTGTGGCCGGTACAAGGAGATGGCCCACGGCATCAACGATCTTGTGACAGCGCATATCACGACGAAGAAGAAAGCGATGGCCTGCGTCGCGGAATTCAGCCGCGGCAATTTTGCGGCTCCTCTTGAACAGTTCCCCGGCAAGAAGGCTTTCCTTAACGAGACGGTCGAAACCTTGCGCAGCAGCCTTTCGGGCCTGATCGCACAAATGAACCACATGTCGGCCGAACATGACCGCGGTGATATCGACGTGATGGTGGATGATGGCAAATTTCCGGGTGAATTCGGCATCATGGCGCGCGGGATCAACGCGATGGTGGGCGCGCATATTGCCACGAAGAAGAAGGCGATGGCCTGTGTGGCGGAATTCAGCCACGGCAATTTTTCGGCCCCGCTTGAGCAGTTCCCCGGCAAGAAAGCCTTCCTCAACGACACGATCGAGACGCTTCGCAGCAACCTGACCGGACTGATCGGCGAATTGAACGCGATGTCGGCCGAACATGATCGCGGCGACATTGATGTCATGGTGGACGATACGCGCTTTCAGGGCGATTTCGCCGTCATGGCGCGCGGTATCAACCAGATGGTTGCGGGTCACATCTCGGTGAAAAAGAAGGCCATGGCGTGCGTCAAGGCGTTCGGCGAAGGCGATTTCAACGCCCCTCTGGAACAGTTTCCCGGCAAGAAGGCCTTCATCAACGACAACATCGAAACGCTGCGCGCCAACCTTCGTGCGATCACGGCAGAGATCAACCGATTGATCGATGCAGCGACCGCGGGCGAGCTTGGCGAACGCGGTGATGCGACGCGCTTTGTTGGCGATTTTGCGACGCTGGTCGCCGGTATCAACGGGATGCTCGATGCCACGATCACACCGATTGACGAAGGCAACCGCGTGATCCGGCTCGTCAGCAACGGCAATCTCAGCGAACGCGTAGAAATTGCTTGCCGCGGCGATCATCAACGCATGCGCGATGCCATCAACGGGCTGGTGGACAGCCTGCGCAACACCGCCCGCGTGGCGGATCGCATTGCCGAGGGCGACCTGACAGTGCGCCACACCGCCCTTTCGGACGAGGACCAACTCGGCACCGCGCTTGCCAGCATGGTCGAACGCCTTCGCACAGTGGTCGGCAGCACTTCTGTCGCGGCGGAAAACGTGTCCACCGGCAGCAGGCAGCTTGCTGCCAGTTCCGAACAGGTCGCACAGGGCGCGACCGAACAGGCGGCATCGGCTGAAGAGGCATCGGCATCGATGGAGCAGATGGCGGCCAACATCAAACAGACGGCCGACAATGCTGCGCAGACCGAAAAGATTGCGCGCCAGTCCTCCAAGGATGCCGAGCTTTCGGGGCAGGCCGTGGAAGAAGCCGTCAACGCCATGCGCACGATTGCCGACAAGATCGGTATTGTTCAGGAAATTGCCCGCCAGACCGATCTTCTTGCGCTCAACGCCGCCGTCGAAGCGGCGCGTGCCGGTGAGCATGGCAAGGGCTTTGCCGTCGTGGCTTCCGAAGTGCGCAAACTTGCCGAACGCAGCCAAACTGCCGCCGCTGAAATCAGCGCCGTGTCCTCGAACACGGTAAAGGTTGCGACCGACGCTGGCGAGATGCTCGGCAAGCTGGTCCCCGACATTCGCCGTACCGCCGAGCTGGTGACCGAAATCAGCGCTGCGTGCCGCGAACAGGATATCGGGGCCTCGCAGATCAACGAAGCGATCCAGCAGCTCGACAAGGTGACGCAGCAGAATGCCAGCGCTTCGGATCAGATCTCATCAACCTCCGAAGAACTGGCTTCCCAGGCCGACGAGTTGCAGCAGGCAATTGCGTTCTTCACGATCGACCAGGCCCGCGCAGACCGCAACATCGGCAACCGGTCGAGCAGCCGTGCACCGCGCAAGACGAACCCTGCGCCGCAGAAAGCAACTGCTGCCCGCCGGCCCGCCGCCGCCGCGCCCAAACGTAATTCGGTCGGTGAGCAGCAAGAACGAGTTGCCGGGTTCGCGCTCAACCTGACCGATGGTGGGACCGATCCTGACGACGCTGAATTCGGACGTGCCGCATGAACGGGGCGGCCGACCTTCAGGTCGTCGAGTTCGGGCTCGGCAGCGAAGTCTTCGCGGTGCCTGTCAAACTGGTGCGCGAAATTCTCGACTATGCGCCGCCTGCGCATGTGCCCAACGGCCCTGACCATTTCGCAGGGCTGACCGACGTGCGCGGCCAAGGTGTCCCGACGCTGGACCTTCGGCGGCGGCTGGGGCTTGCGCCGATTGCGCCGACGCTCGCCACGCGCATCTTGATCCTCGACATTCCCCTGACCGATCGCAGACTGACGCTGGGTGTCGTGATCGATCGCGTAATCAGCGTCAGTTCCTATGACGCGGCGCAGATCGAAGCTGCACCGGACATCGGGGTGCGTTGGAAATCCCAATACATCACCGGCGTCATCAGACGCGATAACGGTTTTGCCGTCATCATCGATGCAGCGCGCATTTTCACCACGGATGACGCGGCGATGGCTGATGACGGATCGCACCTGATCAACGCCTGAAACAACCCGCAGGGCGAGCAAGATTGATCATCGCAGCCTCGCACAACGAAATTGGAGGACCTGATGACCCTGAATCCCTTCGCCGCTGTTTCGACAACCGTGGTGCTCGATGAAATTGCCCGGGTGGAAGCGGCGATGGCCAGCGGCAATTGCGCCGATCGCCTCAACAGCCAGACCGGCAATGCTGCGACCCGCGCGGTGACAGATGCCGTCAATCGCCTGCTCGACAAGGCATTCCAGCCATCGTTCGACCTCGGGAACGCCATCGCGCACATGAGCGCAGAGCATGACCGCGGCGATATTGATGTAGTGATCAAACCCGAAACGCTGCCCGGTCACTTCGCGGATATGGCTACGCAGATCAATGATCTGGTGGGTGCACACATCACGACGAAGAAGAAGGCGATGGCCTGCGTCAAGGAATTCAGTGAAGGCAATTTTACAGCGACGCTTGAAAGGTTTCCGGGCAAGAAGGTTTTCCTCAACGAAATCATCGATACGCTGCGCGACAATCTGACGGGCCTCATCGCCCAGATGAATTACATGTCCGCCGAACACGACCGCGGCGATATCGACGTGGTGGTCGATGACACGGCCTTTCATGGCGATTTTGCCGTCATGGCGCGCGGCATCAATGGGATGGTTGCCGGCCACATCGCGGTGAAGAAAAAGGCGATGGCCTGCGTCAGGGAGTTCGGTGAAGGAAACTTCGACGCGCCGCTTGAACAGTTCCCCGGCAAGAAGGCTTTCATCAACGAAACGATCGAAACACTGCGTCACAATCTTCGCGCCATCACGTCGGAAATTCAGGGCCTGATTATCGCAGCCACCGAAGGCCGCTTAAGCGAACGCGGCGATCAGCATCGGTTCGTGGGTGATTTTGCCGCCCTTGTAAGCGGCATCAACGGCATGCTTGATGCTACGATCCTGCCGATCGAGGAAGGCAACCGCATCCTCGCCAAGCTCGGCGCCGGCGATCTTGCCGAACGTGTCGAGATCGAATGCCGGGGCGATCACAAGAGCATGCGCGACGCGATCAACACGCTGGTGGACACATTGCGGGCCTTTGCGGGCAACGTCAGCCAGGCAGCGACCGAAGTGGCCGAGGGCAGCACCCAGATGGCGGCGAGCAGCCAGCAGCTGTCCGAAGGCGCCACCGAACAGGCAGCATCGGCGGAAGAGGCGTCTGCCTCGATGGAGCAGATGGCAGCCAACATCAAACAGAATGCCGACAACGCAGCGCAGACGGAGAAGATCGCCCGCCAGTCGTCGAAGGATGCCGAATTGTCGGGTGTTGCCGTGGACAAGGCCGTAGGCGCCATGCGCACGATTGCCGAGAAGATCAGCATTGTCCAGGAAATCGCACGGCAGACCGATCTTCTGGCTCTGAACGCGGCGGTCGAAGCTGCGCGCGCTGGCGAGCATGGCAAGGGCTTTGCCGTGGTCGCCTCCGAAGTGCGCAAGCTTGCCGAACGCAGCCAAAGCGCCGCTGCCGAAATCGCGTCTGTCTCTACCGATACGGTCAAGGCCGCGACTGAGGCCGGAGAAATGCTCGGCAAGCTGGTGCCCGACATCCGCCGCACAGCCGAACTGGTAACGGAAATCAGCGCCGCTTGCCGCGAACAGGATATCGGAGCCTCGCAGATTAACGAGGCGATCCAGCAGCTCGACAAGGTGACGCAGCAGAATGCGAGTGCATCGGATCAAATCTCGTCAACGTCGGAAGCACTGGCCGCGAGGGCCGATGAGCTTCAAGAGTCGATGGCCTTCTTCAAGCTCGATAATACCGACATGCGCACCGCGCCTTCCATCCCTGCGCGCAGTGCAGCAAAGGCCCGCAAGTCGGCATCGTCGGCGGCTTCACGCACGCCATCGCCAGCCCGGTCTGTATCGCGATCCGCGCAGACCCCGCCAGAGCCCAACTCTGTCACCCACCAGCAACAGCGCGCGGCCGGCTTCGCGCTCGACCTGACCGCCGGCAGCGGGGATTGCGAAGATGGCCACTTCGGCCGCGCGGCATGACTGTTCCTGCACTCGTGCACTCTTGCAAAATGGTTGCGCCATGACCGATATGAACCATACCGCTTTCGATGCCGCGCTCGACACCGACCGGATCGGCGCCAGGCAATTCAAGGCACTGGCGGCGCTGATTTATGCCGAGGCGGGCATCAATCTCAAGGCCAGCAAGCAGACCATGCTTGAAGGGCGGTTGCGCCGCCGCGCGCGCAGTGAAGGGTTTGCGACCGTCGGGGAGTATTGCGATTTCGTTCTCAGCCCTGGTGTGGGTCCGGATGAGATCGAACAGCTGATAAACGCGGTGACCACCAACAAGACGGATTTCTTCCGCGAGCCGCTGCATTTTGACGTTTTGCTGGAAACGGTGCTGCCGCAATTTGCCGAAAACCGCCAGCGCATGATCCGTTGCTGGAGCGCGGCCTGCTCTACCGGGGCGGAACCCTATACCCTTGCCATGCTGCTTGACGAGTTTGCCGGCCAGAACCGTGGGACGGATTATCAGGTGATCGCCACAGACCTCGACACCGAGGTCCTGGCGACGGCCATCAAGGGCATCTACCCGCGCGAATTGGTGGACCCGGTTCCGGATCATCTTCGCCGGCGTTACGTGCTTCAGGCGAAGAATCCTGACCGGGCGCAGGTGCGGATCGCGCCTGAACTTCGGCGCAAGGTTGCTTTCGGTCGGCTCAACCTGATGGACGCAAGCTACCCCCTGGGTGGTCCTATGGACATCATCTTCTGCCGCAACGTTCTGATATATTTCGACAAGACTACGCAGGAGGCGGTCGTGAACCGGCTCTGTGAGCAACTGAGCCCGGGAGGCTTCCTGTTTCTTGGACATTCGGAATCCATCACTGGTTTTGCCCACTGTCTCAGCCAAGTGGCCGGCACTGTGTTCCGGAAGACGTAGGGGGTAGTCGGTGAACAAGAAGGTCCGGGTGCTCATCGTCGACGACAGCGCAAGCGTGCGACAGACGATGAAAGCCATTCTGGAAGAGGACGGCGAAATCGAAGTGATCGGCACAGCTGCCGATCCTTTTGCCGCTGCGCGCATTATTCAGTCGCAAGTGCCCGATGTCATCACGCTCGATGTCGAGATGCCGCGAATGGACGGAATTACCTTTCTGCGCAAATTGATGAGCCAGTGCCCGATCCCGGTCGTGATGTGCTCGTCGCTGACCGAGGAAGGTTCCGAAACATTGCTGCAGGCGCTCGAAGCAGGGGCTGTCGATATCATTCTCAAGCCACGGATGGGCGTTGCAGATCATCTCAACGAAGCACGCGCCGCGATCCGGCAGGTGGTCAAGGGCGCCGCACGTGCGCGGGTTCAGGCACGCAAACCCGCCCCGCCGCGTATGGAACCGCAGGCCAGGCTTACGGCCGATGCCGTCCTTCCGCCGCCCAGCGGCAGGGCCATGAGCCGCACGACCGAAATGGTCGTCTGCATCGGTGCCTCGACCGGCGGAACCGAAGCCTTGCGCGAGGTGCTTGAAGCCTTGCCAGCGAACTCTCCCGGTATCGTGGTGGTTCAGCACATGCCCGAACGATTCACCCGGGCCTTCGCAGCCCGGCTCGATTCGCTTTGTGAGGTGAGCGTGAAGGAAGCCGAAGACGGGGATACCGTGATGCGCGGGCATGTCCTTATCGCGCCGGGTGGAAAGCACACCATGCTCGAACGGCAGGGTGCGCGCTATCTCGTCTCGGTGCGTGATGGGCCGCTGGTCTCGCGCCACCGTCCGTCGGTCGACGTGCTGTTCCGCTCAGCCGCGCGATGCGCCGGGTCAAACGCAGTCGGCGTCATCATGACTGGCATGGGCGACGATGGCGCACGCGGGCTTTTCGAGATGCGCGAGGGCGGTGCGCGAACTTTTGCGCAGGACGAGGCAACCTCGATTGTGTTCGGGATGCCCAAGGAGGCGATCGCGCGCGGGGCGGCCGACAAGGTCATTCCCCTTGGTTCCATCGCCCGCGAAATCCTCCACGCCACGGCGCGTTGAGAGATGCTGGCGATCAAACCTGACAAGGCGCTTGAGCGGCAGGACGGCTCGCCCGTGCCGGCAAGACTGCGTTCTGAACTCGGCGAGATCGTCGATGTGATCACAGCCCGTTTCAATTCCGCAAGTCTGACACTTTGTGATGCGGTGACTACGATCGATCATATCGTGAATGCACTGCAGGAGGTCGCGAGTGTTTTCGACACCGGCGAAGCGGCGACCGCAGTCAGCAATCTGATGGACGCCGCCGAAAATCTGCAGACGGTGCCTGCGCAGGCCGGCGTCCGCGCCCGCGCCGTCACCGACATCCGCACCAGCAGCAGCAGTTTGCGATCCTGCGCCGGTGATATCCTGCGTTGCATTCAGGTTCTCGATTTTTACGGCATGAACGTGAAGATCAATGCGTGCGGCGCTGCGGAGTTCATGGATTTTGCCGACCGTATGCGCGGCAAACTCTACGCAGCAAGCGGCGACGTGCAGAGCCTCGACCGGACGCTTGAACGGTTGGAAAGCTGCCTTTCCGAAATGATCCGCAACGATCAAATGCTTGTCGAAGAATGTGCCAAGGTTGTGCCGCAGGTTCCCGACCGGCTGATGCGCGATGCGCAGGCACTGAAACAGCATCAGGCCGGGCTGGTCAGGCTTGCGCAGGACACCAACGAAGTCGCAAAAGCGACGCGCACTGAGCTGGGGCTGGCGATCGGTGCCATTCAGATCGGGGACCGCGTCCGGCAGCGGCTGGAGCACGTGATGTTCGGCTGCCAACTCGTCGAAAATGCCGCGACAGGCAGCGATGAGGGCATGGCGCATGGCGATGACCTGCAAAAGCACCTTGTGCCACTTCTGGCAGCGCTGACGCGCGCCGCCATTGCCGAGTTTGCCGAAGATGCAGAAGCGCTTGTCACTTCGCTGAATCGGCTCAAGGAAACGTCTGCCCGCCTGACTGCCTTGCAACGTCCCGGCCACGACGACGAGGGGCGCGGCTTTCTCGAATTGCTGAACTGCGGGATCGCCGAAGCGAATGGCATGATCACCCGATTGAGCCAGGCCGATCGTCAGGGCGCCGCCACGCGCGAACAGATACAGGCGACGGTCGATGATGTTGCCGCACAGATGGCAACCATAACCGAATTGCGACTGGATGTTCGCAACATGGCCATCAATATCGGCCTGAGATGCCGGAACGTCGGCGAAACCGGCAAACCCATCGCGGTCGTAGCCAATGAAATCAGAAGCTATTCCGACCGTCTCGATCTGATCGTATCCGCTTTGTCCAAGGCAGAAACGGCCCTGGTCCAAAGCTCGTCACAAATGAGCGGACAGGGCGCCGAAGGCGCCACATCGCTGGGCCAACTTTCGGTCTTCGTGGATGTCATCGGCGAATGTGATCGCCAAACAACCTCATCGCTGGGCTATGTTGATGCAAATGCGGGCAATGTTCAGTCGGCGTTGGACCGGGCCATCGCAGATCTGGAACCGCTGCTTGGCGATACGAGCGATGTCATAAATACGACGTCGATCCTTGAGCCATGTGAGCTGGCATTGGCGCCCGCAGAAGCCGATCTGGTTCCCGCCTTGTTGGGAATCTATTCTTCGCTGTTTGCAGTATACACCATGAATTCGGAGCGTGATCTTCATAACAGGATCGTCGAAGATCTTGGCTACGATACGATCAAGACCGTGGTGGGCGGGGCTTGTGATGAAGGTGAAGATGATTTCGACGACGGATTGTTCTAGCTTGCGCGGACACGTCTGCCGGTCCGCATCAACACACGCGCCGGACTGCCGCGAAATATGGTCTGGTTCTGAACGGAAATCGGTTTGTCGGCGCAGCTTACTGAAAGCGCATTTGCCAAACCCGTCTATTGCTGTCTGATGTCAGACAATTATTGGTGCGGTCGAGAAGACTCGAACTTCCACGGGCTTTCGCCCACAACGACCTCAACGTTGCGCGTCTACCAATTCCGCCACGACCGCACTCGGGTTTGCAGGGGCAACAAACGTCAGCCCCTCGGTAGGAGCGCGCCCCTAGCAAGGGGTTTGAGGGCGCGCAAGCTCTTTGACGATGCCATGCGTTTGCGGGTCATTCACGCCCGCAATCAGGCGGTCAATTGGGCGCCCAGCCAATCGCTGCCTTGGCTGCGCCGGGCGGGATATTGTTGATTGCTTGCGTGACCGTGACCGTCTCGCCCGGAGCCAGCCGGTCTTTCACCGGGGTCACCGCCCAGTTGCCGATGTTACGGTCGCGGCGATCACTGAAGACCACCCGCAAATTGGGCACATCCAGGCTTTCGGCTGCATTGTTGGTGATCGTGCCGCGGACCAGAAAAATCTCTTCACCGGTTTCCAGCATCTTCTTGGTCTGTTCGGCTGCGGGGAAATCAAGATCGAGGCCAGGGCGGCTGACGCCGAAGGTGGGGCGGCTGATCGGAACCCATTCGGGCAGGCCATAATAATTTACCGCCAGAATCGTTGCCGTCGCCAAGGCGGCAAACAGCGCGGCTGCCAGCGTCCACATCCGCAAAGTATTGCGCCGCCGGGTGAACGGCGCACGGTAATCGAATTGCGAGCCATCGCCGTCTTCATGCTCGCTGCCGCGATCGGAATCGGTGGGCACGTCGGGCATGTCATCGGCAAAGGCCCGCGATTCGGGTGACACCGGCGGCACGGCAGGCTGCGCTTCGTTTCTGCTGCCGCGGCCGCGGCGCAGCGCGCGCGATGCCAGCGGCGCTTCCTGTGCGTAATCGGGCACCCCGTCCGGCTCGGGCGAGCGCCAGTGGCTGACCGATGGCCCGGTGTTGCCCGCATCGTCGGCACGCACCGGCTGCGGCGGGGTCTGGCGTGTGGTCGTATCGTCCGAACGCGCTGCTGGCGGCTGCCGGGGCGGAGCGGGCGGCGCTGCGACTGGCCTCGTTGGTTCTGCCACAGGCGCCGGAGGAGGCGGCGGCGGCGGCGGGGGCGTTGACGCGAGCGGCGGCGACGGCGGGTTTTCGGATGCGTTGGCATCCAGCGGTTCCTGGAACCAGCTATGCTTGCACTTGGCGCAACGAACGGTCCGTCCTTCGCTGCCGATAGCGGCATCGGGAACGGCGTAACGGGTGCCGCAGGCTGGGCAAGCAATGATCATGGCGCAAATTGCATAGCCTTCGCGCACCCTTGCACAAGAGCCGCAGCCCATCCGGCCCGTATTTACCCTCTGTTTTCCACATTGCGGGGCGTAAAACTGCCATTCTTGGCGCGTTTTTCCATCTCGCGCTTCCCCCTTGCCAGCCGCGCTGATAGGTGCGCGGCATGAGTGATCGTCTTGCCGGACACGTGAAATTCGACAATGTCGGGCTGCGCTACGGCACCGATCCCGAAGTGTTGAGCAATCTCAGCTTCACGCTGTACCCCGGCAGTTTCTATTTTCTGACCGGCGCAAGCGGGGCGGGCAAGACCAGCCTGCTCAAACTGCTTTATCTCGCTCAACGCCCGTCACGCGGGGCGATCACGATGTTTGGTGAGGATCTTGTCACCATGCCGCGCGAACGCTTGCCCGATCTTCGGCGCCGCCTGGGCGTGGTGTTCCAGAACTTCCGTCTGGTGCCCTACCTTACCGCTTTCGATAATGTCGCGCTGCCGCTGCGTCTGGCAGGCACCGAAGAAAAGAAGGTGGTGAAGGCTGTTACCGACATGCTCGAATGGGTGGGGCTGTCGCACCGCGCCCATGCGGTGCCGCCCAAGCTTTCGGGCGGCGAACAGCAGCGCGTTGCAATTGCCCGTGCGGTGATTGTCCGGCCCAAGATGCTGATCGCCGATGAACCGACCGGGAACGTCGATCCTGATATGGCGCTAAAACTGCTGCGCTTGTTCGAATCGCTCAACAACCGTGTTGGCACCACCGTGGTGGTGGCCACACACGATGTCCACCTTTTGAAAAAGGTGCCGGATTCGCTCATCATGCGGCTGCACAAGGGCGAATTGTCCGATCCCACCGGCGCGCTGCGTTACCCGCCGCGCGCGGTGACATCGCAAGGCAACGACACGGCATGAGCACATTGCCGCCGCTTCCCGCGCTCAAAGAAACCGATGCCCCGCTGCCAGCGGCGCCGCGCCCGCGCGGACGCGCAGCCGCGCGGCTGTTGCCGCCGGCGCGGCTGACAGGGCCGATCCCGTGGGTGATTGCCATTCTGATCGCGCTGGTCGTGGTCGCGGCGGCAGGCGGGCTTGCCCTGCGCAATCTGGCCGGACAGGCGCGCACCGATCTGTCCAGCGCGATCAGCGTGCAGGTGATCGAACCCAACCCCGACCTGCGCGGCGCGCGCGGCAAGGCTGCGGTCAGGGTGCTGACCCGGATCGAAGGCGTCCAGTCCGTGCGACTGGTTCCCGAAGCCGAACTGGCAGCCTTGCTTGAACCGTGGCTGGGTGCAGGCGTCACCAGCGCCGATGTGCCGATGCCCGCGCTGATCGATGTCGAGCTTGCCGGAGATGCCAGCGCGGCCGACATCGCCCGGATCGAAACGGCGCTATCTGCCCAAGTGCCGGGTGCCCGTGTCGATGCGCAGGGCGATTGGCTGCGCCCTGTCTATGACGCGCTGTCCGCGCTGCAATATCTTGCGTTGGGCTTGATCGGGCTGGTCGCACTGGCAACGGCGGCAGCGGTCTGGCTGGCGGCGCGCAACGCCTTTGCCGGTGCGCGCGATACGGTCGAAATTATGCACCTTCTGGGCGCGAGCGAACGGCAGATGTCCGCGGTGTTCCTGCGCGATGTCCTGCGCGAGGCGGTGTTCGGCGCGGCGGCCGGCACCGCGCTGGGGGTGGGGGCGGTATGGTTGCTGGGCCAGCAGTTCGCTGCGCTTGATAGCGGGATGATCAGTGCGGGCGGATTTGTGTTGGCCGATTGGCTTGTAATTGCAGCCATTCCGCTGGCCGGTGTGCTGTTGGCGATGGTCACCGCGCGGATCACCATTGCGCTTGCCTTGCGCGACATGCTTTAGACCTGCAAACATGATCCGACGTTTTGTATCCTTGGTATTTCTGGTCTGGGCCATCGGCTTCCTGTGGTTTGTGGGCGCCTTGCCGCAGCCGGCTGACGACAGCGAACAGACCGATGCGGTGATCGTGCCCACAGGCGGGCCGGGCCGGATCGCGCGCGGGCTGGATGTGCTGGACCGGAACCTTGCCGGCAAGATGCTGGTGAGCGGAGTCGATCCCGAAGTGCGCCCCGGTGAATTCGCTGCCGAATTCGGCGTTTCGCCGGGCGCGATGGCCTGCTGTGTCACGCTGGGCTTTGCGGCGGTCGATACGCGTTCCAACGCGGCCGAAACCGCCAAGTGGGTCGCGCAGAACGAAGTGAGATCGCTGCGTCTGGTGACAACCGACTGGCACATGCGCCGCGCCGCGGGCGAACTTGACCGTACGCTGCCGGCATCTGTCACCGTGATCCGCGATGCGGTGCCATCGCAGCCCGATCTGGGTACGCTGTTTCTGGAATATCACAAGCTGATCGCAAGCCGCGCGGCGGGACTGGCCGACCTTTGAACGGGCTTTGGTCTGCACTGCGCTCGCTCATCTTTTACGCGGTATTCTACAGTGTCAGCGCCGTGCTGGTGATGGCATCCGTAGTCGCGGTTGTGGCGCGCAAGGCGTGGCTGCGCGCGGTGGTGGGTACATGGGGCCAGTGGCATTTATGGTGCGTGCGCAACCTGCTGGGCATCGAAGTCGTGCTGGACGGCGTCCTGCCCGAAGGCCCGGTGTTGATTGCCATGAAGCATGAAAGCTTCTTCGAAGCGATCGATACCCCGCGCCTGTTCGCGCACCCGGCGGTGTTCGCCAAGCAGGAATTGTTCGCCATTCCCGGCTGGGGCTATTCGGCGTTGGTGTACGGCCTGATCCCTGTGGCGCGTGGAGAAGGCGCGAAGACGCTGCGGCAGATGCTGGCGCTGGCCAAGCAGCGCGTGGCCGAAGGGCGGCCGCTGGTGATCTTCCCCGAAGGCACCCGGGTCGCGCACGGGCACAAGGCGCCGTTACAGGCGGGGTTTGCCGGGCTGTACAAGCTGCTGCGCCTGCCGGTGGTGCCGATCGCGGTGGACAGCGGTTGGGCCTATCACCGGCTGGCAAAACGTCCTCGCCGGATCACTTACAAGGTCGGTGAGACAATCCCGGCCGGATTGCCCCGTCAGGAGGTCGAGGCGCGGGTTCACACCGCAATCAATGCACTCAACGGTTGAATGCCATCCGGCGTGCGTCGCGGCTTTGGTGCCTTGGGGCTAGGCCGCGAAGGTTTCTGCCGCGCGCACCGGTAGCGCGGCGACCGGCAGCAGCGCAGGCGGGCAGTAGATGTTGGCTTCGGGCGAGCGCAGGTGCGTCTCCAGCAGGGTCAGGATCGCAGGATCATCCTGTTCATTGAACTTGCGCGCGAACAGATCGGGGCTACGGCGCAGGCGTTCAAGATCGTTGCTGTTGTAATCACGCGGGCGCAGTTTGATATCGCCATCGGGCACCCAGTCGATCATCCGCAGATCATCGTTCATCACCATGCCCTGATCGCCGCTGTTCATGATGACCGTCTGGAAAAAGGCCTCGTCCGCAATGAAGCTGTCGCGGTAAAAGGTCTTGAACCGATCGGCCCGCGGATCGTGACAGACATATTCGCAGAAGCTGCGGGTCACCGCTTTCCACTGGGTTCCAATGTAAGGGGTGGCATCGGGCAAAAAGCGCCGCGCGATCCCCGTGGCGGTCATCACCCCGCCGCCTTCGCTGAAAACGTGGCTGATGCGGTCCATGGTGTCGGGCCGCTCCTTGCGCTGGTTCAGCGCACGGATGAATTGCCGGCCGGGATTGGCGAGGAAGAACTGGCGGATAAACCCCTGACTTTTCAGCGGGAAATCCTGCCCTGACAAATTGATGTAGTGGGTCCACCGACTGTTCATCGCCAACAGACGCGTCATCCCGCGCAGTTCGGCTTCGACAAGGCTGTACCCACCCCACAACGCATCCTGAGCCGGCAGCACTTCCGCCCCCTGATAGGGCGCCAGAAACGCGGCCAGATCGCTGGCAATCGCAGGGCCCGAACTCTTGTCGATATGGACGACATATTGATTGCCCGGTTCATAGATCGCCCGGAACAGGCGCTTGAACTGTTCGGGGAAGCGATGCACCAGCAGAAAATAGGCGGTTGATGGTCTGGACGCTGCGGGTCTGGCGACGCGCGCCGGATATCTTGCTGGCATGATCGCGGGCCTTTTGTGAAGCCGCCCCTGCCTCGCTGTCAGCGGGAGGAACGCGGCGTCTGTCCTGTCATCTCCCGCAGGCCAACCGAATGGGTTTTCGATTGCCAGAAGACGGCCGAAAACACATGTCGTGTTCAACAGCATCGAATAGTCTGTCTAAGATCAGGACGAACGGGCAATTTTCAATATGCAGTCCAAAATATAAGAGAGAGCATATATCGTTCGATATTCAAAAGAATGGCTTCGGTTTGTCAAAGCAATATTTGAAATTACTAAATAGGTAAATCGGCACCGCTATCAGATATTAAAACGTGCCGCATACGAAGTTTCAGATCTGGGCAAGGATGACCGAGTCGGTGATTTTGTCGTCCGCCGCCAGCAGCACTGCCTTGGAGATGATGATCGACAGCGTGCGGTCACCCTCGAACGGGAGCCACACCTTGTCGGCCATCGCGGTGTTCTTCGGAACGATGCAGATGTGCCGGCCATTTCGTGATGCCGCGCCGGAGCCGAGGTGGATTTCGTAGGTGTGGCGGGTGCCTTTGACCACCAGCGCCTTGTCGCTGAGCGACAGCTTGTCGGCAATTGCCAGCCGCGGGACGATCCGCGCGAGCATGGCGTGGCGGCGCTTGCCGGATTCGACCAGATCGCCGGTGTTGACGTTGCGCCAATAGGCGTCGGTCGTCTGTCCCCACTGGCTCGGATGCTGCGCTTCCTGCCCGCGATCGAGCCAGGTCGGATCGGCGGCGATCGAGGCGACCGCAGTGAACAGATCGCAGGCGCGCATCACTTCGGAAAACACCACCGGCGGAATGCCCGCCAGCGGCTGCGGGTCGCCCGTGCTCGGCCCGCGTGCGCTGTCGGATGCGCCGGGTGTCGCCCGGAAGAAGGTCACGCGGTCGGTGTTCACATAGGCATAGGCGCCGCTGTCGGTGGTTTCGGGATCGTCCCCGCCTGCGCCTTCGATCCAGTATTCGGCAACCAGATCATGATCGGGCAAGTAAAGGTGCCAAGGTTCATCATTGGCAACGTCGAACCACACCCGGCCGGTGACGGTCCAGCCGTTGACCCGGGCAAGGTTCATCGCCTGCTGCTGTTTGAGGATATGCGCCGCCCAGCGGTTCGAATAGGTAGCGGTAGCGCGTTCTGCATCGGTGAGGGCGTAAACCTCGCGCCAAGCCTGCGCAAAAGGCTGCGTGATGCGCAATTCTTCTAGCCGCAGGCGCCACGCCTCGACCTCCTCGACCGCGCTCATCATCGGGTGCCACAGGCGAATGGTTGCGCCGTCCAGCGGCACGGGTGCGCCCGCAATATTGACGATGCCGTCGCCTGCCGGATCGGGCAGACCTGTGACCGGGGCGCATCCCTCGCGCGCGATCTGCCACACCAGCCGCCGGGCGAATCCGCGCATCACCGGCTGATCGAGATAGCGCTCACGCCAGATGGCGGCGGGCCAGCTGCGGTTCTGCAGGTAAAGCCGTTGCAGGCGCTGCGGCTGGATTGACAGGTCCGCCTGAAGCTCCTTCAAGTCGGCCCGAAGCTCCTTCATCAACGCCTTTTCGGCCTTCATCGCGGTGGTGGCGGCCTTGACCGGCTTGCCATCGGCATTGGCCCATTCGATGCGGGCGTTGCTGCCTTCAGCGATGAGCGTCGCGGTGCCGTTTTCAAACGCCACCACCCGGCGGCCTTCGGTATCGAGATCATGCGTCGGCACGGTCACTTCATCGAGATCCGCGCGCGAAACGCCCGCAGCCGTCGCAGCGGCGTTGAGCTGCGCGTCGATCTTTTTGCGGATCTTGGGATACTTCGTCCGCGCCAGAATGCGCGCCAGATAAGGCACCCCCGCCCCATCCGGCAGCGCCGCCAGCGCCCAGACGCAGGCGTTGCCGAGCTTTTCGCTGCGGATGCCGATGCCCGGCTCGGTCACGTAACATTTCTTGAGCGCATAGTGCACCAGCAGCGGGCCGACTTCGTCCGCAGGCAGGAAGGCGGCGAAATAGATCAGCGTGCGCAGATAGGGTTCGGTGCTGTCCCCGTGGCGGCTCCAGCCCGGCGCGTTCGCTGCGGTAACCCCGCGCAGAACGTCGACCCATACCGGTTGCGGTACCTTGGCCAGGAAGGCCCGCGCTGCGGCAAGCCACTTTGCGGTGGGGGCCGTCTTGCGCTGGATCTCATCCGAAAGCGCAGCAAGCTCGCGCCCCAGCAGGGGATGGGCGGCGATAAACGGCCTGAGAGCTTCGCGCTGCTCATGAGCGCGCAGCGCCGCCTCGAAGTAGTCATTGGCCCAGCGGATAAAGTCGGTCGGCGGATTGTTGTAAGCGATCCGCACCGGCAGACCCGCTTCCTGCATCGCGGCAAAGACGCGTGGGCCGATCTTGGCGTTCGGCTCGCCTGCCGCCCGCGCTTCGGCCACCAGTTGGCCGAAGCGGGCGACCGAGCGGATGAAACTGTCATGCGGTTCGGTATAAAGCCTGGGATCGAACAGGTCGGCGCAGTACCGTGCGAAGGCCTCTTCATCGCGGTGCGATCCGATCAGGAACACCGGCAGGTCGCGAGGTGGCAATGCGGCGGGCTTTCCGTCCGGCGTCGCCTCCCGCGCCTCGCGCACGGCCTTTTCAATATCTCCGCGCCATTCACTGTATTGATATTTCTTGCCGAGTTCGACCAACGCCGTGACCGTTGCGCCTCGCGGCTGAGCGCGAACGGTGGCGAGCAATTCCTTGAGGATCAGGCGGCTCGTCTCGCGCCGGTATCCGGGCTTATCGACCTGCAACAGCGTGATCAGCTGCGCGTGAGTCCGGTCCGGATCGGCAAGCACATGCCCGCGCTTGGCCAGTTCGAAGGCGAGGTAGTCAAGCGGCGGCTGGACCCGGCCGTTGGGGTTGAACTCCTGCGCCCAGTGCTCGCCGCGCTGCACAAAGCGGGCGTGATCGTCATAGGTTTCGCCCTTGAGGATGCGATCAAGCAGGACGGTCAGCGCCGCGCCGCGCAATTCCTTGCTTCCGCCTAGCAGCGCGTCGAATTCCGGGGTCTGACCCTTGAGCTTGTCACCGATCTTGACCTCGCCGTCGAAGATCTGGCGCAGCACATCGCCCAGCGGCGCGCCGGCTGCTGCGAACAATTGCAGGCGCTGTATCTGGATCACTTCCCCTTCCGCGTCAGCCTGCCGCAGGAACGGGATATCGGCACGCGCAAAGCCCGCCGCTTCGCGCCAGCCTTTCGCGGCGGCCACGATCCGCGCCGTCTGGCAGGGCTCGGCCGAAACGACGGCCTGGATCAGTGCCCGCACGTCTTCGCGCAAGGTCGCATCGCCCGTCGCCAGAGCGCGCTCGACGATGGCGGTCAGGAAATCGAGGCAGCCGAAGCTGTCGATCGGCTTGCTGCGCGCAAACCAGCGATGAACCGCCATGACGTGGCTGTAGGTATCCTTGCTCAGCACCCATCCGCGATTCTCACCGCTGAGCCGGGAAACCATATGCGACATCACCGGCCGGAAAAGATGGGCGTGGCTTGCATGCTGGTCAAATTCGCTCGGGCGAAAAGTGACAAGGCCGGTGTGCAGTTCGGCCAGCACCTCGGCCGGGTGGCGGGTGCCGATCAGCATATCCAGCACGGTGGGATATTCATCATAACGGAACAGGCCCGGTTCCCGGCGGGTGCGCAGGTAATCGAGCAATTGCCGCGCTGCCGTGGCGAGCGGGATCGTCGGCGCTCGCGCCGTTGCGGTCTGTACGGTGTCCTCTACCGTGCGGGCAAAGCGGCCCAGCATGTCCACGAATTCACGCGGGGCCGAAGCCGTGGGCTCCCGCTTGCCAAAGGTCTTGCCGAAAAAGTTGATATCAGCCTCCCTGAAGCGGGGTGAGGAGCAGGAAGGTCGCCGCGCCCGTGCGTTCGACCTCGATCACCTGATTAAGACTTTCGGCTTGCCGGTCGTCGAGCAGGACGAAGATATGCTGGTCGAGGAAAGCCTGTTCGGCCGCGGCGCACATGCGTTCAAGGCGGTTTTCGGGAACCGCGCAGCCTCCGCCGACAAAGAAGCCGCGCACGCCGCCTTCAGTCCCGCGATTGAGCCGCGCCTCGTGCGAATCTGCTGATGTGTGACCACCCGCACGCAAATCCTCGGCCGGCTGGGTCCGGTCATTCCATTCCAGCGCGACGCGCGCATGCAGCAACTCGCGCACCGTCATGGTCAGTTTGCCAGCCGGCGCATGTCCCACCGGCCGCGCATCCTGACCAGCAATTTCATCGATCAACAGCATTGGCCCCGCCCCCTATCGAATTGCGTGCAGGCATAGCTGAAATCTATTGAGGAATTATGGATGAAGCCGGGCGGGATGGATGCGCCGCGAGCTCGACTTGCCAAAGCACAGTATCAATGGCCCAGAAACGGCCGCCATTCTGCTTTCGGGGTTGCGGGTCTGCCACGCTTATGGCCGCAAGTGGGTGGATTGCTGCCGTTGGCGAGTATATGTCCAATGGCATGACCAACCAAGCCGACCCCCCTGCGTTCGAAGTTGAAACGCTTGGCGAAAGCAGCGGCCATTGTGATTGTTGTGGAAATGAAAGCCGCCGCGTCTGGGGTATGGTTCATCATCAAGGCGGCCCAAGCGTGGCCGCATACTGGATGCACTGGACAGCCGGACATCTCAGCGAACCGGGAGCCAATCTCGACCTTATTGTTGGTAAATGGGGCGATAGCACGGACGCACACGACCGGGTTGGCGTCGCATTAGTGCATCGCCAACTGGAAGACGGCACTCCCTCCCTCATGGTCGTTGATGCGGACGACAGGTTCAGCAATGTAGACTTGGCTGCGACAGCCTTGAAACGACGCGATGTTATAAACACGCCTTTAGCCGAGCAGGTGTTTTCAGTCGTGGACGCGATCTACCTGCAGGACGGTCGCTTCTTTTGAGTTGGCCCATTTCCGTATTGGGGTCGTTTTCAGAATGTCGGCTTTGTGCGCTGCCGAAGCCAGAACCAGACAGTCAGCCATCGGACCGACAATGGACCTTACAATGGGACTAACATCTGCATAAGCGCTCAATTTGCTAACCGGCCAGTTGTAGCATCATTTCGATTCCGAAATGCTCGTTGCATCCAGGATCACGCGAACGGTCTCTTCTGGCTGATCCCACATCGGGAAGTGTCCGCTACGCTCGAACCAGTGGATCGTCGCTTCAGGGAAGGCTTTGATCGCGCGATCCGCCTGCTGCGGTAGACACAGCCGATCCTTACGACCCCAGCCAATGACAACGGGCGAGGCCGTGTTTGCAGGGCCCTCCTGCATTTCGCCGTTGGCGAGATCCTTTACGAGCGAATTGACGGTGCGCGTATTAGCCAATGACTTCAGTTCACGCGCGACGAATGCTGGATCGAGCGCCCACGGCCTTGCAGAGAGCTGGGCCATGAGCGCGGTCCGGCCCGCGACATTTCCGGTGATGGCAGAAAGCGCCGGTCGCAGCGCGCGAACCAGAGCAACCGATGGCGTTATTGTAGCTTTGAAGAAGGTGCGCTCCCACCCCTGCCAGAAGCCGCCCGGATCCAGTGCGACAACCGCGCCCGCTTGGCCGCGCCGCGCCATCTCGAGCACCAGGCGTGCACCCAACGAGCTGCCAACCATGTCAATACCTGTGAGATTCTCCGCGCCGAGCCAGTCGTCCAAACTGCGCGCCAGCCCTTCGAACGTACCGCTGTCGGCCTCTTCGGGTGTCTGCCCGTGGCCGGGCAGGTCCACTGCGATTACCTCCCTCACTTGAGAAAGCGCCGGCGAGATCGTGTCCCACGAGCCGCAGGTCGCCCCCAGTCCGTGGACAAGGAGGAGGGGTTTTCCGCGCCCCGTGCGCGTGTGATGCATGGTCATTTAATGATAACGTCTCAAACCGACTTATGGGCCCGTGGATGTATATATTGCCGAAAATGAGGGCTAGAGCGAAAGGTCCGCTCCCGGCCCAGGCCCAGTCGTTCACGGTCATTGGGATGAATACCTGCTTCCGCCAAAAGCCGCCGTGCGGCTTTCGGGATCAAGTCCCGACCTCGCTGATGACTGCACCTGGGTGGAATCCGGACGTGATCTTCGCCGACTTCTGTTATTGCCACGGTGAAATTGAACTCGCCTTTGCGGCCAAAAAACCTCCGCTGAGTGAGCCAACTATCCATGCTGCCAAACCTGGCGAAAGCATCACCAGTCCGGTCATCCACCATGCCCAGAAACCTTCGCCATCATCTGGCATTAGTGCAAACCAAGCAGTGTAGATGATTACTGGAGCGATAAGACAGGCAAACAAGGCTCCTATTCGAGCGGTGGCGCGGATCAACTTCCTACTGACGAAGTAGGTCAATAAAAACGCCACAACGAACGATGCAATCATGACGAGTTGAAGCTGCATGATGCTGACATAATGTATTTTCTTTAATTACCGCAATGGGGTCGTTTCCAGAACGGCAGGAATTATTTTGATGGGCGGCAAAGCCGACATGGCGTGTTCGGGATCGAAGATCAGCCTTGCTGATGGCTGATGATGGGTGGTTTCCTTGCCATAACACCTTCATCGTCACCCCGTGCCTGACACGGGGCTTGGCTTTTCTTTCTACGTCATTTCCGCGATACTCGCAGTATGGAGCGGGACGCCTACCCATTCATTATGGCGAACCATTATCGGGGCGGTATGTATGTCGGCGTGACGGCCAACGCCGCCCGGCGCGTTAACCAGCACCGCTAGGGCCAAGGCTCGCAGCATGTGCGCGATTTCCGCAAGCGGCGGCTTGTCTATGTCGAGCATCGCGCCACTATAGAAGGTGCCATCGCCCGCGCGTAACTGGTCAAGAAATGGCGCCGGGAATGGAAGTTTGCACCGATCGAGGCGGATAACACAGAGTACGATCACCTTTGGGAGCAACGGTTCGAAGCTAGCGCGTCTCTGAAGTAGCCAAGCCCTGTATCAAGCACGGGGCGACGCGGAAGCGAAATGTCCGCTTCGGCGCCGCGTCCCGAAACCCGGTTTTCGTTCATCATATGGCGCAAGAACGGCCGTGCTTTCCTACTTGGGGTCAAGCCGGTAGCGTCGTAATCAGGCTGCGGCCGTACGTGGCTTTTCAATGTGTGCGAGTGTTCTGCCGGCTTTTGCGCGGGGTCCGGTTTTTGGTCTTTGGACAGTGTCTCATGTGTCTCCTACACGCCGTGCAGGGCTTTGGGGCGCAGGGCCGTGCGGCGCAGGGCTGCGTCAGTGTTCGCGCCCGAAATCGGGCCGTTCATCATCCTGCCCTTGCTCAACCACGGCGCGTCGGATCGCGCGGGTGCGGGTGAAGAGATCGAACAGCGCGTCGCCATCGGCGGAACGGATCGCGCGCTGCATCGCGGTGAGGTCTTCGGTAAAGCGCCCCAGCATCTCCAGCACCGCGCCCTTGTTGGTCAGGAACACGTCGCGCCACATCACCGGGTCGGACGCGGCGATGCGGGTGAAATCGCGGAAACCCCCGGCGGAATACTTGATGACTTCGCTTTGAGTCACGTCCTCAAGGTCGCTCGCCGTGCCGACGATAGTGTAGGCGATAAGGTGGGGGATGTGGCTGGTGACGGCCAGCACCAGATCATGATGGGCCGCATCCATCAATTCAACGCGGGAGCCGAGCGCGGTCCAGAAGTCGCTCAAGGCTTCAAGCGCGGCCGGATCGCAGCCGTCGGGCGGGGTGATGATGCACCAGCGGCCGGCAAACAGCGTGGCAAAGCCTGCGTCCGGCCCGCTCTGTTCGGTGCCCGCGACAGGGTGCGCGGGGATGATGCAGGCGCCGGGCAACGCGGCGGCAAGCGCGGTCGCGACGGCTGCCTTGGACGAGCCGACATCGCTGATGATCGCATCCGGGGCCAGGCCCGGCGCAATTGCCTGCGCTGCATTGTCCATCGCACCCACAGGCACGCACAGGATCACCAGATCAGCGCCGGCCACTGCGGCTTCGGCGGTGTCACACACCTCGCCGACCAGCCTGCGGGACGCGGCGCGGGCGCGCACATCGGGGTCGCGGTCCCATCCGGTGGTGGCAATTGCCAGCCCGCGGGCCTCAATCGCCAAGCCGATCGATCCGCCCAGCAGCCCCAGACCGATGATCGCGACCCGCGCTATCGTCATGCCGTCTCTCCGCACAGCGCCCGAAGCGCGGCGATCACGCGGGTCATGTCGTCGGTCTTGCCGATGGTGATGCGCAACGCATTGGGCAGGCCCTGCGACGGCAGATGCCGCACCGCGTACCCCGCTTCGGACAGCGCCTCGACCGCCTGGATTGCCGTCACTTCGCCCGCGAAGTGCACCAGCAGGAAGTTGGCTTCGCTCGGCGAGGCGCTGAGGCCATGATTGCCGAGGGCGGCGATGGCATCTTCCAGCCGCTTGCGTTCGGCGAAGTTGTGTTCGCGGCTGGCGGTCACGAACGCCTGATCGCCCAATGCCGCAAGCGCCGCCTTCTGCCCGCTGACCGACACGTTGAACGCGCCGCGCAGCCGGTTGATGAGATCAATCAGATGCGGCGCTCCCGTCACCCAGCCCACCCGTTCGGCAGCGAGGCCATAGGCCTTGGAGAACGTGCGGCTGACCAGCACGTTCTCGTGCGCCGCGGCCAGATCGAAGGCGGCGTGCTGATGCGCAGGATCGACATACTCGCCATACGCCTCGTCGATGATCAGCAGCACGTCAGGTGCAAGGCTAGCGTGCAGCCGGGCGACCTCATCTGGCGGAAGGTAGCTGCCGACCGGGTTGTTGGGGTTATCCAGCAGCACCACCCGGGTGGCCGGCGTAACCGCGGCCAGCAGATTGTCGACGCTCGCAGCGAAATCGGCATCCGGTGCGAACACCGCGGTCGCGCCGACCTTTTGTGCCAGCAGCGGGTAGAGCGAGAAGGAATAGCGCGAAGCCACTACCTCATCCCCGACACCTGCCAGCGCCTGCACCGCGCAATGCAGCAATTCGCCCGACCCCGTGCCGCACACGATCCGCGCCGGATCAAGGCTGTGCACCGCGGCGATCGCTTCCCGCAGGCCGTGAGATTCGGGATCGGGATAATCAGCCGGGTTGTGCGCCTGGGCCAGCGCCGCCAGCGCTGCAGGGCTGGCGCCGAGCGGGTTCTCGTTCGCGGAAAGCTTGGTCAGCGGCCTGCCGCTTGCCGACTTCGACCTGCCGGGGACATAGGCGTGGATCGCGGCGATCCAGGGTTTGGGTTGCGGTTGGGATGGACGTTCGGACATGGGACTGGCGCGATAACCAGTTTGGGCCTGCGAATACAGCGCGAAAACGGCAAGGCCCGCCGCGATGATTGACACAGGCAAGGCGCTCCCCCAATTCGCTCGTCCAGATGAACACCGCCCCCGTCTCTCAGACCTATGTTATCCCCCAACCCTTACCGCTGGACAGCGGGCAGGTGCTGGAGAGCGCGCAGATCGCTTACGAGACGTACGGGACGCTGGCAGAAGACAAGCGCAATGTGGTGCTGGTCTGCCATGCGCTGACGGGCGACCAGTATCTTGCCAGTCAGCACCCGATCACCGGTAAGCCGGGTTGGTGGGAACGCATGGTGGGTCCGGGCAAGCCGATCGACACCAACCGGCACTTCGTGATCTGTGCCAATGTCATCGGCAGTTGCATGGGATCGACCGGCCCCGCGAGCATTGCTCCGGACGGGCAGCCCTATGCGATGCGGTTCCCTGTCATTACCATCCGCGACATGGTACGCGGCCTCGTCGCGTTGCTGGATGGACTGGGTATTGCGCAACTGCACGCGGTCGTCGGCGGATCGATGGGCGGGATGCAGGCGCTGAGCCTTGCCGCCAACTGGCCCGACCGCGCCGCCCGCGTGTTGGTGATCGCATCGACGGCGCGCCATTCGGCACAGAACATCGCCTTTCACGAGGTGGGGCGGCAAGCGATCATGGCCGACCCGGCCTGGGCGGGCGGCGCCTATTATGGTGCCGATGCCAGCCCCGACAATGGCCTCGCCGTGGCGCGGATGGCGGCGCACATCACCTACCTTTCGGAAGCGGGCCTAACCGAGAAGTTCGGGCGCCGCTTGCAGGACCGTGAGGCCAAGGGTTTCGGCTTTGACGCGGAATTTCAGGTGGAAAGCTATCTGCGCTATCAGGGCAGCGGCTTCACCCGCCGGTTCGATGCGAATTCGTACCTCTACATCACGCGCGCGATGGATTATCTCGATATTGCCGAGGAACACGGCGGCAAGCTGGCGAATGCGTTCGCAGGGACGCGGGCGCGGTTCTGCCTTGTGAGCTTCGATACCGACTGGCTCTACCCCACCGCTGAAAGCCGCCATATTGTCCATGCGCTGAATGCGGCGGGGGCGAAGGTCAGTTTTGTCGAATTGAGCGCGCCCAATGGCCACGACAGCTTCCTGTTGGAACACGACCAGCTCGACCGGGTGGTGAAAGGGTTCGTCGAATGAGCCCCACCCCGTCGCAACTTCGCCCCGATCTTGCGGCGATTGCCGCCCATGTCGTGCCCGCAAGCCGGGTGCTTGATATTGGCTGCGGGGACGGGGCCCTGATGGCGGCGCTTGAAAGCGGCAGTGGCTGCGATGCGCGCGGGATGGAGCTTGATGGCGAATTGGTCGAACGCTGCGTGTCGCGGGGGCTCAGCGTGGTGCAGGGCGATGCCAATCACGACCTTGCCAATTACCCCGACAAGGCGTTTGATTACGCAATCCTCAGCCAGACATTGCAAACCGCGACCCGGCCCGATCTGATCCTTGATGAATTGCTGCGCGTGGGGCGCCGCGCCTTTGTGTCATTCCCCAACTTTGCGCACTGGCGCACGCGCGCTGCGCTGATGTTCGGCGGACGGATGCCCGTCACCCGCGCGCTGCCAGTGAGCTGGTACGAGACTGAGAACATCCACCACGTCACGATTGAAGATTTTCGCGATCTGGCCCGGATGAGGGGCGCGCGGATCGAACGCGCATGGTTCTTTGCCAATGAAACGCAAATCGGCGCGCCAGCGGCAAACTGGCGCGCCGAATTCGCGGTGTTCGAACTCAGCCGGTAATCAGCCGACCCTGTGCAGCATGCACAGCTTGTGGCCATCGGGGTCGAGCACATAGCCAAGGTTCAACGTGCCCATCGCGCCGGTGCGCGGGCCCGGGGGGTCTTCGATCGACGTGCCGCCCGCGGCGACCGCGGCGTCGTGGAAAGCCTGCACCTGCTCAAGGCTGTCGCAGGCAAAGCCGATGGTCGCACCGTTGGCGCAAGCTGCAGGTTCGTTGTTGATCGGCTGGCTGATCGCAAAGATCCCGCCATTGTGGAACCAGAATGCGCGTTTGTGACCGGTGCCGGCTTCGTTGATGTTGCCGGGCCCTGCGCCCAATGTTGCGAGCACCGTGTCATAGAACGCTTTCGACCGGTCGAAGTCGTTTGTGCCGACCATTACGTGACTGAACATGGAAATGCGTCTCCTCTCATAAGACAGGTTGCGGATTAGGACGGAATCGGCGCGCCCGCAATGTCGATTCCGGTAGCGCATGGTTCATCTTGCAGGGCATAGGAGGGGGTATGCTTACCCAGCTTCTTGTCGCCGCGTTGATGCTGCAATCCGCGCCTGCCCCTGCCGTGCCAGTCCCTGTGCCGATGCCTGCGCCCGCGTCGCTGTCGCAGGAAAACCGCGCTTTGCTGCGCTGTGCCACCGCCTTTGCGCTGGTGGCACAAGGTCAGGCGGCGGGCGAACCGCAGGCGCTTCAGTGGCCCGATCTGTCGCTGCGCGGCCGCGAATTCTTTGTCCGGGCGCTGGCCCAGCTGATGGATGCCAGCGGCGCTGACCGCGATGCCATCGCTGTGCTTGCCAACGCCGAAGCCCGCGCCCTTACCGCCAGCGGCGAGGTTCCGGCGATCATGCCATCCTGTCTGTTGATGCTTGAAGCGGCAAAGCTCTGAATACTCCCCCGTTGCGCACGCGGCGTGCTGGATTTGCCGTGGAAAATACGGCACAGCTTGGCGCCTTATGTGGCTTCTCTATCAATTTCCGCTGTGCCCCTTCAGCCGCAAGATCCGGCTGCTGCTGAGCGAAAAGAACGTGCCATTCGATCTGGCGCGCGAAGACCCGTGGTCGGCGTCGGACCAGTTCTTCGACCTCAACCCGGCGGGGCGAACTCCGGTGATCGTCAATCCCGAAAAGAACATCACCATCCCCGATAGCCGCGCGATAGCGGAATATTTCGAAGAGACTGTTGATCGCAACCCGATGATCAATGGCACGGCAGCCCAGCGCGCCGAAATCCGCCGGCTTGTGGCGCTGTTCGATGAAAATTTCTACGCCGATGTCACCGCACCGCTGCTGTCCGAACGCATGAAGAAGCGCATCCTGCGCCTGCCGCCCGATAGCGGTGCGCTGCGCAATGCGATGAAGATGGCGCATGGGCATCTCGATTACCTCGACTGGCTGATCGACAATCGCCCCTGGGTGGCTGGTTCCACCATGAGCCTTGCCGATCTGGCCGCCGCGGCGCAGATTTCGGTGGCGGATTATCTGGGCGGGATCGATTGGGCAGGGCACGAACAGGCCCGCGGATGGTACGCGGTCTTCAAAAGCCGCCCCAGTTTCCGCCCGCTGCTGACCGAACGCATGGAAACGATCAAGCCGCCAGCGCATTACGCGCTGCTTGATGGGTAGCACGCATACCCATCGGCGCTTGCGCATTGTCCCTGCCACGCCAATATTGGGCGCAAGCAGAGAGGACGACGCATGGACAACCCCGATCCCCGCAGCCTGACCGACGCCGAATGGCGCGAGAAGCTGGACCCGATGCAGTATCACATCCTGCGCGAAGCCGGGACCGAACGCGCCTTCACGGGCGAGTATGACAAGTTTTACGACGAGGGCGAATATCACTGCGCTGCCTGCGGCACGCAGCTGTTCTATTCGACGGCGAAATACAATTCGGGCTGCGGTTGGCCTGCCTTTACGAAACCGGCCGATGACGAAGTGATCGAGGAGCACCGCGACACCGCCTACGGGATGGTTCGCACCGAAGTGCGCTGCGGCACATGCGGCGGGCATCTGGGGCATGTGTTTCCCGATGGTCCGCCTGAACAAGGCGGGCTGCGGTATTGCATCAATTCGGCTGCACTGATCTTCACTCCGGCCGAAGACTAAGGCGCTTCAGCAACCGATCAGGGGAGGGCGGCGGATCGGCGGGTTCACCCCCGGTTACAACTTGCCTATGCATGGGCGCCTGTCCGGCTCGCAAGCTGGTTGGCGATAGCGGGTATCAGATAGGCGCAAGGCTATGTCGAAACGGGGTGATCGGTTGCAGAACACAGGTGCGCGCGGATCGCGCCGCGCGGCAAGCCGGCGATCGGCCGCACCGCATGCCGGTTCCGGCAACGGTGGTGATGCGCCGCCCCCCTCGCGTCTGTGGGTTTGGCTGAAGCGCCTGTTTTTCTGGGGTGCTGCGCTGGCCGTGCTGTGCCTGATCTTCCTGGCGTTTGCGGTCGGCTTTGCGGCAAGATCGCTGCCAAGCTTCGATACCCTGCAGGCAACCCAGCCGGGACAGACCATCGTGGTGCGGGCGCGCGACGGGCGCGAGCTGGTCGAGATCGGCCCGAGCTTCGGCGAATGGCTGCGATACGGCGATATCCCCGACACCATGACCAACGCGATGATCGCGGTGGAGGACAAGCGGTTCCGTTCGCACTTCGGCGTTGATCCCGTGCGTCTGACAGGCGCCGTGATTGAAGGCGTGACAGGTTCGCGTGCGCGGCTTGGCGGCACATCCACGATCACGCAGCAGCTGGCCCGCAACCTGTTCCTCAACAACAACCGATCGCTGGATCGCAAGGCCCGCGAAGCGGTGCTGGCGATGGCGCTGGAATGGAGATTCTCGAAGGAACAGATACTCGAACTGTATCTCAACAAGGTCTATTTCGGCGGCGGTGCGTATGGGATCGATGGGGCGAGCCGCAAGTTCTTCAGCCACCCCGCCACCGATCTCAGCGTAGCGGAAGCCGCGATCATTGCCGGGCTTGTGAAGGCGCCCAGCCAGTATTCGCCGACCGCCGACGTGCAGGCTGCGGTGGACCGGGCGCAGGTTGTGCTCGGCCTGATGCAGGAACAGGGGTACATCACCAGCGATCAGGCCCGTGTCGATGTCAGCGCGGTGCAACTGAAGGAGCAGGCGGGCCAGAATTCGGTACGATACTTTACTGACTGGGTGTTGCCGCAGCTCGATATCATTCTGCCCGAAACCTATGAACCAATCGAAGTGTGGACGACGCTCGACATCGGGATGCAGCGCGCCGCCACGGCCGCAATCGAAGCCAATACCCCCGGCGGGGCACAGGGCGCGCTGGTCAGCCTTGACCGCGACGGCGCGATCCTGGCGCTGGTTGGCGGGACCGATTATGTCGCCAGCAATTTCAACCGCGCCACCACGGCGCTGCGCCAGCCGGGATCGGCGTGGAAGCTGTTTGTCTATCTGGCGGCGTTGGAAGCGGGCTATACCCCTGAAGATACGGTCAACGATACACCGGTGACGATCGACGGGTGGAGCCCACGCAATTCGAACGGCCGCAATGTGGGCGAAACCGATTTGCGCACGGCGTTTGCCTATTCGATCAACACCGTGGCGGCGCAGCTTGGCAATGAAGTCGGTTTTGGCACGGTTGCATCGATGGCGCGCCGGTTCGGGATCACATCGAAGATCGATACCAACCCGTCGATGGTGCTGGGCGCATCCGAAATGCGGGTGATCGAAATGACGCAAGCCTTTGCCGGGATCGCTGCGAAAGGCGTTATAGTGCAGCCTTACGGTATTACGAAAGTGACAGGCGCCAGCGGCGACGTGCTTTATGAGCGTGAGCAAGAAACCAATTCACCCGTGTTGCCCGATTACGTAGTCGCCGGGATCACCGATCTGCTGCAAGCCGCCGTGCAGACAGGTACGGGAAGGGCGGCGCAGATCGGAAGGCCGGTAGCAGGGAAGACCGGCACCACATCATCCAACAAGGATGGTTGGTTCATCGGCTTTTCCAGCGGCATCACTACCGGGGTCTGGATGGGCCGTGACGATGCTAAAGCCGTTTCGGGCCTGCAGGGGGGGCGTGCGCCCGCGCAGGCTTTTGCCGCATACATGCGCTATGCCGTCAAGGAACGTCCGATCGAGGAATTCGACGTGACGCTCAATCTGCCCGAATGGCAGCTCGAACCCGATGAAGAGGCGATGTTCGGTGCGCCTGACGATTATTACTACATCGATGAACAGGGCAATCTGGTCGAACCCGGGCGACGCGATGCGGAACCCGAACCGTTCGGGCAGGAACGTGAACGCGGGCCTAATGCGCCGCCAGCGGCCAGCCAGGATTTCCTTGAACAAGCCATTGGAAGCGCGCTTCCCCCGCAGCCTCAGCCACAACCCCGGCCGCAGCGCGAACCGCGCCGTCCGGCGCTGCCGCCACAAGCACCAGTCAGGCAGGGCGAGTAACCCCGCAACGATCACAAAAAAAGGCGCCGGGACAAAATCCCGGCGCCTTTTGTCTTTGCGCGATATTCGCCCTGTCTGGTCAGCGCATACGCACCGCAACGAAGGCAGGCGGCTGGGTACGGCGCTGAACGCGAAGGAGCAGCGCGTCACGGTTTTCGCTGACCGCGCTTTCGACCTGCGCCAAAAGCTCCTCGATCGAAGCGACGGCCTTGTAATTGGCTGACAGGATGATGTCGCCGCGGCGCAGACCCTTGCGTGCTGCGTCCGCATTGGGATCAACCGCAGCAATCACGACGCCGCTGATATCAGCAGGGACGCCCAGCGAACGGGCGATAGCCGGGGTCATCGGTGTGACCTGCATCCCAAGCTTTTGTTCAATCGTGCTGTTCGATGTGCCCGGCGCCATCGGCTCTTCCGCGTCGGGGTCGAAGGTCTGGACCTGCTGCTGCAGTTCGGCCTCGGTCGGGCGCTTGCCGAGCGTCACATTGACGTTCAGTCGGCTACCATTGCGCAGCAATTCAACGGGCACCTGCGCGCCTGGCTGAAGGTTTGCCACCAGGAACGAAACAGACTGATCGGCTGTCACATCCTGCCCGTTGACCTTGGTCAGAATGTCGCCCGGCCGCAACCCGGCGCGCATTGCAGGGCTATCGTCCTGAACGGTCTGTACCAGTTCACCCCGGCGTTTCTGCAAGCCCAGCGAGGAGGCAATATCCTCGTCGATCGGCGCAAGACCAACACCCAGGAACCCGCGCTCGATCTCGCGTCCGGCGCGCAGCTGTTCAACGATTGGCGCGGCAATTTCCGCAGGGATCGCAAAGCCGATACCGACGCTGCCGCCCGAAGGCGAGAAGATCGCATTGTTGATGCCGATCACATTGCCGCGCATGTCGAACAGCGGGCCGCCCGAATTGCCGCGGTTGATGCTGGCATCGGTCTGAATGTAACGGTCATACGGGCCGCCCTGACCGGTGTTGCGATAAACCGCTGAAATGATCCCGCTGGTGACCGTGCCACCAAGGCCGAAGGGGTTGCCGATCGCAACGACCCATTCGCCGACGCGTGCTGCACTCGAATCGCCGAAGCGTACGAAGGGGAACGTCCGATTGGCGCGGATCTTGAGCACGGCAAGGTCCGATGCGGCATCCGCACCCACCAGATCGGCTTCGTATTCGGTGCCATCGGGCAGGGTGACGGTGATCGATTCAAGCTTGGCACGGGTGTCGGGCGGATTGACGACATGGTTGTTGGTTACGACAAACCCATCGGCCGAAATGATGAAGCCCGATCCCAGAGACTGCGCCTCACGCGTGGCAGGCTGGCCATTGCCCCCGCTGCCGCCGCGGCGATTGAACAGTTCAGCGAACGGGGTGCCCGCGAAGGGGTTGTTGGCCACTTCGACACGCTGGCGGGTGGCAATGTTGACCACGGCGGGCTGCAGCTGCGCAGTCAGATCGGCGAAACTGGCGGGTGCGCCGGCAACCGGCACCATCCGGTCCATGACCGCCCCGTCGTTCTGCGCCACCTGCGCGCCCACGGGCGAACCGGTGATAAGAGAAAGTGTAGCGCCGCCTACCAGCAACGCGCTTGTCAGTCCGTATACATAGCGCACTTTGTTCACGTCCTCATCGTCCTTATCATTGCAGCAATGCGCGACATTGTCGCTGCGTTCCTGAAGCCTTTGCGGGGCCGGCCGGAGGGGCCGGTTTCCTTATCCAAATGCCCTTCCCGGGGCTGAACGCCGATTGAACGCGCACACCGTTCACCGCCGACGATCAGCACTTTGTCGATTGTCTAGCGTTCACCCTTGAACTGGCGGAAATATTCGCTGTCTTCAGACAGAACCATCGTGCTTTGCCCTTCGCCCTGAAGGAAGGTTTTGCGATAGCTCTGCATCGCACGGTAGAAATCGTAGAACTGCGGGTCCTTGCCGTAGGCATCGGCATAAATGCGCGCGGCTTCGGCGGAGGCTTCGGCCTGAATGATCTGCGCATCACGCTGACCAGCGGCACGGATCGTCGCAGCCTGTTCCTGACGATCGGTTTCCATCCGGGTGAAAGCAGCGTCCAGCGGGCGGCCTTCGGGAAGGTCAGCCGCCTTGATCCGCACGTCAAGAACCTGAGCGCCATAATTGCGTGCCTGCCGGTCGAGCGCCGCGGTAATGTTGGTCATCGCTGCCCCGCGTTCGGCATTGATAAGTGAAGAGAACGGGATACGCCCCAGTTCCTGCCGCAATACCGACGTGAGAATAGGCAGAAGCTGCGTTTCGAACTGGCTTTCGGACCCGGCCCGTTCGACCAGCTTGACAGGATCGATGACACGATAACGCGCATAGGCATCGACCTGAAGCCGCTGTTGATCATTCGAGAGAACCTGCGTGCGCTGCATGTCGACATCGAGCACGCGGCGATCGATCATCCGCACCTGCTCGTAGAAGGGTATACGGAACTGCACGCCCGCGCCCGTCTGACCATAGGGCACTTCAGGACGGAACAGGTTGAAGACCCGCACCGGCTTACCCGCAGCGATTACCACCGCCTGATGCGTTTCGGGAACGATCACCACGCTTGAAACCAGCACCACGACCGCGGCTGCGGCAAGGATCAGCACGTTGCGCGTGCTTTGGAAGAAGCGGCTCATGACCTCAATTTCCTTCCTGCTGCTGCGGCGGCTGCGCTTGCGCACGGCGGCGTAGTTCGGGCAGTGGCAAGTACGGCGTCACATTGCCGGTTTCGACAATGGTCTTGTCAGTCTTGGACAGGATCTGCTCCATGGTTTCATAATACAGGCGGCGCCGCGTTACTTCGGGGGCCATCCGGTATTCTTCATAGATATCATTGAATTCGGACGCATCACCCTGCGCGCGCGCAAGCGTTTGCTGCGCCACGGCACGCGACCTGTTGATCGCGGCATCGGCATCCTGCTGCGCAGACGACACGTCCTTGAATGCTTCCTCGACCTGCGATGGCGGATCGACCTTGTTGATTTCGATACCTTGCACGCTGATGCCCGAACGATAGGAATCAAGCCTCGCTTGCATCCGCTCGCGCACTTCCTGTTCGATCTCGGCGCGGCCTGCGCCGGTCAAAACAGTGTCGAGATTCTGGCGAGCGACTGCGGCACGCATTGCCGCTTCGCCAATTTCCAGCAGGGCGTTACGCGGATCGTTCAACTGATACTGGTACAGCGCGAGGTCGGAGATGTTCCACCGGATCAGATAGGACAGATCGACCAGATTCTGATCGCCGGTCAGGATGAGCTTTTCGGTGTTCGTGCCCGGCACTTCTTCAAGACGAACCTGCGTCACATTTTCTTTGGTGACCATCTGGATCGGCCAGGGCGCGGTCATCTTGATGCCGGAATTGAGCGTGTCGGAATACTTGCCGCCCAGCCAGGTCACGACCGCCTGCTCGCCCGGCTGGATCACATGAAAGCTGGTCACCCCGACCCAAATCAGCGCGACGCCGCCGATGATGATCGGCAACCAGCTCTTACCCCCGGGACGTTCGGGCAGGCGGAAGGTCGGTCCATTGCCGCCACCACCTGCGCGGCGAGGGCCTTCGGGGCCGCGGTTCTTGAAAATATCCTCGATGCTGGCTGACCGCCGCTTGCCCGGATCGCCCCCGCCGGGAAGCCAGGGATTGCGCGGGCCGTCATTGCCCCCGCCCGCGCCGCCGCCGTCACCCGAAGGGCCGTCCGCGCGGGGTTCGTCGCCGTTGCCGCCGCCGCCCCAGGGGTTGTTCTTGCCTGCCATGGCAAGGCCCTTGAGGCCAGCGCCAAGACGTTCTCTCCAGCCGTCTACTCTTTGCATAAGGTGTTTATAGGCATGGGTTCCGGTGAAAAACAGGGGTCCGCTACGTGAATTTGGTGGTAGAGGCGTGGCGCCATGAGCAAGTCACCGCAACAACCCCGCCAGCCCGAGGCCGAAGAGGCGCTGATCCGCGCCGCTCTGACCCCCGAAATGAACCAGCGTTTGCGTTCGGCCCGCCTTGTGGCACGCCGTGCGATCATCGTTGCCGAAGCGGGAGATCTCACCGGTTCCGCCCGCGCAGAACTGGAGGCTGCGCTTACTGCCGCGTTAAGCCCGCTTCCCGAAATTGACGAAGTGCGCGTTGCCCTGATCGGGGAACGCCGCCGCCGCCGATTGATTGCCATCGGCAGCGGCAAGGGCGGGGTTGGCAAATCGACCTTGACCACAAACCTCGCGGTCGCGCTGGCCAGAATGGGCCACAAGGTGGGTGTGATCGATGGTGATATTTATGGGCCTTCGCAGCCCAAGCTGCTGCGCACCGAAGGGATCAAGCCCGCCGCAACCCCCGACGGGTCGCAGCTTGTGGCCATTGATAGCCCCTACGGCGTGAAAGTGCTTTCGATGGGGCACATCGTCGCCCCCGGCAAGGCGCTGGCATGGCGCGGGCCAATGACCGGCAAGGCGTTGAGCCAACTGGTCGACGCCGATTGGGGGGACACCGACCTGTTGCTGATCGATCTGCCGCCGGGGACGGGCGATGTCCAATTGTCGATGCTGTCGGCGCACAAACCCGATGGCGCGGTGCTGGTTTCGACGCCGCAGGATCTGGCGCTGATTGACGCCGCGCGCGCAGGACAGCTGTTTGAACAAGGCGAGGTGCCGATTATCGGGCTGGTCGAAAACATGGCGGGCTACGCCTGTCCGCACTGCGGAGAAATCAGTGATCCTTTTGGCCAGGGCGGTGTCGAAAAGTTTGCAGCCGCGCTGGACATTCCGTTTCTTGGCCGCGTGCCGCTGACGCTGGCGACCCGGATCGCGGGCGACAAGGGCAATCCGCCCGCGGCAGGCGATGACGACACCGCCGAACCGTTCCGTGCCATTGCAACGCGGCTTGCGCGTTGGCTTGATACCGGGACGGTCTGAAGACCATGCAGGTTTCGCGGCGTGGATTGCTGGCGGGGGCAGCGGCTGGCGGCGGGCTGGTGGTCGCGTGGTGGTTGATGCCGCGCAGCTACCAGACCCCGCTGATCGCCGCCACGGGTGAACACGTGTTCGGGGCCTGGCTCAAGATTGCCAGTGACGGCGTGATAACCGTTGCCGTGCCGCAGCTTGAGATGGGGCAGGGGATCACGACGCTTCTGCCTCAGATTGTCGCAATTGAACTTGGCGCCGACTGGCGTCAGATCGCAGTGGAGCCGGCGCCTGTATCGGGTGCCTATGCCAATGTTCCGCTGGCCCGCAAATGGATGGCGTTGTGGGATTCGATTGGCGCGGGCAGTGCAGAACAAACCGATGCGCTTCTGGCCACGCGCTTTGCCCAGTCGCGTCGGTTCAGCGCCACGGCCGCCGGTACATCGCTGGACGCGTATGAACAGCCCTGCCGCGAAGCTGCCGCTGCTGCACGTTCGATGCTGGCGCAGGAGGCCGCTGCGCGATGGGGTGTAGCGTGGGAGGAATGCGAAGTCGAAAACGGCTTCGTCATCCACGGGCAGCAGCGCGCCAGCTTCGGTGAATTGGCCGAAGCGGCTGCGGACTATGCGCCGATTGATCCGCCCCCGCTGCGCACCGAGCCGCCCCGCGAAAAACCCTTGCCCGCCGACCTTGATGGTGCGCCCGCCTATCCGCGCATCGATTTGCCATCTAAGGTCGATGGTTCTTACGGCTTTGCAGGGGATGTGCGCCTGCCGGGCATGGTGTTCGCCTCGATCCGGCATGGCCCGTCGGGGACGTCGGAACTGACGGGGTTCGATCGCGACGGCGCAACCGGGATTAGGGGGCTTGCCGGGATCGTCGAAAGCAAGCGCTGGCTCGCCGTGGCCGCCGATACCTGGTGGAGCGCAGAACAGGCGCTGGCCGCCATGAAACCCAAATTCGCGGTTCCCTATCCGGTCGACAGCACCGATGTTGCCGCTCGGCTGGATGCGACGCTGACCGGGAGCGAGGCGTTTACCATCGCCGAAACCGGATTTGGCGGCGCAGCGCTGCAGCGGGTGGATATTGGCCGCCGCTATGAAGTGGAGGCGTCCTATGCTGCGCCGATGGAAACCGCCTGTGCGGCGGCGCACTTTGTCAATGGGCGGTTGGATTTGTGGATCGCAGCGCAGGCGCCCGAACAAGCGCGCATTGCAGCAGCGCGGGCAATCGGCATCTCTGTCGAAAATGTGGCGCTGTATCCCATGCCCGCCGGGGGCAGCTTTGATGCGCGGCTGGAACATGACCATGCCATCGAGATCGCCTTGATCGCACGCGAACTTGGCCGTCCGGTCCAGTTGACCTGGCCGCGGCGTGACGAATTGATCCGCGCCAGGCCACGTGCGCCGGCGTGGCTGCTTCTGGGCGCGCAGCTTGCCAAGGGTGCAGCCATGGGCGAAGGCGGCGCCATCGATGCCATGCGCATCCGTATCGCCACGCCGCCCGCCATGCTGGAGTTTGGCAAGCGCCTTTTCGATAATCTCACCGCCGCTGCTGCCATCCGCGAAACCGCCGGGAAACCCGATGCGCTCGCCTGTGAAGGCGCGGTCCCGCCCTATCAGATCCCCGCGTTGCTGGTGGAACACGTGCCGGTGAACATCGGCTTGCCTGTCGGGCGGGTGCGCGGCAATTCGTATGGCCCCGCCATCTTCGCGATCGAAAGCTTCATTGACGAGATCGCATCTCGCAATGGCCGCGAGCCGCTGTCGTTCCGCATGGCGATGCTGGGAAGCGATGTGCGGCTGGCCGCCTGCCTGCAACGCGCCGCCCAGTTGTCGGGATGGGATGGCGGCCTTGATCAAAGCGGACAGGGCCTGGCCTGCGCGCGCATCGGTGATGGGCCGCAAGCAGCCCGTATCGCCTGCGTTGCCACAGCGCGTCAGGGCGAAGGCGGAGTGCGGGTCATCCGGCTTTCCGCGGCTGCTGATATCGGCCGGATCGTCAATCATGATATTGCCCGCCAGCAGATTGAAGGCGGGCTGGTGTTCGGCATCGGGATTGCGCTGGGCAATGCCGTGCGGCTGCGCGCCGGGCTACCGGAAGGTGGCGAGGATCTTGCGCTCGGTCTGCCCGGGTTGGCCGATTGTCCGGACATGCGGATCGAATTCATCGCCAGCGAAGCGCCCCCTGCCGATCCGGGTGAACTTGGCGCAGTTGTTGCCCCGCCTGCGATTGCCAATGCGCTGTTTTCGGCTACGGGGTTGCGGCTCAGGCGCTTACCCTTACTTTCGGACGGCATATGATCCCGATATTTTCGCCACATTCGGCACGGGCAATCTTTTGCGCCCGGAAACGAAATGCCTGCCAATCGTTAGGCGGGCTATGACCTGGCAGACCCAGCGCCTTCCGGGCGACCATCCTCCTGTATCCAGCGGCCGCGTTGGCGTGCTGATGATCAACCTTGGCACGCCTGATGGCCCTGATCCGGATTCGGTCAGACGCTATCTCAAGCAGTTCCTGTCCGACCGTCGCGTGGTCGAAATCCCGCCGATCGTCTGGCAGCTGATCCTGCGCGGCATCATTCTCAACACCCGGCCCAAGAAAAGCTCTGAAGCCTACACCAAGATCTGGACCGAGCGCGGATCGCCATTGGCCGACATCACCGCGCGTCAGGCCGAGGCGATGATGGGGCGTTTTGGCGAAAAGGTGCAGGTCGATTGGGCAATGCGCTACGGCAACCCTTCGATCGAAAGCCGGCTCCATGCCATGATGGCCGATGGTTGCGACCGCATTCTGATCGCGCCGATGTATCCGCAATATTGCGCCGCCACCACCGCGACCGTGTTTGATGAAGTCGCCCGCGTGCTTGCCAACAAACGCTGGCAGCCCGCGCTGCGGTTTGTGCCGCCCTATCACGACCATCCTGGCTATCTTGCGGCCCTTGCGGGCGATCTGACACGGCAGGTGCGAGGGTTGACCTTTACACCTGAAGTGATGCTTCTCAGCTTCCACGGGATGCCGCAGCAAACGCTTGAAAAGGGTGATCCCTATCACTGCCATTGCTGCAAGACCGCACGCCTGCTGCGCGAGGAACTGACAACCCGGCCCGAATTTGCCGGGGTGCGATTTGAAACCACCTTCCAGTCGCGGTTCGGCCCTGCAGCGTGGCTCGAACCGTCCACCGATGCCACGCTGATGGCAGAAGGTGACAAGGGCACAAAGCGGCTCGTGGTTGCTGCGCCTGGGTTCGCTGCGGACTGTGTCGAGACGCTGGAAGAGCTGGCGCTTGAAGGCCGTGACGAATTTCTTTCGCATGGCGGGGAAGATTATGCCGTGCTCGATTGCCTCAACACCTCGGACGATGGGGTGGCGATGATCGAAGCGATGCTGAACCGCGAGCTTTCCGGCTGGATTTGACGGCTCCGATTATTTACATCAAGGTTAGTTGCGAATCCGAACCCTTCACCGGAGCATCGACCGAACCATGGCTACCCTTGCCGACGCTTCGCGTCCGTCTCACGCGCCTGCCACCACCGCGCCCCGTCACTGGGGTGAGCTTAGGCTGACAGAAGCGGACTTGGCCCACATTCCGGGAGAGGCGGGCTGGCCCGTGGTGGGCAACACCTTCACCATGCTGGCCGATCCCCACGCCTTTGCTGATCGTATGATCGCAAAGCACGGCAAGGTGTACAAGAACCGCGCTTTCGGGGGCTGGCAGGTCGCTTTGATCGGCGCCGAAGCGAACGAGCTTTTGCTGTTCAACAAGGACAAGATCTTTTCGTCCGAACAGGGCTGGGGGCCAATCCTCGACCAATTGTTCCCGCGCGGGCTGATGCTGATCGATTTCGACCATCACCGGATCGATCGCCGGGCATTGTCGATCGCCTTCAAGCCTGAACCGATGCGCCATTATTCGGGCGCGCTCAATCGCGGCATCGCGCGCGAAGTGGCGGGCTGGTCGGGGCCGATGACCTTTTATCCGGCTATCAAGAAACTCACCCTCGATCTGGCGGCGGACAGTTTCATCGGTCTGCCATGGGGGCCTGAAGCCGACAAGATCAACGAAGCCTTTGTCGATATGGTGCAGGCTTCCGTCGCACCCGTGCGCAAACCGCTTCCCTTCACCAAGATGAAGAAGGGCGTGGATGGCCGCGCGTTTCTGGTCGATTATTTCACCAAGGAAACGCTGCGGCGTCGCAGCGAAGGCGGCGGGAAGGACATGTTCAGCCAGTTTGCCACAGCTACCCGCGAAGATGGCAGCCTGTTGCCGGTTGACCAGGTAGTCGATCACATGAACTTCCTGATGATGGCGGCGCATGACACAATCACCTCATCAGCCTCGTCTTTGATCTATCATCTGGCCACCAATCCTGAATGGCAGGAAAAGCTGCGTGAGGAGATTTTTGCGGTCACAGGCGGTCCGGATGGCGCAGGCAATCCCCGCCCGCTTGATTACGAAGATCTGGGCAAGCTCGACCTCACCGAAATGGCGTTCAAGGAATTGCTGCGGATGGTGCCGCCCGTTCCCTCAATGCCGCGCCGGGCTTTGCGAGAATTCGAATATGGCGGCTATCGCATTCCGGCCGGTACAATGGTTGGGATCAACATTCACTGGACCCACCATTCCGAGGAATATTGGGACAATCCTGCCAAATTCGATCCGCTGCGGTTTACTCCCGATCAGGTGAAGGCGCGCCACAAATACGCTTGGGTGCCCTTCGGCGGCGGCGCGCACATGTGTCTGGGGCTGCACTTTGCCTATATGCAGGTGAAGGTGCTGTTGGCGCAGGTGTTGCAGCGATACCGGATCGAAGCGGCGACGGGCTACAATCCCGAATGGCAGGATTGGCCGATCCCGCAGCCAAAGGACGGACTGAACGTCACCTTCACGCCCTTGTGATCGCATTCAAACCAGGTCGGCCGCGTCCTGTGTCAGAAATCCCAGGCGATTCCGTCCTTTTCCCAATCGCCATAACGCGTGGGGGATAGATCACGCGGTTCGTCTTTCAACGGATCGGTCTGTTTTGGGGCGGGCACAGGATCGTTGGTCCAGTGCGCAGGCTTCTTGAACTGCAGGGCGGCTTGCGACTTTTCTTTGGTCATGATGTGCAAATGCGCGTGCGGGCACTTGGTTTCAAGAAAGGTCAGGGGCGCATTGTGAGGTCTGGATCGTTTTAGGCGAAAAACCGGTTCCCACTTTTTCACGCGATGCTTTAGGGCCGTGTTATGCCACAGACCCCCGGACTTCCCGTGCGCCGCGCTGCGCTCCGCCTGCTCGATGCCGTGTTCCGGCGGGGCGAGACACTCGAACAGGCCGAAGGCGGCGCGCTGGGCGATGTGCGCAAGGCGCCCGACCGCGCCTTGGCGAAGGCAATCGCAGGCGAAACGCTGCGCTGGCTGACCGATCTCGATGCGCTGATCGACAGCGCGACCAAGCAGAACCTTCCCGATGATTCGAAAGCGCGAATGGTGCTGCGCATTATGTTGGCGCAGGCGCTGCGGCTGGACACGCCGCCCCACGCGATAATCGCGACCGGGCTGCCGCTGCTGGCGGGCGGGCCGCGCCGCCTTGCGCACGGGGTGTTTTCCGCGCTGGTGAAGCCGGGGCGCAGCATTTTGCCCGAAGTGCCGACGCTTCCGCACGCCGTCGTCGAACGCTGGGGACCGGAAAAAGCCGCAGCGATCGCGCCGGGCCTTGCCTTCCCGCCCGAACTCGATCTGGCGTTGAAAAACTCAGCTGAAACCGAAACCCGCGCCGTGGCGATGGGAGGGGTAACATTCGCCCCCGGCCATGTGCGCCTGCCGCGCGGTGCGGCGGTGGACACGCTTGCCGATTACAAGGCGGGCGACTGGTGGGTGCAGGATTTGGCCGCTTCGATGCCGGCGCGCCTGCTGGGTGATGGGGCGGGGAAGAATGCACTCGACCTGTGTGCTGCGCCCGGCGGCAAAACGATGCAACTGGCTGCGGCAGGATGGAACGTCACCGCGCTCGACAGCTCGAAGCGGCGGCTGGAACTGCTGAAAGAGAACCTGAAGCGCACCGGGCTGAAGGCTTCCCCCGTGCGCGCCGATGCGCTGACGTGGGAGCCCAAGCACCGCTTCGACGCGATCCTGATCGACGCGCCCTGCACCGCGACCGGCACCTGCCGACGCCACCCCGATGTGCTGCACCGTATCGGTGCACGGCAGATCCCCGAGATGGTCGAACTGCAACGCGCGCTGGCAGCCAAGGCCGCCGAATGGCTCAACCCTGGAGGGCTGCTGGTCTATGCGGTGTGCTCGCTGGAGGCCGAGGAGGGCGAGAGCCAAGCGGCGTGGATTGATGCGGAGTGCGGCCTTACGCCCATGCCGATCACGGCGGCGGAACTGCCCGCTGGCCTTGCGCCCACAAGCGAGGGATGGCTGCGCACTCATCCGGGGATGCTCGCCGACCAAGGCGGGCTGGACGGGTTTTTCGTCGCGCGGTGGCGCAAGCCATAACGCCCCATGTCGCCGCGGACTTGACCCTGGGCTTGGCTTGCTTTCCGCTCCTGCCAGCCCGGCCCTTAGTCAAACTGGCCGCTTTCAGGATTTGCTGCGGTCGGCTGGAACGTCTGATTTTGAGTGGTTTTCAGACATTGCGTTTCTGGCCTCGATACCAGAAGGTGCGCAAATGGGAGAAGGCTAATGCCGAAGCGTCTTAAGCTTGCTTTATCTTTAGCCTTCGTTGCCGGGATGGCTAACCCAGCTTCGTCTGCAAGCCTCAAGTCGAAGCTGGATATGAATGTCCCTCAATTGATGGAGGAGACCGGAACTCAGGGCTTAGCCGTTGCAGTTATCGAGAACGGTCGCGTTCGGCACACACAAACTTGGGGTTTACGTAACGCTCAAGGCGGCCCGCTTACAACGAGCACTGTGATGTATGGTGCGTCGCTGACCAAAGCAGTTTTTGCTTACACTGTCATGCAGTTAGTTGAGGAAGGTCGGATCGATCTCGACACCTCCATAGCCAATTACCTTGCCAAGCCGCTTCCAGATTATCCAGAAGAGGATAAATATTCCAGTTGGCAGGATCTTGCCGGAGACGAACGATGGCGGATGCTGACGCCGCGCATTCTGCTTAACCATGGTTCGGGATTTGCGAACTTCGGATTTTTGGAGCCGGATCAGAAGCTTCGTTTCCATTTCACGCCGGGATCACGATACGCCTATTCAGGTGACGGCATCATTCTTCTCCAGTTTGTATTGGAACGAGGTCTCGGACTCGATGTTGGTGCCGAGATGCAGCGAAGGGTCTTTGATCGTTTTGGAATGGCCGACACGAGCATGATGTGGAGGCCTGATTACGCGTCGAACCTGGCTGACGGATGGCATGCGGACGGAAGCACAGAGCCTCACGATGAAAGAAACACGGTCAGAGCGGCAGGCTCAATGGATACGACGATTGCCGATTTCGCCAAGTTTTCGGCAGCGTTCATGAAAGGTGAGGGCCTCACAAGGCGCGGCCGCGCCGAAATGATCCGCCCTCAACTTCGGATAACCACGGCCTCCCAGTTTCCAAGTTTACAGCCCGAAGCGTCACCGGAGAGCCAGTTCAATAATCTCGCCTCAGGCCTAGGTGTGGTGACGTTCGACGGCCCTCAGGGACGGGGGTTCTTCAAGGGCGGCCACAATGATTCGACAGGCAACATGTGGGTTTGTCTGGAGAAAGGCAGAAGGTGCGTCGTTCTTATGGCCAATGATGTGAGAGCCGAAGCGGCGTTCCCGAGGATTACTAAACTCATCCTCGGCGAGACCGGTCTTCCTTGGATTTGGGAATATGGGCCCGAGCCTTGGGCGATCGCAGCTACGCCAGGCAGATGAACTGGCGATCAAGCGGGCATCCGATTTTGGGCTAATGGCCGCTTTGGGGTCGCTAGCCGAACGTCTGCTTTTTTCCGAATGACCACGAAAGCAGCCATTCCACCACCCGCGCTATCCGGGGCAATATCCTCCGGATCGAGCGCGGGTCGAGGGTGTGGGCTCTCTCTTAGTCCTTCACATATTTCTGAAAGCTCTTGCGCAGCTTCATCAGCTTGGGCGGGATCACCGCCTGGCAATAGGGATTGCGCTGGCCTTCGCCGTCCCAGTATTCCTGATGGTAATCTTCGGCCGGATACCATTCCATGCCTTGCGCGCCATCCGACAGGCCTTCGATTGTGGTGACGGCCATCTTGCCGTTCTCTGCGTTCCAGCGCCCAATCGCGGCTTCGGCTTCGGCGCCCTGCTGCGCTGACAGCGGGAAGATCGCGCTGCGGTACTGCGTCCCGACATCGCCGCCCTGGCGGTTCAGCTGCGTCGGATCGTGCGTACCGAGAAACACGTCATAAATTTGCGGCAGGCCAATCACGTCGGTATCGAAGGTCACGCGGATGCCTTCGGCGTGGCCGGTCGTGCCGGTGCAGACTTCCTTGTAGGTGGGATTTGCCTTGGTGCCGCCGATATAGCCGCTTTCCACTTTGGTAACGCCCACCACATCGCGGAACACCGCCTCGGTGCACCAGAAGCAGCCGCCTGCGATGATCGCTGTGTCCAAGTTGCTCATCAAAATCTCCATTGGTATTGCGCAAAGATAGGCTAGCAACGCCTGATTGCCACACATGATGGCCGCAAATTTCCACCTATCGGAGAGAGCCCATGAAAAAACTGATCCTTGCCGCTGCTGTCAGCAGTCTTGCCGCCGTCGCCCCACTCGCGGCGCACCAGCACATGGACCATAGCGCCCACGGTGAAGCGCATGTTCGTGACACCGCGGCCTTCAACACAATGCACGGTGAAGCGGTATCGGGCGCGATCAATCATCCCACCCGCGCCGAAGACCGCGTGCGTGACGTCCATCGCCATCCTGCCAAAGTGCTCGCCTTCTTCCATGTCGGGCCCGACATGAAGGTGGGTGAATATTCACCCGGCGGCGGCTGGTATTCGCGCCTGCTCGGCCATTATCTGGGCGGAGAGGGTCAGCTGGTGGGCCTCTATACCAACCCGATGACGGCCACGGCCGATCCCGCCCGTCAGCAGCGTTTGCGTGATCAGGCAGCCGGGTTCGGCGCGGAAGTTGCGGGCTACACCGGCCTTCCGGCCGACCGCTTCAGCGGCCTTACACTCGACAAGGCAGACGAACAGAAGGGCACCTTCGATCGCATTCTGGTGATTCGCGCGATGCACGGCATCACCCGCGCCGGTATCGCCGACACCGAAATCCGGGCAATGCGCGAACTGCTCAAGGATGATGGCTACATCGGCATCGTCCAGCACCGGGCCAAGGCGGATGCGCCGTGGGCCTATGCCAACGGGTCCAAGGGATATCTGAAGCAGCAGGACGTGATCGATTTCATGCGCCTGAACGGCTTTGCACTTGTGGCGGAAAGCGAAATCAACGCCAATGCCAAAGACCCGGCCAACCACCCAGAAGGCGTGTGGGAAATGCCGCCGGTGCAGGCAACCAAGCGCGCCGATCTGGCGGGGCTGGGCGAAAGCGACCGAATGACGTTGCTGTTCAAGAAGGCGATGTGACCATGTGCGCGGGGTGAGCAATCGGCTTCACCCCGCGTTCACAATATGGCGGAAATAAGGCAGTCTTCGGGACGGAACGATCCGGGCCACGATGGGGAGAAGATCATGCCACGTTTCTATGTTGCGATACCTGCCCTGACCGCATCGATCACACTGGCGGCTTGCGGCAGCACCGCCTCCGATCCGCGCGGCGTTGACCATCAGGAAACGCTGCTTTCTGTCAGCGCCACAGGCGAGGCCGAGACGCGACCCGATCAGGCGTTTTTTCAAGTGGGGGTCGAAAATTTCGGCGCCTCGGGCGAAGCGGCGAGCATCGCCAACCGCGGTGATATCACAGCACTGCTGGCTGCGCTAAAGGCGGCAGGGGTTGCGGAAAAAGACATTCAGACCCGCGCGGTCAACATCCAGCGCATCGAATGAGGCGACCGCAAAGGGCAATATCAGGCGACCAATATCATCGCGGTTACAGTGCGTGACATTGCCAAGGCCGATGCCGCGGTCGCTGCTGCGACCGGCGCGGGTGCCAATGTAATGAGCGGGCCGGACCTGCGGATGACCGATCCCGAAGCCGCAGCGAATTTGGCATATGCCGCTGCCTACACCAACGCTCGCAGGCGTGCCGAAACCTATGCCGAGGCAGCGGGTATGGAGATTTCTCGCGTGCTCACCATCCGCGACTCGGGCGGGATGCAGGGCGGCCGCTACCTTCCCGGCGCAGTGCCGCCGCCGCCTCCTGTCATGGCGCAGATAATGGTGGAGGAACGTACGACCGCTGGCGGCGGGGTCATCCAGCCCGGCCAGACGACCAGCACGGTTAGCGTGCAAGTGGACTTTGCCCTGCGCGAGAAGTAGTCGAAGCGGCATGACTCACATTACCGTCGCCGCGCTTCAGCTTGATCTGGCTTCCGAGGATGAAGCCGCCAATATCACCGCCGTGTCGGCGCTGGTCGAGGAAGCGGCCACGAAAGGCGCGCAGCTGATACTGCCTCCTGAACTTTTCTCCGGCCCCTATTTCTGCCGCGAGGAGGACGAGGCGCTGTTCGCGCTCGCCCGCCCGACGGCGCAGCACCCCAGCGTGATTGCTATGTGCGAGCTCGCCGCGAAGCTGAAGGTGACGATTCCCACCAGCTTCTTCGAGCGCGACGGGCACCACTATTACAACACACTCGCCATGATCGGTCCCGACGGCGCGATCATGGGCACCTATCGCAAAAGCCACATCCCTGATGGGCCGGGATACGAAGAAAAATACTATTTCCGGCCCGGCAACGACGGGTTCAAGGTGTGGGACGTGCCTGGCGAAGATGGCGCGTTGGTCAAGGTCGGCGTCGGCATTTGCTGGGATCAGTGGTATCCCGAATGCGCGCGGGTGATGGCGTTGATGGGCGCCGAAGTGCTGATGTACCCCACCGCTATCGGATCGGAGCCCTATGATGCCGATCTGGATACCAGCCGGATGTGGCGGCGCGCTATGCTGGGCCATGCGGTGTCGAACTGCATGCCCGTGGTCGCCGCAAATCGTATCGGGCACGAAGGGCCCTTGGACCGGGCGCAATCTTTCTATGGCCATTCGTTCATCACGGATGAATGGGGTGATTATCTGGCCGAATATGGCTGCGACGAAACCGGCGTGCTGATCGCCCGGCTCGATCTGGCCCGCGCCGCCCGGCACCGCGCCGGGATGGGCTTCTTTCGTGATCGTCGCCCGCAGCTTTACGGGCGGATCGCGCAGGATATCTGACTGGTTTGAGCAGCACCTATCTTGTCGCGTTAGGCAGCAACCGGCGGCATCATCTCTACGGTCCGCCGCAGAGCGTGGTACAGGCTGCGCAGGAAGAATGCGCCGCATTCGGCACTGTCAGCGCCCGTGCGCCCGTGATTGCCACTCCGGCCATCGGTGCAGCGCGGCGCTGCTTTGCCAACAGTGCGCTGGTGCTGGAAAGCGATCTGTCCCCCACCGCGCTCCTTGCTGCGCTGAAACACACCGAGCGCGCCTTCGGTCGGCGGCGCGGGCAACGCTGGGGTGACCGTGTGCTTGATTGCGATATTATTTTGTGGAGCGGCGGCGTGTGGCGCTCACCTGGTCTTGTCATTCCGCACAACAGCTACACGCAGCGCGGTTTCGTTCTGGAGCCAGCGCGTGCAATCGCATCTGATTGGCTTGATCCCGTGAACAATTTCACGATCGCGCATCACCATGCACGCTTGACCCGCCGCCGCCCCCTGCCTAGGTGAGCGCGCCTGTCGCGTAGTGCGACGCATGTGTGGGCCCGTAGCTCAGTAGGTAGAGCAGCTGACTTTTAATCAGCGGGTCACAGGTTCGAATCCTGTCGGGCTCACCATTTCCGCGTTCGCCACACGGGGCGCCAAGGGCGGTTACATGTTCCCCGGGAACATTACGCGCGCGCAGGTCATGGGTGCCATGCGGCCCACGGTCCACATCGCTTCTGCGCCCTTGTCCCAGAACTGGTGAGTCGCGGTCATGTAACGCGCACCCGATGCGGCCGGTTCGGGGGGCAGCGTAAGGGGGGCGTCATCGTTCATCTGAACCAGAACCCGACTGCCAGAGAGTTTTTCGACCTTGAGCTGCGTTCCATTGGCGCAGTCGTATAAACTGCGTGTTTCCGGACCGTTCACCGGTGCGCAGGCGGCCAGCACGGCAGCGATGGCAAGTGCGGGCTTGAATGCACGTATGATCATGAAAGCTCCCCTGCGTTGATCGGGGGAACGATTACACCGCTTCGTCTGCGCTTCAAAGCGCTGGCGTGCGCCCGCGGGCATCCAGCCACCGCGCAGCTTTTACCCCGCCCGTAATCAGGAACGGCACCAGCACCACGCTCAGTACGACCTTGGCAATGACCTGACCGATCAGAAGGTTCATGATCGGGAACAGGCCATAGAACGCCAGTGTGATGAAGATCACCGAATTGATCGCTTGCGACAGGGCCGAGGCAATCGCGCCGCGGACCATCAGGCCGATGGTTGTTTCCGCGCCGTCTCCCTTCAACCGATCAAAAATCCAGATATTGAGCAGCAGCGACGTGATGTAGGCGGCCGGACCTGCGGCCCATACCCGCCATACGGTGCTATGCACTCGTTCGAATGCGGCCAGATCTTCAGCGCGGCCGGCCGCCATTTCGGTCGAGGCAGGCAAGTTCAGCACCAACGCCATCAGCAAGGACGCAATCAGCAATGGCAGGAACCCCCACCACACGATCCGCTGGGCGAACTGGCGCCCATAAAGTTGCGACATCGTACTGGAAATGACCACCAGCAGCAAAAAAGCGAAGATGCCGCTCTCCACGGCTAAATTCGTGGGCCACAATTGGACCTGTTTATAGGCCAAAACGCCCGCCAGCACTGTCATCCCCCCATAGACCAGCGTGAACACAAACAGGCCCAATGGCATGTTCGGGGGCACGTTCGCGTGCGGGGCGGAAGCGTGGGGCGCGGTCTGGTTCATTTCCGAGTGCTAGCCAGCGCAGCGACAAAAGAAAAGCTGCTCGCATGTCCTGTCACCGGTGGTTTGTCACAAGTTAGCCGCAGTCTTGTTCTGCATGATGCTTGCAACACCCCGCGCAAACTGCCACGCCGAATTCAACACTGTGCGCAGAACGGGCGTTTGTGCGCGCTGAGGGGTCAACGCTTCCCACATGAAGAAGGGCAATGTGCTGCCGTGAACGAGAGTATCACGTCCATCCTGCTGAGCCTTGCAGGCGTGCTTTCCATTCTTGGTATTGCCTTTGCGCTTTCCACTGCGCGGCGCAGGATCAACCTCAGGGTGGTAGGATCGGCTTTTGCGCTTCAAGCGATTACCGCGCTGATCGTGTTGCGGACCGATGCCGGTGTCGCGGTGATCGGCGGACTGTCGCAAGGCGTGATCGCGCTGCTCGATTTTTCGAAGGTCGGGATTGCCAGCGTGTTCGGGCCGATGGAAACCAATCCCTTTGCCAACACCTTCGTTATTGCTGCGCTGCCCGTGATCGTGTTCTTTGCGGCGATCGTTTCGATCCTTTATCACCTTGGCATCATGCAGCGTCTGGTGCGCTGGGTGGGCGGGGCAATCGGCTGGATTACCGGTATCAGCAAGGTCGAAGCGCTGGGCGCTGCGGCCAATATCTTCGTGGGGCAGTCCGAAAGCCCCCTCGTGGTGCGCCCCTATCTGGCCGCGCTTAGCCCTTCGGGCCTGTTCACGCTGATGGCGGTCGGCATGGCGGGTGTCGCAGGCACAATTTTGGCCGCCTATGCAAGTTTCATCGGTGAAGATGCCGTGCCCTTCCTGCTGGCCGCCGCCTTCATGTCGGCGCCGGGCGGTATTCTGATGGCCAAGATCATGATGCCTGACGATGCGCCCGACACCTTTGATGTGAATGCCGGCATCGGCATGGCAGCGGTTGCGCGTGCGCGCGGGCGCGGCAATGGCCTGACCGAAGCGACCCGCGTGGTCATGTATGACGAGAACGGCCAGGAGGTCGAATTGCCCCAGTCGCGCATCAGCGCGGTGGGTCCGGCAGCAATCCTGGAAGGCGGCCTGAAGACCGACGAAGTGAGCACCGCAGAAACCTTCGAGGAAGGTCAGCGTCCAGCCAATATCATCGAGGCCGCAGCGCAAGGCACGCAAACCGGCGTGAAGCTGGCAGTTGCGGTGGGCGCCATGGTGATGGTCTTTGTCGCACTGGTGGCGCTTGCCAATGGCATGCTGGCCGGGATCGGCGGGGGTATCGTTGATCTTGCTGGCGGGATCGGGGCGCCTTTCAGCCCGGAAACGGCGGCATGGTTTGAAAGCATGAGCTTTCAGAAGCTTCTGGGTTATGTGTTCGCGCCAGTGATGTTCCTGATCGGCATTTCGGATTGGAATCAGGCGCAGATCGCCGGCGGTTTGTTCGGCACGAAGATCGTTCTGAACGAATTTGTCGCCTTTATCGATCTGGGCCAGATGCAAGGCGGCGAACTGACCGAACGCAGCCGCGCGATTGTAACCTTTGCGCTGTGCGGCTTTGCCAACTTCTCCTCGATCGCGATTCAGATGGCCGTGACCGGCGGCCTTGCCCCCAACCAGCGTCCCGTGATCGCACGGCTTGGCTTGAAGGCGCTGGCTGCGGGAAGCCTTGCCAACCTGATGAGCGCAGCCTTGGCCAGCCTGTTTTTGCCGCTTTAGCCATAATGGTCTAACCTCTTGGCAGGCGTATCGGCCCCGGTGTAAAGGCCGGGGTATGAGCAATATCGCATCCGTATCGCTGGCCCAGCCGCTTGAAACCATCGCCGATGAACTGGGGCGCAGCTTTGGCGAATATGGCTTTGCCGTGGTTCGCGACCACGGCATCCCGCAAGACCTGATCGACGAGGCCGAGGCGGTTTCAAAGGCGTTCTTTGCGCTGCCCGACGCCGCAAAGCGCGCTTACAAGATAGAAGGCGGCGGCGGCGCGCGCGGCTACACCCCGTTCGGTACCGAAAAGGCCAAGGATGCCGAGGTGTTCGACCTCAAGGAGTTCTGGCACGTCGGCCGCGATCTGCCGGCCGGCCACCCACTTGAACAATTCATGGCCCCCAATGTGTGGCCGTCCGAGGTTGAAGGTTTCCGCGAAACGATGAGCGCGCTGTTCGCAGCGTTTGAGACCGCTGGCGGGCGCGTGCTCGAAGCAATTGCGCTCCATCTCGGTCGCCGCCGCGATTTCTTCATCGAGAGCGTGACGAACGGTAACTCGGTCATGCGGCTGCTGCATTATCCCCCGCTGGCCGAAGGGGCGCCCGATGGCGCGATCCGTGCGGCGGGTCATGAGGATATCAACACCATCACGCTGCTTCTGGGTGCGGAGGAAGCCGGGCTGGAGCTTCTGACACGTACGGGCGAATGGCATGCGGTCGATGTCCCGCCGGGGGCGCTGGTCATCAATGTCGGTGACATGTTGCAGCGCCAGACCAACGGAAAGCTGCGTTCGACCACGCACCGGGTGGTCAACCCGCGCGGCGATGCGGCGCGCCGGGCACGGTTCTCGATGCCGTTCTTCCTCCACTTCCGGCCGGACTTTGTCATCGAACCGCTGCCCGAATGTATAGACGCCGACGCCGCGAATCCGCCGGCCGATCCGATCACTGCGCATGATTACCTGATGCAGCGTCTGCGCGAGATCAATCTGGCCTGACGGGCCAGGGTTTCCTGTCAAAAACCTGATCCGAGAAATTCCCCGGCAGCGTTGCTGCGATGCAACACTGGTGGGTCTAACCCGCGTATTTCCGGCACTTTGCTGGCTTTCGCGCTGCCGCACGCTAGGGGATCGCCGCTGACCCGGCGCAGAGTTTCATCAAACTGTCACAGAACAGTCGCTTTGCCGCAAGCGTTCGGGCCTAGCGCGGCCACACACCGAATCCAGTTTCACTCTCTCCACTGTTCCAGGGGCCTCAATCCATGAAGCTTAAGTATCTCCTTGCGGCGAGCATCGTCAGCCTTGCTGCGACCACCACCATTGCCGCGCCGGCGTTTGCGCAGCAGATCACCACGGGCATCGAAGGTGAAGTGACCGACACTGACGGCACCCCGCTTGCTGGCGCGTCCGTCACCATCACCAACACCCGCACCAACGCGGTTGCCACCGCCACCACCGGCGCCGAAGGCACCTTCCGCGTGCAGTCACTCCCCGCAGGCGGCCCTTACACCGTCACTGTTGAAGCTGACGGCTTCGAAGGCCAGACTGTGGAAGACGTCTTCACCAGCATCGGTGGCCGCACGGCCTTCAACTTTGAGCTGACCTCGGGCGCTGCCAACACCATTGTGGTCACCGGCGCGCGCGCTGGCGCCACCCAGCTGGCGGTCGGCCCGGGCGCCGCCTTCGGCCTGCAGGAGCTCGAAAGCTTTCCGTCGATCACCCGCGATATCCGCGACATCATCCGCCTCGACCCGCGCGTTTCGATCGAAACTTCGGGCGACGGCGTGGACCGCATCTCGTGCCTCGGCGGTAACGACCGTTCGAACACGTTCACCGTTGACGGCATCGTGCAGGCCGACGTGTTCGGCCTCAACGGCACGCCGTTCGCCGCGCGTAACGCCCTGCCGCTGCCGTTCGACGTGATCGAGCAGACCTCGGTCGAATTCGCGCCGTTCGACGTGGAATATTCGGACTTCACCGGCTGTCTCATCAACGTCGTCACCAAGGCGGGCGGCAACGAGTTCCACGGCTCGGCCTTCATCACCTATTTCGATGGCGGCATGGTCGGCGATCTCGATAGCGGCAGCACCGAAAAGCGCTGGGGCGCCACGCTCTCGGGCCCGATCATCAAGGATCGCCTGTTCTTCTCGTTCGGCTATGAAGAAACCGATCTGGCCGACAGCAACAACTTCGGCCCGGCCGGCGGCGGCTTCGTGAACGAAGCAAACTTCGTCACCCAGGACCAGTTCGACGAATTCGCGCGCATCGCCCGCGACGTCTATGGTCAGGACACCGGCGGCTACCCGACCACCCTGCCCGAAGCCTCGGTGCGCTATTTCGGCCGTCTCGACGCCGTGATCGCCGATGGTCACCGCCTTGAAGGGACGTATCAGCGGCTCGAGGAAACCAACGTCGAAACCGACTTCGGCGGCCAGAACCTCGGCGGTCTCAACTCCTTCGAAGACGAAGGCACGATCTCGGATTACTACTCGGTCCGTCTCTATTCGGACTGGAGCGACTCGATCTCGACCGAACTGCGTCTCAGCCGCGCCGAAGTGAGCGACGTGCAGGGGCCGTTTGGTGGCGGTGAAGCGCAGTCGGACAACCCGATCGTGCGTCTCGCCGTCGGCGTGCCGCTGGTTCCGGGTGAAACCACTCAGAACGGTCTGCTGACCACCGGCCCGGGCATCTTCCGCTCGGCCAACCAGCTTGACACCAAGATCGATCAAGCCCGCTTCGTGATGAATGTCGATGCCGGCGATGGTCACTTCTTCAAGATCGGTGCCGAACTGAACGATCTGGAAGTGTTCAACCTGTTCGCGGTCAACGCCACGGGCACGCTGTTCTTCCGCAGCCTTGCCGATTTCGAAAATGGCATTGTTGCCAGTGGCGATTTCTCGAGCGTGTTCGGTGATCTTGCCGACGACCTTATCCTTGGTGACGAAGGTGAATTCCTTGGTGGCGGCACGATCAATGCTACGCCGTCAGGTGACATCAACGAAGCGGCCGCGCTGTTCAATCGCCAGATCTACTCGTTCTTCGTGCAGGACGACTGGCAGGCGACCGACCAGCTGGCGATCAATGCCGGTATCCGCGTGCAGTTGTATGACGGCGGCGCTCCGCGTGCCAACCCGGCCTTTGCCTCGCGCTTCGGCTTCACCAACCGGGTGCCCTTCAGCGCGATCGACACCGTGATCCTGCCGCGCTTGTCGGCCACCTACGAGTTCGATAACGAGGGCTTCTTCTCGGAATCGCGTCTGACCGGCGGTGTCGGCATCTTCACCGGCGGTGACCCGGTGGTGTATTTCTCCAACGCGTTCTCGAACAACGGCTTCTCCACCGGTGAAGGCAGCACATTCAGCGGGCAGTGCGACGGCTTCACCAACCCGGACGGTTCGTTCAACGTGGTTGATGCCAATGGCAACTTCACCGGCTTCCCGGCCTGCGCCGCGGCGGCAGGTTCTGCTCAGGCGGCGGGCGGTCGGGCTGATACCCAGTCGACCGATCCAAGCTTCGACGTGCCGACCGTGGTGCGCGCGAACATCGGCTTCGGCACCAAGTTCGGGACCGAGACTGGCTTCTTCAGCAACTGGCAGCTGAACCTCGACTACATCTACTCGCGGTTCAACGACACGCTGAACTTCGTCGACTTGGTGCAGACCCCGAACATCACCCGCGGTCTCAACGGCTTCACGGTCGATGGTCGTCCGATCTACGCCGCGATCGACAACACCTTCCCGGGTTGCAACGCCCAGCTTCAGGGCACCGGTGGCACGCCGCCGGTCTACACCGGGGTCACTGCTGAATGCTTCCGCAACTCCTCCAACGGCCGCAGCGCGGGCGTGGATGACTTCATTCAGCTCACCAACGGTCCGAGCTACGAAAGCCACTCGGCTTCGGTGCTGGTGTCGAAGCGGTTCGACGGTGGTCTGCTGACCGAGGGTGGTTCGTTCAACCTCAACCTCGGCTACACCTTCGTCGACTCGGAGAACAACCGTAACAATGGTTCGTCGACCGCGACGTCGTCGTACGACATCACCGCGGCGTTTGACCGTCAGAACCCGGCTGTTTCGACCTCAAACTTCGAAACCCGCCACAACTTCGTGGTGAACTTCAACCTGCGTGAAGAGTTCATCGACGGTTACGACACCAGCATCGGCGTGTTCTTCCGTGCCCGTTCGGGTCAGCCCTACAGCCTGACCTTCGACGGCGGCGGGGTGTTCAACAACTCGGCGTCGGGTTCGGACAACGCGCTGCTCTATGTGCCGAGCGGCCCGAACGATCCGAACGTCTCGCCCTCGTCGAACGCGGGTGCCGTGGCGGACCTGATCGATTACGTCGCGGCCAGCGGGTGCAAGTTCACCCCGGGCGCGTCGATCGCGCGCAACACCTGTAACCAGGACTGGTTCTTCGACATGGACCTGCGCTTCAGCCAGGAACTGCCGTTCATTGCCAACGTGGCCGGTCTGACCAACGACAAGGTGACGCTGTTCGCCGACTTCCAGAACTTCCTCAACCTGCTCGACAACAACTGGAACGTGCTGCGCACCCGTCCGGAATTCGTCGACGTGGTGGATGGCGGTGTCGACGCTCAGGGTCGCTACATCATTAGCGGCTTTGCGCCGGACGATCAGAACAACATCTCTGGTGCCCCCTCGGCATGGCGCATTCAGGTGGGCGCACGTTACGAATTCTAATTTGTAACCGTCCATCCCGGACACATGAACGGCGGGGCCTGTGGGCTCCGCCGTTTGTGTTTGTGGCGCAGGCTGGTTAGTGGAAGGTAGTCACGTCGCGGGAGGCTGGGTGGCGCATCGGCAGACGCTGAGTGTCAGCGGGGCGAGCCACCCGGTTCGCAAGTGTCCAAATCAGCGTTCAACGAAGCGGCTTGCAGCAGCGTTCGCGCTTGGCTTTCCCATGCCGCGCCCCCATCAACCGAAGTCAGCGACCGTTCCAACACCGCCGCGGCGTCACCAAGACCGGGCTCTCCAAACATTGCCGCCGAACCGGCGAGCTTGTGCAGCAGGCGGCGCAATTCGTCACGCCTGTTCGCGCCGTCCGGTGCGGTGTAGTCGAGCCAGCCTTGTGCGAGCGCCGCTTCCACCGCTTCGACTGCCTCGCGGCGCCGTTCATGCCAGCGCGCAACAAGGCGCGGCGAAAGATTGGGCGCGGCCGTGCGCGGCAAAGCAGGCGCTGCAGCATGGGCGCGCGGCGGACCGGGCGGGTCGGCTTCGATGATACGGGTGGGAAGCCAGCGTTGCAGCGCGCGCGCAAGCTGGGCAAAGACAACAGGCTTGGCCAGATGGCCCTGCATCCCGGCAGCTCGCGCAGCGGCGACATCTTCGGGAAAGGCATTGGCGGTCAGCGCGATGATGGGCAGCAGGCCGGGGCCAATGCCTTCGCCCCGGATGGCACGCGTGGCCGACAGGCCGTCACAATCCGGCATCTGCACATCCATCAGCACCAGATCATAGGGCCGCCCGCGCATGATCGAATCAATCACCATTGCAATGCCTTCATTCCCGTCATGCGCCACATCGACATCTTGCCCGCAGCGTTCGAGCATTTCGGTCACAAGCATTCTGTTGATGTCATGATCTTCCACCAACAGGATGCGTGACGTCATCAGTGCCTGGGGCAGCAGTTCGTCGGGGCCGGCCTGATCGGGCAGAGGTGTCTCCGGGAGAGGCGGGGCAAGCACTGCGGGAAGCACAAGCGCAAAGCGCGAACCGACCCCCGGTGTGCTTTCCACCTCGATCCGGCCGCCCAGCAGTGCGGCGAGCTGGCGGCTGATCGACAGGCCGAGGCCAGTGCCCCCAAACCGCCGCGCCGTAGTCGCCTCGCCTTGGGTGAAGGGGTGGAAGATCGTTTCAAGCTGAAGCGGACTAATGCCGATCCCGCTGTCGGCCACGGTGACGCGTACCTCGTGCTGGTCGATGCGATAGGTGACTGCGATATGCCCGGCTTCGGTGAATTTGACCGCGTTGCTGATCAGATTGAGAAGAATTTGCCGCAACCGCAGGCCATCGGTCAGCAGCCATGGCGGGTCGCTTTGCCCGCAGCGGCAATCCGGCCCGTTGCCGCAGTGGCACCCCAGTTCAAGCGTCACGCCTTTGCGCGTGGCGGCCGGACGGTGCAGCGCGGTGCATTCGGCAAGGCTGGCGTACAGATCGACCGGCGCCTGATCGATTGCGAACTGACCGCTTTCGATCTTCGACAGATCGAGCACGTCATTCACCAACATCATCATCGATCGTCCCGATTGCACGATCATTTCGGCAAATCGACGTTGATCGTCGGTCAGATCGCCTTGCAGCATCAATTCTGCAAAGCCGAGGACGCCGTTCATAGGCGTTCGGATTTCATGGCTCATGTTGGCGAGAAAGTCGGACTTCGCGCGGGCGGCGTGTTCGGCATGACGGCGGGCGCGGGTGAGCAGCAGTTCCAGCTCCACCCGCTCGGTCACATCGCGCGCGGCAACCACGACGCCTTCGGGTGCGCCTGTGTCGACGTTGCGAACCAGCGCGCAATCGGCTTCGAGAAAGACCGGAGAGCCGTCGACATGATCGGAGAAGCGGCGATAGGTGACACGTTCGCGTTCGGTATCCCCGCTTCGCAGCCGGCCGAGCGCCTGCAAAATGCGCTCACGGGCATCGGGATGCAGTCTGGCGCCCAAGTGCTGACCGATGAAGGTATCCGGCGGGGCGGCCATCACCTCACGCACGGAAGGCGAGGCATAGGTGCATACCCCGGTCAGATCGAAGCGAAGGATCGCGTCGCTGATGTTTTCAGCCAGCAGGTCGGTTTCGCGTTTGCCTTGCTCCAGCCGGGTCATCATCCGATCACGCCCGGCGAGAATCGCGGCAACCGGAAGGCCGGTGAGAAAGTTGGCTGCGATGAACGCCTGCATCAGATGCAATTGCCCGATCGCGCCGCCGCTTGCCGCGGCGATTGGGCCATTTCCTGCCCATGTCATGACACCCGCCACAACCGCCACGACCAAGACATGGAGCGCCGTGCCAAGGCTGCCAAGCCGGAAGGCATGGAGCAGCGTGATCGGCTGGATGAGGACCATCAATGGGTAATGGGTTTGCTTGAAGACGAGGAAGGCGCAAATCATCCCGCCGCAGAGCAATGCGGCACCTTCGACAAGGTGGGTTTTAGCACCGGCGCTTCGGCCCTTGATACGGTCTGCAATCAGCAGTGCCGTCGGCACAATCAGCACCATCGCCATGCTGTCGGTCAGAAACCAGCGGACTGCACCCGCCTGCATTTCGGCTAGGCTGCCACCCATCACCGGCAGCGTCACCATGGCTGACACCAGCGGGCCGACAAGCCCGCCGCCCCACACAAAACGCGCCAGATCGGCAAGACGGCTCATATCAGGCTGCACCCTGCGAGCACCGCGGGTCACGATCAGTACCGTGATGATTTCAGCAACATTGCCAAGCGAGAAGGCCAGCGCCAAATGATCAGGCAGCTCAACCACGGCATTGGCGGCGAGGCTTGCCGAAAGACAGGCCAGCAAGAACGGCACTTCGCTGCGCAGACGGACACGCAACAGAAAGGCAACCGCGCAGGCATTGGGCAGCCAGATGGGACTGACGATTTTTCCTTCATCCGCCAGAAGCAGGCCCAGACAGGCAAGCGCGAGATAGGCCGCGCCGCCGATCAGCGCGATACCAAGGGTTCTGCGGTCGATCGGTCCCGCCTTGATCCGGCCCAGCCCGAACCAGCGAAGCGTTCGTGTCAGGCGTTTCCTCGCCGTCACCGCGATCCTTATGGGTCGGCGTGTTTGCACCGATGTGATCCAACGCGGCGCGGCGTTCGGGCGCGGGTCGCTGCCGGAGCCGATGCCGCGCCCGGTCATGGGGGATGGGCCTGCCACCTTGTCAACGGTTACAGGCGCGCCAGATCCGGTCGCATCTTCACAGACCGACTGTGTTTCGGCGTCCGGCCCATCAAGGCCGCCGCGCCGCTCATGATCCAATGCGCGCTCGATCGGGGCGCTCCATCGCCTATTGCTACGTCTTTGCTATAAAGCGGCTTTACGGCTTGCGGTGACAACCCCATCCGGAATGGACCAAAGTGAAGGAAGTGCCTGCACCGATGTCGAACTCATCCGGCTACCAGATGCGCCATGGTCGGCTGCGCTGGCCGCTTATTTTCGCGATCGTGCTGCTGCATCTGGCCGCGCTGTATGGCCTTGCCCGGGCGCTGGCCCCCGACTTTACCGCAAGCATTGAACGCGATGTCGTTTCGGCCTTCACCGTTCCGCCGGTCGCGCAGCCCGAACCGCCACCACCTGAGAATCGCTCCGAACCGGATGAGGGTGCGCAGGGTGAACCCGGCCGCAAGGCGGTGGCGCAGCCGGTGACTAGCCCGCCGCCGCGGGTGCCGATCCGTAAGGATGCGCCGCTCCCGCAGGCAGCATCGACCGGCACCGCCAGCGAATCGGGTGCAGCGATCGCAGGCGATGGTACGGGCGCGGCGGGCACCGGACTTGGCACAGGCAGTGGCAACCGCGGCAGTGGCAGCGGCGGCGTGGCAATATCCAAACCCGTGCATATCAGCGGCCGGATCGACAATGCCCGCGACTATCCCGTGCCATCCGGCGGCCGCGAGGCGCGGCGCGGAACGCAGGTCATCGTGCGCGTGACAGTCGGCACTGATGGCCGCGCCCGTGATTGCACCATTTACCGGCCCAGCCCCGACCCCGAAGCTGATCGCATCACCTGCCAACTGGTTGAATCGCGGCTGGGATTTCGTCCAGCCACAGATGGCAGCGGCAATCCGGTGCCCGCACCCTTTTACTGGCGCCAGCAATGGTTCTAGTCGCAATCAAGCCCGAATAATCCGCACAACAGGCTCGTTTCCGCCGAACGGGTTGCTATAGTCGGGCGGAAACAAGGAATTTTTGAGTGCCAGCGATTTACCCGGTGATTTTGTGCGGTGGCAGCGGCGCGCGGCTATGGCCGGTCAGCCGCAAGGCGGTGCCCAAACCATTTCTGCCACTGGTGAGCAAGGAAACGCTTTTCGAACAGGCGGTGCGCCGCGTGGCGAGCGACGATCGCTTTGCTCCGCCGATCGTTATCGCAGGCGCGGCGCATGCCGATCTGATCACCGCGCAACTGGGCGATGCGCCCGGTGCGCGGCTGGTGATCGAACCGGCAGCCAGAAACACCGCACCTGCCATCGCCTTGGCCGCAGCCCTTCTGCCCGAAGACGCCGTAATGCTGGTGTGCCCCAGCGATCACCACATCGCCGATGCCCCGGCGTTTCGCGCCGCCGCGCTGGATGCGGCCGCTCTGGCGCGTGAGGATTACCTCGTCAGCTTTGGCATCACGGCCGAACGACCCGAAACAGGGTATGGCTATCTGCGCCGCGGCGCGCCGGTGAGCGGGGGCTACGCAATTCGCGAATTCGTCGAAAAACCCGATTTGGCCCGCGCAGAAGCCTATGTGGCAAGCGGCGAATATTGCTGGAATGGGGGCATCTTCGCGTTCCGCGCCGGGCAACTGCTGGCAGAACTCGCCGCGCATCGGCCTGAAATGGCCCGGCTGGTGCGCGCAGCGGTGAACGACGGCATCACCGATGGCCTGAACTTTCATCCCGCAGCGCAGCCTTTCATCGCGATTGACGGTGATTCGATCGACTATGCCGTCATGGAAAACACCACCCGCGCCGCGATGGTGCCCGCCAGCATGGGCTGGTCCGATATCGGGAACTGGGCGGCGCTTGGCGATGCCTTGGCAGATCAGGCGGATGCCGCGGGCAATGTCGTGTGCGGCACAGCCGACCTGTCGCAGTGCAGCGGCGTCTTCGTGATGAGCGATGGCCCACGTATTTCAGCCGTCGGGCTTCAAGACGTGTGCATCGTGGTATGCGGTAACGAGGTGCTGATCACCACGCGGGATGGTGCGCAGGCCGTGGGCAAACTGCCGGGGGCGGTGCATCAGTAATGGCGCGCCAGCTTCCCACGCGCATGGTCGACAAGGTGTGGGGGCGTAATGTCCTGCCTGCGCCCTTTATCGTCCCGCACGGCGAACGGATCGGGGAAATCTGGTTCGAACCTCCGCCCGAAATGCCGCAGGTGCTGGTGAAATACCTGTTCACGTCGGAAAAATTGTCGGTGCAGGTGCATCCTTCTGACGAGACTGCGCTGGCGGGAGAAGCTGGCAAGGAAGAATGCTGGCTGGTGCTGGACGCGGATGCGGATGCCCGGCTTGCCATCGGGTTTGATCGATCAGTGTCACGTGCCGAAATCGAAACCGCAGCGCTTGACGGTACGATCGAACAATTGCTGACATGGCACCCGGCGCAGGTTGGCGATCTGTTTTATCTTCCGGCCGGCACCGTTCATGCGATCGGCCCCGGACTGTGTCTGGTGGAAGTTCAGCAGGCCAGCGACACCACGTTCCGGCTGTACGATTACGGCCGTCCGCGCGACCTGCATCTGGAACGCGCGCTCGCAGTAGCCCATGGCGCGCCCTATCTTGCGGCACATCATCGCTGTGTCGCCGATGGGCCGGTCTTGGTCGATGGGCCGCATTTCCGTCTTGATCGGATCGAAGGCGCCCCCGGCGCCGTGACGCAGGCCGCCTATCCCGGTGCGTTGCTGGCGCTTCCGCTGGTGGGCGAAGTTGCCGCGCTGGACGGATCGGCGCAGGCCCGCGTGGGCGAATGTCTGGTGGCAGACGGACTGCACAGCCTGGATTTCAGCCGCGCCGAAGTTACGCTTCTGACACGCGCCTATTCTGGCTAGACCCGGCTCAGGCGATGACGAGCAACCGTTCGATTTCGGTCATACCATAAGGTTTGCGCAGCACGGCGGCGGCGCCCATGCATTCAAAGCCGCCAGCACCGTCGGCATAGCCTGTCGCCAGCACAAAGCGCACGCCTGCCGCACGCAAGGCATCGGCAATCGGTTCCGATGATTCGCCGCCCAGATTGAAATCAATGATCGTAAGGTCGGGCGGGTGGTTCTCAATCGCGGCAAGCGCGCCTGCGACGCTGCTTTCCAGTTGCACGTCCGCGACACCCAGCCATTTCGGGTTTTCCGCGGTATCGAGCGCGATGATGATGCTGCGGACAGACCGCCATATTTTTTGCGCTGTTGGCAGCCAGCTCATCTACCACTAGCGCCAAGGTCCTATTTGCTTCGGTCGTGCCCCTGCCTGCGGTCAGGAAACACGCGCTTCCCGCCCGATCCGGCGTTCAGCCAAACTGCCGGGAACGCACGGCGCCTCATAGGGCTTGGCAATTGGAAGCCAGAGTATCGCTTGGCAGACGGATCCGAAACGGCGCGGCAATCAGGGGGCGAGCAACCGCCCGCCTTCTTTCCTGACGGCGGCTTCCAACGGGCCTTTCATGACGCTCAGCAAAAGTGGCAAATCCATTTCAATCACGACATCGTGATCGCGCACTTCGACCCCGCCGGGGATCGTCTGGCCCATGACGTGCGCGGTGATCGCCATGCGGTCTTCGCTGGGCCAATCAGTTGTAACCGATGCCAGTCCCGGGGGAAAGAAGCCGCCGATTTCATCGGCATGAGCGCGCATGCGCCGCCGGACTTCGTCTTTGGTGAGATCATGGGGAAGAGTGACGCGCATCGATCAGCGTTCCTTTGGGGCCGGGGATGCCGAAAAATCGGGTAGCGGTACGCCGGTGTCGGGTGCCGCGCTGTCGCGCATGTCTTCCAGTGCGTCGGCCCCGCCATAGCGATATTCGAGATAGCGGCTCTTGATCGCAAGGTCATCCAGCGCGCCTTCTGCCAGTCGCCGCGTGACGCGGTCGACTTCGCCCGACAGCTTGCCAAGGCTTTCGGTCAGGCGCTGATCAGCGGTCTTGCCCGCGTGTTCTTCCTGACGCAGATGCGCGGGGATCTTGCGATAATTGTCGATCGTTTCGGGAATGTATTCGCCCACCAGTTCGCGCACTTCGGCCATCGCGGGATGCGCGCCGTCGAGCCCCTGCAATTGCAGACCCAGCGCATCGAGCTGCACGCCCATCTGACCCACGATCGCCTGTGCGGGCGGGGGCAGGGCGGGGCGCTGGGCTTCAAGCCACAGTTCGGTGCGGGCGACCATCTGGCCCGGGTTGCCTTGCTTCAATTCACTGCGTTTTGGTGGTTTTGGCTTGGGCACGAAGGCGAAGAACATCACTGCCGTGACCATGGCGGCCAAGGCCATCATCACGCCTGCAAAACCGATCCCGTCGATGATGATACCGGCTGCCACGACCGCTGCGATGATCGCCAGCAGTGTAAAGCCCAGCCCCTTGGCGCGCTTCACCAGGTTCTTGCGCTTGAGTTCCGCCGAACCGCGCCCGATGCTCCCACGCAGTGGGCGGTGGGTGCCGCCATCGCGTTGTACCACTAGGCTGGTCTTGGCATCGCGCAGAATGCGGGCAGAATCGCGGGTCGTATCGGGCATCACTTGTCCAGCGCGAGCAGCGACGGCGCTTGCGAGGCCACCTTGGCCTGCGCTTGCGACTGACCTTCGGCCCGCGCGATGTAGCCCTTCGACTTCTCGACCTCGGCAGACAGCGTCGTCACCGTCTGCTTCATCGAATCGAGCGCGCGCAGCTTGAAGCTGTCGACCTCGTCCATCGTGTCATAGATGTTCTGGAAGGCGCGTTGCAGCGTTTCCAGGGGAATCGTGCTGGAGGCGGCCTGTTCGTGAATTTGCGCGGTTTGTTCGCGCAGCAGCGTGCTGGTCGAATCGATGATGTCGCTGGTGGTTTTGTTCAATGCGGTGATCTGGCCCAGCACAAGGCGCTGGTTGGTCATCGCCTGCGCCACCGTGACCGCAGTGCGCAGTGCGCCGACGGTGGTGGTGCTGGCGCGGTCGACGCCCTTGACCAGTTCGACGTTGTTCTTCTTCACCAGGTCAAGCGCGAGATAGCCCTGCACGCTCACCGCCATCTGCGTTAGCAAGTCCTGCGTGCGCTGGCGGACGTAGAACAGCGCGCTTTCCCGCAAGGCCTTGGCCTTGGCCGGATCGGAGCTGTCGAGTTCAAGCGCCTTGGCCTCAAGCCGCGCGTCCAGCGTCTTGGCAATGTGGATCATCTGCTCCAGCTCGCCCATCGCCGCCCACAGCTTCTGGCGTTCGGTATCGATGGCGGCATTGTCGAGATGCAGTTCCTTCTTGCCGCTTTCCAGCCGCTGAAGGATCGATGCGATATGCCCCTGCGCCGAGGTGTAGCTGTCGAAGTAATTCTTGATCTTGTTGCCAAAGGGAATGATGCCGAGGATCTTGCGCGGGCCCGAAAGCTTGCCCTTGCGCCCCGGATCAAGGTCTTCAACGGTGCGGCGCAGTTCGGCCAGATCCTTGCCCACGCTGCCATCGCCGTCCATCGCGCGCACCGGACGGTCAAGGAAACGGTTGGACATCGCGGCCGCGGAGCGAATCTGTTCCTGGCCCATGCGCGTGATCTGGTCGACCTTTTCGCCAAAGGCGGGGGAGTTGGCATCGATAGCCACCAGTTCGTTCACGAAGCCATCGACCTTGCTGTCCAGCTTCGACTTCTGTTCGGAGCTGACCGGGACCAGACCGGCCGCCTGTTCGGGGGCGACCTGCGGCACCGGATCGGGCGGCGTGAGCGAAAAGGGGGTTGCGGTCGCCGTCTGGTTCTGCGTGCTCATGCCTTGTCTCGTGCTCCCTCAAACCGACCGCGCCCAGAGACGGCGGCACTGCTGACTGTATTAGTGATCTAAAACACGCCTTTCAAGCGCGCCCGTGCAAACCTGCGACTATCCTACGCCCGTTAAGGCCTGCGCGTCCATCGCTCTTGCCGAACCGGACGCGGAAGATCGCTTGGCAAACAGACACGTGCCAAGCTATCGCGCGGATCGTTACTCATCGCCAAGGGCATTTGCATGAACGACAGATCCGGACCCGCTGCATCGCCCGAAGCTGCCATAGCTGCGGAAGCGGGGATTGATCGTCCCTCGGCGCCTACGCCCCCACCCACACCCGCGCCTGCCTCTACCGATACACAAGGCACCATCGCATCGGTCGCCAGCCTGCGGATGGTGATCGACAATGTGCGCGAATGGTGGACGGTTCACGTCATTGGGCAGGTCGATCAGGCCGAAGTGACCGAACGGCGCCGCGAGGATGGCAAGCTGTCCGAACACTACCTGTTCATGACTGCGATGAGCGGCGGGATCGCCATTCTGGGTCTGCTGCTGTCGTCGCCTGCCGTCGTCATCGGCGCAATGTTGCTGTCGCCGCTGATGGGGCCGATCATGGGGCTGGGCTTTGCGCTTGCGATCGGGGATTGGGCCTGGCTGAAACAGTCGGTGCTGACCCTGCTGATCGGCAGCGTGCTGGCGGTGCTGCTGTGTGCGGCGCTGGTGTTTCTTTCGCCGATCCAGACGATCACCACGGAAATCGCAGCGCGCACCCGGCCCAACCTGTTCGACCTGTTCGTAGCGTTGTTTTCCGCCTTGGCGGGCGCCTATGCGATGATCCGCGGGCGCGAAGGCGCGATCGTCGGGGTGGCGATTGCCACCGCGCTGATGCCGCCGCTTGCTGTGGTTGGCTTTGGCCTTGCCACATTCAATTCGACCGTCTTTTCCGGTGCGCTGCTGCTGTTTGTCACCAACTTCATCACGATTGCGCTGACCGCCTTCGGGATGGCGAAGCTGTACGGCTTTCGCAATTCGCTCAGCGCGCGCAACACCATGTTCCAGAACATCGCCCTGCTGGTGGTCTTCTTCGGCCTTGCTGTGCCGCTGGGCTTTTCGCTCAACCGGATCGCGTGGGAAACAAACGCGCAGCGTATTGTCCGCAGCGAAATCAGCGAGCAGTTCGACGGGCGTTCGCAGCTTGATGCGCTGGACATGGAATTCACCGCATCGCCGGTTGTCATTCACGCGGTGGTGTTCACCCCGCGCCTGCAACCCGGGATCGAGGAATCGATCGAACGCGGCCTGACCGAACGACTGGGCGAACCGATCAAGCTGGATCTGGTGCAGTATGAAGTGGGCACCAATGATTCGGCCGCCGAACGCGCACAGCTGACAGCGGCGCGTGCGCGGGAAGAGCGTGAAGCGTCAGCGCGGGTCGAGGCACTGTCGGTGCGTCTGTCATTGGCGGCCGGTGTGCCTGCCAGCGAAGTGCTGATCGACACACGCGGTCGCCGTGCGCTTGTTCGCGCCAAGCGGCTAGACGGCGCCAGCCTTGCGACCTACCGCGCGCTTGAAGAACGCATTGCGGCGGCTGAACCCGATTGGGCGATCGAACTGATCCCGCCGACCGCTTCGCTGCCGCGGGCCATCGCCTTTGAAGAAGGCCAGCTCACGGCATCGGGTCAGGCGGCGCTGGATATCACGCGGTGGGCCGCGCAGCGTCTGGGCCGGGGTGTGATATTCGTCGGTCCGTCCGACGATGCTGACGGTGCTGCGGCGGCGCTGCGCGATCAAGGTGTCGCCGCCGGCGTGCGCAGTGGGCCTGCGCCGCTTCGTCCCGAATGGGCGGCGCAGGAGGAATAGCGTCAGGCGGCCAAATCGATCGGGACGATTTCGCCCGCCAGATACAGCTTCTTGGCCTTGGCGCGGCTGAGCTTGCCTGACGATGTGCGAGGCAGCGTACGCGGCGGCACCAGTTCGACGATGCAGCTCATCCCCGTGACCGAACGCACCTTGTCGGCAATCTGGTCGCGCAGACGCACGCGCTCTTCAGGATCGGACACCTTGCAGTGGACGAGCACGGCGGGCGCTTCTTCGCCATTTTCCATCTCGATCGAAAAGGCCGCGATATCGCCGTGGTTGAAGCCGGGCAGCTGTTCGACCGCCCATTCGATATCCTGCGGCCAGTGGTTCTTGCCGTTGATGATGATCATGTCCTTCGCCCGTCCGACGATGAACAGATAGCCATTGGCGGTGTAACCCATGTCCCCGGTGTCGAGCCAGCCGTCGACCAGACAATCGGCAGTCGCTTCGGGATTGCGGAAGTAGGAATGCATCACCGAAGGCCCGCGGCACCACACCTTGCCGATCTGGTGATCGGCGCGGGTGGCGCCGTCTTCACCCAGAATGGCGACTTCCATATCGGGCAGCGCCTTGCCGCAGTTCACGATCGCCCGGTAGCGCGCCGGACGCGACAGATCGCGCGGGGCGCCCGAAAGGCGCTCTTCCTCGACCAGTTCGACACGAATACCTTCGCCCGGCGGCATCACCGTCACCGCCAGCACCGCCTCGGCAAGGCCATAGGACGGGGTGAAGGACGATGCCCTGAAACCCGCCGGCGCAAAGGCGTTGACGAAGTTCTGCATCACATCCGGGCGGATCATGTCGGCGCCATTGCCCGCAATCCGCCAGCGTGACAGGTCAAACCGCTCGGCAACATTGGATTGGCTGGAAATCCGGCGCGCACAGATGTCGTAACCGAAGGTGGGCGAATAGGATAGCGTGTTGCCCGGATTGCGGCTGATCATGTCGAGCCACGCCAGCGGGCGACGCGCAAAGGCATCGGGCTTCAGGTAATCGCCCGAGACCTGATTGGCGATCAGCGACAGCAGGCAGCCGACCAGTCCCATGTCGTGATACCACGGCAGCCAGCTGACGCAGCGATCATTGGCGCCCAGTTCCATCGTGGTCGAATGGCCGTAAAGGTTATGCAGCAGCGCCCGGTGCGTGACCGCAACGCCGGTGGGGAAACGGGTCGATCCGGAAGAATATTGCAAATAGCAGATATCGTCGGGGTTGGCCTGCGGCAGATCGCATTCGGGCGCGGGGCGCTGGCTGAAATCCTGCCAGCTTTCCGCCGCGCATCCGTGGCGGGCTGCAGCGCTGGCCGCCATTTCTGCAATTTCTTCGGGGTAGAGCAGCAGCTTGGGGTCCGAGCTTTGCAACTGCACCGCCAACTGGTCGATGAAGCTTTCCTTGCCGCCAAAGGTGGTTGGCAGCGGCAGCGGCACCGGCCAAGCCCCGGCATAGACGCAGGCACAAAACAGCGCGGCAAAATCGGCGCCCGTTTCAGCGATCAGCGCAACGCGGTCTTCCTTGCCGATCCCCGCCGCAATCAGGCGGCGTGCCATCACCAGCGCATCATCGCGCATTTTGGAATAGGGATAGACCCGCGCCAGTTCTCCACGCATATCGTGAAAATTGAGGCCCTTCAGGCTCTGCGCAGCGTAGTCGATCGCGTCGTTGAAGGTGTCAAATTGCGCACGAACCCGCGGCAAGTTGCAATCATTCGGCGTCGGCGTCAAAACGGCCTCGGTCATATTTTTCAAAGATACCCGTCAGTTACGGCGCGCTTCATCATGTCATCATGTACGCGCTCTGGCATAACCCCGTGTCGCCGGGCATAGTCCGGCGGCGTCCAGTGTTCCGCATTTGATAAGGAAAGTGGCACGAATAAGGCGAAATGGTTTCACGTAAAGCGAATTCGTCATCACCCGGTAGTGGTTCCGGGGAGGATTCCGGCCTCACACGCCGGAGCGAAAAGCGGGTGAAACCTCCGCTGGGCGAAGCACAGCTGCGCGATCTGGCGCTGCATTACGCCGCCCGGTTTGCCACCACCGGGGCGCGTCTGGAAGCCTATCTGGTGCGCAAGATCCGCGAGCGCGGACTGGCCGAGGATGGTGATGGGCGAATTCTGGACATCGACGTGAAGGCGCTTGTCGCGCGGCTGGTGGAGCTGGGCTATGTCGATGATGATGCCTACGCCCGGATGCGTGCACGTGATCTGGGCGCGCGGGGTTACGGGGCGCGGCGGGTCGAAGAAACCTTGCGGCATGCCGGCGTGGACGAAGGCTTGCGCCAGGCCCATGCACCGGGCGAAGCCGCCGGCCGGCACGCTGCGGCGCTGATGGCGCGCAAACGCAGGCTTGGCCCCTACGGGCGCGAGCATGCGGAGCCGTCCGATCCTCTCGCGGTGCGAAAGGCACGTGAAAAAGCCATTGCAGCAATGCTGCGCGCAGGCCACCAGTACGAACATGCCCGTTTCATCCTAGCCGCGCAGCGAACCGAGGATGTTGACGAATGGGTCGGTGAGGCGGCCGACGATGAAGGGATTGAACACCAATGGTAAAGCACATCCTGGCCGCTGCGACGCTGATGCTGGGGCCGTTGGCCGCCTGTTCGCCGGGCGAAACCGCAACTGCGCGCGCGCAGGTGCCGGCTGCGGCTCAAGCCGGAACAGATGCGCGCCACCCCGATTCAGGCCTCGCCGTGATCGACCTGGTCGTGCAGCGCGGCGACCGGCGCATTCCCTTCAAGGTGGAATTGGCCAACAGCCCCGAAGCACAGGCACGCGGGTTGATGTTCCGCACTGCGCTGGGCGATGATGAAGGGATGATATTTCCGTCTGCTGCACCTGAAGCGCGCAGCTTCTGGATGAAGAATACGCCGCTGTCGCTCGACATCATCTTCATCGGCCCCGACAGGCGGATCGCCAATATCGCAGCCAACACCGTGCCCTATTCGCTCGATTCGGTGCGGTCCGATGGCCTTGTCAGCGCGGTACTGGAACTGCGCGGGGGAAGGGCGGCGGAACTGGGGATCGTGCCGGGCGATACGGTTCGCTGGTAAGGCCCTGCGCCCTGCGCGCCGCAATCGCTGCAATGATGCGACAGACCGACAATCCCGTCTTGGCGGTCGCAGCGTAATCCGCTAGGCGCACGGCCATGGGTATCCTCGCAAAAATCTTCACCTGGTGGGACGGCGCCACACTCGGCACGCAGCTCTGGGCGAGCCGCGCGGGCGGCGATCATGTCGGCACCGATGGCGCCGGCAACAAATATTACCGCGCCAAGCCGAATGCAGCTGCGCCCAACACGGGTTCCTACACCAGCCGGGAAAAACGCTGGGTGATTTACGCGGGCGCGAACGATGCCAGCCGCGTGCCGGCCGAATGGCATGGCTGGCTTCACGGCACATATGACGATGTGCCCGAAAGCCATCTTCCCCCGCCGCGGATCTGGGAAGCCGATTATACCCCAAATGCCACCGGCACCGTTCAGGCCTACCGTCCGCAAGGCGCCCTGGAGCGGGGCGGCCAGCGCGCCCGCGCCGTGGGCGATTACGAAGCGTGGACTCCCGGCGGCACGGACAGCTGAGGCGCACGGTGCGCGCTTACGTCCTGGCGACCGCGATGGCGCTCGCGGCTTGCGATGCTGCGACCGATAACGAAACGGTCGTGGTGCCGCTTGACCCGTCCCCTCCGGCTGCGGCGCCTTCGGCATCGGCCGCGCCTGCGGTCAATGATTATGGCGCTACCCCGATGAACGAACGGGTGGCGGTGATCGGCCTGCTGAACAAGCGGAACAACGTGTCAGAGGAAGTCCGCCTGAAGCCGGGTGAAAGCCGCACAGTGGGACCGGTAATCGTGCGCGTGTCGGCGTGCGAACGCACCGCGCCGTGGGAAATGCCGCAGCAGACCGGTGCCTTTGTCCAAGTCGATATTCAGGGGCGGAGCGAAGCACGGCACAGGCGCGTCTTTTCCGGCTGGCTGTTCGTCGAATCTCCCAGTCTCAATGTGGTCGAACACCCGATCTATGATGTCTGGGTGAAGGACTGCACGATGCGCTTCCCGGGGGAGGAAGGCTCCGCTGCGCCAGCGCCCGAACCTTCGGGAAGGCCGGCTGCGCGTCCTTCGGCTGCGACCACACCGGCTGCCGAACCCGCGCCAGCACCCGCGGCCACCCCTGCGCCCGACGCCTGATCGCCTGACACAAAGTGCCGCCACGCCGTGCCAAGGCTGTGGCGCGGCTGGCCTTCAGCGCGTTCCACCAGCCTTCGGTAATTGGCCTGCGCCAGTTCGATCGCGCCCATGCTGTGCAGATGATCGGTCATAAACTGGCAATCCAGCAACGCAAATCCCGCGCGCCGCATCAGCGCCACCAGCCATGTCAGCGCAACCTTGCTGGCTTCGGGCACCCGGCTGAACATGCTTTCGCCGCAGAACACACGGTCGAACGACACGCCGTAAAGCCCGCCCACCAACTGGGGCGCGCCGGCATAGTCTGTCAGCCAGCATTCAACCGAATGGGCATGTCCGGCGCGGTGGAGCCCCACGTAAGAAGCGATGATTCGTTCGCTGATCCATGTTTCGGGATGATCGGGCCGCGGCTGCGCGCAGGCGCGGATGACGTCTTCGAAAGCGTGATCCACCGTCACCGCAAACCGATCGGCGCGCAGCACCTTGCGCAGCGATTTGGAGATATGCAGTCCGTCCAGCGGAATGATGGCCCGGTCGCGCGGTTCCACCCAGAACACCTCGGTATCGTCGCGCCGGTCTGCCATCGGGAAAATCCCGCTGCGATAGGCAAGCAGCAAGGTTTCAACCGGGATCGGAGGGCGATGAGGCGCGTGCATGGTTGCGCTGCACAATACAGACCGCAAAGAGGATTGCCTATCCCCTGCGCCTTCGATAAAGGCACCGCTCCGACGCGCTGCAGGGGTGTAGCTCAGTTGGTAGAGCATCGGTCTCCAAAACCGAGGGCCTGCGGTTCGAGTCCGCACACCCCTGCCATTTCTCGCAAAGGCCGTTCGCCTGCGTGATGCGCTGTCGCTGACACCGGACATCTTTGACCCAAGCATTCTTGCAATCATGACAGTCCGGGCGTAAGAGCCATCGCGTCTTATCCGACATCGGTGGATCATCCAGCCCCTCCGGCGACCTTGTCCCGGGCGGCGCGGCCCCCTACCTGAAAGCCGCCTCGGACAGGACGTGCAGGCATTACGCGAAGGAACGCAGCTATCATGGCTGATCAGAAGAACGCCGAACTCGGCAAGGTTGAAGAAAAGAAGCGCAAGACCTCGCCTGGCGAGTTCTTCAGTCAGGTGAAGGCCGAAACGAACAAGATCGTCTGGCCGACCCGGGAAGAAACCGTGCGCACCGCGATCTTCGTGTTCATCTTTATGGTGATCCTGTCGGTCTTCTTCCTGGGTGTCGATACGCTGTTTGGCGCCGTCGTCCGGTCTGCGATCAGCCTGCTGCAATAAGGCGTCAGCCTTCGTTTTTTCTGCCCGTCAGATCATCCATTTTCCAAGGACTCTTCATGGCTCGCTGGTACATCATTCACGCTTATTCCGGTTTCGAGAACAAGGTGCGCGACGCGATCATTTCCGAAGCCGAACGTCTCGGCCTGTCGGACGGTGTTGAGGAAGTGCAGGTTCCCACCGAAACCGTGACCGAAGTGAAGCGCGGCAAGAAGGTGCAGGTCGAACGCAAGTTCATGCCCGGCTACGTGCTCGCCAAGCTCAACATGACCGACGATGTCTACCACCTGGTCAAGAACACGCCCAAGGTCACAGGATTCCTGGGGTCAGGCAACAAGCCGCAGGCGATTTCCGAACGCGAAGCGTCGCGCTATTTCGGCGGCGTCGCGGATGCCAAGGCAACCCCCAAGCGCGAGATCAGCGTCGATTACGAAATCGGCGATTCGGTCAAGGTGCTCGACGGCCCGTTCGCCAGCTTCAACGGGATCGTGGAAGAGCTCGATTTCGACAAGGCGAAGGTCAAGGTCAGCGTTTCGATCTTTGGCCGTGCAACCCCGGTGGAGCTCGATTTCGAGCACGTCGAACTGTCGAAATAATGGTTGCGCAGCCCCGCCCGGGGCTGCGTCCTCGGCGCTGTTCCGCGCTTTGCGCGGGCGCCTGCGGGCGGGCGGTCGCCCTTGCGGCGTCGTAAAACGCCGGCCGAGCGCGCATATCGAGGCTGTGAAGGCGGCTTATGAAAACCCGCCGCGGCATCTGCCAGCGCAAGCGTCGTTACGCGACCCGTGCGGATGCCGAGGCGGCGGCGGTGCGTGCCGACATCGTCTTGCGCGCCTACAAATGCGCGCTGTGTCGCCAATTCCACCTCACCAGCCGCACCAAAGGGCTAAGGGTGCCGCGCGCTGCGGCCGATGATGCCGGCAACGGCAAGCCATAGGCAGCGGCCCTCTTCCCTTGCCGATGAGGGTAAGGCGAAGGGGCTGGAGAAGGGCAGAGCCCCGTCTCGACTTCAAGCAGCACGCAAGCTGCCAAGCCTGCGGATCTTTCCCGCAAGGGAAATGAGCGAATGGCCCACTTCGCGATGGTCTGCGACATCCCGGTTTCGGGTCCTTGCCGTAAAAACGTGGATGGCCGGATGTGGGTGGTTTCCTGCCGTCCAACCCTGGACGGGTTGAGGCCGGGCAGGACCAATGACCCTGATTGCAATTCGATTGATCTAGCGTTAAATTTCCGAGGCCGACGCTGCTGGAAATGGCTGAGGATGGAGGAGAAGGCCGTGTCGTCATTCTGACGGCCCGGTTCGCTGTGCGGGCTGGACTCTCGCACCAGTTGAATCCACTGTCCTCGGAGAACCGGGATGCATGATCTTGCATTTCCCATGGCTGCGGGTGATCGCATGATGCTGCGCCATTTCAGAAACAGCCTTCCCAAGCATCACCGATCGCAATTTGACGCTTCCGTGGCCAATCTCATGGAAACCGAGACCAAGTTTGCCATAGATCGGCCTTCTCAGCAGCATATCCTAATGGGAAGCTGTGCTGTGTGCGCCTATCATCAATGGCGAGCCTATGGGCTGGACGAAACCGCCGCAAAGACAGCAGTTGGCCGGTCAATCATGACATTCTCGAGCGGTGTAAGCCGTCTTCTAATCTGGCTTTGGTATCGCTTGTCGAAAGACCCATTCGAAGCCACCCGAAGGTATACGGCACAAATCAACCAAACTTATGGGGCAACGTTCGATATCGCATTTTCAGAGCTAGAGGATGGGTTCGTCTCGGTCGTAAAGGTCTGCGGCTATAAGGCGTTCTTGGCGCGCCACGATGCGGAACATTTGCTTGACTTGTTTTGCGAATGGGACCGGGTCTGGATTGACAGCATCCCAAAAGGCATCCGCTTCAGCCGCCCTTCGACTATCGCGCAAGGCGCTGCATCCTGTCGCTTCGAGTTCAGGAGGAAATAGGCGCCAGCGAGCGACCGGGAGTGGCGGGATCTGGAATCGTGCTCGGAATGTCGGCTGCTGACGAAAAATCCGTAGAAGCTCCCGGGTGGTTCCGCCATCATAAGCTGAACGGCAGGAAGCTGCCTTCGCCGAGAAAAATCTGCCATTTGGTTTCCGACCCCGTTCCGGAAATAAGTCCCCTTTGCTCACACCGGTTATCGCTGTTTCCCGACATTACCTATACGTAGGGAGGTAGGGCGCGAACGGGCCAGTTGCGAGATGGTCAGTCATCGCGCGTCGACGCCACCAACTGCACCGGGGTTGCCCAAGGCTTGGTCAGCCGGCGGCGTCAGCGGCAACGACAAGGGCGCGCAGGACTTTTGGTGCGTTACGGCAGGGCGGACATCAGGCTATCGGTAGCGAGGCGTTCGGGATGGGCGCGGCCAAATGCTGTTCTGCGGTCAGCACCCGCTGTGTCCAGATCGACTGCCTGATCAATCCAGACCATGCCCATGTTGTACATCTGATCGTAACCCAGACCCATGACGACCATTATAACCGGCATCGCCATGATCGCCGCGATGCTGCGCCATTCCTGCCATGTAAGCGCAGCGTCCTGCGTCCGGTCGCGGCGGACGGGCGGTTCCTCCGGAAAATGGCGCAGGCCCAACAGATACACGCCCAACGCCATCAGCATAAGCAGGCCCGCCGCACCGAATCCGTAATGCCAGCCATAGATCTGCGCGAGCAGCCCGCAGACCAAGGGGCCGAAGATCGCGCCGACATTGATCGACAGGCTGAAGACGGCAAAGGCGGTGGTGCGGCGCGCATCCTGAACCGCGTAGAGCTGCCCGACCTGCGCGGCGATATTACCCTTGAGCGCGCCCGACCCCAGGATCAGCAGCAGAAGCGCGAGCAGAAAGCTCTGATCAAACACCATGGCTGCGTGACCGGCAATCATCAGCATTACGCCGACCACCACAGTCTTTTTCGCGCCCAGCCAGCGATCCGCCACCCATCCGCCGATCAGCGGGGTGAAATAGACCAGCCCCGCATAGAAGCCGAAGGTCTGCCCTGCCAAAGCCTGCGCCGAAAGCGGCCCCAGCACCGTCTCCACCGCGCTGCGTTAGGCCGCCATGCCTGCAACATTGTCGATCTGCCCCGGCAGGAACAGCGACTGCACCATGTACAGCACCAGCAGCGACTGCATCCCGTAGAACGAAAACCGCTCCCACGCCTCGGTAAAGGCCAAATAAGCGAGGCCGCGGGGATGGCCGAGGAATGTGGCGGCATCACCTGCCGGTTCGCCAACGGGGGCGATGCTCATCCCGCCGCATCCATCAACACGATGTCCCAGCGATAGATGGCGGGCGCAGCCCTTTGTGCAACCAGCGTTGGCGCGCTCTGGCCTAGATCCTTGTAAAGGAAGTCCTTGGCGTTGGCCTCGGTTTCCTCGGGGAAATACATCTGCGTCACCAATTTCTGCGCAGTGCCGGTCACGTCAAAATGGATATGCGGCGTGCGAACACCCAGCGGGGTGTCATAGAATTTCGGCTTGATCGTCCTGATCCGCCATTCACCGCTGGTGCCGGTCACCAGCCGCGCCACGCCTTGAAAATTGGGATCGAGCGGCGCGGGGTTCTGATCATTGGCATGGTCATAGCGCCCGACAGAATTGGCCTGCCATATCTCGATCGCGGCGTTCTTCATGGGGTTGCCGTATCGATCGAGCACGCGGCCCGTCACTTCGATCACCTCACCCAGCGCGCGCGCGGTGCGGCCTTTGAGCATGGTCATGTCGAAATCATCTTCGCCGGAATAGCCCAGCGGATAGAACGGCCCCATCTGCGAATCCATGGTGGGCATGGGCCCAGGCGTCTGGGCCATGCCGCGCGTCGCGGCGAAGGCTCCGGCGGCTAGGGCAGATCCGGCAAAGGCGCGGCGCGATAGTGGTTTACCTAAGGATTTCATATTCAGGCTCCTGCTTTGTAGTTGGCATCTTCTTGCGGTGCAGGACGATCCCGATCGGAATGCACAGCGCGATCAGAACGGCCATGGTGAGCCCGCTCATCGGATCAGCCGCGATGAAGGCGATCAGCAGGCCGGTATCGATCAGGAGCACCAGTGCCGGCAGCACCGGATAGCCGATGGCGCGAAAGGGTCGCGGCAGATCGGGCTGGGACCCGCGCAGGCGGAACAGCGACGCATCGTAAATGACAAAGCCGAAAATGATCAGCGCACCCATCAGGCGGAACACAAATTCAAAGCTGCCTGAAAAGATCATCAACACGATCATCGCTGCGGTGATCGCGAAGGCGACATGGGGCGTGCCCCCAGCATTGACGCGCGATGCCATGGCAGGAAACAGCCCGTCGCGCGCCAGCCCGAACAGGATGCGCGGACCACCCATGATGTTGGCATTGAGCGCGGTTGACGCCAGAATGATCGCCAGCACGGCCACAGCCGTCGCTCCGCCCGGCCCGAACACATTGCCCAGCACCAGAGCGACCGGCAGGTCGGAGGCGCGGATCGTCTCCAGATCCAGCGCCTGCATGATGCTCACATTGAACAGCACATAGACCAGCGCGACCGCGCCGATCGAAAGCGCCATGGCACGGGGGATATTGGTCAGCGCATTCTTGTCTTCTTCCACAAAGACAATCGCGCTGTCCCATCCGGCATAGGCGCCGTAGACCATCTGATAGGCGACGATGACCGCGAAAAAACCCAGCGCAGGTGCATTGTCCTGTGCCACTTGGGTGAAAGCGCCGGGGCGCGGCGGATCGGCAAAGAACGCGATGCCGATAACCGCGCACAGCAGCATCAGCTTCACGCTGCTGCCAATGGTCTGGGCCATGCCGCCTTCGCGCACGCCCAGCAGGTGAATGGCAATGACGGGGAGGAGGAACAAGCAGGCGACAGGTGCGGTGTATCCGGCAAGTGACGGCAGCAGGATCGTTAGGAAGTCGGCGCAGACAATCGACAAGGAAGCGGCCGCCGCGCCATAAGATAAATAGGTCACCCACCCGGCCAGCAGCCCCATCGAATCCCCGAATGCCTCGCGCACCGCAACGAAGATTCCGCCTGTTCTGGGAATGCTGGTGACAAGTTCTGATGCGACATTTGCCGATAGCAGCACATGGACGCCGCCAAACGCCCACAGTGCCAGCACCAGCCATGGAAATGGCATCTCATCGATCACCGATCCGCTGGTGCGCATCAAACCCGCGCCGACCATCGCGCCCAACCCCACGGCTGCGGCAAAGGCAAAGCCGAGCCGCTTGAGCAATCGTCCATCAGTCGCGGCCGCATCAGCCATAAAAAAATCTTTCCTCGACAATCGCTCCGGCGCGCACCGTGTAGGTCGCGATTTCGCTGAAGGGTTCGCGCGCCCCTGTGGCGCGGCGGGTGATTTCCATGTCGATGAACAGCGCGAACTGATCGCCGGTGATGAACGGGCCGTCGATCAACACTTCCGCAGTCGCATTGCCCTCCAGCCACAGCGCCAACCGTGCGAGTGCTGCGGCTTTGCCGGTCGCCAGTACGGGTTGGCTTGAAGGCTGCTCGTCCGGGGCAAGGCAAACGATATCCTCGGCCCAGTATTTCCGTGCGGCGGCCAAAGCCTCGCCAGCGGCCAGCATCGCGGCATAGTCATTCGCGATCTCGGCGATGCTTGGCATGGGCGCATGTTGCTCCGTTGGAGGTACGACCCGGCAGATGACGGGTCGCAGAACCATCCGCCGGGCCACGCCTCGCCGCAGCCCCCGTGCGCGCCCGATCAACAGCGCGGCGCACGCTGCAGCGAGGCTTGGGGTGTCAGCGCTTCTTGAATTCCTGCAACAGCATCGCGCCCATCACGGTGCGATATTCAGCGCGGTTTCCAGCTGCGGCCTCATTCTCTTCGATGGTCTTCTTCGACCACGCGTCATAGGCTTCGGCCCGGCGCTCATCTTCGGCAGCGTCGGGAATGCTGGGGAAGGTCACCACCAGGTAGATCGACGGCTCTCCCTCGCGGGCATAGACGTTGCCGTACATCTTGTAGCCGGTGATCCAGCCTTGCGATTTGGCAAAGTCCTGATTGCGGGCCCATTCTGTGGCGAGGTATTGGGCGTATTTGTATGAACCGCCATCCTTGATGAATATTCCCGTCATCATGGAATATTCTCCGCCGACAAACGGCCATTCCTGCGCTGCTGCGGCGGTTGGCAAAGCCATCGGTGCAGTCACCATTGCGACACTTGCCGCCATCATCATGCTCTTAATCAATTTCATTGATCTTCTCCCTCTGGACACGCCTAAGATTGCGCGCGACTTCCTAAAAAACTATTCAAGATCATGTGGTTGCCAGCCCAGATGGGACGCCGGGCATCGCTGCGGGATCGCTGAGTTTGGCGGTGCTCCGAGGCGTGCGGATCGTCTCCAGCCGGCCATATCCAGCGAGCAGGCACAATATCGTGCCGAGACCCACGGAAAGCGCTGCGACCAGAAAGGCTGCGTCATAGCCGTAGTTGTCGACAATCTGGCCGTGGACGCCCGCACCAAGCGAGCGCACGAGGTTGGGAATGGCCATGAACAGCGAAAACTGGCTGGCAGCGACAAGTGGATTGGTCAGGTTCATCGACCAGGCAATGCCGAGCACCACTACTCCTTGCAAACCGCCCCAGAACAAGGAGATGTAGGCCTGCATGGCCAAGGTTCCGAAGGCCCCCGACGGAGCAAGATAGGCTGCCAGATTAGGCAGCAGCATCATGCTTGCGAAGGCCACAATAAGGACGCGGTTGCCAAAGCGGCGGCATAGCGGGCCGATCACGACCATCACTACGAGTGCAACGATGAAGCTGCTGATGCTTGTGAAATTGGTAAAAGCCTCGCTGCTCCAGCCCAATTCGGAGACGCTGAAAACAGGACCGACAACATCGACCATCCCCGCGCTCGATTGCATTACGCCAAAGCCGGCCAGAAACAGCGCGGTGCGCCATTGCACGAACCCGCGCAGCACTTTCCCCAGAATAGGCAGAAATTTCGTATGGCTGCGCGCCAGACATTCTGCCGAGGCCGTGCCGGCTGTCCATGGCAGAAGCCTCTCTCCGGGCCGTTCCCGCAAAACGGTGACGATGATGGTGAGCACCGCAACCACCGCCGCAGCCAAAGCAGCCGTCAACGCCACTCCGCCAACAACCAGCGCCGCACCCGCCATGATCGCGGTCCCGGAAATGCCAATCACTTGGCCGCCAAACATGAAGCCATTGACCTTCTCGCGCTCTGCTTCGGGCAAAATGTCGATCGCCATCCCATCCACCGCGACATCGTTCACAGCGCCGCACAGATTGAACGCAAAGGCCAGCCCTGCCAGCAGGGTGATCTCGTCAGGTCCGGGCGCGATGATAGCCGTGACCAAGAGTGCGGCCATCATCATCATTTGCGAACCGATGATCCATGCCCGCGTGCGGCCCATCGGGCTGTAGCAAAAACGCTCTATAACAAGACCATTCACAAGCTTCAGCGACCAAGGCAGCATCGCGGTGCCGATAAAGAAGCCGACTTGCCCGGCGCTCGCGCCATTGGCGACGAGCCAAGCGGGGATCGCCACCTGCACCAATCCAAATGGCACGCCTTGCGAGACATACATGAGGAAGAAGCCCAGCAGCCGCAGGCGGCGGCTTTCGGACAGCGCGGGGATCGCAGACAGCGCGCCCATCACCAATCCTCGCTCAGGCCGCAGCCGGCCTCGAACGGGTTCGGCGAGTTTGTCAGAACTTTCAGGAACTGGCCGAGGCTGCTGCCGCATCGGCTGGTCGGCATCACCTGATGCTTCGCCTGCGGAATTTCGGGTTCAATCGCCACTGGCGGGGCCGGGATCGCCATTTCGGCAAACCGCGCATTGACTGCAGCGTTCTGCGCAAATGCCGCAGCACTCAACGTAATTGCAGCCCCCGCTGCCACCCACACATTCCCAGTCAATCTGCGCAATGCTCTGGCCATGTCATGTCCCTCGACTACCGCAAGCAAAGGATCCCCGTCGGCGGCAAACCGGGTGTCCGGGCCGACCTGAAGGCATTCAATTTGTTTGCGTGTGACTAAGGCTGATAATGCGCCCCAACCCGAATGGGGGTCAACGGCGCTACCGTGAATAAAGCGTCAATTGTGACGGGGGCTCATGCTGGCGGGCCGGACATCACGTCGGGCCAGCCGTGTTTTTCCCATACGGCGACCAACCCGATGCGTTTGGCAAAGTCCATGAAACCGGGATGCAGCCGGGTCTGGCGGATCGGTTCGACATCGGCCCAGAGCGACATCAGGCCGACCATGTTGGGCGGCGTGATCTGCGTGCCCAGCGTCTTGAACACCATCGGCGCATAGCCCATCCAGATGGCTGGCCAGACGATTGTGGGATCATAAGGATCGGGCAGCGTGGCGTGCAGAAAATCCAGCGTCTGGCAGTATCGCTGGCGGTCTTCTTCCTTCCCGCTATTCACGCCTTTTGCAGCAAGCTGCCAATAGGCGTCCATCGCTTCTGGCCCCATCGGCTGTGTGCCTGCGGGCGGAAAAATCACCGAGTTCATCAGCAACCGGCCTTGAAAATACTGCTCCACGGCACGTTCATGGTCGCCCGAAGCCGCAGTTGCTACTGACCAATGGAGCGGCGGATTGCCCAGATCGGCCGAACGCTTCCCGGCAGCAATGGCCGCCTCGATATTGCCCATGTTGAGATGCGCAGCGCACAGCATCCCGTAGTTTCGGCCATCGACCGGATCCTGATCGATCGCCGCTTCGAGATAGGGCAGGGCCTGCCGGGTCCGCCCGCAATAGAGCAGAAAGGAACCCAGCCGCATCGTGACCGCCGGGTTTTCAGGCTCCAGCCGGTATGCTTCGAATGCAAGGTCAAGTGCGGCAAGCGGATCGTTCTGCGTCCACTGATACAGGCCCAGCATGGCCTTGGCATGGCCCTGATCGGGCGACAGGGCGATGGCCCTTGTTGCACATTCGGCCATCCGGTCCACCTGGCCAAGCTTGTCGAGGCAGGGGGTGTAGACGGCCGTGTAGACATGCGCTTCTGCCAGTGCCGTCCAGCATTCCGCAAAATCGGGATCGATCGTCAGCGCCTGTTCCAGCAGGTCGATCGCCGTGGCCAGAACGCCATCGCCTATCGCCCGGCGGGTCAGCGCGCGCCCTTGCAGATACAGGCCGAAAGCCTCCTTGTTGCTGGTCATCCGGCGCACAGCAGGCTCGGCAATTTCAAGCTTGAGCGCACCTGCCAATTCGCGCGTTACAGTCTTTGCAATGCCTTCGCGTGCAGCAAGGATGTCGTCGACCGTCCCTGCGAAACTGTAGCTCCAGCTTTCAAAGCCGGTTTGCCCTTCGATCAGGCGCACATTGATCCGGGTGTCGTCGTTTTGTCGTTGAACAGAGCCTTCGACCAGATGGGAAACCCGCAGCAAGTCGGCAATCTCCGGCAATGTCAGCGCGGTGTTCCTGAACTGGAACGATGATGTTCGCCCGGCCACCAGAAGCTGGGGAACCTGACCCAGCGTCGTAATCAGTTCATCGACAATACCATCGGCAAAATACCCCTGGTTATCTTCGCTGTCGTGGGACACGAACGGCAGCACTGCGACACGCACCCTTCCGCTGTGCAAATCACCCATGATGACCCGTGACGAGGTGGGATGCCGCGCCATCCACGCATCCAGCAGTCCGCCATGATCCGCCAGATTGCCTGCGGCCTTCAATCTGGCCAGCGCCGCGCTGACCTTGGTTTGCAATTGCTGTTCGGTCGCCTGTCTCCGCTCGGTCAGCCAGGTGTCGAATTCGTCCCCGAATTGCATCTGGTCGAGGATCGGCTTGCCGCCGATGGCCGCGATCAGCGCAATCGCCTTTGCCCAGTCACTATCGTCCAGCGCGCATTCCAGATCGGCCATATCGGATCGCACCAGATTGGCATTGAGTGCAATCCGGCTGCGCGACACATCAAGCAAATCGCATCCCAGCGCATCCAGCGTCTTGCCAAGCCCAAGCAGGCATTGCCGCAAACTGGCGCGCGCCTGCGCTTCGAACCGTCCAGTCCAAAGCAGCTTGCAGATATGGTCACGATCAAGCGGCTGACCGGATTGCAGCAAGAGCATGGCAACCAAAGCGCGCGCCCGGCGATTGGCAATTTCGATGTCTTGCCCGCAAACAGTCTTCAGCTGAAAGCTGCCATAAAGCTGGGCTTCCAACAGCATGTTCAGTTTGTCCCCCCCCAAGGGCGTCACTTGCTGACCAGCGCAACACACTGATCTGCGCTCGCCGCTGTCACCATCCATATGTCGGTTACGCAAAATTGGAAACATTAGCCTTCGTCCTGCTTGCGTGGACTGATGCAAGTACGATGAAATTCCCGATTTGCCCCACAACGGTTACGCCGCCGGATGACTGGGATAGTGGCACAATGCTGATGCTGGGATGCCCGGATGCGAAGGGCAGGAAACCACCCATCATCGGTCATGTGTGACGACCCGGCCCGAGTCCGAAAGCTGCCCTTGGGCGAGCGGCTGCTTGGTCAGTGCGCCTTTGGCGGTGCCTTATGCCGATAACTGGGTGAGGCTGACGCGACGCGCTTTGGCCTGACGCCCGTTCTTTCTTTCTGGCCAATCACGGCCAAGGAGAAAGATGATGACCTACTCTCACCTCGACTCTGCCATGCAGAATCGGGTCTCGTGGCATACCGGCAGAACCGTTGGAACAAAGCGGCCACTGACCCAAAAGCAGATTCGGGCAATCCGTTTCTACCTCGATCGCGAAAAGCGGTTCCGCGACCGCGCGCCGTTCGACCTCGCGATCGACAGCAAGCTGCGTGGCTGCGATCTGGTGAAGCTCAGGGTTGGCGGCCTCGTCGCCGGATCTGAAGTCCGCACCCGTGCGATGATCATTCAGCAGATGACAGGGCGACCCGTTCAATTTGAAATCACCGCAGATGCAAGCGCCAGCCTTGCAACATGGCTACTTCGGCGGAGCAACACCATTGATAAGTTCGTATTCCCAAGCCGGATCCTTTTGGGACAACCGTTAAGCACCCGGCAGTATGCGCACCTTGTCGATGAATGGGTCACCGCAGGCGGGCTGCGGCGCGAAGATTATGGCACCCACTCCATGCGTCGCACCAAAACAGCGATGATTTACCGCATGACCGGAAACCTGCGTGCAGTGCAGATCCTGCTGGGCCATTCAAAGATTGAAAATACCGTCCGCAACCTCGGTGTCGTTGTGGAGGACGCCCTTGTCCTGGTTGAGCGTGTCGAGATCTGAGCACCATGGCGGCCGTCGGTCAGGCTCCGATGCCCGCTTTTGGTGACGAGCGAATATCGCCGAACCGGCAACAAGTGGGTGGCTTTGCGACGGTCAGCTTTTATCAGGCATTGCGTTTTAAATGAAAAATTGACCCGGTCGCATTGTCGGCAGCAATGCGCCCTGCATAGTGCAAAGCTTCAAATGGACTGTAAATTCTCAATGTCCACAGTCTTCAGCAAATCGCCTTCTACAACATTCTTCTTCGTCAATCCTGAAAACTTCTCGCCTACACGAACCTGCTCGGTCCATTTGGAAATCCAATCAGTGTTTGGGAAAGCACCATTAAATCGAATTTCTGGGCGTGTGCCATCATTTAGGGACGTAAGATAAGCATGATTCCGGAATAGCCCTGTCCGATATATCTTATCGACCCTAAATATCATGAAACACTCCATTTGACCGGTCATTTACGGCTCGACAGTAGACGGTCGGCTATCGAGTAAGCTGCCAGAGGGCCTCAGCGTCTTCAAGGGGGTCGTTTTCAGAATGGCAGAAATTTTTCAGGAGCGTGGCAAAGCCGCAAGACAGCTTTCAGGATCGCGCATTAGCCCGCTCATGGCTGGTCTTGGGTAATTAGGCGGCGGTCCGGGTTTTATGCTTCGATCGAAAACTGGCCGTTCCGTTTGCTATTTGATGGGCTTCAAGTGCGGTAGTTATGGATAGCCATGCCGCCGATTGTGAAGACATTTCGAGCTTCGACGTTGAAGCCCTGACGTTCAAACAAGCGACGGGCGCCTTCACTCGCATCTACAAAAAGAAGGGAAATCCCTGCTCGTTTCGCAGCAGCCTCAAGCGCCGCATAGATCGCCGATCCTACGCCAGTCCCCACCAAGTCGGGGCGGCAATACAGATGATCGCTGTGACCGTCGGGCTCTCAATCACCATAGCCAATGGGGCAGTTTTCGTCATCGACCGCTAACCGCTCCATAAAAAGCGGTTGAGTCCATTGCTCAATAGGAGGCGCAAAGGATCAGAACACGCGCATCGCTTCCAAGAAAGCTTTGAAAGCGGCAGTGGGCTGACGTTTGCTGGGATAGTAGATGTGGCACGGTGGGAGGGTCGGCGCCCGTCCGGACATTATCTCCACAAGATCACCGGACCGAAGGTGAGATGCGGCCTGATCCATGAGCAGGCAGCAAACCCCAAGACCTTGCAGCGCGGCATCGCGCATTATGTCGATATCGCTGGTGACGAAGTTGGTCGGCACAGCCCGGTCCATGCGCTCGCCGTCATATTCGAATTCCCAGCGGTGGATCGCGCCAGATGTGGCATGTCGATAGCTGATGCATCGATGGCTACCGAGGTCCTCCGGGTTCTCCGGGCGTCCGTGCAGGTCGAGGTAAGAAGGCGAAGCGACGAACACGAGGGCAAGGGGCTCGCTGATCCGCACTGAGATCATGTCCGCTTGCAGTGCTTTGTCGTGCCGCACTCCGCAATCGAAGCGCTCAGCGACGATATCCACCAGTCCGTCGTCTACGCTAAGGTCTATCGATACGTCCGGATAGTCTCGCGAGAACTTGGGAAGCCTCGGCAGGATCAGATAAGCGGCGGCGGGTTTGTGGGCGTTGACGCGAACGCGCCCGACCGGGCGGCTGCGGACGCTGTCCAATTCACCAAGCACATCCTCGACCGAATCCATCGCCGGTCGCAACCGTGCGAGCAGCGCTTGCCCGGCATCGGTCGGGGCGAGTGAACGGGTGGTACGGTTGAGCAGACGAATACCGAGACGCACTTCGAGAGCTCGCATCGCATGGCTCAAGGCGGAAGGGGATATGCCCAGTCGTTTGGCCGCTCCTGCGAAGCTTCCCGCATCGACGATTTCTGCGAACACCGCGAGTCCCGACCATACGTCACGGTCCATTCGTGAATATCCTTCAGCAACCCATTCTGCTTTTACGCCCTAATCAATTCATGTCCCGCGCTCCACATCTTTCCCAAGACATTCTTGGAGACCATGCATGAACCTCGCTACCCTTCGCCCACTCGGATCGTCCGGCCTGCTCGTCAGCCCCCTCGCGCTCGGCACCATGACCTTCGGCACCCCGCGTTGGGGCATGGACGAGGCGGCCAGCAGGTCCGTCTTCGATCGCTATGTCGAACTGGGCGGCAATTTCGTCGATACCGCCGATGTGTACTCCGGTGGCGCGTCGGAGGAGATGGTCGGCAAATTCGTCGCCGAAGCTGCGCTGCGCGAGCAGATGGTCCTGGCGACCAAATCCGGATTCAACACCGGCAACGGCCCTCATGAAGGTGGTCAGGGACGGCGTCATATCGAAGCTGCGGTGGATCGCTCACTCAAGCGAATGCAGACCGATTATATCGATCTCTACTGGATCCACATTTGGGATGGGATCACCCCGGCTCTGGAACTGCTGCAAACGATGAGCGGCCTCGTTGCCAGGGGCAAGGTTCGCTATTGGGGTCTGTCGAACAGCCCAGCCTGGTTCGTGGCGCAGCTTGCAACACTGGCGCGCGTGCATGGCCTGCCTGCGCCTATCGGGCTGCAATATTTCTATTCGCTAGTCGAGCGCGGGGTCGAGGACGAGCATGTGCCCTTGGCGCGGGAATTCGGCATGGGCCTCGTGCCATGGAGCCCGCTTGCCTACGGCCTGCTCACCGGCAAGTATGATCGCGCGACGGTCGAGGCAGGGCCATCTCGGTCGGGAGGCGTACCCAACAGCGGAGGAGACGCCGGTGACAGGCCGGATGATGACAAGCGTCTCGATGGCGACAATCCTTTTGGCGACCAACTGTTCACCGATCGCAACTGGCGCATCGTGGACGTACTGAAAAAGGTGGCTGCGGACATAGGCGAGACCCCTGCCCGTGTGGCGCTCGCCTGGGTGGCCGGACGTCCCTGCGTCGCATCCACGTTGATGGGAGTAAGCCGCGCGGATCAGGTGACCGACAATGTTGGTGCGTTGGGTCTGACCTTGCCTTCGGAAGCGAAAGCCGCTCTCGATTCCGCAAGTGGTGAAGGTGGCAAATTCCTGTACGGATTGTTCCATCCGGCGGCGCGCAACAAAATAGTGTTCGGGGGAGCCGACGTGATCGCACGACCCGCCGAAACTTGAGTATGACAGCACTTGGAAGCGGACGCCGACAGTCCGCTTTGGCCCGATGGAGGAGCGCAAGCCGGTAGTCCGCTATCGGCCCAGTTTCGGACCTTCGACGTGATCTGCCTTAACGACCGCTTTCAGGAACGTCCATGGATCGTCAGTACGACCGAGGTTGGGTGGCTAGCTGCCATTGCGGGCTGGAGTTACGAACCCTCCGCTCATTCAATTTGACCCTTACAATCTAAATCCGCAAACAGTCAGGATCCTACACTCCTGATTGCGGGCAAATTAAAATGAGAATCTTGATAGCGTTCTTCATCGCGGCGATGACATTGACGACGCCGTTATCGGCTCAAGATCGAACTTACGAACTCTCTGTGGACGACAATAACGAGGTCATATCCGTGTGGGAGGCCGAAGGTGAGCCGAAAGGCGCCATCCTTTTCGGGCACGGATGGGGCGCCGAACCAGCCCTGTACGATCGATTGTTCGATGGTTGGACCAAGCTGGGTTTCACGGTGGAGGCGCCGCTCAATCTGGACAGCGAAGTCCACCCCCGACACCAGGCGCTTCCTCCTGAAGGCTTTCCGCGCAGTCAAGCAATCATCGGACAGCGAATGCGGACCCTGATGGAACTTCGGAATGCAGCTTCAAAACGGGGCCGTCCTGTCGTGCTTGCCGGACACAGCTTCGGATCCTTCGTGGCGACGACCCAAGGCGAAGGGAAATGGGCATTCGGTCCGATTGAGGGGCCACGACCAGTCGCCATCCTAGCTTTCTCCTCACCGGGGATAATTCCCATGCTGGTTCCCGAATCTGCCTACGAGACTCTCGATCTTCCGTTCATGATGGTGACCGGAACGAAGGATGCGACAGGGACCTCCATGCCGACTTGGGAAGCGCATCGTTTGGCCTTTGACCGCAGTATCAAAGGCGACAAATACCTTGTCGTTGTCGAGGGTGGCGGACACAATCTGGCTGCCCTTGCTGAAGGGACGCCAGCGGAAGCAATCGTCGAGTGGTCCGGCCGTTTTCTTTCCGCATACGCCTTCAATAACGAAGCGGCGAAGACGAGTCTTACCTCTAGCGACGGTGAAGGACGCATTGCTATTGAACGTCGTTAAATCCGGCGTTGAGGAACGTCCGCAATGGGGTCGTTTGCCGAAAGGCAGCTTTTGGCAAAAATCCTGCCTTAGCTGCCTGTCTGCTATCGGGAACGCGCTGGGTGGTCGGTAATGACTGATGATGGGTGGATTGACGAATGTCGGCTTTTGTCACGTGTATGGGCGACGTAGAGGGCTTTTCCATGCGCGAGAGTTGAAAGCTGAATTCATAACCACATTGCATTGAAGATCGACGCTTATATTATCAAGCGATGCATGTGGGTGAGAGTTTGGGGGGAGCTGAATGAACACCAGAACCGTGCTGATCCTTGCTGGTCGAAGGCCAGATCGCTCGGATCCTCTGGCAGAGGCGCTTGGGATCTCGCATAAGTGCATGACGCCGGTGCTTGGTCGTGCAGCCATTGCATATGTCGCCGAAACCGTGGCACGTGCTCTCCCCGAAGCAGATGTGATTGTGTCGATCGAGCAGGAGGACGTTCTCGATCACGAGCCGACGCTTGATGCTCTCCGCGCCTCCGGACAATTGAAACTGATGCCTGCGAGCCGGACGCTGCTGGAAAGCGTGCTCGCTGCCGCCAAGGTCGCGCAGTTCCCTCTGCTGATCACCACCGCAGACAATGTGCTGCTGTCTGAAGACGCCGTTCACAGCGTCAATGGGTCTGGTTTCAGCAAAGTCGACGCCGTCGTGGTGTTGGCTCGCCGCGAAGCCATCCTTGCGGCTCATCCGGCTGGCAAGGGCCGATACTACGAGTTCAGAGACGGAGCGTTCTCGAACTGCAACCTCTTCTGGTTGCGCGACCGTTCGGCATTGCTTGCTGCTCAGCCTTTTTCGACGGGAGGGCAATTCTTGAAAACCAAGGGCCGGATACTGAAGGCGTTTGGGCTTCTCAATGCCATTCTGTTCGCAACCCGGCTACTCAGCCTTCGCGCGATGTTCGCCAGTGTTTCGCGCCGCTTGAAGGTCAAAGTCGTACCTATCATCCTTGCGGACGGGCGACTTGCAATCGACGTCGACGATTTGAACTCACTCAAGATGGTGGAGGATATCCTGACGCAGGACGCCCTGGAACAGGGCAAAGTCGCCTCCGCGTGACCTAGGTAACTTGTCCCACTGCCGGTGAATATCAGAATTGTCGTCGGGCTTACCTTCAGGGCGGCTTTGGGGTCGGTTCCTGAACGGCAGCTTTTGGCGGTGGTCGTGGGAAAAGCAGCCCTTCCTTAACCGCTGTCGCCCATCGGAACGCGGCGCACCGCCAGCCTTTCCTACACCATGCGCACCAGCCAGAATGCGGCGCACGGCCCGTCGCAATCGTCCCCTTGGCCGCGCATCATGCCTGCTGATGGCGCGCAGAAGTCCGGGGGGCTGTTTTCCTGTTCTGGACAGTGTCTCATGTGTCTCCAACAGCGGCGAACCTGAACGGCGGGCGGGGCGTCGGCGGGCGGCACAGGGTTGCGTTCTGCGGCAAAACCGCTATGCGCCCCGCTTCGCTTGCCCTCGGGCGATGCGATTCCGTGCGGGAGTCTCTGCAATTGCACGCAGCATTGACGCTGGACCGCTTAACATGAGCCTGCGCTGGAAACAGCGCGGCAACAGTGCGACAGGAGTAAGGCCCCATGGCCAAGAAAATTGAAGGCTATATCAAGCTGCAGGTGCCCGCCGGCTCTGCAACGCCCTCGCCGCCGATCGGTCCGGCGCTGGGTCAGCGCGGCGTGAACATCATGGAATTCTGCAAGGCGTTCAACGCTTCGACGCAGGAAATGGAAAAGGGCATGCCTATCCCGACCGTGATCACGGTCTACGGCGATCGTTCGTTCACCTTCATCACCAAGACCCCGCCCGCGTCGTACTTCCTCAAGAAGGCCGCAGGTCTGAAGTCGGGTTCCAAGGAGCCCAGCAAGATTTCGGCAGGCACCATCAAGCAGTCGCAGATCAAGGAAATCGCCGAAGCCAAGATGGCCGATCTGAACGCAAACGACATTGATCAGGCCATGAAGATCATCGAAGGCAGCGCCCGTTCGATGGGTCTCGAAGTGGTGGAGGGCTAAGCACATGACCAAGATCACCAAGAAGGCCAAGGAACTGGCTTCGCTCGACCGCGAAAAGCTTTACAGCGTTGATGAAGCACTGGGCGTGCTGCGTCAGTTCAAGACCAAGTTCGACGAAACCGTCGAAGTGGCGATGAACCTCGGCGTCGATCCGCGTCACGCTGACCAGATGGTGCGCGGCATGGTGTCGCTGCCTTCGGGCACCGGCAAGGACGTCAAGGTTGCCGTGTTCGCACGCGGCGACAACGCCGAAAAGGCGCTGGCTGCAGGCGCTGACAAGGTCGGCGCTGAAGACCTGATGGAAGACATGCTGGCCGGCAACCTCGATTACGACCGCGTGATCGCCTCGCCCGACATGATGGCCGTGGTGGGCCGCCTCGGCAAGACGCTCGGCCCCAAGGGCCTGATGCCGAACCCGAAGCTGGGCACCGTGACCCCCAATGTCGCGCAGGCGGTGAAGGATGCAAAGGGCGGCCAGGTCGAATACCGCGTCGAAAAGCAGGGTATCATCCACTCCGGCATCGGCAAGCTCAGCTTCTCGGACGATGCGTTGAAGGCGAACTTCAAGGCGCTGACCGAAGCGGTTGTGAAGTCCAAGCCTTCGGGCGCCAAGGGCAAGTATGTGCGCAAGGTCACCATGACCTCGAGCATGGGCCCGGGCCTCAAGGTTGACCTGTCGGAAGTCGAAGGCGCGTAAGTTCTAGGGCCTCAAGCGCCGGCGGGGCCATCCGGCCCCTGGCTACCGCGCCAATGGGCGCGACGGCCGGTCGGCCTTGCGATCCATGCAGGATCGAGATTGGTTTCCTACAGCGCTGCTCAGGCGTAACAGAAGGGGCCGGAAGCATCACGCTTCCGGCCCTTTCGTTTGCGTAGGGGGCGGGGTCGGGCCCCTTGTGTTTGTCGCCGCTGCTCCCATCTTGCGATGGCGCGGTTCCGCTGTGTCCTTTGGGGCCGTGCTTCATGAAAGAGGTCAGAATATGCCCGTTCCTCCAGAACGGATCGCCGGGCGGTTTTCGCCCAAATGGCTGGTCGCCGGCGTCGCACTCGCGACATTTGCCATGCTGATGAGTTATGACTGGCGCCTGGGTATGGCGGCCGGTTCGCTGTTGGGCGTGACGGGGGCGATGTGGATGTATCTTGCGGTGCGCTACGGCTCGCTCAGCGGCGCATCGTCGGGACGCACCGCTCTGGTGGCGCAGGTGCGCGCGCGCGAAAGCAACCGCCGCAATGCTGCGGCGCGGTCAGGTCTTGAGCAAGGCGCGGATCCGTTCCAGCGCCCCTGATCGCTGCGCCAGCGTTCGCGCGCCCTTCACGCCCGCATCGAAACCGGCCCGGGCGCCCAGTACGGCGCGGTTGGGGAAGGTGGGCTTCAGAAGGACAAGGCTGGAACAGGTCGCGGCGTGGGTGCCAAACAGGGCCTTGTGCGCCCCGTCACCCTCGGTGAAGTCGAACCAGCGGAAGCGCGCTTCGGCAAACAGAACCTCCAGCGCCTCCATCTGCAGAACGGTGCCTACCGAAAGCCGGGCCCAATCGGGGTCGTACCCCAGATGGGCATAGACCAAGGTGTCGCCTGTCACCGGTAACGCAAGGTAGGCCACCGGCTTGCCGTCGGCGTGGAGGACAAAGGCGCGGATCCGGTCGGCCTGTGCCAATTCCCGCATCGCCCGCCGGGCTGCTGGATCATCGGGAAGCCCGGCCCCCAGCAGGCGCGCCTGATAGGTCAATGCGGACAGCGGCAACGCGGCAGCAAGGAAGGTCGCGATCTCTTCGGGGGTGCGATACGCGGTGACAGTGTACCCGCCCGCGGCCTCCGAAAGCTTGCGGGCCTTGCGCTTCAGGGTGGAGCGGGTCTTGCCCGAAAACCGCGCCAGATACCCGTCAAAACCGCTGGCCATGTCGATGTAGTGGCGGTGGTAATCTTGCCGCCCTCCGGCAATGAACCCGTGGTAGTGCGCCGCCACCTGCGGCAAGGAAGCGGTGGGCGCGGACAGGATACGCACGCCATCGGCGCCGCTGAGGGGCGGATGCGGCAGGCGGGCGGTCAGTACATCCTCCAGAGTGAAGGACCACGTCGAAAGGGCGCGCGGCACGCTGAACAGCCGGCGCGAACCCAGCGTGAAATCGATCCCGGCGCGTGCCATCAAACCCGCTAGATCGCGCCGTACAGCGCGTTCGACACCAGCTGTTCGGCCATGCGCATGCCTGTGCGCACCGCGCTGGCGGGAAGCGGTTGCTGCCCCGTCCCGGTCAGACGCAAGGCGGGCGGCATGTCGGCATAGGTGGCCGACGTGACCCCGCGCATCGTCGACAGATGTCGCAGCAGACCGGCAAACCGGCGCCGCACGATGTGATTGGCGGCCATGGTGCGCCGGTTGAACAGCTCGAACGAATGGCTGACCAGGGTGAAGCTGCCTCGCCCGCCGTCGCGCGCGTGACGGATCGCGCCGAGCATCTCGCTGAGTGTGAGCGCCGTGATCTGGGCATGCCGCAAACCGCCCCCCATGGCGCCGATCGCGCCGACCGGAACTTCCAGTACGCCCATATGTCCCACCGGATCGCGCACGTCTTCACCCAGCGCGATGCGGCAGGCCCCTTTCCCGACAAGCGCAGGGCAGTGGCTGCTGTCATAGGCGATTCCAATCGCGGCAAGCGCGCGCAGGGTATCGTCATTGGCGCCGTAATTGCCAGCGCGGAAGGCCACCGGCGGTGGCGCACCAGCGGCGATCAGGGTCGAACGGGCAAAATCCAGAACAGCGCACTGATCTTCAAACGAAAAGTCGGCAAGATTGGTGCCTGTCGCGCCAGACCCCAGCGGGCTCGCCGCACCGGCCAGCGCGAGCCATTCAGTATGACAGTGAAGCTGCACATCCTGTCCGGCAGCGATGATGGGGCCAACAATGTCTTCGATCGCTGCGACCCCCCAGATCATCGCGGGCATGGGATCGACGAAAAACACCGCCTTCTGACCGTACTGTTTGAGCAGATCGAGCTTGTGCGCGATGCCCACCGGGCCTTCGGGCGTAATGCATGCAATCGAGCGAGCAAAATTGTCGGCTCGGTCCGCAACACCGGAGCCGGAATACAGACCAGAGCTATACTCGGTATCAATCGTGATGAACACACGCGTCATTGCGCATATCGGTCTACTGGCAAAGGGTTAAGAGCCCCTTGATCTTGCGCCCGGTGCGTCAGATGCCGCCGGGTGTGACGCTATGGCCCTGCGTTACGAGCATGTCCGTCAGGCTGGCGCAGCAAGCTTGCAGATCGTCTGCGCTGACCGATCGCACCACGAAGTTGGCGCCCACCCGGCCTTCGCGGAAAAAGGGATAGGAACCGATCTGGCAGGTGGGATGCGCAGCTTCGCTCTGGCGCAGCAGGTCGGCCACTTCACTTTCTGCGACCCAGCAGCCTAGCGTTTCAGTGAGCAGCGGCGCGCCGCCTTCAAGCTCGCCGGTGAGCGCGTCGAGCATCCCGGCGGTGATGTGCGGCACGCCCGCCATCAGGAACAGGTTGCCGCGGCGGATACCGGGTGCGCCCGACATGCGGTTGGGGATCAGTTCCGAACCTTCGGGCACACGCGCCATCCGCAAGCGGCCTTCGTTCAGCCCGCCGCGGCTTTCATAATAGCGTTCCAGCAGCGCCCGCGCTTCGGGGTGAATGACCACGGGGACGCCAAGCGCGGCGGCCACAGCGTCAACCGTGATGTCATCATGCGTGGGGCCAATGCCCCCGGTGGTGAAAAGATAATCGTAAGCAGCGCCCAGCGCGTTCACCGCTTCGACAATCCGTGTCTCGACATCGGGGACTACGCGAACTTCGGACAGGCGGATGCCCTGCACCTGAAGCCAGCTGGCGACCTGCGCGATGTTCTTGTCCTGCGTGCGGCCGGAAAGGATTTCATCGCCAATGACGATAAGTCCGGCGGTCCAGATCTTTTGCGAAGCGGTCATGCGCAAGGATTAGGCGAAGGCGGGCGTAATCGGAAGAGGATAGTGGCCTGCCGCCATGCCTTATTCCGCAGCTTCCAGCTGGTCTTCGCCGCGTTGCGCATTGGCACCGGCGCGGGAGAAGGTCAGTATCCCGTCTGCCAGGGGATCATCCTTCATCCGTTTGCGATCGACCACATATTCCTGATTGAGCCGCCAGGGGTAACTGATCGAATTGCGCGGCATGATGTGCTTGCCGCGCTGGATATATCCTGACGAGAAATCGAACACGTCATCTTCGGTGATCGCGGCCTCGCCCTGCGCAGTCAGCACCGGGGTTGCGATGGTGCTGCCGGACTTGCGCATATGTTCAAGCACGCGGCAGACATAGTCCGAATTGATGTCAGCCCGCAGCGTCCAGCTGGCGTTGAGGTAGCCGAAAACGACCGCAAGGTTGGGCAGGTTCGAGAACATGCAGCCCTTGTAATAGAACCGCTGGTTGAACTTCACCGGCGCGCCATCGACGCGGACGTCGATCTTGCCTGCGACCGCGAGCTTGAGGCCCGTGGCGGTGACGACGATATCGGCCGGGATGAACTGCCCGTCGGTCAGCGTCACGCCGCCCTTTTCGAACCGGGCGATCTGACCGGTGACAACATCGGCCCGGCCTGCCTTCATCGCGGTGAAAAGATCCTGATCGGGCACAAGGCACAGCCGCTGTTCCCACGGATTATAGGGCGGGGTGAAGGTCGCCTTGTCATAATCCGGGCCCAGCGCCTCTTCGATCTTCTTGTAAAGCGCGTCCTTCACCTTTTGCGGGTTGTCGCGCGCCAGTTTGAAGCTGAAGTCCTGCATCTTGATGTTTTTGAACCGCGTCAGCCGGTAGGCGAGCTTTTCGGGCAGGATCTTGCGCAGGAAATTGGCAAAGGCATCCTTGGCCGGGCGCGAGAACATCCAGGTCGGCGTGCGCTGAAGCATCGTCACATGCGCCGCTTCGCGCGCCATCGACGGCACGATCGTCACCGCGGTCGCCCCCGATCCGATCACCACCACGCGCTTTCCCGCGTAATCAAGATCGTCGGGCCAGAACTGCGGGTGGAGCACCTCCCCTTCAAATTCGCCAAAGTCGAAGCCGGGATCGTAAGGCTCGTCGTAATCGTAATAGCCGGCGCCCAGATAGACGAAATTGGCGGTCATGTGGGTGCGCGTGCCGTCGGCCTTTTCCAGTTCGACATGCCAGCGTGCGTCATCATGGTGGAAATCCGCGCTAACGACCTTGTGGCCGAAGCGGATGTGCTGGCGGATGCCGCGTTCATCGACGATCCGGTCGAGGTAATCGAGGATCGCAGGCGCGTCCGCGATGCTCTTTTCGTGGGTCCAGGGTTCGAAATCGAAGCCCAGCGTGTGCATGTCGCTGTCCGAACGGATGCCGGGATAGCGGAACAGGTCCCACGTCCCGCCCAGATTGTCGCGGCGTTCGACGATGCAATAGGAATGGTGCGGGGCTTTCATTCCCATGTGCGCGGCCATCCCGATGCCGGAAATGCCGGCACCCACGATCAGCACGTCGAAATCTGGCGGTGTGGCAAGCATGGGTCTCTCTCTCCCTCAAGCGTGCGATGTAATCACACGTACCCGACAAAAGCGAGTCTTGAATGGCAAAGTGCAACTGAGTTTTGCCGCGATGCTGTCGGGGTGACGTGCGCTGTTCGAACGGTTAGAGGCGCTGGCATGATCCTTTGCACCCGCTTTGCCGCCTGTCTGCTGCCGCTGCCTATGTTGCTGCCCGTTGCAGCATCGCTTTCCGCGCAGGATCAGCCTGCGACCGAGCCAGAGGATGTGGGTGAAGACATCATCGTCACCGGACGCGGGCTTGATGCCGCGCTCTCGACAGGGATTTACGCCACCACCACGCTTGAACGCGATGTAATTGTCGCCAGTCCTTCTGGCCGGATCGAAGACGTGCTGCGCGGTGTGGCAGGGTTTCAGCAGTTTCGCCGGTCCGATAGCCGCTCGTCCAACCCCAGCGCTCAGGGCGTGACGCTGCGCGCGCTCGGCGGCAATGCGACCAGCCGCGCTCTGATGCTGCTTGACGGGGTGCCGCTCGCCGATCCGTTCTTTGGCTACATTCCGCTTTCGGCGATTGCGCCCGAGACGCTGGGGCAGGTTCGGGTGACGCGTGGGGGTGGGTCGGGACCGTTCGGAGCAGGCGCGCTGGCAGGCACGATCGAGCTGGAGAGCGCGGGGCCGGGCACCGCAGCGCCGGTGCTGGGCAGCGCCGCGATCAACAATCGGGGCGAAACCGAGCTTTCGGGCGTGCTGACACAGCGGCTGGGCCGCGGTTTTGCCACCGCGAGCGGGCGCTGGGACCGGGGGCAGGGGTTCTTTACCACACCTGACGATCAGCGCGTCCCCGCCACGGCACGCGCCGCCTTCGATAGCTGGAACGCCGCGCTGCGCGCCGCCGCGCCCCTGACCGACGAAGTAGAGATGCAGGCGCGCGTCGGCGTCTTTCGCGATGCCCGCACGCTGCGCTTTGAAGGAGCTGATTCCACCAGCACGGGCGAAGATGCGTCGGTGCGCTTCGTCGGGCGCGGGGCCTGGGCTTTCGATGCGCTCGCCTATGTCCAGACCCGCGATTTTTCCAACGTCGTGATCTCGTCGACCCGGTTCACCCCCACGCTCGACCAGCGCCGCACCCCGTCGACAGGGATCGGCGGCAAGTTCGAGCTGCGCCCGCCGGTTCTGGAAGGGCACGATATCCGTATTGGCGCCGATTATCGCCGCGCCGACGGGGAGTTGCAGGAAGACGCGTTGAACACCGTCACCGGGGCGATCACCGAACGTCGCCGCGCAGGGGGGGCGACCGGCAATCTGGGCATCTTCATCGAAGATGACTGGCAGATTGGCCCATTGCTGATCAACGGCGGTTTGCGCGCTGACCGCAGCAACATCACTGGCGGCTTTTACCGCGCGGTCGATGCGAACGGTGTCGCGGTGAGCACGGTGTCCGCCGATGACCGCAGCGACTGGTCGCTGAACTGGCGCGCCGGGGCCGCGTTCAATGCAACCCGGCGCCTTGATTTGCGCGCCGCCGCCTATACGGGTCTGCGCCTCCCCACCCTTAACGAACTCTATCGTCCCTTCGTGGTCTTCCCGGTGGTGACACAGGCCAATGCCGCGCTTGAAAACGAGCGGCTTGAAGGGTTCGAGATCGGGTTTGACTGGCAACCGGTCAATGCGCTGGTGGTATCGGCCACGGCCTTTGACAATAAAGTCGAAAACGCCATCGCCAATGTCACCCAGGCGCCCAATCTGCGCCGCCGGGAGAACCTGTCTGCCATAAAGGCGCGCGGGATCGAAGCCAATGTGCTGGCGCGGTTCGGTGCTGTCAGCATTAATGGCGCGCTGGCCTGGACCGATGCGCAAGTGCGCGGCGAGGGCGCGTCCGCCGATCTCGATGGGAACCGGCCGTCGCAAACCCCTGAATGGGCCGCTACGCTGACGCTGGGTTGGCAACCTGCCACAGGTTGGAACGTGGCGGGGACCGTGCGCCATGTGTCTGTCCAGTTCGAGGATGACCGGGAGACTGACCGCCTTGCCCCTGCAACCACGATCGACGCCTTTGTTGCAGCCCCGCTAGCCGGTAACCTGTCGCTGATCCTGCGCGGCGAAAACCTGACTGACGAGGCGATCGTCACCCGCAATCAGGGCGGGTCCATCGACCTCGGCGTGCCGCGCACCTTGTGGATCGGACTACGCCACGGGTTCTGACTGCAAATACAAACCTTGAAATATAATTGCGCTGTATGGATGCGGGGTGATGACATGCTGCGCCGCAGCACAAGATGTGGCATTTTTGCTACTGTCCGCCATTAGTTTCACGCGTCTCTTGTTAGGTCGCGTGGTGCTGATAGGTTCCTTTCACAAGCCCAAGACCGGCATCAAGACCGGCGGGCGATGTGGAGAGAGGAAAGCCATGACGCGCAAGTTCGCACATTTCGCCTGCGGCCTGTTGGCCTGCAGCGCGCTGACAACACCCGCCTTTGCCCAGGATGACGACGTCGATACGCAGCCCACGGTTCGGGATGACAGCGTCATCATCGTGACTGCGACGCGCCGCGCGCAGGACGTGCAGGATATTCCGTTGGCAGTGACGGCGATTTCGCCCCAGCAACTTGAAGCGCAGCGTGTCGTCAACATCCAGCAGATCGCCGCGCTTGCCCCCAGTTTCACCGCCAGTCAGGCGCAGCTTGCATCGGGTTCGGTGGTGCTGCGTGTGCGCGGGATCGGGACGACGTCGAACAATATCGGCTTTGAAAGCGCGGTCGGCATCTTCATCGACGGCGCGTATCAGGCGCGACCCGGCGTGGCGTTGAGTGAATTCGTCGATGTCGAACGGGTCGAAGTGCTGCGCGGTCCGCAGGGCACGCTGTTTGGCCGCAACACATCGGCAGGCGCGCTGAACGTGACCAATGCCCGGCCCGATGTCACCGAATTCAGCGGCTTCGTGAATGCTGAATACGGCAATTTCGATGAAAAAAGCCTGCAAGGCGCGATCAACGTGCCGATCGTCAAGGATACGGTCGCCATACGTCTGACAGGTGCATACCGGGAACGCGACGGTTTCCTTGATGTGGTCGACCGGACGGGCGCCAAGATCGGTGAAACCAACGATGTCGATCAGTGGCTGGTGCGCGGCCAGATTGGCTGGGACACCGAAAGCGGCCTGCGCGGCCGGCTTATCGCGGATTATTCGAAGAGCACATCAAGCTGCTGCGGCGCGATTGAACTGTATCAGTCACCGCTGGTTACCGCCGGCGCCTTTGCTGCGGTGGGGCTTGGTGCAAATGGCGGCAACGGGCAGCCTGTTGTGGCCACGACGCGCAACGATCAGGCCACATTCGAACAAGCGATGGACAATCGCGTCGTCTCGGCCAACTTTGCGCCCAACGCCGATATCGAAAATTACGGCGTGACAGGCGAACTTGAATTCCCCTTGTCCGATAATGCCGATCTCATCTTCATCGGTTCGTACCGCAAGTACGAAAGTTTTGAACAGTATGATTCCGATTTCACCGCTCTTGATATTTTCGATGTCGATGCGCTGAACCTGGAGATCGAGAACTGGACGGCCGAACTGCGGCTTCAGGGCGAAGGTCTTGAAGGCAAGCTCAACTACATGATCGGCGGGTTCTATTCAGATGAAACCATCGACCAGTCGATCAATTTCTCGCTCGGCGCTGATTATGATCGCAACTTTGGGGCGTTCCTTGGTGCCCTGGCCGGGCCGACCCCGTTCCAGACCTTCACCGGGGTCAACCCGGCAGGCACAAGCAGCACCAATCGCTTCCAGCAGGATGCCAAGAGCTACGCAGTCTTCACGCACAATTCGCTGGAGATCATCGACGGTCTGGAACTGACGGTTGGGGCGCGCTATTCTTGGGAAGAAAAGTCCGGCGGTTTCAGCCAGACCGCGGTGAACAATCAGATCTGTCCGGCAACCATCGGGGCGCTGGGCACGATTGCCGGGGTCAATGCGGCGCTGGTGCCGGCCTTTGTCGGGGTCGGGTGTTTCGGCTTTACCGCCCCTGTGAACCTGCCGCAGGCGGCCGCCTTGCCGTTGCCGCGGACCTTCCAGTCCGATTTCGACGATGAAGAACTGATCTACACCGTCAAGCTTGGGTACGAATTCAGCCCGTTCGTGAACAGCTACGCCAGCTTCACCCATGGTTACAAGGCGGGCGGCATCAACCTCGACACCACGGCAGCAGTGCTGGGCGCTGACCCCACCTTCCTGTCCGAAGAAGTGGATGCCTATGAAATCGGGGTAAAGGCGCGGACGGCCGATGGCGCAGTCACGCTGAATGTCGCGGCCTTCTACGAAGAATTCAGCAACTTCCAGGTGCTTGAATTCACAGGCACGGCATTTGCCACGTTCAACGTGCCCCTCGCAGAAACCCGCGGCGTGGAAATTGAAAGCGTCATCCGGCCCAGCAACAATCTGAGCTTCAATTTGGCAGCGACCTTCCTGGAAGCAAGCTACCCTGATGATTGCGCCGGCACGCAGACATCGGTTCAGGTCGTGGCGCTGTGCGGCAATACGCTGACCAACGCGCCCAAGATCGTGGCGCTGGCCGGCGCGCTTTGGGAACAGCCGATCAGCGATTCGCTGGAGCTCTTCCTGTCGGGTCAGGTCAGGATCGAAGGCGATCAGCGCACCTCGACGCAGGCGATCATCATCCCCACCGTCGCGCCTGGATCGACGCAGGCACAAGTTCAGGCTGCGGTCGATGCATCGGACCCCATCATCGCCGACATTCAGGATGGCAAGGCCTTCGTGAACCTGCGCGCAGGCCTGCGGTTTGGCCCGGAACAAAACTTCGCGATCGAAGGCTGGGTGAACAACCTGACCGACGAAGTGGTGCGCGGTGTGACCTTCAACACCACGCTTCGCAGCACCGGGGCAAACAATTCACGCTCTGCCTTCGTGCTGCCGCCGCGCCAATACGGCGTGACGCTGCGCGCCAAGTTCTAAGCGTCAGGGGCTTCGGCTGAAAAAGAAGGCGGCCCGGAATGACCCGGCCGCCTTTTTTGTTGGTGGTGGCACCAGAACGGTCGCGATAGCGACCGCAAGGCCACGCGGCCGCCCCGCAGGTGCTCAAGCCAGCAGGGCTTGAACAGCGCCGAGGACGTGCCCGCGGAGGCGGGCACGCTCACATAGAACGCGCAATCAGCATCTTCATGATCTCGTTCGATCCACCATAGATGCGGGCGATGCGGGTGTCGCGGTACATGCGGGCGATCGCATAATCGTTGATATAGCCTGCGCCGCCGTGGAATTGCAGGCACTTGTCGACCACTTCGCTCTGCAATTCGGTCACCCAGTATTTCGCCATGCTGGCGGTGGCGACATCGAGCTTGCCTTCGAGCAGTTTGGCGATGCAATCGTTCACGAACACCCGCGCCGCGGTGCCGCGGGCCTTCAAATCGGCGAGCACGAACTGCGTGTTCTGAAAGTCCCAGATCGTCTTGCCGAAGGCCTTGCGGTTCTTGACATATTCGACCGTCACATCGAGTGCCTTTTCGATGCCCGAAATGGCGTTCATCGCGATCACCAGGCGTTCCTGCGGCAGTTCGCCCATCAACTGGTAGAACCCGCGTCCTTCGACACCGCCGAGCAGATTGTCCGCCGGAATGAACACGTTGTCGAAGAACAGTTCACTGGTGTCCTGCGCATCGAGCCCGATCTTGTCGAGCTTTTTGCCGCGCGCGAAGCCTTCGGCGCCATCGGTTTCGAGCAGGAGCAACGAAATGCCCTTGGCGCCTTCGGCCGGATCGGTCTTGGCGACGACGATGATGAAGTCCGCCAGCTGTCCGTTGGAAATCCAGGTCTTCGACCCGTTGAGACGGTAGCCGTTGCCATCCTTCAGCGCCGTGGTTTTGATCGACTGAAGGTCGGAGCCGGCATCAGGCTCGCTCATTGCAATCGCGCTGACGAGATCGCCGGCGACGAGACGCGGCAGGTATTTCTGCTTCTGCTCCTCGGTGCCGTGGCGGACCAGATAGGGCAGGATGATGGTGTTGTGGAGGCTTGCGCCAAAGCCGTCGACGCCGTGCTTGCCCTGCTGGTCGATCACTACCATGTCATGCCGGAAATCGCCGCCGTGGCCGCCAAATTCGGTCGGCACCGAGACACCCAGCAGGCCGGCTGCGCCCGCCTCGCGCCAGAATTCGCGTTCCACCATCCCGTCTTCGCGCCATTTTTCGACCCGCTTCTGCGGCGCATGCTGCGCGTAGAACTTGCCGACAGCGTCGGCGAAGATGGCGATTTCTTCTTCTTCCATGAAGGCCGGCTGCGGCACATCGATGACAGGCATTGTTCTCTCTCCTCGTGATCCCCCGGTGTGCGGTGCATCTCTCCTCGCACCGCACACCAACGCGTTCTTACTTGCCGGTCCAGTTGGGTTTGCGCTTTTCGGCAAAAGCGGCTGCGCCTTCGCGCGCATCGTGGCTGACGAACACCGGACCGATCAGCGCGCCCTGTTTGGCGTAGCGATCTTCCATCGCCCATCCGCGCGATTGCTTCATCACCTGCTTGGATACCTTTACGGCGAGCGGGCCATTGGCTGCGATCTTGGCCGCCAAAGCCTTGGCCCCGTCCAGCGCCGATCCTTCGGTCACTTCGTTGATCAGGCCGAGGCTGTAGGCACGATCGGCCCCGATAAATTCACCCGTCAGCGCTAGTTCCAGCGCGATGCGTTCGGGGATCTGGTCGGGCAGCATCATGACGCCGCCCGCTGCGGCAACAAGACCGCGCTTCACTTCGGGGATACCGAACTTGGCGTCCTTGTGCGCGACCACGAGGTCACACGCGATCATCAGTTCAAGCCCGCCAGCCAGCGCATAGCCTTCCACCGCGGCGATCAGCGGCTTGGCAGGCGGGGCTTGCACCACGCCGCCGAATCCCTTGCCCTCGACCGACGGGCTTTCGCCGCGCAGGAAACCTTTCAGATCCATGCCCGAACAAAACGTGCCGCCTGCGCCGGTGATGATCGCCACGCGCAGATCGTCGTCAGAATCAAGCCGCTCCATCGCGGCGGCGATTCCTTCGGCAGCGGCCTTGGTCATCGCGTTCTTGGCTTCAGGGCGGTTGATCGTGACGATGAGGACGCCGTCCTCCACTTCAGTCAACACGTCGGGTGCGGTGGTGTCGCTCACAGCTTCTCTCTCCTGTCAAAAATGTGATTGCATTTTGAAACGCAATTCTTGTGCGAGTGGTGCAGTGGGTTTACCAACCCGTCAACCGCAATTTCAGAATGACGGAAAAGAGAGAGGATCACCATGGCAGAGGCTTACATCATCGACGCAGTGCGCACGCCGCGCGGGATCGGCAAGCAGGGCAAGGGCGCGCTGGCGGCGGAGCACCCGCAGCATCTGGCGGCAACGGTGCTGAAGGCGCTCAAGGAGCGCAACAATCTCGACACCGCCACGGTCGACGATGTGATCTGGTCGGTCTCGACGCAGGACGGGATGCAGGCGGGCGACATGGGCCGGATGGCGGCGCTCGACGCGGGCTTCGACGTCACTTCGTCGGGCACCACGCTCGATCGCTTCTGCGGTGGCGGGATCACCAGCGTCGCGCTGGCGTCCGCGCAGGTGATGAGCGGCATGGAAGATTGCGTCATTGCAGGCGGCACCGAAATGATGAGCCTTACCGCCGCGATGAGCCAGGAAAAGATGCGCGCCGGGATCAAGCCGCCGATGATGGGCAGCTACAACGAACGGCTTCAGGCCGTGCATCCGCAATCGCACCAGGGCATCTGCGGCGATGCGATCGCGTCGAAGGAAGGATTCACCCGCGAAGAGTTGGACGAGGTGGGCTACCGTTCGCAGCAGCGTGCGGCCGAGGCGATAGCAGCCGGGCGGTTCGACAAGTCGGTGGTGCCAGTGGTGGCGGATGATGGCACCGTGCTGCTCGACCGCGACGAATATCCCCGCCCGCAGACCACCCGCGAGGATCTGGCCAATCTGCAACCGGCTTTCCCCAAGATCGCCGATGTGCCGCTGGACGACAAGGGCACGACCTTCCGCAAGCTGATCAACCACAAGTATCCCGATCTCAAAATCGAGCACTTCCACCATGCCGGCAACAGCTCGGGCGTGGTCGATGGCGCGGCAGCGGTGCTGATTGCATCGAAGGATTATGCACAGAAGCACGGGTTGAAGCCGCGTGCGCGGATCGTCGCCACCGCCAACATGGGCGATGATCCGACGCTGATGCTGAACGCTCCGGTTCCCGCCGCGAAGAAGGTGCTGGCCAAGGCGGGGCTGACCACCGACGACATCGATCTGTTCGAAATCAACGAAGCCTTCGCGGTCGTTGCCGCCAAGTTCGTGCGCGATCTCGATCTCGATTGGGACAAGGTCAACGTCAACGGCGGCTCAATTGCGCTCGGCCACCCGATCGGCGCGACAGGCTCGATCCTGATCGGCACGATCGTCGACGAACTGGAGCGCCGGGGCGGGCGCTACGGCCTCGTCACGATGTGCGCGGCGGGCGGCATGGCCCCGGCGATCATCGTCGAGCGGGTCGACGGCTTTGTCGACTGAGGTTGCTGACACCACCCCGGTCATCATCGGGGTGGGGCAATATTCGGAGAGGGTGGGCGAGCCCGGCTATGCCGCCCTCTCCTATATGGACCTTGCGGGCCGCGCGCTGGCAGAGGCGATTGCGGATAGCGGGGCAAGCGGCGATGTGGCTGGCGCCATCGAAACCCTTGCCGCGATCCGCGCCTTCGAAATGTCGCGGCCTGACAGAACGCCGCCGTTCGGCGCGGCGGACAATGTCCCGCGCGCAATTGCCAGGCGGGTCGGCGCCAATCCCGCGCGCGCGATCCTGACCACCACCGGCGGGCAGACCAACCAGCAACTGGTGGGCGAGTTCGCGCAGGCCATCGCAGGCGGCGCCAGCCAGTGCGCGGTGATCGTCGGCAGCGAGGCGATCTCGACCGTGCTGGCGCTCTCGGCCAAGGGTGAGGCCCCCGACTGGTCGGAGGACGTGCCCGGCGATGTCGAGGATCAGGGCTTCGGGGTCGAGGAATTGCTGGAGCCCGCGCTGATGGCCCACGGCGCGATCGGGGCCATCCCGCTCTATGCCCTCGCAGAGAACGCGCGGCGGCACCGGCTCGGATTGGGACTGGAGGAATACCGCCGCGAAATCGGCAAGCTGTTCGCGCCTTTCACCAAGGTCGCGGCGGCGAACCCCCATTCCGCCGCGCCGGTTGAGCGCACGGCGGAGGAGCTCGCCACCGTCACCGACCGCAACCGCATCGTCGCGGAACCCTATCCGCGCATGACCGTGGCGCGCGATCAGGTGAATCAGGCGGCTGCGGTGATCGTCGCCAGCGCGGGTCTCGCGCGCGAGTTGGGCGTTCCACAAGACAAGTGGGTGCACATCCACGCCGTCACCGCCGCGACCGAGCTGAAGCTCTCGCAAAGGCCCGATCTGGCGGGCAATCCGGCCTCGCTCGCATCCGTCGATGCGGCGCTGGCGCGGGCGGGGAAGTCGATTGCCGACATCAGCTACATCGACTTCTATTCCTGTTTCGCCATTCCGGTGTTCAACCAGTGCGACCATTTCGGCCTCTCGGCGGACGACCCTAGGGGCCTGACGCTGACCGGGGGCTTGCCGTTCTTTGGCGGGGCGGGGAACAATTACTCGGCCCACGCCATCGCCGAAGCGGTGGAGCGCGTGCGGGCGGATCGCGGCAGCTTTGCACTGGTGGGGGCGAACGGCGGCTGGATGAGCAAATATGCGACCGGCATCTATTCGACCGAACCTGCGGATTGGAGCGCAAATGACCGCTTTGCCGTACTGCCCAAACCATCGGGCGCAGTCCCGTTGTGCGCAGAACCGGTGCCCAGCGCGGTGGTTGAAACCTACACGATCAACCACACCGCAAAGGGCGCCGAAGCGATTTTCCTGGGACGCTGCGACGCAGGCGAACGGGTGGTCGGAAACGCCGATCTGTCTGACCCGGCCACTGCCGCAGCCTTTAACAGCGGCGAACCGTTCGGACAGCGGCTCACCCTGACGCAGGATGAGCGCGGGCGAACGGTCGGGCGCCTCGCCTGACCTTGCAACTTGCGGCGCATTGGGGTAAATGGTTTCAATTGAAACTAAATGCCTGTGAGAGGGCCTGTAAAAGGGAACGCCACCATGAACGCGCTGACCAGCAACGCTTCGGCAAACGACCTGTTCGAAAACCCTGCCGGACTGGACGGATTCGAATTCGTCGAATTCTGCGCGCCGCAGAAAGGCATGCTCGAACCTGTTTTTGAAGCGATGGGCTTTACCCGTGTGGCGCATCACCGCTCGAAGGATGTCGATTTGTGGCGGCAGGGCGGGATCAACCTGATTGCCAATTACGAACCCAAAAGCGCTGCCTGGTATTTCGCGCGCGAACACGGCGCGTCGGCCTGCGGGATGGCGTTCCGGGTGCGCGATGCGGCAAAGGCCTATGCGCATCTCCTGGAAAAGGGCGCCGAACCTGTCGCCAATGAACCCGGCCCGATGGAATTACGCATCCCGGCGATCCGCGGTATCGGCGGCGCAATCCTGTATCTGGTCGATCGCTATCAGGGCGCGGGCAATGATCTGACAATCTACGACATCGATTTCAAATATCTTCCCGGCGTCGACAGGCATCCGGTAGGCGCGGGCTTCCACACCATCGATCACCTTACCCACAACGTGTATGGCGGACGGATGAAGTACTGGGCCGATTATTACGAGACCCTGTTCAACTTCCGCGAAATTCGGTTCTTCGACATCAAGGGCGAATATACGGGCCTCACCAGCAAGGCGCTGACCGCGCCCGACGGCAAGATCCGCATCCCGCTCAACGAAGAGGGTGAAGGCGGCAAGGGCCAGATCGAGGAGTTCCTGCGCGCCTTTAACGGCGAGGGCATCCAGCACATTGCGCTGATCTGCGATGATCTGCTGGCCTGCTGGGATCGTCTGCAAAAACTCGGCGTCCCCTTCATGACCGCGCCGCCTGCGGCCTATTACGCGATGCTGGATGGCCGCCTGCCGGGCCACGGCGAGGATGTAGACGCGCTTCAGATGCGCGGCATCCTGCTCGACGGCACGACGGAAGGTGGCAACCCCCGCCTGCTGCTGCAAATCTTTGCGCAGGCACAGGTCGGCCCGGTGTTCTTCGAATTCATTCAGCGCAAGGGCGATGACGGTTTTGGCGAAGGCAATTTCAAGGCGCTGTTTGAAAGCATCGAGCGTGATCAGATCGAACGCGGCGTGCTGACCGCAGGGGAGCCAGCGGTATGAGCGCGCACCCCGTCCAACTTGGCGGGATCCACCACGCCGCCTATCGCTGCAAGGATGCCAAGGAAACGGTAGAATGGTACGCCCGCGTGCTGGGCATGACCTACACCACCGCCTTTGCCGAGGACCACGTGCCCTCCACGGGCGAGTACGATCCCTACATGCACATCTTCCTTGATGCGGGGAACGGCAACATCCTCGCCTTCTTCGAACTGCCCAACCAGCCTGAAATGGGCCGCGATGCCAACACTCCGCAATGGGTGCAGCACCTGGCGCTGAAGGTGCCTTCGGAAGATGCGTTGCTCGCGGCGAAGGCGCATGTCGAGGCGCAGGGCATCGACGTGCTTGGCCCGACGCACCACGGCATCTTCAAATCGATCTATTTCTTCGATCCCAACGGCCACCGGGTCGAACTTGCCGCTGATATCGGCACGGACGAACAATATGCCGAACTCGCCCGCGTTGCGCCGGTCATGCTCGAAGAATGGTCGCAAACCAAGAAAGCGCCGCGCCACGCCGATTGGCTGCATGAACTGGCACGGGCCGAACACGCCGCCGCCAAGGATTGACCCTGCAGGTCAGGCTTCGCTGTCGGCATCATCGGGCATCGTCCCCGGCGGGCGTCCCCGCCGGGGCGTTTCGCTTTGCGCCACCTTCATTCCGCGCCGCGCCAGCGCCTCGCGCAGCAGCACCTCAATCTCGGCGTTGACGCTGCGCAGTTCGGCATCCGCCAGGCGTTGAATGGCTTCGTGCAGCGCGGGATCGAGGCGCAGGGGAAAGGCTTTCTTGCCAGGCATCGATCAGTAGAGCGAACCTGCGTTGATCACAGGCTGGGCTTCCTGTTCGGCGCACAGCACGACCATCAGGTTTGACACCATCGCTGCGCGGCGCTCGTCATCCAGTTCAACCACGCCCTTTTCGCTCAGCATGTTGAGCGCCATCTCCACCATCGACACTGCACCTTCCACCAGCTTGGCACGCGCCGCGATCACCGCTTCGGCCTGCTGGCGGCGCAGCATCGCGCTGGCGATTTCGGGGGCATAGGCAAGGTGGGTGAGGCCGCATTCGTCCACAGTAATGCCAGCCACGGCCAGTCGTTCGATCAGCGCTGCGCGCAGTTCGATCCCGACTTCTTCGTGATTGCCGCGCAAGGTAACTTCAAGATGCTCGATATCGTCATAGGGATAACGCGACCCGATCGACCGCACCGCGGCCTCCATCTGCGCCATCACGAATTCGCGGTAGTCGTCGACATCGTACAGCGCCTGCGCAGTGTCAGTAACCCGCCACACGACTTGGGCTGCCATTTCGATCGGATTGCCGCGCGCGTCGTTGACCTTGATCTTTTCGCTGATGACGTTGTTGGCGCGCACCGCGATCTTGCTGCGGGTAAGCCACGGCAGCACCCAGCGCAGCCCTTCAGTCCGGTCGGTGCCCTTGTAGGCGCCGAACAGCTGGATCGCCGCTGCCTCGTTCGGGTTGATCATGTAGAACCCGCACAGGATCAGCAGGCCCACCACAGCCGAAGCGATGGCCGCAATCACCATCAGCCCGTTCTTCGCTTCGCCGCCCACCCCGGCAACAAACATCCAGATGGCCAGCACCACCAGCGCCAGACTGACCAGCAACATCACGTAACCGCTCTGCGTCGAAGCCGGGATTTCGCGACTGCGATTAAGAGCATGGGTTTCAGCAAGGGACATGACGAATCTCCGTAAGCGATATAATTATGATATCGTATTTATATCAGAAGCCATACCCGTCAAGCCAATCCGGCAGAGTGCGATTGCCCGCAATGCGCGGCGTCGCGGCGCGGATGGATCGATGCTTGTCATAGCCCGGCCCAAAGGCGTAAACACTGACACGCGCAGCCGCGTATCCCGGGGGGGAGATCACACGCCTATGTCCGAAAGCCTGCCTGCCCGTATTGGCCTTAGCTGGCAGCCGCATCTGGCGCTGGGGATTACCGGTCACCGCGCGTCCAACCCATCATATTGCACGCATCACGCGGCCATCGCCGATGCGTTGGGCGCGCTGTTTGCGCGGATCGAGGCGATCGCCGATCATCTGCCGGGCGCACGCGGTGCGGTGCGACTGCATAGCCTGCTGGTGGACGGAACCGATCAGGTTGCTGCCGAACTGGCACTGGCTCAGGGCTGGGAACTGGCGGTTCCGATGCCCTTCGGCGCGGCGCTCAACTGTGCAATCAACGCGCATCCCGAAACCCTTGCAGACGCCGATGCGCTGCTTTCCGGCCGCGCCGCACAGAACCCTTTGGTTGAAGCGCGCGCAGCGGCGATCCGCGCGGTCACGCAGCGTGCGTGTCTGTTTGCTTTGGCTGACCGCGATGAAGCGGTCGAAACGCTGTGGCGGGCGGTGATCGCGCGCCCGGAAGATCGCGCCGCGATCCGCAGTTTCGAGGCGCTGGCATCGGACAATGTCGCGCTGGCAGGGCGCTTGATGATCGAACGGACCGACCTTGTCATCGCGGTGTGGGACGGCAAGGTATCCAATCTGCCGGGCGGCACGGGGCACACGGTTGTCACGGCGTTGATGATGGGCACGCCGGTGCTGCTGATCGACCCGGCTGCCCCTTCGGCGTGGAGAATTCTGGCCCGGCCCGAGGAACTGGCCCAGCCCGCACCGGGCTGCGCGCCCGATGTGGACCGGCTTGAAACAATCATTCGGGCTGCGGTCGTGGTGGATGGCTGGAGTCCGGACATGCTCGCCAGCGAAAAATGGCGACCGCGCAGCTCGCGTGCTTTCGGGTTCTACCGCCGGATCGAGCGGGTGTTTGGCGGAGGCGGGCGCGTGTTCGGATCGCTCAAGACCACATACGAAGCGCCCGACGCCGTCAGCGCCGGAAGCGGCGCGGATGTGATTGCAGCGGCCCGAACCATGCCGGGTGGTGATCCGCAGGTGGCCCGCGATCTGGCCGATGATGTCCTGCCAATGTTCACCTGGGCCGATGGCATCGCCTGCCGTCTGGCCGATGCCTATCGCAGCGGGATGTGCGTGAATTTCGTGCTTGCGGCGATGGCGGTCATAATCGGTATCGCGTTTCTGCCGGCCGGACTGGCCGAGTTCAAATGGGCATTTGCGCTGGCCGAACTGATCTTGCTGTCCGGCATATTGGCGGTGACGGCGGCAGGCTCGCGGCTAGGGTGGCATCGGCGCTGGTTTGCGATGCGCCGCGTGGCGGAATATCTGCGCCATGCGCCTGCGTTGCTGTTGCTCGGCGTGGCACGGCCCACCGGACGCTGGGCACGCAGCGGTGGCGGGGCCGAATGGCCCGAACATTTTGCCCGCCATGCCTTGCGCGATGTGGGCTTGCCGCAGGTCAGCGTCACGCGCGAATATCTGCGTGCGGGACTGACAGACACAGTGTTGCCGCATGTCGCAGGCCAGCGCGCCTATCATGAGGAAAAGTCACTGCGGCTGAAGCGTGTGCATCACCGGCTCGACAAGGCCGCTGGCGCCTGTTTCGTCCTCGCGATCGTGTCGGTTACGGCCTATCTTGCCATCAAGGGCGCGGGGCTGGCGGGACTGGTGCCCAAGACACTGGCCGCCGACGTTTCGCCGTTCTTCACCTTCTGCGGGGTCGCTTTTCCGACGTTGGGTGCGAACCTGGCCGGCATCCGCTATTTCGGCGATTTTGAACGCTTTGCCGCGATCTCGCAGGTGGCGGCCGAAAAGCTGCGTGAGATTGAAACGCGCATCGCGCTGCTGCTGTCAGGCGCGCCTGCCGCGCTGACCTATGCGGCGACCGCCGATCTGGTGCACGCGCTTGACGAAGCCGTGGTCGAGGAAATCGAAAGCTGGCAGGCGGTATTCGGCGCCAAGCATATCGCGCTGCCCGCCTGATCGGGCGAAATCTTCGATAACGGCTGGCTTGCCGGTGACGTCAGCCCAGCAGCATCACGTTCATCAGTCGGCCCGGGATCATGAAAGCGGCAATGCCCGGGATCATCAAGGCTGTCAGATAGGTGACAATCAGATGCCGCTTGTGCGCCTGAATGTCGCCGCGCCGTGCGGTAGCTACCACCTTCCACGCGGCGTGAAAGGTTATGGGTACAAACAGGTGGATCCAGCTAAACCCGCCTGAAGACTGGATGAAGATCGCCGATGTGGCCGTGATCAGCATCAACACCAGCCAGACCTTGCCAAGCCGCTTGTGCATTGCCGTCCCCTTTCTTGCCAGCAATAGCCAGCCCCCCAGCGGGACGGTGGGCAACACAGCGGCGACATGGATGATAATGGGGAGCTTGGCGTAGTGGTGGAGGGTCTCGACCATTCCCAGCGATGCCTTGCCCAAAGCGATCAGTATCGCAAAACTCATGGTGAAGCACGCGAGGCTGACAGCGGTACGCTGCGCCGGACCTATGTCGAACTGTGCAGCGGGCCGTGTTGCAGCGGTGCTACGGCGGGCGGTAAAAGCGAGCGGTATGGCGGTCATGGCGGATCTCCTTGGCGGCAGGTAATCGGTTGCTGCGGCCCATGATGACGCTGCACGATCTGCGAGCAACGCCGGATGCGCCAACCGCCTCTGTCATGCGCGAATTGTTGTGCGAGAGCGCGCGCTGCCACTTTACGAAGCGCGAATGGACAGGCACCTATTGCGGCATGATACAGCCCCATGCCTCGCATCGTCCGATCCTGCGCCGGATCGTTATCGATCTGTCGGTCATGGTGGCGATCGGGGTGTTTCTGGGTGTGATCGCGCCGTTCGGTAGTATCGATGTCGCGCTGCCGGTGCGGGTGGCCAGCTGGACCGGCTTTGCACTGCTCGGCTACATCTTTTACCGCCCGATGGACGCTTTCGCCGCGTGGGCGCACCGCACGCTGGATTTGCCGCGCTGGGCGCTTTTGGTCGGAACCTGCGCGCTGGCGACTTTCCCGATGTCCTTTGCCATCATCGCGATCAACAGCTTGCCCGAAGCGCCGGTTTGGCCCGGGCTTGAATCAGCGACGGCGACCTATTTTTCAGTTTTTGTGATCGGCGGTGCGATTACGGCGTTCTTCAATCTGGCAAAGCCCGGCTACAGCGCCGCCGCCATTCCGGCGGCCATGCCCACGCCGCACCCCATGCCCGCGCCGATGCTCTCACCGGTTTTTGCGCCGACGATCCAACCGGCTGTGATACCAACGCCGCCCCCACACCCGCTGCTCGACCAAATTCCCCCGGACCTCGGCAGTGATATCATCGCGCTGGAGATGGAAGATCACTATGTCCGCGTCCACACCGTGCTCGGATCGGCGCTTGTGCTGATGCGACTGCGCGATGCGATTGCCATGTTGGGCGATCTGGAAGGGATGCAGGTGCATCGCAGCTGGTGGGTGGCGCGCGGTGCGGTGGAGGATGTGGCGCGTGAGGGGCGCAATATCCGACTTCGGCTGGCCCGCGGGGTCGAAGCACCAGTCGCCCGCGCCAATGTTGCCGCACTGCGCGACGCACGCTGGATCTGATCGCACACGAAAAAGGCCCCCGGTATTGTGACCGGGGGCCTTTCGTATGTCAGGCGATCAAGGCTCAGTGGTATTTGGCCCAGCGCACATCGAAGCGGTCTGCGTTCATCACCTTGTTCCAGGCCGAGATGAAGTCGCACACGAATTTGCCCTCGTTCCCGTTCTCGGCATAAACCTCAGCCTGCGCGCGCAGGATCGAGTTCGATCCAAACACCAGATCGGTGCGGGTCGCGCGCCACTTTTCTGCGCCGGTTGCACGGTCGGTGGCGACGTATTCTTCGTCACCGCTGTCATCGACAGGCGCCCACTTGGTGTTCATGTCGAGCAGGTTGCGGAAGAAGTCGGGCGTCAGCTTGCCCGGCGTTTCGGTCAACACCCCGATCCGGTGCCCATGTTCGGCATGATCGCTGACCGCGCCCAGTGCCCGCATTCCGCCAACCAGCACAGTCAGTTCCGGGATCGACAGGCCGAGCAGATGTGCCCGGTCGATCAGCATCTCCTCGGTCCGCACCTGAGCCTTGGTCTTCAGGTAATTGCGGAAACCGTCGGCAAACGGTTCCAGCGGCTCGAAGCTTTCAGCGTCGGTGTGCTCCTCGGTCGCATCGCCGCGCCCGCCCAGGAAGGGTACGGTCACGTCATGCCCGGCATCGCGCGCGGCCTTTTCGACTGCCGCATTGCCCGCCAGCACGATCGCATCGGCCATGCTCAGCTGACCACGATGCGCTTCGATGGTATCGAGCACTTTGCCCAGCTCTTCCGGATCGTTGACCGCCCACGACCGCTGCGGTTCCAACCGGATGCGCGCACCATTGGCGCCGCCGCGATGGTCCGAATTGCGATAGGTCGAGGCCGACGCCCAGGCCGCCTTGACGAGCTCGCGCACACTGAGGCCACTGTTCAGGATCGCATCCTTGAAGCGGGCGACTTCGGCGTCCGAGGGCGTAGTGCCTTCAGGAACCGGGTCCATCCAAATCAGCGTTTCTTGCGGCACTTCGGGGCCGAGATACTTGACCTTGGGGCCCATATCGCGGTGGCACAGCTTAAACCACGCACGCGCAAAGGCATCGTCCAGCGCCGCCTGATCGTTCAGGAACCGCTCGGAAATCTTGCGATATTCCGGATCACGCTTCAGCGCCATGTCGGCGGTGGTCATGATCGTCGGTACCTTCTTCGAAGGATCGCGCGCGTCGGGCGCCATGTCTTCGGGATCGGGATTGATCGGCGTCCATTGATGCGCACCCGCGGGCGATGTCACCAGCTCGAAGTCATACTTGAACAGCAGGCGGAAATAGTCATTGCCCCATTGGGTAGGGTTGGGTGTCCACGCGCCTTCGATGCCCGAAGTGGTGATATTGCCCTTTTCGATTTCTTCGGCGTCGTTCAACCAGCCGAAGCCCATCAGGTGCAGGTCTTCGCTTTCGGGCGCGCCGCCGAAGCTATCGGCCGGGTGTGCGCCGTGGCACTTGCCGAATGCGTGACCGCCTGCGGTGAGCGCGACGGTCTCTTCGTCGTTCATGGCCATGCGGGCAAAGGTTTCGCGCATGTCGCGGGCCATGCCTTCGGGGTCATGCGGGTTGCCCTGCGGTCCTTCGGGATTAACGTAGATGAGGCCCATCTGGATCGCGGCGAGCGGGTTTTCCAGTGCACGGCCCTCCTTGGGGTGGATGCGGGTGGGGACGTTTTCGTTGACCCACTGTTCCTCGGTGCCCCAGTAGACGCTCTCCGGCTCATAGACGTCGGCACGGCCGCCGCCGAAGCCGAACACCGGCCCGCCCATCGATTCGATCGCGACATTGCCGGTGAGGATGAACAGGTCGGCCCAACTGATGTTCTTGCCGTACTTCTGCTTGATCGGCCACAGCAGGCGGCGTGCCTTGTCGAGGTTGCCGTTATCGGGCCACGAATTGAGCGGCGCGAAGCGCTGCTGACCGCTATTCGATCCGCCGCGCCCGTCGCCGGTGCGATAGGTGCCGGCCGCGTGCCAGGCCATGCGGATGAAGAACGGGCCGTAATGCCCGTAATCGGCCGGCCACCAAGGCTGGCTGTCGGTCATCAGCGCGGTGAGATCGGCTTTCAACGCATTGTAATCCAACGCGTTGAACGCTTCGGCATAGTCGAAATCTTCGCCGTAAGGGTTCGCGCTCTGCCCGCGTTCGGTCAGAATATCGACCTGCAACGCCTGCGGCCACCAATCACGATTGGTGCGGCCCAGCAGGTTGCGCATATCGGTGCTGCCGTGGAAGGGGCAACCGCCGCTTATATCTCCGGTCTTTGCGTCCATGATGTGTCTCCTCTCGGGGTTCAGACTCGCGCCTGCGCGCGTAGCCTATGATGAGAGAATGACGCTTTGCGGATGGTGCGTCCAATCGATTAATGCGGAAGGTTTGATTGAGTGAGGCGATCAGTTGACGAGTGCGGCAAACGAAAACGGGCTCCCGAAAGGGAGCCCGCAAGGCCGACTGGCCGCCCGCAGCGACGCGACCTTCAGGTCGCGTGAGCGAGGAAGCGCGCCCGCGAAAGGCGGGCGCGCCCGAACTAATTAAGCGGCCTGTGCGATTTGTTCGGCTGGCTCGTTACGGATCAGGAAATCGAACGCGCCCAGACCTGCCTTTGCGCCTTCACCCATCGCCACCACGATCTGCTTGTGCGGGACCGTGGTACAATCGCCCGCGGCATAGATGCCGGGGATGCTGGATGCGCCGTGATCGTCGGTGACGATTTCACCGTGCTTCGACAGTTCGAGGCCGGTCTCGCGCAGCCATTCGGTGTTGGGGACAAGCCCGATCTGGACGAACACGCCTTCCAGCGCGATGCGGCGTTCCTCACCGCTGGCGCGGTCTTTCACCACCATGCCGTTGACGCGGGTGCCATCGCCCAGAACTTCGGTGGTCTGGCCGTTGATGATGATCTCGACGTTGGGCATCGAACGCAGCTTGCGTTGCAGCACTTCGTCCGCGCGCAGCTTGGTATCAAACTCCACCAGCGTGACATGGCCGACGATCCCGGCAAGGTCGATCGCCGCTTCGACGCCCGAATTGCCGCCGCCGATCACGGCGATACGCTTGCCCTTGAACAGCGGACCGTCGCAGTGCGGGCAGTACGCCACACCCTTGTTGCGATATTCCGCTTCGCCCGGCACGCCGAGATTACGCCAGCGGGCACCGGTCGACAGGATCAGCGAACGCGCCTTGAGGCTGGCGCCGTTGTCCATCACGACTTCATGGAAGCCGCCCAGTTCGCTGGCGGGCTTGAGTTCGACGGCGCGGGCAAGATCCATCAGATCGATTTCGTATTCGCCCACGTGCTTCTTCAGGCTGTCGGTCAGCTTGGGCCCTTCGGTGTACGGCGTGCCCGGCAGGTTTTCGATGCCCAGCGTGTCCATCAACTGGCCGCCAAAACGTTCGGCGGCTATCCCGGTGCGGAAACCCTTGCGCGCGGTATAGACCGCCGCCGAAGCCCCGGCAGGGCCGCCGCCGACGACAAGCACTTCAAAGGGTGCCTTGGCAGCAAGCTTTTCAGCCTGCTTGGCACCAGCGTTCTTGTCGAGCTTTGCAAGAATTTCGGCAAGTTCCATCTTGCCGTTGTAGAAGCTTTCGCCGTTGAGGAAGGTCGCGGGCACGGCCATGATGTCGCGGCGCTCCACCTCGTCCTGAAACGTGCCGCCTTCGATCAGCGTTGCGGTGATGCGCGGGTTTTCCAGCGCCATCAGCGTCAGCGCCTGCACCACGTCGGGGCAGTTGTGGCAGCTGAGCGAGAAGAACATCTCGAAATTGTAATCGCCTTCAAGCGCGCGGACCTGTTCGATCAGGTCGGCATCAACCTTGGGCGGGTGGCCGCCAGCCCACAACAGCGCGAGCACCAGCGACGTGAATTCGTGGCCCATCGGCAGGCCGGCAAAACGCACCCACTTCTGCGCGTCCGACGCGCGGCGGATGATGAAGCTGGGCTTGCGATCATCGGTGCCATCAAGGCGTGCGGTGACGAGATCGTGCTGCGCGGCGATCTGTTCGATCAATGCACGGGTCTGGCGCGACTTCTCGCTATCGTCGAGCGAGGCGACCAGTTCCACGCCTTCGCGAAGGTTGGCAAGGTAGGTCTTGAGCTGGGCCTGCATGGCGGCGTCGAGCATAATGTCCTCCGGGCGCGGATAATCGCGCGAGAAACGTAGGGAAGCTTGTAAAAAGGTAACGCGGGACCGGATTGCGCTTGCCCCGAAAGGGGGGAAGGGGCGGGCAATTCCGGTCCCGGCTACGACCCGAGGGCTTCAGGGCTCTCGGGATTTGCGATCAGCGAGGAACGAGGGGGAGGGGGAGAGCCCCGCGCTGACCAATTCAGACAGGCTTAGATCTTTCCAACGAGATCAAGCGAGGGGGCCAGCGTGTCGCTGCCTTCTTCCCAGGCTGCCGGGCAGACCTGACCGGGGTTGGCGCGCACATACTGGGCGGCCTTGATCTTGCGGGTCAGCTCGTTGGCATTGCGGCCTACGCCTTCGCAGGTGATTTCCATGATCTGGATCACGCCATCGGGATCGACCACGAAGGTCGCACGGTCGGCAAGGCCCGAATCCTGACGCAGCACGCCGAACTGGTTCGACAGCACGTGGTTCTGGTCACCCAGGAACGGGAAGGTCAGCTTGCTGATCTTGTCCGAATTGTCGTGCCATGCCTTGTGGCTGAAGTGCGTGTCGGTGCTGACGGCATAGACTTCCACACCCATGCTCTGCAGCTGGCTGTACTTTTCGCCCATGTCTTCCAGCTCGGTCGGGCAGACGAAGGTCCAGTCGGCCGGGTAGAAGAAGAACACCGACCACTTGCCGGCGAGGTCTTCGTTCGTGACGTCGAAGAAGTCCTTACCGGCCTGGAAAGCGGTGGCGGTGAAGGGCTGGATGGTTGAACCGATGATACCCATGGGAGTTTGTCCTTTTGTTGGGTTGAGAGGTAGGATGAAACTTGTGATGCCCAGATAAGGTGTTTTGCGCTGCACAAAAGTTGATTGTTGCGATTGCGAAGATCGCTTTTCTCAATCTGTGGCGCGGGAACCGATCGCTTTTATCGAAACATGATGGGGTCCGGTCCTGCTGCGGCGGCCCGTCATAGGGGCCGCCGCAGGGACATTGATTGGTGTCAGGTATTGGCAGCGAAGAACTCGGCCAGATCGGTCTTCAGGCGATCGGTGACGGTGGCGAACACCGCATGGGGTTCATCGGCATATTCGATCAGTGTCGCGCCTTCGATATGCTGCGCTGCTGCACGGCCCGTTGCATCAATAGGAACGGTTTGATCGTTGGTGCCGTGGATGACCAGCGTGGGAACCTTGAAGTGCGGCAGATCGGGGCGGAAATCGGTGTAGGCAAACGCCGCCGCTGATTGCAGCGTGGCATATTGCGATGCCTTCATCGTGGTCAGCCATGCCCAGTGCCGTTCTTCGTCGCTGACCTGCGTACCCGGGCCGCCGACACCAAAGAAATCCTTGAAGAAGCCGGTGAAGAACGCGCGGAAATCGTCCTTCATGCCCTGCGTCATCTCTTGGAAAGTCGCGTCGGGCACGCCATCGGGATTGTCATCGGTCTTGAGCATGTAGGGCACGACCGAACTGACCAGCGCGGCGGCCGTGACGCCCTTGCCGCCATGGCGGCTCATGTAGCGAGCGATTTCCCCGCCCCCCATCGAGAATCCGGCAAGCGCAATGTTGTCGGTCAGCCCGAGATGCGCGATCAGATCGGCAAGATCGTCACTGAAGGTGTCGTAATCATACCCGCCGGGCGCGTGATCCGACGCGCCGAATCCGCGCCGGTCATAGGCGATGGCGCGCATGCCGTTTTCGGCCAGATGCATCATCACCGGATCCCAGCTGTCGGCCGACAGGGGCCAACCGTGGATCAGAATGACCGGGCGGCCTTCGCCCAATTCCTTGAAACGGATCGCGGTATCATCACGGGTTTTGAATTGCGGCACGCGGCAAACTCCTTGCTTGTAAAAACCTTTCATGGGGAAAGGTCACAAGGAGGCTTTAGGTTCCGTCAGATCAGCGCAGCGCTGCAACGGGCCAAGGCGTTATTGCACGCACTGCCCGCTTTCTTGCCGACTACCGCTTACGCTATTTGAGCGCGGTGCAGCAGCTTGTGGTCCGCCAGCACCAGCGCCATCATTGCCTCGACCACCGGCGTGCCGCGCAGGCCGACGCAGGGATCGTGGCGGCCCTTGGTGACCACCTCGACCGCCTCGCCCGCCGAATTGATCGACTCCACCGGGGTCAGGATCGACGAGGTCGGCTTGAACGCCACCCGGCACACCACCGGCTGCCCGGTCGAGATGCCGCCCGCGGTGCCGCCCGCGTGGTTGCTGGCATATTCCGGCTTGCCGTCCGCGCCGGGTCGCATCCGGTCGGCGTTCTGTTCGCCGGTCAGGCGTGCGGCTTCGAAGCCGTCCCCGATTTCAACGCCCTTGACCGCGTTGATGCTCATCATCGCGGCGGCCAGATCGCTGTCGAGCTTGGCATAGATCGGCGCGCCCCAGCCTGCGGGCACGCCTTCCGCCACGCATTCGACAATCGCGCCGAGTGAGGAACCGGCCTTGCGCGCCGCATCGACCTTCTCTTCCCAGCGCTTGGCCGCGGCGGGGTCGGGGCAGAAGAAGGGATTGTTGGCAATCTCGCTGTATTCGATATTCGCGGGGTCGATCCGGTCGCCGCCCAATTCGCACACGTAGGCGGTGATGGTGACTTCGGGGATCACCAGCCGCGCCACCGCGCCCGCCGCGACCCGTGCCGCGGTCTCGCGCGCCGATGAGCGCCCGCCGCCACGATAATCGCGGATGCCGTATTTGGCGTCATAGGCGTAATCGGCATGGCCCGGGCGGTATTGCTGGGCGATTGCGGAGTAATCCTTCGACCGCTGATCGGTGTTCTCGATCATGAGCGAGATAGGCGTCCCGGTGGTCTTGCCATCGAACACGCCCGACAGGATGCGCACGATGTCATCCTCGCGCCGCTGCGTGGTGAAGCGGCTGGTGCCCGGCTTCCTCGCATCCATGAACGGCTGGATGAAGTCCTCGGAGATGGCCAGCCCCGGCGGGCACCCGTCGACCACCGCGCCCAGCGCAGGCCCATGACTTTCGCCCCAAGTGGTAAAGCGCAGCGCGCGCCCGAAGGTGTTCCAGCTCATGGGTCAGGTTCCTTACCGCAATTGCGCCGCGTGTCGAGAAGGCGCAGATTTCCTACATGCTGCAGGTTGGTTAGGCAGATGCCATGTTCGGCTGCGCTATCTCTTGGGTGTCCTATGATGCAGGGGCGGCAAAAGGGAGGCGGTTTTTGTGTTCCTGGACAGTGTCTCATGTGTCTCCAACACCGGCGCAGCAAGTTGCGGAAAGGGCCAAGCCCGCTCTGGCTTTAGGCCGATGGATGCGGCAAGGAACAAACCATGATTGCAAAGCTATCCGGCAGGCTCGACAGCACGGGCGAGGATTGGGCCATCGTCGATGTCGGCGGGGTGGGCTATCTCGTCTGGTGCTCCAGCCGCACGCTTGCCGCGCTGGGATCGGTGGGTGAGTTCTGCACCGTCCATACGCAGATGCAGGTGAGCGAGACCGACATGCGCCTGCTGGGCTTTGCCGAGGCATCCGAGCGTGACTGGTTCCGGCTGCTAACCGGCGTGCAGAGCGTGGGCAGCAAGGTGGCGCTGGCGATCCTCTCGGCGTTGTCGACCGGTGAACTGCGCGAAGCGTGCGGCAAGGGCGATGCCGCGATGGTGACACGCGCCAATGGCGTGGGGCCGAAACTGGCGGCGCGGATCGTCAACGAATTGAAGGACAAGGCCGGCGGGATGCCGGGCGGCGGCGGCGCCTTCGCCGTGGGCGCAGCGGCTGCTCCTGCAGGCAGCGTCGGCGCAGACGCTGCGAGCGCGTTGGAGAACCTCGGCTTCAAGCCCGCGGTCGCAGCGCAGGCGGTGGCGCGGGCGCTCGAGGAACTGGGCGAGGGCGCAAGCGAAGGCGACCTGATCCGCGTGGCGTTGAAGAAGGCGGCATCCTAGGAGGACTTACTATGCGTATCGCAATGACCATCGCCCTGGCGTTCGTCGCCACGCCGCTCGCCGCGCAGGATACGAGCGCATTCAAACCCGGACCGGTGCTGACCGAATTCGGCGCGCACGCCCCTGTGCCGGGGATCGAGAGCCTCCCCGCGGACGCCCAGTTCGCTGTCGCTTTCGACGTCAGCACCCCGGCGGGTGAGAGTGGACCGAATCGCGGCTTCGACAGCGCGGCGCGGTTCCTCAACATGCACGTGGCCCACGGCGTGCCGCAGGAGAACATCCGATTGGTGGTGGTGGTGCATGGCAAGGCCGCGCTCGAATTGCTGACCAACGCCGCGCACGCCGCCAACCCACGTTCGCTTCAGGGCGACAACCCCTCGGCCAATCTGGTGGAAGCGTTGCTGGCGGAAGACGTGCGCTTCATCCTGTGCGGGCAATCGGCGGCGGCTTATGGCATCAAGCCCGCAGACCTGATGCCGGGCGTGGAAATGTCGCTTTCGGCCATGACGGCGCACGCGCTGTTGCAGCGCGATGGCTTCACGGTGAACCCGTTTTGAGCGAGCCCGTCCCCCTCCACGCACCCACGCGCCAGCCCGGCGACCAGGACGCGGCGCTGCGCCCGCGCCGCCTCGCCGAATTTGTCGGGCAGGAAGCGGCCAAGGGCAACCTCGCCGTCTTCATCGCGGCCGCACGCGCGCGGGGGGAGGCGATGGATCATACGCTGTTCTTCGGCCCCCCCGGCCTCGGCAAGACCACGCTGGCGCAGATCATCGCGGGCGAACTCGGCGTCGGCTTTCGTGCAACCTCCGGCCCCGTCATCGCCAAGGCTGGCGATCTGGCCGCGCTGCTGACGAACCTCGAACCGCATGACGTGCTGTTTATTGACGAGATTCACCGCCTTTCCCCTGTGGTCGAGGAAGTGCTCTACCCCGCGATGGAGGACCGCGCGCTCGATCTCATCATCGGGGAGGGGCCGTCGGCGCGCAGCGTCCGCATCGACCTGCCGCCCTTCACGCTGATCGGGGCGACCACGCGGCAGGGTCTGCTGACAACGCCGCTGCGCGACCGTTTCGGCATCCCTGTCAGGCTCAACTTCTACACCCATGCCGAGTTGGAGCGTGTCGTCACCCGCGCGGCCGGGCTGCTCGGCCTCGCGATCCAGCCCGATGGCGCGCACGAAATCGCCCGCCGCTCGCGCGGTACGCCGCGTGTGGCGGGGCGCTTGCTCCGGCGCGTGCGCGACTTTGCCGATGTCGCAGGGGCGGCCAGCGTCACCCGCCATGTCGCGGATGAAGCGCTGACCCGCTTGGAGATTGACCGGCTCGGTCTGGATGCGATGGACCGCCGCTATCTCACCATGATCGCCACCACCTACAAGGGCGGACCCGTCGGGATAGAAACGCTGGCAGCGGGCCTTGCTGAACCGCGCGACACGGTGGAGGAAGTGGTCGAGCCCTACCTCATCCAGCTCGGCCTGATCGCGCGCACGGCGCGGGGCCGGGTGCTGAATGATGGTGGCTGGGCGCATCTGGAGATGACCCCGCTCAGAGAATCGCCCCCCAGTCAGGCGGGTTTGTTCGAAGACTGATCCCGTGCTCAACCTTAACGCATTGACTAACAAGACCCTCGTTTTCGGTGCCAGTTCGGGACAGCGAGCCTGAAAACCGGCGGTTCGCAAGCGATTCCGCGGTGTCTGATGCGCAAGCCATAGTTAATCGCATTGCCCGCCAGCGCCTTCTGACTTCAAAAGAACTCTGGATTTGAAGGAGGCGCGGGCAGTCCGCATGCGCCCCGCAGGCAAACAGGGTTACCGACTATGTCGCTCAAACTGGCCATCGCGAAGCTTTCCGCCGCTGCTGCGGGTGTCGCCTTGTTACAAGGCGGTGCCGTGCGCATGGCGGAACCGATGAACACCGACGCCCCGGAGTTCTCGACCAACATCGATGGCAAGCTGGTGCAGGTCGATCCGGTCACCGGCGCACGCTACATCAAGACGCGCCAGCGCGAGATTCCGATGCCGGAACAGCGTCGCCGCCGGATTGTGGAACGGACGATCGAATGTCAGCCGGTCGGCCCTGCGGGCACGGTGGCTGCGGCCAGCATGCCAGCAGGTGCCGTGCAGACCTATTACGATGCGGCTGAATGTCCGCCGATCGCGCAGGTCGCCTACATGCCCGCGCCATTGCCACCGCTTCCGCCGATTTCTGGCGGCGGTGGGCCCGGTGGTGGCTGGGGCGGCGGTTTCGGCGGCGGCTTTGGCGGCGGCGGCGGCTTTGGCGGCGGGTTCTTCGGAGGGTTCTTCGGCGGCGGCGGATCGTCTTCGGGCGATGTGTCGGTTTCTACCACCACGTCAACGTCGGGCAGCACCAGCGGCAGCAGCAGCGGATCGAGCGGTGTAGTGGTCGACATTGATATCGACAATTCGACGACCTCGTCATCGGGCCAGATCAGTTCGTCCACCGGCCAGGTCTCAACTTCCACATCGACCGGGCAGGTGTCATCGAGCACCGGCGCCGTGTCGAGCACCACTACATCGGGCAACGTCAGTTCGTCGACAGGTGCCGTATCGTCATCGGGTGACGTTTCGTCCTCGACTGGCGCGGTGTCATCCTCGACCGGTGCGGTATCCTCGTCAGGTGATGTGAGTTCATCAACCGGGGCGGTGTCGAGCTCGTCGGGCAACGTGTCGAGCAGCACGGGTGCTGTGTCGAGCAGCACGGGTGCGGTTTCGAGCAGCACGGGTGCGGTTTCGAGCAGTTCGGGCAATGTCAGCTCGTCGACTGGCGCAGTGTCGAGCTCGTCGTCTTCATCCTCTAGCTCGTCGTCGTCGTCCTCTTCGTCATCGTCATCCTCGTCCTCATCGTCAGGGGACATGACCAGCAGCACCAGCAGTTCGTCGGGGTCGTCATCGAGCGGCTCGTCCTCCTCGTCGGGCAGCGGCGGTTCTTCGGGATCGAGCTCGTCCTCATCGAGCAGCAGCAGCAGCAGCAGCTCGTCCTCGTCATCATCGTCGTCATCGGGCGGGCATGACGTGCCGGCACCGCCAATGACGATCTTGTTCGGCCTCGCCGCCGCAGCCATTCTGGGCCGCCGCAAGTTGCTGGTGTAAACGTCCGAGGCTATCACAAACACAAAGGGCGGCCATTGCGGGCCGCCCTTGTCGTTCTGGTTGCTGCTTCACCGCATCAAGGCGTTTCGATCGGACGGTTTGCGGCCTGCCAGGCAATGATGCCGCCGCCAAGATGCACCGCAGGCGCGCCCGTGACTTGCGCCAAACGTTCGCCTGCGATGGTCGAACGGCGACCCGAGCGGCAGTAGAGCACCACCTCTCGTCCGTCGGACAGATCGAGCGACGCCGGATCGAACTGGTCCAGCGGGATGTGCTCCGCTCCGGTAATGATGCCTTCGGCGATTTCGGCATCGGTGCGCAGATCGATCAGACGGACATGGCCTAGCGCAATCCGGTCGGCCAATTCATCCGGACTGAGCGCGATCAGCGCAGCCTGCGGGCCCGGTTCGGCCGCTTCTGCCGCGCTGTCACCGGATGATACTCCGGCAAATGCCAGTTCAAAGCCCAGCGGAGCAGGAGAGCCATCCTCCCCGCCGCCCTCGCCCCCGCAAGCTGTCAGCGCCGAGGCGAACAGCACAGCCGGAGCGGCAAGGAACGGGGGGGCTTTCATGGCTGGCGTCAGGATGCCAGCTTGCGCAGGACGTAATGGAGAATGCCGCCGTGGCGGTAATATTCCATCTCGTTTGCGGTATCGATGCGGCACAGCGCGGTGAAGGTGAAGCCCGTACCGTCAGGCCGGGTCACTTCGACAGCGATGTCCTGTCCGGGCTTTAGATCGGCAAGGCCGCGGATCGAGAAGGTGTCATCGGCCGAGAGGCCGAGCGTTTCGCGGGTGTCCCCTTCCTTGAACTGCAGGGGCAATACGCCCATGCCGACAAGGTTGGACCGGTGAATACGCTCGAAGCTTTCGACGATTACCATCCGCACGCCCAGCAGGATCGTGCCCTTTGCCGCCCAGTCGCGCGACGAGCCGGTGCCGTATTCCTTGCCGCCGATCACTACCAACGGGGTGCCGTCATCCTTGTGGCGCATCGCCGCATCGTAGATCGGCATCGTCTCACCCTGATAGGTCGAGAAACCGCCTTCGACGCCCGGGACCATTTCGTTCTTGATGCGGATGTTGGCAAAGGTGCCGCGCATCATCACGTCATGGTTGCCGCGGCGCGAGCCGTAGGAGTTGAAGTCGCGCTTTGCCACCTGGTTTGCCTTGAGGAACGAACCTGCGGGGCTATCTTCCTTGATCGAACCGGCGGGGCTGATGTGATCGGTGGTGACCGAATCGCCAAGGATCGCGAGCGGCTTGGCATCGACGATGTCCATGATCGGCGCGGGCGTCATGGTCATGCCCTCGAAATAGGGCGGGTTGGCGACATAGGTGCTGCCCGCGCGCCACTGATAGGTATCGGACGGTTCAACCGTGATCGCCTGCCAGTGCTCGTCACCGTCATAGACGTTGGCGTAGCGGTTGACGAACATCGAACGGTCGATGTTGGCGGCGCGGTTTTCGGCGATTTCGGCGTTTGAAGGCCACAGGTCGGCGAGCATCACGTCGTTGCCGTTCTGGTCCTGCCCGATCGGGGTGGTGGTGATGTCTTCGGTGACGGTGCCCTTCAGCGCGTAAGCCACCACCAACGGCGGCGATGCGAGGAAGTTGGCACGCACGTCGGGGCTGACGCGGCCTTCGAAGTTGCGGTTGCCCGAGAGCACTGATGCAGCGACGATATCATTGCCGTTGATAGCCTGGCTGATCGGCGCGGCCAGCGGGCCGGAATTGCCGATGCAGGTGGTGCAGCCATAGCCGACCAGATCGAACCCGATCGCATCAAGGTGATGTTGCAGACCCGACTTCACCAGATAGTCTGTCACCACCTGCGAGCCCGGCGCCAGGCTGGTCTTGACCCACGGCTTGGGCTTCAGGCCCTTCTCATTGGCCTTCTTGGCCACCAGACCGGCGGCAATCAGCACGTCAGGGTTGGAGGTGTTGGTGCAGCTGGTGATCGCGGCAATCACCACGTCACCATCGCCGATGTCGTGGGCAGCGCCTTCAACGGCGACACGGGCGGCAGCGGACTTGCCATAGATCTTCGAAAGGTCGGAATTGAACAGATCGTCCACCTCCTGCAGGATCACCTTGTCCTGCGGGCGCTTGGGGCCGGCGAGGCTGGGGACGACAGCGGCCATGTCCAGCTTGAGCGTCTTGGTGAAGACCGGCACATTGGCGGGATCAAACCACATGCCCTGCGCCTTGGCATAGGCTTCGACCAGCGCGATGTTCTCTTCGCTGCGGCCGGTGAGGCGCATGTATTCGATCGTCTTGTCATCAATACCGAAGAAGCCGCAGGTCGCGCCGTATTCGGGCGCCATATTGGCGATCGTGGCGCGGTCAGCGAGGGTGAGGTTGGCGACGCCGGGGCCGTAGAACTCGACAAAGCGACCTACCACGCCAACTTCGCGCAGCATCTGCACGCAGGTCAGCACCAGATCAGTCGCGGTGACGCCTTCGGCCATTGCGCCTTCGAGGTGGAAACCGACCACTTCGGGGATCAGCATCGACACCGGCTGGCCGAGCATTGCAGCTTCAGCTTCGATCCCGCCAACGCCCCAGCCCAGCACGCCCAGACCATTGATCATGGTGGTGTGGCTGTCAGTGCCGACGCAAGTATCGGGGTAGGCGACCATGACGCCGTCCGGCCCTTCGGAGGACCACACACCGCGGCCGATATATTCAAGGTTCACCTGATGGCAGATGCCGGTGCCGGGAGGGACGGCGGTGAAGTTCTTGAAGCTCTTGGAGCCCCACTTGAGGAAGTCGTAGCGTTCGGCGTTACGCTCGTATTCGAGCGCCATGTTGGCTTCCATCGCCTTGGGGTGACCAAATTCGTCCACCATCACCGAGTGGTCGATCACCAGATCGACCGGCACCAGCGGGTTGATCTTGGCGGTGTCGCCGCCGAGCTGTTTGATCGCGTCGCGCATCGCGGCCAGATCGACCACACAGGGCACACCGGTGAAGTCTTGCAACAGCACGCGCGCCGGACGGTACTGTATTTCCTCGCCCGTGGCAGGGTTGTTCTGCCAATCGACGATGGCCTGAATGTGCTTGCGATCCACCGTGAAGCCGGCATCTTCGAAGCGCAGCAGGTTTTCCAGCAGCACCTTCATCGAAATCGGCAGGCGCGACACATCGCCCAGTTGCTCAGCCGCCTTGGCGAGCGAGTAATAGGCGTATTGCTTGCCGCCCACATCGAGGGTCTGACGAGTGCCGAGCGAATCCTGGCCGATTGCGGTCATGGGAGGGTTCATCCTTTTCGATTGTCCCGCCCCCGATCCACCAAGGGCGCGGTTTTCACGGGCGCACCTGCGCTGTTAGACGCGCAAGGTCAAGGGGGCCAAGGCCATATCTGGCCTACCGGAATGACTTAAACCGCCGGGATCGCTGAAGTCCGCGCGGGCCGGGCAGCCAGCCAGCACCCCGCTACGATCAGCGCCGTGCCCGCCAGGGTCGGCCATGTCAGTGCCTCGCGGAAGAACAGCCACCCAAAGATGCTCGCCCAGACGAACCCCGAATATTCGGTCGGGACCAAGGCGCTGGCTTCGGCGCGGGCATAGGCCCAAGCGATCGAGAGCGAACCAGCCACGGTCAGCGCGCCGGCCGCAAGCAAGGGTGCCAGCGCATCGGCGGACGGCGGCGTCCAAAGGAACGGGGCGAGGGTCAGCAGCACCAACCCGCCGATCCCGCTGTGAAAGGTGGCGATTTCCAACGGCCCTGCCACCTGTGCCTGCTGCCGGATCACGATGAAGTTGTAGGCATAGAGCACGGCTGACAGGAACAGCGAGGCCACACCCAGCGCCATGCAGCTGTCGAACTGGCCCTGCCCGATCCGTCCGCCCACGATCACCAGCGTGCCCGCAAAGCCCAGACCGCTGGCGCCGATGGCCGCCCGGCTGATGACCTCTCCCAACAAGACCCGGGCAAGGAACAGGGCGATCAGCGGCGCGATGAAGCTCAAGGCGATCGCTTCGGCGAGGGGAAGGCGGGTCAAGGCGAAGAAGAAGGTCAGCGCCATGAAGGCCGACACCACGCCGCGAATCCAATGCAGCCGCCACACACTGCGCGATGGCATCCGCGCCCCGCGCGCCAGCCAGATCGGTGCAATCAGCGCCGCGCCGATGAAGGCGCGCAGCAGCGTCGCTGTGTAAGCGCCGATCAGCAGCGCGGCGTCTTTCATGAACGCATCCATCAATGACAGAAATCCGACGCCCGCCAGTGCGACGGCGAAGGGCAGCAGGGCGTGACGATGCGGCGGCATAAGCCTGTCTTACGCGGCGCAGGCGCAGGGGTCACCCCAAAGACACATCGACGCCGCTGCATTGCCACATTAATCCAGGTGAAAGCCAAGATGGTTGATAGGGCCATGGCTCAGCGCGTATGACATGCGTGATTTGCGCCGCCGCTGTCGCGGGGGCTTGGAGCAAAAAGGCAGTATTGAAATGAAGTTTTCCGGCAAATTGGCAGGCAGCATCGCCGTAGCAGCGCTGGTGGCGGGCACCGCTTTTGCGCAGGACGGCGCGGCCACGGCGTCGGCAGGCACACAGCCTGTGCGCAGTGAAGAACAAGGCGGCCCGCTTCGATCGACAATGCCGCCGCCGCGCGAATCCGTTGCCGAGGTGTTCGGCGAAACGGTTTCGCAGCCGGTTGTTCAGGGCGAGGAAGCCGCCGTGCCTCTGGTGCAGAATTGGACCGTGGGTCAGGCGGCCCGCCTGGTCGCGGTGATCGAAGGGATCGGCGCCGAAGGCCTTGATCCGAAGGACTACGATCTTGAACCGCTGCGCACGGCGTTGGCCTCAGGCCCTTCGACAGAGTTGAACGAACTTGCCTCGCAAAGCTTTGTCTGGCTGGTCGAAGACCTGCGCGACGGGCGCACCCCGATGGAAGCGCGCGAACAATGGTTCGTGGTCGATCCCGACCGTGATCTGAACCCTGCCGGCAAGGTCATGGAAACCGCGCTGGTGAGCGGCGATATCGCCGGGACGTTGATGGCGCTCAACCCGACCCATCCCGATTACGCCAAGCTCAAGGCGGAACTCGCCGCCACGCCGCAAAGCAACGCAGCCAAGCGCAAGCTGGTCCGCGCCAACATGGACCGCTGGCGCTGGCTGGGCCGCGACCTGGGTTCGCAATACCTCATTACGAATGTGCCCGAATTCCAGTTGCGCCTGACCGTGCGTGACCGAATCATCAGCACGTACCGCACCGTGGTCGGCAAGCCCGGCCGGACCGCAACGCCGCAATTGGCCGAAGTGGTCGAAGGTGTTGTGTTCAACCCAACCTGGACGGTGCCGCAATCGATCGTCAAGGGCGAAGGGTTGGGCGCCAAGGTGCTTGGCAACCCGGCATGGGGCAGGCGCAACGGCTATGTCGCCACCAAGAGCGCAAATGGCTATGTTTCGGTAGTGCAGCAGCCGGGGCCGGGCAATTCGCTGGGGCAGATGAAGCTCGAAATGCCCAACGAACACGCGATCTTCTTCCATGACACGCCGTCACGCCACCTGTTCGCCAACGACAGCCGCGCGCTGAGCCATGGCTGCATCCGCACCGAACGCGCGCTGGAACTGGCAATGACGATGGCGATCCTGGGCAAGGGCGCGACCAAGGATGAGGCCGTGGCGATTTCGACCTCGGGCAAATACACCAAGGTCATGCTGGAAAAGCAGTGGCCCGCCTACATCACCTATTTCACGATGGCATCCGATATCAATGGCGAGATGGCGACGTTCAAGGACATCTACAATCGCGATGCGCCCGTGCTCGCCAGCCTCGACAAGCCGCGGGTGCGCAACCGGACAACGGTGCCGACCGACGAAGTGATCGTGATCGAGGACGACCTTCAGGACAGCTAGGGCGTCTGAAACGCCGATACGACAATAGCAAGGAGCCGGACGGTGAACCGGCTCCGGCTAGCCCTGCTTGCGGGTGTAGGAAACGGCTTAATACGCGCTGATGGCAGGCCGCGGCGACAGGTCGAGCGGGGCGCGTTCGATCATCGCAAGTTCGGGCACGGGCTGGATGCTGCCGTCTTCTTCCAGACCCAGCGAATCGGCAAACAGCAACCGCCCGCCCGAAAGCTGCATCAGCGCGATGCGGAACTGTTCTTCGCCCATGGCGAAGCAGCCGTTGGAGCGACCAAGTCGGCCGTAGCGGTCAAGATGCGCCGGTTCGGCGTAATCGGCGCGGTGCATCACGATGTAGCGGCGCAGCGCTGCTTCATTGCTGTGGTCAAGCCCGCCCAGCCGGACTGACGTGCCATACCGGCCCTTGTACCATTCCCAAGTGATATAGGCACCGCGGCTGGTGGCGTTCGAACCTTCGGTGTTGCTGAACTGCTTGAGCCAACCATCATGCTGCGGGTCCGACCCCGTGCCGTGGCTGACGTGATAGGATTGCACATCGCCGCGATCGAGATTGACGAAGTGAAAGCGCGGTTTTGCCGAATGAAGGCCGAAATCCGCGATCCCGACAATATCGCGCTTCCACACCGCATCGCCAGCCCGCGCCAGTTCACGCGCGGCGACATCGAACAGGATCCGATCGCGGCGTGAGCCGGGTGCGACCGTCGCCGCCAGCCGCCCTGGCAAGGCTAGGGCCGCTCCGACAGCTAGAGTGCTTTTCAACAGGTCGCGACGCTTCATTGCCACACAACGTAAACCTGCACGGGCGCGTTCCCAATAGAAGGGCGCAACGGTTTATCGCAGCCCTGCCTCATCTCGTGGAGGAAGGTGCTGGAAACGCGCTGTTCGCCTCGGCCATGGTCAACATCGAAGCCGCGTGGCGCGCTGCCACCCGGCGCGGATCATCACCGTATCCGCCGCCCAGCGCGCTGGCGATGGGCAAGGCGCGGCGACGCGCTTCGCCGATCACGAAGCGGTCGCGGGCTGCCAGCCCGGCGTCGCTCAACGCCAGCCGCCCCAGCTTGTCATCATGGTGCGGATCGACCCCTGCCTGATACAGCACGAAATCGGGGACGAAATCCGCCAGCACATCGGGCAGGTGGCGTGTCAGCGCCGCCATGTAGCCATCATCGTCGGTTGCATCCGGCAAAGCGACATCGCGGCTGGAGCGCGCTTTTCTGACAGGGAAGTTCTTTTCGGCGTGCAGTGACAGCGTGAAGATGTCGGGACGGCCCGCGGTAAGGCTGGCGGTGCCATCGCCCTGATGCACGTCCAGATCGACAATCAGCACGCGGCGCGCATCGCCTTCGGCAATCAGGCGGTTGGCGGTGACGGCCAGATCGTTGAAGACACAGTAGCCTGCGCCGGTGTCGTGCAGCGCATGATGGCTTCCCGCAGCGGAGTTGGCGGCATAGCCATGGCTGCGGGCAAGCTGCGCGGCGAGCCAGGTGCCGCCATTGGTGTGGCGCACCCTGTCGCGGATCGCGGGGGTGACAGGAAAGCCGATCCGCCGTTCCTTGTCGCGCGGCACATCGGCCCGGAACACCTGATCGACATAGTCGGGACAATGCACCGCTTCCAGCCATTCCCGGGGCATCGGCTGCGGGGCGTGTTCGGTGACAGGTGCGCCGCTGGCACGCAGTTCCTCCATCACGAGGTAATACTTGTCGAATCGGAACGTGCCCCGTTCGGGCCGGGGAGCCATGTAATCGGCATGATGGACGACGTGGAGCATTCAGGTCAGCAGCCTCAATCCTGAACCATGAGACACATGAGACACTGTTCAGGAACCAAAAATACGCGCCGCCCGCAGCGATGGTTGCAAAAGCAGCGGGAGTTGGGCGGCAAGCGGGGCATGTCCGCAGTCATGCCAGCTTGATGCGATGTAGGACAGCGTCACAGCCATCCCGAATGTTCGGCAAGGATCTTGCAGCCCAGCGCGATCAGGATCACCCCGCCCGCCCGTTCGGCCCAAGCGCCCCAGCGATCCCCCGCGATGCGCCCCAGCATGACGCCCGCGCCGCTCATCACCGCGGTAATCCCGCCGATCAGAACGAAGGCGATCATCGGGCTGATGCCGAGCGCGGGCAACGTGACACCTGCCGCCAGCGCATCGATGCTGGTGGCAAGGCCTGCGATCATCAGCGCCTTTCCGGTAAGCGCGCAGTCCGCTTCGTCATCGCCACCGTTGCCGCGCAGCATCCGCGCCCCCAGAAACGCCAGCAGCCCGAAGGCAATCCAGTGATCCACCGCTGCAACATAGGCCAGCGCCACCGCGCCGATGCCCCAGCCGATCAGCGGCATGATGCCCTGAAACAGCCCGAATGTCAGCGCGATGGCAAGCGTACCTTGAACGCCCGGGCGGCACCGCGCACCCTGGGTCAAGGCCACGGCAAAGGCATCCATCGCCAGCGCTAACGCCAGAAAGAGCGCCGCAATCATGGGACCGGGGTTTCGGCCAGCGCGGCAAGATCGGCGTAGATCGCGTCTTCGCTGCGGCTGGCTGCATTGCGCCAGCTTGTGGCGGTGTCACGGTTGAGCAATGTGCCCTCGGCGGTCAGCACCAGCAGCGCGGGCGTGCCGGGCATGTCGTCAAGGCCGAAGCGGCGGGCAATGTCGAGATTACGGCCCTTGCCGGTTTGCGGCACGCCGACATCGACATAGACGACCTCGTAAGCCTGCGCCGTCAGCGCGGCAAAGCGCGGCGTTTCAAGCCATCCGGCCAGCGCACGGCTATCGTGGCACCAGTTGCCGCCCATCACCAGCAGCACCCGCTTGCCGCTGGCGGCGGCGCGGGCGAACGCAGCGTCGACATCGGCCATGGCATTGGCTTCCGGCGCATAGAGGCGCGCCTCGGGGTGGGCGGAGGTCAGGGGCACCATCGCGCAGGCGGCCAGCGTTAGCGCCAGCAATCCGGCAATGCTCGTGCGGATCACTCTGCGGCTTCTGCCGGTTGCTGCGGCGCGGCGTGCGGATCGAAGGCCGTCGCCTCTCCCGCGTCGATCGCAGCGGCCTTTTCCTCGACCAGCCGGACGATGTGATCGAGCATCGCCTCGTCATCTATCGCGTGCGCCTTCAGGCCGGACAGGTAGACCATGTGCTTGCCATTGCCGCCGCCGGTCAGGCCGATGTCGGTCTCGCGCGCTTCGCCGGGGCCGTTGACGACGCAGCCGAGCACCGAAAGGCTCATCGGGGTCTTGATGTGTTCGAGCCGCTTTTCGAGTGTTTCGACCGTGCGGATCACGTCGAACCCCTGCCGCGAGCATGAGGGGCAGGATACCACCCGCACGCCGCGGGTACGCAGGCCGAGCGCCTTCAGCATGTGGTAGCCGACCTTGATTTCTTCTTCCGGCTCCGCCGACAGGCTGACGCGGATCGTGTCACCGATCCCGGCCCACAGCAGGCTGCCCATGCCGATGCTCGACTTCACCGTGCCGCCGATCAAACCGCCTGCCTCGGTGATGCCGAGGTGCAACGGGCAATCGACCGTCTCGGCAAGTCCGTGATACGCCGCGACGGCAAGGAACACGTCGCTGGCCTTCACCGCCACCTTGTATTCGTGGAAATCGTGGTCCTGCAGCAGCTTGATGTGGTCGAGCGCGCTTTCGATCAGCGCTTCGGGGCAGGGCTCGCCATATTTTTCCAGCAGGTTTTTCTCGAGGCTTCCGGCGTTCACCCCGATGCGGATCGCGCAGCCATTGGCCTTGGCGGCGCGCACCACTTCGGCGACGCGCTGGGATGATCCGATGTTGCCGGGATTGATGCGCAAACACGCCGCGCCCGCGTCTGCCGCCTCAAGGGCGCGCTTGTAGTGGAAATGGATGTCCGCCACGATCGGGATACGCGCTTCGCGGGTGATCGTTCTGAAATCGCGGGTCGATTCTTCGGTCGGGCAGGACACGCGGATGATATCCGCGCCCACTTCCTCGCACCGCCGGATCTGGTCGAGCGTGGCGCGCACGTCTTCTGTGGGGGTGTTGGTCATGGTTTGCACGGTGATGGGGGCATCACCGCCAACGGGGACATTCCCCACCATGATCTGACGCGATTTGCGCCGTTCGATTGTGCGCCACGGGCGAATGGAAGACATGCAGGGCAATATAGGCTGCAAAGCGCGGGCCTGCAATGATAGACGGGGGCCGGCCGCAAGCTCGCTGGCCGCCGACCCGCCCGCCGCGTTACGTCGGGAACTTTGCCCCGGTCATCTCCTCGCTCATCTTCCACAGACGGTCGGCAAAGCTGGAATTGACCGCATAGGCACGCACGCCGCCGCTGGCGGAATCATTGTCGGTTTCTGCAACGTGGCAGTCTTCGCAATAGACGCCGCCCTGGCCTTCAAGTTCAGGAGCGGTCGCGGCCCAGCAGGTGGTCGCCGCGCCCTGCGGGATCGTCTTCCACTGGAAGCCACTGTCGCGGCTGCCGATCCGCGCCATCAGCGCTTCGCGCATTTCGGGGGTCATGTGGCGCCCCAGATTGGTCTCGATCCCGCCGGGATGCACCGCGTAGGCGTGGATACCCATCACCGCGTAACGTTGTTCGATCCCGACGGTGAACAGCACATTGGCGGTCTTGGACTGGCCGTAGCTGGTCCACGGATCATAGGGGCGCTGCGTGAAATGCGGATCGTCGAAATCGACCGGCGCCATGTGATGTCCGCGGCTCGACAGGTTGACGATCCGCTTGGCCGAACCGCGCTCGATCAGCGGCATCAGTTCGGCGGTCATGGCAAAATGGCCGAGGTGATTGGTGCCCAGCTGGCGTTCGAACCCGTCCTTGGTATGTTCGAAGGGCGTTGCCATGACGCCGGCATTGTTGATGAGAATGTCGATCTTTTCGAACCGCTGGCGCGCGCGCGATGTGCCGGCGCGAATGCTTTCGAGCGAGGCGAGGTCGATTGCGATGGTATCGAGCTGCGCATCGGGCACACTTTCGCGGATCTCGGCCACCGCCTCATCCAACTTGCCCTGATCGCGTCCGGCCATGATGATATGTGCGCCCCTGGCTGCCATCGCGCGCGATGTTTCCTGCCCCAACCCCGAATTGGCGCCGGTGACGAAAACCGTCATCCCGCCAAGGTCGATGCCATCCAGCACCTCGTCCGCGGTGCTTTCCCTGCCGAATGTGCTCATGCTCTCTCTCCTGTGGCTACAGCGTCAATTCGTATAGGAGTTCCGGGTCCAGATGTTCCCCCACCCGGAAGGTAATGTCCGCGATCTTGCCAAAGCCATAGCGCTGGTAGAACCGCTGCGCGCCGTAGTTTTCGGCATAGACCGACAGCACGATCGCATCATGGCCGCCCACCTTGGCTTGCCCCAGCGTCCAGTCCATCAACCGTGCGCCAATGCCTGCGCCGGTATGGCCGGGCAGCGCGTAAAGCTGCGCAAGTTCGAGCGGGCGGCGGGCCTGCGAATAGGCGGTGTAGTGGCTGGGGTAGCGTAGCTTGCAGAACGCGATCAGCGCGCCGTCATGTTCGACCAGACAATGCGTGCATTCGCGTCCGGCAATCTCGGCTGCGACCGCCTGCGTATCGTGAACTTCGGCAAGGAAGGCTTCGAGGTCGGCCGCACGGTAAAGGTGGCCGAAGGCGGCGACGAAGGTATCCGCGCCCAGTTTGGCAAGCGCGGAAGCATCGGCGGGGGTGGCAGGGCGATAGATCATGTCGCTCGCGTAGCGTGCAGGGGCGGCGCTGTTAAGCTGGCACAACGCGAAGGCGCGCGTTACACCTTGCGACCATGCAGAAACTCATCGCGGCCATCGCCCTCGCTTTCTTGTCGCAGCCTGCCTTTGCTGAGGAGGCCCCCAAATGGTCGATTGCGATCCACGGCGGGGCAGGGACGCTTGATCCCGACACAATGACCCCGGAACGCCGCGCTGAATACGAGGCGGCGTTGCAGGTCGCGCTGGATGCGGGGGCGAAAGTGCTGGCCGAAGGCGGCTCTGCGATGGATGCGGTGAAAGCTGCGATCATCCCGATGGAGGATTCGCCGCTGTTCAATGCAGGGCGCGGCGCGGTGTTCACCTGGGACGGGACGAACGAACTCGATTCGTCGATCATGGACGGGCGCGACCGCAGCGCAGGCGCGGTAGCGGGGGTCAAGACGGTCAGGAACCCGATCCTGCTAGCCGACACGGTGCGGACGCAGAGCGAGCACGTGATGCTGATGGGCGCGGGCGCGGAGGCGTTTGCGGCGGAAAAGGGCTTTGCCGTGACCCCGCCCGAATATTTCGCCACGCCTGCAAGGGCCGAGGCGCTGGAGCGGATGAAGGCGCGGAAGCTTTCGGCGCTGGATGTCGATCACAAGTTCGGCACGGTCGGCGCGGTGGCGCTCGACCAGAACGGCAATCTGGCAGCGGGGACGTCCACGGGCGGGATGACCGGCAAGCGCTGGGGCCGCGTCGGCGATGCGCCGGTGATTGGCGCGGGGACCTATGCGGATAATCGCGCCTGTGCGGTCTCGGCGACAGGGTGGGGGGAGTATTTCCTGCGGGTCGGCGTGGCGCACGAGATTTGTGCGCGGTTGCGCGCCACCAATGAAGCCAAGGCCGCGATGGCTGAGGGTGACGAAACCGCCAAGCCCGTCGAACGGGACGAAGCGCAATATATCGCGGATGCGGTGATGGCTGACGTCAAGTCACTGGGCGGCGATGGCGGGGTGATCCTCGTCACCCCCGAGGGCCATGCGATCTTCAGCTTCAACACCACCGGTATGTATCGCGGCCGCGCGACTAGTGCGGGTGTGAGCGAGGTGGCGATTTTCGGCGGCGAAGCGACGGCTTCGGTGACAACGGATCATTGATCGGACAACCGAACGCCGTTCGCCTTGAGCCTGTCGAAGGGCTGCTTTTCTTCGTAAGCCACAAACCGAAAAGAAAGTGCAGGGCTTCGACAAGCTCAGCCCGAACGGGGCTAGCTAGTAAATCTTCCCCACCAGCGGCAACCCGCGTTCCGGCTCGGCGAATTCCTTAATGACGCGGCCCACCCGCGCCAGCGTTTCCGCGCCAATCGGCTGCATCCGGGGTTCGGTCTGGCGGGCGCGGAAATAGCAGGCGAAGGTCAGCGGGCCTTCGCCTTTGGGTCCTTCGGCAAACCCGATGTCGATGTAGTTGTATTCGGTCCCGCCGATCAGCCCGCTGGTCCCGGTCTTGTCGCCCGCCACCCAGCCTTCAGGAAGCCCGGCCCGCACGCGGGTCAGGCCGGTTTCGGTGGCGATCATCCAGCTTTTCAGTTCCGCCCGCTCAGGCTCCGGCAGCACGTCACCGTAAATCAGCTTTGCCACGGTGCGCGCCATCGCGGCGGGGGTGGTGGTGTCGCGGAATTCGGGGGTGGGGACGTTGTTCAGTTCGGGCTCGGTCCGGTCGAGCCTGCTGACATCATCGCCGATGCTGCGCCAGAACGCGGTCAGCGCCGCCGGGCCGCCGAGTTCGCGCAGCAGGATATTGGCTGCCGGATTGTCCGAGGTGATCTGCGCTGCGCGCGCCAATTCACGCAAGGTGGCGCCGGTCGCCATGCGTTCCCGGGTGAAAGGCGCGTGGGGGATCATGTCCGCCTCGCCCCACAGCACGTGCCGATCCGCGTCGATCGTTCCTGCCGCATCGCGCTGCAACAGCAGCGCAGCAAGCGAAAGCTTGAAGGATGACGCATGGCCAAAACGGCGGTCGCTGTTCAGACCGACCGATTGCCCGGTGGCGGTGTTGTAGATTTCCACCCCCAGCGTGCCATCGCCTGCCGCCTCGATGATCCGCAGCTCCGCCGCCAGCCGGCCCAGCGGGCTCTGGTCGGGCGGAATGCAGGCCGAAACCCCCAGCGCCAGCGTGCCACCGATGAAAAACCGCCGATCGATCATCATGAAAACTTGTCCGCCTTGCGTTTGCCGAACCGCATGTTCGCCTCCAGCCGCTTTCGCAATTGCGCATAGAAGGCTTCGAGAAAAGCCCTTTCATCGCCTGCGCCGGGGTCCCACCCGATCTTGCGGCAGATCGCGGCGTGCACGGCCTTGAGCGCATCGGGTTGCCCATCGCGCAAAAGCCGTTCGAGCGTCTGCAGCTCGCGTTCCCCGTACACTGAAAGTTCCGCCTCGCCAAAGGCGTAGCGCACGCCGGTCACGTCAGAGGCGCCTTCGGCCATGGCGGCGCCCTGCGCGCTCAGCACGGCGGCCAGCCGGGTGCCGGGCCGTTCGACCACCCAGGTTCCCGCGATCACATCGCCCGCACGCAAGGCATCGCGGTTGAAGAAGGGGAAAAGCAGGAACACCAGCAGCCAGCCACCTATCACCCACCCCAGCATCCCGGAATCTTCGCCCTGTACGCTTTGCCCCAGCACCATCAGCAATCCGATCAGCGGATAGAAAATCTCGACATCGCGCAGCAGATTGCGGGCGATCACCGCTTCGGGTGTCAGGCGCCCGCCGCCGCGGGCGGCGATGCGGATGCCGACCAGCCGTTTGCCCAGCGTTGCGCCGCGCGGCCCCAGTTCCTGCACCAGAAAATAGCCGTACCACGTGGCAAAGCCCACTAGCACCGACACAACCGCAACAAACTCTGCCGCCGCGCGCGACGATTGCGCAGGATCGGAACCGGCCCCGTCCATCACGCCTTGAAAGACAAGACGCATGATCTGATCGAACGCGAATAGACCTGCGGCAATCACGATCATATCGATGATTAGTCCGCCGGCGCGCGATGCACGGGTTGCCAGCATCAGCGGCAGGGTCAGGCCTTCGGGCGTGATCAGGGTGCGGACGCGCCCGGTCATGCCGCATCCCCGCGACCGGGCGCCGGTTCGACCCGGTAGAGGAAGAAATAGGACAGCCACACAAGCAGCATCGTCCCCCCGATGACGAACCGTCCCGCGGTGTCATCGACCAGTTGGCGCGGAAAGGCTTCGAGCAGCGCGGCCACGATCATCATGATCACCACGCCCACCATCACCACCGCGCTGCGCCGTCCCGCTGCGGCCGCGGCATCAAGCACCGCAGAATCGCCGGGAAAGGCCATCGACCGCCCGATATGCAATCCCGCAGCGCCCGCCAGCAGGATACCGAACAGTTCGGTGGTGCCGTGCACGCTGAGCCATGCGGCCAGTTCCACCACCAGCCGCTGCCCATCAAACAGCCACAAGAGCGCGCCCAGCAGCGCCATGTTGTGCACCAGCAGCAACAGCGATGGGATGCCAAAGGCAAAGCCCAGCGCAAAGGCGAGGATGCACACCGCCGAATTGTTCCCGAACAATTGCGCAGCGAAGGCCGAAAGACCCGATGTGCTGTCTTCTGCGGCAAGTGTGGCGAGCAATTGATCGCGGCTGGCGCCCGGCGTCCGGCTGTCGCCGCCGCCTGTGGGGACCAAGCGGTAAAACCACGCTTCGTCCTGCGCTGCGAGCAGCCAGCCGACGATCGTGCCTGCCACCATCACGAACAGCGCGATGCCAATGTCGAGCCACAGGGCGCGGACTGCGCGGCTCCACCCGCCAAGCAGAAAGTCGCGTAGCCAGCGGACGAACCCCATTCGCGGCCCATAGACCTGAAACCACGCCCGCTGCACCAGCGCGTCGAGATAGGCGAGCGTTGCCGCATCAAGGCTGGTTTCGCGCGCAACCGCAAGGCTGGATGCGGCAATGCGGTACAATGCGGGCAGTGCAATCAGATCATCATCGGCGATCCGTCGCAACCCGCCGCGTTCCATCCGCGTCACAATGGCGTCAAGCCGCCGCCAGTCGCCTTCGCGCTCCTGCCGGAAGCGGTCGGACCGCAGCGCGGCGCTGCCCAGATCGGGCAGGGCTTCGTCGCGGCGGTGTCCGAACCATCGGGGCAGGGCTGGCAGTTTCATCCGGCCTTCACCCGATCGCTTCGCTGCGGCGGATGGTGAGATACCGGTCGATAAGCCCCGGCCCGATCGCTGCCCACGGTGCTTCAAGCACATCGATCCCCAGCCGGCGCAATCGGGTCAGCACCAGCTTGCGTTGCTGCGCCAGGCTGTCGGCGGTGACGCTGCGCGCCAGCGTGGCAATGTCATGGGGCGGGGCGGTGATGTAATCTTCGACCTCGGTGTCGGTCATGGTGACAAACAGCACCAGATGCTTGCCCACCAGCCGGCCAAGGCTTTCGATCATCAGTTCAGCGGCGGTGGGATCGGTGAAATCGGAAAAGATCACTACCAGCGATCGGCGTTTGAGACGCGCTGTCAGCGTGGCCAGAGCCAGCGTGAAATTGGGTTCGACGGGCTGGTAATCAAGACTGGCGGCCGCGCTTTGCAAGCGGTGAAAGGCGCGGGCGCCCCCAATGAAGGGGGTCATCAATTGCGGGGTCCGGGCAAAGCCGAACAGCGCGGTCTTGTCGCCGCCTTTCAGCGCCACGTAAGCGCAGGTCAAGGCCGCCGATACGGCGCGGTCGATGCGGGGAACGCCGTTCACCGGTTCGCACATGGCCTGTCCGCAATCGAAGGCGAAAACGATCTGGTTGTTGCGTTCGCTTTCGTTCTCCCGCGCAAACAGGCGGCTGTGGCGGGCACTGGCTTTCCAGTCGATCCGGCGGCGATCCATTCCGGCCTCGTATTCCGAAAGCGCTTCGAACTGGGTGCCTTCACCCCGGATTCTGCGATTGATGAGGCCGATCTGGGCGTTGCGCAGAAAGGTCTGCAAGTCGGGTGAACGCACAGGCGAAATGTCGGGCCAGATACGCACGGTGCGGCCCAGATCCTGTGTCACCTGCCGCGCGCCAAGACCCAGCGGGCCGGGCCATGCCAGCCATGCGGTGCCCCACCGCGCCGTGCCGCGCCGGGTGGGCGTGACAGCGATCGCGCCGTCCCACACCCCGCCGTGCTGCGACGCAGCAAGATCGATGACAGCGCGGCCGCGTTCCAGCACGCGCGGATCGGCGCTGATCGCTATGCGGGCGTCGCCCATGATCGGCCTTGCAAACGTGGCATGGACGCGCAGGCGGGCAGGCTGGCCGATTTCCATATCGTCCGGGGTGTCGATCCCCCAGTCCATCACCGGGCCTGCCAGCAGCGCATCGATCAGCACCAGCGCCAGCAGCGCCAGCCCCATCACCGGCGCGATGATCCACGCGCCCGGCGCGGTCGCGGCCACCACCACCGCCACCGGCGCCAACCCGGCCGCGATCCACGCCGCCCGCTGCGTCGGGGCAATGGTCTGCACCGATAGCGCAGGCAGCGGCGGTGATGGCGGCGCGGCTTGCACGTCAGCGCGGCGCCTCGGTCGCGTCGATCAGAGCGGCGACCAGTGTTTCCATGTCGCGGCCTTCGATCTCGGCAGCGGGTGACAGGGTCAGGCGGTGGCGCAGCACCGGCAGCGCGAGCGCCTTGACATCATCGGGGATGACATAGGCGCGCCCCTCTAGCGCGGCGCGGGCGCGTGCCGCCCCGGCAAGCAGCACCGCCGCCCGCGGCGACGCGCCGACGATCAGATCGGCAGATGTGCGGGTGGCGCGGATCAGCTGCACGACATAGCGGGTAATCTCGTCTGCGACCGTCACCTGTGCCAGCGCCCGGGTAGCAGCCGATAGTCCGGCGGCATCGGTGATGGCCCGAACCCCCAGATCGCTGGCCCGCCTCGGACCGGCGCGTTGGCCGTAAGTAGCAACAATCCGCGTTTCTTCATCCTCGTCAGGATAGGGCATCAGCAGTTTGAACAGAAATCGATCAAGCTGCGCTTCGGGCAGGGGATAGACCCCCTGATTTTCGATCGGGTTCTGGGTTGCCACCACCATGAAGCGTTCGGGCAGAAGGTGCGTTTCTCCGTCCAGCGTCACGCGGCGTTCCTGCATCGCTTCAAGCAGCGCAGCCTGCGTCTTGGGCGGGGTGCGGTTGATTTCGTCTGCCAGCAGCAGATCGCAGAACACCGGGCCGCGGGTGAGGGTGAACTGGCTGGTCTGGAAGTTGAACAGGTTCGATCCCAGAATGTCGCCAGGCAGCAGATCGGGCGTAAACTGAATGCGCCCGAAATCGAGGCCCAGTGCGGTGGCAAAGGCATTGGCAAGGAACGTCTTGGCGGTGCCCGGCGGGCCTTCCAGCAGCACGTGCCCTTCGGCCAGCAAAGCCACCAGCAGCATGTCGATCGCTGCGTCCTGCCCCACGATCGCCTTTGCCATCTCGGCCCGGATCGCCGCGGCAAGGCTGCGGACATCGTCGAGTGTCATGGTCATGATTGTCCCTGCGAAAGTTTGGAGTGGAGTGCATCAAGGCTTTGCGCGGCGGCCAGAATATCGGCGGGCCGGCGGGCCGCCTGCATCCGTGCTGCACGGCGGGTAAAGGGTTCCTCGTCCGGCAGGCGGCGGGCCAGCGCTGTATCGATTGCCGCGGGATCGGGCCGCGCAAGGCCAAGCCGGTCCGCCAGCCGCCGCGCCATCGCCGCCGTGTAGGGCGCGCCCAGCAATCCGAACCGTCGCGCCCTGACAATCAGACCGGCGCCATTGGCGATCAGCTGGCTTTTGCCAAACGCGATGTCGGGCGCGCCGCGTGTTGCGGGCGGGCCGAACCGCCGTAACCCCCGCCACCCTACGATCAGCAGCGCCACCAGCAGGCTGAGAGTGGCGGCAAGAAAGGGCGGACGAAATGCCAACGTCAGCAGGTTTTCCGAAGCGCCAAAACCGTTCAGCGTCAGATCGAAGGTGACAGCGGAGCTTTGCGCATCAGCGGTCATCCGCGCCACCAATGCCATCACCGCAGCAGCGCGAACAGGATCGGCAAGCCCGTAATTGTTGGCCAGATCCGGCTCTACCAGAAAGACGACCGGGTATTGCTCAGCTTTGGCGACGCTATTGGCGCTGCGCCGAGCCGCAAAGGCCAGCGCCCGCCCGCCTGTATCGGCGATCAGCACATCGTGCGCAAAGGCAGGCGCGGCGTAGGCGCCCGCCGCTGTGGGCAGGACTCCGTGCAGACCCAGTCCCTGCCACCGGGCCGGGCCCGCGCCCGACACCGCCGGGACAGGCCTGTGCGCGAAACGAAACGGCGGCGGCAGCAGCGCAGGCCATGGTGCCAGCTGCCCGCCGGTCAGAATCACCCAGCCGCGCCTGAAACTGCGACGCTGATCGTTTGTCAGCTGCGCAGAGGGCGGGATGGCCGTCCATTTGGGAAGGATCACCAGCGTCGGGCCACGTTCGGACCGTTCTGCAAGGATGGCGGCAATGTCTTCGGCCCTGGATGACGCGGGCGGGGTCAGTACAAGCAACCCTTGCGCGGTGCGCGTTTCGTGGCTGCGCGACAGGGTGACGGCGTAACCCTGCGCCTCGGCCAGCGCCGACAGCCCGGCATAACCGTTAAGCCCGGTGGCCGCCGCATGGGCCTGCGCATCGGTTTCATCGCCGCCCAGACCCGATCCTGTGCCGATCAGATAAAGCCCCGCCACCAGCAGCGCGAAACCGCCCAGCACCAATGCCAGCACTCCGCCGCGTGAAAATGCTGGCGGCGAGTTCATGCGCGGATCGTCTGCGCTGCGGGATGCGGTTCCAGCGCGGCGAGTGCAAAATCGGCATAGGCCGCCCGTGCTGCATCCCAATCTCCGCGATCAAGCATGCGCCGCGCAAACAGCGATCGTTCAACCCGTTCTGCCATGATTGCAAAGGCGGCGCGAGCGGTGGCAGACAAGACGGGCAATGCGGCCAGTTCGCGTGCGGTGCTGGCCGGTTCGACCTGAGCCGGGTGCGCATCGGCAATATGTCCGATGCTGTGTTGAAGCAGCAGGCGCGTGGCCGCTTCGTAGCGTCCTTGCGCAGCGAGGCGGTCGGCATCATCGAGCAGCGCGATGGTTTCTGCGCGGCCGGGTTGCCAGCCTTCGGCCTTGGCGGGCGCCGTCGCGCTGGTGCCCGATGGCCGCGCCAGACGCGCCGCAAGCACGCGCATCAGCAACACGGCTGCGATCAGCACGGCGCATCCCAGCATCGCCCATTGCAACCATGCCCACGAATCGCCCAGCACCTGCCCGACCGGGGCGAGCCATTCGCCAAGCATTTCGGCAAGGTCCGCCAAGGCGCGTTCCAACCAGCCCGGCGGGGCAGGAACGGTGGGCGGTATTTCGACCGGCGCGAACTGCACCCGCCCTTCGGCGCGCAACGCATCCCATCCGGCAGGCGGCGGTACGCCTGTTGTGGCCCAAGCTGCGGTCGGTGAAGAAGCAGGCGCTGCGGTCATCCCGGCGCCGGTGGTGACACGCTGCCTGCTGCTGTGCAACGGGAAAGCGCAGGCCCGCGCGGCCCGCGCTGCCTTACCCGCGTGCGCGTGCCTGTTCGTAGCTGCCAAGGATACGCAATTCCTTGGAATGGAACGCGCATTCCTCCATCGCCCGGTCCACCGCCGGATCACCGGGCGCGCCCATGATATCGGCATAGAATGTGGTCGCCGAAAAGCTGGTGCCCTGCTGGTAGCTTTCCAGCTTGGTCATGTTGACCCCATTGGTGGCGAACCCGCCCAGCGCCTTGTAAAGCGCAGCCGGGATGTTCTTCACTTCAAAGATGAAGGTGGTCATGACCGGGCGGCCTGCCAGACCCGCGCTGTCCAGCGGATCGGCTGCGAGAACCACGAAACGGGTCATGTTGTCGGCGCTGTCTTCGACATTGTGTTCGATTATGGTGAGGCCGTACAATTCTGCCGCCAGCGCTGGGGCAATCGCAGCGATGGTGTGATCGCCGCGTTCGGCCACATAGGCTGCTGCGCCTGCCGTATCGGCATGGCTCAAGGGCACTATGCCGCGCTTGCGCAGGTAGTGGCGCGATTGCCCAAGCGCTTGCGGATGGCTGTAGGCCGCCTCGAACGAGCGACCTTCATCGTGGGCGCCAAGTGCCATCAATGCGTGGTGGATCGGCATGAAATATTCGCCGATGATGTGCAGCCCGCTTTCAGGCAGCAGGAAATGGATATCGGCCACGCGCCCGTGCTGCGAATTTTCGATCGGAATGATGGCCTGGCTTGCCCGCCCGTCCTTCACCGCGTCCAGCGCATCTTCAAAACTGAAACAGGGCAGCGGGTGCAGGGCGGGGCGCGCCTCGCTGGCGGCCCGGTGCGAATTGGCCCCGGGCGATCCCTGAAACGCGATGGCACGCGCCGGTTCGGCTGCAGCGACGGCGCGCATCCGGTCAACGATCGCAAGGGCAGGGCCGGGAAAGGAGCGCATGTTGGCTGCGCGCCTAGAGCCGCAGGCACCAGCGCACAAGCCTGCTTGCAAAAGCTGCACGATTTCATGCCACGATCAGTCTTGCGTGCAGGGTCAGGCAACACTATGGGACGCCCGAGATGAAACAGGATAACTCTTCGCAGGATAACGCTGCAGGCCAGAACGGCGGCGGCGATCTGATCAACACGGCGGCCGGCTGGGTGCTGGGCGCTGCCGCTTTGGGACTGGGTCTTTCGATCCTCTCAAGCAAGTATTTCCACGGCGACGATCCGCAGCGCCCCGAACAGCTGGGCTATGTGATCGAAGGCGTGGTCGATGAAAGCGCCGGCCCGGCCGAAGTTTCCATCCAAGAAGCGCTGAACGCGATGCCCGCTGCCGAACTGATTGCGGCAGGCGAAAAAGCCTATTCCAAGTGCCAGAGCTGTCACACGATCGATGCAGGCGCTGCCAATGGCATCGGCCCCAACCTTGCCGGTGTGATGGGCGGCCCGATCGCCTCCAAGGGCGGTTTTGCCTACAGCGCCGAATTGAAGGCGCTGGGTGGCAACTGGGATTGGGAAAAGATGAACCTGTGGCTCAAGAACCCCAAGGGCTACGTTTCGGGCACGAAAATGAGCTTTGCCGGTCTTTCCAAGGTTGAAGATCGCGCCGCGATTGCCGCCTATCTGAATTCCAAGGGCGCCAATATCGCGCTGCCGGCCTTCACTGCCGAAGCAGCGCCCGATGCAGCCGCCGATGGGACCGCAGGTGCGCCCGATCCGGCCGATGCCGCCGCCCCTGTTGATGGCGAAGATGCAAGCGCGGCCGAAGCGGCTGGCGGTGCCAGCGCCGATCAGCCCGTGCCTTCAAACCCCGGCGCAGCCCAATAGGCAGGGGCGCGTTGCGGTGCGGATGCGGCCCATGTCCGCGGCCGCTGCCAGCAATGCTTAGCCCTTGAATCCCTGAGCGATGACGTACCACTCCGACGAGCCTTTGCGGCTTGCCGGAGGTTTGGCGTGCTTGACGGCGGTGAAATGCTTCTTGAGGAACGCCAGCAATTCGCTGTCGGTGCCGCCTGCCAGCACCTTGGCAACAAAGCCGCCGCCCGGCGCCAGATTTTCGGCCGCAAACCACGCCGCAGCCTCCACCAGTCCCATCGTGCGCAGGTGATCGGTCTGCTTGTGGCCCACCGTGTTGGCGGCCATGTCCGACAGGATCAGATCGGGCGCGCCGCCCAGTGCCTCGGACAGCTTTTGCGGCGCGTCATCGGCCATGAAGTCCATCTGGAAAATGGTGACGCCTTCCAGCGGTTCGACTTCGAGAAGGTCGATGCCCACCACTTCGGCCTTGGGTGATTTGGCGCGCACCACCTGGCTCCAGCCACCCGGCGCGATCCCGAGATCCACAACCCGCTGCGCGCCTTTCAGAAGGCCGAATTTTTCATCGAGTTCGATCAGCTTGTAAGCGGCGCGGCTGCGATAGCCGTCGGCCTTGGCGGCGCGCACATAAGGATCGTTGAGCTGACGCTCCAGCCAGCGCACCTGACTGGCGGTACGGCCTTTGGCGGTCTTGACGCGCTTGCTGGGAGCCTTGGTGCCGCGGGTCATTGTACAGGTCTTCCTGACGTCTGGCTGAAACGTTGCTTGTGCAGGGCCTTGAGCGATCGTTCCGATTCCCGCTCGGCTGCCATGATACTGCGCAGGATACCTTCGCGAATCCCGCGGTCTGCCACACCCAGCCTTCGTGCGGGCCACAGGTCGAGTATCGCCTCTAGAATGGCGCATCCTGCCACCACCAGTTCGGCGCGGTCCTGTCCGATGCAGGGCAGGGTGGAGCGTTCATAAGGGGTCATGACGGAAAGCCGCGCGCTGATGCCGCGCATTTCGCCGGAGGGCACGATCAGCCCATCCACCGCCTTGCGGTCATAACTGGGCAATTCCAGATACAGGCTGGCCAGCGTGGTCACCGTGCCGCTGGTTCCCAGCAGGCGAATATCGGTGTGCTGCGCTGCTGCGGCTACCCGGCTGGCAAACGGCGCGAAACTTTCGGCCACCATCGCCTTCATCCGGGCAAATCGTGCGACGCGGGCGGTTTCGCTGTCTTCGGCGCGCCCGACCGTATCGGTCAGCGAGACAACCCCCCACGGCACGCTTTGCCAATCAAGGATGCGCGGCACACGGCTGCCTTCGTCGCCCGCTTCGACCAGCACCAGTTCAGTCGATCCGCCGCCGATATCGAAAATCACCGCTGGGCCAGTGCCATCTTCCAACAGGATGTGGCACCCCAATACGGCAAGCCGCGCTTCTTCTTCGGCGCTGATGATGTCGAGCGCGATACCCGTTTCGCGGCGCACGCGTTCGATGAAGGCAAAACCGTTTTCGGCGCGGCGGCAGGCTTCGGTCGCGACCGATCGCGCCAGTCGGACATTGCGGCGCTGCAGCTTGTCGGCACAGATGTTGAGCGCGCCCAGCGTGCGGTCCATCGCCGCATCGGACAGGCGGCCACTGGTGGCAAGCCCTTCGCCAAGTTTCACCACCCGGCTAAAGGCATCGATCACCGTGAAATCGCGGCCCGAGGGGCGGGCGATCAACAGCCGGCAATTGTTGGTGCCCAGATCCAGCGCGGCGTAGGCTTCGCCGTGTCCCGCCGCGGCCTTGATGGCGCCAATGTCAGCAAGATCGGGGCTGGGCCGCCCACCATTATGCCCAGCGCGCACAGCGCGCCGCACGTCTCCATTGATATCCTTTGCGCGGGCCTCACGGCCACCGCTTCGGGCATCGGGCTGAGGGGGGCGCTTGTAGCGAAAATCGGCTACCTTGCCGGACTTGCCGCCCCGGTTCTTCCCAGCTCTTTTATTCTTGTCCGGCGGAAGTGTTGCCGCCATGATCACTGTACTTTCATATCACCATGCACGCCGCACCGGGCACATGGCACTTGGCGCCAAGCTAACCCAAGCATTCACCAAGAGCAAGCGATCCACGTGCAACAGACGCTTGACCTTGGCCCTGCACGAAACTAGGGAGCGCGCTCGTCAAGACCGCCGGACTGTGTCCGGCAGACGACTGATGCCCCGTCCTCTAATGGTAAGAGAGCGGACTCTGACTCCGTCAATCAAGGTTCGAATCCTTGCGGGGCATCCAATCACCCCCCTGACATGACCCGGCGTTTGACCAAGGCGACCTTGTGCTTAAGCTTTACGTTCGGGCGCAATTGTCATGCTGCGCTCCAGCGATGCCAGGCTTTCAGCGATGCTGTGGCGGTCGGCGTCATGTTGTGCGCGTGATATTGCATGGTCTGCCAGCAAGCGTGCTTGCGCTGCCAGCCAGGCGTTCCTGTGCGGTGATGCTTCCGTTGTCTGATCTTCCATCCCGATCAACCGCGCCAGATTGTCGATCATCCGGATCGATACCGACGGATAATCGCATGCCGCCTGCCGGAACGCGGCCAGCGGATCGCCGAAAAGGCTGGCAAAATCCTGACCGGGAAGCTCAAGGCGCGAATCCGGCGCCCAGCACGCGGTTCGATTGTCGTTGATCCACGTGCTGCGATGATCGCGCATGACCAGCATCAGGGCATCACTGCAGGTGAGCGCGGTGTAGAAATCGTTGATAGCCGGTGACAGCGCACGCGCGGCAATTTCCACAAGCAGCCGAATACGGAACACCGTGCCTTGTCCATCGCTGCGGAAATCGTCGACAGGCACTGCGCGCTCAAGTTTGCGAACTTCGATCCGGGCTGCGCGATCGTTTCCAGCAATGGCGATCAAGGGTTCGCCGCGCGCCACGTGCTGTCCGGGCGCAGCGCACACTCGGATGACGGCGGCAGCAGGCGCAGCTTGTGCGATTGCGCGGCAATCCACCCCTTCAACATAGCCATCGCGTTTGGCGACGATCACGACGGTCCATTCGCGCTGCGGGCTATCAAGCTGGGCGATCAGGTTGGCCGGGGGAACGGAAGCATCGCGGCGCAGCGCGGCGATGGCCCTGTCGACAAACATCGACCGTCCCAGATCATGCAGCGACACTGCAAGCATGGCGACGTTGACCAGCTGAAGCAAAAGCACCATGCCGGTGAGTGCAAGCGGGGTCTGCGGCAGGGGCGCTTCGGGATCGATCGCCAGCATCGCGCAAAGCGTGACCACGAGGCTGAACGACAGGCCTGCAATCGACACCCGAACCAAACGCTTGTCCAGCCACCGATCAATCAGGCGGACACCCAGATTGCTGGCTGCCAGCGACAGGACAATGAGCGTGATCGAAAAATACAGACTGATGAAGGCGGCGTTGACGCCGGCGGCGACGCCGGCGAAATCGCGTGCGGTGTCGGATGTCGCAACAGGCGCCAGATCGGCGTCGATCAGCCATGCCGTCAGGCCGGCCCTGTCAGCCGCCAGAATGCCGAGCGCAACCGGGACGCCAAGCACGACAGCCAGCACAGCAAGCGCCCAGTAATTGCCCAGCAATCGGCGCAGCTGCCAGCCCTTCTGGCCTTTTACCGGCAGTAGATGATCCATCCGAAGTTTTACCTTTGATTTGCTGGCAGCGACTGTGACTGGGGAACATAAGTCATTGAACGCGACTTTGTGCCGTGACCCTTCCAAGATCGCGAAGGTTTCTACTCAACAGGGAGTGAAAAATGGGCGTTGCACCTGCAGTGGGGGCGCTTGCCGCAGATCCCCGCGCTGAGCTCGGACTGGATCCGGGCGCTTTGGCGGACACGGTCGGCAATATCGAAAATCTTGTGGCGCTGACTTCGGGGCAATACACCATGGGGTCGCTGATTCTGATGGTCAGCTTCGGGGCGCATTTTGCCTTCTTGCTCTACTTCCTCATGACCAGCACGCAACTCGCGCCGCGCTATCGGTTGGTGCCGGTGATGTCGTCGATCGTAATGCTGAGCGCAGGGCTCAGCCTGATGCAGGAATTCAACCTGTGACGGGCCAGCTACGAATTTGTCGGTGGGATCTATCGCCCACTGGCCGATGGTGAGACGTTCACCAATGCCTATCGCTATGGCAACTGGACGATCACCGTTCCCATCCTTCTGACCCAGCTTGCCATCGCGTTTGCCTTGCCGCGTCCCGAACTGCACAAGCGGTCGCTGCGCATGATCGTGCCTGCATTGCTGATGATCTGGACCGGTCTTTACGGTCAGTTCGGGGAAACCGGCGATTTCATGCGGTTGAACATCTGGGGCGTCATTTCGACCCTGTTCTTCGTGTGGCTGATCATCGAAGTGCGCGGTGTCATCACTCGTGCGATTGCGCTGAGCCCGCGTGAACTGGTCGCATGGCCCAAGAACATCTGGTGGTATTTCCTCGCGACCTGGGGCTTGTACCCGATCGCCTATGCGTTGCCGCAGCTTGGCTTCAACGGCGATGTGGTTGTGGTGCGGCAGTTGCTGTACTCGATCGCCGACATTTCCTCGAAGCTGATCTACGGCGTGATCCTGAGCCGCTATGTGCTGCGTCGCAGCGCGCTGGAAGGTTATGCACCTTCGGCAGAGGCTCTGGAAATTTCGCCGCTGGGCGCATCGGTCGCCTCTTCGCGCGGCGATTGATGTTCGGCGGCGCAATGCCCGCTGTACTCCGATGGCCCCGGCACGTTGCCGGGGCCATCATCGTGCCGGCTGCCGCGCTTGCCGCAGCCGCGCAACTGACCAGTCACTCGGCAGCCGTGGCGCTGGGCGCAGCGTTCTTTCTGGCAGGACTGGCCCACGGGGCTGGGCAGGAAGATCAGCGCAGTCTCAAACGCTATGGGCTGGCAGAGGCTGCGGCCTATGTCGCACTTGCCGCGGCCTTTGCGGGACTTTTTCTGGCTGCCCCACTTGCTGGACTGGCGGCCTTTCTTGCACTTTCGGCCTGGCACTTTGCCCAGAACGCACCGGCACGCGGACGCGATGGCTGGGCGGATATCGCCTTGGCACTTGTCACGGTCGGGGCAGGCGCGCTGCTGTGGCCTCAGACCACCGGAGCCATTTTTGCAGAACTCATCGGTGCGCCGCTACCCGATTGGTTCATGATCGCGCTAGCCGTAGTTGGCGCGGCCGGTATTGCGCTTACCGCTGTGGCTGCGGCGACACGGATGCGCGGCTTCGCAGCGGCGGGCGCAGCGGTGCTTGCCGCTGCTGTGCTGCATCCGGTGCTTGCGGTAGGTTTCACCTTCTTTGCGTTTCACGCGTTGCCGGAAACCATGCGGCAGATCGATCGGTTCGGCCCCGGCGCCACGATCGCTGCCATCGCGCCGACAATGGCGCTTGCGCTGGTTGGCGCAAGCTTGATGGCCGCTCTTGTGGTTGCCGGACTGATTGCGCTGCCGATTGCGGCTGCGGCCGCGCTGGGGTTGACGGTGCCGCACATGCTGGCCGGCGATCTGCGCGAATGATGCATCATCCAGGAGGCGCTGGCCTGGCCCAAGCCTATTGCGGGGGCAATCGGGGTCTGGCAGGGGCGATGCATGACTGAAAAAGACCTGACCGACCGCAAGTTCTACCGCGCGGGCGAAGAAACCCAGTTCGCCGAAGAGGGCCCCGAACGCACGCCCCAGACGGCGCATCCTGCGTACAAGCTTGCGTTTCGCGATACCGATTTCCTGCTGCGCGACGAATTGCGCCCCGTGCGGTTTCAGCTGGAACTGCTGAAGCCCGAAATGCTGCTGGATGAAGCGCGGGTCGGATCGACGCTGGTGATGTATGGATCAGCCCGCATTCCGTCCCCGGCGCAGGCCGAAGCGCGGCTGGAGGCGGCGAAGGATGGTGAAGAATACGACCAGAAGGTCGCGCAGCGTCTGGCGGAAAAGGCAAAGTATTACGACGAAGCCTACAAGCTGGCGCGTTTGGTCAGCGAAAAGGGCATTATCGAAAACGGTTTGCGCCAGTTCGTTGTGACGACCGGTGGCGGTCCTTCGATCATGGAAGCGGGCAATCGCGGCGCGTCGGATGCGGGTAGCGAATCGATCGGGCTGAATATCGTGTTGCCGCACGAACAGGCGCCCAACCCCTATGTGACGCCCTATCTCAGCTTCCAGTTTCATTACTTTGCGCTGCGCAAGATGCACTTTTTGCTGCGTGCCCGCGCCGTGGCGGTGTTCCCCGGCGGGTTCGGGACGTTCGATGAATTCTTCGAACTGATAACCCTGATCCAGACCGGCAAGATGAAACCCATTCCGATCATTCTGTTCGGCAAGGATTTCTGGACCCGGGTCATCGATTTCGAAGCGCTGGCGGAAGAAGGCACGATTTCCAAGGCGGATCTCGACCTGTTCCAGTGGTGCGAAACGGCTGAAGAAGCGTGGGCCTGTATCAGCGACTTCTACGAGCTGCCCGCCACCTGATCGCGCCGCGCGGCAAAGTGATGGCCCAGGGGCCCGTGCCCGGCGCCAAAGCCGGGCGCGTTTTCAATCGCGCGCACGACAAATTGTCGCCCCAGCCTGACCGCATGTTCAAGCGGCTGCCCATGGCCGAGCAACGTGGCGATGGCGGCTGACAGGGTGCAGCCGGTGCCATGCGTGTGGCGGGTGTCGATCCGCGCATGGTCGAAAGCAACGGCCCGGGCGCCGGAGGCAAGGAGGACATCGACAATCCGGTCGCCTTCGCCATGTCCGCCCTTTGCAAGTACGGCGGCACCGCTGGCCAGGGCCAGTTCCTCCGCCGCTTCGGCCATGTCCTGTGCGCCTGACAGCGTTCGACCCGACAAGGCGCTCAGTTCGGGCAGGTTGGGGGTCAGCAGGGTCGCACGCGGGAACAGCATCTCACGCATTGCGGCGACCGCATCGGGTGCAATCAGCGCCGCGCCCGAGGATGCGATCATCACCGGATCAAGCACGATGGGCGCTGTCACGTCTTCCAGTGCAGCAGCGACTGCCGCGATCACGGCGGCATCGTGAAGCATCCCGATCTTGATGGCATCGATCCCGATATCGCTGAGGCAGGATGCAATCTGCTGCGAGACCATTGCGGGCGAAAGCGCTGCGATGCCCTGCACGCCAACGGTGTTTTGCGCGGTAACGGCAGTAATGGCGGTCATGGCATAACCGCCCAGCATGATGATCGTCTTGATATCCGCCTGAATCCCCGCGCCCCCAGAAGAATCGGAACCGGCGATGCTGAGGATACGGGGGGGCGTGCTGTTTGTCATGACCCCGTCATAGCAAGCGCGGGTGCGAGCGGGGATGCTTTTTGCGTTAATCAGGGGCGATCGATCAGAACACTGGCGCCAGCATTCTGCGACGCCGGGAGGGTGACGTGCTTGTCATGTCCGCCATCCGCGTGCCGATCTCCGCCCCTGCGGTAATGCCCTGAACAAATGGCTGGTCGTGCAGCAGGTAAGGCAAGGCGCCCAGTGCAATCCGCCCGCGGGCATTGGCCGGGGCATAAAGGCTGTAATCTTCGCATACCGATGGAATATCAAGACCCGCTGCGAGGAGTTGATCTCTCAGACGCGGGAAAGGCAGGTCTTTGGTTTCAAGCGGTTTTTGCCCGCGCGCATCAATAAAGATATCGAATTGATGCTCTGTCTCGCCAACCGAAATTGTTGTGCCGGAATCGGTGATATTCTTGTCGTAATCGGAACCCAGTTCCAGCAGCGTGAGGATTCCGGCGCGGTGCAGCGCCAGCATGCGGCGGATCGATTGCGAAGGGATGGCCGCGTAGTTGTCCATGAAAACGCGGCTCAGCCCGGAATCGAAGCGGTCGCGGTCTTCTTCGTCCAGCGCGGGCACGATATCCTGAAACACTTCGTGCATGCGAAGGATGGCATAGCGCCAGGCAACCGTAATCCGGTTGCGCTTGTTGTGTTCGACTTCGGAAAGATTGAATTGCGCCCAGCGGAACGGATCATGCGCGATGCGATCAGCAAAATAGGCATCGGCAAAATCATCGGCGGTGCGTTCATTCAGCGAAATGCGGGCCGCCCACCACGGGTCTGCCAACATAATTTCCTGAACAAAAAGAGCAAAGCACCTGCCCAGCAACCCGTCGCTGCCAGCGTCGATTTCGGCGGCGATGGCATCGGCGGTGGCGTGCGCCAGCGGTTCATAGGGGATCGGACAATAGAAATCCGCCTCGGGCAGAATGCCAGTGCGCGACATCAGCGTGATCGACAGACCGGCGCTGGCCTTATCGCAAGCGAATGTGACAGTTTCCGCATCGTTTTCGACAAAGCTGCCATGCTGCGACACCACCGCCATAGCCGCATCAATTGCGCTGAGCGACGTGCCCATGATACCGATGCGGCTGGGCGGTATCGGTGCATCAACGAGGCCCGACCACGGACTGGGGAAATAGGCTCTCGTCGCTTCATCGGCGTCAGGCCACACATGCCCTGTCGCAATCGCCACCCAATCGAAGATCACGGGTACTTCATCAGCATCGGTCCACAGCGCAACGCCATCGGCGCGGGCTTCAAGATCGCTTACCCGGCAGTTTTCGCGAATGTTGATCGCGATGCCGTGCGCTTGGCCCTGTTCCACAAGCCACAGCAGTTGATCGCGGAAATATTGGCCCAGCAACAGGCGAGGCAGAAATTGCCGATCGTGCAGCGTGTCCTTGTCGACCCCGTAACGCCGAAGCCAATCCGCCGACTGGCTGCGCAACCATTCAAGATAGGTTTGCCCGATCGGCGGAATTTCGATGCTGGCAATATTCGCCAGCATCAAACGGGTGTTGGAATCATCGTCATAGGGCATGCCCACCCCGGCACGGTCGCCCTGTTCAAACAGCGTGATTTCAATCGGAGCCGCTTTGGCGATCAATGCGGCAATGGTGTAGATACCCGTGGGGCCCGAACCGACTATCCCGATCTTGCGCATGTCCCGTAAGCCTTTCTGGCATGTCTCCATATGTAGAGGCAGCGCAGCATCGGTTTAGCGCCGAAGGACAACAGTTCGCAATCACCCTTCGCGCGGGGTGGGCGGCCAAGGGCAGAGCGCAGCGCAGTATCAGCCCTGATAGCGGCGCTGCGTGCTCGGCGGGAATTTGGCATGAAGCGCCTTGGCCCGCGTGGGGCGGTCCATCAGCTCGCCCTTGCAATTGGGGCAGCGGTCATCGAGATCTTCGGCGCATTCAGCACAAAAGGTGCATTCCATCGAGCAGATGAACGCGCCGGGTGCATCGGCGGGCAGGCCGATACCGCAGGTTTCGCAATCGGGACGCATTTCCAGCATTGATCGGCCTCCTAAACTGCCGCGTGCACCGCTTCGCAGATGGCATCGACCACCTGTTCGACCTGCTGCTGATCATCGCCTTCCGCCATCACCCGGATCACAGGTTCGGTGCCCGATGGGCGGATCACCAGCCGCCCCTTGCCCGACAGCGCGGCTTCGGCATCGGCGATCACAGCCTGAACGGCGGCGTTTTCCAGCGGCTTGCCCCCTTCATACCGCACGTTCTTCAAAAGCTGCGGCACCGGATCGAACACGTGTAGCAGTTCGCTGGCTGGTTTGCCCGATCGCACCAGGCTCGCCAACACGCGCAGCGCAGCAACCGTGCCATCACCCGTGGTGCCATGGTCGAGCATGATCATATGGCCCGATTGTTCGCCGCCGACATTGTAACCACCTGCCTTCATCGCTTCGAGCACGTAGCGATCGCCCACCCTCGCGCGTTCAAGCGTGAGCCCGCGACCTTCGAGATAGCGTTCCAGACCCAGATTGCTCATCACGGTGGCGACGATCCCGCCGCCGCGCAGGGAACCGCGATCCTGCATCCGACCGGCAATCAGGCCCATGATCTGATCGCCATCGACGGCGCGGCCTTTTTCATCGACCACGATCAGCCGGTCGGCATCCCCATCAAGCGCGATACCGATATCCGCGCCTTCTTCGACCACCCTCGCTTGCAGCGCGGAAATGGCGGTCGATCCGACGCCGTCGTTGATGTTGATGCCATTGGGCGAAACCCCCAGCGCCACCACATCTGCGCCCAATTCCCAGATTGCGGACGGCGTTACCTGATAGGCCGCGCCATTGGCGCAATCGACCACCACCTTCAGACCATCGAACCGGATTTCCGAGGCAACCGATTGCTTTACCGCGTGGATATAACGGCCCCGTGCGTCCTCGATCCGGCGTGCGCGGCCGATAAGTTCGGCAGGGGCCAGCGGAATGTCGGTTTCCATCAAACGCTCGATCTCACCTTCGGCGGCGTCGGACAGTTTGAAGCCATCGGGGCCGAACAGCTTGATGCCGTTATCGGCGAACAGGTTGTGGCTGGCCGAGATCATCACACCCAGGTCTGCGCGCATTTCGCGGGTCAGCAGCGCGATCGCGGGGGTGGGGAGAGGGCCGGTCATGATCACGTCGATCCCGACACTGGTGAAACCGGCCACCAGCGCGCTTTCCATCATATAGCCTGAAAGCCGTGTGTCCTTGCCGATCACCACGCGGTGCCGGTGCGCGCCGCGTACAAAGTGGCGTCCGGCCGCCTGCCCGACCTTCATCGCGGTGGCAGCGGTCATCACGCCAGCGTTGGTGCGGCCCCTGATCCCATCCGTGCCGAACAGCCTGCGTGCCATGAAAGTCCCGTCCTGTCGTGTCTGCAAAGTTGTCTCGCGCTTCTGGCGCGGTTATCGCCCAAAGGGAAGGGCATGACGCCCGTTAAAGGACAAGCCCTTGCTGGAAAGTGAAAACGCGACCGACGCCGCATCGGATGGCGCGTCAGGCAAATATGCGCTGGTATCGATCCGGCTGCCCGTGGCGCTTACCTTTGCTGCGCTTGTCGGGGGACTGCTGGCCGGTATCGTGGGTGCGGCTGCGGGCGCGCCCGGTGCCGTGACCGACGTGGCAGGCTTGATCGGCGGATTGTGGCTGCGGGCCTTGCAAATGACGATTATCCCGCTGGTGGCAGCGCTGCTGGTGCTGGGGCTTGTCCAGATGATCCTGGCTGCGCGCGTGGGCACGGTGGCGCGGCGGATGCTGCTGATCATGGTGGCGGTGCAACTGGCTGGCGCGGCCTTTGCTTCGGTTGCCATGCCTGCGCTGCTGACGGCGTTCCCGGTGCCGCCGGGCGCAAGCGCGTTTCTGGCGCAGACCCCTGCAAGCGTGGGTGAAGTGCCAGGCGTGCTGGATTTCATGGCATCGCTGGTGTCGCCCAACATCGTTGCCGCTGCTGCCGAAACCGCAATGCTGCCGCTGACGTTGTTCTTCGTGATGTTTGCAGTGGCAATCACGCGTCTGCCCGCCGATCAGAGCGAACGCCTGCTGGGCTTTTTCCACGCGCTGGGCAATGCGATGCTGTTGATCATCGGTTGGGTTCTGGCGATTGCGCCCGTGGGTGTATTTGCGCTCGCATATGGTGTCGGCGTGCAAAGCGGCGGCGGAGCATTCGCGGCACTGGGCCATTACGTGCTGACAGTGACGATGATGGGCACATTCATTCTGGTGCTGGCCTATGTCGTTGCGGCTGCAATGGGGCGCACCGGCCTGCTGCAATTTGCCAAAGCGGTGTTGCCCGCACAGGCGGTGGCGCTGTCAACACAAAGCTCGCTCGCCAGCCTTCCTGCTATGCTCGACAGTGCGGGGCGGTTGAACCTCAAACCCTCTACGGCCGAATTCGTGCTGCCGCTCGCCGTGGTGATTTTTCGCGCCACGAGCGCGGCAATGAATCTTGCGGTGGTGTACTACATCGCTGTCCTGGCAGGGGTGGACGTGCCGGTCAGCGTGGCGGTGGCGGGTATACTGATTGCCAGCGTCATCAGCCTTTCGGCCGTCAGCTTGCCCGGATCGATCAGCTTTGTCGTGTCGATCGGCCCGATCGCGCTGGCGATGGGTGTCCCGGTTGAGCCGCTGGCGTTGCTGGTAGCGGTCGAGATGTTGCCGGACCTGATGCGCACGCTTGCCAATGTCACGATGAATGTTGCGGTCACAAGCGCTGTCGACCGTACGGCGAGAACGGAACACGCCTCGACTTGAAGCGTGAACATTTCGCCCGCATCTGCGTTACCTGTTCAAGAACACCATTTCCCTAGCCCTTTGGAGGATACCATGGCTTTTCAACTTTCCCCGCTTCCCTATCCGGCTGACGCGCTTGATCCGGCCATTTCGGCCGAAACGCTGTCGTATCACCACGGCAAGCATCATCAGGCCTATGTCGACAAGACCAACGCGGCCATCGAAGGCACCGATCACGCGGACAAGTCGCTGGAAGATATCATCGCGGCGGCACGCGGCAGCGATCAGGGCCTTTTCAACAACGCCGCCCAGACCTGGAATCACGGGTTCTACTGGCATTCGATGGCCCCTTCGACCACCGAACCTTCGGACGACCTGCTGGCAAAGATCAACGACGCCTTCGGTTCGGTTGACGATCTCAAGCAAAAGCTCAAGGACCGCGGTGCGGGACACTTTGCATCGGGTTGGGTGTGGCTGGCAGAAAAGGGCGGTAAGCTGTCGGTCGAAGAAAGCCATGACGCCGATACGCTGGCCGATGGGGACATGAACCCGTTGATGGTGCTCGACGTGTGGGAACACGCCTATTACCTCGATCACCAGAACAAGCGCCCTGCCTATCTGGATGCTGTGGTCGAAAAGAAGCTGAACTGGGCTTTCGCCAGCGAAAACCTTGCACGCGGTACGCTGTGGACTTACGAATAATCACGCTGAAATGCGTTTAGGAAAACGGCTCGGAGCGAACAGCTCCGGGCCGTTTTTACGGGAGCCCGGTCAGATCCGCGAACTGCTGACGCCGTTTCCCGCTGCGACTGTATCCAGTTCTTCCAGAATGGCGCGGTGCGCGGTTTCATCCGCGCTCGACCGGCGTGGGATGGCGCCATTGGCAAGCATTTCAGTCAGCGACGCCCGGGCACGGCCCACACGGCTTTTGATCGTACCGACCGCGCAGCCGCAGATTTGCGCGGCTTCCTCGTAAGAAAACCCGCCCGCGCCGACCAGCAGCAGCGCTTCGCGCCGTTCGGCGGGCAATGTCAGCAAGGCGCGATGCAGATCGCTGAGATGGATAGGCTCTTCCTGTCCGGCGGGCGCGGTGAGAATGCGTTCGGCCACGCCTTCGTCATATTCTCCGCGAAACCGGTTGCGGCGCATATCGGTGAGATAGGCATTGCGCAGGATCACGAATGTCCATGCGCGCATTGACGTGCCTGGTTCAAACCTGTCCTGCGCCGCCCACGCCTTGAGCAGGGTTTCCTGCACCAGATCATCGGCCACATCCGGACGACCGCACAATCCGCGGGCAAATGCGCGCAAATGGGGTACGACTTGGGTGAGATTGCGTTTGAAATCGGACTTGTCCGATGCTGACAAGGTGCCGCCGGGCTGCTCACCTGCACTCATTGCGCGGTATTCCGGCTGCTCAGCGATGCACCGCCCCCACCGGAACGGCTTCCGGTGGTATCCATCGCATCGAGCCGGTCGAGCAAATCCTTGAAATTGTCGGGGAGCGCCTCTTCCACAACCGAATCATACAATTGTTTCAAACCATCAGCCCATTCGGGCGCACGGCGGCCATTGGCCCCGCCGCCGCTGCCTGCACTTTCATGGCTGTCACTTGGTCGTTGGTTGGAAGGCATAGTGGTTAAGCATGTCCTTGATCGCGTTGTCCCGGCCCTCCTGCAGGGCCGCTTTTGCCGACGCAGGGCCCCGACGCTGCCGCCATGACCATGCTGTCTGAGCGCTGAGTTTGGACGATTGGGGAACGATGCGCTACCAGTTTGGTTCCGCTTGCGACCTTAGCCCCTGCTTTGAGATACAGCTGGAACAGGAATTTTATACCATCGACCCGCTTGCGCTTCGTTCCGAAATTGATCCGGCATCTGCTCCGCCGCCGATATCGTCAGGCCGGGCGCGGCGCTGGCTTGTGCTCTATCCCAGGGCAATTCCGCTCGGAATATTCCTGGCCCTTGCCGCCATTACCGCGCTCAGTGTGTTTGCAATTGAAACCAATGCTCGCGCTCGCGAACGCGCGATCATGCGCGAATATGCGCAGGGCGTGGCGGCCGCGCTCGATCGCAGCGGGAGCGGTTTTGCATCCTATCTCAGGGCAGGTGCCGCATTGTTTTCCAGTCTAGAGGAAGTCAGCCCCGAAAACTTCGACAATTTCGTGCGAGCGCTGAAACTGAACACCGAATATTCCGGCGCCGAGGGGATTGGCTGGATACCCGTGATGGAAGCCCGCGATGGGCCTGCGTTTCTTGCGCAGACGCGGATCAGCCAGCCCGCCTATCCCGATATCTTTCCGCAGCCGGCCAGCAACACCGGACGGATCGCCCCGGTTGCGATGTTCGCACCTGCGAACCCGCAGAACCGCCGGGCGTTGGGGTACGATATGTATTCCGATCCCGCCCGCGCTGCGGCGATGGCCGAAGCCGAACTGACCTTGCGGCCCGCAGCGTCGGGACGGATCGTACTGGCCCGCGAAACCAGTGGCACAGCGCCTGCCTTTGCCATTTACATGCCGGCTGTGCGGCTGAGCCAGCAAGGCGACGGCCGGCTGACCGGTTTTGTGTACACCCCATTCAGAGCGCGCGAATTTCTTTATGCCGCGATCGATCGGCAAGGGCAGGGCCGTTTCGGCGTCCGTCTGTACGATGGTGAAGTGAGCACAGGGCACCTTCTGGTCGCCCAGCCTGCAGGGGTCGCGGCGCGCGAAACCGTTGAACAGGAAGTCACCATCGCCGACCGCAAACTGATGCTGGTGATCGAAAGCGGCGATGTTCCGGTGCTGTCGCTGCTGTCCATGGTCACAATGGTCTTCGGGCTCGCTCTGGCAAGTCTGCTGATGCTACTGGCGCGGTTGCTGACCCGGCAAGCTCTGGAAGATCAGACCCGACTGGCCTTCTTTGAAGAACAGCATTCGATCCGCAATTCGCTGACCCGCGAACTTAATCACAGGGTCAAGAACACGCTGGCCAATGTGCTGTCGATCCTGTCGCTCACCCGCCGCCGTGCGAGCGGGCTGGATGATTTTGCCGACAGTCTGGAAGGCCGGATCAGGGCGCTTTCGGCCACGCATGATCTGTTGACGGTAACAGACTGGGGCACAACGCCGATCCGGGCTGTGATCGAGGCCGAATTGCAGCACTTTCGCGAAGTGCTGGACGATGCCATCCTGCTTGACGGCCCCGATCTGGAACTGGCGCCCAATGATGCGCTGTCCTTCGGGCTCGCAGTGCATGAACTGGCGACCAATGCTGCCAAATATGGCGCGCTGAGCGTAGCAGACGGGCAAGTCACGATTCGCTGGCGCCGCGGCGAAGATCAGGGTGCCGAAGCGGCTTGGGCCGAAGTTGAATGGCAGGAAACGGGCGGTCCGCCGGTCGCTTCGCAGCGGCGGCGCGGATTTGGGACAGAGCTCATCGAAAAGGTTGTGGCCCACGAGCTACGGCAACCCGTCACGCTGGATTTCGCCCCCGATGGCGTGCGCTGCATCTTGCGTGTTCCCGTCCGCCGACCCACAGACTTTCGCATCCGCGACCGCTGATACGGGCCGAACCTACAACGGCCGCGTCGACCCGAAAAACAACGCTTGGCTGATCGCGGCACGGACGGTTGCTTCCTGAAACGGTTTTGTCACCAGATAGGTCGGTTCGGGCCGATCGCCTGTCAGCAGGCGTTCGGGATAGGCGGTGATGAAGATCACCGGCATTGATCCGACAGTGAGGATGTCGTCCACCGCATCGAGACCCGATGATCCGTCGGCAAGCTGAATGTCTGCCAGCACCAACCCCGGCATGGTTTGCGCCACGGCCTCGCGGGCCTGGGAGCGTGTGGCTGCTGTGCCGCTGACCGAATGCCCGATACTCGTCACCAGATCTTCCAGTTGCATTGCGATCAGTGGTTCGTCTTCGATGATAAGAACCGTCGTGGTCTGTTCGCGCTCGATGTCGGCGATGGCATCGGCGACCATCTGGCGGATATCCTCTGGCGTACAGCCAAGGATGGCGGCAGCTTCGCCAGCAGTGAAATCTTCCAGCGTGGTCAAAAGCAGGGCTTGGCGCGCGGGCGGAGTGATAGTCCCCAACCGTGCCTGTGCGCCTGCTTCATGTTCTCCGGCGACAAGTCCGGCGCCCGCGTCCAATGGCTCTGATACGGATGCGCTGGCCCAGAACGTGCTGAAGGCGCGGTATAGCGCCACGCGCCCGCCCCCGACTGTGGCGAGCAGCGCTTCATCGGAAAGCACGGCTTCCAGCATACCGCGCACAAAAGCGTCCCCGCTGGTTTGCGATCCGGCCAGCGCGCGGGCGTAACGACGCAGGAATGGAAGGTTGGCAGCGATCTGACTTCCGAGAGACATGTAACACCCCTTGCTGGTTCTGACGTGACAATTCACGCCAGGTCATAACGGTTCCCCGCCGCAACGTCGCCCCCCGCGCCGCAAACCGCTGGAATTAAGCAATATCCTTGGCGATAACCAGCCGGTGACAAAAATTTGGGTAAGCGCGGGAACCGGCTTGCAGAAGGATCATTATGTCTTTTGTCACCGCCGAGACCCCCCTCCCGTCCAAGCGGCTGGTGATACGATCCCGAAAGGCCTCCGCTTGACCGCGGAGGCCTTTTTTCATGTAAAACGCGTAACGCCGTCTCGTCGTGCGTCCGTGCAGAACAGCGGGCCGTCCCAATCAACCCAATGCCTTTTCATAGATCACATATTCGCGATTGACCTTGCTTTTGATCGTATCGGCGATGGCCACCATCCCCTGATTGTCTTCAAGCACCCAACCCAGTTCGCCGCGAGTGGATTCAAACTTGCCGATCGCCTCTACCCGGATCGCTTCGATCATCATGAAGGCCAGTTGCCCCGCCATCCGTGTGCCGTGTAATTCTTTCAGCACACCCATAAGCGGCACGCGCATCCCCGCGCCGCGCGGATGGCGAAGCCAGCGCAGCATATGCACCCAGCCGAACGGGAACAGCTTGCCCCGGATTTTGGCCAAGGCATCATTCACATCGGGCCATGTCAGCATGAAGGCCACGGGCCGACCATCGATCTCGACGATGACGTTCAGTTCTTCGTGGATGATCGCGCGCAGTTTCTTGCCGGCATAGGCGACTTCGGCCGGGGTGAACGGGACAAAGCCCCAATTGTCCGACCAGGCATCGTTGAGGATCGCCAGAATGATCGCGACCTCTTCATCCCAGCGGCTTTTGTCGACCCGGCGCAGACGGATACGCGAATTGCGCTGGCCTGCCTGAACCAGCCGTTCGACAAGCGGGCCAAACCCGTGTGTGATGTCGAGATCGTAGGTGTACAGCGTCTTGGCGCGGACAAAGCCGGCCGCTTCGATCCACCCGGCATAATGCGCCGGATGATGGCCCATCATCATCATCGGCTTATGACCCTGGCCGCGAACCAGCAGACCGGGCTCTTCCCAAATCGACAGCGAGATCGGGCCAAGCATCCGCATCATGCCTTCACCTGCCAGCCAGGCTTCGGCGGCAGAAAGCAGCGCACGCGCCACGGTTGCATCTTCGGCATCGAAATAGCCGAAAAACCCGGTGCCGGGGCCAAACCCCTGACTGGCCGGCATCGCGAGCGCCAGTTCGTCGATATGCGCGGAAATCCGCCCGACCGGGACGCCTGCGCGTGTGGCGATAAACAACTGCACCCGCGCATGACCAAAGAAAGGGTTCTTGGCCGGGTCTATCAGTTCGATCTGTTCAGACCGGATCTGGGGAACGAAATGCTCCAGCCGATCAGAAAAAGCGCGGCCCAGATCGACGAAAGCCGCCCGTCCGCGCTTGTCGGTGACTGGCTCGATCTCTATCTCTGCCTTGCGGCGCGCCACATCCGTCACGGGGCCATCCTCGTATTTGTGATAAATCAAGGTGTCTGTGTCGCGCCGAAGCCATTGACGCAAGGCTATCGATCACTGTCACCAACAACCCGCGTTTGGCGCAGCTCTCAAATTGCAGTAGAGCGAGCCTCAGGATTTGCCGATTATGACCATGCATCAGACCATTCCCCCTCGGCCGCAAAAGGCCACTCGCGCGCAGTTCATGTCTGCCGACGATAAGGCGATGTTGCGCGCCGCACGCGATCTGACCAAGGGGTTGGGTGTAGCAAAGCCTGCGATTTACTGGGCCGATATGCTGGTATCGGCGGGTATTGGCTATGTAGGGATTGCGACTGCGATCCTTTCAACCAACCTTGCCGTGCAGGTTGTGGCCGGGCTCATTGCGGCGTTGGCGATGTACCGCGCGCTGATGTTCATTCACGAACTGACCCATATTCATCGTGACGCGCTGCCCGGTTTTCGCACGGGGTGGAACCTGTTGGTCGGCATTCCGCTGTTGACGCCCAGTTTCATGTACGAAGGCGTCCATACCATTCATCACAAGCGTACGCAGTATGGTACGGTGGAAGACCCCGAATATCTGCCGCTGGCCCTGATGAAGCCGTGGAGCCTGCCGCTGTTCGTGCTGGTCGCACTGCTGGCACCCGTGGCGCTGCTTGTGCGGTTTGGCGTACTGTACCCACTCGGGCTGATTATCCCGGCCGTCCGCACCTTCACGTGGGAGCGGTTCTCCGCCCTGTCGATCAACCCTGTGTTCCGCCGCAAGGCCCCCGAAGGCGAGTTCATCGGACGGGTGCGCTGGCAGCAGGCAGGTGCAAGCCTGTGGGCGGTCATGCTGATCGGAAGCATTTTCGTGATCGGCTGGAAGCCGCTGGCGACGGCGCTTGCCGTGCTATCGCTGACAGCCTTGCTCAACCAGCTGCGCACACTGGTGGCTCACCTGTGGGAGAACGAAGGCGAAGCGATGACGGTGACGGCGCAGTTCCTTGATTCGGTCAACGTGCCGCCGCCGGGTCTGGTGGCAGAAATCTGGGCGCCGGTTGGTTTGCGTTACCATGCGCTGCACCATTTGATGCCGTCGATGCCCTATCATGATCTTCCCGAAGCGCACCGCAGGCTGGCACGCGAACTGGGTGTGGGATCGACCTATGAAGGCGCAAACCACCCGGGTTTGATGGTGCTGGTCGGCCGGATCGCGCGCAGCACGATGGGCCGGCGTGCCTGAGACTGTCCCCGGCTAACCTAGAAACCGGATCATCGCGCATCGGCCAATTGGTGGCGGGCCTCCATCGGCTGCGTATGCCATTTCCGCTGCCAAGTGCGGATGAGCATCGGATTCTGAAAGTTTCTCAAAACCCAGCCGGGTAAAAAAGGGCGTATTTCCGTTCAAATTCCGCAGCGTGGTCAGGGTGAGCGCTCTGAACCCGGTGTTGCGCGCATCGATCATCGCGGCGCGCATCAGTCCGGCTCCGATCCCACGTTGCTGGAACGCGGGGACGACTGATATATTGCAGATATGAAGTTCGCGGCGATAGGGTTCGGCCACCAGGAATCCGGCCATCACCTCATCCACATGCGCGGCGAGGCTGTGACCCCTTCGGATCAAACGGGCATAGTCAGGCAGCGTACCGATCTGACGGCCTGCGATGCCGAATTCGCCCGCAACCCCTGCTATCGCTGCCCGGTGAATGTCGGGCATGTTTTCGGCATCGGTGGGCCGTGCGAGACGTAGCGACCACGCACCCCGGCTCATTCCTCTGTCCGTACCAGAACGGTTTCACCCAGCAGCAGGAACAGGAAGAAGGGCGCCCACGCAGCGAGGAACGGGGGGTAGCCGCCAAAACTGCCCATTGCCAAAGCCGCATTATCGACCACGAAATAAGCAAAGCCCAGCGCCATGCCGATGATGGCGCGCACGAACAATTGTCCTGACCGTGCAAGACCGAAAGCTGCAATCGAACCCAGCAACGGCATCAACAGCGCCGAAAGCGGGCCTGACAGACGGTGCCACCATTTGGCGCGCATTTCATCGGTATTCCGGCCCGCAGCAGCATAGGCATCGATACTGTCACTTAGCTCCCAGAAACTCTGTGCATCCGGATCGATTGATTGCAGCATGATGCGATCAGGGGTCAGGCCCTGACCCACCACCAGCGAAGCGGGGCGGTCTGTCATGGCACCTGCCACATCGAAACGTTCGGGGTTCTCAAGCTGCCAGCCGGGCCCAGCATATGTCGCTTGCCGGCTGCGGATCTGTTCGCGAATGATCCCACCGGGTGCCCGGGCATACCAGGTGACGCCGCGCAGCACGATGCTCTCCCCCGTACCTGTCAATGTTGATGCGGTGAGGATGTCGTTTCCATCCGTTAGATACAGGCTAGAACGCATCCCGCCTGTTTCGGGTGGGGGGATCGGGCCATATTCGGCAGCTTCCCACGCCTTCAAGGTTGCATTGGCCCGCGTAACGACCCGCTCGTTGAAGGCGAAACTGCCCGCAGCGACCAGCGCGGCGGTCAGCAGCAACGGCGCAAGCACTTGATGGGCCGAAAGCCCTGCGGCCTTCATTGCCACGACTTCGCTGTTCTGATTGAGCGTCACCAGCGTAATGAGCGTCGCCAGCAGTACCGAATAGGGCAGGAAGCGCGACGCCAGCTGCGGCAGACGAAGCCCGGCATATTGCAGAATTTCCCCCTGACCATTGCCCGGAACCGCCAGGATACTGCCTGTCGCCGACAGCAGATCGAGCGCCAGCAAGACCAGCACCAGCATGACGAGCACCGCAAGGATGCGCACCACGAACATCTTGGCCAGGTACACCGTCAACGTGCGCGAAGGGAAGAAGTCGAACTGCATGTCCTGGCTACACCGCCGCAGCAGGCGCAGGGCCAGAGGCAAGCGGGCGGCGCCTTTTGAACAGGCTGCCAATTCGTTTGGATATTTTGGCGAACGCCATTTCCAACGCCCCGATGGCCTGTCCGCCAGGGACGTAGGCGACCCGGTAATACATCCACAAGATAAGACCGGCAAACAACACAAAGGGCAACCAGAACGCGAAGATAGGGTCAAGCCGGCCAAGAGAGGCGACATCTTCGCCGTATTGGTTGATCTTGTGATAGGCCACCACCATCACGATCGACACAAAGACACCCAAGGCACTGGTTGACCGCTTGGGCGGTATGGCAAGGGCCACCGCCAGCAACGGCATCAGAAACATCATCAGGATTTCCACCAGCCGGAAGTTGAAGCTGGCAACGCTGGCATCGCGCTCGTTGGGTTCACTGTCCCGGCTCCAACCCATTCTGAGAAGTTCGGGCAGGATATATTCGCGCGTCGCATCTCCGCGTGCGCGGAATTGTTCGATTGCGGGCAAATCGATCGGCAGATCGTGGCGGCTGAAGCTGAGCACCCGCGGGGTCTGACCATCTCCGGTTTTCATGCCCGTATCCTGGATGATTGTGCCTTCGGTCAGCCGCAGGATAATCGTATCCGGATTATCGCTGGTGGACAGGAACGAGCCTTCGCGTGCCGAAATTGACAGCACCTGCCCTTTGGCGTTGGCGACGCGGGCGAAGATTCCGATCAGGCGGCGCCCTTCATCCTCGCTCTCCTCGATGCGCAAGGCCATGCGGTCTGCAATCGTGGTGAATTCGCCAACCTTGATCGACGCGCCGAGCGCGCCCGAGCGAAGGTCATATTCCATCTGTTCGTAATAATAGCGGCTGATCGGCTGAATGTAGAACACCAGCGCGATATTAAGCGCGACCATCACCAGCGTAATCAGATAGGGCATTCTGAGCAGGCGGTTGTACGACAGCCCGACCGCGCGCATCGTATCGAGTTCCGACGATGTCGCAAGCTTGCGAAACGCCAGCAGCACACCCAGCAAAAGGCCCAGCGGAATCGCAAGGCTGGCATATTCGGGTATGAGCGCGCCCAGCATCTTGAACACTACGTCAACCGGCCCGCCTTCGACCGCGACGAAATCGAACAATCGCAACATTTTGTCGAGCGTCAGCAGCGATGCTGCCAGCGCGAACACGCCCAGCATCGGCACGATAACCAGCCGCAGGATGTAGCGGTCAATGCTGGGGATCAGGTTGAACAAGAGAGGCTTTCTGACGTTTGTTGCAAGGCCATAGCGCCCCCACGCCGCTGCGTCATGCCCCCAATTGGGCAAGGCCTGACGCCAGAGGAAGTTTTACCAGAAACGGCTTCCCGGAACGCCCTTGAACGGCCCGGCTTCGCGCGATGTGATCCATCCGCCGTAAAATCCGCCGGGCTGTGGTATGATCTGTTCACCGTCGATGGTCACGCGATCAAAATGCGTGGCGTAAAAGGCGATGTGGTTCTTGATCCCTGCAAAGTTCGGCTTTGGCGAAGGATAACTCCAGCCTGCCGCAGCCAGGGTTTCGTTCCCCACCACTACATCCCAATAGACCGCCTGTCCTTTCCATTCGCAGATGGTGCGGCCCGGATGCGGCGCAAGATGGCCCATCGCGATGTCGGATTGCGGAATGTGATAGGTCGGAGGGTGGCTCGTTTCCAGCGTACGCCAAGCCAAGCGGGTGTCCGCCAGTACCACATCCCTGTGGACGATGCGGATATGGCGGTCAGTTAGTTCGGCAGTTGGCGGGCGCGGGTAATCCCAGACGCTTTCCTGACCGGGGCCAATTGGATCGGGTTCAGGATGATGCGGCTGACGCATTAACGTCCCGACCGCTTCATTATGCCTTTTCCAGCGTGCATTGCAGCGGATGCTGGTTCTGGCGAGCGAAGTCCATCACTTGATTGACTTTGGTTTCGGCGACTTCGTAGGTGAAGATCCCGCATACCCCGACTCCGCGTTGATGAACGTGCAGCATCACTCGGGTGGCCTGCTCCAGATCCATGCTGAAAAACCGTTTCAGGACGAGCACCACGAATTCCATCGGGGTGTAATCATCGTTCAGCATCAGCACTTTGTACTGGCTCGGTTTCTTGGGCTTTGCGCGGGTTTTGGTGGCAATGCCGACCTGACCCTGATCATCGGAATCCTTGCCATCATTATCATCGGCTGCGCGCACAGCGCGAACAAGCGGATCGGGCAGCTCGTCCGAAGCGGCGAGGGGATGGGATGGCGCATGCGGCATGTCCCTTCATTATGGGAAAGCAGCGTACGTGTGCAAGCGGTTGGTGCGATTCATTTGCTGCAAAACATGCTGGCTTGCATGCACAGAAAAGGCCGAGCAAGCGGTGCTTGCTCGGCCCGGCGCCTTTCGGCGCGCTTTCGTGAACCGGGTTTGGGAGAGAGAGGAGAGGCCCGGCTCAGAAACTGGCTGCTTACGCGGCGGTCTTGATCTTTTCTGCGGCAACGCTGACGCGGTTCGAAATCGGCGCAAAGGCTTCGTTGTACAGCTTGACCCATGCTTCGGTGCGCTTGGAGCCGTAGGACACCATCGCATCGAAATTGCGACGGACGATATCGCCCTGGAGCTGCATCAGTTCGGTGGGCGACTTCACAGCTGCAACCTTGCGGGCGTCTTCAGTCACGGTTTCAAGCACGGTCTTGCCGGTTTCGATATTGTCCTTGAGCAGTTCCTGCGCACCGGCAAAGAAAATCTTGCCGCTTTCGACAACAGCTTCGACATTGGCCTTGGTGAATTCGGTGGCTTCCGAAGCCAGTACGGTGCCCTTGGCAGCGACGGTCTTGGCGCGGGTCTGAACGTCAGACATCACGTCCTTGGCGGTATCGGCGAATTCGGTGTTGTTGGCAGTGGCCATGATGGTGTCCTTGAGTTTGATGATGGGGTTGGTCTTCGGTGCGGCGGAAGGCATTCCCGACATCGGTTCAGCTTCCGGCGCCAGTGCCGTCTTCTTCGCAGCGGCCGCCTTCTTGGCGGGCTTGGCAACAATCTTTTTCGCGTCCGCCGATTTGATGTCGGAGGACGCCTTATTGGCTGCGACGAATGCCTTCGGAGCCGAAGCCATCTTCACACCCGGAGAAGCGGGGGTCATGCCCTGCGTAGCCGCGATCTGCGCTTTGGGCGCTTCGATCACTTTTGCAGCTGCATCAGCAATCGCCTTTTTGGCGGCGGCATCGATCTTGGAGACCGGTGCCTTCGATGATGCGGCGTTGTTGTCGGCTTCAGACATGATGACCTCGTTTCATGTTGCACTGCACAAAATAGGCAAAGTCAATCTGAAGTCAAGGACTTTTGTGCACTGCACAAAAATATCATGATGTGCAATTTCCGCAGGTTGCAGAGAGGTGTCCGGTGCGCTTGCAGTGCAAAAAGGAGTCAGCGGGTTTTCACATAACGTCCCGGTGCATCTTCAATCACAGGGTCGCCCGCAGCGCCCGGCACACGTTTCCCGGTAGCGGGCACGCGCAAATCTGACTGCCGGTGAAGCCATTCGATCCAATGCGGCCACCAGCTCCCCGGATGCTCCACTGCGCTTTCTACAAAAGCCTTGAGAGAGGGGGCGTGACTGTCACCTACCCAATATTGGTACTTGCCCGCCGCCGGTGGATTGACGACGCCCGCGATATGTCCTGAACCTGCCAGCAGGAATTCCATCGGTCCGGTAAAGTGCCGGGTTATGCGCCACACGCTTTCGGCGGGTGCAATATGATCTTCGCGGCCAGCCTGCACGAAGCTGGGCGTTGAAACTTTGGTCAGATCGATCGGCGTGCCATCTGCTTCCAGCGCATCGGGCACCACCAGTTTGTTGTCGCGGTACAGATCGCGAAGGTAGGCGTTGTGCCATTTGGAAGGCAGGTTGGTGACATCCCCATTCCAGTGGAGCAGATCGAACGCAGGGTAATCTTCGCCCATCATGTAGTTGTTGACCACATAGTTCCAGATCAGATCGCGGCCACGCAGCGCATTGAATGCCGCTGCCAGATAGCGCCCGTCTAGGTAGCCATGCGGCGACAACTGCCCGATCATTTCCATCTGACCATCATCGATGAAATTCTTCAGATCGCCGCTCTTTTCGAAATCGACCTGCGCGGTGAAGAAAGTCGCGCTCTTCACCTTGTCGGCTTCGCCCCGGCGGCTCAGGATCGCAAGCGTCGCAGCAAGCGTCGTACCGGCGACGCAATAGCCGATCGTATGGACCGCGGGCACTTCCAGGCGGTCGCGAACATGGTCAATCGCTTGCATCTGCGCCCGAATGTAATCGTCCCAGACCACGTCGGCCATGTTTTCATCAGCCGACTTCCAACTGACTACGAAGACCGTAAGCCCCTGATCCACCGCCCATTTGATGAAGCTTTTCTTCGGCGTCAGGTCGAGGATATAGAATCGATTGATCCACGGCGGGAAGATGATCAACGGCACCTCCAGCACATCCTCGGTCGATGGGCTGTACTGGATCAGCTGGAAGATCGGCGTTTCGTGAACCACCTTGCCGGGCGTTGCTGCAAGGTTTTCGCCAAGCCGGAAAGCGTCGGGATCGGTGTGAGTCAGCTGTCCGCGCTTCATGTCGTTGACCAGATGCTGCATCCCGCGCACCAGATTGGCGCCCTTGGTCTCTATCGTGCGCTTCATCACCACAGGATTGAGCGCGATGAAATTGTCGGGGCTCATCGCTTCAGCCAGCGCGCTTACAGCAAATTCAAGCTGTTGGCGCTTGACCCGGTCAAGCCCTTCCATCTGCCGCACGCTTGACCGGAAATAATCAGCCAGCATCAAGTAGGTCTGATGCAGCAGGATGAAGGCCGGATGTTCGCGCCAGGCCGGATCGGCAAAGCGCCGGTCGTTTCTGGGCAGATCGGCAGCCTGCGGCACTTCGGCCATCTTGCCGCCGCTCGCACCCGACGCGAAGCTTTGCATCATGCCGGACCACAGTTGCATCTGATCCTGCGCCATCTTCGCCGAGGCCTCGAACATGCCCTTGGGCATCTGTCCCAGCATCGATTGCGAAATCATCATCCATTGTGCCGGGTCAAGCATCAGGCTGCCCTTGGCGGCTTTTTCAGCGGCGCCGTGTGCCTGATGGCTCGCAAAATCGAGCCACAATTGCTGGAGCTGGGTTGCGGTCGCGCTCCATTCCGCCAGGTCGCCCGCGTCCATTCCCTTCATCGGCAGGGATTCAAAACCCTTGCCCGACAGCATTTCGCGCATGGCCTCGTTCTGCATGTCGAAAAAGCCTTTCAGCCCTTCGCCTGCCGCCGCCATCAGGTCGGTATCCTGTGCCATCGCTTCAAACTGTCCTTTTGCTAACGCACTGTCATACCAGCGTCGTCCATCTGTCCAAGCTGCAAATCACCGAAAACGCCTTTCCACCATCCGCGGCTTTGTCCTAGGGAGGGGGCGCGGCGGGTATCTTCAGAGTTGCCGAAGACAGGGTGATGACACACGATGAATGACCAGTTTTATCGCATGAAGCGGATGCCGCCGTACGTGATCGCGGAAGTGAACGCCATGCGTCATGCGGCCCGGCTGGGCGGACAGGACATCATCGACCTCGGCATGGGCAATCCCGATCAGCCCCCGCCCAAGCACGTCATCGACAAATTGTGCGAAGTGGCCGCCAAGCCCGATGCGCACGGTTATTCGCAATCCAAGGGCATCCCGGGCCTGCGCCGAGCTCAGGCAGCCTATTACGCCCGACGTTTCGGGGTCGACCTTGATCCCGATACCGAAGTAGTGGTGACGATGGGATCGAAGGAGGGACTGTCTAGTCTTGCCACCGCGATCATCGCGCCGGGGGATGTGGTGTTGGCGCCAAACCCCAGTTACCCGATTCATACCTTTGGCTTCATCATTGCAGGCGCCACGATCCGTTCGGTGCCTGTGACGCCTGATGCGTATTACTGGGAATCGCTGGACCGGGCGATGAACTTTACCGTGCCGCGACCCAGCGTTCTCGTAGTGAGCTACCCTTCCAACCCCACATCGGAGATCGTTGATCTTGCTTTTTACGAAAAGCTGGTTGCGTGGGCGAAGGATAATCAGGTCTGGGTGATCAGCGACCTTGCCTATTCCGAACTCTATTTTGACGGCAAGCCGACCCCTTCGATCATGCAAGTGCCCGGGGCAAAGGATGTTGCGATTGAATTTACGTCCATGTCCAAGACCTATTCGATGGCAGGCTGGCGGATGGGCTTTGCGGTGGGCAACAAGCAGTTGATCGCAGCACTGACACGGGTGAAATCCTATCTCGATTATGGCGCCTTTACGCCTGTGCAGGCCGCCGCCTGCGCGGCGCTGAATGGACCGCAGGATATCATCGAAACCAACCGCGCCCTGTATCACAAACGGCGCGACGTGATGGTCGAAGCATTCGGGCGCGCCGGCTGGGACATCCCCGCGCCGCCCGCGTCAATGTTTGCTTGGGCACCGCTTCCACCCGCGCTCAAGTCCATGGGCAGTCTTGAATTTTCCAAGCAACTGCTGACCGAAGCGCAGGTCGCGGTCGCGCCCGGCGTTGGCTATGGCGAAAACGGTGAAGGTTTCGTGCGGATAGCGATGGTAGAAAACGAGCAACGGCTGCGGCAAGCAGCGCGGAACATCAAACGTTATTTGCAATCAAAAGGCGTCAACAGCCCCGCGGCGTGACACGAACACGAACCGAATGCTTGCTCACTTTCAAAGCTTTTTCCTCCAAAATGGAAGAAATTTTGTCCGAATTGCGATAGTTTATGTGCAAAATGCACCGGATAGCTGAAGGAGAGACAGATGACGTCCGGAGCCGCACGGCGGCTGACCGACAGGCAGCGGGCCGTAATGGAACGCATCGACCGGCGCGTACCGATCAAGGTGATCGCGCAGGATCTCGGGGTGTCGGAAACCCGCATCAACCAACATATTCGCGCGCTGAAGGACTTTTACGAAGCTGGTAGCCTTGGCGACCTGGTCGATAACTATCGGGCTACGCTCACCCCGGAAGCCGCTGAAGCAGCGGTAGAAAACGACATCGGTATGTCTGCGGATGCAGATTTGCTGAAGCCCTTCAGCGAAACTGCATACAGTATTTCTCAGATTAACGGTTCGGCTGATCCCGGCGATCTCGGGCCTCGGGATGACCCGGGACAGCTTGTCCTCAGCGATGCGATGCCCCTGATCGAACAGGCGCCGTGGTTGAGACAAGGTGAACCCCGTGTTGTCCCCGGAGTGCTTGATGGGGAGCATGCCGTCTTGTTTCGCATGGGTGCGATCTTCGGAATTGCATCGGGTATCCTGGCTGCCGTCACCCTTGCGGTCGTGGCGGCGACGACGCTGAGCGAAGCGACAGATGGCAAGGCGAACTACTCCGCGGACCAAGGAGCAGAAGTCGGTTGAGCGCCGCCTTCACTGGAGACAACAAATGGAAGATCGTATTCTCGCCGATGCTTACAACCTCAAGAAGCTGATCCGCGAAGCCGAAGCGCTGGCGGATGAAGCAATCATCGCCATGGCACGCCTGAAACAGGCCATGCTTGCGGCCCGGCAGAACCCGGTCATCGAAGTCCACACCGGCCAGCGCGCGCTGGTGCGGCTGACCGAGGCGGAAAGCCAGGCCTTGTCGATGTCCACCAGCCTGCTGCGCGTTCATGATGAACTGAGCAAGGTTGCACACATCCACGCATCCGGCGATTCTGGCGTGCCGACCACCATTCCACCAGCCAATCTCGCCATGACGCCTTCCGAAGCCAAACGGGAGCGGCTTAGCGCCTGATCGCATGACCGACCTGATCGATCTGCTGAACACCTATCGGACCTTCGCCCAGCACCTGATAAGCATCGTTTTGGCGATAGCGATCTGGCGCTGGGGCGGGGGGCCCGAACGGTGGCTGATCGGCATCTTTCTCACCACGATGATGCTGCCGATGTATGTTGCCTGGGCGCTGGATCTGGGGGCCGTTGAAAGCGGGCCTTATGCGCCTGCCATCTTCATGCTCGATGTGTTGGCCGCGGTGCTTTATGTTGCGATCGCGCTGCACGCCAACCGGAACTATCCCATGTGGATCGCCGGTTTTCAGGTCGTGTCGGTCGTGGCTCATCTGGTCAAAGCGTTGGTGGCGGGCGTTTCCCCGCTGGCCTTTGCAATCCTTGTGATTGGCCCATCATACGGCGCTCTTGTGGTCTTGTTGATCGGATTTGTGCGCCACCGTGTACGCGAAAATCGGTTCGGCCCCTATCGCGAATGGCGTCTGACTTCGCCCAACCTGGGCTGGTTGCGTTTTTAATTTACGGGATGCAATCCTGATGCCCGACACCGCTATCCTTCGATCCGCGATCCCTGCAACGTGTCGATCCTGACCTTTGCCCGTCCGTTTCGCGGTGAGGTCCAGCCATCCAGCGGCCAGCGTGCAGCGACGATGATTGCGCACCTTCGCGGCAGCGTGCTTGCTCCACCGCTGTGCCACGAGCGCGCCCATGCAATCTTTGTCGATGCCGACCGCGTACAAATTGGCGATCAATCCTGCGGCATTGGCACAATCAACACATTGACTTTGCGGATGCGGACGCTGCTGGCAGAGGCGCTGCGGCGCGATGCCGCGGGCATCATCCTGGCTCATAGCCATCCGTCAGGCCATTGCCGCCCGAGCCGATCTGATATTGCCGCTACGCGCCGGCTGGCCGAGGTTGCGCGCGCGCTTGATATTGCGCTCATCGACCATCTGATCTTTACGCATGAAGCCGTCTATTCGATGCGCGCAGGAGGGTTCCTGTGAGCGCCATGTCCATCCGCACCCAGTATCCCGGTGGCGAGGCGGTTCCGGTGCGTTTTCGGGAAGCAGGCGATGTTACGCTGGATCTGGCGCATCACGATGGCCGGGTGGATGATTGCTGGCTGGGGCTTAACACTCATGAGTTTACGCTGTTGTGGCGGCTTGCGGAACAGCCCGGCGCCTGCATTTCGCGTCAGCTTTTGCTGCCCGATGTGTGGCGGTTGCCTTGTGCGACTGACCACAGAACACTGAGCGACCATGTCGATCAGATGCGCGACAGGCTGAAGCCATTTGGTCTGGATAACCTGATTGCCGCAGACCGCGATGGGGGATATTTTCTCAATCTGCGTTTCATGACAGGCGTGCGATAGAAGGCCTGGGATTGCGCTCGATAGGCCGACTCTGGACAGGGCACAGCCGATCGGTCAATCTTGCTGCCAGATTCCACGTTTTCAAGGATACCCCTCCATGTCCGCTACTGCCACTTCGATCGCCAATGATCGCGTCGCTATCGATCTGGGGGAAGATGGTGTTGCCGATGTCCGGCTGGTGCGGGGCGACAAGATGAACGCGCTCGATCCGCAGATGTTTCAAGCTATCATCGAGGCTGGCAGCACGCTGCAACGCATGAAAGGGCTGCGCGCGGTTGTGCTTTCAGGCGAAGGCCGGGCATTTTGCGCAGGCCTCGATCTGTCGAACTTTGCACGCAAGGTTCCAGAAGACGAACCCAGCTTGACTGAACGTACCTATGGCAATGCCAACAAGTTTCAGCAGGTGTCGATGCAGTGGCGCAAGCTGCCGGTGCCGGTGATCGCGGCGCTGCACGGGGTGTGCTTTGGCGGCGGGCTTGCCATTGCGAGCGGCGCGGATATCCGCATCGCGCACCCGGAAACCCGCATGTCGATCATGGAAATGCGCTGGGGACTGGTACCGGATATGGGCGGCTATGCACTGTGGCGTGGACTGGTGCGCGATGATGTGCTTCGCGAACTGATCTACACCAACCGCGAATTTTCGGGAACCGAAGCGCAGACGTTGGGCCTTGCGACGTACGTCGACGACAATCCGCGCGATCGCGCCTTCGCCATTGCACGGACCATTGCGCTTAAAAACCCGCACGCGATCCGCGCAGCCAAGCGATTGCAGGCTGGCATGATGGAACGGGAAACCGATGCCATTCTGCTGGAAGAAAGTATCGAACAGCACGGGATCATGCGCAGCCGCAACCAGATGGAAGCAGTGATGGCAGAAATGGAACGGCGCCCGCCCAGCTTCGAAGACGTGTGAACACACCGGCCGCTTTCCGAAGGGCCGACGGACGGTCGGGCAATCAGACTGTCAGCCGAACACCGCGACGCATTGGATGCCATCAAGCACCTGCTTCCCATCAGCATCCCACATCCGCAGACGCTCCGATGAATAACCCGCCGCGGCATGCTGGCTTGCGTTTTCCGCCAGATACCAGCCATCGCGTGAACGGTTTTCCGGATCGAGTATATTAAACGACCAGTTGATGGAACTGATCGGACCCGTGCGCTGCATTATCCGCATGGCACCCGGGGGCATCACGTCGCCCATCAGCACCATCCGGGCGACCGGATCAAGATCATTATCTTCGGTCAGCCGCGCCCAGCGGCGAACGGTCGCCCCGGTATCGGCACCTTTCGGATGACTGCGGCGCAATTCGAAATTGTTCTGGATGAATTGCGGAGCGAACTGATGGGTTACGGTGTCATGATCTTCGGGCGGGCCGGGCCAATCGTCAGGGCTCGCTGCCGGGCGCAAAGCGTTCGCGTCGCGTCCTTCGGCAAACAACCAGAACGCACTCAGCGCTATCTTGCCGTCACTGATGATTTCGCTGCGGACCTGCGTAACGTTGCGGCCCTGTCGGATGATTTCGGCTGTCAGCGAAACGTCTTCGCCCACTGGCGCGACAAAGGCAATCTGCCCGGCACGCAAGGGTGGCAGGCCGGTGAAGGCCCGCGTTGCCATGGTATAGGCCACCAAAGCCGAAGCGCCGCCATACAGCGTTCGCCCCTGCATCCAGGCTGCGGCGTGGGCAAGGTGGGCCGGTCCGGGTTGTCCGGTGATAGGTTCGAGTAAGCTGGCGATCGTCATGGTGCCCAGCTTTGCCGCGAGATTGCTGCGCGGTCCAGACTGCCATTGCGGAAAAGTCCTGCTCTTTCTCCCGTACCTGCGTCAGGGATGAAACAGCTGATCGTCGTGGTTGGGTCGAAACATTCATTGCCAAGTTGCCGACGAATCGCTAGGGCGCCGCTTCCGTCCGGAGCAACTGCTCCGGGTGGCTCGGCCCGATGGCGGAGTGGTTACGCAGAGGACTGCAAATCCTTGCACGCCGGTTCGATTCCGGCTCGGGCCTCCACCTTTGCATTGCGCTGGCGCGCCCTCGTTATTAGGGCCGCAAGCGGGGATGCCGCTTTAGCTCAGTCGGTAGAGCACATCATTCGTAATGATGGGGTCACAGGTTCGAATCCTGTAAGCGGCACCACCTTTTTTCCGGAAACCTTTCGGATTGACCGGTATTCGGGCTTCTGGTCGCGAGCTTGGTCTGACCTGTCTTGGACCGTGTTCCTGCCGTCATAAACGTGTTGCCAAAACGCGATACTCACCCCGCGCCCTTGCTGGCATGGTTTATTATGGATCGGCGGTGAAAATGACGGTGATACTGTCGGTGTAACGGCCCGCTGCCAGCGCCGACGATTGCGGCGGCACCGATATCTCGATCTGCGCGTCCCTGCTTCCGTCCAAGGCCAACATATCGAGCCTTTGCCGCGCTGTTCCGGCCAGCGACAATGCCGCGCCGTTCAACCGCAGATCGTATGCCACCCCGGGCGCGCCATTCTGATGTTTCAGCATGCCGTTGTTTTCAGAGACGAAGCTGACTTCGATGGTGGCATTGCTGATAAGGTTGAAATCGATCGCATGGCGGGATGGCTGCGAGATGTCTCCCAAATCGATGCGGATTTCCTGTGATCCTCCGGTGAAATCGTCGGATCGTACCTGAAGGATCGCGGGCACCGGCGCAATCAGCGCGATTGGTAGTTCTGACACGAGTTCTGGGGCGCTGTTGTTGAGACGAAACAGCCGCAGCAGCGCCTGGCCGTTATATTGCCCGCCCCGAACGAACTGGCCAGCCGGGATCGTAAAATACAGGGTGAGCGGTTGCGCCCCGCTGCCTTGTGCGAACCGGCCTAGCAATTGCCGGTCCTGATTGCCGAAAAAGTCACTGCTGACGATCGAGCCTCCGCTTGGTTGGCTTAAAATATCCCAGAAAAGCCGATCGCCAGCCCCCAATAGGACATTTTCGCCCCCGGCATTTGATGTGGCGACGAGGATGTATTCGCACGCGTCGCCTTGGTGGCGGATCGTCACAGATATTGTTTCAAAATCGCTTTCGAATCCTGTCACTTCATAGCCGCGGCCATAAAGCCCGCGCCATTCGACGCTGCTATCACCGGTGAGATCCAACTGGCACGGTCCGTCGGGGGCAAGGATATCAATTTGTGCGTGAGCCTTGGGGCTGCACAATACCAGAACGGCCGCCAGCGATGCGAGGCGTGTTTTTCTAATTCCAGTCATGACCCATTCTCCTGTCTGGTTGCATTGGGCACGTCGATGTCGAGCGCGCGCGGTTCTTCCAGATCGTAAATGCCATTGATCCCTTCTGGGACGTCGATCGTCGTGACGACTTGCTGACCTGCAATCGTCAACGTCACGCGGTAGCTTTTGCCTGCCTGCACGCCTTCGACAAAGAACCTGCCGCTAGCATTGGTGAAGACAGGCACAGACCCGGTCGCGGTTGCCGGGTCAATTTCTTCGACCGAGCCTGCTGCATAGGTGACAGGATCGCCGTCCCGATCCACAAAATTGCCGACGATCGAAACATTGCGTTCGTTCCCAATGGGCAGATAGAACCCGGCGCGGTATCCGGGACGAACCGCGAAAACCTGTCCGCCAACCGAAATGCCCGCTGGTGCGTCGGGCGCATCAACCTGCAAGGTGCGATTAAGATAGGCTGGCAATTGCGGAACGACAGCCGGGCCAAGCTCACCGCTTTTGGCAGAATAACTGGTTTCGTTCGAACCGAATCCCGTTCGCGGCTCCACCGCGATATCGTAATCGGCGATCCCGCGCCGTGGGGCAAAGATGGCAAAGGCGTTGCGCACCGGGCGAGATAGGGCGAAATGGCCATCGGCCATTACGATCGCCGACCCGAAGGTGAATTCGGTTCGCAAATCGCGGCGTGCGCGGTTGCTGAACACGTTGTCGGAACGCTGACCGATTGTCCCTTCAAAGCGATTGCCGATATAACTGGCCTGTACAAGCTGCCGGTCAGATCCATCGCGGCGTTCCGCACTGGCACGCAATCCGACAGCGCCGACACCGGGCGCGGCAAAGCGGTTATATTCGATCCGCGCAGTGTTGCCTTCGCTTGAAACGCTTCCGTTAAGAGACCCACGACCGAGTGGAATCGAAAACGCTGCATTGACGACGATACCCTTGCGGTCGGGCAGTTCGCGGTACTCCGCAACGGCTGAGAAAGAGCCGAACCGGAAATTCTGCGTCACATTGGCACCGGCAAACCAGCTATCACCCGTCACGCCGCGTACGCGTTCGTAACCGGCGAAGGCTTGAACGGCAGAATTCGGCCCGAAGTTCTGACCCACGCGAAGCCGCGCCTGGCGGGCGATAAAGCTGCCTGACGACAGCTGGTCGAGCGTGCGGAAATCCCGACCTGTCAGATTGATCAGCGCATCGATTGTCCTGTTGCGCAGACTATCAGTGTCGCGCCACCGGTACTGCAAGGTCAGTTGGCTGCTATCTTGGCCAGGATTGCGAATGTCTGTGGCCGCATTGATACCGAAAGTGCCGAATGCAGATGCCCAGACAATGTCGGCGCCAACCTGATCAAAAGTCTGATCGCCCTGCCAGTTCAGTCCCGCGGTCAGGGTGTTGCTGATCCCGTACCTGGCGTAGCCTATCCCATTGTAATTGCTGTCGTCGTAAACGCGACGGCCATCACGGGTCTGATAGGGAAGCCCGAAATTGATTGCAAAATCGAGCAATCCAGGCGCCAACAGATCAAGATCGAAAAATGCGGGGAACGATACCACCCTGACCCCGCCACTGGCGTCGGTAATGCGCAGTTCAATGTCGTTCGCGGCAGATGGAACAAGGGGAAAATCGCGAAGGCTGAACCGGCCTGACGGCAGATCAAAGGTGCGCGAAGGAACGCCGTTGATGAGCACTTCGACGCGGGCAGCTTCTTCCAGCTCGAAAAACTGATCGGGGACAGGGCGCACATTTCGGTAAGGATCGATGCCATAGTTCCGGAAGGCGCCAATGCCGCCAATGCGCGGCGACGATTGGAATGGCCGGCGACCAATCGAAAGATCGCCCGCTTCAAGCCGGACGAGCTGATCGAGCAGGTCATAGGTGAACCGGGTATCGCCCCGCGTCCAAGGGCTATCGCGGCGTTCGTCATAGCGCAGATCACTTTCCAGAACGAGACCGTGCACGTTCATGGCAAAATCGAAATCGGTTACCAATCGGTCGAACCCGGCCCCGGTCAGGGCGGAATCCTCGACCAATCCGACGCCGGCTCTGACCGAAAGATAGGCAGAGACTTTGGCTTGCTCGACAAATTCGATGTTGCTGCGTGAGCGCAGGCCACGAAGGTTCAGCGTTCGTATGCCCCGTGCTGAAAGGGGAATTTCGACGATGAGCGCAAGATTGTTGGCATCGAACCGGGCGGTAATCCCGGTTTCCGCCAATTGTGCAAACGTCACATCTTGCTGCTTGCCCAATGTTTCGAGCGTCTGGCGTGTCTCGTCTGTAGTCAGCGGCGCCAGGATGTTCGTGACAAATTCGACGTCGATCGCGCCGTCTTGCGTATCGTTGTCCGGCCTTACGCGATATTCGCCGACGTTGATGCTATCGATGAGAACCGGATAAATGTCCTGCACCGGCGCCGGACGGTCCCTGCCAAACACGTTTCGGTAAATTTCATCGACGGACGGCGTTTGCGACTGAGCGGGTGGCTTGGAGGCTGAGCTTTCTGCCTCGGATGCGGTTGCCGCAACGGCAAATGATGTCGCTGGCCCAGCGGTCTGCTGAGCCAGCGGATAGCTATCGATTATGCCGTCAAGATCATAGGCAATCGTCTCGGCTGCCAGCGCCGGCTCGGCAGATCCGAGCAGAACCACAAGCATCGCTTGTTGAATGCCATGGGGGCGCATCGGTGTGCTCGCCCGGCGCGATCACTGCAACACGATGTATTGCGCTCGCAGTTCGGCCTGAACAGGGCCGACGTTGACGTTTTCGGGCCACGGAATACGAACTGTGCGACGGCTGCCAACCAGCGTTACAAGTTGGTTGAGCTTGGATACTGCCTCACCTTCTAAAGTCACACTTGAACCGCCCCCTTCCGGAGTCACCACCACAGTCGGTTTGTCCAATGATGCACGCCGCGTGCCTTCGCTGACAATATCCAGCTCTAGCATTTGCATGCCGTCCTCGCCCATCACCGGAGCAGCGCGCTCAATCCGGGCCTGCGGCACCGCGTTGCGCGGTGTTACGTAAAGTGCCGTTTCATACCGGTAATTGACGGACACATTTGCCGTGAAATTGTCGCGCTTTTCGGTGGCGAGGTTGATCGGCAATTGTTCTGTGATCAAACGAAAGGCAAGCTCGCGTGGGGGATTGGGATCGCCCACCCAGCGAACCCGTACCGCCTGACTGGATCCCGGAGCGATCACAAGTTGCGGCGGCGTGATGATCAGATCGTTGTCTTCAGGCTCACGTTTCTCGCTACCATCGGGGTTCTGGATCCGGTGAAAGGCGCGCACCTCGATTGCGATCGGTTCCTGGTGGTTGTTTGTAATGATAACCGATTGTGTCGATCCCGCACCTTCCGGCGCCAATTGAATGACAATCGGCCGTACGTCATAGGGATGCGCTGCGGTACCTTGCAGCACCGCAACCAAGGATGTGCAAAAAGCTAATCATTTGACGATAATGCCCATGGTCGTCCCCCACGTAAAACTCTGGACAAAAGGCGGCCGCGGACCTTCTAAAGTCCCCAGCCGCATTTTCACGATGTGCTTTTTACATCAGATTCCGACGGCAGCCAGAGTGATGGTCAGCGTGTCGCTGTAGGTGCCAGCGACAGCATATTCAGCCAGGGTGTCAAAGCTGAGGTCGAGGTTGCCCGAACGCACGCCGCCGTTCGTCAGGATATTGGCCCAGTCAGCTTCCGTCGCAATCGCCACAGGCCCAGCTTGGGCGCCAACCGAATTGACGGTGGTGAAAGCGCCGAAGGTGGCTTCGATGTCATAATCGATATTCACCGTGCCGCCGCTTTCCTGGTGTGCCATGCCACCGTTAGCCGACGAGAGGGTCACTTCGTATGGTGAATTGCAGGAGAAGGCGGCAACCAGGAAATTCTGATTGCCGGTATCCAGCATGTCAACGGTCGAGGTGGTCGAACCTTCTGGCGTCATTTCGCAATTGCTGGCGACTGAACCTTGATCGTTAATGGCATAGGACTCGGTATCACCCGCCATAGCAGGTGCCGCGAAAAGCATCGCACCAGCGGCAACAGCGGAAAGTTTTGCAAGTGTCGTCATATCAATTTCATCAGTAAATGCATGACGAAATGAGAGAATTGGTGCACATTGTTACATACGCTATCAGAGTTTTCGACTGAGCTTCGGGGGCAGCGCCCAGCCGAAAAGCCTTGTCTCTTGCTCGTAGGTTTTTGATGCGCCCCAACTCTCTCGGCGCCGAATATACGGATATGCCGAACAACCGCGACTGGCGGAAAGGGTCCGTTAACCTGTTATTCAGGTTCCGGTTCGCGATCTTTTGACGCGGTGACACGCATTATTGACTAAGGAACGCACTTTTTCTGGCCGACTTATCAAAAGTGTCCAAAGATTATCTAAAGTTTCTTTGCTGCAAACTTTCGATACCTTATGTGACACTTTTAATTTGTTCTGTTCGACCGGTTACAAACGCGATTCGGAATGATTCGCAGGCCAGAGTTAGGGCTGTAAACCACAGTGCCCGTTTTTCCGCGCATCAAACTGCGACAAATCGCCAACCGTCCTTCGCGATAGCAAGGCTCTGATTTTACCATTTATTTCAGCGAAATTTGTTCGCACTGTGCGGCACTCTGACGCTGTGAATGAGCTGCATTTCATAAAAAATGTGCGGCCTTGCGATTTTTGCGCTATCGGTCCGCCGGACGACAGCTGGACCTGTCGCAAACAGACTGGAAGTTAAGGGCCACCGGATAGAGCCATAACAAAGTCGCTTCGGGCAAAACTTGGCACGCCAATCAGATGGGGGGCGATGTGCATAAAGTGCGCGAGGGATTCCGCGATCGTAAAGACTGGCAAGATCGGTACGAGTACCAGAACGTTCATCGTCTTGCGGATGATGCAGAGGAACGTGAAGACGTCTCCGTGATGGTCATTTGCCGGGAAGGCTTCATGCGTGAGGCGATTGGAACGTCGCTTCACAATGCCGGCATAACGCATGTGGACGGCGTTGGCACCATTTCGGATCTTGTAGCCAATGACACGGAATGTCAGACTTTCCTATGCATTGTCCCGTCCGAAGCTGACGCGTGCGGCGATGATGAACTGGTGCAACTCGAACGCCTTCAGGACCGCAACTGGATCGTGATGAGCCATGCGTGCCATTGCCCGATTTTCAGCAAACTGCACCAATTGGGCGCCAATGTTTCGGCTGTGCCCTTTGACATTTCCGGACGCGATCTTGCCCACCTGGCCCGGCTATCTGCCAATCGCCACCGGGTTCTGGTCGACAAGTTCTGCGAACCGAACCTGTCCTTTGCACCGCGTCTCGAGATTGGGAAACTGAACGAGGATCAGACACGGCTGCTACGGCAGATCGCGCGCGGAGATTCCAACAAGCTGATCGCCATGAACGAGAACTGGTCGGAAACGAAGGTGAAGATGCAGGTGCGGGCACTGCTGAAAAAGCTCGACGTCACAAACAGAACGCAAGCGGCTGTCCTGGCGATCCGTTCCGGTTTGTAAAAGCGGCGCGCGTGTCAGCTGCGGCGGATTCACGCCAAAAACGCTACATGATCAACCAATCGGCGGTCATATGTCCTTTATGCCCTTCGGGCGCCAGCGCGGCGCGCAACGCTTCGAGGAGCGGCGGCAGTTCCTGCGTGAAGGCATAGGGCGGGTTCACAATGAAAAGACCTGAGCCATTGAAGATGCCCGGCTGTTCATCGTCGTAGAGCCAGTGTTCCACACACAGAAATTTGACGATGCCGATCTTGCGCAACTGGTCTTTCCAGCGCCGGTGTGCAGCGCGGTCTTTCAGCGGATACCAGATGACCGTGACGCCATGCGCCCATTTGCGACTAGCGGCAGCAAGCGTGGAGGTGATCCGCGCGCGTTCATCGGTTTTTTCATAGGGAGGATCAACCACCACCACGCCGCGCGGCGTCCGGGGAGGTATCATGGCCAACCAAAGTTCGTAGGCATCGCGTTCGTGAATGGCGCTTGGCATGCCGCGCATGACGCTGCGCAGGGTATAGGCATCCTCGGGATGCTTTTCGTTGAGGATCAAGTTATCCTGCGGCCGCACAAGTTGCGCCAGAACCCGCGGCGAGCCCGGGTAAATATGCGGTGTGTCTCCGTCATTCACCGCCATCACCGCAGCGCGGTAGTCGTTCAGCAAAGGGCTTGTATCGGCAATAGCCCGCATCACACCTTGCGCCGCTTCGCCGGTACGCCGCGCCTCATCGGCGAAGAGGTTGTACAATCCACATCCGGCGTGGGTATCTATCAGCGTAAGCGCGCTGTCCTTCTGCTGCAAGGCGCGCACAAGCGCGATCAAAAGGCTGTGTTTCACGACATCGGCGTTGTTGCCAGCATGGAAGGAATGGCGATAATTCATCGTGATGCGAAACTCTGGCGGGATAGGTTAAAAGGCTGTGCCGACCCGCAAAGACGGGCAAGAACGACAAGTGCTATAGGTGGGCGGGCTATTGGCAGATTACGCCATATCAGGCGACCGAAACAAATTCCTCGCCCGATCGCTTGATTGGCTGACGATAACACAAGGGGTGAGACGATGGCAGCGCGCGCGTATTGGCAGGGGCAGATCAGGCTCGCCCTCGTTTCGATTCCCGTTGAAATTTACACCGCCACGAAAACCGGTGCCAAGATCAGCTTCAACCAGATCCATGAACCAAGTGGAAAGCGCATTTCCTACGAGAAAGTCGTGCCAGGGGTCGGCCCCGTCGATCGTGACGAAATCATTCGCGGTTACGAGGTGTCCAAGGGGAACTACGTCTTGCTTGAGGATGAGGAGATCGAAGCGGTCAAGATCGAAAGCAAACGCACGCTTGAACTGGTTCAGTTCGTCGACAGCTCCGAAATCGACCCGCTCTATTATGAAAGGCCCTATTACGTCGCGCCACAGGACGAACTGGCTGAGGAAGCGTTTGTGGTCCTGCGCGAGGCGCTGCGCAAATCAAAGAAGGTGGCGTTAGGTCAATTGTCGATACGCGGGAGCGAAAAGCTGGTCGCGATCAAACCTTGTGGCAAGGGCTTGCTCTTGGAAACGCTGCGATATGCCGATGAAGTGCGAAGCGGCCAGTCGTTCTTTTCCGATATAGATGACACGAAGCCGAAAAAGGAACTGCTCGATCTGGCGACCACGTTGATCGAACAAAAGAGCGCCCCTTTCGATGCCAGCGTGTTCGAAGACCGCTATGTCGAAGCGCTTCGCAAACTGATCGACAAGAAGGCCAAATCGAAAAGCAAGACCGCCATCATCGAAGACGCCGATCAGCATGGCGATGCACCCAAGTCCAACGTGATCGACCTGATGGCCGCGTTGAAAAAATCGGTCGATGGCGATGCGCGCAAGAAAACGACCGCAAAGCCCAAGAAATCAGCCTAGGCCATGGCCGAGCCGAAGGATCCTCTGGCAGCATACAATGCCAAACGCGATTTCGGCAAAACGCCCGAGCCGCCCGGTACTGCGCAAGACAGTGATACTGGCAACATCTTTATCGTGCAGAAGCACGATGCCACACGGCTGCACTGGGATTTGCGCCTACAAATAGGTGGCGTGCTCAAAAGCTGGGCGGTTACGAAAGGGCCCAGCGCTGATCCCGATATCAAAAGGCTTGCGGTCCGGACCGAAGATCATCCCCTGTCCTATGCTGCGTTTGAGGGCACGATCCCCAAAGGCGAGTATGGGGGCGGCACCATCATGCTGTGGGACCGCGGCACCTGGTCCCCGATCGAAGGCAAGTCGGCCGAGGATATGGAAAAGGGGCATTTGCATTTCACGCTCAAAGGAGAGCGGATGAAGGGAGAATGGCTGTTGATAAGGCTGAAGACAAAGCCGGGAGAAAAGCGGGAAAACTGGCTGCTTCGCAAGTTGGAAGATGCCCATACCGAACATGGCGACACGCTGGTCGCGCGTGCGTTGACCAGCGTACTGACTGGCCGATCAATGGCGGAAATCGACGCAGATACGCAGGGTGAATATTCGCTCGCCGGGAAGGCGGACGGTGCGTTTCTGGCGCAGATGGAAAAGGCTTTTTCGCGCAACTCTAAAATCGCAAAACCGACAAAGCGCGATTCTGCGCCGCTGCCCTCGTTCCGCAAACCGCAGCTTGCCACGCTTGTCAGCGATTTCCCTGCCGGAAATGGCTGGATGCACGAGATCAAGTTCGATGGCTATCGTGCGATGGTCGCTGCGAAGGGAAACAAAGTCAGGGTCTATACCCGCAACGGACACGACTGGACTGACAAGTTCGGGCCTTTGGTCAAAGCATTCGCAGCGCTCGACCTGCCCGCCTGCCTGATCGACGGTGAGATCGTGGCGACAGATGCGAAAGGAAATCCCGATTTTTCCGCTTTGCAAGCTGTGCTCAAACGGGGGCACGGCGCACAGGGGCGCAGCGATGCGCTCCAGTTCCATGCCTTCGATCTGATCGAATTGGCTGGCGATGATCTCAAACCACTGCCCAATATCGAACGAAAGGAACGACTGGAGGCGGTTCTTGCGACGGCCGCTTCGCCCATCTTCCTGGCCGATCATGTCATCGGCGCGGGCGAGAAGCTTTACGAAACGATGTGCGCCGCAGGGCAGGAAGGGATCATTTCCAAGAAAATGGATGCGCCCTATCGCCATGCGCGCAGCACGGCGTGGGTGAAGGTGAAATGCTCTCGCCGTCAGGAATTCGTGATCGTGGGCTGGAAAGCCTCTTCGGCAAGGGGGCGACCATTTGCCTCGCTGCTTATGGCGCAGCACGATGGGGGCAAACTGGTGTACAAGGGCAATGTCGGGACCGGCTTTGCCGGCGGTGATTTCGACGAGCTTGGCCCCAAGCTGGCCCGGATCGAACGCATGACCCCGCCTGTCGAAGTCGCAAAGAGCATTACGCGGGACGTGACCTGGGTGACACCGAAGCTGGTTGCCGAGGTCGCCTTTGCCGAATTTACCACCGACGGAAATATTCGCCATGGCAGCTATCTCGGCTTGCGGGGCGACAAGCCTGCCAGCGCAGTCGTACAGGAAAGGGCGGCTGCGGCGCCCTCTGCGGATACAGACGTCACCATTTCCAGCCGTGACCGCGTGGTATTTCCCGAAAGTGGCCAGACCAAGGGCGACCTTGCCGATTACTACGCCGTCGTTGCGCCCATCATGTTACCCTTCGCTGGACAAAGGCCGCTCAGCCTGGTCCGCTGTCCGCAAGGCCGCGCCCGCAAGTGCTTCTTTCAGAAGCACGATAGCGGGGCTTTTGGCGACGCGGTGCACCATGTTCCGATCAGGGAAAAGGACGGCGGGAGCGAGGATTATCTGTACATCGAAGACGGGCGCGGAATTCTTCAATGCATTCAGATGGGCACGATCGAATTCCACGCCTGGGCTTCGCGCAGCGATGCGGTTGAAAAACCCGACCGGATGATCTTCGACCTCGATCCGGACGAAGGACTGGGTTTCGATGCCGTGAAAGGCGCGGCCTTAGATATTCGGGATCGGCTTGCGGATCTGGGGCTAGTCAGCTTTGCCATGCTTTCCGGCGGGAAGGGCGTGCATGTTATTGTGCCGCTGACGCCGGGTCATGACTGGGACGTACACAAGGATTTTGCCCGAAGGTTCGCCGAAGCGCTGTCCTTGACCGAGCCCGAACGGTTTACCGCCACCATGAGCAAGGCCAAGCGAAAGGGCCGCATCTTCATCGACTGGCTGCGCAATCAGCGGGGTAGCACCGCTGTTGTTCCATATTCGGCGCGGGCGCGTAGCGGCGCGCCAATTGCAGTCCCGATCACCTGGAACGAGCTTAAAGCGATGCCGGACGCTCAGCCATACAGCATCAATGATGCAAAGGCGCTGATCGATCGTAGCGCCTCAAAATCGCTCGCCGGATGGGGCTATGCCGCGCAGGAATTGCCGCACATTTAGACAAGCCACGGGCGCGGCGCTTGTCATGGCGGCTGAGCATGAGGCGAACCGGCGCAAGTTTCTGCTGCGAACGCAAACGGTTTGACCATCGTCCTGCCAGTGGGCATTAAACGTCTCCTACGGAACGCAAATGCCGGGCAGCCTGCCATTTGATGGACGGGGCTCAACGGGCGAATAGGGGAGTATTCACTTGGACAGACGCGATTTTCTGGCGCTCAGCACTTTTTTTACAGGTGCTGCGTTAACCCCTTCGCTTTTCGGCACGGCTATCGCTGCCGAACAGTTGCAAAATGGCATCGAAACCGCAGTCAAGAAAAGGCTTGCCGATGCCGCTCTGGCCGCAGCGACGGCCGCGGGCGCCAGTTACTGCGATGTCCGCGTTGGCCGCTATTTGCGTCAGTTCGTGATCACGCGTGAACGAAACGTCGAAAACATCGTCAATACTGAATCCACCGGAACCGGCGTGCGTGTGATTGCCGATGGGTCATGGGGCTTTGCCGCCACTAATGAGATGACCGAAGATGCCGTGGCTGCCGCCGCGCGTCAGGCGACTGCAATCGCGAAAGCCAACGCGCGCATCCAGACTGCGCCGGTGCAGCTTGCACCAACCCCGGGCGTGGGTGAGGTAAGCTGGCGCACTCCGATCAAGAAAAACGCAATGGACGTGCCGATCGCCGACAAGGTCGATCTGCTGATGTCGGTCAATGATGCCGCGTTGGGAGCAGGGGCCAGCTTCGTCAATTCGTTGCTCTTCCTTGTCAACGAACAGAAGTATTTCGCTTCGACTGACGGGTCCTATATCGATCAGGATGTCCACCGCATCTGGGCGCCGCTGACCGTCACCGCAGTTGACCAGTCGACCGGCAAGTTCCGTTCGCGCGAAGGGCTATCCGCGCCGATGGGGCTTGGCTGGGAATACATGGACGGCGCGACCGAGGACAAGTTCGTATTGTCCAACGGGCTGACGACCTACGGCAAATCCTACGACATGAAGGAAGACGCCATCGCCGCAGCGCAGGATGCGCAGGCCAAGCTGAAGGCGCCTTCGGTCAAACCGGGCAAATACGACCTCGTGCTTGATCCCAATCACCTTGGCCTTACGATCCATGAATCGGTCGGCCACCCGCTCGAACTCGATCGCGTGCTGGGGTACGAAGCCAACTACGCCGGGACGAGCTTCGCCAGCGTGGAAAAGCGGAACGAAAACTTCAAATACGGCAGCGACATCGTCAACATCTTCGCCGACAAGACACAGCCCGGATCGCTGGGCGCGGTCGGATATGACGACGAAGGCGTGCAGACCAAACGCTGGGATCTCATCAAGGACGGCACGCTGGTCGATTTCCAGACCATTCGCGATCAGGCGCATATTGTCGGGAAGGATGCTTCGGATGGCTGCTGCTACGCCGACAGCTGGTCGAGCGTTCAGTTCCAACGCATGGCGAACGTCAGTCTTGCACCAGGAAAAACCAAGATGTCGCCGGCCGACATGATCGCCGGGGTAGACAACGGCATCTACATTTCCGGACGCGGTTCCTTCTCGATCGACCAGCAGCGTTACAATGCGCAATTTGGCGGGACGGTCTTCTATGAAATCAAGAACGGCCAGCTTGGCCCCATGATCGAGGATGTCGCCTATCAGATGCGGACACCCGAATTCTGGGGCGCTTGTTCGGCGATATGTGATGAAAGCGATTATCGGATGTTTGGATCATTCTTCGATGGCAAGGGCCAGCCCAGTCAGGTTTCGGCGGTGAGCCATGGTTCGTCGACCACCCGTTTCGACGGGATCAACGTCATCAACACCGCCCGGTCGCTGGGCTAAACGGCGCGCAGGAGAAGCATTCATGAGCATTCTTTCAGAAGCGCAGGCCAAGGCGATCCTCGACAAGGTCATCGCCTTGTCGACTGCGGATGAAACCATCGCACAGCTGGGCGGCGGCATCAGCGGCAATGTCCGTTTTGCGCGCAACGATATTTCGACATCAGGTATCGTCGATGAGACATCGCTGGGCGTTCAGGTGTCCTTCGGCAAGCGGATCGGCACAGCGACCATCAATCAGTTCGATGACGACTCGCTTGCGCGGGTGGTGCGGCGTGCTGAAGATCTGGCAAAGCTGGCGCCGGAAAATCCTGAGTTCATGCCCGCTGTCGGGCCGCAAACCTACCGCGCCAGCGATACGTTCAGTGAAGCGACCGCTGCGCTGACCGCAGAAGCGCGTGCGAAAATTGCCGAGGATTCGATCCTTCCATGCCGGGAACGAAATCTGATTGCAGCAGGCTTCCTCGAAGATGGGCAGAGCTTTTTTGCTCATGCCAATTCCAACGGCAATTTCGGATACCAGCGTTCGACAGTGGCAGATTACACCTGCACCGTTCGCACTGAAGATGGCCGGGGATCAGGCTGGGTCGCAAGCAATGTTCAGGATGTTGCTGATCTTGACGCTTCGAGGGATATTCAGATCGCCATGCGCAAGGCCGCCGCTTCGGCGGATGCGCAGGCGCTCGAACCGGGCAAGTACACGGTTATCCTTGAACCGGCTGCCGCATCGGGCCTCATCAGTTTCATGATGAACTTCTTTGATGCGCGATCAGCAGATGAAGGTCGCAGCTTCCTGAGCAAGCAGGGCGGCGGCAACAAGATCGGCGAGCAAATCATGGACCCGCGCGTCAATATCTACACCGATCCATGGGATTCGCAGGTGCCGGTACTTCCGTGGGACGCTGAAGGGCTGCCCCGCGACCGGGTGAAGATCATCGACGGGGGCAAAGTCGCCAACCTTGACTACTCACGGTACTGGGCCGCCAAACAGGGCAAGCCTGAAACCGCCAGTTGGGGCAACACGATCATGGAGGGCGGCACCAAGTCGACCGCTGAACTGATCGCAGGAACCGAACGCGGCATTCTGGTTACCCGCACCTGGTACATCCGTATGGTCGATCCCCAGACCGTGCTGCTGACGGGTCTGACCCGGGACGGCACTTTCTACATCGAAAACGGCCAGCTGATGTATCCGATCAAGAACTTCCGCTTCAACGAAAGCCCGGTCATCATGCTCAACAACATCGAAGAGCTTGGTCGGTCTGTGCGGGTGGAAGGCGGTTCGATCAAGGTTCCACCGATGAAGGTACGCGATTTCACCTTCACCTCGCTTTCGGACGCTGTTTGAACCGATGGCAGATTGGCGCGGGTTCAGGGACACAGGATCGTCATGACCCGCGCCGAGTTTCTGAGATTGCTAAGAGCGGGACTTGCCAGCGCGGCCATCCCGACCGCCCTGTCCGCTGCCGCGCAGCGGCCGGGCGGCGCAGCCACCGGCGGTTACGATTTCTGGTTCACCCGGCTTCGCTACAATTCGGGCGACTGGGACGTGGACCAGCGCATGCCCGCCAATCTGCTGACATCGCTGATCGACTACACCACGCTGCGCGTCGATCCTGTCGAGCGTCTCATCGATCTGGCCGATCCGCGGATGCTGTCGGCACCATTCTGTTACCTTGCCGGGCACAAGGCGGTTGAATTTTCGGATGCCGAACGGCGCAATTTCGAACGCTACGTCCGCAATGGCGGCTTTGTTTTCGTCGATGATTGTAACCACGACATCGATGGATTGTTTGCCAAATCTTTTGAATCGCAGATGGCGCGTATCTTCGGGGCCGAAGCCTTGCGCAAGCTGCCCAATACGCATCCGGTCTATTCCAGCTTCTTCAAGTTCCCCGCGCCGCCGGCAACCAGTTTTGAATTGAACGGGTGGGGTGATGACATCGTTCACGATTACCTGAAAGGCATCACCATCAACGATCGGCTCGGCCTGCTTTACAGCAACAAGGACTACGGGTGCGAGTGGGACTACGACTGGCGCAACAAGCGCTTCCTGGCCGAAGACAACACTCGCTTCGGGGTCAATATCGTGATGTATGCGCTCACCAATTGACGCGCCCTTAATGAAGGATTTTGGTAAGTGTCACAGCAGGTTCCGGTAGACGCAGCGGATCTTGAGCAGCGGATCGGGCGGCTTGCCAATCTGAAGCGCGCCATTGCCACAGCCATCGTGGGGCAGGCCGATGTGGTCGATCAATTGCTGATAGGGCTTCTGGCCGGCGGGCATTGCCTACTGGAAGGCGTGCCGGGTCTTGGAAAGACGTTGCTGGTGCGCACTTTGGGGGAAGCGCTGGAGATGGACTTCAGGCGCGTTCAGTTTACGCCTGATCTGATGCCAAGCGACATTCTCGGCACGGAGTTGCTCGAAGAAGATCATGGCACCGGCCATCGCAGCTTTCGGTTCCAGAAAGGTCCGGTCTTTACCAACCTTCTGCTGGCTGACGAATTGAACCGTACCCCGCCCAAGACACAGGCCGCCCTGCTTGAAGCCATGCAGGAAAAAACCGTTAGTTACGGCGGGCAGACATACCAGTTGCCCCAACCGTTCTTCGTGCTGGCAACGCAGAACCCGCTGGAACAGGCGGGAACCTATCCTTTGCCCGAAGCGCAGCTTGATCGGTTTCTGCTGCAAGTTCGGGTGGGTTATCCCACCGCGATTGAGGAGCGCGATATTCTTGCCCTGACCACCGGGAGCGCAGCGCAAGCAGTGCCGCGTGTGATGTCGGCGGCCGATGTAGTGCGTTTGCAGCGCGATGTGCGCGACGTCTATCTTAGCGATGATCTGCTGGGTTGGATCACCGCTTTGGTTCGCGCCACACGTCCCGGCGATCTTTCGGCACCAGCCGAAGTGGAAAGCTACGTCCGCTGGGGCGCAGGGCCGCGGGCCGGACAGGCGCTCGTCCTATGCGCCAAGGCGCGCGCCTTGTTAAGCGGGCGGCTTGCCGCCACGCGCGAGGATATCGCTGCGCTCGCAGCGCCGGTCATGCGCCACCGCCTGCTGTTGTCCTTCGCCGCCGAAGCTGAAGGCAAAAGCGCAGATGACGTTGTGGCCGCTCTGCTTTCGCACATGCCGCCGCCCGCAGCGTGATGGAATGATCCGTGCGCCGCTGACAATTCCGCCCGAGATCCGGGCCCGGTTGAAGCGGCTATCGCTCGCCACCCGGCGTCGTTCGGCACTCTACAGCTTTGGCGTTCAAGCCAGTCGCAACAAGGGTACAGGTCTCGAATTTGCCCAGTACCGCGCTTACGAGCCGGGAGACGAGCCGCGCCGGATCGACTGGAAGCTGTTTGCTCGCTCTGACAGGTTTTTTGTGCGCGAAGCTGAAGCGGAAAGCCCGGTCGCGGTATGGATCTTGTTGGATGCCACCGCATCGATGGCTCAGGCTGATCGGGCCCGGCCAGACTGGTCGCGGTTCGATGCGGCGCGGCTGCTCAGCTTGTGCGTGGCCGAGCTGGCGACGGCGCAGGGGGACAGGTTCGGCTGGGCAGTGCTTGCAGAAGCGGCCTTCAGCGTGGCTGATCCTCGGTCTGGCCGGGCGCAGGCCGGACGGATGCAGGTTGAATTCAGCCGACTGGTTCCAGGCGGCGGATTTCCTGACCACGCAATTATCGCCCCCTTATGGCACCGGATCGGCCCGCATGATCTGGTTGTATTTATCAGCGATTGTTTCGATGATCGCGGCATCGCGGTGATCGAACGTCTGGCCAAAGCGGGCCGCGAAGTTCTGGCGATTCAGGTGCTCACCGCCGAGGAGCGCGACTTTCCTTTCCACGGCGGTTTCCGGTTCCGCGACCAGGAAACCGGCAACGAATTGGTAAGCGACGGCGCTGCCATGCGGGAAAGCTTTCTTGCGCATTTTGCCGCGGCGCGTGCCGCGCTTCACGAACGTCTCGAACATGCTGGCATTCGCCACGCCACGCTGTTCATTGACGAAGCGATTGACCGGCCTTTGCACGCACTGTTCGGACATGGGGCTGGCGCGGCGTGACTCTGACCTTGCTGGCCCCTTTTGGTCTTGCTGCCTTGGCAGCGCTAATTGTGCCGCTGTTGATACACCTGCACCGGCGCACCGAAGAAGTCCCGGTGGATTTTGCCGCACTGCGCTGGCTTTCCGCACGTCCCCGGCCGCGCAGCAAGCTGCGGTTTGATGAACTGCTGTTGCTTGCGCTCAGGCTGCTTTTGATTGCCTTGCTGGCCCTCTTGCTGGCTCGTCCGGCGCTGATGGGGCAGGCGGATGACAGCGCGGTTGTTCTTGTTGCTCCTGAAATTGCCCCCGCCGCTGCCCGCGCCGCGAAATCGCCCGATGCCGACATGCGCTGGATCGCACCCGGATTTCCTTCAATCGACACAGCGCCGCCAGCAGCGCACACCGTCCAGTTTTCAAGCCTGCTCCGGCAGTTTGATTCCGAATTGGCACCGGATCGGTCGCTGACTGTTCTGGTGCCCCCGGTTCTGAGCGGGGTCGATGCCGATCGGCTGACGCTTACCCGCAAGGTATCATGGCAAGTGATCGAGCGTCCGAGCCGCGATGACATGCCGACCGTACCCGATCTTCGCGCCATCGCCATTCGCTATGCCAATGATGGGGCGGGGGCGGTGCGATATTTTCGTGCGGCGGCATCGGCATGGAGCGAAAATCCTCGTTTTGATGCCCGCATGGATGATACCTTGCCCCCGCGCGATCACGTACTTGTCTGGCTTGTGCCCGGCCGGGTTCCTGCATCTGTGATGGATTGGGTCGGCGTAGGCGGCACCGCGCTGCTTGGCGTGTCTGCTACCGTCGCGATGCCCGATACCGCAGCACCGGTGTGGAGAGACGCTGTGGGCGAACCAATTGTGGAGGGCGGGCCTTCAGGGGCCGGGCGCCTGCTGCGCTTTACCCGGCCTCTATCGCCGTCTGCCATGCCCGCCCTTGTCGATGCCGACTTTGCAGCGCGGCTACGGGATCTGGTTTCGCCAGCCGTGCGGCCACCTGGTCGCGTCATGGCCGCCGCATTCGCGCCGAACCCGGGTGCAGCGCCCTATCGGCAAGTGCCTTTCGACATGTCATCATGGCTGGGCGTCGCGATCGCCCTGCTTTTTGCCCTGGAACGGATCGTTGCGACCAGGCGCGGCAGGTTTGCACCGTGAGCTACGCGCTGAATTCAGCCGATTGGATCGCTCCGGCACGGCGGCGCACGGCTGCCGATCGGCTTTTGACATGGGCGCCGCTTATCTCCGTCATGGCTGCGTTGTCATGGCGGCTGGCCGGCCCTGGATGGGCCACAGGCGTGCTGCTGTTCAGCGCGGCTGTCGCCATAGGGGCTGCATACCGCATCGCTGTCCGCCTTGACGAAAGCTGGCTGATCCTGCGCCTGAACGCGCGCAAGGCGGAATTGGAAGATAGTGCTGCATTGGCGTTCAACAGGAAGAATCTGGCACCGATTCAGCAATTGCAGGCCGATAGAATTGCAGCGCGGGTGGACAGGATCGATCCTGCGACGCTGGCGGATGACTGGTCGCATCGCAGGATCATCGCGGCTTGGGTGGTTGGTGCAGCCGTATTGATGACAGTAGTCTTCTGGCCCGCCCAATCCCGCGTACCGCCGCTTGCTCCATCTGCGGCATACACCGGCGCAGCACCGACCCACCCGCGTCTGTCCGGCCAGCGCGTCAGAATTGTTCCGCCCGCCTATACTGGCTTGCCAGCACGTTACAGTCCCAGCCTTGATGTCCGTGCACCGATGGGCTCCCGGATCGAATGGACACTTGCGTTTTCTCCCGTCGCCCAATCAGCTGCCTTGCAGCTGGTCGGCGGGCAAACGGTGGCATTGTCACAGCAGACAGAAGGCTGGGAGGGTTCGCTGCGGCTAGATATTCCGTCGCTCTACTATGTCACAGCCCAAGGCTATCGTATGTCATCGGCGACGCATCGGCTCGAACCGATCGTGGACGAACCGCCCCAAGTGCAGGTGGTGGAGCCTGCATCGGGTTTGCTAACGCTGCGACCGGGACAACGCATCTGGCGGATCGTTTTTGAGGCGAATGACGATTACGCGGTCGATCCTATCGGCCGCCTCACGCTCACCACAGCAATCGGACAGGGCGAAAACGTTCGCTTTACCGAACGGATGCGCACGGTGTCCGGGCAGGGCGATCGCAGGCGCAAAAGGTTTGCAATCGATCTGGATCTTGCCGCTTTCGGACTGCAGGAAGGCAGCGATCTTGTGGCGCAGCTGACTGTGGCCGATACCCGGACGCCCAGTCCGCAGGTTGTGCGTGGTCCCGGAGTAATCCTGCGGTGGCCCGCGCCCGTCCCGGCGGCGGCTGACGGACTTGAGCTGATGGCCAAGCAGACCATGCCTGCCTATTTCCGCAGCCAGCGTCAGGTCATCATAGATACCGAAGCATTGATCCGCGAGCGTCGCACGCTGGACCCTGAAGCCTTTATGATCCGATCAGACACAATCGGGGTCGATCAGCGATTGCTGCGGCTACGATACGGCGAATTTGTGGGGATGGAGGCAGAAGAAACACCCCGCCGGCCCCCCATGCCCACAGCCGACAAGGATACGGCAGATGCCCAGCCCGAAGATCAAATTGATCATCATGATGGTGATGGTCACGATCATGGCGCTGCGCCGGAATCGCCCGTTTTTGGGGGTCTGGGCAACATCACCGCCGAATTTGGACATGTCCATGATGAAAGCGAGGCGGCAACCTTGCTGGACCCCGATACGCGCGCGCTATTGAAAAGTGCGCTCGATGCCATGTGGGAGGCAGAACTTCGACTACGTTCGGGTCAGCCGGAACAGGCGTTGCCGTTCGAACTGAAGGCGCTGGATTTCATCAAGCGCGTTCAGCAGGCCAGCCGCATTTACCTGCCTCGTATCGGATCAACGCAGCCTCCGATCGATGAGACACGCCGTATGGCGGGCAAACGCGAAGGGATCGTTGGGGGCGGGGCCACGCTTACGCCGTTTGTCATCGATGATGCCGTGCCTGCAACCGCATGGCGCGCGCTTTCTTCCCCACAGGCGGTCGATCTTGGGGGTCTTAACCAATGGGTGCGGGCCAACAGCGGGCGCATTCGCGATCCGCTATCGGTGCTTGCCGCAATCGATGCCCTGCGAAACGATCCGACCTCGCCGGTGCTGCGGAACAGGCTGAAAGGCCAGCTGTGGACTGTGCTGACACGCCCACCCGTTCATGTTCGCCGGCGGCACGATGGCGGCGCGGTAGGCCGCCGCTACACGCAAGGTCTGCGTTAAGTGGTTGAACCGGAAACCTTGGCAGCGGCGTTAATCACAGCGGGCGCGCTTGCGGGAGCGGGGCGGTTGGTGTGGCGCCGACGCGATGGGCGCGCCATGCTGCTGGCGGGTATGATGCTGGTCAGCGGCGCGCTGCTCTATCTCACCCTGTTTCCGCCGCACATGCCTATTGGTGGCGAGACGCTTGTCGTGCTTACCGCAGAAGCGCCTGCAAAAGTCGATCTGGCCCCAAATGAACGGCTGGTCGCGCTGCCCGAAGCGCCCGATGATCCCCGTGCTGAACGCGTGCCCGATCTGGCAACGGCGTTGCGCCGTCATACGCAGGTCAACCGGATCAGGATCGTGGGCCGGGGCCTGACACAGCGCGACCGGGATTTCGATGCGGGCTTGCCAGCCGCGTTCACGCCTATGCCGCGTCCCCGCGGTCTGGTGCGGCTGGGCCCGCCGGTGGATACGCCCGCCGGGTCGGTGTTTACAGTCGCAGGCGAAACGAACGGACTGGCTGGTGGGACGGCAGAGCTGCTCGACCCGGCGGGTCGCAGGGTCGATCGCCGGGTGATCGGCGCAGATGGCAGCTTTACGATGGGGGGCACCACACGCGCGCCGGGCCTTGCGACATTCACGCTGCGGCTGCGCGGGGCGGACAACAAAACTCTGCCTGACACGCCGATCCCGCTGCGCACGATCGCACAACCGCCGCTGCGTGCCTTGTTGATCGGATCGCCCTCGCCCGAGGTCAAATATCTGCGCCGTTGGGCCGAAGATTCGCAGCTGGCTTTGCAGAGCCGCTTGGAAGCGGGCGGCGGCGTTAATCTGGGCAGCGACCCTGTGAGGCTTGATTCAGCGAACCTGCGAAATGCTGACGTGGTCATCATTGATGACACTGCGCTGGCGGCGCTTGGCGGGGGATCGCGTAACGCCCTTGCGCGGGCAATCACCGAAGGTCTCGGCGTGGTGATCAGGATGACTGCGCCGGCCACCGGCAGCACCCGCAATTCTTGGCGAGCGCTTGGTCTGTCGGTCGAGGGCGGCAGCGAGGTGCTGGCCGTATCGCTGCCTCCGCTTGCGACTGATTCCGATATGCTGGCATCGCAGCGGGGGCTTGGGTCAGAAGACGTGCCCGCGCTTATCAACACGGCCGATGATCCCGCGCCGGATCTGGGCCGGTGGGATGTGCAGGCAGGTGCAGCGTTCGTGCCAGCGGTGGTGGATGCGGATGGTGGCATTGTGTCCGGCTGGCAGCAGCGTCAGCAGGGCCGGGTCGCGTTGTGGACCGCAGCCAACAGTTATGCGCTCGTCCTTAACGGACAGGCCGACCGCTATTATCAATGGTGGAGCGATACGGTGAGCGCAGTATCCCGCCCTGATCGCACCTTTCGCCCCCGTGTTTCCGATCTTCCGCGAGCAGGAGAACGGATGACGATTTGCGGTATTGGCCCGTCGGCCCGCGTGACTGCGCCGGATGGGGCGAAGACCGCGCTGGTCATCGATCCGCTCGCCGGGGCTGAAGGATGCGCGGCATACTGGCCCGGCGGCGAAGGGGTTCACACCATCACGCAAGATGGGCAGACGGGGACGCAGAGCTTCGACATGGCTGTTGCAGCGCGCAGTGCGTTTGCGGGCGTGGTTGCCGCGCAAATCGGTGAAGCGACGGATCGCTGGGCCGCCTCGCAACGCACGCCTTCAACCCGACTGCCGACTGATCGGCGGGGGGCCGCATGGCCGTATCTTGCGGCATGGCTGCTTCTTGCAGGCATAATGTGGTGGAGCGAGCGGCGCTGGTTGAAGCCGAAGCCCCCGGGTACCTGATCCAGCGTCCTGCTGCGTAGCAATCTTGAATTTTGACGGCTGATGATCAATACAGCGGCGCCCACTGGCATGCGTACAGCCTCGTCTGGCGATAGTGGTTCCTGACCGATTTTACCGTCGCCTTGCAACGCATGGGGTCGCGGCGTCGGCGAAGTTGGTATGGAGAGGTCGGCAAACGTGCAGGTTTCGTGTCCAGATTCGGGCTTTTGTGACCTATCCGTGGTCGTTCCTGTCTACAACGAGGAGGCAGGGCTCGATGCGTTGGTTGCCCGCATTGTGTCTGCCAGCCAAGCGATCTTCGCCGACCGGTTCGAGCTTATTCTGGTCAATGACGGATCAACGGATGAGAGTTGGTCGGCAATTTGCCGTCAGGCTGATCGTGATCCGCGCATTGTTGCCATCGATCTGTCGCGCAATCACGGGCACCAACTGGCGCTGACTGCGGGTTTGCACCACGTCCGCGGCGATCTGGTGTTTGTGCTGGATGCGGATCTGCAGGATCCACCCGAACTTTTGGGGCCGATGCTCGATCAGCTTCGTCAGGGGTATGACGTCGTCTATGGCCAGCGCATCAAACGCAACGGCGAGACCGCGTTCAAACGCGGCTCGGCGTCGCTGTTCTACCGCATGCTTGGTGGCATGGTTGACACCCACATACCGCGCGACACCGGTGATTTCCGCCTGATTACCCGCCGGGTGGTCGACCAGCTCAACGCCATGCCTGAACGCTACCGCTTTATCCGTGGCCTGGTCAGCTTTGTCGGCTTCAACCAGATCGCCTTCCCGTATGAGCGCGATGCCCGGTTTGCAGGCGAAACCAACTATCCGCTTTCGAAAATGATTGCGCTGGCGGCTGATGCCGTAACCAGTTTCTCGGTCGTGCCGCTGCGTTTTGCCTCGCACCTTGGCATGCTCTTCGGGCTTGCCGGGCTTGTTTCGATCATGGGCATTGTCTGGATATGGATGCGCGGCGGCACAGTGGAAGGCTGGGCGAGCCTTGCAGCGCTAATCCTCATCATGGGCAGCGTTCAGTTGCTGGTGCTGGGCGTCTTCGGCGAGTATCTGGGCCGCATGTATATGGAATCCAAACGCCGACCGCTGTTCATCGTGGCCGAGGTCCGTCGCCGGGCGAGCAAATATGAAACGCCGCGCGGTATCCCGACCCCTCCGGCAGCGGACGAACCGCGGGAGAATATCCATGTTACAGGCTGAATTTGACGCCTATGTTGACGAATATGACGCACAGCACGCTGCATCAGTAAGGCTAAGCGGGGAAGATCCCGATTTCTTCGCGGCGTACAAAGCGGTGGAGGCCGCAAGGGCCATGGCGCAGGCGCGTGTTTCGCCGGCGCGCATTTTGGATTTTGGGGCAGGGCGGGGCAACTGTATCGCGCATTTGCAGCGCGAATTTCCGCAGTCTCATGTGACGGCGCTGGATGTGTCGTCACGCTCGCTCAGCCATTGCGAAGCGCGGGCAATTCGGCCGATCGATGCGGTGTGTTATGATGGGAATACCCTGCCGTTTGATACAGGGACATTCGATCTGGCGTTCACGGCCTGTGTGTTTCACCACATCCCCGCCGCCGATCACATCCGGCTTTTGGCCGACATCCGACGTACGCTGAGCCCGCAAGGGCGTTTCGTTCTGTTTGAACACAATCCCTGGAACCCGGCGACACGCCATGCCGTGTCAAACTGTCCGTTTGATGCGAATGCCGTGTTGATTTCGGCGCCCGAAATGCAACGCCGGTTCAAGGCGGCTGGTTTTACCGAAATAAGCATGCGCTGGACGTTGTTCTTCCCAGCCTTTCTGGCGCCGCTGCGCCCATTGGAAAGGTTGCTGGGTTGGCTGCCACTTGGCGCGCAATACGTTCTTGTCGCCCGCTGACGGCACAATGCAGCGTCTTGGCCGCTTTCTGCTGACCGGCATCGCCAATTCGATCGCGGGCTGGGCGGTGATCTTTGGCGGATTGTGGGCAGGATGGAGCGGTGTGGCCGCCAATGCCGCAGGGTACAGCGTCGGCCTGATCCTGTCGTTTACGTTGAACCGCCGCTTTGTGTTCGGTGTAAGCGGCGCCATTTCGGCAGGTGAAGTGGCTCGTTTTCTGGCCGCATTCGCAGCCGCGTATGGGGTGAACCTTGTCGTATTGCTGGCCGCCCAGTCGGTGCTTGGCGCCGACACGGTGCTGGCGCAATTGCCTGCAATTGCCTGTTATATCGTGATCTTCTACGTCCTGTCGCATTGGTTCGTATTCAAACCTGCGAGTGGCGAATGAACTTTGCAAACCCCGATCCGTCGCTGAACTGGCAGGATCGCTGGCCCATGATCCTTCTGATCTGTCTTGCCGCGATAATCCCGCTGCTGATGGTGAATTTCCCGCCTTTGGTCGATCTGTATGGCCATCTGGGTCGCTATGCCGTCCAGACCGATTTGGCCAACAGGCCCGAGCTTCAGCCGTTCTATTCTTATCGCTGGCAACTGATCGGCAATTTGGGGGCCGATCTGCTGGTGCAATTGCTCCACGGCGTTCTGGGCCTGGAAGGAGCGGTGCGCTTCACCGTGATACTCACGCAGCTACTGGGCGCGCTCGGCCTCCTGCTCATCGCGCGCGAAGTGCATGGCCGCATCACGCCCTTTGCTGTTGCCGCCATTCCCCTGCTTTACGGCTATCCGTTCAACTATGGATTCATCAATTATGCGCTGAGCATGGCGCTGGCGATGCTGGCATTTGTCGTCTGGTTGCGGCTTCGCCGGACGAATCGCATGACTGGTGCGCTGATATGGCTTGGCGCATCGGGCGCAGGAATATGGATCTGTCACACCTATGGGTGGGCCTTCTTTGGCCTGCTGTGCGGATCAGCGATGCTGGCGCAAGTCATCTTGGCCCGCATGCGGCCCGCTGCGGCGGTTGCGCGTATCATCGGCGCATGTTGGCCGCTGCTTCTTCCGATCATACCTATGGCAATCTGGCGGGCCGAAGCCACCGGCGCCGCGCTGTCGGGCTGGTCTTTCGTTTTCAAGTTATACTGGCTCATCTCACCGCTGCGTACGCAGTGGGAACACCTTGATATTGGATCAGTGTTCGTCATCGTTGCAGCGCTGGTGTTGATGCGCGTCCTGGTCCGGTGGTTTGTATGGGACTTGAAGATGTCATTGGCGGCAATCGTGTGCTTTGCCGCATACGCGATCCTTCCCAGCGTCGTATTCGGGTCGGCTTTTGCCGATATGCGGCTACTGCCTTATGCCTTTGCACTGGCGCTGCTCGCGGTTCGCATGCAGGCGCTTGGGCCAAAGGCCAACGCATTTGTCAGCACCGTGGCAATAGGCTTTTTTGCCGCCCGCATGGTGATCACAGGAACGGCCTACGTCGTACAGGATCGAGAGATTCAGGCTGAACTCGCCGCGCTCGACAAGATACCACAAGGTGCGCGGGTGGCGTTCTTTGTGGTGAAGCCGTGTTGGGCAGCGTGGGAATCGCCCGTGCTCGATCATATCGGCGGGGCAGCAATTGCGCGGCGCAACGCTTTTGTGAATGATCAGTGGCAGCAGCCCGGTGTGAACCCCATGACGGTGCACTACCCCGCAGCCGGACGGTTTGACCGCGACCCGTCCCATCTAACTCAGCGCGAAGATTGCAGCCACCAGATGCGGCCCAAGCTGTCGGAATCGATCTGGAGCCTGCCGCTCGACGCATTTACGCATGTCTGGATTGTGGGTGAAGTCGGCCAATCGATCTTCGTGCCGCCGCGCTTGGAACGTGTCCCCTATACGGGCGCTGGCCAGCTTTACACAGTGACGCCTTACAGCGGCGATGCACCATGAACGATCTTGCGTATCACGGTTGACTGGCTGGCTCAGCTTGCGCTTTTGCGATGGCTTCAGGCGCGCTAGGGCATGGCAATGATCAAAGTCGTTTCCGCCCCGCGCCGCATCCTTCTTGCAGGGGCAAGCGGAACGATCGGATCGGCTGTGGCGGCCCGGTTAAACGCAGAAGGGCATGCCGTGACATGTGCATCACGAGCCGCGCTGGGCGATCCGGCGTTGCTGGCTGCGACCATGGCCGATGCCCGGCCAGAGGTGGTCATATCGTGCATCGCATCGCGCAGCGGCGCACCAAAAGATGCACAATTGGTCGATTTTCAGGCCAATATTGTCCTGCTTGATGCCGCACAAACGGTTGGAGCAGCACAGTTCATCCTGTTATCCGCTATCTGCGTACAAAAGCCGCTACTGGCGTTCCAACGCGCCAAGCTCGCCTTTGAAGCGCGCCTTGTTGCCAGCGGGATTGGTTACACCATTATCCGTCCGACCGCATTCTTCAAGTCGCTGTCCGGACAGGTGAAACGGGTCAAATCGGGTAAACCATTCCTAATCTTTGGAGACGGCAACCTGACGCGGTGCAAACCCATCAGCGACCGCGATCTTGCAGGGTTCATCAGTGAGGCTATCGGTAATCCCGAGGCTGCAAACCGTATCCTACCGATTGGCGGCCCGGGCCCGGCCATCTCTTTGCGTGAACAAGGAGAAATGCTGTTTGCAGCCGCAGGTCGGCAGGCACGTTTCCGGTCTGTATCGCCGGCCATTTTCACTTGGGCCGAGCGGGCACTTCAACCGGGCGCTGGGGTGTCAGACTGGTTTGCGCAAAAGGCCGAATATGCCCGGATTGCCCGTTACTACGCGACCGAATCGATGCTGGTTCTCGACCCCGTATCGGGCCACTATTGCACTGATTTGACGCCCGAATATGGGGTGGATACACTCGCGGCGCATTACCGTGAGTTGCTGCTGGCCAGCTAAGTTGGTGCAAGCAAATTGTGGGCTCTTTAAATGCACGATGGCGAAGCTGTTGCTAATGTCATCATTTCAGCGTGCACCCGAGCCGTGCAGAATTTGCCTGATCACAGCTGCGCGAAGTGATTTACAGATATAAAAATATCTTTATATGATGCGCCTCCATGCAGATCGAAGACATCTTTAAGGCGCTTGGCGACCCTACCCGGCTGCGCATTGCGCGGTTGCTTGGGGCGATGGAATTGGCCGTTGGAGAACTTGCACAAGTTCTCGGCCAAAGTCAGCCGCGCGTTTCGCGCCATGTCGGAATCCTGTGTGACGCAGGCCTTGCCGAACGACGCCGGGAAGGCAGCTGGGTGTTTCTGCGCCAGAGCGAACCAAGCGCGCCCTTGATTGAAGCGGTCCAAAGCCTGCTCACGCTGGCCGAGACGGAAGAACCCACCTTCGCCGCGCTGTGCGACGCAGACCGCCGTAAACTCGCTGCGATCCGGGACGCCCGTGAAACGGCAGCCGAAACCTATTTTGCCCGACACGCCGGAGAGTGGGACGAATTGCGTGCGCTTCACAGCGCGGATGTTGAAGTCGAACGTCGACTGTCCGACGCGCTTGCAGATGCACCGCTTGGTGCAATGCTGGACATCGGTACGGGGACCGGGCGCATGGCCGAACTTTTTGCTGATCGCGCAGAGCGCATCGTTGCGCTGGACAAGAACCTTGAAATGCTTCGCGTCGCGCGTGCCAAGCTGCAGCACCTACCCACCGCTCAGATCGAGCTGGTGCAGGGCGATTTTGCCGATTTGCCGTTCGCGGATGCCACGTTCGATACCGTGTTGCTGCATCAAGTCTTGCATTTTGCCCCCGATCCCGCGCCTGCATTGATCGAGGCCGCCCGCGTGCTACGGAGCGGAGGGAGGATCGCGATCGTTGATTTTGCAAGCCACGATCACGAAGAATTGCGCACCCGCCATCAGCATGTCCGCTTGGGATTTGCCGATCGCCAGATGGCCGAATTGCTCGGTGCTGCCGGGTTTGTTGCCTGCCCGCCTCTGGCACTAGAAGGGGGCGCGCTGGTCGTGAAAATCTGGACCGCTACGCGCCTGCCTGCCGCCGTTACTGCCAAGATACCCGCTTTGGAAACCGCTCGATGACCCCGACGCTCGACCAACTCAACGAATACCGCACCGCGACCGATACGCCGCTGTTTTCCGGCCTGCCGGGCGATGTCGCGGTGAGCTTCGAGTTCTTCCCGCCCAAGTCTGAAAAGATGGAAGAACAGCTGTGGGATGCGGTGACGCAGCTGAAGCCGCTGGACCCGAGCTTCGTCTCGGTCACCTATGGTGCGGGCGGTTCCACCCGCGAGCGCACCCACGCCACGGTCGCGCGGATCATCTCCGAGGCCAAGCTGCCGGCGGCCGCGCATCTCACCTGTGTCGCGGCCACCAAGGCGGAAATCCGCGACGTCGCCGAACAATACTGGGAAGCGGGCGTGCGCCATATCGTCGCGCTGCGCGGGGATGCAGGCGAGCCCGGCGCGCCGTTCACGCCGCATCCCGATGGCTATGCGAGCGCCGCCGATCTGGTCGCGGGCTTGAAGGACATCGCCCCGTTCGAAGTGAGCGTGGCGGCCTATCCTGAAACCCACCCCGATGCGGTGAGCCCACAGGACGATATCGACAATCTTAAGCGCAAGCTGGACGCCGGCGCCACCCGCGCGATCAGCCAGTTCTTCTTTTCGCCCGAAGCCTTCTTCCGGTTCCGCGATGCCTGCGCCGCCGCCGGGATCGATGCCGCGATCCTGCCGGGCATCCTGCCGGTCACCAACGTCGCGCAGGCGCGCAAGTTCGCGAGCGCCTGCGGGGCGGAGTTCCCGGTGTGGATGGACGGATTGTTTGCCGGCCTCGATGAAAAGCCCGCCGCGCGCCAGCTGGTCGCCGCCACGGTCGCGGCGGAGATGTGCCGCCGGCTTTACGCAGGCGGCGTGCGCGATTTCCACTTCTACACCCTCAACCGCCCCGAGCTCGCCTATGCGATCTGCCACATGCTCGGGAAGCGTCCGCAATCGGAGCACACCGCATGAGCGCCCGCCAGCATCTCCTCGAAGCCGCCCGGACCCGCGTCTTGATCTCGGACGGCGCCTTCGGGACGCAGATCCAGAACCGCAAGTTGACCGAAGCGGATTATGCCGGTGATCTGGGCCTTGCCGCCGATCAGAAGGGCAACAACGACATCCTGGCGCTGACCCGCCCCGATGTGATCGGTGACATCACCCGCGCCTATCTCGAGGCCGGGTCGGATATCGTGTCGACCAACACCTTTTCGGCCAACCGGATCAGCCAGGCCGATTATGCCGCCGAAGCGTTGGTGGGCGATATCAACATCGCCTCGGGCCGGATCGCGCGCGCGCTGGCGGATGAATATCAGGCGAAGGATGGGCGGATGCGGTTCGTCGCCGGCGCGATCGGGCCGACCAACAAGACGCTGTCGCTCAGCCCCGATGTCGAAGATCCCGGCTACCGCGAGATCGACTTCGACGAACTCGTCGCGGTCTACAAGGAACAGGCCGCCGCGCTGATCGAGGGCGGCTGCGACTTCATCCTGATCGAAACCGTGTTCGACACGCTCAACGCCAAGGCGGGCGTCATGGCGGTCAAGCAGCTCGAGCGCGATCTGGGCCGCGAAGTGCCGGTGATGATCTCGATGACGCTGACCGACCTGTCGGGCCGCAACCTGTCGGGCCACACGGTCGAAGCCTTCTGGTACGCCGTACGCCATGCCAAGCCGGTGACCATCGGGCTCAATTGCAGCTTCGGTGCCGAGCAGCTGCGCCCGCATGTGAAGGTGCTATCGCAGATCGCCGACACCTTGCTGATGATCTATCCCAACGCGGGCCTGCCCAATGAACTCGGCGAATATGACGAGATGCCTGAGACGACCGCGGGTTTCGTCAAGGACTGGGCCGATCATGGTCAGGTGAACATTCTCGGCGGCTGTTGCGGCTCGTCGCCCGCGCACATCGCCGCCATCGCCAATGCGGTCGCCAAGAGCGAGCCGCGCAAGGTGCCTTCGCCCGAACCGGCCATGAAGCTGGCGGGGCTCGAAGCGTTCATCGCGGCCTGATCTGAACTGAAAGTTTGCAAGTGACCCAACCCACCTCCTCCGCCCGCTTCATCAACATTGGCGAGCGTACCAACGTCACCGGCTCGGCCGCGTTCAAGAAGCTGATCATGGCGGACGATTACGCCGCCGCGGTCGAAGTCGCGCGCCAGCAGGTCGAAAACGGCGCGCAGGTGATCGACGTCAACATGGACGAAGGGCTGCTCGATGCTGTCCACGCGATGACGACGTTCCTGAAACTGATCGCCGCCGAGCCCGACATCGCGCGGGTGCCGGTGATGATCGACTCGTCGAAGTTCCACGTCATCGAAGCGGGCCTCAAGTGCGTCAGCGGCAAGCCGATCGTCAATTCGATCAGCATGAAGGAGGGCGAGGCCCAGTTCCTCGAACACGCGCGCATCTGCATGGATTACGGCGCGGCCGCGGTGGTCATGGCGTTCGATGAGACCGGGCAGGCCGACACCAAGGCGCGCAAGGTCGAAATCTGCAAGCGTGCCTATGATCTGCTGGTGGCCGAAGGCTTCCCGCCCGAGGACATCATCTTCGATCCCAACATCTTCGCGGTGGCGACCGGGATCGAGGAACACAACAATTACGGCGTCGACTTCATCGAAGCGGTTCAGGAACTGCGCGAGCTGTGCCCGCACGCGCATTACTCGGGCGGGCTCTCCAACCTCTCCTTCTCGTTCCGCGGCAACGAGCCCGTGCGCCGCGCGATGCATTCGGTGTTCCTGTATCACGCCATCCCCGCCGGGCTCGACATGGCGATCGTGAACGCGGGCCAGCTCGACGTTTACGACCAGATCGACCCGGCGCTGCGCGAGGCTTGCGAGGACGTGATCCTCAACCGCGATCCGGATGCGACCGAACGGCTGATCGCGCTCGCCGAAAGCTTCAAGGGCAAGAGCGTCGCGGACGAAAAGGCCGCCGAGGAATGGCGCGGTTGGGCGGTGAAAAAGCGGCTGGAGCACGCGCTGGTCAAGGGCATCGACGCGCATATCGTCGACGATACCGAAATCATGCGCGCCGCGATTGCCGAGGCCGGCGGCCGCCCGATCGAAGTGATCGAAGGCCCGCTGATGGACGGCATGAACGTGGTCGGCGACCTGTTCGGCAGCGGCAAGATGTTCCTGCCCCAAGTGGTCAAATCCGCCCGCGTGATGAAGAAGGCGGTCGCCCACCTCATCCCCTATATCGAGGCCGAGAAGGACCTGCTGCCCGAGGAAGAACGCAAGGCCAAGGGCAAGATCATCATGGCGACGGTGAAGGGCGATGTGCACGACATCGGCAAGAACATCGTCGGCGTGGTGCTGCAGTGCAACGGCTACGACGTGATCGATCTGGGCGTCATGGTGCCCTGGCCGACGATCCTGGCATCCGCCAACGACAACAAGGCCGACATGATCGGGCTGTCGGGCCTGATCACGCCGTCATTGGACGAGATGGTGACCGTGGCCGAGGAAATGCAGCGTGCGGGGATGACCATGCCGCTGCTGATCGGCGGCGCGACCACCAGCAAGGTTCACACCGCGCTGCGGATCGACCCGGCTTACGAAGGCCCGGTGATCCACGTGCTCGACGCCAGCCGCGCGGTCGGTGTGGCTTCCAAGCTGCTCTCCGACACCCAGCGCGATGATTACGTCGCGCAGGTCGAGGATGACTATATCGCGGTGCGCGATGCGCGTGCGGGCAAGACGGTGAGCGCGCTGCTCAGCTTGGCCGAAGCACGCGGCAATGCCTTTCCGACCGATTACGCCGAGAAGCCCGCCGCGCCGGCGCAGCCCGGCTTGCACGTGTTCGATGATTGGAGCCTTGCGCATCTGCGGGACTTTATCGACTGGACGCCGTTCTTCCGCGCCTGGGAGCTCCACGGCAATTACCCCGCGATCCTCACCGACGAGGTGGTGGGCGAAACCGCGACCCAGCTTTTCGCCGATGCAAATGACATGCTCGACCGGATCATCGCGGAAAGGTGGCTGACCGCGCGCGGCGTAGTGGGCCTGTGGCCGTGCGGTCGCGATGGCGACGACATCGTGCTGGACAACGGCGCGCGCCTGCCGATGCTGCGTCAGCAGGTCAAGAAATCGCGTGACCGTGCCAATATGTGCCTCGCCGATTTCATCGATCCCTCGGGCGACTGGATCGGTGGCTTTGCGGTCGGCATCCACGGGATCGACGAGCACTCGGCGCGGTTCCAGGCCGACAAGGACGATTATTCCGACATCCTGTTGAAGGCACTGGCCGACCGCTTTGCCGAGGCTTTCGCCGAAGCGCTGCACCAGCATGTCCGCACCACGCTGTGGGCCTATGCACCGGACGAACAATTCACCGGCGAAGCGCTGATCAAGGAAGAATACCGCGGTATCCGCCCCGCACCGGGCTATCCCGCCTGCCCCGATCACTCCTTGAAGCCGATCCTGTTCGACCTGCTCGATGCGCCGGCCACCACCGGGCTGACGCTGACCGAAAGCTTCGCGATGTGGCCGACTGCGGCGGTCAGCGGCTTCTACTTCGCGCACCCCGAAGCGGCCTATTTCGGCGTTGCGCGCGTCGGCCCGGATCAGGTTGCCGAATATGCGGAACGTCGCGGTGTTGACGTGGCGACGGCAGAGCGTTGGCTGCGGCCCAATCTCGACTGATTGAGATGGGGGGGGCGGCAAAGGCGGGAGCGATTTCTGCACTGAAATTGCATAGGCGGACCGCCGCATGATCCTTGATGGCACGACACCGCGCCGCGCAGTGCTTCCTTCAGGGCGCTTGGTCTGGATAGGCGGCCTCGTTGTTTTTGCCGCGTATGTCATTCTCGCATCCATGGTGCCCGCAGAACCTGCTTTATTGGAGCGATTGTGGTTCCTGCCGGGGGTGGGCGTAGCCGGAGCGATTATCGCCAACACGTCGGGCACAGGGGGCGGGGTCGTGTTCGTCCCTGTCTTCAATGCCTTGCGCGAGCTGGGTGTGATGACCGTCGCCCCGCTGGGGGTTGTGGGTGTCTCCATGGCGATCCAGAGCTTCGGGATGACGATGGGCAGTTTGCGGTGGACCGATCGTTTGTTGCACCAGCCTGCGCCCGGCCCGCTTGAAGAGCGAGTGCGATTGAAGGACTTTGCGACTGTCGTGCTGGCGGTGCTGGCCTTGTCGCTACCCGCAATGCTCGCCACGCAGAGGTTCACCGAATTCAATCAGCGCGATGTGCTGATGGCCTACAAGGGTTTCTCGATCCTGCTGGGCACAGGCCTGATCGCCGCAACATGGACCTTCAACGCGGCCCGGCCTGAACGCTGCGAATTGGCGCGGCACGACCTTATCGTGTTGCTGGCGCTGGCTATCCCCGGCGGGATGATCACCGCGCTGTTTTCGGTCGGCATAGGAGAACTGGTCGCCCTCTATCTGTTCATTCGGCACTATCCCGTTCTGCTTTGCACAGGTGCAGCCTGTGTCATATCAGCGGTAAGCTGCATTGCCGGGGTGGCGTGGCATATCGACGCTGGCACCATTGTCTGGGAAGTGCTGTTGCTGGCCGCACCGGGGGCGGTTCTGGGCGGTTTTCTGGCCCGCGACATCGCGCTGTGGCTGGGTGCCAAGCGGCTCAAGACCCTGGATGGCGGCTGGATCGTGCTGTCCGCGCTCTATTTGCTGTGGCTGAATGCCAAATAAGCCATTCTGACCCGATTGACGCGGTGCAGCAAATCGCGCATCGCCGCGAGGTCTTCCGCCGCAGAAGCGATTCTGTTGCGGGCAGGCGAGCGGGAGAGCCCGATGCCCTTTAACCGGGGCAAAGGCGCCGAAGGAGCAACCGCCCCGGAAACTCTCAGGCCAACGGACCGCTCGGCTGTGTGACACTCTGGAAAGCGTCTCTCGCCTTCAGGCAAGGGGCCACCGAAGGGGAGGTGCTGCGCTACATTGGCGTTTGCTCCGAAGCTCTCAGGTCCACCCGACAGAGGGGGCAGTATCGTGGCGGTGCGCGTGCGCATCGTCGGACTGCCGTTTCTGCTTGCCGGGTGCCTCTCATGACCGACCACGACGCCGCCGAAGATCACCTTGAAGACATCCCGTTGGATGCGCTGCCGCTCGACGCATGGCATCGCGCACGCGGCGCTCGCATGGTGCCCTTCGCGGGATATGAAATGCCGATCCAGTATACCGGTCCGTTTGGTGGCATCGTTGCCGAACACAACTGGACGCGTGAGAACGCCGGCCTGTTCGACGTGAGTCACATGGGACAGCTGCTGCTATCCGGTCCCGGGCTGGATGAAGCGGTCGAAGCCGTGTTGCCGATCGATCTGTCAACGCTGAAGCTTGGCCAGCAACGCTATTCGCTGCTGCTGGACGAAGACGGCGGCGTGCTGGATGACCTGATGGTTTCGCGCTGGCCCGATGCGTTGTATCTCGTAGTCAACGGGGCGACCAAGTGGGACGACATGGGCACGCTGCGCGAAGCATTGCCCGACGACATCACGCTGAACTACCTTGATGATCGCGCATTGCTGGCCTTGCAAGGACCCAAGGCAGGCGATGCGCTCGCTCGGCATGCAACCGGCGACTATCCGTTGTCGGCGCTCACCTTCATGAAGTTCAGCCGGTTCCAGATCGCGGGCCATGATGTCACCATCGCACGCGCAGGGTATACTGGCGAAGATGGGTTCGAAATCTCGCTCCCGGCCGATGCCGCCGCGCAGATTGCCAATTTGCTCTGCGCCGAACCCGAGGTGAAGCCCATTGGCCTCGGCGCGCGCGATTCGCTGCGGTTGGAGGCGGGATTGCCGCTTTACGGCCATGACATGAGCCCCGACACTTCGCCCATCGAAGCAGGGCTGATCTTCGGCATAAACAAGCGCCGCCGTTCGGAAGGCGGCTTCCCGGGCGCTGACCGCATCATCCGTGAAATTCATGAAGGCACCGCGCGCAAATGGGTCGGGCTGAACATCGTAGGTCGCCTGCCCGCCCGCGAAGGCGCCGAGGTGTTCAAAGGCGCTGACCACATCGGCACGGTCACCAGCGGCGGCTTTTCGCCAACCTTGGGTGCGCCCATCGCCATGGCTTACGTCGCAAGCGAACAGGCGGCGCCCGGAACCGCGCTTGAAGTGGAAGTGCGAGGCAAGCGCCTTGCCGCCACCGTTTCGCCCACACCTTTCGTACCCCACCGCTACTACCGAGGGAGCTGACCGATGCGCTATTTCACTGACGAACATGAATGGGTCGATGTTGACGGGGACGTCGCAACAGTCGGCATCACCGATTATGCGCAGGGCCAATTGGGCGACATCGTTTTTGTGGAACTTCCCACTGTCGGGACAGCTGTCGAAAAGGGCAAGGACGCTGCTGTAGTGGAAAGCGTCAAGGCTGCCTCGGATGTGTACGCGCCGATCAACGGCGAAGTCACCGAAATCAACGGCGCGCTCGAAGACGATCCGTCGCTGGTCAACACCGCGCCAGAGGGCGAGGGCTGGTTCTTCAAGATGACCATCGGTGATGCAGCGCAGCTTGAAGGTTTGATGGACGAAGCTGGTTACAAGGCCTTCGTTGACGGTCTGTAATCGATCGGACGGCACATGACGCATGGGCCGTCCCCCCGCCCACAATTAACCGACGGCCTTGTATTCATGATCAAGGCGTTCGCCTGACCTCTTACGTTCCCACCCCAGCCACGGAAAAAAGACCACGCCCATGCGCTATCTTCCTCTCACCGACACTGACCGGCAGGATATGCTGGCAAAGATCGGCGCTGCGAGCGTCGATGACCTGTTCGTTGATGTGCCCGAAGTGGCCCGTCTGGACGGCCCGATCCACGGTTTGCCAATGCACGCCTCCGAAATGGCGGTCGAGCGCCATATGAAAGCGCTGGCGGCCAAGAACTTGGTGGCAGGCGATGTGCCGTTTTTCCTTGGTGCCGGCGCGTACCGCCACCATGTGCCCGCCAGCGTAGACACGATCATCCAGCGCGGCGAATTTCTGACGGCCTATACGCCTTACCAGCCAGAAATTGCCCAAGGCACCTTGCAGGTCTTGTTCGAGTTCCAGACCCAGGTTGCGCGGCTTTATGGCTGCGCGGTGGCCAATGCCTCGCTTTATGATGGTTCGACTGCATGCTGGGAAGCGGTCGCGATGGCGACTCGCGTGACCAAACGCAAGCGGGCGGTGCTGTCAGGTGCGCTGCACCCCCATTACGCGCAGGTGGTCAAGACCATGGCGCACTTCACCGGCGACACCATCGCCGATGCGCAACCCGCGATCACTGCGGAGCCTGACCTTGAAGGGCTTATGGCGCGAATTGATGACGAGACAGCCTGCGTCGTCGTGCAGTACCCGGATATCCTTGGCCGGATCAGTGATCTTACCGCTGTAGCAGAGGCGGCGCATGCCAAGGGCGCTCTGCTGGTTGTGGTCAACACCGAACCGGTCGCCCTGGGAGCGATCAAAAGCCCGGGTGAAATGGGTGCGGATATCGTTGTGGGCGAAGGCCAGGCGCTGGGCGTCGGTCTGCAATTCGGCGGGCCGTACCTCGGCCTGTTCGCCGTGCGCGATCCCAAGCATGTGCGCCAGATGCCGGGCCGCCTGTGCGGCGAGACGACGGATGCCGAAGGCAAGCGCGGCTTCGTGCTAACGCTGTCGACCCGCGAACAGCATATCCGGCGCGAGAAGGCGACCAGCAACATCTGCACCAATTCGGGCCTGTGTGCGCTAGCATTTACTGTCCACATGACGCTGCTGGGTGAAACCGGTCTGCGCCAGTTGGCGGCAGAAAATCATCGATTGGCCTGCCTGGCCGCAGATCGGCTGGCCAAGGTGCCCGGCATCGAAGTGCTCAATAATGCCTTCTTCAACGAATTCACGGTGATGTTGCGCGGCAAGCCTGCACGCGAAATCGTCCGCGATCTGGCGGATCGCGGCGTCTTGGGCGGGGTGTCATTGGGGCGGCTCTATCCGGGTGTCGAGGCGTTGGAACACGCACTGCTTGTTGCTGTGACCGAAACCACCACTGAAGAGGACATCGAACGGCTCGCCACGGAACTGGAAGCCAGCATCAAGGAGACCGTGTGATGAACGCCCCCAACCAGTCCGGCTGGAAGCCTGCCATGACCCTTTCCGAAGACGGGATGCACAACGGGCCTGCCACTACCACTGGCAACCGTGCGCTGATGCTTGAAGAGCCTTTGCTCTTTGAAATCGGCCGAGCGGATGTGACGGGTGTGGACCTGCCGCCGGTCAATGCGAACGCGCCCACGCGGCTCGGCGGTCTTGCACGTAGCGAGGCCATCGGCCTTGTCGGTCTGACCGAACCTGAAACTGTGCGCCATTACACCCGCCTCAGCCGCCAGAATTACGGGATCGACCTTGGCTTCTTCCCGCTCGGCAGTTGCACGATGAAGCACAACCCGCGCTTGAACGAGAAAATGGCGCGGCTTCCCGGATTTGCCGACATCCACCCGCTGGCTCCGCAATCGACCGTGCAAGGCGCGCTTGAAGTTGTCCACCAGCTTGGCGGCTGGCTCTGCACACTTACCGGAATGCCGGCGGTCGCGATGAGCCCCAAGGCGGGCGCGCATGGCGAATTGTGCGGCATCCTTGCAATCCGCGCAGCCCACGAAGCCCGCGGCGATGCGCGAGAAGTGGTGCTGGTGCCCGAAAGCGCTCATGGCACCAACCCTGCCACGGCGGCCTTCGCAGGCTACCGGGTGGAAGATATCCCCGCAACGCCCGAAGGACGCGTCGATGTGGACGCCTTGAAGGCAAGACTGGGCCCCGATGTGGCCGGGGTCATGATCACCAATCCGAATACCTGCGGATTGTTCGAAAAGGATTTCCGGGAAATCGCCGATGCCGTCCACGCTGCTGGCGGGTACGTCTATTGCGACGGGGCCAACTTTAACGCCATCGTCGGCAAGGTGCGCCCCGGCGATCTGGGCGTCGATGCGATGCACATCAACCTGCACAAGACCTTCTCCACCCCGCACGGCGGCGGCGGGCCGGGTTCTGGGCCGGTCGTGCTGTCCGAAGCGCTCGCGCCCTATGCCCCGCTGCCCTTCGTACGCAAGGACGAAGCTGGCGGCTTCTATCTCGTCGAGGAAGAAGATGGCGAGGAATGCGGGCCGACTTTCGGCCGCATGACCGCCTTCCACGGGCAGATGGGGATGTTCACCCGCGCGCTCACCTACATGCTCAGCCACGGCGCCGATGGCCTGAAGCAGGTGGCCGAGGACGCGGTGCTCAACGCCAATTACATCCTGCGTTCGATGGAAGACATCCTGCACGCGCCTTTCGCTGACAGCGGACCCTGCATGCACGAAGCTTTGTTCGGAGATAAGGACTTCACAGAAGGGCTGACGACACTCGATGTGGCGAAGGGTCTGATTGACGAAGGCTATCACCCGATGACCGTCTATTTCCCGCTGGTGGTCCACGGCGCAATGTTGGTCGAGCCTACGGAGACCGAAAGCAAGGCCGCCATTGACCAGTTCATCACCGCCTTCCGTGCAGTGGTTACGCGGGCGCTGGACGGGGACGAAGCGTTGAAGCAGGCGCCGTACTACGCGCCCCGGCGTCGGCTTGATGAGACAGGCGCGGCGCGCAAGCCAAAGCTTGCCTACGAAGGATAGGCTTCAGCGTTCGGGGGGCGCGGTGGGCTTCAGGTCATCGTCGTCCCCCGGAACGACTACAATGCGGAACTGTTTGAGATTCATGATCGCCAGATAGAAGCCCACCACGGTCAGCACGCTTGATCCCAGCACGGCAAACCCAGCGCCCTGTGCGCCTTTCCAATCGATTGCCAGTTCCAGCATGACCAATGCAAGAACCGTTGGAAACAGCCGGACCAGAAAGGCAACATGCGCCTTTCCTGCCGACACCAGCAGGGATTCCAGACTGGCGCCCACCAGTTCGACTGCGCCGGCTATACTCAGGATGATCATGGCCCAGTAAAACCCGGTAAATTCCGTTCCTGCGATCAGCGCAAGCCCAGGGCGGCCGACCATAATGGCTGTGATGACCGCAGTGACGCCGGCAATTGCAGCGATGTTGGCCATGCGCCGCGCGATATCGACGGCCCCGTCACGCGACTGGACCAGTTCTGGCAAGATCGCCTTCGATATTGTCTGCGCCAGCGCGATCAACGCCACACCCAACTGGTTGGCAATCCGGAAACCGCCCGCCAGATAAGCGCCGCCAAAGGTGCCTACCAACAAGATCATCACCTGTTTGCCTGCCACAGCAAGACTGCCTGACATGTTGGTCGACAGTACAAACTTCCATGTTCCCTTGTGCCTTGAGGGTATTGTTCGCAGGCTTATCGACGCCAAGGTGACAGGCTGTACGCGCAAGGCCACGGCCCAGAGCGCAAGTGCTGTTGCCACTTCGGACGCAGCGAAGGCGAGTATAAAGCCAGTGACATCCGGCATCAACCACCACGCCAGCAAGGTGCCACCAGTGCGAATGACCGGTTGAACGGCTTCGGCCCCTGTGGCCTTTCCGTATTCGGAATGCAGGCGAAGCATCCCGGTTGGCGTGGTGCGGATCGCCAGAAGCGATACTGCGCAATAAGCAAACGTCAGCCACATCAGTTCCGGCGGGACATCAAGCCACAGCGGCGCGGTCAGCACCAGAACGGCAGACGCCATTGTTCCGACAATGACGGAAACACCATCCAGCGCGACCGCAAAGCCCGTTGCTTCGCGCGCCCGGTCGATATCGACACCGGGTTGAAGCGGATTTGCGCCCCATCGGACGATGAACTGCCAGGTCTGGAAGCTGGAAAAGCCCGTGACCGCTTGGCCAAGCGCGATAATAAGTGCGAACTGGCCGAAGCCCACGGTGCCCAATGTGCGCGCGGTGATGGCCAGATAGACGAGGCTCAACACCGCGTTGAAACCGCGCCCTCCCAATAGCCAGCCCATATTGGCGAAAACCTGCTTCATGCGGTGTCCCGTGCAGCGTTCAGCAGGTCGCCCAAAGGCTGGCGGCGGGCAGGGGCAGTTTTACCATAGCGGGCCGCCCTTAGCCGCAAATCATGCATCACGCCAAGCGGTCATGATGTTTAGCTTGCAACATATGAGCGGCGAAGCCTTGGCGCCTGATTATTTTGCGCAGCGTTTGCGCAAAATACCCTGCGAACTTTCAGGCTTGGTCGCATCGGTAATGCGAAGCCGCTCGCCAGCAGAGGTGGCTTCAAGTGACAGACGGCTGGGCTGAACCCATGTTTCACCTTCCCCCTCCATCACCAGATCGACAATGGCATCATCCCCATCGCTGCCCATGCCGGACACCTCGCCGACACTTTCGAAATACTCGATCCGGCGTGCGGCGATTTCAACCCGCGTATCCGATGAAGCATCACAGTTTCCAGCAATCGCATCCCATATGCCGTGGAAGCGTGCAGGAATTTCTCCAGCAGTAGCGTTCGCATCAGTCTGCGTCTTGGCCTGAACTCCAATATCACCATCGGGTTCAACCGAAATCGCGGTTTCGGCCGGGCTATCGGGCGTGGGTTCTGCCTGCCGCTCGCAGGCGGTCAGGACCATAGCTAGGGCGATGACGAGAAGGCTGCGCATCATGCCTACCCCATCGTCGGGATGACGAAGGCATTCGACCCATCACCGCCGCCATCGGGCCAACGTTGAGTGATCTTCTTGTTCTTGGTCCAAAACCGCAGACCTTCGGTGCCGTACTGGTCGATGTCACCAAAACCCGAACGCTTCCACCCGCCAAAGCTATGGTAGGCGACCGGCACCGGGATTGGCACATTGATGCCGACCATGCCAACATTGACCCGCGCAGCAAACTCACGCGCGGCGTGGCCGTTGCGGGTGAAGATCGCGACGCCGTTGCCATACTGGTGCTCGCTGGGCAGGCGGACCGCTTCCTCAAAGTTCTTGGCACGAACGATCTGGAGCACGGGTCCGAAGATCTCCTCTTGATAGGAGGTCATCTGGGGGGTCACATGGTCGATCAGCGTCGGGCCGACGAAAAAGCCCTTTTCGTGGCCCTGTAACGAGAAGCCGCGACCGTCGACGACGATTTCGGCGCCCTCTTCCTCGGCGGTGGTGATCCACTGTTCAATCCGCGCTTTGTGTTCGGGCGTGACGACCGGGCCGTAATCCGCGTCGGGATCGTTGGAGACGCCGATGCGCAAGGCGGCGATCGACTTGAGCAGCTTTGCCTTGAGCCGCTCTGCCGTCTCCTCACCAACCGGCACCACCACCGGCAGCGCCATGCAGCGTTCGCCTGCTGAACCGAACGCCGCGCCGGTCAGGTCATTCACCACCTGATCGAGATCGGCGTCAGGCAAGACAATCCCGTGATTCTTCGCGCCACCAAAAGCCTGCACGCGCTTGTTGTTCGCAGACCCGCGCGCATAGATGTATTGGGCGATATCGGAGCTACCGACGAAGCTGATTGCTGCAATATCAGGGTGATCGATTATCGCATCGACCATTTCCTTGTCGCCATGGACGACTTGAAGAAGGCCCTCAGGAGCGCCGGCTTCGACAAACAATTCGGCCAATCGCATGGGAACCGAAGGATCGCGCTCCGATGGCTTCAGGATAAAGGCGTTGCCCGCAGCGCAAGCCATGCCGAACATCCACATCGGGATCATGGCCGGGAAGTTGAACGGGGTGATCCCCGCACCAATGCCAAGCGGCTGGCGCACCGAATAGACGTCGATCCCGGGTCCGGCGCCGTGGGTGTATTCACCCTTCATCACTTGCGGGATGCCGCAAGCATATTCGATTACTTCCAAACCGCGCTGCACGTCACCCTTGGCGTCGGGCACGGTCTTGCCATGTTCGGATGAAAGCATTTCGGCGAGGCTTTGCATGTTGGCTTCTACCAACGCCTTGAATGCAAACATCACCCGCGCACGGCGCTGCGGATTGGTGGCGGCCCATTCCGGCTGGACGCGCTTGGCGGTTTCCACCGCACGAGCCAGCAAAGCACCATCGCCGAGTACGACTTCGGCCTGAACTTCGCCGGTCGAAGGATTCCAGATCTTGTGTTTGCGGGTTGGGGCGGGGCAGTCACCGACGATGAAATGGTCGATCTGACGCAGGGTTTGGGTCATGGGGAAAGCTCTCCTGTATGGCGGTTCCCATGCCTCCCATAGACTGCCCATGCAACCCTTCGCACCTCCGCGACCCGCCTTACGGGGCAGATCGAATTGCGGTCAGGTCAGTCTGATCAATGGGTTCATCGGGCCGATTGCCCATGCCAGTCCTCTCGCGTTATTGCGATTGATTATCATTGACAGTTCCGTCCTGCAGAGATAGCGGCGTCTTGCGATCGGGCCTTGCCCCCAAATTTCGCCACTTGCGGAGACGATGTGAAGCGTTCCACCATCAAGGTCTGGTTTTACGTTCACAAATGGACGGGTCTTGCGTCTACCCTGTTCTTGCTGATGCTGTGCGTCACGGGTCTGCCGTTGATTTTCCATGACGAAATCGATGCGATTGTGGGTGAGGATTACGATGCGCAGCTGGCTGGCGCACCGTCCGCGCAAGGGGGGCTGCCGCTTGATGTGATGTTGTCGCAGGCACTTGCGCAAAAACCAGATCAAGTGCCGCTGTTCATGGCATTCAGCAACGATAGCTCGCTGCTGACAGTCACCACCGGGCCAAGCGCCGATGCTGCCGAAGCTGATATGACATTGCTTTTCCTTGACCGGGCAACCGGCAAAGCGATCGGCCCTGCGCCCAGCGGCGGGATCATGGATGTCATTCTTTCGCTCCATGTCGATCTCTTTCTGGGCCTGCCGGGAATGCTGTTCCTTGGATCAATGGGGCTGCTTTTTGTCATTGCGCTGATTTCGGGCGCTGTGCTCTACGCACCCTTCATGCGCCGCCTGCAATTCGGGACGCTGCGCACGCGTAAAAGCCAACGCGTGAAACGGCTGGATCAGCACAATCTTTTGGGAATTGTAACGCTGGGCTGGGCGTTGGTCGTCGGGTTGACGGGCGTCATCAACACACTGGCAGACCCGCTTACCGCGCAGTGGCAAAACGGCGAATTGGCCGCGATGACGGCGAAGTATGCCGGAGTGGCACCTGTTGCGCCGGATCAATACGCGTCGCTCGACAATGCAATGATCTCTGCGCAGGCCGCGCTTCCGGGCCGTGATCCGCAGTTTATTGCCTTTCCGGGCGGAGCATTCAGCACCGGGCATCACTATGCCGTATTCTTTCAGGGGGACAGCCCTGCAACGCAGTTTCTTTTGACCCCGGCCCTGATCGATGCACGCAATGCGACGCTTACGGATGCGGGCGATATGCCGAAGCTCAACCAGGCATTGATGCTGTCCAAACCCCTTCATTTCGGAGACTATGGAGGGCTTGCGCTCAAGATACTGTGGGCATTGCTCGATCTGGCGACGATCTGGGTCTTGTGGACCGGCGTTCTGCTATGGCTGCGGCGTGAGCCGGGCCGGGTGGATCGGCGGATCGATGAGATTGCGACCGGCGCTATGGCGCGTGCCTCATCATGAGCAACCTTGCCCCTTCTCACGCGGGTTCGCGCACCAGACACCGCAATCTCGGACAGATATTCGCTGTGCCGCTGGCCTTGCTGACGGCTTCCCTTGCAGGTTTGATTTGGGGCCTGTTGGACGACGGCTGGACCGATCTTGCCGCCGCGCTCCTGCTTTCAGCCCCTCTTCTTGCAGCCTGTGCGGCATGGCGCGGGCGAGGCTGACGGCCACCCTCCTCTTTCTTCCAGTCACGACCAACACACCCGGAAATGTTCATGATGATCCAGACCCGTTATATCCTCACTGCTTCAGTTCTTGCAGCTGCCGTGTCGACGCCCACTAGTGCGCAGACTGTAGAGGACGACGTGATCATCGTCGTCACGGCACAACGCGACAATGCAACCCAGGTGATCAATGGCGGCGAAGCCGGGGTGTTCGGTCCGATGCCCGCTGAAGATCTGCCGTTCCAACTGCGCAGCTTCGATGAAACGCTTATCTACAACCAGCAGCCCCTGACGCTGGGCGATGTGCTCGACAACGATCCCACCGTGCGGACGACCTATGGGTTTGGCAATGCAGCCGAGCAGTTCGTGATCCGCGGCTTTGCCCTGTTCAGCGATGATATCGGGGTGAACGGCCTTTATGGCATCGCCCCGCGCCAGTTGGTCGCACCGGAACTGTTTGACCGGGTTGAGGTGTTGAACGGCGCCAATGCTTTCATCAATGGTGCGGCGCCGGGCGGTTCAGCCTTGGGCGGAAGCGTAAATCTGGCTCTTAAACGCGCTGGCCGGCGCGATTTTACCCGTGCGACGGTAGGCTTTGTCGGTGATGCGAATTTCGGCGGCAGTTTCGACGTGTCGCGCCGGTTCGGGATGAACAACGAATGGGGTGTGCGCATCAATGCCGCCTATCGTGACGGTGAGGTCGCGATTGATCGTGAGAATCGTCGAACCAAGGTTCTGGGCGCCGCGATTGATTACGATGGTGGTGCCTTGCGCGCCGCACTTGACCTTGCCTACCAGGAAGTGCGGGTCGATGGTCTGCGGCCGAAGGTAACGATAGCCGGTTTCATCCCACAGGTTCCGGATAGCGAAGCCAACTACGCGCAAGATTATACCTTTACCGAACTGCGGGACATCTTCGGTACGTTCAACCTTGAATACGATCTGTCCGACAACGCCATGCTGTATGCGCGGGGCGGGGCGCGCGATGGGCGTGAGGATGGCATTTACGGGGCAATTACTGTCCTGGACGAAGCGACAGGCGCGGCGAATGGCACGGCCTTGTTCGTACCGCGGACCGATAACAATGAAGCCCTTGAAGCAGGGTTACGCAGCCGCTTTGCGGTCGGTCCCACAAGCCACGAAGTGAACCTTGGCGGCAACATCAACTGGCAGCTTAACCGCAATGCGTATGACTTTCTCTACGGGCCGGGCTTTGCAGGTTTCGCTACCAATCTGTACGATACCCCGCAGCTTCCCCTCCCTTCATCCAGTCTTGTCGGCGGCGACCTGAACGATCCCTTCCCGATTGCGAAAAACCGCCTCTCCAGCCTTTTTGTCTCCGATACGATCGGCCTGTTTGCCGACAAGGTGCTGCTGACAGGAGGCGTGCGCTATCAGGAAATCCGTGTTGAAGGGTTCAGCTACGCAGATGGCGCGCGCGACACCGTCTATATCGAAAACCGATGGACTCCGGTCGTCGGGGTCGTGGTCAAGCCGGCTGAAGGCCTTTCGCTGTACGGCAACTATATCGAAGCCTTGCAGCAAGGCCCGGTCGCGCCCATCGATCCATCGTTGAGCAATACGGGCGAAGTGCTCGCCCCGCGGGTGTCGGAGCAATTCGAAATTGGCGCCAAATATGCCATCGGCCGGATGTTCGCGAGCCTCGCTCTTTTCCAGATCGAGCGGCCCGGGGAAGGCGTGATCGGAGCTAATGCCGATCGGCGGTTTGGTTATGTCGGAAATCAGCGACACAGAGGCGTGGAAGCCAACGTCAACGGCGAAATCGTACCCGGCCTCCGGATCATCACAGGGATTGCCGTCACCGACGCCGAATTGAATGGCGGACTGAACGTCGTTGGCGTCCCCGATTTTACCTTCAACGGAAACGTTGAGTGGGATTTGCCCTTCGCAGCGGGCTTCACTCTGACAGGCCGCATCACCCATACAGGGGAACAATTCGCTGATAACGCCAATACCCTGAAAATCGATGACTGGACGACGATCGACCTTGGTGCACGCTATGTCTTCGTCGCGGGCGAGGCACCCGTGACCCTGCGCCTTACTGCCGACAACGTGTTCGACAACGCATTCTGGGCGTCGTCCTTCGACAGCTTTGCGCCGGCTCTGCTGCAAGGCGCGCCGCGCACGGTCAGAGCCTCGGCATCAGTGTCGTTCTGAAGTGCTGGCGACCACTGGCTCTGGTGAAAGGTTCGTGCTGGCGTAGCTGAACAATTGTTGACCCGTCAGGCCCAAACGTGGCAATGGGCGCCTCGGATGTGCTTGGCCATGGCAAAGCGTTTTGGGCGCTTTTACAAATTCCTGCCTTTTTAGCACGCTGCGGGTGTAGCTCAATGGTAGAGCAGCAGCTTCCCAAGCTGACGACGAGGGTTCGATTCCCTTCACCCGCTCCAGCCCTCCCTTCCCAAACAGCCCCAGAAAGTCTATAAAGCCCTTGGAAATCCGAGGGATTTAGGCTCTCGGTCGTCCGAGAATGTCCCTATTCTTCCCGCTGCATCCGAGGCCCTTGGGGGCCACCTCGCGGGGCCACGGCATTTCGGGCAATTGGATTGGCCCCCACGTGGGGGCCACGAGCTGGGAAAGGACCGAGGGCCATGCCGCTGACAGATGTTGCGATCAGAAACGCAAAGCCGCGCGAGAAGCCCTATAAGGTGGGTGATACCCTCGGCCTGTTCCTGCTGGTGCAGCCGTCAGGCGGCAAGCTGTGGCGGGTCAAGTATCGCATCGACGGCAAGGAGAAGAAGCTGGCGATCGGCATCTATCCTCAGGTCGGGCTCGCGGAGGCGCGGCGCAGGCGCGATGCTGCCCGCGAGTTGGTGGCCGCTGGCAAGGATCCGGGCCGCGAAAAGCAACGCGAGAAGGTGCGGTCGCGCATCCAGGCCGAGACAACCTTCGACGCTATTGCCGCCGAGTTCTGTGCGAAGCGGCGGCGCGATGGTCAAAAGGCCTGGGCGGTGAGCACGGCCACGCGCAGCGAGTATCTGCTGTCGCTGCTCAAAGGATCGATCGGCAAACTGCCCATCACCGATATCGAACCTGCCGATGTGTTGATTGCCGTCCGCAAGATCGAACGCAAGGGCCAGCTGGAAAGCGCCCGCCGTACCCTGCAACTGGCCGGAGCAGTATTTCGCTATGCGGTCGCCACCGCCCGCCTCGCCTCGGACCCGACCCGCGACTTGCGCGGCGCGCTGACCGCTCCCACCGTCACCCACTACGGCGCGATCATCAACTCGGCGCGTGTGGGCGAGCTGCTGCGCGCTATCGATGGCTATGAGGGCCAGCCGATCACCAAGCTGGCGATGCAATTAGCCCCGCATGTGTTCGTCCGGCCCGGCGAACTGCGTCATGCCGAATGGAGCGAATTCGATCTAGATGGCGCACTGTGGACCATCCCAGCGGGAAAGACCAAGATGCGCAAGGACCACCTTGTCCCGCTCTCAACCCAGTCGATTGCGATCCTCGAAGACCTACGCACGCTGACCGGACCCGACGGCTACGTCTTCCCATCGATCCGCTCCCGCAAGCGCCCGATGAGCGACAACACGATCAACGCAGGCCTGCGCCGCCTCGGCTACTCCACCGACGAGATGACCGCCCACGGCTTCCGCGCGATGGCATCAACGCTGCTCAACGAAAGCGGCAAGTGGCATCCCGACGCCATCGAGCGCGCGCTAGCCCACGGCGACAGCGACAGGGTCCGCGCCGCCTACCATCGCGGCGCACACTGGAAAGAGCGCGTGGCCATGGCGCAATGGTGGAGCGACCACCTAGACCAGCTGCGCAAGGGCGCTGAGGTCGTGCCGATCAAGGCGGGAAATCGGTGATCAGCCTCGAGAAGCCGTAACTTGCCTATGATCCGCAAACGATCGAAGAATTACGGCAGAATTTCAGAGTGATAAGCCAGAACGACTTGCCCACAACTCGCCGCAAACCCGCATAACTCGCAGGCGGGTCACTTGTGCACAAACCGCATTTCCTTCGATACATCAGTGAGATGCAACCCGAATTCGCGGGGTAGGGTGTGCTCATTTTCCCCAACTGCGCGGTCCGGATTCAAAGCTTACGACGTTTCCAGCATGGTACCCTTAGCCATTCGCCCAGAACGGAGCCTCCGGCAGGTTGGGCTGTAAAGCCTCGATCGGGTTCTAGCGGTTGAACGGCACGCACGATGTCAGCCATTGGCTGTTTGCCGAAAGGAATGATTGGGCGAACAAGGGAGGAAAATAGCAGTCCGATCAACCAGTCGAAGACGGCGGCTGTCGACCCAAAACACGGCCTTCGAGTTCGTCAGGCTGAATATTCATTTCTGCCGGAAGCTGCCCTCTGCTCACAGGATCATACATCGGGTCTACTGATGGTCGGTAAAGTGTGAAAGTCGACAGATCACTTCTGGCGCTTGTACAGAACGCGATATTATGGGAGCTCGCCACTTATTTTCAAACTATCCGCCCCAACGCTCCAGTTTTCGGTAAATAGTCGAGGGGCTCACGCCGAGCCCGCGAGCAGCTTGGACAATGTTGCCGGAGTTGCGGGCAATGGCTTGCTCTATTGCGAGCCGTTCCACTTGGTCCAGCGTCATGCCGGAAAAGTCGGCGATCGAAGCATCGTGCGAAGCCTTGGAAGCGATAGGTTGGGGCACCGCTTCGATAGCACCCGTTTCTGCCCCAATCGCTGTGACATTGCGGTGTGTAGACCGCGACGATTGGTGGGTTCCACCCGCCAACTCCACCTTGCTGCCCGATCCCGTGATAATCGCCCGGCGCAAGAAGTTTTGCAATTCGCGCACGTTACCCGGCCAGTCATGCTGTCTGAGATAATTTTCGCTCGCTTTTGAAAAACCGGAAACGTTTCGCCCTTCCTCGGTCGCGATCCTTTCGGCCAGAGCGCTAGCGATAAGCGAGATATCATCGCCGCGATCGCGCAAAGCGGGAAGCGTGATCGGGATTACGTTGAGACGGTAATAAAGGTCTTCACGAAATCGTCCTTCGGCAACTTCGCGTTCGGGGTTGCGGTTGGTTGCGCAGACAATGCGCACATTGACCGGTTCGGCCGCAGAGCTGCCAACACGCTGAATCATTCCGGATTGAAGAAAGCGCAGAAGTTTGACCTGAAGTTTCAAATCTATCTCGCAAATTTCGTCGAGGAAGAGCGTCCCGCCGTCTGCTGCCTTTGCAGCGCCAATGCGGTTTTCGATCGCACCCGTAAACGCACCTTTGACATGACCGAACAATTCGGACTCCAACAGGTTCTCAGGGATCGCCCCGCAATTGATTGCTACGAAAGGGCCTTTGCGGCGCTTACTTGCGGAGTGGATCGCTTCCGCAGTGACTTCCTTGCCCGTGCCGCTTTCACCGGTCACGAACACGGTCGCCTTTGAATCGGCCACGCTTTCGATTGTGCGGAACACCACCTTCATCGCCGGCGATTTGCCGATAAAACCGTGAAATGTATCGCTTTCATCAAGCGGAGAACAACTGGGCGCAACCGGCTCGGGAACGGCCTTGCTCTGCTCGGCAGCGTTGGACACTGTGGTCAACAACCGCATGCCCGAAACCGGTTTCACCAGGAAATCATAGGCTCCGAGCCGCATTGCCGCGATCGCCCGGTTCAACGAACCATCTGCGGTCACGACGATAACGGCCGGGTTGCCTTTGCTTCCCGAAAGAACTTCGAACAGCGTCAACCCGTCTCCATCAGGCAATTGCAGGTCAAGCAAGATAACATCAAACCTTTCGGCTGATAGCGCACGACGCGCTTCGCCCAGGCTCTCGCAAAGGCTTACTTCGTGGCCAGCATCCTCAAGTTGCGCGGAGTAGCCGAGTGCCAGAGAAGCACTGTCTTCGACAATGAGAATGCGGGCTTCTGTCATCATTGGATCCTGAAGTAAGCAGTCCTGCCGGTGGGATCACGATTGACCCAGTGGATCGAACGCGGATCGCCGAAATGCTTCATGCAGCCTTGTACGAGCCCAAAAGCGATGTGCGCGAAGGGGCGGTGAGAACAGTATTCGACTACAAACCCATCGTCATCTTTCCATGACGATACCTGAGGCGGCTCGGCGTCCGGATAGAGCACCCGGACCTCTTCATGAATGTGATCCTCCACATGGGCGAGCATCCCTTCGGCAGTCGGGTAACGCTCGACAATCTCGGTGTAGAGAATGGTGAAGCGGTCGAACAGGAACCTGCCGAACTCCTCGCACAGATCATTGGCATCCGCGCCGCTGATCTTCGAAGCCGAAGTCACAACCTGCACGGCCTGCTCCCAAGGATAGCGCGAGACACGCGAGAACGCACCGCCATGTGGCAAATCGGCTCCGGCAAGCACTTTCTCCGTGAAGGCCGGCCCGCCTTTCACGTCGAGAAAGCCGACCAGCTCCGAATAGATAATCCCCTTCATTCAAGATGACTCCGATAATTCGTTCTGTCTCCCATTATGCAAAGGGCGTGCCGAAAAATTCGCATTGTTCGAGGCTTTTGGAGTCCTTTCGATGACGCATAATGCGAATTTCTTTGCAAAACGCAAAAATTGCTGACGCATTTTGAGAATTTCACCAATCGCACCATTCGCAAACCGCACAATTCCCCGATTGTGCGAGGTTGGCACGATCCTTGAGAAACGATGGGCAACCGCCGTTCAGGGAGTTTCGCATGTTGCGTTCAATCAACAAGACAGTGCTGGCCTGCGCTGCAGGTGCAGTCCTGGTATCGGGCTGCGTTGCCGGTCCCGCTCCAGAGAACCTGGGGAGCTCGGTCTATGCGCCGGGTCAAATGGCCTGGGCCGGAAGCGAGCAACCGAAGGGCGACTGGATCAGCGACGCGCCGGTCGCGCGCGGCGCACCGACATGCAGCTGGGAAGTGCCACGCGAGCTTGATACGTATCGCCGCGTCTCCCCCGCCGCCTTCCTCGACCGGACAGCGCCGCTCGGCACGGGAGACCGTCTGGAAATCACCGTTCTGGGCGACGAGGATCGCCTTACCGGGACTTATGTGATCGAGAGCGACGGCACGATCGCGCTGCGTAGGCAGGTGCCTGTGCAGGCCAGCGGTCTTTCGATACAGGATCTGACGACGAGCCTGCACAAGCAGCTCGTAAACGCCAATCTGGTGCGTCCGCTCCAGAACGCGGTTCGCGTATCACTTATCGAGAATGCGGGGACATCGGTCGCAGTCAGCGGCGCGGTCTTCCAGCCAGGCGCGGTTCGCGCGGGAGAGCGTGACCCTGAAAGCCGTATCGGGCTGAAAGAGGGTGCGGTAAGCGGCGATGACAATGTCAGCCGCACAATTGCGGGAGCAATCCGGGCCGCGGGCGGAGTGCGTCCTGATGCCGATGTCCAGCGCATCTATCTTCTGCGCGGCAACACCTATGCGGAGTTCGACCTATCCGGTTTCATCCACGGCTGGTCGAGCCGCGACGTGTCCGTCGCCAGCGGTGACCGAATCGTCGTCCCGAGCCGCACCTGCTTTAACGCCGACCTCGTCCGTCCCACCCCGCTCACGGCTCCGGGCATCCGCGTGTTCATGTCCAACCTCACGCGCAGCGCGATGAACAATGCGGGCGCGGCCATAGGCCATCAGACCACTTCGTTGCCCTATGGAACGCGTTTCCTTCAGGGGCTGGTCGCGGCCAATTGTGTGGGCGGGAGCTACATGCAGTCGGACCGCCGCGCTGTGCTGATTTCGCGCAACCCGATCAACGGGCAGAGCATCGTGATAGAGCGCGACATCGAGAAACTCGTGCGCGAAGCCAACCGCGATGCACTCAACCCGTATCTGATGCCGGGTGACGCTATTGCCTGTTATGACAGCCGCTGGACCAATTTCCGCGAGGCGGTTGGTCTTGTCACCGACGCTGTCAACACTGCGACCCCGGCAATCCTGCTAGATAGTGCGCTGTGAAGAGCTTTGTCGCCGATTTCGATCAGCTGCAACCACCGCGTCGCCTGCTCCGTGTTTGGATGCTTGTCCGGGACGGTCTACCTTCGGTCGGCCGCTATCGCCGCTATCTCATGGCGCTGGCGGGTCCTCTAGCGCTCGTCTGGCTCCTGGCGCTGATCTATATCGCTTTTGCTCCTGACAGGTTCGACAGCCGCATGACCTTGATTCTTCCGGGAACAGGCGTGGGTGCGAGCATGAACCTCGAATTGATCGGTCAGGCCACCACCAATACCTCTTCGGCATTCTCCTCTACGAGCCTGAGCCCGACCGAAAATTACAAGCGCCTGCTGATGTCGGACATTGTTCTGCGTGACGCGGCGGGGCTTGCCGGTGAAGATGAAGGGGCTTTTCCCGCGCCAGACATCAAGCTGATCGACCAGACCAATGTCATCGAACTGCGGATGAGCGCGCGGTCTCCCGAGCAGGCGCAAGCACGCATGCAAGCGCTGCAGCAGGCATTCAATACCGCGCTTGAGAAGCTCCGCGACGATGAGGCTCGCACCCGCGAAGAGGCGGACGTTGCGCGCATTACTGAGCTTGAACGCAAAGTCGACGAAGCGCAGCAAGCGCTGCTCGATTTCCAGGGGAAGACAGGTCTCGTATCGCTCGACCAGTTTGCTGGCCGGATCACCGCTCTGGACGAATTGAAGGCAAATGAACGCGACCGCCGCGTTCGCGTGGCGGAAACCGGGGCTGCGGCCGCGCGGCTTTCCTCGACTCTCGACATCACCCTCCCGCAGGCACGCCGGGCTATGCAGTTGAAGGCCGACCCGGAGTTTCAGGACTTGCTTTCCCGCTATGCCAAAGCGAGCGGCGAGCGTGCTAGGCGCTCCGGCACTTTGGGCGATGCGCATGCGACGATGGAAGAGCTCGCAGCGGAAAAGAATTCACTGAAGGCCGAGTTGGCCAGGCGCGGGGCTGCTGTCACCGGCCTAGGCGGCGCGAAAGTCATTGCGCTGGCAGACCTTTCGGTATCGAACGCCCGCGAAAACCTTTTCGCCAGCCTGTCCGAACGCGACAGCGATCGCAGCGGGCACGGCGCTGCCCTCAACGAATTGCGCCGCCAGATTTCCGAGCAGTCGGCAGACACCAAAGACCAGGTCGCGCAAGCGGCAGAACTGGCCGAACTTTTGCGTGATCTTCGCGTTGCCGAAGCTGTCTTCAGCTCAGCTCTGGCCCGGCTCGACACCAACAAGTCTGACCCATTCGCGTCTTATCCGCTTGTCCAGACGCTCGAAGCACCATCGCTCCCGCGCGCCAAGGCGGCGCCGTCCGCGCTGCTTATCATCGCAGGAGCAATCGGTGCCACCTTCTTCATTCTTATCGGATCGCTGCTGCTATGGCTGAGACAGCCCATCATCCGCAAACTTCTGCCGAACGGCTGATCGCGCGAGGCGTCGGGTGGACCTGGGCGCTGTGGCTGGTCGGTGGCTTGTACATCGCTGGTCCTGTCCTCGGCTGGGCGCTGGCCGGGATGGTCGCGCTGGCGCTCTATCTCGACCGGGTGAAAGCGACCGCTATTCCCGGCACGGTTTGGGCATGGCTGGCGGGGATGCTTGCGATGCTCGTCATCCTGTGGGTCGGTCACGTCAATTTCGAGCTCGACTTTGGCAAGACGATCAAGTCCAGCGTCGGTTGGGCGAAAGGTTGGGCGCTGCTTGCTCTGTTTCCGCTTGTAGGAGCGATGCTGGATGTGCGGGCGGAGGTGATATACCGAGCAGTGTGCCGCCTTGGTCTGCAAACCCTCATTCTTCTGCCGATCTTTTTAATCGCGCCGTACGTGGGACTGCCCGAAGTCTTATGGGTATCTCCTCTCAAGGTGCTGGGCGGCGCAGGAGCGGAATACTTTGCAGCGCAGCTTTACACGATTGAACCCGGGGCTGGCACGCCGCGCTGGCAGTTTTTTGCGCCATGGTCTCCGGCTGCGGGGATGATGGGCGTGCTTTATGTGCTTCTCGCCGCTCAGGAGAGCCACCGCGGATGGAAGGCTATCGGTATCGCAGGCGGGCTAATGCTTGCGCTATTCTCGCAGTCACGGCTCGCACTGGTGGCTCTTTTTGTGATCGTGCCTATCGTTTGGGGCGCGAGCCGGTTGGGTAAAGGTCAACTCTGGCTTCTTGCCGCTCCGGCAGTCTTCGCGCTCGGTATTTTCGGACCGACCCTGATTGATATTATCGACGGCGCGGCAGGCGAATTTTCTGCAGCGCGGGCCGATTCAAGCCGCGTGCGCGCTGCACTGGGACGAATTGCGATCCTCCGGTGGGAGACCGAAGCCTATTGGTTCGGTCACGGGGTGGTCGAAGACGGGCCTCATCTGGTCGAGTACATGCCGATTGGCAGCCACCATTCGTGGTACGGGCTGCTTTTCGTGAAAGGGTTGCTGGGAAGCATCGCACTCGCGATCCCGCTTGGAGCGACCTTCCTCGTCCTTCTGATCAGGTCCCAGACGGATAGGGGTGCGCAGATCGGTTTGAGCCTGACGCTTGCACTGGCCTTGTATTCCTTCGGAGAGAACCTCGAGATTCTTGCCTATCTCTATTGGCCGGCTCTGGTGGTCATCGGGTTAGCGCTCCGTGAGAACCCAACTCCAGAAGCATAAGACATTTGTGTTAAGGCTATGGGGCGTGAGCTAAGGCACCGCCGCTATTTGAAACTTTTCAGTCGGAGCGGGCCGCCCTTGGGGGCGGACGAGGCGCTCCGGTTAATGAGACGGGTCCAGCGGGAGATGATCTCGTCCGATTGTCCTCGGACTTCATGGCGTCCCGCAATGCCCAGGGAGAGCAGGTCGAGCCTCGTGAAAGCGTTGATCGCCGCCAGGATATCATCAGGGGTCGACATGTTCGCCGACAGTCCCGCAGAACCGACCTGTTCGGGCAGGCCATCGACACTCGCAACCAGGACGGGCCTCGCCGCCATGCGGGCTTCGGTTGCGACGAGGCCAAACGCCTCATAGCGCGAAGGGATAACCACAGCATCGCAATCTGCGAGGTGTGCGGCGGGCGAGTGGCACGGGCCAAGCACGGTCACGCTCGGCAACCCAGCAGCCATCGCCTCCAACGATGCGCGGTCGGGACCGTCGCCAAAAATGATTAGCCTCGCCATGGTTTCAGGAACGGCGCGCATCGCTTCGATCAAAGCAGCGAAATTTTTGACCGGCGCATACCGGCCATATGCAAGCAGTTGCACGGGACGACCGAATGCAGGCCGGGCTTCCGGCAATTCGAACAACTCACTGCGATCCGTCCATGGGTAGATGACAGTCAGCTTCGAGGAGGGAATACCGACACCTTGCGCCAGCCAATCGGCTTGCGCGTTGGAAACGCACACAAATTCATCGATCAGGTGCGCCGCGAGTTTCAGCATCGCGCGAAAGCGGCCGACCGCCTGAATATTCTCGTGTTCGAACGAGCGCGTGTAGCTGTGCTCCACATGCACTATCCGGCTTGCGGGATTACGTGCACGCAGGCTGGCGAGAAACACCAGTCGCTTCCACGAAAGAGCCATGTGGTCAACGATCAGATCGGCTTGGACCCGCGGCGCGATCAGCGCGTCGTTTTTGACCGGCACGACTGCCGAAGTGGCCAAACGGGTCAGCGCTGGCTCTTCGAAAAGAGTCAGCGCCCGGGTCACCCCGCCCATGCCAAAATCGTCAAGCAGGTGTGCTATCCGCATCATGCGGCGTTCTTCAAATATGGGCGCATGAGTGAGGTGAAGCGGCCTTGCCCGAGCCATGTCCCCGCGACGACCGCGCCCGCCGTGGTAAGAGTCTTCACAGGCTCTTGGGTGAGCAGGCGCGGCTGAAGCCGAAGCGCCTTGCTCATCAGGTCGCGGGCAAGCTCGAAGTTGCCGAGCTGTACCGAACGCCGCGCGAGATAGCGTAGCTGATAGGCGCGGGCGGTGTCGCCGTGCTTAGCCACGAATTCCGGCGCGTAACTGTTCAGCTTGCGCACCATCTTTGTCCAGCTGAGATATTGCTTCACGACATTGGCCGACAGGGCGCCGGGAATGATGCGGTAATCTGTAAGAAGGCCGTCGATGCCGGCAAAGGTCACCCCGTGCTTGACAGCCAGACGGGTCCACAATTCGATGTCCTCGGACTGGCGAAAGTTCTCGTCAAACCAGCACGTGCGCGAGTGTTCCTGCGGGTGCGAAAAGGCTGCGAGATCGAGCGCGGTCTTGCGAAGCACCGGCGCACTGCCATTGCCGACAGGATTGCGGCAGAAGATATCGCGAGTGCTTATGCGGCCAACCTTCGGGCGCATTGCCACTTTCAGCACCGCGCCGTCACGGTCAATCATGCGCGAACCAGCGTAACTCGCTCCGATATCGGGGTTCGCCATCAGATGAATGAAATGAAGCGCGAGCTTTTCCGGATGCCAGATATCGTCGCTATCCAGCAGAGCGACAAAGTCGCCGCGTGCATTCGCGATCCCGGTGTTGCGCGCACCGGCGAGACCGCGATTGTCCTGACACACGATACGAATGCGCGGATCGCAAAATCCGCGAACGATATCCATCGACGCGTCGGTACCACCATCATCGACGCAGATCAGTTCGAAATCGGCGAAAGTCTGGTCCAGTACTGACTGCACGGACTCGCCCACGAATTCTTCGACATGGTAGATCGGCATCACGACTGACATTTTGGGATTGGTCATTGTTCGGTCTCCTAAGGGTATGGGGTCAAGCAAACACGGCGCGCCGCAGCGACGCGGGCAGAGCACCTCCGGCAATCGCGCCGCCAAGGGTGAGAAAACTGCGAGTGCCGCCCGCCATGAAGGCCGCGCGATCCGCTTTCAGGCCGCGCCGGGCGAAGGAGCGCGCGACCTCCATCCTGGCCCCTGCACGCAGCGCGCGGCGGGTGAGGTAACGGCAATAGGTGGCCTCCGCCTGCGCCAGCGCGCTTCCTTCAATCCAGTATGATGCAAACCGCCTCCAATGAGACAACATCGCTTCGAAGTCGCATGACAGGCCGTCGGCGCTCATGCGGTAACGCACTAACGGCTCTTCGATCCCCAGGATCATTCCGCCATCGGCGATGATACGCGCCAGCAATTCCTGATCCTCGGCAAAGCGCATCGTCGGGTCGAAGCCGCCAAGATCGTGAAACACATCGCGTTTGACCACGAGATTGGAGGTGGTGCAGATTGCGTTCTCGACCAGAACATCGGCGAGATCGAGACAGCCTGCCCGGAAAGTCGAAAACGTCCGCGCTTTTGCCATCTCTGCGCCACGCTCGGGCGCAAATTCGACCTGTGCGAAGCTGGCCGTGAGCAGGGGGTCAAAGGCATGGGCCACGCGGTGGCGGGCGAGCTTGGCCGGGTGCCATTGATCGTCTGCATCGAGAAATGCGAGCAGTTTGCCTTTGGCAAGCTTGCCGGCGAGATTGCGGGTATCCGATACGCCCGTATTGGGCTTGGAGATGGCACGGATGCGCACGTCTGCCGCGGCGAGGTCGAGCATGATCGAGAGCGTCTCATCGGTCGAACCGTCATCGATGATAATGATCTCGAAATCCTGATCGGTTTGCGCCTGAACGCTGGTCACGGTCGACCGCAGGGTCGCAGCGGCATTGTAGGCAGGGATGACGATTGAGAAGTGGACCGCGGACATCATTGGCCTCCTTTCGAGGGAACAGATTGCGTGGGTCGAAGCGCGTTGAACTGGATGGCAGCGGCCGGGAGCAGGACGAGAGCAAGGCCTCCGGCAAAACCGAGGCAGGCCAACATCAGGCTCGATTGCGCGCCGACGGTAAGGCCGATCAGAGCCGCCGATGTGGCGACAGCCATCAATGCGGTTTCAGCATAGGGCTTACCGACAGCGCGAAAGCGGGCGCTGAGGAGCGCACCCACGAAGAGCGGCACAGCGGCGCAAGCGAGCATGGACAGGTAAGGTGCCGCAGCGATCCAATTCTCGCCGAAGATGATCGGCACATAGATCGAAGCGAGCAGCGCCTGCGCAACCACGAGCGGGACGAGGGCGGCGAGCCCAATAATGAAGGCGCGTCGGAACTCGGTTTCCAGTTCTTCACCATGTGTCTTGGCAAGATGCGGGAACAAGACGAGGTTGCAGGCGGTCACCAGCGATTGCGTGATGCCCAAACCGGCGTTGAAGGCCAAGAAGTAAAGTCCCAGCGCCTCGGTTCCGAGCATCGCGCCAATGATAAGCTTGTCGCCATGAAGCCGCGCGGCGATCAGAAGCTCGGAGCAGAGGATGGCTGGGCCAAAACTGGCGAAGACGCTGATGGGCGCAAATCCGCCAAGCGGGTTGGGTGTCCAAGCATGGGTGCCACGCGCAAGTAGAAGCCACAAGGGTGCGGTGAGCAGCTTCGGAAGAACGATTGCCCAAGCGCTCGGCCACAACACGGCCAGAACGACAGTCAGAATGCAGTCGGCAATGTTTTGAATTGCGGTAACGCTTGCTGTCGCTCCCATGCGCTGTTCGCGCATGGCCAGAAAAATTTGCACCAATCCGGCGGGCATGAAGAGATAGACCGCCGACAAAGCTGCCAGCATGGCCGCGACATCGCTCATTCCGAATGCGAGCAATGCAAGGGCAGCGACGCCGAGCTGCGATACGGCGACACCAAGACAGACGATCCAGAACAGCCGCGACGCGGTGTTGCAAATCGCGATGAGCTCGGCCTGATTTGCCTGAATGATACGCTGGCCAATGCCGACATTGGCAAGAACGCGAACGAGCTCGAACAGGCTCAAGGAAAGCGCTGCGGTTCCGAGCATCTCGGGAGAAATCTGGCGAGCAACCACAAGAATTGCCGCAAGTCGAACTATCCGCGTGATCCCCTCGGCCGATCCATAGGCGATCATTCCACGGGCAAAGGCAGGCCAGCGGCTCGGCATCATAATGGTGCGAATTGCAATGTTCATTCTTCCCTCGCGGATGGTTCGCGGGGAAGAAATTCAACATCTGTGCCAATTGCGGGATTGGCGGAAATACCGGCTTTTCTAAGTTAAAATCGCCTCATTTTTGCAGAAACAACATTCAATTTCCCAAATTGCGAATTTCGCCTGCCGCAATTCGCCAAAAGCGTGTTGCGAGGTAGGGCAAAAAATCGGGAGATGTTAAAAGTATTAATAATATCAATGTTTTGAGAGTTTGGCATGCGCGTTGCCACTCGTTGGACGAATCCAAATCAGGGAAGCGTCCGATGAAATATATTCCTAGCAGCGATTTTCAGCGCGTTCTCGGGGCACAGGTGGAAGATCGTGGCGAGGCCGATCGTATCTGGCCCGTGACCAAACTTTTCAGCCTTCCGCTTGTCTGCGCAGGCCGAACCGAAATTGCGCGGCACATCGTGGCGCAGGTTGGTGCGCACAAGAGGTCGACGATCAATTTTGTCAACGCGCATTGCGTCAATCAGCAGCGTGAAGATGTCGCCTATCGCGAAGCTCTGAGATCGAGCGACATGTTGTTGCCCGATGGCGTGGGTATGGAAATTGCGGCCAAGCTTGCCGCAGCCCGGCTTGGCGAGAACCTCAACGGGACTGATCTCTTCCCAGAAATCTGCCGCGAAGCCGAAGAGGAGGGTACTGGTATCTTTCTCCTGGGGGGATTGCCCGGTGTTGCCGACGGTGCCGCAGATTGGGCCACGGCAAACTTTCCCGCGCTTCGCATCGCAGGCACCCATTCGGGCTATTTCGATACGGAAGAAGAAGATGCACTTATCGAGCGAATTAACCGCTCGCACGCGGGGATTGTGATGGTCGGCTTCGGCGTTCCGCTCCAAGAAAAATGGATTGCACGCAACCGTCACAAGCTTAGAGCTTCCGTGATCATGGGAGTTGGCGGGCTGTTCGATTATTATTCGGGCCGGATTCCGCGAGCGCCCAAACTGGTGCGTGCCTGCAAAGGCGAATGGGTCTGGCGCCTCGCGATGGAACCACGCCGCATGGCCAGGCGCTACGTCTGGGGCAACGCAATGTTCCTCGCGCATGCGGTCTTCGCTGGCGCCCAGGCGCGTGGGCTGACAGATCAGGCAAACGAACTTGCAAAGCGCATGCTCGATGTTGTCGGCGCCGGCTTCGCCATTCTTACTCTTTTGCCGATCTTTCTTGCAACCGCGTTGTCGATCCGTCTGGAGGACAAAGGCCCTGTTCTCTTCCGGCAGACCCGCATCGGAGCCGACGGGAAGCCTTTCAGCATGATCAAGTTCCGCTCCATGTACAAAGACGCAGAAGAGCGCCGCAAAGCTCTCCTGTCGCAGTCTGAGCGCGATGGAACGTGCTTTAAGATGCGCAATGATCCACGCATTACCCGAACGGGGCGTTTCATCCGCCGGTTCTCGATCGATGAATTGCCGCAGCTCTTCAACGTGCTGTTTGGCACCATGTCGCTGGTCGGCCCGCGCCCTGCCTTACCCAGCGAAGTTGCAACCTATCGCGGGACCCATTGGCAGCGACTTGCCGGAAAGCCCGGCATCACATGCACCTGGCAGGTACGCGGCCGCGCTGAGATTCCGTTTGCGCGTCAAGCAATCATGGATCGCGCCTATCTCAAGCGCACCAATCTGTGGGTTGATATCAAACTGCTGGTGTGTACGCCCGGCGCGGTCCTGCGCGGACGTGGAGCCTACTGAACCTGGGCCCTACTGCGTTTTGCCAACCAGAGCGCTGAAGAGATCGTCGAACGCCAACAGGCTTGCGGCGATCTCCTTTCGCAGCGCCGCGCTGGAAAAATCGGGGTCATCAGCAAGCATTTCGCGGTAGCGGCTGAGTTCCTCGACGATGCCGATTGCGCCCACATTGATTGCGACGCCTTTAAGGCTATGCGCGGCCCGTGAAAGCGCCTCATAATCGCCAATTCTGGCCGCCTTCAAAACCTCTTCGCCATACAGGCTGATGTCCTTCTTGGCCGCCGCGCGCATCCGGTCACGGTAGGCTTCGGGCAGATCGAAGAAGGCGCGCTGAAACAATTCATGGTCGAACCGCGCGTTAAGCGTCTGCACCGATTCCTGGCCTATCAATGCAGTGCGGATCGCCGACTCCAATTCCTCCCGGCGAACCGGTTTGGAAAGGCACGCGGTCATGCCTGCTGACAATAGTCGCTCGCGTTCCGCATGCAGACTGTGTGCGGTGACTCCAATGATAGGGGTACGCGAAGTGGGTCCGGTCATCGCGCGGATCGCCCGTGTTGCTTGCTCGCCGTCCATGATAGGCATCATCACATCCATCAAAATGACATCAAATGTCGTTCCTCTCACAGCCTCAACTGCTTCGACACCGTTGGTAGCGATTGTCGTTTCGCATCCGATTGCGCCCAGCATGCGTTCAATTACGTAGCGGTTGGTTTCGGTGTCCTCGGCAAGAAGAACCTTGGGTGATGCTCCTGCCTGATGCTCCATCTTGCGGACTGCCAAGGAAAGTTCAGGCGGTTTGGGGGCGGACAGCGTGTCGCCGGTGTCGGCCTGCTCGATCAGCTGCGATGCGATTTTGACCAGCTGATCGACCGCGCAACGGACTATTTCCAAGTCCCTTGACCGGCCAGTGGGCTGGTCTGCCAGCAGCTCAATACCACCGCTGAGCGAGTTAAGCGGAGTGCGTATCGCGTGCGCCATTGCGGTCAAAAACCGGGTCTTGTCCAACAATGCTTCAGCGGTCTTTTCTTGCTCGGCGGACAGCAGTCGGCTGAGAGCATCGAGTTCGCGCACCCGTCGCTCGGCGCGCAACTGAAGCGCACGAACGGCTCTTTCGTTGGCACGGCTCAGGGTGATGTCGCGCACAGTGCCATATACCCGGGAGGCGCCGTTTTCTCCGGCCGGTTCACGCCGGATCACCCAGCTCAACCAATGAACCGCCTTCGTGTCATACCGGATAACGCGGTGCTCGAACGCGTGCTCGATTCCCGGGTCGAGCCTAGTGAAAAACGAGACTGAATCCCGCATGATCCTATCCCGATCAAGGGGATGGATCGCGGTCATCAGGCTGTCGATTGAGCTCTCTTCGCCCTCGGGTAGCCCTAGCAAGGCTCCGGTCCCCTTGGAGGCAGTGAACGGCTTACCCTTCTCACCATAAATGGTGGCCATTCGCGCAGTCGATTGCGCGGCCAGCAGCTTCCGGCTTTCGATATCGAGTTTTTCGACAAGTTCGCTTTCGCGCTGGCTCAGTTCCCGGTTGGCCCTGTCAAGCTCGCGCATCCGCCCTTCTAGAGCGGTTTCGGCATCGCGCTGCGCGCGTTCGGCGCGGTCCAGCCGAAGCTTCAGGATGCGGATCTGTTCCTCGACTAAAAGGTCGTCAAGCCGTTCCATCGTGCGCCCGCTCCAGAAAATGTGGCAGGTCATGAGCCACACTGAAATTGGGAAGAAGAACGATTTTGGCTCGATTGGCGCCCGGTATGGGCTCGCCACCTTCGGCTGTACCGACCACCACGATCCGATAACTGGCTGACAACCAGCCATCATCTATCAATGGCAATCGCGCGTGGCTGGTAATAATCAACAGCCTTTCGGCTACGATGCTTGCCTCGTCAAAAATCTCGCCGGGTTGTATTACTTTCCAGCCAAGCCCGCTCGCTTGGGCTTCTGCTTGAATTTGTTCGGTCGCCTTATCGAGATCAAGGTAGAGGCTTCCTTCGGAGGAAGCCGGCTTGTCAGGCGAGAATTCATCGGGCACCGCCTCCAATGGCAGAAGGACACGGAATAAAGTGCCGCGGCCGACCTCGCTTTCTACTCGGATCTGACCACCCATCGTCTTGACGATGTCGCGTGTGATCGAGAGGCCGAGACCCGCTCCCACCGATTTTCCCAAAGAATCGAAGTGACTTGTATCATAGGGATCAAATATCTTCTCGAGCCTCTTTCCATCGATCCCGGCGCCGGTATCGGAAACCTCGAAAGACCAATCTTCTCCTGCAATGGCAGGCGGTTGAATATCGATCGTAACGGAGCCTGACTGCGTGAATTTAACAGCATTGGAGACGAGGTTGGCAAGAACCTGTTGAACGCGCGCCGGATCGCCCATCGCTTCGCGTTCGCCCGACGCCAGCGTTTCGATACGTATGCCTTTGCGTCTGGCCAGCGGCCGGAAGAGTTCGCTTACGCGCCGTGCGATGGCACTGGGGCGAAACCTGCGCGATTCATATTGTGCATCACCGTGCGACCCCCGCGTTTGCTGGAGTATTGCATCCAGCGTGTCGAGCAATGCCCCACAGGAATCCTCAATAAGAATCAATGCGCGGCTGCGCTCTGCATCGGAGCGCTCGTTCTTGAGTTGATCGATGATGCCAAGAAGGCCACCAAGCGGCGTTCTGATTTCGTGGGAAATAGTTGCGAGGATGTTGGTCCTTGCTGCCAATTGCGCGCTGGCCTCGTCTCGCGCTGCGATAATAGCAGCTTCCGCTTGTTTCTGACCAGTCATGTCCCGCCCTACATAGGCAAAGCCGATCAGCGCGCCGCTGTCGTCCTGCATCGGCTCGAAAGCCTCGAATGCCCAGAAATCTTTACCGTCTCCGCGTTTGCGCTGTACCGCTTGCGAAACGCGGCCTGTTTTGCTGACGTCTGCCAATAGTTGCTGCGCTGTCGCTTCATCACCGCCCATAATTTGAGCGATAGGGCGCCCCTCGACCCAGCCAAAACGATCCTTGGCGGCGCTATTAGCCCGCAACACATGCCCATCCGGAGCGAGCAGCAAGATAGCATACTCTTCGATCGCATCGACAAGCTGGTCGAAGGAACGGGTCAGCCGAAGTCGCTCACGGGCCACTCGCGTTTCCAACGCATCAAAGGCAATGTTGAGCCGTTCAAGCTCGGTCCCGGATTTGCCCAAACCGATACCATCGGCCTTGTGCAAGGCCGAAATGCCATCGACCCGGTCGGCCAGTTGCTCAATTGGGCCGGTCAGGCTTCGCCGAACAAATACCACGATGAAAAGCGCAAAAAGCGCGGTTCCCAACAGTCCGGAAATCAAAATCGGTCGTGAAGCAGCAAAAGCGTTGGATCGGATGGTTTCACCCGACATGAAGGACACTACGATCCACTCTGGCTGATCGAGTTGCTGCGCATCGATATAGATGTCCGCATCGGGCAGATAGCCGCTCGTCAAAGCTGCATCGTCATTGTTCAACGCATTCCAGATCGCCTTGAGCTTGGCATCACTCGTTCTGGTGAGGTCCAGGAAATCCAGCGTTCTGACCGATGACTGTACCGTGAAGTCGGGGTGGCTGATCAGCTGGCCGTCGCGGGTAATGACCACCCGTGTCACGCCTTCCATGGTCACCTTGTCATTGTCCATGAAGAGTTCGTCGAGAAGAATGCTCGATCCTACCGCTCCGACATGACCGGCTTGGGATCTCACAGGTGTCATGCAACCTGTTGTCCAGGTCCGCTTGGTCTCGTCATACAATATCGGTCTAAGGCTGGTGCAGCGCATCTCCCCGTCCGGATTTACAGCTGGCGAGACGATGACCGAAAACTCCTCTTTCTGAAAATCGAAATTGGCCGGGGCATCTCGACGGTAGTAAAGCAGCTGGTCACTACGCTCGGGCGCAAACATGATGAGATCGTTGTCGGGTGAGAAGAAGTAGATGTTGCTGACATTTGCTGGCAGCCCATCCACGAAATTTGCCAGTGCCGAAAACGCCGCGGTGATTGTCCGTCGGCGTTCTGAAGTGATCTCCTCGTCGGCGATGTACGCACCGAAGCCTTTAACAGAGCCAAGTGCTACGTCCTGGCCAACCCAGAGGCTGTCTGCACTGCGGCGCGTTCCATCGCCAAAAGCTGGGAAATAGCTATCAAACGGTAGAGAAGGACTGACCGACCCGTCTAGCTGATCAAGAATCCTCTGGCGGGCGCGCTCGTGCGAAAGCGCAATCGCGTTGAATCGAAGCTGCATAGATTGGCGTGCGAGGAACCGATCTTGCGCGAGACTTTTCATGGACGAGGCGATCTCGCTTTCGCGGGCGCTGGCATAGGCGAGCCATGTCGACAGACCGAAGAAGGTCAGAGCAACCGGCAATATGACCGAGAAGGCGCGGGCGCTAAGACTTTTCATTAGGGCGCGCATTCCCTTCATTGCACAATTTTTGTCGAACCTTGGGGGTGCCCCCTATGGTGCATCCCATTGCAGATCGCGTGTAGCATCGACCGGTAGGCTCGCTTGAAAATATAGACCTCATTCGAAACCGAGACAACTCATTGGACAGACTCCTCCAAAGGAGCGGTCCTGCGCCGAGCGCAGTCAGATCAAAGGGCGAGACATGGGGCATCATGAAGTGAGGTCGCTTATCCTTTCGGACGCGTTGATCTGATCGGCCATGCGACGATCTTGGCGTCCTTGCTTATGGTGTTGGTGGATCCAATTCGTGGCGGCTCCATGAACATCGCGCCAATTGGGAGCCGGGCCACCTTGTTCGTTCCAGTTGGCCTCGCCGCCGCCCTTGCCATTACGCTCGTTTCATACGCCAGCTTGCACAATATCATCTATGATCGCGCAAGCGGGCGGATCGCGGAGCTTCTGCACCCTGAGACGACCTCCGCCACGACGGCAGATGTCGGAGTACCTCCGGGCAGCTTCTGGCGAGGAAGCGAGCATTATTATGGCGACGTTGGCTCAAACCAAGCGCCCAGCGCCGAGGGAGTTGAAGCAATGGTTGCGCAGATGGATACAATACACACCGCCACTGAGCGTGTGCCTGTAACAGGTGACTTGAACCGCGATTTCGTGGCGTTAATGGTCCTGCATCATCAGGCTGCAATCGAAATGGTAAGCAACTATCGAGAAAGTGGCACCGACCCTGAGCTACGCCGGATGGCTGAACATATCGTCGCAGAGCAGCGTGCGGAGATCGCCAAAATGCATGCACTAATCTAGCCAGCGCCAGCCATCACCGCCCCGCGAACCGCCGGTTTAGGCGGAAGCGGTCGATCCGGCAAGCTCTGCCGATTGGCGGCTTTGTCCCAGACCCGGAACTTGAGAGGTGCTGGTCCCCGCCCGGAGCGATCCCAGAGTCAACGTTTTTAGACTTCGATTTTCGTCATCGAGTGAACGGCTGGGGCCTAGCTGAAAAGCCCGAAATATAGGCACACCCTATGCGACAGCTCGCCGTGATATTGCGCTGAAATTAAACAAGAAAATGTCGGAACGTGCGCATGGCAGCTTCCCAATCGAATCGGACTGATCAATCGGATCAGATAAATTGCTCGTTATGGCGCTGAAAAAACGAACCATTTTTTAAGACTTCAATCATTCGAAACTTACTGGAAGGTCGCGAGTTCAAATCTGACCCACATTTTCCACGGGCATCCGGCTCTTGCAGGGGCTAATGTGGGGGCCTCCAAAAGCCGTGGTGTAAAATTTAATACTATCTATCAAGATATTGCAGCAACAACTAGATTCCCTTCACCCGCTCCAGCGCCGCGTGCGGTCATGCTCTCAAATTTGCGCAAGGTTCGCGATCTGTCGGGAGCGTTGGTCGGTACACCTGAGCATTCGGCGCAGTAAGAAACGTCATCCGGGCAGACGCGGCAGTCTGAAATAAGGTTTTTCCGCTCGCGATTTCAGGCGGCGACACGATCGACGTTGTGCGCAAAGCCTGCGGTTGGGCTCGGACCTTGCGCCAGATGTGCGTGCGACTGAGACACGCCCACTGCAAAAGCTTTGACCAGCTGCTGAAGATCGGCGGACTGCTGCGCCAGGCTGCTGGCAGCGGCGGTGGCCTGTTCGACCATTGCTGCGTTCTGCTGGGTCATGCGGCCCATGTCGCTGGCGGCGTTGCTGACCTGCTGGAGATTGTCGGCCTGCCCTTGGGTAGCGTCCGCGATAGTGCGCACATGACTGTCGATCCGGCTGAAACTGCCCATGATCCGCGAGAATGACTGTCCGGTCTTCCCTACCAGCGTCACGCCCCTGCTGACCTGTTCGGAACTGGCGCGGATCAGCGCGGTGATTTCGCTTGCCGCTTCGGCGCTGCGCTGGGCAAGCGCGCGCACTTCGCTTGCAACGACGGCAAAGCCCTTGCCCGCTTCGCCCGCCCGCGCAGCCTCAACCCCGGCGTTGAGAGCGAGCAGGTTGGTCTGAAAGGCAAGCCCTTCGATCAGCGCGATGATGTTGCCAACCTCCTTGGAAGACTGCTCGACGGAAGCCATGGTGTCGACCGCCTGCCGGACGATGTCGTCGCCTTCGGCCACGTGATGGTTGGCCTCTGCGATGACCTGCTGCACGTCCTTGGCGCTGGATGCCGTGCTCTGTACATTGCCCGCCACTTCGCCCAGCGCCGAACTCGACTGATCGACGCGAGCGGCCTGCAGCTCATTGCGTCTGGCCAAGTCGCTTGACGCACTGTGGATTTCTTCCGCCCCTGTGGAGACACTGGTAGCGGCTTCTGCGACCTGCACCATCACCGCGCTCAGTTCGAAGGCGGTGCGGTTAAAATTGTCGCGCAGTGTTTCGTATTCGGCTGTGAAAGGCGTCTCGATGCGCACGGTCAAATTGCGCGCGGCAAGCGCCTGTAATCCGCTTGCCAGCGCCGCAACCACCACTGCCTTCTCGCGGTCGGCGGCTTGTTTTGCGATTGCTGCCGTTCGAAAAACCTCGGCCGAGCGGGCGATTTCGCCAATTTCATCGCCGACAGCCGTACCTTCGACCCGGCTGTCATAATGTCCTGCTGCCAGTGATTTGAGTTGGTCCGACAGCCGGCTGAGCGGCAGGATCACCGTGCGCTGTAGCACGCGCATTGTCACACCCAAGACAATGAAGGACACCAGTGCAAAGCCGATCAGCAGCCAAAGGCTGCTCGACTGCGCAGCCGCGTTGCGCTGTGCAAGAAGGTCTTCGAAGGTTAGCCCGATCTTCTCCATCGATCCTTCAAGCCGTTCGAACGCCGCAGTGAATTGCGGGGAAAGCGCCTCCGCGCTGCTTCGGTTACGCGCTGCCGCGTCGATCATCCTGCGTCCTGTACCAAGGTAGACCTCAACATCCCGGTTGGTGGTTTCCAACGTCTGTCGCAGGCCCGGATCTGCCGCCAGATTGCGGTTCTGCGCCATGATTTCCCGGTAAGTAGCAGCATATTTATCAAGATCGGCGCTGGCCTAGCGCACGCGAGCCGGTTCTTGGATCGCAGCGCCGTACAACGCTGCGAATACGGCCCCGCGCACGGCATCGTGCATCATGTCACCGACCATATGGTTACGGAGCATGCTGACGATCACTTCGCCTTGCGCATCGCTTTGCGCGCGCTGGTAATCGCTCCACGCGGCCGACAAGGTCTGCACAAGCGTAAGGCCAATAAGGATTGATCCGATCAGGATCGCGCGTTGCTTGATAGTCATGATCGCAAAGTTTCCTGATCCATGGGCAAATTCACCATTCTTGTCCAAAAGCAAAAACGAAGCGCAGCCCGACGACGATGGCATCGCGCACGCTTGCACCTCGTCCGGCGTTGCGAACATATTGCGCGTCTGCCTGAAGATTGAGCCACGGCGTGACCTGATCGGCGAAGGTCAGTTCCAGCCCGGTTTCCGCGCGGCGTTGCGGGTTGCCGCCATCGGCTTCGTTATGCCGGAACTTGTCAGCAAGAAGCGCTTGATGCGCGCCGAAAGATAATTGGCTGCTTGGGCGACCGGGCCAAACGCTATTCATCAGGATCCCGGTCTGCCAACCGCCGCGATAGGGTGTGGTGTCGCCATCCGAAATTCCTGCACGCAGGAACAGGCTGGCCTTTCGCGGCGCATCCTTTTCAAGAGCGATAGGCGCGCCGACGGGCCATTCGACCAGGACATACCCTCCTTGTGCGCGTTGACGCAACGGGTCGCCAACGGAGTCGAACAGGCGAATATCATCCTGCTTCTTTGTGTACATCCACGCACCAAGCGCAATCTTGCCCATGCTGGCCCAACCTATCTCGCCAATCATCAGCGCGCCATGATCGAAGACCGGGCGCATGCCGCCAGCATCGCCCAAGACGCCCGCTTCGGCGTTTACGACCGCTAAGGCGGTGTAGGTATCTGCGGAGGGTTCAATCCGAACCGCAGCGGTAAGCGCTGTCGAAGGAAAGATCGCCGGCCCATTTGGGCCCGTTGCGGCCAGTTCCGAACCGATCCCGAACGCAGGTGCGATCAACAGCCCGGCGGCGTCGTTGTTGTAGAATTCGGCGTTGAGATCGATGAAACCCGCCCGCAAGAGGACGGGCCATCGGGCGAGGCGTTGTTCAAGGTAGAGCTGGTAAATCTTGGCCCGGTTTTCTGCCACCTCGTTATTGTTTACGCCTTGAAGCGTGCCAGCAAGGTCGTTGGGCCGCTGTCCGGTGCCAGCGATGCCCTCGGCGACGATATGCGCGCCGCGCCAACCGGCGGCTGCTTCGAGGTCGAGTACGGCAACGAGCGACGCAAGATCGACATAACGCACCCCGGTATTGGCGCCTTGGGCCACGGTCACCAGATCTACGACATATTCGCCCGACAGGCTCAGAACCGCAGAGGGCGGCGGCAAAGGCGCTGTGTCGCCATCTTCGGCGTGTCCGGGGATGGCCGCCATTATCATGGTCAGCAGCGAAGCGCCGACCACACGCAAAAGGTATTGTCTTCCAAGATGCAACAGGCTGGTGCGGTACTGCGTCAACGTCATACCCACTCCCACTGCAAATCAATCAACGGTGGGCGATGTCATGCTCTACCGAGGTAGATCCTACTTGCATGCAGACTTGAAGATGCTCTGGGCGCGTCCCTCGGGAATAATTCGTACTCCAGCATATTTCCGAGCTGTCTGAAGATCCCCCTCGTATCCCACCGATGAGGGCGCATCCCGGAGGGAGTCCCGCATTTCGATAATTTGGGAATTATCGGTCTTTCGGATGCTGGTGATCGCGGGTGACGACGGTAGGATTGCCGGGGCCATAGCGGATTATGGCGGCGTGCCGCCGTCTACCATGTCGCACCGTCTGGTAACGCTGAAACGCGCCGGGCTGGTGCAGTCAGAACGCGAAGGCCAGTTGATCCGTTACCGCGCCGATTACCCCGGCATGCGGCGACCGCTCGCCTTTTTGAAGCAGTATTGCTGCGGAGGCGAACCAGACATATGCGCCGACCTTCTGTGTGGTCTCGATTGCAAACCCCGGGCAAAGGCGCTCAAATGAACCGCACACCCTTCGCTGTGCTGGCGCTGGTGCGTTTCACTGTATTGCTGCGTCCCCATTCCGAACAATTGGTCATTCGATATTCCGAACGTGCCGAATGCGACATGCCGGTTATCATGCCAGCCGATAGCGCAGGTTTGGTATCGGATTGGTAGATATTGGGGGCACGTATGGCGCAGCGGCGCAGACTGAAAATCTACTTTGATGGCGGCTGCCGTCCCAATCCCGGGATCATCGAGGCCGCCGTGGTGGTGCGCGGCGTTACCTACTTTTTCGATGATCTGGGATACGGGACCAGTAGCGACGCGGAATGGACAGCACTGCGCCTGTCGCTGGAACTTGCGCAATCGCTGGACGCACCGGAGTTTGATCTGATCGGCGATTCGGCCGAGGTTATCGGTCAGGCCACAGGGGCGGCCCCGCCGCGTTCGGCTGCGTCGGTCAAACACCTTACCTTATTCAGGCAGCAGGCGGCGAAGGCGCCGCCACGGCGTATTGTCTGGACACCCAGACAGCAGAACCTGGCCGGTATCGCGCTTGCACGCCGCCGCGCGTTTTAAGCAACCTTGGCGCGCCCACTACTCCGCGATACGTTTCGGTTCGCCTATGGCAGCCGCTGTGATTTCGGCCTTTGAAAAAGGCAGGCGATGCCATTGCTTGGCAGCATAGGCGCGGGTCTGGTCATAGGCATGCGGGGAGGCTGGATTGGTGGACTGTCCATAGCTGAGGATCGCGTCAGCCACTGGGCCATCGTCGTCGAACCCGACGATCTGGATATAGCTTGTCCCATGGACGGGCATCAGCCCGCCGTAGGGTGCCGGACGCGATTCCTGCATGTTGAGCACGCCGAGCGTACCGGGGCCACCGTGGATCGGAATCGCCTGATTGCCTGCCATCACGCGCTGCACATCGCCCCACGCCGCGTCGAGCGCGATGTGGGAAGATTCAAGTTCGGCCACAGCCTCTGCCAGCGTGGCCATCAGTTTCTGGCCCTTGGCTCCCTCAGTGGACAATGTGTGCGGGGTGTTCAGCGGATCAGCAGGATCAAACGGCACCTGCCATACGCCGGGCAAACGACCCGCCTTGGCCCAGAACGCACGAAACAGCGCCGCGCCCTTGCTGGATGCCTCAAACCGGCGGTCCCATCCTGCCAGCGCCCTGCAGCCGCGCAACGCCGCGTCTGATACAGCGGCTTCGGACGCGCACAGCGCAGCCACCGCATCAAGCGTCATTTCGGCTGCAAGACTTTTGTTGGCAAAAGCGTGCTGCTGCGCCCGCGCGTGATCCACCGCGCCGCCCGCAAGAAGTGCTGCAGTTTCCATGAAATTGGACCGTGTGCGCAGACTGCGTGTGGTCCCATATTCACCGAGGATCGGCGAGAGTTGCCGATGCGGAACCGCCGGATTGCTGATCCAGTAACTATCATTGGAATTGGTAAGATAGCTGCGCACGATGGTCGATGCCTGATCGCCTGCGGGCATCAGTCCGGGCGCGGGTGTTCCTGTCGCCACGTCCCAATCGCAAGCTTGCCGCGTCCCGTCGAGCAGCACGGCAAATTCGGCAAACAGGCCCGATATCGGGGTGGAGCAGGTCTTGATCTTGTCGGCCGAAACGTTGGGCACTGCGGTTATATCGGCGTGCAACGCATCACCGTACCGATCAGCGGCGATGGTATTGACCCAGGGAATGCCCAGCGTGTCGCTGACCGCGGCCTGTACGTCGCCCACGTTCTTCGCTTCCCCGATGCGCAGCCATGCCTCGATCCCGCGCTGATTTGCGCGGTTGGCGTCACGAACGGCAAATGCGGACGTTGCGGTCCATGTGATGCCGCGGTTGGGAATCACGAAAACCGGGCCGAAGCGTGTTGCATACAGCGTCCGCGTAACCGCTGGGGCGCCGCCGGGCATGGGGACGGTAATCGTCTGCGGCGTCATGGCGAGGCTGTTGCCATCGACCATGTAGCGGGTCGGGTCGGCCGGATCGAGGCTGAGCTGATACAGCGTGAAATGCTTCGCCTGGGTGACGGTATGCGTCCACGCCATGTCCTTGTTGAAGCCCAGCGTCGGCAGCGGAGTACCGGCAAGGCCAACGCCCATCACGTCATATCCATCAGGCCCCCTGACATGCATCTGCCAAAACCGGTTGGGGCCTTTCCATGGGAAGTGCGGATTGCCGATCACCAAGCCACGCCCATTTGCGGTGGCATCACCGCCAAACGCCCAGCCGTTGCTGCCCATTCCCAGTTCGCCTGGCTTGGGCATTGTGATCGCGACCTTGGGCGGCGTTGCGCCTGGCGGTGCAGCATTGGCGATGGCCGCGGCAAGGTTCAGCGAACTCGCCAGCAGCATCTGCTTTTCGTTCAAACGCAGCATATCGTCGCGGGTAACCGGGCGAACCCACGCCTTGCCGCGGCATTCTTCAGGAACGCCTTGCGTTCCGGCATCTGTCAGGAAGCGGTTGTATCCCGCAACATAGCCATCCATCAGGCTCAACACCCGCGGGGTCAGGTTTTGGGTGCCTTCGCGCAATGCCGGAAGATCGATGATCGCACGGAAAAACACGTCCGAAGACAGATTGTCGACCTGTTCAAAGCCTAGCGTCGCGGTGCCTTCGGGGCCGAAATGAAGCGACCGTTCGCCTGCAACGGTGGCGAATTCTTCGGCGAGCAGACACAGGTTGTCTTCGGCATAGGCATAGGCAACACCATAGCCGACGCCGCGCCAATCCTTTGCTTCGATATGCGGAATGCCAAAAGCGGTGCGGGTGATCGTGGCTTCCAACCCCCCGTCGGCGCGCGCCTGACTGACTGGTGTTGTCAGAAGCGCGGCTGTTGTCACCGCCAGAACTGCCGTCCGCATCATCATTCCTCTCATCTACCCGTTATCGGGTCTCGCCTTGCAACCTATCGGCAAGCCGATGCCAAAGTAAAGGGGCGCTCTGCCGCGATGGCAGAGCGCCCCCTTGCGCGCTTTTGTAAGCTTATGCAGCGATCAGAACGATGCGGTGACCGAAAAAACGACTGTCGCATCCGAGATGGAATTACCTGCCAGCGTCGCAAAGTTCGGGCGCAGCAGATTGGCTTCGGCTTCCGAAATGTCGGTATCGACATAGGCAACCGACAACGTCAGCCCTTCGATGGGCGAAACGTCGGCACCGATCAGCCAGTCAAAATAGGTGCCGGTTGGTGCGATGCTGGTCCCATTGGGGCCCAGACCGGGGTTGCCGTCCGAATAACCGATATGCGCTTTCAGGCTGACAGGCGTGTCGGCGATGCCATAGACAAAATCGCCAGCCAGATAGAGGTTGTCTTCCTTGTCACCGGGATCGGCCGGAAGCCCGATGGGAAAAACATTGCCCAGCGCTTCCTGTTTCGGCGCATAGGCGACCGTGGCCGTCAGGCCCACCGGCCCGACATCGCCCGAAAGCTTGGCGTAGATTTCGGCAAAATCGGTGGTGTCCGCGCCGCTGGGATACATGAACCAGGTCAGGCCGACATCAAGCGCGCCTTCGCCCACGGGCAGCGCATATCCGCCATAGATATCCAGTTCCATGTTGGAACCGCCAAAGGTGCCCCAGCCGGCGAGGTTTGAACCCCATGCGCCGACATAAAAGCCGCTTTCATGGCTAATCGTAAAGCCGCCTTGCACGGCCATGCCTTCATCGGTCTGCGATACGCCGCGGAACCGGTAATCGGATGCGAGCGTGGCGGAACCCGACACCGTGATGGCGGAGCCAACGTCTTCCTGACCGGTGGCCGTAGCCAGATCGATTGGCGCAACAGCGCGCGTCGTGGCGGCATCGACATCTTCAGAAACGGTGACTGCGGCATCTTCGACCGGGCCGGTGATCGCGGCATCGGCATCGCTCGCAAAAGCGGGCGTGGCAAAACATGCGGCGAAAGCGACAGCCGATGCGGCCGTGGCAAAACGAATGGACATAAGGAACGCTCCATAGAGAGGTTTGGATCGTTCCACCTGCGCGGCGTGCAGGAATTATTCTCCGAAGAATCGGGTTCCCGTCACATCGAAATCATATTCTCCGAAGCGGCACTGGCGCACAAAGGTTATATGATAATCAGTTATCGTATTCAGTTATTGCGTGACTTTCATGCAACAGTTTCCAGATAGACCGGAATCCTGAGAAGTGGCTGTCACTCTGCGGCGCGCAAGCTTTCCATGTCGATCACGAAACGGTACTTGATGTCGCTCGCCTCCATCCGGTCATAAGCGACGGCAATATCCTGCATCGCAATCACCTCGATATCGGGCAGGATGCCTTTGTCAGCACAGAAATCGAGCATTTCCTGCATTTCGGCCAATCCGCCGATCCCGCTTCCGGTCAACACCTTGCGGCCCAGCAGCACGCCGGTGTGGAGCTCAGGCAGCATGTCGATCATGCCTACCAGCACCTGAACCCCGTCCACCTTCAGCAAATGGAGATAAGGTGTCACGTCATGGCGCACCGGAATGGTGTTCAGCACCATGTCGAACGTTCCCCGCTTGGCCTTCATCGCCGCCTTGTCGGTGGTGTTGAGGAAATGCTGTGCGCCCAGCTTTTCGGCATCCGGACGCTTGCTTTCGCTGCGAGACAGCACGGTTACTTCGGCCCCCATCGCAGCGGCAAGTTTCACACCCATGTGCCCAAGCCCACCCAACCCGGCGATCGCCACCTTGCTGCCGGGACCAATCTTCCAGGTGCGCAGCGGCGAATAGGTGGTGATCCCTGCACACAACAATGGTGCAGCCTCGGCGCTGGGCAGGTTGGCGGGGACTTTCAGCACAAATTCTTCGCGGCAAACGATCTGTTCGGAATAGCCGCCGAAGGTGGGCGTCCCGTCCCGCCTGTCCGTGCCGTTATAGGTGCCGGTATTGCCGCCACTGGCCAGACAATATTGCTCCAGATCTGCCGTGCAATGGGCACATTCCAGACAGGAATCGACCATGCAGCCGATGGCCACGCGGTCGCCAACCTTATGGCGGGTCACGTTCTCGCCAATCGCGCTCACCGTGCCGACGATTTCATGGCCGGGCACGATGGGATAGGTCGTGAAACCCCAGTCGTTGCGCGCGGAATGCAGATCGGAATGGCAAATGCCGCAATGCGTAATGTCGATCAGCACATCGTCGTGACGCAGGCCCCTGCGGGTGATCTGCATTGGCCCGACCCCGCTGTCGGGTGACGTCGCGCCATAGGCTCTGGTGGGGTATTCGTTGGTCTGGGTTGCCATTTGTGTTCCCTCGCAGCTTGTTCGCTTCGATTGCCTTGCTCTACTATTTCGGCGGCATCCGGATCGCCCCGTCCAGCCGGAACTGGTGGCCGTTGATGTAACTGTTGCGCGCGATTTCCAGCACCAGCGACGCAAATTCTTCGGGTTCGCCAAGGCGCTTGGGGAACGGCACGCTGGCGTTCAACTGCTCCCACATTGGCGGGTTGCGGTCTTTCATGCCCAGCATCAGCGGGGTGGCAAAGATGCCGGGCATGACCGAATTCACACGGATGCCCATGTCCATCAGGTCGCGCGCCATCGGCAACACCAACCCGTTCACCCCGGCCTTGCAGCTGCCGTAGATCACCTGCCCGATCTGCCCGTCTTGCCCGGCAACGCTGGCTGTGAGGATGATGCAGCCGCGCTCGCCATCGTCGTTGACCGGATCGGCGTTCGCCATCCCCAGCGCCGAGATGCTGGCAACGCGGTAACTGGCGACCAGAATGCCCTCGGCCCCGAAGGCGTAATCTTCGGTCGGAAGGCGCATGTACTGGCCGTTCTGTTTGTCCCAGCCCAGCGTTTTGCCGCGGCGGCTGGCCATCGCGCAGTGCAGTGTCACACGCTCCTGTCCATGCGCAGCGCGCGCGGCGGCAAACCCCGCCTCGACACTGGCTTCGTCCATGATGTCGACATGGTGGAAGGTGCCGCCAATCGCTGCAGCATGGGCTTCGCCCGCTTCGTCATTGATGTCGAAAATGGCAACCTTCATGCCCGCATCGGCAAAGGCGCGGGCGCTTGCCTTGCCCAATCCGCTGGCGCCGCCTGTAACAACCGCCGCCATGCCCGGTTCGATTATCATGCCTGCTCTCTCCTGTGCGTCTTTTGCCGTAACGCTAGGCCGATCGCGCAGCCTGCGCCAGCCTTGCGTTTGCCGGTATTTTTGCAGCCATTTTCCATTTCACCGATCCGTCACCGATCGGTCGTTCGCCTGTCACGGATCGCGATTATCGGCGCTTCCAACGCGGCACCGATTCCCGGAAGACCGCGAGGGGGAATATCCATGCTCCGAACACAGCTGTTCATCGGCAGCGCCGTAACCGCGCTTACCGTCGCTTTTGCCTCACCCATCCGCGCCGCGGAGGTCGATCCGCAGGCGGTCGCCGCTGCCGCGCTCCAGTCCGGCGGCGCCATTGCCGAGACAGCCGAGAGCGAAGATGACGAGATCCAGACCGCCAAGGAAATCGTGGTGCAGGGCAGCATCGGGTTCCGAAACCGGTCAGACGCGGCAGAGCCGGTGCTGGTTTACGACGAAGAATATTTCCAGCGGTTCGAACCGCTGACCGCGGGCGATGCGCTGAAGCGCGTGCCGGGCGTCACTTTCCTGTCCGACGTGATCGAAAGCGATGGCGCGCGTCTGCGCGGGCTTGATCCGGGCTACACCCAGATCCTGATCAATGGCGAGCGCGTGCCCGGCGGGCAATCGGACCGTTCGTTCTTCCTCGACCGCATCCCGGCCGAATTGATCGAGCAGGTCGAAATCGTCCGCTCATCCTCGGCGCGCCGCACAGGCGATGCGGTTGCAGGTTCGCTCAACATAAAGCTGCGCGATGGGTTCGCGCTTGATGGTGGGTACCTGCGTGCCGGCGGCCTGTTCTTCGATGACGGCGAATTCAAGCAGTCGGGGGGCTTTTACTATGGCGGCGAACTGGCCGGGGGACGCTTGCTGGTCGGGGCCAATGTTCAGGGCCGCTACAATCCCAAGGAAAAGTCCAGCCTGCGCTACGGAGACTCGCCCGAAAACAATCCCGATTTTGCAGAAGATGAATTCGACAACCGCGAAGACCAGACCGATACGCGGGATGGGACCGACTATGCCTTCAACGCAAGTTGGGGGATCGAAACCGAGGCGACCGAATTCGAAATTCTCGGCAATTATGTGCGTACTGAGCGTATCGAGGACGAACGCTCGTTCGAATATTCGCGTCCGACAGGCGTGTTCGGCCCGGTCGACAATGATGACGATACCAACGATGCGGGCCTGTTGACGGATAACGCCAACGTCAATGACATCACCACGGAAAGCTGGTCGGTGATCGGGAAGCTCGATCAGGAATGGAGCCTCGGCGAAACCCAGCTGCGCGTGGGCTACGCACGGTTCGATGATGTTCAGGACGAATTCGAATACGAAATCGACTTTGACCGCAGTTCCCCACGCTTTACCGGCGAATTGATCCTGTCGGATACCAGGGACACCGAGTTCTTTGTCAATCTGGAACATGAATTCGAGCTCAACGACAATCTCGAATTTGCGGTTGGTGGCTTTGTGCAGACCAAGGACCGCGATACGCTGTTGCAGGAAACTCCGCGGACCAGCCTTAACCGGTTCAACCTGCCAGCGGCAACGCGCACGGGGTATGATCAGTTCAGCCGCAGCCCGGTGGAATTCGTCCCGGTGGCTTTCCCCGCCTTCGAAAACACCGTTATCGCAATCGAGGAAGAGCGCGCCGATCTTTATGCCCTCGTCGAAGGCGAATACGACAATCTGACTTTCGAAATCGGTTTGCGTTGGGAGAACACCTCGACCGACATTTTTGGCAGCAATCCCGACAATCCTGTCGGGACCAGCGTCAGCAACGAATATGACGAGTTTCTGCCTTCGGCTTCGCTGAAGTACGAAATCGGCGATGGCCGCGTCACGATCTCGGGCGCCCGCACGCTGCGTCGCCCGCGTTTTGATTTCATCGCGCCAATCGAGCTGGAAACCGAATTTGGCGATAACGACTTCCGCGGCAACCCCTTCCTGCTGCCCGAAACCGCATGGGGCGGCGATCTGGGGTACGAACACAAGATCGGCAATAACGGTGTGGTCGGCGTCAACGTGTTCTACCGCGATGTCAGCAACCTTACCGAACTGACAACCGCGCTGGAGGCCGATGGTTCGGTGGAAAACGGATCGGAAGGCCCCGGCACCTTCGTGCTTGTGCCGCGCAACACGGGTGATGGGGAGGTTTACGGAATCGAATTCGACGCTTCGTTCAGCCTCCGCTTCCTTGGTTTGCCTAACACGGGGGTGTTCGGTAACCTTGCGCTGCTAGACAGCAACATCACCGATGAATTCGGCAAGCGCCGCTTCAATGACCAGTCGGATTACGTCTACAACTTTGGCGCGATCCAGAACCTGCCCGATTTCGGCGCGGCGTTTGGCGCGACCTATCGCAAGCAGGGTGAGGCTTTCGGCCGCGTCGTGGGTGAAGAAGTCTTCACCCGCTACGGTGCGGACCTCGAAATCTTCGTCGAAAAGCGCTTTGGCGATAGCTTCACGATCCGCGCAGTGGGTTCGAACCTGCTTGACGGAACGAAAGATGAAGACTTCAACAAGTTCAACACCGTAGACGAACAGATCGACCGCGAATTCGACGAATACGAGCTTGAAAGCGAGCGTGCCGGGCCCGTGTTCCAGGTTGTCGCAAGGTACGCGTTCTGATGCTGCGACCGTTCCAGGGCTTTGCCCTTATAGCTCTGGTGATCGCCGGGGGCTGTGCCACAGTTCCCGCGATCATCGGTGATCCCGCCGTGTCCGTAGCCGCACGGGCGCAAACCGCGCCTGTCGGCACTGCAAGGCAGGATGCGGCGGATGACCCGGCCATCTGGCGGAACGCTGCAAATCCAGCAGCCAGCCTGATCGTCGGCACCGACAAGAAAGGCGGGCTCTACGTCTATGATCTGACGGGCGCGCAGAAGAGCTTCCTTGCAGCGCCGGGCCTCAACAATGTCGATGTGGTCGAATTGGGCGATGGAACGGTCGTCGTTGCGGCGAGCGATCGTAGCGATCTGGCGAACGCGACCATCTTTCTTGCGCTTCTGGATGGTGTTTCGGGCAAGTTGACTCCGGCGGGCAAGGTGGCGGTCGGTCCGGGCGAAGGGTACGGCATCTGCATCGACAAGCCGAACACGGGCAAGGTGCAGGGGCGCAGCTTTACGGTATTCAACGCGCCAAAGAACGGGGTGATCTATCGCACCATAATCTCGGGGGAAAACGGCGCTTTCACCGGGACCACCACGACGCTTGCCAATGTGGCGACCCAGCCCGAAGGCTGTATTGCCGATCCGCGCACGGGCACGCTTTACATCGGTGAGGAAGACGCCGGTTTGTGGGCGATCGATACCGCCACCGGGGCCAAGCGGATGATAGCAGCCATCGACAACAAGGCGCTGGTCGCCGATCTCGAAGGACTGGCAATTGCGCCCGAAGGCGTGGACGGCGGGTATCTGATCGGATCATCGCAGGGTGACAACGCATACATGGTTTGGCGCCTGCCCGATCATGCTCCGGTGGGCCGCTTCCGCATCGCGGCGGGCACCTTTGGCGCCGCTGAGGAAACCGACGGGATCGAAGTCGACAACCGCGGTTTCGGCCCGAATTTCCCGCGCGGCATCTTCATCGCGCAGGACGGGATCAACCCGCCCTATGCGCAGAACTTCAAATATGCCCGATGGGACGAAATTCTTGCCGCGCTGGAGGCTGGTCGATAAGCCGCCGGGCATGACAGATACAATCGCACTCGCACCCAATCGCCGCCGCTTTCTTGGTGCGACCGCCACCGCTTTTGCCGCATTGACTGCCAGCGGGTGCATGACCCGCGGCGCGGCCAGCACGGCCGTGCCCCGCGCCGATGGGGGCAGCTTTGCCGGCTATGGTGCTTTGGTAACCGATCCGGCAGGTTTGCTCGATCTCCCGCAGGGCTTCAGCTACCGGGTGATTTCACGCCTGGGCGATGCGATGGACGACGGCGGCACCGTGCCCGACCGTGCGGACGGGATGGGATGCTTCGACCTCGGGCCCGATGAAAACGGACACCCTGAAATCGCGCTGGTGCGCAACCACGAGCTGCAACCGCGCCACGATGCGGGCGGGCCGATCGCCAAGGGCTTTGGCAAGCGGAATGGTGAATTCGTCCCCGGCGGCACCACCACAATTGTGCTCGATGCGGCAACCTTGCAGGTGAAGCGCCAGTTCCGCAGCCTAGGCGGCACGATCCGCAACTGTTCGGGCGGGGTGACGCCGTGGGGCAGCTGGCTGACCTGCGAGGAAGCGCCGACCGGGCCGGGCCAGCAATACGGCGAGGGGCTTGAGCGCAATCACGGCTGGGTGTTCGAAGTCCCCGCTGCGGCGCGCGGCCTCGTCGATCCGGTGCCGCTGACGGCGATGGGCCGCTTCAATCACGAAGCCGCGGCGGTCGATCCGGCGACCGGCGTCGTCTACATGACCGAGGACCGTGACGACGGGGTGCTGTATCGCTTCCTCCCCAAAACCCCCGGCAAGCTCGCCGAGGGCGGGCGGCTTCAGGCCATGGTGATCAAGGGCCTGCCGGATTCGCGCAACTGGACAACTGCGCTGATGCCGCTGCGCAAGTCCTATCCGGTCAGATGGATCGACCTTGACGAGCCTGAGGCTCCGAAAGACGATCTGCGCATCCGCGCCGCTGCAAAGGGCGCGTCCCTGATCGCGCGCGGAGAGGGGCTGCACATGGGCGTGAACCGCGGTCAGTCCGAAGTGTTCGCCTGCTGCACCAGCGGCGGGGCACAGCATCTTGGGCAGATCCTCAGGCTCATGCCGGGGCTGGCAGGGGCGCCCGAGATGATCGAGCTGTTCTTCGAAAGCGCAAGTAAGGACCAGTTCGATTATGGTGACAACCTGACGGTGGCTCCCAACGGCCACCTGATCGTGTGCGAGGATCAGTATACCGATACGGTCGACAACCATATTCGCGGCATTACGCCCGCGGGCGAAGCATACACACTGGCGCGCCTGACCGCGCAGACTGAACTGGCTGGCGGGTGTTTCTCACCCGATGGCAAGGTGTTGTTCGTGAACGCCTATGGCCCCACCGCAACGCTGGCGATCACAGGCCCTTGGGCGGCGTGATCGCTTAACCGTGGACAGCTTTCTGCTCGCTTTCCTGCTGTCATTCGTGCTGGCGATGGGTGGGCGCGATCAGTGGATGGTCGCCCATTGGGCAGACGGTTTGAACCAAAGCGCCGCGCTGCTGGCGGTCGCCTTGCTGTGCGCGGGTCTGAGCGCCGCTGTGATGGCGTGGGTCGGTGCAGAGTTTGCCGCGCTGTTGCCGCGCCGCGCTGCACAGATGCTTGTCGCCTTTGCCTTGCTGATCGCCGCTGCCGAACTCGCCCTGCCGGTGCGATTCCGACAACCTAGGGAACCGACCCGTTCGCTTGGTGCGATCGGCATTGTTCTGGCTGCCCGCCAGGTCGGCGACGCTGCGCGGTTTGCGGTCTTTGCGCTGGCTGCGTGGGCGACGCTTCCCGCAGCCGCAGCACTGGGCGGTGCCCTTGGCGGCGGCGCGGCTGTTGCATTCGGATGGTATGGCGGCGCTGCCAATCTTGCGCGATTGCCCCTGCCAATGGTTCGCCGCGTTCTCGCCGCAGGATTGTTCGCAACCGCTATCATCATCGGACTGAACGCACGCTTCAGCCCGTATTGATAGCCTTATTGCCTGACGAAATCCTGACCGTCATGAAACCTTCGCGCGGGTTTGCCGTTATACTGTGTAACCACGGCGCGGCACCGTGTGATCGTTGCCGCCAAACATGCACAGGAGCTTATCATGGCCAAGGCTGAAACCAATTCCAAGACCGCATTGATTGCCGAACTTAACGGTTTGCTGGCGGATCACTTTGCGCTGTACACCAAGACCAAGAATTTTCACTGGCACGTCAAGGGCCCGCGTTTCCGCGACTTGCACCTTTTGTTTGACGAACATGCCGTTGAAATCCGTGACCAGATCGACGTGATCGGGGAGCGCGTGCGCAAGCAGGGCGGCGAAACCCTGACCTCGATCGGCTTTATCGCGAAGCATACGAAGATCAAGGATCAGGACAGCACCACGCTGTCACCCGATGACATGATCACCGAACTGCGTGACGATAACCAGAAGGTTGTCGATCGTCTCAAGGCGATGAAGGATCTGGCTGAACAGGCCGGTGACAACGCCACGGACGGTCTGTTGGATGACTGGACCGATATGGCCGAAGAACGCGTATGGTTCCTTTCGTCGTTTCTTGGCTGATACCGCGCAATAGCTATCCATAACCGGGCCGTCCCCATTGCCGGGGGCGGCCCGTTTGCTATGTTGCGCCCATGCACAACGTCATGATGATGGATAGCGCCGATGCCGCCGCAATTGCGGACTGGCTGTCATCCCGGCTGAAAGATGGCGGCGCGATCACGCTGCCAGGCGGATCAACCCCTTTTCCAATTATGGCCGCGCTGATTGAACGGGGCATTGTCGACTGGTCGCGGTGGCAGGTCTGGCCCAATGATGACCGGATCGTCCCCGAAACGCATGATGCGTCCAATACGGGCAAGATGCGGAGGTTGCTTGAACCTGCTGGTGCCACCATCGTCCCCTTGACCCAAGACGCTAAACCGCCGCGCTTTGCGCTGACATGGCTGGGCATGGGGCCAGATGGTCATATTGCCTCGCTGTTTCCCAACACCGATCCCTTGGCCAACGATCATCAGCCTGTCCGGCGGCTTACGCCCCATCCCTTGCCAGCGCATGCACCGTTTGATCGGATCACGCTGACGATCCCGGCGCTTGTGGCAACTGGCGAAATCCTGTTCACGCTAGGGGGGGCGGCGGATAAGCGCGCTGTCTTTGACGCCGCGGTAGCAGGCGATCATGATCTTCCCGTCGCTCGGTTGCTTCGCGCCGCGCAAGCCCACCACATACCCGTAACCGTCTTCCCCTGATGGCGAACCTGCTACCCGCACCGCTGCACCGCGCGATCCTGCCTGCAGCGCATATCATCAGACATCGCTGGCGACGCTGGCGCAAGACTCCGATCGCAGGGGTCAGCATTGTCATGACCAATCTGAGCGGTGATGTCTTGCTGCTGAAGCATTCCTACGGGCCCGATGTGTGGAGCCTCCCCGGTGGCGGACTGGGCAAGGGCGAAGATCCCGAAGTCGCGGCCCGGCGCGAAGTGCGCGAAGAACTGGGCGTGGACCTTGCCCGGATCGAGCGGGTCGGCACGCTTGAGGAAACCCTGTCGGGATCGCCGCACACCGCGCATGTCTTTGCCGCTGTGTGCGACCAGCGCCCCACGCCCGACAAGCGCGAAGTGAAAGAGGCCCGCTACTTCCCGTCGCATTCACTGCCAGAACCGCTGGGGCGCACCACCCGCAGCCGGATCGCGCTGTGGCGGGCACGGGAAATGGGCTAGCGGTTACAGCAGGGAAAGCTGCGCGTCATCACGCGGCGGTTTTTCCTGCGCTGCGCCTTCAAGGTTGCCCAGTTGCAGTCCCATAAGCCGGATCGGGCCGCGCAAAGGCAGTTCGGCCTCGAGCAAGGCGCGTGCAATCGTGCCGAAGGTGTCCTTGTCGCTCACGTAATCAGGCTGCGACGCTGCGCGTGTGATGATCTGGAAATCGGTAAATTTGAGCTTCAGTGTAACGGTACGGCCGCGCGCGCCTGCGGCTTCAATCCGCTCCCAGACGATGCCGATGATCGTTTCCAGCGTATCGCGCAGTGCTGCGCCGCTTCCGATATCCTGCGAAAAGGTGCGCTCCCCGCCAACGGATTTCCGGATGCGATGCGCCGCCACCGGACGCAGATCGATCCCGCGGGCTGCGCGGAACAGATAATCTGCCATGCTGCCGAAATGCTGGCGCAGAAATGCAATGTCCTTGCCCGCCAGATCGGCGCCGGTCGCAATACCCAGTTTCTGCATTCTGGCTTCGGCCTTTGGGCCAACACCGTGAAAGCGCCGGATCGGCAAACCTGCAACAAATGCCGCGCCTTCGCCCGGACGGATGATGCACATGCCATCCGGCTTGTTCTGATCGCTGGCAATCTTGGCGAGGAACTTGTTGTAGCTCACCCCCGCACTGGCAGTCAGCCGGGTTTTGGCGCGAATTTCCTGACGGATCAATGTGGCGATGCGGGTGGCGCTGCCGATGCCCAGCTTGTCTTCAGTGACATCGAGATAGGCTTCGTCGAGGCTCAGCGGCTCGATGATGGGCGTGTAATGTTCAAACACCCGCCGAATCTGCCGGCTGGCTTCCTTGTAGGCATCAAAGCGCGGACGCACGAAGATGAGATCGGGGCACAGGCGGCTCGCCGTGACAGACGGCATCGCGCTGCGCACGCCGAACACCCGCGCTTCGTAACTGGCGGCGGCCACCACACCACGCCCGCCTGATCCCCCCACTGCGACAGGCTTGCCCTTGAGCGAGGGATCGTCGCGTTGTTCGACGCTGGCAAAGAAGGCATCCATATCGACATGGATGATCTTGCGCAGCCCCAACTGATCCTGGGTCTGCGGGTCGGCATCGTCGGGCAAGGGCGGCGGAAAGGCCATAGGGCGATCAAATAGAACCTTGCGGCGCGCGAAGGAACTGTTGCTGGAACATTTCCCGCTGCATGTCATTTTGTGCACATGCGAAAAGAACAGTGGTCTCCGGGTGAACCGATCGGCAAAGGCCCCGCCGCAGCCACCGCTCGGGCCGCTGCGGCCGGGCCCGTCAAGGCTGTGGGCGAACGCGAACTGCTGTGGATGATGGCGCTGCTGATGGCGCTGAATGCTTTTGGCATTGATTCGATTTTGCCCGCATTGGATGCGCTCGCAGCTGATCTGTCAGTTGACGGCAATGATCGCCAGTTCGTGATCGGTGTCTATCTTTTGGCCGGGGGTCTGGGATCATTAGTGCCGGGCGCGCTGGCAGACCGGTTCGGACGCCGTCCAATCCTGTTGGGTTCGGTCGCGGTATACATCGTTCTGTCAGTCTTCAGCGCAATCGCGCCCACATATAATGCGCTGATTGCCGTGCGAGCAGCGCAAGGCTTCTTTGCCGCCGGAATCGTCGCGCTCCCGCCCGCGATTATCCGCGACCGCGTGGGCGGCGACAAGATGGCCCGGATGATGAGCCTGATCTTCGTGATTTTTCTCATGGTGCCGGCAGTTGCGCCGACTATCGGCGAAGGCATCCTGCAGCTGGGCAACTGGCGCGCAATTTTCGGCGCGATGGCGTTGCTGGGCATGATGATGGGGGCGTGGGTGTTCTTCCGTCTTCCGGAAAGTCTGTCCGAAGACAATCGTCAGCCCATCCACCTGCGCACCATCGCCGCCAACATGACCCGTGCGCTCGCCTTGCCGAGCACCGCGGGTTACGTAATCGGTTCCGCGCTGGTGTTTGGCGCATTGTTCGGTTTCATCAATTCCTCGCAGCAGCTGATCACCGAAACGTTCGGTGCAGGCGAAATCTTCCCGCTGGTCTTTGCAATCTGCGCCGGGTCGATGGCGTTTGCGAGCTGGTCGAATTCGCGCATCGTCGAACGCTTCGGCGCCCGCCGGGTGAGCCACACCGCACTGTTCGCCTTCATCGCGGTCAGCGCGGTGCAGGTCATCTTTGCCTTCCAGCCGGACGAGCAGCTGTGGCATTTCGTGCCGCTGATGGCGATCAACATGGCGCTTCTGGGCTTCATTGGCAGCAATTTCGGTTCGATTGCAATGAACCCGTTCTTCAACATCGCAGGCGCGGCAAGTTCCGCGCATGGCTTTGTCCGCCTGACCATGGCGGCGCTGCTGGGCGGCGCGATAGGCTATGCCTTTGACGGCACGGCGCGCCCGCTGGCACTGGCGCTTCTGGCGAGCGGATTGGTGTGCCTGGTGCTTGTTCTGCTGAGCGAAAAGGGCAAGCTGTTCGGCCCGTCAGACCCCGATATGGCGCTGGGCGCCAAGGGGGCGAAAGACGTCGATTAACGCTCAACCATCGCTGTGCAATCGCCGCCACGCCAGCCCGGCGAATTCGCACAGCAAGGGCCGCGTGTCGCGCGGGTCGATGATGTCCTCGACATTGAAGCGTTCGGCTGAGCGGAACGGCGAGGTGACCTTGGCAAGCCGTTCGCGGATTTCCTCAAGCAGCGCGGCCGGATCATCCGCGGCTTCGAGTTCGGCCTTGTAGGCGACCTCCAGCCCGCCTGCGATGGGGAGGCTGCCCCAGTCACCCGAAGGCCAGCAATAGCGGTACTGGTAGCGTTCAGCATTGCTCATCGCGCTCCCGGCGATGCCATAGGCGCGGCGCAGGACGATGCTGGCGAGCGGCACGGTGGCGCGGTAGATCGCGTTCATCGCGTTGACGCCGTAACGGATCGTCCCCGCCATCTCCGCCTCGCGCCCGATCATGAAACCGGGGTTGTCGACAAGATGCACAATGGGCAGCCGGAACTGGTCGGACAGTTTGACGAACCTTTCCACCTTCTCGCTGGTCTTGGCCTCCCACGATCCGCCCAGATAGCTGGGATCGCTGGCGATGACGCAGACCGGCCAGCCATCGAGCCGGGCGAAGGCGGTGATCGCAGCGCGGCCCCAGTGGCGACCGATCTCGAACACGGTGCCGTGATCGAACACCATGTCGAGACAACGGCGCATCGAATAGACCTGCTTGTCCTCGCGCGGCACCAACGAGAGCAAAGCCTCCTCGCGGCGATCCGCCGGGTCGCCGGTTGCGATGCGCCGCGCCGGCTGGCCGACATATTCGGGCATGAACCCGAGAAAATGCCGCGCGCGGGCGAAGGCCTCGGCCTCGCTGGCGACCTCGTCATCGACCACGCCGTTCCGGGTGTGGATCGCAGAGCCGCCGAGCGCTTCCTTGGCCTCCTCATGACTGGCCGCGCCGCCCTTGTAGGCATCGCCCAGCCCATCGACCACGGCGGGGCCGGCGGCAAAAATCTGGCTGAGGCCTTTGACCATGATCGAGTAGTGGCTCGCCACGGTGCGCGCCGCGCCAAGGCCCGCTGTCGGCCCCAATGCTAGCGCCACCACCGGCACGGTATCGAGGTTGGTCACCACATCGCCCCATCCGGGCACGGCGGGGATATAGGTCGCGCCGATCTGTTCGAGCGTCTTGACGCTGCCGCCGCCGCCCGTGCCGTCAATCATGCGGATGATGGGAAGCTTCATCTGATGCGCCATCATCTCGGCCTGCACCATCTTGCGCGCAATCCCCGCATCCGCCGCGCCGCCGCGAATGGTGAAGTCGTCCGCCGTGGCGACCACCGGGCGGCCATTGATCAGCGCCTTGCCGAACAGGAAGGGGGCGGGGGTGACGGATTGAAGATCGCCGTTCTCATCATACTTCGCCGAACCGGCGATCTTGCCGATCTCGCGGAAGCTGCCTTCGTCGCACAGCGCCGCAAGCCGCGCGCGGGCGTCCATCTTGCCCCGGCCATGCTGGCGGGCGACCTTGTCCGCGCCGCCCATCTGTTCGGCCAGCGCCTCGCGGGCGCGCAGGTCTTCGAGTTCTTTCTGCCAGGTCATGTCCTCTCCCTCACCTCGTCATTGCGAAGTGACGCAGTCGCCGCGCCAATCCAGAGCGCCTTGTGAACCGCTCTGGATTGCTTCGCTGACGCTCGCAATGACGAAACGGGTAGGGGGTCAATCTGCCGCAGCAGGGACCACCGTCACCAGCACCGCATCGACTTGCACCTGCGCGCCTGCGCTCACCGCCAACGCCTCGATCACCCCGTCGAACGGCGCAGAGAGGGCGTGTTCCATCTTCATCGCCTCTAGCACCAGCAGCCGCTGTCCGGCGGTGACGGCCTCGCCTTCGCTCACATCGACCGCGATCACCTTGCCCGGCATCGGCGCGATGATCGCGCCGTCGGCGGCGGAGGCCTGGCCGGTGCCGCGCGCGGCGAAGGGACGCAAGGCGAACGTCTCGGCCGCTTCGTTGACCCAGACTGTGGCGCCGTCATCATATTGCAGCACGCCCTCGAACGGGCGCAAAGGATCGCCGGTGACGACTTCGCTGCCGTGCATCATTGCGACAATGGTGCGCGGGGCGGCATTCAGACGGAAGCCGGTCGGCGCGAGGACCGCCTTGTCAGTTCGCCGCCTCAGAAAGGGCAAAGCCGCCTGATCCATGGCCGCTTGCGAAAGCGCGACCGCTTCGGCCCATTGCGGATTGCGCCCGATCAGCCCGGTGTCGAGCTGGCCGCCTTCGAATTCATCCGAGGTGAGCGCCCGCAGCAAGAAGGGCGCGTTGGTCTTGACCGGATAGACCAGCAGTTCTTCGAGGCAATCTTCCATCCGCCAGATCGCGGCTTCGCGGTCGTTTGCGTGAACCACCAACTTGGCGATCATCGGGTCGTAATGCGGGGAAATCTCGTCGCCCTGTTCAACACCCGTTTCGATGCGACTGCTGCCATCGTCGATCGAGAACATTTCGAGCCGACCGATGCTTGGCAAGAACCCCTTGGCCGGGTCTTCCGCATAGAGCCGCGCTTCGATCGCGTGGCCGTTGATCTTGAGGTCTTCCTGCTTGCACGGCAGCGGCTCGCCACTCGCCACGCGCAATTGCCATTCGACCAGATCGACCCCGGTGATCTCCTCGGTGACGGGGTGCTCCACCTGCAGGCGCGTGTTCATCTCCATGAAGAAGATGCGATCCGCGCGCAGGCCCTCCGAGGCATCGGCGATGAATTCGATCGTGCCTGCCCCCTCGTAATCGACCGCTTTCGCCGCGCGCACGGCGGCGGCGCAGATCGCCTCGCGGGTCGCTTCGTCCATGCCGGGGGCGGGGGCCTCCTCGATCACCTTCTGGTGGCGGCGCTGCAAGGAACAGTCGCGCTCGAACAGGTGGACGACATTGCCGTGGCTATCGCCGAACACCTGCACCTCGATATGGCGGGGCGAGGTGATCCACTTTTCGAGCAGCACCTCGTCATTGCCAAAGCTCGCCTTGGCCTCGCGGCGGCAGGATTCCAGCGCGGCAGCGAAATCGGCGGGGGTATCGACCTTGCGCATCCCCTTGCCGCCGCCGCCCGCGACCGCCTTGATGAGGACGGGGTAGCCGATGGCCTCGGCCTCTTTGGTCAGCCGTTCGAGCGATTGGTCCGCGCCGAGATAGCCGGGGGTGACGGGAACGCCAGCCTCGATCATGCGCGCCTTGGCCGCGTCCTTCAGACCCATGGCGCGGATGCTGGCGGGTTTGGGGCCGACCCAGATCAGCCCGGCGTCGATCACGTCTTGCGCGAAGTCGGCGTTCTCGCTGAGGAAGCCGTAGCCGGGATGGATCGCATCCGCCCCGGTTTGCTTTGCGGCGGCGATGATCTTCGCACCGACGAGATAGCTTTCGGCAGCGGGCGAGGGGCCGATATGCACGCTTTCATCAGCGGAACGCACGTGCAGCGCCTTGGCATCGGCATCGGAATAGACCGCGACCGTGGCCACGCCCATCGCGCGGGCGGTGCGGATGATGCGGCAGGCAATCTCGCTGCGATTGGCGATCAGGAGTTTTGAAATCATGGGGCGGGATTAGCCACGCGCAACCTTGATGTCGAGCGCGTGGCTAGCGCGGCCGGTAATCCGCGATGCCCCAATCGATGCCGCCCGCGGGCATCTTCTCGCGGTTGATCACCGCCGAAAGGAACGCGCGCACGCCGTACAGCGCCTTTTCGCCGCGTGGAACATAGGTGCGGCTGGTCCAGGCATCGGGCCCGCGCTTCCTGACCTTGCGGCCGATCGCGCCATAGATGCGGGCGGCGGACAGCACCGCCCAGCGGCTCCGGAACGGTAGTTTAGCCGCGCCCACGCGCGCTGCGGCCTCGTGCTTTTCCACCAGCGCCACCAGCCGCGCCGCCATTTCGGCAAGTTCGGCGCGGTGGTGCGGCTTGGTGTGCTGGCCGGGCTCGATGTCCTGTTCGACCAGCCACATGATCGGAAGGTAACAGCGCCCGGCGGCGTCATCCTCGACAATGTCGCGCGCGATGTTCGAAAGCTGGAAGGCGAGGCCAAGATCATTCGCGCGGTCGAGCGTTTCGTGATCGTCGGGCGAAACGCCCATCACCACCGCCATCATCACCCCGACCGCACCGGCCACGTGGTAGCAATAGCGCAACATGTCGCCCTCGGTGCGCGGACGCCAGTCTTCGGCGTCGAGCTGGAAGCCGGCGATCACATCCTCGGCCATCTGCGGGGTCAGGCCCACTTCGGCGGCGACCACGCCCAGCGCATCGAAGGCCGGGTCGCCGGTGGGCTGGCCGGCAAAGGCGAGCGCGGTCAGGCGGCGGATATGCGCGAGGCGTTCGTGCAGGTCGCTCTGGTCGCCCAGCTCGCCGCCCATGTCCTGATTGTCGGCAATGTCGTCGGCCCGGCGGCACCAGGCGTAGAGCAGCCAGGCGCGTTCGCGCGTTTCCTTGTCGAACAGGCGCGCGGCGGCCGAAAAGCTCTGCGATCCGCGCTTGATCGAAAGCCGTGCGTGCTCGACCAGCGCGGCGCGGGTGGCGGCGTCGACTGCCATGACGAGACCCTAAAGTTCCTCGGCCTTCATGCGGAAGATCGGGGTGTGGGGCTGATAATCGGCCATCTTGGCGAGCAGTTCGTGGATCGATGTCGCCGCAATCAGGATGTTCTGGTGCGCGGGCCGCACGAAGCCGATTGCCGCCATCTTGGCGTTGAAGGCGAGCAGGTCGTCATAGAAGCCGAAGGCGTTGAGCAGGCCGACAGGCTTGGTGTGATAGCCCAGCTGCGACCAGCTCATCGCCTCCCACAGCTCGTCCATCGTGCCCACGCCGCCGGGGATGGTTACGAAGCCGTCCGACAGATCGGTGAAGCGCTGCTTGCGCTCATGCATCCCGCTGACGGTGACGAGTTCATCGCAGTCATGGTTGGCAACTTCGGCGCGCACGAGGCTTTCGGGGATAATCCCGATCACCTCGCCGCCGACCTCCTTCGCGCCCTTGGCAACCGCGCCCATCAGCCCGAGCTTGCCCCCGCCATAGACAAGGCCGATGCCGCGCCCGGCCAGTTCCGCACCGACATCATAGGCCAATTGCACATAACGCGGATCTTCGGGCGAGGCCGAACCGCAATAGACAGCGAGACGTTTCATATCAGTCGGTCACTTCAAGCTGGATTGGCGAGCCGTCCGGAAGGTCTTTGATCTGCTGCGCGACATCGCCGGTAAACCGGATCAATTCATCTAGTGGCATCACGCAGAGGCTCTCCGGTTCGTAGCGGCCTTCGATCATCGCATGAGGCTTGATTGTAAAGACCGAACCTTCCGGCGGCTCGCCAAAACGCTTTCGTGCTTCGGTGACCAATGCACCACCAGACCACAGTTCCTTTGCTTCTTCGCTGGCCAGATGTGCCTGCGCCTCAGCTTCCGTGCCCAGCGGGATGAGCGCCATCCCGTCTGGATCGAGGTAGAACAACCTATCCTCGGTGTCAGTGAGCACAAGATGACCCATCGAGCTTTCAGCAATAATCCGTCTGGCGGTCAGCCCAGTCCAACCCCAGGCTTCGTTGACCACCTCGACGAGCGTCATGCGTTTGCCTTGACTGCCAGATCCTCCAGCATCAGCCCGGCGGTTGCCTTCGCGCTGCCGACCACGCCGGGGATGCCGGCGCCCGGATGGGTGCCTGCGCCCACGAGGTAGAAGTTGTCGATCACGTCATCGCGGTTGTGGCCGCGCAGGTACGCGCTCTGCCACAGCACCGGCTCCAGGCTGAAGGCGCTGCCCATGTGGGCCGACAGGTCCTGCTTGAAGTCCTTGGGCGCGTAGCTGAACTTGGTGACGATCCGGCTGTGGATGTCGGGGATCAGGCGGCGCTCCAGCTCGTCGAGGATCATCTTTTCGAGCTTGGGACCGACTTCGTCCCAGTCGATCGGCATCTTGCCCATGTGCGCCACCGGCACCAGCGCGTAGAACGTGCTCTTGCCTGCCGGTGCCATGCTGGGATCGGTGACGGTCGGGTGGTGGAGGTAGATCGCGAAATCCTCGGGCACCACGCCGTTCTTGTAGATGTCGTCGAGCAGGCCCTTGTAGCGCTTGGCGAACAGGATCATGTGGTGCGGAATGCCGGGCCAGGTGCCTTCAAGGCCGAAGTGGACCACGAACAGCGAGGGCGAAAAGCTTTTACGGTTCAGGCTCTTGGCCATTTTCTTGCCGCGGTCGCTGCCCGACAGCAGGTCCTTGTAGGAATGCATGATGTCGCCATTGGACGCCACCGCATCGAAGCGTTGACGCAAGCCGCTCCTGGTCTCGACCTCGGTCGCCTTGGTGCCCAGCGTGTGGACCTGCACCACCGGATCGCCGACGCGCATCGTGCCGCCCAGCCGCTCGAAATGGCGCACCATCCCGGCGATCAGCCGATTGGTGCCGCCGCGCGCCCACCACACGCCGCCATCCTTCTCCAGCTTGTGGATCAGCGCATAGATCGACGAGGTGTTCATCGGGTTGCCGCCGACCAGCAGCGAATGGAAGCTGAAGGCTTCGCGCAGCTTGGGGTGCTCGATATAGCTCGACACCATCGAGTAAACCGAACGCCACGCCTGTTCCTTGATCAGCGCAGGCGCGGCCTTCAGCATCGACTTGAAATCGAGGAACGGCTTCGTCCCGAGCTTGAGGTAACCTTCCTCGTACACCCGCGCCGAATATTCGAGGAACCGGGCATAGCCTGCCACGTCAGCCGGGTTCAGCTTGGCGATTTCGGCGTTGAGCTGTTCTTCATCGTTCGAATATTCGAAGTTGGTGCCATCGGGCCAGTTGAGCCGGTAGAAGGGCATGACCTTCATCAGCTCGACATCTTCGGCGATGTCATGGCCGGTCAGCTTCCACAATTCCTCAAGGCAGGGCGGGTCGGTGATGACGGTTGGCCCGCCATCGAAGGTGAAACCGTCGCGCTCCCAGAAATAGGCACGCCCGCCGGGCTTGTCGCGGGCTTCGATGACGGTGGTGGCAATCCCCGCCGATTGCAGCCGGATCGCGAGCGCCATGCCGCCAAAGCCTGCCCCGATCACGCAGGCGGTCTTGCCCGCATAACGTTCAGCCAGCGCAGCGTTCACGCCCTTGCTGCCAGCGATGTTGATCTTCACATCGGCGTTCATGCCGGGGTCTCCATGTTGAGAGGCTTACCTGAGGAAAATAGCGCACGGATCGCACGCGGAATAGCTACGGGCGGCTTGCCCGTCAGGATGCGCAACCGATCGGGCCAGGTCGATCGGCCTGCATAGAAGCGTTCGACCAGCTTGCCTTGCAGCGCGTAGAAATGTTCGAACACCACCACGCGCTTGTCCGGTTCTGCCGCTTCGAACAGCATCCGGGACAGCATCCGGTAATAGGCAGTGGCGCGCCAGTGCCGCTTGGCTCGGCGGTGGCAGAAGGCGGCCAGTTCGCTGCCCGAAAGATCGGGAGCCTTGGCGATCAGGTGCGCAATCGCAAGCGCATTGTCGACCGCAAAGGGCAACGTGTAACTGGTCAGCGGATGCGAAAACCCGCCGCGCGCGCCTGCCAGTGCCACACCGGGAATGGCAACTTCGGCCAGTGCGGCATCGAAGTCCCCGCCCGAGATGACCGGCAGGATGCCCGCTTCGCTATCCACGATCTCGCCCGTCCAACCCTGGCGGTGCGCATATTCGGCAACCCGGCCCCTCAGCACGCCGGCGTCCATCTTGGGCTGGTCGGCGTAATAGGTGTCCTCGATGAAGACATCGGTGGGCGACAGCGGCAGGACATAGACGAAGCGATAGGCCGCGCCGTTGCCATGCGGCGCCAATTGGTCGACGCTGGCATCCATGATGACAGGGCGCGTCAGACCGTGCGGCGTGTCGCAGCGCAATTGCTGGCCCAAAAACACCTGCCAGCCGCCCGACAGCGCCTGCGATGATTTGAACGGGCGGCAATCGATCACACGCCTGGCCGCAATCCGGGCGCCATCAGCCAGCGTCACCCCGCCCGCATCGAGCGCAGCAGCCCTGGTTTCCAGCATCACCCGTTCAGCTGGCAGCTCAGCCATAAGCTTGGCATGAAACTCGGCGCTGGCGAGCGAGCGATAAGCGGTCGGCAGTGTACGGCCGAGGCCCGGAAAATTGATGTCGTAACCTTCGTCCCAACCATTGACATCAAAGCCGTCCATCAGGCTGCGCGCCTTGGGGCGAATGTCGGTTTCGAACCAGCTCCACCGGTGATGCCCGCCAAACCTACGCCCGGCTTCGATCACGACAAAGCGGCAATCGGGCGCATGGCGGTGCAATGCCAGCGCAATCAGCCCGCCTGCAAGGCCGCCGCCGACGATGACAACATCATGCGGAGCGGTAGTGGATTTTTCGGGATTCCGGACTGAGTCGACCATGCAACCACGGCCCTAGGACAGGGCGCGCCGATGGGCAATGATGCCGCAAGCATGAATGCTGTAAAGAATGTTGCAACATATCGCGCAAACGATAAGGCGTGTACGAGTTTGACCGTCGTACCCCGTTTCACCACCCCGTTTTTCAGGATTGCGCCATGCCCTTACGCTTTGCCCTTGCCCCGCTCGCTTTGGCCGCCAGCTGCGCTGCCCCTGCTTTTGCATCGGAACGAGAGGGTGAGACTGCCGCTGCGGAGGCAGAGGAAGAGGCAAGCGTCCAAAGCGCCACCCAATCTGACCCACAATCCGGCCCCCAGGCTGGCTCCCAGTCCGCCCCTCCGTCCGCTGGCGCCCCGCCCCCTTTCGCTTTTGCCAAGCCTGTGTTCGATGAAACCTGGGCGACTATTGGTCTGGGCGCCGCAATGGTGCCAAGCTATGCCGGATCGAATGATTACATCGCCTTTCCGCTGCCGCTGATCGTGGGCCGGATCGGCGGCGTGGGTATCAGCCCCAACGGGCCGGGCTTCGTGCTCGATCTCAATCCCGGCAAGCCCGGCCTTACCCCGCGCAAAGGTCCGCGCGTCGCCTTTGGCCCCGCCTTCCGGTTCCGCAATGATCGCAATAACCGCATCCGCGATGAAGTGGTGGCGCGCGCGGGCAAGCTGGATGCGGCGCTGGAGGTGGGCGGCAATGTTGGGGTCAGTTTCCCCGGTGTGCTCAAGCCGTTCGACCAGCTTAGCGTTGGCGTGCAGGCGCGCTGGGACGTGCTGGGCGCGCATGAAGGCATGATCATCGAACCTCAGATCGGTTACCGCGCGCTGATCGGCAAGGCGATCACCTTGCAGGCACAGGTCAGTGCTGAATTCGTCGATAATAATTTTGCCGATTACTACTTCTCCGTCGATCCGGCGCAGGCGGCAGCCACCGGACTTGCAGGGTTCCGCGCCGATGGCGGATTGAACCGGGTCGGCACGATCGCGATTCTCGCCTATGATCTTGACCGCAACCCCTTGAATGGCGGGTGGAGCCTGACCGGCGTTGGCGGCTATTCACGGCTGGTGGGCGATAGCGCCGATACGCCCTTCACCACGGTACGGGGCGATGCGAACCAGTTCATCCTTGGCGCAGGGATCGCCTATACCTTCTGAAGCTTCGAGCGGCCTTGCCATGGGCTTGCCTGCGCGCCATCACACGCAGGCAAGACCCGAGGGAAGAGACATTATGCACCAATTTCGCAAGGCCCTGATCGCCGGCACCGCCTTGATTGCCGCAAGCCCGCTCGCTGCCGAAACAGTGGCGATCCGCGCGGGTAGCGTGATCACCGATGCCGCTGCGGAAGCAAGCGGCCCGGCCACGATCCTGATTACCGACGGGCGGATCGTGTCCGTCACCCCCGGCCACGGTGCTGTTACCGCCGACCGTGAGATCGATCTTGCTTCCAAGACCGTGCTGCCTGGGCTGATCGATCTGCATACCCACCTGACCGGCGATCCGGGCGGCGATTTCTGGAAAGAAGCCACCGAAGCCGACGAATGGGGCGTGGTCGTGGGTGCCAAAAACGCGCGCCTGACCGCGCTGGCAGGGTTTACCACCGTGCGCGAAGCGGGCAGCGGGCGCGACACCGCATTCGCGCTGCGGCGCGGCACCGCCGAAAGCATGGTGGCCGGACCGCGCATCGTGGCAGCGGGGCCTGCGCTGGCGATCATCGGGGGGCACGGCGACGTCAACGGCTTCCGCCCCGAAGTCAACGAACTGCTCGACAGCGGCTTCACCTGTACCGGCGTGGTCGAATGTGCCGCCAAGGTGCGGCTTGCCAGTCAGAACGGTTCGGACGTTATCAAGATCACCGCGACCGGCGGCGTTTTGTCGCAGCAGGGCCGCGGGCTTGAGGCACACTTCACGCCCGAAGAGATGAAGGCGATTGCCGACACCGCCCATTCGCTCGGCCTGAAAGTCATGGCCCACGCGCATGGCGCACGGGGTATCCAGCAGGCCGCCGAAGCCGGGATCGATTCGATCGAACATGGCACCTATCTGGATGAAGCCGCCGCAAAAGCGATGAAGGCCAATGGCACCGTGCTGGTGCCCACGCTGATGGCGCTGGAAGGCGTCAGCGAAGGGCTGGGCAAGGGCATCTACACCCCCGTGGTCGAAAACAAGATCCGCGCCGTGCAGCCGCTGATGGCCTCGCTGGTCAGCCGCGCGCGCGAATATGGCGTCACCGTCGCCTTCGGCACCGATGCGGGCGTGTACCAGCACGGCCGCAATGCAGAGGAGCTGGGCCTGATGAAAGCGCAGGGCATGACCGACCGCCAGGTGCTGGCCAGCGCCACCACGGGCGCGGCAAAGGTGCTCGGCATGGAAAGCCAGATCGGCAAGCTCGCGCCGGGTTATTCGGCGGACATCATCGCGGTGGACGGCAACCCGTTGGCGGACGTGACCGTGCTGGAGGAAGTGGACTTCGTGATGGTGCGCGGCCGGGTGATCGAATAGGGGCCCGCGCCGGAGATTGACTTGGCCGATAGGCAGCGCATTGTTCCGGACATGAAACCAGCAGCCCTATTTGCCGCCTTTGCTGCGGCCTTGTCGTTCGGCGTGCCAGCCCATGCCAGCACCGCCCAATGTCCCGATCCCGCCACCGCGCCCGCAGAGATCGAACAGACCATCCACGATTTCTTCGCTGCCCTGCGCACGGAGGACAAAGCCCCGTTCGAGCAGCTGACGACCTCTTCCTTCTACGCTTTCGATGTGGGGCAGCGTTTTCCCGGCGCGGCACTTGTTGACGCGGTTGTCGGAGCTCTGGGCAAAGGGGTCGAGATCAACTGGAACCTCGGCCCGATGGACACCACCGTGCGCTGCGATGTCGCGTGGTCGCAATGGGAGAACACCGGCAGCGCGGGCACCTCGCCCGATGTGCGGCCCGTGCGGTGGCTGGAGTCAGCCGTGCTGCTCCATGACGGCACGCGCTGGAAGCTCGACTTCTTCCATTCCCAGCGCGCGGTGGGGGAATAGGGCGTGCGCCGAGCGCCGCGAAAGCCTCCCGCCTACGCCGAACCGCTGGATTTGTGTGTGGTGACGCGCTATTGATCGCCCATCCCCGGGGAGCCGCTTGGCTGAGAGGGGCGGTTAGCACCGTCCGACCCGTTGAACCTGAACCGATTAGCATCGGCGGAGGGAGCGGGCTGGTCGATGCACCAATGCGCCAGCGCTCCATCCGTCTTGAGGAGAGAGCACTATGGCCGACATCAATTCCCCCGTCGAAATCGGCGTGACCACCGGGCCGATCCGCGGCAGCCGCAAGATCCATGTCGGCGCACGCACCGGGTCCGGCATCCGCGTCGCCATGCGCGAAATCGGACTTGAGGGCGGCGAGCCTTCGGTGCGCGTCTATGACACCTCCGGCCCTTACACCGATCCTGCCGCGCACATCGACATCAACGCCGGCCTTGCCCCGCTGCGCCGCGACTGGATCATGGCACGCGGCGATGTCGAGGCTTACGATGGCCGCGAGGTGAAGCCCGAGGATAACGGCCAGCTCGGCCCCGATCGCTCCGGCGGCGTCCCGCAATTCCCGAATACCGTCAAGCGCCCTTTGCGCGCCAAGGCGGGCATGAACGTCAGCCAGATGCACTATGCCCGCCAAGGCATCATTACGCCCGAAATGGAATATGTCGCCGAACGCGAAAACCTCGGCCGCGAAATCGCCGCCGACATGGTGCGTGACGGGCAAAGCTGGGGCGCGGCGATCCCGACCATCATCACGCCCGAATTCGTACGCGATGAAATTGCCCGGGGCCGCGCGATCATCCCCAACAACATCAACCACCCCGAAAGCGAGCCGATGGCGATCGGGCGCAACTTCCTCGTCAAGATCAACGCCAATATCGGCAACTCCGCCGTGGCATCGAACGTGGCGAGCGAAGTCGACAAGATGGTGTGGGCGACCCGCTGGGGTGCGGACACGATCATGGACCTTTCGACTGGGCGCAACATCCACGACACCCGCGAATGGATCATCCGCAACTCGGCTGTGCCGGTCGGCACCGTGCCGATCTATCAGGCGCTCGAAAAGGTCGGCGGGGTGGCCGAGGAACTAACCTGGGAGATCTTCCGCGACACGCTGATCGAGCAGGCCGAACAGGGCGTCGATTACTTCACCATTCACGCGGGCGTGCGGCTCGCCTATGTCCCGATGGCCGCCAAGCGCGTCACCGGGATCGTCAGCCGCGGCGGATCGATCATGGCCAAGTGGTGTCTCGCCCACCACAAGGAAAGCTTCCTCTACGAGCACTTCGACGAGATCACCGAAATCTGCGCCGCCTACGACATCGCCTACAGCCTCGGCGATGGCCTGCGTCCCGGCAGCATTGCCGACGCCAATGACGAAGCGCAATTCTCCGAACTCTACACCTTGGGCGAGCTGACCCACCGCGCCTGGGCGCAGGATGTGCAGGTGATGATCGAAGGGCCGGGCCACGTGCCGATGCACAAGATCAAGGAGAACATGGAAAAGCAGCTGCAGGTCTGCGGCGAAGCACCGTTCTACACCTTGGGCCCGCTCGTCACCGACATCGCGCCGGGTTATGACCACATCACCAGCGGCATCGGGGCTGCACAGATCGGGTGGTACGGCACCGCGATGCTCTGCTACGTCACGCCCAAGGAGCATCTGGGCCTGCCCGATCGTGACGATGTGAAGGTCGGCGTGATCACCTACAAGCTGGCGGCCCACGCGGCGGACCTCGCCAAGGGCCACCCGGCCTCGCAGGTGCGCGACAATGCGCTGTCCAAGGCCCGCTTCGAGTTCCGCTGGCGCGACCAGTTCAACCTCAGCCTCGACCCCGAAACCGCCGAGCAATACCACGACCAGACCCTGCCTGCCGAAGGCGCGAAGTCGGCGCATTTCTGCTCGATGTGCGGCCCGAAGTTCTGCTCGATGCAGATCAGCCAGGACGTTCGCGACTTTGCGGCGAAGCAGAACGAAAGCCCCGAAAGCTTCCTCGCGTCCGAAAAGCTGGGCGCCGACACTGCCGAGGCCAGCCGTCAGGCGGCGCTCAAGGGCATGGAGGAAATGAGCCGCCGGTATAACGAAGGCGGGCGCGAACTCTATGTGGGCGCCGGCAACCGCGAGCACGATTGAGGCGCCTTGAGCCCCCTCCCTTTACGGGAGGGGGGGTGGGGGGAGGGATCGCAGCCCCAGCCGATCACCAGCCCCACGGCGCGGGCGGCGGGGTGACGGGCTGCGTCAGATCGAAGGCGACCCGGAACAGCCGCCCCTCGCGGCTGAGCTGGTAGATGTAGGCCTCGGGCGTCACCTCGACCCGCCAGACATTGGTGAGCGACGCTGTCATCCCGCCGGCACGAAACATCGCGATGCTGTCCTGATCGACCGGAAAGTCCTGCGCGCCCGCGCTGCCGGGCGCCGCGGTATCGCCGCCATACAGCGTCACCGGATCAGGCGAGCCGTCTGCGTGGCGATGATCGTGCTTCAGGCGCAGGCCGCTTGTCGTGCGGGTGATCAGCCAGGTGCGGCTGCGATCCCATGTCCCGTCGGCGCCCCGGACATGGAACGGGATTGCCATGCGGTCAGGCGAGCATTCGCGAAAATGCACGATCATGTCCGCGCCCGCCATATCGGCATCGGCCGCATCGCTGGAGACGAGGCGGCCCGCATAGGCCTTGCCGCAATGGCTGGCGAGCGTCGCCATGAAGGCGCCCTGCGGATCGGTCTTGGCGCTCGCGGAGACAGCAGGCTCGCCCGAACCGGGCACGGCGCAGGCGCTCAGGGCCAGCACGGGCGCCAGCAGCGCGGCGACGACAGCGGCGGTGCGGGCGCGGCGAAGGCGTTTGGCTGCGCGCATGGTGCGAGTGGTCATGGCCACCGTTCTGAGCCGCCGCGCCGCGAAAGGCAAACGCGAGGCGGCGGCGCCCCGGCCTAGCTGTTCTTCATGTTCTCCAGCCCCTTGATCCCGCCGGGCTTGGTGCTGGGCTGGCTGGCGTTTTGCTTCGGTCCCTTGTCCGCCTTGGGCTTGCGTGCTTCGCGGCTCTTCTTCTGTTGGCCCTTGGCCATAGGTTTTCCGATCAGGGGCGAGATGCCCGAGCGCGGGCGTGGGCCTGATGGGGGGTGGTGTCAATGTGGGGGATTATTGAATGCTACCGGAGGAGCCGGCACGCTCGCGAGCGCGGCCCAGAACATAATCACAAAAGCTTTCGTGCGATAGCAATTTGCTAACCCAAAAATCTGCATCCTCACGATTTTGGGACGCTTCAATACCTCTGCGATAAATGCGTTTGACGTCACCGCCTTTTGGTTCGCGCCCGATTGCGATGCCAATAATGGCATTAATCTGCTGTTGAGTCTTTCTTCGGTACTCTGGAGGAATATCATTGAGCATCTCAGTCAGTAGCTGCCTCCAAGGCTTTAATTCAGATTCATGTACTTCTAGATCCTCGCGGATTTGCCAGAAATAATAGCTAGCATCGGTTCCCTGTACGACGCGCGGTTCAAACGCAGCTGGCATCTGCACTCCGTTGATTTCTGCTCCTACTTCTGGAATTCTGGATTTTGTTTCTGGGCTACGCATCGACCTTGTTATTATGGAGTTCTTTACCTCGGCACAAATCAAGCCGGGTTTTGATAACTTAGCCGCTTTTAGAAAGGCGGCAGGATATGAAACATTAGCAATCTCTTTGATCGAGTGCATCAGAGCAGCGCCGTCTTCGGCTCTCTCCGCGAGATTCAAAACCCATGAAGAGGGCATAAGAAGTTCGGCAGCGAACCGATTGGCTTCTGCCTCCATATCTCGATAGCGCGACCGCTCCTTCGAGCTTGGGGCTTCGAGATCGTCCACGATTGTCCCTGCATGCCAAGGTATGATGATATGACCAATTTCGTGCGCTAAGGTGAAGCGTCGCCTTACGAGAGGAATATCGACAGAGACCCAAACTTTCGGTTTTTTTCCAGCAGACTTTAAGTCCAGACAAAGTCCGTCGATTTCGATCGGGAACCGCTTAAATTCCAGATCTGCTAGAGATTTGCAGAGATTCTCTACATCTATAGGTGGCCTAAGTCCCAGTCGTTCAACAAGCCTCGCGGCCATCCGTTCTTCTGGATGTCGCAACTCAACGATCTGACTGTCGTTCAATCCATCTTTTGAGGATTGTGAGTTTTCCAGCTTCATCAGAGCGAGCCGCAAGCCGTTCGCTAGCTTGTAGGTTGTCATTGACCGCCTCTCGCAACGGAATACTTTCATAACGCGATTGGATAATGAGATTCAAAGAGTCAGGCTCCGTCGTCCACAAAGAATACTCGTCCCACGACATTCCAAGGAATTCATACAGTTCTGTATCGGAATCCGACGAATGCCATTCCTCAACAAAATCATCGATTTCGTCTGATAGCACTTCGCCGCGAAGGGCGAGTTCGATGAATGATCGCTTAGACATCAATCCGCCTTCCCTTTATTGCTGACTTAAAGATGACGCCAGTCACAGCATCTGCTGCTCCCAGGTGGAACCCTCGCTTGGTAAAAACCTCGACCTCTCCGTGTAAGCTGTCCCAAGTGTAAAGGCGACTCCCATCCAGATTTCGCCAGCGCTTCGCGCCATGGACAAAGCCCATGGACTCGCATTCGTCCAAAAAGCATGGGTCGGGTTTTGCTACCATACGGAAAGGTAAGCACCTTTTTGAGCGACTGCCAAGTATCTGAAAGCCAAGCCTAACACCCCATCCCCACCAACACCCGGTCCAGCGCCTGCAAGAACCGCGACCGATCCGCCTTGCTGAACGGCGCCGGCCCGCCACCGACCCCGTCCATCCCGGCGCGCAGGTCGGCCATGATCGCGCGGGTGGCGATCGCGCCGCCGATGCTCGCCGCCGTGAACGCATCGCCATTGTGTTTCAGCACCCGCGCGCCGGCTTTCAGGCAGCGGTCGGCCAGAAGAATATCGCCGGTCACGACCACGCCGGTGTTCGGGGGCAGGGCGGCGGCGGCCTCGGCGATCCAGTCGTCGGCGGCGTCGAAGCTGTCGGACACCACCACGCGCTTCACCCGCGGGCTGTCGGGGATGCGGAAAGGGGCGTTGCTGACCACGCGGACTTCGGCGCGGAAACGCTCGGCGACGCGGTAGATTTCGTCCTTCACCGGGCAGGCGTCGGCGTCGATCAGTATGGTGAGCGCGGGCATCACGCCAGCCTAGCCTGATTGCGCGCTTTCCTACACCCCCTGCTGCGCGGCAGGGTGCGGGCGATGACGCCTGCGCCCTTTGCCTGCTCCGCTGCTGCTGTGACAGCCTGCCCGATCACTGGGTTTGCGGGCTTGCGGCAGGGGCCGGTTTTTGCGTCCAGGACAGTGTCTCATGTGTCTCCTACACGGCGGCGATTAGGTGAACCGGGCAAAGCGTGCTACATGATCCGGGCTGACGTCGAAATTTGCGACGGACTTCGAAATTTGCGCTCCGCCGCTTGGCCCTGTGGCCCCCGGCGTAAACCAGACGACGACTTCCTTTCATCGGACGATACGACGCACTTCCCCGCCCGCACATCGTGGGCGGACTTTGATATGTTCTTGAAAGGAACACGCCATGAGCAGCAAGACCGGAACCGTAAAGTTCTTCAACACCGACAAGGGCTACGGCTTCATTCAGCCCGACGATGGTTCGTCGGACAGCTTCGTCCACATCACGGCCGTGCAGGCTGCCGGCATGCACAGCCTTGAAAAGGACCAGCGTCTGAGCTTCGATCTCGAACGCGGCCGTAATGGCAAGGAAAGCGCCGTGAACCTCGCGGCTGCCTGATCGAATACCGGCGGCGGGGCGTCATGCGGCGCCCCGCCTGCCACAGAAGGCTCCCGCCTTTTACCCCTCTCATGGCAGGACACCCCGATGGCACAGACCTACGAATTCTATTGTGAGCGGGCCGATGAAGCCGCAGCCCTTGCCGACAAGGCGACGCTCGACAATGTCCGCGACCGCGAATTGCGGTCCGAAAAGACCTGGCGCGGCCTTGCCGAACAGGCACGCAAGACCGCCGAAGAGCGCGTGAAGGCCGATCGGGTCCGCGCTGAAAAGCGGGCGAGCGACCACCTTCTTTCCTGAACCGTTCGGCTGATTTGGCTGGCACGGCGGAACATTGGTTCCCATATTCCCTTTGGCTACAGGATACTGAAGCAAAAGGAGATTATCGCATGAGCACGATGCAGTTCCAGTTCAACACCGACAGTTCGGTGATGGGTACCCAAGAGGTCGCCGAACGGATCGAAGCGCAGGTGCGCAAGCGGCTCGAACGCTTTTCCGAACGTCTGACGCGGGTGGAAGTCCACGTTACCGACGTCAACGGCCGCAAGCACGGCGAAGATGACAAGCACTGCACGATCGAAGCGCGCCCGCGTGGCAGTCGTCCGATCGGAGTGACCGGCAAGGCGTCCGATGTGGACGCCGCGGCGCGCATAGCTGCAAACACGATGGCGGAACGGCTGGAGCGGGTGCTCGGCAAGGCGGATCGCCACCGGCATGATCCCTCGCCCGACAAGCAGATGTGATCCGTTGCACGCGGGCGCAGGTGGGCCCTCAGGTCACCTTGCGCCCGAATGGACGCGGCATCGCCGGGCGCCGGCCGAGTGCCGAGAACCGGGCTGGCGCTCCGGTCTGCGCAGGAGAGATAGGCTGCGCATGACCGCTCGCCGCACCATCCGCTGAAGCGGTCGTCGGGGCGAGCTGCTGAACGGGAATGATCTCGAACAACGGTTCGCCCCCTTCCGCATGCTCAGTCTCGTCGCCCGCCTCATGATGCAGGATACGGCATGTGAACCCCGGCTCTGCTGTGCCCAAGGTGCTGCCATGCGCCGGAACAGCAGCGCCAGGTCGGCTGGCCTCCCGCACGAAGCCGGACACGATGGCAAGGTTCGCGGTCCAGGGCAGGACGTTGGGCTGCACGATGACTTCGCGCCCCAACCAATTCGCAGCCCCTTGTGTACGGAACCCAGCGAGCGACTGCGCACCCGGCTCAGCGTCGGGGCCGAACAGGTGGGGGTGGATATGCAGCACCCCCGGCATCTCGCCGCGCGCTGCCCAATCATCGAACACCGCGCCGCTGATGAGCGTATCCGACTGCCCCCAATGCACCGCCACCGGCATGGCATGATCGATCATGATGCGGCTTATCAATGCCAGATTAGCAAGACGTTGTTCAAACAGCGTCTGCGTCGCAACGGGTGCGGGCGGGTCAGGGTCCTCGCCCGCGGGATCATGACCGACACTGAACATCACATGGCTTTCGCAAGCCACCACCCGGTTGCGGATATCGGGCGTGACGATCGCGGTATATGCCGACGCAAGCGCCGATTGCAGCACTTGGGCATTTGCCGGTCGATCGATGTAGTCCGCGCGAACCGACAGGCTATCGGCTGGATCGGCAAGGCGATAGAACCGGTCGTCGTCGGTATCGGTCACCTGAAAGGCAGCATCGCTCCTCATGCTGGCAATGCGGACGAAATCACGCACTACGTCGCCGAGACCGGACAAGCGGCGATCGAACAGCAGGACGCATGTCAGATGGTTGGGATAAAGCATGGCACGCACGGCATCCGGTTTGGGGTTAGCCACCTGCCTAGCCAAGCTGTCTTAACCGGCGGTTGAAGCTGCACGGTTGGCCCCTGCAATTCCGCATTCGGCAAGAATATCATCAATCGCCTTGGCCACCGGGAAAAACCCGGCCTTCGCCAGCGGCCAGGTGGCGCGGTCAAGATCGCCGAGGATCGTGATGGCCTGCCCCTTGGCTGCAAGTGGCGCAAGCTCGGGCCACAGGGCATCGCGGGTCCATCCGTGGGGAAGGTAGGGCAGCACAACCTGCGACACGCCTGCGTCTGCAATCAGCGCGCTGAGTGGCTTGTCTGCTTCCCAGATGGCAGCCGGGCAATCAAAGGCGGCAGCAGCATCGGCAACACCCTGCGAAACGGCTCCGCGGGCAAAGTCCGCTGCCAGAGAACCAACCGCACCGGGCGACCGGGCGTCGGGCCGCGCTGCGCCGATCACGAGGTTGGGTACGGCAGGCAGATTAAGCACTGCGTGATGCGCGGCTTCGTCATGCAGCAGCAACGCAAAAGGCTGTTCAAGTGCCGAAGGATCAATCGGTGCCGGAAGATTAAGCGGTTGCCGCGCATAATCGTGCGGTTCGGACAGGGCCGCAGCGTCTTGCGCCAACCCTTCGGCCACCAATGCGCCGCCTGGCCGACTGGCGGTGTAGCGTGCGATGTTGCCGGCTCTGGCCAGATAATGCTTCCCCTGGGTGTGGAGACCCGCGACCCAGCGCCATGACAGCGTATTCGATGCTGCATCCGCATCCATCAGATGCCGCAGGAAAAAATCCGCGCCCAGATGCCAGTCGAGCTTCAGCGTGAAGATCCAGATGCTCGCAAACCACATGCGCGCGTGGTTGTGAAGGTAGCCTGTGTCGCGCAATTCGTGCACCCAGACATCGAAGGCTCCAATTCCCGTGCGACCTTCGGTGGCAGCAGCGTAGCCAGTGCGCAGGCCACTATTGCCAGCCACCGCGGCCAGCGCAGCATCGCGTCCGGTGCAATAGTCGCTCCAAATGGCGGGACGCTGTTCCAGATAGCCCTTGAAATAGATGCGCCAGAACACCTCGGCGATGAACTTTTCGGCCGCACGCGGCGAATGGGCGCCAAGCACAGCGTCGAGGACATCGGACGCGCTTAGGACGCCTGCGTGGATCCATGGCGACAATTCGCTGACATTGCCGCGTTCGCCCGGTGCCGCGCCATCATCGGTGTTTCGTGTTTCGGCGTAACGCCGACCTGCTGCTGGAAGAAACTGTTCAAGCCGGGCAAGGCCAGCGCTGCGCGTCGGGGCAAATGTCATAAGGTTGGCAACCCCGTGTTCCGTGCTTGGTTCCGGACAGGCTGTGTCTGATGCGCGACGAAGCTGGAACATCCTGCCGCGTCGTTCATTTGTAACGGTAACGGTCCGCGCCAGAAAGGCAGTGTGTCCGCACGCCATCGGCCCCTCGGGGTCGGGGCAAACACCGGCCTTCGGGCTCATATCAAGGATTACCTATGAAGATCATGCATTTCACGTTTGCATCGGTTGCCGCGCTTGCGCTGGTTGCCTGCGCCAACGAAACCCCGGCCGAAGACACCGCCGCAGACACGACTGCGGTTGCTGATGATGCCACGGCCGCCGGAACGATTGTCGAAGTTGCTCAGGGCAATCAGGATTTTTCGACCCTCGTAACGGCTGTGACCGCTGCGGAACTGGGTGAGACGCTTTCGGGCGCCGGTCCCTTCACCGTCTTCGCGCCGACCAACGCTGCTTTTGAAAAGCTTCCCGCCGGCACCGTCGAAAAGCTGACCACCGAAGACAAGGATACGCTGAAGTCGATCCTGACCTATCACGTGGTTGAAGGTTCGGTTGATGCAGCAACGCTGACCCAGGCAATTACTGATGCAGGCGATGCCGGTTACACGGTGAAGACTGTCAACGGCGGCAATCTGACCGCCAAGATCGTTGATGGCGGTGTTGTTCTGACCGACGCGGCAGGCAACACTTCGAAGGTGACTGCAACCGACGTGGCGGCGTCGAACGGCATGATCCACGTGATCGACACGGTTCTGATGCCGATGTAATTTTTCAAACGTCGATGAACGTTCGAAGGGGGCGGGCACCGGTCATACGGTCGCTCGCCCCTTTTCTATGGTGGCTCATCAGTTGCGTATGAACCTGCGCGCTTTGTCAGGAAGGGCCAAAGGGATTAAGCAGGGCTTACAAGGAGCCCTGCTATGATGACACCCTATCGCCGCGTTCGCATCTGGACACCGATGCTGCTTGCTGCGGCCCTGCCAATTGGGTGCAGTCCCACTGCCGACCGGATCGATCCGCAGGGCAAGACATTCGATGGCGTCGCACCGCAGGATGTGGTGACGCTTTCGGGAACCGAACCCTTCTGGACGCTGGTGATCGATGGCGGGCAAGCGGTGTGGACGACACCTGACGACCAGTCCGGCACCCGCTTTGCAGCCCAACGTTTTGCGGGGAACAACGGACTGGGCTTCTCCGGCACGCTCGATGGCAAGCCGATTGCCGCGACGCTGACACCGGGTGAATGCAGCGACGGGATGAGCGACCGGCAGTTTCCCTTTGTCGCCACGGTGGCGTGGGGCGATGAAACATACGAAGGCTGCGGACACACGGGGGCTCAAGCCTTCACCGGCGAAGGCGCGTCTTGAAGCCGACTGCTTGCTGTCAGTACAACCCGGGCATTTCGCGCTGGGCCGCGTTGGGACGATCGGACTGAAGCGGCTTGCGAGCCGGCAGATCAAGCCCGATGCGTTGGCTTTGCCCCTTGGTCAGTTCTGTCGAAGCCGTTGCTGTGGTCCCCGACGTGATGGGGGTGCACGTGCGCCCACCCAGGAAATCGAGCGCGGCGGCGACCGAGGCTTCCCTGGGGTCGCCCAAAGGCCGCGACAGATCATCGCCCGCGCGGCAGGTGTTAGGCACCACGCTGGCCAGACCCGAATAATATTCGCCCTGATTGTTGGCATTCAAAGTCTGGAAGGTCACGGCCCGGACGCGCAGATCGCAGGCCGCAAGGTCGAAACCGAACTGGCCGACCGGCTTGCCGAACGAATTGCGGCCCACCAATGCCATGTTTGTGCCCAGATAAGGAATCAGCGAATTGGTGACGAGTTCGCTTGCCGATGCGCTTGCCTCAGTGGTGATGACGGCGATGCGCGTCGGCGCGATCGCGTTGGCTTCGTTACGGAACAGGCGCGTTTCGTTTTCGGATGACTTGGAGGCGCGCAGGACGGTGCGGCTCCACACTTGCCCGACGCGGCCCGCTCCCATCAGGTCGCCCATCACATCGGCCACGCTCACCAGCCCGCCGCCATTGTAACGCAGATCGATAATAATTTCGGTCACGCCTTGCGCGGCAAACTGTCCATAGGCCTGACGCAACTGATTGGCGGCATCGGCGATGATGAAGGTGCGCAGGTTGATGTATCCCACGCGCTTGCCGCCATCATTCAGGATCGCCACCCCGTAGCGGTCCGATACGGGATCGAGCAGATATTCGGTCTTGGTGATCGAGCGTTCCACCGTCGCACCGCCCGGCTCGACAAAGCGGATTACCCGCGTCACCCCGGCGGTTGCCGGGCCGAAGGCGTTGTTGACGGCCTGTGCGCCGCCGCTCGCAAACAGGCTCGCAACGCTTCTGAGATCGTTGCTGCTGGTTCCGATCGCCACGATTTCGGTCCCACGATCAAGGCCTGCGGCAAGTCCTGCCGCACCCTCGTAGGCTTCGGTGACGAACAAGCGTTGCACCGGATCATCGTAGAACAGGCGAATCCCGAACCCCGCGCTTGAACCAGAATTGATGAGCGCGTTTTCTTCGGCGATCGATGTGGCGAAGGTGAAGCCGCGGTCGCGGTCCAGCGCGCGCGCAGGCGCAACACGTGCGTCGAGATAGGCGTCAAGCGTGCTGAAGGCCGCAGGATCGGCGGTCGCCAGAAGAGACGGGAACAGATACCATTCATTCAAGACCTGATCGGCAAAGTCCTGCTGCGCACGCAGACCGCAAACCGATGGCGGTAAAGGGGTGCTGACCCCGCCGCCACCGCCACCGCCACCGCCGCCGGTTGAAGGTGGCGAAGACGATCCGCCGTCGCCGCCGCCGCAGGCGACAAGGCTGGTGCAGACAACAAGGCTGAGAGCGGTGCGACCAAGCTTCTTCAAAGGGGCAACTCCGTAGGGCAAGCGCCGGACCAAGGGGGAAGTCCGATTCATCAGGGATGCAGTGTCATGCCGCCAAGAGCAAGATTGTCATGTCCAAAATGCGGCAGACTGCGCCGAGATGCGACATTTTGGCTGCTTTTGCAGGGTTTTCCTCAGAAAGTCACAAAAACCCGCTTGCCAAGTCTCGTATCGCGCATCCGAACGGACTAGCACGAAGACGAGGAACCGACAGAATCATGACCGAATTTCCTGATTGGCTATCATCCCATGTGCCCGCAGCGGCGCGCCATCCCAGCCTTGCTGTAGCAAAGCTGGGGTCTGCGCAGACGTTCGGGCGTGGGGGCTTTGCGCTGACCAGCCCTGCATTTGGCGCCGGTGAGGCGCTGGACCCCAGTTTCACCGCGACCGAAGAAGACGCGGTCGCCCCGCCGCTGGAATGGAGCGCGCCGCCCCCCGGATCGCAGGAACTTGTGCTTGTGGTCGAAGATGCTGCATCAAACGGCGGCGAACCGGCCTGTCACTGGCTGGTCTGGGGTCTGGCCGGACAGCGCGGCAAGCTGCTCGAAGGGGAAGTGCCGCCGCGCACCGGCAAAAATGCGGTGGGCAATTCCGAATGGCTGCTGCCCGATCCGCCCGAAGGCGAGACGCGCCATTATGTGTTTCAACTGTTCGCGACTGATCTGCCGCTGGTGCTGATGCCCGGCGCGGGAAGGGCGGAACTGCTTGCGTCGCTGCAGGGGACGATTACGGCCTGTGCGGTGCTCCATGCCACTTTTACGGGGGGCGGAGATGACGATGCAGGCTGGGAAGATGACGATATCTGATTAACCTGCCACTTAATTAAGGGAGTAGATGATGGCTGGATCAACCAACGCACTGCAGAAGCCGGTTACGCTTTCGGCGGACCTCGAATCCGTGATCGGCAAGGGCCCGATGACCCGCGCGCAGGTCACATCGAAGGTGTGGGAATACATCAAGGCGAACGACCTTCAGGATTCGAAGGACAAGCGCCAGATCAATCCCGATGCCAAGCTTGGCGCGGTGATCGGCAAAGATCAGATTTCGATGTTCAAGATGACAGCTGCCGTGTCCAAGCACCTCAGCTGACGTGTCAGGGGCACCGAATAGTGCCCCTAACCGGCTATCCGGGCATCAGCGGCGCGCGATCCGATAGGGTCCGCGCCGTTTTTGCATGGGGCGGCCTTTCCACGACAGGGTGACATCGCCCAACGCTGCCAGATCGTCAGCCGCCGCATGGACCGCGTCCATCTGTACGCGCCATTCGCCACCCGGGCCCGCCAGACGCCGCGCAGCTTCGCTGGGACAGATCGTGGCCGCGGCGGCGCGTTCCGCCAGCAAGGTCAGGATCGCTTCTGACGGTGTCACGCAGACGCGCGGCGCAGCGGCAGGCATTCCCCCACCCACAGCGCCAGCCAGATGATCGCGGGCTGCGCGAACATCCGCGGGACATGATATCCCAGCCCCAAACCCCCATCAGGTTTGGCCAGATCGATGATCATGTGATTGACGTTCGCAGGCCAGACGCACAGCGCGTAAAGCGCAAGGCCCCATCCGGCCGCCTGCCGCAGTGGCCGCGAAAAGGGCTGCACCAGACCCACCGCGCCAAGCACCTCGGCAACACCGGTCCACAACACGACAGCCTGAGGCGCGGGCACCCATGCGGGCATGATCGTGAGAAACGGCGCAGGATGGGCCAGATGAATGACGCCGGCGGCAAAATAGAACAGGGCAAGCACCCAGCGAAGGACAGTCTTGATCACCGGCCCGGCTCCCAGCCCGGTTGTGCCAGCGTGAACCCGGCAAATTCGAACCCCGGCACGACCACGCACGTCACCAGGCTGTAGCCGTGCTGCGCAGCGCCGAAGGGGCGGGCGGCCTGCCATTCTTCCGGAGCGACATGCCCCTGCAGGTGCTGGCCTGCGCCAATGTCAGGGCCCAGTATCACTGATCGCACCGGCCCTGTGTCAGCATCGGAAAGCCGCAGTTCCACAGGATCACCCGCCTGCCAAATCCACATTTCGGCCGCATCGATCTTGTGCCAGTGCGAAGCCTCTCCGGTGCGCAGCAGAAAGATGATCGCGGTCCCGCCAGCGCGGTCAAGGCCCGCCGCATCTCCGCGCCAGGTTTCACGATACCACCCGCCTTCGGGATGCGCGGTCAGGCCCAATTGTTCGATGAGTGCGGCCGCGCTATTCATGATCGTGTCCTTGTCTGCCCCGCAGCCCGCCCCAAGAGGATGGGCCGCAATAACGGGTGCGGGCGCCTTAGCTTTGGGAGCCACCAACATGCAACGTTTTGCGCCTTCGCTTGCCGCCCTTGCCGCCGGACTGCTTTTGTCCCACCCGTTGCATGCGCAAGGCGCCGCTGACGATGCGGCCATCGTCGCCGCAAATGCAGCCTTGGACGCAGCGCCGATTTTCGACGGGCACAATGATGTCCCCAATCAGCTTCGCGCGCGGGTCGCCAACCAGATCAACGCCTTCGATTTTGAGGATACGACCGACACCGGGATGGATCATCCACAAGGCGCAGTGATGCAGACCGATCTGGCGCGGCTGAAGGAAGGCAAGGTCGGCGCACAGTTCTGGTCAGTCTATGTTCCGTCCAACCCTGATGAAGCCGATGCCGTGCAGCAGGTGATCGAACAGATTGATGTGACCCGCCGATTGATCGCGCGCTATCCTGCTGCGCTGCGCTTCGCCACGACTGCCGATCAGGTGGAAAGCGCGATCGCCGATGGCCGGGTGGCATCGTTGCTTGGCATGGAAGGGGGCCATTCGATCGGATCAAGCCTTGGGGTGCTGCGCCAGCTTCACGCACTGGGGGCGCGTTACATGACGCTGACGCACAACAGCAACACCCCGTGGGCGGACGCTGCAACCGATACCCCGCAGCATGGCGGGCTATCGCCCTTCGGCGTCGACGTGGTGCGCGAAATGAACCGGCTGGGGATGCTCGTCGATCTGTCGCATGTCAGCGAAGCAACGATGATGGATGCAATCGACGCGGCACGCGCACCGGTGATCTTCAGCCATTCGGGCGCACGTGCGGTGAACGGCCATCCGCGCAATGTGCCCGATTCTGTGTTGTCGCGTTTGCCGGATAATGGCGGGATCGTGATGGTGGTGGCCTTGCCCGGCTTTCTCAATGAAGACCGCCGCCAGTGGTTTGCGCGGCGTTCGGCCGAAGAGGCGCGCTTGAAGGCGCTGTTCCAGGGACAGCCCGAAGCCGTCACAAGAGCGCTGGAAACATGGGAAGCGGCCAATGCCGAACCAGCGACCACGATCAAGCACATGGCCGATCATATCGACCATATTCGCAAGGTCGCGGGCGTTGAAGCCATCGGGATTGGCGGTGATTTCGATGGGATGCCATCAGGCCCCGTCGGATTTGAAGACGTGCGCGGCTACCCGCAGCTCTTTGCAGAACTGGCACGGCGCGGCTATTCGCAAACCGAGCTTGAAATGATCGCAAGCCGCAATGCCTTGCGGGTGATGCGCGCTGCCGAAGCCTATGCTGCAAGCGTGGCCGGCGAACCGCCGATTGAAACCATCATCGGCGGTTCGCAGCCGGATGGTTGATCAGTGAGCGGCGCGGGCGAGGGCCGGGATGATCCAGACCAGGCTCATTGCGATCAGCGCCAGTGCAAGGCTGAAGCCCAGCACGTAACGCAAACCGGTGTTGCTGACAGCGCCGCGGGCGGCTTCATCGGTGATGCTGACGATATCATTGTGTTCGGCCATTACCGTTCTCCCCAATTATGATTGACGCTACGGAATTACCTTCCGTAGCGTCAATCAAATCGCGGTGCGGCCTTTGGTTCCCGGCAAACGAAATTGCCCTGCATCAATCGTCCTGCTTGTCAGCCTCGATCTCGCTGCCAAGCTTCAAAACCTCGTCACCATCTTCCTGCTTGATGAGGTAGGCGGGGTTATCGGAATCGCCCTTGCGGGTCACTTCTGATCCCTTGAGCGTACGGGTCACTTCGCGCTCGAACCGTTCCTTGATCTGGCCCGTGGCCTTGCCGTTGCCCCAAGTCCAGCTGACGTATTGTCCGGTCTGAAAACTGTTGCTCATGGCTTACTCGCCCGTTGCAGCGTCACGATCGGTGACGACGCCATCGATCGAACTGCTGTCGGGCGCTGCTGCTTCGCGCTGCGCTTCGGCGCGGCCAGTTGCTGTGCCTGCGCCTTCGACATCGTTCTGCGACAATGCGCCGGTCATCCAGATCACGGTCATGGCAACAATTGCCAGACCGAGGCTGATGAGAAGTATCCAGCGAACCACACCGCTTTTGCTGCCTGCGCTGGCGTCGGTTTCATCGATGCGGGTACGGCGGTCATTAACGGACATTGGATACTCCTGCTGATTTGCACCGTACAACCGGCATATGCGCCGGCTTGTTCCATCACAAACGCGCCATCACCTCGCAGGAAAAGCGATCAATCGCGCAGCAGTTCGTTGATACCTGTCTTGGAGCGGGTCTGCGCGTCCACGGTCTTGACAATAACTGCGCAGTAGAGCGACGGGCCGGGTGTGCCATCGGGCAACGGCTTGCCCGGCATCGAACCGGGCACCACCACCGAATAAGGGGGCACTGCGCCCATGTGAATTTCACCTGTGGCGCGGTCGACGATCTTGGTGGATGCGCCAAGATAGACGCCCATCGAAAGCACCGCGCCTTCGCCCACGCGCACGCCTTCTGCCACTTCGGCGCGGGCGCCGATGAAGGCGCCGTCACCGATGATGACGGGTTCGGCCTGAAGCGGTTCAAGCACGCCGCCAATCCCAGCGCCGCCCGAAATGTGGACATTTGCGCCGATCTGCGCACATGATCCCACGGTCGCCCAGGTGTCGATCATGGTGTTTTCGCCCACATGGGCACCAATGTTGACGAAGCTGGGCATCAGGACGACGCCCTTGGAAATATAGGCGCCGCGCCGAACGACCGCACCCGGCACCACGCGGAAGCCGCCTTCGCGGAAGCGGTTGTCGCCCCATCCGGCAAACTTCAGCGACACCTTGTCATAAGCCGATTCCCCGGCGGCGCCGCCTTCCATCACGCGGTTGTCGCTAAGACGGAAGCTGAGAAGCACGGCCTTTTTCAGCCATTGATTAACCTGCCAGCCGCCATTGCCATCGGGCTCAGCCACCCGTGCTTCGCCGCTGTCGAGCAAGGCGATCGCATCAGCGACGGCATGGCGCACGTCATGACCCGGAGACACGTCAGCGCGGTTTTCCCACGCTGCTTCGATTTCGGCGATCAGATTGTCACTCATGGCATTCTCCGGCGATCATCATGCAGCATCGCGCCTAGCTTGGCTTGATAGCAGCGGCAAGCGCAGGCTGCCTGCGGGGCGTGCACGCCTCGGCGAAAAACCGCAGGCGTGCCGCTATTTCAGGCAGGCATACCCGCAGCAAGCGCGAACTGGTATGCACGTTCGGCCAGAGGGCGCACCCGTTCGCTCATCGATTGGGCGTGCGCCGAAGATGCCGTCCCATCAATCACGCGCTTCTTGATGCCCTGCATGATCCCGGCGAGGCGGAACAAGTTGTAGGCGAAATACCAGTCCATCGGCGGCACAGGATAACCAGTGCGCGCAACATAGCGTTCCACCGCTTGGTCGACCGTGGGGATGCCCAGCGCCTCAAGATCCAGCCCCAGCAGCCCGGCGCGCCCATCAGCGGGCTGGAACCAGTTGAGCATCAGGTAGCTGAAATCGGCGATCGGGTCGCCCAGCGTCGACAGTTCCCAGTCGAGCACCGCAATGGTGCGCGCCTCGTCCTTGTGGAAGATTACATTGTCGAGCCGGTAGTCGCCATGCACCACGCTGGAGCCGTGCTGCGGGGGGATGGTCTGCGGCAGCCATTCGATCAGCCGCTCCATCTCGGGCATCAACTCGGTTTCGGACAGCTTGTACTGCTTGGACCAGCGGGCAATCTGGCGCGCGCAGTAATCGGTGGGCTTGCCATAATCGCCCATGCCGATCGCGTCGGGATCGTTGAGATGCAGGTCGGCGATCGTATCGATCAGGGCATTGTAATGCGCGCGGCGTTCGTCCGACGTGAGGCCGGGAAGCGCACCGTTCCACAGGCTGCGGCCATCAGCCATGCTCATCACGAAGAACTTCGATCCGATCACGTCCGGGTCTTCGCACAGGCCATAGGTGCGCGGCACCGGGAAGCCAGTGGGGTAGAGCCCGGTCATCGCCGCATATTCGCGGTCCACCGCATGGGCCGATGGCAGCAGCTTGCCGAACGGCTGGCGGCGCAGCACGTAGGACGCGCCCGGCGTGTCGATCCGGTAGGTTGGGTTCGATTGACCGCCCTTGAACTTGGTGTAGCTGATCGGGCCTTCAAAGCCTTCGACATGGGCTTTGAACCATGCGGTCAGCGTATCAAGGTCAAGCGCGTCCTTCTCGGTCACTTCGACCGTGCCGACCATCTCGCTATCGTAATCGATGCTTGGCTCGCTCATCAGTCGAACACCACCACCGTGCGGGCCGACGTCCCGGCACGCATCGTGTTGAAGCCTTCGTTCACCTGATCGAGCGAAATCCGGTCGGCGATGATTGTATCGAGGTCGAGCAATCCGCGCAGATAAAAATCAACCAGACGCGGCAGATCGACCGGGAAGTGGTTCATTCCCATGATCGCGCCCATCAGCTTCTTGCCGCCCAGCAGGTCCATCGCGCCAAGGCCGACCTTGCAATCCAGTGGCATCATGCCGAGGATCACCGCAGTGCCGCCGCGCTTCAGGCTGGCGACCGCCAGATCGGCAGAGGCCTGACGCCCCACCGCTTCGATCCCCCAATCGACCCCGCCGCCACTGATCGCGATGATCTGCTTTGCCGCATCATCCGCCAGCGCATCGACGGTGTGGGTTGCACCCAGCACCTTGGCAAGGTCGCGCTTTTCGGCCAGCGGATCGGCGGCGATGATCTTGCCCGCGCCGGCAATCCGGGCGGCGTTAATCGCGGCCAGGCCCACCCCGCCGCATCCGACCACCAGCACAGTTTCGCCCGGCGTCACCTTGCAGGCGTTGAAGATCGTCCCCGCGCCCGTCGTCACCGCGCAACCCAGCAGCGCGGCGCGGTCGAACGGCATGTCCTTGTCGATCGCGACGCAGGCGTGTTCGTGGATCAGCATCTGTTCGCTCAACGCCGACAAGTTGAGCATCTGCGCGATCGGCGCACCATCGGCAAAGGTGATGCGCGGTGCATCGCCCTTGGCGCGGCGGGTGTCGGCGCCAAGGCACAATGCCATGCGTCCGGTGACGCAGAATTCGCAATGCCCGCAGAAGGCCGACAGGCACGAGACGACATGATCGCCCGGCTTCACGGTTTTCACTTCCGAACCGACAGCGCGGACGATCCCTGCGGCTTCGTGTCCCGGAATAGCGGGAAGCGCGTGGGGGTAATGCCCGTCGATGAAGTGCAGATCCGAATGACACAGCCCGCAGGCCTTGGTGTCGATCAGCACTTCGTGCGGGGCAGGATCGCTGTAGGCCACATCGGCAATGCGAAGGCCTTCGCCCGGGGTTTCAAGAATGGCGGCTTTTGCCATGAGAATATCTTTCCGTTCGGGTTGAACCCCCGCCCGCCATCAGGCGAGCGGGTGTTTCAGGTACGTCCGTCAGATGTCAGCGCGTAGCGCCCATGTCACCTGAGCTGAAGCTTTGGCTGTCGTTGGCAGCGCGGCCGTGATCGCCCCGCAAGGCATTGGCCGTAGGGCCGGGACGCGGCGCGTGCTTTGAAAACTCGATATGGGCGATCGAGCGCGCGTGCACTTCGTCCGGGCCGTCAGCCAGTCGCAAGGTGCGCTGGTTGGCGTAGCTCTTGGCCAAGCCGAAATCGTCCGACACGCCGCCACCGCCATGCGCCTGGATCGCATCGTCGATGATCCGCAGTGCCATATTGGGGGCCTGCACCTTGATCATGGCGATTTCCTGCTTGGCCGCTTTGTTGCCGACCTTGTCCATCATGTCGGCCGCCTTGAGGCACAGCAGGCGCGTCATGTCGATGTCGATGCGCGCGCGCGCCACGCGCTCTTCCCAGACCGAGTGCTTGTAGACCGGCTTGCCGAAGGCTTCGCGCTCCTGCAGGCGGCGGCACATCTTCTCCAGCGCTTCTTCCGCGGCGCCGATGGTGCGCATGCAGTGGTGGATGCGGCCCGGCCCGAGGCGGCCCTGCGCGATCTCGAACCCGCGCCCTTCGCCCAGCAGGATGTTCTCGGCCGGCACGCGGACGTTGACCATCTCGACTTCCATGTGCCCGTGGGGCGCATCGTCATAACCGAACACCGGCAGATGCCGCAGGATGTTCACGCCAGGCGTGTCGATCGGCATCAGGATCTGCGACTGCTGCGAATGGCGCTGGGCATCCGGGTTGGTCTTGCCCATCAGGATCGCGATCTTGCACCGCGGATCGCCCAGGCCCGAAGACCACCACTTGCGGCCATTGATCACATAGTGATCGCCGTCGCGTTCAATCCGGGTTTCGATGTTGGTCGCATCGGAAGACGCGGTGTTGGGTTCGGTCATCAGGAAGGCCGAACGCACTTCGCCGTTCATCAGCGGACGCAGCCAGGCTTCCTTCTGTTCGCGCGTGCCATAACGGTGGAACACTTCCATGTTGCCGGTATCGGGCGCAGAACAGTTGAACACTTCGGATGCCCAGCCGATGCGGCCCATTTCTTCAGCGCACATCGCATATTCGAGGTTGGTAAGGCCCGGGCCTTCGAATTCGAAGCTGTCATCGACATGGTGGTGGCTGTCGTTGCGCGGCGGCATGAAGAGGTTCCAAATGCCGGCATCCTTGGCCTTGGCCTTGGTTTCTTCAACGATGGGAAGCACCTTCCAGCGTTCGCCGGAGTGATCCTGTTCGTTGTAGACATTCATGTTGGGACGGACATGCGCCTCGATGAAGTCGCGCACGCGATTGCGCCAGTAAAGCTGGCGTTCGGTGGGTTCGAAATTCATGGGGGTATTCCTCTCTCTCGTCCTGTTTGAAAACCGAATCTTGCGATGACCGTGGCAGAGCCGCAGGGCTGCGCCAAGCTCTCATTTGTGGGGCGCGGGCGTCTCCTGCGCGGCGTGTGCGGTTGCTGTTCGTGCGATCAGACGCGCTTCGTGATCGGCCTGACTGATCGGGAAACGGGCGAGCCAATAGGCCGCCGTAATGGCCAGAACTGCCGATACCGCAAGGTAGGCCAGCGCCAAATTTTCGACGACGTCGGCCCCTACGGCGTCTTGCGCCGTGCCCGGTGCCAGACCGATGCTTTCAACAATCAGGCTGGTAAGCAGGATGCCGCCGCCGGTCGCGGATTTCTGCACCAGCCAGTTGCCGGCGTAGAAGGTTCCTTCGGCACGTTTGCCGGTGCGTTCCTCGAAAGCTTCGACGATTTCGGCGACCATCGAAGTGGCCGAGATGATCGCAACCACCCCGGCGGTGTTGGCCGCAACCATGAAACCCATGAACAACCCGGTCGACAGTGCTGATCCGGTTTGCGGCCATAGCCCGGTCAGAAACAGGACATAGGGCGTGCCTGCAATTGCCAGGGTCGCCAGTGATCCGCCTGCGCCGCTTGCCGGTTTGCCAAAACGCCGATGAAGCGGGCCGACGATCACGAACATGATGATGACCGAAAGCCCCAGCACCGCCGGGTACAGTTTGAAGGCAAATTCGCTGAACTGCCAGACATAGCGAATGACATAGAGCGTGATCGACAGCGTGACGCCTTGGCTGATGTAGGCGGCCAGGGCGCCGAACGCGAAGATCACAAACGCGCGTTCGCGGAAGGCATCGATGATATCGGCAAAGGCAAGGCGAAGCGAAAAGGGCGGGGGCGCCTGATCGGGCAATCGCGCCACATACCGATGCTGGCCCAGCGCCGATCCCGTCACCGAAACAATTATGACTACCGCGCCGACAAGGCCGAACACTGCATAGCCATCAGGCTGCAGTTGCGATTCAGGTGTGGGCAGGAAGACGGTAAAGGCCAGCACCGACATCGTCAGCCCGCCCACCCAACCGGACAGAAAGCGATAGCGGAACAGGGTAGTACGCTCGACATAATCGCCGGTGATTTCAGGCACCAGACTGATCGAGGGCACCTCGCACGCCGAAAGTAATAGCCGCACGCCAACGGCCAGCATCAGGATTTCGCCATAGGTGGGTACGCCGGTGAACGGGGGCGACCACAGCACCGCCCATGCAATCGCCAGCGGGATGGGGGCCAGATAAAGCCACGGCAGACGGCGGCCCCACCGGGTATAAGTGCGGTCAGACAGGTGCCCGATCAGCGGATCGGCGATCGCATCGATGACCAACGCTGTCGCCAGCGCGGCGCCGACGATCCCGGCATCCACACCCAGCACCAGATTGTAAAATGGCAGCAGGAAGAACGAAAACCCGCCATCCTTCACCCCGAACGCCACTGCGCCAAAGCCGTGCATCAGCTTGAGCCTGCTGGGAAGCGGCCCGGCAATCATGCTCATTGGCACCTGCCTTTGCGGCAAGGCGTTCCGGCGAATCCGGCCAAATGTCTTCTCCCGTTTTCGGTTGCGAACCTAGACCGATTGACCGCCTCGTCAATCGCACAGCATGTGACGCTACGGCATGGTGGGAGGGTCGATGAATGCTTGCAGCGCCTGTCCAAATGCCACTAACGTAAGCGTCAAGTGGGAGTTTGAACGAGAGGAGAGTCGGCATGGCCGATCTGGAGACATTCCGCACCGAAACACGCGCATGGCTGGAAGCGAACTGTCCGCCCGAAATGCGCGAACCTGTTCGCGACGAAAGCGACATTTACTGGGGCGGCCGCCGTGCGACGTTCAAGAACGATGCGCAAAGGGCCTGGCTCGAAGCCTGCGTTGCCAAGGGGTACACCGTCCCTAGCTGGCCTGTCGCCTATGGCGGGGCGGGTCTTTCGCCCGCCGAAGCCAAGGTGCTGCGCGAAGAAATGGCGCGCATTGGTGCCCGCCCGCCGCTCAGCAGCTTCGGCATCTGGATGCTCGGCCCGGCGCTGCTTCACTTCGGCACCGAAGGCCAGAAGCAGCGGTTCCTGAATGAAATCGCGCGCGGCGAAATCCGCTGGTGTCAGGGCTATTCCGAACCGGGTTCGGGCAGCGATCTGGTGTCCTTGCAGACATATGGCGAAGATGGCGGCGATCACTGGACCGTCAACGGCAGCAAGATCTGGACGAGCTACGCTGACCAGGCCGACTGGATCTTCTGCCTCGTGCGCACCGACAAGGCCGACAAGTATTCCGGTATCACCTTCATGCTGTTCGACATGGCAAGCGAAGGGGTCAGCACCAAGCCGATCCTGCTGATCAGCGGCAATTCGCCTTTCTGCGAAACCTTTTTCGACAACGTCGAAGTGCCCAAATCCTATGGCGAGGATTGCCCGGCCTACGTCGGTCAGATCAATCGCGGCTGGGATGTCGCCAAGTATCTGCTCGGTCACGAACGCGAGATGATCTCTGGCGCGGACGGCGGCGATCGCACCGCCGGAATTGGCGCGGCGATGAAGCGCCATTCGGCGAAACTGGGCGATGATCTTGATCCGGTGCTGCGCGCCGAACTTGCGATGTTCGATGTCGATGCATTGGCCTACACCGCGATGGGCGAAAAATTCCTCGATGAAATCAAGGTTGGCAAGGCGCACCCTGCGCAGCCCAACATGATGAAATATGCCGGGACCGAATTGAACAAGCGCCGCCACGAATTGATGATGGCGGTTGGCGGTTCGCGCAGTCTGGAGTGGGACAGCGAAGACACCGAAGGCGGCAAGCCTTCGCGTAGCTGGCTGCGCACAAAGGCGAACTCGATCGAGGGGGGAACGAGCGAGGTGATGCTGAATGTCATCGCCAAGCGTATCCTCGACCTGCCGGGGGCCTGACGCTGGCGTTGCCCCGGACCTGATCCGGGGCCGTCACTGCCTCTGGCGCCAAGATCACTGCGATCCCGGTTCAGGTCCGGGATGACGAATTGCATTTTCCGGGAGAGGGAAAAACAATGCCCCTGTATCATGATGAAGATCAGGCGATGCTCGCCGACACCGCGCGCGGGTTCATTGCCGAAGAAGGCAACATTGCCAAACAATTACGCCACTGGCGCGATCGCGACTGCAAGGATGGCTTTGGCCACGGCTTGTGGAAGCAGATGGCCGAAATGGGCTTCACCGGCATGCTGGTGGACGAAGCCGACGGCGGGCTTGGCATGGGCCATGTCGAAGCAGGCATTGTGCTTGAGGAAATCGGCCGCAACCTGACCCCATCGCCGTTCCTCACCTCATCCGTGCTGGCCGCTACTGCGCTGAAGCATGGGTCAGCCGACGTGAAGGGCCGCTATCTGCCCGGCCTGATTGCGGGCGATTCCGTGTTCGCGGTCGCAATCGACGAAACCGCCAAGCACCGCCCCCAGCGGATTACGACCCGCGCCGAAAAGTCGGGTAACGGCTTCAAGCTGTCAGGCGCCAAAAGCTTCGTCATCCAAGGCGCCAGCGCAGACATGATCGTGGTCGCGGCACGCACCAGCGGTGCTGACGATGACGCGGACGGCATCACCCTGTTCGCAGTGCCCAAAGACGCCAGCGGGATGAACCACGACAGCGTGCGGCTGGTCGACAGTTCGATGGCGACCCACACCCGGTTCGACAATGTTGAATTGGATGGCGATGCCGTTATTGGCGAGATCGATGGCGGTCGCGCCGTGCTGGATGCGATGCTGATGGCAGGCCGTGTGGGCGCCGCCGCAGAAGGCGTGGGCGTTGCGCGGGGGGCAATGGACATGACGGTCGATTACCTCAAGCAGCGCAAGCAGTTCGGCAAGCTGATCGGAGAGTTTCAGGCGCTTCAGCACCGCGCAAGCCACCTTTATTCCGAAGTCGAAATTGCCCGTGCTGTCACAATCAAGGCGCAGCAACTGCTTGATGCTGGCGCTGCGCAGGCTGACCTGATGGCCAGCGTCGCCAAGGCCAAGGTCGCCAAGACCGCGCGCCTAGCGGTGCAGGAAGGCGTGCAGATGCACGGCGGCATCGGCATGACCGACGAATACGACATCGGCCTCTACATGAAGCGCGACCGCGCACTGGCCGAATTCTTGGGCAATTCCTTCTACCACGCTAACCGCGTGGCCGAACTTAGCGGGTATTGAGATATGGATATTCAATCACTTTTCAGTCTTGAAGGGCGCATTGCTCTGGTCACCGGGGGCAGCCGCGGGATTGGCAAAATGTTCGTCGAAGGTCTTCTCGCCGCCGGATGCGCCAAGGTGTATATTTCGGCGCGCAAACGCGATCAGTTGCAGGACACGATTGACGAGCTGGGCGCAGACCGCGTCATCGGTATTCCTGCCGATCTCAGCCAGATGGACGGCATGATCGCGCTTGCGGATGAAATGAAGTCGCGTGAAAGCCGGCTGGACATTCTCATCAACAACGCCGGTGCGGCATGGGGTCAGCCCTATCTCGAATTTTCCGAAGCCGGATGGCATCGGACAATGGACCTGAACGTCAAGACCCCGTTCTTCCTGACGCAGAAGCTGCACGATCTGCTTGTTGCAGGCGGCAAGGAAGGGCGCCCGGCCAAGGTGATCCATGTGTCTTCGATCGATGGCCAGCGGATCAATCCGTGGGAAACCTATGCCTATCAGGCGTCTAAGGCCGCAGTCATTCAGTTGACACGGCGGATGGCGGCACGCTTGATCCAGGACAATATCATCGTCACGTCGATCGCACCCGGCGCCTTCCCGTCCGAAATGAACAAGGCCGCCAAGGACGCGCCTGATGCCAGTGCATCGGGCATCCCGGCCAAGCGCATCGGCACCGCCGAAGACATGGCGGCGGCCGCGATCTACCTGTGCAGCCGTGCGGGCGACTATGTCGTGGGCGAAACGCTTACCGTCGATGGCGGGGTGGTCAATGCGCTGTTGCCCAAGCACTTTGCCGATCCGGGCGGCGAAAATTTAACCGCCCCATCCTGAATGACGCGACCAAAGCCGCCGGTGCGATCCGGCGGCCTTTTTGCATGTGTCGCAGCCCAACCGGCATGGAGACACGACCAACGGCACAGCGCAAAGGGCACATTTTCGCGCGGCCGAGATTATTCCCCGGGCAACCACTCCTGATTGCATGGAGACAGATCATGGCCAGTATCCCCCCAACCTCGCCCGACATTATTGATCCGATCACGCCCCCGGCCGAAACTCCGCCGCCGCCGATCGTCGAACCGACCGAACCCACGCCGCCAGAAACGACGCCAACGCCGCCCGATATTGACGAGCCGGGCCGCGGGCCTGACGAATTGCCGCCGCCCGAATGAGGCGCAGCAAAAAGGCCACCGGAGCGATCCGGTGGCCCTTTTTTGTAGGAGCGTGCAGCCGGTCCGACCGGATGATTTCGCAGTATCAGTCTTCGCCGCGCGCCTCTTCGACCTGATCCTCGCGGTATTCGTCCATGACTTCGGCGGCGGTTTCGCGGTCGTCACGCGTGACTGCCGCGGGTTCTTTGTTGCGCAGTTCACCCTGACGCGGTGTCAGGCACACGCGTCCGTAAACCGGGCGGTGGTCAGAGCCGACATCCTCAAGCACCCGGATTTCTCCAAGGGTGAAATCCTCGGTCATGAAAATATGATCGAGCGGCCATGCCAGCCACGGCATCTTTGATGGGAAGGTGGCATAGGTGCCGCGGCCGATGCGCGGATCAAGATACTTGCCGATCCGCTTGAACGTCTGCGAAGTGTTCGACCAGGCCACATCGTTAAAATCGCCAATCGCGACAACGGGCGTGCCCAACCGCGCAGCGCGGCGCGCCGCAATCAGGATTTCGGCGTCGCGTTCTTCGGTATCCTGTCCCGGATGCGGCGGGCGCGGATGCAGGCCCATCAAGGTGAAGGGGCGGTTGACCGACAATTGCGCAGTCATCGACGGCGTATCAGGCTCGGCAATATCCTCGATCTTCCCAGACGCCATCGGCAACCGCGTCGCAAACAGCAGCCCATACGTGTTGTCCAGCGGCCGATCGAGGCGCGATGGGTATTGCGAGAGGATGGGCTCCAGCGCCGTCTGCCAGGCCGCGTCGGTCTCCAGCAGCAGCAGCACATCGGGGTTGGTTTCGCGCAGCAGCTTCAGCGTGCGATCATACTGGCGGTTCGTCTGCAGCACGTTCAGCGACACGAACGAGAAACACGCAGGATCGCCTTGCGCCTTGGCGGTCATGGCGACTTCGGTCGGGTGCAGGATGGTGTAGGGCATTATGCGGTAAAATTGCCATGCGGCGGCTATCAGCAAAACGGCGGCCAGCCACCAGTACCGGCGCCAGTTCAACACGCTGATGGCGGCCGCGGTGACAAGGATCACCACTAGGATCTGGATGCGCGGAAAATCCCAGATCCTGATCCACCATTCGTTCGAATCGGTAACGCTCAATGCCGATACGATAAGAGCCAGTACGGCGATCGTGATGGTCATGATCGTAAGGCCAAGCCGGATCTTGCTTTGTCGGTGCACGGATACTGCCTTCTGCCAGTCGAAACACGGCGATTATCGCGGCAAAATGCGTTTGAACACTGGCCTAATAGGCCATTGACGATTTTTGTCGGATATGTGGCCGGCGTGCTGAGCCGATTAGGCCATCAGGCCGCGCACAAAGGGGATCAGGCCGGTCTGACGTGCGCGTTTCATGCGTTCCGCTTCGAGGATCGCGTGAACCTTTTCAAAGCAGACATCCACATCATCGTTGATGATGACGTAATCGTACCCGTCCCAGTGGCTGATTTCAGCACGGGCGCGTTCCATGCGGGCGGCGATCACCACGTCGCTGTCGGTTGCGCGGCCGGCAAGGCGGCGATGCAGTTCATCGATCGAAGGGGGCAGGATGAAAACCCGCACCACATCCTGCTGATCTTTCTGAAACAGCTGCTGGGTGCCCTGCCAATCAATATCGAACAGGAAGTCCTGCCCTTCCTTCAAGGCATTGCGGATTTTCCCCTTGGGCGTGCCATAACGCTGACCAAAGACGTGCGCCCATTCGTAGAAATCGTCTTCTTCGACCATCTGATCGAATTCGGCATTGCTGACGAAATGATAATGCACCCCATCGATCTCACCGGGTCGCGGGGGCCGTGTGGTCGCGGACACCGAAAGCTTGATCTCGCTATCTTTGGCCAGCAGCATGCGTGACAGGGTTGTCTTGCCTGCGCCCGATGGCGAAGACAGAATGAACATCAGGCCCCGCCGGTGGAGGGTATCGTCGGATTGGTGTGCAGTGTCGCCCATAGGCTCCGTTGCACCATCAGGGCACCGAAAATCAAGCTGCGATGAGGATTAACGCCGGGTGCGGCGGCGCGGGCTGCGCTTCGGTTCAAGATGCTTGCCGCGATCATAGAAGACCTTGGCTGCAAAGCCGCCCACCACCATGGCCAGTCCGAGCGGCGACTTGCGCGCCACACGGCTTGCGCCCCACAAGGCGATGGTCGACATCACACCGCGGTTTTCGATCATCTTTTCCGCCTTGTCGCGGCCCGGTTCGCCCGCGCGATGGCTTTCTGCGGCGATGCTTTTTTGAAGACGACGCCGCAAGATGCCGCCCGCTGCCCGCAGCACCACATCGGCGATCACCAGATTGGTGCCCGTGACGGGGCTGGGCATGGGAAGCTTGCGGTCGGATCGTTTGCCTGCACCGTCGCGCATTCCCGCATCCGCACCGCGCAAGGGGCGATTGCCTGAACCAATGCCTGTCTTGCGCGCCATGTCGTTACTTCTTTCTGCCGAAATCGACCGAGACGACATTGGAACCGTCAGGATCGGTGTCCGGCCCATCGTTTTCGGCGTCTTCGTGCGCTTCGGGTTCGAGCAATTCGACCGCTGCCTGGAATTGCAGGCCGAAATCGACCGCCGGATCGACAAAGGCGGTGATGGCGGCAAAGGGGATCGTCAGTTTCGCTGGCACCTGATTGAAGGTGAGGCCGACCGAGAAACTGTGTGCGAGCACTTCGAGATCCCAGAACTTGTTCTGCAGCACGATCGTCATCTCGTCCGGGAACCGTTCGCGCAGGTGCGGCGGGATCGAGACACCCGGCGCGCCGGTCTTGAACGTGATGTAAAAGTGATGGTCGCCGGGCAGCATGCTGCCGCCGCTGACGATCGTACCAAGCACCCGGCCAACGACGGCGCGCAGGGCTTCCTGAACGATCTCGTCATAGGGGATCAGGCTGTCGGGCGTATCACTGTTCATATCGCTGTGATTGGTGACGCCGTGCGCGTGGTTGGTCAAGCCCCTTGCGCCAACATCGCACTGGCAGTGGGCCATTATCGCACGCGATTGGCCGCCCCATGCTGCGACGTGCGCGTCATGCTTGTCTTGGCTGCCAAGCGGACTATAGCGCGGCTATGCCCATCACCCCTGCCCAAACCTATCCGCGCACCGGCTCGGTAGAGCGCAACACCACCGAGACCAGCATCGCCATTTCCGTCGATCTTGACGGGACGGGCGCGTATGATGTCAGCACCGGTATCGGCTTTCTTGACCACATGGTCGAACAGTTCAGCCGTCATTCGCTGATCGATGTGACGATGAAGGTGAAGGGCGATCTGCATGTCGATCAGCACCACACCACCGAGGATTCGGCCATCGCGCTAGGTCAGGCGATCGCTCAGGCGCTGGGCGACAAGGCAGGGATTGGCCGCTACGGCGCGGCCTATTCGCCGATGGACGAAACGCTTAGCCGTGTGGCGCTGGACATTTCGGGGCGGCCCTATCTGGTGTGGAAGGCGAAGTTCACGCAGGAAAAGCTGGGTGAATGGGACACCGAATTGATCGAACACTGGTTCCATTCGGTGTCGCAATCCGCCGGGATCACGCTGCATATGGAATTGCTGTACGGCACCAACAATCACCACATCTGCGAAAGCCTGTACAAGGGTTTCGCCCGCGCCATGCGGCAGGCGGTGGAACGCGATCCGCGCAAGGGCGAAGCCGTGCCCAGCACCAAGGGGCAGCTGGGTGGCTAGCATCTTCATCGCATCGTTGACCTATACCGTGCCCATCGAACGGATCGATGCGGCGCTGACCGATCATCTGGCGTGGCTTAACGCCGGGCAGGATAGCGGACATTTCCTGGCGTGGGGCCCGCGCGAACCGCGCGATGGCGGGCTGATCTTCGTTAAGGCTGCAAGCCGGGACGAAGCGCAGGCGCTGCTGGAAACAGACCCTTTCCGTAGTAACAATCTGGCTGATCTGACCATCACCGAATGGGTGCCCCGCTACGACTTCCCCGGACTGGAGGCGTTCCATGGCTGAAGTGGTCGCCTTGGTCGATTACGGCGCGGGCAACCTTCATTCGGTCCACAATGCCCTGAAAGCCGCCGGCGCTGATGTGACCGTTACCGCCGATCCCTATGTCGTGCGGGCTGCTGACCGGATCGTTCTGCCGGGCGTTGGCAGCTTCAAAGCCTGCGCCGAAGGCTTGCGCGCAATCCCGCACATGGTCGAGGCGATGACAGAGCGGGTGATGGTGGGCGGCGCGCCGTTTCTGGGTATTTGTGTGGGCATGCAACTGCTCGCCGACCGCGGGCTGGAACATGGCGAGACTCCCGGTCTTGGCTGGGTGCCGGGCGAGGTGCGGCTGATTGCGCCCAGCGATCCTGCAATCAAGGTTCCGCACATGGGCTGGAACGACGTCGCCGCAATGCCGCACGCCCGCGATCATGCGGTGATCGAAGAAGGGGAAGCCTATTTCCTCCATTCCTATCATTTCGCCGCGACCGATCCGCACCATGTCGCTGCGATGACCGATCATGGCGAAGGGCTGGTGGCTGCCGTGGCGCAGGGCAACATCATTGGCGTGCAGTTTCACCCGGAAAAGAGCCAGGCTTACGGGCTGGCGACGCTCCGGCGCTTTTTGGAGTGGTATCCTTGATCATCTTCCCCGCAATCGATCTCAAGGGCGGTCAGGTCGTCCGTCTCGCGGAAGGCGATATGGACCGCGCCACGATCTATGGCGATAACCCGGCCGCACAGGCGCTGATCTTCGCAGACGCAGGTGCAGAGCACCTCCACGTGGTCGATCTTGATGGCAGCTTTGCGGGCGAAAGCCGCAACCGGGCGGCGGTAGAAGCGATTGTCGAAGCCTTCCCCGGCTATGTCCAGCTGGGCGGCGGGATCCGTGATGCCGCGGCGGTGGAAGGCTGGTTCAACCTTGGCGTGGCGCGGGTGGTTATGGGCTCGGCAGCGCTCAAGAACCCCGCTTTCGTGAAAGACATGGCCCGCGAGTGGGAGAACGGCATCGTCGTTGCGGTCGACGCGAAAGACGGCATGGTCGCGACCGAGGGCTGGGCCGAGGTGTCCGATGTGCCTGTGGTCGACCTCGCCCGCCGGTTCGAGGATGCGGGCGTTGCTTCGCTGCTTTTCACCGACATTGGCCGCGACGGGCTGCTGAAGGGCGTGAACATCGAAGCCACGGTTGATCTGGCCCGCCGGGTCGATATTCCGGTAATCGCCAGCGGCGGGGTGAAGGGGCTGGACGATATCCACATGCTCGCGCTTCACGCTCACGAAGGCATCGAAGGCGTAATCACGGGCCGCGCGTTGTACGAAGGGCGGCTTGATCTGACAGCCGCGATCGCGATGGGTGCGCGGGACTAGCCATGCGCCTGATGGGCCTGCTTTTCCTGTGCCTCACCTTCCTTGCGGGGGTGACGGTTGGCACGGTCGAAATTGCGCTTGTCAATATCATCGTCTTTCTGGCGCTGGCCTTGATGGCGGACCGTTTTCTTGTGCCGCGCTTCGGCAGGAACGGGTTGGTTTACGGCATGGCAGGGGCGTTCTTCGTCAGTTGCCTTTGGCCCGCCGTGATCCACGGCGCGAAAGATGATCTGACTTGCAAAGGCGAAGACTGCCCGCCCGAGGAACCTGAAATGACCGTTACGTTGAGCCCTGCCTGATGACTGTTCGTATCCGCGTGATCCCCTGCCTTGATGTTGCCGATGGCCGCGTGGTCAAGGGCGTCAATTTCGTCGACCTGAAAGACGCTGGCGATCCGGTCGAACAGGCGCGCGCCTATGACGCGGCGGGCGCGGATGAGCTGTGCTTCCTCGATATTTCGGCCAGCCACGAAGGGCGCGGGACGTTGCTCGACATGGTGCGGCGCACCGCGGAAGTGTGTTTCATGCCACTGACCGTGGGAGGCGGGGTGCGCAGCGCTGATGATGCGCGCGCGCTGCTGCTGGCAGGCGCAGACAAGGTCGCAGTGAACAGCGCAGCGGTGGCGCGGCCCGAACTGGTGGGCGAAATCGCCGCGCGGTTCGGCAGCCAGTGCGTTGTCGCCAGCGTGGATGCGCGCCGCACACCGCGCGGGAACTGGGAAATCTTCACCCACGGCGGGCGCAAGCCGACAGGGATTGACGCGGTGGAATATGCGCTGAAAGTGGCCGATCTGGGCGCGGGCGAACTGCTGGTGACGTCAATGGACGGGGACGGCACGCAGCGCGGCTATGATCTTGCGCTGATCCGCGAAATTGCCGACGCTGTCAGCGTGCCAGTTATCGCCAGCGGGGGGGTGGGCAACCTTGACCATCTTGTCGAAGGGGTAACGAAAGGTCACGCCAGCGCGGTGCTGGCCGCCAGCATCTTCCACTTCGGCACGCACACCATCGCCGAAGCCCACGCGGCGCTGCGGGCGGCGGGCTTGCCTGCGCGCGGGGTTTGATCGAAAGAAACGCCATGCACACCCTGTCCCGCCTCGAAGCCACGATAGCCCAACGTCTCACCGCCTCGCCGGACACAAGCTATGTCGCAAAGCTTCACGCCAGGGGGGTCACAAAAATCGCCCAGAAGGTAGGCGAGGAAGCGACCGAAACGGTGATTGCCGCGTTGGCAGGCGATGCGGACGAACTGGTGGGCGAAGCGGCCGATCTGCTGTTTCATCTCATGGTGTTGCTCGCGGAAAAAGGCGTGGCGCTGGACACGGTGCTGACCGAACTCGACCGGCGCGAGGGGTTGTCCGGTCTTGCCGAAAAAGCTGCAAGGAGCCAATGATGCCGATCGACCCGACCTTGCCCTATGACGATACCAATATCTTCGCGAAGATTCTGCGCGGAGAAATCCCGTCGAACAGGGTCTATGAAGACGAATGGGCGGTCGCGTTTGAAGACATCAATCCGCAGGCTGAAATTCATACGCTGGTGGTGCCAAAGGGGCATTATGTCAGCTGGGACGATTTCAGTGCCAAGGCCTCCGACGCGGAAATTGGCGGGTTCGTGCGCGCGGTCGGCGAAGTGGCGCGGAGCAAGGGACTGGTTGAACCCGGCTATCGTCTGATGGCGAATATCGGCGCGCATGGCGGGCAGGAAGTGCCGCATCTTCATGTTCATATCTTCGGCGGGGCGCCGCTGGGGCCGATGATCGCAAGGCGCTGAACGCGCTCGTCCCTCGTTTCAGCGCCGTTCATCGAGTATCGGCAAACACCGCCCTTTGCAGCGATTCCGTGCTAGGCTAGGTGGCGCCTGATGATTTCTCCCAATCCTCCCGGCGGCATCCTTGATGGATCGCGGCACCTGTATGCGGTGCGCGTCTATTATGAAGATACGGATCTGTCCGGGATCACCTATCACGCCAACTACCTGCGCTGGTTTGAACGCGCCCGCAGCGATCTGTTGCGCCTGTTGGGAATCGATCAGCGCGCCGCGATCGAAAGCGGCGCCAAGGGCGGGGATGGCGGCGCCTACGCGCTGTCCGAGGTCAATCTCAGATACCTTCGCCCCGCACGGTTAGATGATGACGTGGTGATCGAAACCCGCTGCACCGATCTTGGCGCGGCATCGTGCCGTATGCATCAGGTGGCACGCCGGGAAGACGATCTTTTGTGCGAAGCCCATCTCAGGGTAGGTTTCATCACACTGGACGGCCGCCCCCGCCGTCAACCTGCTGCGTGGCGGGATGCTTTCAAGATTTTCATGAACGAGGACAACTGAACCCGTGACGCTCGAATTGCTCAGCGCTGCCGCCGCCGCCGCTGCCACGCCGACCCGGCTCGACCCGGTCGAACTGTTCCTGCAGGCCGACATCATCGTGCAGGCCGTGATGGTGGGTCTTATCCTTGCCAGCATCTGGGTGTGGATGATTATCGTCTCCTTTTCGCTCAGGATCGGCGGACTGACCAAGAAATCGCGTACCTACGAAGAAGAATTCTGGGAACAGCGTGACCGCGATGCCTTGCTGACGAAGCAGGCGCGCAAGGATAATCCTGCCGCACGGGTCGCGGCAGCCGGACTTGACGAATGGCGCAAATCCACTGCCAAGCAGCCGGTCGATCGCGATGCCAGCCGCCAGCGCATCGCGGCTGCGATGGAAAGCCAGATCGCCGAAGAAGCGGACATGCTTGCCGGACGGCTCAATTTCCTTGCAACAGTAGGGTCGGTCGCGCCGTTTGTCGGCCTGTTCGGTACGGTGTGGGGCATCATGGCCAGCTTCTTCCAGATCGGCGCGCAGCAAAGCGCCAGCCTTGCAGTGGTGGCGCCCGGCATCGCAGAGGCGTTGTTTGCCACCGCGATCGGGCTGTTTGCCGCCATTCCGGCGGTGATCGCCTACAACCGTTTCAGCGGTTCGGTTGACCGGTATGAATCGGTGCTCCAGCGTTTTGCCGACAGGCTGCATATGGGTCTCAGCCGCGAGCTGGACCGAGCGTAATGGGCATGGGCGTATCTTCACGCGGCCGCCGCTCCAGGCGCATGCGCCGCGCCGCGATGGCGGAAATAAACGTCACCCCGCTGGTCGATGTGATGCTGGTGCTGCTCATCATCTTCATGGTGACAGTCACGCTGCCAGCGGTGGGCGTTCCGGTGGAACTGCCTGAAAGCCGCGCCGCGCCGGTGGAGGAAACCCCCGACCAGATCACCATCTCGCTCGACCAGGCAGGGGTCATCTATATCGAGGATGAACCCGTCCCTGCAGGCGGGTTGCCAGCCGCGCTCGAAGCGTTGGATCGCGGAGGAGAACAACCGCTGGTGGTTCTGCGCGGCGATCGCAGCCTTGATTACGGCAGAGTGATGGCCGTGATGGGCGAATTAGGGCGGGCAGGCTTCACGTCGATCTCGCTGGTCACTGACGGTTCAGTTTCGGCTCCATAATCGGTGGGATGATGGCAGAGCGCGCGTTCCGCAATGATGAAAAGGTTGGCCTTGCCGCGGCGGTCGTGCTGCATGGCGCGCTGGTGGCGGTGCTGCTGATGCAGACCGCGCGGAGCGAGGTGTCGGTCTTTCCCGAACGGATGACGGTCAGTCTGGCGACCGAGGTGGGGCTGGATGCGGCCTCGCCCGATCCGGTGCCCGAAAGCCGTGCGGCCACGGCGCCCACGCTGTCCGATGATCCTGCGCCCGCGCCCGAAGCTGATCGTGCAGAACCGGCGGTGCAGCCCGCCGTGGTGCCGCCCAGAACGCAGGCTCAGCCGCAACCGCAGCCACGTCCGCAGCCCAAACCGCAACCGCGGGTCACGCCGAAGCCTGCGCCGCGACCAGCGGCGCAGCAGCCTGCGCCCAATCGTGAACGCGCACAGCCCGCCCGCACCCCGCCCAAGCCCGCAGCAAGCCCCGCTGCCCGAAGCGGCGGTGGCAGCCGGATCGGGGACGATTTCCTCGAAGGGCGCGGCGCATCAACAACAACGCAGGAAACCCGTGCGCCCGCAGCCGCGTTCGGGCGGACCGAACAGGCCGCGCTGTCTTCCGCGATCACCCGCCAGCTGCGCCCGCATTGGAGCGCGCCGTCGGGCGTCGATACCGAAAAACTGGTGTCGATCGTATCCTGGAACCTCAATGCCGATGGCACCTTGCGTGGCCGCCCATCATGCCGGACAACCGAAGGCAGCATCACCGCCAGCAATCGGCCACAGGCCAGCGTGCATTGCGAACGCGCAATCCGTGCGGTTCAGCTTGCGGCACCTTTCAATCTCCCGGACCAGTTCTACGATCGCTGGAAGGCGCTCGAATGGCAATTCGACCGAAGGCTTTGACACATGACCAAGAAGATAGTGTTCCTGCTTACCGCCGCGCTGATGGCAGCGCCTGTCACCGCGCAGGATCTGGGCGCGCCGATTGGTAGCGACCAGCCGGTTGAAAGCATCGCGGTGGAAGGTGAAAGCGCCGATGGGCCGCTGCGCGGCACCGTGACCGATGAAAGCGCGTGGTCGGACATCGGCATCGCCATTCCCGCCTTTGCCACCGATCGGGAACGCCCCACGCCTGCCAATGACGCCGGAACGGGCGCGCTGGGGCGCGAAGTGGCGCGTGTGATCACTGCCAACCTGCGCAACAACGGCCTGTTCAAGCCGGTCGGCCCTGACAGCCTGCCGCAGCCCGCCTTCACGCAGATCACCGCGCCTGCCTTTGGCACGTGGAGCGGGAAGGGCGCCGAAATGCTGGTGCACGGCTATGTCCGCGCGCGTGACGATGGCAAGCTGGTGGTGGGCTGCTATCTTTACGATGTCGCCTTGCAGAACGAACTGGTGCGCGAAGGCTGGGTGGTTGCCGCGGGTGATTGGCGGCGCGCTGCGCACAAATGTTCCGACATCATCTTTTCGCGGCTGACCGGCGAAAGCCCGTTCTTCGACAGCCGCATCGCCTATATCGCCGAAACCGGGCCGAAGGACCGCCGGGTGAAGCGGCTGGCGGTGATGGATAGCGACGGGGCGAACCATCGCTTCCTGACGCTGGGCAGCGCCACCGCGCTGACGCCGCGGTATTCGCCGGATTATTCGAAGATCCTTTATCTCAGCTATGTCGATGGCAACCCGCGCATCTATGTCTATGACATCGGCACCGGCAAACAGACGCTGGTGAGCGAGAACCGCAATCCCACTATCGCCCCGCGCTGGTCGCCCGATGGCCGGCACATCCTGTATTCGATGGCCGTGTCGGGCAATACTGATATCTACCGTGTTCCCGCCACCGGCGGCGCCAGCGTGAAGCTGACCGACAATCCGGGTATTGATGTGGGCGGCAGCTATTCGCCCGATGGCAGCAAGATTGTGTTCGAAAGTGATCGTTCGGGCAGCCAGCAATGCTATGTCATGGATGCCGTTGGCACAAACCAGAAGCGCATCAGTTTCTTTGGCGGACGCTGCGCCACGCCGGAATGGAGCCCGCGCGGCGACCAGATCGCGTTCACGCGGATCGCCGGCGATTTCAACGTTGCGGTAATGAACACCAGCGGGGGCGGCATGCGCGTGCTGACCCGTGGTTGGCAGGATGAAGCCCCGACTTGGGCGCCCAACGGCCGCATCATCCAGTTCTTCCGCACCGAACAAAACAGCGGGCGATCGGGGATCTGGCAGGTCGATCTGACCGGCCAGAACGAACGCCGCCTGCCTACGCCCGTGGACGCGTCCGACCCTGCATGGGGCCCGATCCGTCCGTGACTACCCTGTTTGGAATGAAAGGAACCTGCATGATGAACATCAAGACTGCCACGATCCTGCTGCTGGCATCGGCCACCGGTCTGGCGGCGTGCTCGAAGAAGGCACCCGAAACGCTTCCCCCGGAACCGGTGCAGACCGCGGCGCCGGCGCAGCCCGTCCAGCCCGGAACATCCGCGGGCGCAGTTCCGGGTACGCAGGCGCACTTTGCCGGCGCTGTCGGATCATCGACCACGATCTATTTCGATACCGATCGCTACAACGTCGATGCGCAGGATGCCGCCGCCTTGCAGGCGCAGGCCCAGTATTTTGCACGTTACCCGCAGATCACCTTCACCATCGAAGGCCATGCCGACGAACGCGGGACGCGCGAATACAATCTGGCGCTGGCTGAACGCCGCGCCGATGCAGCCAAGGCCTATCTGGTCAGCCTGGGCGTGGCTGCAAACCGCATCCAGGTGCTGAGCTATGGCAAGGAACGGCCGATTGCCCTGGCATCGAACGAATCGGCATGGGCGCAGAACCGCCGTGCCGCATCCGTGCTGATCAACTGACGTCAGCCATGCTGCAGGCCGGGTGTACGCTCGGCCTGCTGTTCATAGCCTGAGTGATGATCGGCCAGGAAATCCTGCGCCGATGTCACCACGCACAATCCGGCCAGCGCAAGCACGCAGAAAAGGCTGGAAAGTGTCAGTTGCGGGCTCATTTCTGCGGACTTCCTGTGGACTGCCCATGGGCAGGATCGGGTGTGTATCGCAATGCAACATTTCACATTGCAACCGGTTCCCGTGTTCTCATGCCTTTCCCTTTCCGGCCACTGCGCCTAGATTGATGGCGTGAGACAATCGACCAACGACATTCTGCCCAACGGCCTGCGGATTCGCACATGAGCGGGGCGCGCCGTTCGATGGATTGGGGTTTTCCCCGCTGGCGGCCCTATGGTGCGTCGCAGGAAGCCACCAATGTGCGCATCTGCGATCGCCATGGGTGCGAGGAACCCGGCAATTGTCCGGCGCCCAAATCGCCCAACAGCCGCGAACGGTGGTATTTCTGCCAGAAGCACGCGGCCGAATACAATTCGAAGTGGGATTATTTCGAAGGTCTGGACAAGGCCGAGAAGGAAGAACGCGCGAACACCGAACGTCAGGAAAGTGCGGGCTATGCCGAAAGCGCGCATTACGGCTGGGCGGGATCGGGCGACGGTTCACGCACCGCGGATGAAATGCGTGCGCTCGAAGTGCTGGGCTTGGAATCCGATGCGGATTTCAATGCGGTCAAGAAGGCCTACCGCGCGCGTGCCAAGGAAGTTCACCCCGATGTAAAGCCCGGCGATGCCGAGGCGGCCAAGCAGTTCCAGCTGATCCAGACCAGTTACGAAGTGTTGCGTGCGGCCGAAGAACGCCGCGAGTGGCGCGGCTGACGTAGTTTCCTACTTCGCGCAGGCGTGACAGCGTGCGCCCATGAGCCGCCTGACCATCATCACTGTTGCTGAAGCAGAACCGGCTGGCGGGGGGCCGTTTTCCTGTTCAGGACAGTGTCTCATGTGTCTCCTACACCCTGTGATGCAGGGTTGTCGTTCCACCACGGAACGTCGGTAAAGGGCCGGACGTCGATTTCGTGGGTCCAGCAGCTACGCGGCTGGTGGGCAAGATGCCAATAGGTATCGGCCAGCGCGGCGGGGTCGATCACGCCATCGCGGCCCTTGGCGTGCTTGAACTCCTCGAAGCGGTCGCCCAGCAGCTTGCCAAGCGTGTCGGGCGCGTTGACCGCTCCGTCGACTACGACATGCGCGACATGGACGCCCTGCGGCGCGAATTCGGCGTTGAGCGTCTGGCACAGCATCCGCCGCCCGCCCATGGCTGCGGCATGGCTGTGTTGCCCGGCATTGCCGCGAACCGCTGCGGTCGAAGACGTCACAAGGAACGTGCCGTGGTCCCCCGTCCGCGCACGGCTGACCATGTGAGGGAACAGGGCATGCGCCAGTCGGAAGACCCCGTAGGTGCCCAGTCGCCAACCGAGCTCGAAGCGGCGGTGCGGCGTGTCATCCAGCGACCGGTTCCCGATCTGCGCGCCGAGATTGTAGAGCGCTGTCCGCACCGGCCCAATGTCGCGTTCGGTGCGTTCGACCCAGTCTTCGATCGTGCCGTCCTGCGCTGCATCAAGCAGCGCTCCGCTGGCCGATCCGCCCGCAGCTTCGATCTGACGGACAATGCGGGCAAGGCCTTCGCCGTCACTTCGCCGCGCCAGCACGGCATGATACCCCCCCGCGGCAAAGCGTGCCGCGGCCGATCCGCCGATCCCGGCTCCGGCGCCGAGCACGAGAAACACCGGTTTGCGGCGATCAGTCATGGCCTTCTCCTTCAATCACAGGTGTCAGATCAGCGCGGCTATACCCCATACCACGCCCACGATCAGCACGACGCCCGCCAGATCCAGTACGGCACCGGCCTTGACCATCGCATCGATCCGGATACGGCCCGTGGCCCAGGCAATGGCATTGGGGCCGGTGCCTGCGGGCAGCATGAAGCCCCAACTGGCCGCCAGCGCCGCCGGCATGGCAAGCAGCACCGGATCAGCGCCCAGCGCCACGACCAGCGCGGCTATCACCGGGATGATCCCCGTGGCGGTGGCGACATTGCTGGCAAATTCGGTCACCAGGATCACCAGCGCGACCACGGCAAAAGCAACCAGCACCAGCGGCCAATCCGCCAGCGGAAGCAGCGCCTGCCCGACCCAGCCTGCAAGACCCGAAGCCTGCATGCCCCCTGCAAGCGCCAATCCCCCACCGAACATGAAAATGACGCTCCACGGTGCACGTTCGGCCTCTTTCCATTCGAGCAGCGTGCGGCCCGTGCCATCAGGCAGCAGGAACAGCGCCAGCGCAGCGATCACTGCGATGGTGCCATCGGTCCAGGAACCGGGCGGCAGAAGCGGAGCAACCAGTGGCTGCGTGACCCATGCGGCAAAGGTCAGCGCAAACAGCGGAACCAGCCGCTTTTCCGGCGTGGTCCAGACAGCGTGGCTGGCAATGGTGGAGCGCGCAGCGGCGATGTCGAACGGGTGGCGGTCCACATCCAGAACGCGGGCCACGATCCACGCAGCTAGCGGCACGCTGAGCACTACCAGCGGCACACCGTACAATGCCCATTCGGCAAAGCTGATGCGAACGCCCGTAATTTCGTCCAGCAGACCGACCGCAATCGCATTGGTTGGCGATCCGACAATGGTGCCAAGTCCGCCGATACTGGCCGCAAAGGCGATCCCCATGGGCAACGCGCCTGCCAGACCATCCTGCGATGCGGGAGGCGCGGGCATGGCGTCGCCATCTGCGGCCGCGCCGCCTTGAAGTACCGCCAGCGCCATCGGCATCATGATCAGCGCGGTCGATGTGTTCGATATGAACATCGACAACAGCGCCGCAGCGATCATGAAGGCCAAGAGCAACCGCCGCGCACCGCCTTGCGCGCCAACCATCCGCAGAATGGCAAGGCTCAAGCGGCGGTGCAGCCCGGTGCGTTCGATTGCGAGCGCGATGAATGCTCCCCCCAGCAGCAGGAACAGGATCGGTGAATAATAGGTGCTCGCTGTCGCTTCAGCCGTGGACACCCCGGCAAGCGGCAACATCAGAAAGGGAAGCAGCGCGGTTACAGACAGCGGCACCGCCTCTGTCATCCACCACGCTGCCATCCAGACCACCAGGCCTGCAACCAACCAGGCGCCCGCAGTCATGCCCGCAGGCGGGGCAAACGCGATCGTTGCCGCAAGCGCCAAGGGGCCAAGAACAAGGCCGATCCGGCGCGGTGTCATGTCTGTGATAGTCCCCCGGATACTGGCCCCTTGTGCCACCTATCAGCACTGCGCACAGGCCTGCAAGCCTGCCGCATCGCTGCGAAATGGCAAGTGGCACAGCCACGCGGGTCTAATGGATGGACAATCGGCAGCGCACAAGCAAACGGGGCAGATCTTGCGATCCGCCCCGCTGTATGTCTGTGCCGATCAGGCGCGCTTACTTGGGCGACAGCACCATCAGCATCTGACGGCCTTCGAGCCGCGGGAAGGCTTCGACCTTGGCGACTTCGGCGACGTCTTCCTGCACCTTCTTGAGCAGATCCATGCCCAGGTGCTGGTGCGCCATTTCACGCCCGCGGAATCGCAGCGTGATCTTCACCTTGTCACCGTTTTCGATGAACTTGGTCACGTTGCGCATCTTCACGTCATAATCATGCGTGTCGATGTTGGGCCGCATCTTCACTTCCTTGATGTCCTGGGTTTTCTGCGTCTTGCGCGCCAGGTTGGCCTTCTTCTGCGCTTCGTAGCGGAATTTGCCGACATCGAGGTATTTGCACACCGGCGGGTCCGCATTGGGGGACACTTCGACGAGGTTCAGGCCCTTTTCATTGGCCTGCTCAATCGCTTCGCGGGTGAACATCACGCCCAGGTTTTCGCCTTCGTCATCAATGACGCGGACCTTGGGGACGTTGATCATGTTATCAAATCGAGGGCCGCTTTTTACGGGCGGGGCCATCGAGCGCCGGGGTGGACGTGATATGGGGTGTTCTCCTGTTGTGGCTTACGTATTGCGCGCTCCATAGTGCGAAACGGGGGCGAGCGCTAGGTGGAGTCTTACGCAGCGCTCTGCCAAAGCTGAAAGCGCGCCAGTTTCCCGCTTGCAGGCACCAGTGCATCTATCCGCCGCGACGGTTGAAGCGCGGTCAGGATTTCGGGCGCGCCTGCATCCATCCCGCCCGTCAGCGTGCCAAACGCCGGCAGGATCATTCGTTCGGCCCCCGATGCGCCGCGACCCATAACTGCGCAGGGGCGGGCGATGTGGCGGTTCTTGACACTGACGCGAAGCTTGGGGTGGTAATGCCCCGACATCTCGGGCGCGGTCTCTCCGCTGCGGGCTTCGTGGCGCAAGGTGATGCCGCCCAGCGTCAGTTCGGGCAGGATGGTCCCACCGAACCCGCGCGGCAACGCTTCGTCATGGTTGCCGGTGATCCACACCCAGTCGAGCGCCCGGGTCAGCGCCTCCAGCATCCCGGTGCAATGTCCGTCCAGCCGCAATGCGCCCGCATCATCATGGAAGTTGTCCCCCAACGTAATCACCCGCCGTGCGCCGGTGATCCGCACCGCATCTGCCAACCGTTCCAGCGTGTCGCGGCTGTCGTACGGTGGCAGCATCTGGCCGCGCTGGGCAAACCAGCTGGCCTTTTCCAGGTGCAGATCGGCCACCAGCAGCGCACGTTCGGCAGGCCAGTAAAGCGCGCGCCCCTGACCGAGCGCCATTTCATGCCCGGCAAAGGCGAAGGGGGCGAACATAGCGCGAACCATGCGCTGCAACTGGCGGGCGCAGCGCGATTTGGCAAGGCCTTTGCGCACACAGATGCGGTTGACTTGATCAATGTCAAAGCGGATGGACACAGGCTGTGGCACCGCGAAGGACGGTCATCACGCGACGGGGATGTTTATGAAGGATTGGACAGGTCACACGGACCGCGCACGGGTTTGGTTCGAAGATCTGCGGAACCAGATTTGCGCGGAATTCGAAGCTATCGAACGTGAAGCGGGTTCGGATGCCGCGTTTCAATACACCCCCTGGAACCGCGAAGAAGAAGGCAACCCGGACCCCGGTGGCGGGGTGCAGGGCCTGATGAAGGGCAAGGTGTTCGAAAAGGTCGGCGTTAATATCTCGACCGTGCGCGGCAGCTTTGCCAAGGAATTTGCAGGCTCAATCAATGGCGCAAGCCCGGATGCGCCGGGGTTTGTTGCCACAGGTATCAGTCTGGTTGCGCACATGACCAATCCGCATGTCCCTGCCGTGCATATGAACACGCGCTTTTTGACAACGACAAAGGCCTGGTTCGGCGGCGGAGCGGATCTGAACCCCCCAATTCCGTATGAGGAGGATACCGCCGCTTTTCATGACGCGATGAAGGCGGCCTGCGATCCGCACGGGGCCGATTATTACGAACGCTATTCGCAATGGGCGGAGGAATATTTCTACATTCCCCATCGGCAGGTCGGGCGCGGTGTTGGCGGTATTTTCTGCGATCACCTCGAATGCCCCGATGACGTCGCCTGGGCGCGCAACTTCGAATTCATCAAGGATATCGGAAAGCAGTTTCTTGCTGTCTATCCTGCAATTGTCCGCAAGCGGATGAATCAGCCCTTCGACGCGGCCGATGAGGCGCGGATGTTCGAATACCGAGGTCGCTATGCCGAATTCAATCTGGTCTACGACCGCGGCACGATCTTCGGATTGAAAACCGGCGGCAATATCGACGCAATCCTGATGAGCCTGCCGCCCCGCGCCACTTGGTCGTAGCCAGCGGGTCGCAGCTATTCGCCTGACAGGGGTTCGTAGACCCGCACCCAATCGACATGCATGGCGACATTGCCGGCCTTGATCTTGTCAACAGTCGTTTGCGGCACCCCGTTGTAGGGCGCGGCAATGCGGCTGGTCTTGAAGGGATAGGCACCGCCCAGCGCGAAATTCAGGATCAGGTGCTTGTCATTGTCAAAGCGCCACGTGCCGTAATTCTCGACCATTGGCCGGGTGACGCGGTATGTCAGCCGCCCATCGACTTCGAACAGGACAGCATCCTTCGTCCATTCGACGGCATAGACGTGCCAATCGGTTGCATCTGTGTCCGTGCCGAAAAAGAACTTGTTCACCAGCGGGGTTTCACCCGAATAGCCGGGACCGTGCAGCGCCACGCCCGTCCAGTCCTTTTCACCGACATATTCCATGATGTCAATTTCGCCGGTGTCGGGCCACGTGCCGTTTCCAAGCATCCAGAAAGCCGGCCACACGCCTTCGGCATCGGGCATCCTGATGCGCGCTTCGATCCGGCCATAGGTGAATTCGGCCTTGCCCTGCGATTCAATGCGGCCGGAAATGAAATCGGCCTTGCGATCGGCGCGTGTGTCGATGCCGGGCCGATAGACAGGACGCAGCACAAGCACGCCGTTGTCGGCCCCGTCGATGCCGTGGGCAAACTGGATCGTGTCCGGGCTGTCGGTGTAGGCCTGCTGTTCGTTGTTGACCCAGAAATCCATTCCCACCACGTTCCACTTCGAACGATCCAGCGCCGGATCGTCGAATTCGTCGGCAAATACCACCGTGCGCGTGGAGGGGGCGGTGGGCGCTTGGGCTTCCTGCGCGACGAGGCTGACTGCGAAACATGCCGCGATGGCAGGAAGGATCGATATCATTGCGGCAGCGCGCATGGGGGGTCTCCGATTGGCTTTGCAGTGAATAGCACGGCCTGCGTGCCATGCCAGAGCGCACAGCGCAATTTGCCGGCCTTGCACTTGCTGCTTGCCCGCAAAGGGCGGGGGGCACATATTCCATCCGATGTTGCGCCAATACGAACTGGTCGAGAAGGTTCTCGAATACGATCCCGACGCTGACGAAGCGATGCTGAACCGTGCCTATGTGTACACGGTGCAGAAGCACGGCAGTCAGAAGCGCGCCAGCGGGGATCCCTATTTCAGCCATCCGGTCGAAGTCGCCGGGTTGATGACCGATCTGAAGCTCGATCAGGCCACCATCATCACCGCATTGCTGCACGATACGGTCGAAGACACGCTTGCCACCATCGACGACATCGAAGCGCATTTCGGCCCTGAAGTCGCCCGTTTGGTGGATGGTGTCACCAAGCTGTCCAAGATCGAGGCCATGCCCGAAAATGAACGTGCCGCGGAAAACCTGCGCAAGTTCCTGCTAGCCATGTCGGAAGATATTCGCGTGCTGCTGGTCAAGCTGGCCGACCGGTTGCACAACATGCGCACGCTGCATTTCATCAAGTCACCTGAAAAACGCCAGCGGATCGCGCGCGAGACGATGGACATCTACGCTCCCCTTGCCGAGCGCGTGGGCATGTATGAATACATGCACGAAATGCAGGCGCTGGCGTTCCGCGAGCTTGAGCCTGAAGCGCACACCACCATCGCCCACCGGCTTGATCAGCTGCGCAGCCAGGATGGCGGGCAGGTTGATGCGATCGCGCTGACGATGAAACAGCGGCTGGCCGAAGCGGGGCTCAAGGTCGAGGTGTATGGGCGCGAAAAGCATCCCTTTTCGATCTGGCACAAGATGGCCGAACGCCATGTCAACTTCGAACAGGTCACCGATATCATGGCGTTCCGCGTGCTGACCGATGACGAAGGCGATTGCTACCGCGCACTGGGCATCCTGCACACCACCTGGCAGTTCATGCCGGGGCGGTTCAAGGACTATATCTCAACCCCGAAGTCCAACGGCTATCGGTCGTTGCACACATCGCTGATCTACGAAAATTCGATGCGGGTCGAAGTGCAGATCCGCACCCGCGAAATGCACCGGCGCAATGAATTCGGTCTTGCTGCGCACTGGGCTTACAAGCAGGGCGACAGGCCCGATGGCGAAGTGGGATGGCTGCGCGATCTGATCGAGATCGTGGATGCCAGCCACGATGCCGAAGAACTGCTCGAACACACCCGCATGGCGATCTATCAGGATCGCATCTTTGCCTTCACCCCCAAAGGCGCGCTGTTTCAGCTGCCCAAAGGCGCGACCGCGGTGGATTTCGCCTTTGCCGTCCATACCAATCTGGGGCTGCAAACGGCCGGGGTGAAGATCAACGGGCGGCACGTGCCGCTGCGCACACCGCTGGCGAACGGCGATGTGGTTGAGATTATCAAGAACCCCCACGCCTCGCCCCAGCTTGCCTGGCTGGCATTCGTCGTCACCGGCAAAGCCCGCGCTGCGATCCGCCGTGCCGTGCGATTGAAAGAACGCGCCGAGGTGGCAGAAATCGGTTCCAAGCTGTTCGACGAAATTGCCGTTCGCGTACCTGCGCGCATCGGCAAGAAGGCGATCCGCGCCGCTTTGGAACGGCTGGGCATGGAAGAACCCGATGATCTGATGTACGCGATCGGTGCAGCCAAGATCGCCGACCGCGAAGTGATGGAAGCGCTGGTTCCCGGATGCACCGCCGGAATCGAGGAAGACGAACATTGGGAGCGGCGCGAACGTGCCATTTCCATCCGCGGGCTTACCCCCGGTGTCGCCTTCGATCTGGCGTCCTGCTGCCACCCTGTGCCCGGCGACCGGATCGTAGGCATCCGCCGCAAGGGCGACACGGTGCTGGTGCACGCGATTGACTGCATGGAACTGGCCAGCGGCGAAGATAGCGACTGGATCGATCTGGCGTGGGGCAACCGTTCAGTGGGTGCGGTTGGAAAGCTGTCCGTGACGATCTACGACCGTCTGGGCACCCTGGCCGAAATGGCGGGCATCTTTGCCCAGAACAAGGCCAATGTGCAGACGATGATCCAGGCGCAGATCGACCATCCGTTTGTCACCTATGATGTCGAAGTTGAAGTGCAGGATGTGGCGCACCTCAATCGTATCGTATCGGCGCTGCGTGCCAGCGATGCGGTGGCACAGGCCGATCGGCAGTAGCGTGGGGGTTATCGGCCTCGATCACGTTCAGATCGCCATCCCGGCTGGCGGCGAGGATCAGGCACGCGGCTTCTACGCCGGGCTGCTCGGCATGACCGAAGTGCCCAAGCCCGCCAACCTGTCACCCAGCGGCTGCTGGTTCACCGGCGGCAGCGTGGCGCTGCACATCGGCGTCGATCCCGATTTCCGTGCCGCAGCCAAGGCGCACCCGGCGTTTCTGGTCGATAACCTGGAGGGTCTGCGCATCCGGCTGGAGGTCGCCGGCTGCCCGATCCGCGAAGACAAGCCGGTCGAAGGCTATGCGCGGTTCTTCACGCAAGACCCCTTTGGCAACCGCATCGAGCTGATGGAGCGCACCTAGCCTGCGTCCGCGACCCGCCGCACCGGCACGCGGATGTTGCAGATATCCGCGCCGCCGGCCGGTGCGATGAAGAACGGATCGCGGCGGTTGGCGATGGCCTCGGAATAGGTCGCGAAGGTATCGCCCTCGGTCGAGAGGTATTCGAACGCGGGCTGCTCAGCGGGGGCCAGATCGCTCGCCACCCGCACCGACAGGATCGGGGTGCGCTTGCCCGCTTCCTCGGCAGTGTAGAATCCCAGCGCGCCCGACCCGCGCGGCAGCGAGGAGAGGTGCTCCATCCCCTCGATCACCCGGCCGACCAGCGCGATATTGCGATCAAGATGCCGCGGTGCATGGCCGATCACGGTATAAAGCTCCGCGCCCGAGCCGGTATCGGGCGAATAGTTCCGGCCGACGCCGACCATGCCGTAGCAGTGGGTGGGCCAATCGCGCTGATGATCCCGCGCCACGGGCCACCCGCCCACAAAGCCCGTGAATTCGGCATAGGCATCGCCTCTCGGCCTATGTGTTTGCATCCCGTTTCGTGCCGGGCGCTCATGGCTGGTGATGAGGCTGGTCGGCGCACTGTAATCCGCCTCCGTCATCACCCTCAGCCCCTCGGGCAAGGGCTTCGGCTTCCCAGTCGCTTCCGGGTTGTCGTAATTGGGATCGCCCCACTGGGTGACGTAATTGTCCTGCACCCGGTTGACCGAGATGCCGTCATACCATCCGGCGCGCGCGAACAGGCGGATGTTGTGCACCCAGCCTTGTGAAAAGGGCGCTGGCATCAGCTGGATCACCACCTGCCGCGGCTTGCCTTGGGCATCGGGGGCGAGGGTCATCACCAGCAGATCCTCCGCTGGGATCGCCACCCAATCGGTCTTGGGCGCAGCCGCCACGATCTCCGACGGCGCCGGAGCGCCCTTTGGCTCCTCCTGAGCATATGCGGGCAGGGCAAGGGCGAGCGCAGCCGAAGCCGCCATAAACAATGATCTCATACCCACATTCGTGCCACCACGCGCCTTGCGAAGCAATCCATTCGCGGCTATCGGCGCGTGCTTGCCCTAGCAGGCAGACGGAGCGGTGGCCGAGTGGTCGAAGGCGCACGCCTGGAAAGTGTGTATACGTCACAAGCGTATCGTGGGTTCGAATCCCACCCGCTCCGCCAACGACCTAATCCCGAACATCACCAATGCCTACGGCGCCGGTGATCATCGGCGGTCGCGTGTTCTTTTTAAGCACCGCTTTGAATACGCCGCCGCACGATCTAATCAGATATTGCCCTGTTCGTCTTCGGGGACATTATCATTAGGGCCGTAGTACAGCGCTGCGCATTCGGCTTTGAGACAGCCGCCTTCGATGCTCAGGTCATTGCGGTAAGCGTCCTGGATGAAATCCACCGTGTCGAGCGTGCGGTCTTCGAAATACATCCGGTGCACATCATCGCGTCCTGCGCCATACACGATGCGCGTTACCTTGGCCCAGATGCTCGCCATGGTACACATGCCGCAGGGTTGCAGCGTGGAATACAGCGTCGCGCCGCGCAGTTCCATATCGCCCACCTCGGCACCGCCTGCCCGAAAGGCACAGATTTCCGCATGGGCGGTGGCATCATTGTCTTCGGCGGTGCGATTGGTTTCGGCGGCCAACACCTTCCCATCGCGGATGATCATTGCGGCAATCGGGGTGTCTGAAGGATCCGTGCCCTTGGATTTGGCAAGTGCGATGGTCTTGCGCATCCAGCGTTCATCATCAGGCGTCATGCATCGATCCCCTAATTGCTACAGCCATCAACGCAGCAAGCCGCGAATGGGGTCCGACAAAGCCACGCCTTAAGGCGCAGAGCCATCCATTGGCCTTCATCTTACAAAAGAACCGCCTGCGACCCGGTGGGTGCAGGCGGTTTTTGTAAATTAAGCGATTAAGCCAGATCGCGCACCTTGGGTTCGCGATGCCAGTGGCGGATCGGGCCGACGCCCATGAAGTCTTCCGGATCGACCACGCCGTCATCGGGCTCGATGTTAGCCTTGGGCAGCAGATGCTGACGCGTGCCGCCGCAAGCGCCGATGGTCTTGCAATGGAACCAGGCATCGGCAAACCAGGCAACCGCGCCAACATCACCTGCCAGCTTTTCCGCGCGTTCCGGCATCAGAATAGCGACAACGGCATCAAACATGACCGAAGGCGTTCCGGCGAGTTGCCCGTCGGCTTTCAGGCTGCCCCCCTTCACCTTGAGCGGGCCGATCTTGGGTGCGACGAGAAATGCACTTCCGCCTTCCTTTTCGATGTCGGAGACCAAGGTATCGATCGCTTCCTTGTTCGAACCTTCGTCGAAAAGAATGCCGACCTTGCGACCCTTGAAAGTGGGCTTGCTGCCTTTCTGGATCGACAGCGCGTCCGATGTTCCAAGATCGACGGGCGCCTTTGCGGCCTTCGCCTTTTCCGGCAGATCGATGCCCAGACCATCGGCGACGCGCTTGGCAAGGTCTTCATCAATGTTGCGCAGCCGCGCGATGACCGCAGGCGGAACGTGTTCAATTGCGACCTTGGACAGCTCGAACACGATGGCAGAGGCGATGTGCGCCTGCTCATTCTCGGTCTGGGAAAGGTAGAACATCCGCGCCTGGCTATAATGGTCGGCAAAGCTTTCCGCGCGTACCCGCAGCTTTTCGGTAGGATCATTGCGTTCAGCGTTTTCCCGGAACGAACTGAAGCCGGTTTCCGGGCAGGCCCGCGGCCCTCCGTCTTCACCTGCCTCGGCGAGCGAATTGGGCTCGTAATTGGCGCGGCCGGTGGGAACCAGCGTCTGCATCATGCCGTCGCGCTGCATATTGTGGAACGGACATTTGGGCGCGTTGATGGGGATCTGGTGGAAATTGGTCGTGCCAAGCCGCGACTTCTGCGTATCGAGATAGCTGAACAAACGGCCTTGCAGCAGCGGATCGTTCGAGAAATCCATCCCCGGCAGGATATTAGTAGGCAGAAACGCAACTTGCTCGGTTTCGGCGAAATAGTTGTCAACGTTCCGGTCCAACGTCATGCGCCCGATGATCTCAACCGGGATTTCTTCTTCCGGGATAAGCTTGGTGGCATCAAGGACATCGTAAGGCTGCTTGGCGGCCCATTCTTCGTCGAACACCTGAATGCCCAAGTCCCACTGCGGGAAATCGCCGGCATCAATCGCTTCCCACAGATCGCGGCGATGGAAATCGGGATCGGCGCCCGCAATCTTCACGGCTTCGTCCCACGTGGTGCTTTGAATGCCGAGCACAGGCTTCCAGTGGAATTTTACAAACTTGCCTTCACCCTCGGCATTGATCAGCCGGAACGTGTGGACGCCAAAACCTTCCATCATGCGAAGCGAGCGCGGGATACCGCGGTCGGACATCGCCCACATGATCATGTGCATCGATTCCGGCATCAGGCTAACGAAATCCCAGAACGTATCATGGGCGCTTGCCGCCTGCGGGTAGCCGCGGTCGGCTTCCATTTTGACGCTGTGAATAAGGTCGGGGAACTTGATGGCATCCTGAATGAAAAACACAGGGATGTTGTTGCCAACCAGATCCCAATTGCCTTCTTCGGTGTACAATTTCACCGCAAAACCGCGCACATCGCGCGGCGTATCAACGCTGCCCGCGCCGCCCGCTACGGTCGAAAAACGGGTGAAGACAGGGCAGGTCGTGCCCTTTTTCTGGAACAACCCGGCTTTGGTAAGTTCAGGGATTGCGCGGGTCACTTCAAACGTACCGTGCGCGCCTGACCCGCGGGCATGAACGATCCGTTCGGGAATGCGTTCGTGGTCGAAATGGAAGATTTTTTCGCGCAGCACGAAGTCTTCAAGCAGAGTGGGGCCGCGTTCTCCGGCGCGCAGGGAATTCTGGTTGTCTGCAATACGATGACCGTGATTGTCGGTCAGATGCGCCATTCCGGCGCCATGATCGCCGCCGGACGGTATATCCTGATGCACTTCGCCCGCATTGCCGGTATTATGGGCAAACTTCGCTGATCCGCTTCCCTGCTGATATTCGCGCAAGGAGTTCCCGGTTGCAGGAGACGTTTCTGAGGGGTTTTTGGAATGTGACATGATTGGTTTCCTGATGGGCGGGACAGCGAAAGATGACCCGGCCGCGCGGCCTTCAAAAAGATGCGCGCAGCCGGGCCGGAATTATCAATCGTACTTGTCAGCCAGACGATCGGTCATCCGCTCGCCTTCGCGGATTTCGCCGAGTGCAGTCTGCACGACCGAACGGGTCGCCGGGTCGAGATCTGTGCGCTTCAGAACTTCTTCGAACTTGTCGGCGAGGTAATCTTCGCCTTCTTCGACACGCTCGACCGCCGCCTTGTCGCCGCTTTCAAACAGGTTGGTAATATCAACCCACAAGCGGTGCAGGCCGCCTGCCGCGGTTCCCTTGGTGACGAGTTCGCCGCCGATGCGGCTCAATTCGGTGTTCAGCGTGTTGAGCGTGTTCTGGCGCTTGGAAGCCTGTTCAGTCAGCACGCGCTTCAGTTCGGGGGACTTCGCTGTTTCAGCAGCTTTGCGATAGCCTTCGACTGAATCGTAGGTCGTGTCGATCAGGGTTTCGAGCGCGGTTTTGTTGGCATCCATTGCGTTTCTCCATATCGTGGATTTCGCCGTCTCAGTTCAAGACGGCGTTGCCGGACAAAAGTGCGATTGCGCGGGCAATGTTCCATTCTGATGGCCAGTTCGACCGCTTGAGACACACACGGGACAGGCCGTTACCGACAGTCCTTTTTGGAGTCTGCGGAAACGCTCTGTCCATTTGCTGATTGCATTGATGCTGCCGCTTCGCGATGGAGTGCGGGGGCCATGAACTTGTTCTTTATCTTGCTGTTTGCCGTGGTGATGGCGTTGCTGTGGCGGCGGACCACGACGCTTGAACGCCAAATTGCCGCCTTGTCCGAACAACTCGATATGTTCCGGTCATCGAGCGTACGGCCTGCCACGCCGATCGAGCGCGGTTATGATATGCCTATTGCGGATGATGATGCGGCTATCGCCGTAGATCAGTCTGTCACAGAGCCAAGCGTGTCACACACCGCAAGTGTCCAGGCCGTTGCGGTTACGGATACAATCTCGCAACAGGCAGCCGATGACATTGAACCTGTAAGCAATAAGCGTGCTCGCCGGTTGTCCTTCGATTTTGAAGACATCTTTGGCCGCCGCCTGCCGATCTGGGGCGGAGGTTTTGCCTTGGCGATTGCAGGGATCTTCCTTGTCCGCTTTTCAATCGAAGCTGGCCTTCTCACCCCTGCGGTGCGGGTGGCGCTGAGCTTCGTATTCGGCCTTGTCATGCTGGCGGCGGCGGAAGCCGCGTTCCGGCTGGATCAAAAACTGGCCGATCCGCGGGTTCGCCAGGCCCTGTCTGGCGCAGGGCTGGCGACACTATATGGCGCTTTCTATCTGGCCGGTACAACCTATGGCCTTATCGGTGCAGGGGCCGCGTTTGTCGGTCTGGCAATCGTGACGGCGGCAGCGATCGGATTGTCTTTTCGGTTCGGCTTGCCAAGCGCGGTCATCGGATTGGTCGGGGGCTTTGCCGCTCCGCTGCTGGTGGACAGCGATAGTGCGAATGTGCCCCTCCTTTCATTCTATCTCGCGCTGATCACTGGCGGATTGGCATGGAGCGGGCAGGCACAGGCGCGAAGCTGGCTGAGCTATGGTGCGCTGGCTGCCGGGCTCGCATGGGGCGTGCTGATGATGATCGCGGGGACTTCGTCCTTTGCGGATCTGGCGGCGCTTGGTTTGTATCTGATCGTCTTGGGGACCGTGCTGCCTGCCTTCCTGCATGCCCGTGGCGGGCCAAGCCTGCCGCATCTTGTGGCTGGGGGCATGGCAACCTTACAGATGGCGGTGTTGGTAACGCAGGCCGGTTTTGCACCGCTGACATGGGGGCTTTATCTGCTGATCGGCGCGGCTTTGGCCGGGCTGGGATGGCGGTACGATGCTCTGCGCCTTGGAACATTGGTGGCTGCCGGACTGGGCCTGTGGCTGATGATAATCTGGCCCGAACCAGACACGCTTTGGTTCGTGGTGGTGGGATCAGTGCAGGTCTTGATCTTTGCAGGAGTGCCGCTGGCCCGCCTCTGGTTTGACCGGGCCGGCTTGCTGGATCTGGTTCAGCTCTCGGCTGTCAGCGTGATTGTCGCGATTGCCAGTTTTATCCGGTATGGCGATGGATTGGCAGATTTGGTGATGCCGCTGCTCGCCGCGACGTGTGCCACCCTTGGGTTGCTTCCGGTGACAGCGTCTGTGCTGCTGTGGCAGCGTGGGAAGGAGTTGCAGACCCGCAATATGGTATCCGTATTGGCGCCGGGAGCGTTGCTTGGGTTTGCCGCCCTGCTGCTTGTAACCCCGGCGTGGCTGGCCCCTGTGATGGCGCTGGCTGCCGTCATTCCCCTGCTTTGGTGCCATGCTCGCCGCGATGCACCGGCTTTGCTTGGCACCGCATGGGCAGGCGCTGCAATCACGGTGCTAACGCTGATGGTGACACCGGCCTTTGCAAACGAGTTCAGTCATCTGGGCGGTCTGTCCGAGCCCATCGATATTCTGCATGCCCTAATGCGCTGGTCTGCAACAGCGGCGCCGTTTGTGGTCCTGGCCGTAATCGGGCGGACAACGGCGCACCGGCGCGTTGCAGAAGCGGTCGCAGCCGCGTTGGCTTACGGTGTGATCGCGCAGGCATTGCCAGATGCGGTGTTGGCCTGGGTTGTCGCTGCCGGGTGCATCGTCATGTTCCTGCGTTTTCCATCGCGCTGGGCTGCCTGGGTCGTGGCGCTTGCGATAGCCGCAGCGTGGACGATCGTTCCGCTGGCGGGCTGGCTGAGCGCAGGAATAGCGGCACTGGCCGGGCAGCCGTTTCTGGGCAGTTCTGCGATGGACCCGGTCAGCCTTGTACAGCGGATCGTGCCGCTTTGTGCTGCGCTCGCAGTGATTGGATGGAAGGGTTATGCCGCGCGGATCGATATCCGCATGGTTGTGGCGGCAGGGTTGGGCGTAATCGCTATCGCTGCAGTGCACAGCCTCTACAAGCAGCTGTTTGCCATCACGACACTTTACCAGTTTGAACTTTATGGCATGGGCGAACGGTCAGTGTGGCAAGTGCTTCTGGTGGCGGGGGCCTATGGCGCAGCGCAAACTCTACCCGTCGCTGTTCGGCGAATGGCATCCTCGGGCCTGGTGATCGCTGCCTTGGTCCACTTTGTCTGGTTTACCCTGACGATGCACAATCCGCTGCTCGGTGTGCAACATGTCGGCCCCACGCCAATCGCCAATTGGTTGAGCCTTGCATACAGCACCGCGATCGCGGCGCTGTGGCTGGGCCGCAGGCAATGGCCAGCCGCGCCCTCAAGCGTGTATGCGGCAAGCGACGCGGCGATGATGGCTCTTATCGCATCGTGGGCCTATTCACTGCTGCGACAGGCGTTTGCAGGATCAGTCTTGACTGCGACCAATGTGGGCCAGACCGAAAGCCTGCTGATTTCACTTTTGGGGATCGTGCTCGCGCTTGGCTACCTGTGGTGGGGATCGTGGCGCTGTGCCCGCAGTTGGCGGATCGGTTCGCTGGTGTTGATGCTGGCTGCGGTCATCAAGGTGTTCCTTGTCGATGCGGCCGGGCTGGAAGGATTGCTGCGCATCGCAAGTTTCATGGCCTTGGGCTTTAGCCTGATTGGCATCGGGTGGATTTATTCGCGGCAATTGTCGCGTCGTTTTCCAGCTGAAGACATGCCGTAGCGGCAAGCCTTGCGCGGCTTAGTGAAACGCCTGACGCCGAAGCCCCGAGACATGCGTAGCCGGCGCCGGTCCCCGGCAAAACGGCAATTGCCGATCCCGTAAACTGGGCCCCTTCACCCTGATTGCGGGTCAGCGTGCTGTGTATGATTGTCACCGCCGGGGCATGTAAAAATTTTTATGGCCCAAATTCAGGGGTTTTGCACAAAATCAAGGATTTTTGCGACAATAATGATGCAAGTTGTGATCGAATTGGGACCGTTCCTGTAAAAAGCCGACTTACAGATACCATGCAGATATTGAGCGACACCTTCACCCCCGGCGAAACTGAAACGCCAGAACCTGAACAGGGCAGGCGTCTGTATGTCATCGATGATGACACCCAAGTTCGCAAATCGCTGCATTTCATGTTTCGGGCATCTGGCATTACCGCCTGGCCCTTTGCGTCAGCCTGCGACTTTGTTGATCAGTTGCATGGCTTGTCCCCTGCGCCCATTCTGCTTGATTTCCAGATGCCGGAAATGGACGGCCTCCAACTGCTCCAGGCGCTGAAGGATCGCGATGTGGCATGGCCATCAATCGTGCTGACGGCGCACGCCGATGTGGCCGTAGCCGTGCAGGCCATGAAACTTGGCGCTATTGATGTTCTGGAAAAGCCTTTCACACCTGATGCTGTCAATCGCGCGGTATCGCTAGCCTTTGCTGCCCTTGACCAGGCCGAACACAAATTTTCCGCTCGCGAACAGGCGAAGCACAATTTCGGTCAACTGACGGCACGTGAACGTGAAACAATTGCCATCTTGATGGAAGGCGTGGCCAACAAGGAAGTTGCTCATCGATTGGGGCTCAGCGTTCGCACTATTGAAATGCACCGCGCCAACGCGATGGCAAAACTGAACGTCAAGAGCATCGCGGAGGTTGTAAAACTCGCAGAAGTCGCCGGTTAGGATCGCGCATCCGGCGTTCTGGGATAGGCTCTTCATTTCAAAACATAATCGATTTTAGATTTTTCCGCTCGAAGATCGGCAATGATCTCATCGGTGATGAGTCGGGGGGGCCGCAAATTGCCTGAATCGCTCGGATCGAGGACGCACGAAGATGCCGCGCCGCGCTTTAGAAAGCTGGAAAGAGCAATCCACCATTATTCACCCGGCGGTGCGCGCTGCTGCCGAATTGGCGAGACTGTCTCCGCTTCCTACCCTTGTCATTGATGGACCTTTGTCAGACCACAGGGTCGTGACGGCCAATGATGCCATCGCCGCGCTGGGAGACATACCGCCCGAAATTTTGGTCGGACAGCCCGTCACATCGCTGATCGGCACAGACGCGCATTGTCTTCAGGCATCACTGTTCCGCTCCGCGTTGGCAAAAGGGTGTGGCGGTAAATGGCAGATAATGACCGGGTTTGGTCCCCAGCCTCGCGTGGCTGCGACTGTGTACCTGACGCCTCTCTGCGATGCGGGCAGTCGTGTGGTGGGTCACAATGTCAATCTTGTCTTTCCGGCAATAGCCCCCGCGGCGATATTACCCGGCTCTGCCATAGAAGAGGGGATTTTCGACAACGCTCCCGGCTTCGTCGCCGTGCTTCGCGGTCCGGAACATATTCTTGCATATGCCAACACCGCGTATAGCCACTTCTTTAAGCAGAATAGGCTTACCGGCTTTCGCATTGTTCAGGCTTTGCCCGAAACAGTCGATTGCGCCGTTCTGGTAGTGTTGGACAACGTCTATCGTACAGGCATTCCCTTTCAGGGCACGGATGCGTCCATCACGATAAGGGATGCGGCAACAGGACAGTTGCAGCAGCGTTGGATTACCGTGACTTGCCAACCCCTGCGCGATGACACTGGCACGATCACAGGTGTGATATGCCAAGGGCATGACGTGACCGCGCCGCACCTGATGGGCGATGTTGTCGAAGAACTGGAACACAAGATCGTCCACCTTTCGCGCGTGAACGCAATGGGCACGATGGCCACCCAGCTTGCGCACGAGCTCAATCAACCGCTGACCGCGATCGGCAACTATCTGGCAGGTGTAAGCCCCCTCGAAGCGCGAAAGCCGGACGAAAGCCAGCTGTCCGAGGCGCTGGATGGCATCGCTGCAGCGTCGACACGTGCCTCCACGCTTATCAAGCATCTGCGGCACTTGACCCGGGATCGCAAACCCAATCTTGCGCGGTTCGAGCTTAACGAAGCAGTGGCGGAATGTATTCAGCTTCTGAAAGGTTCGTGCGAGCACACCATCACGATCGACAATCGGGTGCTCAGTGAAATTACCGTGGTTGCTGACCGTGTGCAGATCCAACAGGTTCTGATCAATCTGCTCCAGAATGCGTGCGAAGCGATGATGGACAGCGGCGGAACCCGCATCGTGGTGGACGCGCACAGCATCGAAGATGGCGTAACCTTAAGCGTAAGCGACAGCGGGACGGGCATTGCATCGCAGGCGATCGACGATCCGTTTTTCTGGGGCGCATCGTCGAAGGATGATGGCATGGGCGTCGGGCTTTCGATTTGCCGCACCATCGTAGAGACGCATGGCGGAACCATCTGGCTTGAAAAAACCGGACCCGAAGGATCGGAGTTCCGCCTCCACCTACCCAAGGTTTAGACGGAGCGCTTTTGAAGTTTCCCGGGCAGCCGTGCGGAACGACTGAAGTGATCGATCATTATCGGCACCTGTGCGCTCGGCTGGGCTTTGCCAAAATGATATCCTTGCGCGATATCGCAGCCGTGTGCTCTGGCGAATTCAGCCTGTTCCGCGGTTTCGATCCCTTCGGCGACAGTTGCGATCCCCAGGCTTTTGCCAAGACCGATAAGTGCGCGCACGATGGTGCTGTCATCGAAGTTTCGGCCGATGCCACTGACAAATGACCGATCGATTTTCAGAACGTCGACCCGGAACTGCTTAAGGTGCGTGAGCGAGGCATATCCGGTGCCGAAGTCGTCCAGCGCGATCCGCACGCCCGCCTTGCTCAAAACCGAAAGCGCACGATCAACATGCTGCGCACCGCGGCCCAGAAAGACGCCTTCGGTCACTTCGAGTTCGATCATGTCAGGAGACAAACCGCGCTTGCTAATCTCTCCCAGCAGCATTTCGGCAAAGCTGTTGGTTCGAAAATCGGCGGCTCCGGTGTTGATCGCCACGTGGCCGAAGGCAAGGCCGCGGTCAGTCCATGACCTGATGTCATCCAGCACTGACGCAATCATCTGCGCGCTGATCGCAACCGCCAGTTCGCGATCATCGAAGGCGTGGGCGAAACTGCTTGGCATGATCGCAAGCTGAGGCCCGATCTGGCACCGCGCAAGCGCTTCGAAGCCAACCAGTGCGCCGGTGTTGAGATCGATTTTAGGCTGATAATGCGCGATCAGTCTTCCCGCTTCCAGTCCTTCGCGAGCGACTGAAAGCATACGGGCTTCGCGATCGAATTCCTCCATCAGCCGCGGACTGAAGATTTCTGCCCGACCGCGGACAAGCTTGGCCTCTGCCAATGCCAGATCAGCGCATTTCATCAGCCCATCTGCGTCACTGGCGTGATCGGGAAAAATCGCCACTCCGATACTTGCCTTACAGGGGATCAACCGGCCGCGATGCGGAATCGGTTCGTGCAAACGGGTTGCCAAGGATCGCACGACATCCGCGATTCGTTCCGCTTGGCCAATACCAGTCAGGATCACCCCGAATTCATCACCACCCAACCGCGCAGCCGTATCGCTGCGTCGCAGCAGGGACTGAAACCTTTGCGCAAACCCGCACAACAAGGCGTCGCCGGCATCGTGGCCGAGCGAATCGTTCACTTGTTTGAAGTGATCGACATCGACAAACAGCATTGCCGCGCGCGTTCCTGTTCGGTCCGCGTCACGAACCGCGTCGTGCAGGCGTCGATGGAACAGGTCGCGGCGCGGCAGACCGGTCAGATCGTCATGTTCGGCCACATAGCGCAGCCGTTTGGTCAGTTGCGACTGCGCCATGACCTGTGCGTCACGTTCATTGACCAGACGACGCAGCTCCAAAAGCGCCTCGACCTGTCTAGCAAGCGTACGGAGGGTTGTTTCTTCGATGGGCGTCAAGCCTTGCGGACGCGGGGTCCCATCGATGACGCAAAGGGCCGCGATCGGCGTTCCGTCTGCGGCGAGAATACGCATGCCGGCATAAAACCGCACATATGGCGGCCCGATAACCATAGGATGCACAGCGAAGCGTTCGTCTTCGACGGTATCTGGGATGACGAACAGGTTGTCAGCTTCGATCGCATGCGCACAGAACGACGCCGATATTGGCGTTTCTCCCGGTTCGATACCGCACCGTGCCTTGAACCATTGACGGGTGTCGTCGATCAGGCTGATCGCGGCCGCCTTGGTGCCGATGATCCGTGCTGCCAGCGTGACAATATCGTCGAACTGGGTTTCGGGCGCACTGTCGAAAATGTCGTAACGTGCGATCGCCTCGCGCCGCAATTGCAGGCGGCTTTCATCGCGACCGGCGCGCCTGTTGGCTGCGTCATCGGGAACAAAGTCAGGTATGGCGATCGTCACGTTGGGGGTAATTCCTTGCCTTTGGGCGCTGAAGGGGTGTTTGTCTGGGCAGAGCCAAGCAAAGCCCGCGCCGACCCCAGCGCTTCCACGCTAAAGGGTTCCAGCAACATCACGCCGGCATGATCCCCACGTGTCCAACGCACGGTGCCTTGTGCGGTCAGCCCCCCTGGCAGTGTTACTTTCATATCGAGGTCTTTGATAAGGCTTCCATCGTTCATCAATTTGAGACCACGTTGCGAAATATCGATCACGCGCAGATTGCGCAGACCGTTGGCGCAATGAGTGACCGCAGTAGTTGCGACCGGCAGCCTGACCGCGCGGGTAATCCCGACCTGCGCACCCACGGCAAGTGCCGCGAGCAGATCGGTCGAACTGATCGGTTGGTCGAACTGGAGCCCAAATTCCTTATCTTTCGTCCAGACAACGTGGCCGCATAATTCTACGCCTTCGACCAACTCAACGATCAGAATGTCTGACAGGTTAACCTGAATTTCCGTCCGCAGACCTGCCCCGCGGTCCGACATGTTCGTTATGCGCGCCAAGCCTTCGTCACCTGCGCAGATCACACGGGCCACGCGGAAAAGCGTTTTCATGCGGTCTTCAGCGCGGCGATCCGGATGCTGCGACACGTCGTTGGACCAGGTGTTGGTTATCGTTTTCTGCGGTGACTGCGACATTCTCGTCTCCCCGCCGCCTTCTTGAAAGAAGAGCAGGCAGACGAAAATCTGTTGAAGCTACGGGACCAGCGTTAACCAAGACGAAACAGTCGGCAAACGGATCGGATTTGTCCGTCTCGCGCGATCTCTATTTCGGTTGACCCCGAATGCTTCGGCGCTTGCCCTGCCCGAAGCGACTTCGTAGTCCGGCCGCATACGCTGCGTCATGTTCGCAGTGATATTCGCAAACAAAGGACAGCTGTGTGAACGCCACCGCAACCGGCCCGACAACGCCTATGGCCGGGCATGACGAAAAGATCGCGTTGCTGACGCAGATCGAACAAAGGCTGCGGTGGTTGTCGTCCTGGATGGTGCACAATGCCAACAATATCCGCGACAAACGCGATGGTCTAAAAGTTGGTGGGCATCAGGCAAGCTGCGCGTCGATGACGGCCATCATGACGGCGCTCTATTTCCATGCCCTCCGCCCGCAAGACAAGGTTGCTGTCAAACCCCATGCCGGGCCGGTGCTTCACGCTATCCATTATCTTCTGGGCGAACAGTCCCGCGACAAGATGGAGCGATTTCGCGGATTGGGCGGGGTGCAGTCTTATCCCAGCCGTACGAAGGACACGATCCCGGTGGATTTTTCGACCGGATCGGTGGGTCTGGGCGTTGCGGTGACGGCTTTCAGCAGCTTGGTGCAGGATTACCTGATTGCGCGCGGCCAGTTGGCTGAAACCGACGCGGGCCGGATGATCGCGCTGATGGGGGATGCCGAACTTGATGAAGGCAATATCTATGAATGCCTGATTGAAGGGTACAAGCACGATTTGCGCAACTGCTGGTGGATCGTCGATTACAATCGGCAATCTCTGGATGCGACCACTGCCGACCGCATGTTTCGCCGGTTCGACGATATATTCGAAACCTGCGGCTGGCGGGTAGTGACCTTGAAGCACGGCAAGCTCCAGCGCGAAGTCTTCGATCGGCCCGGCGGCAAGGCGCTGGAAGACTGGATCGAAAACTGCCCGAACGCCGATTTTGCGGTTCTTACCTATCTTGGCGGCGCAGCTTGGCGCGAACGGTTAAATCGCGATCTTGGCGATGCGAAGGAAACGGCCGATTTGATTGCTGCCCATGACGACGCAGCACTTGCACGGCTGATGACCAACCTTGGTGGGCATTGTCTCGAAACCCTGACCCAGGCCTTTGATGGCATCTGCGACGATCAGCCAACTTTGTTTATCGCCTACACCGTCAAGGGGTATGGGCTACCACTGGCAGGGCACAAGGATAACCATTCCGGTATGATGAACACTGCGCAGATTGAAAGTCTGCGCGATGACCTTGGGATCCTGCCAGGGCAGGAATGGGACAAATGGGCAGGACTGGGAGACAATCTGGCAGCGCGGCTGGATGCGTTCATCCACGACACTCCAATTTCGCATAAATTGTCCGAGCGCAGCGCTCCCGCCGTTGTCGTTCCTGACCAGCTGCCGGTGCCTGAGGGTGCGATCCAATCGACCCAGGCGGCGTTCGGGCGCGTGCTGTTCGATCTGGCAAAGTCGGATGAACCGCTCGCCGATCGCATTGTCACCACCGCGCCTGATGTGACGCAAACGACAAATCTTGGGGCCTTCGTCAACCAGCGCGGCCTGTTCCGGAGGCAGGAACTGGCCGATGTGTTCCACAAGGCTCGCATTCCCTCTACGCAGAAATGGGCGGCAACCAACGCCGGCCAGCACATCGAGCTGGGCATAGCCGAACACAATTTTTTTCTTCTGCTAACCGCACTTGGCCTCTCAGCACCCCATTTTGGCACCCGCCTGCTTCCTGTGGGGACAGTGTACGATCCATTTATCGCCCGCGGATTGGATGCGCTGAATTATGGCTGCTATCAGGATGCACGCTTCTTGCTGGTCGGCACACCATCGGGGATCACGCTGGCAGGCGAGGGCGGTGCGCACCAATCGATTAACACGCCGCTGATCGGCATGGGACAGCCGGGTCTGGAAAGTTTCGAGCCTGCGTTTGCCGATGAAGTGGCTTTGATGATGCGTTGGGCGTTTGACCACATGCAGGCGGACGAGGGGAGTTCGGTATACTTGCGCCTGACCACCCGTCAGACCGAACAGCATGTGCGCACCGATACCCACTGGAAGGCAAACGCGCTGGCTGGAGCCTATTGGCTGCGCGAACCCGGTCCGGGAGCGAAGGCCGCTATTGCGTATTGCGGTGCGGTCGCGCCAGAGGCCTTGGCCGCGTGGGAAGCCTTGCGCGATGATGTGCCCGGACTTGGTCTGTTGGCCGTCACGTCGCCGGACCGGCTTCACCGTGACTGGTCGCGGGCACGCGCTGCACGCTGGAACGGCGGTACATACGCGCCCAGTCATTTGGAAACACTCCTGCGCCAGCTGGCGCCTGACGCGGGGCTTGTCACGGTTCTGGATGGTTCGCCTGCTGCCCTGTCATGGCTGGGCGGAGTGTGCGGACACCGCGTCAGCCCCTTGGGCACAGATCGGTTCGGACAGACGGGCGATCTGGTCGATCTTTATCGCACCTACCGTTTGGACACCAACGCAATTATCGATGCCATGGCAGAGCTGTTCCTGTAACGGCCACACGGCGATAAATATCAGACACCAATGGTTTATCGACCAACGACGTGTCGGCCCCTAGCAATATCGTTTCGCACCGCTAGTCTCCCGTTCCAACTGAGGGAGACTTTTTCATGCGCACTATCGCCGCCATTCTGCTTGCCGGGGCTGCCTGCATCACCACACCGCTAGCCGCACAATCAAAGGGTCGCGATACCACGAACAGTGAAAGTGCCTGGAATGTAGAGGCGCCGAAGGGCGCGGTTATTAAGCAGGTGCCGATCCGCACTGATGAAGGCACCTGGATCGATGTCGACGTATCGCCTGACGGTAGAACGCTGGCATTCACTCTGCTTGGCGACATTTACACCATGCCGATCGAAGGCGGAACGCCGCGGCGGATCGCTGATGGCCTTGCGTGGGATGTACAGCCACGGTTTTCCCCGGATGGCAGCCGCATTGCGTTCACTTCCGATCGTGGAGGGGGGGACAATATCTGGGTGATGAACACCGATGGTACGGACAAACGTCAGGTGACCAAGGAAAATTTTCGCCTGTTGAACCAGCCAACCTGGTCGCCCGACGGACGTTTCATCGCGGCAAAGAAACATTACACCACCGAACGCAGCGCCGGCACGGGCGAAATCTGGCTGTACCACGTCAGCGGAGGCGGCGGGGTCCAGGTGGTCGAGCGCGCCAACGAGCGTCTGCAAAAGGAACTGGGTGAGCCGGTCTTCGCCCCCGATGGCAGCGCAATCTACTATACCCGCAACACGACGCCCGGGAATGTTTTCGAATATGCCCAGGATTCCAATGCGGGTATCTTCGCGATCGAACGCCACGATCTTGCTACGGGCGAAGTCACCACTGCTGTCAGCGGTTATGGCGGCGCGGTACGGCCTGCGCCTTCGCCCGATGGCGCGCAACTGGCCTTCGTGCGGCGAGACAAGGACCAAAGCCAACTTTGGGTAAAGGACATCGAAAACGGCCGCGAACGGATGATTTTCGGCCAACTTGATCTGGATGTGCAGGAAACCTGGGCGGTTACCGGGGTCTACCCGAACATCGACTGGCTGCCCGACAGCAGCGGGATTGTGTTCTGGGCGGGCGGCAAACTGAACCGCGTCAACCGCGACGGTACAGGTCACGCGGTCATCCCGTTTGCCATCAACGACACACGGGGCATTGCTGATGCGCCTCATCCCGACATTGCCGTGGCGCCGGACACGTTCGTTACGTCAATGCCGCGGTTTGCGACACTTTCGCCAGACAGCACCCGTGTCGTGTTTGAAAGCCTTGGTCGGTTGTACAGCAAATCCGCGCGCGGCAGGGATGCGCCGGCACCCCTGACGGGCGACACGGCAGACGTGGTAGAAGCCTTCCCGGCCTTCAGCCGCGACGGGCAAAACCTTGCTTATGTCCGGTGGAGCGATAACGCCTTGGGCGATATTGTGATTGCCGATGCCAACGGCCAGAACCGCCGCGTGCTGACGGGCCCGGGGCATTTCGGCAACTTGGCCTTTTCACCTGACGGCAGCATGATCGCCTTTGAAAAGCGCGAAGGCGGCTACCTTACCGCCGCAGATTATTCCGAAAACCCTGGAATTTACGTCATCTCGGTGAACGGCGGCGAAGCGCGTTTGGTAAGCCGCGACGGCAGCGTACCGCAATGGGGCGAAAGCGCCAGCCGACTGTTCATGGTGGCGCGTGAAGGCAACGGCATTGCGCTCATTTCAACCGATTTGAGCGGCGAAGCGAAACGCATCCATGCCAAGGGAGAATTGGCAAACGACCTTCGTATTTCGCCCGATGGTCGTACCATCGCCTTCCGTCAGAATTACGAAGTTTTCGCAATGCCCGTAATTCCCGGGGGCAAACCGGTTGATGTAAGCGAAACGGGCGGCGCGCTTCCGGTCACCAAGGTTAGCAAGGGCGGGGCCGATTATCTGGGCTGGGCCAATGGCGGCGAGACTTTGTTTTGGTCAATCGGACCCAGCCTCCAGAGTGCAAATGTCGCCGAACTTTTCCCCGCCGCGCCCAAAGCTGACGGCGCAAAGGCGGCGTCCTATACACCTCCTGCTACGGGTATCACGCTGGGTGTCACCGTGCAGGCAGCCAAACCCGCTGGAACGACTGTCATCACAGGCGCCCGGGTGCTGACGATGAAGGCTGGCCTTGGCACACAGGATGCAGGCGTTATCGAAAACGGGCTTATCGTCATAACCGGAGATCGTATCACCGGGGTTTACGATGCCACGACGGTGCGCATCAGGCTGCCTGACGATGCGGTCATGATCGATGCCAGCGGCAAGACTATCATGCCCGGCCTTGTGGATGCCCATGCGCACGGAGCTTACGGCGTTGGCGATCTGATCCCCCAGCAAAACTGGGCCTTGTTGCAGGATCTCGCCCTTGGCGTCACCACGGTGCATAACCCGTCGAGCCAAGCCAGCACAGTCTTTGCCGCAGCCGAGCGTCAAAGGGCCGGGCTAACGCTGGGGCCGCGGATCTTCTCGACGGGCGAAATCATCTACGGGGCAAAGGCACCTGGTGTTTACGCGCGCATCGATACTTATGAAGACGCGCTTGCCCATGTGCGGCGGATCAAGGCGCAAGGCGGCATTTCAGTCAAGAATTACAACCAGCCCCGCCGCGAACAACGCCAGATGGTTGCACGTGCTGCGGCCGCTGAAAACATGCTTGTCGTAGCTGAAGGCGGGTCGCTGTTCGGGATGGACATGAACCTTGTCGCAGATGGCAATTCGACGTTGGAACACAACGTTCCGGTCGATGTGTTCTACGAAGACGTGCTGCAGTTCTTCGGCCAGTCGAACAGCAATTACACACCGACACTAGTCGTGACCTATGGCGGATTAGCAGGCGACCCCTATTGGCGCCAAGCAACCAACGTCTGGGAAAACCCGTTGATGGTGCACACGCCGCCCAAAATGCTCCTTGCCGAAACCGGCCGCCGAACAACGGCGCCTGACTGGGCCTTTGTCGATGACAACAACGCGCGCGAAGCAAGGAAACTGGCGGAGCGCGGCGTCAAGGTCAGCATCGGTGCACACGGCCAGCAGGCGGGTATCGGCGCGCATTGGGAATTGTGGAGTTTCGTTCGGGGCGGAATGACCCCGGTTGAGGCGCTTAAAGCCGGCACGATTACCTCTGCACAGTCTCTGGGGATGGGCAAGGACATCGGTAGCATTGAAGTTGGAAAGCTTGCCGACCTAGTGATCCTTTCTGACGACCCCAGCGCCGACATCTCCAATTCGGACAACATCGAAAAGGTCATGCTTGGCGGGCGGCTTTATGATGCGGTCACGATGAACGAAGTGAGCACGGGAAATGCCACGCGCCAACCCTATTGGTGGGAAGCCAATGGCGGCAACGGCGCTGGGGGGGGCGAACACACCACCGAATCCGGCCGCGGTCATGCCGATGGGGACGCAGGGTAACGAACATGGCGGCAGCGGGGGGAACCGCTGTCGCCAATTCGTTAGAATTGGCGGCTTTGGCGTACCAGTTCAGCCATGCGCACACTCGCACCAGCGGCTGTAGTCCGAGCGTGATCCGCGCCCACTGTCGCAGCGGTTGCCGCAGCTTCTGCAAACAGACGCCCGCCAACCGAAACCACGGTGGGGTGATTTGCCGGAACCGAGCGGCTGTGCTCGATCACACTGCGAAGGCCAATCAGCGATTGTTGCCGGAACAGCGCATCGGAAAGGCCGATGTCCAGCGCATCAGGGCGCTGCGCTCTGAGCTGATTGAGAAGCGCTTCCTCGCTATCAGGGAAGGTCATTTCCACCTCCCAACCTGCATCGGTGAACTGATCGGCAAGCAGCGCGGTACCCAACATATGAGGCTCGCCGGGTGCCGTGGCGAGAAGGATGCTGTAACGGCTGCTGCGGATCGCTTGCGGTGCTGTTTCGTATCGCACCGCATGACCAGCAAGTTGCAGCATGCTGAGGGCAATTGTCAGATCGAGCTCTGAGCAATCATCCGCGAGCCAGGCATCGCCCAGTGCACGGGCCGTCGGTTCAATCAGCAGATTAAGCACCGCCGCGCTCGTCCAGCCTTGTTCGGCAAGCGCGGCAATCATCGCGTTGAGCGCAATATCGTCTCCGTCAAGCGCATGGCGGGCCGCCTTACGCACATGTTTTGCCATGGCCGGAGGAATACCTGCAGCAGCGTCCGCCAGATCAGGCGCATGAGAGAGCTTGCTGCTGAGAAACAAATCCCAACCTGTGAAGAGACGCGCCGGTGCCATGTGGCGGCTGAGCACTTCGATTTCGCTATGGCGCTGATCGCGGGCCACGGACGACCAGATCGCTTCCACACCTTCAGGCGGGCCTTCAAGGGTCTGAAGAAACCGGCCCTCTTCGAACAGAAGCATACCAGTCACCCCGACGCTCCGATTGCGCGTGCGAGCTTGGTGTGCGAGCGATCGCAATTCGGCCGCGCTGGGTTTTGAAGTGGCAGTGCTCTGATAGGTCAGACAACCGATCCAGTTGTCCTGCTCTGATTGCAGTTTTTCCGTTCTGGCCATTCACCGATCCCCACTTCGCCGTGGCGATAGGATAAGTCGAGCGGCGCGGAAGAGATTTGTCCGCACAAGCCCGGCGAGTCCCTTCGCCGTCTCATGTCGTGTCGCTGTAGGTGGCCCGGCATCTGCGCACCGGTTGTCCCTCTCCCAGTTTGCTGTCCTGCCGTTCCGCGGCAAAGGCCAGCGACGCATCGCTTTCATCAGTCAGGCCGGATCGTGATTCGTCTGACCTCGCGCGGCGCCCTTGACAGTCTGGCTGCCAAGTAGCGGGATCATCCCGAGAGACGGTGGTTTCGTCAAGCGATATATCCGCAACCCCCGGTCACAAAGCTGCAAGAGCAGCAGTGCTCGGCATTTGATCGCTATTTGCTGTTTCGTAAGAACCTGTCAGGAACGCATCATAGGTAATGGCAAGGGGCCATCGCGATGGTCAGTTGATGGCGCGGGCATCGACCAAGCGCGATATTGAGTTCTGCAAATCAGGCGGCGCGGGTAGTGAGGCACATCCGCCGCGCCGTTTGCGTGCGGGCTTGCTCTGGCGGCAAGCCCGCACGATTTGTATGTAGTAGTTTGCACGTTCCGGTAGGCCGCCCACACCTTGGGACTAACGAAATGGTGTGCGGCAGGGCATTGGCTGCCAGAGGGTCGGTTTGCTAGCGCAAAATGCTCCCACCTTTCACTACACTCGGTTATCGATGCCGTGATGTGCCTTGGCATCGGAGGCGTTGGCGCCTGTACAGGGGTCTTCTTAAAAGGAACGAGCAATGCGTTTTGCCCTCTTATGTGCTGCGAGCCTATTGGTTGCTGCCTGTAACGCTCCGGTAGAGGGCGATGCTCCCACCGCGGAAGACACCAAACCCGCCGAAAACGACGCTGGTGGTGCCTTCGCCGAAAAGTCGCCCGCCGCTACGGAATTTGCCAAAATGGTCACAAAAACCGATTTGTACGCCATTGCTGCGGCCAAAATCGCGCTCAATAAGGCGCAAACGTCAGAGGTGGGCGATCTCGCCAAGGTATTGATCGATGACCATACCCAATCATCGCGGGCGTTGAGGAATGCAGTTGGGCAAAACGCAGGAGCCATGGATTTGCCATCCGCGCTTGATCAGGAACAGAAAGCCTTGCTGGACGCACTTGCTGATCGCGATGGACTGGCCTTTGATCGCGAATATCTGAGCCAGCAGATTGCGGCGAACAGCAAGTTTCTGGCGCTGCTGAAAAGCTATAGCAAGACAGGTGATGATGCAGACCTGCGACAATTTGCCGAAAGTGCGATCCCCGCAGCGCAACAGACTTACAGCTGGCTCGATGAGAACTCGTTGCCAGTAGGCGGGGACGGAAGCTCGATTGACGCGCTAGCAGCAGACTGAACGGTCCCCCCTGGTCGGCGCTAAAATTAAAGCGGTGCGCGCGTCTAGTTTGCAGGCTCCGCCAGTTCGCCCGATTCCGCGCTGTCTTTTTGTTCGGATTCAGAATCGGCGCGAATACCCGACAATGCCGCTCCCGCACTCAGCCCATGTACCAGCGCCGACATCGCAATAGTAACGAGCACAGTCAGCCACAGGTCAGTCAACCCCGGCACCGATGCCGTGCCGGCAGCAAAGGCGAGATAGTAGATACTGCCAATCCCGCGAACGCCAAAGGCCGCTGTGACGAAACGTTCGCGGTGCGGCAGGCCCGCTCCTGCAAGCGAAAACCAGCCGCTTACCGGTCGGATCACGAAAATCAGGGCTGCGGCGATGGCGACGTGCTGCCATTCCACCCAGCCGATATATGCCCCCAGCGCCGCGCCCGTCATCAGCAACAGAACCGCCGTCAATGCGTGTTCGATCGCCAGATTGAACAGATGCAGGTCGCCGTGAAAACTGTGCTGCGCTTCAACCCGGCGGAATACCAATCCCCCGACGAAACAGGCAATGAACCCATAGCCATGTATCAATTCTGCCGCGCCATAGCATACCAGCACGCCGGCGAGTGCGAGCACTCCAGATCCGGTCTCCGCCAGTACATTTTTGGTCGGCCGTCGGAACACCACCTGCGCCAATAGCCACCCTACCGCTATACCGGTTACAGTACCGACCACGATGCGATAGACCACGTCATAAGCAAACCATTGCATCATATCCGCCGCGCCCAATCCACCTAGCGCTGCAATGGCAAGATAGACGAACGGGAAAGCAAGCCCATCGTTCAGCCCTGCTTCGGTCGTCAGGCCGAACCGGACCGGATGCTCGCCCCCTTCTGTCGGAGGGCCCACTTGCACATCGCCTGCCAGCACGGGATCCGTCGGTGCCAGCACTGCGCCCAGCAGCAGCGCGCTCGCTAGAGGCAGGCCAACTGCCGTGCCGATCAGGACGACTGCCGCGATCGTGACAGGCATTGCAACGGCAAGCAGCCGCCATGTCACACGCCAGCGCGAAAAGGGGCGAACCACGTCAAGACGCATGCCCGTAGCAAACAGCGCGACGATGACCGTCATCTCGCTCAGTGTTTCCCACCAGCGCGGCTCCGCAATCGGATCGAACAAAGGTGGCGAGTCCGGTAAGGCCAGCGCGCATGCAAAGCCCGCGGCAATCAGAAGCGCTGATGCCGCCGGTTCACGCCCAGAAACAAACCGAGGCAGCCAGAATGCCACACAAATTGCAAGCCCGGCAAATAGCAGAAATTCGTGGTAAGACATGGATTTGGTCTGCCGCAGATCACAAGGGGGAAGGTGAAGCCAAGCCGGTTCTCGCAGCGCCTTATCAGGGGAACCGGTTGCAGGAAATGGCTCGTCTGCAACGCATCGGCGCATCGCCTAAAAAAACCCCGCCCATCACTGGGCGGGGAGTTTATTGGGGGCGATGATCCGGCCAAAAGAAAGCCGAACAGGGGCCGGAACACCTTGCAATCAGAAGGATCGGGACCTTCTGGCAATATCGCTCTGCCTGCCCCATCAGCGGCACGCCTTAACTTATATTGGGGCGAGTGAAGAAAACACGGACGCCGATAGCGTTGTCGAACCACCTCCGGTTAAAGCATTCGTAGCAAACGAATTACTTTGTAGCGCATGGGCGAAAGATCATGCTACATTGCCGACCGATACGTGCGATGGAAACCTGTTTTATTGTTTTCGCGCAGCGTTTTCTGCTCGCTCGGGAACAGTTGGGCGTAGCGGCATCTTTGCTGTTCGTAGTTAAACCCTTCGATGCGGGCGCTCTAGGGATAAAAGTTTGCTGCCAATGGCCGTGATTTGCCGCCAAGGAACGTCAAAACGGGTTTTGATGTATCTTTTGAGTTAGAGAAGCTTTTGCAATTCGCCAATAGAGTGGCGCCTAACGTGATTTGAGGAGGAAGCTGGTGGTTAACGCATTTTTGCAAAGGCTTATGCACGCTGCTCCTTTGAATGACGAGGAGGTTGCAGCGGTTGCCTCGCTTTGCCGCCAACCCAAGGATTTGCCCGCCAAGAAATATCTTTCGCGCGATGGCGATGACACGGTGACGTTCCCGGTTGTGTTGAGCGGCTGGGCGGCGCGCTATCAGATATTACGCGATGGCGCGCGCCAGATCACGCGTCTGCTGCTGCCCGGCGATGCTTACTATTTTGGCTGTTCGCCCGATAGCGCCGCTGTTGAAGAGGTCATATCACTTAGCTCCTGCAAGATCGTCAATATTGCTCACGCCGATATGCGAAGTGTGATTGAACAGTATCCTGCTGTGGGTGAGGCGATGCGGGGCTACGGCTGCATGGAAAACGCGGTCATGGCGTCATGGGTAGTCAATGTCGGCAGGCGCGACGCTTTAGAGCGTATGGCGCATTTGATATGCGAGATGCATTACCGGCTGGCAGTGGTGGAACCTGTGCGTGGTGACTCAATCCATTTTCCGCTGACCCAAGATGATTTGGCCGACGTGCTCGGCCTGACACCGGTGCATATCAACCGCAAATTACAGCAGTTGCGTCAGGATAACCTGATTACCCTGCGTTCAAAGCAATTGAAGATTCATGATCTCCGGACGCTTCAGCAGGTGGCCGGATTTGACAGCGCTTATCTTGCGCCGCGTACCGGAACCTTGAATAATCCGTTTTCGTTTCAAGCTGTCGCCTGATCTCGTAACGATCGGGATTGATCCAACCTAAGATTGACCCGAGGCGAGATTTGCCACGACGTTTATGACCCGGTGCAGGTCGGCAGGTTTGCTTATGCAGACACTTGCCGCAAGATCTTCCGGAAGGATTGCCGCATCATAGCCTGTTAGGAACGCAAACGGGATGCCTTTGGCGATAAGTTCACGGGCAAAATCGAAGGTGGTTCCTTGAGCTAAATTGATGTCAATCAGCGCTGCATCGATGCGCCCGTATTCCATCAGGTTCGCCAAATCTGGGACGACCGCCGATACAGAGACAACCTTTGCGCCAGCCTGCTCCATCATCTGCTTGCAATCGTGAGCCTGATAGAAATCGTCTTCTACGACGATGATGCGGCAGCCGGAGAGCTTTCTGTCAGTCATGGCAGCCGCCTACTCAGGAACGGGTCTCAAGAATGCTGCCGCCACGCGACAGCGGGAATTCAAGTTGGGCAAGAACGCCGGTGTCGTGAATATCGAAACGCCCTTCACCTTGCAATTCATATGGCACACGCTCTTCGATCAGACGACGCCCAAAGCCCTTGCGATTGAACTTCGTTTTATGGTGCGGCGCAGTTTCCTGCCAACGCAGTGTAATCCACGGTTTATTGTTCTTTTCGTAAGTCGTCCACACGATCCGAATATAGCCCGTGTCACCCAACGCACCGTATTTAATCGAGTTGGTCGCGAGTTCGTGAATGGCAAGTGTGACAATCTCGGCCGCATGGGGCGATAATGCAATCGGTGGGCCTTCGATATGGTATTGTTCTGGTTGCGCGGCGTGAACCAGCAGTTCTTCGCGTACCAGTTCGACCAGATCGACATCGCGGCCCGGTGACCGTGTCAGTGTGCTTTGGGTGCGACCCATAGCTTGCAAACGGCCGATGAGGTGATCGACATAATCATTGACGCTGCGATGGCTAGGTGCAGAAAGCCGTGCGACAGACCTGACCATGCCTATCAGGTTTCGCACACGGTGCTGAAGCTCAGCGACGAGCAGCCGCTGCCATTCTTCTTCACGGCGACGCTGTGTGGTGTCGATGATGGCACCCAACATCCGCACCGCTCGCCCCTGCTCATCGTAAAGAAACCGGCCCCGCGCCGAAAGCCATCGCGTATCGCCATCAGGATGGCACACCCGGTATTCATTGAGGTATTCACATCCGTCCTGCATCGCCTGCTGAATTTTAAGATTGGTGGCGGTCCGATCATCGGGGTGCAGCCGTTCCAGCCAGATGTCATAGGTTGGCACAATTTCGCCCGGCTCATAACCTTCCATGCGGAAATGTTCATCCGACCAGGTCAACTCGCCGGTTTCCACGTTCCAGTCCCATAACCCCACCTTGCCCAGTTCACTGGCGACACGAAGCATCTGCGCACCGTGGGACAATTGCTGCCCGACCTTGCGCAGGGCGGTTATATCTGTTGCCATGCCGAACCATTCGGCAATCTCGCCATCATCGTTAAGCACTGGCACTGCGCGGGAGGAAAGCCAGCGCACCGCGCCACTTTCTGTTCGTATACGATGCTCAACCCTGAAGGGCTCACGCGTTGCAATGGCTTGAGCCAGCGCAGCTACCACGTGGGGTCTATCGTTAGCCGGAACGAATTCTTCGATCCAGTTTCCCGATTCGCCAACATTGCCGAGCAAGCCTTTCCCGCCAACCGGATCCATGATCGTTCCGTTGGCATTCATCCGGAAGATAATATCGGATGACGCTTCGATCAGAGAATGCAACCTGCTCTCGCTATGGCGAAGGGCGATTTCCATGGTTTTGCGGGTGCCGATGTCTTCAAACAAGATGCCCACCTGAAACGGCATCTGGTCGCCAATCGGAAAGGCAAAAACATCGAACCAGCGCCCCATGGCGGGTGATTCGTTTTCAAACCGGATCGCACCTTGCCCCATGGCAACGCGCCCATAGGCAGAGGACCACTTGTCCTCGATATCGGGTTGCATCGACCGCATCGATTTGCCGACAGGATCGGTCAGACCGGTGTGCTTCACAAAGGCCGTGTTGGCTTCGACAAAGCGGTAGTCCACACCATTGTCATCATCGTCAAAGATTACATCAATAATGCAGAATCCCTGATCAATGGTGTCAAACAGAACCTTGTACCGGGCATCGGCCTCTCGCCGTTCGGCGTGAGCGCGGTGTTCCTCGGTTATGTCGCGCACACGCGCCATTACCGCGCGGCGTGACCCGTAGTTTAGCGGGGTCAGCACAATTTCAAGCACCACCGGATCTTCTTCGCCCTCATGGATGAGGGTCGATGGACTCGTCCCGGCAAGCGCACGCTGAAACAGCGTGGACCAGTTTGCTGCGTATTTCGGAAACCGTTCACGCAGGGTGATGCCGGTCAGATCCTCGATCGAAAGAAGTTTCATAAACGCAGGATTGGTCGAGATGTAGCGCCAGTCTCCTGCGGGATCATCGGCGACTTCGACCGGCTCAAGAATGCAGGCGGCGTCAGGGAGCGCGCCAAATGCAGTCATAAACAGGCTGTCGTCAGTCTTGTTCGGAAGATCCGACATCAATTTGCCTCACTATCGCCGAATAGTAGAGCACGCTTCATTTTGCATGCTTAACATAAGATTGTTTTCCCGAAACCCATACCAGTCTAATGTACGATGGTGACGACAAGCTCCCGTTGGTCGAACTGCAGCATACGAATTACCCCGTTCTAAAAGGATCCGATTATGCGTTTGATTCTCTCCTTAATAGCCATAGGCGGGGCGGCCTATGCCCTGATGCGCAACACCGATCGCAGTTCGCGCAGCAACGCCGCGTTTTCCGAGAACCAAACTGGCGGCGCGCATGATTCTGTTCGCGATGCCGGGCCGGACGCCATGCGTGATGAACCCGATGGCAAATGGACTGAAGTTGATGAAGCCAGCGACCAGAGCTTTCCGGCGAGCGACCCTCCTGGCAACTACTAACAGCTTGCAGCGCATCTCGCCGGTGTCCACATTGACAGTGTAACCGGCGATTTACGCCATGCAAAGCTGCACAACGGGACCACCAACGATCATGGCGACATTGGCCTATGCGGGCACCGAACCGCTGTTTCGTTTGCTCAGCGCCTTTATCCCTCTCGACAAGGATGATCGAGACGCTTTGCGCGGTCTAGACGACCGTCCGTTGCTGACCTGCGAAGCCCGCTGTGACATCGCGCGGGAAGGGGAAAATCCCACGATCGTACGCTTGCTCGTCTCAGGATGGGCATGCCGATACAAGGATTTGCATGACGGCAGGCGGCAGATTGTCGATTTCTTTTTGCCCGGCAATTTCTGCGATCTTAACGTGTATATTCTGAGCGAGCTTGACCACTCGATTGGCGCGTTGACGACGGTTCGGTACTACGAAATTGAACCGGGCGAATTTCAGGACGTCGTCGAACGGCGCCCCAATCTGATGCGTGCGCTGTTGTGTCATGAACTGGTATCTTCAGGGATACAGCGCGAATGGCTGCTGTCGGTCGGTCAACGTTCCCCGCTGGAGCGGCTCGCCCATCTTTTTATCGAGCTGTATTATCGTTTACGGGTTGTCGGCCTGGCGAACGAACTGACGTTCGACTTTCCGGTGACCCAAGCCCACATCGCTGATGCCAACGGGCTCAGCCTTGTTCATCTTAATCGGACCTTGCAGGAAATGCGGCGGGAAGGGCTGATCGAACTGGGCGACCGACAGTTGCGGATCGTCGACCTCGATAGGCTCAAAGCCATCGCCATGTTCAATCCGAACTACCTGCATTTCAATCGGGCGTGACGCAGGATCAGTAGGTCCCGGGTTCAATTAGCGTTGGAAGACATCGCCCGACATAGGCGCAAGCTTTGCAAGAAGCCGATTCTGCGCCGCAAATGGCACACCGGCTTCGCGCATCGCGGTCTGCAAATTTTCAACCAACGCGTTCATGTCGGAGTGGGTGACACCCATTGCAGCGTGAGCGGAACGCATGTCGCGGCCCGTATAATCGCAGCCAGCGCCCAGCAGATAGCAGAATTGTTCAGCAAGGGTGCGTTTCAGCCGGACCATATCGTGAGCTGCAAAGATCCCTGCGATGCGCGGGTCAGCCTCTGACAGTTCGACCGTGCGCGACGCGATCAGTGCGATTCCTGCGCGCCCGCCGAAATCTTGCACCAACGCAGCACTTTCATAAGGGCTTGCGCCGGCATTGGCATTGCTTTGCACATAGGGATCAACCGGGATTTCACCGGTGACAGGATCGCGCTCCTTCGTTTCCACACCGAATTCCGCGTCCCAGTCCGTCCCTTCGGCAGGGGCTTGCTGTACCAGCATCAGAGCTGCGGCGGCCATAATGATGAAAGACATAAGTCGCTCCGGAAGAATGTATTAGAATGCGACCTGCGCGGACACGAAACCGCCGCGCTGATCGAAGAAGGTGGCGACGGAACCCAGGTCGACATAGGCTGCGCTCAGCGTTAAATTTTCAGTGAGGGCGTAAGCGGCAAAGATGTCCAGCCAATCATCCTCGCCCAATCCCAGATTGTCGGGTTTCGAGCGGTATTCGGCTCCGATCACGGCACGGCGCGACAATTGGTAGCCCAGCGACCCTTCAAATTGCAGCGTGTGACCGTCCCCTGCTGCCGAACCAAAGCCCAGCATGCCAATCTGGTTGGCTTCAGTATATCGCAACGACGCGTTGACGAGCAGGCTCTGTGCCAGCAGCAGCTTGGTCGCGCTGAGGGTGATATCGGTGCCGTGATCATCGGCCGCACCCAGCGCGCGGACAAGTGCGCCATCGTGGCTGCGCTTATGTTCAATACCTACAGCAACCTGCGGCACCCATGTTTCACCGTAAACAACGTCGCCTGCCAAGCGAAGCTTTGCGCCGAATGTGTCGAGATGGAAGGTGTATCCCTGACCGATACCCAAGGCAGTGCCGGCATCGCGAGTATCCAGAGCGGCGCGCGCGTAGCTGATTTCCAATCGATCCCCGAAACCGATCGCAGCGCCGTATGACCGCCAACCATAGTCGGGAAGTTCAATCGCAGTAGCGTGGCTAGATGCCCCAATGCCGCCCGGCATCTGACGCCCTGCAATGGTCGCCCATCGTGCAATTCCGCCGCCCGATGACCCTTCTACCGTAGAGATGCCATTCGTAAGCAGAAGCTTGCCGCCGTGAAACAAGCGGGTCTTGCCAATCTGCAGGCGACTGCCATCGCTGAGTCCGGTGGTGGTATGAAGCGGTTTCAACGCCCGGACCGCCGCGCTATTGTCGGTGGGATTTTCGACTTCCCTGTCTTTGTGCTGGGGTTTTGTTTGGGGCACGTGTCGCATCTGAGAGTGCATTTCAAGCACGGGCACAAACGCAATCTGCGGGCTGTCTTCGGGCGGGAGCCCTGCCGGCATTGTCGCTGTCTGGGCCATAACCGCAAGACTGGAAATGATTGGAAACATGGGGGGAGTGTTAAGCCAACAAGGTAAACGCGATCTAAATCTTGATGCGAGAAAAAGTTAACTACTGGCACCTAAGTGCTCCAACCTATGACGCGTTTTACCCGAGTTGGCTTACCCATTTTTGTCGCCGGATTTGCTGCCCTTGCAGCGGTTCCCGGCACCATGTTTTCGGCCTGGGCGGCGGGTCCTGCCAGCTTGCGGCTACAGGTAGTCGATGCGTCAGGCGTACCCGTACGTGATGCCGTGGTCGAATTGCACGCCGCCAAGGCGGCTGCCGGACCGATTCGTTTTCCCTGGAAAATGGGAATGGCGCAAAAAAATCAGCAATTCACGCCGGGAACTCTCATTGTGGCCAAGGGCAGCACGGTTGCTTTTCCCAACCTCGATACGGTGCGTCATTCGATTTACAGCTTTTCCAAGCCCGCGCGATTCGAGATCGACCTTTATGGTCGTGACCAGACACGCACGCAGATTTTCGCCGTGACTGGCAGCGTCAAGCTGGGCTGCAATATTCACGACCAGATGCGTGGGTATATCCGCGTTACCGATACGCCCTACGCCGCAAAGACCGATCACAACGGCTATGTCACCTTGTCTGGCATGGGGAACGGCGCCGCGCGGCTGACTGTGTGGCATCCACGGCAACGCACGCCGGGCAATGAAACCCGGTCAACGATCGCCATCAATGGCGGGGCGCAGAGCCAAAAGGTGAAGGTGTCCCTGCGATGAGCGCGGTCAAGGTGGTTGGCAAACCCGCCGTGACAGGTCTGGAAAAGCTCGCACGGCTGCGTTTCGGCATGCTCAGCACACGCATCGCGTTGCTATATGCTGCGCTGTTTGCCTTGGTCCTCGGGCTGGTCGTCTCGCTGGCAGCAGGCGCGCTTGCGCGGTTCGGTGAAGCGAGTGCGGCGCGCGATCTTGGCGCCAACGCCCGCGTTTTTGATGAAATTCTGGCTGCCCGCGCGCGTCAGATGGGCGATCAGGCCGGAGTGCTGGCGCACGATTTCGGCTTCCGCGAGGCCGTTGCCACGGGCGACGCGCCCACAATCGGCAGTGCGCTTGTGAGCCTTGAAAGCCGGGTGCGAAGCGACATGGCTTTCGTGCTCACACTGGACGGTGATGTACTTGCTGCCGACGCCACCGGTGTTCCCGCGCCCGAAAGGCTTTGGGCCAAGCTCGACAAGGGTGCAAAGCGGGGGATCATCCGTTCCGACACGGGTTTCGCGCTGGCCGCAGCATCCCCGATCGAAGCGCCTGATCTGATCGGATGGCTGGTCATCGCGCAACCGCTTGACCGTGAAGAGCTTGACCGTCTGGTCGAACTTGCTCCGATCGCGCTGGACGCAGCCGTTGTCGATGCTGCGCGGCAGCCCGCATGGCTGCGTGATGCGAGCGGGGATACGGTTTTTGAACGCAATGAAGACGGACGTCTGCTCTACCACGTTTCGGATTTGGCCGTATTGCAGGATGGGATTGCTCCCCGGCTGGTGCTCCGCCATTCGCTCGCCGAATCGCTTTCCGCCTATACAAACCTGAAATGGTGGCTGGTGTTTCTGGCTGGCACCGGAATTCTGCTGGTGCTGGGACTTAGCTGGAAAGTTGCGCGCAGCGTCACCGAACCGTTGAAGCAGCTAGATGAAGCAACCCGGCTGATTGGCGAAGGGCGAGAAATCAGTCTCAGCGTAGGCACCGACGACGAGATTGGACGCTTGGCGCAAAGCTTCAACCGGATGGTCGCTGCGATCGAGGAACGCGAACGCGAAATCATTCATGTCGGTTTGCACGACGGTCTCACCGGCTTGCCCAATCGCAAGCTGTTTGCCGAACAACTCGCCAACATTCTGTCGCGTCGCCGCTCGGATGAGAAGGTGATGATGGCCTACGTCGATCTTGATGATTTCAAGATGGTGAATGATACGCTGGGGCATCCGGCGGGCGATGCGCTGTTGCGAATGGTGGCAGACCATCTGCGCGAAGACCTGCCGGATGCGCTGATCGCAAGACTTGGCGGGGATGAATTTGCTGTCGTTATCGATGGTATCACAGGCGGCCAAAGCCTCGGAAATATTGCCGACGCGCTGCAGCGCAGTTTTGATCGTCCTTTGCAGATCAATGGCCAGACGCCTGCATTTGGTGCCAGCATCGGTATTGCGATGGCGCCGAGTGACGGCGTGGATGGTGTGTCGCTGATGAGGAATGCCGATCTGGCCCTGTACCGCGCCAAGCATGAAGGCAAAGCCACGTACCACTTCTTCGAACCCGCACTGGACGAGGCTGCCCGCCAGCGCCGTCAGCTCGAACTCGATCTGCGCACCGCGATCAAGGAGGGAGGTTTCGAACTCGACTACCAGCCGCTCTACAGCCTGGCCGAACAACGGCTGACCGGATTTGAAGCGTTGATCCGCTGGAACCACCCAACCCGCGGACGGATCAGCCCTGCCGAATTTGTACCGCTGGCGGAAGAAACCGGGCTGATTATCCCGATTGGCGAGTGGGTGCTGCGCGAAGCTTGCCACCAAGCCAGCCGCTGGCCCTCGGATGTATCGGTTGCTGTCAATGTTTCGCCCAAACAATTCACCGCCAGCGGCATTGCCAGCACGATTACATCCGCGCTGTCGGCCAGCGGCCTCCCACCTCGCCGACTTGAGCTGGAAATAACAGAAAGCATCTTCATCGCCGATATCGATACAACTCTCGCGACGCTGCACAGTCTGCGCAATCTGGGCGTCAGGATCGCGCTTGATGACTTTGGTACGGGGTATTCTTCGTTAAGCTATTTGCGGTCCTTCCCGTTCGACAAGGTGAAGATCGACAAGAGCTTCGTCGAAGATCTGGGAACCAGCACGAATGGCCATGCTGTTATCCGGGCGATTACTACACTTGCTTCGGCGCTGGGGATGGAGACGCTGGCGGAAGGGGTGGAGGATATCGCCCAGTTCGAAGTGCTGGAACGCGAAGGGTGCCAGCACATTCAGGGCTATCTGTTCTCTCGTCCGGTGGCGGGCGATGCGGTGGCTGGATTGCTGCGCGATGGCGCGGGATACCAGCAGCAGTTGCGGGCCTGATCGTCAGGCGACTGGGAGTCTGTGCGCAAGATACTGCGCCAGCCGTGCTGTCTGTGTATCTGTAAAGCGCAGACCTAACTTTGTGCGCCGCCACAGTACGTCATCGGCGCTGCGTGCCCATTCGTGGGCAACCAGATAATCGACTTCGGCCGCGGTTAGTCCGTGGCCGAAATCTTCGCCAAGATCACCTGATACCTTCGCATCCCCCAGGAATGTAGCGGCAAGGGTGCCATACTGGCGAACAAGGCGCTCAGCGCCCGGCGCTTCTAAGAAGGGATAGCGGGTCATCAGCCGCTTGACGATGATCGGCGCATCGAAACGTCCGAAATCGCCGCCGGGCAAAGGAGCCTTGCCAGTCCAGTCCTTGCCTTCAAGAACCGGCACAAAGGGCGCAAGCAGGCCTATCGCTTCGGCGCCAAGCTCGCGGTAGGTGGTGATCTTGCCGCCAAAAACTGATAGCAATGGTGCGCCATCGGGTTCGACGCTGTCCAGTTTAAAGCTGTAACCGCGCGTCGCCGCTTCGGGTTTGCCCGATCCATCATCCAGCAGCGGGCGCACCCCCGAATAGGTCCAGATGACATCAGCCGGGGTGACAGGTGTGCGAAAATACGCTGATGCGCCATCGCACAAATAGGCGATTTCTTCAGGGCTGGCGCGTACATCGGCAAGGCTGCCTTCATGATCGACATCGGTGGTGCCGATCAACGTGAAGTCGTCTTCATAAGGGATCGCAAAGAAGATCCGGCCGTCGGGTAGTTGGAAGAAATAGGCGTCATCATGCGCAAACAGCTTGCGCACAACGATATGCGACCCGCGCACCAGTCGCATTTTCTTGGCAGTTACAGCATGGCCAAGCGTGTCGGCGCGGCCGAGCAGATCAAGTACGCGTGGCCCTGCTGCATTAACGACCGCCCGAGCCAGGAAAGTGTGCCCTCCGGCTGCAATGCGCCAGCGATCGCCTTCGCGTGTCAGCCCAGTAACTTCGCAACGTGTACGAACCTGCGCGCCCCGATCTGCCGCGTCGCGCGCGTTCAGAACCACAAGCCGGGCATCATCCACCCAACCATCCCAGTAAGCGAAGGCGTGCCTGTATTCAGGCTTGAGAGGTACGCCGGCAGGATGGCGCCGTAAGTCGATGCTTTGCGCCTTGGGTAGATATTTGCGCCCGCCGATATGATCGTACAAGAACAGGCCCAGTCGCAGCAGCCAACGCGGGCGCAGGCCGGGGCGGTGCGGCAGGATGAAGCGCAGTGGCCAAATTATATGCGGCGCAATCCCCCACAGCACCTCACGTTCCGTCAGGGCTTCACGGACCAGCGCGAATTCGTAGTGTTCCAGATAGCGCAGCCCGCCATGCACCAGCTTGGTGGAGTTGGACGATGTGCCTTCGGCAAGATCGCCGCGTTCCAGCAACAGCACTTTGGCGCCGCGGCCTGCTGCATCGCGGGCGATGCCTGTGCCGTTCACGCCGCCGCCGATCACCGCAATGTCGAAAATGATGCCCATGGGCTTACTCCTGCGCGAAGCCGCACGCGGCCGCAAGCACGGCGATTGTTGCAGGCGGGCTATGATGAACTATGCTGCACTTCATCATTGCAGCGGCTTATGCCAAAGACAGCGCGTCATGAACACGTTGCTCCCACCCCCCGCAACCCGCAGTCTTGGTACGTGCGGGACCGAAGTGTCTCCGCTGGCGTGGGGAATGTGGCGCTTGGCCGAGGATGGCCGCGCACCGCGCGAAGCGGCAATGCTGGTGCATGCGGCGCTTGATGCCGGGATCACCTTTTTCGATACGGCGGACATCTACGGCTTCGACGGGCAGGGCGGTTTCGGTGACGCCGAGGTGCTTCTGGGCGAAGTGCTTACTGCAGATTCTTCACTGCGCAAACGGATGGTGCTGGCTACAAAGGGGGGCATTCGTCTCCCGCTACCCTACGATCAAAGTGCAGCCTATCTGACCACGGCGATCGACAATTCGCTGCAACGCCTGAAGATCGAAACAATCGACCTGTGGCAGATTCACCGCCCCGATATTCTTGCCCATCCGCAAGAAGTGGCACGGGTTCTGGATGACGCGGTGGCCGGCGGTAAGATCCGCAGCCTTGGCGTGTCGAATTTCACTACCCACCAGATTGCAGCATTGAATCACTTCCTCGGAACAAGGCTTGTCACGACCCAGCCTGAAATAAGCCCGCTGCGGATCGACTGCTTCGAAAACGGAGAGCTCGATCAGGCGATGATGCTGGGCTTGACGCCGATGGCATGGTCGCCGCTGGGCGGAGGAAGGATTGCTGCTCCGAAGACGGAACGCGAAAAGGCCGTGGCCGCAGCGCTGGACGTGGTGGCCGATGCGCAGAACGTTCCGCGTACGGCGGCCGCCTACAGCTGGCTGATGGCGCATCCGTCCGGAATCGTGCCGATCATCGGGTCGCAGAACCCCGAACGGATCGCAGAGGCCGCGTGCGCGCTGGAAGTGCGTTGGACCCGATCGGATTGGTATGCGGTGCTGATCGCTGCACGCGGCGAACCCCTGCCATGACTGCTGACGATGCGCGCCGCGATGGGGGCGATGCCACGGACCGATTTCCATCAGCACGCGAATTTGCGGGCCGGACGTTTGCTCTTTTTGTCGTGCCCAACCGTCGATCAGACCCCTTTGAGGGTGCGCGGAGGCGCGTTTCATGGGAAACCTTCCGCTACTGCATGGCGGCTTTCCAAAACGGCGGAGCAAAAGGCTCTTTTCCGCGTCCGTTCGCCGTGACAAGACGTATGTCAAAGCACAAACCATCTGGTGGAGAGACCAAGCCATGAACCTCGAATTCACATCCGAAGAACAGGCCTTCCGCGACGAAGTCCGCACCTTCATCGCCGAAAATCACCCAAAGGAATTGGGCGATTTTGGCATGCGCGAAGACATGACCCGCGAAGAAATGGTCGCTTGGCACAAGGTGCTTGGCGCCAAGGGTTGGTCGGTCCCTGCATGGCCCGTTGAATACGGCGGCACCGGATGGACCCCGACGCAGCGCTATATCTGGTCGGAAGAAAACGCCCGCGCCAACACCTTCATGCCGCTGCCCTTTGGCGTCTCGATGGTCGGCCCGGTGATCTACACCTTTGGTTCGGAAGAGCAGAAGGCCAGGCACCTCCCCGGTATCCGGAGCGGCGAAGTGTGGTGGTGCCAGGGATACTCCGAGCCGGGCGCAGGCTCCGACCTTGCCAGCCTCAAGACCACCGCCGTGCGCGATGGCGATCACTACGTCATCAACGGCCAGAAGACCTGGACGACGCTGGCGCAGCACGCCGACTGGGGCTTCTTCCTGTGCCGTACCGATCCGACGGCCAAGGCGCAGGAAGGCATCAGCTTCATCCTCGTCGACATGAAGACCCCCGGCGTCGAAGTGAAGCCGATCAAGCTGCTGGACGGCGGCTACGAGGTCAACGAGACCTGGCTGACCGACGTGCGCGTGCCGGTCGAGAACCTCGTCGGGGTCGAGAACAAGGGCTGGACTTACGCCAAGTTCCTGCTCGCCCACGAACGCTCCGGCATCGCGGGTGTTGCCCGGTCGAAGCGCGGCGTTGAAAAGCTGCGCGAAATCGCAGCCAACGAAACGCTGGACGGCGCGCCGCTGATCAAGGACTTCGATTTCGCCCGCAAGGTGAGCCAGCTCGAAATCGATCTCGCCGCGCTCGAAATCACCGAACTGCGCACGCTCGCTGGCGAGCAGGCGGGCAAGGGGCCGGGGCCGGAAAGCTCGATCCTCAAGATCAAGGGCACCGAAATCCAGCAGCGCCTGACCGAACTGACGCTGGAAGCCGTCGGCACCTACAGCGCGCCCTATTACGGCAGCATCGCCAACGACACCGGCAGCAACGAATATGCGGTCGGCCCGGCGCACGCCCAGCACGCGGCGGCGACGTATTTCAACATGCGCAAAACCTCGATCTATGGCGGATCGAACGAAATTCAGCGCAATATCATCACCAAGATGATCCTCGGTCTTTAAGGCTGCGGACGGGAGAGAATACGTGGATTTCAACTTCACCGAAGAACAGGACATGGTCCGTGACGGTCTGTCGCGGCTCGTGCGTGAACAGTATGACTGGGAAACCCGGCGCAAGGCGATTGCTTCGGCACAAGGCTGGCGCCCCGAAGTCTGGGCACAGCTGGCGGAACTCGGCATCCTCGGCATGCCGTTCAGCGAAGCCGATGGCGGCTTTGGCGGCGGCGCCATCGATGCGATGGTCATCATGGAGGAATTCGGCAAGGGTCTGGTCGTCGAGCCCTTCGTCCCCACCGTGGTCTGCGCCGGCGGCTTCCTGAAGCACGGCGGCACGCAGGCGCAGAAGGACGAGCATATCGGAGGGATCGTGGCCGGCAGCGCCGTTTTCGCCTTCGCCTATGCCGAACCGCGCGGACGGTTCGACTATGCCGATCTGGAAACCACCGCCAAGAAGGATGGCGCCGGTTACGTCATCAACGGGCACAAGGCCGTCGTGATCGGCGCGCCTTGGGCAAGCCATCTTGTCGTGACCGCCCGCACTGGCGGTGATCGGCGCGACCGCAGCGGCGTGTCGGTGTTCGTGGTGGCCAAGGACACCGCGGGCATTACCACCCGCGACTACGTAACAGTGGATGGCCGCCGTGCCGCCGAAGTCTACTTCGAAAACGTATCCGTTCCTGCCGAGGCGCTGATTGGCGCCGAAGGCGAAGGGCTCGCGCTGATCGAACTCGTCACAGATGAAGCGATTGCTGCAATCTGCGCCGAAGCGTGTGGTGCGATGAAGGTCGCCCACGCGATGACAGTTGAATATTCGCGTCAGCGTAAGCAGTTCGGCGTGCCGATCGGCAGCTTCCAGGTGCTTCAGCACCGCATGGTCGATATGTACACCGCCTATGAAACCGCTGTGTCCCTGACCTATCTGGCAACGCTGCGGCTTTCAGCGGACGAGACGGAACGCAAGCGCGCTGTGTCGGCTGCCAAGGTTGGCGTGGGCCAATCGGCGCGGCTGATCGGGCAGGAAGCCGTGCAGATCCACGGAGGCAACGGCGTGACCGATGAATATGCAATCGGGCATTACTTCAAGCGTCTGACGATCTTCGACAGCGAATTCGGCAATGTCGATCATCATATGAAGCGCCACGTCGCGCTCGGCTAGACACGCCCACGTCGGCGCACAAAAAAGCCCCGCTCTCCCATCGTGAGAGCGGGGCTTTTGTCATCCGGATCAAGGCTCAATCGCGGCCCTTGGGTTTGCCCTTGAAGCCGCCCGGCTTCTTGGCGAAGTGTTTTGGCTTTGCATGTGCCGCGCCCGGACCTGTGGGCTTGGGCTTGAAGGTGCGCTGCGGACCGGGGCCATTGGGCTTGCCCCGCTTGGCATTTTCGCGGGCCGCCATGCGAGGCGGTTCGTTTGACTGTTCGATAGCGACATAGCCGCCATTTTCTTCGCTTCCCGCGGTAGCGGCGACTGCTTCGGCAAACTTTCCGGCGATGGCGCGGGGGATTTGGAAATAGGTTTCCTGCTGGCTGATGCGGATCGCGCCGATTTCATTGCGGGTGATATGGCCGCGACGACAGATCAGCGGCATGATCCATCGCGGATCGGCATTCTGACGACGTCCGATGTCCATTCGGAACCATACCGTATCTTCAAAACCCTCGCGGTGGCGGTCTTTCTGTGCAGCGCGCTGCGCTTCAACCGATTGCGCCAGAAGTTCTTCGGGTTCGGGCATCGACGCACGATGCGCCTGCACCAGCATCGCCGCAATTTCCTGCGGGCTGCGCGATTCGAGCAACTTATCGGCAAGTTCGCGGTCGCCATCAGTCACTTCCACCGGCTCCATCAGCTTGTCGAGCAGCCTGACGCGGTCCTGCGCGACAATATCTTCGCGGCTTGGCGCGGTGATCCATTCGGCATTGATCTTGGCATGATGCAGCATCGATTCCACCCGGCGGCGACGCGGGTAGGGCACGATGATCGCCGCTATGCCCTTTTTGCCTGCGCGCCCGGTGCGGCCTGACCGGTGCTGGAGCGTTTCAGCATCGCGAGGGATTTCGACATGGATCACAAGGCTGAGAGAGGGAAGATCGATCCCGCGTGCCGCCACATCGGTCGCCACGCACACCCGCGCGCGGCGATCACGCAGCGCCTGCAGCGCCTGATTGCGTTCCTGCTGCGAATGTTCGCCTGACAAGGCGACAACACCAAAGCCGCGTTCCTGCAAGGTGGCGTGAAGGTGGCGGACATTGTCGCGCGTGGCGCAAAACAAGATCGCCGTTTCCGCTTCATGGAAACGCAGCAGGTTGACCACCGCATTTTCGATCTCTGAAGGCGACACGGTGACTGCCTGATAGGCGATGTCGCCATGCCCGCGTTCAGCGCCCTTGGTTTCGATCCGCAGTGAATCGCGCTGATAACGCCGTGCCAATGCTTCGATCGGTCGCGGCATGGTGGCCGAAAACATCAAAACGCGGCGATTTTCCGGCGTTGCGTCAAGTATCTCTTCCAGCTCTTCGCGGAAGCCCATGTCGAGCATTTCATCCGCTTCATCGAGCACGACGGCCGATAGCGCCGACAGATCAAGCGCGCCGCGTTCGAGGTGATCGCGCAGACGGCCCGGCGTCCCCACCACGATCGTCGCGCCGCCGGCCAATGCCCGGCGTTCGACCTGCGGGTTCATACCGCCCACGCACGTTGCGATGCGTGCGCCCGCCGACTTGTACAGCCAATCCAGTTCGCGCGCGACCTGCAGTGCCAGTTCGCGGGTGGGGGCAATCACCAATGCCAAGGGGCCCGATGCACGGCGCACGCGGCCATCTTCGTCCAGCACCTGATCAGCGAAGGCGAGACCGAATGCCACGGTCTTGCCCGACCCGGTCTGTGCCGAAACCACCAGATCGCGGCCGTGCGCTTCGGGTTCGAGCACGGCAGACTGCACGGGGGTAAGCGTTTCATAGCCGCGCGTGGTCAGGGCCTCGGCGAGGCCAGTGGCGATTTGGGGAAATGGCATGGAGAGAAGGCTTTCAGACAAGGGCGCCGCCACTACAGGGAGGCGCAGAGACAAGGAGGACGGCAAAGGCGCGGATCAGGCCGAAGGCCGTCTCACGCAGAGCGTCGATCTGTTGCCCATACACGGTTTGGGGGTGTTTGGCTTGCGATTATATCGCGCCGGGATGTGCCATACCTATTCAGGGTCGGCAGCGGCCATCATATCGATAAGATTGCGCGCGGCTTCGCGATCTTCCTCATGCGCGAAAGCCACGTCCAGATCGGGCGCATCGCCCAGAACCATGAGCAACGTCCACAAGGCAAAGCGCGCACCGCGATCCTGCGTCATGCCAAAATCAACCCGCATCCGCTCAACACCGTCAGGCACCGCAGCAGGATCGACCGCAGCAAGATCGCGGGTGCCGAAATAGCGGTGGAGCAGGTCTGCCATGTCCATACCGCGGGCCCTATCGCAACCGGACGCGGTTGCAAGGTTTTACGCGGTTTCGCGCAGCACCAGTTCGGGCGGCATGACCAGACTTTCGGTGGTTTCCCCGGCCAGGCGGCGCAGCAGCAGATCGACCAGTCCGCACGCCCCGGCTGCAATATCCTGCCGTACCGTGGTGAGGGGGGGTACGGTCTGGCGCGCAATGGGCAGATCATCGAAGCCCACCAGTTTCATATCAGTCGGCACAGCGATGCCCTGGCTGCGCAATTCGGTCAGGCACAGGGCTGCCAGCGTATCTGTCGCGGCGAAAATGCCGTCGATGCTGCCGGAATGTTCGGCAACATGCCGTGCAATTTCCATACTGGCGCGTTCGGGTGACAGATGCGTGGGAAGCGTGAGGATCGGCGGCAAGCCGTTGCGTGTCGCAATATCCTGCGCCCCGGCAAGCCGGGCGGCAAATTCGATCGCGGTCGTGTCGCCCAGAAAAGCGAGACGCGTTGCGCCGGCTGCGATCAATCGCTGCGCCGCCAGCTTTCCGCCCAGCCGGTTATCAGTCCCCACGACGCAGTGGTGCTGACCTTCGGAATGATTGCCCCAGACAACCATGGGGGCGTAGCCATCGGCGACATCCTCGATCCGGTCGAACTGATCCGACTGCCCGATCACGATCACACCATCGATCATGCCGGACCCGATGAATCGGTCAAGCCAATCGGGGTCGGTATCGGGCACCACCCGCCGAAGCATCAGGTCATACCCTTCACGGGTCAGCTCGTCGGCAAGGTGGCCCAGCAGGGTCATGAAGAAGCTGTCGGAAATCTGCTGGCGCTTATCGTGGCCCAGCGGGATCACCACACCGATCACATCGGTCTTCTGGCGCCGCAATCCGCTGGCCATCTGATTGGGGCGGAACCCGTGTTCGCGGGCAAGCGCCTCGATCTTTTCGCGGGTCTGGACGTTCACGAGACTTTTGCCCGCCAGCGCACGGCTGACCGTACCGGGCGAAACCCCCGCGATACGCGCCAGATCGGTAATCGTGCGTACCGTGTTCCTGTTATCCCGATCGGGCATATCCGTCCTTAATCCGTCGCCAGTTTCGGTACGCGCGGTTTGCGGTGTCCGGCATCCACTATCAGCGTAGCCACAGCGCCTGCCAGCATCAAGACACCGCCAAGGATGAGCACATGACGCGGATCGCCGCCCAGCAAGGGGCGATAGATCAACGGCATCGTCAACGTCTGAATCAGCATCGGGATAACGATGAACAGATTGAAGATACCCATGTAGATACCGTTCCGGGCCGGGGGTATGCAATCGGCGAGCATCACATAGGTATTTCCCATCATCCCGGCCCAGCCGATGCCGATCCCAGTCATCAGCACAAACAGCGCGGCCGGTGTTGAGGCGCCCGGGATCATCAGCATTGCGGCACCCGATGCGGCAAGACATGCAGCGTGCACGTAACGCGCGCCAAAACGCTTGACCACAGGGATCAGCACCAGCGCACCCAGGAACGCGATAAAATTGTACAGCGCCCCCGCCTGCTGTGTGGTCAGCGTTGCTTCGCGGAACAGCGCGCTGGCCGGATCGCTTGTGCCGTAGATCGAACGGCCGACTGCAAAGGTGATATATTGCCAGTAGGCAAACATCGCATACCACTGACACAGCATCGCGCCTGCCAGTTGCCGCATCGGGCGCGGCATTTCGCGGATCGCATCACCAATTTCGGCGAAAGTGGCACGGGCCGTCAGCGGCTTGGCATCCAGTTCGGCTTGCTCAGCGGCATTGAGGGGCAGTTCGGGCACACGCCATACTGACCACACGATGGTTGAAATCGAAAGCACGGCGCCGATTACGAATGCAATCCGCACGATCACCGGAATGCCATTGGTATCAAGCATATCGCGCGCGACAAAAGCTGTCAGCAGCGACGGCGCAAGATAGGACAGGGTCTGCGCCAAGCCCGTAAAGGCGCTTTGCGTCAGAAAACCGGTCGATCGCTGATCGGGGGCCAATCGGTCGGCTACATAGGCGCGGTAGGGCTCCATCGTGATGTTGTTGCCAGCATCAAGAATCCACAATAGCGACGCCGCCATCCACAAGGTGCTGGAATAGGGCATGGCAAACAGCGAAAGCGTGCAAATCACCGCGCCAATAAGGAAGTAGGGGGTTCGGCGCCCCATACGGCTATTGGTCCGGTCACTCATCGCGCCGACAATCGGCTGGATCAGCAACCCGGTCATGGGCCCTGCCAGCCACAAAAGCGGCATTGTTGCCTCATCGGCACCAAGAAAGCCGTAAATTGGCCCCATGTTGGCCTGTTGCAGCCCAAAACTGAACTGCAGGCCAAAAAAGCCGATATTCATTTCGATGATTCGCAGCAGCGAAAGCCGGGGCTTATCGATCATGCTCGCCTGTCCGATCCTCTTTTTCGCACGGATCTTGCGCCGTGCTGTGGTTTTCAAGTGACATGATTCCAATTCATTTGCAAACGATTGCAAGAATCGTGTTGCAAACGTTTGCATAGACGTTAGGCAGCATTATGCCGCCGCCAGAGAAGCGCGCATTCGAGAGGAGAATTGCCATGAAATTGCGTTATGCGCTCTGCGCAAGTGCCGCCGCTTCGGGTTTGCTGGTCAGCCCGGCGTTCGCGCAGGACACCGCCGATGCCGCGGTGGTCGAGGGTGAGGAGATCATCGTCACCGCCGTTGCACGCGGGCAAAACCGGATCGAAAGTTCGGTATCGGTCAGCACCATCGGCGCCGATACGATTACCAAGCTCGCCGCGCCGTCTTCGGCTGACCTTATTCGTCAAATTCCGGGTATCCGTTCGGAAGCATCGGGTGGTGAAGGCAACGCCAACATCGCAGTGCGCGGCATTCCGGTGTCCACCGGCGGCGCGCGCTACATTCAGCTTCAGGAAGATGGTCTGCCGATCCTGGAATTTGGCGACATCATCTTCGGCAACGCCGACAATTTCCTGCGCGCCGACCGTTCCGTCGCCCGTGTCGAAGCGGTGCGCGGCGGATCGGCTTCGACCTTTGCATCCAACGCGCCGGGTGCAGTCATCAACTTCATCTCCAAGACGGGCGAACAGGAAGGCGGAGCAATTCAAGGCAGCGTCGGGCTCGACTTTGAAACCTACCGGCTTGATTTCGACTATGGCGCACCGCTGGCCGAGGATCTGTATTTCCATGTCGGTGGCTTCTATCGCACGGGCGAAGGGCCACGCAATATCGGCTACAACGGCTATGATGGCGGCCAGATCAAGGCCAACATCACCAAGGAATTCGATGGCGGGTACGTGCGCTTCCACGCCAAGTATCTCGACGATCGCACCCCCACCATCCTGCCGCAGCCGGTGTTCGTGGGTGGTAGCAACGGCAACCCCGACTACAACGCGATCCCCGGTTTCGATCCGCGCACCGATTCGCTTTACAGCCCGTTCCTGACCCCTGCGGTCATGCTGGACGGCGGCAACAACCCTATCAGCTACGATTTCCGCGACGGCTTGTCGGTGCAGAGCAAGGCGTTCGGCGTCGAGGCTGAAATCGACGTGGGCGGTGGTTGGACGTTGACCAACCGGTTCCGCTTTGCCGACAATTCGGGTAGCTTCCAATCGCCCTTCCCAGCGGGCGCCGGCGCTGCGCAGGCGATCGCCGATGGCATCGGCGGTGCGGGATCGACGATCGAATTCGCCACAGGGCCCAATGCCGGGCAGGCGGCCAATGCGGCCAATATTGGCGGCAACGGACTGCTGACCAATGTGGTGGTGTTCAACGTTCGGCTGAACAGCCTGGATAATGTCACCAACGATTTCCGCGTGAACAAGGCGTTCGACGTGGGCGGCGGCACGGCCGATTTCACCACCGGTTTCTACATGTCGCGTCAGTCGGTCGATACAGATTGGCTGTGGACCAGCCACGTTCAGACCGTGCAGGGCGATGGGCAGGCTGTGCTTGTCGACATTCGCGATGCGGATGGCGATCTGGTGACACAGAACGGCACCGTCGGCTTTGGCGCGAGCTTCTTCGGCAATTGCTGCCGCCGGAACTACGATGTCGATTACAGCACCTATGCTCCCTTCGCATCGCTTTCGCTGGAACTGGACCGTCTGACCATCGATGCATCGATCCGTTACGATTACGGCGATGCAAGCGGCACCATCACCGGTTCCGACAGCGGGTTCGGGATCGGCCTGACCAGCTTCGATTTCGACAATGACGGCGCCATCAGCCCGGCAGAGGCGCAAACTTCTGTGCTCCCGCTCGGCAGCGCGCGGCCCGTCGATTACGACTTTGACTATGTCAGCTTTTCGCTGGGAGCCAACTACCTCCTGACCGATGATCTGGGCATATTTGCACGCTACAGCCAGGGCGGACGTCACACGGCAGACCGCAGCCTCTTCTCGCCCGCAGTGAGTGTCGCCGATGGCGGCCTTCCCGGCGGCGATGAAGGGGTGATTGCGACCGTCGATCAGCTTGAAGCGGGGCTGAAGTATCAGGCGGGCGGCCTGTCACTGTTCGCCACCGGCTTCTTTGCCAAGACCGCCGAAACCAATGTCGACATCGCCCCTGTGGTTTTGTTCGACACCGAATACGAAGCGTTCGGCATCGAACTGGAAGGCGCTTACCGGGCAGGGCCCATCACGCTTTCGGCCGGTGCGACCTGGACTGATGCGGAAATCAAGGATGCGCTGGATACCAGCGTGATCGGCAACACGCCGCGCCGTCAGGCCGATCTCGTCTATCAGGCCACCGCGCAGTATGACGCCGACATGTTCACCGTGGGCGCGAACGTTGTCGGCACCACCGACAGCTTCACGCAGGACAGCAATCAGCTTGTCTTGCCCGCGTTTGCTCAGGTGAATGCCTTCCTCGCGTTTCGTCCGATGGAGCGGATCGAGGTGGGTCTGAATGCACAAAACCTCTTCAACGCCACCGGTTACACCGAGGCCGAAGAAGGTTCGATCCCGGCAAACGGCATCGTGCGCGCGCGCTCGATTGCCGGGCGCACGGTCCTGGCGTCAGTGCGGTTCGATTTCTGAGAATCCGTAACGACGCACAAAGGCTGGCCGCAGCGCCCTGTCTCCCCCCGGTAATTGGGTGCGCGGCCAGCCTGTTTTTCCCTTTTTTCTGACCATTGCCGATTTGGAAATGATTGCCGCGATGACCAGCGCCTGGACAGCCGAACACGTGACCCGCATCCGCCCCGACACGGCGGCGGTAATCCCCGCAATCACGGCGCCGGACCGGTCGGGACTGGATCCAGCGCGGCTGTACTGGGACATGTGGCCGCTTCAGGATGCCGATGGACAGCGTGCGAAGCTGGCAGGCCGGCCCATGTGGATGGCGCTGACCGCACCTGATCGCGGCGATCCGGCGCTGCGCCATTTTGAAGCAAAGATTCACTGGATCGAGCAGCGCGGCGGGGCGTGGCACGATCTTGGGCCTGTGCTGCCCGACCAACCCGTGCCTTACGAACGCGAATGGGCCGGATCGGCGTTGCTGCACGATGGCGTGGTGACACTGTTCTTCACGGCTGCTGGTACTGCGTCCCGCGCTGGGGGCTATCAGCAGCAATTGTGGAGCGCACAGGCGCATCTGGATGCCGATGGATGGCCGGGCGACTGGTCGTTCCCTGTGCCAATGGTGGCGGACTATGGCAACTGGTACATGCCCGCGGACGCACATGAAGGCGCCCCCGGAACGATCAAAGCGTTTCGCGATCCGTCCTATTTCCGCGACCCTGCCGATGGCGCACACTACATCGCCTTTACCGCGTCGCTGGCAAAGGCCGACAGCACCTTCAATGGCGCGTTCGGGCTTGCCAGGCTTGGTGCATCGGGTTGGGCGCTGTGCCCACCTGCGCTGCATTCCGCCGGCGTCAACAACGAGCTTGAGCGTGCGCATCTGGTGTCTCACGGCCAGCACTACTACGCCTTTTGGTCAACACAGACCGTGACCTTCGCGCCCGATCTGCGCCTAGCGCCGGGGGGATTGTACGGTATGGTCGCGGACAGTGTGAATGGCCCGTGGCGCCCGTTGAACGGAACAGGTCTGGTGCTTGCCAATCCGGCGAATGCGCCTTTCCAGACATACAGCTGGTTCGTCGATGCGGCGCTGACTGTTTGCAGCTTTGTCGATCTGCTGCCCGATGGCCGCTTCGGCGGCGTGCCGGCCCCGCTGATGCAGCTTGAACTGGATGGCGACCGTTCGCAGGTGCATCCGGTGCAGATGGCGCTGTGATGCTGGGCGGGATCGAAGCTGGCGGCACCAAATTCGTGCTTGCGGTGGGTCCTTCGCCTGACCGGATCGCTGCCCGCCACACCATCGCAACCCGTGATCCCGCCACCACGCTGGCAGAAGCGTCCGATTGGTTTGCCGGGCGCGGCGCATTGTCGGCGCTTGGCATCGGCAGCTTTGGCCCCGTCGACCTCGACCACCGATCCGCCCGGTGGGGCTTTATCACCAACACCCCTAAACCCGGCTGGGCCGACTGCGACATCGCCGGCTACTTCGGGCAGGCGCTTGGTGTGCCGGTGGGCTTTGATACCGATGTGAATGCGGCCGCGCTGGCCGAGCATGCGGCTGCGGGCAGCGCAGACGGTGGGCTGGCCTATCTTACTATCGGCACCGGGATCGGCGGGGGAATGGTGCTGGATGGTCGCCCGGTGCATGGCATAGCCCACCCTGAAATCGGCCACATCTTCCCGCGCCGCCACGCCGAGGACCGCGAATTTGCGGGAACCTGTCCGCGCCATGCAGACTGCCTCGAAGGGTTAGCCAGCGGTCCGGCGATCCTTGCGCGCTGGGGCTGTTCCTTGTCCGAACTTCCCGCAGGCCACCCGGGTACAGCGATCATTGCCGATTATATCGCGCAGACATGTCACACCCTGTTTGCCTGCACAGCGGTTGCGCAGATCGTTATCGGCGGCGGGGTGGCAAACGCGCCGGGCCTGGTCGAACAGGTCGCCTTGCGTGCCCGCGAATATGACGCAGGCTATTTTCCGGGCGGGTCGCAGCATCGCATCATCCGCCCAAGGCTTGGCAATGATGCGGGTATCACAGGAGCTTTGATGCTGGCGGCGGCTGCGCGCAAGGCTTGAGAAACCCTTTTGGCCCCGAGATAGGTGGGGCGATGCAAGGGAGGCGCGCCGATGTTCCGATGGCTGATGACATTTCTGGCACTGTGGGGCTGGACCGCACCGCTTGCCGTACAGGACGAAGGGCGGCTGATCGGGTATGAGCGGATTGCCGCCGCAGGACTGCCCGACCAACGCCTGACAATCTGGCTGCCGCCGGGTTATGACGCGGGCGCGCGCCGTTATCCGGTGGTGTACATGCATGACGGGCATAACCTGTTCGATCTGTCGCAATCCAACTTCAACAAGATCTGGGCCGCCGATAAGGCAATGCTAGCGGTGGTCGAAAGCGGCACGGTCGAACCGCACATCATCGTGGGTATCTGGGCGCCTGGGGCCGACCGCTATCGCCAGTATCTTCCCCGCAGCGCCTATGACGCGGCGCGCAAGGGGTTGCGCGCACAGATGGATGCCGCGGCCAAGGGGCCGGTGGTATCCGATCGCTATCTGGCGTGGATCGCAGGCCCGTTGAAGGCGTGGGTCGACAGCAGTTTCCGCACGCGTCCGGGCCGCGACGATACCGCCATTGTGGGGTCAAGCATGGGCGGGTTGATGAGCTGCTATGCCTTTCTGGAACGTCCCGAGGTGTTTGGCCGGGCGGGCTGTGTCAGTTCGCACTGGCCCGCGGTTGATCCGCAAGCGGTTGCCGATGGAGATAGCGCGCTGGCGAGCTTGTGGGATGAATGGTTTGCCGCACGGCTGGGCGAACCTGCGGGACGGCGTGTGTGGTTTGACCATGGCACCGCCACGCTCGATGCCTATTACGCTCCCTATCAAAACGTTGTCGATGCGCGGATGACTGCCGCCGGTTGGCAAAAGGGGCGCGATTGGGAAAGCCGCGTCTATGACGGCGCTGAGCATGAAGAGAACGCCTGGGCGGCGCGGTTGCCCGAAATCTTCGGCTGGCTGCTTGCCAAAGACCCCCAGCCGCAACGCTGACAACGATCCGGCGCGCCGCGTGTAGGAGACACATGAGACACTGTTCAGGGAAGGAAAACCGGCCCCCTGTCGGCCCGTGTCCCAATCGATCCGAGGCGTGGCACGAAGTCATGCACGAACCGTGTCGGCAGGCAGGCGCGTAGGAAAGTGTTCTAGCGCAGCGCAGCCGCTTCGCGCGCCAGGCCTTCGATCGTCGCACGGTCGGGCGCGCCCTTGGGAGAGACCCAGCTGCCGCCAACACACAGCACCGGATCAAAGGCGAGCCATTCGCTGGCGTTTTCCAAGCTGATACCGCCGGTGGGGCAGAACCGGACCGCACCGAAGGGGGCGGCCAGTGCCTTCAGCGCAGGCAAGCCCCCTGCCGCCATCGCTGGGAAGAACTTGAACCGATCGAGGCCCAGATCCAGTCCGCGCATGATATCGCCAGCATTGGCAATACCGGGCAGGAAGGGCACGCCGCTGGCAATCGCCGCCTTGCCCAGCGGTTCGGTAAGTCCGGGCGAGACGATGAATTCGCTGCCAGCATCCAGCGCCGCATCCAGATCGCGCGGGTTGGTAACAGTGCCCGCGCCCACGATGGCACCTTCCACCTGCTTCATGGCGCGGATAGCATCCAGCGCCGCAGGGGTGCGCAATGTGACTTCGAGCACGCGCAGCCCCCCCGCCACCAGCGCTTCGGCCAGCGGCACGGCGTGGTCGAGATCGTCGATCACGATGACCGGGATCACCGGCGCGGTGCGCATGATGGTGTCGATGTTCATTACAGTCCTCCGGTAGCCAACATCGCGCTGGCGCCTTGTTCGGCGCCGTCGGCGAAACGGCGCATCATGCCGAACAATTCGCGCCCCGTGCCCCTATCGGGCTGCGGATCGGCGGCAGGTTCGCGCGCCGACAGATCGGCGGTGGTCGAAAGCGTTCCGGTGACCGCGCAGACCCGCACGATATCGCCATCGCGCAGCCGGGCCAGCGGGCCGCCGCCCAATGCTTCGGGAGTGCAGTGGATTGCCGCTGGCACCTTGCCGCTGGCGCCTGACATCCGACCGTCCGTCACCAGCGCGACCTTGAACCCGCGATCCTGCACCACGCCCAAGGCAGGGGTCAGCTTGTGCAGTTCGGGCATCCCATTGGCGCGCGGGCCCTGGAAGCGCACGACCACCACGACATCGCGGTCCAATTCGCCTGCGGCAAAGGCGGCGTTGACCGATTGCTGATCTTCGAAGACGCGGCACGGTGCCTCGATCGTCCAGCGGTGTTCCTCGACCGCCGAGGTCTTGATGCAGGCGCGGCCCAGATTGCCCTGCAGCAGCCGCATCCCGCCATCGGGGCGGAACGGCGCGGCAACGGGGCGCAGCATGGTATCATCGCCCGCCGGGCCGACATCGCGCCACACCAGTTCTTCGACATCAAGCCCCGGTTCGCGGGCATAGTCGCTGAAATCGCCGCGTCCCACCGTCAGGATGTCACCGTGGGCAAGACCTGCGCCGAGCAATTCGCCGACTACATAGCCCATGCCGCCTGCCGCGTGGAACTGGTTCACGTCGCCCGATCCATTGGGATAGACCTGCGCAATCAGTGGCACCGCGCCCGACAGTTCGGACATGTCGTCCCAATCGAAGATTACGCCCGCCGCACGCGCCATGGCGGGCAGGTGGATCGCGTGGTTGGTCGATCCGCCGGTCGCCAGCAGACCGACAGCGGCATTGATGATCGCCTTTTCATCGACGCACAGGCCCAGCGGGCGGTATTCTTCGCCCTTGCGGCCCAGCGCCGCGACCCGGTGTACCGCTTCACGGTCAAGCGCCTGACGCAGCTTTGTGCCGGGCTGGATGAAGGCGCTGCCGGGAATGTGCAGGCCCATCATCTCCATCATCATCTGATTGGAATTGGCGGTGCCGAAGAACGTGCAGGTGCCGGGCGAATGGTAGCTGGCCATTTCGCTGGCGAGCAGTTCGGCGCGGTCGGCCTTGCCTTCGGCGTAAAGCTGGCGGACGCGCTGCTTTTCCTTGTTCGGAATGCCCGAGGGCATCGGCCCGGAGGGCACAAAGATTGCGGGCAGATGGCCGAACCGCAGGGCGCCCATCAGCAGCCCCGGCACGATCTTGTCGCAGATGCCCAGCATCAACGCGCCGTCATACATCGCATGGCTAAGCGCGACCGCGGTGGAGAGCGCGATCACATCGCGGCTGAACAGCGACAGTTCCATCCCCACTTCGCCCTGCGTCACCCCGTCGCACATCGCAGGGGTGCCGCCGGCAACCTGCGCGGTGGCGCCGATTTCGCGGGCGTAGATTTTCAGCCGGTCGGGGTAGCGGCCATAGGGCTGGTGGGCGCTCAGCATGTCATTGTAACTGGTGACGATCCCGATATTCGCGCCACGTGCCGATACCAGTGCAGGCTTGTCTTCCTCCATCCCGGCATAGGCATGCGCGAGGTTGGAACAGGACACGGCGCTGCGTTCGCCCATATTGTCGCCTTCACGGCGGATCAGGTCGAGATAGGCGCTGCGGCTGGCGTGCGAGTTTTCGATGACCCGCTGCGTCACCCGGTGAAGGGCATCGTGAAGGGGCTTATTCATGCCACGTTACTCCATCGCGTTCAGCCAGCGCGATGGCCGCGCTCGGGCCCCAGCTGCCGGCGGTGTAGGTTTTGGGCGTGACGTCATTCGCCTTCCAGCCGGCACGGATGGCGTCGACCCATTCCCACTGCGCTTCCACCTCGTCCCGCCGGACGAACAGCGTCTGGTCGCCTTCGACCAGATCGAGCAGCAGGCGTTCATAGGCGATTCGCCGCACCGCACCTGAAAAGACATCAGGCATGGCAATATCAAGCGGGACAGAGCGCAGGCGGATGCCTTCACGGTCAAGACCGGGCACCTTGGCCATCAGCGACAGCGTGATATTTTCTTCAGGCTGGATACCGATCACCAGCCGGTTGGGCTGCATCGTCGCGCCTTTACCGGCAAAGATGGAATGCGGCACGCAGCGGAACTGGATCACGATTTCGGTGACGCGCTTGGGCATCCGCTTGCCCGTGCGCAGGTAGAAGGGCACGCCCTTCCAGCGCCAGTTATCGACATGCGCCTTGATCGCGACGAAGGTTTCGGTGCCTGAATCCTTGCCCAGCTCTTCGTCATAACCCGGCACAGCCTGCCCGCCGATTGCGCCAGCACGGTACTGGCCCGTGACGGTTTCATTCGCGGCAACGCTGCGCAGGGCTCGCAGCACCTTGACCTTTTCATCACGCACGGCGGTTGCATCGAAATGCGCAGGCGGCTCCATCGCCACCAGCGCGAGCAGTTGCAGCATGTGGTTTTGCACCATGTCGCGGATGGCCCCGGCATCGTCGTAAAAGGCGACGCGGCCTTCAAGTCCCACGGTCTCGGCCACAGTGATCTGCACATGGTCGATGTGGGCGGCATTCCACAACGGTTCGAACATGATGTTGGCGAACCGCAGTGCCAACAGGTTCTGTACGGTTTCCTTGCCGAGATAATGATCAATGCGGAAGATGCGGTCTTCGGGGAAGGCCCCGGCGACGGCATCGTTGATCTCGCAGCTGGTGGCCAGATCGGTGCCAAGCGGCTTTTCAAGGCACATGCGCACCGTTTCGCCCGTCAGCCCGGCTGATTGCAGGCCCTTGATGGTGGGGCCGAACAGGCTGGGGGCGGTGGACAGGAAGATGGCGAGGCCATGCTTGGGCGTGCCGACCTTCTTGGCAAGATCGTCATACCCGTCAAGCGTGGTTGCATCGAGCGGCTGATAGCTCAGCCGGTTCATGAATTCCGCCATCCGGCCGCGTCGTTCCGCCGGGAGATACCGTTCCAGCGCGGCGCGGGCGAAATTGCGATATTCGCTATCGGTCATATCGCTGCGGGCCGTGCCGATGATTTTCAGATCGGTGGCCAGCAGCCCATCGGCATCCAGCGCAAACAGGCTGGGCAGCAGCATCCTTTGCGCAAGGTCGCCGGTGGCTCCGAACAGCAGCAGGCGGTCAGCGGTGAAGCTCATGCAACGTGGCCCCTTCTTGGCGTGCGCGCACCCTAGTCGCGCAGGCCCCGGGGTGCCACCCCGGCGCATACTTATTCAAGCAAGAAGCGGTCAGGCGGGCCTTCTGGCGAAGAACCCGAACCCGGCAATGATGAGGTAGCAGGCGATCGGAAGGATCAACGCTGTGCCAAGGCTGCCGCTGGCATCTGCCAGCATTCCGGTCAGCAGCGGGATCACCGCACCGCCGAAAATCGCGATGTTGATGATGCCCGATCCATCCGCCGCCTTGGCTCCCAGCTTTTCGCAGGCGAGGCTGAAGATGGTGGGGAACATGATTGAATTCATCAGGCCAACGGCGAGCAGGCTATAGCCCGCAGTGGTGCCCGCGGTGTTGGTGGAGACCAGCACCAGCACGATCGCCCCTGCGGCCACACCGGCCAGCACAAGGCCGGGACTGGCGAAGCGCAGCACCGCCGAACCAATGATCCGCCCCACCAGCGCGCCGCCCCAGTACAGGAAGATCAGATCGCCCGCGCCGCGTTCGGTCAGACCCATGACGCTTTCCTGCATCAGATAGCTGACGATCAACGAACCGATTGCCACTTCTGCGCCAACATAAAGGAAGATGCAGGCCGCACCGTAGGAAAATCGCGCGCGCGACAGCAGCGGGTTGCCCCACAGCCAGATCGCAGGCCCCGCCATCAGCAACGCGATCCCGGGAAGCTCGATCCCCTGGATCACCAGCCAGCCACCGATCATGATTGGCACCAGCCCGATCAGATAGCGCGCCAGCGTGGTCAGCGCCGCATCGCGCTGCGCACCGGCATCGTGCGGCAGTTTGCTGCGATACACCCACACCACTGCAGCAATCACCGCCAATGCCACGGCAAGGCCGATATAGGTCGATACAATCGCTGCGCTTTCGGCCGTGCGATAGGCATCAAGTTCCGCGCCGCTGAGTTCCGCCGCCGAAACGCCCGCCAATCCGCCGAGGATCAGACCCGATCCGACCCGCGGGAACACCGTGGTGCCCAGACTGTTGAAGGCCTGCGCAAACGTCAACCGGCTGTGGACCGTGGATTGCGGGCCAAGCAGGCTGATCAGCGGATTGGTGACGACCTGCACCACCACGACCCCGCTTGCCAGAATGAACAAGGCTCCCAGAAACAGGCCATAGGTTGCGGTCTGGCTGGCCGGGATGAACAGGAGGCACCCCGCCATCATCGTCAGCAGTCCGACCACCGCACCGCGCATGTAGCCCACGCGCTTCACCAGTTCGGCGCCCGGAATCCCGATTAGCAGATAGGCGGTGAAAAAGCAGAACTGCACCAGCATTGCTTCGGTGTAGCTAAGCGTGAAAAGCTCCTGCAGCTTGGGCAGGATCACATCATTGAGGCTGGTGATACCGCCGAAGATGAAGAACAGCGCAAAGACGAAATAGTTGAGGCCGGGTGCCTGAACATGCGGCGCGTCGCCCGCAATATCCCCCACAGGCGCCGCCGCGCCCCCATCCGGTGCCATTGCCATTGCTGCTCTCTCCCCGTGTCGCTTATAACTGCGAACGTTCACAATTCACGCGCTGCCTTTGATTTGCAAGACCTGCGCGCACAAATCCAGTGCGAATAGCAATGCAGGTGCGGCTTGCGCGGGGCTACCCACAGGTCCTAGAGAATATCGCCATGAACGGGGGATCACGCAGACGGCCGACATCGTTCGATGTGGCAGAGCGGGCGGGCGTCAGCCAGCCGACCGTCAGCCGTGCGCTGTCAGGATCGCCCGCCATTGCCGAGGCGACCCGCCGCAAGGTGGTCGAAGCGGCCGAGGCGCTGGGTTATTTCGTCGATGAACGCGCGGCGCGGCTGCGGCGCGGATCGACCGGAACGCTGGCCGTGGTGGTAATCTGCCGCGAAGGCGACAATGCGTCGAGCATCAACCCGTTTGCCTATGCGCTGCTTGGCAGCGTGTGCGTGGCAGCATCTGAACGCGGGTTTGAAACGCTGGTGTCGTTTCAGGCGCGGGACGCGAATTTCTTCGGACATTATCAGGAACAGGGCCGGGCTGACGGGTTGGTTGTTATCGGCACCACCACCAATTCGGCCGCGTGGGAGCATTTCCGCAAGCTGGAAGCCGAAGGGCGGCGGGTGGCCTATTGGGGTTCGCCCTTCGATGAACTTGACTGGGTGCGTTCGGACAACCGGCTTGCAGGACAGCTTGCGGTCGAGCACCTGCTGGCCGCCGGATACCGTCGTCCCTGTTTCCTCGGCGCGCTCAATACGCCGCAGGTGCAGTTTACCGAACGCTACGAAGGCTATGCCGAAGCGATGCGCGCCGCAGGCCACGATCCGTGCCTTGCGCCGACGGTCAACGCCCCGACCCGCGAGGAGGAAGGCCGCCGCGCCGCGCTCCGCCTGATCGAACGCGGGACCGATTTCGATGCCATCTTCGCCGCCTGCGATGCGATGGCGCTGGGCGCGATCGAGGCGCTTGCCGCGGCTGATATTGCCGTGCCGCAACAGGTGGGCGTGATGGGCTTCGATGATCTGGTCGCCGGGCGATTCAGCCGTCCGCCGCTGACCACCATCGCACCCGACCCCGCCGAAGCAGGCGCTGCACTGGTCGAAGCCGTTCTGGACGAACGCGAAAGCAACGCCCGCCGCCGCGTGCCCGTCTCGCTGATTGCACGGGGCAGCACCTTGCGTTCCTGATTGGCGATCGCGCTGGCATGATGTCAGCGCCGCCGAACCTCACCGGAAACTATCCGTGCGCGCCGAATTCGTTGGCGATGGCGGTCGAAATGCGCAGGTTGAGATCGTGTGCTCTTGCGATGGGTGTCATGAAGTCACGCTCGATCACGCCGTAGCCTTCCTCGCCGCCATCCGGATAATCGCTGGGTTCATCAAGCGGGAAGTCCCGCGGGCCGGGCACGCGCACCGGGAAAGCGCGCCGCAATTGCGCCAGCGCTTCGTCCACGCGCAGGGTCATCACCATTTCGATCACATCGCCGCGGCTGATGTCATTGGCGCGGCTGAAGGCGGGGACCGCCACGGCTTTCAGGAACATGTGCTGAAGCAGTGCCAGCCGCAGCGCCTGCAACACGCCGATCCGCCGGCGCACATGTTCGCGCGCGGCATCGGGCGCTTCGCCGGGCAAGAGATCGATCAGGCGGTGAAACTTCAACGCATCAATCCTGAGCCGGGATGCCAGCCGGCGAAATACACCGGTGCGGTCGTCGCCGACCAGATATTCGGCCAGCGCGGCGCAGGCACCGGCCAGATGATCTTCTGTCCCGCGATAGGTGCGGCTGGCCCAATAGGCCGAATTGAAGAGCTCGCCATAGGCAGCAACGGTCTTGATGCTCGCCAGCGCGTTGGCACGGCGCACCAGCCGCAGGATCTGCTGACCCCGCGGGCTGTCGTTCAGCAGCGCAGCGATTTCTTCGGGATTGCTGTCGGCAGCGGTGCCGATTCCGGCAATCACGTTGACGGGGTAGCCCAGCTGTTGAAGGATCGCGTTGTGCGGGATGGCGCGGATCTGCCGCAGGCTCATTTCGCGGTCGGCGTTGATATCGCTCTGGCGGCGCGACACGCGGCTGCCGGTGGGGTTCAACAGCCCCAGCCCGAAGGCCGTGACCGCGCGGGCATAGGTGCGGCTGGCCAGATGATCGCCCTGATGTTCCTTCACCGCACGGTAGAAATCCAGACTGATGTCGGTGCGGTGGTAGAAGGGATCGGCGGGCGCGCCGGGATCGGTTTCAGCCGGGCGCAATTCGGCAATCCGGCTGAGCGTGGCCAGCGCCAGTTCGGGCGTGGCAAAGAACAGATAGCCGTCACCGCCCTGAAAACTGGCTTCGGGTTCAAGCCGGATGCCCGCCCGCGTAAACCGGCGCCGCGCCCATGGCGAGAGGGGCCATTCCAGCCGATCGCGAAAACTGGCAGGATGCGCGCCGCGGCCCATGCCTTCGCCATGAGTGTTGAACACCAGCGCGGCGATATCCGACAGGCCATTGGCCGCCATCGCCTCGGCCAAACGGCCTTGAAGGCGTTCGATCGCAAGGCTGGCGGGGATCTGCCCGACAAAACGGCCTGCATCGGAAAAACCGGTCTGCACCGCCACCCGTCCGCGCTGGCGGGCGTAACTGCGGTACGCCGGTTCGGCCAGCAGCGCGTCAAGAAACCGGCCGCCATGTTCCAGCGCCGCTTCGGTTTCAAACAGGGGCGAAACATCGACCTTGCTTTCCACCCCGAACAGCTTGGCAAAATACAGCGCGGCCAGCACCGTCGCGGGCTGTTCGCATTCGGCCACAAGCATCCGGATCGGTGCATCGGCATCAATGTGCTTGAGGATTTGCGCCATCGCGATGAACTGGCGGATCGCGGTCGAACTTTCCGTGGCGAGCGCGGCGAAATTGGTGCGCAGGGGCGTGGTGTCTTCGACCATGCGGCGCAGCGTGGCAATCGCGCCCTTGCTGGCAAGGTCGATCGCTTCGCCTTCGCCCAGACGGCGGCGGACCGCGTTGTGCAACTGCTTGGCGTTCACGCGGAAGTGAATCCAGCCCATGCCCAACCCATCGGCACGCATCGCGGCGGCCAGCGTGAGCAACCCGACCGCGCGATCGGGCACGGCATCCTGCGCTTCGGTTTCCAGCGCGGCAATCAGCGGTGCGAGCGACAGCAGATTGTCGGGGCTGTGCGTGGTCAGCCGATTGGCGGCGGCGGCCAGCGCATCGGCGCTGGACAGGTCGGCGGCAAAATCATCGGCACGCGCTTGTGCAAAGGCGGATGCCTGGCGCAGTTGGTCAAGCAGCCGGTGCGCAGGATCAAGCTCTGCAAGGGCGGCGGTGTAGCGCGCCAGCCGTTCGGCCTTTTCCGCCAGCCGGAAGCCGATCGAGGTGTGCCACCCGATATCGGTGCGCCCGTCCATGTCGTAACCCACCCAGCTCGCAAAGCGGAAGGGCAGCGGGCGCAGGCTGCGCCATTGTTCGGGCCAGCGGGTCCGCGCTTCGGTCAGCAGGCGGGCCACGATCACGTCGCGCGCATCCTGCGCCCGCGCCATTGCCGCCATCGCCGCCCGGTGTTCGTGCTTCAGCGTGACAGGCGTGCGTTCCGGCGATGCCTCACCCACTGCATCATCGGCGCTGTCCGGCAAGGAAGCGGCCTGCGCGACAGCTTTGGTCTGTTGATCGGTCAGCAGAAAAGTGGGGTGCGCGGTAAACACCGCGTGAAGTTGTGGATTTTCCCAGCGGGCGCAGAACGTGCCGAAATCGTCAGTATCGTCAGCCAGCGACGCCGCTTCCAAAGGCGGGGCGAGCAGTTGGCGCAACCTTCTCGCGCGCGAATGCAAACCGTCGCATTCCAGTTCGTCCACCAATGCTGCCACATCATCCAGCGCAAGTTCGCCCGCTTCCAGCGCCCGCGACAGGTCGAGCGATAGCTGGAACACCGGATTGAACAGCGGTGTTTCGCGCGTTTTCTGGTGCAGTTCACCCAACCGCGTTTCCAGCGCTGCTATGGTTTTCATGCCGAGCCTCCATGTTCTGCCGCAAACGCCGCCGCCGCGCCGAACAGGCCGGGTTGGGGGTGTACGATCAGTTTGACCGGGATGCCCGCCATCAGGCTTTCAAACCGCCCCTTGGCCTTGAATCGCGACCCGAACCCGGATGACAGCAAGGTGTCGCGGATACGGTAGCCCAGCCCGCCCGCGATCACGACGCCCGCAAATCCGCCCTGCGCCAGCGCCAGATCGCCCGCGACCGAACCCAGCGACAGGCAGAACCGGTCCACCGCCGCGGCGGCGAGCGGGTCTTCGCCGCTGGTGCCCAGGTTCCAGATCGTGATGGCATCGCGTTCCGAAACGCTGCGCTGTTCCATCGCGGCCAGCGCCAAGTAGATATCGACGATCGCAGGGCCAGCCACCACGCGTTCCACCGATACGCGATTGTGGCGACTGCGCAGCCGGGCAAGGATAGCGTCTTCGATACTGTCGAGCGGGGCAAAGTCGATATGCCCGCCTTCGGTCGCCTGCACGCGGTATTGCGCGCCCGATCGCCACAGATGCGCAACACCCAGCCCGGTGCCGGGGCCCAGCACGCTGATCGTGCCTTCGGTGCCAAGCGGCTGATCGGGGCCAGCCAGATGCAGGAACTGGCTGTCGTCGGCGCGTGCAACAGCATGCGCGACTGCCGCAAAATCATTGACGAGCGTATAGCGTTCCACCCCCAGCTTTTCCGGGATCAGCGCCGGGCGGATGATCCAGGGGTTGTTGGTGAAACGGATCACCGGGTTCAGGTTGCCGCGGCTGCCCACGGGCCCTGCAATCGCCATGCTGACCGACCCGGGCAGACTGCCCCCGTTCATTTCGCGAAAGTGCTGCCAGGCGGTCTGGAAGCTGGCGTGATCCGCCGTATGCAGCGTTGCCGGTTCGCCCAGCGCAATCGACCCATCATCCGCGATATGGGCAATCGCGAACCGGGCATGGGTGCCGCCGATATCGACCACGACCACGTCTTGCATCATATTCTCCCCATGCAACTGCGCCTGCCGGGGAGGCAATAGCAGGCGGCGCGCGGAAATCCCACGCGCCGCATACTTATTCAGATTTATCCGGCCAAAGCCTTACTTGCCGGTAGCACCCATTTCGGCGAGCAGACGGTCGGCGCCGTCCACCTTTTCCATTGTCCACAGCATGAACCGGCTATCGACGTGGATCGTGCGATTGATTGCGGGATCATACATCCAGTCGGACACCACGCCTTCGATCGTGCCATCGAAGGCCAGACCCACGAATTCGCCTCGCGAATTCAGCGTCGATGAACCCGAATTGCCGTTGGTGATATCCACCGTGGACAGGTAATCGACCGGAAGGGTGCCCAGTTCGGGCGCAACGTACTGGCCATAATCCTTCGCCTTGATCAATTCGATCATCTTGTCAGGCGCATCAAATTCGCCGCGGCCGGTATGCTTGGCAACGATGCCTTCAGCGGTGGTGAAAGGTGTCCAGACCTGCCCGTCAACCGCCTTGCCGGTGACCTTGCCATAGGTGAACCGCAGCGACCCGTTGGCATCGGGATACATGGTCTTGCCCATTGATGCGGCATAGGCGAGACGCGCCTGCATGACCTTGGAACGGGCCTTCTGGACATCACCGGAACGGGCCTTGTCCTCCGCTTCATCAGTCATGGCTTCATCATAGGTGGCCACGGCCAGCTGGATGAAAGGATCGTTCGATGCGCGGAAATCGGCGACTGATTTGCCCATCCATTCCATGCGCTTGGCGGTGTTGCCGAGTTCAGTGGCGGCATAGAAGCCGGCCAGATCGCGGCCGTCCATGAAGGCATCGAAGCTGGCGATGCGCTGATCGGCGGGCAAGGTGCGGTATTCGGCGATGCCATCTTCCCACAAGGCCTGATCGATGTCCGCGACATAGCGGCGTTCGATCCGCTGCATGGCCTGCGTCATGAACGCACGGTCGCGGTCCTGATAGCCGGGTTCGCGCTGCGCGTCGGGCTTGGCCTGTTCGTTGGCCCAGCGCAAAAGGCTGCGTGCGGCGCCATAAAGCTGGCTGCGCCCCAGCATCCCGCGCTTGGCATCAGCCAAAGCTTGCGCGTTGCTGGTCGCGATCAGGGCATCCAGTTCGACGAGTGCTGCGCCGTATTGGGCCTGACGCTTGCGATCGGCGGCCACCCATGCGCGGAACGCCGCTTCGTCAGCCTGCTTCTTTTCCACCAGCGAGATGGCGTCGGCCCCTGCCAGCTGCCCGGCGATCTTCTTTTCGTAATTTTCAACGCCCTGCAGCGTTGCGGCATAGGCGATGGTCGCGGCCTGATTGCCTGCGGTCAGCGCATCGATCATGTCGCCATATTCAGCCAGCATGTTCTGCTGATAGGGATAGAGTTCTTCGAAATAGAACCGGGCTTCTTCGGCCAGACGCAGGCGTTCGGTGGTGCCCGGGAATCCGGCGACCATGATGAAATCGCCCTCCTTCACGCCCTGCTTGGCGATCGGCAACCAGGCCTTGGGCTTGAAGGGGACATTGTCCTTCGAAAAGTCTGCCGACGAACCATCGGGCGCCACGTAAGCGCGGTAGAAGGAAAAATCGCCGGTATGGCGGGGCCACATCCAGTTGTCCTTTTCCCCGCCGAAATTGCCGACACCAGCGGCTGGGGCATAGGCGAGGCGCACGTCCTTGATTTCAAGCTGCTGTTGCAACCAGTATTGCTGCCCGCCGAAATAGGCACGCACATCGCAGCGGCGATTGGCCTGCTTTTCGCACGCTTCGATCAGTGCGGTGCGGTTGGCCTGCAAGCGGTCATACCGGGCGCGGCCTTCCAGCTTTTCGGCGCCCTTCGTCATCGCAGCCGACACATCGCGCAGATCTTCGATCACATAGACCCGGCTGCCGGGCGCTGCGGGGATTTCATCACCCAGCGTCTTGGCCAAAAAACCGTTGGTGAGATAATCGTTTTCGGGCGACGAATTGTACTGCAGCGACCCGGCAACGCAGTGGTGGTTGGTTGCGACCAGACCCTGCGGCGAAAGGAAGGCTGCCGAACAGCCGCCCAGCGATGCAATCGCGGTCAACGGCGGGCGCTGCAGATCGCCCAGCGTTTCGGCATCGAGCTCCAACCCGGCGGCTTTCATGTCATCGGCAATCGCCGCAGTCTGGCTGGGCAGCCACATGCCTTCATCGGCCTGGACGACAGCAGTAGCCGAAAGCATCGCGATGCTGGCGCCGGCCAGCAGGAAGTTCTTCATGACTTGCGTTTCCTCGGTGTTGTGCCGCGCGGATGATCGCTCTGCGGCGGAAGATGGTATTGCCCCGGAAGGCAAGGCGCTGGTGTTAGGCCACATCGCATCCTTCTGAAAAGACCCAATCGCGTGCATCGACCAACAGCTGAACACGTTCGGTCAGCGACGTTGCGAGCTGACCCTGCAAAACAGCTCTTGCGAACCATTATCATGTCGGCCATGAGGCTGACCCTCACATCTACCTATTTCCCCGCAAGGATTGCCCGATCATGAACACCACCTTCAAACTCTGGACACAGCTTGGCCTTGGCACGGTGCTTGCCGGTGGTTTGCTGGCAGCGTGCGGCGGCGAAGCGGGTGAGAACGCCGCGCAGGGCGAAGCCGGCGCGTCCGGCACCGCCGCTACTGCAGGCGAAGGCGAAGGCGGCGAATCCGCCGGCGGCGAAGGTGAAGGCGGCGCAGCCGCTGGCGGCGAAGGCGAAGGCGGCGTCGCGGTTGCCGATGCCGCGACCGATCCGATTGCCTATGGCACCGCGCTGGCGGTTGCCGAAGCGCATGTGGTTGCCGCGCGCGATGCCTACGCTGCCGGAAACACCGATGCCGCTGCCGACATGTTCGCGCACCCGGTCAGCGAAGTGCTGCTGGATATGGAACCCACCTTCACCAAGCTGGGCGTGGCCGATATGAGCCCGCTGTTCACCGCCGCATCCGATGCGGCGCTGGCGCGCAAGCCCGCTGCCGAAGTGAACAAGGCTTACGATGCCATCATCGCTGCCTTGCGCGCAGCGGCCAGCAAAGCGCCTCGGTCCGATGCCACCGCGGCCACGATTGCTGCCGGTGTGATCGCTGATCAGATCGAACGCGCCAGCGCGATGTACCGCCTCTTGCCCACGAACGACGCGTACGAACCTTACCTTGATGGCTATGGCTTTGCGAAGGTAGCTGCGTCTTCCTTTGCTGCATCAGGCGCGGCGATCAAGGCGCAGAACCCGGCGGCCCACACACGCATCACCGAAGCGCTGGGCGTGCTTGCCCGCGCTTATCCCGCCGCTGTCCGCCCGGCAGATTTGCCGGTCGCACCGGGCGCAGTGTCGGGCGCGTCTGCCAAGGTGATGCTCGCAACCGCGAACTGATCCCATACCGCACGGGGGCCTCCGCAAGCCGCCCCTGTGCGATGATCGTGGCATCAGTAACGATAGGCAATCACGGCCTTGACGGTCTGCAGATTAAAATCGTCGTTCGCGCGACTGAAATCGACCCCGCCGGCAAGAACAAGCGGTCTGGCAGAAAGGGCGGTGTTATGTCCCACGCGGATCAGCGTGCCGGCTTCGTCGTATCCGGTGTAGAGGTATTCGATACCGATCGAGACGTCGCTGCCGATCTTCTTTTCCAGCCTCATGCCCTCCGAAACGCGTCTCACCCCATTGTCATGCCGCACCGGGGGTGTAGCTTGGCTTCAAAACGGGGTCAGATTAGGGAGAGTTGAGATGATCCACGCTGTCGAGAGGCCCAAGCCCCACGGCCAGACCCATTGCACGCCGGAACAATACGACACGCTGTACCGGCGTTCAGTTGAAAACCCCGATGCATTCTGGCTGGAACAGGCGCAGCGGCTCGATTGGGTGAAGGAGCCCAGCATCGGGGGGGACTGGTCTTTCGATCCGGTTGGGGTGGCGTGGTTCGCAGACGGGACGCTGAACCTGTGTCACAACGCGGTTGACCGTCACCTGCCTGAACACGCTGACCGCACCGCGTTGATATTCGAAGCGGATGATCCCGCCAGCCCGGCGCGCAGCCTGACCTATGGCGAACTGCACAGCGAAGTCATCCGTATGGCCAACGCGCTGAAGACGCTCGGCGTGGCGCGGGGCGACCGGGTGACGATCTACATGCCGATGATCCTTGAAGGGGTGGTGGCAATGCTCGCCTGCGCACGGCTGGGCGCGGTGCATTCTGTCGTTTTCGGCGGCTTTTCGCCCGAAGCGCTGGCGGGCCGCATCGCAGATTGCGGCAGCCGCTTTGTCATCACCGCAGACGAAGGTTTGCGCGGCGGCAAGGCGATTGCGCTGAAAGCCAATGTCGATGCGGCGCTGGGTCTTGCAGATCATGCGCTGGACGTTGCGGGTGTGCTGGTTGTTCGCCACACCGGCGGCACGATCACGATGCAGCCAGGCCGCGATCATTGGGCTTCCGATCTTGCCAGCGATGATGATTGCCCCTGCGCAGTCATGAATGCCGAAGATCCGCTGTTCATCCTTTACACCAGTGGTTCGACCGGCAAGCCCAAAGGCGTGCTCCACACCACTGGCGGCTACGGCGTGTGGACGGCGACGACGTTCCACACCATCTTCGATTACAAACAAGGCGAAGTGTTCTGGTGCACCGCCGATATCGGCTGGGTCACGGGGCACAGCTACGTCGTCTACGGCCCGCTGTTCAACGCGGCGACCGCGGTAGTGTTTGAAGGCGTGCCCAACTATCCCGACCACGGACGGTTCTGGGATGTGGTGGACAAGCACAAGGTCAACATTCTGTACACCGCGCCCACGGCGATCCGCGCACTGATGCGTGAGGGCGACCATCATGTAACGAGCCGCAGCCGCGCCTCGCTGCGTCTGCTGGGCAGTGTGGGCGAGCCGATCAACCCCGAAGCCTGGCGCTGGTATTTCGATACCGTGGGGGAAGGCCGCTGCCCGATCATCGACACCTGGTGGCAGACCGAAACGGGCGGCTGCATGATAACGACGCTACCCGGCGCGCATGACATGAAACCGGGCAGCGCGGGCCTCCCCTTCTTCGGCATTCGCCCGCAGCTGGTCGATCAGGACGGCGCGGTTCTGGAAGGGGCGGCCGAAGGCAACTTGTGCATCACCCACTCATGGCCGGGTCAGGCGCGCACCATCTATGGCGATCACGAACGCTTCGGGCAGACCTATTTCAGCACCTACAAGGGCAAATACTTTACCGGTGACGGGTGCAAGCGCGATGATGACGGGTATTACTGGATCACGGGCCGCGTCGATGATGTCATCAATGTTTCGGGCCACCGCATGGGCACCGCCGAAGTCGAAAGCGCGCTGGTGCTCCACCCGAAAGTGGCAGAGGCCGCGGTGGTCGGGTTCCCGCATGATATCAAGGGGCAGGGCATCTATTGCTACGTCACGCTGAACGCGGGCGAGGATGGCAGCGACGCGCTGCTCGCCGAGTTGAAGGCGCAGGTGCGTAAGGAAATCGGACCCGTGGCCACGCCCGATGTGATCCACTTCACAGACGGGCTGCCCAAGACGCGTTCGGGCAAGATCATGCGCCGCATCCTGCGCAAGATTGCCGAAAACGATTACGGGTCGCTCGGCGATACCTCGACGCTGGCCGATCCATCGCTGGTCGAACGGCTGATCGAGGGGCGGCACAGCGTCTGACCCGCCCCGGACACAAAAAAGCCGCCGGAGCGCAAACTCCGGCGGCGTTTTTGCAAGATCAGGCCGAAGCAATCAGGCTTCGCGCGTGCCCGAAAGCGGCATCGCGCCGAATGCGCCGGCGTTGACCGATCCGGTCAGGTTGTCGCCATCGATGGTCGCTTCGCAATCGAGCGACATCGGCATGGGGACGACCATGTTCATCTTCCACTTGATGGTGTTGCCTTCGACGGTGCCACCATTGATGTCCATCGAACCCAGGCTGCCGACCATCGAGCCGGTGAAGCTGTCGCCGTTGGGAACAACGGTGAGGGTGCCGGTCTGATCGCCCATCGGGCTCTTGACGATGGTCTTGTACGTACCTGCAACAGACATATTCCAACTCCTTGGCATCGGTGCGGACCTTGGATGACCCGGCACTATGGCTCGCTATTTACACTCATGTCAGCGCGCTTCAACCGGATTTCCGCTGAAGCGCGCCGTTTGACGGTTACTCTCCGCCTTCCATCTCACGTTGCTCGATCGGCAGACCAAGCGGTTCAAGCTGGCTGCGCACCTTGCTGGCATCGCCTACCACAACCCACACGAACTTGTCCGTATCGATCGCCGCGCGGGCAGCGGCATCAAGGCTGGCGGTGGTCTGAGCCCGGTAAATGCTGGCAAGCGTTTCCTGATAAATATCGGGCCGACCAAACAGGGCGTTGCTCTGCATGGCTCCCAGCACCGCAGGCGAGGTTTCAAACTGTCCCGGAAGCGCCCCGACCTGCGACGCGATGCTGCGCTCCAGTTCTGGTGTGGTTACGCCCTTGCTGGTCAGGAATTCATCGGTTTCGCGGATCATCTCGGCCAGCGATTCTCCGGTGCGATCTGCCTGAACGCCGCCGGAGATGCCGTAGATCACCGCATTCTCACGCGCCTGCGTGCCGCCGCGCACGCCATAGCTCCAACCCTTGGTCTCGCGCAGGTTCATGTTGAGCCGGGCAAGGAAGTTGCCGCCGAGAGAGTTGTTCGCGCTGTTGAAGGCGACAAAGGCCGGATCGCCGGCATCCAGCGGCGTGACCTGCGCACCGTAGATGAAGCTCTGCGGGGAATTGGGCCGGTTGACCAGAATGATGCGATTGCCTTCGGCTTGCGGGGCAGCGGTGAACTGCTTCACACCCTTTGCGGTAGCTGGAGCGGTCCAATCTCCGAAAGCCGTGTTCAGCGCGGTCACGATCTCATCCAGCGGCTTGTCGGAGATGACGAAGACTTCGCCATTGTCCGGGCGGATCCAGGCATCCTTGAAGGCGACCAGATCGTCACGCGTGATGGCGCTGACGCTTTCAACCGTGCTGACACCGCCATAGGGGCTGTCTTCGCCGAACAGTTCGGGCGTGATCGTGCGTTGGGCGATGCCCTGGGGCGACTTCATCGCCTGACGAATACCGGTGATAGTCTGCGTGCGCACCCGTTCCAGATCGTCAGGGTTGAAGGCGGGCTCACGCACGATCTGGCGCATCAGGTCGAGGCTGGGGGCAAGATTGGCTGTCAGCGCCGATAGCGTGAAGGTGGACCGATCATTACCGCCGCCGACTGCAATGTTGGCGCCCAAGCGCTCGCTCGCCTCGGCGATTTGCTGCGATGACAGCTTGGCCGTGCCTTCGTCGAAAAGGCCAAGCGCTAGGGTTTCGACACCGCTCTTGCCATCCGGATCGGCGACTGTGCCGGCGTTGAAGCTCATCGCCACATAGGTCGCGGGCACAGCGGTGCGGCGGGCATAGTTGACCGTCATGCCGTTGCTGAGCGTCGCACGTTCGATTGACGGGAAGTCCAGCGTGGCTTCGCTGCCGATCGCGGGCTTGGGACGCTCCTTCGTGACGGTCAACGCTTCGGCTGCGCGGTCCCGTTCCGAAGCGTTGGCATCTGCGCCCACCGATGCGGCTTCTTCATACGCCGCATCGCGTGCGCCCGGTTCCAGAACCAACGTGAAAGCGGGCTTGCTGACCCAACGCTGCATCGCGGCTGTCACGTCGGTCGGTGTGATGCTGGCGAGGGTATCGAACTGCTTGGCATAGAACGCCGCATCACCCGCCAGCACCTCGCCTTGTGCAAGCGTTACCGCCTTGCCGCCGAACCCGCCAACCTGTTCAAGCCCGCGGATTGTCCCGGCAAGCGAGCTGGTCGCCGCGCGGCGTACTTCGTCGTCGGTGGGCCCTTCGCTGATGAACTGCTGAAGCAGCGCATCAAGCCGCGCTTCGGCAGCCGCAAGGTCCACACCGGGCTTCAGCGTCATCTCAACCGCGAACACGCCGACACGCTGGAAATCGTAATTGCCGGCCGAAACGCTGACTGCCAGCTGTTCGTCACGCACCAGGGCTTCATCAAGACGGCTGGATGCGAGCCCGCCCAGAATGTTACCGCCCACCGCCAGCGCGGTCAGATCGGCATCGGTCATGCCGGGGACGGGCCAGAACTTGCTGAGCGTGGTGGCGGCGACCTGATCCTTCATCACCATCCGCTTGTTTTCAGAAAGCATCGGAACGGCGGCGGCGGCGGGCGTGTTTACGGGTCCACGTGCGATCTGGCCGAAATACTTTTCGACCAGAGGCCGGGCTTCTTCGGGCGAGATGTCGCCGGCCATCACCAGCGTTGCATTGTTGGGGCCATACTTGTCGCGGAACCAACCCCTGACCGTTTCCATCGAGGCCGCATCCAGATCGGCCATCGATCCGATAACGTTGTGGCGATAAGGGTGGCCTTCGGGGAACAGCGCGTTCAGGATTTCGTAGAAGACAAGACCGCCCGGTTCGTTGTCACCCTGACGCTTTTCGTTCTGCACCACGCCGCGCTGGTTATCGAGCTTCTGCTGCGTCACCGCACCCAGCAGGTAACCCATGCGGTCGCTTTCCAGCCACAGCGCGCGTTCCAGCGCCGGGCGCGGGACGGTCTGGAAATAGTTGGTGCGATCAAAATCGGTGGTGCCGTTGTAATCGGTCGCCCCCATTTCAGCGAGATACTGGAAGTAATCGTCAGGCGCGTTTTCCGATCCGTTGAACATCAGGTGTTCAAACAGGTGGGCAAAGCCAGTCTGGCCTTCGGGTTCGTCCTTGGACCCGACATTGTACCACACGGCCACGCCCACGATCGGGGCCTTGCGATCCTGATGAACGATCACGGTCAGGCCGTTTTCAAGCTGGAACCGTTCGTAAGGGATCTGCACCTGATCGACCAGCGCGGGAAGATCGGCTGTCGGCTGCGGCGCGGCGGCAGTCGCCGGGGCTCCGCTTTGCGCAAGCGCAGGTGTGAAGGACGCGGCAAGAGCGAGCGAAAGCGCAGAAAGACTGGCAGCAGCAAAGCGGTAGGTCATGGACGAAGGCTCCGGTAATTGAGACGGGCAACAAGAATACGCCGGTCGGCGCGCAGTTCAGGGCATGGTGGTGACGGTTCGCCGATTGCTGGCTTTCGCCAGAACATCTTCGCGCCAGAAATGCACCGGCTTCAGCTTATGATCGATGAACAGCCGCATCTGATCGGTGTAATGCGGACTGGCGGGCCGGGTTGTGGCCGCACCAAACGGCTGGATCGATCGCGAGCTGACCTTTTGTCCCGGCGCCCATTCGATCCACATGATGAAGCTGTCGCCATGCTTGATGCTGAGGCGGCCATCGTCTGCCACGCCCCAGGTCGTCGAAGCGCGCAGCGTGTCGGAACCGCCATCAAGCGGCAGGTCGATATCGCCCTGCCGCAGCCGCAACAGATCGGACATCGGGGGATCGAGGCGGCCGAAATGGGTAGTGAGATGATCGGCGGCAGCTTGCAGCTTTTCGGCCACGTCAGGGAAGGGCTTGTTGTTGTAATCGGCCCCCATGAAATCGCGGATCAGCAACAGCGCGATGGCATCGGCCCTGCCGTCATTATCGGCCGTGAAGTCCCATGACAGCGCCAGGTTGCGCGCTTCGGCCAGCGCGCCTTGGGCCTTCAACGCTTCAAGCCCGCTGAACATCCGGTCGATATAGCCGCGCCGTTCGTAGGCGGTGTCGTACTTGATCCGCTCCAGCGTTGCCCGGTCGAGCACGCTGGCTTGCGACAAGAGCGTGTAGGCGCGCCACGACCGGTTGGTTTGCTTCAGTTCTATCCCCATCAGGGGCGAGAACGCCTCGGGCGCAAGATCGCTCCCCGCGCCGGCGGCGGTGAAGGGGGTGTTGTTGGAATTGTAAAGCCAACCGCTCGCCGGGTTCACGATCCGCGGCAGGGTTTCGTAGTCCACCGAACCTCGCCAGATCAGATCGCTGCGATTGCCCGGCAGGATGCCGCGCCAGTTCGCTGTCACGCCTTCGGGCCGCTTGGGAATGGCGGCGTTGTAGACATAGGCGATGGTGCCCGCCTTGTCGGCATAGATGAAGTTGGTGCTGGGAATGGCAAGGCGCGACAATTGTGCCTCCCATTCCGCAAAGCTGGTCGCCTTGTTGATGCGGTAATAGGCATCAAGCTGCTGCAGTTCGCCGATCCCGCCATAGCGAATGGCAAAGGCGCCTTTCGCGTTCTTGATGACAGGGCCGTGGGCGGACCGCAGCACTTCGCGCCGGATCGGCAGGATGACAGGGCCAACCTTCACAGGCAGCGTCACCCATTGCGATTCCAGTTCGCGCCATTGTCCGTCAAGCTTGTAGCGGTTGCCGGTGTCGTCCAGTTCCAGCTGGTACACATCGATCATGTCGGGTGTGTTGACCGTGTTGGTCCAGCCCAGATGTTCATTGTGACCAAGGAAGGGGAACGGCGATCCAGGGAAGTTCGCGCCCGCAAAATGCCAGCCTTGGCCGCTTTCGACCACCAGTTCATACCACGCCACCCCGCCGCGCAGCGGCTGGTGGGAGTTCGAGATCAGCGTGGTGATCCCACCGCCCTTCTGCGGTGCGACGGCAAAGGCGTTGGAGCCCAGATGGTCGGCATCTTCACCCAGTGGCAGCACCAATGTGCGTGCCTGTTGCGGGGCAGCGGCCGTATCGCCCGGCGCGGCAACCGGCAGCGGTTCGCGTGGGAAGCCGGGAATGTCGGGGCCATGTTCGCGGCGCAGATCGTCGCCTGCCACCAACGGCCCGATCACACTGTCGAGGCCAAAGAAGAACGGTTGGCGCAGCGCGAAACCGGCAGCGACATCAAGGCCGTTGACCGGGAACAGATTGGCCAGCTTCACTTCGCCCGGATGGCCTTGCGCATACTGGTTGAGCCCTGCGGCATAGGCTTCGAACAGGGCGCGGGTGTCAGCGGGGAGTTTGGGATATTCGCGCTCCGCCGTGCCGCGTGCATCAATCAGATGATAGGCAAAATCAATCTTCGCGCCTTCTTCACCCGCGATTGCGCCGTAACGCCCCCGCGCCATCGCAACCACGTCTTGCAGCGTGAAGAAATCATCTTCCGAATGGGCAATGGCGACCCCGTAAGCGGTGTCGGCATCAGTCGCGCCATAAATATGCGGCACGCCGAAATCGTCACGGATAATCTCGGCGGTATAGGTGCGCAGCGGCGGAGGATTGGCGGCGGTTGCGAAGAATGGTTCCCACGTGGCAAGCGCCGCCACGGCAAGCAAAAGCACCACCACCAGCGCAAATGCGCCGCGCTTGACCCAGATCATGTCCTATTTCTCTCCCAATTCCCGCATGTTCTCCATCGCGTGACGACAGGGCGAGGTCAAGGCTCGCCCACGTCTTGCCTTGGACAGCAAAGCAACCCACCTAGTCGGCTAACACACCTGTTTGCGTTTTTTGCAGGTCCGGGACTTGTGTTGCCGTTGTGCAACACCATCTGAATCGGGCAACCTTTGGAGGGGTTAGACAAGCATGAATCTGGAAAAATTCACCGACCGGGCCAAGGGCTTCCTGCAAGCCGCGCAGACCGTTGCGATCCGCATGAACCACCAGCGCATCACGCCGCTGCACATCGCCAAGGCCCTGTTTGAAGACAGCGAAGGCATGGCGGCAGGGCTGATCCAGCGTGCGGGCGGTCAGGCGCCGCTGGCTGCGACCGCGATCGATGTGGGTCTGTCGAAGATACCTTCCGTCACGGGCAGCGGCGCGCAGGCCACCCCGGGGCTGGACAATGATGCGGTGCGTCTGCTCGACCAGGCCGAACAGATTGCGGACAAGGCCGGTGACAGCTACGTCACGGTCGAACGGATGCTGACCGCGCTTGCGCTGTCGCCCGGCGCCGCTGGAGAGGCTGTGAAGGCCGCCGGGATCACGCCGCAAAGCCTCAACACCGCAATTGAACAGCTGCGCGGCGGCAAGCGTGCCGACAGTGCGGGGGCGGAAAACACCTATGATGCGATGCAGAAATTCGCCCGCGATCTGACGCAGGCGGCGCGCGACGGGAAACTTGATCCGGTGATCGGCCGCGACGAGGAGATCCGCCGCACGATCCAGATCCTTGCCCGCCGCACCAAGAACAACCCCGCGCTGATCGGCGAGCCCGGCACCGGCAAGACCGCGATTGCCGAAGGCCTTGCACTGCGCATCGCCAATGGCGACGTGCCCGACAGCCTGAAGGGTCGCACCCTCATGAGCCTCGACATGGGCGCACTGATTGCGGGCGCGAAGTATCGCGGGGAGTTTGAAGAACGGCTGAAATCGGTGCTCGACGAGGTAAAGCACGCCGATGGGCAGATCATCCTGTTCATCGACGAGATGCACACGCTGATCGGGGCAGGCGCGTCCGAAGGTTCGATGGATGCATCGAACCTGCTGAAGCCTGCCCTGTCGCGCGGCGAGTTGCACTGCATCGGGGCCACCACGCTCGACGAATACCAGAAGTATGTCGAAAAGGACCCCGCGCTCCAGCGGCGCTTCCAGCCGGTGTTCATCGCCGAACCGACCGTGGAAGACACGATCTCGATCCTGCGCGGCATCAAGGACAAGTACGAGCTGCACCATGGCGTGAGGATCACCGATGGTGCGATCGTGGCGGCGGCGAAGCTGTCCGATCGCTACATCCAGAACCGCTTCCTGCCCGACAAGGCGATCGACCTGATGGACGAAGCCGCCAGCCGCATCCGCATGGAGGTGGAGAGCAAGCCCGAGGAAATCGAGGGCCTCGACCGGCGGATCATCCAGCTGAAGATCGAGGAACAGGCGCTTCAGAAGGAAACCGACCAGAACTCGAAGGACCGGCTCGTGGCGCTGCGCGAGGAACTGGCGAACCTTGAACAGCAGTCGGCCGAACTCACCACCCGCTGGCAGAACGAGCGCGACAAGATCGAGGCCGAAGGCAAGATCAAGGAACAGCTTGATGCGGCGCGGCTGGAACTGGAACAGGCCCAGCGCGAAGGCGATCTGGCGAAGGCTGGCGAGCTGTCATATGGCCGCATCCCGGCGCTTGAAAAACAGCTCGGCGAAGCCCAGGGGCAAGCCGCCAATGCGATGCTACGCGAAGAAGTGACCGAAGAAGATATCGCCGGCGTCGTCAGCCGCTGGACGGGCGTGCCTGTCGACAAGATGATGGCAGGCGAGCGGGAAAAATTGCTCCAGATGGAAAGCATCCTCGGCAAGCGGGTGATCGGGCAGACACAGGCGATCGCCGCGGTATCCAAAGCCGTGCGCCGCGCGCGTGCGGGTTTGCAAGACCCTGGCCGCCCGCTTGGCAGCTTCCTGTTCCTCGGCCCTACGGGTGTCGGCAAGACCGAGCTGACCAAGGCGCTGGCCGGGTTCCTGTTCGATGATGACAGCGCGATGGTGCGCATCGACATGAGCGAGTTCATGGAGAAGCACGCTGTTGCCCGCCTGATCGGCGCGCCTCCGGGCTATGTCGGGTATGAAGAAGGCGGGGTGCTGACCGAAGCCGTGCGCCGCCGCCCCTATCAGGTGGTGCTGTTCGACGAGGTCGAAAAGGCACACAGCGATGTGTTCAACGTGCTGTTGCAGGTGCTCGACGATGGGCGACTGACCGATGGGCAGGGCCGTGTGGTCGACTTTGCCAACACGCTGATCATCCTGACCAGCAACCTCGGCAGCCAGTACCTTGCCAACCTGCCCGACGGGGCGGAACCGGCGACGGTGGAAAAGGACGTGATGGACGTGGTGCGCGGGCATTTCCGGCCCGAATTCCTCAATCGGCTGGACGAGATCATCCTGTTCCACCGCTTGGCGCAGGAACACATGGCACCGATCGTCGAGATTCAGGTCAAGCGGGTGCAGAAGCTGTTGGCCGATCGCAAGATTACGCTCGACCTGACCGAGCCCGCGCTGCGCTGGTTGGGCCGGGTGGGGTACGATCCGGTCTATGGCGCGCGGCCGCTGAAGCGCGCGGTGCAGCGTTATCTGCAGGACCCGCTGGCAGAAATGCTGCTCGAAGGCCGGTTGCCCGATGGCAGCACGCTGGCGATCGATGAGGGCGACGGTGCGCTGACGTTTGAGGCGCCCGATGCACCCACTGCCTGAACGGCAATAAAAAAAGGGGCGAAGCATGGCTTCGCCCCTTTTTCATGTCGGGATCGTCAAACGATCAGAAGTTGAAGCGGGCGCCCGCGGTGAAGCGACGGCCGATCACATCGAAGTCCGCAGCCGTTTCCAGCCCGGTCGGTGTGCCGAACTGCGCACCCGGCAGGTATTGCGGCTTCTTGTCGAAGACGTTGTCGACGTTGAAGAAGACGGTCGCATCTTCGTTGACGTTGAAGCTCAGCTGAGCGTCATGGGTCGCATAGTCGTCGATGTCGTTCAGTGCGACCACGGCCGGGTTCGCATTGATGAAATCACGGACATAGGGCCCACCGCTCAGGAAGTTCGTCTGCCAGCTGAACCGGACGAAATCGACTTCATAGGTTCCACGCAGCGTGAACGAATGGGTTGAGAACGTCCGACCAAAGGTGCCGGCCGAATTGATCGCCTCTTCGGTGGGATCGGTCTGCACCTTGTTGTCGATCAGGTAGGTGTAGTTCCCCGAAAGCTGGAACGAATCGTCCGCGCCGATCCCCACTGCCGTGCGATACCGCACGCCAACGTCGACACCGCGCGTCTTGAGCGAGGCGACGTTGATCAGCTGACCGTTGACGGTTTCGATGAAGCCCGTCGACTGGTCACGGATCACGTTGTCGCAGAACACGTCGAGGCCGGTTTCAAGACAACGCTGGATCGAATTGTTGCGGCCCAGGGTCGCAATCGCACCGTCGATCTTGATGTCGTAGTAATCGACCGTCAGCGACAGGCCGCGAACGAACGAAGGCGTGACCACCGCACCAATGGTAAGCGTCTTTGCGGTTTCTTCTTCAAGATCGGGGTTGCCGCCGACAAAGCCGTTGATGCCTTGCAGATCGGCAAGTGCGTAATCGAAGGTGCCGTCCGCAGCGATAGCTGCTGCAACGCCCGGAAGCGCACGGCAGGTTGCACCGAGGCCGCCCAGATCGTTGGTTGCCGTTGTGCCATCGCACGGATCATTGACCGCAGCGAAGGTTTCGCTGGGGGCGCTGAACAGTTCCGAAATGTTCGGCGCACGGTTGGCTACAGCGTACACACCGCGGAACCGGATATCGCGCGTCGGCGCCCATTCGGCACCGGCGTTCCAGCTGAACACGCCGCCGATGGTCGAGTAATCGGAATAACGGGCAGCGCCGATCAGACCAAGGTAATCGAAGAACGGCTTGTCCGACAGGATCGGCACGTTGACCTCACCGAAGACTTCCCAGACATCGAAGGCACCCGACAGATCGGGGATAAGGTTGCCCGAGTTGCCACCGGTGTTGGTCAGGATGTCCAGATCGTTGAAGGTGGATTCGCGCCGATATTCGGCACCGGCTGCAATACCCACATCACCGGCAGGCAAGGTGAACAGCGGGCCAGCAAGCGATGCGTTGACCACATATTGTTCGTTGGTGACCTCTTCCGACTTGGGTACGACGGCCTGAACATAGGACGCTGCGCGCGGGTCTGCGGTGTTGAACCCGAAGAGGTTCAGCGGAATGCAGCCTTCCGAACGTGCCTGTGCGTCGGCACACACAATATCGACACCCACGACATTGCCGGGGCCCACGCGAACCGCGTTCAACGCGTTGCGATAGCGGTTGTTGTCGATATCTTCTGACGAGTTGAAGTCGTTCAGGTGACCGTAGACAAAGCTGGTTTCCCAATCGAACTTGCCTACGTCGCCGCGAAGACCGGCGGCTACGCGCCAGGTCTGGCGTTCGACCTGGTTGCTGCGATCGAACACGTCATTCTGACGGCGACGACCGGAAATGGCGTCGACGTCATTGGTCGGATCACCATCCGAATTGGCAGCTGCGATGGCGGCTGCGATATCGTCGGGAATGAACGGATTGCTGGCAGGGATACCGAAGGGATCAATATCGCGGAAGAAGATGTCGTTTTCGAGATCGAGCGCGAAGGGTTCGATCTGCGAATTCGAAATCACGCGGGCATAGGTCACTTCGGCGAACGCGGTGACATTGTCGGTCACTTCATAGTTACCGATGACCGTGCCGAGGTAACGCTCAAGCGGCACCGAGATGTAACGCGCGCCGTTGCGGTTGTAACCGAAACCGACAGCGCCGAGGCCGGGGATCAGCGCGGTGCTGTTGTCGGGGTTGAACGAGAAGGTCGACCCGCCGCCCGGAAGGACCGAGCGCACTTCGCCGTTGGGGCCGCGCAGCTGGAACTGGCCCTGGGGTGCGAAGGAGGAATAGGCCGCCGGCCCACAGATCACGCCGTTGCAATCCTCGTCCGAAATCGCACGGTTGCGCGAAAACAGACCATCGTCCCGGTCGTAGGAGAAGTTGGCCATGATGTTGCCGCGATCGTCGGCGCCGAATGTGGTGCCGCCCGTTACGCTGACATACTGACGCGGGTTGTCGCCTTCACCGGTGACAGACGCCTGCGCGCGCACCGAAATGCCTTCGAAGCTGTCCTTCATGATGAAGTTCACCACGCCGGCGACGGCGTCGGAACCGTACACGGCCGACGAACCACCGGTCACAACTTCGACACGCTCGATAAGGTCGGTCGGGATGTTGTTGAGATCGACCGACGAATCGCCGGCAAATCCGCCGATGAAGCGGCGACCATTCACCAGAGTCAGCGTGCGCGAGCTGCCGAGGCCGCGCAGGTTGACCGTGGCAATCCCGGTTCCCGATGTCAGGAAGTTGGAGTTGGTGCGTGTCGAACCGATGCCGACCTGGGGCAGTTCGTTCAGAATGTCCGATACGTTCTGCGCGCCGTCGGCCAGAATAGTATCAGCGCCAATCGCGACGACGGGCACTGGGCCGTCGATATCCGGACGCGCAATACGCGAACCGGTGACCACAATGGCCTGCGTTTCAGTTTCGGCCTCGGCGGTCGCAGCAGCTTCGGGCTGGGTCTGCGCCAGCACGGGCAGCGCGCATGCGACAGCAGCAAGACCGACGCCGGTGCGCAGCGCAAGCCGGAACCGGGCGGGGGTGGAAAATTGCATGAAGTCAGTACCTCTCATGTGTTTTTGCGAGCCGTTGCACAAGCGGGGACTAGATGAACGGCGGTGCCGGCAGTGATGCCGTGCGCGAGGATTAGGCAGCGCTGCGGCAGGGGTCACTGACAGACGAACTCCGTTCGGCGCAGCATTACGGCTAGTTGCAAGATTGCAACGATACAGGGAAACTATCGTAAACTCCGCACGGTTCATCGTTGCAGGCGCAAAATCTGAATATTTCCTGACTTATGATAAAAATGTCCGTTTTCAGACAGTTCCTGTCTATCCGCAGGGATGATGTTACACAAAGCGCCGTTGGGGCATCATCGGCCGAGCGCCGGGCCGAAGTCGGTTGGCCGATTCGTCCTCCACCTCTGCTGGTTAAGCGCGGCGCTGTGGGTGCACGCCGATTGTCGCGGCGGAAAATCGGCTATAGAGATAGGCCATTGGCAAGATTGGAGAGCCCAGGTGAAAACGACGTCAAGCGTGAAGGGGTTGATGGCTTCCGTACTGGTCGCAGCGGCCATGCCGGCTGCGGCGCAGTCCAAGGCGCCCGATGGGCCGCCCGAAGTTTTCACCCAGGTCGTATCGTGCCGCACGATCGCCGACGATACGGAACGGCTGGCCTGCTTCGATCGGGCGGTCGGCGCGCTTGCCCAGGCTGAAGAGAGCCGCGAACTGAAAGTGGTCAGCCGCGATCAGGTCCAACGGTCGCGTCGCAGCCTGTTCGGGTTCGTGACATCGGGCTTCGGGATGTTCGATGGCGAGGACGAGGCGGAAGAGGAAAAGATCAAGGAGATCGACGCGACGATCACGTCCTATTCGGGCGATACCGGACGCTATGTGTTCCGGCTTGATGATGGTTCGGTGTGGGAACAGATCGATGGCGCCTTCCTGAAGCGGCCAGCCGCGGGTAAGCCGATCAAGATCCGCCGCACCTTCATCGGCAATTACATGGGCAGCGTCGACGGCGGGGTCGGGTTCAAGATCAGGCGTCGCAACTGATCCGGAGCGCCGCTGTGACCACCAGCCAATCGCAGCTTGCGCAGATTCACGCGCAAATGCAGGGCGGCGATGTACCGGGCGCCCTGCGCGCCATCGCCGCCGTTGTCAGCGCCGAACCGCGCAACGGGGCTGCTTGGCAACTGGCCGGCATGATCCGGCGGCGCAGCAAGGACTTTGTCGGCGCCGTCGCGGGGTTCAATCATGCGCTGACTTGCGGGGTGCGGACGGCCGAACTGCACAACAGCCTTGCCCTGACCTACGAGGATCTGGAGCAATTCCCCGAGGCAGAGAGCGCTTATCAAGCGGCGCTGGCGTGTGATCCGGGCTATCTGCAGGCGCAGATCAACGCGGCACGGTTGAAGCACAAGCGGGGCCACAGTACCGAAGCTGTCGCGGCCCTGCGCAGCATTCTGGAACGTCATCCAACCTCGGTGCTTGCCAGCAACGCGCTCGCTGGTGTTCTGGCTGACGAAGGGGACGCTGGACTTGCCGCAGACCAATACCGTGCCAGCCTCGCCCGGTCGCCTGACAATCTGGCCGCGACGATCCGGCTGGGTGTGACCTTGCGCGAAGATGGTCAGGCCGATGCGGCCCTGGCGCATCTACAGGCTGCCGCGGCCCGCTTTGGCCAGTCTCCCGAATTCGTCGATGCGATGTGCGGCGCATTGATCGAATGTGGCAAGGTGGCCGAGGCCGAAACCCTGCTTGAACGACTGGTGCAGCAAACGCCGTCCTACTTCCCGGCGCACCGCGCGTTGGCGCGCCTTGCTTACGAATATCGCACCGGCAAGGACCCCTACCGCAGTTATCGTGCGATGTTGAACCAATGGCCGGCAGAGCGAACGATCTGGCAGAACTGGTTCGGCTTGATGCTTGACCACCGCGACCATGCCGAAGTGGTGACGGAGGCAGAGCATGCGCGTAAGGTGCTTGGCGCGCTGCCTGAAATCGATTTTTACGAAGCGGTCGCACGCGGCGAACTGGGGCAGGGCGAGGAAGCCGAACAGCTTTACGCCCGCGCGCATCGACAGTTTGGCGAAACCGCCGGTTTCATCGCGGCCCGTGCGCGTAACGCCTTGCGCCGGGGTGAGCCGCTGCAAACACAGGCGCTTGCGCGGCAAGCCGCCGAGCGCGATCGCTCCGATCAGTTTGCCTGGGCCTATCTCGGGCTGGCGTGGCGGTTGCTGGACGATCCCCGCGAATTCTGGCTGCACGATTACACCGCGCATGTCGAACAGCGCCCAGTGCCCTATCTGTCGGAACCGGGCGCGTTGGACGAACTTCGGGACACCTTGCGCAGCCTGCACCGCGCTTCGCATCATCCGCCGGATCAAAGCCTGCGCGGCGGAACCCAGACTGAAGGCGAACTGTTCAAGCGATCGGACCCCGTCATTCGCCGCCTTCGCGATGCAATCCGCGAACAGGTCGATGGGTACATCACGCGCTTTGCCGCGGACCCAGCGCATCCGCATTACTGGGGGCCGGATGCGGCATTCCGTTTTTCGGGATCATGGTCGGTTCGGCTGACGGGGCAGGGCTTCCATGTGGCGCATATCCACCGGGCTGGCAGCATCAGTTCGGCGCTGCATATCACGGTACCGCCTGCAAACCCCGATGATGTGGCAGAAGCCGGTGCGCTGGTGCTGGGCGCCCCGCCCAGCGAGCTTGGGCTTGATCTGGCGCCGCGGCGGGTTGTGCCTCCGATCGAAGGCGCGTTGGTGCTGTTTCCTTCGTCCATGTGGCACGGAACGCACCCGTTTACCGCAATGGGCGAACGCTTGACGGTGGCTTTCGACGTATCCGTTATCCGCTGACGGTAAGCGCGGCGTTCCGAGAAAGACGCGGCACCGCCGCTACCTCCAGCCACAACGCCAACGCCGCCCTCACTGTCAAAATGGCCAAAAAAGGGGCAGCTGATCGGATCAGCTGCCCCTTTTCATGTAGCGATTACGCTGCGGATCAGAAGTTCAGGGTCGCCTGAACGGTGTAGGTACGACCCAGGATCAGCGGCGAGTAGAACGACACATTGGTGTTCGCCTGCTCGAAGGTGCCGACCGCAGTCTGCGGGGGCGTATCGTTCAGGACGTTGTTGACGATCCCCGTGATGGCGAAGCCATCGCTAACCTTGTAGCGCAGCGACAGGTCGACCACGTGAAGGTCAGGCACCCGCGGAGTGCGGAAGCCGGTGTCTTCGTCCGGACCGAACAGCGCGCCCGACTGGTCGCCACCGCTCTTGTAGACGTAGCGAACCTGACCGGTGAAGCGTTCCTGCTGGTACGCCACCTGAAGGGTCGAAGCCCATTCCGAGGTGATCGCGCCGATGCCCGCGTCAGCGGTGTCGACGAAATCGGTGCCGCCAATGTCGAACTTGTCGACCCAGGTCAGCAGCTCGTTGATGGTCAGACGACCGCTGAACAGGGGTACAGCCCAGTTCAGGCCAACGTCGATACCCGAGGTCTGGAGATCGGTATCGCCGTTCACAAGCGTCGTGTTGATCGATTCAACTTCACCCGTTGCCGAGCTGCGGACGATACGATCGCACGCGGACTGCAGCTGCTGGTTGAAACACTGGTTGAGGAAGAACTGCGCGCCCTGGGCGGCAATCCGGTCCTGCAGCTTGATGTTGTAGTAATCGATCGTTGCCGAGAAGCGGCCCAGCGGGAACGAGTCCGGAGCGATCACCGCACCAATGGTGTAGGTTTCCGCATCTTCTTCGGTCAGGCCGGGGTTGCCGAAGGCAAAGGCCTGAACCTGCTGGTTGCTCTGTGCAAAGCCGGTCACAAGTGCCGGGTTGGCACCCGCTGCGGTGAACTGTGCCTGACAGAAGGCGGTGTCACGAGCAGCGTTGATCTGGTTGCACGGATCGCTGTAGCTCGGGAAGCCCTGGTCGCCGTTCTGGAACAGTTCGAAGACCGAAGGTGCACGAGCCGCCTTGTTGTAGGTGGCGCGGAAGCGGATGGCTTCGAACGGAGCGAATTCAACACCAAACTTGTAGTTGAACAGCGTTCCGACCGACGAGTAATCCGAATAACGCGCACCGGCTTCGAAGGCGAGCAGTTCAGGGAAGCCATCGCCGCCCAGAACGGGGACGCGGATTTCGCCGTAGACTTCCTTCACGTCGATCGAACCGGCGATCGGCTGCGAAGCGTTGAAACCGATGATTTCACCGCGCTGCTTGGCATCGTCAGGAACCGACAGACCGGTGTCCTTGCGATATTCGGCACCAACGGCAACACCAACCGGGCCGCCCGGCAGTTCAAAGAGGCTGCCAGCGAGGTTGAGCGCTGCACGAACCTGTTCGAATTCCGAGAAGTCGTAGGTGTCGGTCTGGATGAAGTTGACCATCGTCGGTGTCAGGGCGTTGGCACCGAAGATGTCGACCGTGACGCAGCCCGGCAGGATGCCCGCGCCGCCAACAACGCCCGCGCTGTTCTGGCAGCCGCGCAGACCCTGATCGACCGCAACGCGGTTGATGTTGCCCTGCGAGTAGGAATCGAAGTCGGTACGGCCGTAGCTGGCAACAGCCGTTGCAGTCCAATCGTCCGACAGTTCGTGCGTCACGAATGTCCGCAGCTGAAGCTGCTGCGATTCATTGGTGCCGATGCGCGGACCGGTTTCAGCAAAGCGACGGTTGAAGTTGAACGGCGCAAGCGGATCCGGACGGGTTGCCAGAGCGGCAGCCAGATCGGCCGGGATCAGCGGCGAATCCACCGGAATCAGGAAGCCGGTTCCGCCAGCCGCCGGGGTCGGGGCCAGGTTCACAACCGACGTCGTGCGGGTGTAGCTGCCGAAGAACTTCGCGCTGGTCTTGTCCGTGAACTCATAGCTGGCGATCGACGACACGTTCAGACGGTCGAAGGGAATCAGCAGGAAGTTCTGGTCGTTGAAGCTGTAACGCGACGAGTTGCCAACCGGGATGGCGCACTGGCCACCGGTGCTGTTGGGACGCAGGTTGCCCGCCGTATCGAACGAAAGGCTGCCGCCATTGACTGCAGTGTTGGCAGTGGCAGGGTTACAATCATTGTCGAACGAGGCAAAGTTGGGACCAACGCCGGGGTTGGTCGCCAGACCCTGGAAGGGGTTGCCGCCGTTGTTGACCACGGTGCCGAACGGGTTGGTGGCCGAACCGCCCGAGAAGATCACAGCACCATCGGCACCCAGATCAGCCGGATCGTCAACCACGACCAGCGTGTCGTCTACGAGACCGAGCGCGCCGGAGGTGCGCGAATAATCGAAACGGCCCTGACTTACTGGGTCACGGTCGTAATACTGTACGGCGAGAGCAACGTTACCGCGGCCATCGTCGAAGTTGCCGCCGAACACGCCGTTGATGGCGTAGTTGTAGCCAGCGCCGTCACCCGAAATTTCGTTCTGGAAGGTCAGTTCAAGACCTTCGAAATCGTCCTTCAGGATGAAGTTGATGACGCCTGCAACAGCGTCCGAACCGTAAACAGCGGTCGCGCCGCCGGTCACCACGTCAACGCGCTCGATGAGGCTGGTGGGGATCTGCGAAATGTCGACAGCACCGGTGGTCGACGAAGCGGCAACGCGCTCACCATCAACCAGGATCAGGGTGCGGTTCGGGCCAAGGCCGCGAAGGTCGAGCGTGGCGAAGGATTCACCGCCCGAGTTGTTCGACGTGCGGTTGTTGCCGGGGATGAGCTGCGGAAGATCGTTGATCAGTTCTTCAAGCGTCAGCGTACCGGTCAGGCCGATCGTCTCACCCGAAACCGTAGTGACCGGGCTGGCCGAATCAAGATCGGGACGGGCGATGCGCGAACCGGTGACGACGATCGAGCGGGTTTCCTGCTCGTTCGCCACACCGTCGGCGTCTGCCTGGTCCTGCGCGAACGCCGGAACCGAAGCCACCATCAAGCCAAGCGCGATCGGTGCAGTTCCAGCCTTCAAGATGGAGATTTTTCTCATGCTAGTTTTGTCCCCTAGTAGTCCGGCCATGGTGGCCGAAAAAAATGTGGTCTTGGACCGTTTATAGGTCTGCCCGGGAAAACCCACGGGCTGACGTATGCGAACGAAATGCTTCATTTGACGCAATGCTCGCAAACGAAAAGCATCCCGGCAGGGGAGTTTGAGGTAATTCTGTGTCAATGTTGCAACACAGATTAGTACCCGGTGTTACGCCCCTGCACACGCCTGCTTGCTTGACCTGATGGCGGTCGCTGCTAACGTTTACGAAAACGGAAACCCTACGGAGAGAGAGCAATGACGACAGCCTATATTGTCGAAGCCGTGCGCACGGCAGGCGGACGCCGCGGCGGGCGTTTGGCCGGGGTCCACCCCGTCGATCTGCTGGCCGGATCGCTGGATGCGATCGTGGAACGCAGCGGGATCGACCCCAGCGCGATCGACGACGTGGTGACGGGATGTGTCAGTCAGGCAGGCGAACAGTCGATGCAGGTCGGGCGCATGGGTGTGCTCGCTTCGAAGTTGCTGCCGCAGTCCACTCCGGCCGTGACCATCGACCGTCAGTGCGGATCATCGCAGCAGGCGATCCAGTTTGCCGCACAAGCGGTGATGAGCGGCACGCAGGACGTGGTGATTGCCAGCGGGGTCGAAAGCATGACCCGCGTGCCGATGGGTTCCAACGTGACGTTGCACATGAAGGAAGGCCTCTACAGCAAGGCCGCAGGGATCGAGGCCAAGTTCCCCGGCATCAATTTCAGCCAGTTCATGGGCGCCGAGATGATCGTGCAGAAGCACGGGTTTACCAAGGACGATCTCGATCGTTTCGCGCTATCCAGCCATGAAAAGGCAATCGCGGCAACCAAGGCCGGCGCGTTCAACCGCGAGATTGTCGCGATCGAGATCGAAACGGCCGAAGGCACGCAGATGCACACCGTAGATGAAGGCATCCGTTTCGATGCGACCCTGGAAGGCATCGCGGGCGTCAAGCTGATCAGCCCCGATGGCGCGCTGACCGCAGCGTCGGCCAGCCAGATTTGCGATGGATCATCGGCGGTGCTGGTGGTGTCCGAAGCCGCGTTGATGGCACACGGTCTGACCCCGCTGGCGCGCATCCACAACCTGACCGTGACCGCAGGCGATCCGGTGATCATGCTCGAAGAGCCGCTGTTTGCCACCGACAAGGCCTTGCAACGCGCCGGTCTGACGATCGACGACATCGACCTTTACGAAGTCAACGAAGCCTTTGCATCCGTGCCGCTGGCATGGCTCAAGCATACCGGCGCCGATCCGGCACGGTTGAATGTCCACGGCGGCGCGATTGCGCTGGGCCATCCGCTTGGCGCATCGGGCACCAAGCTGATGGCGACGCTGGTTCATGGGCTGCACCGCCACGGCAAGAAATATGGCCTGCAAACCATGTGCGAAGGCGGCGGTGTCGCCAACGTGACCATTATCGAGCGTCTCTGAACGCTTCGGACCACAACTGACCATCAGGAGAGAATTATGGAAGTTTCTGCCAATACCCCCGCTGTCGTCACCGGCGGAGCGTCGGGCTTGGGCGCGGCCACCGCGCGCGCGCTGGCTGCCAAGGGTGCGAAGGTTGCAATCTTCGACATGAACGAAGAAAAGGGTGAAGCGCTTGCCGCGGAACTGGGCGGCGTGTTCTGCAAGGTCAATGTAACCAGCGATGCCGATGTCGATGCCGGTTTTGCCAAGGCCCGCGAAGCCCACGGGCAGGAGCGCATCCTCGTCAACTGCGCCGGAATCGGCAATGCGATCAAGACCGCCAGCCGCAGCAAGGAAGACGGTTCGATCAAGCACTTCCCCGTCAGTGCCTTCGATTTCGTCATTCAGGTCAACCTGATCGGCACCTTCCGCTGCATCGCCAAGTCGGCCGCGGGTATGCTGACGCTTGATCCGATGGACGATCACGGTGAACGCGGCGCCATTGTCAACACCGCGTCGGTTGCCGGTGAAGACGGCCAGATCGGCCAGGCGGCTTACTCGGCTTCGAAGGCGGGTGTGATCGGGATGACGCTGCCCATCGCACGCGACCTGATGAACGAGGGCATCCGGGTGAACACGATCCTGCCGGGCATTTTCGATACCCCGCTGCTTGCCGCCGCGCCGCAGAACGTGCGCGATGCGCTGGCCGCATCGGTGCCGTTCCCCAAGCGGCTTGGCATCCCTACCGAATATGCCAAGCTTGCCATGTGCATGATCGAAACCGGCTACTTCAACGGTGAGGACGTGCGTCTCGACGGCGCGATCCGTATGGCGCCGCGCTAATCCAGCGTTACCCGTAAGGTCAGACCGCCCCTGCGCGACTTCGCGTGGGGGCGGTTTGCATATGCGGGGGCGTACGGTCCGATGGCTGGGCCTGCATGCGTTGTCTCTTTCCTACCGGGATGAGGCAGGGATAGAATTTTCGACATGTCCCCTGCGCCGTTTTCTGCCCTTTGGCACCCCTCTCAAGCGCACGCTTCGGACAGGCTTGTTTTCGCCTTCTGGACAGTGTCTCATGTGTCTCCAACAAGAGCGCCAAGCCCTGATCGAGAGAGAGCCTGCATGACCGATTACACCCAGATCACGCTCGCCAAGAGCGATGGTATTGCGACAATCACGCTGAACCGCCCCGACAAGATGAACGCCTATACCCGCACGATGGGGCAGGAAATCATCGCGGCGATGGACGATATCGATGCCGATGATGCGGTGCGTGCGGTGATCTTCACCGGTGCGGGCGAGCGGGCGTTCTGTGCGGGCGCTGACCTGACCCCGGAAGGCGGCGGACATGTGTTCTCCGATCCGTCCGAGGTCAGCGACCTGTCCGATCCCAAAGTGCGCGACGGGGGCGGCTTGTTGACGCTGCGCCTGTTCGAATCGAAAAAACCGCTGATTTCGGCGTGCAACGGCGTGGCCGTGGGCGTTGGCGCGACGATGCAGCTGGCGATGGACATCCGCCTGGCGAGCGAGACGGCACGTTATGGCTTCGTCTTTGCGCGGCGCGGGATCGTGCCGGAGGCGGCCTCCAGCTGGTTCCTGCCGCGGCTTGTCGGTATCGCGCAGGCGTTGGAGTGGTGTTACACGGGCCGCATCTTCGGCGCAGATGAAGCCAGAACGGGCGGTCTGGTGCGTTCGGTCCATGCGCCGTCGGACCTGCTTCCTGCGGCGCAAGCGCTGGCCCGCGAAATCACCGAAAACACCTCGGCCGTATCGGTTGCTATGACCCGTGCGATGATGTGGCGATTGATGAGCGCGGATCATCCGATGGAAGCGCACAAGATCGATAGCCGCGCGATCTATCGCCTCAGCCGCAGCGCCGATGCGAGGGAAGGCATTGCCAGCTTCCTTGAAAAGCGCAGCCCCGCGTATCCGGGCACAGTCAGCGCCGACATGCCCGATTTCTATCCGTGGTGGGAAGCGCGCCCCTATGAATGATGACACCGGCGATCTGGCGGGGTTTCTGCCCTATCAGCTTTCGGTCGCCTCCAATGCGGTCAGCGGGCTGATCGCCGAACGGTATCGCAAGCGGTTCGGGCTGAAAATTCCCGAATGGCGGGTGATGGCGGTGCTGGGTGATCGCGGCAGCATGACCCAGCGCGCGCTGACCGCGGCAACTTTGATGGACAAGGTGGCGGTCAACCGCGCGGTCAAGGTGCTGGAGGAACGCGGTCTGATTGCACGGGTGCCCAATCCAGGCGATGGCCGCTCGCACCTTCTGGCGCTCACGGATGAAGGCAGGGCGATCCATGGCGAAGTGATGCCTCTGGCCCGTGCCACCGAACACGAATTGCTGGCCGATCTGGTGCCGGGCGAAGAAGACACCCTGCGCCGCCTGCTGGCGGGTCTGCGCGCCCGTGCATTGCAGCTGGCCCGCCCTGCAAAGGAAGGGCCGGAACAGGAATGATCCTGTTCCGGCCCCTTCATCGTTTCGCGGCCTTTGGCGGTTACTTGTTGACCAGGTTGTCCGAAATCGAACAGGCTGCCGGGCCCAGAATAACCACGAACAGGGTGGGCAGAATGAACACGATCAACGGCACGGTCATGATCGCGGGCAAACGCGCAGCCTTTTCTTCAGCGCGCATCATGCGATCATTGCGGAATTCCGCTGATAGCACCCGCAGCGCCGAAGCCAGCGGCGTGCCGTAGCGTTCGGTCTGGATCATGGTGGTCACCACGCCTTTGACGGCTTCCAGATTGACCCGGTACGCAAGGTTGTTGAATGCCATGCGCCGTTCGTTGAGGAAGCTCAGTTCGATCGCGGTTAGGGCGAATTCGTCGCCCAGCTCGGGATAGGCGCGGCCCAGTTCCTTGGCGACGCGGTTGAAGGCGGCGTCGACGGTCAGACCGGCTTCGGCGCAGATAACAAGGAGGTCGAGCGCATCGGGCAGGCCCTTCTGGATTTCCTTGGTGCGCTTGTCGGCCTTGTTCTTGAGGAAGATTTCAGGGCCCTTGTAGGACATGAAAACGCTGCCGCCAAACACGCCAAGCCGGGTCATCGGACCCCAGTCGGGCCAGAATTCGACCACGTACACCAGCAGCCCCATGATCACACCGATCACAACCGGCAGAATGGCACGGGCGACGATAATCAGAACCGCCCATTCCTTGTTGCGATAGCCGGCATGGGCCATCTTCTGCTGGATCTCCTTGATCTGGCTTTCCTGCAGCACGTTGAGACGGCCAAGACCGTCCTTCATCTTGTCGGTCGCATCGGTGCGACGGACCAGACTGGTGCGCTTCCTGGTCGACGATGTGACGATCCCGGCCTTCAACTGTTCGCGCCGTGCTTCCAGCGCCTTGACGCGCTTGGCCATCGGATCGCGGATCGTGACCGCAGCGTAGATCGCCAGCATCATGGCGAAGGCGGCAAGGCCAGCCAGCAGCGTGCCGACAAGAACAACGTCGAAGCCAAGCAGGGTCGGACTGGTGGGTTGGTTGATCATGATGTTATATGCCCCCCGCCATCAGATTTCGAAATTGACCATCTTGGCCATCATCAACACGCCAAGTCCCATCCACACGCCAGCACCAAGGCCGGTCACGATCAGCCGATCGTCGGTGAAGAAGGTGCTCATGTATCCGGGATTGATCGAGAAGATCGCGGCAAAGACCAGGAATGGCAGCGAGCCGACGATGTAAGCCGAAGCCTTGGATTCCGAGCTCATCGCCCGGATCTTGAGCTTCATCTGCGCGCGCTTGCGCAAAACTTCGGCAAGGTTCGACAGCGTTTCAGCCAGGTTGCCCCCGGTTTCGCGCTGGATGGCCAGCGTGATCGTAAAGAAGTTGAATTCCGGAATGCCCAGCTTGTCGGCGGTGTCCTGAAGCGCGTCTTCCATGGTCTTGCCGACCTTGATCCGATCGATCACCGCCTTGAATTCATAGCCGACGGGGCCGGGCACTTCGGTCGACACGATGCCAAGCGTCTCGGTAACCGGCAGGCCCGAGCGCAGACCGCGCACCAGAAGCTCGATACCGTCGGGAAACTTGGTGATGAAGGCATTGGTGCGCTTGTTGATCAAATAACCGACGACCATGTGAGGCAGGCCCGCGCCGATCAGCAATCCGAGACCAAGCGACAGCATCGGCGCGCGGGTCAGCACGAAAAACACCACCGCAACCCCCAGTGCCAGCCCGATCGAGGCATAGGCATACTGGCTGACAGTCCACGGCTTGCCCGTCCGATTAAGCCGCATGCCGAGTGCTTCGACCCGCGAGCCCGAGCCTGCGACCTGATATGTCTTCGGTTTGCGGGCGGCGATTGCGCGTTTGAATTGCGCATCGACCTTGGCATCGACGCTTTCGGCATGGCGATCGCGCAGCGCTTCGATGCGGCGTTTCTGCGATTTGGATGCACCCGATCCGGTCGCTACCGCGTAGCCCATGACCAGCACGGAAAAGATCACGATCGTGATCAGCAGGGTTTGGAAAAAGTCCATATCTGTGTGTCCTGCCTGATTCCGCCGGGTTGGGGCGGGTCATGTCCGGTGTCGCTGGGCGAGGGGGAGCCAGGCACCTGTGCGCCCGGCATCCCGCTCTGGTCGGGTTCAATCAGCCTTGGTCAGGTCGACCTTGGGCTTCTTGGCGAGCATCGCCTTGAAATCGAAGTTGCCGAGCAGCGACTTCTTCTCTCCGCCGACATCAAGGGTGTCTTCCGAACTGACGCCCATGACGCGTTCGGCGATCTGGCGAATTGCCGCGGTCGCCTTGCTGGAACGGTTCGCGTCTACGAACACCTGACCCAGCTTTGCCGCGTTCGAGGCCGCCTTGATGTCGTAAGGCACGATGAAATCGACCTTGCGTTCGATCGAGGCTTCAAAATCCGCCTTGCTGATTTCGGCAAGGGCGGGTTGCACCTTGTTTGCCACGATCATCGGATGCGCATGGCTGGCATTGGCTTTCAGCCACGACAGGATGCGAATTGTGTCGCGCGCCGACGCCAGTGTCAGCTCGCAGGTCAGCACCACCAGATTCACGTCTGCGAGAAGCTGCGGGAAGTTGATGAGCATGTTGCGCGGCAAATCGATGACCGTCATTTCGAACGCCTGGCGGAATTCATCCTCCAGCTGCACGAAGGCCGATCCATCGGTCATCAACGGCTGGCTGATCGGGGCTTCTGCCGACAGGATCGAAAGGTGATCGCCCGCACGCACCATCGCGCGTTCGATGAACAGCGGGTCGATACGGCTGGGATTCTCGATCGCGTCGGTCAGGCCGCGGCCCGGTTCCAGATCAAGCGACAGTGCGCCGGTGCCGAAGTGCACGTCGAGATCGAGCAGTGCGGTGGCGGCCTTGTGGTGATCGCTGAAAAGCCAGGCAAGCGAGGTTGCAAGCGTCGACGCGCCCACACCGCCGCGGGTACCCACGACCGCGGTCGAGATATGGCGCCGCGCGGCATCCGCGTCGCCGGCCTTGGGAGCCATGAACACAGCCAGAGCCTGGCTCAGCGCATCATGCACCTGTTGCGGCGACAGGGGTTTGAGCAGGTAATCGTGGATGCCACTGGACAGCAGATCGCGGTACAGGCGCACGTCATTGACCTGACCGATGGCGATAACCACAGTGCCGGGCTCGCACACTTCGGCCAGTGCGTTGATGTCGTTCAGCGGATCGCCGCTTTCCGACAGGTCGACAATCAGGATTGCCGGACTGGCGCTGACCGAAAGCGATTGCACCGCATTACGCAGGCCGCCCTTGTTGCACTTTTCCGGTTGCCAGCCGAGTTCGATAACCACGGGACGCAGCACGTCGAGCGCGGTGTCATCGCAGATATAGGCAGCAAAGGGATCACGGTTTCCGGGCAAGCCCGATTTCCAGGGAGCATTCATGGCTTAATTACCTCCGCCGCCGGCTGCACCGGCATTTTGCAGACCGCCTGCGCCGGTCGGTTGTGCTTCACGATAGGTTGAGATTGCCTTGTTCGAAGTGGCGATCACGGTTTCGCCAGAGGCTTTCTTGCCTTCAAGCAGGTCTTGCGGATCGGCAACCATCGCCGCCAGATTGCTATTGACCGCGCAGCCATAGCCGGGGCTGAGACCGTTCATGTAATTCATGTCGGACTTGGCCGACCAGTCGGGGCAACCCGGAACGCTGGCGGTCGTGCGGGTGATGACCACGCGGGCCTGACCGGGCTGGATAAAACCAGCCGTTACCGGGGCGGTATCGCTGATCATGAGGCCATAACGCGCGGCCAGATCACGCACCGCATTGGTCACGGCGGGGTTCTGGCCCGGATTTTCGATCGCGATACGATCACCGTAGCGAAGATCCATCGTTTCGAACCAGCCGTTGATGCGCTGCTGTTCCGAAATCGGCAGACCCGCAGGGGTGGTGTTGACATCAAGCGTCATGTTGGTGCGTTCCACCACCGGCACCTTGGCGCTGTAGAGCGAGGTGTTGGTCGGCATTCCGCCGCAACCTGCCAGCCCCAGACCAAGCGACAGCGCAAGTGCGAGCCGGGCCACATGAACTTTGGGGAACGTGGTGTGTCGTGCATTGGGCATCGTAATCACCTTTCTCACGTTAGAGGCTGAAGCCCGGGGTCGCGGCACTGGCTTCGCGTTCCTCACGGCGGTTCTTCTTGTCGGCGCGGCGCGGTTGCTCCGGCGTGTTCGGGACGATAGCGGCCGGTTCAGCTGCGCTGACCCGCGGTTCGGGCGCATCGGGCTGCGCCGAGACCGGTCCGGGGCGAGCTTCGCCAGAAATGCCAGCGTGGTTCTGATAACCCAGCAGCTGCTCGAACTCGTTGGCAGAACGGAACCCGTCGGTCGGCAGCTTGATGTCCTTGGCATCCACCGGTTGCACCAGATAGGGGGTGACGATGATCACCAGTTCCGTTTCGCCCTTGCGGAAATCGCGGCTGCGGAACAGGTTGCCAAGGATCGGCACATCACCAAGGCCCGGCGCCTTATCGAGCGAGTTCTGCGAATTCGCGCTCATCAGGCCGGCAATCATGAAGCTTTGACCTGAACCCAGTTCGACCGTGGTTTCGGTCCGGCGCGTGGTGATGGCGGGAACCTGAAAACCATTGAGCGTGATGGCGCCCTGGGTCGAAAGCTCGGACACCTCCGGGCGTACCCGCATCGAAATGCGGCCGTTCGACAGTACCGTGGGGGTGTAGGCCAGGCTGACGCCGAATTGGCGGAACTGCACCGTCACCTGACCAAGGCCCTGCGCAATGGGGATCGGGAATTCGCCGCCCGCCAGGAACGTTGCGGTTTCGCCCGAAAGCGCGGTCAGGTTGGGTTCGGTGATGGTCGTCACCAAACCCAGACGCTCCGACAGATCGAGCGCGCCGAGCATGTTGAGGCCAAACAGCTGACCCAGCCCGGCAAGCGAAGTGCCGCCTTGCGAATCGACCGTTGGGCCGATCACGCGGGTGCCATCCGGCAGCAGGAAGGACGTCTGTCCAGCGCCGCTGCCCACACCAAGAGGACCGCCGTAGTTGAAGGTTTCGCCGCCGATCGAACGACCGGTGCCCACACCGAAGCGGAAACCGCCCGTGGCATCGGCCATTTGAAGGTTGCCGCCGATCTCGCGGACCAGGCTGCGGCTGACTTCGGCGAACTTGACATGCAGATTGACCTGCAGCGGGGTGGCAGTTTTCAGGCGGCTGATGACATTGGCCTGATCGCCCAGAAACGCGGTAACCAGCCGTTCGGCCTCTGCAGCATCTTCGGGTGCGGCCACGGTGCCGGTCAGCAGGACGGTGTTGGTCCCCATGGTCGAAACGCTGACCTTGGCATCGGGCATCGCCATGGCGAGCATCTGGTCGATGCTGCCGATGTTCGAGCCAACCCGGATATTGGCCGAAAAGATTACATCGCCGCGATCATTGCTGGCGTAGATCGTGGTTTCACCCCCGGCCTTGCCAAAGACATAAAGCTGACGCTGCGACTTGATCTGCACGTCGGCAACCGAATCATTGGCGACAAAAACGTCAGCCATGGTTCCCGGCACCGTTACCAGTTCGCCCTTGCCGATCGACAGGACGATTTCCTGCGACGGGCTGACGACCTGCTGCGCGGTGGCGGTTGCCGCCGGCATGGCCGCCATCGGCACTGCGGCCATTGCAGCGACCAAAAGCTTGATCTTGAAATTGCGTGTCATGGGTTTCCCCCCTTCGGGTCTGCCACGGTTTGTCTGAAGAGCAGACAAGCGATGGGTCATGATGTTCGACATGGTCCGGTTGGCTCTCAGTTGATCACGGTCGCGCCAGCGCTGGGAAGCGTGGGCCCGGCGCGGCGCATGCCGTTCGATTGGCTCGAGAGAATGGCGGTGCTGTTAGCCTTGGCGCTGACCGATGCCTGTTCGGTTTCCTTGCCGCGTGTCACCCGCACGCTTGGACCGGTGTAGACAGGAGCATCATTTCCACCCGATGAAGGCGCTGCGCGCGCCGGAGCGGGCTGATACGGGGCTGCTTCGCGGCGTTCGGGCGCACGGGTCGGTACAGTCGTGCGCTGGAAGCGCGAAACATCGCCGCCGGTCACAAAGGTCGTGCCCTTGTCGATCGGACGTCCCATTGCAGCCTTGAGCATCTTTTCTTCCTGCTCGGGCGTGGCATTGGCAGGCAATTGCACATCACCGGCAGCGACAGCGCGTTCGAGTTCGGCCGGGCTGTCCGCCAACGAACGCAGCACCAGGCTGATAGTCCCGATGGTTTGCGCCACCGCCACCTTTTCCGCGATCTTCGGCGTCACTTCGAGCGTAACAGTGCGGAATTCGCTGACTTCGGTCTTGCCGTTTTCATCGGTGGTCTTTTCCACCATCTGATCGGTGGCGAGCACGCGCAGGTTGCGCAGCACGGTTTCGGCAGTCTTCAGCGATTCGCCTTCACCTTCCCCGCTCACATCCTGTGTCAGCACAAGATCCACCCGGTCGCCGGCAAAGACGAAGCCGGCAACACCTGTGATCGCGGACACCGGAACGGTGACAGCCCGCATCCCCGGGCCAAGCGCCGCCGCCAGGAAGCCGCGGTCACCCGGCGCAACCAGCGATCCTTGCGTGACAGGCTCTCCTGCGGTGATCGGGTAGCGAACGACCGTGCCCAGCAGCGCGTTCATATCGGCTTCGCCGTCGATGAAGTAGGCATCCTGCACCAGTTCCTTGGGCCAAGGCTGGAAGCCCAGCGCATCGGCGGTGATGATGGTGCCCGCTGTCAGGGCCCGCTTGGCTACCAGGACGCGCGGTCCGGTGGGCTGTGCAGCCTCAGCATCGGGGGCGGCACCTCCAGCGAAGATGGTCCGTGCGCCAAAGGCCGTCCCGATCGCGATGATCAGCGCGCCGAGCAGCAGAACAAGTTTCTTCCTATCCATGGCTCAATTAGCCCCCTCGTAATTGCCCTTGGTTGGTGTGCGGGCGGGTATGGTTTCGGTGAGTAAGTCGTGACTGGTTAAAATCGGGTTCACGCCGCCGGCACAGCAAAGGCGCCGTCCGGCAGATAGTTGACCGCAAGCACCCACAAACCGCCAAATGCGATGGCAACCCCATAGGGTATGGCCAACTTGCCTTTCTGTCGGCGAATCGTGTGCCAGGCGACCATCACGATGGTCAGCGCGCCGCCAGCCAGCGCCATCACCAAAAGCAATTGCATGAAGGCCTGCGGGCTGACCCACAGCGCCAGCACGGTCAGCAGCTTCACATCACCGCCACCCATCATGCGCAGCGCAAACAATCCCGCAAAAACCGCAAAGGCGGCAAGCGCCACGCCAAACTGGATGGCCACGTCGGGCCACAATGACAGTCCGCTTGACCACCAGAACACAGGAGCGCCAATCGCGATGCCCAGATTGAGCCAATTGTCGATCTGACGCCGGCGCATGTCCGTGAACGCAGCAAAGACCAGCGCAATTGCCAAGGCGATCAGCAAAACGTAGGAAATGGAATTCATCGACTTCGTGCCCCCGGGCGCGGGCCTCGCGAAAGCCGCGGGCCGTCCTTCAATGGGACACTGCTACAGGTTATGACTTACCAAATAGTAACCACACTTCACGGCCCCGTGGCGTGCCTTGGGGGTGTGTGCGCATGATCGACCGCCGCAGCATTCCGGCCGAGGCCAGTGAAACGATCTGGACCGCCGCGGATGGCCACGCCGTACGCCGTATCGATTGGCCGGCCACCGCAGGGGACCGGGGATCGATCCTGTTCCTCCCCGGACGCGGCGATTTTTACGAGAAATACCTTGAGACGCTGGAAGAATGGCACCGCGCTGGATGGCGTGTGACGGCGGCAGACTGGCGCGGGCAGGCAGGCTCGGGGCGTCTGGGCAATGATCCCGTGACCGGCCATGTTGCCGATTTCGGCATCTGGGTCGATGACTTGGAGCACCTGTGGAACCAATGGATTCGTGAAACACCGGGCCCACATGTTCTGGCGGCACATTCGATGGGAGGCCATATTGCGCTGCGTGCGCTGGCCGAACAGCGGTTCCGGCCCGATGCCGTCGTTCTCAGCGCACCGATGACCGGGATGAACGGGCCGCAATTGCCCTTGCCTGTGCTCCATGCTGCTGCAAGGATCATGTGCCGGTTCGGCGATCCGCTGCGTCCGGCATGGAAATGGAGCGAAAAACCGGGAGAGCTTCCCACCGCCCGCGCCGATCTGCTGACACATGATCCGGTGCGATATGCCGATGAACAATGGTGGCGGCAGACGCGGCCCGAACTGGTGATGGGCCCGGCAAGCTGGCGCTGGGTGGAACGGGCCTACGCCTCGTGGCGGATGCTTGATGCACCGGGCACCCTTGAGGCTGTGGATGTGCCGGTGCTGATGGTTTCTACCCGTACGGACCGGCTGGTCAGCCACGCTGCCAATTGTCAGGCTGCTTCACGCCTGCCGCAAGGCGAACTTCTGGCATTGGGCGAAGAATCGCATCACGAAGTCCTGCGCGAAGTCGATGCGGTGCGCGAACCGATTATGGCCGCCATTGCCGCGTTCCTCGATCGCGCCGCGCCGCGGCCGATGGTCGCGTCTTGATGTACGATGTCGCCATCATCGGTGCGGGCATGGCCGGAGCCGGGCTTGCCGCTGAACTTGCGCCGCATGCACGGGTTCTGCTGCTCGAAGCGGAAGACGCACCGGGCTATCATGCCACTGGACGGTCAGCAGCGTTCTGGGAAGAATGTTACGGCGGCCCTGGGGTCGTGCCCCTGACGCTGGCGTCGGGAGGCTATCTGAAAGACCACGGCTTCCTGACCCCGCGCGGCGCCTTGTATGTCGGGCGCGCCGAAGACCGCGCGGCGATGGACGCCCATGTCGAAACCTTTGCCGGAACCGGCGTAACAATCGAGCGGCTGTCACCGTCCGCGCTGGCGCACAAAGTGCCGCACATCCGGCCCGATTGGACCGAGGCACTCCACCAGCCAGCCTGCGCCGATATCGACGTCGCGGGCCTGCACCAGCACTACCTCGCGTTGGCGAGGCGCCACGGTGTTAATATCATCTGCCGGGCCCGGGTAAGCGCTTTGGCTCGCGATGGCGGGGCGTGGTCAATCAGGACCGAAGGCGGCGCAAGCTGGCGCGCCGCGATCTGTGTCAATGCCGCCGGGGCCTGGGCCGATACCGTCGCACAATTGGCGGGGGTTCGGCCCATCGGTATCGATCCGCTGCGCCGGACGGTCGCGGTGCTGCGGGTGGAACCACAAGCGCCTGCCGATCTGCCACTGGTGCTCGACATCAATGGCGGCTTCTATTTCAAGCCTGATGCCGGACGGCTGTGGCTCAGCCCGCATGATGAAGTACCTTCTGCGCCAACCGATGCTGCGCCGGAGGAGCTGGATGTTGCGATAGCCATTGACCGCTTCCAGCAGGTGACCGACTGGAAGATCGCGGCGGTCGAACGGCGCTGGGCAGGGCTGCGCAGCTTTGCGCCTGATCGCCTGCCGGTCTATGGCTTCGATGCGGACGCCGAGGGGTTTTTCTGGTTCGCAGGACAGGGCGGGTTCGGCATTCAGACCGCGCCTGCCGCTGCACGGTTGGGTGCACAGATCCTGCTGGGGAACGCGCGCGATGCGATGACCGCAGCGATCGATGCGGCTGCCTATACGCCATCGCGCTTTCGCGACGGGACTGCGGCGCGACCTGTCTAACGGCGCGGTCTAGCTTCCTGCAGCGATGCGTGCCGCTTCGGCGCTTGCCATTGCGTCAACGCGCTCATTCTCCGGATGACCGCTGTGGCCGCGGACCCAATGCCAGTTGACCTGATGCGGCCGCGCAGCTTCGATCAGTTCATGCCACAGATCGGCGTTGCGCACGGGTTTCTTGCTGGCGTTGACCCAACCGTTGCGCTGCCATCCGTGAATCCATTTCTGCATTCCGTCGAGCACATATTTACTGTCGGAATACAGATCGACCTTGCACGGTTCTATCAGCGCGTTCAGCCCCTTGATCGCCGCCATCAATTCCATGCGGTTGTTGGTGGTGTCAGGTTCCCCTCCTGACAGCTCCTTTTCATGCGCCCCCATACGCAGCAGCGCGCCCCAGCCCCCGGGCCCAGGGTTACCCTTGCAGGCACCGTCGGTGTAGATTTCGACCTGTTTCATTGCGCCCAGCTTTGGCGCGGGAGCGGTCAGCCTGCAAGCACGCCGTCACCCGCTTCGTCGTAGAACGCCCAGCGTTTGACGAATTGCATCGGATCCTTGCGGGTAACTAGCGCATCGTCGGGCGTGTCGAGCCAGTCTTCAGCGCGGCTGGCCACAAACCGCAGACACGCGCCCTTGGCAATTTCGGGGAACAGCCTGCGTTCGGCCGGGTCAAGCGGGCGGATGCTTTGATAGCCCGCGATGAGCGCGGCGCCGCAGTCTGCGTGGTAAGCATTTGCACTGTCAAAGCACCAGGCGGCATGGGTGACTGCCAGATCCAGCACCATTGGCCCGGTGCACGCGAAATAGAAGTCGATCAGCCCTGTTACCCGGTCGCCCAGCATCAGGACGTTGTCGGGAAACAGATCGGTGTGTGTCTGCGATTGCGGCAGGGCTGAAAGATCAAGTGTAGCGGCACTGCGGGCGTGTTCTACCATGGCGGAAAGACGCGGGTCGATGGTCGCAAGGGCATCCGGGCCGCAATTTCCAAGAATTGCGGCGGTGGCGGCAAAATCCATCGCATTGCTGCGTTGGCGCGGAAAATCCTGTGCAGCCAGATGCAACCGCGCCAGCACCGCGCCCACAGCCCATGCCTGCGCTGCGGTTGGGCGGGTGGGGGAGATGCCGGGCAGAAATTCGATCAACGCGGCAGCCGTGCCTTCCACCATCCGAAAAGATGCCCCATCGCGGTCGTGCATCGTTCGCGGCACAGGGCAGCCTTTGGCGGCCAGATGATCGAGCAGGTCAAGAAAGTAGGGCAAATCGCCGGTGTCGATCCGCCGTTCGTACAAGGTCAGGATAAAGCGTGCGCCGCGCCGGTCAGCGCCGGTGGTTTCCACTAACCAGTTCGAATTCGACACGCCTTCGGCAATACCCTTGGCCGAAACCAGATCGCCGACATCGTAGTGCGCAATCAGCCGGGCGAGTTCTTCCGCCCCCAGATGGGTGTAAACCGCCACGATAAGCTCGGCTTCAGTCGGTCAGCTGGCGGGGAAGCTTGAACACCATCTTTTCGACCGTCGCAGTGATCTCCTTTTCGTGGATCGTGCGATGTTGCGCCAACAGTGCGACCACTTCGCGCACCAACACTTCAGGCGCCGAAGCGCCAGCGGTTAGCCCCAGGGTTTGCACCCCTTCAAGCCAGGCAAGATCGATTTCGCTGGCCCGCTGTATGAGCTTGGCAGGAGTTCCGAGCCGTTCGGACACCTCCACGAGCCGCAGCGAATTGGACGAATTGGGCGCCCCGATTACGAGCACCAGATCGCAATCATGCGCCAGTTCCTTGACCGCGGCCTGGCGGTTGGACGTGGCATAGCAGATATCTTCGGCGCGCGGGCCCGAGATGTTGGGATAGCGCCATTCAAGCGCCTGGATCACCTCTCGTGTGTCATCGACCGACAGCGTCGTCTGGGTCAGATAGGACAGTTCTTCGTCCGCATCGAACGGCAGCTTGTCGACATCCTCAATGGTTTCAACCAGCGTCATCTGTCCGGGCTCGACCTGCCCCATCGTGCCGATCACTTCGGGGTGGCCTTCATGACCGATGAAAATGATGTGGCGGCCTTTTTCGATCTGGCGTTCGGCCTGCCGGTGAATTTTGCTTACCAGCGGACAAGTCGCATCGACATACAGCAATTCGCGGCGCCGCGCTTCGGCCGGGATCGACTTCGGCACGCCATGCGCGCTGAACACGACTGGCGCATCGTCAGGCACTTCGTCCAGTTCCTTGACGAAAATCGCGCCCTTGGCCTTCAGCCCTTCGACCACATATTTGTTATGGACGATCTCGTGCCGCACGAACACCGGAGCGCCATAGCGTTCCAATGCCTTTTCGACGATTTCGATCGCACGGTCGACCCCGGCACAAAAGCCGCGCGGCGCGGCAATCAGAAGGTTGAGAGGCGGGCGGGCCGAAACCATGGCTGCGGCATCGGTGTCGGATGCTTGAAAGGGCGCGTTCATATCGCTCCCTCTAGCGCTTTCGCCGCGTCCTCGCTAGGGCGCACGGGATCGTAAATTCGAGGACGGCTTTGATGATGCTTCGCGCACGCGCCTTTTTTGCCATTTCCGCCGTTGCGGCGCTCGCTGCCTGTTCCAATGAAGGCGAACTGGTGATTGATCAGGGGGTTGGCATTGCCAGCGTTCTGACGCTTTGCCCTTCGGTGGGGATACCGGATTACACGGGTGATATCACCACATTCCGCGATGCCGCCGATACCACCACCGCGAGCCTTGATGTCAGCGCCGCGATGACCGATCTGCGCTCCACCTGCAACGACACTGGCGAAAAGGTCTATTCGGAAGCGACCTTCACTGTGAACGGCCGCCGCGCCGATGCGCGGGGCAGCCGCACGGTAGAACTTCCCTACTTCGTCACTGTCCTGCGCGGCGGCAGCGCCGTGGTGAGCAAACGGCTGGGCACCGCAAGCCTGACCTTTGCCGACGGGCAGGAGCGCGCTAGCGCCGCGGCCAAGGTGGGCAGTTACATTAATCGGGCTGATGCTGCCTTGCCCGAAGATATCCGTGAACGCATCACGCGCAGACGCCGCGCCGGCGATGCCGAGGCCGCGCTTGATCCGCTGGCTGACCCCGAAGTGAAGGCCGCTGTGGCGCGCACTCGGTTTGAAATGTTGGTCGGCTTCCAGCTTACGGAATCGCAGCTTTCATACAACGTGACGCGGTGAGTGTTTTACGCACCCGTTTTTGCGGGTGCGTCATCGGCGCGGTTTCTTCGCTTTGCTTGTAAGCACCTGCGGAGTTGACCGCAGGCTGCACCTGTTGCCGTCCCAGACTTGACCCGGCAGTTCGCTTTCTATCTTGCAGGCGCAATATTCTGCGCCCATCGCACGAGACAATTATGACCGAACCCAAGACCCTCTACACTGCTTATACGGCGTTGATCGAAACGGTGCTGACCGAATTGATTGCGGACGGCGTTTTGCCCGCGGGCACGTCCTTCGCCAATGTGACGCTGGAACCGCCACGCGACCCGTCGCACGGCGATTTGGCAACCAATGCTGCAATGGTGTTGGCCAAGCCCGCAGGTCTCAATCCTCGCTCACTGGCTGAGGCGATCACGGCAAAGCTGGCGGCGCATCCCTCCATCACTAGTGCCGACATAGCGGGGCCGGGTTTCATCAACCTACGCCTTGTGCCGCAGGCTTGGCTGGATGAATTGCAGGCGATTGCGAGCTTGGGCGATGATTATGGCCGGTCCGACGTGGGTGGGGGCCGGGTGGTCAACATCGAATATGTCTCGGCCAATCCAACCGGCCCGATGCACATGGGCCACTGCCGCGGCGCGGTGGTGGGTGATGCGCTGGGCAGTCTGCTGGAGTTTGCCGGCCACCAGGTGATCCGCGAATATTATGTCAACGATGCGGGCGCGCAGGTCGATGTCCTCGCCCGTTCGGTACATATGCGGTATCGCGAAGCCTTGGGCGAGACGATCACGATTCCCGAAGGTCTTTATCCCGGCGATTATCTTGTGCCGGTGGGTCAGGCGCTCGCAGCCGAATTCGGCGACACTTATGTGACCGCGCCCGAAGATGATTGGCTGATCCTGTTTCGCACCCGCGCTGTTGCGGCGATGATGGACATGATTCGCGAAGATCTCGCCACGCTCGGCATCAAGCACGACCTGTTTTCGTCTGAGGCCGAATTGCAGGCGTCGGGCAAGGTCGATGCGGCCGAACAATGGCTGCGCGACCATGACCTCGTCTATGATGGCGTGCTCGAAGCCCCCAAGGGCAAGGCACCGCCGGAGGATTGGGAGCCGGTGCAGTTGCCGCTGTTCCGCTCCACCAAGTTCGGCGACGATCAGGATCGCCCGATCAAGAAATCGAACGGGGCCTGGACCTATTTCGGCGCGGATCTCGCCTATCATTTCCAGAAGTCTCAGAGCGCGGACGCGCTGGTGGATATCTGGGGCGCAGATCATGCCGGCACGGTCAAGCGGATCAAGGCAGCCGTCGCTGCGCTGACCAGCGCCGACGGGGCTGCGCCGAAGCCCTTCGAGGTCAAGCTCGTTCAGATGGTGCAGCTGCTGAAAGGCGGGCAGCCATTCAAGATGTCCAAGCGTTCGGGTAATTTCGTTACGCTTGCGGACGTTGTCGAGATGGTCGGCAAGGACGTGGTGCGGTTCACCATGCTGACCCGCAAGCCCGATGCGCAGATGGACTTCGATTTCGACAAGGTGGTCGAAGCATCCAAGGACAATCCCGTGTTCTACGTGCAATACGCCCATGCGCGTATTCGTTCCACGTTGCGCAAGGCAGCTGATGCGGGCCTGACCCCGACCGATACGAACCTTGCAATGCTGGGATCCGAGGAACGCGCGCTGATCGCCCGCGCGGCCCAGTTCCCGCGCGAAATCGAGGCGGCGTCTCGTGCCCGCGAACCGCATCGGATTGCCTTCTATCTTTATGATCTGGCAGCCGATCTGCATTCTTACTGGAACCTTGGTAATGACCGTCAGGAAAAGCGGTTCATCGTGGAACAGGATGCGCAGCTGACAGAGGCAAGGCTTTTCCTTGGCACGGCAATCGGGCAAGTGATCCGCAACGGTCTCGCTGTCCTGGGTGTCGAGGCTGTCGAAAGTATGTAACGGCAGGCCATTGGTTGCCGGGGGAAGGACTGAAAGTTCGCCATGATCGATGCCGAGTACGAAGAACTGAACGATGACGGTAGCGAGCTGGACCTTGCTGACACGGACAGCTTGCCTTGGCTCGAATCCGATGAGGACGACAATGATGCAGGCGGGCTCGATCCCGGCCAGATCGTATTGTTCATCGCAGCAATGGTGCTTGTACTGGGCGCGGTTGTCGGCGGGGTGTGGTTCGTAACGAACCGTGCAGCCGACGAAGATATGGTTGCCGACGGAAGCGTGATCCCCGCGCCGGAAGGTCCCGTCAAGCAGCGTCCCGATGATCCGGGGGGCAAGGAATTCGCCGGCACCGGAAATGTCGCGCCCGTCGTGGGTGAAGGCGGATCGCGCCCTGCGGTGGTGGCTGAAGCGCCTGTGCCTGCCACAAGCGCTGCGCCCAAGCCTTCAATTGCGACCTTGCCTGCAGCATCACCGTCCGAAGGCGCTGCGCCTGCAGTGCAGGGCGTGGGCGTGCAATTGGCTGCCTACGGAACCCGTGCCCGCGCCGAACAGGGGTGGACCGATATCACCCGCCGAACCGATGTTTTGTCCGGCGTTAAATACCGGATTGTCGAAGGCAAGGTAGATATCGGAACGGTTTACCGGTTGCAGGCCGTCGCGCCCAACCGCACCGAGGCTGAACGCATGTGCGCATCATTGAAGGCCGGCGGGATCGATTGTCAGGTCAAATAAGGGCCTGGCGCGCGGGCGCACTATCTGACAGCGTCCTGCGCGTCTTTTCCCCGCCCTTGATCGCGCCGCACCCTTGCTAGACTGTCTGGAGAATGCGACCTTGCGGGGCCTATGACCCCTGCCATCTTTGGCCTTTCCGGCCCGCACCTGACTGCTGACGAACGCGCCTTCTTCCGAGAGGCAGATCCGGCGGGGTATATCCTGTTCGGCCGCAACTGCATCGAGCCCAATCAGCTGCGCAGTCTGACAGATGATCTACGCAGCCTGCACGGGCGCGAAAACCTTCTGGTGTCGATCGATCAGGAAGGTGGACGCGTCGCGCGCCTGCGACCGCCTCTTTGGGCCCATTATCCGACCGGGCATGCGTTTGACGCGCTGTATCAGATCGCACCGGCCAGCGCGATCGAAGCTGCGCGAGCGAATGCCACGGCGATGGGATTGGAATTGTCTGCCATGGGGATCACGGTGAATTATCACCCCCCGCTTGATCTGAGAGTCGCTGGCGCGCACGATGTAATCGGCGACCGTGCATTCGGAGCTGAACCCATGCAGGTTGCAGCAATTGGCCGGGCCGTGCTTGAAGGGCTGGCAGCCGGCGGCGTAGCGGGCTGTATCAAGCATATGCCGGGCCATGGCCGCACCGATGTAGACACGCACAAGTCGCTGCCAACCGTCACCGCATCGACCGCCGAGCTGGAGGATGATCTCATCCCGTTTCGCACGCTCAATCACGCGCCAATCGGTATGACGGGTCATCTTGTTTTCACGGCTTGGGATGCCGAACATCCCGCCACGCTGTCTGAGACCGTGATCCGCGATGTGATCCGTGGACAGATCGGCTTTGATGGTCTGCTGCTGACCGACGATATCGACATGCAGGCGCTTGGCGGCACCATCCCGGAACGCGCGGCCCGCGCTTATGCAGCTGGATGCGATATTATCCTGAATTGCTGGGCAAAAATGGATGATATGCAGGGTATTTGCGAGGCGCTGCCGGCCATGTCCGAAGTGACGAGTACGCGGCTGAACCGCGCTTTGTCAGGCACCCGAATTGCGCCCGCGATCGGGCCGGAAGCAGCCGAACTGCTGGCCAAACGCGATACGCTGCTCGCTCTTGGCGCCGCGCATACATGATCAACGAAGCGGCTCCTTTCCTGTTTGCGCCAGATCCGGCCAAGGCCGAAGCGGACGCGCTGTACCTCGAACTCGATGGCTGGGAAGGTCCGCTCGATCTGCTGCTAGACCTGGCCCGGCGGCAGAAGGTGGATCTGCTGCAAATTTCGATCCTTGCGCTGGTTGACCAATATCTTGCCTATATCGAGCAGGCAGGAGAGATGAAGCTGGAACTGGCAGCGGATTATCTGGTGATGGCGGCATGGCTGGCATACCTGAAATCGGCGATGCTGCTGCCAAAGGCGGAACAGGAAGATCCATCCCCCGAAGACCTTGCGATGCGTCTGCAATTGCGACTGCAACGGCTGGGTGCGATGCGCGAAGCGGCAGCGCGCCTGATGGGGCGCGACCGCATCGGACGCGACGTGTTCCTGCGCGGCGCGCCCGAAGGCTTGCGCACAGATCGCAAGACCGTGTGGCGAAGCGATATTTTTGCGCTGATCCAGGCTTACGGCCAGGTAAAGGCGCGCACCGCGCCGCGGATATACCATGTGGCCAATCGCCCTGTGATGACGCTGGACAGCGCGCTCGAACGTGTGTCTGCGATGCTGGGCGTGACGCTGGAATGGATGGAAATCCGCGACTTCCTGCCGCCCCATGCATCGCCTGAACTGAAGCGATCTGCACTGGCATCAAGCTTTGTCGCGGCGCTCGAACTGGCGAAGCGGGGTCGGGCGGAACTCGATCAGGAAGGCGCATTTGCCCCCTTGCGCATCCGGCGTCTGAAAGATGCGGCATCGGTATGAACGAAGAACCCGATACGCTGGAGCGCGCGGTGGAAGCCACGCTCTTCGCTTCAGAACAGCCCATGGCGGTGGACGCGCTTGGCGCGCATCTGGGCGGGCTGGCCGCGCATGACGTGCGGCGTGCCTTGTCAAACCTGCAGGAACACTACCGGGCGCGAGGGGTGCATCTGGTTGAACGCAGCGGGCGCTGGCATTTTGAAACCGCACCCGATCTGGCGCATTTGCTGCGACGGGAAAAGGAACAGGTTCGCCGCCTCAGCCGCGCTGCTACCGAAGTGCTTGCGATCATCGCCTATCACGAACCGGTAAGCCGTGCCGAAATCGAATCGATCCGCGGCGTGCAGACAAGTGCCGGAACACTCGATGTGTTGATGGAAGCGGGCTGGGTACGGCTCGCCGGGCGGCGTGAGGTGCCGGGTCGTCCGGTGATCTACGCCACCACGCCGGAATTTCTCGACCATTTCGGACTTACCAGCCGCCGCGATCTGCCCGGAATCGACGAGTTGCGTGCCGCAGGTTTGCTTGACCCGGTTGACGAGGCAATGGAAGCGGCGATGCGGTTTGATCCCGATGATGCGGATGACAGTGAGGGTCACGCTCATGAATGAAGCGTACCCTGCTTTTTGTCTGCCGGGTGGCGTCCCGCTGGCAAGGCTCCTATATGGAGTTCTGGTCCTTAACACGAGTCACACTTCATGAACGTCGGCATCTGGCAAATCCTCATCGTCGCATTGGTTGTCCTGGTCCTGTTCGGGCGCGGCCGCATTTCGGAAATGATGGGCGATTTCGGCAAGGGTATCTCGAGTTTCAAGAAAGGCATGAGCGAGACGGACGAGCCGCAGCCCAAGGCCCGGATCGAACCTCCGGTCGCCGCGCCGCCGCCGGTCGAAACACCAGTGTCGGTCGACAAGAACGACAGCACCGGCGCCTGATTAACGTCTTGGGGAGGCGGCGCGCCCGCATCTAACATGTTCGACATCGGCGCCGCAGAACTGCTGGTCATCATCATTGTTGCGGTCGTTGTCATCGGCCCGAAGGATCTGCCGCTCGCCATGCGGGTGGCCGGGCGCTGGATCGGCAAAATGCGGCGTATCTCGGCGCATTTCCGCAGCGGCATAGATACGATGGTGCGAGAAGCGGAATTGGAGGACATGGAGAAAAAGTGGAAGGCGCAGAATGAGGAAATCATGCGCCGGTCCGCTGCTCTTACCGAGGCTGAAGCCAGCGCAACCTTGATGACCGGGCCGCCCGCGAACGAACAGTCCGCTTCTGATACTGCGCCTGCCTCTTTCAACCCGCCGCCCATCGAACCGATTACGGTGGAATCGCCGCCGGGTTCGGTTTCCGAAACCTCCGACATTCCCGCAAAGAACGGCAAGCATGTTCAAGGTTGACGATCTTGACGAGACCCGCGCTCCGCTGCTCGATCATCTGATCGAACTGCGTACCCGCGTGATCCGTGCGCTGTTGGCGTTGGCGGTCGGGTTTGGCGTATGCCTCTACTTTGCTGGCGATATCCTTGGTTTCCTGGTCTGGCCGCTCGAACGCGCGTTTCCCGATGGGCAGGGCCAGCTGATCTTCACCAAATTGCCAGAGGTTTTCTTTGTTGAACTGAAGGTTGCCCTGTTTGCCGGGTTCATGATCAGCTTCCCCGTTATCGCCAATCAACTTTGGGCGTTCATTGCACCCGGGCTGTACGCACGCGAGAAAAAGGCATTCCTGCCATTTCTGCTAGCCACGCCGGTGTTGTTCCTGAGCGGGGCGGCGCTGGCCTATTTCGTGGTTATGCCGACCGCTTTCGTGTTTTTTCTGGGCTATGGCGGAAAGGCTGGGAACCTGACCTTGCAGGCCCTGCCCAGTGCAGAGGAATATCTCGGCCTTGTGATGCAGTTCATCCTCGCTTTCGGGATGACTTTCCTTTTGCCGGTGCTGTTGTTACTGCTGCACCGTGCGGGGATCATCACGCGCTTGCAGCTTGCAGGTGCACGGCGTTACGTGATCGTTGCCATCTTCGCGCTATCAGCAGTGGTGACGCCGCCCGACCCCGGTTCGCAGGTCATTCTCGCACTTCCCCTGATCCTGTTGTTTGAAGCATCGCTTGTGCTGATGCGCTTTCAGGACAAGGCGGTTGCGGCCGACAAGGCCGCGCGCGAGGCTGAAGAGGCAGCTGCGCGCGCGGCGGCAGAATAGTCAGTCAGCGCCTGTCACTCTGACACCGCCGACCCACACCTGCAGGATTTGCGTTTCCCGCAAGGCTTCGGGCGATGCGAACAGAGGGTCGCGGTCCACCAGCAGAAAATCGGCGCGCTCGCCTGGGATAAGGCGACCGAAGCGGCCTTCGGCAAATCCGGCATAGGCTGCATCCGAGGTAAACCCGGCAAGTGCCATCTCGCGGCTAACGGTTTCTTCGGGGAACCAGCCGCCGAACGGCGCGCCGCTGGCATCGGTGCGGCTAATCGCGGCGGCCATTCCGGCAAAGGCATCGGCAGGTTCGACCGGCGCATCCGATCCGAAGGCAAGTCGCCCGCCAACCGCCGTCACGCTGCGCCAGGGATAGGCGCCGTCCAGCCTGTCAGGCCCCAGCCGCGCTTCCGCCATCAGCCGGTCGGACGTCTGGTGGAGCGGTTGCATTGACGCGATGATGCCATGCTGCCCCAAACGCGAAATATCGGCAGGGTCGATGATCTGCGCGTGTTCGATCCGCCAGCGCCGGTCGCCGGTATAGCTTTCGGACAGTTCCTCCACCGCAGCCAGCACTTCGGCATTGGCTGCATCGCCGATCGCATGGATGGCGGTCTGGAAGTTGTCCATGCTTGCGCGGCTCATGAGATTGCGTAGCTGGGCAGGAGTGAGCAGCGGCAGGCCCTTGGCGCCGGGGTCATCGTGATAGGGCGCCTTCAGGCTGGCGCCGCGCGATCCCAATGCTCCGTCAAGGTACAGCTTGATGCCGCCCATGCGCAGTTTGTCGTCGTACAGCCACACCGTCGGCTCCGGCCCTGCGACTGTTTCGAGCGTCTCGAACGAATCGGCGTAGGCCATGATGCGGATCTGTAATCGGCCCTGATCGCCTGCACGCCGGAACGTTGTCCAATCGGGCATTTCGGTGCCCATGTCCGCCACCGCAGTCACCCCCTTGGCGAGTAGTGCTTTCTGCGCGGCGTCGAAGGCCAGATCCCTGTCTTCGGGGCGCGGCGCGGGCACCACCTTGCCCACCAACTGCACGGCATTGTCCACGAAAACGCCTGCCGGCGCCCCCTTTGTGTCGCGAATGATCCTGCCACCCGCGGGGTCGGGCGTCTTTGCCGTGATGCCAGCGGTCTTGATCGCGAGGCTGTTGCCCCAATTGGCGTGATTATCTGCACGTTCGAGCCACACCGGGCGGTCCGACACGACGCTATCGAGTTCTGCGGCGGTGGGGAACCGGCCCAATCCCCATTTTTCCTGATTCCACCCGCGCCCGATGATCCACGGGCGGCCCGGATTGGCATCGGCAAAGGCCTTGATCGTGGCTAGCGCATCCTCCAGCGAGGTCGTGGCCGAAAGATCGAGCGTCAGCGCGGCAAAGCCGATGTCCATGACGTGCACATGCGCATCGATCATCCCGGGGATCATCACGCGGCCTTCCCCGTCTAGGCGATAATCCACCTGCGGACGCTTGTCGTCACGGGTCAGCACAGCGATCACCTTGCCATCTTCGTCGAATACAAGGCCGTTGAACCGCTTAACCTTGCCGACTTCGTCGATCGTGATCCCGTCGACATTGTCGATGAGCGTGTCCGCCCACGCAGGCGCAGCAAGGGCGATGGCAGAGGCAGCGGCAAACAGCGGAGTAAAAGTGCGGAACATGGCTATCCTTGCGGCAGGGCAAAATCAGGAAGTTGCGGTGCCTATCGCTTTGCTGCGCGCTTGCCAATCGGTCGGCGCATACGAAATCGGTGCGGCGCCGATTGCCCTTGCGCCGCCAAGGTTCTAATCGCGCGGTCGCTATGTCGACACAACCGCTCACCGCCAGCCCCAAAGGTGCCGCCGCTACGTCGGCCGACCTGACCCTTGATCACGTCCGCGCCGCTGCTGCGCGTATCGCAGGTGCGGTGGTCAAGACTCCGATGATGCATTCGATTACACTGTCGGAAATCACCGGCGCGGATATCTGGCTGAAATTTGAAAACTTGCAGTTCACGGCCGCTTACAAGGAGCGCGGTGCGCTGAACGCTTTGCTGCTTCTGAATCAGGAACAGCGCGACAGGGGCGTGATTGCAGCCTCGGCCGGAAATCATAGCCAAGGCCTTTCCTATCACGGCACGCGGCTGGGTGTACCCGTCACCATCGTCATGCCGCGCACCACCCCCACGGTGAAGGTCATGCAGACCGAAAGTGTCGGCGGTAAAGTGCTGCTTGAAGGCGAAACCTTCGACGAAGCCTATGCCCATGCGCGCAAGCTGGAAATCGAACTTGGCCTTACCTTTGTACACCCGTTTGATGATCCCGATGTTGCTGCCGGTGCAGGAACGGTCGCGCTTGAGATGCTGGAGGTCAAACCGGATCTTGATTGCATCGTGACGCCGATTGGCGGGGGCGGGCTGATCTCCGGCATGGCGACCGTTGCCAAGGCGCTGAACCCTGACATCGAAGTTGTCGGCGTGCAGGCTGGCCTGTTTCCCAGCATGTTCGACCGGATCAAGGGCGCCAATCTGCCTTGCGGCGGGGATACGCTGGCTGAAGGCATTGCGGTGAAGCAGCCTGGCGATTTCACCGCCAAAGTCATTGCTGAAAAGGTTGATGACATCCTGCTGGTGGACGAACCGGCCCTGGAAAAGGCCGTGGCCCTGTTGCTGCAGATCGAAAAGACCGTGGTGGAAGGCGCAGGCGCGGCGGGCCTTGCAGCGGTGCTGGGAAATCCCAAGCGGTTCGCGGGCAAAAGCATTGGTCTGGCGCTTTGCGGCGGAAACATCGACACAAGGTTGCTTGCCAATGTGCTGCTGCGTGATCTGGCACGGCAGGGGCGTCTGGCTCGCCTGCGCATCACGCTGCAGGATCGGCCGGGCGCGTTGTTCAAGGTGATGCGCCTGTTTGACGAACACAACGTCAACATCATCGAAATCTACCATCAGCGGATATTCACCACCTTGCCCGCCAAGGGCCTTATCACCGATATCGAATGTGAAGCCCGTGATGCCGAGCAGGTTGAACGCCTGATCGAAGGTCTGCGTGCGAAGGGCTATATCGTCCAGTTGGTCGAACTCGGTTAAAAATCAGAGTTTTAGGTGCGGTTCGTTATCCGGCTTTGATCGGGGCTGGAGGGGCTTGTGTGCCGCAGTGAGGGAATGTCTGCAAAATTCGCGACATTTTGATGGTTAAAGGACTTTTACCGGGGCACCTGTGCGGGCATAAGATTTTCTTAACGATTTCGACCCCGCAGACTCATCTGCTTCCTCAGGCGCAAGAAGGACAGGCCCCACCCGTGACGGCACCGATCCGCTTTCCCCGGTTCTTCGTGACCAGCCCCGCGCCGTGCCCCTATTTGCCCGGGCGTAGCGAACGCAAGGTTTTTACCGAACTGAAAGGCCCCCACGCCGATCAGCTCAACGAAGCTTTGGGCCGCATCGGGTTTCGGCGCAGTCAGACCGTGGCCTATCGTCCGTCCTGTCTGGAGTGCCAATCCTGCGTGTCGGTGCGGGTGGTAGCGAACCAGTTTCAACCTTCGTCCACGCAAAAGCGCGATCTTAAGCGCAATGCGGATCTTATCGTAACCGAATGCCGCCCGTGGGCGACGGATGAACAGTTTGAACTGCTTGCCCGTTATCTGGGCCAGCGGCACCCCGATGGCGGCATGTCGGCGATGGACGAGCTTGATTACGCCGACATGATTGAACACACCCCTGTCGGAAGTGTGGTGACCGAATATCGCGAGCCCTTGCCCGATGGAAAACCCGGACGGCTTGTCGGCGCATGCCTGACCGATCGTCAGGGGGATGGATTGTCGATGATCTATTCCTTCTACGAACCCGATCACCCCACCCGGGCCGGACTGGGCAATTTTATTATCCTCGATCATATCCGCCGCGCAGCGGCTGAGGCATTGCCTTACGTCTATCTTGGATATTGGGTCGAAGGCAGTCCACGCATGCAGTATAAAGTCCGCTACCGCCCGCTTGAGCGGTTGACGCGGGAAGGGTGGCAGCTGATGGATTCGGACGAGCAGCACCGTCTGATCGCCGCTGCGACGGCACCGCGCCATGCGGACGATCGCAGTCTGGTCGAAATGGGTGCAGGCGCCCGAGGCAAGGATGGTCAGCCTGTCAAGTTCACGGCTAGCTGAAGCGCAGCGACTTCTCACGCTCGGTCTCGCACTCATTGCAGGCTTGGGTCAGGGATCACTGGCGCTCGGGGCATATCCGGCTGCGGCTCAGCAGGCTACACCTGCGGACGCACCGCCCGTGCCTGATGCAACCGCGGGTGACGAAGACGCCATGTCGTCGAATAGCTCACCTATCTTTGCTGATGAACCTGCACCGGTGCCGGCGTCGCTCGATGAATTGATACCGACGGATGCAGTTGCCAATCCGGATGCCTGGGCCGCTTCCGGGGTCGCGGATACTACGCCTGTGGCCACGCCTGGTGAAACCCTGGCCGATGGCACCGATCCATCGTCCGACGATCCCCTCGACGGCTTCCTTCCGCCGCCAAGCCCGCAATTGCAGCCAGCCATCGACAGCGTCTTCGCCGCGTTCGAACTCGAAACGCCAGAACCGCTACCGGCAGACCCTGCGCTCGAAGCTCTGGCCTGGATCGAAGCGCCCCAGCTTGGTGATCTGCCGGAACTGACCGAAACCAGGCTCGGCAGTGCGTTGGTCATCGCACTTCCGGCAGCGGAAGGCGCTTTTCCTGAAAGGGATGAGTTCATTCAGCGGTTCAAGGATCTGTCGACCTTGGATGCGCTTGATGATGGCGAGGATTCCGCCCCGCAGGTCGCCGCACGCGCCCGCGAAGATGAAGAACTGCTGGGCAATATTTTGCGTACCTATGGCTATTATGATGGCGAAGTGGTGCGACAATTGTCCGGCGGACGGCGTGCACGCGCCGATGATGGCGAAGCGCAGCAGGACGCCGAAGCGGCGGCCAGCGAACCCAGCGTCCGGTTCGATGTTCTTCCCGGCACCCGTTATCGATTTGGGCGCATCGATCTTGGTGCGCTGCCCACCTTGCCAGAGCCCGAAGCCACGCGCCTGATCGAAGCCTTCGGGATCGAGCCGGGCGATCCGCTTTATGCGGATCGCATCGTCGAACAGGAGCTGGAGCTGCGCGTTGCGCTGGGCGAGACAGGCTATCCCTTCGCTCAATTGTCCGAGCCGGAATTGCTGATCGATCATGCACGTAGCGAAGGCGACCTGACGCTTGATGTTATGCCGCGTGGCAAATATGTTTTTGGCGATGTGGTCAGCAATGACCCGCGGTTCCTTTCAGGTCGTCATCTTTCGCGGATCGCCCGTTTCGATCAAGGCGATGTGTTCCAACAAAGTCTGGAAACCGATCTACGCCGCGCAATTCTGGCAACCGGCCTTGTCTCCAGTGTAGCTATAACTCCTCGTGAAACCCGTGCCCCGCAGGACGGCGTGCCGGGTGAGGTGGCGCTTGATGTCGAATTGGAACGGGCGCCGCTGCGCACCATTGCTGGCGCAATCGGATACGGCACCGAAGATGGCTTCAAACTCGAAGGCCGTTGGGAACATCGCAACCTCTTCCCGCCTGAAGGCGCGCTGCGGCTACGCGGTATTCTGGGCACGCGCGAGGCGCTGGCCAGCGTCGGGGTACGACGAAACAACTTCCTCGGCCGCGATCAGGTTTTGACCGTCGATTTGTTCGCCAGCGACATCACGACGCTGGCGGTCGATTCGCGGGGCGGCGGGATGCGGGCAACCTTTGAAAAGGTGTCGAACATCCTGTTCCAGAAGCCGATCAGCTGGCAGGTTGGTGGCGAACTGATCTACACCGATGAACGCAACCGGGATGTGCGCATCTCCCCTGACCTTACCACGCCGAGGCAGGCGTTTCTGGTGGGGGGCCTTTTTGGCAGCGTGACCCTGGATGAAAGCGACGACCTGCTTGATCCCACACAAGGGTACAGGGCCACATTGTTTGTCGCCCCCGAAGCGTCGCGAACGCAGGGGACCGAAAGCTTTTATCTGCGCTCGCAGGTCGATGCGGCCTACTATCAGTCGATCGGTTCCACGGTGCTGGCAGGCAGGGTGCGGGCTGCCACGATCCAGGGTGCAGGGATTGACGATGTTGCGCCTTCGCGCAGGCTGTATGGCGGGGGCGGCGCTTCAGTGCGTGGTTACGGGTTCCAGGGTGTCGGCCCGCGCGACATTTTCGGCATTCCCACAGGCGGCGCATCGCTGGTTGAATTTGCGCTCGAAGCTCGGGTGCAGACGCCTTTGTTCGACGATGCCGTGGAAGTGGTGCCCTTCATCGACGCAGGGTCTGTCGCACGCGGATCGACTCCGGATTTCAACGAGATCCGTTTCGGTGCCGGAATTGGTCTGCGTTACAAGACAACCTTTGGACCGATCCGCGTTGATGTGGCGGTTCCGCTGAACAAGACCCAGTTCGATAGTCCGGTTGTTGTCTATGTTAGCCTGGGGCAGGCATTCTGATGGCTGACGAACCGGCAAGTCTGCCCGAAAGCGCGCCCGCGCCATCATCGCGCGGCAGGCTATGGGCAAAGCGTGCAAGCTGGGCGATCGGATTGCTGATCGCGCCGTTGCTTTTGTTAGCTGTGTTTTTTGCCTCGCCCATCGGCAAACGTTTTATCGCCGACCAGATCGCCAGCGTTGCCCCGGCGTCGGGCCTTAGGTTTACGGTGGGGCGGATCGAAGGCGACATCTATGGGCAGGCGGTTCTGCGCAGCGTCGTCGTAAGCGATCCCAAAGGCGTGTTTCTGACGATCCCCGTCGTGCGGCTGGACTGGCGACCGTTGAACTGGCTGTGGAGCGGGCTTGATATCCGAGAGGCGACCGCGCAGCGCGGCCGATTGACGCGCTTGCCCGAACTTCTGCCCGGCGATCCTGATGCACCGTTGCTGCCAGATTTCGACATTCGCGTCGACAAGCTGACGATCGACGATCTGGTGATTGCCAAAGGTGTGGCCACACCGCAGGATGAGCGGGCGAGCCTTACGGCGCAGATCGATATTCGCCAGGGCCGCGCACTGATCGATGCAAAGGCAAGTCTGGGTGCGCAAGACCGCTTGGCGCTGTTGCTTGATGCCAAGCCTGACGGCGATCGGTTTGTTCTGTCAGGCGATGTGCGTGCGCCATCTGGCGGAGTACTCGCAGGCTTGGCAGGTTTGGACGCTGGCTATCGCGGTCGGCTCGTCGGTGATGGCACCTGGACCCGGTGGCGGGGTGCCGCCACTGTACGGCGAGAGGGCGATGAAGGCACTGATCCTGTCGCCGCGTTCCGGATCTCCAATGACGGCGGGCAATACGGTGTTCTTGGCCAATTGCGGGCCGGTATGGGTGACAACACGCTGACCGGACGTGCTTTGGGGAACATCCTGTCGGTTGCAGCGCGTTTTCAGTTGCAGGACAGCATCATTGAAGGCCGGGCCGCCGCAGTTTCGGACGGCGTCGATCTTCGCGCTGCCGGTGTAGTCGACATGGCCGACAAGGTGGTGGACGGGGCCAGAGTTAGCCTTGCTGTCCGAAATCCCGATCTATTCGGTACCGATCTGCGCATCGAAGGCGGTCGGCTTGCTGCCAATCTGAACGGCGCCTTTGACAACCTCACCATCAAGCATGAAATCAACGTAGCCCGCCTGACAGCATCCGGCGTCGTTGCCGCTGATTTGGCGCAGGAAGGCGTGGCCCGGATCGAGGGAACGCTCTTGAGCGTCCCGTTGGCGCTTACCGCAGGCCGCGTGACGACGGGGAATGCCTTTGCCGACCCGCGACTGGTCAATGGCCGGCTGACCGGTCTGCTGACCTTTGATTCTGATCGGCAGAGGCTTTCCGCTGATCGCGCGCAGATCACGTTCCCGGGTCTTGATGCGACGCTTGCCCTGCGCGGCGATGTTGCCAAGGGTGCTTACGCACTTGCCGGACCCGTAATAGCCCGGCGTCTTGCGGTTTCTGGCGCGGGTGAGGTTACTGCGAACGCCAAGATCCTTGCAAAGTTCGGTCCATCCGTACCCTGGAGCTTGCGGGCAAACCTTGCAGGCGTGCTCAGCCGGATCGGTAACGCCACCCTGGTCAATCTGGCGGGGGAGCAAATCCGTTTCAAAGGCGCGCTGGGGATGGGGGCGGGCCAGCCGATCGTGTTGCGCGATACGGAAATTGCTTCGGCCCGTCTGAACGCTCGTCTGGATAGCCGAATTGTATCAGCCCGCGGAGTGACCCGCACTGTGCTGGCTGGCAGTGGCCGGCAAACGCAATATGGCCCTTTTAGTTTTGATGCCGAAATCACCGGTGAGGGGCCGCGTGCGGTGTTGGTACTGGCCGACCCCTTGCCTGCCGCCGGGCTTAAGGATGTGCGTATTGCGCTGGCGCGAAGTGACGAAGGTTTCGCACTTGATGTGGCAGGCGGATCGCTGCTCGGCCCGTTTGAAGGCAAGCTGCAGCTGATCGTGCCCGCCAACGCCCCCACCCGGGTAATAATCGATCGGCTGGACATCTACCGAACCACTGTGACTGGTGAGGTAGTGCTGGCAGAAGCCGGGCCTGCGGGTGACATGAGGCTGACCGGTGGCGGTGTCAGCGGGACGATCGCATTCCGTCCGCAATCCGGTGATGCGATCGGATTTGCGGTTGATCTGGCAGCGCGCAATGCAACTTTCGGAGGCGATACGCCCATCGGTATGGTGCGGGCCGACCTGACGGCCACAGGACGCTACGCATCAGGGAATGCCACTTTGAATGCTGACCTGACAGCGGCAGGGCTGGAATATGGCGGCTTGCGCGTCGCCAATCTGGCCGCGAAAGCTGCAATCGATAACGGGCAGGGCAAGGTGACGGGTTCAATTGCCGGCCGCCGAGCTGATCGTTTTGCGCTGAACTTCGATGCCGATGTTGCGCCGCGCCGGATCGCGGTTGCTGCGCGTGGGCAATATGGCAACGCCCCCATCACCATGCCGCGCAGAGCGGTTCTCAACGCGCTCGATGATGGCGGATGGAGCCTGGCGCCGACACAAGTGGGATTTGGTGGCGGGTTTGCCATCGCACAAGGCCGCATCGGTTCGGGCGTCACCGCAGCGGAGGTCAAGTTGGCGCGAATGCCGCTGCGGTTGCTTGATCTTGCGGGCGCTGATCTTGGCTTGGGCGGACGTTTGACCGGGGTGATCGATTATCGGCGCGAAGGTCGAAACCCGCCGACGGGTACAGCAAAAGGCCGTATCGAACGCTTCAGCCGCGCAGGGTTGGTGGTATCGTCAAGACCGATCAACGTTTTGGCGGTGGTCAATCTGACCGCATCGCAATTGACCGCGGCTGCGCGGCTATTTGAAGGCGAAGAGCGGCGCGGCGACATAGCGATGCGCATCAGCGGATTGGCAAGCGATGGCAGCCTGACCGATCGGGTGATGCGCGGCCAACTGGGCGCACGCATGACCTTTGATGGTTCGGCAGAAACGTTGTGGCGTCTTGCAGCGGTGGAGGCCTTCGATCTGGCAGGCCCCTTGACGGTGGCGGCGCGGGCAACGGGGACGCTTGCTGATCCAAGGATCACGGGCACACTTGCCAGCGATGATCTGACCGTCGAAAGCGCGTTGTCCGGCACGCGGGTCACTGGCGTTTCTGCTCGCGGTCGGTTTGCCGGATCGCGGCTCGAACTGGTGCGGTTTGCTGGCGTAACTGCAGGCAACGGTACGATCAGCGGCAGCGGCACGGTTGATCTGGCGGGAATGAACGCCCAGCGCGGGCCGCAACTTGATCTGCGTGCTTCGGTCAAGCGCGCGCGAATACTCAATGCCAATGGTCTTGCGGCCACGATCACCGGACCGCTGCGAATCGTATCCAACGGTCTTGGCGGAACGATTGCAGGCCGTGTCAGCATTGACCGGGCGCGCTGGGTACTGGGCACTGCCGGGGAAGACGTTGCCTTGCCGCGCATCGCCACCCGCGAAATCAACGGCGATGACGGGCGCGCCAGAACGCAGGTGTCCGACCGTGCGACAGCGTGGCGTTATCTCGTCAATGCCAGCGGCCCCGACAGAGTGGCCGTGGAAGGACTGGGCCTGGAAAGCGAATGGGGTATCGACATCGCACTTCGCGGCACTGTGGCCGATCCGCGCATCGGCGGCAGCGCAAGGCTGGTGCGCGGCGACTATACCTTTGCCGGAACCCGGTTCGACCTCACCCGTGGACGAATCCAGTTCGATGTGGACGAGCCGATCAATCCACGGCTCGATGTGCTGGCGGAAACAAGCAAGAACGGCACCAACGTCGACATTGCTATCACCGGTAACGCGCAATCGCCTGCGATTGCCTTTTCCAGCGATCCCGCACTTCCTGAAGAAGAAATCCTTTCGCGTCTGCTGTTCGGTGGTTCGGTCACGTCGCTATCGGCGACCGATGCGGTGCAGCTGGCCGCGGCGCTGGCGGCCTTTCAGGGTGGCGGCGGCGGTCTGGATCCGATCGGAAGCCTGCGCCGTTCGATCGGACTTGATCAGCTGCGGATCATCAGCGCCGATCCGCTCATCGGCCGGGAGACGGGCATCGCGATCGGTAAAAACATAACGCGAAACATCTATGTCGAATTGGTCACAGATGGACGCGGTTACAGCGCGACGCAGGTTGAATATCGCATCACCAGCTGGCTCGCCTTGTTGGGGACAGTATCAACCATCGGCCGTGATTCGGTGCTGATGCAGGTCAGTCGCGACTATTGATAGGGTTTTGCGCAGGGTGAAGTAGCAGCAATCACCGCGACTGACTTTCGTACAACGCGGCTTCGGCGGCGCGGCGACGGGTGAGGCCTTTCAGCACGCGCCCGCCAGCCCGGTTCCAGCGTGCAAATTCTCTCGCAGCGCCGGGGTGGTCGCCAGCGATATGCTTGCGCGTCAACGTCGCCCTGGCAATCGCACCAGTGTTGTAGTGGAAGCTGACCATCGCATCGAATTGCGGCTGCGTGGTGTGCGCATTACCGATGGCAGCAGCGACTTCGGTAGCATACCGGGTCAGATCCTGCGCGAGCCTCGTGTCGCACTGCGGCTGGGTCCAACAGGTTCCGCGACCGATCCGGCCGCCATGGACATGATCCCGCCCCGTCGCACCCCATCCAATCGTCCATGGCTCTGCGCCGGTGGCCGGATCGGGGTAGGCTTCAACCATACCATCGGCACGCAGACGGGCACATCCTTCGAACTGTTTGATAAGCGCGATACCTTTCGCGCTGACCTGTTGCGGCCGGGTTGCGGTGGCTGCGGGCAGGGGTGTAAAGCGGCGGATCAGCGCAAGCAGCGGTGCGGTCAGGTGATAAGCCATAGAGCAAAGCCTCCGTTGAAGGGGGTGAGGCCACGCGATTGAGCACGTTTTGCCAGAGTAGGAAAACAGTTTTCCGTTCTAGGGTGACAAGAGCTCTTGACTGACAAGAGTTCTTGTCTGTAAAGAGCTCTTGTCAGGCGGCGTTTGAGTTTCTGCCGTACAAAAACACATGGATTGTCCGGTCAGGAAACGATGGAAAATCGCGTGAAGCATTACCGCGAAGCACACAGCTGGAGCCAAGGCGAACTCGCCCGTCGGCTCGGCGTTTCGCGCCAAACCATTAATGCGGTCGAGACCGACAAGTACGATCCGTCACTGCCCCTCGCACTGCGCATGGCACGATTGTTCGGTGTGACCGTGCCGGACCTGTTTATCGATCATTGGGAGCCTGAAGCATGATGTCCGAAGACAAATCCTCCGCAGCGTCATCTTCCCTGCCGCGCTGGGTGCAGAAGATATTGATACCCGCATCGCTTGGCGGTGTTGTCGGCTTTGGTGCGAGCGCTGGCATGATTGCCTATATCAAAGGCGTCAAAGGCGCCGATGGTATCGGTTTGGACGCATCGGCAACCATCGCCGCTTTGGTGGCCGTGCTTTATGTCTTGATTGGCCTATCGGTAGGTTTTGGAGCGGTCATTCCAGGTTTGGGCGCCAAGTTTCTGAATGTCGAAGATGCCGATGAACTTCGCGAACAGAAAAAGACGTTAATTCTGTCAGGCCTTGCCATGATGCTGTTTGGCGTGGCGCTGGCGGCTCTTGCCTTTGCAGCGCCTGATGGGCCGTTGTCGCAGGGCGCAGCCTTGGCGGTGGCGATGGCCGGTCTGGTGGCAGGGACCTTTCTGTCTGTATTGGTTTACCGTGCCAGCGATGAACTGATGACGGCCGTCAATCTTGAAGCCTGTGCCATTAGCTATGGACTGGTGTTTCTGGTTTTCGGGATTTGGGGAATGCTGTCGCATCTTGGCTATACCGCGCCGCCAGCCCCACTTGATCTGGTGACTTCGTTTTACACGCTGGCACTATTGGCCACCTTTGTTGCAGTCGGGCGGCGCGGTATGTTGGCGACCCGCTGATTTCCGATGACAAATTCGCCAAAGAAAGGGGCGCCCGCATCTCTGCGCGCGCCCCTTTTCGTTGGGTTCTGAATTGATCAGAAGCGGTAAGTGGCGGTTCCGCGGATCACCTGTGCATTGGCACTTTCGCGGCCGATGGTGGTGTCAGCCCCGAGGCTGAACTGCAGCGGACCGTTACCTACCGACGCACTGATACCGATTTCAGCCCAGGTCTGATCGGCGGTATCGAGCACGAAATTGGCGTTCGCCCCAGTTCCGTTGACAAAGTTGGCAGCCAGCAGCTGCGGGCCTTCCTCCAGTTCGAACACCATTTGCGCCGTGGCATTGATCATCACACCCGTGCCCTGCATTTCGTAATCCAACCCGGCGCGGGCCTGGGTGCTGGTGAAGTTCTCGCGCGCGACCGCCAGGGCAACTGTCCCGCCCGTTTCGCGCACCGTCGACAAATCGACGCTTGCATAGCGGGCTTCGATACCAGGGGAGATGGTGCCGAAGCTGGTTGCAAGATCGTAGGACAAGCCCAACGCACCCGACACCAGCAGATCATCCGATGAGGATTCAATCGATTGGGCCGCGCCGAGGAACTGTACTTGGCGGCGCGTATCGAAGCCGATGCTGCCCATGCTGAATTGCGCATCAGCCACAGCACCGCCTTCAAAGGCATGGCGCATATAGAGCGAAGCGGCATAGGTTTCGCTATCGACGCGCTGGCCGAGCGGCGTGTCGGCTTCAAGCGAGTTGAAGTACCCCGACAGGCCCAGCATCGTGTTGTCGCCGGGGTAGAATTCGATGCCACCAGCAATGAACAGGCCCGAAACATCAGTCTGCTGGATAAAGCCCGGCAGGCTGTCGAATTCTCCCGTAACATAGCCGCCCGACAGGAAGACGCCGACATTTTCGGGAAGGCTCGTCTCCATCATGTCGGTGGTTTCGCTTCCGTCCTGCATCGCCATCAGCGCGCCGCCAAGCGGTTGGCCTGCTGGTGCAAGGCTCATGTGCGCCAGATCGAGCGGACGGCCCGAAACGGCAACCTTGCCCCCTGAACGCGATTTGTCAGCTTCGCGCAGGCGTGCGTCATTGAAGTTCTGCAGCAGATTGATCGACTGCCCGGACAAAGACAGCACGGCTTGCTCATTCACCGGGGCCAGATTGGTGAAGGTGCTGCGGATCGTATCTGCCGTCGCAAAATCAAGCCCGTAAAGATCGGCAAGCGCGGCGTTTGTCCGGTTCTGATCGAAGAGCCTGGCGTAGGCGGCCTGCACCGAATTGTTGGTATCGATGACCGTATTGAAGCTTGCCGCTTCAATCTGCATGAGGACCGCGTCTTCCTGATAGGTGAACGTCTGGCTGAGAATGGCTGAAATTGTCACCGGGTCAAAAGTGCCAGTGATGCCATCTTCTGCGGTGAGAATCGTATAGGTGCGGCCCTGTCCGTTGACCTGAGAGAGAAGACCCATGCCAAGCATCACCCGACCGCCCAAATCCGCTGCGCCTGTTACTGCGAGCAAATCCGAAGCGCCGCTGGCGTTGAAATCGACAAGGTATGATGTCCCTGAAGCCAGCACCAGATTGCCATCGATGGTGAGCGTTCCCACAGTCCCCATCGTGCCGGGCGAAATCGCGCCTGCAATGCTGGTAACAAACGGCGCCGTGATCGTGCCCGTGCCGCCCAGCATGCCTGCGAACAAGGTGTAATCGCCCACCGAAGTTAGGGCGCCGTTCAGGTTCAGGTTCCCGCCGAACTGGTTCACGTCGATCAGCGAAGTCAGGCTTCCTGTTGCCGCAATCGTCAATCCGGCGGTGTTGCGCAGGGTGAGGCGATCGATGGTTACGTCGCTGCTCAGCGTCGTCGTACCGGTCTGGCTCAGCGTCACATCGTAATACCGCGGATCAACGTTCAGCGCAGGATCGGCGCTGACGATGGGATCAACATTGTTCGGCACGAAACCGGTTGCTCCGGGCAGGCCATTGGCCAGCGTCGCAGCGGGCAGGACATCTTCCTCTGCCGCATCGATCGCAGCAGCAGCCGGCGACGTCGTACCGCCAGTAGCACCGCCTGTGAGCGCCGCACCGTCAGCGGTCAGTGTGAAGGTACCGGGCATGGAGGTGTTTTCCGCACCGAAATCAGCCACGCCCCGGTTATCGGAAATGGCGGCGACGAAGCCTGTTGCATTGCCGACAGCATCGGCCGGTGCAGGTTCAGGCGTCGTGTCGAGCAATTCGCCTGTCGCAGTGTCAAGGCATTCGTTGAAGCTGGGCAATTCAAAGCAGATCTGACCGAAATCGCCGTCAGTGCCATCCGGCCCCAGTTCGGGGGTCGTCGGCAGGCCGTTCACGACCGCGCCGTCGGAATTGATCACCCGGTACATCGGGTCGAGCTGCGTGACCCAGTGGCTGCTGTCCTCCCAATTGCCATCGCCAGCCACAGCGCCGACATAGCGGTAGGGATTGTTGGCGACGATGTACTGCCAGTACAGCGACAGGGGCTGATAGAAGCTTGTGGTTCCCAGCGTGCTAAACGGCTGGGGGCCGAAGAAACGCGATCCGCCTGAAAGGACACCGATCACAAGATCTTCATCCGTCAGCGCGTTGTTCGCTGCATCAAGGATCAGCGGCCCGCCGGAATCGCCACCAGCAGTGATGCCTTCGTTGGGAAGCGCATCGTCACGGTGAACATTGAAATCGAACGGGGAGCTGCGGTTCTGCGAATCGAAGTCGACCACGTACAAATTCTGCGGCAGGAAAGCGGGGGCAGGGCCGAACAGGAAATCGTTGCGATCATCGAGCGAGTTGAAACCGCCCAGCATGTTTTCCGCTGCACGGCGGCGGAAATCGATCTGACCTGCAACGCCGCCAGTGGCCGTACCCGTGCCGCCATAACCGACGATGTTGACATGATAGCCTGTCCCGCGAACCGGATCGATCGTTTCGGGCGCGGGTAAGGTTGTGAAAAGCATCGCCCAGGTTGGGATGCCGGCCGCGGGCGTATCAAGGCTCGCCAACGCGATGTCAGCTTCAAGGAAACCGCCGCCTGCTGCATCTTCGAGCGAGCGGCTGTCATAGAAAATGCGATTGACGTTGAAGGCCGACAAGGCGGTGTTGGTCTGTCCGTTGGCAAACCAGCTTTGGATGCCGGGAAGCGCATTGACATTGAACGACACAACCGCGCGCAGCTGTTCACCGTCGTAGGCGGTTTCAGGAACGTCGTTCACGCAGTGCGCGGCAAACAGCACGGTGCGCGGATTGATGAGCGATCCGGTGCAGATGCCGATTCCGAAGGTTCCGGGTACGTTGGTGATGATCGTACCGACGCCGGGAAATTCATCTTCGGTGTCGACAATTTCGTCCGACGTGGTCGTTTCGTTGGGTACGACTGCCAAGGCCGGCGTAGCGGTTGCAGCGATCGACAAGGCGGCGATGCCTGTGCCGATCATCAGACGGCGGCGCGAGACAGACGACGTTTTCATGCAATTTCTCCATCGGGACAGCCGGCAGTACGGCGGATGGAGAGGATGCTAACGGTTCAAACCATTCTTACAATTCGCTTTTCAAGGCAAATCCGAATGTTTTTTGACGTGTTGCACCAATGTCTCAACGTGTGGCCAGCAACACCGTGTAACCAGCGTAAAGCGCCACCAACAGGCCGCCCTCAATCCGTGAGAGGCGCCATCCGCTGCGCAATTGCACAAGCAAAAGCATGGTCACGCCAAGCATGAACCAGATGTCGAAGCGTACAATCTCTGCCGGTATGGCAATGGGATGGATCACGGCAGTTGTGCCGAGAATGCCCAGCGTGTTGTAGATGTTTGATCCCACCACATTGCCAAGCGCCACATCTGCATGTTTGCGCAGAACCGCGACGACGCATGCAATCAGTTCCGGCAGCGACGTGCCGATAGCAACCACCGTCAGGCCGATCACACTTTCCGAAACGCCCGCCGCACTGGCAAGAACGGTCGCTCCGTCAACCAGCAAACCTGCGCCAAACACCGCTGCCGCCAGCCCGGCCACGATCATCCCGATAAGGATGACCGGACTGGTGCCGGGCGGCACCGGACGGTCTGCAGCTTCTGCTTCATGGCGATGGCATTCGTCATCATTCGCGGCGCTTTCCGACTTGTAGGCGTACCACAGGTATCCCACGAGGCAGGCGAGCAACACGATCCCCGGCAAAAGCCCGATGATACCAAGCAGAACGGCACCCGTGCACAACAGCGCGCTGCCGCCCAATGCAATTGAGTCGCGCTTGAAAGATTTGGGGTTCACGGCAAGCGGAAGGATCAGCGCCGACACACCCAAAATCAGTAGGATATTGGCAATGTTCGATCCCACGACATTGCCGATCGCAATGCCGGGCGCGCCGGCCATGGCTGCCTGCACGCTGGTTGCAAGCTCTGGCATCGACGTGCCGAACCCGACAATTGTCAATCCGGCCAGCAGGGGGGAAATCCCGAGCCGTGCCGCCATGCCAACCGCGCCGCGAACCAAGAACTCTCCGCCCAAAGCCAGCAAAACCAGGCCACCGGCCACAAGTAGAATCGTCTCGGTCATGCAATATCTCGTCGTGTCAGAAGCGGGGCGGGCGCATCCGCAGCCTGGGGTTAGGCAGAACAATCGCAAAAAGGCCGCACGGTTCCCCGGGCGGCCCTTTGCAGGTTTGACAACAGGCCGCGCCAGCAAGGCACGGCCCGTCACGGCTTACATGGAATAGTACATGTCGTATTCGACCGGGCAAGGGGTGGTTTCGGTGCGGATCACCTCTTCCCACTTCAACTCGGCATAGGCTTCGATCTGGTCCTTGGTGAACACGTCGCCCTTGAGCAGGAATTCGTGATCGGCGGCGAGCGAATCCAGCGCCTCGCGCAAGCTGCCGCACACTGTCGGCACTTCGGCAAGTTCGGCCGGCGGCAGGTCATACAGGTTCTTGTCCATGGCTTCGCCCGGATGGATCTTGTTTTCGATTCCATCGAGACCCGCCATCAGCAACGCCGAATAGCACAGGTAGGGGTTGGCCATCGCATCGGGGAAGCGGAATTCCACGCGCTTTGCCTTGTCGCCGCTGCCGTAAGGGATGCGGCAAGAGGCCGAACGGTTGCGCGCCGAATAGGCGAGCAGCACCGGCGCTTCGAAGCCCGGCACCAGCCGCTTGTAGCTGTTGGTTGTCGGGTTGGTGAAGGCGTTCAGCGCCTTGGCGTGCTTGATGACGCCGCCGATGAAATACAGGCACATTTCCGACAGACCGGCATATTCGGTGCCAGCGAACATCGGCTTGCCATCCTTCCAGATCGAGATGTGAGTGTGCATCCCCGACCCGTTGTCCGCTTTGATCGGCTTGGGCATGAAGGTTGCCGTCTTGCCATAGGCGTGGGCAACCTGATGCACGACATACTTGTAGATCTGCATCCGGTCAGCGGTTTGCACCAGCGTGCCGAAGGTCAGGCCCAATTCGTGCTGAGCAGCGGCAACTTCGTGGTGATGCTTGTCGCAAGGCAGGCCCATTTCGAGCATGGTGGATACCATTTCGGCACGAATATCGACCGCGCTGTCAACCGGCGCGACGGGGAAATATCCACCCTTGGCGCGCGGACGGTGCGCCATGTTGCCCTGTTCGTATTCCTTGCTCGAATTACCCGGCAATTCGATGTCGTCGATGGCAAAGCCCGAACCGGCGTAACCGTCTTCAAAGCGCACATCGTCAAACATGAAGAACTCGGCTTCGGGGCCGACATAGACGGTGTCGCCGATGCCGGTGGACTTCAGGTATACTTCAGCGCGCTTCGCGGTGGTGCGCGGGTCGCGGCTGTACCAGTCGCCTGTCGACGGTTCGACAATATCGCAGTTGATGATCAGCATCGGGGTGGCGCTGAAAGGATCGACCCAGGTTTCGGTCAGGTCCGGCTTCAGGATCATGTCAGATTCGTTGATCGCCTTCCAGCCGGCAATCGACGAACCATCGAACATCAGACCATCTTCAAGCTCGTCTTCGCCCATGATGCTGGCGACCATGGTCAGATGCTGCCACTTGCCCTTGGGATCGGTAAAGCGCAGGTCGACCCATTCGATTTCCTCGTCCTTGATCAGCTTCAGGACGTCTTTTGCTTTCGACATTTTGGTATTGCCTCCAGGTAGTGTCGTGCCAGCGCACCGGTTTGGCGCGCAGGAGAGGGTGGAAAATCAGATCGCGTCGTCGTTCGTTTCGCCGGTACGGATACGCAGCGCGCTTTCGATCGCGGTGACGAAAATCTTGCCATCGCCGATGCGGCCGGTCTGTGCGGCCGCCGCGATCGCTTCGACCACGCGTTCGGCTTGATCGTCGGTGACGACCACTTCAAGTTTGACCTTGGGAAGGAAATCGACAACGTATTCGGCCCCGCGATACAGTTCGGTGTGGCCTTTCTGGCGGCCAAAGCCCTTCGCTTCGGTAACGGTGATGCCAGAAACGCCGATTTCATGCAGCGCCTCCTTCACCTCATCGAGCTTGAAAGGTTTGATGATCGCTTCGATCTTTTTCACGTCGTCCCCATCCGCGCCTGGCTGGATTGCTGACCGATTCTAAACAAGAACCGTGCCAAGCTCTAAGGTGGTGGCTGCGAACGATCGTTGCCGCTTGAAGACTCAAAGGGCAGGATGTCTTTCGCCGGAAAAGCCCGGTTAGCAAGATTATGGTGCGCTGCGCAATGGGTGCACAGCATATGATCGAGCCTTGCCTAAATTTTAAGCATTACCCAAGCGCAGGCCGGTGGTTTCGGGCAGGCCGCACATGACGTTGAGGTTCTGGATCGCAGCGCCTGATGCCCCTTTGCCGAGGTTGTCGAGCACGGCGACAAGCCGCGCGTGCCATCCCCCCTGATTGGCAAAGACATACAGCGACATTTCGTCCGAGGCTGGCGTAGAGCGATCGAGCAGCAGCTCGTTGACTGCGCCGTCATCGCCGACCTTAACGATCTGCGAGCCTTCATAGAAATCACGCAACGACGCACGCAAACGGCCAGCGTCGGGTGAGCCCGGCATCGCTCCGAGATGAAGGGGGATCTCAACCACCATCCCGCGATAGGCAGGGACCACTGCAGGGGAAAAAATCACGTCGTGGCGCAGGTCCGCGTACCGCTTCATTTCCGGAAGATGTTTGTGCGCCATATCAAACCCATAGGCGCGGTAAGCGGGCGCATCAGCGGATTCAAAGCGCGCAATCAGCGCATTGCCGCCGCCGGAATAACCGCTGACGGCATTGATTGTGTAGGGCCAGTCAGCCGGCAAAAGCCCGGCGCGCACCAGCGGCGCGATCAGACCGAGAAAGCCCGTGGGATAGCACCCCGGGTTGCTAACCAACTGCGCATCGGCAATCGTATCGCGGCCGACAAGTTCGGGGAAGCCGTAGCGCCAACCGTCAGCCACCCGATGCGCGCTGGAAGCGTCTATGATGCGGGTGCCTGAACCTGCTGCCAGCTTCGCCGCTTCCTTGGCCGCATCGTCCGGAAGGCACAGGATCGCGATATCGGCAGCGTGGAGCGCATCGCGGCGTGCGTTTTCATCTTTGCGCTGCGCATCATCGAGCAGCAGCAGTTCAAATTCGCTCCGTCCTTTCAGACGCTCACGAATTTCAAGGCCGGTGGTGCCTGCCGCACCGTCGATGAACAGGCGAATGGCCATGCCTAGGCTTCCTCTGGCGCGAGTTCACTGGCCCGGCACCAACCTGTCGGGCCGCTTGGGCTGGGGCATCCCCAAACCCAATCACCGGCCACATCTAGAAGTTCGAAGCGGCTTCGCGCGGCAAGTGTGGTGAAAACTTCGGCATCATCGCGCGGGGACAGGCGCAGGCCGACTCCGGCCGCACCCACCGTCCTGTGGTGGGGTATGACATAGTGCGCCGCCAAGTGCGTTTCGGCCAGCGCCATGTGTGCCAGATCGCCGCGCAATGGCAAGGTGCCGGGCGCGGGCTTTTCGACCGGGCCTTTCAGACCCAGCACACCCGCAGGCACTGCATAGTCGGTGGTGTCGCGCGCCGCGCCGCTCATCGTCGTTCCGTTGGCCCCGAATATCCCGCGCGCGCCAAGCCCGGCGACCGCGTGGCAGGCCCGTTAGCGGCAAGCGGCCCGCGGAGCAAGCGCACGCCTTGTGTCATTGGCCATAGCGGGCGCGGATTGCATGCCACGATGCGCGCAGCCCCAGTCCCCGTCCGCCGCGGGCGCGCCCCGGCTTTGATACCGGGCTCCACGCGAAGGTATCGTAATGCACCCAGTCGATACCTTCGCCGACGAACCGGTCCAGAAACAAGCCTGCAACACTTGCTCCGGCAAAGGGGTTATTGGCAGAGTTTGCCATGTCGGCCACGTCCGAGGCGAGATATTCGCGGTAAGGTTCGTGCAGCGGCAATCGCCAACCGGCATCGTCATGGGCCTTGCCCGCCGCAAGGAAGGCATCCGCCGTTTCATCGCGCCGCGCCATCAGCGCAGGCAGGTCTGGGCCCAAAGCCACGCGAGCAGCACCGGTCAGCGTGGCAAAGTCAACGATCAGGTCAGGGTCCTCCTCGCTTGCCCGGGTCAGCGCGTCACCCAAGATCAAGCGCCCTTCGGCATCGGTGTTGTCGATTTCGACCGTCAGCCCCTTGCGGCTTTGCAGCACGTCGCCGGGCCGGAAGGCGTTGCCGGAAACCGCGTTTTCCACCGCGGGGATCAGCAGATGCAGCCGCACTTTCAATCCCGCGCCCATGACAAGCCCTGCCAACGCCAAGGCGTGGGCTGCACCGCCCATGTCCTTTTTCATCAACCGGATACCGGCACCTGGCTTGATGTTGAGACCACCGGAATCAAAGCATACGCCCTTGCCAACGATCGCAAGCACCGGATCTGCCGCATCGCCCCAGACCAGATGCATCAACCGCGGTGCGTGGTGGCGTGCCGCTGCTCGGCCTACGGCATGAACCATCGGATAGCCTTGTTCCAAAGCATCTCCGCGCACCACGGTCAGATCAGCCTTGTGCACCTTGGCGAGCCGTTCACATTCGGCTTCGAGCGCGGCTGGGCCCATATCCTCGGGCGGCGTATTGACGAGATCGCGTACAAGGCATTCGGATTCGGCCTCGGCGGTCGCCGCGTCGATCTGCCCGACCTGCGTTGTGACCAAGATACGAGGCGCAGGGGCCTTGTCGTCGTTTTTGTACCGGGCAAAGCGGTACTGACCTGTAATCCAACCAAACATCGCGGACCCAGGATCGGTGGTCGCTACGCGGTAGACGCCTTCGGGAAGTTCTTCGGCAAGTTTGGCCAAGCACCAGCTCGACAGGCTTTCAGGATTGGCAACGCCGCCTACGGCAAACCAGCTGTCGCCATCGGGCACGATACCGACCTGATACCCGCTTCCATCGAATTTCTGGGCGGCCAGGGCGGCGCGCTGGCCGGCTGTCAGCCCCTTGGCAAACGTGTCATAGCCATCCTTGTTGACCAGATGAATGGCAATCGCATCCTCGCCGCGATCGGGCCGGATCAGTGCTTTGGGTTCGCTCATACCTGCTCCATAATCCGCCTGTGCCGAATGTCACCAGCAGATTCGGCCGCGCCGAAGGAGAGTACGATGCGCATTGCAATGTTTCACGTGGAACACCGTTCTGGCGTTGCTGGCATGATCCAGCAAGTCCACGCAGGATCGGTAGCGGCCATCGTGCTGTTGCTGGGGGCGATGCTTGCTGGATGCGCGGAGCCGGAACCGGTGCCCCGCGAAATGCAGGCTGCGCAGCAGGCGGATACGCCCGAACCGCCCATGCCGCCCGCGCCGGCTGCTCCCGATGCAACCAAAGTGACATTCTCCGACAATGCCAGCCAAGGAGAGGCCAAGCGCGAATTTGGCTATGCCTGGCCTGCCGAGGTGTCCGCCGTCCCATTGCTTGCCAAACAGTTCACCGCCGAGCGAGACAAGCTTCTGGCCGAACAAAAGGCCGATTGGACAGAGGCGATCGCCGAATACGGAAACAGCGATTGCATCGCCTGTGTAAACCGCGGGTTTGGAAAAACGTGGGAAGTCGTAGCAGACCTTCCCCGGTTCCTGTCGCTCTCGGCAAGTTTCTACGCCTACACCGGCGGTGCGCACGGCAACAGCGCGCATGACGCCTTGGTATGGGACCGCGAAAAGAATGCGGCAATCAAACCTGCGGCGATGTTCCGGTCACCTGCAGCATTGCAGGATGCGCTGGGCGCTGCGTGGTGCAAGGCGCTAAAGGCGCAGCGGACAAAACGCCTGGGCGAAGAATACAGCGACGACGGGTTTTTCCCCTGCCCGCCGATTGCCGATCTGACGGTGCTGGTGGGATCATCGGACAAGCAGGCATTCGATCGCATCGGATTGATCGCTGCGCCTTACGTGGCAGGTTCCTACGCCGAAGGGGATTACGAGGTGACCATGCCGGTGAACGCGGCCGTGCTCGCGGCGGTCAAACCTGAATACAAGGCAGCCTTCGCGTTGGGGACGTAGCTTTTTGCGCGCAGCATCGCTATGTAGCGGACATGCACGATTACCAACTCGTTGACGGCGATGAGACCGTCTATCGCGACGGCAGCATCAAGCTGCATTCGGCCGAGGGCTTCGAAGCCATGCGCAAGGCAGGGCGGCTGGCAGCCGAGATCCTGGATGCCTGCGCCGATCTGGTGAAGCCCGGTGTCACCACCGGCAGCATCGATGACGCGGTGCGCGCCATGATGCTGGATGCAGGCGCGGTGCCTGCGACATTGGGCTATCGCGGTTATGCGCATTCGTCCTGCATTTCGATCAACCATGTGATTTGCCACGGAATTCCGGGCGACAAGGTGTTGAAGGATGGCGACATCCTCAACATCGACGTGACGCCTTTGGTCGATGGCTGGCACGGCGATACGTCGCGGATGTTCTATGCTGGTGAGCCTTCGCTGAAGGCGCGCAAGCTGGTCGAAGTAACCTATGAATGCCTGATGCTTGGCATCGCGGCGGCGCAGCCCGGCGCCCGGCTGGGGGATATTGGCGCCGCGATTGAAGCCCATGCGAACCAGTTCCGCTACGGCGTGGTGCGCGAGTTTTGCGGGCATGGTCTTGGCCGCCTGTTCCATGACGCGCCCGAAGTCGTCCACGCCGCCAAGGCTGGCACGGGGCCCGAGCTGAAGCCCGGGATGTTCTTCACCATCGAACCGATGATCAACCTCGGCAAGCCATGGGCCAAGGTGCTGGGCGACGGGTGGACTGCGGTGACGCGCGACAAGAGTCTGAGCGCGCAGTTCGAACATTCGATCGCAATCACCGAAACCGGGAACGAGATTTTCACCAAAAGCCCGACAGGGCGCGACTTTCCGCCTTACGTGTAATTCGGGCCGCTTGTGTTTGAAGTTGGCTCATAGGTTCAACGTATCACTGCAAATACGTCGGGGCCGACAGGTAGGTGATTTGAGGGACTAATTCTCTCTTGCCGCCCGGATTGCTGCCCCTGCGGCGAAGGGCGCAAGTGCCACCAGCGCGAGGCTGATCGCGGCTACGAAGCCAAGGCTCGTCTGATCCTGACGGGCGAGCGCGCCGGCACCGAAAATCAGGATCGGCAGGGCGAGCGGGATCAGAAGTAAGCCCGAAAGCGCCGCGCCTGCGCGCAGGGAGGCGGTCAAAGCGGCGATCATCAGTCCGATGGCAGCGAGGCCCGGCGTGCCTGCCAACAGACCCAGCAGCAGGATCTGAAACGGCTCGCCCTCAATTCTAAGCAGCGCGGCGGCGGGAAAGGCCGCCAGTACCAGCGGCGGGCCAAAGCTGAGCCAGTGCGCCAGAAGGCGCACGGCCATCATTGCCTCTTCGGCCATCCCACGCAGCTTCAATTGGTCGAAGAATCCCAAATCGATATCGCGGGCTACCAGCTTTTCCAGGGGCAGGATCGCTGCCAGCAACGCCGCGATCCACACCACCCCGCCGCCTGTCTTGGCGAGCACGTTGGCATCCGGCCCAACCGCAAAGGGAAACAGCATCGCCACTGCGACGAAGAACACCACTGGAAGCGCAGCACCGCTGCCGGTAAAAGGGAAGAACTGCGCAAGATCACGGCGAAGCAGCGCGACAATCATCCGTCTTGCTCCTCAGCCGGAGCAAAATCTTCGATCGCGAAGCTGGTCATGCCCGGCACATCAAGCGGTTGGTGCGACGCGATCAGCGCAATACCTCCGCCAGCACAATGTTGGCGCACAAGTTCGCTGACCAGATCCTGCGAGGCCGTGTCGAGACCGGACAAAGGTTCGTCCAGAAGCCAGACAGGCGCGGCCTGACCCAGCACGCGGGCCAACGCGGCGCGCTTTTTCTGACCGGTGGACAAATACCGTACCGGCACCTCGGCCAGGGAATCGAGTCGCAACCGCGCCATGATGGCGTCAGTGGCGGCCACACCGTCCAGCCCGAACCAGAATCCCAGCGCCTTCGCCAAGGGCAGATCGGGATCGAGACCGCTGCGTTCGTCAAGCAGCGCCAAGTCGCCACGGCGAGACACGCTGCCGGAAAAGGGCGTGGTCAAACCTGCCGCGGAGCGGATCAGCGTTGTCTTACCCGAACCGTTTGCGCCTGTCACATGGCACACCGCGCCAGCCTCAAGCGAAAAGGACAGGCGCCGAAACAGTAGCCGGTCGCCCCGGCTGCAGGCCAGATCGTTGGCAACCAGAATGGGCGAGGGCGCTTGCATTGCGCTTTCGCGTTAGGGAAAAGGGGGCCAGCAAACAAGCGACCCCTTTTGCCGGAGTGCCATGATGTCCGTCCCCGAACTCAAAGCCGATGACGTAAATGACTTGCTCAGCCGCCATCCGGAATGGAGCCTCGCTCGCGACGGCAAGGCGATCACACGCTCGTTCCAGTTTGCAGACTTTTCCCAAGCGTGGGGCTTCATGTGCCGTGTCGCCCTGATAGCCGAAGCGCATGATCACCATCCTGAATGGTTCAATGTCTATGCCAAGGTGGATATCACGCTGACCACCCACGATGCCGGAGACACGGGCGGGCTCTCGTTGCGCGATGCCAAGATGGCGCGGGCCATAGATGCGCTGATTTAACCTGCTTGCTTACCGCCCCAGCGGCCCAGAACTTGCGCGCAGCTGTTTCCTGACCTTGCCGGGCATCCAGCGTTTTGCAAAGGCCATGCGCCGCGACGTGGGGCCAACGAAGTAATCCAGTTTATCGCCGTGAACGGCATCCCAGATGGCCTGCGCGACATGTTCAACCGGACTGATTTCCAGCCCGGCGGCGCGCACCCGGTCGCGGATCTGTTCGTTCGATTTGCGGTTGCCCGTGCCGTTCAGCAGTGGCGTTTCAATGAAGCCTGGGCAGACGGAAGCCACCGTGATCCTGTCGGGCGCCCATTCGGCATCTAGGCTTTCGGAAACCGCACGCACGCCGAACTTGGTGGCGCAATAAACGCTCATCCCCGCAGAGCCTGCGATCCCGGCGGCGCTGGCAATATTGACCATGGCGGAACGCGGCGCGCTGGCCTTGAGATAAGGATAGGCGGCCTGCGCGCCGTACAACACGCCCTTCAGGTTGATATCAAGGCAACGGTCAATTTCTTCAGGGTCGAGTTCGGACAGCGATCCGCCGGTGCCAATCCCGGCATTGTTGACCAGCACATCGATACGCCCGCCAGCCGCGGCGGCGAAAGCTGCAAGCGATTCGTCCCATGCTGCCCGGTCGCGCACATCAAGGTGGCCCGCCCACTTTGCCTCGCCCGCAATGGCGCCGAGTGTCTCGTCCATTCCGGCGACATTGATATCGGCAACGCCCACAAACCACCCTGCCTCGGCAAAGTGGAGGGCGGCGGCCCGGCCAATGCCCGATCCGCCGCCAGTGATGAAAATGCTGCGCTGCTGTCCCATGAGATCCCCTCAGATTGTTGTTTGCAACCTGATTAGAACGCCGCGGGACGCTTGTCAGCAGCGGTGTCGAACTATCCCCCGAGCGCGGCTTCGAGGCCCTTCACATGCTCGGCCCCTTCGACGATCTGCGCGCTCGATGGCTTGAGCACATCGCCCACCGGCTCGGCACGCCCGCCGATGCATTCGGCGAGGAAATTCTCGGCGACGGCATAAAAGGCGATGTTGTTTTCGGGCCGGGCAAAGCCGTGGCCTTCATCGGGATAGAGCACATAGGTCACCGGGACCCCGGCAGACTTCATCGCGGCGACGATCTGGTCGCTTTCCGCCTGCGCCACGCGCGGATCGTTGGCGCCTTGGCCGATCAGCAGCGGCTTGACGATCTTGTCCGCCTTGTAGAGCGGGCTGGCCGCCTTCAACAGCGCAAGGCCTTCGGGAGTGTTGGGGTTCCCCATCCGGTCGTGGAACTGCTTGACCACAGGTTCCCAATACGGGGGGATCGTTTTCAGCAGGGTTTCAAGGTTCGACGGGCCCACGATGTCGACGCCGCAAGCGAACTTGTCCGGCGTCATGGTGAGCCCCGCGAGCGTTGCGTAGCCCCCATAGGAGCCGCCCATGATCGCTACCTTGTCGGCTTGGGCAATGCCTTCGCTGATCGCCCAATCGACTGCGTCGATCAGGTCGTCATGCATCTTGAGACCCCATTGGAGGTTTCCGGCATTGATGAAATCTTTCCCGAACCCGGTCGAGCCGCGGAAGTTGACGCTGAGCACCGCATAGCCGCGGTTGGCGAGCATCTGGTGGTTGGAATTGAAGCCGTAGCCATCGCGCGCCCACGGCCCGCCATGCACCAGCAGCACCATCGGCACCGGCTTGTCGGGCTTGCCGTCGCCGTCGGCATCGCTGCCGGGCGGCAGGGTCAGGTAGGAGGGCAGGGTCAACCCGTCGCGGCTGGTGATTTCGCGCGGGTGCAGCGGTTGCAGCGGCGCACCTTCGAGCGCCGGACGCGAGGTGTAGAAGGGGGTGAGCGTATGTGCCTTGCGGTCGTAGATATAGGTCGCGGCCGGCTTCACCAGTGGGTCGTTGGCGACGATCCAGATGCTGTCATCCTCCGTACGGCTGGCGACGCCGAACTGGCCTTCGAGTTTGGTTTCCAGCCAATCGAGCGATGCGCCGATTTCGGGATCGATCGCGGTCCATTCGTTCTTGAGGTAGTTGACGGCGTAGGCTTCGACCACGCCGGTTACGGGATCGCGAAGGGTGCCGCCGATGTCGGCCTTGGCATCTTCCGCGATGACGCGCTTGTCGCCCGTGGCGCTGTCCTGCGCGATCAGCGCGGCGGTGTTGCGGCCGCGGCTGTCGATCCAGTAGAGCGTGCTGCCATCCGATGTGTAGCCGGCGGGCGAGGTGGTCAGCGAATCTTCCATCGCGGTGGTTTCAAACGGCTCGGCCGCGACCACGTTGTTCTCAACGCGGAAATAATCGGTGCCGCCGGCCGCATTCTGGCGCATCGCCATGCGCAGGGTCAGCGTGTCATCGGCCATGAACCCGGCATAGCCCGGATTTTCGAGCACCTTGGTCAGCTCACCGGTGTTCAGATCAAGCAGGTGGACATCGTGGAAGCGCGGGTCACGGTTATTGAGGCCCAGCAGCACCTTGTCCTTCATCGTCGTCGAAGCGCCGATGATCTGCACGCGGGTCTTTTCGAACGGGGTGAGGTTGGTCTCGGCACCGGTGGCGACGTTGATCCCGTAGAGCAGGAAATTCTCGTCCCCGCCCTTGTCCTGGATGTACATTACCGAACTGGCATCGGGCGACCAGAAATGCTGGCGTATGGGGCGGTCGGTCGCGCTGGTGAGCGCGCGAGCATCATCGGGGTTGCTGACTGGCGCGATCCAGATGTTGAGCACGCCTTCCTTGGGTGCAAGCCAGCTCAACCATTTGCCATCCGGGCTGATCTGGCCGCCGGCACGGACGGGATTGCCGAACAAGGCATCGCGCGGGATCAGAGGGGCGGCTTCGGCGGTGGTGGTCATGGTGGTTCCGTTGTTGGCAGCGTGGTTATCGGCGTGCCCGGCGGCGGGTAGAGCCAGCGCCGAGACTGCTGCCGAAATCAGACACAGACTGCGGAAATGATGGAATGGCCGCATTTCTTATTGCCCCCAAGGCTGCAAAATTGTTGTTGGTGTGTTGTAACAATAATACACAAAGAGACCGTATTCAAGCAATCACGCTTCACAGCGCCGGGTTGGCGTAGAAATGCCAAGTGAAGATCGCCATGCTCCCGCGTTGGGGCGACCACGGTTCGGCCAGCCGGCGGGTCACATTTTCACCGGGGCGTTCTTCAAGGTTGAGCAGCCGTTTGACCCCTTCCTGCACAGCCAGATCGCCAGCGGGCCAGATATCGGGGCGACCTTCGGCAAACAGCAGATAGATTTCCGCCGACCAGCGCCCGATCCCCTTGATCCGTGTCAGCAGGGCAATCGCCTTTTCATCATCAGCGGGCAGGGTGCCAAAATCGAGCTCGCCCGAATGCGCCAGTTCGCACAGTGACCGGGCGTATCCCTGTTTCTGACGCGACAGGCCGCATGCGCGCAAGGTGTCGAAATCACGTTCAAGCAAAGCGGAAGGGACAAAGTCGGTGCCGAGTTCGGCTTCCAGCTTGTTCCAGACCGATTCCGCCGATGCGACCGAAACCTGCTGGCCGATGATCGTCCGCAGCATCGTGGCAAACCCCGGTTCCCGAATACGCGCATCGGGATAACCGACCCTTTTCAACGCCGATGCCAGATATGGCTCCCGCGCGGCCAATGCGTTCAGATCGTCGTGCAATTTTTCCGTAGTGAGTCCCACTGGCACCGTCCTTAACTTGCCTTGGCCCTAAGAGTATCTTAGCAGCCGCAGTCATACGCGCAGCGCAAGACCCTGTGTCCAATAGCTCAAAAGGAACTTCGATCCATGCCCAGACTGGTCGTCACCAACCGCGAAGGCGAAACCAGCGAGATTTCCGTTAAGGACGGACTTACCGTGATGGAAGCGATCCGTGACAATGGGTTTGACGAATTGCTGGCTTTGTGCGGCGGATGCTGTTCGTGCGCGACGTGCCATATCCACGTCGACCCGGCTTTCGCAGACAGGATGCCCGCGATGAGCGAAGATGAGGATGATCTTCTCGAATCCTCGGACCACCGCACCGAAAACAGCCGCCTGTCGTGTCAGGTGCCTCTGACGCCCGCACTTGATGGCCTGCACGTGACAATCGCACCCGAAGACTGATCCCTGGGCTGAAGGCAAGGCTGGCTTTCCGGGTGCAGCGGACTTCTGCGTTGCCCCGGACCGCACGAGCGCCTAATTCAGCGCCATGAACATTACACGTCCTATTGGCGATACGCTCGCACTGATCGGTAACACACCTCTTGTCCGCCTTGCCGGCCCCAGCGCTGCTGCGGGTTGCGACATCTACGGGAAGTGCGAATTTGCCAACCCCGGCTCGTCGGTCAAGGACCGCGCCGCGCTTTGGATCATTCGTGATGCCGAAAGCCGCGGGGAACTGCAGCCCGGCGGTACTGTGGTCGAAGGCACCGCCGGTAACACCGGGATCGGCATTGCGCTGGTCGCCAATGCGCGCGGCTACAAGACGATCATCGTCATGCCCGACAACCAGTCCAAGGAAAAGATGGACACGTTGCGGGCGCTGGGCGCCGAACTGGTTCTGGTGCCACCGACCAAGTTCGCCGATGCCGGTCACTTCGTTCATACCTCGCGCCGGCTGGCTGAAGAAACACCGGGCGCAGTGTGGGCGAACCAGTTCGACAACATTGCCAACCGCCGCGCCCATATCGAAGGCACCGCGCCTGAAATCTGGGAGCAGCTTGACGGGCGCGTCGATGGTTTCACCTGTGCGGCTGGCACCGGCGGGACGATTGCGGGCGTCGGGCTGGGGTTGAAAGCGTTTGACGAAAACATCCGCATCGCGCTGACCGACCCGCACGGAGCGGCACTGTACAACTACTACGCCAATGGCGAACTGAAGGCCGAGGGGTCATCAGTGGCCGAGGGTATCGGGCAGGGCCGGATCACCGCCAACCTTGAAGGGGCGCCGATTGATACGCAGTACCGCATCGGCGATGAAGAGGGTCTGCACTGGGTCGAACGCCTGCTGAAGGACGAGGGGCTGTGTCTTGGCCTGTCATCCGGCATCAACGTCGCTGGCGCAGTTGCGCTAGGCAAGGAGCTCGTGAAAGAGGGGCGCGCCAACCCGCATGTCGTGACAATCCTGTGCGACACCGGCTTCCGTTATCTGTCGACCCTTTACAATGCCGAATGGCTGGCAGCAAAGGGCCTGCCCGTGTTTGACTGGCTTGTCCGCGATGGCAACGCTGCTTCGGCAGGTGCTGCATGAACCGCCCGTCGCTGCTCGATCGGCTCCGGCGCATGAACCAGCGCAGCCTGTTTGGGCCGAATGCGCGCAGCACCGCCGCCGTGCGCAGCAATGTCACCGATGCTGATGCGCTTTCATCCGCAGGCCAAGCACGTTCGGAAGCAATACAGCGGTTGCAAGTCGGCGTGTTCGGGATCGGCGCGATGGTGTTGCTGGTGGGTCTTGCCAGCGTCATCGGCGGGCAAGCGGACATGAACGATGACCTTGCTGTGCCCGAAGCCGCGCCCACAACCGAACCCAATCTGGCGCCGGCACAGGCCAATCCGCTCGCCGATGCAGGTGTGGTGCCCGACATTGCTGCCGAACCCAGCGCCTCGCCCGAGCCGCTGCTGCTGCCCACTGGTCCGTCAGATGTCCCGCCGCAACGCTAGGTCTGTGGTGGCCGCGGTTGTTGCGGCGATGTTGGGTGTCAGTGCGTGCAACGCGCCCATGACTGCCAGCGATGATCGCACATCCATCGAAACGTCGAACCCGGTTGCCATCAAGCTGGGATTGATGACCAGCCTGCCGCTTTACTGGCCGCTTGGCGTGCAGATGGGCGAACTTGCCAGCGGACAGGTTCCGGTGCCGTGGCAGCGCACTGAGTTGGAGGCGCGCTATGCCATCGATCCGCTGGATACGCTTTCGCCCGTTCCTTCATTTCCGGCCGGCGGCCCCGACCGCGATCCGCTGGCCGGGCTGAACGCGCTGGCGATTATCCAGCCTCGCGGGCTTTCACCCGCTGACAATGTCGCTCTTGACCAGTGGGTGCGAGGCGGCGGCCGGTTGCTTTTGATGCTCGATCCGGCTCTGACCGGGGAATATGACCTTCCACTCGGCGACCCGCGGCGTCCGGTCGATACGGCGCTGATCCCACCGGTCGTTGCGCGGTGGGGTCTGGCAATAAGCTTTGATGATACGCAGGCCGCCGTTGTGACGACGACGTCACTTGATGATGCACCATTGCCTCTGGCGTTATCCGGCACGGTAGCGATTATTGATCCCGAAGCCGCCCGTTGCACGGTGATGGCAGATGGTGCGGCTGCACGGTGCGCGGTGGGGAAGGGCATGGTGACACTCATCGCTGATGCCGCCGTGTTCGAACACGAGGAGCTTGGCCGCGCGGATGCCGGTGTGCTGCGCGCAATCGTGTCAGCCGCGATCGAAGCATGACCGTGGGGAAAATGCGGGACATTCCGGATTCGCACTTAACACAATCGGGAATCATGCGGGAAATCCCGTCAATTTGCGGGGAATACGGACATTTTCAGCAAAGCCTGGCGAATGATTATCTCCTAATCCCGATGTGAATATCGTTACAAAACAATAAGCTATCAAGTTTTCCCGTTATTTCCCGGAAAATTCCCTTCCAAACCCGCCCGGTCCCCGATATTACCGGGGTCCATCAGATATGCCTGTTTGTTTCGCGTTCGGCTGGTGGGGTCGGCGCAACCGTGTCGCATGCGTGCGCGCGGAGCGGGAAAGGCATGTCTCATCATCATGCGAGGCGCCAATCGGCGGCGTTTCGTTCGGGGCAAGAGGGGGTCGCAGGCACGTGTCTGCATTTGGAGGATATAACGGCCAAGCTTACTCGCCTTCGGGCGAGAAGGGCCGTTTTGTCCTGCCGCCCGCCTTCCGCAAGGCCGTCAAGGAAAGCTCTGGCGGCAGCCGCACCCTCTGTCTGACCGTGCATGACAAGTTCGATTGCCTCATCGGGTTTGGCCTGTCGCGGATCGACCAGCTTCACGCCAAGCTCGATCGCGAGGAAGATCTCGCCATCAGCCGCAAGGATGACAGCTTTGACCGCGATGTTCGCGCTGCGCAGCTGTTCGGCTTCGAGCAGTTGTCGTTTGATGATTCCGGCCGTTTCGTAATGCCCGAACATCTTCGGGAACTGGGCAAGATCAGCGATGGGGCCTATTTTCACGCCGCAGGCGATTTCTTCTTCGTGTGGTCGCCCGAAGAACTGCTGCAGATGGGGCCTGAATGGAAAGGCGCGCAAGCTGCCTGTTCCAAGCTGATGGCAACCGCCAAAAAAGGGGGCTCGGCATGACACAGATCGCGCCTCACATCCCCGTGCTGCTTGATGAAGTGATAGCCGCATTGGCGCCGCGTCCCGGCATGACGATCGTGGATGCAACTTTTGGGGCAGGCGGATATACCGCTGCGCTGTTGGAAGCCGGCGCGACAGTTCACGCGTTCGACCGTGACCCCGATGCCATTGCCGCAGGACAGGCGATGGTGCAGCGGTTTGACGGACGTCTGTCGCTGCATCCTGCCCGCTTTTCCGCCATGCGTGCAGAACTTGCCGCCATCGGTATCGACACTGTCGATGCGGTGGTGATGGATATTGGCGTGTCTTCGATGCAGCTCGATCAAGGCGAGCGGGGATTTGCCTTCATGCATGATGGCCCGCTTGACATGCGGATGAGCCAGGACGGCGAAAGCGCTGCCGATTTTCTCAACACTGCCGATGAAGAAGCGATTGCCGACGTGATCTATCTTTACGGCGAAGAGCGCCAGTCGCGCCGTGTAGCCCGCGCCATCGTGGCAGCGCGCCCGCTTGCCACCACCGGGGAACTGGCCCGCATCGTACGCCGTGCCCTGGGACACAAACCGCACGACAAGAAGGACCCGGCCACCCGTACGTTTCAGGCGGTGCGGATTCACGTCAATGATGAACTGGGGGAGCTGGAAGCAGGACTTGCGGCAGCAGAGGCGTTGTTGCCCGCAGAAGGCATGCTGGCGGTGGTCAGCTTCCACAGCCTTGAAGACCGCATCGTGAAGCAGTTTCTGCGCAACGCCAGCGGTGCAGGGCGGGCGGTTTCGCGGCATCTGCCCGGTGAACTTCCCGGGCCTGCGCCAACCTTCGCGCAAGTGTCCAAGGCAATTCGTCCGTCCGAGGCCGAAATCGCCCGTAATCCGCGTGCCCGTTCTTCCACCTTGCGCCATGCAATCCGCACAGCCGCCCCGTCCAGGAGCCAAGCCGCATGATGAACCGCTCTAAAGCCCGTTCGCTTGGCTGGGTCGCCGTGCTGGCGATCTGCTTTGCGCTTCTCGTGGTGCTCAGCTTCAAGGTTCATGCCGTGAAAAGCGAAGTATTGCTGGCCGAACGCCAGTTGATCGCGCTTGAGCGTGAAACGATGCTGCTGGAAACCGAATTCGAAACCCGCGCCAATCAGCGGCAGTTGGCCGAATGGAACGCGGTCGAATTCGGATACGAAGCACCGCGGGCCGGGCAGTTTCTGGATAGCGAACGCCAGCTGGCAAGTCTTGGCGAACGGCTGGGCCCTGACGCGCCATCCCCGATCCGCTTGGCGCGGGCGGGCGGCGATGATCTGGACGAAGCGGTAACTGATGCGCCGATGCGTTCGCCGGTGTCCGGGGCCAAGGTCACACTTGCATCGGCTTCGACCGAGAAGGACGCAGGCGCTGTCTTTGCCGAAGCCTTTGGCGATTTCCTGATCGAAGCGTCGCCGATACGTCCGGCCCGCGCCGAAACGCCTAGGGCCAATCCCAGCCTCGCAAGCGCGGGGACCGGCGAATGAACATGATGGCGGCTTCGTTCAACACGCGCGTCGCCACGCCTGTCATCCCCGCGGGCCGCGTTTCCGGCCCCGGAATGCGCCAGCAATTGCTGTGGACCGCGCGCGTAAGGGTGCTGTGGCTGCTGGCAGGTTTTGGCTTGATTGCGTTGATCGCGTTGCTGCGGATCGCCTCGCTTGGTCTTGCAGGACAGGCACCGCAGCGCACCAGCCTGGAAGACGCGCTGCTGCCGCCGCGCGGTGAGATTACCGACCGCAACGGCGCGCCGCTGGCGCGGGCATTTCCGGCCTATGCCCTGCGGCTCAACCCCGAAGCGATGGGCGACAGCGGCTCTCCGTTGGTGCGTTCGCCTGAAGAGGTTGCACGTGGTCTGAAGGCCATTTTCCCGGACATTGATGAAGCGCGCATGGCGCGGCGTCTGATGTCGGGCAAGGCTGGCTACCTGCGCCGCCGCATTTTGCCGGAAGAGGCGAACCGCGTGTTCGCGCTGGGCGAAATTGCGCTGGAAATTCCGCGCGAAACCGATCGGTATTATCCGCAAGGCACGCTGGCGGCCCATGTCCTTGGTTATGTGGTCGAAGAAGAAGGCGGCAAAATCGGTATGGAGGAGGTTCTGGAAGATCACCTCAGCCATCCCGAAAAACGGAACCAGCCTGTGGCATTGTCGATAGATGCGCGGGCGCAAGGCGCGCTCGAAGATGAGCTGCGACGGGGGATGCTTGCAACCAACGCCATCGGCGCTGCTGGTATTGTTTTGGATGTCGACACCGGTGAAGTGATGGCGCTGGCCAGCCTTCCGGAATTTGATCCGAACACCGCTGGCGCTAGCGGCGCAAAGAACGTTTTCAACCGGGCCACCAATGGGGTGTTCGAACTCGGATCGACGTTCAAGCCGCTTAGCATTGCTGCCGCGATCGATGCAGGCGTGGTGCGTGATTTCGGCAAATCCTGGGATGCAACGCCTGTCGCGGTCGGACGGCGCACCATCAAGGATCTTCATCCGCACGGCACGGTTCTCAATGTTCCGCAGGCGCTTGTCTATTCGTCCAATACGGTCACTGCGCGGGTTGCTGACGCATTGGGCTCTGAACAGCTGCGCAAGGTGATGATCGATCTGGGAATGGATCGCCGCCCCTTCATCGAACTGCCCGCGAAGGGCAAGCCGATCTGGCCCGCCGGACCCTGGAGCCGCGTAACCAATATGACGGTTAGCTACGGCCACGGTCTTGCCGTTACCCCGCTGCATCTGGCAAGCGCCTATGCCGCGATGGTCAATGGCGGGATCTGGCGCCCGGCATCGCTAAGGAAGCTTGCACCGGCTGATGTGCCGCGCGGTCGCCGCGTGTTCAAGGAATCCACCTCGTCGCGGATGCGGCAATTGCTGCGCATGATTTCGCTCTATGGGACGGGACGAAGTGCCGATGCGCCGGGATACCGGGTCGGCGGCAAAACCGGTTCGGCAGAAAAAGCGGGCGTGGGCGGCTACCGCAAGACTTCGCTTGTGTCGTCCTTCGCCGCCGCATTCCCGATGGATGCTCCCCGCTATGTCGTGGTCGTGGTTGTGGATGAACCCAAGGGCACCGTGGCAAGCTCGTTCCAGCGGACTGCCGCATTCACCTCGGCTCCGATCGTGGGCCGCTTGGTCCCGCGGATTGGCCCGATGCTGGGGGTGCAGCCGGATGATAGCCGCGATGTAGACATTTCAGATCTGCGTTATCTCGTGGATCGCGGCGAATGAGGCTTTCGGAACTCTTGCAAGCCGCGGGTCTGCCCACCGACGGCGCGCAGGAAGCCGCGGGCGTCACCGGCTTTGCGATCGACCACCGCAAGGTCGCCCCCGGAACAGTATTCGGCGCTTTTCGCGGCGCCAAGTTCAACGGTGAGGATTTCATAACTGCCGCTATCGAGGCGGGCGCGATTGCCGTCGTGGCTCACCCCGAAGCCCGCGTCGAAGGTGCGCTGCACATTGCCGACGTTAACCCCCGACGGGCTTTTGCGCGCCTCGCCGCGGGCTTTTTTGCTCCTGTGCCTGAAACGATCGTGGCTGTGACAGGCACCAACGGCAAGACATCCTGCGTGGAGATGACCCGGCAAATTTGGCGCATGGGGGGTGAACGTGCCGCAAGCATCGGGACATTGGGCGTCACAACACCCGACGGAAGCGTATCCACCGGCCTGACCACGCCCGACATCGTCACGTTTCTTGCCAACATGAGCGGGCTGGCCCGTGAAGGCGTGACGCACGTGGCTTTCGAAGCATCAAGCCACGGCCTTTCGCAATATCGCAACGAAGGGCTCCACGTCACTGCCAGCGCGTTTACGAACTTCAGCCGGGATCATCTTGATTACCACGGCACAATGGAGGACTATTTCGCTGCCAAGATGCGGCTGTTCACTGAAGTGGTCGGGCCGGGCAGCCCGGCTGTGATCCATGATGCGGGCGATGGTTCGGAATGGACAGCCAAGGCGGTAGCGCACGCAACGGCCCGCGGGCTCGATGTGCGCACCGTGGGCGAAGGAGGCACGTATCTGCGCCTTGTCCGCAGGGAGGCAGGCCAGCTTGGTCAGATGCTGACCATCGAACATGATGGTGCCGAGCGAAAGGTGAACCTGCCGCTCATCGGTGCCTATCAGGCGGCCAACGCTCTGGTTGCTGCCGCCCTGACGATGGCGACCGGTGTATCTGCTTCCATGGTGTTCGATGCACTCACCCGCCTACAACCCGTGCGCGGCCGGTTGGAGCGGGCGGCGCTCAATGCGGCCGGGGCGCCGGCCTATGTTGATTATGCCCATACGCCTGACGCGCTGGAAGCTGCCATGGCCGCGCTGCGTCCTCATGTGGACGGCGATGGCAGGTTGATCGTGGTTTTCGGGGCTGGAGGCGACAGGGACGCTGGCAAGCGGCCCCAGATGGGCGAAGTTGCGGCGCGGATGGCGGATGTCGTGATCGTCACGGACGACAATCCGCGCAGTGAAGATGCAGCAGCCATTCGCACCGCGATCATCGCGGGTGCAGGCGCCGATGCCCGCGAAATCGGCGATCGCCGTGCTGCCATTGCTGCCGCAATTGGGGAAGCCGGTCCGCGCGACATTGTGCTTATCGCGGGCAAGGGGCACGAACAGGGTCAGATATTCGGGTCAGGAGAAACAATGCGGATCGAAGCGTTCGACGATGTCGAGGTTGCGCGGGAATGTGCGGGGAGCGCAGGCCGATGAACGCGCCGCTTGCCCATCCGATGATGCACCAGTGGCCTGTTGCAGTGCATGACACGCTTCCGACTGCGCTGTGGAGCGCGTCCGAAATCGCGGCGGCGACGGGCGGGATCGCCAGCCATGATTTTCAGGCTGCGGGTGTCGAAATGGATTCGCGCGACGTAAAGCCGGGTGATGTCTTTGTGGCGCTCAAGGGTGAAACGATGGACGGACATCGTTTTATCGATACCGCCTTTGCCAAGGGGGCGGTCGCAGCAATCGTCGACCGTGCGATCGATTATCCGCATGTGTTGGTAGCTGATACGACCAAGGCATTGCACGATCTGGCCCATGCGGCGCGGGACAGGGCAGTGGAAGCCGTTCGGATCGCCGTGACCGGATCGGTGGGCAAGACGGGTGTGAAGGAAGCAATCTTCGCTTGCCTCGATCGGGCCAGCCGGGGCGCAGCGCATCGCAGCGTTCGCAGCTACAACAACCATGTGGGCGTGCCGTTGAGCCTTGCCAGGATGCCGGCACGCGCCAAGTTCGGTGTCTTTGAAATGGGCATGAACCATGCGGGCGAAATCGCGCCCCTGTCCGCCCACGTCCGGCCCCATGTGGCGCTCGTCACCACGATTGCGCCTGCGCACATCGAGAACCTTGGCGGACTCGATGCGATTGCCGACGAAAAGGCGCAGATCTTTACCGGGCTCGAGCCGGGCGGCGTCGCTGTTATCCCGGCTGACAGCGAATGGGCCGAACGCATGATTGGTCACGCGCGCGCCTGCGGTGCCCATGTGGTGACGTTCGGGCGTGCAAGGACCGCCGATGTGCGGCTGCTCGATGCGATCCCGGCAGCAAATGGTGGTTCGCTCGTTACAGCGGATCTTGGCGATCGGCGCATTTGCTACACGATCGCAGAACCTGGTGATCACTGGATTGCCAATTCGCTGGGCGTGATAGCCGCTGTGCGCGCCGCTGGCGGTGATTTGGCGAGCGCAGGATTGGCTCTGGCAGAAATGGGGGGTTTGAAGGGCCGCGGAGCGCGTCACACCATCATCCTGCCGACTGGGGGCGCAGCCGTGATGATCGACGAAAGCTACAACGCGAACCCTGCTTCGATGCGCGCTACGTTGAAAACGCTGCAACAAACCCCTGCGACCCGCCGCATTGCGGTGCTTGGCAGCATGAAGGAGCTGGGCGATTTTGCCGATGGTTTTCACCGTCAGCTGGCCGATCCGATCACCGAAGCGGGTGTAAGCCACGCAATCCTGGTGGGGCCGGAGATGCGCGCTCTTGCAGACGAACTGGGGAAAGCCGCGCGCGCGCAGCTTGGCAACAGCGTCACCTTCGCGCATTGCGAGGGACCTGCCGAGGCGATCGCAGCGCTCGGTCAGTTCGGACTTGCTCATGATGATGCGGTACTGGTCAAGGGGTCCAATTCGGTGGGACTTGGGCGATTGGTGGCGCATTTCACTCAGACTGCCCGTGCATCAGGCGCAACCGGAGGCTGAGGCCGCGCCGAAGGACGCCAAAGGACGATTCCATGCTGTATCTTCTTGCCGAGTGGCTTGGCTTTGAAGGCATCCTCAATCTGGTGCGCTACCAGAGCTTTCGGGCGGGCGCGACATTGATGACGGCGCTGTTGATCGGTCTGATCATCGGTCCGCGCTTCATCAATCTGCTGCGTGTGCGTCAGGGTAAAGGCCAGCCAATCCGGCTGGACGGGCCGCAATCGCATCTGGCCAAGCGCGGCACGCCGACTATGGGCGGGCTGATGATCCTGACTGCGCTGTCGCTGTCGCTGCTGCTGTGGATGGATCTTACCAACCCGTTCGTCTGGGCGTGTCTTGCCGTGACGATAGGTTTCGGGGCCATCGGCTTTATGGATGATTACGACAAGGTGTCGAAAAACAGCCATGCCGGGGTTTCTGCGCGGGTCCGGCTCCTCGCAGAATTCGCCGTCGCCGGTATTGCTTCGTGGATTATCGTCAGTCAGATCAACACCAATCTGTATCTGCCCTTCCTGACAGGTGCCAGCATTCCGTTGGGGCCGGCATATTACGTATTCGCAGCCTTCGTGATTGTGGGCGCAGGCAATGCGGTGAACCTTACCGATGGGCTTGATGGTCTGGCAATCATGCCGGTCATCATTGCCAGCGGCACATTTGCCATCATCGCCTATCTGGTGGGCCGCGCAGACTTCTCCGACTATCTTGGCATTCCGCATGTGCCGGGTGCAGGGGAGCTTGCCATTTTCTGCGGCGCCATCATGGGCGCAGGCCTGGCGTTCCTGTGGTTCAATGCGCCCCCGGCGGCGGTTTTCATGGGTGATACAGGGTCGCTCGCACTCGGCGGTGCATTGGGCGCGATCGCGGTTGCCTCGCATCACGAGGTCGTATTGGCGATCGTCGGCGGGCTGTTCGTGTTGGAAGCGGTTTCGGTGATTGTGCAGGTCTTCTGGTTCAAGCGCACGGGTAAGCGCGTGTTCAAGATGGCCCCGATTCACCATCATTTCGAACAACTGGGCTGGAGCGAGAGCAAGGTTGTGATCCGTTTCTGGATCATTGCGATTGTGCTTGCGCTGATCGGCCTTTCCACCCTGAAGCTGCGATAGGGCGCGGCGGCGTGATCATCTCTCCTGCCTTCAAGGACAAATGTTACGCCGTGCTGGGTCTGGCACGCTCGGGCGCGGCTGCGGCCGAGGCGCTGATCGCCAGCGGCGCAAGGGTGGTCGCGTGGGACAGGCAGGATGTTGCACGCGAACCGTTTGAGGGCCGCTGTCGGCTGATCGACCCGCTGGAACTTGATCTGACCGGCTTTGCTGGTGTCGTGGTGTCGCCCGGCGTACCGTTGAACTCTCACCCGATTGCGCCCCACGTTTGGCAATATGGCCTGCCGGTCATTGGCGATATCGAATTGTTTGCTGCTGCGCGGCCCAGTCTGCCGCCGCACCGCGTGGTGGGGATTACAGGAACCAACGGCAAATCGACCACCACCGCGCTGACCCATCACATTCTGCAAAGCGCGGGCATCGCGAGTGTCATGGGCGGTAATATTGGGGATCCGATCCTGGATCAGACGCCGCTGCCCGAAGGCGGCGTGTATGTGCTCGAACTGTCAAGCTTTCAGATCGATCTTACGTTCACGCTGGATTGCGACATTGCCGCGTTGACCAACATCACGCCTGATCACCTTGATCGCTACGCCGATTTTGCGACCTACGCTGCATCGAAGGAACGATTGTTTCAGATGCAGGTCAACGGCACCGCCTTGATCTGTGACGAAGACACCCCGTCGCGCGCCATCGCCGATCGACTGGATGACGCGGGCAAACCGCCCGTACGGATCAGATCTTCCGATCTGGACACCGCGGGGCTTGCAGATGTGCGCTCGCCTTCGTTGGCCGGGCCGCATAACGCGCAGAACGCATCTATCGCCGTCGCGATCTGCCGTCAGCTCGGGCTCGACGATGGGCAGATTGCCAGTGGTCTTGCCACCTATCCCGGTCTTCCGCATCGGATGGAGCGGGTCTGTGATGCGGGCGGCGTTGTCTATATCAACGATAGCAAGGCGACCAATGCGGCGTCTGCGGCACCGGCGCTTGCCGCATTTCCGCCCGATGCCGCAATCAACGCCAATAGCCCGCGCATCCACTGGATTGTTGGCGGGCTACCGAAAGAGGATGGGCTTGGCGCCTGTGCGGATCATCTGCTTAACGTCGCGGCGGCCTACACCGTTGGAGAAGCCGGTCCGATGTTTGCCGATCTGCTCGATGGGCAGGTGACAACCCACCGATGCGAACTTATCAGCGAAGCCGTTCGCCGCGCTGCCGAGGCTGCGCGTCCGGGCGATGTGGTGCTCCTTTCACCCGCCTGCGCATCCTATGATCAGTTTCGCGACTATGAAAAGCGCGGCACCCATTTCCGCCAGATGGTCAGGGCGATCACCGGATGCGATGGTGGCGGCGATGCCGCCCAATCGGGCGCGGCGTCATGACTGTGCCGGTCTATCCCCCGGCAGCGCGCGGCGCGGGCAACTATCTCCCGCCAGTTCCGGTGCAGCGTCGGTGGCGCGATGCCTTGCGCATCTGGTGGCGTGAGATCGACAAGGTGCTGTTGCTCCTGATCGGGCTTTTGATGGCGGTCGGGATCGTGGCTGTGGCTGCAGCGTCGCCAGCCAGCGCCGATCAGCTTTCGACGTCGAAAGAACGTGTAGCGGATTTCATGTTCTTCCAGCGCCACATCGTGTTTCAGCTGATGGGGCTGGCGATGATGATCGGTCTGTCCTTTCTGGGCCGTGATGCTGCGCGCAGGCTGGGCATTTGTGTGGGCGCGATAATGCTTGCACTGTTGTTTGTCGTTCCGATCATTGGCGAAGAAAAGAACGGGGCCAAGCGCTGGATCAACGTCGGCATGAGCTTGCAGCCATCCGAATTTCTCAAACCGGGCTTTGCGATCATCTGCGCCTGGATTCTGAGCTGGCGTTTGCGCGATCCCGGTCTTCCCGTGATCCTGTATGTCACGGGGCTTATGGCACTGGTTGCCGCGCTGCTGATGCTGCAACCCAACCTCGGCGATGCGATCCTGTTCGGCGGGATCTGGCTGGTGATGGTGCTGCTGGCTGGCGTTGCCTGGCAGCGCATTGCCGGCCTGATCGGTGCAGGCGTGGCCGCGCTGGGGCTGGCTTATGTGTTCTACGATAACGCGCGGCACCGGATTGACGGGTTTCTGGGGGGCGGCACGGCTTTTGACCAGGTCGATCTGGCGCAGCGCACCATCACGGCAGGGGGTTGGACAGGAACGGGTTTGTGGCTGGGCGTGCGCAAAATGAACCTGCCCGAAGCCCACACCGACTACATCTTCTCGGTCATTGGCGAGGAGTTCGGTCTGATTGTCTGCGCGATGATCGTACTGCTTTACTGCGCGCTGGTGCTGCGCGTGTTGTTGCGGCTGGTGGGTGAAGACAACCTGTTCGCGCTGCTGGCGGCAACCGGGCTTATCACCCAGCTCGGTGGGCAGGCATTCATCAACATGCTGGTAAATCTCAAATTGTTTCCATCCAAGGGCATGACATTGCCGCTCATTTCATATGGCGGATCATCGACACTGGCGGTCTGCTTCACGCTTGGGCTATTGCTGGCGATCACCCGGCGCAATCCGTTCCTCGCCCGCGAAGGCGGTTCGTTGCGCGACCTGATCGAACGCAAGGACAATGCCGCATGAGCAGCGACACACCCACTGGCGCATCGCGTCACTTCGTGCTGGCCGCAGGCGGCACAGGCGGTCACCTGATCCCCGCTTTTGCACTGGCAGCGGAACTTCATGCGCGCGGCCATCACGCCGCGCTCATCACCGATGAACGCGGCGCTGCCATTCCGGGGAAGCCCGATTTTCTTACCGCGCATGTTCTGCCTGCCGGGCGTTTCGGCAAGAACCCGCTGGGCTGGCCTTCGGGTATCCGTGCGGTACTGCAGGGCCGTGCCATGGCGTTGCGATTGTTCGATGCCTTTGAACCATCGGCAATCGTCGGCTTTGGCGGCTATCCTGCGCTACCCGCGCTGCTTGCCGCTACCTCAGCCAAATTGCCAAGCGTGGTGCATGAACAGAACGCGGTGCTGGGCCGGGTGAACCGGCTGCTGGCCGGGCCGGTGGACGCGATTGCGACCTCCTATGGTGCGGTGGATCGGCTGAAACCCAAGCATGCAGGCAAGGTGCATCTCACCGGCAACCCTGTTCGCGCTGATGTGCTGGCGTTGCGCAAGAAGGACTTCCCCGCGTTCAGCGATGAAAGCTTGCTGCGCATTCTGGTGACCGGCGGCAGTCAGGGCGCAAGGGTACTGTCCGAAGTGGTGCCCGATGGGCTTGCGATGCTGCCGCCTGCTCTGCGCCAACGCCTGCAAGTGACGCAGCAATGCCGCGCCGAAGACCTTGAAGCCGTACGCGCCCGTTATGCCAGCCACGATATTCCCGCTGAACTGGGCACATATTTTGAAGACATGCACGAACGTTTGGCCGATGCGCACTTATTTATCGGCCGGGCGGGCGCTTCGACAATTGCGGAACTGACAGCCGTAGGCCGTCCGGCAATTCTGGTTCCGCTGCCGATTGCTACCGACGATCATCAGGCGGCCAACACCCGCGAAATGGTGAAAGCGGGCGGGGCGCGGATGATCCGCCAAGAAGCGTTCCAACCCAAGGAGCTGGCAAAGCAGATCCAGGCGATGGCGATGAACCCTGCCAGTCTCGCCAATGCGGCGCATTGTGCATTCAATTGCGGGCGACCCGATGCAGCCAAGGATCTGGCTGATCTGGTCGAAAGCATGAGCGGGCTTGATTTGATGGACGTGATCCGGGTGGGCGAAGGCGCGACCGGTGCCGTGTCTGGGGTAAAGGGGCGCGCCACGGCCGCAGGCGCTGGCAGGGATCGCGCGGCATGAAGGGCGTCGGCACAGACATCGGCATCATTCACTTTGTCGGGATCGGCGGGATCGGCATGTCCGGTATCGCCGAAGTGATGCGCAATCTGGGCTATACGGTGCAGGGCTCCGATATCGCAGAAAGCCCCAGCGTCGAACGCCTGCGCGCCCGCGGCATTACCGTGCATATTGGCCATGTGCGCGAAAACGTGGAAGGTGTCGCGGTGGTTGTGACATCGACTGCGGTGCGCCGCACCAACCCGGAAGTGGCCGCCGCGCTGGAAAACCGGATTCCCGTAGTGCGCCGTGCGGAAATGCTGGCAGAACTGATGCGTCTCAAATCCACCGTTGCGGTGGCCGGCACGCATGGCAAGACCACCACGACCAGCATGATCGCAACGCTCCTGGATGCCGGCGGGGTCGATCCCACCGTCATCAATGGCGGGATCATTGAACAATACGGCTCCAACGCACGGCTGGGCGATTCCGACTGGATGGTGGTCGAAGCCGACGAGAGCGACGGCAGCTTTCTTCGGCTCGACGGCACGATCGCGGTCGTCACCAATATCGATCCCGAACACCTCGATCACTACGGCGATTTCGACGGGGTGAAGAAGGCCTTTGTCGAATTCATCCACAATGTCCCGTTCTACGGCGCGGCGGTGTTGTGCGTCGATCATCCGGTGGTCCAGGCGGTGATTGGCGAGGTGCGCGACCGTAAAGTCGTAACCTACGGCTTTTCGCTTCAGGCCGATATCTGCGGCGTCAATGTTCGTTCGCAGGACGGAGGCAACACCTTCGATGTGATCGTGCGCCAGCGCGGGCCCAAGAACCAGAACGCGGATCGACGGATTGAAGGGGTCCATCTGCCGATGCCCGGCCGCCACAACGTCCAGAACGCGCTTGCAGCGATTGCGGTATCGATTGAGATGGGCTGTTCGGACGATGTCATTCGCACAGGCTTTGCTCGGTTCGGGGGGGTGCGGCGCCGCTTCACAAAGGTTGGCAGAATTGCGCTGGATGGCGGCGCGGTGACGGTGATCGACGATTACGCCCATCACCCGGTCGAGATCCGTGCCGTACTCAGCGCCGCGCGAGAGGCGGTAGCTGGGACGCAAGGGCGCGTAATCGCGGTTGCGCAGCCGCATCGCTATTCGCGGCTCAATGATCTGATGGACGCCTTTCAGTCGTGCTTCGACGATGCCGACATCGCGTATGTCGCTCCGGTCTATTCTGCAGGCGAAGACCCCATGCCGGGTGTGGACCATGCAGCGTTGGTGGCAGGCATGAAGGCACGCGGGCACCGCGCCGCACGCGAAATCGCCGGGCCCGATGCGCTGGCGCAGACGCTCGCCGACGAAATTGCGCCGGGTGACATGATCGTGTGCCTGGGGGCAGGCGATATCACCCGATGGGCCGCGAGCCTCGCGCCTGCGATTGTTGCAACACGGGGCGCATCGTGAACCAACCGGGTGACACCAATATCTACAGCAACGGTGCCGCACCGACTTGCACCGTAGAAGGAGCCGTATCCGGTTCGGTTCCGCACGATGGCATCGGAGGCAAACTGACTGCCAACGCGCCCTTGGCCCCCTATACATGGTTCAAGACAGGCGGCCCGGCCGATTGGTTGTTCGAGCCCGCCGATCTTACCGACCTGCAGGGCTTTCTTGAAAGACTGGGCGGGGAAATTCCAGTCATGGCGCTGGGCCTTGGTTCGAACATGATCGTGCGCGACGGCGGGGTGCCCGGTGTGGTGGTGCGGCTTGGCAAGGCCTTTGCCAAGGTCGAGCATACGGCCGAGCGGGAACTGACCTGCGGCGGCGGGGCGAGCGGGATTCTTGTGGCATCAACCGCGCGCGACCTCGGCATCGCGGGGCTTGAATTTCTGCGCGGCATCCCCGGCACCGTCGGCGGCTTCGTACGGATGAACGGCGGGGCTTACGGGCGCGAGGTGGCTGACGTGCTGCTCGACTGCGCGGTGATTCTGCACGATGGCAGCTTCATTACGCTGACTGCCGCCGAACTCGAATATTCCTATCGCCATTCTGCCTTGCCGGACGGAGCGATCGTGGTCTCGGCCCGGTTCGGTGGCCATCCCGGCGATCCGGCGGAGATCGGCGCGGAGATGGACCGCATCGCCGCCGCACGCGAAGCCTCGCAGCCGCTACGCACCAAGACCGGCGGTTCGACCTTCAAGAACCCGGAAGGCCACAAAGCGTGGGAACTGGTCGACCGCGCGGGTTGCCGCGGGCTCCAGCTTGGCGGCGCGCAGGTGAGCGAGAAGCACACCAACTTCCTTATCAATACAGGCACCGCCACCAGCGCCGATATCGAAGGGCTGGGCGAAATGGTGCGCGACAAGGTCTACGCCGCAACCGGCGTCAGTCTTGAATGGGAAATTCAACGAGTAGGACGACCGTGACCCTTTCCAATCTCCACGTCGCAGTCCTGATGGGCGGCTGGGCCAACGAACGCGAAGTCTCGCTCACCAGCGGCGCGGGCGTGGCCGATGCGCTTGAGAGCAAGGGCCACCGCGTCACCCGCATCGACATGGGGCGCGATGTCGCGCTCAGGCTCGCTGAGGCGAAGCCCGACGTGGTGTTCAACGCGCTTCATGGTGTTCCGGGGGAGGACGGGACGGTTCAGGGGATGCTTGACCTGATGGGACTGCCCTACACCCATTCGGGCCTCGCCACCTCGGTGATCGCGATTGACAAGCAACTGACCAAGCAGGCGCTGGTCCCCCACGGTATCCCCATGCCCGGCGGGCGGATTGTGACGCGCGAGGAGCTGTATGAACGTGACCCGCTGCCGCGCCCTTATGTGCTGAAGCCGGTTAACGAGGGGTCGTCAGTCGGCGTCGCGATCGTCACGGATGATAGCAACGTGGGCAACCCGATAAACCCGGACGCACGCGGGCCGTGGCAGGAATTCGCCGAACTGCTCGCCGAACCCTTCATCAAGGGCCGCGAATTGACCGCTGCCGTGCTCGATGGTCCCGATGGTCCGCGGGCGTTGGGGGTAACGGAGCTTGTGATCGAAAGCGGGTTTTACGATTACGAACACAAGTATACGGCCGGGCAAACCCAGCATATCTTCCCCGCCCAACTTCCATCCGAAATCACCGCCTTGTGCGAACATTACGCCGTGCGGGCCCATCAGGTGCTCGGCTGCCATGGCACCAGCCGCACCGATTTTCGCTGGGACGAAGATGCCGGCGAAGACGGGTTGTTCGTGCTGGAAACCAACACTCAGCCCGGCATGACCCCGCTCAGCCTCGTACCGGAACAGGCCGCAGGGCGCGGCATCGCCTATGCCGATCTGGTCGAAATGCTGATTGCCGAGGCCATCCGGGTGCATGGGGCCACGCGTGCCAAGGGGGGCGGCAATGGCGCAGCAGATCCGGCGTAACGGGACGACGGGCGTTCGCCGCGCCGCCAAATCGCAAAGCCGCAGCCAATCGGCTCGCCGCGCGCGGGGACAAGCCAGCGGCGTGCTCGACAAGGCAATGGGGCTTCTTCCGTTCACTGAAGAACAGTGGAGCCGCATCTGGCTGGCCACCATCATCGGTACGGGCGTGGGTGTTGCCTTTATTATTGCCAGTCTTGTTGGCGTTCCTGCGCTGGCACAGGCGCAGGTCGCAAGGATCGCAGCCGATGCCGGGTTCGAAGTGCGCCATGTTCGTGTCACCGGCACATCGCGGATGGATGAACAGCAGGTCTACGCGCGCGCGCTTGCCACGCGCACACAGGCCATGCCCGATGTCGACGTGGAAGCGCTGCGTGCCGATCTGCAGGCGCTGCCGTGGGTAAAAGATGCGCGCGTATCGATCCAGCTGCCCCATACGCTGGCGATCGACATCGTCGAACGCGTGCCGCATGCGGTGCTTGAAAAGGCGGACAGGTTGGTGCTGATCGATCCGTCAGGCGTGGAACTTGAGCCGGTTTCGGCCGAAAAGGCCAAAGGCATGCTGCGGCTTGCGGGGCCGGGTGCAGGCAAGCAGGCCCGGACGCTGGAAACATTGCTGGCCGCCGCGCCCGCGCTGGCACCCAAGGTTGAAGCGGCCGAATGGGTTGGCAATCGCCGCTGGAATTTGACGTTTACAACCGGACAGCTTCTGGCGCTTCCCGAAGGCGAAACTGAAGCAGCCAGTGCGCTGGTCAAGTTTGCAAGGCTCGATGGCCAGAACCGATTGCTGGGCGGTACGGTTCTGGCGTTCGACATGCGCACGCCGCCGCGGCTGTATCTTCGCCTGCCTGAAGCCGTGGCAAAACCCAAATCCGTCGATGGGGAAACGACCTGATGGCCGCGCCCAGTGCTGCCCGCACCCCGGCACCCCGCCGCCTTTCGCGTACCTATGCCGCGGTCAACGTGGGGTCATTCCGTATCTCGGCGATGATCATGGGCGAGACGGAAAACGGCGAACTGCAAGTGTTGGGGTCCGGCCATCGGGCCAGCGCCGGGATCAAGCGTGGCTATGTCACCGACATGGGCGCTGCTGCGCATGCAATCCGCGATGCGGTTGAACGGGCTGAAAAGAGTGCCAATACCCCTGTCCGCAGCGTCTGGATCGCCTGCGCCGGGGCGGGGCTTGCCAGTCATGTGATTGCTGTCGATATCGAAATTGGCGGACGGCGGATCGAGGACGAGGATGTCGAACAGCTTCTGATCCAGGCGCAGGACATGATCCAGCCCGATGGACGCAAGGTTCTGCATGCACAGCCTGCGCATTACACGTTGGACGGTGCACACGGCATCGCCAACCCGCGCGGGCTGCATGCGGAAAGGCTGGGCGTGGATATCCATGTCATGCTGGCTGATGGCGCCCCTATCCGGAACCTGACAGAAGCGGTGCAGAACGCGCATCTCGAAGTCGAAGGCGTGGTCGCCGCGCCTCTGGCAGCAGGCCATGCATGTCTGACGCCCGAAGAACGCGAACTGGGTGTGGCTCTGGTCGAAATTGGTGCCGACATCACCAATGTCGCGGTGTTTGCCGGCGGCATGTTGCTGGGACTCCATGCAGTGCCGATGGGTTCGGCCGATATCACCGATGCCATTGCAAGCAGTTTCGGTATTCGTCGCTCTCAGGCAGAGCGGCTCAAATGTGTTGCCGGTTCGGCTGTTGCCAGTCCTGCTGATCACCGCGAGCTGATTCCGGTCAATGGGCCGGGTGAAGGCGGCGAAGGCGCGCCGCTTGGCCCGCTGGCGCGCGGCGCGGATGACAAGAACCGCATCTTGCGCGCCGAATTGGTGGCTGTTGTGACACAGCAACTTGCCGTCTTGACGGGCGAGATCGGCAAGGCGCTGAAAGGTATGGGCTTTACCGGAAGCCGCGCAGGTCAGGTGGTGCTGACCGGGGGCGGCGCGGAATTGGCTGGCATGGCGGATTTCATGCAGGGCGCGCTGGGTCAGCCTGTGCGTCTGGGTCGGCCGCCGCAGCTTTCCGGAATGCCTGAGGCGCACCATGCACCCGGCTTTGCCACGCTGGCGGGCCTTTGCCTTTACGCGGCGGAAGACCCGGTTGATATTCGGGCGGTGGGCGCGGGGCGGGGCGGCGTTTATCGGACGATGGCAAACGAAAGCGGGGTCGCGGCCTTGCTGATGCGGCTGTTTCGGGCCGTAAGGGAATATTTCTGACCGCCCGCCAACGCACGACCAAAGGGCAAAGCGGCAAAAATACAGCCGTGCATTGTGGATAAGGGCTTTGCCGCTATAAAATGTCCCCTTACTTTATGTCAGAGACGAGCATCGCGGGGGTGTAAGATCCCAAAACTCCATTCCCGCGCCTGGAGGATCAGCTGATGAGCATCAATATCGGACCCGCAGCGAGCGACGATCTGCGCCCGCGCATCACCGTTATCGGGATTGGCGGGGCCGGTGGCAACGCGATTGCCAACATGATCGCCGCCGAAATCGAAGGCGTCGAATTCATTGTGGCCAACACCGACGCGCAGGCGCTGAGCACTTCGCCCGCCGAACGCCGCATCCAGCTTGGCCCGGACATCACCGGCGGCCTTGGCGCGGGCGCCCGCCCCGAAGTGGGCAAAGCGGCTGCGGAAGAAACCGTTGCGGAAATCGAAAAGGCGCTTGAAGGCGTCAACATGTGCTTCATCGCCGCCGGCATGGGCGGAGGCACCGGCACCGGCGCTGCGCCGGTCATCGCCGAAGTCGCGCGCCGCATGGGTGTGCTGACCGTGGGCGTTGTGACCAAGCCGTTCCTGTTTGAAGGCACACGCCGGATGCGCGCCGCCGAGGCCGGGATCGACGAGCTTCAGACCCAAGTCGATACGCTGATCGTAATCCCCAATCAGAACCTGTTCCTGGTGGCGAAGGCGGAAACCACCTTCAAGGAAGCCTTCCAGCTTGCCGACGAAGTGCTTCAGCAGGGCGTACGTTCGATCACCGATCTGATGGTGATGCCGGGCCTCATCAACCTCGACTTTGCCGATGTGCGATCGGTGATGAGCGAGATGGGCAAGGCGATGATGGGCACGGGCGAAGGCGAAGGCGAAAACCGTGCGCTTGATGCCGCCGAACAGGCGATTGCCAACCCGCTGCTCGACGGTGTTTCGATGGCCGGGGCCAAGGGCGTCATCATCTCGATCATCGGCGGCGAAGACATGCGCCTGCTCGAAGTTGACGAAGCCGCCAATCACATCCGTGAACTGGTGGATGAAGACGCCAACATCATTTGGGGTAGTGCCTTTAACCCCGATCTGAAGGGTAAGATTCGTGTGTCGGTGGTCGCCACGGGGATCGAACAGAGCGCCATCGGTCATGTTGATCGGTCGCAGCCTGTTTCGCTCGGCCAATCGCGTGCGCCCAAGCGCCCGGTACTTGAACTGTCCGAAGACGAAGGTGTGGCTGAAACGCCTCCGCAGGTCAGAGCGCCTGAACCTGCGCCCAGAGCGGCAGAGCCGGCCGCGCCGGTCGCTGCCGCTTCGGTAAGCTACGATGACGATGCGCTTGATCTTTCGGACGAAGCGGATGACGCCGAATATCCGGCGGCGGCTCCATTTGAATTGACCGGAATGCAATCCGGTGATGGCTACGGCAGCGAATATGACGACGACGTGGACGACATCGTCGATCCGCTCGCCGGGCTGCGCGGCGCTGACGAAGGCGCCGTTGCCACCGGGCCCGGCACTGCAGGGTCGCCAAGCGCGCCGGATCATTCGGGCATGCTCGATTTGGGCGAAGGCTATGCTACGTACGAGGACGATGCCTCGCAGGACGATCTGCTTTCCAACGCCGATCGGCTTGCCGCAGAAGACCGTCCGGTTGAAGCCAAGCTCGGCGGTGGACGTCGTCGTGCGCTGCTTGGCGGGTCGGCGGGCGAACCTGCCAGCAGCGGCGGCAGCACGCTGTTTGAACGGATGGCCAATCTGTCACGCAGCACCGCACGCGATGATGAAGAGGACGACGACGGCGATGATGGTCCGGCGCTGAGCATCCCGCGCTTCCTTGGACGGCAGAACAACCAGTAAAGGCCTGGCCCTGCCGCCATCCGGCGTGACTGCGGCGCTGTTCGCCGCGCCGGATCGGCAGGGCACTGGCAGGCAGCGGCGGGGACGTTAAAGCAGTGGTCATGGTGTCGCGCCTTTCAGTTATTGTTCTTGCAAGCACGGCCGGGCTGGCAATCCTGCCGGCCGCAGTGTGTGCGCAAGAAACCGTGTCGCAGCCTGTCGTGCAGGCGCTCCCGCAACCCGAAGTGCAACGGTTGAACCGCGCTCTTGTCGCGCTTGCCCGCTCGCCGCGTGATCGTGATACCCTGATCGAAGCGGGCCGCGCCTCGCTCGCGGTTGAGGATTTGGAGGCGGCCATCGGCTTTTTTGGCCGCGCCGCGGAAGTTGATCCGGGGCATCCGGCTGTCGCGCAAGGCCTGGGGTCGGTCTATCTGAGGGCGGGCCGTGCGGGCGAGGCATTGCTCCAATTCGAAAGGGCGCTCGCTGCGGGGGTGGACGAACGCGCCGTGCTCACCGATCAGGCGCTGACCCTTGACCTGGTAGGCGAACAGGCCGCCGCGCAAAGCGCGTATACCCGCGCGCTCCAGCTTGATCCTGCCAATGCAGAGGCCCGCCGCAGGCTCGCGCTCAGCTTTGCGATTTCGGGGAACCGCGCAGGCTTTGAAGATACGCTGCGCCCCTTGCTTGATGATCGCGATACGGCCGCACAGCGGGCCCGCGCCTTTGGGCTGGCGATCCTTGGCGATGGCGACCGTGCGACCGCCATTGTCGAACAGATCATGCCGCGCGATCTTGCAACGCGGCTTGTCCCGTATCTGGGTTACATGCCGCGCCTGACAAAGCCGCAGCAGGCCGCGGCTGCCAACCTGGGCATCTTTCCGCGTGCTGCCGATATTGGCCGCGATGATCCGCGCCTTGCCCGGTTTGCGGCCGAGGAACGGGCGGAGAGCCGTCTTGAGCCTGCGGGTCCGCCGCTCAACGCCCGGCCAAATCCTGTGCCGACGCCGACGCCGACGCCGGTCGCCACCGTCACAGCCGCGCCTGCCGCAAACGTGGCGCCGCCTCCCGCGCGTGTCGCCACGGTTACGCCTGTATCGGTCAGCACGGCTCCAGAAGTTTCACCCGCCGCCGTGGCTCCCCCTCCGTCTCCGCCCGCCGCTCCGCCGATGCGTGTGGCCGATGCCTTTGCCGACTTTGTCAGCGCTCCGCTTCCCGATGCGCGAATCAGCGGCGATGCCGTCGATATTTCGCGCATTCAGGTAAAGCGTGAACTTCCGCCTCCGCCGCCGCCCGCGGCGCAGCCTGCAGAAAAGGCGAAACCCAAGGCGAAGGAGCCGGCCAAGCCCGTGCATCCGAGCCGGATCTGGGTTCAGGTGGCCACGGGCCGGAACGTCAAGGCGCTCGGGTTTGACTGGCGCCGCATCTCGAAGGATGCTGGCGCGCCGCTGGCGAAGCTGAACCCCTTCACAACCCGCTGGGGCGAAGCGAACCGGCTGCTGGCAGGTCCGATAGATAGCCGGGACAAGGCTCAGGGACTGCTACGCGAATTGAAGGCGAAGGGTATTGACAGTTTCCTGTATGTCAGCCCAGAAGGCGAAGAAATCCAGCCTGTTAAGTAGGTTTTGCGCGCTATCCCCGGCTATCTATGCACAGGCTTTGCACAGGTCTGTCCGGTTCTCCCCAACCGCTCCGCTTCGTGTGATTGCCAATCGCACCCGATAGCGTTCATGCGTTGGTCAATGGTGCAAATGACCCTCCCTCCCGCGTTCCCACGGCCATGAGAGTGCAAGACATGGACTATTCCGCCGAGGACGACGCCGCCCCTGTTGAAATGCTCGCCAGCCTCTTCACGGCGCGCGGGTGGCCGTGCGAGCTCGTGTCAGACGACGAGATGACCGGCGAAGTGCAGGGCAGCTGGGCCAATTACCAGTTGCGAGCGATCTGGCGGCCGGAGGACGGCGTTCTGCAGTTTCTGTGCCTTCCCGATATTCGCGTTACCGAAGAAAGGCGTGCAGCGGCCTATGAACTGCTGTGTCTGGTCAACGAACAGATGTGGCTTGGCCATTTCGACATATGGTCCAACGGCGATGTGCTGTTGTATCGGCACGGTGCGCTGCTGGGTGATCACGGTCGCTTGAGCATCGACATGGCGCAGGCACTTGTTGAAAGCGCGATTGACGAATGCGACCGGTTCTATCCTGCGTTCCAATTTGTGTTGTGGGGCGGCAAGAACCCTCGCGAAGCTCTGGACGCTGCAATGGTTGACGCAGCGGGCGAGGCCTGAGAGGCTAGGCCTCATGATTGACAGACTTCTTGTTATCGGATGCGGCAACATGGGCGGCGCTATGCTGACCGGGTGGCTGGCCGCAGGTGAGCCGACGTCGCGTTTTGCGGTGCTTGATCCCGGCCTTCCCGAAGCGCCTGCCGGTGTGACGTTGTACCGGACGGTCGATGACGCCGTGGGCGCCGGACACGATGCGGTACTGCTGGGCATCAAGCCGCAGCAACTGGGCGCGCTGGGTCCGGGGTTGCAGGCCCTTGCGGGGGCCGGGGTGACGGTTTATTCGCTTCTTGCCGGGATCACGCTGGATCAGCTGGCGCGTGCCTTTCCTGATGCGGTCGGCCATGTGCGGGTGATGCCCAACCTTGCGTCGCGCATCAACAAATCGCCCGTCATCCTGTGCGAGCAGGGTTTGGATGAGGTGTCGCGCAACACCGCGCTGGCATTGTACGACCAGCTCGGCAGCGCGGTGTGGCTTGATGACGAAGGCAAGTTCGATCTTGTCACGGCGCTCGCCGGATCGGGACCGGGCTTTGTTTATCGGTTTATTGACGCGCTGGCTTCTGCAGCGGTGGATCTGGGCCTTGATGAAGCCACGGCAGCCAGCCTTGCGCTGGCCACGGTCGAAGGCGCGTCGGCGCTGGCCGCCGGGGCAGATGTTGCCCCTGCAGCGCTTGCTGACCGGGTGGCTAGCCCGGGCGGGATGACCCGCGAAGGTCTGAACGTACTGGATCATGAACAGGCGTTACAACGGCTTTTGGCAGACACTTTGCGCGCCACGCGTGACAAGGGTGCCGCGCTGTCGCAGGGCAGTTAAGATTAACTTCGGTTAAGATGAACCGATTGCACCCTTTGCAATCCGGTTTCGCTTGAAAAGACGAACGGAAACACCGATATTCGCTGGACTGATGGGCGCGGGCGTTTCCGTGCTCCGCTAAGAAAGGCTAAGGGTTTCGCAATGGCTGACTGGAATGACACCTCGCGCAATGCGCAGCGTATGGGCTCCGTGCCTCGCGCTGGAGGCGATGTCGCCGGCCGCGCGGGTTACGATGAGGGTCTGCGCAAGCACATGCTCTCGATTTACAATTACATGACATCCGGCATCTTGCTGACCGGGATTGTCGCACTGCTCGCTTTCACCAGCGGAACGGCTGCGGCGATCTTCACCGGCGGGATCCTGCGCTGGATCGTCGCGCTTTCGCCGCTTGCCATCGTATTCGCGATGAGCTTCGGCGCCAACCGGTTCAGCACCGGCACGCTGCGGCTGATGTTCTGGGGTTTTGCCGTCCTTATGGGTCTGTCGCTGTCTTCGGTGTTCCTGGTCTACACCGGCGCTTCGATCGCAACGACCTTCTTTGCGACCGCCGCAGCCTTTGCCGGCCTGTCGCTGTGGGGCTACACGACCAAGAAGAACCTGTCCGGCATGGGCAGCTTCCTCATCATGGGCGTGATTGGTCTGCTCGTCGCGATGGTGATCAACATGTTCCTGCAGTCGCCTGCGTTCCATTATGCGATCAGCTTCATCGGCGTTTTGATCTTCGCCGGTCTGACCGCCTACGATACGCAGCGTTTGAAGAACGAGTATGAATATCTGCGCGGCACGCAGTTTGCGGGCAAGGCCGTGGTGCTCGGCGCGTTGAGCCTGTATCTGGACTTCATCAACATGTTCCAGTTCCTGCTCAGCTTCATGGGCAGCCGCGAATAACGACGCAAGCGCCTGACACGCATGTTGAAATATCGAATGCCCGGGGCCTTTCCATAGGTCTCGGGCATTTGCTTTGTTACCCGGGGCGGCTATCGACAGTGCTTAAGGCTGGAGCAAGCCGGGGCTATGCACGTTCGCCCCGCATTGGCTGCACAGCCCCTAGCGAGAGAGGTTATCTTCAATGAATCCGGTCTACCATCCGTCTTTGTCCTCCATATCGACACGTGAAGATACCGCCACGCGGCGCCGTTCGGGCGTCGGCTTTGCGACATTGCTCGCCGGCGGAGCGCTGCTGTCAGCTTGCGCCACCCCGGCGCCGCCGCCGCCGCCTCCGCCCCCACCGCCGGCTGCTGTCGTGGAATCCGTTCCCTATCGCCCGCTTCCGCCGGGCGGCGCGCATTATGTGATGGATCTGCCGCCGCGCGGGCCTGATGGCCGCCGTGTCACGGTTAACAGCAACCTGTCGGATGATCAGTTGGTCTGGAACCTGCGGTCGGCTTGGAACGTGGCTGCGCTCAATTGCCTTAGCAGCGAATATGAACCGATCCTCGATGGCTACCGGGCCTTCCTGACCAGCAATGTCAAATCGTTAAAGGCGGTGAACGACCGGATCGAGAAGAGCTATACCAGCCGTTTCCGCGTCCGCCGTGATGCGATGGTAGCGCGCGATGGTTACACGACGCAGGTCTATAACTTCTTCGCCGAACCGGCGGCCCGTGCCGGGTTCTGCCGCGCGGCGCTGGATATGGCGAACCGGTCGCTGGCTGCCCCGTCGACCGATCTGGTCGATTTTTCGCGGACAAACTTTGATGGGTTGATGGCGCCGTTCGAACAGTTCTTCAATGAATACGAAGCGTATCAGCAGGCTTCGGCAGCGTGGGATGCGCGCTGGGGCACCCTGTTTGGCGCGTCGCAGCCCGGTTGGGTGGCCGTGCAGCAGGCCCGCGCTGGCGGCATGACCGTGCCCACCGTAACCACCCAGACTGTTACCGATCCGGAAACGGGCCTTCAGGTGCCGGTGATCCCGGTGAATGAAGGCGTGGTGTCGCAACCGATCGTCGAACCGATTGCTGCGCAGCCTGAAGCCGTTTCGGGTCAATAATTGTCACAAACCGTGCGGCGACTGCGCAAATCGGTCGTTGCGACGTGCTTTTGATGACGCTATTCGGCGCTCGCCCGGGTCCTCAGGGAGGGGCGGGCGCCATGTCCTGGAACGGGGCCGTAGCTCAGATGGGAGAGCGCGTCGTTCGCAATGACGAGGTCAGGGGTTCGATCCCCCTCGGCTCCACCAGGCGCGTTTTGATTTTCACCCTCACGCCAGCGTGAGCGAGGATATTGCGCTCGTGGCTGCGAGCGCTTAACAACACCCCGCGCCAAGGTAACGGGAATGCGGTTCGATTCCGCAGCTGTCCCTGCAACTGTAAGCGGTGAGTATCAGGCAGCGTGCCCTTGTCAGCAGGGGCAGCCACTGGAGCAACGATGTTCTGGGAAGGTGAGCGCCCGATGCGTTGATCCGTGAGCCAGGAGACCGACCGGGGCGTGTCGCTCTTTGCTTGGTTCAGGGATTGGCCAGGCGCGGAAAAAAACACTTCTGTTGTGAGCGACATCGCTGGGCTGCGTGAAGGGCGACCTCTTGCGGCCACCATGTTGCTGATGACGGGAGGGATCCGTGAAAAATCTGAAATTGTTATGCAGCGTCGCTGGGGCGGCGCTGGTTTGGGCTGTGCCTGTGGCGGCGCAGGAAGCTGCGGATGATTGCTCGGATGGAGGATGCTTCGTCGCTCCGGCGCCTTTTCCGATCCTCGTCACCGCGAGCCGGGGCCAATCAGTGACAATATGGGACTACACGGGGTCCTTTACCGTCATCACCCCTGAGCAGCTTGAAAACCGCCAGACGCGCGACATTGCCGACATCCTGCGCGATGTTCCGGGTGTGGCCGTGGCAGGGGTGGCAGGCCAGACCCAGATCCGCCTGCGCGGTAGCGAAGCCAATCATGTGCTGGTTCTGGTCGACGGGATCGAGGTGTCCGATCCCTTCGCGGGCGAATTCGATATCGGCACGCTCCAGGCCGATATCGGGGCACGGGTCGAAGTGCTGCGCGGCCCGCAATCGGCGCTTTACGGCCCCGACGCGATTGGCGGCGTGGTTGCTTATGAAAGCGCCGGTGGCCGCAACCTCCCCGGTCTCGCCGCAAGGATCGAAGGCGGCACGCAAGATACGGTCAACGGCGCGCTGCGCTATGGCGCTTATGGCGACAGCTGGGACACAGCGCTGTCGGCCGTGGTGGTCAGCACCGGTGGCCAACCCAATGCACGGGGAGGTACGCGTGACATCGGGCGCGACAGCTATACCTTGTCGGGCAAGGGCAGCGTCAGAATATCCGAAGGCTTCGCCCTGCGCGCCGCCGCACGGCTGATCCGCACCGAAGGCGAAACCAACGACAGCGATTTCAATACCACCAGCCCTACCTTCGGCTTCATCATCGACAGCCCGGGCACTGGATTCACGAACGAGGCGATCTACGCGCTTGTGGGTGCGCAGGCCAAGGCCCTGGACGGGCGATGGACCCATGATCTTTCGGGCCAGATCGCCAATGTCTCCCGCGAAACCGCAGGCCCCTTCGGCGTTTCCAGCGCGAGCGAAGGCGACCGGGTCAAGCTGTCCTATGTCAGCGCCATTCAGCTGGCAGATGTGCACAATCTGACCTTGGCCGCCGATTACGAGGTCGAAGGTTTTCGCAACACCACCCCCGGCGGCTTCGCGTTCAACGGTCGGCGCGAGATTGAACAGGTCGGACTGGTCGGCGAATATCGGTATGATGGTGAGGCTTTCGACCTGTCAGCGGCGCTGCGCCATGACATAAATGACCTGTTCGCCGATGCCACCACTTTCCGTGTGGGCGTAGGCTACCGGGTTACAAGCACCACCCGCCTGCGCGCAGCAGCCGGTTCGGGGGTCAAGAACCCCGGCTTCTTTGAACTTTACGGCTTCGTCGATGGTCGTTTTATAGGGAATGCAAACCTGCGGCCCGAAAAGTCGACCGGTTGGGAAGTCGGCATCGATCAGGACGTGGGCACCAATGCCCGCATCGCCGCCACCTATTTCGACAGCGAGCTGGATGGCGAAATCTTCACCACCTTCCCGCCGCCCGCATTCATAGCGACGCCGGCCAACCGCACCACGGTCAGCGATCAGAGAGGGGTTGAGGTTTCGCTGGCCGCCCGGTTGGCAGATCAGTGGCAACTCAACACCGCCTATTCCTATCTTGATGCCAAGGAAGACGGCGTGACCGAGGTTCGCCGGCCGAAACACATTGCCAGCGCCGCCTTGACCTGGACGGCATCGGGTGATGCGGCATCTGCCACGCTGATCGTTCGCCACAACGGCGAAACACCCGACGTAGCCTTTACTGATCCGACATTTGCGCCAGTGCGGGTCAGGCTGGATGACTATACGCTCGTCAATATTGCCATACAGGCGAAACTGGCGGATGGGATCAGCGCCTTTGCCCGGGCCGAAAACCTGCTTGATGAGGAATACGAACAGGTCATCAGTTTCGTGTCACCGGGCCGATCGGCGGTCGTGGGGATCGAGGCGCGGTTCTAGGTTCCTGCCCCCTCCCTGTGCCGGAGGGAGGGGGTTCGTGCCATTCCCCTCGCAATTGCAGCAAAAAATGCTATGTGCGCGCCATGCATTTTCTTGATCAAGCAAAAATCTATGTGAAGTCCGGCGGCGGCGGCCCCGGTGCCGTTTCGTTCCGACGCGAAATGTACGTCGAATATGGCGGGCCCGACGGCGGTGATGGTGGGCGCGGCGGCGATATCGTGTTCGAAGCGGTTGCAGGGCTCAACACGTTAATCGACTTCCGGTATTCGCAGCACTTCAAGGCGCCGCGCGGCGGGCACGGCATGGGCAAGGACCGCACCGGCGCCAGCGCCAAGCCGCTTGTCATCAAGGTGCCGGTGGGCACGCAGATCCTGTCCGAAGACAAGGAAGAGGTGCTTGCCGATTTCACGCAGGTCGGTCAGCGGATCGTGTTCCTTGAAGGCGGAATGGGCGGACGCGGCAACGCCAGCTACAAGACGTCAACCAACCGCGCTCCGCGCCAGCACCAGGACGGCATACCGGGTGAAGAAGCCTGGCTGTGGCTGCGGCTGAAGCTGCTTGCCGATGTGGGCCTTGTCGGTCTGCCCAATGCGGGCAAATCGACCTTCATCAACGCTGTCAGCAACGCGCAGGCCAAGGTGGGTGCCTATGCCTTCACCACGCTGGTGCCCAAGCTGGGTGTGGTACGCCACAAGGGCCGCGAATTCGTTCTGGCGGATATTCCGGGCCTGATCGAAGGCGCTGCCGAAGGCGCCGGTATCGGTGATCGCTTTCTTGGCCATATCGAACGCTGCCGGGTGCTGATCCACCTCATTGACATCACCGGCACCGAAGATGCCGATCCCGCGGCGGCCATGCGCATCGTCGAAGACGAACTGGCGGCCTATGGCGCCGGTCTGGAAGACAAGGCGCGGCTTGTCGTGCTGAACAAGCTTGATCTTGCCGATGCCGAACTGGTCGAAAGCTTCCGCCAAGAATTGCTGGCAGCGGGCGCAGACAAGGTGTTCGCGGTATCCGGTGCGACCGGCGCGGGCATTTCGGATCTGCTCGATGCCATGCTGAGCTACCTGCCCGATCGGACATCGACCGAAACCAAGACCGTCGAGGTCGAGGACGAGGCAGACGTGGTTGCATGGTCGCCGCTGTAAGCGATCGCGGCCCATCATCTGAAGAAGGAACGCCTGAGAAAGGGAGGAATTCATGAAAATCGAGTCCCTGCTCGACTTCCGCGATATTGAAAAATGTCCGCGCCTTGTGATCAAGCTGGGTTCGGCGCTGCTGGTTCATCCCGATGGGAAAGTCCGTCATGAATGGCTGCGTACGGTAGCAGCCGAAATCGCCGGGGCACGCCAGCGCGGTCAGGAAATCATCGTTGTCTGTTCGGGCGCTGTCGCCGTTGGTGCGGCCAAGCTGGGTCTGCCCGGCGGGGGACGCGAAACACTGGCCCATGCGCAGGCAGCCGCCGCCACCGGGCAGGTGGTGCTGATCGCCACATGGGCGCAGCTTCTGGCCGAACATGGTCTTACCGCAGGTCAGATGCTGCTGACGCTCGACGATCTGGAAGGGCGCCGGCGTTATCTGAACGCGTCGGAAACCTTGCGCGAATTGTTGGCGCGCGGCGCTGTGCCGGTCATCAACGAAAACGACAGCATTGCGACTTCGGAAATCCGCTTCGGCGACAATGATCGGCTGGCGGCCCGTGTGGCGCAGGCCGCATCGGCAGATGGCGTGCTGCTGCTGACCGATGTCGATGGCCTTTATGACCGGGACCCGGCGCATCCCGATGCGGAAATTCTGCCAGAAGTGCGCGGCGTGACGGCGGAAATTCACCAGATGGCAAGCGGCAAGTCATCATCCGGCAAGGGGTCGGGCGGGATGACATCCAAACTTCTTGCTGCCGAAATTGCCGAACGTGCCGGAATTGCGCTGGCCATCATCAAGGGCACCGATGATCTGCCGATTGCCTGCGCCATGGCATCGGGGCTGGGGACGCTGTTCCTTCCCACGCGCGATGACAACGCCCGCAAAAGCTGGATCGGCGGCCGGTTGCGGTTTCGAGGCGGCATCACGGTCGATACCGGCTGTGTTGCGGCGCTGGGGCGGGGCAAAAGCATTCTGGCTGCGGGCATCACAGGTGTCTTCGGCAATTTCGAACGCGGCGATGTGATCCGGGTGGAAGGCCCCGATGGGGTAACAATCGCCAAGGGCATGGTCGAATACGACTGGGATGAATGCGACGCGATCAAGGGCCTGCGCAGCGATGAACTGGCCGAACGGCTGGGCCATCTGCCGCGTTCCTGTGTGATCCACCGCGATCATATGGTTCTTGTGTGAGCGTTGCTGGATGAGCCTTTTGGCACTCACCGGTGCGACCGGGTTTGTGGGCAGCGCGGTATTGGCAGAGGCATTGGCACGGGGGCACCAGGTCAAGGCGCTCGCCAGGCGCGATCAGGCGCCGCACGAAGGGGTGTCATGGGTCCGCGGTGATCTGGACAATACGGCTGCGCTTGCCAACCTTGTGAATGGCGCGGATGCGGTGGTGCACGTGGCCGGTCTTACCAATACGCCCGATCCTGCGGCCTTCGAAGCGGCCAATGTTACTGGAACCGCCAATGTGATCGCCGCAATGATCGGGGCGGGTGTCAGGCGGCTTGTCTTCGTGTCATCGCTGTCGGCGCGGATGCCGGTTCTCTCGGCCTATGGCGCTTCCAAAGCGAAGGCCGAGGCAGTGGTGGAAGCGAGCGGGTTGGATTGGACCACGGTGCGACCGCCGGGCGTTTATGGTCCGCGCGATTCCGATTACCTGGAAATGTTCCGCACCGCCCGGTGGGGCTTTGTCCCGCTGCCGCCCGGCGGGGCAAGCTCGATCATTCATGCCGATGATCTGGCACATCTGCTGGTGTCGCTGGCTGGCGGACACGCAGCGGCGACCAGAAAGCAGGTGTATGAACCTGATGATGGGCGCGAAGGCGGGTGGAGCCACAAGGAACTGGCGGCCGCAATCGGCCGCGCTGTCGGCAGGGATCGCGTTTTCGCCCCGCACCTGCCGCGTGCGGTACTGGAAGCCGCCGCGACCGCCGACCGGATGCTGCGCGGCGACAAGGCGAAGCTGACCGCCGACCGTGTGGGCTACATGACGCATCCCAATTGGGTATCACGATCCGATCGCAGGGTGCCGCCGGGGATCTGGCAGCCACGCATCGAAGGCGAAGAGGGTCTGCGCGCCACTGCCGAATGGTATCGGCGCGCAGGCTGGCTTTAGAAGGTTAGAGGAACGGTTCCTCGCCGGGCTTGTGGATGCCGCATTCGGTCTTGTCCCAACCTTTCCACCGGCCCGAACGTGGGTCTTCGCCCGGTGCCACCTGACTGGTGCACGGGGAACAGCCGATCGATGGATAGCCCTGTGCAATCAGCGGGTGACGCGGCAGATCGTGCTGGATCAGATAGGCTTCGATCTGGCTCGCATCCCAGTCGATCACCGGATTGATCTTGAGCCGGCCCTGCGCATCGGACGTGTCGATTTCGAACCGCGGCAGGTTGGCGCGGGTGGATGACTGGAACGATTTGCGTCCTGTAAAGGTCGCATCGTAATTCACCAGCGCCTTTTCCAATGGGCGGACCTTGCGGATGTCGCAGCAGCCATCGGGATCGTACGACCAGCGCAGGCCGCTTTCATCCTTCTTCGCCAGATCGTCCGGGTCGGGTGTCAGCACCACCAGATTAAGGCCAAGGCGCTCTACCAGAAGATCGCGATAAGCGAGCGTTTCGGGAAAATGCTTGCCCGTGTCGAGGAAGAGCACGGGGATGCTGCGATCGACGCTGGCGATCAGGTGGAGCAGCACGGCGCTCTCCGCGCCAAAGCTGGACACCACCGCCAGATCGCCCGCCAACCCATCCCGGATCACGGCTTCGAGCATTTCCTGTGTCGAGGCACCGCGGAACATACGATTAAGCCGCAGCGCATCATGTTCGCTGAAACGCGGCGCAAGGTCGATCGTGTCGCGGGTGCGCGGTTCGCCCGTGATGTTGAGTTCAGGTTTCATGGCGCTTGTCCGCAATGATAGGCCGGCGATCGGCGGCGCGCTGATAAACGTCCTGCCATGTGGCAAAGGCCCGCGCCGCATCGTCTTCATCAAGCCGCTTGTCGGGGGCAAAGGAATCGAAACCGCAGCGGCGCATATGCGACAGCTGGTCGATCAACACATCGCCCACTGCGCGAAGCTCGCCAGTGTAACCTGCTTCGCGCAAGATACGCGCGGCCGAATAACCGCGCCCGTCGCCAAAGCTGGGAAAGTTGACTTCGACCAGCGCAAGACGATCCAGAAACGGCAGCAAGGCGCGCGCATCGTCACCCGGTTCGATCCGGACGGCGTTGGCATTGGTCTGCTCCAGCGCGGAATCGACCGTCACCGTGCCGTGATCGACAGGTTCATCATCGCGGAAACGGAACTGGACTTCGTCAGGGCTGGTGCCCAGGTTCTGGGTATTACCCATAAAGCGCCTCCTTGAACGGCTCCATGCCGATGCGGCGATAGGTATCGAGGAAGCGTTCGCCCTCGGTGCGCGATGCAAGGTAGACGTCCGTCACCTTTTCGACCGCAGCCACAACGCCGTCCTCGTCAAATCCGGGGCCGGTTATCTTGGCCAGGCTGACATCTTCGGCTTCCGACCCGCCGAGAGAGAGCTGGAAGTTTTCCACCCCCTTCTTGTCGACACCAAGAATACCGATGTGGCCCGCATGATGGTGCCCGCAGGCGTTGATGCAGCCTGATATCTTCAGCTTCAGTTCGCCCAGCTCCGCCGTGCGTCCTGATGCGGCAAAGCGTTCCGAAATGCGCTGCGCCAGCGGGATCGAACGGGCGTTGGCAAGGCTGCAATAATCAAGGCCGGGGCAGGCGATGATATCTTCGATGGTGTCCATGTTGGGACTGCCAAGACCTGCTTCGTCAAGCGCGCTCCAAACGGAATGCAGATCGGCAATGCGGACATGGGGCAGCAGCACGTTCTGGGTGTGCATCACGCGCAATTCGTCAAAACTGTATTGCTTGGCCAGTCGCGCCATCAGACGCATCTGGTCGGCCGTGGCATCGCCGGGAATACCGCCTGCAGGTTTCAGGCTGATCACCGCCGACACATAGGCATCGTGCTTGTGCCGGTGTGTGTTGCGGTCGACCCACAGCGCGAAATCGGGGTCCGAACGGTCAAGCGTCTTGGGGCCATCGACGAAGGCGGGCAGGGCAAAATGCTCCGCAATCCGCGCCAGTTCCTCTCGCGGGGGCTCGACGCCCACGGTGAGCATATGCGCGAATTCTTCCTCAACCTGCCGCGTGTACTCGGCCGCGCCCAGTTCATGGACAAGGATCTTGATCCGCGCCTTGTACTTGTTGTCGCGCCGACCGTAGCGGTTGTAGACCCGCAGGCATGCCTCGGCATAGGTGATGAGCTGATCGAGCGGCACGAAGTCGCGGATCATCGGCGCGATCATGGGCGTGCGTCCCATGCCGCCACCGGCAAAGAACTGCGCGCCCGTCTCTTCATCTCGCTTCACGATGCGGATGCCGATATCGTGCAGGCGCATCGCCGCACGGTCGGTTTCCGAGCCTATCACCGCAATCTTGAACTTGCGCGGCAGGTAGGTGAATTCCGGGTGGAAGCTCGACCACTGCCGCATCAACTCGGCATAGGGGCGCGGATCAACCACCTCATCGGCGGCGGCACCGGCAAAGTGATCGGCGCTGATGTTGCGGATGCAGTTCCCGCTGGTCTGGATCGCGTGCATCTCGACCTTCGACAGGTCGGCGAGGATATCCGCGGCGTCCTCCAACTTGATCCAGTTGTACTGGATATTCTGGCGCGTGGTGAAGTGGCCATAACCGCGGTCATACTTTTCCGCGATGGTCGCCAGCGCCTCCATCTGACGCGGGTTGAGCGTGCCATAGGGGATCGCAACGCGCAGCATGTAGGCATGCAGCTGCAGGTAAAGCCCGTTCATCAGCCGCAGCGGCTTGAACTGGTCTTCGGTCAGCTTGCCTTCCAGCCGTCGGCGGGCCTGATCGCGGAATTCTTCCACGCGGGCATCAACCATCGCCTGATCATAGGAATCATATTGGTACATATCAGATCACCCAATCCCAGCCGGTCTTGTTGGCGGTGGGCACGGCAAGATCGCGCCGCACCGTCGGGCCGAGCGCGCGCACCCGGTCCTTGATGTGAGCCGGGCGGACATGCCCGGCAGCGTCAACGGATGCTTCGATCGCGTAAGGCACGTTGACCCGCCGCGCGGCTTCCTCGCGGGCGAGAATTTCTTCGGCCTTGTCGCCCACATCGACCGCATCGTCGACGAACAGCGACCAGCCTGTGCCGTTCCACCATGTTACCGCGCCCGAGCGCAGATCGTTGCCGGTGAGGATTTTCATTGTGCAGCTTCCTTGGCAATCGCGGCAAGGGTGGCGGAGTCGCGCGCGGTGACATCGCCAATGACGATCAGCGCAGGGCTTTTCACGGCTTCCGCCTCGACCAGATCAGGCAATCCTGCGAGCAATCCGCGCAGAACGCGCATTTCGGGCCGGGCGGCGTTTTCGATCACTGCAATCGGCATGCCAGGGGCCAGACCATCGGCCATCAGCTTTTCGGCAATCTGCGCGGCGGTGGAAACGCCCATGTAAATCACCAGCGTGCGGCCCTTTCCGGCAAGACCCGACCAGTCCTGTTCGCTGAGACCCTTGCACTGCCCAGCGACGAAGCTGACGATGCTGGATGCGTCCCGGTGGGTGAGCGCGATACCGCTGGCTGCGGCCGCACCATTTGCCGCCGAAATGCCGGGCACCACTTCGACCGGAACCCCGGCTGCGCGGGCGGTTTCTGCCTCTTCGCCGCCGCGCCCGAAAATATAGGGATCGCCGCCCTTGAGCCGAACGACATCACGCCCCGCCAATGCTTCGCGCACCAGCAGGTCGTTGATGTCTTCCTGTGGCAAGGTGTGACGTGCGCGCTGCTTGGCGACGGAAATCAGCCGCGCATCAGGGTGCGCCAGGCCGAGGATATCGGGGCCGATCAATCCATCATGGACGATCACCGTTGCGGTCTCGATCAGACGGGCGGCACGAAGGGTGAGCAAGTCCACCGGACCCGGCCCAGCGCCGACAAGATAAATGGTGCCAGTTTTGTGCATGACCCCTACATGGGCGACCGCGTCCCGACCTGCCAGCGAGAATGGATTGCCCCGCACGAAGCGGAGCTATTCGTGTTCCTGATGGGCAGCCGCACCGCGTCCTTCAAGCGCCGCAACCAGCGCCTGCATCTGCGGATTGTCGCGCAGATTGATGTCGCGCTGCGGGTAGGGAATTTCGATTCCGTTATCCTTGAACAGACCCCACAGGTTCTTCAGCACCGCGCTTTTCACGTTGCCCACGCCTTCTTCAGGATCGTTGATCCAGCAATGGATCGTGAAGTTGACCGAATTGTCGCCGTAATCATTCCACCACACCGTGGGCGGCGGGGTGGCCAGCACGCGTTTGGCTTTGGCAGCGGCTTCCTGCATCAGTTTTTCGGCCAGTTCCATGTCGGTGTTGTAGCTGACGCCGACCGAAACCTGCACCCGCACGTTGCGCGATGAATAGGACCAGTTTTCAACCTGATTGATCATCAGATTTTCGTTTGGAATCAGATATTCGCGTTCGTCGCGCGTCACCACCGAAATCGCCCGGATCCCGATCTTGCGGATCTGGCCGAAGGTCTGCTGCCCCGATTGGTCGGACACGGCAATCACGTCCCCCGGTTTGATCGATTTGTCCATCAGCAGGATGATCCCCGAGATAAGGTTGCCGAAAGTCTTTTGCAGGCCAAAACCGATCGCCAGACCGAACGCGCCTGAAAAGACTGTCAGGGCGGTCAGATCAATGCCGAGCAGATCGATCCCGATGAGGAAGGTGACGACCCAGATCACGATCTGCGCGATCTTTTCAATCAGCACCCGCTGCGTGCCGTCGAGCCCCGTCAACCGTTTGAGCGCGCTGCGGGTCAGGCGGGTTGCCATCACCGCGAATGCCAGCACCAGCAGCACGGCTGCGGCGGCAAACAGGATGTCGAACAGCGAAATGCGCCAATCACCGACAGCCAACGCCAACCCGTCAAGCCGGTCCAGAATGTCGCCCACGGTCTGGCTGCGTTCGGAGATGTCTTCCCGAACCGAATCCGCCCCGCTTACCACGTCTTCTGCAAGCGGGGTGGGCTCGGGTGTCGGATCGGGGGTCGGGGTTGCTGCCGGTGTATCGGATGGCGCGGGACTTGCGCCGAGTTCTCCCGACGGCGTGGCGGCGGGATCGTCCAAAATCGAGGGAACAGTCATGCTAGGCCCTTAAAGCTTGTGCGAGGTCGGCGATCAGATCGTCTGCATCCTCAAGCCCGATTGCCAGCCGCAACGCGGGCGCACCGCCGGTGGGGCAGGGCATACGGTTGCGATGAACGCCGGGCGTGATCGGCAGGGCGAGACTTTCAAACCCGCCCCAGCTGTACCCAATCCCGAACAGCTGCAAGGCATCGGCGACCCGGGCAGAGTGGGCGGGATCATCGCTGTTGAGAACAAAGGCAAACAATCCGCAGCCGCCGGTGAAGTCGCGGTGCCACAGCGCGTGGCCGGGATCGGATGGGAGCATCGGGCACAGCACCCGCGCAACCTGCGGCTGGGCTTCGAGCCACTGCGCCATCTTGAGCGCCGAACGGGTCTGCGCCTCCAGTCTGACGCCCATCGTCCGAAGCCCGCGCGCGGCAAGCGCGGCGTCATCCGGCGATACCACCTGTCCCAGTTCCTGCGCGGTGCGGCGCAGCGCGGTGTACCATCGCTTTCCTGCGCTGGCGCTGCCCATAATCAAATCGGAATGGCCGCCGACGTGCTTGGACAGGCTCATCATTACGATGTCGCAACCATGTTCAAGCGCGGCAAAGCCGAGCGGGCTGGCCCAGGTATTGTCGATCATGCTGACCGCGCCGTGGGCGCGAGCGATGGCGGTGAGGGCGGGCACATCGCACATTTCGAAAGTGAGACTGCCGGGCGCTTCGAGCCACACCGCCCTGACAGGGTCGGCAAACAACGCCTCGAACGCGGCGAGGTCGCGCGGGTCGAAAAAGGTGGTCGTTACCCCCATCCGCGCCAGCAACCCGGTCGCCATGCTGCGCGAGGGATCATAGGCGTTGTCCGCCATCAGCAACCGGTCGCCCGGCTTCAACACTGCAAGCATGCAGCCGGCGATTGCGGCCACACCGCTAGGGTAAAGCTGCGTGGCATAGGCGCCCTGCTCGATGGCGGTCAGCGCCTCTGCCAGCGCCCATTGGGTCGGTGCGCCGCGCCTGCCATAGAAGAACTGCCCATCGGAATTGTTGCCGCCCGCTGCCTGCCGATCGGCATCGCGATCATACAGGTGGGTCGATCCGCGCCAGACCGGCGGGTTGACCACCGGCCCGGTCCATTCCTTGCGCCGTCCGCCGCGCACCAGCCGCGTAGCGGGGTTCAATCCGCTGTCGTCGGTATCTGCGCTCACGTTGTGGGGCCTTGCAGTTTGGGCGTGTCGGGGTCCGCACCCCATTCGCTCCAGCTGCCATCGTAGAGCGCGGTGTCGTGCTTGCCGATCAGGTGCATTGCGAACATCAGAACGCTCGCTGTGACACCGCTGCCGCATGTCGTGGTGACAGGCTGCGAAAGATCGATCCCCGCAGCGGTCAGCGCGGCGCGGATCTCATCCGGCGATCTGTAGGTGCCATCCGAATTCAGCACGCCGCCAAAGGGCAGGTTCAGCGCGCCGGGGATACGACCGTTCGGTCCGCCATGAATGGGGTCAATGCCTGAACCGAACACCCGGTCCGCGCCGCGCGCATCCAGCACCTGTTCGCGCGGCTGCGCAATGTTGGCGAGCATATCGGCCTTGCTGCGGATGCGGCGGGCGGGCGTAAGTGTGGCGGCCGCGGCCGCGGCCGGGGACAGGGGCTGATCGCCGCTTTGCACTACGCGGCCTTCGCTGCGCCACTTGCCAAGGCCCCCTTCCAGTACCGCGACATTGTCCCGCCCGCTTGCAGTCAACACAAACCACGCCCGCGCGGCGGTGCGGATCGCGCTGTCATCATAGACCACGATCGCGGTTTCCGGCGCGACGCCCAATGCGGCAAGACGCTCAGCCAGCTGTTCGGGCGTCGGCATGGCATAGGGCACAGCGGAATCGGGATCGAATAGCGTTGCCAGATCCAGAAACCGTGCGCCGGGAATGTGCGCAGCGGTAAATTCGGCGCGGGCATCGCGCTCTGCTGCGGGCAGATGGTACGATGCATCCAGCACGGCGGGCGGCGATGCCTTCATTGCATCGGCAAGCCATTGGGTCGAAACGAGCGCGGAGGGAAGCATGGTCATGCCCGAACCCTAGCCTGCCGGGGCGGCCAATGCCAAGCGTGCGCGGCTATGTGCTGGCAGAAACTCGCGGGACGGCGATGCCTTGCGCCACGAGTCCCGCGATTCCTCCGGGTGGCCGATCCAGCGCGATGGGGTGAACCCGCCCGCTGCCTGATCCGCTTGGCGTGCCGATCACAAAGCTTTTGGAAAGCGCGGGGAGGCCTTCTCCTTCAAGCGTTACGTGCATCAGGGGAATGAACAGCGGCGTGGCCCCTTGGCGAAGCGGCTGAATCGCTGACAGCGGCAATTGCACCTGTCCGGTGATGCTGCGTGCCTGATGCGGGCCGATCCTTTCTACCGATGCGACCGACGGTGCCCGTCCGGGCGAGGCGGCATTACCCCCAGCGGGCGCGGCACCCGTCCGCGCACAGGCCAGTTCCAGCGCAATCGCGACATCGCTGATTGCTCGCTCGGACCGGTTGGCCAGTGTGAGGCGGTATTGCACGGTGAACATCATCACGCTGCGCGATGCGGCCGTTATGTCCAGCGTGATATCTACCCGCGGCGCCGCGGAGTCGGGCACCGGGGAGTGCGTGGCTGCGACCGGGGCGGCAAGGCGCAGCGCCTTGGGCGGGCGCTGGCGACGCCATGCGATCACGCCGCCAATCAGCGCCAGCACGGCAAGTCCGCCGACGGCCCAGGGCCACCATGCAGCTGTCGCGGTATCGGCTGTTGGCTCTGCCGTCGCGGCAGGCGGCGGCGCAGGAACGGTTGTCAAGGGTTCCGGCGGTGCAGCCGTCACAGCAGGCGTCGGCGTCTCACCTGCAAGCGGCGGGGGCGCGGGTTCCGGTTGCGGCGTTACGGGATCGTTGGGAATGGGCTGGCGCACCAGCGGCACCGCACGCGCGCTTGGCGTGGGGGAAGGCGTGAGCCGCGGAGACGGTGACGGGGTCGGCTGGAGGATCGGGGTTGGAATCGCTCTTGGGCTAGCGGTCGGTCGTGGCTGCGGCACCGCCGTGGGCACGGCGCGCGGCGGGATCACCACGCCGGCGCGCTCGTCAGCCGGACCGGCGGGGGCGGGGCCCTGCGTGGGGGTCGGCTGGGGCAGGGTGAAGGTGCCGGATTGTTGCTGCGCGAAAGCGGGCAAGGGAACCGCAGTGGAGGCAGCAAGGGCGATGATCAGGCAGGCAGCGGGACGGGTCATGGCGGGGTGCAGTTCGAAGCGGAGGGCAATTGGCGGGTCTTGTCGACGAGGCAGGGTGAACCTGCGCTGTCCCCATAGAGAGCGCCACCGCCCCGCGTCCAGTTCAACGCTTGCGCAAGGCGGCGGATCGAGGCAACAGCGCGGCATGGAAAGCACACACGAAACCCCGAAGTCCGCGCCGCAATTCCTGGGCCGCGATACGCCGCTGCCGGCATCCCCCGAAGAAGCGGTGCTCGATTACGTTCCCAACCCCCGTGCCGGGCTGACCTACATGGTGCGTTTCGTCTCACCAGAATTCACCTCGCTTTGCCCGGTGACCAACCAGCCCGATTTTGCCCATCTGGTGATCGATTACGTGCCGGGTGAAACGATCGTGGAAAGCAAAAGCCTGAAGCTGTTTCTGGGGTCGTTCCGCAATCACAACGGGTTTCACGAAGATGTGACCGTGGGGATCGGGGTGCGCCTGTTCGAAGAAATGCGCCCGCAGTGGCTCAGGATCGGGGGTTACTGGTATCCGCGAGGCGGAATTCCGATCGATGTTTTCTGGCAAAGCGGAGCGCCGCCGGCTGATCTATGGCTGCCCGATCAAGGGGTCGCATCCTACCGGGGTCGTGGATAATTCCAGCGTCCGGCCACGCGCCGCCTTTTATTTGTTCCTGAAATGTTTCACGTGAAACATTGATGTCTCTCTATGCGCCGGGTGCGCTGAGTGCGAGCTGCACGAAACGCGGCATCGTCTTGTTCGCTCCGCGCCATTTGGCCAACGGGAAGGCCCCGGCCCCGAGCGCAGCCAGCGGAATGCCCGCTTCCGCCAGGGAATAGGGCGATATGCGATGCCGGGTCATGAAACCGCCGCTGCCATCGCTGATCAGCGCGGTTTCAAAACTCAGGCCCTGACTGTTTTCGCTGGCGTTGACCACTTCGCTCACGACCAGCTGGCCATGCCCCAGATCAAGCACCACGGCTGTACCTACCGGAACCCCGGCAAGCCCGGTGATCCGCGCGCCGGTCTTTGACAGGTTGCGCAAGATCACATCGTAATAATGATCTTCGTGGATCAGGCCCACCTTGCGGAAGATCGTGATCCGGTCAGCGCGGTGGCGCGGGGGGCCGCTGGGGCGGAATCTGGGCGATCCGCTGGCAAACATGTCCAGCACCTGTTCCTGCTTGAGCGCAGGCGAATAGATGTACCCTTGCACCAGATCCGCGCCGCGCAGCTTGACCAGATCGAGTTCGTCCATCGCCTCGACACCTTCGGCCACCGTTTCCATGCCAAGCGCCCGTGCCAACGCCACGATCGCGGTGATGATCGCTGGGTTGATGTCGCCCGTTTCGGTGCAGCCGCGCACAAAGGTCTGGTCGATCTTGATCTTGTCGAAATGGCCATGTTTCAGATAGCCGAGCGAGGAATACCCCGTTCCAAAGTCGTCGAGCGCCAATCGCACGCCCATTTTTTTTAGATCGCGGAAGATCGTATCGACCGCTTCCTGATCGCCCACAAACACGCTTTCGGTGATTTCCAGTTCCAGCCGTCCGGGTGCAAGACCTGATTCGTGCAAGGCTGATGCAACGGTCTTGCGGTAACCGGGCTGAATGAACTGCTTGGCCGAAACATTGACTGCGACCCGGATCGTATCGGGCCAGGCCATCGCATCGCGGCAGGCCTGTCGCAGCGCCATTTCGCCCATGCGAATGATAAGATCCTCGTTTTCGGCCAGCGGAATGAACAGCGATGGCGAAATGTCGCCTTCGTTGTCATCGTGCCAGCGCATCAGCGCTTCGAAACATTTCACTTCGTTGGTGACGGGATCAATCAGCGGTTGATAGGCCAGCCGCAACTGATCGCGGTCCACCGCATCACGCAGCCGTTCGCCGAGAACCGCGTTCTTCGATGCCGCTTCCCGCAATTCGCTGGTGAAGAAACAAAAGGCCCCGCCGCGGGTTTCCTTCGCACTGTATAGCGCCATATCCGCAGCGCGGGTCAGCTCTTCCGCTTCGACCCCGTCATACGGCGCCACGGCGACCCCCACCGACGCGCCGATAATCGCGCGGCGGCCGTTGATCTGGTAGGGCTGCGAGATCGACTGGACAATGCGGCTGGCAAGCTCGCCCAGCGTACCGCGGTCGTCCATGTCAGGCAGCAGCACCTGAAATTCGTCGCCGCCCAGCCTGCCGACTTCGCCCAGGTCCCCTACAAGCGATGACAGGCGGTGCGCAACCTGCTTCAGCAGATCGTCGCCCGCGGGGTGGCCCATCGTGTCATTGACCTGCTTGAAGCGATCCAGATCGATCATCAGCAACGCACAGCTGCGCTGGCTGACGCGGAAGGCGCCAAGAGTCGCGGTCAGGCGTTCGGTCAGCTTGCGGCGGTTGACGAGGCCGGTCAGCTCATCGACCTGCGATTGGCGCGCAACCTGCGTTTCGTAGGCATACTGCGACGAAATATCGACTGCGCTGCCCCTGTAGCCCTGAAACACGCCTGTTTCGCTGGTCAAAGGTCGCCCGTTCAGCCGCCACCAGCGCGTGGTGCCGCGCTCTGTGGGGACCGCGACGATCTGTTCGTCGAGTTTCGATCGGGCATTGAGCTTGAAGGCCAGATTGCGCTGCGCGGGGCTTCCGGTTTCTTCTTCGACATCCTGAAAGATCGTGGTCAGCGGCCTGCCAATTACGGCATTGGCCTCGACCCCAAGATCGATCATTGCGCGCTGCGACAGGAAGCTGAGGCGTCCCTCGGCATCGGTTGCCCAGAACATCCCGATTCCCAATTCCTCGATCTCGCCCAGCACGAATGCGCGGTCAGGGACCGCTGCGGCATCGCGCGCCGGCGTATCGGGCACCGGGCGCCGCGGCCCGCGTGCGGATTTGAGAAAGCCGATCGGCATACCTCGTCCTTGGTTGGTGGCAGGATGCAGCAGCACGCCCGGCCAACCGGTCCCATAGGCCTGGCGTGATTGATAAACCGTTACAGCTAACCGGTGCTGACGGAAACGGGCCGAGGCAGGAAACACCATCTCCATAAAGGTCCGGAACCGTTTTGATGACGCTGCGTTATCGGGGGTGCGCTCTAAATGGCATTTTCTTGCCGAATGGGGCGACAACGTGTAATTTTACTGCATAACCGCCAAGCGTCAGGGATCGCGCGCAGCGAATTGTCGTCACCATTGGGGGGACTGCGCCATTTCTGTGACCACCTTGCTTGCGAGCGCGCCGCAGGCGCTGACCAATCCCGTGCGTACCCGCGCCGACTGGCACCGGATGCGAACTGCCGCACTGGCAAATCCGGGTGCATTCCACGGCGACATCGCCGCGCGCAATATGCACTGGTTCATGGCCGACATCGGCGCTGCGGGCGCATGGATTGCGCGTGACGATGATGGGCACTGGCATGGCTGGGATGCCGCCACCGCTGCCCCTGTCAGCCCCGACCTGTCGCAAGACTTCATGCCTTGGCATACAGGTTTTGACGGGTCGCAGGCACCGCACTGGCGCTGGTTTGTCGGGGGGCGGACAAATGCCGCATTTTCCGAAATCGACCGCCATGTGCTCAGCGGTCATGGCGATGAAGCGGCGTTGATCTTTGAAGGAGACCGCTGGGACATGTCGGCGGGCGGCGGCAAGGGTGCGCCGATCGATTGCTTTGCCGTCAGCCGCAAGAGGCTGATGCTTGAGGTGGCAAAATGCGCGGTTGCCCTGAAAACCCTGGGCCTCAAACCCGGCGACCGCATGGCGTTGAACATGCCAAGCATCATTCCGCAGATCTACTGGACCGAAGCGGCAAAGCGGATGGGGGTGGTCTATACCGCGGTATTCGGCGGGTTCTCCGACAAGACGCTCTCCGATCGCATTGCCGATACGGGCGCAAGGGTGATCGTCACGTCTGATGGCAGTTACCGCAACGCGCAGGTGGCCGCGTTCAAGAATGCCTACACCGACCCGGCGCTTGATAACTTCGTGCCGGTGACGACCGCGCTGGATATCCTGTCGGCCCTCGACATGGGGCTTCCTGCCGATGACGCCGCAACCATCGTCGATACCGTGCGCGAAGCGCTTTCGGGCGAGATTACCGTTGATCGTTCAGACGTGATGCGCGGAGTAGGCCGGGCGCTGATCAACCTTGGTGCCGAAGGGCGGATCAGCACCGCAGACGCTGCCCGCGTGCGGATCGCAATAGCCTCCAGCCTCGTCACGCTGCCGCCGCGCGTGGAGGCGGTGATCGTGTGCCGCCACACCGCACAGCCCGACGTGATCTGGCGCGAGGAACGCGACCGCTGGAGCCACGAGCTGACCGACGCCGCGCTGGCCACTTTGCTGGAGACAGCGCGGCGCGCAGGGTTTGACGTCAGCTCCGAAGCCGATCTGCTGGCGCTTTCGGACACCGATTTCGTCCGCGCCATCTGGGCGTCGTCCAAGCCGATGCCGGTCGATGCGGACTATCCGATGTTCTTCATCTACACCTCGGGCAGCACCGGAAAGCCCAAGGGAATCGTCCATTCGCACGGTTATGCGGCGGGCATTGCTGAGACGATGAAGGTCAGTTTTGACGCGCGCCCCGGCGACACGCTGTTCGTGGTCGCCGATCCGGGCTGGATCACCGGGCAAAGCTACCTCATCTGCGCGCCGCTGATGACACGGGTGACAAGCCTCGTTTCCGAAGGTTCGCCGGTGTTCCCGCATGCAGGCAGGTTCGCCTCAATGATCGAGCGGCACAATGTCACGATCTTCAAGGCGGGTGTGACCTTCCTCAAGGCGATCATGTCCGATCCGGCCAACCTTGCCGAACTGCAACGCTACGACATGAGCGGGCTGCGTGTGGCCACGTTCTGCGCAGAACCCGTCAGCCCTAGCGTGCAGGCCTTCGGGATGGAGCACGTGACGCCGCGCTACATCAATTCGTACTGGGCAACCGAGCATGGCGGGATCGCGTGGACCCACATGTTCGGCAATGACGATTTCCCGCTGCGTCCCGATGCGCACGCCTATCCGCTGCCGTGGATTGTGGGCGACGTGTGGGTGGAGGATGCGGACGCGCCAGGGGCTGGGGATGCGCCGTTCCCCCGCACTGAAGATGGCGGTGTGCCTTGGCGACGCGCGGATATGGGCGAAAAGGGCGAGATCGTGATCGCCGCGCCCTATCCCTATCTGGCGCGCACGATCTGGGGCGATATTGCTGGCTTCAAGGTTAAAGATGGCCGGGTTGATCCTGCATGGCGCGGCGATGCCGCACGCTGGGAGGATGGCTACTGGAAGCGCTGGAAAGGCGCATGGGCCTACACCCAAGGCGATTTCGCCATCCACCACGATCACGGCTCATTCTCGCTCCACGGGCGGTCGGACGACGTCATCAACGTCTCGGGCCACCGCATGGGAACCGAGGAAATCGAAGGTGCGGTGCTGCGCGACAAGGCGCTGGCGCCGGACTCGCCGGTCGGCAACGTGCTGGTGGTCGGCGCGCCGCACCGCGAAAAGGGGCTGATCCCGCTCGCCTTCGTGGTACCGGTTGCCGGGCGCAAGCTGACGATCGACGACAAGCGCCGTTTGTTCGACCTCGTGCGCACCGAAAAGGGCGCGGTCGCGGTGCCCGCCGACTTCATCGAGGTCAGCCAGTTCCCAGAAACCCGCTCGGGCAAATATATGCGCCGCATGGTGCGCGCACTGGTGGTGGACGAGGACGTCGGCGACGTTACAACCCTGCGCAACCCCGAGGCGCTCGACGAATTGCGCAAGGTGATCGGCGACTGGCAGCGCAAACAGCGCCTTTCGGACGAACAGGCGCTGTTTGATCGTCACCGCTATTTTCTCGTGCAATACAACACGCTTGATCACCTTGGCGCGCCCGGCAAGCAGGTGGCGACCGTCACGGTCGCCAATCCGCCGGTCAACGCGCTGAACGAACGCGCGATTGACGAGCTGGTGCTGGTCACTTCGACGCTGGCGCGGGACGACAACGTCGTCGCGGTGGTGTTTACTGGTGAGGGGACATCGTCCTTCGTCGCAGGCGCGGATATCCGCCAGATGCTCGAGGAAATCCATACCCGCGAAGAGGCGCTGGTGCTGCCCAACAACGCGCACCTCGCCTTCCGCACGATCGAGCGCATGGGCAAGCCTTGCGTCGCAGCGGTGCAGGGCGTGGCGCTGGGCGGCGGCATGGAGTTCGCGCTGGCCTGCCATTACCGCATTGCCGAGCCGGTCGCGCGCTTCGGCCAGCCCGAGATCCGCCTGCGGCTGCTGCCCGGCTATGGCGGGACACAGCGCCTGCCGCGCCTGCTGATCGACCGGCGCGGGGAGGAGGGATTGCGCGATGCGATGGACCTGATCCTTGGCGGGCGCAGCATTGATGCGGATGCGGCCGAAGCCATCGGTTTCGTCGATGAACTGGTCGGCGGATCAGCGGATGCGCTGGCGGCAGCCCATGCGGCGGTGCGTGACTATGCGAAGCACGGCGAGGACAGCCCGCTGGGCGCGGCCTTTGCCGAACGGCAGGCAGCGGTGGAGCGCTGGGACACCGCTGCGGAAGTTGGTCTGGATGGCGTAATGGCGGATGATTTCCTCCAGCGCATCTTGCGCCAACTCGATTGGGCAGGACGCGGGGCAGCAGGTGCACGGGCGCTGGAAGCGGTGCGCGTGGGTCTTGAACAGGGGATGAAGGCGGGACTCGCCAAAGAAGCCGCGCTGTTTGCCGAAGCCATCGTCGATCCCGAAGGCGGCAAGACCGGCATTAAGCAATTCATGGACAAAATTGCCCCTCCGCTCCCGGTGCGGCGCGATGGCGTGTGGATCGACGCGGAGCACGAAATGCGTGCGCAGGCGTTGGAAGCGGCAGGCGAGCTGCTTCCTTTAGGAGCGCCATTCTATCCCGGCGTGACCCCGATCCCGCGTCACCAATATGCTTTCGGCATCGCCCGCGATCCCGACACGGGCCAGCCGCGCTTCGGCCCCCCGGCGAGCCACGAAAAGGAGCTGATCGTCACAACCCCCGAGCCTGCGCCCAACGAGGCGCTGCTCTACATGCTGACCAGCGAAGTCAACTTCAACGACATCTGGGCGTTGACCGGCATCCCGGTGTCGCCCTTCGATTCCCATGAGGAAGATGTGCAGATCACCGGCTCGGGCGGGATCGCGCTGGTCGCGGCGCTCGGCAGCGAGACGCGGGCGCAGGGGCGGATCAAAGTCGGCGATCTGGTGACGGTCTATTCGGGAACGAATGATCTGCTCAGCCCGCTGGTCGGCAATGATCCGATGTATGCCGATTTCAGCATTCAGGGTTACGAGACCAAGACGGGAAGCCATGCACAGTTCCTGACCGTGCAGGCCCCGCAGATGCACAAGGTGCCGCCGGATCTGACGCTGGAGCAGGCGGGGAGCTATGTGCTGAACCTCGGCACCATCGCGCGCTGCCTGTTCACGACGCTTCAGATCGCTCCGGGGCGGACGCTGTTCGTGGAAGGCGCGGCGACGGGGACGGGGCTCGATGCGCTGCGGTCTTCAGTGCGCACGGGCTTGCAGGTGACGGGGCTGGTGTCATCGGAAGAACGCGCGCAGTTTATCACCGAGGTGCAGGGCGCGGTAGGCGCGATCAACCGCAAGGATGCGCGGTTCGCGGGGCTCTACACCGTGGTGCCCGAGGACAAGGCCGAGGCACAAAAGTGGGAAGCCGCAGGCGCCCCGCTGGTCGAGGAATACAAGGCCTTGAACGGCGGCAAGCTCGCCGATTACGTGGTGAGCCACGCGGGCGAGACGGCCTTTCCGCGCTCGTTCCAACTGCTGGAAGAAGGCGGCACGCTGGCCTTCTACGGCGCGTCTTCGGGCTATCACTTCAGCTTCATGGGCAAGCAGGGCACGGCTTCCCCTGAAGAAATGCTGCGCCGCGCGAGCCTTCGCGGGGGCGAGGCGGTGCTGATCTACTACGGGCCGGGCAGCAAGGAATTGCTCGACGAGACGGGACTCGAAATGATCGAAGCCGCGCGGCGCTTCAACGCCCGCAGCGTGATCGCCACCACCACCGACGGCCAGCGTGAATTCCTGCAATCGCTGGGGCTGGAAGATGCGATTGAAGGCATCGTCAGCCTTGAAGCGATCCGCAGGCGGGAGGGCGCGAATTTCCTCTGGCCCGACACCATGCCGCGCCTGCCGGACGCCAAGGCCGATATCGAGGTCTTCAAGGCGGCGGTGCGCGACTATCAGGACCGGGTGATGAAGCCCTTCGGATCGGCGGTGGGCAAGATCCTGCGCTCGCCCGACAACCCGCGCGGCAACCCCGATCTGGTGTTCGAGCGGGCCGGGCAGGACACGCTCGGCATCTCGACCTCGCTGGTGAAACCCTTCACGGGCCGCGTGATCTTTGCCGAGGACCTGACCGGCTGCCGCTTCACTTTCTACGCCCCGCAGGTCTGGACCCGCCAGCGCCGGATATTCATGCCGACCGCCCAGATCTTCGGCACGCACCTCTGCAACGCTTACGAAGTCGCTCGGATGAACGACATGATCGCCGCCGGGCTGCTCGAAGTGACCGAGCCGGAAGTTGTCCCGTGGGACGGCTTGCCCGAAGCGCATCAGGCGATGTGGGACAACCGCCACACCGGATCGACCTATGTGGTCAACCATGCGTTACCCGAGATGGGCCTCAGAAGCCGCGATGCGCTGCTGGAAGCGTGGGCGGCGACGCAATCGGGCGAACCGGGCGTTTGAACCGGGCGATGCCGTGCATGAAACGTTCGAAGCTCTCCTCCCCAGGGTTTGAACGAACAGCAAAAATACAAATTGCAGCAATCTTGTGAGGAGAGTTCCCAATGGCAAAATTGAAGAGCGCCGCGGCCGCACCTGCCTTGCAAGGCGATGTTTCGGGACGTCTGGCTGGCAAGATTGCGCTGGTCACGGGCGCGGCCGGCAATTTGGGGGGGCATATCACGGCGGATTTTCTGGCCGAAGGCGCCACCGTGGTGATGACCGGCCGCACACCCGAACGCACGCAGGCCGCGGCCGATGCATTGCTGAAAGCCACCGGGGCGGATCCTTCACGGCTCAGCACAGCGACACTTGATGGCGGCGACATGGCATCGGTTCGCGCTGCGATTGCCGATGTGGTGGAACGGTTTGGCCGGATCGATATCCTCGTCAACAATGCCGGAAGCGCAGGCCCAAAACAGCCGATCGAACAGCTTCCCCTATCGGCTGAGGAACGCGCCGCCAGCGATACTGAAACAGTCAGCGATGCGTTGCGCAATATCTTTGGCGTCGCCTTCAACGTCGCGCGCGCTGCCGCGCCGCACATGCCCGAAGGCGGGTCGATCATCAACGTCTCGACGATCTTCAGCCGTACGCCGTATTATGCGCGGGCCGCTTATGTTGTCCCCAAGGCTGCGATGAATGCCTGGAGCCGTGAGCTGAGTCTGGAACTCGGGCCGCAGGGCATCCGCGTGAATCTGATCTATCCCGGCCCGATCGAAAGCGAACGTATCCGCACCGTATTTGCCGCAATGGACGCCGCGCGCGGGGACGACGGTGGCACCACTGCAAACCAGTTCTTCGACATGATGAGCCTGGAACGGGCCACCGGCGGGAACGACAAGGCCAAGACGTTCCCGACGCCGACCGATATTGCCGCGACCTGCGTCTTCCTCGGCTCGGACGAAAGCGCGGCGTACAACGGCCACGATTTTGAAGTCACGCACGGGATGACCGTGCGCAAGGAAGACCGTGCAACCTATCTGGCGCGTCCCACGATGCGATCGATGGATGGTACGGGCCTTGCCGTACTGATCGCGGCGGGAGACAACTTCGAAGAGGCGCTGGACATCGCGCAGGTGCAACTGGCGTGCGGCGCGGAAGTCGTGCTTGGCCTGCCGCGCGCCGCCGACGTGGCAATTGCCGAAAAGCGCTGCGCCGCGCTGGGTCTGTCGGACAAGCTGGCGATCATCCGCTTCAGCCGGAATGATCCAACGGGCATGGAAAGCGCGCTGGACGATTATACCCAGGCCGGCACCCCCATCAGCGGGGCGCTGTTCCTGCCAGCCCTCAGCGCAGGCGAACTCACGGGCACATTGACCCACGCGGATGACAGCGTAGTGGAAGCGCTGATGGACGCGGAACTGGCGGGCAACATGGCGCTGGCCCGCACCATGAGCCGCTACTGGAAGCGGCACGACAATCTGCTGCAACCGCCACGCTTTGTGTTCGTGAGCCATGCCAGCGATGGGAAGGGGAATGTCTATAGTCACATCCTGCGCGCCGCGACCGAACAGCTGATCCGCATCTGGCGCGACGAAAGCGCGATCGACGCAGCACATGGGCGTCGCCGCCAGGCCGCATGGGGCAACCAGATCGTGCGCTTCACGAATACCGAGGCTGAAAACATCCGCTTCACCGCGGGCCACGCAGCGCGCATCCTGCTGAAGGAAAGCAAGCTGGGCGAAATCACGCTTTATGTCCCTGCCAACATCGGTGAGGCGACGGGGGCGCGGAAGGCCATGCCGGGCTTTTCGGAAAACATCACCGGGCTGCATCTGGGCAAGGTCGCGCTGATCACTGGCGGCTCGGCCGGGATCGGCGGGCAGGTTGCGCGTCTGCTGGCGCTGGCGGGCGGCAAGGTAATGATGGTCGCCCGGCGCGAAAGCGAACTCGCGGCGGCGCGGGCGCGGATCGTCAGCGAGTTGGAGGATATCGGCTTTGCCGGCGTTGAGCGCCGGGTGCAGACGCTGGCCGATGTCGACGTCAGCAATTTTGAAAGCCTGAAAGGCGCGGTCGATGCGACGCTGAAGGCTTTCGGGCGGATCGATTATCTCATCAACAACGCCGGGGTCGCGGGCGCGGAAGACATGGTCGTCGACATGGGGGTCGATGCCTGGAACTACACGCTCGATGCCAATCTGGTCTCGAACTACTTCCTAATGCACCACGTTGCGCCGCTGATGAAGGCACAGGGTTCGGGCTATATCCTTAACGTCTCGTCCTATTTCGGGGGCGAGAAATACCTCGCGGTCGCCTATCCCAACCGCGCGGATTACGCCGTCAGCAAGGCCGGGCAGCGCGCGATGGTGGAAAGCATGGCGCGCTATCTGGGGCCGGAGGTGCAGTTCAACGCCATCGCCCCCGGCCCTGTGGACGGCGACCGCCTGTCCGGCACCGGCGGTAAACCCGGATTGTTCGAGCGGCGCGGCAAGCTGATCCTCGCCAACAAACGGTTGAACGCCGTTCACGCTGCCGCGATCAAGGCGATCCGGCGGGGGGTGCGGGTGGAAGCGGTGCTGGCGCGGCTGGCGCGCAACGACACCGTCAAGATGAGCCACGACACCAACAACCCGCGCGAATTGCGCGATCTGGCGCTGGCCTGCGCGCGCGAAGGCGATGGCACGTGCAGCTGGGACAAATATCTGCTCACCCCCAGCATTGCCGCAGCATTGGTGGCACGCTTCCGGCAGGCTGGCCTGCTGCTTGATGCGCCCGAGTGGAACGACCGTCCCGCCACGCCAGAGGCTGACGCCGACTGGCTGATGCGCGTCCCGCCCGAAGATTCGCCCTTCCTGCCCGCGGACAAGATCGCGGTCGAGGCCAAGAAGGTTGGCACCGGGGTGCTGTCGAAGCTCTATCTCGGCAAGATGCCGACCGAGCATGACGTGGCTCAGGCGACCGTATTCTTCCTCGCCGACCGCGCGGTTTCGGGCGAGACCTTCATGCCATCGGGCGGGCTCAGCGTCGAACGTTCGACAACCGAGCGTGAACTGTTCGGCAGTCCGAAGCAGGAACGGCTCGACCAGATGCGGGGCAAGACGGTGTGGATCATCGGCGAGCATCTGACCGATTATCTTGCCGAAACCGCGCGCGCCTTCATCGAAGATTGCCATGTCGCCAATGTGGTGCTGATCAGCCGCAGCGCCGAAGGCTACGCTGCGGTGCGGGCGCTGCTGGAAAGCGAAACCGCTGATGCGCTGACATCGCTGGTCGTCTCCAGCCATATCGAGGCGGCGATGGACGAGGCGCTGCTGACATGGGGCAGGCCCACCACCATCCTGTCGACCCCGTGTGCCGCGTTACCGGACAAGCTGTTCGATAGCGCCGGTCCGCTGACACCCGATGAATTCCGCGAGATGATCGGCGACAATCTCACGCACCATTTCCGTGTGGCGCGCCGCGCTTCGCTTTACGATGATTGCCAGCTGGTGCTGACCAGCCCCGACGTGCCGATGGGTGACAAATCGCCCGCTTTTGCGCTGGCGAACTTCATCAAGACCACGCTTCATGCATTCACCGCGACGCTGGCAGTGGAGAATGAACGGCTCGTACATGATGTGCCGGTCAACCAGATCAACCTGACCCGCCGCGTGCAATCCGAAGAACCGCGCGATCTGGACGAACATCTGGAAGAAGTGCGCCGATTTGCGCGCGCGGTGCTGCTGCTGGGCGCACCGCTACCCGATGCCGAAGATTCGCGGTATCGGGCGCGGATCTATCGCGGCATGTCGATGACGGTGTGATGCTGGTGATAGCTGTTGGTGAGGTGACGGTGCCGGCTGCAGGATTCGAACCCGCGGCCCCCTGATTACAAATCAGGTGCTCTACCAACTGAGCTAAGCCGGCGCTCCGTGCCGCGCCATTGTATCAGACTGCGCCGAAAGTCCAGCCCTCGGTGCATGCGATCTTTGGCGTCAGGCGGGCAGGGTGCCACATTGCCCGGTCAGAATGCACGTGCCGCAGCCACGCCGCGGTCAGCAACGCATCGGATGAATGATCGTCAACATGGCCCGTACCGGGAACCGGCGGCGAGCCCAATGTGTCCAGCGCATCGTTGAGCGCTTCGTAACTGCGCAGCTTGGTCGCCGTGCCCTTCACGCCGCCCAACCGCGCGGCCATGGCGGTGTAGATTTCGGTCACGACCGATCCCTCTGCGGGAAGTGGGTCGATCGGCCAGACGGGAACCTTGCCTGCCACATGATGCAGCATCCGCATCCCTGTCAGGCTTGACTTGCCGACCTGCGCTGCGCCCACGAGGTTGAAATTGCTCACCGGCCGCACGCCCGCCGATCGCTGCGCGTGTTCGGCGATGCGAAAGCGGCCTTCGCGGGTAGCGGCGCCGGGCAGAAGAAATCGATCGCCCTCGGCTCCCGCGCCGTGACGGAAATAGCGCGCAGCCTCGGTATGCGCGAGAAACCCCGTTGCTTCGAAATTTGGGTCATGCGTGCACAGGGTATCGATTAACCGCCACAGCGCGCGCGCGTCGGGCGGCGAGGCGTGCCAATCCGGAAAGAACGCGCCTGCGTCGGCATGGGGCAGGCTGATCCCAAGATCGAGGCCGACGAGCGTCGGTTCAGTTAAGGATCTTAGCAGCACCAGCACCTCGGTCCGCGCCCAGCCTTTGATGTCAGGCGGGGCAACCAGCGCGGGCGGCCCGCCATGCGCCTGCGCAACCGCCACTGCGATACCTTTTTGCCGCGTTCCTTTGGCGCCTGACCAGTCGACCGCCAGAAAATGGCTGAACCGGGTCATCCCCGCTCGGCCCGCAATTTGTCCCAGTAGTCGAGCCGTTTCTTCACCTCACGCTCAAACCCGCGTTCGACCGGAGTGTAGAAGGTCTGCGCCTCCATCTCTTCGGGCCAGTAATTGTCGCCCGAAAAGCCTTCGGGCGTATCATGGTCATAGGTGTAACCCTTGCCATAGCCGAGGCTTTCCATGAGGCCGGTGGCCGGGTTGACGATGTTCATCGGCGGCATCAGGCTGCCGGTGTCCTTGGCTGATTTCCATGCGGCTTTCTGCGCCTTGTAAACCGCATTCGATTTGGGCGCAGTGGCCAGGTAGACGCACGCCTGCGCCAGCGCCAATTCGCCTTCGGGGCTGCCCAGAAAACGGTAGGCTTCCATCGCGGCCATGCATTGCGGCAGGGCGTGGGGATCGGCCAAGCCGATGTCTTCAACCGCCATGCGCACCAGCCTGCGGGCAAGGAACAGGGGTTCTTCCCCCGCCGTCAGCATCCGCGCAAGGTAATACAGCGAAGCCTGCGGATCGCTGCCGCGCACGGCTTTGTGCAGGGCACTGATAAGGTTGTAATGCCCGTCACGGTCCTTGTCATACACCGCCACGCGGCGTTGGAGGAAGGTGCCAAGCGCAGGCGGATCGAGCGGGGTGGACAGCTTTGCAGCATAAAGCGTTTCGGCCTGCCCCAGCAAAAACCGGCCGTCGCCATCGGCTCCCGCCACCAGCGCGGTCCGGGCATCAGGTGTCAGCGGCAGAGCGCCTTCCAGCCATTCCGCCTTGATCAGCAAGGCGTCCAGCGCAGCCTCGTCGAGCCGGTTAAGGACCAGGACCTGCGCGCGGCTGAGCAACGCGGCGTTCAGCGCGAAGCTGGGATTTTCGGTGGTTGCCCCGACCAGCGTGACCACGCCGCGTTCGACATAAGGCAGAAAGCCATCCTGCTGCGCGCGGTTGAAACGGTGGATTTCGTCAACAAAAAGCAGTGTCTTGCGGCCCGCGCGCGCCATTTTTTCAGCCTCGGCGAAGGCCTTCTTCAAATCTGCCACTCCGGAAAACACGGCGCTGATGGCGGCAAAGCGCATCCCCACCGCATCGGCCAATAAGCGGGCGATGCTGGTTTTGCCGGTGCCGGGCGGCCCCCACAGAATGATGCTGGCGAGCTTTCCTGCGGCCACCATCCGACCGATTGCGCCATCCGGGCCGGTCAGATGTTCCTGCCCCACCACATCGGCAAGGCACGCCGGACGCAGGCGGTCGGCCAAAGGCGCGTCGTCCGATGGCGCGTCGGGCGGGGGCACAGATGCATCCTGTCCGAAAAGATCAGTCATTCGTCGGGCCTGATAGGCGCATTGGCGGAAAAGGAAAGATGACGCATCGGCAACCCTTGCGAAGATAGGTCTAAGATATATCTTGGATGTATCAAGGCGTGAAGGAGACCTGTTATGACCTGGAACAGATATGGGCGCGGCGGCGGCTGGGAAAAGTTTGCCGAAACGATGGCAATGATGGCCATGAACGGAAACATGAATTTCGCGGGCCCCAAGTTCGACACCGGCGGGGCGAACACCCGCTGGCGTGATGATGCCGATGATGCCGAAGAACGCGGCGCTGGCCGACGCGGCCGGCGCGGACGGATGTTTGCATCGGGTGAACTGCGGCTGGCGCTGCTGGCGCTGATCGCTGAAAAACCCAGCCATGGGTACGAACTCATCAAGGAGATCGAGGAACTGACCGGCGGCGCCTATGCGCCAAGCCCGGGCGCGGTGTATCCCACGCTGCAGTTGCTTGAAGATGAAGGCGTCATCGAAGAGGCCGAGGCCGAGGGTGCGAAAAAGCCGTTCGCCGTCACCGGCAAGGGCCGCGAGGAGCTTTCGACCCGCACCGATGAAGTCGAAACGCTGATGCGCCGACTGGGCCGCCATGCCACGCGGGCCGAAAATGTCCGTTCGCCCGATCTGTTCCGCGCCATGGGCAATCTGGGATCGGTGCTCAAGAACCGGGCGCGCAGTGGCAAGCTGGATGAACGCACGATCAACGAAATCGTCGACATGATCGATGAAATGGCCAAGCGCATCGAACGCCTGTGACGCCGTCGTTGCGGGAAGCGCGGCAAAGGCATATTCTCTCCCCCGTCCGGGCCGCACCGGAAGTGGGGGAGGGGTGTACCCATGACAATCGCAGGTAAATACCGGGCCCGCGCACCCTGGCATCTTTGGGTGATCGGTGCGCTGACGCTGGCGTTCAACGCCATGGGCATCCTCAGCTATATGACCACCAGGCTCGGCATGCTGGCCGATGTGGGCATGACGCCGGATCAGATTGCCTTCATGGAGAGCTACCCCGCCTGGGTCAGCGCGTTCTGGGCGCTGGGCGTATGGGGCGCCTTTGCCGGATCTGTGCTGTTGCTGCTGCGGTCGCGATGGGCGGTTCATGCGATGTCCGCCGCGCTGATTGGGCTGATTGGCACGACGGCTTACAACTACGGCATGATTGCCATGCCGGAATCGATGCAAGCACCTGCGCTGGATGTGGCAATTTGGGGGGTGACGCTCATTCTGCTGGTTTATACCCGCCGCATGGCCGCGTCCGGTGTTTTGCGTTGATTGCAATCAGCCGCGCTTGGCCCGGCGTTCCTTTACCAATGCGACATAGGTATCGGCGACCACCGCGTTGATCGCTTCCCAGCTGTATTCGCAGGCCCGCGTCTCCCCTGCGGTGCCGTGCGCGGTGCGCAAGGCCGGATCGCGGCAATAGGGGGCAAGAGCGGCTGCAAAAGCGTCCGCATCGGTATCCTTGTTCCCTGTAGGCGCGACGAGCCTGCCGGTCACGCCTTCTGCCACTAGGCTCGCACTACCTGTCGCACCGGCGGCAACCACGGGAAGGCCGCTCGCCATCGCTTCGAGCGTTACATTTCCGAAGGTTTCGGTGACGCTGGGATTGAAGAACACATCGCCGCTGGCAAGCGCTTCGCCCAGCGCCTCGCCCGTCCTGAACCCTGCGAAGATTGCGCCGGGCAGATTGGTTTCGAACCAGCCGCGCGCCGGGCCATCGCCGATCACCAGCACCTTGTGCGGGGCGCCTGCTTCGCGCAGGCGGCGGATCGTCTCGGCAAAGACATCCAGCCCTTTTTCCATGACCAGCCGTCCGAGGAAGACTATGGCCACGTCGTCATCGGCAAGACCAAGGCTGCGCCGCCATTCGGGATCGCGGCGCGCGGACGAGAAGATCGTACGATCCACCCCCCGGCTCCACAGTCCGATGCGGGTGTGCATTCCCATCGCCCGCAGCTCGTCGATCATCGATTGCGAGGGTGCCACCAGCGCATCGCAGCGGTTGTAGAAGCGGCGCAGCCCTTTGATGATCAGCGGTTCGAGGAAAGCCATGTTATAATAGCGCGGATAGGTTTCGAACCGGGTGTGGACGCTGGCGAGCACCGGCAGATCGTGCGCCCGCGCCCAGCGCAGCGCGGCATGGGCAGCCGGATCGGGTGAGGAGAGGTGGACGATGTCAGGCGCGAATTCGGCAAGGTCGCGCTTTACCGCGGCGCCCAGATGGGTCGGCATCCGATATTCGCCGCGCCCCTTCACCGGCATCGGCACATTGGGCAGCCCCACCAGATCGCCGGTCGCGGGAAAATCGGGGTTGGCGACCTTGGGCGAATAGACGCGCACCTTCGCGCCCTTGGACAGCAGCGATGCCACCAGACGGTTCAGCGCCTGATTGGCCCCGTCGCGGGTGTAGTTATAATTGCCGCTGAACAGGGCGATGCGAAGGTCTGATGTGGTCATGGAACGGCCCGTTTAGTGACATTATGAGGACTTGGCGAGTGGCCCCGCGACCCCATTCGAACCTTGCCAAAGAACATTCGACCGCATCCGCGTTATTTCACGTTGACTCTTTTCTGCGCAACTCTAGTGCGGCGAGCGGGCCACGCGGTCCCAACGCCGCGCGAGCTCTCTGCAAGGAGAGAATACATGACTGAGTACACACGCGGGCTCCAGCACGAGCCTACGACCAAACCGGAACGCCCTTTCTTTTCTTCGGGCCCAACGGCGAAATTCCCAGGCTGGTCGCTGGACAAGCTCCAAACCGAAGTTCTTGGCCGCTCGCACCGTTCGGCGCTGGGCAAGGCGCGTTTGAAGTGCGCGATTGACCTCAGCCGCGAACTGCTCGGCATCCCTGACGATTACCTTGTCGGCATCATGCCCGCGTCCGATACTGGCGCAATCGAAGCGGCGATGTGGGCGATGCTCGACCCGGCGCGCCCGGTCACGGTCGCTGCTTGGGAAAGCTTTGGCAATATCTGGATTCAGGACGCGGTGAAGCAGTTGAAGCTGCCCAACTTGCAAGTCCTGACCGCCGATTACGGCGATATCCCCGATCTCACCACCATCCCGCAGCGCAATGATGTCGTGTTCACCTGGAACGGCACCACCAGCGGCGCGATGATCCCCAACACCGACTGGCTCGACGCGGACCGCGAAGGGATCACCATCAACGATGCCACCAGCGCGATCTTCGCGCAGGAAATGGACTGGTCGAAGCTCGATGCCACGACCTATTCCTGGCAGAAGGTAATGGGCAGCGAAGCGCAGCACGGGATGCTGATCCTCAGCCCCAAGGCTGTCGCGCGGATCGAAAGCTACGATCCGCCGTGGCCGATGCCCAAGCTGTTCCGCATGAAGAAGGGCAACAAGATCAACCTCGGCATCTTTGCGGGGGAAACGATCAACACGCCGTCCATGCTGGCGACCGAAGATTACATCGCGGCGCTGGAATGGGCCAAGTCGATCGGCGGGCGCAAGGCTTTGATCGAGCGGGCAAACGCCAATGCCAAAATCGTGAAGGACTGGATCGAAGCCACCCCGTGGCTGCGTAACATGGCGTCCGATCCGGCCCAGCAGACCAACACCGGCGTCTGCATGGTGTTCCAGGGTGACTGGTACGACAGCCTTTCGGATGACGACAAGGCGGGCGTTCCCAAGAAGATCGTCAAGCTACTGGAAGATCGCAACGTCGGCTTCGATTTCAACGGCTACCGCGACGCGCCGCCATCTTTGCGGGTCTGGTGCGGTTCGACCGTGGAGCAGGAGGACGTGAAGCGTCTGCTGCCGTGGATCGAATGGGCTTACGACAAGGTCAAGAACGGCTGAGGCCGTTGCTATTTGCGTCGCCCCGGACCTGATCCGGGGCCGCTCTCCCCGATTTGCCATGCGCGTGCTGCGCGCGGTCCCGGATTGGTTCCGGGATGACGATGGAAGGTATTCAAAATGACCCGTCCCAAAGTTCTCATTTCTGACAAGATGGACCCTAATGCTGCGCGCATTTTCGAAGAGCGCGGCTGTGATGTCGATGTCATCACCGGCGAAACCCCCGAACAGCTGATTGCGCGGATCGGCGAGTATGATGGCCTTGCCATCCGTTCGTCGACCAAGGTGACGAAGGCGATCCTCGACGCCGCCACCAACCTCAAGGTGATCGGCCGCGCAGGCATTGGCGTCGACAATGTTGATATCCCTTATGCCAGCGCCAAGGGCGTCGTGGTGATGAACACCCCCTTCGGCAATTCGATCACCACTGCCGAACACGCCATCGCACTGATGTTCGCACTGGCGCGCCAGATCCCCGAAGCCAACGCGCAGACGCAGGACGGCAAATGGCCCAAAAGCGGGTTCATGGGCGTTGAAGTCACCGGCAAGACGCTGGGCCTGATCGGAGCGGGCAACATCGGTTCCATCGTTGCAACCCGTGCTTTGGGACTGCGGATGAAGGTTATCGCCTATGATCCGTTCCTGACCGAAGACCGCGCAGTGGAGATGGGGGTCGAGAAGGTCGATCTCGACACGCTGCTGAGCCGCGCTGACTTTGTTACGCTGCACACCCCGCTGACCGACGAAACCCGCAATATCCTGAGCCGCGAACGGCTGGAACATGCCAAGAAAGGCATCCGCATCATCAACTGCGCGCGCGGCGGGTTGATCGATGAAGCCGCGCTCAAGGATTGTCTGGATAGCGGGCAGGTGGCCGGCGCGGCGCTCGACGTGTTCGAAACCGAGCCTCCGGCTGCCGATCATCCGCTGTTCGGCACGCCGGGCTTCATCTGCACCCCGCATCTGGGTGCAAGCACCACCGAAGCGCAGGTCAATGTGGCTTTGCAGGTGGCCGAGCAGCTCGCCGATTATCTCGTCAACGGCGGCGTCACGAATGCGCTCAACGTTCCCAGCCTGAGCGCCGAGGAAGCGCCCAAGCTGCGCCCCTACATGGCGCTGGCAGAACGGCTCGGCAGCCTTGTCGGTCAATTGGCGCATGGCAATCTCACGCATATCAGTATCGAACGCGAAGGCGCCGCATCGGGTCTGAACGGGAAGCCGATCACGGCAGCGGTGCTGTCGGGCTTCATGCGCCGCTATTCGGACACGGTGAACATGGTCAACGCGCCATACCTCGCCAAGGAGCGTGGGCTGGACGTCAGCGAAATCCGCCATGACCGCGATGGGGCATTCAACACGCTCGTTCGCGTGACGGTGGAAACCGCGCAGGGCCCGCGTTCGGTTGCGGGCACGCTGTTCGGTGCTGAATCGCCGCGTCTGGTGGAGATTTTTGGCATCGGGATCGAAGCAGAACTCGCCGGGCATATGCTGTACATCGTCAATGACGACAAGCCGGGCTTCATCGGCCGGATCGGTACGCTTCTGGGCAGCCACGGTATCAACATCGGCACCTTCAATCTGGGCCGGCGCGAGGCGGGCGGCGAGGCCGTGCTGCTGCTCAGCCTTGATGAACCCCTGACCTCCGAAGTGATCACCGAGGCCGAGAAACTTGATGGCGTGAAGCTGGTCAAGGCGCTGGCTTTCTAGGGAAGGCTTGCAATTCATCGTCACCCCGGCGAAGGCCGGGGCCAACAGGCGCAGGCGGATCGGATGATCGGCCTGCGCCGTGACGACGTGTGAGTGACTATGACCCAACCCAACGATCTCCTTCCTGAAGGTCTGGAAGACCGCCTGCCGCTGGAAGCTGCGCGGATTACAGCGGCGATGCGCGCCTGTCTGGATGTGCTGGACGCGCATGGTTACGACCGCGTCCGTCCGCCGCTGCTCGAATTCGAGGCGTCGCTGGCGGGCCGCATGGCAGGCGCGGAGCCGGGCGAAGCGCGTGCGATGTTCCGCTTCGTCGATCCGGCCAGTCTGCGTACGCTGGCGCTGCGCAGTGACATGACCCCGCAGGTCGGACGGATCGCTTCCACCAGTCTGAAGGGCGCGCCGCGTCCGCTGCGTCTTGCATATTGCGGCGACACCGTGCTGATCGCGGCAAGCCAGCTTGATCCCGCGCGCGAACGGCTGCAACTGGGCGCCGAACTTATCGGTGCCGACAGCGTCGCGGCCGCAAGCGAAGCGGTGATGCTGGCCATCGAGGCGCTGAAGGCGGCCGGGCTGACCGGGATCTCGGTCGATTTCACGCTGCCCGATCTTGTCGATACCCTGAGCGCCGCGGCCTTCCCCCTTGGCGCTGACCAGATTGAGGCGGTGCGCCGCGAACTCGACACCAAGGACGCAGGCGGTCTGAAGGCGGCGGGCGGTGCGGCATACCTGCCGCTGCTATACGCCACCGGCCCGTTCGACAGCGCGCTTGCCGCGCTCCGCGATGTCGATGCCGGCGGCGCGCTCAAGTCGCGGCTGGAGGGGTTGACCCGGATCGCCGCACATATCGGTGATGCGGCGCGGATCACGCTTGACCCCACCGAACGCCACGGGTTCGAATACCAGACGTGGTTCGGCTTCACCTTGTATGCCGAAGGGCTGCGCCATGCCGCAGGGCGGGGCGGCACGTACCGTATTGCCGGAAGCGATGAGCCTGCCACGGGCTTCACGCTATATCTCGACCGTCTGGCCGACGCCGCGCCGCAGCCGTCGCCCGCCCGTGTGGTGTGGCTACCGCTGGGCCATGATCGCCAAGCCGCGTCGCAGTTGCGCGGTGAAGGCTGGCGCACGGTGGCGCAGCTTGCCGAGGATGAAGACCCGGCCACGCTGGGATGCGACCATGTGCTTGATGCAGGTTCGGTGCGCGCGCTTCAGGATCGGGGCGCTTGATCGCGGTCATCTGAACGCGGCCTTCAGCCTCGCATCCGCCCGCATATTGGTCTGCGCGATGGCATCGGGCCGCTGGACGTAGGGCAGCAGGAACGCGGGCGCATTAAGCGCCGCCGCGGCGTGCGGTGTATCGCTGCCGCGTTGCTGCGCAAGGATCGGAACCGGCATTGAAGCGGTGGCGGCAGCAAGAACGGCCAGGGCTTTGGCAGCGGCGTTCATGACAATTCCTCCCCTCCATCATCCCTGCATCGCCAAGCCGTGTAGGAGACACATGAGACACTGTTCAGAAGCGAAAACCGCCCCCCTGCCATTATCTGCTGTCCCCGGCCCGTAACGGGGGGCGTGGGCAGACACGCGGTTCACGGGTTTTCCTTGCCCCATCGCCGGCGCCGTAGGAAAGCGCGATTGCGGCTCGCGCTTGCCACCATGACCCGGACAGCCTAGTGCCCCGCGCGGCTTATCGCCACCTGCATCACTGCCATCATCGAAGGAACAACATGGCCAACGTCACCGTGATCGGCGCCCAGTGGGGCGATGAAGGCAAGGGCAAGATCGTCGACTGGCTCGCCAGCCGCGCCGATGCCGTGGTGCGTTTCCAGGGCGGACACAACGCCGGCCACACGCTGGTGATCGACGGCAAGACCTACAAGCTCAGCCTGCTGCCTTCGGGCATCGTGTCGGGTACGCTGTCGGTGATCGGCAACGGCGTGGTGCTCGATCCCTGGGCCCTGCGTGACGAAGTCGCCAAGGTCGAAGCGCAAGGCGTCAGCATTACCGAGGAAAACCTCGCCGTGGCAGACAACTGCCCGCTGATCCTGCCGCTGCACCGCGATCTGGATGGCCTGCGCGAAACCGCCGCGGGCAAGGGCAAGATCGGCACCACCGGGCGCGGGATCGGCCCGGCTTACGAGGACAAGGTGGGCCGCCGCGCGATCCGCGTGTGCGATCTGGCGCATCTCGATACGCTCGAGCCGCAGCTTGACCGGCTTTGCGCGCATCATGATGCGCTGCGCGCCGGGTTCGGCCAGCTTCCGGTTGATCGCGCTGCGTTGCTGGAAGAACTGCGCGAAATTGCGCCCTTCGTGCTCAAGTTCGCGCAGCCGGTGTGGAAGCGTTTGAAGAAGGTCCGCCGCGCCGGGGCCAAGATCCTGTTCGAAGGCGCGCAGGGCGTGCTGCTCGATGTCGATCACGGTACCTATCCCTTCGTCACTTCGTCTAACACCGTCAGCGGCACCGCTGCATCGGGCAGCGGGCTTGGCCCCAATTCGACCGGCTATGTGCTGGGCATCGTCAAGGCCTACACCACCCGCGTCGGCTCCGGCCCGTTCCCGACCGAGCTTGAAGACGAAATCGGGCAGGGTCTGGGCGAGCGCGGCCATGAATTCGGCACCGTCACCGGGCGAAAGCGCCGCGTGGGCTGGTTCGATGCGGTGCTGGTGCGTCAGTCCTGCGCGATCAGCGGCGTGACCGGTATTGCACTGACCAAGATCGACGTGCTCGACGGGATGGAAAAGGTGAAGATCTGCACCGGCTACCGTCTGCGCGGCAAGGTCTACGACTACCTCCCCAGCCACGCCGCCGATCAGGCCGAATGCGAGCCGATCTACGAAGAAATGCCCGGCTGGCACGAAAGCACCGCCGGCGCGCGCTCCTATGCCGATCTGCCGGCGGCGGCGATCAAGTATATCCAGCGCATCCAGGAACTGATCGAGTGCCCCGTAGCGCTGGTTTCGACCTCGCCCGAACGGGACGACACGATCCTGATGCGCGATCCTTTTGTCGACTAGGCGGTTTGTGGATTGATCCGCGGGGGCGCGCAGGGTTACTCTTGCTGCCGTGAAACGCATCGCCCTTTTGCTGGTGTTCGCTGCGGCGGCCTGCGCTGCCCCGCAGGCTGAACAGACCACCGCGGCCTCACAGCCGCCGCAGCCCGCACTTTCGCGTGCGGCGGCGCGGATCGTGCCCGAACGCGGGGTAAGCCACGTCGATTATCTGATCGTCGACAAATCCGAACGGTTGCTGATCGCCTATGCCGCGGGCCAACCGGTCAAAGCCTGGCGCGGCCTTCAATTCGGTGACGCACCGCAGGGGCACAAGCGGTTCGAAGGCGACGAACGCACACCCGAAGGCCGTTATGTGATCGAAGGCCGCAATCCCGGCAGCGCCTATCATCTCAGTCTCAAGATTTCCTATCCCAATGCGGCAGATCGCGCCCATGCGGCGCGATTCGGCCGGTCGCCGGGCGGCGATATCTTCCTGCACGGCCAGCCCAACAGCCTGCCGTCCGGGCGGATGCCGGGAGATTGGACCGACGGGTGCATCGCACTGTCAAACGCGCAGATTGCCGAGCTGTGGCGCCTTGTTCCCGATGGCACCGTGATCGAAATCCGGCCGTAACGCCTTGGCGCTACGCACTTATACTTGACATGATCCGTATTTGTTCTAGCCATGTTCCATCATTGTTGGAGTCGCATCATGCTGAACGTTGCTTCCGGACAAGCCGATTTCGCTTATGACATGGCCGATGACGGCGCTGGCCTGGCTGCGCGGGTCGCGATCTTTGGCGAAGATGAAACGTTGCGCCGCCAGATCGGCGCGGACCTTGACGGTGCAGGGTTTCGCAGCGTCGATGGCGGCTGTGTACGATCGTTGCTCGAAGGGCCGATTGCGCTGTTGGGCGATGTGGTGGTCGTCGATTGTCCCGTGGCGGGCAACCGCGGCATCGATGCGATGATGCTGGCAGGGCTTGCGCGGCTCGATATGCGGATCGCGCGTTCGGGGGCCAAACTGATTGCGGCAACCAATCTGGCCGGACTGGATGATGTTTTTGCCGTGCTCGATCAATCCAACCCGCAGATCCTGATTGCGCCCAGCCGCGCTGAACGGGTTATTGCGGTGGGCCGCGCCATGGGCGAAGCGGGCGCGGCGCGGGTGCGCGAGATGGGCGACGAAGACCGTGTGGCTTTGCTCCGCTTGTCGCAACAGGTCGAAGCTATCGCCCATTCGCTTGACCGGATGGGTCAGGTGTCAGCCGCGCGGCCATCGGCGCTGGGTGAATTCAAGCGCGAATATCATGCTGGCCAACCCGCGTCTTTTTCTGCGAGTGATGCAGCGGGATTGGGCGGCGCGCGTGCAGTGCAGCCGCCGCTGCCCGATCCGCAGGTGGTGCGCCAGCTCATCGCCAACCGTCATGCGCGCAGCCGCTTTTTCGATGCGGCGCTGTTCGGCGATCCGGCGTGGGACATGCTGCTTGATCTGACCGCGGCCCACGGCGAAGGGGCGCAGGTTTCGGTGACTTCGCTTTGCATTGCCGCAGGCGTGCCTGCCACAACCGCGCTGCGGTGGCTGACGCAGATGGTGGAAACCGGCCTATTCATGCGCGTCCCCGATCCTGCCGACCGCCGCCGTGCCTTCATCGCGCTGAGCGACAAGGCATTGGCGGCGATGGCAGGGTATTTTGCCAGCTTGCGATATCCGGCGCTTCAGGCCGCCTAGGCCGCGGGCGCCGGGCGCCAGTGGAGGATCAGGGTCAGCCCCGCAGGCTGTGCGGTTCCGGTGTCCTGCGCCCCCATCCGTTCACGCGCTGCATCGGCGCGGGCGCGGGCCAGAATGGCGGTGGGGACCGCACCATCGATCAGCAGCAAATCGGCCTGTCCGAGCAGGCGCGCCTGTTTGAGCGTCAGATCCTCGGGATCGGGACTGGTCAGGGTGATGGCGAAGGTTTCACTCGAACTCAGTCGCTCCGCGCCGGCCAACCAGGTATCAACCTTCTGGAACGATGCCCCATCGAACGGATCCAGTGCGCCGTTTTCCGCCAGCGCGGCGTCCACCGCGCGTCTGCGGTCGGCACCATCGGGGAACTTTTGCCGCAGGGCGGGACGCGCCGCTTCCAGCGCCTTGGCGAGCTGTCCCAGCGTTTCGGGGAGCAGCCGTTCCAGCCGCAACCGTACATGTTTTGCCAGACCAGCCGATGCGCCCCCCGTTCCGATCGCAACCAGCAGCGGATCACGGTCGAGGATCGACGGCGTGGTGAAATCGCACAAGGCGGGCCGGTCGACCACGTTCACCAGCATCCCGGCACAGCGGGCGTTGATCGCGGCGACTTCGCAGGCGCGGGCATCATCATACGCGATGAAGGCGATGCGCACCCCTTCATCAATCGCGCGGGCGAGATCATTGACGATGACGCCGCCCGCGCGTTCCACCAGCCGCCGCTTGGGCTCTGCTGCGGGGCCATCGCCCAAAACCAGCACCGGCTGGCCCGTAATCTGATGAAACAGCGGCAGGCTGGCGATGGTGCCTGTCAATGCCTCAATCCAGCCATTCGGGCACGCGTTCGGCATCCATGATCGCGCCCGCTTCGATCCGGTCGGCGACAACGGCGAACTTGTCGCCATCGACCAGCACTTCGGCAACGAACCCGCGTGAATTGTAGGACGATGCCATCGTCGCGCCATAAGCGCCTGCGGTGCGGAACACGGCCAGATCGCCGGCCTCAAGACGGTCGCATTCGCGGCCCATCGCAAAGGTATCGCCGGTCTCGCAGATCGGGCCCACGATATTGGCGGTCATCTGCGCGCCGCGCGGCTTGACCGCTTCAAAGTGGTGATACGCCCCGTACAGCGCCGGTCGCGCCAGATCGTTCATCGCGGCATCGACGATCACGAAAGGATCGTTAATCCCGCGCTTCACCCGCACCACCTGTGTCAGCAGCACGCCAGCATTGCCTGCGATGACCCGGCCCGGTTCGAAGATCAGCTTCACGCCCCAACCCGCCGTGACCCGCGCCACCATCGCGCCGTAAGCTGCAGGCGCAGGAAGCACTTCGCCCACGCGGTATGGCACGCCAAGCCCGCCGCCCAGATCGACATGCGTGATCGTATGGCCCGCCCCGCGCAGCGCCGCTACCAGCGCGCCCAGCTTTTCAAACGCGGTTTCCAGTGGGGCAAGGTCTGCCAACTGACTGCCGATATGCACCGCAACCCCGCGCAGGTTCACCCCCGGCAGGCCCGCAAGAACACCGAATATCTGCCCGGCTTCGCTGATTGGCACGCCAAATTTGTTGTCGGCCTTGCCGGTCGAAATCTTGTCGTGCGTGCCTGCGTCAACATCGGGATTGATCCGCAAGGTGCACTGCGCCGTCATCCCGCGGGCCGCCGCGATCCGGGCAAGTTCGATGCCTTCTTCTTCGCTTTCAATGTTGAACTGGCCGATCCCTGCTTCCAGCGCGGCGACCATTTCGGCGGCGGTCTTGCCCACGCCCGAGAAGACAATCATCTCCGGTGCGATCCCGGCGGCCAGTGCGCGGCGCATTTCGCCCACCGATACCACGTCGGCACCCATGCCCTGCCGGCCCAGCACCTTAAGCACCGCAAGGTTGGGATTCGATTTGACCGCAAAGGCAATCAGCTTGTCAGGCACAGCCTCCAGCGCTTTGCGAAAGACGCGGGCATGGCGTTCCAGTGTGGCGCGTGAATAGACGTAGACGGGCGTGCCGACAGCTTCGGCAATGTGCGGCAGCGGCACATCTTCGGCGTGCATGACACCGTCGCGATAGACAAAATGATCCATAAGCCTGTGTTTCTATTCCGGGGGAAGATCAAAGGGGTCGTCCTGCCGTTCTTCCGAACGGCGGCGCAGCTCGACACTGCGTTCAGGCGCGGCCAGCGCGTCGCGGCGCAGCAGATCATCGGCAGTAGGGGTTTGGTCGGCGCCGTAGGGTGTATCGGGCAGGCTGGCGCCATCAGGCGGGGTCAGCGGCGAAACCGAACCGCACGCGGCCACCGCCATCGCAAGGCCCAGGACAGAAAGCTTGGCCATCATTCCTCCAGACCCAGAACGCGGGCCGCACGGGCGACCTGCAAGCGCACCTGATCGGGCGCTGTTCCGCCATACGAATGGCGCGCCGCGACCGAGGCATCGACCGACAGGGCCGCATAGACGCTTTCGTCGATCCGTTCATCGATTGCGCGAAGATCGTCAAGCGCAAGCTGGTCAAGCGCAATGCCGCGCTGTTCGGCCAGTTTGACCGCCGCGCCGGTGATATGGTGCGCTTCGCGAAAGGGGATGCCGGCAGCGCGCACCAGCCAATCGGCCAGATCGGTCGCAGTGGCATAACCCAGTTCGGCAGCAGCCCGCATCCGGCCGGTGTGGAACGTTGCGCCCGCGATCATGCCTGTCATCGCCGCCACCGAAAGCGCCATGAGGCCCGCAGCTTCGAACACCGGCGGTTTATCGTCCTGCATGTCCTTGGAATAGGCCAGCGGCAGGCCTTTCATGGTGATCATCAGGCTGGTCAATGCGCCGATTACCCGGCCCGAATGGCCGCGCACAAGTTCGGCGGCATCGGGGTTCTTCTTTTGCGGCATGATCGACGAACCCGTCGACAGGCTGTCGGGAAGGCGGATGAAGCCGAACGGCTGGCTGGCCCACAGGATCAATTCTTCGGCAAGGCGCGACAGGTGCAGCGCGGTTGACGAACAGCACCACAGGAAATCGAGCGCGAAGTCGCGGTCGGACACCGCATCAAGCGAATTGGCGGTCGGACGATCAAAGCCCAGCGCGTGCGATGTTGCGTCGCGGTCGATCGGAAATCCCGTGCCTGCCAGCGCGGCGCTGCCCAGCGGACATTCGTTCATCCGCCCCCGCGCATCGGCCAGCCGGCCGCGGTCCCGGCGGAACATTTCGTAATAGGCCATGAGATGATGGCCCAGTGTCACCGGCTGCGCGGTTTGCAGATGCGTGAAACCGGGCATGATGCTGTCGGCATGTTCGCCCGCACGCCGGACCAGCGCGGTTTGCAGACCGGCAAGGCCTTCGTCCATCTGCGCATTTGCATCGCGCACCCACAGGCGAAAATCGGTTGCCACCTGATCGTTGCGGCTGCGGGCGGTGTGAAGCCGCCCTGCGACCGGGCCGATCAGTTCGGCAAGCCGCGCTTCGGTGGTCATATGGATATCTTCGCGGTCCCAATCTTCGGGCACGCCCTGCGCTTCGTATTCGGCAGCAACGGCATCAAGGCCATTGGCGATCACCAGCGCATCTTCGTTCCCGATGATTCCCGCAGCGCCCAGCATGGCGACATGCGCCTTGCTGGCGGCGATATCCTGCCGCCACAGCGCCTTGTCGAAAGGGATCGAGGCGTTGATTTCGCGCATGATCGCGCTAGGGCCATCCGCGAAGCGACCGCCCCACATGGCGTTGGTCGTGCTGTTATCGGAGCCTGTCATGTCCCGCTGGTCGCTCATTGTCGGATTGCCGCTCCTGCTGCTGGCGGGATGCGATAGGGCGGCAGACGCGCCAGCGCAACCAGTTGAGGCAGGCGGACCGGCAGTGAGCACGATAGGTCTGACGACCCGCCAGTTTGCCGGGACGCCGATCCCCGATCTGCAATTCAGCGATCCGGCGGGCGCGACACTGGATCTGGCGGCTACAGATGGCCCGGTACTGCTCAACCTGTGGGCGACGTGGTGTGCGCCGTGCGTAAAGGAAATGCCGCAGCTCGATGCGCTGGCCGCCACGCTCGATGGCGAAGTGCGCGTGCTGACTGTCAGCCAGGATTTGCGCGGGGCCGAAGTGGTGGAGCCGTTCTTCGTCAAGGGCGGGTATGCTCGTCTCGAACCGTGGCTTGATCCTGATGCCGTGCTGTCCGCGCAGTTTACCCCGGAAGGGGCGCTGCCGCTCACCATTCTTTACGACGCGCGCGGCCGCGAAGTGCTGCGCGTGGTGGGCGGATATGAATGGGACACGCCCGCAGCCGCAGCGATGGTCCGCGGCGCGCTGGCGGCCGAATGATCTAACCGATGCGCCGTGCGATGGCTTGCCCCATGCGCAGGGTATCGCCCGGTTTGAACCCGTCGAGCCATTCGATCCGGCCCGGCTCAAACAAGAGCACCACGGTCGAGCCGAGGTAGAACCGCCCCATTTCGTCGCCCGCAGCAAAGACGTGCTGGGCGTTTGTGAAATCTTCGCAGACCGGGGCGGCGGCATGGGTGCGGAAACGGTTGGGCCAGACCGTATCGATTCCCGCCACAATCATCGCGCCGACCATGATGCTGGCAAAATGGCCATCCGGCCCGTCGAACCGGCACGCCAAGCGTTCGTTGCGCGCAAACAGGCGGTCGACCCCGCCGGCGGTGGCGACATTCACCGAATAGAGATCGCCGGGAATATAGGTGGTGTCCGTCAGCGTGCCCGCGGCGGGCATGTGGACCCGGTGGTAATCCTTGGGGCTGAGATAGATGGTCATGAACCGCCCCCCTTCGAACCGCGCGGCATCCGCATCATCGCTGCCGAGGATTTCCGCCACGCTGTAATCGCGCCCCTTGGCCTGGATGATCCGCCCGCCTGCGATCGGTCCCGACTGGCTGACAGCGCCATCGGCCGGCGACAGGATGAAGGCGCCGCTATCCGCCAGTGGCCGTGCGCCGGGCTTGAGTTCGCGGGTGAAAAAGTCGTTGAAGCTGGCAAACTGTCCGATGCTGCGGGCGGCTTCGGTCATGTCGACACCATAGGCAGCGACAAAGCGGCGGATCAGCCGGTCTTTCAGCCACGGCGCCCGGCTGGCGGCAAGCCGCCCGGCAAGGCGCGACAGCGCGTGTTGCGGCAGAATGTGTTGAAGCGCGATGAAGGCTGAAGACATGCCGACCGCGCTACCCACCCCTACCGCGTCATGCAAGCGGTCCGTGGCCAACCAGCGCAAAGGATGTGGTGGGCGGTAACGGGCTCGAACCGCTGACCCTCTCGGTGTAAACGAGATGCTCTACCAACTGAGCTAACCGCCCCACGGCGTGTGACAGGCGATTTAGCGGCGAACGCTCCGGGGTCAAGCGGCCTTTGCGTATTTGCGCGCAACATCGGCTTGGTGTTACATTTGAAACGTCCACAACGGCAGCGAGGCAGCCTGTGACAATCAACGCGCATCTCAATGATGGTTTACCGGTGTGCATCCGCCGCGTTCGCGCGGAAGACGAACAGCGGTTGAAGGACGGAATTGCGCAGCTGTCACCGCAATCGCGCTATTTGCGCTTTTTTTCAGGCATGAAAGAAGCGCCGCCGCAGGTCTTGCGCGCGCTCACCAGCGTCGATGGGCATAACCATATCGCCTGGGGTGCGCTGCGATCCGATCTGCCCGACACGCCGGCGCTTGGCGTGGTGCACGCCTTTCGTGATGCGCAAGACCCTGACAAGGCCGAGTTTTCCGTTGCGGTGGTCGATGCGTACCACGGACGCGGTCTGGCGCGGCTGCTGACCGCAGTGCTGCTACTGGATTGCGCGCGCGAAGGGCTGGGGCATTTCACCGTCAATATCCTTCCCGAAAACCGCCCCGCGCTGACGTTGGCCCGGTCGCTTGGCGCGCAGGGTGTGGGGTATGACAGCGGGGTATCGGTGTTCGACATCAACATTGCCGAAGCATTGCAGGCGATGCGCGAAGAAACCGACGTGCCCGGTCTTGCCGATGTGTTTGCGCAATTCGCAGCGGAGGCGGGCTAGGTTCCGGCGCCGCAAGCGGCTAGAGCGCGGGCCATGACAATCCCTCGAATTCTTGTGCTGGGCACTGGCGGCACGATTGCGGGCGCTGGCAGCAGTGCCACCGGCGCTGCCTATCGCCCCGGCGATCTGGCGCTTGAAACGCTGATCACGCATCTCGACACGCTGGGTCTGGCGGCCGATCTGGTGCCGCAGGATGTGGCCAAGATCGGTTCGCAGGATATCGGTTGGGCCGAATGGCAGGCGCTTCATATTGCGTGCGCCCGTGCGCTGGACGATCCGGCGATCGATGCGATCATCATCACCCATGGCACCGACACCGCCGAAGAAACGGGTTTTCTGCTCGACCTCACGCTTCCCACCACAAAGCCTGTGGTGCTGGTGGGCGCGATGCGGCCTGCCGATGCCGTAGGGGCAGATGGAATGCGCAATTTTGCCAACGCGGTAAAGGTCGCCAGCGATGCGCAGGCGACCGGGCGCGGGGTGATGCTGGTGATGGGCGATGCGGTGCTTTCAGCCCGCGATGCGCGTAAGGCCGCGACATCGGCGATCGATGCATTCCGCAGCTTTCCGCGCGGCCCGCTCGCCCGCGTATCGCCCGCCCGTCTCGACTGGTTCGGTCCGCCGAACAGGGCGGGGGAGGCGGCGCGTTACGCCTTCCCGGCAGCGTTGCCGCGCGTGGCGATCCTGACAGCGGGCGCGGGCATGGACGAACAGCCGGTCGAAGCGCTGCTCGGCATCGGCGCGAAGGGCATCGTCCTCGCCGGGATGGGGCAGGGCAACGCGCCGCGCGTCGTGATCGAAGCCCTCGCCCGCGCGGCGGCGAGCGGTGTCCCGGTGGTGCGCGCCACCCGCGTCGACGAAGGGTTGGTCGACCGCAATGTCGAGGTGGACGACGACGCGCTGGGGCTGGTCGCTGCCCGCGCGCTCGGCCCCGCCAAGGCGCGGGTGCTGCTGATGGTGCTGGTGGCGGGCGGGGTTACCGATGCGGCCAGCGTTCAGGCGGCCTTTGACGCGGGGTGAGGCGATCATTGCCCCCGCGGCAGCTCCGCTTCCTTACATATTCCATTCAGATGCGCTAAACCCCCGCGAGAAACCGGGAGGCAGCCTCCACCCGTCAAAGACAAAGTGAGCCTTCCCCATGTTTGACGAACCCGGATTCTCGACTGACGATGATCTCGACCCGGACGCAACCCTGCTGGAAACCTTCGTCTATTGCAGCCGCGCTGCCGAGGGCGTCGATGCCGATGAGGTCAGCCGCCTTGTCGCATTCTCTCAAGCCCGCAATGTCGCCCGCGGCATTACCGGCGTGCTGGTCTTCGGCAGCGGCGTGTTCTTCCAATGGATCGAGGGGCCGCCTGCAGAGGTGCGAACGCTGATCGCCAATCTGCATGGCGACACGCGGCATTTCGATATCGTCACGCTCGACCAGAGTATCGACATGCGGGAACGGCTCTATGCGAACTGGGACATGGAGCCGGTCGAGGCCGATGACCTGCGTGAAGTGCTGGAAAGCGCGCTCGAGAGCGCCGAGGACGACAGCAATGTCGCAGCGCTAAATCGTATTCTGGGGCATCTCGCGTCGGGGCCGTTCCCCTCGATCGGGCGCCGTTGACGGTCACCATGGCCGCACCCCCTTCCGTCGCCCTGTGCTAGACACGGGGCGACGGATGGTGGGACAAATCACCCCCAGGGCGTGACCAGATATTTCTCGCCGGTCTTCATCTGGCGGTAATCGCAGATGGCGTCCTTCTGCAACATGTCTTCAAGGCTGACTTTCGCCTTGTAATGGCTGGCGAAGGTCGTGGTGAGATTGGCCTGCACCCGGCCGCGCATCCGGCTGACGGTTTCCATGCCCGCACGCTGCAGGAAAGGTGTCAGCAACCAGCCGGCGATGCTCCACTGAAGGCCATAAGACGGTGTCAGGATCGTCGGGCTGAGATCAAGGCGTCCGTAGATATACATCTTCTTCTGCTGGTTTGATCCATAGCGCGAAAATTCACCCATCTGCGCAGACGCGACCTGTTCCATCGCTTTCAGCACGCCGTCCGAAGCCTGCCCGCCGCCGATCGGATCGAACCCGAGGAATGCGCCCGTTTCCGCAATCGCGGCGCGCAGATCGGCCATGTAGGTGGGGGCGGAGGAATTCACCACATGGGTCGCGCCTTGCGATTTCAGAAGTTCGACGTGTTCGTCCTTGCGCACGATGTTGACCAGCTTCATCCCATCTTCCACGCAGATGCGGTTGAGCATCTGGCCAAGGTTGGACGCCGCGGCGAGGTGGACGATCGCCGAATGGCCTTCCATCTTCGCGGTCTCGACAAAGCCCAACGCAGTCATCGGATTGACGAAGCTTGATGCGCCCGTTTCAGCCGAATGTTCGCCCAGCGGCAGGCACATCATCGCATCGGCGATGGCATATTGCGAAAAGGCGCTGCCCGGAACGCAGGCGACGCGCTGGCCCATCAGCGCCTTGGCCATGTCGCTGTCACCTGTGGCGATAACCGTGCCTGCACCTTCATTGCCGGCAGGCAGACGCTGGCCGTGGCGGCCCTTCTGACCTGACAGGAACGGTTCGGGCATGTCGGCAACGACCTTGCCTGCCGAATAGTCGGCATTGTCGAAATCGGCGGCACTGGTCAGGATCGCCAGGTCCGACGGGTTGATCGGCGCGGCTTCCATCTCCACCAGCACCTGATTGCCGGTGGGCGCGGGGAAGGTGGTTTCCGCAACCTCCAGCGTCAGCTTGCCATCAGCGGCAAGGGTGGTGAACAGCTGTTTTCCGGTGGTTGTCATGTTGAAGGTTCCTCTCACGATTGCGGGTAGATTGCCTCAACGAAGTAGAGGCCATGGGGGGGCGCGTTAAGCCCCAAAGCGTTGCGGTCCTGCGCGGCAAGGGCTTCGGCCATCCGGGCTTCGGGCCAGGTGCCTGCGCCCACCAGTTTGAGGCATCCTACCATCGAGCGCACCTGATGGTGCAGAAAACTGCGGGCGGCGGCGTGAATGTGGATTTCATCGCCCACCTGTTCGACATCGAGCCGATCGAGCGACTTGACCGGATCGGCCGCCTGACAATGCACCGAACGGAAGGTGGTGAAATCGTGCCGCCCCACCAGCGCCTGCGCCGCACGGTGCATGGCCTCGGCGTCAAGCGGCTGGGCCACGTGCCATGCCCGGTTGCGCTGCAATGTCAGCGGTGCCCGGCGGTTTGCGATGCGATAGAGATACCGCCGTGCCGTGCAGGAAAACCGCGCATGCCAATCATCGGGCACGATGTCGCACTGCGTCACAGCCACCGGATCGGGCCGCACCTGCGCGTTGATGGCGGCCATCAGGCGGAACGGATCGAACGGCTTTGCAATGTCGACGTGGCTGCGCATGGCAATCGCGTGCACCCCGGCGTCGGTGCGTCCGGCGCTGTGCAATGTGGCACGTTCCCTCATGATCCGATGCAGCGCGTCCTCGATCGATTGCTGCACGCTTGGCCCGTGCGACTGACGTTGCAGCCCGAAGAACGGTGTGCCGTCGAATTCAAGGGTGAGAGCAAAACGGGTCAAGACAGGCAGGTTCCCGCTGCAACGGCGCGTCCGCGCAGGAAATCGGCGCGATCCAGCACGGGCTTGCCCGCACGCTGAAGCCGCAAGGGCCGAATGGCGCCGGACGCGCAGGCAATGGTCAGATCATTGTCTATCACCGTTCCGGGCGCGCCTTCGCCGCCCACGGTTTCAGCAAGCAGCAGCTTCACCCGCTCACCCTCCAATTCGAACCACGCGCCGGGGAAGGGGGCGAGACCGCGTACGAGCCGCTCGACCGTGGCGGCGTCTTGCGCCCAATCGATTTTGGCTTCGACCTTGTCGATCTTGGGCGCGTAGATCGCATCGCTGTCATCCTGCACCTGCGGGGGGAAGGCAGGAAGATCGGCCAGCACCTCTACCATCGCAGCCGCGCCGACCGCGCTCAATTCGCCAAACAGTTCGCCCGTGGTCTTGTGGGCGACAGGCACTGTCACCTTGTGGAGCATCGGCCCGGTATCGAGTCCCGCTTCCATCTGCATGATGGTGACGCCCGTTTCGGCGTCGCCTGCCATCACTGCGCGGTGGATTGGCGCGGCCCCGCGCCAGCGCGGCAGCAGCGAGGCGTGGATATTGAGACAGCCGTGCGCGGGCGCATCCAGCACCGCCTGAGGCAGGAGCAGACCGTAAGCTGCCACCACCGCCACATCTGCCCCAAGCGCGGCGAACTCTGCTTGAGCATCAGCGTTTTTGAGCGACACCGGCGACCGTACGGGCAGCCCCAACCGCTCCGCCTCCGCCTGCACGGGGGAGGGCATCAGACGCTTGCCCCGGCCAGCTGGACGCGGCGGCTGGGTGTAAACGCACGCAATGTCGTGCCTCGCTTCGTAAAGCGCGCGCAAAGCCGGAACCGCGAAATCGGGCGTCCCCATGAAGATGATGCGCATAAGCTTTGCCCGCAGCCTTTGTTAAGCGAAGCGCAGCCCCTATCTTGCCCCCCATGGCATCGCAAGAGATCGAGGCGCTGAGTTCGGCGCTGGCCCGCTTGCCGGGTCTGGGGCCGCGTTCGGCGCGGCGGGCCGTGTTGTGGCTGGTCAAACACCGCGAAAGCGCGCTGCCCGCATTGCTCGAAGCCTTGGCGGGTGTCGCCGAAACGTTGGTGGAATGCCAGATCTGCCGCAATGTCGACACCCGCGATCCCTGTGCGATCTGTTCCGATCCGCGCCGCGATGCGAGCAGCCTGTGCGTGGTGGAGGAAGTGTCCGATGTCTGGGCGCTGGACCGTGCGCGGTTGTTTCCGGGGCGGTATCATGTGCTGGGGGGCAGGCTGTCCGCGCTGGACGGCATCGCGCCTGACGACCTCAACATCGCCAGTCTACTTGCGCGTGTTGAAGCAGGCGGGATCGATGAAGTCGTGCTGGCCATGAACGCAACGCTCGAAGGGCAGACCACCGCGCATTACATCGCAGAACGGCTTGACGCGTTTTCGCTGCGCGTCACGCAGCTTGCGCACGGCCTGCCCGTGGGCGGAGAGCTGGATTATCTGGATGAAGGCACTCTTGCACAGGCGCTGCGGGCGCGCCGGCCGATCGGATAGCACGCGGCGCGTTGAAATCTGCACCATGCTCGCCTAGATAGCGCGACTATGACTATCCGCGAAATCCTTGAAGTGCCGGACCCCCGGCTGAAAACCATCTCGACCCCGGTCGAACCGCACGAGTTCAACGACGATCTGCGCACCCTCGTCGAAGACATGTTCGAGACGATGTACGATGCCCCCGGCATCGGCCTCGCCGCGATTCAGGTCGGCGTGCCCAAGCGGGTGCTGGTGATTGATCTGCAACCCGACGATCCTGACGCGCCGCCGGTGGAATGCTCGCATGACGGGCACAAGCACACGCACCCCGCGACCAAAAAGGAACCGCGGGTGTTCATCAACCCCGTGATCCTCGATCCGGCGGACGAGCTTTCGACCTATCAGGAAGGCTGCCTGTCGGTTCCGGAAATTTATGCCGATGTTGATCGCCCTGCCACGTGCCGGGTGCAGTATCAGGATCTTGACGGAAACACGCATGAAGAGGCGCTTGATGGGCTGATGGCAACCTGCCTTCAGCACGAGATGGATCACCTCGAAGGCGTTTTGTTCATCGACCACTTATCGCGCCTGAAAAAGGCGATGGCTTTGAAGAAGCTAAAGAAAATCCGCCAGGCCGCTTAAGCGAAAGCGCCGCCCGCAACGGGGCAGGCGGCGCTAGTATACGGCTCAGGCCGCTTGCGACATCTGGTTGAGCGCCTTCAGGCAATCATCGGTACATTCCCGGCACATCTGCGCACAGCGGCGGCAGTGGTCGTTGTCGTGCTTGGCACATTCATCGATGCACTGTTCGCATGCAGTGATGCAGGCGCGCAGTTGCGCTTCGATCACGGCTACATTGCCAGCAGTCCGGCGGGCTGCGACCCGGTAGGTTGCGGTGCAAATATCCGCGCAGTCCATGCACAGCCGAATGCAGGCGCGCATATCACCGTCTTCGGCCGAACATGCATCGGCGCAGCTGTTGCAGATTGCCGCGCAATACATCGCGTGCCGAACAGCTTCGGCCAGCGCCTCGTTGAAATCGGCCCCGACGTCAGGATGTTCCTGAATCATTTTCTTGATCGACATGGCAATTTCTCCTTCTGCCTGACTGAACCGGAGCCATTGGCCATTGTTCCGATATTTGTGGAAAACGGGGGCTTGGCTCCTATCCATGTTCAGCCTATGTTCCGGTCATGAGTGAAACTTTTCTTGCTGTTGCATTGTTGATCGCGGGTCTTCTGGGGGGCATGTTTGCGGGGTGGTTCCTTGCTTCACGCCCGCTTGATGACCTGCGCGCCCGTCTGGCCGACGCGGATCGGGCCGCAGGGCAACAGGATGCGGACTTCAAACGCGCCGTAGCCGAATTGGGCGAGGCGCGGATCGAAGTGGCCGCGCTGAAAGAACGCGCAGGCCAGGCCGATGGGCTGCTGACCCGGCTTGATGCGTCGCAGGCTGACCGGGCCAATCTGGCGCAGCAACTCGCATCTTTGGAAAGCGCGACTATCGAACGTGAAAAGGCCTTTGCCGAACAGAAGGCAGGGCTGCTCGCGGCGCAGGAATCCTTGCGCAAGGAGTTTGAAAACGCGGGAAGCCGCGTGCTGGAACGGGCGCAAAGCGCGTTTCTGGAACGGGCAGAGGCGCGGTTCCGCCAGTCCGAAGAAACGGGCGAAGCAAAGCTGAAGGCGCTGTTGTCCCCCGTGGGCGAACGCTTGGCCAGCTACGAACGGCAGGTCGCCGAACTCGAAGCCAAGCGGACGGACGCCTTTGGCCAGCTGACCGGTGTGATCCAGTCAATGCGCGAAGGGCAGGAGGAAATTCGCAAGGAAGCGCGGCGGCTCGGCAATTCGCTGACCAACGCGCCCAAGGCACGCGGGCGCTGGGGAGAGCGCGCGTTGCAGAACGTGCTGGAACAATGCGGTCTGGCCGAACACACCGATTTTCACCTCGAACAATCGATGGACACCGATGAAGGCCGGCTGCGTCCCGATGCGATCGTGAATGTGCCAGGGCAAAAGAAGCTGGTTATTGACGCCAAGGTTTCCCTGAACGCCTATCAGGCCGCATTCGAAGCGGACGACGAAGGTGAGCGCAAGCGCCATCTGGATCTGCACGCCAAATCTATGCGCGGGCATGTGCAGACGCTGGGTTCCAAAGGCTACCAGAGCCAGTTCGACGATGCGCCAGACTATGTCGTGATGTTTGTGCCGGGCGAACATTTTGTCGCCGCTGCGCTCGAACATGATCCTGAACTGTGGGACTTTGCCTTCCGCAACAAGGTGCTGCTGGCAACGCCTACCAATCTTGTTGCCATCGCCCGCACCGTTGCGCAGGTATGGCGGCAGGACAAGATGGCGTCCGAAGCGGCCGAAATTGGGCGGATGGGCGCTGAATTGTATGATCGCCTTGCCACTGCAGCCGAACATCTCAAGCGTGTCGGCGGCGGTCTGGAAAGCGCAGTCAACAACTACAACAAGTTCGTCGGCAGTTTTGAACGCAATGTATTGTCGTCCGGGCGCAGGCTTGCCGAAAAGGGCGTTGAGATCGGCAAGCGCGAAATCGATGCAGTCGCGCTGGTAGAATCGGCCCCGCGGTACAATGCCGCCGATGGTGATGCGGTGGATGCCGAATATCCCGCGCTGGAAACCGCCCGCGATGCCGCCGAATAGCTAGCCTTCGAGGCTTGCGAGCACTACGTAGGCGAGCACAGCGCCTGCCACGGCTGCGTTCAGCGAATCGGCGCGGCCGCGCATCGGCATGGTGACACGCAGATCGCACGCGGTTTCGTAATCTGCCGGCAGACCCTGCAATTCGTTCCCGACCAGGATGAAGCACGGCGCCGCATAGGGCGCGCCGCGATAGGGCACTGCATCGCGCAGCGAGGCTGCGACAAGCTGACCATCGCCTGCGCGCAGCCATGGCAGAAACTCTTCCCACCGCGCCTGCGCCACAGCCACGGTGAAGACCGCGCCCATGCTGGCACGCACGGCTTCGGCACTGAAGGGATCGGCGCAATCATCGATCAGGATCAATCCACCAGCCCCCACAGCATCGGCAGTGCGCAGCATGGTGCCCAGATTGCCCGGATCGCGCAGAGCCTGCGCTGCCAACCAGATTGGCGCTGCCGAACGGTCAAGCGCGGTAAGCGCGGTGTCCCATTCATCGAAAACCCCGGCCACGCTTTGCGGATTGTCCTTGCCGGTAATCTTGGCAAGAATATCCGGCGCGGTCACGATCACTTCGCCGCCCGCCGCCAGCACATCGTTCTCCAGACGCGCCAGAAGATCGTGCGGCGCCCGGTGTTCAGCCATCACCAGCGTTTGCGGAACCCGGCCCGACGTGCGCGCATCTTCAAGCAGCCGCAAGCCTTCGACCAGAAACTGGCCTGCGCGTTTGCGATGCTTCTTGTCCCGCAAGCTGCGCAGGTACTTGACGGTGGGGTTTGAAAAGCCGGTGATGTGCTTGCGCATGACAGGGTCGCTGACGGTTTGGGCCGCTGGCGTCAATCCTCTCCGAAACCATCCGCGATCAGCGCGATCAGATCATCAAGCACGGCCTGCGCATTTTCGCCTGCGACCTGGACCTCGACCGTGTCGCCCTTGGCCGCGCCGAGCATCATCAATCCCAGAATCGAACCGCCTGCTGCGCTGTGCGGCGCTTTGCTGACAGTGACCGCGGTGCCATCGGGCAATGCGGCGACGGCACCGACGAACTTTGCGCTTGCCCGCGCGTGCAGCCCACGGCGATTGACGATGGTTACGGTTTGGCGTGCTTCCCCCAAAGCGGAACGCTCCTACGCTTTGGCCCGCGCTGGCGGGGCGTTGTCTGCCCCCAGCAATTCGCTGGCGATGGTGATGTAATTGCGCCCGGCGGTCTGTGCGGCATGCACCGCCGCGGTCACATCCATGGCCTTGCGTGCCCCGGCAAGCCGGATCAGCATCGGCAGATTGATCCCGGCGATCACCTCGACGTGGCCCGCATCCAGCAGTGAAATTGCAAGGTTCGACGGGGTGCCGCCGAACAGATCGGTAAGAATGATGACACCTGCGCCGCTGTCGACTGCGGCAATTGCGTCGGCAATATCCGCGCGGCGCTGTTCCATGTCATCATTCGGCCCGATGCAGACCGTGACGATCCCGTCCTGCGGGCCGACCACATGTTCCATTGCCTCGACAAACTGGTCCGCGAGGCGGCCATGGGTTACCAGGATCAAGCCGATCATGTGTGAATAGTGATCCGTTAACTGCCCGCCGGGGGCTTGCCTTAAGCGTTTCTACCATGCGGGGCAATGCGCCTTGCACTGAGCCGCCAATTTGCCGACGTTCCGGTCTAGCGTCGATCCCGTTCAATGGTATCGGCTGCACGCGAGCCCAGATTGCGGTGCCGAACAGTGGGCGAAAACCCCGCGGCGCGCAAGGCCCCAGCCATCTGTTCGGCCGTGAAGACCGAACGGTGTCTCCCCCCGGTACAACCAAACGCGACATGCACATAGGGTTTTCCCTGCGCGGCATAGCGCGGCAGCAGCATCAACAGCAGGTCGCGGATTCGGTCAAACGCCTCGGCAAAGGCGGGATCGCTGCGGATATGGTCGCCGACCGCTCGATCCTGCCCGGTCTGTTCGCGCAAGTCTGCGACCCAATGCGGATTGTCCAGAAAGCGCATGTCGAACACCAGATCGGCAAGCGGAGGCATGCCCCGTGCAAAGCCGAAGCTGGACAGGGTAAGGGTCAGCGCGGCATCGGTGCTGACGGGTGCAAACAATTCGCGGATGCGGGTTTGCAAGTCGTTGCTGGTCATCGCCGTGGTGTCGATCATCACCTCGGCCCAGCGGCGTAGCGGTTCCAGCAATTCGCGTTCAGCGGCTATACCTTCCATCACCGGCCGCCCGTCAGCCATGGGATGGCGGCGGCGGGTTTCATTGAAGCGGCGTTCCAGTTCGCCCCCGGCGCAGTCGAGAAACAGGAAGGTCAGCGCAATATCGGGCCGTGCGGCAAGGTCTTTGACCAGCGCGATGATGTCGGCCGGCACGAAACCGCGGGTGCGCGAATCGAATCCGATGGCGAGCGGGCCGCGCGCATCATCGGGCGCCGCGACGAGGCTTTTGAGCATTCGCACCGGGAAATTGTCGATCGTCTCCCAGCCCAGATCTTCCAGGACCGCAAGCGTTGTCGATTTGCCTGCGCCTGCAAGGCCTGTGACAAGCAGCAACTGGCGGCGGGAAGGCGAAGGTTCGGCCGTGTTCATGGCGCTCCATCTGGCGCGTCTGGCCGGTAAAGGGAAGCCGCTTTGCATGGCAGGCCGTGCAGCTGCAAAGCCCATTCGGCGCGCTGCGCGGGTGCGATTGTGCCGGGATCGAAAGTCAGCACTGGCACGGCAATTCCGCACATCGTCCGGGTGGGGAGGGGGTCTTCAGGCAGCCTTTCGGGCCGCGTGCCGCCAAGGGTCAGGATCAGCGCAACAGGCGCCGCGTCTGCCAAGGGCAGCGTCGCCAGCCCCACGCCGCGCACCTCCAGCAGGCCGCCGATGTGGGGCGGCGGGCTGGCGATCAGAACGCCGCCCTGCGCGGTCAGCGTGACGCCATCATCGCCAATCAACCCGGCGCCGCGATCAATCAGCGCCAGTGCCAGGCTGGATTTGCCGTTGCCGGGCGGGCCTTCGATCAACAGCGCCCGGCCGCCGATCACCACGGCCCCGGCCTGCATGACAAGAACGCCCGGTGCCGTCACGACGCCGCAGGCAGTCGGAGCCGCAGACAGGCGCCTTGCGCGCCGTCCGAACGGACATCGGCAGTCAGCGTGCCATCATGCGCCTCGGCAATGGCGCGGCCGATAGCAAGTCCCAGGCCGGAGTGGTTGCCAAAGCTTTCGCCTTCGGGACGGTCCGAATGAAACCGCTTGAACACATCTTCGCGCCGTTCGGGCAAAATGCCGGGGCCTTGGTCACAGATTTCGGTCACGACATGGCGCCCGCCCTGACGGATCGACACAGTGACCGTCCCTTCGGCGGGGGAGAACGACACCGCATTGTCGAGCAGATTTTCAGCCACCCGTTCCAACTGGGTCGGCACGCCCATGACCTTGTGATTGCCGGGTGCCGCATCAAGAACGATCTGGCGCCCCCCGTTCATCCCGCGGTCCTCGCGGCTGCGGATAAGGTTGGCAAACAGATCGGCCATATCCACCCGTTCCAGCGTGGCGCGGCTGATTTCAGCGTCCACGCGGCTGGCAGCGGCAATTTCGGTGACCAGACGGTCGATCCGGCGCACATCATGTGTGGCGATCTCAATCAGCTTGGCGCGCAGTTCGGGATCGTCCACGCGCGGCAAGGTGTCGACAGCGCTGCGCAGACTGGCCAGCGGGTTCTTGATTTCATGCGCGACATCGGCGGCAAAGGTATCGACCGCGTCGATCCGCTGACGCAGCGCGCCCGTCATGTCCGAAACCGCGCGTGCAAGCAGGCCGATTTCATCACTGCGCTGCGGCAGACGCGGCACTTCCACTTCGCGGTCGCGGCCTTGTTTCACCCGCACCGCCGCGCGGGCCAGCAGTCGCAGCGGAGTGACAATGGTGCGCGCCAGAAACAGCGACAGCGCCGCCGATGCCGCCATCACCAGCAGCATGGCAACAAACAGTGTCGATCGTGCCGATCGCACGCTTTCGGTAATGTCGACCGCGTTGCGCACGGTCAGCAACGTTGCGCCCTGCAGACCGACAGGCACCGCGGCGGTGATGACGGGTGTGCCATCGCGCCAGTCATACAACCGTACCTGCGACAACCCCAATTCGCGCGCGCGGGCCAGTTCGGGCCAGGCGTCGGCCTCCTGCGCTTCGGGTTCGACATAATCCTGCACGGATTCGGCGCTGACAATGGTGTCTACCGTGCGGTCCAGCCAGCGCGAGAACCGCTGTTCCCAGTCGTCGTCATTGATGTCGTTGAACCGGAATGACGGATCGGCCAGCGCAAAGCTGTCGGCGATCAGATCGCCTTTGGCATCAAAGGTGCGCAGCCGCATGCGCTGTTCCTTGCCGATCTGCACCAGCAAGGCTTCCTGCCGTTCGCGGGTGGCGCCGGCCAGCGCCTCGGCCGTGATCTGGGCCTCGATCCGTGCCAGCTTGAAGCGTTCATTGATCAGCTGGGTGCGGTAACTGTCGAGATAGAACAGCCCCCCGCCCAGCACCAGCAAAGGCAGGATGTTCACCGCGAGGATGCGCCCGGTCAGCGCAAATCGGCCCGTGGCGCTTAACTGTTCGCTGCCGTTACCGGCGCGCAGGGTGTCAGCCATCGGTGAAGCTGTAACCTGCACCATAAAGCGTCTCGATCGCATCGAACGTGGGATCGACCACCCGGAACTTGCGCCGCATCCGCTTGATGTGGCTGTCCACCGTGCGATCATCGACGAAAACATCGTCGGGGTAGGCCGCATCCATCAGCTGATTGCGGCTTTTGATGACGCCCGGGCGGATGGCGAGCGCTTCGAGAATCAGGAACTCGGTCACGGTAAGGCTGACGGTCTGACCGCCCCATGTCACCTGATGACGCGCCGGGTCCATGTACAACCGTCCGCGGTTCAGCGCTGCGGGCGCGGTTTCGAGTGCGGTGGTCAGACCATCGCCAGCCGCAAGCGGTTCGGCCCGGCGCAGGATTGCGCGGATGCGGGCGATCAGCAGGCGCAGCGAAAACGGCTTGGCGATGTAATCATCCGCGCCCAGTTCAAGCCCGGCTTCCTCGTCGCTTTCATCGTCCTTGCTGGTCAGGAAGATGACCGGCATCGGCGAATGGGCCCGCAGGCGGCGCAGCAGTTCCATGCCGTCCATCTTGGGCATCTTGATGTCGAAGACAGCCAGATCGGGCGGGTTGTCCAGCAGTGCCTTCAGCGCAGTCTCCCCATCGGAATACATGCGGGTGGCAAAACCTTCCGCCTGCAATGCGATGGCAACGGTGGTCAGGATGTTGCGGTCATCATCGACCAGCGCAATCTGCAGCTTGCGGCTGTCCACATCGCCATGATCGGATGGCGAAGACCACGGCGAAGGTGTGGCGGCGGTCGAGGCCAGCGGTTCTGCGCTGCTGTCGGACATGGCATCAATCCTATCTGTCCCGGCGGTCTGCATACCCAAGCGGTAGCGCCAAGCCGTCCTGATCGCAATGGCAGCGCATCACCATGCCGAATTGACGCAGCCAGCCTCGCCACTTAGGTGATCGCCGCAAGGTTTGAACAGCTGAAAGCACTGAATTTCGAGCAAGGTTGCATACGTATGCGCAGATGCTACGGGGTGACTGACAGGCAAAGGGGATTCGTGCCGTCATGCTGGCCCCGGACCCTGAAGAATACGACACTTTCGCCCACCTTGCTGCTGCCCCGCCCAGGAGACGTATGTTGACCCCGCTTGCAACCCCGCTGGCCGCCCAGAACCTTTCCACGCGCGCACGCATCCACGCCAATCTGGGCACCGCCGCGTTGGTCGAACATGCCCTGGCAAAGGGCGAAGGCAAGCTGACCAGGCATGGCGCGCTGCTGGTCGATACCGGTCGCTTCACCGGTCGCAGCGTCAAGGACAAGTATATCGTTCGCGACAGCCAGACCGAAGACACGATCAACTGGGGCCCGATCAACCAGCCGATGAGCCCGGAGCACTTTGCTGCGCTGAAGGCTGACTTCCTGAAGGAACTGGAAGGGCAGGATGAACTTTACGTTGCAGACCTGTTTGGCGGATCGCAGCCGGAATACCGCGTCAACGTGCGCGTCGTCAACCAGATGGCGTGGCACAACCTGTTCATCCGCACGCTGCTGGTCCGTCCCACGGCGGACGAACTGGCAAGCTTCGATCCCGAATACACCATCATCAATCTGCCCAGCTTCAAGGCTGATCCCGAACGCCACGGCTGCCGCAGCGATACCGTGATCGCGGTAAGCTTCACCGAAAAGCTGATCCTGATCGGCAACACTGAATATTCGGGCGAGATGAAGAAGGGCGTGTTTGGTCTTCTGAATTACCTTCTGCCTGCGCAGGGCGTGATGCCGATGCACTGTTCGGCCAACATCGGACAGGATGGCAAAAGCGCGATTTTCTTCGGCCTTTCGGGCACCGGCAAGACCACGCTTAGCGCCGACGCCAGCCGCACGCTGATCGGCGATGACGAACACGGCTGGTCGGACACCGCGGTCTTCAACTTCGAAGGCGGCTGCTATGCCAAGATGATCAACCTGTCGGCGGAGGGCGAGCCCGAAATCTACGCCACCACCAAGATGTTCGGCACGATCCTCGAAAACGTGACAATGGACGAGGCCACCCGCGAGCTCGATTTCACCGATGGCAGCAAGACCGAGAACACCCGCGGCGCCTATCCCATCGAGTTCATCCCCAACACTTCGGAGAAGAACCTCGGCCCGGCGCCGTCCAACGTCATCATGCTGACCGCCGACGCCTTCGGTGTGCTGCCTCCGATTGCGCGGCTGACCCCGGATCAGGCGATGTATTACTTCCTCAGCGGTTACACCGCTAAGGTTGCGGGAACAGAAATCGGTGTGACCGAACCCGAAGCCACCTTCAGCACCTGTTTCGGCGCTGCGTTCATGCCGCGTCATCCCGGCGTCTATGGCAACCTTCTGAAGGACCGTATCGCCAAGGGCGGTGCACAGTGCTGGCTGGTCAACACCGGCTGGACGGGCGGCAAGTACGGCACCGGCAGCCGTATGCCGATCAAGGCGACCCGCGCGCTGCTCAATGCGGTGCTTGATGGCAAGATGGACGAAGTCGAGTTCCGCAAGGACCCCAACTTCGGCTTCGATGTTCCCGTGCATGTGCCCGTGCTGGCCGAGGCGGGGATCGACCAGACCATCCTCGATCCGCGCAGCACCTGGGCCGACGGCAACGAATACGACGCAACGGCGCGCAAGCTGGTGCAACTGTTCATCGACAACTTCGCGCAGTTTGAAGCGCATGTTGACGAAGGCGTACGTCAGGCAGCCCCGGCACCCGTCGCCGCCTGACGCTGCCATTTACCAGTTGGAGAGGGAGAAGCCCCGCCCGGCGCAAGATCGGAGCGGGGCTTTTTCGTTGAACTGCCGCACAGTCGGCCCACAGTCGGGCGCACGCGATTCGCAGGAGGAACGACATGAGCATTTTCGATGGTATTCTGAAGAACATTGGCGGCGCACCCGATGATGTGGTCAACCTTGCTCACAAGCTGGGGATCGATCCCAAGATGGCCGAACAGGCGATTGCGGTGCTGGGCAAAACCCACACGATGGACGGCGACACCGTGGGGCTGGCAGCGGAAAAAACGGGTATGAGCCCCGACATCCTCAATCAGATCGTCGCGGCGATCGGGGGCGAAGGTTCGCTCACCAATTTCGCCTCGATGCTTGACCGTGATGGTGACGGTAGCCCGCTGAATGACATCATGGGTATGGCCAAGGGCTTTCTTGGCGGCGGCCCGCGCTGATAATGATGGTCAGTGCGGCGGGGATGTCTCGTCCAGATATTGCCAAATCCGGCTGACCACCACCGATCCTTCGCCCACGGCGCTTGCCACGCGCTTCACCGAATGGGCGCGCACATCGCCAACGGCAAAGACGCCGGGCGCGGTGGTGGCATAGTCGTCCGATTGTCCCGCCGCCGCACCGGTCAGCACAAAGCCTTTCGCGTCGGTTTCGGCCACGCCTGAAAGCCAGCCGGTGTTGGGCGCTGCGCCAATCATGATGAACAAGGCGCGGGTATCGATCCGGCGCTCTTCTTCCTGTGTGCGCAGCGTGATCGCTTCGAGCCACGTGTCGCCGTGCAATGCGGTCACTTCGGAGTTGTAGTGAATGGTGATCCGCGGATCGGCCTCCAGACGCTGTGACAGGTAGCTCGACATCGATGCCGCCAGGCTGCTGCCGCGTACCACCAGATGGACGTGGGATGCCGCGCGGCTCAGGAACATCGCAGCCTGGCCTGCCGAATTGCCGCCACCGATCACCACCGCCTGTGTCTTGCCGCAAAACCGCGCTTCCATCTCGGTCGCGGAGTAGAAAATGCCCGCGCCTTCGAGATCTTCAAGGCGGGCCAGCGGCAATCGGCGGTATTGCACGCCTGTCGCCACCAGCACAGAACGGGCGCATAGCTGATCGTCATCGTCCAGCGTGACGCAATAGGACCCGTCCTCCTGCCGGATCATCGCTTCGACCCGGCGCGGCATAACGAACCGCGTGCCGAACTTCATAGCCTGCACCTGTCCGCGCCAGGTCAGGTCGGTGCCGCTGATGCCGGTGGGGAACCCCATATAGTTTTCGATCCGGCTGGATGTGCCCGCCTGCCCGCCGACGGCGGTATCTTCCACCACCAGCGCCTCGATACCTTCCGATCCTGCATAGACCGCGGCGGCAACCCCTGCAGGGCCGCCCCCGACGATCAGCAATTCGTAGGTGCGCTGCGAACAAATATCGAGATCAAGACCGAGATATTGCGCAACCTTGCGCGGCGTCGGGTTTAGCAGCGGCGTATCGGTTCCCAGGATCACTGCGGGTTCGTGCCCGATCAGCGAGCACACCTGCACGGTTTCAGGATCGCGCCCATCCATGTCAAAGCTCTGAAATGGGATGCGGTTGCGCGACAGGAAGCGTTCAACTGCCTGCACAGCCGCATCGCGGTCCGCGCCGATTACTTTTACAGCGCTGTTGTTCAATTCATACTGCTTGCGGCGGCGTGCGGCGAAGACCGTGATGATATGATCGCTAAGTTCGGGCACGCGGCTCATCAGGTCGAGCATCGCCTGACGCGGCGCCTCGATCACGCGGGTGTCGGTCGCAGCCCGCATTTTGAGATAATTAGTGCCCCGATTGAGAAAGCCGATTTCGCCCATGAATTGCGTAGCGCCCAGCGTGGAATCGAACAGGCGTTCATCGGTGTGGGGATCGACCACCTCGATTTCGCCTTCGATGACATAGACAAACCGGTCCAGCGGTTCGCCGATATCCATGACGACGCTGCCCGCCGGATAGAAGGTTTCGCCCCCGATGGCGCAGATCGCGTCGACATGGTCCGGCGCCAGCGGCACCCGGCGCATGGTTTCCAGGTCTTGTCCCAACGTCTCCATGCGGCTCTCCTGCGCGGCAGGGCCGCAACATGGGGTGAGCTGCCGGGCTTTGCAATTGCGCGTGCTGCCGGCGCCGTCCATGCCGCGAAGGTCAGGACGGCGGTGCCTGTTCAGGCCTTGCTGCTGGCGATGTAGCGGCTGACCGTATTGGCCATCACCGAAAGCGGCGCATTGCCGCCCAGCACCAGTGCGGTGTTGAACGCGCGGAAATCGTACCGTGCGCCCAATTCGCGCTGTGCCCGATCACGCTGGCGCAGGATTTCGGAATGCCCGATCTTGTATCCGCACGCCTGCCCCGGCCAGCTGCAATAGCGATCGACCTCCGAGGCGACTTCCTCAACCTTCGAACCGTTGCGTTCGACAAAGAACTGGCGTCCCTGTTCGCGGGTCCATTGCTTGGAATGAAGCCCGGTATCGACCACCAATCGGCAGGCACGGAAGGCGAGGCTTTGCAGGAAGCCCAGCCGGCCAACCTCAAACCCGTCATACGCACCCAGTTCATCGGCGATCTGTTCGGCATAAAGCGCCCAGCCTTCGGAAAAGGCGTTGAAGGCAAGGATCGAACGGATCAGCGGCAAGCGGTTGGAAAATTCACCCTCCCACACGTGACCGGGGATGCTTTCGTGGAAGGTAAGATCGGCCAGATCATATTTGCGGTGCAGATCGGTGGTGCGCAGGTTGATCCAGAAACGCCCCGGAATGCTGCCATCCTTGCTGCCGGCCCCGCCGTATGCTCCCGGTGCGCCAGGTTCTTCCGAAAGCGGCAGACGCACCACTTCAAGCCGCGGATTGACAACCTGCGTGAACGCGCGCGGCATCTGCGCCTTGATCCACGTCAGCCGTTCATCGATGAAAGCGAAGATTTCTTTGCGGCCCGGATCGCCTTCGGCAAACTGATAGCGCGGATCTTCTGCCAGCCCGCGCATGCGTTCGCCCACGCTGCCCTTGGTGTAGCCGATCGAACGCAGGATCGGGTCCATCTGGCCATGCAGCGCATCCAGTTCCGCAAGGCCTTGCCGGTGGATTTCATCGGGGGTGAGGCTGGTTGTGGTCGATGCCCCCAGCGCCCAGGCGTAATATTCCTCGCCGCGCGGCTGGGCCGAGATACCTGCGGCGTTTTGCGCGCGGCTGCGCTGTGTCTTCAATTCGGCGAGCTGACGTTCCAACGCGGGGACGATGCCGCGCGCTGCAATCTGGCTGGCCTGAGCCGCTGCGGTGCGGGCAGCGGGAATGTCGGACGCTTCCAGCGGCCCTGCGTAACTTGCCTGCGCCTCTGCGATGCTCGCTTCCATCTGGGCAATCGCCTTGTCGAGCAGGAATGCAGGCGGAATAACGCCCATGCCGCGCGCAGCTTCAATCCGTTCACGCTCTCCGTCAAGGATTGCGGGCACTTCCATCAGACGATCGAGATAGGGGCTGACATCGTCTGCTGTCGCCAGCGGCTGTGTCGAACTGAAGAAGCGCGGGAAATCGATGTAGCCGCCAACGTTCTGGATCACCACATAGGGCGCGTTGCGCCAGCTTCCGACGGCCACGTCGCCGTAAGGCAGGGCCATGCCTTCCACGGCGCGGGTGAAGGCGGTTTCCACCACTTCAAACCCGATTTGCTGATCGCTGGTCAGGCCATCCTTCGGATAGGCCCGAACTTCCGACACCATCTCTTTAAGGCTGGCGGCATAGGCTTCGCGTCCGGCTTCTCCGGGTGTTCCGAAGGTCGATCGCCAAGCCGCATATTCGCCCGTATCGACGCCCAGACCCGTGGCGCGGCCCGGTTCATGCGCCAGCATGCGATAGGCAATCTGTTCCAGTTTCGCATCGGCGCCGGTCGCCGTGCCCGATGCTGGGGAAACTGCCACGGTCGCTGGCCGCGATGCGGCGCAGGCTGGCAGAAGCGCAATGGCAGAAACGCCGCCAAGCCCACTCAGGGCCTGGCGGCGGGTGAATGCAGTGTTATTCTCTCTCATGCTCCCGGTGTGACGGGGGCACAGGATCAAGTCAATCGCAAGACAATCAATCCTTGAGGATGCCGCCGACCTTGCCGCCTTCCAGCGCCAGCAGGTTCATTACCGCATGGTGCAGCGCGATGTTCTGTTCAGCGGTGCCTTCATAATCGGTCATGCCAAGCTCGTCTGCCAGTTCCTTGCGGTTCTGGAAGCTGGGATCGATGCCCACCATTTTCATCAAATCGACGATCGAGGTCTGCCAGTTGTATTTGGCGGCATCGGGCATGGCACCGATACGTTGCGCCATTTCCGCTTCGCTGATTGCCGCATCAACAGGTTGCGGCGCCGGCGCTGCGGGCTGTGCCGCGGGGCGCGGAGCGGGCGCGGGCGTTACAACGGCAGGTTTTGCTGCGCCTTCAACCTTGTCCTTGTCCTTGCCGAAAACCGCATTCTTGATCGAAGAAAAAATACCCATCATAGCCTCCCAGTTATACCACTGCGCACAACCGGGCATGCGCCCACAATGTTCCGCTTGCGGGACGACCAGAGGACATTCCTTTGACCGATATCGTGCTTTCGATCGTGATGCTGGCGGCATTGGCGCTGGTTGCCGGCGCATTTGTGCTGTGGCGTCGCACCGGGGAGGCGAAGAACCCTGCGCTGATGGTGCTACTGGCGGTGATTGCCATTGCAAATGTGCTGATCTGGACGGTTCCGACAAAAACGGGCGATGTGCCGATCGAACAGTTGAAGGCCGCGGGGGAACGCTGACAGCAGCCCCCGGCGGCTTCAGGCATTGGCTACTTGATCGGGCAATCCGGCGACAGGCGGAAGTCGAGATAGTTGTCGACCGAACGCATCAGTTCTTCAAGCTCGTTTTCGAAGAAGTGGTTGGCGCGCGGAATTTCTTCGTGATGAATGGTGATGTGCTTTTGCGTGCGCAGCTTGTCGACCAGCTTCTGCACCGCATTGGGCTGAACCACCGTGTCGGCCGCTCCCTGCACGAAGATGCCGCTGGCGGGGCAGGGGGCAAGGAAGCTGAAGTCATACATGTTGGCTGGCGGCGCGACCGAAATGAACCCGCGCACTTCGGGACGGCGCATCAGCAACTGCATTCCGATAAGCGCGCCAAAGCTGTAGCCGGCAATCCAGGTGCTTTGCGCTTCAGGATGGATCGACTGCACCCAGTCGAGCGCGGAAGCGGCATCCGACAATTCGCCCACACCCGAATTGAAGCTGCCCTGCGAACGGCCCACGCCGCGGAAGTTGAAGCGCAGCGTGGCAAAGCCGCGATCCGCGAAGGTCTTGTATAGACGCTGCACGATCCGGTCGTTCATGGTGCCACCGCCTTCGGGGTGCGGATGCAGGATCATCGCCACGGGCGCGCGCGGACGCGGCGGAGGCGAAAAACGGCCTTCAAGACGGCCTTCGGGGCCGGGAAAGATGACTGAGGGCATCGGTAAACCTTATGAACGAGACACCGCACCGGGTGGCGCTGGAAATTGCGCGGCCTATATAGGCACCCACGCCAGAATCGCAATTTTTTACGAGGAACCGCGCCATTCCCGAACGGGTCTACCTCGATCACGCCGCCACCAGCCCCCTTCGCCCCGAGGCAAAGGCAGCGATGGAGGACGGTTTCCGCCTGTGGGCGAACCCATCATCTCCCCACGCGGAAGGCCGCAAGGCGCGCTCTGCGCTGGAGGATGCGCGCGAGCGGATCAAACGATCATTGGGGTGGGATGGGGAACTGATCTTTACCAGCGGGGCAAGTGAGAGCGCCTTGATGGCTTTCGACAATTCGACCGTGATTGACGAGGTCGTCAGCCCTGTCGAGCACGACGCAATTGGACAGTTCGAGCAGAACCGAGGTGTGCCGGTGATAGCGGTCGGGGCTGGCGGCGGCGTCGATCTAGCCGCACTTTCGGCGGCGATCGCGCCATCGTCTCGTGTCGAAGGCTCGGAGAACCGCAGCCTTGCCGCAGTCCAGCACGTCAATTCCGAGACGGGCACCCGGCAGGATATCGGCCTCGTCGCCGAAGTGGTTCACGATCAGAACGGCCTGCTGCTCGTCGATTGCGCGCAAAGCGCGGGGAAAATCGCGATACCGCAGCCTGCCGATATGGCGATTGTCTCGGCGCACAAGTTCGGCGGGCCGATTGGCGTCGGCGCGCTTCTGGTCAGGGACTTCAACATGCTCAAGCCCGTCGGCGGGCATGAGCGCGGCTATCGGCGTGGCACCGAGAACCTGCCCGGCGTGTTGGGCATGGCGGCGGCGCTGGAGGCTGGTCAATGGCTCGCGTCAGCCGCCGACCGCGCGGCTTTCGCTGAGCGGGTCGATGCTTACCGGCTGAAAATCGGCAAGCAGGTGGATTACATCTTCGCCATCGCCCACCCCACCCTGAGCGCCCAAGCCCTTCTCATCCGGCTCGACGCCATGGGCTTTGCCGTCTCGGCGGGGAGCGCGTGTTCTTCGGGCACGCTCAAGAAAAGCCGGGTGCTCGATGCGTTTGGCGTGCCGGATGATGTCGCGGCGCGCACAATCCGGGTCAGCCTGGGGTGGTCGACGACTCCCGAAGAATTGGAGCGGTTCAGCGCGGCTTGGGCTTCGCTTACCTGAAACCATCATCGCCCCGGACTTGATCCTCCCGCATCAAGTGCGGGATGACGTGATGAGACAGGTCGGGCATAGGGCACCGATGATCTACCTCGATTACCAGGCTACCACGCCCCTGTGCCCCGAAGCGCGCGAGGCGATGCTGCGCTGGCTGGGCGGGCCGGACAGCGATGCGTTTGGCAACCCCCATTCCCCGCACCGCATGGGCCGCATGGCCGCCGCCGCCGTGGAGACGGCGCGCGAACGGGTTGCGGCTCTTTTGCCCGGTAGTGGCACATTGGTCTTCACCTCTGGCGCGACCGAGGCGATCAATACCGTCATCCTTGGCATCCCGGGCGATATCATCACCTTTGCCACCGAACATGCCGCCGTGCTTGATTGCGCACGCGCTGTCGAAGCGCAGGGGCGGCGGTTCACGATCCTTCCCGTCACCCCCGACGGCCGCGCCGATATCACCGCGCTCGAGGCTGCGATCACGCCGCAAACCGGGCTTGTCGCGGTCATGGCGATCAACAATGAAATCGGTGTGCATCATCCGCTTGCCGCGGTGGTCGCCCTTGCGCGCAAGGCGGGCGCACGGGTGCTGGTTGATGCGGTGCAGGCCTATGGCAAGGTGCCGGTCGAAGTCGCGGCTGATTACATCGCGATTTCGGCGCACAAATGCCACGGGCCGAAGGGCATCGGTGCCTTGTGGATCGCCGCAGATGCGCCGCAACCTGCTGTTCTGATCCACGGCGGAGGGCAGGAAGCAGGCCTTCGGTCGGGCACGCTGTCGCCGATGCTGTGCGCAGGCTTCGGGGCTGCTGCGCAGGCCGCGCAGGATGGGTTGAGTGACCAGATGCTCCATGTCGAACGATTGTGGAGCGCGGCGCGCGAAGCATTTTCGGATTGGGAGTTGAACGGCAGCGCTGCTGACCGTTGGCACGGCAATCTCAACATCCGGCGCATGGGCGCGGGCGGGGGCGTGGATGTTGCCCGGTTGATGAGCGATTGCCGCCAGATCATGTTTTCGGCAGGCAGCGCCTGTGCCAGCGGATCGGGACGGCCCAGTCACGTGTTGAAGGCAATCGGATTGAGCGATGCCGAAGCAAAGTCCTCTATCCGCCTTGGCTTTGGCCGTTATACCACGCTTCAGGACATCGAAACCGCCGCAGCCCTGCTGGGCGCCGCCGCAAGGGAGCAAGACTTGTGAGCATTACCATCACCTTTGTCGATCCGCGCGGGCAGGCGATTGCTGCCACAGCACAGCCGGGGGACAATTTGCTCCGCGTCGGACAAGCAGCGGGCCTGCCGCTCGAAGGGACGTGCGAAGGGCAGATGGCCTGTTCCACCTGCCACGTCATCGTGGCGGCGGAATGGTTCGACCGGTTGGCATCGGCCAGTGACGAGGAAGAAGACATGCTGGATTTTGCCGCCGGAGTGCGGCGCACCAGCCGACTGTCGTGTCAGATCGATCTGACCGATGCGATGGACGGTCTTGTCGTAAACATACCACCCGAAAGCAGCGATGCCCGGCGGATGTAAAATTCAATTCGCGAGCGGGGTCAGGTCGAGCAGCCAGATCGCCAGCACCAATCCGCTGCTGGTTACGATCATCACCCCGGCTATCAGCCGCAAGGCCATTCCGCGCATGGGTTCGGCACGGTGACATTCCAGTCGTGCGGCAACCGACGCCGCCCGGCGCTGCGCAGCAAAGAAAATGGCAATGGCGACGAGGATGAACCCCGTCGCCAAAACCTTGGGCAGCCATGCTGGATCCAGTTTGCCGAATAGCGCATTGAACCCCAGACCGATTCCGACCGACGCAAGGCCTGTCCGCATCCATCCGGCAAACGTTCGTTCATTGGCCATGATCGTGCGATCTTCGGCCCAATCTGTACGTTGCTCGGCAAATGTCGTGCGTTGTTCAGCAAGTCCTTTCTTGTCAGCAGGCTCGGTCATGTCGGAACAGTCCTTCAGGCGGACTTTTCCATGTTCAGCGCCGCCATCAATGCTTCGGTAAAGGCGGGAATATCTTCCGGCTTGCGGCTGGTGATGAGATTGCCATCGATAGCCACTTCACGGTCGACGACGGCAGCGCCAGCGTTGGCGAGATCGGTGCGGATCGAAGGCCATCCGGTGACGGTGCGTCCTTCCAGCAAATCCGCTTCGGCAAGCAGCCACGGTGCATGGCAGATCGCGGCGATCGGCTTGCCTGCCGCATCGAAAGCGCGGACCATATCGATGACCTTGCTTTCCATGCGCAGGATATCGGGGTTCATCTGGCCGCCGGGCAGAAGCAGCGCGTCGTAATCTTCAATCGACACATCGCCCAGCGTCTTGTCGACGCTTACGCTCTTGCCCCAGTCCTTCTGGTCCCAGCCGCGGATTTCGCCCATTTCAAGGCTGGCGATCGTCACTTCTGCGCCTGCCTTGGTAAGGATGTCGCGGGGCTGCATCAGTTCGGATTGTTCAAAACCGTCGGTGGCGATAAAAAGTACACGTTGCATCGGAAAACTCCTTGGAGAGGTTATTTAGGGTCTAGCGCCGCGAGCCGTGGTTGTTCCGCCGGTCAGGACGAAACGGCGGCAACACACGACAGGCCGCTTTCCCTGTGGAAACCACTCTCCCTGCAGGGCCGCATGATTGCTAGACACAGCGCATGACCGATCCCGTCACCACCGATGCACCCGATGACGGCTTCGACGCTATCGTCGATGCGCCTTTCGATGCTGCCCTGTCCGAACGTTATCTGGTTTATGCGCTGTCGACGATCACGGCGCGCAGCCTGCCCGATCTGCGCGACGGGCTTAAGCCCGTTCACCGCCGCCTGCTGTGGGGGATGCGCCAGTTGCGGGTGACGCCGGACAGCGCCTTCAAGAAATGCGCACGCGTGGTCGGTGATGTGATGGGCAAATATCACCCGCACGGCAACCTTGCACTGTATGACGCGCTTGTCCGCCTCGCGCAGCCTTTCATGCTGCGCTATCCGCTGATCGAGGGGCAGGGCAATTTCGGCAATATCGACGGCGATAATGCCGCAGCCGATCGCTACACCGAATGCCGCCTGACCCGCACCGCGATGGAACTGATGGCGGGCCTTGACGAAGGCACGGTCGATTTCATTCCGACCTACAACAACGAGGAAGAAGAACCGGTCATCTTCCCCGGTCTGTTTCCCAACCTTCTTGCCAATGGCGCCAGCGGGATCGCGGTGGGCATGGCCACATCGATACCCAGCCATAACGTTGCCGAGATTATCGATGCCACGCTGGCGCTGATCGACAACCCTTCGGTCACACACGAACAGTTGATGGAACTGTTTCACGGCCCGGATTTCGCCACGGGGGGGCAGGTTGTCGATAGCCCGGCCGCGATTGCGCAGGCTTATCTTACCGGGCGCGGCAGCTTCCGCCTGCGCGGACGGTTCCATGCACCCGAAGCCAGGGATGCAGACGATATTGCTGCGGGGATCGAGCGTTTGGGCGCCGGGCAGTGGCAACTGGTCATCTCGGAAATCCCCTATCAGGTGCCCAAGGGCAAGCTGATCGAACAGATCGCCGCGCTGATCGGCGATCGCAAACTGCCGATCCTGGAAGATGTGCGCGACGAAAGCGACGAAGCGATCCGCATCGTGCTCGTCCCCAAAAGCCGCAATGTCGATCCTGATCTGCTGAAGGAAAGCCTTTACAAGCTGACCGATCTGGAAACGCGCTTCAGCCTGAATCTCAACGTGCTGGACGAACGGCCCGGCTTTGGCCGCACCCCGATGGTGATGGGGCTGAAAGAACTGCTTGAAAGCTGGATGGTCGCGCAGATCGACATTCTTCAGCGTCGTTCGCGCCACCGGCTGGCGCAGATTGCACGGCGGCTGGAACTGGTGCGCGGTTACATCATTGCCTACCTCAACCTTGACCGCGTGATTGCCATCATCCGCACCGAGGACGAACCCAAACCGATCATGATGGCCGAATTCGATCTGAGCGATGTTCAGGCCGAAGCGATCCTTAACATGCGGCTGCGCAGCTTGCGCAAGCTGGAAGAAATGCAGCTTCGCAAGGAACAGGACGCCTTGCTGGCGGAAGAGGCCGAATTGCAGGCTTTGCTGGACAGTCCGGCCAAGCAGCGCACCCGCCTGAAACGCGATCTGCGCAGCCTTCGCAAAGCCTATGCTGAAGATACCCCGCTGGGAGCGCGCCGTACGCTGATTGCCGAAGCCGCCGCAACGGTTGAATTTTCGATGGATGCGATGATCGAAAAGGCGCCCATTACCGTAATTCTCAGCCAGAAAGGCTGGATCCGCGCAGCCAGCGGGCACGTGCCGCTGGATCAGGAATTCAAATACAAGGAAGGCGATGCGCTTGGCTTCATCCTTCATGCGCAAACCACCGACAAGCTGTTGCTGGCTGCCAACGACGGGCGGTTTTACACGCTGGGCTGTGACAAGCTGCCGGGCGCGCGCGGATTTGGCGATCCGGTGCGGACCATTGTCGATCTGGAAAGCGATGCCAGCATTTCGGCGATGATGGTGCACCGCCCGGGGGGCCGGTTGCTCTTGGCCTCAAGCCACGGGAAGGGCTTTGTCGCCGAAATGAACGACCTGCTGGCCGAAACCCGCAAGGGGCGGCAGGTGGTCAATCTGAAAGACGGTGCGCGGCTGCAGGTCATCCGGCCGATCAGCGACAACCACGATCACGTGGCCTGCGTGGGCGACAATCGCAAGCTGGTGGTGTTCAATCTGGAAGAAATGCCGGTCATGTCGCGGGGGCAGGGCGTCCAGATGCAGCGATACCGTGACGGCGGCATGTCGGATGCGACCACCTTTGTACTGGCTGACGGACTTAGCTGGCAGATGGGCGGGTCGGGCGAACGCACCCGGACCGAAACCGAAATCCGCATGTGGAAGGTCGCCCGCGGCGCGGCTGGTCGGATGCCGCCGCAGGGTTTCCCCAAGGACAATCGCTTCGACTAATCGAAGTTGAACGCGCTGGTGCCCAGTTCTTCGGCCAGCATCTGATTGACGCGGTCAGCGCCGGGGAAGCCCTCGGCCAACCAGCGCGCCTCGATCGTGCGGAGCAATCGCGCCACATCGGGCCCTGCGGTGATCCCGCGAGCCACAATCGCCCCGCCTTTCAGCGGGAACACGGGAACGCTCCAATCCTTGAGCATGCGCGCATCAACGCCGGCCAGCAGCAGCCGATCCATCGCCAGCTCGGGCGAAAGGCGGTAGGCCAGCGCCTTGGGATCGGCGCTGTCGCTGTCGCTGCGCTCGGCTGCGTTGACTAGGCGGGTTCGCTGCGCTTTGGACAGGCGCAAGCGGGCTGCCACCGTTTCGGCTACCTCGGGCGAAGGGGGGAGCAGCGCGGCAAGCCGTCGCACCGGATCGGGGGCAACGCCTTGTGCGCTTTCGGCGGCGATCAACCGTTCCAGCGCCGAAACGTGGGCCGGGCACGTTTCGGGGAGGATAACCCCCAGAACGCCCCGCATCCGCATCCGTGCGACAGTCGCACCAGGGTGCGGCAGGGCCAGCAGGTTCAAAAGCTCCGCCGCAATCCGTTCGCGGCTCAGACCTTTCAGGGTGTGCGCCAGGTTGGCGCAGGCTTCTTCGGCCTCTACATCCAGCGCCGCACCAAAGCGGGTCTGAAAGCGATAATATCGCAGGATCCGCAAGTGATCTTCGGCAATGCGTTGCTGCGCATCCCCGATGAAACGCACCCGCCCTTCGCGCAGATCGTCCAGCCCGCCAAAATAATCCTGTATCACCAGCGTTTCTGGGTGGGCGTAAAGTGCGTTGATCGTGAAATCGCGGCGCGCGGCGTCATCCCGCCAATCCTGGGCAAAGGCGATGGTGGCGCGGCGGCCATCGGTGGCCACATCGCGGCGCAGAGTGGTGATTTCCACCGGCCCATCCGTGAGTATCGCGGTAACGGTGCCGTGCTCGATCCCGGTGGGCACGGTCCGCATACCTGCGCGTTTGCAGGCCGCGATCACATCTTCCGGCAGCAGCACGGTTGCACAATCGACATCGTGCACCGGAACGCCCAGCAAGCCGTCACGCACTGCGCCGCCGACCCAGCGGATATTGTCAGCGCCCAGCGCCGCGGTCAGCGCAGCCAGACCGTCGCGGCGCGTCCAATCGGCGTCGGCAAGGTCACGCAGCATTGTTGAGCCGTTCCCACGAAATCCGGCGCGACAAGTTGGCTATGATCGCTGCAGTCACGCCCCAGATGCGGAAACCCTGCCATTCCAGTTCGAGATAGCGCCGGGTTGCACCGCGCCAGTACACTTCGTTGGCCGTCCAGTTCGCCGGGTCGAGCAGCATGGCGAGCGGCGCTTCGAACCACGCTTCGACTTCAAGCGGGTTGGGGGTAAGCGTCAGCCCTTGGGGCACCACGCCCACCACCGGCGTCACCAGAAAGCCGGTGCCGGTGTGGTAGGGATCGCTGGCGCCGATCACGCGCACCGCCTGACGCGGCAGGGCCAGTTCTTCTTCGGCTTCGCGCAAAGCGGCGGTTACCGCATCCTCGCCCGGATCGATCTTGCCGCCCGGAAAGGCAACCTGTCCGGGATGATCGCGCATCGCCCGCGGGCGCTGTGTCAGGATCACCTGCGGATCGCGCACCGAATCGGTAATTGCGATGAGCACCGCCGCCGGGGTGGCGCGGCCATCGGCGGCAAATTGCGCATCGCTCAAAAGATCGGGGATTGCGCGCGCATGGCCATCGGCAAAGGCGCGTTTGACCGAATCATGAATGCTATCGTCAGGCCGCGGCATCATGGAAGGAGGCTGAAGGTCGCACCCTTGCTGACGACCTGCCACCGATTCTCTTCTGCCCCTTCGGCCAGCGCGATATCGACCAGCTGCGACCACGTCGAACGGTTCAAGCGGGCCTCGCAGCCGCGCCGGACGTGGAGGTACACAGCAGGGTTATCGGGATCACCGGACGCACGCAAACCGTGATCGGGCCCGGCAATTACAAGATCATCGGTGTTCAGCCGGAAAGCCAGCGCATCATCGGTCCGCACGCAATCGACCGCGATAAATGCAGCATCTTCAACCTCGATGCTGAGCTTTTCGAACGGCGTGACAAGCCAGTGATGCCCTTCGTCATCGCGGCTGAGCAGGCCCGCAAAGGCCCGCACCATCGCTTCGCGCCGGATTTCACCACCTTCGTGAAACCAGGTTCCATCGGCGGCAATCCGCATGTGGCTTTCGCCGACCTGCTGCGGGGCCCAGCCTTCGACCGGGGGCAGCTTGCGCTGCTCAACCAGATCGGCGATCTGCGAAAGGGTCAGGCTGGCGAGATAGGGGGGCGGTTCGTAGGGCATCACGCAACCGATGGCAGATGATGCGCCCGAGGTGAAGAGGCTATGCTTCCCACGGCCCCAGCATCCCTTCAGATGGCATCGCTGAAAGTGCCGATCCGCGCGCCAGCAACCGCTGCGGCTCATACGGGCCGGGGCAGCGCCAGCCGCCCGTCAACGCCGCAGAAAACCCCCAACGATTGTAATAGCCCGCATCGCCGATCAGCACCTGCGGCAAGGCGCGGCCCCCGTTTGCCGCGAGCCGCGCGTCTTCGGCGATCATCGCGCTGATCAGGCCAACACCAAAACCTTCGCCCTGGCGTTCCGGCACGACCGCAACCGGGCCGACCATCACCAGCGGCACCTGACCCTGAGGAGTCTGCAAGCCAACCGGCCAGCACTGGATGGTGGCAACCAGCATGTCATCTTCATCGAGCGCGGCCAGGCTCAACCCCGGCAGCCAAGGCATGCCTTCGCGGATACGATAGGCCGTGCGGGCGTGCCGGTCAGGCCCGAACGCACGGTCGAGCACCGCCTCAATCATGGCAGGCTCGACCGCTTCGAGCGGGATCAGTGTTGCAGCAGTGGTCGCCATTAGCGGGCGGTAAGCTTCAGCAGGCGGGCACCCTTGCCATCCTCGGCAATCCAGATCGCCCCGTCAGGACCTTCGGCGATTGCCCGCAGACGTGCACCAAAATCGTGCCGGGCAACTTCACGGGCGCTTTCGCCTTCAATTGCGACGTCGATCAATGCCTTGGTCTTCAGGCCTGGCATCAGCGCATGGCCCTTCCATCCGGCAAACATGGCGCCGTTGTAGATCAGCATGTCACCGGGCGCGATCACCGGGGTCCACGATGCCGCGGGCTTGGCAAAGCCATCATCGGCACTGTGATCGGGAATGGCGCCGCCATCGTAATGTTCGCCATTGGAACGAACAGGCCAGCCATAATTTGCCGCACGCTGGACAAGGTTCAGTTCGTCACCGCCCGCCGGGCCATGTTCCAGTTCCCACAGGCGACCGCTGGCATCCCAGTCCATTCCCAGGATGTTGCGGTGGCCCCACGACCAGATCTGAGCGGTAACGCCGCCCTTGTCGGCGAGCGGATTGCCGCTGGCCGGGGTGCCATCAAGGTTGAGGCGAACGATCGTTCCCAGCGTGTTGGTGGTATCCTGCGCAGGTTCCATCTTCTGCCGGTCACCGCTGGCAACAAACAGATATTTGCCATCGCGCGAGACAAGCAGTCGGTGCGAATAATGGCCGCGGCCCGATACCTTGGGGGTCTGGCGCCAGATCACTTCCAACCCCTCGATTGTGCATGCGGCAGGCTGGGCGCAAACCAGCGTGCCCTTGCCAACCGCTGCGCCGCGGGTGTCGCCGTCGCCTGCTTCGGCCCAGCTCAGATAAATCGTGCGGCGCCCCATTGCAGCGCCTGCTTCGGATGGCAGGAAGGCAATATCGCCAAGCCCGCCCTGACCGCCGTAATCCACCGTCGGCGCGCCGCTGACTTCGGAAATCTTGCCGGTGGCCGTATCGACCAGCTTCAGCGTGCCCGCCTTTTCCGTGACGAACAGCATTCCTGTACCGGGCGCAAAGGCCAGCGCCCAAGGCTCTTCGAAGGTTGCGACATTGTTCACCGCAAACGGCGTGGTGCCGGATACGGTAGCCGGTGCGGTTTCCCCCGTTTCTGCAATCGTGCAACTTGCCAGCATCATCGCAGGAAGGGAAAGAGCGGCGAGCATTCGGGCAGAACGGATCATGTCAGGGGTCACTCCGGTTTTTACGGTCACAAACGCGCCACTGATCATCGGGGTGGACGAGGCAGGGCGCGGGCCGCTGGCCGGGCCGGTTGTGGCCGCGGCGGTTGTGCTTGGCACTGCGATACCTGCCGGGCTCGATGATTCCAAGCGCCTTTCGGCCAAGCGACGCGGGGTTCTCGACACCGCGATCCGTTCGAGCTGCGGCTGGGCGGTGGCGGTGGTGGAACCCGATGAAATTGACCGGGTGAACATCTTCATGGCAACGATGCTGGCGATGACCCGCGCTGTCGCCAGTCTGACAGCCGCGTTGCAATGTCAGGACTGCGACGTTCTGATCGATGGCAACATGACCCCGCACCAACGGTGCGAGGATTGGCGCTGGCCCGCGCGCGCCATTGTGGGCGGCGACGGGATCGAACCGTGCATTTCGGCCGCATCGATCATCGCCAAGGAATGGCGTGACCGGTTGATGTGCGACGCGGCGCAGCGCCATCCGCACTACGGATGGGAACGCAACAAGGGGTACGGCACCGCCGAACATATCGAAGCGTTGCGCGTTCACGGGCCCACACCCTTGCATCGCCGCAGCTTTGCACCGGTGTCGCAGGCCAGCCTGCTCTGATCGAAATTTTGCTGGGTTGATGGCGGCGGTGGTGAGTCCTGCGCGCCACACCGCTGCATATCGAGTCCACCCGCAAGGGCGAGACTCAACATCTTGTGCCGGTCCCGCTTCGTTCCGCCCACGGCTTGCGACACCGCCCCCCTGTCAACCATATTTTGCACAAAATTAGGCGCTTGACGCGGACTCTTCAAAGACTCATGCCTGTGGATAAGTGGACGGCTAAAACAAACGGGGTCAAGACGGTGGGCGTGATAGAAAAGGTAAAGACAAGGGCGAAAACCGTTGTTAAATCAAAAGAAACAGCACGATCTCTAGATCTGCCTCTGGGGCGGATCCTGCCGGGGGACTGTATCGAAGCGATGCGGTCACTCCCTTCGGCCAGTGTCGATCTGGTGTTCGCCGATCCGCCCTACAACCTGCAGCTGGGCGGCGATCTTAACCGTCCTGATGGCAGCCATGTCGATGCCGTGACTGATCACTGGGATCAGTTTGACAGCATGGCCGCGTATGACAAGTTCACCCGGGAATGGTTGACCGAAGCGCGGCGCGTGTTGAAGCCCGATGGCGGTTTGTGGGTGATCGGTTCCTATCACAACATCTTCCGCGTCGGCTCGATCCTTCAGGATCTGGGGTTCTGGATCCTTAACGATATCGTCTGGCGCAAGACCAACCCAATGCCCAATTTTCGGGGCACGCGGTTCACCAATGCGCATGAAACGCTGATCTGGGCGAGCATGGGGGAAAAGGCGCGCTACCAGTTCAACTATCGCGCGATGAAAACCCTGAACGACGAACTGCAGATGCGTTCGGACTGGGTGATGCCGATTTGCGCCGGGGGGGAACGGCTGAAGGAAAACGGCAAGAAAGCGCACCCAACGCAAAAGCCCGAAGCCTTGCTGTACCGCGTCTTGCTGGCCACGACCGAGCGGGGGGATGTGGTGCTTGATCCGTTCTTCGGGACGGGCACGACCGGCGCGGTTGCCAAGCGGTTGGGCCGCGAATGGATCGGTTGCGAACGCGAGGACATCTACCGCGATGTGGCAACCCGCCGCATCGCCAAGGAATTGCCGCTGGATGAAAGCGCTCTCACCTCCATGCAAAGCGCACGCTCTGCACCCAAGGTTGCCTTTGGCGCTGTGGTCGAAGGCGGGCTGATCCCGCCCGGCTCGCAGGTGTTCGACAAGAAGCGCCGCTGGATAGCCACCGTGCGCACCGACGGGTCGCTGGAATGCGGGGGCAAGACCGGATCGATCCACGGGCTGGGCAAGGAGTTGCAAGGCGCGCCGTCGTGCAATGGCTGGACGTTCTGGCATTACGAAAACGGCGATGATGTACAGGCCATCGATGCGGCGCGGCAGTTGTATCTGCTGGCTGCCGAGGATTGATCCGGTCCATGATCGATACCGTCTATCTTCACCCGTTAACACTGGTTGCGGGCCCGCAACTGGTTGATGGCGCCGCCGTGCGGCTGGGCGGATCGATGGTCTATGCCCGCGAATTTGCGCTGGTGATGCGGCGCGAAGGCGCAGCGGTGCAGCGTGTTCTGTGCACAGCCGACACGGTTGCAGACGCGATTGCCCGGTTGCCGGACAGCGTTGCGGACGATGCCGCGCAGCAATGGAGCAATCTGGCCAAAGTCCACCCCCCGCTGCAACTGGGCAACCGCACGATCCGTCTCGATCAACCGCAGATCATGGGCATCCTCAACGTGACGCCGGACAGCTTTTCGGATGGCGGCCAGCACGAAGCCCCCGATGCCGCCCGCGCGCGCGCCTCGGCCATGCTGGAAGCCGGGGCTGCGATTATCGACATCGGCGGCGAAAGCACCCGCCCGGGCGCCGCGGCCACGTTCGAGGATGAAGAAATCCGCCGTGTTCTGCCTGCGATCGAATTTTGCGCCGGCATGGGCGCTGCCATCAGTCTGGATACGCGGCGCGCTGGTGTGGTGGCTGCCGGGCTTGCCGCAGGTGCACACGTCATCAATGACGTTTCGGCGCTGCGGTATGATCCGCGCAGCATCGACCTTGTGGCAGGGGCTGGCTGCCCGGTGGTGCTGATGCACGCCCCCGGCGCAGGGGAAGATCTGCACGCCGGCGGCCACTATGCCGATGTGGTGAGCGACGTGTTCGATTTTCTCAAGGCAGCGCGGGCCCGCGCGCTGGCGGCGGGTATTGCCGAAGATCGCATCATCCTTGATCCCGGTATCGGCTTTGGCAAGTCGCTGGCGGAAAATCTGGCGCTGGTGAACGCGCTCCCGCTGTTCCACGCGCTGGGCAGTCCGTTGCTGCTGGGGGCGAGCCGCAAGCGGATGATCGGTGCGCTTTCGGCCGAGGAAGACGCGGATCGCCGGCTTGCCGGATCGATCGCACTGGCGATCAGGGGGATGGACGCCGGTGTGCAGCTTGTACGTGTGCATGATGTCGCCGAAACGGTGCAGGCGCGCAATGTCTGGCGCGGGGTCAAAGACGCGGCGCTGACCGATTTCAGCCAGCTTGCCATGATCTGAAAGCCTTTCCCTGTTGCCACGCTTCTGTCACGGAGCACGGCCACATCGGGACTCGCATACCCTGCGACCCGATCTTTCACGGAGCCCTTTCATGCGCTTTTCGCTGCTTGCTGCCACCGCTGTTGTTACCACTGTTCTTGCCCCGTTTGCCGCGGCCCCCATCATGGCGCACGACGATGAGCCTGCGCAGGTGAAGTCCGCCCCGGTTGCAGTCAGCCTGACACCCGATCAATTGCTCGCCCCCTATTACGAAGCGCTGGCCCAGCAGGTCGATATGCCGGTGGCAGGCCCGAACCCCGCGCTGGCCGCGGGCACCACGCTGACCCGTATCGCAGTGGGTAGCTGCAACCATCAGAACGCGCCGCAGCACATGTGGGCGCAGATCGCGTCGGCCAATCCGCAGTTGTTCCTGATGATCGGTGACAATGTGTATGGCGACAATGGCTGGGATGCCGATGCGGGTCTGGAAAGCCTGCGCAGTGCCTATGCCATGCAGGCCTCGCACCGCGAATTCACAGACTTCCGCGCGCGGGTGCCGATGATGGCGACCTGGGACGATCACGATTACGGCCTGAATGATGCCGGCGGCAATTTCCCGATGCGCCGCTGGGGCGAAACGCTGTTTGAAACCTTCTGGGGTTCGTCCGATGCGGTACGGTCGCGACCGGGCGTTTATGAAAGCAGCATTACCGGCCCCGAAGGACGCCGCGTGCAGGTCATCCTGCTGGATACGCGCTTTTTCCGTTCCGATCTGAAGCGCGCTGAATGGAGCCGTGAGCGGCCGCCGCTGGGGGGGTATGTGCCCAACGAAAGCCTTGATGCCACGATGCTGGGCGATACGCAGTGGCAATGGCTGGAACAGGAACTGGCAAAGCCTGCCGATCTGCGCATCGTGGTGTCATCGACACAGGTCATCACCACCGCGCACCAGTTCGAAGGCTGGACAAACATGCCGGTCGAACGCAACCGGCTGCTTGAAACGCTGCGCCAGCGCGAAGCCAGCGGCATGGTCATCCTGTCGGGTGATCGCCATGCGGCGGGCATCTACAAGACCGCGCACCGCGGTGAGACAATGTGGGAGCTGACCAGTTCGTCGCTCAACCTTGCCTTTGGCAATGATATCGAACGCAGCACTGCGCGCGAACCTGATGCTGCACGCATCACACCGTTCTTCCCAATAGAAAACTACGGGTTGGTCGATATCGACTGGAAGGCCAAGGCACTGACGATGACGCTGAAAGGCAATACCAGCGATACGTTGGCCAGCCAGACCTTCAACTGGTGACGAACTTCACGCCCGGCTCAAAATGTTCTTGCTATGTTTCACGTGAAACATTTTGGGCCGGGTTGGAAATTTGCTGAAAAAGCGTTGAAGATCAAAGAATAAAGCCGCCGTCCGATACCATCACGTGGCCGGTAATGTTGGATCCGGCATCGCCAAGCAGATAAAGGATCGTGTCGGCCATTTCTTCGGAGGTCGCGAAGCGTCCTAGCGGGGTTGTCTTGGCCATGGCTTTCAGCGTGGCGTCACGCCCGATGGCCGCGACCGACCGCTGAAAATTGGCGCCGCTTTCCCAGATGGCGGTATCCACTCCGCCTGGGGCTATCGCATTGACGCGAATGCCCTTGGATGCGTTTTCCAAGGCGGCAATGCGGGCCATGTGCGCAACCGCTGCCTTTGACACGCCGTAAGGCCCGATCCCGGCGACCGGCTTGATCCCGGTGGTCGATGCCACCACCACCGCGCTGCCGCCCTTTGCCTGCATCGCACGCAGCGATGATGCCAGCGTCATGAATGCGCCATCAAGATTGACAGCCATCACCCTGCGCCATTCGGCGAGCGACACACTGGCGATCGGCCCGCCGGAACCGATCCCGGCATTGACGACTGCATGATCCAGCCCGGTCAGTTGCGGTTCCAGCGACTGCCACAGCGCATCGTCAGCAACGCTGCCCACGATGCGGTGAACCTCGCAGCCGGGCAGGTCGAGCGCATCGAGCCCTGCGGCATCGACATCGACAAGGAACAGACGTGATGCGCCGCGTGCGGCCAATGATTGGGCGCAGGCGGCACCAATGCCCGATGCTGCGCCCGTGACGAGCGCCGAACGCCCGGCGAAATCTTGCAAGATGGTCATGACAACGGGCTAGGGCCGACAGGCCTGCCGATCAAGCCGCGTTGTCAATGCCCAGATCGCTGAGTTTGCGATACAGGGTGGACCGGCCAATCCCCAACCGCCGCGCCACTTCGGTCATGCGGCCGCGGTAATGGCCGATGGCGAGCCGGATTACGTCCGCTTCGATATCTTCCAGCGGGCGCAGGTTGCCATCATCGGTGTACAGCATGATGCCCACGCCTTCATGCGCGCTGGCCACGGTGACGCTGCCCTGTTCGCCAAGCATTTCGGACAATTGGGGGAAGCTGTCCGCGCCCAGCGAATTGCTTTCGCAATAGACCGCAGCGCGGAACAGCACCGATTGCAGCTGCCGGACATTGCCCGGCCAATCATAGGCCGCCAGCAATGCCAGCGCGCTGTCGGATACGGACAGATGGTTTAGCCCCGGCTGTTCACCGATACGGGCAAGGAAGTGGCGCGTAAGTGCAGGGATATCGCCGCTGCGTTCGCGCAAGGGCGGCAACACGATCCGCGTGGCGCCCAGTCGCGCGGCAAGCCCTGCGTCGAACTGGCCCGCCGCCACCATCCGATCAAGCCCGACATTGCTGGTTACCAGCAGCCGCACATCGACCCGGAAGCCGTAACTGGCGCCGACCGGGCGGATAATCCCGCTTTCCAGCGCTTCGGACAGGCGTTGCTGCAGCACCGGCGTCAACCGGTCGATCTCGTCAAGGATCAACGTGCCGCCATCGCAATTCTGGAACGCGCCGATCTGCCGGTCGAAGGCGCCGGGGAAGCTGCCGGGTTCGTGCCCGAACAGCACCGAATTGATCGAGCCTGGAGGGATCGAGGCAAGGTTGACGATTCGCAGCGTTTCCTTGGCGCGGGGCGATGCGCCATGCATCGCGCGCATCAGCATTTCCTTGCCGGTGCCGGTTTCGCCTTCGATCAGGACATGGCCGTGCCCGCGAGCAGCCTTGGCGGCCTGTGCCAGCGCGGCGCGGAATTGCGGCGCGGTGCCGATCATCGCATCGAAATCAAGGCTGGCGGACATTTTTTCGGTCAGCGGCGCCAGTTCATCGCGGGCCGATTCGCGCGTGGTCACGCTGCGCAACGCCTCCATCAGCCGATCGGGGGAGACAGGTTTGACGAGGTAATCGCTTGCGCCTGCGCGCATTGCTTCGACCGCAAGCAACGGTGATGCGCTGGTGGTGAGCATCAAGATCGGCAGGGCAGGGCGGCGCGATTTTAGCTCGGCGATCAGTTGACAGGCATCGTCACCCGGCACCCACTGGTCAAGCAGGATGGCAGACAGCTGCATTCCTTCGCGTGTGCCCAGCATCGCAATCGCGGTTTCCGCATCGCTCGCCACGATCGTGCGCCAGCCATCACGCGCCGCAATCGCGGTGATGAGCCGCGATTGCGCGGGCTCATCGTCGATCAACATGACGATTCGCGCGTCTTCCTGCACGTGGGGGTGGCAATCAATATCCGCCATTAGTCCTGCCGCTCGCTTTCATAGGGCTCACCGAACCCCCTCGGGAACGGTGCCTTGCAAGGCTTCGGCATAAGGCAGGGAGGTAAAAACGGGATTAAGACTGTACCGCGGCGGGACAGGTGAGAACCGGTAGGAATGCCGCCTGCCGAAGTCGTCGCGGTGCGAAAGGTGACTTGAGATAGGCCTGCGGCTTCGATACGGCATCGCTCAAGGGCCTTGCGGCCCCGCATTATTTCCGACAACCATTCGGCAACCAATCGCGCCGCGGCGCGTTTGAACGCCCAAGGGGAATTACGACCAATGACTGTTCACGATATGGAAAAGGCCGAAGCAACCTATGGCGGCTTCATGGCAACGCTCAAATGGGCTGTTCCGGTGATCGCGGTAATCGCGTTCATCGTTGTCGCCATGATCGCCAGCTAAGCCCGCGGCCCAGTGAAAATCGCCATCCTGAAAGAACGCGCGTCCGGTGAGACGCGCGTTGCCGCCACCCCGGAAACGGTGAAGAAATTTGCAGCGCTGGGCTGCAGCGTTGCGGTGGAAGCGGGCGCAGGGGTGATCGCTTCGATCACCGATGCCGCCTATGCCGAAGCCGGGGCGACGGTTGCAGATGCAGCCGCGGTGGTCAGGGATGCCGATATCGTGCTGGGCATTCAGGCGCCCGATGCGGCGCTGCTGGCGGGTGCAAAGCCGGGGGCATCGGTGGCGGCGCTGTTCGATCCCTTTGCGCGCCGCGACGTGGTCGATGCCTATGCCGCCGCCGGTTACGAGGCGCTGAGCATGGAGTTCATGCCGCGCATCACCCGCGCGCAGAGCATGGACGTGCTGTCCTCGCAATCGAACCTTGCCGGTTACAAGGCAGTGCTGGCAGCCGCCGATGCCTATGGCCGCGCCTTCCCGATGATGATGACGGCGGCTGGCACCGTGCAGGCCGCGCGCGCTTTCATCATGGGTGTGGGTGTGGCGGGGCTTCAGGCCATCGCCACTGCCCGCCGTCTGGGCGCGCAGGTTTCGGCGACCGATGTGCGCTCCGCCACCAAGGAACAGATCCAGTCGCTGGGCGCCAAGCCGATCTTCGTCGAGAATGTCGCCGGGATCGAAGGCGAAGGTTCGGGCGGCTATGCCACCGAAATGAGTGAGGAATATCAGAAGGCACAGGCCGAACTGGTGTCTTCGCACATTGCCAAGCAGGACATCGTCATCACGACGGCGCTGATCCCGGGCCGCGCCGCGCCGCGCCTCGTCACCGATGCGCAAATCGCCACGATGAAGCCCGGCAGCGTGATCTTCGACCTTGCGGTGGCGCAGGGCGGCAATGTCGAAGGATCGGTCGCCGATCAGATGGTCGAGAAGCACGGCGTCAAGATCATCGGCTATTCGAATACCCCGGCGCAGCTCCCCGCGGACGCTTCAGCGCTGTTCGCACGCAACCACTACAACTTCCTCAGCGCCTTCTGGGACAAGGAGGCGGGGCATCCCGTGCTCGACGAGGAAATCGGCAATGCCATCCGTCTGACGCAGGGCGGCAAGGTTGTCAGCGAAAGGCTGCTGAGTTGAACCAATGGGCCTGATCAACGCCACCGTCTGGGATACAGCCGACGCGGCGGATGATCTCGCCTATGCGCTTGGTCACGGCGAACAGGTGCGCATGGCGTTCAAGCTGGTGCGCGATTCGATCATTTTCACGGATCGCCGTATCCTGATGATCGATGTGCAGGGGCTGACTGGATCGAAGAAGCGCTTCGTGACCATCCCGTATCGTGCAATCACCACCTTCACGCTGGAAAGCGCGGGGCATTTTGATCTGGATACCGAACTGACGCTGACCGTTTCGGGCAGCGCGCCGATCGCATTTAACGTGAGCCGCGGCGCCGATGTGCCGGGGCTGGTGACGTTGCTGACAGAATATCTGGCACCGGGCAAATAAGGGGGTTCGCATGGGGGGGCGGTTTCACATGATAGCGCGTTTGGCGGCAACCTCGCTGGCCGCACTATCGATTGCCGCCGCGCCGGCAGATGATGGCGTTGCCGCTATGGTTGGCAGCTGGACTGTTGATCTCAGGTTGGATCTTGCAGACGCGCCTTACACGCAGCCGATGACCCTCGCGATTGCGGATGATGGCGCGGTCACAGGCCTTTTCTACAACAGCGCTATCATCGCCGGACACGCAGGCAGCGCGCAGGGGCGCAGGTGCGTCGCCTTTCGCACCACCGATGGCCAGGGCCTCTATCACACTTCCGCCTGTCTCGTGGATGGGAAGATGATCGGCCAGACCTGGGCCGAGGGCCGCAATTTCGTTCTGCCATGGACCGCAACAAGGGGCTGACATGGACTTTATCTCGATTCTCTCAATCTTCGTGCTGGCCTGCTTTGTCGGCTATTACGTCGTCTGGTCGGTTACCCCGGCGCTGCACACCCCGTTGATGGCGGTGACGAATGCGATTTCGTCGGTGATCATCGTTGGCGCGCTGATTGCTTCGGCAGAGGCGAACAGCCCGATTGCCAAATATCTCGGCCTGTTCGGGGTGGTGCTGGCAAGCATCAACATCTTCGGCGGCTTTGCCGTGACGCAGCGCATGCTCGCGATGTACAAGAAAAAGGGGAAGTAAGAGATGAGCTTCTCCATTCTTGCCTCCGGCGCTGCTGGTGCTTCGGCCACGCCTGCCTGGGCAATGCTCGCCTACCTCGTTTCGGGCGTGTTTTTCATCCTCGCGCTGCGCGGGCTTTCGAGCCCCGCGACCAGCCAAACGGGCAACCGCAACGGCATGATCGGTATGGCGATCGCGGTTGCGACCACGCTGGTCACGCATGACATCGCCAACATTGTCGAAATCCTGATCGCGGTCGGCATCGGCGGCGCGATCGGCGTCGTAATTGCGCGCCGCATCGCGATGACCGCGATGCCCGAATTGGTGGCGGGCTTCCACAGCCTTGTCGGCCTTGCCGCTGTGGTCGTGGGCTTTGGCGCGTGGCTCGATCCGCAGTCCTTCGGCATTGTCGATGCCGCCGGGCAGATCATGGCGGTCAGTCGGGTGGAACTGGGCCTTGGCATCGCCATCGGCGCAATTACGTTTTCGGGCTCGATCATCGCCTTTCTCAAGCTGTCGGGCCGGATGAGCGGTTCGCCGATCATGCTGCCGGGGCGGCATGTCATCAATCTGGGCACGCTGGGGGCGATCCTTGGTCTGATCGCGCTTTACACCATATCGCCCGATGGCGGCGCGGGTGAGGGCTGGATGGTCATCGCGATTGCGGTGCTGGCCTTCATCATCGGCTTCCTGCTGATCATCCCGATTGGCGGGGCGGACATGCCGGTCGTGGTGTCGATGCTCAACAGCTATTCGGGCTGGGCGGCGGCGGCGATGGGCTTCACGCTGGGCAACAGCGCGATGATCATCACCGGCGCGCTGGTCGGCTCGTCGGGCGCGATCCTCAGCTACATCATGTGCCGCGCGATGAACCGCAGCTTCATTTCGGTGATCGCGGGCGGTTTCGGTGCCGCGCCCGAAGCGGCCGGCGCCGGCGGCGCGCGCGAACAGCGGCCCTACAAGCAGGGCAGCGCGGAAGACGCGGCCTACATGCTTGAACAAGCTGAAAAGGTCATCATCATCCCCGGCTACGGCATGGCGGTCGCGCAGGCGCAGCACGCCTTGCGCGAAATGGGCGACAAGCTGCGCGAAAAGGGCGTGGAGGTGAAATACGCCATCCACCCCGTCGCAGGCCGGATGCCGGGGCACATGAACGTGCTGCTCGCCGAGGCATCGGTGCCCTATGACGAGGTGTTCGAACTCGAAGACATCAACTCCGAATTTGCGCAGGCCGACGTTGCCTTCATTATCGGCGCGAATGACGTGGTGAACCCGGCGGCCAAGACCGACAAGTCTTCGCCGATCTACGGGATGCCGGTGTTCGATGTCGACAAGGCCAAGCAGGTGTTCTTCATCAAGCGTTCGATGGGGGGCGTCGGCTATGCCGGGGTCGACAACGATGTGTTCTACATGAACCAGACCGTGATGCTGCTGGCCGACGCCAAGAAGATGGTTGAGGAAATCGTCAAAGCGCTGGATTAGGCGTAAGTCGACCGGCTGTGATCCGGTTATCGCAGGTGAGAAGATGACGATGCAAAATCATGATTCCGGCGCCGTGCGCAAAGGCGCAATCGCCCTGCGTTTGGGCGGGCTTGGCCTTGCCGCGATATTGCTGGGCGCCTGCGCGCAGACCATCGCCAAAAGCCGGGTGGAAAGCGCGTTGATCGATGCCGGGCTTGACCGCGGCAATGCCGATTGCATGGCGACGCGCATGGTCGACCGCCTGACGATCGACCAGCTTCGCAAGCTTGAAGCGCTTAAACCGCAGGGTAATGAACCGGCGCGGCCCACCACGCTGAAAGGCTATGTCGACCGCGTCGCGCGGGTGGGCGATGCCGAGGTGCTGGCCGTAACCAGCAGTTCGGCAGCGCTGTGTGTTGTCGGCCTGGGCTGACGAACCGCAGCTTGCCAAGCCTCCCTTCGATGCGCCACACTGCGCGGCGGAGAGGGAGAACATCATGACACGTCCGGCTTTGGCTGCCGCCTTGCTGGCGACCGCCGCATTTTCAGGCGCGCCGCTATCTGCAGAAACCCACCGGGTCGACCCGGGCGAGGGCGCTAGCGAGAGGTTGCAGGAGGCGCTGATTCTGGCGGCGCCCGGCGATGTGATCGAACTGGGCGCCGGGAGGTTTGTGCTGAACGACGGCCTCAGCCTCGATGTCGACGGGGTGACGGTGCGCGGCGCCGGGATGCAACAGACCATCCTCGATTTCACCGGACAGCAAGGTGCGGGCGAAGGGCTGCTCGTCACCAGTGACGAGGTCACCTTGCGCGATTTCGCGGTCGAGAATGCCAAGGGCGATGCGATCAAGTCCAAGGGTGCGGACAACATTGTCTATTACCGCCTTCAGGTAACATGGACCGGTGGACCCAAGGCAAGCAATGGCGCTTATGGCCTCTACCCGGTTGAAAGTACCGGGGTGCTGATCGATGGCTGCGTAGTGTCTGGCGCATCGGACGCAGGCATCTATGTCGGCCAGTCGAAGGACATCACGGTTCGCTATTCGGTCGCCGAATACAATGTTGCCGGGATCGAGATCGAAAACAGCCGCAACGCCATCGTCCACAACAACCTCGCCACCCGCAACACCGGCGGCATTCTGGTTTTCGATCTGCCCAGCCTGCCAGTGATGAACGGCGGCAATGTAACAATTGCGGGCAACGTGGTGGTAGACAACGATACGCCGAATTTCGCTCCGCCGGGCAATATCGTAGCGGGGGTGCGGCGGGGTACCGGGATTATGGTGATGGCGAACGAGAACGTCGTCATCGAGGAAAACTGGATTGACCGCAACCCGACCACCGCGGTCATGGTGATCAGTTATCCCAACGCCTTTGATGATGCGCGTTACGACCCTGCGCCGCGAGACGTTAGGATCAATCGCAATCGGTTCGGCCGGAATGGCTACGATCCGCAGATTGACGGTGCGCCGATGCTGTTGGCCGCCTTTGGGGGGAGCTTGCCGCCTGTTCTGTGGGATGGGTTAGGGGAGGCACCTGAAGCGGGTTCTCCGGACAACCAAGCTGCATGGACTCTTGGTCTCCCGCATCAAGCCGCTGGATTTGACAAGGCGAGGCCACAGACGGTGACATTGAAATCATCGATCAATGTGGGCGGAGTCGTACGATATGGGGCTCCTGCAGCGCTGGAGGCACGGCTCAGGTGAAGCGCAGTGTCGGACTTCTCGCGCTTGCTTGCACGGTAATGGGCGCGGCGATGGCTCATGGGACCGTCCTCGAGCCTGAGCCGGTCAACGATGCCGCCATCACCGACGCGGCTTTTCCGAAGGCACTGAGCGAATTTGCATTCTTTCAGGATGGGCGCGGGCAGCGCCCTTCGGGCCGCGTGCATCCCTATTCGCTCAACACCGCGCTGTGGTCGGATGGGGCGGAAAAATTGCGGTTCATCTACCTGCCCGAAGGCACCCAGATGACTGCAGACGATGAGCCCCTGCTGCACTTCCCGGTCGGCGCTGCCATCATCAAGACCTTCGCTTTCGGCGAGGGCGCCGAGCGCCGTCTGATCGAAACGCGCGTGCTGCTCCACCGGGCGGAAGGCTGGGTGGCGCTGCCCTACCGCTGGAACGCCGAACAGACCGATGCGACGCTGGCGCTCGCTGGCGGGCGGATCGATCTCACCACGCCTGCAGGCGAAGCGATTTCCTATGCCATTCCCAACAAGAACCAGTGCAAGTCCTGCCATAGCAAGGATGGCGCGGTGATCCCCATCGGCCCCAAGGCGCGCAATCTTTCACAGGGTTGGCTGCAGCAGATGGTTGAGACCGGGCTGCTTGACCGCGTGCCGCAAGGGGCCGCCACGTTGCCCGATTGGCGCCCCTTCGCGAACGGCCCTGCTGCACCGCTGGCCCGCGCTTACCTGGATGTGAACTGTGCGCACTGCCACCAGCCCGGCGGCGCGGCATCCAACTCGGGGCTCGATCTGCGTTGGGAACAACAGGACGCCCACGCGATCGGTTTCATGAAGCGTCCCGTGGCGGCAGGGCGCGGAACCGGGGGGCACGCATTCGCGGTGCTGCCGGGTCAGCCCGATGCTTCGATCCTGCTGCATCGGATGAATAGCGCGGAACCGGGCGTGGCGATGCCTGAACTGGGGAAGAGCACAGTGGACAGGGACGGCGTGGCTGTGGTGCGGCGCTGGATTGCGGAGATGGAACAGCAATGAAATGGATTTTGCGCGGGCTGCTGGGGCTTGCCGCGGTACTTGCCGTCGCCTTTCTGGTGTTCCGCACGCCAGATACCGATGCGGCCGCGATGCGCGCCAAGTATGGCGGGCCACCGTCGCAATTCGTGACCATCGGCAATGGCGTGCGTGTGCATCTGCGTGACGAGGGGCCGCGCGATGCGCCTGCGATTATATTGCTCCATGGCTCCAACGCAGACCTCCACACATGGGAGCCCTGGGCGGCGGCTCTCAGGAGCCAATACCGGGTGATCCGTTTCGACCAAGTGGGCCATGGCCTGACCGGCCCGGACCCTGCGCATGATTACAGCCGTGACAACTACGTGGCCGATGTTCTGGAAGTCGCCGATGCGATGGGCCTTGCGCAGTTCGTTCTGGCGGGCAATTCGATGGGCGGCAAACACGCGCTGGCTTTTGCAACGGCACATCCCGACCGCCTCAGCGGGCTTGTTCTGGTGGATGCCAGCGGCGGACCTATGCTGGCGGCGGACGAGGAAGAAGATAAGGGCAGCGGCAATATCGGCTTTGCCATCGCGCAGACCCCGGGGATCAATCGGCTGGCCGAACAGATTACTCCGCGCAGCCTGATTGCGCAGAGCCTTGAGCAATCAATTTCGGTCAAAGCGGTCGCGGACGAGGCAGCGGTCGACCGGTACTGGGAATTGCTGCGCTACCCTGGCAATCGCCGCGCTACGCTGAAGCGGTTCGGTTATCCCTATGATCCGATCAGTACTGCGGACATTGCCGGAATTGCCGTGCCGACGCTGATCCTGTGGGGCCAGGAAGACCGTTTGATTCCCGTGGAATCCGGCAGGTGGCTGGCCCGGACCATGCCCAATGCCGAACTGGTGGTCTATCCTGCAATCGGGCATCTGCCGCATGAAGAAGCCCCGCAAGCGACGCTGGATCGGCTCAAGCCGTGGCTTGCCAAGCACGCCTTGTCGCCAAAGACTGAGTAAGCCGCATCAGACGGATCTGGCCTCTGGACGGGTGGAACACTTGCGCCCTACATCCGTTCGCACCTGCACACTAAAATTTGAAAGGCTGCGACTTTGCGCAAACTCGGGATCATCGGCGGCATGAGTTGGGTGTCGACCGCGACCTATTACGAACGCATCAACCGCATCGTCCAGAAACGCGCCGCCCCGATGGCTAGCGCCCCTCTGCTGATCGAAAGTCTGGATTTTTCCCAGCTTTATGCCTTGCGCGAAGAACGCGATTGGCAACGCGCCGCTGGCGTACTGGTTGAAAGCGCGCGCCGGCTCGAAGGGGCTGGTGCGCAGGCGCTGATTATCGGTGCGAATTCGATGCACCGGCTTTACGATGATGTCGCAGCCGCCGTCGATATTCCGATCCTGCACATCGCGGAATGCGTTGGCCGTTCGATGAAGCGTCTGTCGGTCAACAACGCCGCAGTTCTGGGCACCCGTAACGTGATGACCGAAAGCTTCTATCGCAAACGGCTTGTTTCGCATGGAATAGACCTGCTGCCGCCCAATCTCGACTATGTCGAAATGCTGGACCGGATCATCTATGATGAGTTGATGGTGGGCAAAGTTACCCGCGAAGCCGAACGCACGATGAAAACGATCATCACCAACAAGGCGCAGGAAGGCGCCGAAGCGATCGTGCTTGCCTGCACCGAGCTCAATCTGGTGGTGGACGCTAACGCCAACGTCCTGCCTATCTTCGACAGCACGCGAATCCACTGCGAAGCGGCTGCAGACTGGATTCTCGAACAGAACGACGCCGGATAAATCTTCCGCTCATCGGTTTGAACGGTCATCTTGCCGCATTGCAGCATTGCATGGGGTGCATCTTGTTAACGTTCTCTTCTAAGGGGCGCGTGGATTTTGTCGCGGAAACGTAACAGGCATGATCCGGGTCTTCGGGTCGCACCGATGGGCCCTTGGGGCCGTCCTCCTCCCCCCAATCACCGGAGGGCGGCCCCATAATCCGCTTGGCAAACGATTGTTCACAGGCGATTTACGCCGTGTTCACCCCCCGTTCCCGTTGAGAACCCTACCAGCCTCGCCTAGGCGCGCACCTGTGATGACCCGCGCCCCCTATGCCGCCGATCCCGAAGCCCCTGCATCGCGCGAGTTTGCCCGATCCGGCAGCGGAGAACAAAGGGGGCCGCGCAGCCCTTTCCAGCGCGATCGCGACAGGATCATCCATTCGATGAGCTTTCGGCGCCTGAAGTCTAAAACGCAGGTTTTCATCGCACCTGACGGCGATCATTACCGCACCCGTTTGACTCACAGTCTTGAAGTTGCGCAGATCGGCCGGGTGATCGCCCGCGTTTTGCGGCTCGATGAAGACCTGACAGAGGCATTGTGCCTTGCCCATGATCTGGGACACCCCCCGTTCGGCCACGCGGGCGAGGCGGCCCTGTCGCAATCGATGGAACGCCATGGCGGGTTCGACCATAACGCGCAGGCGCTGCGTACGGTCATGCGGATCGAATGCCCCTATCCTGAACATGATGGGCTGAACCTGACCTGGGATTTGCTCGAAGGTCTTGCCAAGCATAATGGACCTGTTGCCGCGCCGAATTGGGCGCTTGCCGAACTCGACGCGGCGTTTCCGCTTGATCTGCAGACGTGGCCATCGCTGGAAGCGCAGGTGGCCGCCATCGCCGATGATATTGCCTACGACAATCACGATATCGATGATGGTCTGCGCGCAGGCTTTCTGGCGCTGGACGATCTTCTCACGCTCGATTTCCTCGCAGACCAGTGGCGTAACGTCGAAAAGCGCTTCCCTCACGCCCCGCGAGAGCGTTTGCTGCGTGAGATGATACGCGACCAGATCGGTTTGATGGTGAATGATGTGATTAGCCACACCGCAGCGCAGGTGAAAGATTGCGGTTCGGTGGCGGAGGTGCGCAGCGCAGGCCGGCAGCTCGCCGGATTTTCGCCTGCGATGGCGCTGCAGGAACGCCGTCTGAAATCCTTCATGTACGAACGCCTCTACTACCACCCCGAACAGATCGCGGCTGCCGAACGGGCGCGCGACGTGGTGGCCCGGTTGTATGCCGCTTATGCGCAAGACCCCACCTTGATGCCTGACGACTGGCAACCGCGTCTGCCCTCGCACGATCCTGACCGTGCGCGGGTGATCGCAGATTTCATTGCGGGGATGAGCGACCGCTTCGCCATGCAGGCTGTCGGCCGAATCTATGGCGAGCGGCCGGTGGGGCTCATCAATGTCTGATCCGCACAACAGTGCGCCGGTGCGTATCGCGCTGGTCGGCGCAACAGGACTGGTGGGGCGCCGCGTGATCGAAGTGGCCAGCAGCGGCGATGATGTGCGGATTGTCGGGATTGCCCGCCGCGAAGCCCCGCTGCCACCGGGTGCGCGGATGGAGATGTTCGTGTCCGATCCGCAACGATGGGGCGAAGTGTTCGACGCGCTAAGCCCGCGCGCTTTGATCTGCGCGCTGGGCACGACATGGAAAAAAGCGGGGCGCGATGAATCCGCATTCCGCAGTGTCGATCACGATCTGGTTATCGCCACCGCCGAAGCGGCCAAGCGCGCCGGGATTGCCAACATGGTGATGGTCAGCGCGGCGGGGGCCGACGCCCGGTCGAAGACGCTGTACATGCGCGTTAAGGGTGAAACCGAAAATGCGCTGTCACGGATCGGTTTCAAACGGCTTGATATTCTTCACCCGGGATTACTGCGCGGAACACGGCAAGGCGATCTGCGGCTGGCCGAACGCGCCGCCATTATCGCAGCGCCGTTGATTGACCCCTTGCTGGCTGGATCATGGGCGCGGTTCCGCTCCATCGATGCTGGGTTGGTGGCCGAAGCCGCTTTGGGATTGGCGCTGCGCCGGGCAGGCGGACGCTTTACCCACGATAACGAAGCGATGCGCCGCGCCGCGCGCGAATGGCGCCGTATCAATGACACTGAGGATGCGGCGTAATGGCGTGGACTGCGATATTCGGCATGGTGAATGTGCTGGCCCTGATTGCCTGGGCAGCGTTGATCCTGCTTCCGCGATGGCCGGCTTTGCTGTCGGCCATCCTGTATCTGGGTGTGGGATTGTTATGCAGTATCTACGCTAGCGGCCTGATCGGCCTGCTGACCGGCGTGATCCCCAACACGGGTGGGGGCGGAGCTGATTTTACCACCATTGCCGGCGTACGCGCCATCTTTGCCAGTGACGCCGGGGTAACGATTGGCTGGACCCACTATCTCGCCTTTGATCTGTTCGTGGGAATCTGGATCGCGCGCGATGGCGATGCCAAGGGCATTTCGCGGTTTGTGCAGGCTCCGGTGCTGCTGGCGACCTTTGTTGCCGGGCCTCTCGGCCTGCTGGTGTGGCTTGCTTTGCGCGAACCAGTTGCGCGGCGGCAGGGGCGGTTTCGCTAGACCGGGGGGCATCCTTCAGCTTAACCTCTGTCCCGACAGCTTTTGGGAGAGAGCATGGCCATGGCGCACAACGCCTATCACGATCATCAGACCTTCGATGCGATCTTGCATTTTTGGGCAAGCGAGCGACCCGGCGGTCCCGCCTTCGACCAGGATGGGCGGACAACGACCTTTGCCGAAGCGGACACATTGACCCGTCAGATGATCGCGATGTTTCAGGCACGCGGGATCGCGAAGGGCGACCGGATCGCATGGCTCGGCAAGAACCGCGACACCTATTTTTTGCTGTATATCGCCGCAGCACGGATGGGCGCGGTGATGGTGCCCATCGGCTGGCGTCTTGCGGCGCCAGAGGTGGCCTACATTCTGGGGGATACGGATGCCAAGCTGCTGTTTGTCGATCCCGATTTTTTGGAGACAGGGCGCCAGGTGGCCGATGGCCTTCCCGTTCGTCCCGAAGTGATCGAGGCAGAAGCTGCGCGGGCGGAGGCAAGCCGTCTGTCACCCGCTGACTATACGCCCCCCGGCGTGCATGATCCGGTGCTGCAGCTCTACACATCGGGCACGACCGGCAATCCCAAAGGCGCGATGCTGACCAACGCCAACCTTTTCGGGCTACGCAATCCGGGCAATGCGGCAGGTCTTGACTGGCAGTTTTACGAACCCGACGATTGCATGCTGGTGGCCATGCCGTGTGCGCACATTGGCGGGACGGGCCTTGTTAACATCGCTGTCGCCAATGGGGTGCGCAGTCTGGTTCAGGCCGAATTTACGCCGGTCGGCGTGCTGGAGGCAATCGGGGCGGGGGCCACCCATATGTTCATCGTCCCGGCGGCCTTGCAGATGGTGGTGCAGCATCCCCTGGCCGCGACGACCGATTTCACCAACCTCAAATATCTGATGTATGGCGCTGCGCCGATGCCGCTTGAACTGCTAAAAGAAGCGGTGCGCACCATGCCATCGACCCGCTTCCTGCAAGCCTATGGCATGACCGAAACCAGCGGCACGGTGTCGATCCTGCCGCCCGAAGATCATAGCCTTGAAGGCAATATGCGCATGCGTTCCGCGGGGAAGGCGTGTCCGGGCGTGGACATCGAAGTGCGCGACAGCGAAAATCGCGAAGCGGCGCGTGGGACAATCGGCGAAGTCTGCATCCGTTCGCCTTCCAATACGCCGGGTTACTGGAAGCTGCCCGACGCAACACGCCGCACCATTGATCCTGATGGTTGGCTGCACACTGGGGACGCTGGGATTATGGACGCAGACGGCTATGTCTATATTCAGGACCGCATCAAGGACATGATCATTTCGGGCGGTGAAAATGTCTATCCGGCGGAGGTGGAAAGCGCGATCTACGGCCATCCCGCCATTGCCGAAGTGGCGGTAATCGGCGTGCCGAGCGCCAAGTGGGGCGAAGAGGTCAAAGCCTGCGTTGTGGCAAAGCCGGGGCACACGGTCGATGGCGATGATGTCATCGCATGGGCACGCGAACGTATCGCCGCCTTTAAGTCCCCCAAAAGCGTCGATGTAATTCCCGCCATGCCGCGCAATGCCAGTGGCAAGATCCTGCGCCGCGAACTGCGCGCGCCGTACTGGGCCGGGCAGGATCGGCAGGTGTCATGACTGCCAAACAGCACGCCCCGGCAACCCAGCGCAATCGTGATCCGATCGCGGCGGTTCTTGCCCAGGAATTGCCAGATTCGGGCACTGTGCTCGAAATTGCGGCAGGGACAGGGGAACATGCCATAGCCTTCGCCCAACGCTTTGCCGGCCTGGAGTGGATTGCGACTGATCCATCACCCGATGCCTTGGCTTCGATCGCCGCCTATCGCGATGAAAGCGCGCTGCCCAATCTGCGCGCGCCATTGATGCTGGATGCGGCATCACCGGATCGCTGGCCAATTGAAAATGCTGATGCGATCGTGTGCATCAACATGGTACATATCGCTCCGCGGGAAGCCACCCTTGGGCTTTTCCGGGGCGCTGCGCAATTATTGGGCAGGGGCCAACCATTGATCTTGTACGGCCCCTTTATCGAGCGTGACATTGTCACAGCGCCGTCCAATCTGGAATTCGATTCCAGTCTGAAGCTACGCAATGCCGCATGGGGACTGCGCGATGCCGAAGCTCTGGATATTCTCGGCGTGCAACACAAGATGGCCCGCAGCGCACGCCATGCGCTGCCGGCCAACAACATCATGCTTGTGTACCGAAAGGATTAATCGATGGCGCGTTCACCCGCACGGCCAACGGATTTGATATCTTCGCCCACACCCTTGACAGGGTTGCAGGCGGTCGCGCCAAGCGCAAGAATGGTGAGGGCGGTGGCAGCAAGCATATTGCGGATCATTTATCAGGTTCCTTCTCGTCAATCTTGAAAGATCGGCGCAGACGCCTGCCTAAACCTTCCTGACAATAGCGTGAAGCACCGCCCACGTTTCAGGAAAAAATCAGATTTCTTCCTTCACCTCGCGCGAAGCCGATTGCAGGTCTTCGCCTGCGCCTTCGACGGTATTGCAGGCACTGGCGGCCAGAATGGCGGGAACGGCAGCAAGGGCTAGAATCAGGTTACGCTTGTTCATGGGGTGCTCCTTGGTAACAATTACCGGACCGGAAACCGCAGCGTACATCAAAAAGGTCCATTCTATTCGCCAGAGCGCACCCGAGATCGGGCGAGTTGCCGTTCTCTCCAAGCGATTAGCAGCCCTGCAGCGATGATCAAAGGCGCACCGAGCCAAAGGCTTGTCGGCGCAGCACGATCAAAGATGTAATACCCGTAGAAGCTGGCCCACAGCAAGGCGGTGTAATCCATCAGCAAAATGACGGCGGCCGATCCGAACCGAAGCGAGGTGGTCAGCAACATCTGCGCCAGCGCGCCGACCAGTCCCATGCCGACAATCAGCGCCCATGTCACCGGATCGTGCGCACTGATCACAAAGGGCAGCGCCAGCGCGGCGACCGGCAAACTGAGAGTTGCGAACCAGAAGACAATACGCCACGGGTTTTCGGTGGTGTTGAGATCCTGGATCTGAAAGCTGATTAGCGCAACCATGAAGGGTGCAATCAGGCCTACCGCCACGCCAGTAAGCGTCACGCCTTCGTGTAGACCTGAAAATGGCTGCATCACCACGATCACACCTGCAAACCCGATCACGACCGCCGCCCAGCGATACCGGCCGATGCGTTCGCCAAACAGCGCCATCGCAATCAGCACGGCAAAGACGGGAGCGGTAAAGCCGAGCGTGGTTGCCTCTGTCAGAGGTAGCAGCAAGACCGCGCCATAGGTGAATACCATCCCAACCAGCCCTGTCGCGGCGCGCCGCGCATGCGCGGGTAGCCTGCGGGTCTTGAGCATGGCCAACCTTCCGGTCAACGCAAGCCCGGCCAACAGCAGCACCACTGTCAGCAATTGCCGCCAAAAGATCAGCTCCATCAGATGCGCGCCGCGTTCGCCCGCCAATTTGACCAGCATGCCCATCGTGGCCAACGCCAGCGCGGCGAGCAGTCGCACGCCCAGCGCAAGCAGGGGGCGGGGGCGGGCGATCGAGCCATCCATCGACAGTCCGCTTGGCCGAGCTGTGGGGATTGCGCAAGCCGCAGGCGCGCCTACATGCAACGCGCCATGGACATGACCGCGCAATTTGCCTTGATGAGCGATGCCGCGCAGCTGGCATGGGTCGGCGCAGCGTTATGGGCGCTGGCTGCAATTGCCGGTTACATGGAGCGAAGACGGATCAAACGGCGCAATCTCGATCGCCTTGAACAAGTCGGATGGGTCCCGTGGACGGGCCTGTTCATGCTGTCTGCGATTGCAGGCGGAGGGTGCCTCGCGATGAGCCTGCCGGTTGTGTTGGGTGGGCTGTAGCTTACTGCATTTCAGCTTTACAGGCAGGCTTCCAGATACGCCTGATCGAACCCGAACTGCCGGGCTTTTTCCAGCGTGTAGGGGCGCAGACCGCTGGCGCGGAATTCACCCAGGATTTTCCCGTCATCGGTTTCGTCCAGATATTCGAACTTGAACAGTTCCTGCGTCACGATCACGTCGCCTTCCATCCCGATCACCTCGGTGATGTTGGTGGTGCGGCGTGAACCATCGCGCAGACGCTTGACCTGAACGATCAGGTCGACCGATTCGGCAATTTGGCGGCTGATAGCTTCCTTGGGGATCTTGATGTCGCCCATCAGGATCATGTTTTCCATACGGCCAAGGCATTCGCGCGGGCTGTTGGCGTGGAGCGTACACATCGAGCCATCGTGACCGGTGTTCATCGCGGCCAGAAGGTCGAAACATTCCGCGCCGCGAATTTCGCCCAGGATGATGCGGTCAGGACGCATACGCAGGGCGTTCTTGACGAGGTCGCCAATGGTGATCGCGCCCTGGCCTTCAAGGTTGGGCGGGCGTGTTTCCAGCGGCAGCCAGTGCGGCTGCTGCAAGCGAAGTTCGGCCGCATCTTCGATCGTCAGCACACGTTCGCCCGGGTCGATCATCTTGGACAGCGCATTGAGCATCGTGGTCTTGCCGGAGCCCGTACCGCCCGAAATCACCACGTTCATCCGGCATGCGCCTGCGATCTTCAGCGCGGTGCACATCTTGTCAGACATCGAACCAAAGTCGCGCAGCATATCCAGAGTGATGGGCTTTTCGGAAAACTTACGAATCGAGATCGCGGTGCCGCGCAAGCTGAGCGGCGGCACGATAACGTTCACACGCGAGCCGTCCTTTAAGCGAGCGTCGGCCAGCGGGGTGGTTTGGTCAACACGGCGGCCAACCTGGTTCACGATGCGCTGTGCAATCTGGAACAGATGCTGTTCATCGCGGAAGCGGATCGGGGCAAGCACCAGCTTGCCCTTCTTTTCGATGTAGGTCTGGTCCGGCCCGTTGACCATGATATCGGAAATGTCGGGATCGTTAAGCAGTTCTTCGAGCGGCCCAAAGCCAAGCAGTTCGTCGATCAGCACCTTTTCCAGCGCGAACTGTTCGCGCCGGTTCAGCGTGACCTTCAGTTCGGCCAGCACTTCCATGATGATCGGGCGGAATTCTTCGGACAGCTCTTCCTTCGACAGCGTTGCCGCTGCTTCAGGATCAACCCGTTCGAGCAAGCGCGGCAGCACCTGTTCCTTGATCTTGTGAACGCTGGCTTCGAACCCGCCGACTTCGGAATTGCCGTCATTGACCGCAGACATGCGTTCATTCAGGCGATCGATCGCTTCAGATGTGGTTGCCGGGCGCGACGATGCAGCCGGTTGTGCAGGCGCGGCTGCAACCTCGCCGGGGATAGGCGGGAACTGTTCGCCGCCGCGCGGACCAGCGCCAGCGCCCTTCATCGGACGGGCGACACCAAAGGCCGGCCGAGAGCCGGGCTTCATTCCGCCAGCATTGCCCTTTTTACCGAATGCGCTCATTCCCAGCCCCCGAGGCTTTGTAAAACCCTGCGCACTTCGCCCTAACAAAGCGAAGGGTGCGTCTCGAAGAATGGTGAATAGGTCGGAAAGGTTGTTTTTTTCCTAAGCCCCCCGCCACTCGTCGTTCGCGGCGCTTGCAGTTGATCCGGGCTTGGGTAGAGCGACGCGATCCACAAACTAGGGAAACCGGAAAACTATGTGCGGCATCATCGGGATCGTGGGAAGTGCCAGCGTGGCCGACCGTTTGGTCGATGGTTTGAAGCGCATGGAATATCGCGGCTATGACAGCGCCGGGATCTGCACCTTGCATGATGGCGCACTGGTTCGCCGCCGGGCCGAAGGGCGCCTTGCCAATCTGGTGGCTGTGCTGGCCCGCGATCCGGTGTCGGGGGATGTCGGCATTGCCCACACGCGTTGGGCGACGCACGGAGCCCCTACTGCTGCCAATGCACACCCGCATGCCACCGACGAAGTGGCGATCGTGCACAACGGCATCATCGAAAACTTCAAGGAACTTCGCGCCGAATTGACTGGCCAGGGCCGCGTGTTCGAGAGCGAAACCGACAGTGAAGTGGTCGCGCACCTGATCTCAGCCGAACTTGAAGCCGGAGCCGATCCCCAATCTGCAGTGCGCGCGGTGCTGCCGCGCCTTCGCGGAGCGTTCGCGCTTGCTGTCGCTTTCCGGCGCTATCCCGATCTGCTGATCGGCGCACGGTTGGGTTCGCCGCTGGTGCTGGGCTATGGCCCACAAGGGGATGGGGCGGAGATGTATCTGGGCTCCGACGCGTTGGCGCTTGCGCCGCTGACGCAGCAGATCACCTATCTGGAAGAAGGCGACTGGGTGGTGCTGCGCCGCGACGGCGCACAAATCTATGATGCGGACAATACGCCCGTCACCCGTGAAATCCGCGCATCGGGCGCGTCTGCTGCTGCAGTGGAAAAGGGCAATTATCGTCATTTCATGCAGAAAGAAATTTACGAACAACCCACGGTGGTGGCGCAAACGCTGGCGTCCTATCTGCGTCGTTCCGACAACTCTGTCGCGCTGCCCCAAATCGATTTCGATCTGTCGAGCATCCGCCGTCTGACCATCGTGGCCTGCGGCACAAGCTTCTATGCCGGGATGGTGGCCAAGTACTGGTTCGAACAATTCGCCCGCGTGCCTGTCGACATCGATGTCGCGTCGGAATTCCGCTATCGCAATCCAGTGCTGGAAGATGGCGGCTTGGCACTGTTCATTTCGCAGAGCGGGGAAACGGCCGATACCTTGGCCGCGCTACGGCATTGCAAGGCCAACGGCCAAATTATCGGCGTGGTGGTCAATGTCCCAACCAGCACGATGGCGCGCGAAGCGGACTTGCTGTTGCCTACGCATGCCGGACCCGAAATCGGCGTTGCCTCGACAAAGGCGTTCACCTGTCAGCTCGCCGTACTTGCTGCATTGGCGGCGCATGTTGCAGTGAAGAAAGGGCGCCTGAGCCGCGATGAAGAGGCCGAGATCGTGCGCCATCTGCTCGAAACACCAGCCGCGCTGAACGCTGCGCTTGCGCATGATGATGACATTGCCGCAATGGCCCATCTTGTCGTCCCGGCACGCGATGTGCTGTATCTGGGCCGCGGTCAGGATTATCCGCTGGCGCTTGAAGGCGCATTGAAGCTGAAAGAAATCAGCTATATCCATGCAGAGGGTTATGCTGCGGGGGAAATGAAGCATGGCCCCATCGCGTTGATCGATGATGCCGTGCCGGTCGTGGTGATTGCACCTTCGGGGCCGTTGTTTGAAAAGACGATATCAAACATGGAAGAAGTGCGCGCACGCGGCGGGCAGGTAGTTCTTATCTCCGATGCCAAGGGGATCGCGGAAGCGGGGGAAGGCTGCATCGCCACTATCGAAATGCCCGTGGTTCACCCTTTGATTGTGCCAATGGTGTACGCCGTTCCGGTTCAACTGCTGGCGTATCACGTGGCAGTCGTGAAGGGCACCGATGTCGACCAGCCGCGCAATCTCGCCAAGTCTGTGACCGTCGAATAGCCGGGAATGCCCAGCGGTGGCTTCGTAAGATGTCGCTGCGCCTTTACTGCACACTAACCATTACGCGCTAGGCACTCGTGCAGTGACCAAGCCCACCGCCCCGCTATCGACGCTTACGGCAGTCGAATTGCCGATGGCCGATATCCTCGGGCTGTCGCGCAATCCGGCATTTGATCCCACGCGGCTGCGCGGGGATGAGCACGCCGAACTTGCACGTGCCAGCCGAAACCGGGTCCTTGCCAATGTGCTGGTGGCCGTGTTCGTGGGGGTTGTGTTCGTGCCATTGATTGGCGCGCCGCCCGTGTTGGTGTGGGCGGCCATTCTGGCCGTAATGCTTTACAAGACACGGCAAACGGATCTTCTACTGGTTGACCCGTCCTACCGTGCTGGTCCTGCCGCGATCGAGCGGACGCAGAACATCAACGCCATTGCGGCAGCTGCGTGTTGGGTTGCGGCGTTGCTGGCGTTCCCTTGGCTCGCGGACGGTGCCCAGGCGATCACGATGCTGCTGATCGTGCTGGTGATGATGATGTCGTCAACCTTCGTGTTTTCGACATCGCCGCTCAGCGTTATCATTTATATTGCGATCCTTGGCGTAGGCACGGTTCTGTCGCTGGCGCTGGAGTCACAGTGGCTGGCGGTTTGCGGTGCGATCCTGTTTACGATTGCGGGGATCGTGGCGACGATCCAAGTGCGTTCGACTTTTGTGAAAGCGCGCATGGCCGAAGCGGCAGTGATCGAACGCGACGCCGTGGTTTCCCTGTTGCTGCGAGAATTCGAGGAAAACGAGGCCGACTGGCTGTGGGAAGTCGATCCCGCCCGACGCCTTCGTTCCGTCTCACCGCGTTTCGCCTTTGCCTTGGGACGATTGCAGTCCGACATCGAAGGCAAACCGCTGTTGGAGATGATTTCAGGCGTCAACTGGGACAACGGACAATTCCCCGCAAGCCTACACGATCTGGCCGAGCGGTTGAAAAATCGCGAAAACTTTTCAAACATGATCGTGCAGGTTCAGATCCTGGGCGAAGAACGCTGGTGGGAACTGTCCGGCACGCCCATGCGCGACGAACAGGGACGTTTCCTCGGTTTCCGCGGGGTCGGGTCCGATGTGACCGAACAACGCAAGTCTTCTGAAAAGATCGCCTATCTGGCCAGGTACGACACCCTGACCCAGCTACCAAACCGGCTTCACCTTACCGAATCCCTCGGCGACGCGCTGCGATACGCCGTGCAATGGCGCACCCGCTGTGCGCTGCTGATGGTCGATCTTGACCGGTTCAAGGCCGTGAATGATTCGCTGGGGCACATGACGGGTGACAAGCTGCTTAGTCAGGTATCGGCACGGTTGCAGTCGCTGATGGGTGACAGTCAGATGTGCGGGCGGCTGGGCGGCGATGAGTTTGCCATCGTTATCCGCGATGCGAGCACGCCGGGCTGTGTCCGCGAATTGTCGCAGAAGGTGATCGAGCGGCTGTCAGAGCCCTATCAGGTGGATCACCATACCTTGTATGTGGGCGCCAGCGTCGGTTCGGCCGAAGGGCCCCGTGATGGCAACAGCGTCGAAGAATTAATGCGCAACGCCGATCTTGCGTTGTACCGTGCGAAGGATCTGGGCGGCGGGGAGCATTTCCGGTTTGAACCAGAACTCCACGCCCTTGCCGAAGAACGGCGCCAGCTTGAAGTTTCTTTGCGCAAGGCGTTGGGCCGCGATGAGATGGTGCTGCATTATCAGCCGGTCGTTGATGCCCGAAGCGAAAGCGTGGTGGGCTTCGAAGCGCTGGTGCGATGGAACAGCGCCGATCACGGTTTTGTCAGTCCCGGCAAATTCATTCCGCTGGCGGAAGATACACGCCTGATTGTGCCGATTGGGCAATGGGTGATGCGCGAGGCCTGCCACGAGGCGCTCAACTGGCCGAACCACATCAAGGTGAACGTCAATGTCTCGCCCGAACAACTGCTTGAGCCGGCCTTTATCGAAGAGGTGAAGCAAGCGCTTGCCATGACCGGGTTGAAGCCTGACCGGCTGGAAATCGAAGTCACCGAAAGCATCTTTCTCAGGGACGCGAGTGTGGCCCGCAACGCGCTGGAACAGGTGATGGCGCTGGGATGTTCAGTGGCGCTTGATGACTTTGGTACGGGCTATTCGTCGCTCGGATATTTGCGCAAGCTGCGCTTCTCAACGATCAAGGTCGATCGCACATTTGTGCAAGGCGCGGCGCAGGGAAGCGCCGAAAGCCTTGCCATCATCAATGCGGTTGTCGCGATGGCCAAAAGTCTCAAGATGTCTACTACGGCCGAAGGGGTGGAAACCATCGAGGAAGCCGATCTGATCCGCAACCTGGGATGCGACAAGATTCAGGGCTTCTATTTCGGGCGCCCGATGACAGCCGAAGACGCGCGCAGCATTTTCAACCGGCCAGCGGAACGCCGCGCCTGATCGTATCTGTCAGGCGTCAGCGAAGCTTGTCAGGATATTCTCGAACAACCGGCGGCCATCGGTCCCGCCCATCGATGCAACCGCCGCAGGTTCGATGGCACGTTCAGGATGCGGCATCATGCCCAGCACCCGGCCGTTGTCGCTAAGAACTCCGGCGATATCGCGGGCGGAACCGTTGCAGTTTTCAACATAGCGGAACGCGATGCGACCATCGCCTTCGAGACGATCCAGCGTTGCTGCATCCGCATGGTAATTGCCATCATGATGCGCGACCGGGATGCGGATCGTCTCGCCTGCGGAGAAGCCTAATGTGAACGGCGAGGCGTCGTTCTCGACAGTGAGGCCCACGGTTCGGCACACGAAACGCTGTCCGGCATTGCGAAGCAGCGCACCGGGAAGAAGCCGCGCTTCGGTAAGTACCTGAAACCCGTTGCATATGCCCAGCACCGGCACGCCGCGTTCTGCCGCGGCGATGACGGCGCGCATGATCGGGCTGGTCGCCGCCATCGCGCCCGACCGCAGGTAATCGCCATAGGAAAATCCGCCCGGGAGCGCGATCAGATCAAGCCGTTCGGGAAGCGCCGCATCGCCATGCCATACGCGCAGTGCCGATTGGCCTGACACCGTCTCCAAAGCAGTAGCCATGTCCCGGTCGCAATTGGAGCCGGGGAAGGTGATAACCGCCGCCCGGAACGCCATCACCCTGTTGCCCCTGTGTCGATCGTGAAGCTTTCGATCACCGTATTGGCGAGAAGCTTTTCGCACATCGCCTGAATGGTTTGGTGGTCGGTGCCATCAGCGACGTCCAGTTCGATCAGGCGGCCAATGCGCACATCTTGCACGCCGTCAAAACCGAGGCCTTCGAGCGCGTGGTGGACGGCCCGCCCCTGCGGATCGAGCACGCCGGGTTTCAATCGGACGAGGACGCGCACTTGCATGTCTGTTGCTCCATATTCGCTGGGCCTGTCACACGGCCGGTTTCGACGCTCCTATAACGCCGCACGGCGGGCACGCAATCACAGTGATTGGCAAACTGGTGTGCTCCACATTGGCGGGCGTTGTCATAAACCGGTAATCAATTGCCATCGATTGTAACTTTGTTGCAACAACTGTCGAAAGATCGCCACCCAACTGCCCTTTTGCTGAAACATTGCACCGCGCCCCCATCGCGCGAATCGGACAAAACTGTCACGGGCCGCGGCGAACACACGCATGGTCCGTTCAAACCTAGGGGTTGTCCGATGTCTCACCGAATCCGCGCATTTCGTTCTGTCTGGGTGGCCTCCACCGCTGTCGCTGCCGCTGCCATTGTTGGCATCGCCGCCCCTGCCGCTGCGCAGGATGGCGAAGTTGCCGAGGCCAGTGAAGGCCAGCTTGCCACCATCATCGTCACCGCCAACCGGCGCGAAGAAAACCTTCAGGACGTCCCGGTTTCCGCCGATATCCTCGATCAGGAGCGTATCGGTGCGATCTTTAGCGGCTCAGGCGACATTACTGCGCTTGCCGGAACCGCGCCTGGCCTCAACGTCGAAAGTTCCAACGGCCGTGTCGCGCCGCGCTTTTACATTCGCGGTCTGGGCAACACCGATTTCGATCTGGCAGCGTCGCAGCCCGTTTCCGTCCTGCTCGACAATGTCGTGTTGGAAAATGTGACGCTCAAAAGCTTTCCGATCTTCGATGTCGAGCGGGTCGAGGTTCTGCGCGGGCCGCAGGGCACGTTGTTCGGGCGCAATACCCCGGCAGGCATCGTCAAAATCGATTCGATCAAGCCTAGCCATGATACGAGCGTCAGCGCGGGCCTGTCCTATGGCAGCTTCGATACGGTGTCGCTCAACGGCGCGTTCGGCGGTTCGATAGTAGAGGATGTGGTGGCGTTTCGTGTATCGGGACAGCTTCAACGCCGCAGCGACTGGATCGACAATGGCTTTACCGGTGAAGACGATGCGCTAGGCGGCTTTACCGATATTGCGGTGCGCGGCCAGCTGCTCTTCAATCCGAGCGACCGGGCAAGCGTTCTGGCTGCGGTCAATTACCGCGATCTGGATGGGTCTTCCACTATCTTCCGCGCCAACATTCTGGGCCCCGGTAATAACGATCTGAACGCAAATTATGATCGCGATACCGTGTTCTATGATGCAGGTGGCGGCAACGTTGCGGAATACGAGCAATTCGGCGCGACGCTGACGGCAGCTTACGAATTCGACGGCGCAACGCTGACTTCGATCACAAGCCATTGGACAAGCAAGGGTTCAAGCCGCGGCGATGTTGACGGCGGTTTTGTTATTCGCGACGCCCAAGGCGATATCGTGCGCACGGGTCCGGGCTTCATTCCGTTTGAATCCGACACGCAGGATTCGCTCGACCTTGAACAGACCACGCAGGAGGTGCGCCTTGCGTCCAACGGTTCGGGGCCATTGAGTTGGCAGCTTGGCGGTTTCTATTTTGAAAGCGATTTCGATGTTACCACGGTAGGCTTCAGCTTCCCGCCACCGGTAACCGTAAATCACACCAACGAAGCCTGGGCGCTGTTCGGACAATTAAGCTATCAGTTGACCGATACGCTGCGCGCGACAGGCGGTATTCGCTACACCGATGACCAGAAGGATTTCTTTGTGCGTTCGGGTGCCGCACCGCAGCCGCGCAGCGTTCAGGACGATCAGTTCGACTGGGATGTCAGCCTGTTTGCTGACGTTTCCCCTGATGTCAGCGTGTATGCGAAGGTCGCCAACTCGTTCCGCGGGCCGACCATTCAGGGTCGCGATGTCGCATTCTTCAATCCGCCATCCGTCGCACAGTCCGAAAATATCACGTCGTATGAGTTGGGCTACAAGACCGAACTGGCCGATCGTCGAGTCCGCTTGAATGGTGCGATCTATTACTACACCGTCGAAGATCCGCAGTTCACCGCGGTCGGCGGTGCGGGCAATCTGGTTCAGCTCATCAACGCCAACAAGGGCGAAGGTTATGGCTTCGAATTCGATGGCGCGTTTCAGGTCACGCCCAACCTGCTGCTGACACTTGGTGTGGCGTACAACAGCACGGAAATTCAGGATTCCGCGCTTGAAGTTGGCACCTGCGCGCAGTGCACTGTAACTGATCCCACCCGCACGATTGCCGGCCCGTTCGGCCCGATCACCTTTGCTGCGATCGATGGCAACCCGTTCCCCAATGCGCCGGAATGGAGCGCGGACTTCACTGCCCGCTATGCCATTCCGGTGGGAAGTGCGGGTGAATTCTTCGCTTTCACCGACTGGGTCTTCCTCGGCGAAACGAACTTCCTGTTGTACGAAAGCCGCGAGTTCAACGCGAAGAGCAGGATCGAAGGCGGTCTGAAGGTTGGCTATTCGGGGAACAACGGACAGTGGGAACTAGCCGCTTTTGCGCGCAACATTACCAATGAAGACAATGTTCAGGGCGTGATCGACTTCAACAACAACACCGCGTTCGTCAATGATCCCCGCATCATCGGCATCATGTTCGGCGTAAAATATTGAGGCACACGATGGCCGCACTTTGACGTGCGGTCATTTTGTACAAGGCGTTTGGACGCGAAGAGGCCGGCAGGGAGCAAACCTGCCGGCTTTTTTTAGCTCATTCCGGTTTGGGCGCGGGAATTACGGTAAATTCAACCGCACCTTTGGGTTTAAGATATGTCAGCGCCGTGCGGTGAATATCCTCTGGTGTGATCGACGCCATGATCGCTCCCGAGGCGCGGAACCGTTCAAGCCGCTCAGGCTCGCTCTGCGCTCTGGCAGCCAGCGCCAGCCACCCGTTCAAATCTTTCAGGACGTTGTTGTATTCTTCAAGGTAGGGTTTGCGCGCCCGCTCTATCACGTCGCCATCAAGTGGTGCAGCGCGAAGATCTTCGATCATTGCGTTCACGGCCTGCCGGGTTGGCTCGACCTGATCGGCGGCGATTGATGCCCCGATGATGAAATTCCCATAATCGGGATAATAGTGGCTGGGCTGCGACCCGGCAGACGGGGAGTAGGCCTGACCCAATTGTTCGCGCAGCCGGTCGGTCAGTTCGATCCGCACGATCCGCGACAGAAGATCCAACCGCAAATGCTCGGTCAGATCGCGGTCGTCGGTTGTGGGCCAATACCAACGTACCAGCGCCTGATCGGCCTCGCCCTTGTGGTAGAGAGTATGCTGAAGGCGTTCAGCGGTGAAGGTACGCTTTCGATTTTCGATGCGCGGATTGAAATCCGCTTCGCGGATGGGCAGCGCGCCGAGCGTTGCTGCGACTGCTGCGACGGCTGCGTCTTCATCGAAGTCACCCACCAGAGCCAGTTCAATCGCGCCTGATGTCAGCCGCCCTTCGATTACGCTGCGCAATTGGGCAAAATCCAGCGCGAAAAAGGCATCGCGCGGTTGCAGGCTGAAACGCGGATCATTGTCCGACAGGATCGCCCCGCTGGCAGATGACAACGCGCGGCTAGGGGTTGAATTCAGGGTGTTGAAGAAGTTGTCGATGTTCTTGTAGAACCGCTCAACCCCCTCCGGACGATAGCCCGGATCGGTGAGCAAGGCTGCGAGCACTTGCAACTGCAACCGCAAATCGCGCGGCGTGGTGATCGACGATGTGGTGAAGGCATCGGTGTCGCTGTTCAGACTGAAGGCGACGCTGCGCCCGGCCAGAATGCTGGTGAGTTCATCCTGACTGTGCTTGCCCAGTCCCCCTGCAGCCAACGAATTTGTAAGGTAGGTTCCCAGCGGAGCATCAGCAGTATTCATCAAATCGCCGCCATCCACGGCCAGCGCAAAACCCACCCGGTCCTTGCGGACATCGGTCTTGCCTAGGGTCAGGCGCACACCATTGGCAAAGCGGATCAGCCTGAGGCCCAACCTGTCCTCAAGCACGTCGGACACAATTAGGCCCGGGGCACCGAAATCGCTGTAACCAAAGGCGATCGGTCCGGTATCGGCCGGTGCGGCGATGGGTAGGGCCATGCCAGCGGCAAAAGCATTGCGCAGTGCCGCTTGGCCGCCATTGGGCGCGGTGCGGCCTTCAAAACGGATGAGCGGATCGTCCAGCGGCGCAGCATCCGCCTTTACGGCAACTAGCAGTGCCTGCGGCGTGATATCGCTCGCCCATTCCTCAAAAGCGGTTAGCTGCCATTCCGGTGTGACAGGAACCCGATCGTCACTCACCAGCGAAAGGGCCATTCCTGCGAACACGGCATTGCTGCGGGTTTCGGTCGCATTGACCGCATTTTCCAACGCGGTGCGCAGATTGGCGATCTGTTCATCTGCTTCGGCCTGCGTGAAGCCATAGGTCAGCGCCTGATGAAGCTCGCGTGTGGCGGCTGGCACACCCTTTTCCCAATCGCCATCCGCAGTGCCGATCTGAAGGCTGGTGATCCGCGCGTCCTTGAAAATATCTCCCGAACTGAAATTGGCGCTGCGGAAAGGTGCGTCTGGGCCCCGGGCAAGCCGCGCAAGGCGTCGATTTATGATGGCATAGCCCAAACCGCGCAAGGTCGCGGCGCGCCGGTTAGCGATTGTATCGGGCTCATCGCGCCAAGGACCAAAACGGGTGATGGTGACGGTTTCAGCCAGTGCAGGATCAATATAAACGTCCGTCAGGTCTTTTGCCGAAACATCGATTGGCCCGGTTTCGGGCTCGATCGGAGCAGGGCGGGGCGCCCAGTCGGCGAAACGCTTGCGGATTGCAGCTTCAACGACATCTACCGGAAAATCGCCCACCACCACCAGGACCGTGTTTGCAGGTGTGTAGGTACGGTCGTAGAGCGCGCGGATTTCGTCAGCTGAAGCGCTTTGGAGAACCGGGACCGTTCCGATGGGGATGCGTCGGCCATACCGAGCGTCCGGAGCCAGAAAGGCTACATTGTCTTCGAAATTGCGCTGCTGAAACCCAGCCCGGTCACGCCGTTCTGCAAGCACGACCCCGCGTTCCCGGTCCACTGCATCCGACGCAATCGTAAGTTCGCTGGCGGTTTCGCGCATCAGCATCAAAGCCGTGCCCAACAGCGCTTCGTCGTTGCGCGGAAGGTTCAGTAGGTAAGTAATGGCTTCGAACCCGGTGGACGCGTTGGTATCCGCCCCGAAGGCGAGACCTTCGCGCTCGAGCAATTTGATCATCTCGCCTTCGGGGATGCCCTTTGATCCGTTGAAAGCCATGTGTTCAAGAAAATGCGAAAGACCGCGCTCGCTGTCGGTCTCTTCCAGAGCCCCTGAACCTATTCGCATCCGCACCAATGCTGTGCCCGCTGGCGTTGCGTTACGGCGGATGATGTAGCGCATGCCGTTTTCAAGCCGGCCGAAGGTGAAGCCTTCGTCAACCGGAACATCGCTGTCTTCAAACGCCCAAACTGGTGCTGGGTTCGTATCGGAGGTTTCAGCGGACGGCGCATCCTGCGCCGCGAGCGCTGTCGTGAAGGCAAGCGGCGACAGCGCCAGCATGAAACTGGCGAACAGGGAACGATTCCGCATGGATATCAGATGTCTCTCGGATCATGGATGACTGAAGCGAGAGTAACGGCGCAGACTGAGCTGTCAGCTTATTTCTTCATCGGCGGCGGCCCGCGCAGGCGCGAACGTGCGTGCGACAGGTCAAAAACCTCACCCGGGCCATTGTCTTCGGCATTCAACAGGCCAAGCCGGCGTGCTACCTCACGGTAGGCTTCTTCCTCACCGCCCAGATCCCTGCGGAAGCGATCCTTATCGAGCTTTTCGCCAGTGGCCATGTCCCAAAGCCGGCAACCATCAGGGCTGATCTCATCGGCCAGAATAACCCGGCTGTAATCGCCATCATAAAGCCGGCCGAATTCCAGCTTGAAGTCGACGAGTCGGATATCGATCGCGGCAAACATGCCGCACAGGAAATCGTTGATCCGAATCGCCATCGAGGAAATGTCGTGCATTTCTTCGTTGGTGGCCCAATTGAAGCAGGCAATGTGCTCCTCGGCGACCAACGGATCGCCCAGTGCATCATCCTTGTAGTAATATTCAATCAGCGTGTGTGGCAGAGGCTCGCCTTCCTCAATTCCAAGGCGCTTGCTGATAGATCCGGCGGCGACGTTGCGCAGCACCACTTCCAGCGGAATGATCTCGACCTGCCGAATCAGCTGTTCGCGCATGTTCAAGCGGCGGATGAAGTGCGTCGGGATGCCGATATGGGCGAGGCGGGTGAAAACATGCTCGCTGATGCGATTGTTGATCACGCCCTTGCCGTTGATGGTGCCTTTTTTCTCAGCATTGAAAGCGGTCGCATCATCCTTGAAGTATTGGATGAGCGTACCCGGTTCCGGACCCTCATACAGGATCTTGGCCTTGCCTTCATAAATCTTGGTGCGGCGGGACATTAGGTCGGCACTCCCAGCTCGCCTTCCGGCGTTTTCAGCGAATGGTGCCCGGGGGCGGATTTGAACCACCGACACGCGGATTTTCAATCCGCTGCTCTACCCCTGAGCTACCCGGGCATTCGCTGCGAGCGACGGGATCAAGCCATGTGGCCGCCCCGGCGAGCAAATGAGAGCGGCCCTATGGCGAAGCCAAGGAGGGTTGGCAAGGGCCTTTTGCGACTACCACGCAAGATTATTGCAACTGGATCAATCCTGCTCTCGCCAGTCGTCGGATGCGAGCGTCTCAGGGTCAGCTGGCGGCCCGGGCACGGCGTAGGTATCGGAAAACCAGCGTGCCAGATCGCGATCCTTGCAGCGCTGAGAGCAAAAGGGGTGAAAATCCGGATGGCGCGTCTTGCGACAGATGGGACAGGGCTTTGAAGCGGAATGGGTCATGCCGACAGAAGCTGGGCACTGCCGCTCTCAATGGCAAGAGCGGTGTCGATGTCGATACGCACTTCGCGGCCTGTGCGCCGGGTCAGCGTCTCGATCCAGTCTGCCTGCAAATGAGGCCTGACCGCCGGATGCACGGTAATCTGCATCATTCGGCCTATACCGCCGTCCGCTGCCAATTCGGCTTTTCGCAGCGTCATCCGCGCTGCAGCGCCAAGCCTTGTGGTCGCAAAGCGGTGCAACAGTGATGGGCCTTCCAGCCGCGCGACAAGCTGGACGAAACCGAATCCGTTCATCGCGGTGCGCTCATGCGTCCATCCTGCCAGCGCCGAATCGAGCGCTTCGTCGATCGCGCGGCGGTCTGCCTTGGCGGCGATCGTGGGAAAATCGATGCCTATGTTTCCGGCAATATCAAACCACATCAACGAACGGGTGATTGCCGGTATCGCTGCCAGAGCGACGTCGCGTGGGGTGCCGATCCCGTCGATATCAATCAGTGTCATTGCAGGCGTGACGCTGACCAGCACCTCGCCGCCAGAAAACGCCAGACTGGCCTCGGACGCGGATTGCCACACGTCCTCCCATAATCCGGATGCGAATCGGCGAACCACGCGCCCTTTGGGCACCGGCGAAGTTGCGGCAGCGCTGTCGACAAGCGCTATTCGCGCCTGCGCCCGTTTCACGCGTCCGCGTTCGGCCAAGGGGGCGCGGGTTACGACAAGATCGAGCGCCTGCCCCTCGGTGACGGTAGGGGGAAGGTGATCCACCAGCGCTTCCGTGCCATCAACAAGCAAGGCTACACCGCGCCTGGTCCCTTTGAGTTTGGCCGTCAGTCTGCCTGTGACCCGCAGTCCGGCATGCAGCTCGCCGGGCCAGAAAACCTTGGCCGCAAAGACCCGTTCACCGCTGACCAGCAAGGCACGAGTTTCGCCTATGCCCTCCTCGATCAACCATTCGGGCGCAGGACATTCAGCCAATGGCGAACCCTGCCGCCTTCAACAATGCGCGGGTTTCATGAAGTGGCAAGCCCATCACGCCCGAATGGCTCCCCCTGATCCATTCGATTAGTCCTTCGGCCGCGCCTTGGATCGCGTAACCGCCGGCCTTGCCTTGCCATTCGCCGCTCGCAAGATAGGCGGCGATTTCCTCAGCCGAAAGGCGTTTGAAATGCACGACGGTTTCTGACAATCGTTCGCGCATCGTGCCATCGGGTGCGCGCACCACGACGCTGGAAAGAACCTGATGGCGCCGCCCGCTCATCAAAGCCAGACAAGCGCGTGCTTCGGCCATGGTTTCGGTCTTGGGAAGAATGCGCCGACCCACCGCCACCACTGTGTCACCTGCGAGTACGTATCCTGGCGTCTGCACCGCGTTCGCCTTTTCGCGGCCCATGCGCATGGCATAGGCGCGGGGGAGTTCACCCTTCAACGGGGTTTCGTCGATGTCGGCAGGAGTCACCTCATCCGGGGTCAAGCCCAGACGCGACAACAGTTCACGCCGCCGCGGCGACGCCGATGCTAGTGTCAGATAGTGCGCGCCCATGGGGGCAGCGGGCAATTACTGAGGGCCGGGGCCGCCGCGACCCGGCATGAAGCGATAGGTGATGCGCGCCTTGGTCAGATCGTAGGGCGTCAATTCGCACAGCACTTCGTCACCAACCAGCACGCGGATGCGGTTCTTGCGCATTTTGCCCGCGGTGTGGCCCAGCACTTCATGGCCGTTTTCAAGCTCCACCCGGAACATCGCATTGGGCAACAACTCTACCACGCGCCCGCGCATTTCGAGGAGTTCTTCCTTGGCCATGTATTTCCTTTTGATCTGTTGCGGCGCACAATACGCCCGTCGATGTGGGGCTGCGCTTTAGCGATGCGGGAACCAAAAGGGAAGGCTCGTGCGTTAGGCGCTTAATATGCGGGCATTTGCAGGCCCGGTTCAGGGTGAAAGGTGCAGCAAAACCCTGCCGAACTGCAAAGCCACCTGTCGCCAGAAAGCAAGGGCTAGCTGCCGCTCTGCCATCCGATTTTTAACCAAAGGGACTCCATGAACCTCTCCCCGCTTTCCCGCGCTGATCTTCGCGCTGGCACATGCGCGCTGGCCCTGTCGCTGGCCCTGTCGTCGGCCATGCCGTTATCAGCCGAAGCCGGTTCAGCTGCGCAGGCACAGCCCCAACCCGTCGCAGAACCCGATCAGGAGGAGCCTGATAGCGCGACCGACACGGGCACGATCGGCAATGAGATCGTGGTTCGGTCAGGTCGAATCCGCGGGCAATTGTTCGTCGACCAAGCCCCGCTGCTCGAACTTGATGAAACCGCGATCGCTGCGGAAGGCGTAACCTCCATTACCGACCTTATCGCGCAGATCAGTGCACGAACGGGGTCGGCCAGAGGGCGCGGCGAGGGCGGGCGTCCTGTCATTCTGGTCAATGGTATCCGCATCGGTTCGTTCCGCGAGTTTGCCAATTACCCGCCCGAATCCCTCGCACGCGTCGAAGTGTTTCCGGAAGAAACCGCACAACGCTTTGGCTTTCCACCCGACCGGCGTGTCATCAACCTGATCCTGAAGGACAATTACTCCAACCGTCAGGTCGATTTTGAATATGAACTGCCCACACGGGGCGGATATTCGCGCAACGAGCAGCAATTCGGCCTTCTGAAGATCGCCGATGGTGGGCGGATCAATGCCAATATCCAGGTTGAAGACACCACCCTGCTGACCGAAGATGAACGTGATATCAACCAGACCGATGGGTCGGTGTCCGATGTCGCAGGCGATCCGAACCCGGCACGGTTCCGCAGCTTGCTGGCCGACACGTTTGGCCTTGAAGCCAACCTTTCATGGGCCAAGGCGATTATCGATAGCGGGACATCTTTGAGCGCAAACCTCAATTATGACCGCAGGGAAAGCCGAAGTCTGGATGGCCTGAACACCGTGGTGTTGCGCGCCGATGAAGATGATGACGGCGTCGTGCGCACCTTTGGCGGCGACACGCCGCTTGCGCGCCGTTCGTCGACCGATACGATTTCGACCGCAGGTTCGATCACCAAGCCGGTCAATGCCTTCCGGTTCACCAGTACCTTCGATGGTTCACTTTCGGAAACCGAAACAGCGATCGACCAGCGCCTTACCAGTGATGAACTGGCCGTGTTCGAAAACGCCGCACTTGCCGGAACGCTTGCGGTGACGGGGCCGCTGCCGACCGACACTTCAAACGGGTTCGATTTGGCCCGCAGCAGATCGATCAATGGTTCTTCGCTCACTACGCTCGAAGGCCCGCTGGGTAATCTGCCTGCAGGCGAGGTGCTGGCCACTTTTGATATTGGGTTGGATTGGCAGCGAATCGAAAGCTCGGACACCCGATCCGATACCGGAGCGACGCTGACCCGGCGTCAACTGTCGACAGGCGCCAATGTGGTCGTGCCGCTGACAAGCCGCCGCGAAGAATTCGCCGACGCGCTTGGCACGTTCACACTGAACCTGCAGGCTGGCGTAGCAGACCTAAGCGACTTTGGCGTGCTGGGTGATTGGAACGCTGGCGTCACATGGCAGCCTGTTGATGGTCTGGACCTGTCGGCCACCTACATCTGGCGCGAAGTGGCACCGGGATTGACCGCTCTTGGCAATCCTCAGATTTTCAATCTGAACGTGCCCGTGTTTGATTTCGTTCGGGGTGAGACAGTGTTGGCGACCGTTCAGACGGGCGGCAATCCCGATCTGCCTGCGGAAACCCAGCGCGACTGGAAATTCTCTGCCAATTGGGAACTGCCGTTCTGGGAAAACTCGCGCCTTACTGTCGACTATATCCGCAACCGTTCGGACAACGTTGTAAGTGGCTTTCCGCAGATCACACCCGATATCGAAGCTGCGTTTCCGGATCGCGTAATACGCGATGAGGATGGCCGCCTGATTGCCGTGGACCGACGTCAGGTCAGCTTTGCCGAAACGCGGGCGGATCGCGTTCAATTCACCTTTTCCACCAACGGCACATTTGGCGCGCCGGATGAGGGCGAGGGCCGCGGCGGCGGCGGCAGGTTCGGCGGTGGCGGCGCGGCGTCATCGCGTGCAGCCCAGGCGCCGCAGCCTGCGCCCCCGACCACCGGGCCAGCTCCGGCCATATCAGATGGTGCAAGTGAGCGTCCTCAGGGTGGGGGCAGATTAGCAGGCGGCGCGGCGCCCACGCCCGAACAGCGTGAACAATTTATGGCCTTCCGTACACGCCTGTGCGCCGACGATGGCCTCGCCTTCCTGGAAAAGCTTGTAGCCGCAATTGAAAGCGGAGCGGACATTTCAGCAGAATATCCGGGCATAGATCCGGCGCGGCTTGCGCCCATGATGGCGCGGCTGCGTGGCACTGATGGCACGATCGAACAAGCGCGTCTGGCCCAGTTCCGGACCCGGATTTGCAGCATCGATCCCGCGTTGATGGGCGCCGGTCCGATGGGCGGCGGTGCTTCTGGCCAAACCGTTCCTCCGCAATTGGCAGCGTTCCGCGAACGCGCCTGCGGCCCGGATGGTACGACAGCAATTGCGGAACTGGTCGCCAGGATCGAACGCGGTGAAGATGTTTCTGCCGAGATTCCGGGCGTTGATCCAGCCTTCATCAAGATGGCGCTCGACCGGTCGAGGCTTCCCGATGGAACGATCCCGCCCGAAGCGCTGGCGCAGTTCCAGCAACGGTTCTGCGCTGCCGCGCCGCCTTCGGGAACGGCTCTGGCGGCAGGGGGCGGTGCACCGTCCGGTGGGCCTGCATTCAATCCCCTGGCAGGTGGACGCAACTTCCAGGGCTGGCGGTATTTCTTCAACCTTACGCACACCATCGAACTCGCCAACGAGATCCTCATAGCCCCGGGCCTCGCGCCGCTCGATCAGCTTGATGGACAGGCTACCAGCGCCTTTGGCCAGCCACGCCATTCCAGCCGTCTGGAAGCGGGTCTGTTTGGCAAGGGCATGGGCTTGCGGCTATCCGGCGTTTATACAGGGACAACCCGGCTTGACGGCGCAGTAGGCGGTAGCGACCTGTTCTTCGATGATATTGCGACCTTCAATCTTCGTATCTTTGCCAACATGGGCGAAATCACGGGCAAGAACGAAGGCTTGCTGAAGGACTTCCGTGTCAGCCTTATCGCCGACAACGTCTTTGACGCGCAGCGTCGGGTGCGCGACGGCACGGGGGGGACTCCCATCAACTATCAGCCGTTCGTCATCGATCCGCTGGGTTTGTACGTTGGGATCGACCTTAGGAAGCTGTTCTGATCGTACACGTGTCTGCGCATTCGAGCGGGCACGTTCATAAGGTAAAAAAACTACGGCTGCCGTGTTTCACCCTTGGCGTGCGCGGCAGCCAGAGCTTCTGCACAAGCAAAGCCGCTCGCCCATGCCCATTGGAAATTGTAACCGCCCAGCCAACCAGTCACGTCTACCGCCTCACCAATTGCGTAGAGGCCGGGAACCTTGTTCGCCTCCATCGTGCGGCTCGACAATTCGGCTGTCGCAATCCCGCCAGCGGTGACTTCAGCCTTTGCCAGCCCTTCGGTGCCGTTCGGGGCAAAACGCCAGTCAGCCAGCCGTGCCTGTGCATCTCGCAGGTCCTTGTCCCCGATATTTCCCAGTTCGCGATCAAGCCCGATCCGATCTGCCAGCGCATCGGCCAACCGTGCGGGCAGGGCTTCGCGCAACAAGGTCCGCATATGTGTGCGGGGGCGATCGCGCTTGGCGGCCAACAACCAATCGGTTGCCGCATCGGGTAGGAAGGTAACGCCAACCTCTTCGCCGTGGCGCCAGTAGGATGAAATCTGCAGGATCGCAGGGCCCGAAAGCCCTCTATGCGTAAATAAGGCCGCTTCGGCAAATGCAGCCGTGTTCTTGCCCGAACCTGCGCGTGCCAGCACCGGTGCGGCCACGCCCGATAGCTCGCGGAACAGGGCATCTTCCCCGCCAAGCGTCAAAGGGACAAGGGCGGGGCGGGGCTCTACCACTTTCAGCCCGAACTGGCGTGCCAACCCATAAGCGAAATCGCTCGCCCCCATCTTGGGGATCGACGGCCCTCCTGTAGCAATAACAAGCGCAGGTGCGCGCCACACCCGGCCATCAGTGACGGACACGGTGAACATGCCATCACCGGCCCGCACAACGCCAATCACATTCGCATCACACGACAGCGTCACCCGATCTTTGGGACATTCTTCGATCAGCATTGCGACGATCTGTTTAGCCGAACCATCGCAAAACAGCTGTCCCAGCGTTTTTTCATGCCACGCTATGCCATACTGATCCACCAGTGCGATGAAGTCCGCCGGGGTATACCGGGCAAGCGCACTTTTGGCGAAGTGAGGGTTGGCGGACAGGTAATTGCCCGGTCCTGCGCCCAGGTTCGTGAAGTTGCAGCGCCCGCCGCCCGAAATCAGGATCTTTTTTCCCGGCGCATCGGCTTTTTCCAGCACAGCCACGCGGAGACCGCGCTGTCCTGCCTGTCCTGCGCAAAACAGTCCGGCAGCGCCTGCGCCGAGGATGATGACGTCGTGCGTTTCCATGACGGTGCGGATAGGCGCGCTTGCAGCAATTGCCAATCGCCCCCCTCAGTCCCTATCTGAGCGCCATGGCCAAAACACCCGCAGGCACCCCCCACGATCCACGCGGCGCAGAACGTTTCAACGAAGAACGCGCTGCCTATACCGTGTCGAGCGCCAAGCCCGATCTTGAGGGCGGCGTGGCGGCGATCCGTGATGTAGTGAAGGTCTTGAAGCCCTCGCCCGGTGTTTATCGCATGCTCGATACCCGGGGAGAGGTTTTGTATGTCGGGAAAGCCCGGAGTCTGAAGGCGCGCGTGGCAAACTATACGCAGATCGCCGGCCTATCCGGACGGTTGCAGCGGATGGTCAGCCAAACCCGCAGCATGGAGATCATCACCACCAATTCCGAAGCTGAGGCGCTGCTTCTGGAAGCACAACTGATCAAGCGGTTTCGCCCGCCGTTCAATGTGCTTTTGCGCGACGACAAAAGCTTTCCGTTCATACTCCTGCGTGCCGATCACCGGTTTCCGCGCATCCAGAAACATCGAGGCGCACGCAGGGCGAAGGGCAATTACTACGGCCCCTTCGCCAGCGCGGGCAGCGTCAACACCACGCTCAACGCGCTGCAGAAGCTGTTTCTGTTGCGGTCATGCACTGACAGTTTCTTCAACAACCGCGACCGGCCGTGTTTGCTCTATCAGATCAAGCGGTGCTCGGCGCCGTGCGTCGGTCGGATCGACGAGGCGGGGTATGATGCGCTGGTGCGGCAGGCCAAGGATTTCCTTTCGGGCAAATCCGGGGCCGTTCAGGCCGATCTCGAGCGTCAGATGGCCGAAGCTGCGCAGAACTTGCAGTTCGAAACAGCAGCGATGCTGCGCGACCGGTTGCGGGCAGCGACATTCATTCAGGGATCGCAGGCCATCAATGCGGTTGGCCTGGGGGATGCGGATGTTTTTGCGCTTGCCGCCAAGAATGGCCAGATGAGCGTCCAATCCTTCTTCATTCGCGGCGGACAAAATTGGGGCCACCGCGCCCTGTTTCCGCGCCACACCAATGATGTGGAAGAAGCGCAGGTGCTGGCCGATGTGATGCTGCAATTTTACGAAGAAGTGCCGCCGCCGCCCACCATTCTGGTCGATCGCGATTTGCCCGAATGTGCGTTGATCGAAGCGGCTCTTACCGAGCTGGCCGGCCGCAAGGTTCGCATATCCGTACCCGAACGCGGCGATCGTCGTAAACTGATGGCGCAGGCGCAGCGCAATGCGGTCGAGGCGCTTGAACGGCGTTTGGCAGAAACCGGCACCAAGGCACGCCTTAACCGCGAGCTGGCCGAATTTCTGGAGCTCGACACAGCGCCCCAACGGATTGAGGTTTACGATAACAGCCATATTCAGGGCACCAAGGCCGTCGGTGCGATGGTGGTGGCCGGGCCGGACGGCTTCGAGAAGGGCCAATACCGGAAGTTCAATATCCGCGAAGCGCAGACCAATGATGATTTTGCGATGATGCGCGAAGTAATGGCGCGGCGTTTCCGTAACTTTGCCGATGGGGAAGGCAATCCTGATGCCAAATCCGGGGGTCACGAAACCATCCTGCCTGACCTGTTGCTGATTGACGGCGGCAAGGGACAGTTATCGAGCGTCATGCGCGTGCTCAACGATATCGGCATAGCTGACGAGGTCGCAGTGGTCGGTGTTGCCAAGGGACCGCATCACGGCAGAGACGGGCGCGAAGTGTTTCACTTTCCCGATGGGCGCGAAAAGATGCTGCCGGTAAATTCGCCGCTGTTATTCCATTTGCAAAACTTGCGCGACGAAGTGCACCGCTATGTCATCGGCGCGCACCGTGCCAAACGTTCCAAGGCGATCACCGCGTCGCCGCTTGATGAAATCCCGGGCATTGGCCCAGCGCGCAAACGCGCTTTGCTGCTGCATTTCGGAACTGCCAGCAAGGTCCGCGCCGCGGCACTGGAAGACCTGCAACGCGCGCCAGGCGTCAGCGCGACTGTGGCGCGCAAGGTGTATGATTTCTACCACGCTGGCGGCTAGGGCGCTTTATCACGCAGGCTGTCTGCAAGGGTTGGGAGGGCGAAAGAGGGACAGGCGTGATCAGCCTGCCCCTCCTGCAAAGAATTACTGTCCGTCAAGCGCCTTGCTGACCAGAACGTTTACCGAAACGCGGCGGTTCTGCGCACGCCCGGCAGCCGTGGCGTTATCAGCGGCCGGATCAGATGTCGCCATGCCAGTCGGGGTCAGCATCCGGTAGGGCTTCCACTTACAGACCTGCTGAAGGTGATTGACAACCGCAGAGGCGCGCTTTTCGCTGAGGGTCTGGTTGACCTCCTGCGAGCCGGTGGAATCGGTGTAACCCAGAACCAGCATCAGAGAGTTTTCGTCTGCGCCCGCAGTTTGCGCCGCTGTGCAAAGTTCGGACTTGGCACGGGGCGAAAGCACTGACTTACCTGTGTCGAAATAGACGTTGGTGGTGCTCTTGAGGTTGTACTTGTCGATGTCGCCAAGACGGCCGCGCAGTGCTTCGGTGGCTGCGGCGTTCTGTTGGATTGCAGCGCCCTGTTCGCCAAATTGCTGTTGGGTTCCGCCGCGGATCATCGCTGCGATCTGTCGATCGTCGCTGGTAAAGCGCACCTCGCTTGCGACAAGGCCTTCGCCGTACTGCGACGTTTTCACAACGACCGGAAGCCCGTTGATAAGCGCGTTTTGATCAAAGGCCTTGTTCCCGATGCCGAGAAACCCGCCGCGGCTGCGGATTTCGGTTTCGGGGTGCAGCGTGATCATGGTGGTGGAGCCATCGTCCGCGGTGATTTGCAGACGCGAGCCCTTGCGGGCCGAAATGATGCCCGTCACTTTCGGACCTTCGGCCATCTCGGCCAATGGCGGAAGCGAGCCGTAAACTGTCGTCAGAACCTCGTTCTGATTGGGTGCGGGCGACTGGGTTTGAGCAGAAAGGCCCGACGCCGATGCGGCACCGAGTAAAGCGATCAGCGCGAACTTACGCGCAGTGGAAAAGGTCTTCGTCACAGTGGCAGGCTCCAGAAATGGGGGCCGCGATCCCTCGGTCGGCCCTGATTGATGCTGTGTGCGGAGCGTGGTTGTTCATCGGCGCCTTGCTCGCAGATGAACGCCGAACCCCCGGATGCCACAGGAATGGGCAACCGGGGTATGGGATGCGACGAATTGAGGCAAAAACGTGGCCCCGTGTGCGGATCAACGTTCGGCTTGTGCCAATATCCAGCGATCAATCTTGGCTTCAAGCACGGTCAAAGGAAGGCCGCCGGTGTTGAGAATCTGCTCGTGGAAGGCCTTGATGTCGAATTTGGGGCCCAGAGACTTTTCGGCCCGCTGGCGAAGTTCCTGAATCTTGAGCGCCCCGACCTTGTAGGCAAGAGCCTGCCCTGGGATGGCAATGTAGCGATCGACTTCGGCGACGACTTCGGTGCGAGTCATGCCCGAATTGTTCATCATGAAATCGATCGCCTGGTCGCGCGTCCAGCCCTTCGCATGAATACCGGTATCAACCACAAGCCGCATGGCGCGAAGCTGTTCATCCTGAAGCGTGCCGTACCGGTTCCACGGGTCCTGGTAAAAGCCCATCTCGTAGCCCAAAGTTTCGGCGTACAGTGCCCACCCTTCAACAAATGCGGTCGTACCGCCATACCGCATGAATGCGGGCAGCGCTTCGTTTTCTTGCGCAAGGCTGATCTGGAAGTGATGCCCCGGGGCGCCTTCATGCAGGTAAAGCGTCACGTTCCCCGGTGTCAGACGACTCGGCAGGTCATAGGCGTTGAAATAGAATACGCCGGGCCGCGCGCCGTCGGCTGAACCTGACTGATACGATCCTCCCGCTTCGAATTCTTCGGTCGACGTATCGTAGGGGCGAATTTCCAACGGCGATTTGGGGATCAACGAGAAATATTCCCAGATCTTTTGGTCGACCTGCTTTCCGATGTCATAATAGGCCTGGGTAAGCCCCTCACGCGTCTTGGGCTGGAACTGCGGATCGGTACGAACATAGTCGAAGAATTCGGTCAGCGTCCCGTCGAACCGGACTTCCTGCTTCAACGCTTCAAGATCGGCCTTGATTCGCGCCACTTCGGAGAGTCCCAGCTGGTGGATCGTTTCCGGGGCCAGCGGCAAGGTGGTCGATTCCTCCACCAATCGCGCATACAACTTGTCGCCGCCTTTCATCTGGGACAGGCCGATGCTTGTGCGGGCAATCGGAAGGTACTCGTCGCGAAGGAAATCGCGCAAGGCCGTGTTCGCGGTGTAGATTTCGCGCGTCTTGGCTTCATAGGCGGCAAGAAGCCGTGTGCGGTCCTCAGCGGAAATGGTTTCAGGGAAGTCCTTGGTCGGCGCCATGAATTGCGATTCTGCAACGGGCATTTTTAGCTGCGTGTCGAGTTGTGTAACCATGATCCCCACCGTTAGGCTGGTCTCCAGCACGCCGGTGTCCATGCCTTCGCGAAACTTGTCGATCGCCCGTTCGACAAAGGCGATATAATCGTCGTGCCGCGACAGATTGTCTTCGTAGTTGGCGAGCGTCTTGAACGGCGCAACGCCGGTGCCGCTGGCGAATTGCGGGTAATACGTGTGCAATCCGAAGAAGTGGTTGAGCGGGCGGACCTCGGTCAGCGCGCGCATTTCGTCGGTATATCCTTCGGCCGCGCGTTCCTGTGTGTACCTGAACACATCATAAGCCAGCGCATCGGTGGCATCGAGCTTGCTGCGGTCGACCTGTGCCAGCAGCGCAAGGTTCAGTTTGATGTCCGTGCGACTTGCAAGAAAACTTGAATCGGTAAGGAAGTCGCCAAGCCTGTCGGCGTCTTCCTCCTCTCCACGAAACAACCGGTTCAAGGGGTTCAGAGCAAGCTCGCGTTCGTCAGCGTCAGCAAACAGGGCAAACAGCTTGTCATGCTCTGACATCGTTGCCGCTGCGGCTTGTTCGATAGGTGCGGCTGCCGGTTGGGCGACAGCGGGGACGGCGGTGGTCAGCAGCGCGGTCGACGCGGCAAGGACAAGGCGCAAGGTCATGAAAATAGTCCCCGGAAAAGAGGTGGTAATGCTGCAGCGCGTTAGGCATGCGGCCATAAGGAGGCAACAAGACGGGCGACGAGCGTCGGAGACAGGTCGACGGGTGTCGTCACGCTGCGATATCAGTCGGCAGCGCGACGCGCTGCGCTGAATGCCGCGTCCGTTCGAAGTTGATCATGTTCCACCCAAGCCGAATGGGTTCCCGAACACAGCTTATGCGGCAGGGCAAGGCGGCAGATCGGGCCTTTCGTCACATCAGCAGCGTCCAGGATGGCGCATTGTGACGTGCCGGTATTTTCGTCGATAAGAAACGTTATGAGATACCCGTCATCTTCTGCAGTGGCGCCATGCCGCGGGATCATCGGGCTTTCGCTGGCATAAACGCCTTCGGGTAGGCGGTAGACCTGTTCCTGGCCCGTATCGGTATCATGCCGGACGTAACCGTTGAACAGGAACCATCCGGGCCGGGTTGTCGTGGACCAGACGTAGCGGCTCTTGCGCATCGCTTGGCGCGGATTGATCATGCCGAACTCGACGATGCGATCAGTGAGGCGATCTTCGCGGGTTTCGCCTGTCGTCAGGTTGAACCGCCAGCGATGAAGGCGCGATTGAAATGAATGTTCATCCACATAGGCCATCATGTGCGCATATCGGCCCATACCCTCCAGCGGATCAGGCATCGGTCGCGCCTGATGATAGCCTTCCACGATGACCTCGTCGCCCTCCTCCCACGCATTGGTCCAGTGCAAGACATAGGTCGGGGTAGCCTCAAACCAGCGTATGTCCGCCGCGCCGCCGCGCCGCGGGATCAGCGCGAAGCGGGTTGGCACGCCGTCATGGATCCGCGCGGCGTGAATGTTACGTTCGAGCAGGTCCTTGTCCCAGAACAACGGCATATCATTCAGGATCGACCAGTTCGGCGTAATTGCCATGTCATGAGGCAGGCGGGGGCCGGGCAGGGGGATGGGCGTGTAATGCACCAGTGTACCAGTACGATCGACGACGCCGTAATGCATGAAAGGCGGGTATTTGGAGTAGTTGAAAAACATCATCTCCCCCGTTGCCTCGTCGACCTTGGGGTGGGCCGATACGCCGTCTAACGGCACCCACGGCGCCTTGCCTCGACTGGCGAGCGTTACCGGATCGAGCATCCACGCCTCACCGCATTGGTAGAGCGTTGCATAGGCCGTTCCCGCATGAACGATGATGTCGGTGGAGCCTGTGTCCTTCAGCCCGCCATGGGCGCCGAACCCAGGGCGCTTTGATGTCCCCCAAGGGTCCATCAACCCGCCCCACAGCGATTGTCCGGCGATCTGTTCGGCCTCAAAGCAATGCGTTCGCACGAAGCGATTGCGATAACTGGCCTTGCCGCCGGAAATGTTGACCTGATGGATCATTGCATCGCCATCGAATGGGTGATGACGTCCTAAAGGTTGGTGTACCTGATTTTCGGTATTGCGAAGGTAAATGCCATCAATGTCGGCCGGGATTTCGCCTGCGATCACCGTCAGTTCTGCAACATCAAGCTCTTCATGCTGCGGGGTCCAAGGCCCAGTCAGATAGGGGTGATTGGACGGCTTCAGCGAAGTCTTTACTGCCGGATGTCGCATGATCTGCATGGCTCGTCTCCCTGAACGTCAGACTAGCGATGGGCGGGATGCTTGCAAGCTGGTATGCTGGCGCAGCTTTGGGGCTGAGTTTGATCCTGAACAAGGCAGGCGACCGTGTTAGCGTCGATACACCGCCGACTAGGAGGACCTTCTGCCATGAAATCCATCTTGCTTCATATCGATCACGACACCGGGATGAAGGCGCGCCTGCAAGTCGCACTGGATCTGGCGCGGGCTACCAACGGGCATATCACCTGCCTTCAGGCGGTCTGCTATGACGTGTTTGCACCCGGAGATGTCTACGGTTCTGCAATCGCGGCGGCGATGCCAGTCATAAAGGCGAATGCCGAGCAACAGCGCGCCGAAATCGAACGCGAACTGGAGCACGAAGGCGTGCCATTCGATTGGCGCTTTGTCTACGGCACCGCTTTGCATCAAATGCTCGAAGCATCGCCGCTGGCGGATATCGTTATTGTCGGTGCGGTCAGCGTCGAAAACCGGCCGTCATCGCTGGCCGGCGATTTGACGATAAAGACGTCAGCGCCGGTGTTGGTTGTGCCAGAGGGAAGCGCTGGGTTTGATGTCAGCGCACCTATGCTGGTGGCGTGGAACGGTTCGTCCGAGGCGTGTCACGCCTTGCGCAGCGCCGTGCCTGTTTTGGCATGCGCATGTACCGTAACGCTTGCCAGCGTGACGGAGACGAAAGAAACGGAACGGTTCGATTTTCCGGCAACCGAAGGTGCGAAATATCTGAGCCGCCACGGGATCGCTTGTGACATCGTGGAGATTCCCCGTGGTGCGGCGCGAATATCTGATACGCTGTTTTCCGCAGCGCAGATGCGCCAATGCGGGCTGATGGTGATGGGCGCCTATGGCCATTCACGTTTGTCAGAAATGGTCATGGGCGGAGTAACACGTGAAATGTTGCGCGAACCAATGATGCCGGTTCTGATGGCGCACTAATTTGCTTGGTCCGCAAGCGCCGAGCGGTGGATATAACGAGAGCTGCGCTGTCGCGTCGCATGCGGGACGATATATCCCCGCCGAAGCGGTGTAGCTCTTAAAGACGTTTGCGCATCATGCCTTCCTGCGCGACGCTGGCGACCAGTTCACCTGCGCGGTTGAAAATTCGGCCGCGATTGAACCCGCGCCCGCCGCCCGACCACGGCGCGTCGGTCGCGTATAGAAGCCATTCATCAGCGCGCGCATCGCGGTGGAACCACAGCGCGTGATCCAGGCTGGCACCCACCAGTTCGTTGCGCATCCAGCTCAACCCGTGCGGTAGCGCACTGGTGCCAAGAAGCGTGTAATCGCTGGCGTAGGTGATGATCGCCCTGTGCAGCTCGGGCGTGTCTTCGGCGCCCGTGATCGGTGCGCACACGCGAAACCAGGAATGCGCGCGCGGTTCGCGGGGTTCGCTGCTCATCCAGTGCAAACGATCGGTCGTTCGCATCTCGATCGGTCGAGGCCGCAGCATCAATCGACGCTGCGCCTCGTTCAAACGCTCGCCCCAGGCTTCTGCGATTTCACGTCGCTGGTCCATGTCGGACCGCAGATCTTCGGGTTGGGGCACATCGGGCATCGGCGAATCCGCATGCTCCAACCCTGCTTCGGGCAGTTGAAAGCTGGCGGTCAGGTTAAGGATCGGCACCGCGATGCCTTCCTCGTTTTCCTGCGCCGCCACGACGCGGCGGTTGGCAAAGCTGCGACCGTCAAAATCGCGGGCAATACGATATTCGATTGGTGCGCCTTCGCGGCCCCCACGCAGGAAATAGGCGTGCAGCGAATGGGCGCACTTGCCGTCTGTAACCGTACCTTGTGCCGCCTGAAGCGCCTGTGCGAGCACTTGCCCGCCAAAGACGCGACCGATCCCATCGACCTGTGGTGGTCCGGCAAATACATCGGAGGCACGTTTTTCGACCGTCAGCAAGCGGACAATGCCGGCAGTCAGTTGCTCATTGGAAGGTATGTCGGTCATCGCAAGATGCCATGCTGCGGGCTCAGGCCCCCGTCAATCCCAGCTTCCGCATCGCCCGAAAGGCGTAGGCCTTGGCAAAGTTCTGACGCGGCCAACGGCCTGGCGCTGCGGGGTTGAAGCCGCGATCCCGCAGAATCGCGTTAAAAACCCGCGCATCGCTCTCCCGGTAGCTCCATTCGCTACGCCAGGTGATCGAAAGCGAAACCGAAGGTGCGGGACCGTTCCTGACGAAATGCGGCGCCATCACCGGGACGAACAGGGCTTCACCGGGGCATAAGGGAAAAGCCGTTCCATGATCGAGAAATGCGTCCTTCCAATGCAATTCGCGCGGACCGCCTGAATGATAGGTTTCATGCGCCTGATCGGGAACAAAGCGGGTGTCGCCAGCCGGGAACTGCGTCATGACTTTGGTGCCGCGGATCTGCAGCAGAATATTGTGTTCCGGATCGAAGTGATAGGGCGTGACCGAAGACGGGCTCGATACGAAAATGAAGCCTTGCGGCATAAGCATCGCACCGGTTGCAGATTCGATCTGGGGCCGCAGTTCTTCCAGCAAGCCGAGCAAGAGATTACGGTAGGGGGCAACCTGTTCGATATTCTTGAGAACCGCCCAGCTTTCGGCCTCGGCCACGTGGCGGATCGTTTCGGCGATAGTAAGGCCGTTCGATCCGGGCTTCCCATCGACCCCGATCGGCAGATCGCCGCGGTTGTATTCAACCGAAGTGCTTGGAAGCAATTCTGCCAGCTGTGCCAGCGCGTCAATTTCCAACAACGGGTGGCTTGTCAGATTGTGGGTCAGGACATGCGGCGTTTCCGGGTAATTCGCGGTAAAGCATGCGCGGGCGTCGCGGCCAAACACGGTTGCAGACAAAATGTCGCGAAAGTCAGAATGCGCGTTCATGCAAGCTTCCTGGAACGGGTTTCATAAGCCATGAGAAGTCGGAATGCGGTGCGGCGCAGCAGACCGCCGATGGCGATATTGCGGCTCACCATGCGTCGCTTGTCGCGCCACAGCCGTTCGATCATCGGATGTCCTTCCGCCGCGCAGCTATCCGCCCACTGAACATCGCTGCGATCAAGCAGGCTCAGGTTTTCCAGCTGAAGCAACATACCCGGAGAGAACCGGGCGTAGTTTTCGTCGAATGCCGTCTTGAAACTATAGACGCCGGGCGGCGTAACGAAGTTCACCAGCATCGCGATGGCACGGCCATTCAAACGCAAGGCCAGCCGTTCGAGCCGCCCTTCCGCCGCTGCGCCAGCCAAAGCCTGTACGAACAGCGTGTACGTATCAGGCGCGCTTGCCAGTGCCGATCCTGCTGCGCCTTTCCAGCCTGCCGCTTCGAGTGCCAGAAATTCGGCTGTCCACGCCGCCAGACTTGAAGCGTCATCAAGCCGTTCGAAGATCAGCGCCCCTTCTTCGGTCAAGCGGTTGTGCTGCCGGCGCAGTTCCTTGCGCTTCTTGGCGCTCATCGATGTTTCAAGATAGTCGTCTGCACACATGGGGCCGGTCAAGACTGCACGGCTTTCCTCGGCAGCGGTGTAGTAGGTGCGAGGCGTTGCGGCGAGCACACGGCTCAGCGCCGCGTTCACCGGACCATCGGCGGGAAGCAGCGGCAGGTGCCAGAACAGCGCGCGCCCTGCCTGACGATCGAGATAGGACAACATGGCGCGCCAAAAGGCGTCCTCGTGCCCGGCGGCAATCAATGGCACGCCGCAGAAGGCGTTGGGGTGCAACCAGCTTTTGGCGTGCGGTACGACATGGCCGTAATAATGCAGACTGCGGTTGACAGGGAGCAGAGCCGCCAACTGCCCATTGTCATACCACGCTGTGGCTACAACCTGATCGGCAGTCGCCCACTGGTCCATCGCGGGGCGCAGGAACCACGGTTCAAAGAAGGGATTGGGTTCGGCCGCACAAGCGACCAGCCTTTGCCATGCGGAAACGAAGACGGGGTCAGCCATCTCCTCCGTCGTCAGCATTTGCAGATCACCAGGCCGGGATCTGATGCGGGCAAAGGCCGTGCTGCGGGTGCGAAAGCTGTCCGCGCGTGCCATGTCCATAATCGTTAGCCCTGCCTTGCCGCACCAGTCCGTGCGCTTCAGCTGGGTCTTGCCACAGGGCGATTAAGAAAGCCTCAGCGCAGAGACGCTGTGTCCAATGGAGGGACAGCGGAACGAGCGTTATTAAACCCCGCCGAAACTGTGTCCGGCGGGGTTGATGGTTCTTATCGGCGTGTCGGGATAGCGATCAACCCGCTGCCAGTGCTGCAAGCAGCAACAGGGCAACGATATTGGTGATCTTGATCATCGGATTGACCGCCGGGCCAGCGGTGTCCTTGTAGGGATCGCCGACTGTATCGCCGGTCACTGCCGCCTTGTGAGCATCGGAACCTTTGCCGCCGTGATGGCCATCTTCGATATACTTCTTGGCATTGTCCCACGCCCCGCCGCCCGATGTCATCGAAATCGCGACAAACAGTCCGCCCACGATCACGCCCAGCAGCAAAGCACCCAGCGCAGCAAATCCATTGGCCTGACCGGCTACCGCAGTGATCACGAAATACACCGCGATCGGCGCAGCCACCGGTAGCAGTGACGGCAGGATCATCTCCTTGATTGCGGCTTTGGTGACGAGGTCGACGGTGCGTGCGTAATCAGGCTTCACTTCGTAGGTCATGATGCCGGGGTTCTTGGCGAACTGATCGCGGACATCCTTCACCACTTCGCCTGCAGCCCGGCCTACCGCCGTCATGCCCATTGCCCCGAACAAATAGGGCAGCAGTGCACCGAGCAGAAGCCCGACGATGACGTAAGGGTTTTCGAGGCTGAAATCGACCGTCACACCTTCGAACAGCTCACGCAGATCGGCGGTGTACGTGGCGAACAATACCAGCGCCGCCAGACCTGCCGAGCCAATCGCATAGCCTTTGGTGACGGCCTTGGTGGTGTTGCCGACAGCATCCAATGCATCGGTCTTCTCGCGCACGCTGTCATCCAGCCCGGCCATTTCGGCAATGCCGCCCGCGTTGTCAGTGACCGGGCCATAGGCGTCGAGCGCCACGACCATGCCCGCCAGCGCCAGCATCGATGTTGCTGCGTAGGCAATGCCCATCAATCCAGCGAGTTGATAGGCAATGACGATGCCGGCACAAATCACCAGCGTCGGCAACGCGGTGGATTCCATGCTGATCGCCAGACCCTGGATCACATTGGTGCCGTGACCTGTTTCAGAAGCTTTGGCGATCGATCGCACCGGGCGGTAATTGGTGCCGGTGTAATATTCAGTGATCCAGATGATCAGCCCGGTGATGACCAAGCCGAGGAACCCGCAATAGAACAAGGTGCGGCCATTATAGGTCTGCCCGCTGATCACAGTCTCCATATCACCTAGAGTGACGCTGATCGCGAACCAGATCGCCGGAATCGACAGCACGGCGGTGACAAGGAAGCCCTTGTACATCGCGCCCATGATGTTGGTCCCACTGCCCAGCCGTACAAAGTACGTGCCGATGATCGAGGTCACGATGCACACGCCCCCAATCAGCAGCGGTAGCACCATCAGCGCGAACAGGTTTTCTGCGCCGCTCATCAGCAACGCAGTCAGCACCATCGTGGCGCCCACGGTAACAACGTAGGTCTCGAACAAGTCGGCCGCCATTCCGGCGCAGTCGCCGACATTGTCGCCCACGTTATCGGCAATCACGGCGGGATTGCGCGGGTCATCCTCCGGGATGCCAGCTTCGACCTTGCCGACGAGGTCAGCGCCCACGTCTGCTGCCTTGGTGAAGATCCCGCCGCCAAGGCGTGCGAAAATCGACACCAACGAAGCGCCAAGCGCAAGGGCGGTGAGGCCGATGACAACCGGACGGCTATCCGCAGGCAACCCGGCAGGACCGGTCAGATACCAGAAGAAGCACGCAATCGCGAGCAGCGCGAGGCCTGCGACCAGCATGCCCGTGATAGCGCCCGCACGAAACGCCAGCGTCAGGCCTTCTTGCAAACCCTTCATCGCGGCAGCGGCGGTGCGCACGTTGGAACGCACCGACACGTTCATGCCGATGAACCCTGCCACACCCGAAAGCACGGCACCGATGAAAAAACCGACCGCCGGGATCGCGCCCAGCGTTACCGCCACGATCACAGCGACAATCACGCCGACAACGGCGATGGCAGTATATTGACGCTTCAAGTAAGCCTGCGCGCCTTCCTGAATGGCGGCGGCAATTTCCTGCATCTTGGCATTCCCGGCATCCGCGCCGAGCACCTGTCTGCTGGTGACAAAGCCATAGACAATGGCAAGCACCCCCAGCCCAATCGATATGAGCAATAAATTCACGAGCAATCCCCTCTCGTTCTTTGTTGCTACCCCATTGCGGGGTGCCTGCGCCTCGTTCCTGGGCGCAAGAGGGACAGTTGTACGCGCTCGCGGCATGCTGGCAAGCCTGACGCTAGGGATACCTGAGGTCACGCGACTTTCGCATGGTTTGGCAGGAGGTTAAGCAGCCAGTTAGCCGTGTTGAAAACCCAGCGTTTCAGGGTCCGGATAAGCCATGTCGCCCACTATGAGCGGCGCGACTGTGCGCGGCGCAACCGTTCCAATACGATGCGCCGCCACGGGCAGATGTGTTCCGCGCGGGGTCGTGAACAGCAGTTCGTAATCATCTCCCCATCGCATGCACGCATCGCGCTGCGCCGGATCGGCCACCGGCACGGCATGGGTGTCGATGGCAAAGGTCACCCTGCTTGCCCGCGCCATGCGCCAGCTATCCAGCAGGAGCCCATCCGAGACATCCATCATTGCGCTGACATGGGGGGAGAGTGCCTGCCCTTCGGCCAGCCGCGGGATCGGACGATCGAACGCAGCGCGATGTTCTTCCGCGCCAATAAAGCCCAGCATTGCCCGGCCGACCGGGCCGGTGATCCAGATTGTATCGCCCGCCTGCGCGCCCGACCGCGCCGGCACCGGAACATGCGTCGCCCGTCCGATGGCGGTAAGGCCAAAGCTGCGAACGCCCTGCACTGCTATCGTGTCGCCGCCCAGCAAGGGCGCTTCGAACACCTCAAGCGCCTCACGCAGTCCGTGCAGAAACCGCACGTCCTCGTGTCCAAGCGTGTGGCCCAGCAACACACCGATCGGCACTGCACCCTTTGCAGCCAGATCCGAAAGATTGGAGGCGACCAGCTTCCAGGCGACATCGGCCAAGTCCGCATCGGAACGAAAATGAGTCCCTTCGGCCATGGTGTCGTGGGTCAGTACCAGCGTCTCGCCGCCTATGGCCAGTACAGCGCAATCATCGGTCAATTCGCGTGCGCCGGGATGCAGCGGCAATCCGCGCAGAGCAGCGATGAAATCGGCCTCGTTCATTGGGCCGAGATCTAGCTCGCCCGAGCGCCCTTGGCCACGGCGTCCAGAATACCGTTCACAAACTTGGCCTGGCCGTCGTCGAAAAACGCTTTGGCGACTTCGACATATTCGTTGATCGTTACTGCGGACGGCACATCGTTGCGGGCGATAAGTTCGTAGGTGCCTGCGCGCAGAACCTGCAACATCGTCTTGTCGAGCCGGGCGATGGTCCAGCCGGACGCCAGCTTGTCTGTAAGCAGCGTGTCGATTTCGTCACGCCGTGCATCCACCCCGCGCACGATGTCGTCGAAAAATGGCACTTCGGCATCAGCATATTCGGCATCGTCGAAATCATCGTCATCGATGGTTCGGCCCAGCCGATGCTGGTGGAACTCATCAAGCAGCCGCGTCAATGCGGTGCCTTCCATATGCTGCTGGTACAGTGCCTGTACGGCAGCAAGACGCGCTGCCGACCGGGCTTTGGAACGAGACGGCTGGTTCATTTGATCCTCAGTTCCACGGACTTGGCGTGGGCAGGCAAACCTTCTGCATGGGCGAGGGTTGCGGCGGCGGGACCAATGGCGGCAAACGATGCCGCATCCAGCCCCAGAAAACTGGTGCGCTTCATGAAATCCAGGACGGAAAGCCCGCTGGAAAAACGCGCGCGCCGTCCGGTGGGCAGCACGTGGTTGGGCCCGGCGACATAATCGCCGACGGCCTCGGGCGTCATCCGGCCAAGGAAGATGCTTCCTGCGTGGCGGATAGCCTTAAGGTACGGTTCGGGATCATCGACTGCGATTTCGACGTGCTCGGCCGCGAGACGATTGGCAAGCGCGGGGGCTTCTGCCAGCAGATCATTGACAACGATCATCACACCATGCGCGTCCCAACTGGTGCGCGCAGTCTTTCCAGTTGCAAGTTGGCTGATCTGCAAGTCGATGCAATCTTCCACTTGCCGCGCAAAGCCCGCGTCATCGGTAATCAGGATCGACTGTGAAGTGGGATCATGTTCGGCCTGGCTCAGAAGGTCTGCTGCGATCCAGTCAGGATCGTTTTTGCCGTCTGCGATGACGAGAATTTCCGATGGGCCCGCCACCATGTCGATACCAACCACACCGTAAAGCTGCCGCTTGGCCTCGGCCACCCAGGCATTGCCGGGCCCGGTAATGACATCGACCGGGCGGATGCGCTGCGTGCCATAGGCGAGCGCGCCCACCGCCTGCGCGCCGCCCACGCGCCATATTTCGTCCACGCCCGCAATGTGTGCAGCGGCCAACACCATCGGGTTCGATTGACCCTTGGGTGTCGGCGTGACAACGACCAGCCGCTCAACCCCTGCGACCCTCGCCGGAATGGCATTCATCAGCAGCGATGATGGATAGGCTGCACGCCCACCGGGCACGTACAGTCCGGCAGCATCAACCGGACGCCAGATCGCGCCCAGCCGAACACCGGCTGCATCCTTGTAATCGCGGTCCTGCGGAAGCTGCGCTTCGTGATAGGCGCGGATACGAGCCGCGGCAAGTTCAAGCGCGTCGCGCAAATCGGGGGTGAGGGCGTGATAGGCCTGCTCACATCGTTCGCGCGGGATGAACCAGTCGCCATCCTCTGCCAGCGTGTATCCATCGAACCGCTGCGTGTAATCCGACAACGCATGGTCGCCGCGCAACTTCACAGTCTGAAGAATATTCGCGACCTGGCCGGCAACATCGGTATCCGATTCGCGCCGGGCATCGACAATCCGGTCGAATTTGCTCGTGAAATCCGGCTGCAGCGTTGAAAGTATGTTGATCATCGGGAAGCCTTTTCGCTGCGCGTATCCGCATCGCGGCGAAAGGCATCAACCAACGCGGCAACTCGTATGTCGGTTTTAAGCGCTGTCCGATTGACGATAAGCCGCGCAGAAATCTCATGGATTACGTCGGTTTCGACCAAGCCGTTCTCTTTGAGCGTACGTCCTGTCGACACAAGATCGACAATCTGACGCGCAAGCCCAAGGGATGGAGCCAGTTCCATCGCGCCGTTCAATTTGACGCATTCGGCCTGCACGCCGCTCGCCTCGAAATGGCGGCGGGTCAGATTTGGATATTTTGTCGCCACGCGCAGATGGCTGACGCTGCCGGGTTCGTCGCTGTCAGTCGCTAGGCGGGCGACAGACAATCGGCACAGGCCAATCCCCAGATCGACGGGCGCGTAAAGATCGGCGTAGTCAAATTCTTCGATCACATCGGACCCGACAATCCCGACCTGCGCAGCGCCATGAGCGACAAATGTTGCCACATCAAAGGCGCGCACGCGGATAAGGCGCATGTCGTTCCGGCTGGTGGCGAATGCCAGCGCACGGCTTTTAGGATCGTGGAATTCAGCATCAGGCTCGACACCGGCGCGCGCCATCACGGGCAGCGCCTCGTCAAGGATGCGCCCCTTGGGGACAGCGAAGGTCAGCTGTCCGGGATTGTCTTGGATGCCGGTCGTGATCATGATTGGCCGCGCACTTAAGGATCCGCGGACAAAAGGGCAATGGGAATGGCAGGTTCATCGGAACGTCCGGCGTATGAATTCGTCGACATGAATACCACAGGGCCGGGTGCGGTGTTGACGGCGTTTGCCAATCAGGTGGCCTATTGTGAAGCTTCGGACGCTCCGATCACGGCAAGGGTAGTAGCCGGGATCGCTGCTGTATTGCGTTCCGGTGCGCACGGAGAGTTCCTGAACCGTGTTCGCGATTGGCAGGGCGCGCCGCTTGCTGATGCGTTGCCTTTGCGTGTTGCTGGCGGTCTCCACGCTCTTTTTCTGTCTGGTGCCGCGCCCCGGCTTGGCCCGCTTTATCGGGGCGAGCCAGCGAATGACCCTGACGTGATAGCCGCTGCTATCGCGACCGACGAAGCAGCAATGCTGCCCTGGCTTGATGGCCCGCCACAAACCAATGAAGCAGGCCGTTCCGCCAATTTCATCGCCGCAATGCTCTGGCTGGCTAGTCGCGGCCTGCCGGCGCGCTTCCAATGCCTCGAACTCGGATCGAGCGCCGGTATCAATCTTATGCTCGATCGCTACAGCTACAATCTGGGAGGCGTCCAAATCGGGCCCGATCCGGCAGTGATGCGCTTCGAACCATTGTGGCAGGGCATCTCGCCGCCGCAGCAGGCGATCGCGATTGCTGCCACCAAAGGCTGTGATGTCGCGCCCGTCGATCTTACCAATGCCTCGGACGCAATGCGGCTGCGGGCCTATATCTGGCCCGAACATGCAATTCGTTTCGCAAGATTGGATGCAGCGGTTCGAGCCGCTTTGGAACGCAGGCCGCATCTGGTTCAGGCCACCGCTGCTGATTTCGTGGAAGCTGAACTGGTCAAGCCGCAGGACGCAGGCACCACCCGGATGCTGATGCATTCAATCGTATGGCAGTATCTTCCGACTGACCAGCAGGGGCGCGTGACAGCTGCAATGGAAGCTGCAGGCGCCCATGCTACCTCCGATCGCCCGCTGGCATGGGTAAAGGTCGAAGCCGATCGGTCCGTGCACCGCCACAAGCTGACCGTGCGACATTGGCCTGATGGCGCATCAGAGGTTCACCTTGCCTGGTCGCACCCGCACGGCGCGGCGATCGAATGGATAGTGGATTAGCCTTCGAGAAAGGCTTCCATCGCCGCATTGACTGCGTCCGGCGCTTCCCATGGCACAAAATGCCCGCAACCGGGAACGTGAACGATGGTGAGCGGATCGATGATATCGCCGAGCCCTTCAAGATTTTCCGGAGGCAGCGCAAGATCGTCCATGGCCCAGATCACCAGCGTCGGAATGGTCAATTTGGGGAGCTGCGGTGGCTGGTAGCCTAGCGGAACTTCGAACGGCGCATCCATCAAAGGGACATCGATTGGACTGGCGCGGTAGTAATTCAGCATTCCGAACGCCGCATCGCGGTTCTGCCAGTCCAGCAACAGCGCGTCGCGTTCTTCGGGCTCCATCTTGCTGGGGCGGTCCCATTTCACTTCCTTCAGAAGCAGAGCGGTCAACCCATGCTCCTTGACCATCGGATCGTTGGCCGTGTCGCGGAAACCACGGATATACTGGCTCGCCTCGCGTTGGCCGGGATGCGTGTAAAGCAGCTTCTGGAAGATCGAGGGATGCGGCGCATTGGCGATGATTGCGTGCGTGACTCGCGCATGTTGCCCACCCAGAGCCACGCCCCATGCAATCGCGCCCCCCCAGTCGTGGCCCACGATGGTAAAGTTGCCGATCGCCAGCGTATCGGCCAGCAGGAACACATCGCCGATGAGTTTGTCAGGCGTATACGCTTCGACAGCCTGCGGCTTGGAAGACCCCCGATACCCGCGCTGATCAGGAGCGATGCAGCGGTAGCGGTCCGAAAAATGCGCAATCTGGTGCCGCCAGGTTCTGTGACTTTCGGGAAAGCCGTGCAGGAATATCAGCACCGGCGCATCGACCGGGCCTTCATCAACGATGTTCAGGCTGATACCGTTGGGCAGCTGCACCCGTTTCAGGTCAACATCCATCATTGCTGCTCCAGCTTTTCCATGTAGCCCTTGGCGACCATGCCTGCCATCTGATCGAAAAGCGCATCGGGGGTGCGGCGCAGTTCGCCAATCGCCAATTCGCTGCCGTCAGCGACAATGATTTCTCGCTGTCCTGCTGCGATACCATCCAGCATGGCGTGGGCGGCGACGTCTGCGGGAATGCCTTCGTCAATCGCCTTGTCGGAACGGCCGCGCGCCGTGCCTTCAGCGGTCAGTGCGTTTCTGGATACATTGGTGGCGACTGATCCGGGATAGATCGTGTGGACGCTGACACCGTTCTGCGTCAATTCGGCCCGCAGCGCATCGGCATAACCCGCTAATCCGAATTTGGCAGCGCAATAGGCTGTGCGCATAGGCACGCCAACCTTGCCCGCGATTGAAGAAATAAAGCCCAGCGCGCCCGAGCCGCGATCCGCCATATGGCCGATCAGACCCTGACTGAACGCGATCTGGGCGGTGAGATCAACCGCGATGATGTCGCGATAGACCTGCATTGAAGTTTTCAGCGCGCGGCTGCGCTGAGAAATTCCAGCATTGGCGAACGCAAGGTCGACGCCGCCCTTCCACGCGACCGCATTTCGCGTGGCTTGGGCAAGGGCCTCATCATCGCGAACATCGAAGGCGAGAACCAGCGTTTGGCCGCAGGTGGCTGCAACCTCGGCAAGGCGGGCTTCATCGCGACCCGACAGCACGATATGCGCACCCCGCGCCGCAAGCTCCTTTGCCAGAGCCGCCCCGATGCCCGATGATGCGCCGGTGATCCAAGCCACCTTTCCTGCGTAATCCATCACTCTCTCCCCATTATGACTTCAGGGATAGCTGACGGTCTTGGGCTTGTCGGGCAAGGGGATAAATTCGTCTTCGTCTCCGGGCACGATGGGAAAGCGGCCAGCCCGCCAATCTTCCTTCGCCTGATTGATACGTTCACGATCCGAGCTGACGAAGTTCCAGAACACGTGCCGCTTGGTGGCAAACGCCTCTCCGCCCAGCAGCATCACCCGCGCGCCGTTTCGGCTGGCGAGGCGCATGGTTTTCCCGGGGGCAAGCACGGCGAGCTGATATTGCTCCAGCGCAATACCATCCACCTGCGCTTCGCCGCTCACCAACATCACCGCCCGTTCGTCAGCCTCGGCATCCAGCGGGATTGATCCACCCGGTTCCAGCACGATTTCTGCATAGATCGTGGCCGCATGGGTCGTCGTCGGGGCTCTGGCACCCCACAGTTCACCCATGATTACCCACGCCTTGGCGCCATTGTCGGAAATGACAGGCAGATCCGTAGCCGCTTCGAACGCGGGATCGATCTCCTCACGGCCATCGGGTAGGGCAAGCCATGTCTGCATTCCGAACATCGCCGGATTGGTCGCAAGTTCGGCCTTAGGGCTACGCTCCGAGTGAACGATCCCGCGTCCGGCGGTCATCAGATTGACCTGACCGGGCCGGATCGTGGCACATGTACCCAGACTGTCGCGGTGGTCGATCGCGCCTTCAAACAGCCAGGTGACGGTCGCCAGATTGATGTGCGGATGAGGGCGCACGGCCATGCCTTCGCCGGTCAGATCGGCGGGGCCGAACTGGTCGACGAAGATAAATGGCCCGACCATCGTGCGCGCCTTTGATGGCAGCACGCGGCGGACGGTGAATTCGCCAAGATCATGCGTAACGGGAGTGATGGTCTGGGTAATCATGCGTCATTGTCCTGATCGATCATGGCAAGAATGGCCTGAGGAAACACTGCCTCATGCCAATCGGCAAGCTCTGATCGGGTGAACCAGCGGTGCTGCGTCATCAGCCGTTGTTCCAGCGCGGTGTGCCGCGATGTATCGATAATCGTATTGTCCACGCGGACACGAAAGAACCGCTCATCCGCTTGCACAAGCTCGCCTTCAACCGTGACAAATTGAGGCATAAGCTGGGCAATCTGAGGGCCCGGATCGGCGGCGATGCCGGTTTCTTCCAGCAATTCGCGCCGCGCCGCTTCTTCAAAACTCTCGCCCGGCTCGCATTCACCGCCCGCCGTCACCCAGAACGGATCGCGCCCTGGCACGTCATAGCGAAACATGAGAACGCGGCTTTGCGCATCGAGGACGATCAGCCGCGCTGCACGGCGCAAGCGGAGATTGGGGTTAAGGCTCACTCGGCCGGAACGCCCGCCTTGATGGCGACGGCATGAACCCGCCGCCCCACAATGTCGCCGAGCGCCGCAATCACAGCGCGCTGGCGCGCTAGGCGGTTCATATCGGAAAAGGCGTGCGCCTCGATCTCAATGGTGAAATGCGATTCGCCCGAACCATCGTCTCCCATGTGGCCCGAGTGTTGGGCACTGTCGTTGATGATTGCCAACCGGGTCGGCGCAAAGGCGCTGGTCAGCAGCGTATGCATTTCGTCAGCGACACTCGCGCTCATTATGGATTTCCTTTTTCGCACGCCGGCAGGGGCAATTTATGGGTTGGAACTTGGGGCCCCAATTCCCATTCTCAAGGGCTATGCCTTCACCACGATTTCATGGCCGCGTCGAGAGCGAGGGGCGCCGATGCGAGGCGCCGGGCTGCGGCGAAGCGGGCGAATTCCGTGCGCCCGGCGGCCGGCCCAACGGGTTCGACGGGCCGGGTGACTGGCGCTGGTTCTGCCTTCAGCACGTGCGTGAATTCAACGCAGGCTATGACTGGTTCGCCGGGATGAGCGCCGAAGAAATCCTCGCTGCACAATCGCCGATAGCGGGCTGGCGTTCGGACACCCGCGCTTTCCGCCCGGATGCCGGCGTCGATGGTATTCCGCGTTGGGCTGACTATTCCGATCCGCTGGATGCGATTGCGGCACGCGCTCGCGGCATCCGAAGCCGCGCCGAACGCGAAGCGCGCATGGCAGCCACGGGACGTTTCTCACGTGAGGAAGCGCAAGCGCTCGAGACATTGGGGCTGGGCAGTGACACGGATCGCACGCGGCTTCGCCGTCGCTATTCGGAATTGGTGCGGCGCTACCATCCCGATCGCAACGGCGGTGACCGGCGGCACGAAAACAAGCTATCCGCGGTGGTCGAAGCCTATCAGCTGCTCAGGGCCAGCGCGGCGCTGCCCTGATTACATGGTTTCGCACAGTTCTGCCAATTGGGCTGCGCAGGCCTCCCAGCCTTGCACGAACCCCATTTCTTCATGTTGCCGGCATGCGTCAGCAGACCAGTGCCGAGCACGCGCAGTGTAGCGGGTTCCTTCGCCTTCGGGTTCAACTTCCCAGATCCCGATCATGAACGGACCCGCTGGTTCGAGATCGCCCACGATCGCGTCAGTGGAAGCGAAGCGGCGCCCTTCATCCCACAAAAGCATGATGCCTTCCTGCGGCATTTCTTCGCCGTCCGGCCCCCGCATGATCATGGCGCTGCGGCCCCCAGCGAAACGGTCTTGCGCAATGATTTCCACGGACCAGGGACGAGGGCACCACCATTCGGGCTGCCGATTGACCATGGCGTCCCATACGGTAGCGGGTGGTGCTGCGATGAAGCGACTGACCGACAGTTCGTTCATTCAGCCTCCCCGACGAACATAGGATCAAAGCCGCCGATGATCATGCGCTTGCCATTGAAGGGCATGTCACTCCCATCCGGGTTGCCAAATTCGGTTTCCATGCGCGGATCGGCCATCATCTTGTCATGCGCTGCATCCGCGGTGGCACGGTCTGGCCAAGTCATCCACGAGAATACGATTTTCTCGCCCGGTTCTGCCTTCACCGCAGTGCGAAAATCGGTCGTGGCGCCATCTTTGATATCGGCCTCCCAGCATTCGATCTGCGAAAGCGCTCCACAGTCCTTGGCAATTTCCCAGAACTTGCGCGCCACTTCGGCATAAGCATCCTTGTTGCTGTCCGGGACAGGAATGACGAAACCTTGCACATACATCGGCAATCTCCCTCCGCGGGTGATTATGCCTCAGGCTCGGGCGACGCGAAAGATACTATTGCCGGAACGCCCATCGCAGCGTCCGGCCCATGCCCCAGGTTGCCGCACGTGCGGGAAGGGCGGACAGCATCGGACGTTGCAGGCGCAGCATAGTGCGTGCCCAATCTGGCAGCATGGTGACCGCGTCGGCCGTAATCATGGTCTGTACCGCTTGCGGAGCGCCCTGCGGACGCTGGTTCAGAACCAGTTGGGCCACCTCGCGCGTCGCAGGCGATGCTTGCAAATCATGGCGTAGCTCGCGAAAAATCGCATCGGCCTGCGCCCGGGTTTCAGGCACTGGATCGGCGCCCAGAGCGCGTGCAACCACTGCAAATTGTCGGTAATATTCGTCCTGCTCACCTAGCGACATATCGGGCCGGACATGGCGCATATACCCAGCCAGGAAACTTTGTGCTTCTGTCACATGCACCCATGCCAGTGTACGCGGATTGGTCGCTTCATAATGCGAACCATCGGGCAGAGTCCCGCCAACCTTGGCGTGGATACGATTGACACGATCAATCGCTTTCATCGCATCGTCGCGGTGGCCGAAGGTTGTTACCGCGATGAACCGTGCGGTGCGTCGCAGCCGACCATGCATATCCTCGCGAAAATTGGAATGATCGAGAACACCCTGAAGCGCATGGGGATGTAACATCTGCAGCAACAATGCGCGTACTCCGCCCGTCATCATGCCGACGATATCGGCATGGACCTGACGGATCGGCGTATCACGCACGAACAGCGCATCATCGGAAGGCGGGATCGGCGATTGGCCGGCATTGGCATCGTGGAATACCCCGCGCACCTGAGAAACCAGCTTGAGTCGCAGAGATTCGACGGGGTCGGGCATGACACGCAATATAGGAACGATAGGCGCGCAGGGAAGCACGCAACGGAAACCTACGTGCTACAGGTGGCAGTGTCTGGCTGCAAACCTCTGCTTGCGGCCAGACGACTTGCGCTCTAACCGAACAACACGATGACTGCACCCTCTCACACCAATGTCACCGGCGATCACGCCATGCCCTACCAGCCCGACACCACCGTCGATGTCCGCGAGGTCTTCGGTATTGATGTTGACTGGCAGGTGCCCGCCTTCTCGCAACCGTCCGAACACGTGCCTGAAAAGGACGGCGCCTATGTGTTCGATCCGGATACGACGCTGGCGATCCTTGCGGGCTTTGCGCACAACCGCCGCGTAATGGTGCAGGGCTACCACGGGACAGGCAAGTCCACCCATATCGAACAGGTTGCTGCTCGTCTCAACTGGCCCAGCATTCGTGTCAATTTGGATGCGCATATCAGCCGCATCGATTTGATCGGACGCGACGCAATTGTTTTGAAAGACGGATTGCAGGTCACGGAATTCAAGGAAGGCATCCTGCCCTGGGCGTTGCAGCATCCCGTCGCGCTGACCTTTGATGAATATGATGCGGGCCGCCCTGATGTCATGTTCGTGATCCAGCGAATTCTTGAATTTGATGGACGTTTGACACTGCTCGACCAGAATCGCGTGATTACGCCCAATCCGTTCTTCCGTTTGTTTGCCACCACCAATACGGTTGGGCTGGGGGACACCAGCGGGCTGTATCATGGCACGCAAGCCATCAATCAGGCGCAGATGGACCGCTGGAACGTCGTGGTGGCACTGAACTATCTTGCCGCTGATGTTGAACAGCAGATTGTCAAGTCAAAGGCCCCGGATGCTGATGACAAGCTGATCGCCGATATGGTCAAGGTTGCCGAACTGACCCGGCAGGGGTTCATCAACGGCGATATATCGACCGTGATGAGCCCGCGTACAGTTATTACCTGGGCACAGAATGCAGCGATTTTCGGATCAACGGGTTTTGCCTTCCGCCTCAGCTTTCTCAACAAGTGCGACGAGGCAGAGAGGACATTGGTGGCAGAATACTACCAGCGTGTGTTTGGCGAGGATCTGCCTGAAGGCGCAGGAAAGAAGCGGTAAGCAAGCCACTTGCTCCCAAGTGTCCTAGGCTGATAACACAGCCTGACCATGGCGCTGTTTGATCAATTCTGGAAACGCTCCCGTTCCGTAAGGTCGGACCCTGATCGTGCGCCCTCCGGCTTCTTCCCGCTTTACGAATCAACCCGTCCGCTCGACGAGGATGATGATGATGGCGACGCCATGCCACGTTCGCGCAGCTCGGCGATCCCCGACTATGCGCTCTGGGACGCGAAACTTGGGCTGGTTGACGATGCGCTGCAGGTTCAAGAAAAACGGCGCCAGCGTTGGTGGCAGCGCGCATATTGGCGTGACCGCAGCAAGCTTTGGTGGACCGGGCGCGGCCTTCTGGCGATGCTGGCGGTGCTTGTCCTGCTGATCGGGTGGCTTACGATTACGGCGCCGCTCTCCAAAAGTCTCGAACCTATCGCCCCGCCGCAAGTCACACTTCTCGCTAGCGACGGCACACCCATCGCACGGCAGGGTGCCATGGTCGAAGCACCGGTCAAAGTGGCCAATCTGCCGCCGCACGTGACGCAGGCATTCCTCGCGATTGAGGATCGTCGCTTTTATTCGCATTGGGGGATCGATCCCCGGGGGATCGCCCGTGCGGCGTGGACCGGATATGGCGGCGGTTCGACCATTACGCAGCAATTGGCCAAATTCACTTTCCTGACCCCTGAACAATCACTGACCCGCAAGGCGCGGGAGGCACTGATCGCCGTGTGGTTGGAAAGCTGGCTGACCAAGGACGAAATCCTCGAACGGTATCTTTCCAACGCCTATTTTGGCGACAACCAATATGGCCTGCGTGCCGCCAGTCTGCATTACTTCTATCGCCAACCGGAAAAGCTGCGGCCCGAGCAGGCAGCGATGCTTGCCGGGCTGTTGCAGGCGCCTTCGCGCTATGCGCCAACAAGACACTATGAAAAGGCAAAGGCGCGCATGGATCTGGTTGTGCAGTCGATGGTGGCGGCCGGTTACATGACGCCTACCGAAGCGGCGGCGCTTCCTGATCCGCGGATCGATGTTCGCACACGAGACGATAATCTGCCCACCGGCACCTATTTTGCGGACTGGGCCTTGCCGCTGGCACGCGAAGGCATGGAGGCAAGCTATTCGCGTGCGGTTTTCACCACCACGCTGGATTCGCAGCTTCAGGCTCTTGCTAACCGGATCGTCGGGCGGGCGCCACTGGGCGGGGCGCAGGTCGCGCTTGTCGCGATGCGTCGCAATGGCGAGGTCGTCGCCATGGTGGGCGGTCGCGACTACAGCAAGTCTTCGTTCAATCGCGTGACCCAGGCCAAGCGCCAGCCCGGGTCAACCTTCAAAACGATCGTATATCTGGCTGCGCTGGAAGCCGGGTGGGAACCTGAAGACACAATCCCGAACACCCCAATCACGCAAGGCAGCTATCGTCCCAAGAATGCGCGAGAGCGGTATTCGGACCAGATCTCGCTTGAAGACGCGTTTGCCCAATCGAGCAACGTCGCCGCCGTCAGGCTGTTTCAAGCGGTGGGCAGCGACAACGTGATCCGCACCGCCCGCAAACTGGGCATTTCCGCTCCCATGACGGAAGGCGATCCCAGCCTGGCGCTCGGGACATCAGCGATGACCCTGATGGAGCTGACAGCGGCCTATGCCGGTATCTCCGCAAACGAATACCCGGTCGTCCCTCATGCCTTTGCCCGCGGTGAGCAAGGATGGTGGGAATGGTTGACGACGCGCCGGGATTCGTTGTCGGGAAGCGACCACGACGACCTGGAAAGCATGTTGCGTGCGGCGATCAATCGCGGAACCGGGCGAAACGCGATGCTTCCCATCCCCAATTTCGGGAAGACCGGAACAACGCAGGATTATCGCGATGCGCTGTTCGTGGGTTATGCGGGGGATCTGGTCGTCGGCGTTTGGGTTGGGAATGATGACAACACCCCGCTGAACGGTGTCACAGGCGGTAGCACGCCTGCGCGAATCTGGCGCGATTTTATGCGCGGGGCGCTCAAGATCACAGCTGCACCTGAACCTGCACAATCAAACACGCCCGATCCTGCAGGTCCAGTGCAGCCGCTGGACATTGAGGGTGGGCAAATACCATTAGGCGGCGAAGGTGGCCCCACGTTGCGCATTGAAAACAACGGTGTCGTATTTGCGCAAGACGGTGTCCCGCTGGAAATCCTGGTGGACGAAAATGGCGTTGCGATCGAAACGATCCCCAACCCGCCACCAGACGGCCCCCCCTGATAAAGCCAGCTTACCCCATCAGAATGTTCATCACGGCCGTCGCAATCGGACGTGATCGATCGTCCTGCCACGCTTCCACGGTCACATTCGCGTTGCGCCGCCCCAGCCGGGTGATGCGACCCACAGCAAAACTGGGCCGTGATTTGCCCGCTGCCAGATATTGTACGGTGATGTTGATCGGCTTTAACTGGTGGTCGCGCCCTGCCGCCATCAAGGCCGACCGCAAGGCAGCATAGCCTGCATTTTCCAGTAAACCAGCGGTAGCCCCGCCATGAAAGTGGTGCGGGCGTCCTTCCACGTTCGGGCCAAATTCCACCGAAAGAACGGGCATTCCGCCTTCGGATTCGCCGGTCATAATAATGCCGAGCGATTGCGCATAGGCCGGCAGCGCCCCGTAGCGTTCGGTCATGTCAGGCATCGCTGGCGCCCTGAAGTGCAGGGTTGGCAGAACGCGGGTCCGTGCCGATTGTCATGAATACGCCAGCAACATGCGCGACGGGATCGTCAGGGTTGCCGTCATGTGCGATGCCGCGAACAAACGCGGCTGATCGCGTGCGTCGGTAACATTCGACCCGGCCCCTTACGCTGGCCCGGTCCTGGGCAGCGCGCTGATAATCCACACGCAGATCAAGCGTGGCGACCGGGGTGAAGTTTCCACCGGCGCGCCAGATTGCCATGCCGCTTGCCATGTCCATCAGACTGATGATCGGACCGGAGGCCAAGACCGGACGGCTGGCATCACCAAGCAAGTCTTCACGCCACGGCAGTTCCAGCTCGACCCAATTGTCGCCCTGATCGACAAATTTGAGGCCAAGCCAGCCTGTGTGGCCATGACGAAAAAACCATTGCGACGCTTCGCGTGCGTCAAACCGGGCAGGGGAGGTGGTCATGTGCCGTGCCTTAGGAGCGGGCGCAGCTGCCTTGCAACGTCGATTTTCGTCATCGTTAGAACAGACCGCCAGCCAGCCGATCGATAGCGCCCTGAAGGATGACCGCAGCGGCGTGCGCATCGATCGCGGCGGCGCGGCGCGCACGGCTCATGTCTTGCCCGATCATCGCTGCTTCGGCGGCCTGGGTCGACCAACGCTCATCCCATAGCAAAATTGGCAATCCGAACGCTTCGGCGCAGTTGCGGGCATAGGCGCGGCTTGCCTGCGCTCGGGGTCCTTCGGAACCGTCCATGTTACGGGGCAGGCCCAGCACGATGGCCTTGATGCTGCGGCTCTTGATCAGCGTAGCCAGCGTCTCGCGGTCTCGCCCCCACTTTCCGCGCTGAATGGTGGTGCCGTTGGTGGCAAATCGCCAACCTGCGTCGCACGTTGCGGTGCCGACCGTTTTGGTGCCGAGATCAAGACCAAGCAACACGCCGCCATCTTCGCCCACGCAACCGGCAAATCCGCTCGCGTCCTCAAAGATCAGCGACGCGCCCGAATTCAAGGCGCCTGCCATGCTTCGGCTCTGCGCATCACGTCAGCCTTCGTGTTGGCCCAGAACAAGGGCAGATCGTAGACATGATAATTGTTTCCGGGCAGCACGTACGAGCCCATTTCCGGCGGCGGGCCGATCAGCAAAAGACCGCGATCATCGCAGCGGGCCGGAACCAGATCAGGAACAAGTTCGCCCTGTTGCATGCTGTCTTCGGGGACGAGCGTTCCAAGGTTCGCAGTGGCCGGCGCGGATCCGCCGACAACGCCGGTAAGCGGGTTGGTGCACAAAATCATCGAATTGCCCGCGGGCATCCCGTCCAGCGCCGCGGTTCTCCCATATGCTTCGAGCACGTGCGCCGGGTCCGCAGGTTCGGCAAAGCTTGACCAGCTGATCACGCATCCGGTCTGGGCAGGCACCGCGCAGGGCGGCAGGCCCATAACGGGCAGATCATGATCTACAGATACAGGCCAGCCGATGACATAGGCCGCCACCAGCCGCGCCGCGACAGCTGATCCCTTGACCTCTTCGGCGATCAAGCGCTTCAGATGCAGCGCGCCTTGCGAGTGGCCGGCAAGGACGATCGGTGTATCCGGTGCAACACTTGTCAGGAAATACCGGAACGCTTCGCGCACATCGGCATAGGCAGCATCGATCGCTTGCCTGCCTTCAGGTTGATCGGTCAGAAAGGCCCCCATCGTGGCCTGGCGGTAGCGCGGAGCCCAAATTTCGGAGGCGGAATTGAAAGGGCTCGCCATGCCGCGCAGATAGATACGCGCGATCCGTTCGGCCTCGGCATCGCCGCCGCCTTCAAGCGGGGCATTCCACTGCGAGCGGTTGATGAAGCTTGTGGGATGCACAAAGAAAACCGCGAACCGTTGCGCAGGTTCGGCAGGGGTTGGCAGAATACCGCGATCGCTGGCGTAAGCGGGCTGCCACCGCGATGGATCGTTCACCCCGATACCGGGCCGCGAATACCAAAGACCCGGATCTTCGTAAGCGTTGGGATCAAGCGGCTCGACCGGCGCAAATGCGACAGTTGGAACGGTCACGAACCTGGTCAGCTGTTGCGGGAAAAGCGCCAGCAGAATGCCGCCTGCAATCACCAGAACAATGCAAAAGGCGACAAAATAGAGAAACTTGCGTGCCATGTCTGCTTCGCTGCCTCAAACTATCTCGCGACGGCTCTCTCAGCCAATGCGGGACGAAGCGTGGTCCACGCCCGCTCACCGCGCAGGCTGGAGAACCATGTCGCCGGGTTCCAGGTTGTCGATCCATTGAGGCTAAATGTTATGAACTCGGCCCGTCCACCGATGTTAGCCATAGGAACCGGCCCGCCCAAACCATCGGCAATCGCCAGTGCGCGGCTGTCTGCCGAAAGGTCGCGGTTGTCACCCATTACGAAAACGCTGTCGTTGGGTACGGTAACGGGCCCGTAATTGTCGAGATCCTGATCGCGGTAATCGATGGTTAGATAGGTCGCGCCATTGGGCAGCGTTTCACGCCAGGTCGGCGGATCAAAATAGTCGCGACCGTCGGGTCCGGTTTTCCGGTAATCCTCAAACGCCTGGAGGCAAGGTCGTCCACCATCGTCCTGATTGCAAAGCAATTCGGGCTCGAACGGCAGGCGAACCGGGGGGACGACTTCGCGTTTGATCGGTTGCCCGTTCAGGATGATCTGACCGCCGCGCACCTCGATGGTGTCACCCGGCAAAGCCACGACCCGCTTGATGTAATCCACATCCTGATCAGGGTGTACCGGGATGACGATATCGCCATACTCTGGCGTTGACGGCAGCACGCGCCAGTTGTCGCGCGGAAGGATATGGAAACTCGCCGAAGCCCAGGACCAGCCATAGGGGTATTTGCTGACGACAAGCCGATCGCCGACCCACAGGCTCGGCATCATCGATGTCGAGGGGATGTAGAACGGCTTGGCCACCAGGCTGTGAAACGCCAGTACGGCGAGCAGCATAAGCGCAAGGCCGCGGATTTCCGCAAGCCAATTGACCTTGTCCGGAGCATTGCTGTCAGTCACGTGCGGGCTTTCAATGCTGGCCTTGGGAAACGGCCGGTCAAAGGGGGAGAGCTTCGATGATCACAAAGGCCTGCGCCCAGGGGTGATCGTCGGTAAGAGTAAGATGAATGCGCGCCTCATGGCCGTTTGGGATCATTTCTTCAAGCCGCAAAGCCGCGCCGCCGGTCAGCGCCAGTGTCGGCGCACCTGAAGGTGCGTTGACCACGCCAATGTCCTTCATGAACACGCCCCGCCGGAAGCCGGTGCCAACAGCCTTGGAGAAGGCTTCCTTGGCAGCGAACCGCTTGGCATAGGTTCCGGCAATAGTGAAAGGGCGGCGCTGCGCCTTGGCGATTTCGGTCGGAGTGAAGACGCGCTTTTCAAAGCGTTCGCCGTATCGGGCCAGCGAGTTGGCGATCCGCTCGATATTGCAAAGATCGCTTCCCATGCCGATGATCATTTGAAGGCTTTCACGATTATCGCCGCAAGCAGCGCCAGTGCAATGGTGTGCAGCATTACCTGCGATTTGAACAAGGGATGGGCAAAATCGCCCTTTGCCATCTTGAGCGCGCCCACGAATCCGAAAATCTGCAACACCAGCCAGCCGACAGCAAAAACGACCATGACCTGCGCATTCAGCGCAAAACCAAGAAATCCGACAGCGACAAGAAACAGCGCTGCTGCTGCAAATGCCCATCGTTTCTGTTGGCTCGTCAGATCAGGCAATTCGGGGCTGTTCATGTCTAACGCACATCATCCATCAATTCGCGCATGCGCCGGATTGCGTTTTCGAGCCCGACAAACACCGCCTCTCCGATCAGGTAGTGACCGATATTGAGTTCGGCAATCTGCGGAATAGCAGCAATTGGCTGTACATTTTCAAATGTCAGGCCGTGGCCTGCATGAGGTTCGATCCCGTTTTTTGCAGCCAGCGCGGCCATGTCCGCAATGCGGCGCAACTCGCGTTCCACCCGCTCGCGATCGCCGGCGATGAAGGCATGAGCATATTCGCCGGTATGAAATTCCACCACGGGCGCGCCCAGCCTTAACGCAGCATCGAGCTGGCGTTCGTTCGCCTCGATGAAGAGTGATACGCGGATGTCAGCGGCGCGCAGTTCTTGAACCATCGGCGCCAAGGTGTTGTGCATGCCTGCCGCATCAAGCCCGCCTTCGGTTGTGCGTTCCTCGCGCTTTTCAGGGACAATACAGGCAGCGTGGGGTTTGTGACGCATCGCAATGGCGAGCATTTCGGGTGTGGCTGCCATTTCCAGGTTAAGGGGCAGATTGGTCGCGGCCTGAATACGCGCCAAATCTTCGTCACGGATATGGCGGCGATCCTCGCGCAGGTGCGCGGTGATGCCATCTCCGCCTACAGCCGCGACGATCTCGGCCGCGCGCACCGGATCGGGGTGATCGCCGCCACGTGCATTGCGAATGGTGGCAACATGATCGATGTTGACGCCAAGGCGAAGAGGGCGGGGGTGTAGGGTCTGGTTCATTCTTTCCGGCTTCCGGGCTTTGTCACTTCGATACGTGCCAACGCCTCGGGAAGGGATTCGGGTGCGTAGGTGGGAAAATCAATGGCGAGCAGAGGGTAGAACGGCACGCCCAGATCGACCGAACCGCATGAACGGTCGATGATTGCGCACTCGGCGATCACCTCGCCCCCCTCACGTGTCACGGCAGCAATCGCCTCGCGGCTGGATAGTCCGGTTGTCACTACGTCTTCTACCATCAAGGCTTTGGCCCCGGGCCGCAGGGCGAAACCGCGACGCAGGTGGAAGACACCTTCGGGACGTTCGAGAAACAGCGCATCCTTATTCAGAGCTCGGCCGACTTCGTGGCCGATAATGATACCGCCCATTGCGGGCGAAACCACCACGTCGACACGTTGCAGAACATCCGCAGGAATGCCGGCCACAATCGCCTCGGCCAGCCGGGCGGCACGGGCGGGATTCATCAGAACGCGCGCGCATTGTAGGTAGTGGGCACTATGGCGGCCTGACGAAAGTTTGAAGTGGCCTTCGAGCAACGCTCCGGAATCGCGGAATTCCGCCAGAACCTCGTCTTGTGTCACGTCACGAAACCCCTACAAAACATGGAAGAAAATGAAGACTTGCGCGCCGGACATGGCGCCTTGCATAATTTTCTCCCTAGAAGCGCTTGAGGCCCCCGGCAAGCGCGGCTAAGGGCACAGTGAAGCTTGCCTTAGGGTGAGCCACGCGCTGTCTGTAGCGGGTCTTTCAAGATCGAGCGGCGGGCAGTATGGGATCAGACTAGAACCACTTGGGCACTTGTAATGGGTCAAAGGCACACCCGTATGAAAAAGGCTATTCTGGCGGCAGTCGCTGCCGGGCTTGCGGCATTTGCGCCGCTTGGGGTTGCGGCGCAGGATGCTGCTGCCCCCGCTGTCACATCGGCTGACGCCGGTCAGGTCGATGGCGCGCAGACGGCGCCGGGTGCCGAAGCAGGGGTGGGAAATCTCACTCCGGCTGAAGCCTCTGCCGCAACTGCTGGGGAGGGTGCTTACACCCCCATGGCCCCGACAAAGGGCAAGGGCATGCCGACGTCTTACGAAGACGGCGCGTTGGACAGCATGACCTTTCAGGATCAGTATTCCGACATCGGCGAATATGCCCAGTGGATGCATGACGGAATTCTGATGCCGGTGATTACCGCGATCAGTCTGCTTGTGCTGGGTCTGCTGCTTTATGTGGTGGTGCGGTTTAACCGTCGCCGCAATCCCGTCGCATCGCGCACGACGCATAACACCGCGATCGAAGTGATCTGGACCATCGTTCCAGTGATCATCCTGGTTATCATCGCCGTGCCGTCGATCACGCTGCTTGCGCGTCAGTACGAAACGCCGCCAGCCGATGCGGTAACGATCAAGGCAACCGGTTATCAGTGGTATTGGGGTTACAACTATCCCGACCACGGTGACATCGAAGTGATTTCGAACATGCTCGACGAAGGCGAGGCTGTTCGCCGCGGGGAGCCTGGGCAGTTGGCGGTCGATAATCGCATGGTCGTTCCTGCGGGTGTCCCGCTGCGAATCCAGACCACCGCGTCTGACGTGATCCATGCCTTTGCTGTGCCCTCGCTGTGGTTCAAGATGGACGCGGTGCCGGGGCGGCTCAATGAAAAGATGCTTACCATCAAGGAGCCGGGCGTTTATTACGGCCAGTGTTCCGAGCTGTGCGGCGCGCGTCATGCCTATATGCCGATCGCTGTCGAAGCGCTTCCCCCTGCGGAATTTGCTGCATGGGTAAGAGCACAGGGCGGCTCCATGCCCGGCGAAGATGCGGCTGACCCGGCTACAGTGCCTGCCGATGATGCTGTCGCCGCACCCGATGCCGCTGCCGCACCGGCTGCAGCGCGTTGATAATGAACAAATATTTGAAGCAGAAGAGTAGCTGATCATGGCAACCACCGCAGAAGGCTTCGACGCCCACGATACCGGGCATCACGATCACGGGCATGGCGCCCATGATCACGCTGATCACAAGCCGGGCTTCTTTGCCCGCTGGTTCATGTCGACCAACCACAAGGACATCGGAACGATGTACCTCATCTTCGCGATCATCGCGGGGATCGTAGGTGGCGCGATTTCGGGTATCATGCGTGTCGAGCTTGCAGAGCCAGGCATTCAGTACCTGCAATGGTGGGCGCAATTCATGGGCGGTGCCAATGATCTGAACACTGCACTGCACATGTGGAACGTGTTCATCACGGCGCACGGTCTCATCATGGTGTTCTTCATGGTGATGCCGGCGATGATCGGTGGTTTCGGCAACTGGTTCGTGCCACTGATGATTGGCGCGCCGGACATGGCCTTCCCGCGGATGAACAATGTCAGTTTCTGGCTGACGGTTGCCGGCTTCTTCAGCCTGCTGTTCTCGCTGTTCGTTCCCGGCGGCACCGGCCCCGGCGCGGGCACCGGCTGGACGGTCTACGCGCCGCTGTCGACCAGCGGTTCGGTTGGCCCGGCAGTCGATTTTGCCATCTTCTCGCTGCACCTTGCGGGCGCTGGCTCGATTCTGGGTGCAACCAACTTCATCACCACCATCTTTAACATGCGCGCGCCGGGCATGACCCTGCACAAGATGCCGCTGTTTGTGTGGTCGGTGCTGGTCACGGCCTTCCTGCTGTTGCTGGCGCTTCCCGTTCTGGCGGCTGCCATCACCATGCTGCTGACCGATCGTAACTTCGGTACTACCTTCTTCAATCCGGCTGGTGGCGGAGATCCGGTGCTTTATCAGCACCTGTTCTGGTTCTTCGGTCACCCTGAAGTTTACATCATGATCCTGCCGGGCTTCGGCATGATCTCGCAGATCATCGCCACCTTCTCGAAGAAGCCGGTGTTCGGTTACCTCGGCATGGCCTATGCGATGGTCGCGATTGGTGTGGTTGGCTTCATCGTCTGGGCGCACCACATGTACACCGTCGGACTCGACGTGAACACGAAGATGTACTTCACTGCTGCGACCATGGTGATCGCGGTGCCGACCGGCGTGAAGATCTTCAGCTGGATCGCAACGATGTGGGGCGGTAGCCTCAGCTTCAAGTCGCCGATGGTCTGGTCGATGGGCTTCATTTTCCTGTTCACCGTAGGCGGCGTGACTGGCGTGGTTCTTGCCAATGGCGGGATCGACGACAACCTGCATGACACGTACTATGTGGTCGCGCACTTCCATTACGTGCTGTCGATGGGCGCCGTGTTCTCGATGTTCGCAGGCTTCTACTACTGGTTCCCTAAGATGAGCGGCCGGATGCATTCCGAACTGCTGAGCCACATTCACTTCTGGACCTTCTTCGTCGGCGTGAACGTGATCTTCTTCCCGCAGCATTTCCTCGGGATGCAGGGGATGCCCCGTCGCTATCCTGACTACGCGGAAGCTTTCACCTTCTGGCACCAGGTCAGCACCTTCGGGTACTACATCATGGCCGGTTCGATGATCTTCTTCTTCGTCAACATCGCCTATGCGTTGCTGGCCGGTAAGAAGGCGGCTGCCAATCCCTGGGGCGAAGGCGCGACGACGCTCGAATGGACCCTGCCGAGCCCGCCGCCCTACCACCAGTTTGAAACGCTGCCGGTTATTACCGATGCGCACGACTACCACGATCACCGGCCGGTAACGGCCTGATCGCGGCGGGTGGCAGGGCTGGATTTAGCCCCGCTGCTCGGACTGGATGTACACACAAGCGGGGGCGCGGCTTTTCATGAGCCGCGCTCCTTGCCGATGGAAACCTGATCAGACATGGCCTCAACTGCTCCTCAGACGACAGCGATGCTCCCGACGGAATGGCGTGACTTCTTCACCCTGACCAAGCCGCGGGTGATGACGCTGGTTATCTTCACCGCGATCTGCGGTGTGGTGGCAGCGCCTAGCTCGATCCATCCGGTGCTGGGCTTTACTGCCATCTTGGCGATTGCGATGGGTGCCGGCGGATCTGCCGCGCTCAACCATTGGTGGGAAGCCGATATCGACGCTGGCATGAAGCGCACGATGAACCGCCCGCTTCCCGGTGGGCGGATGCGGCGTGAAGATGCGCGCGATTTCGGCATTTTCCTGTCGGGCGTATCCGTCGCGCTGATGGGTGTAGCAATCGGATGGCTGGCAGCATCGCTGCTGCTGGGCGCAGTGATCTATTACGCGGTCATTTACACGATGTGGCTCAAGCCGCGCACGCCGCAGAACATTGTTATTGGTGGGGGTGCCGGGGCATTTCCGCCGCTGATTGGCTGGGTCGCAGTGACGGGTGAAATTACCGCGATGCCGATCTTGTTGTTTGCGATTATTTTCTTCTGGACGCCGCCGCACTTCTGGGCGCTCGCGCTGTTCGTCAAGTCTGACTATGCGAAGGTCGGAATTCCGATGCTTCCGGTGGTTGCAGGTGAAAAGGTCACGCGCCGTCAGATCATGATCTACACCCTACTGCTTGCCCCGATCGCCATCGCGCCTTGGTATATCGGCGGCACAAGCTGGATTTATGGTTCGGTCGCAGTGGTCCTTTCGGCGCTGTTCGTGGCGCTCGCAATGCCTGTTGCGACCCGCACACGCGCCGATGTTGACGCCATGGCGCCGGAAAAGACGCTTTTCAAATATTCGATCGTGTATCTTTTCGTGCTGTTTGCCGCGTTGGTTGCTGACCGCGTGGCCGCACATCAGGGGTGGATCGCATGACACCCGAGGAAGAACGTGAATTCCTTCGCCGCCGAAAGGCGCGCAACTGGGTGCTCGCCGGCACACTTCTGTTTTTTGTCGTGCTGTTCTACGCCATCACCATCGTTCGCATCGGAGATGCGGGCTGATGGTAACGCACACCCATGTGTCTGACGATGCTGCCCGTCGCAATTTGCGCGTCGGATTGCTGGCGTTCATGGGGGCGTGTGCGATGCTGGGGTTGGGATATGCCTCGGTGCCGCTTTATCGTCTGTTCTGTCAGGTGACGGGTTTTGGGGGAACGACGATGGTCGCGACCGAAAGCCAGGCGCAGCGGGCCGCGGCTGGCGCGACAGGTCAGATGATTTCGATCAGGTTTGATGCTTCGGTGCCGTCGGATATGCCGTGGAGTTTTTATCCCAGCGCTCCTACGGACACGATTGCCATCGGCGAGCGGGATATTGCAACCTACGTGGCGCGCAACAACAGCGATCGGCCGATCACAGGCATGGCGACCTTCAACGTTACACCTGAATTTGCGGGCAAGTATTTCAACAAGATCCAGTGTTTCTGCTTCACGGAACAGACCTTGCAGCCAGGGCAGGAAGTGACCATGCCTGTTCTGTATTTCGTCGATCCTGCGATGCTGGATGATCCGAACATGCAGGGTGTTGAGCAGATCACACTCAGCTACACTTTCCACCGCGCGGAAGACCCGGTAGATCCGGTCAGTCCGCGCACCAATTGAACCTTTGACGCACAACCCAGGGACGGGAACGACGACCAATGGCTGGCAAACCAAATCACGATTACCACATTCTCGAACCCGATATCTGGCCGCTGGTCGGATCGTTCTCGGCGCTTACTTTCACCACCGGGATGGTATTGAGCTTTCACCCTGATCTGTTCGGCAGCGCGTCGAGCATCGTGATGTGGGCGGGGCTTGCCGGCCTGATCGCCACCTTCTTCATGTGGTTCAAGAACATCGTGGTCGAAGCCCAGCGCGGCGATCACACGCCTGTGGTCCAGCTCCACATGCGCTATGGCATGATCTTGTTCATCGCATCCGAAGTGATGTTCTTCGTAGGTTGGTTCTGGAGCTTCTTCGATTTTGCGCTGTTCCCGACTCCGTTGTCCTACGACGCTGCGACGGGGGCGACCACCAGCCTGTTCGATCAGGAAGGCGCGCCGGTGGCGTCGTTCATTCCCGAAGGTTTTGAAGTTCTCGATCCCTTCGCTTTGCCGTTGCTGAACACCCTGATCCTGCTGTGTTCGGGCACCACTGTAACGTGGGCGCACCACTCGCTGATCCACGGCGATCGCACCGGTCTCAAGCAGGGCCTGTGGGCAACGATTGCCCTGGGCGCGCTGTTCAGCTGCATCCAGGCCTATGAATATGCCGCGGCGCCGTTCGGCTTCGGCGGCAACACCTATAGCTCTGCCTTTTACATGGCGACCGGGTTCCACGGCTTCCACGTTTTGATCGGTACGATCTTCCTCGCCGTGTGTTTGTACCGCGCCTATCTCGGCCACTTCACGCCGCGCCAGCATTTCGGCTTCGAAGCCGCTGCCTGGTACTGGCACTTCGTTGACGTGGTGTGGCTGTTCCTGTTCGTCGCCATCTATGTGTGGGGCGGTTGGGGCGCTGAATTCCATTGATGACGCCGGACGAAAGTCCGAGTGAACAGAAGGGGCAGCCGGGATTAGTCTCGGCTGCCCTTTCCGGTTTGTGCCCCCGCTGCGGCGCGAAGACACTGTTCGCTGCGCCTGCGGGGTTGGCGGAGGAATGCGCGCATTGCGGCCTCGAGTTCCGCAAGCTGGAGCGCGGCGGGCGGTTTGTGGGGGTGGTGACGATGCTGCTGGCGCTGGTGCTGATCCTCGCCGCGCTGGGGGTTGATGATTGGCTTCGTCCGCCGCTCTGGGTGTCTCTGCTGTTCTGGGGCCCGGCAACCGTTGCTGCGGTGATGTTCGGGCTCAGGTTCTACAAGACGATGTGGATCTATCACCTATACGAAGAGAGCCAGCCATGAGCCGCCGTGTCCCCGTATTCGCGACAATGATTGTCATTGCGGCGGTTCTCACAATGATCGCTCTGGGTTTTTGGCAACTTGGACGCAGGGCGGAGAAGGCGGAACTTCTCGCCAGTTACACCGCAGCCGCAGGCGAAAGCGCCGTTGTTCCGTTCCCGATTGGGGGCGATGGCGCCGAATTGTGGTTTCGGCGCAGCGCCGTCAATTGCCTTGGCGTCAGCGTGATCGAACCGGTCGCTGGCACAGCGGCAAGCGGGCAAAAGGGCTGGGTGCATCGGGCAGGCTGCAGACTGAGCGGGAATGTCATTGCCACAGTCGATCTTGGCTTTAGCCGTGACCTTAACAAGCCTGCATGGTCCGGGGGCGCGCTGACGGGAGTTATTGCGCCCGGACCGCGCCTTGTCGCTGACCCGCCGGTTGCTGGTTTGAAAGCGATGGCCAAACCCGATCCCGGCGATCTGCCCAACAACCACCTTGCCTATGCCGGGCAGTGGTTCTTTTTCGCGCTGACCGCGCTGGTCATCTACGTGCTGGCATTGCGCCGCCGCCAGCGCTAGGCGGCAAGCGCTATGCACTACGTATCGACACGCGGGAGCGCACCGACGCTCGATTTCGAAGGGGTAACGCTTGCTGGCCTTGCCAGTGACGGCGGCCTGTACCTGCCTGCCCAATGGCCGCGCTTCAGCGAAGCGGACATCCGCGAGATGCGCGGGCTGGCCTATCCTGATCTGGCCGCGCGGATCATGGCGCCCTTTGTTGCAGGCAGCCTGACCGATGACGAATTGCTCGCAATGACCCACAAGGTTTACGGCGATTTCGGCCACGCCGCGGTGACGCCGCTGGTGCAGCTCGATCAGCAGCACTGGCTGCTCGAACTGTTCCACGGGCCGACGCTGGCATTCAAGGATGTCGCGCTGCAACTGCTCGGCCGGTTGTTCGAAACCTTCCTTGAACGGCGCGGCGAACGACTCACCATCGTCGGCGCGACCAGCGGAGATACGGGTTCGGCCGCGATTCAGGCCGTAGCGGGTCTTGAGCGGGTGGAGATCTTCATGCTCCACCCAAAAGGCCGGGTCAGCGATGTGCAGCGCCGCCAGATGACCACAGTGCGCGCGCCCAACGTTCACAACCTTGCGATCGACGGTAGTTTCGATGATGCGCAGGCGCATGTGAAGCGGATGTTCAACGATCGCGATGTTACGCAAACGCTGAACCTCGGGGCGGTCAATTCGATCAACTGGGCGCGGCTGATGGCGCAGGTGGTCTATTACTTCGCCAGCGCACTGCAGCTGGGCGCGCCCGACCGCACGGTGGCCTACAGCGTCCCCACCGGCAATTTCGGCGATGTGTTTGCAGGCTATGTCGCGGCGAAGATGGGCCTTCCCATCGAACGCCTGATCGTTGCCACCAACATCAACGACATCCTGCACCGTGCGCTGTCCACTGGCGACTATTCGGCCGGCGGGGTCACGGCCACGATCACGCCTTCGATGGACATTCAGGTCAGTTCGAACTTTGAACGCCTGTTGTTCGATGCCGGCGGCCGAGATGGCGGGGCAATGGCCGCGCAGATGCATGGCTTTGAATCGAGCAAGGCGATGCAGTTGACCAATTCGCAAACGCAAGGCGCAGCGGCCTTGTTCAGCAGCACCCGTGCCGATCAGACAGACACGGCGCGCGCGCTGCAATGGTGCTGGCGTGCAGCCGGGCAAGTGATCGACCCGCACACCGCCGTTGGTCTGCACGGCGCCCAGGCGGCGGCCTCCACGCTGCGAACAGACGTTCCCATCGTGACTTTGGCCACCGCGCATCCCGCTAAATTCCCCGACGCGGTCGAACGTGCCATCGGCATGCGCCCGGGCTTGCCAGCACGCGTCGGTGATCTGTTCGGGCGCGAGGAAAGCTTCGTCGAATTGGCGGGCGATTATGCCACCACCCGCGATCATGTGCTGGAGCATGCGGCGGCAACCAGCGCGGCATAAATGGCAGACCTTGTCGAACAACCGCAGGTAATGGTGTGCAAGGGGTGGGATTCGTACCGCCTTCTGGACAGTGGGCATGGACGCAAATGGGAAGCGTTCGGTTCGCGCAGTTTCATCCGGCCTGAACCCCAGGCCATGTGGCATCCGCGCCTTTCCGATTGGCCCGCGGCGGGCGAGTTCATCCCCGGCTCGGATGAGGACGGCGGCGGGCGTTGGCAGTTTCGCGAACGGTTGCCCGATGATGGCTGGCCGCTGGCATGGGACGATGTGCGCTTTACCGCGCGGCCCACGCCCTTTCGCCATCTCCAGTTCTTTCCCGATATGGCGCCGGTGTGGGATTGGATGCGAACCCGGTTGGAAGGTGTCAGCGATGCCGAAACGCTCAACCTTTTTGGCTATACCGGGCTTGGCACGCTGGCCTTGTCGCGGCACGGGCGGGTCACGCATGTCGATGCGTCGAAGAAGTCCGTGGCGCAGGCACGTGAGAACGCCGATCTTTCGGACATGACAGCGCGCCCGGTCCGCTGGCTTACCGATGATGCGGCCAAGTTCACCGCACGCGAAGTGCGCCGCCAGAAACGGTATGACGGGATCATCCTCGACCCACCCAAATTCGGCCGCGGGCCGGATGGTGAGGTGTGGCGACTGGAAGAACATCTTGCTGGTTTGGTGACCGATTGCGGTCGGCTGCTCGACAATGACAGCCGTTTCCTGTTCCTTACGGTCTATGCCGTGCGGATGAGCAGCCTTGCCATTGCCGGCCTGCTGCAAGAAGCGCTGTCGCATCTCCCCGGCACGATCGAACATGGCGATCTTGCCGTGCGCGAAGACGGGGAGGGCGGCCGTCTGCTTCCCACCGCCATCTTTGCCCGATGGAACCGTTAGGCCGGGCGTGCAGCGCGCCAAGGCTGGACTTGCGCGCCCCATCCTGCCAACGGCCTCGCGATGCGTGATACCCTTACTCTTGAAGTCAACGATCTCGTCGTCGATGTCCTGACCGGCATCTATTCCGAAGAGACTGGCCAGCCCCAACCGCTGCGGATCTCGATTGCTGCGCGGTATCAGATCGCGGATCGGTACGATCCCGATACGCCGCTTGATGCCAGCAAGAACTACATGGACCTCAAATTTGCTGCCAGCGGCGGTCTGCCGCAGGGTGTGCATTTCAAGCTGATCGAAGCGGTGGCTGATCATATCTGCGAAACCCTGTTCGTGCAGGATGCGCGGGTTGAGGCGGTGACTGTCAAGATCGTCAAGCTGGCCATTGCAGAAGGCAGCGAACAGATTGGCATCACGCTGCATCGCGAACGGCCCTTGGTCGACGGGAGCTGATATTGTGATGCTGCGGATCGACGTTGACCGGCTGCCCGATAGTGCGCTGGATGCCTCGATCGCGTTTATGGCCGACCATCTGCAACCAGCGCGCAGGATGCTGAACGATCCAGCGTCTACGGCTCTGGTGATCCTTCTGCCGCCTGCGCCGCATGACCACCGCGACTGGCGGCTTGCGCTGGCCCGCGATCTTGCCCGGGAAGCAACGCCCAAGCGGGTGAATGTCGTGTCCGGCCGTGAAGGAGACGCACGTGACACCACTTTACGCTTTCTGGCCGATGCGCCGGGGGTGACAGGGCAGTATCTCATCTGTCATGAGTGACGCTGTGCCAACCACCGCGCCCCGCAGACCCGATCGTCTCATGCTGCCCGACCCGGCAGGGCAGGGACGGCCACTGGTCGATCGCTTTCATCGGCGCATCACCTATCTGCGCCTTTCGGTGACAGATCGCTGCGATCTGCGGTGTTCCTATTGCATGCCCGAACGCATGACCTTCCTGCCCAAGAAGGACGTGCTGAGCCTTGAGGAACTTCATGACCTTGCGGCCGGCTTCATCGCGCGCGGCGTTACGCGGATTCGGATCACCGGGGGGGAGCCGCTGGTGCGGCGCGATATCCTTGACCTGTTCGCCATGCTGGGGCGAAGGGTGGGGCATGATCTGGCGGAACTGACGCTGACAACCAATGGCACGCAACTGGCAAGCCATGCCGAAGCCCTGGCAAAGGCGGGCGTGCGCCGCATCAACGTTTCGCTCGATACGCTTGACCGGGCCAAGTTTGCGCGGCTTACTCGGCGCGACAGCCTGCCGCAGGTGCTGGAAGGGATCGCTGCCGCCAAGGCCGCCGGGATCGCGGTCAAGCTCAACGTCGTGGCGTTGAAAGGCGTGAACGAGGCTGAACTGCCCGATCTTATCGCCTGGGGCCACGCAAACGGGCATGACGTAACGTTGATCGAAGTGATGCCGCTGGGCGATGTCGAGGAAGAACGGCTCGACCAGTATCTGCCTCTCAGCACTGTGCGCGCCGCGTTGGAAACACGCTGGACGCTGACCGACAGCGCCTATGCCACCGGCGGGCCTTCGCGCTATGTCGACATTGCCGAAACCGGCGGCAGGCTGGGCTTCATCACGCCGCATACCAACAACTTCTGCGCAGGCTGCAACCGGTTGCGGGTAACGGCGACGGGGCAGCTCTATCCATGCCTTGGCGGGGGTGAGCAGGTTGATCTGCGCAGCGCGCTGCGGTCGGACACGCCGGAGGCCAATCTGGCGGCTGCGCTGGATGAAGCGCTTCGGATCAAGCCGGAGAAGCACCATTTCCGCATGGACGCGCGCGGGGCCGATCCTGCGACGGTGCGGCATATGTCGATGACGGGGGGCTGACATGATCACGGTCGTGCTGCTGGGCAAGCTGGCCGACCTTGGCGGCGCGCCCGTCTTGTCGCTGGCAGGCCCGCTTGACTGGGCGGGGCTGAAGGCCGCGCTACCCGCTGCGCTTGCCGAGGCAATCGACAATCCGCGCAACCGCATCGCGATCAACGGCGCCCTGCTGGCGGACAAGCGCGATTTGCACGTGAATGCGGGCGACGAGATCGCGCTTCTGCCGCCTGTATCGGGGGGGTGATGCGCGATATCCGCCTGCTGACCCGGATGTTCATTCCCGGCACGCTGATCGGCCCTTTCACGCAGGCCAATCCGGGATTGGGGGGCGTGTGCACCTTCGTGGGCGAAGTGCGGCATGATGCCCAGGAACAGGGCGGTGTCGAGGCGCTGGAGCTGACCCATTACGAACCCCTGACGCTGCCCGGTATGCACGCTCTGGCTGACCGGGCCTTTGCGCGGTTCGATTTGATGGGGCTGCTGATGGTGCACCGGGTGGGTGTGATGTTACCTGGCGAACCGATCGTCTGCGTTTCTGCCGCCGCGCGCCATCGCCGTGGTGCGATCGATGCGGTCGATTTCTGCATGGATCACCTGAAGTCTGCCGCATGGTTCTGGAAGCGCGAGAAGCGGGCGGGCGTGTGGCACTGGATCGAACCGCGCGATCAGGACCATGCCGATCTTGCCCGCTGGCAGGTGCCTGTTGGAGACACGTGAGACACTGTCCATAGAACGAAAAAACCGGCGGAGGCATACAGGGGCAGGACGGTAAGGAAACGCAGGTGCAGGCACTTGAACCGATCATCGCGCCATTTGTGCCAGCGTCCCAGCAAGTAGGAAAATCCGCGCCCGCGCCGCCAGTTTGATCGCGGTCAAAGCGGCGAGCGCGCAGGCCGGATAGACACCTTTCCAACGCAGGAAAGGATTTTTCGCATGAGCCATATCGTCCGCGATCGCATTGCCAGCGGCGACGCACGAATTGTTGCCCAACCGGCGGCGCCTCTTGCCCGCAATCAGGTCGAAAGCGACCGCAATTTCGGCCTGCCAACCGCGCTCTACGCTGCGACGGTAGGATGCTATCTGGGCTTTCTGGTGATCGCCTGGACCGCCTTTGCCAATCCGGTGCTGGCGATACCCATGATCATCTTTGCCGGCTTCATCATCGCAGGCTTTGGCGTTCCGGCAATCTGGACGCGGCTGGCGGGCAACACCAGTGCGCCTGCGACGATGGGCGAGTTTGCAAGGCGCGGGATCATGACGGCGACCGGGCGGCTCGCCGCCAGGGATGCAACGGTACAGATGCTGATCCTGCCGGTCTTGCTGGTGGTCTGGGGCGCAGCGGTCGCGGTGATTGCGGCGGTCGTGGCCTGATCGGCCCCATTGGACAAATCCCAGCTTTCGGGGCGGCGGCGGCCCGCGCGGCTACCGCCCTGAAAGATCGTGAAGCATCGCTGGATCAAGCAGAGCAATGCCGCGTCGTCCTTCGCGCCGGATCGCACCCAAATCTTCCAGCTCGCCCAGCTTGCGGCTGACCGTTTCGATGGTGAGGCCGAGCATGTTGGCAATCTCGCCGCGGGTCAGCGGCAGTTCGAAATGCGGGGCGAGATGGCACGAGCTTTGGCTGGCCGCGGCGGCAAAATCATGCAGCAGCGCTGCCAGACGCGCTTCGGCGCTGGCGTGAATGGTCAGTTCCAGCAAGTTGCGGGTCGCCAGCAGATCGGCCTGGCTGCGGCGCAGCAGCGCGCGCGCCAGTGCTGGGTAATCTTCGATCGCGCGTTCGATATCGCGGCGGGCAAAGGTGCACAGCTGGCTTTCGGTCAAAGCCACCACATCGTGATGGGCAAAGGGCGCGAACAATTCGCCGATGAAGCCTGCCGGGTGCACCAGCGCATAAATCCGTTCGTTGCCATCTTGATCGACGCCAGCAACCTTCAGCGCGCCGGTCAGCAAGGTGGCGCAGGCCGCGTCTTCGTCACCCGCGGCAAACAGCATTTCGCCGCGCTTCAATGTGCGTGTCCGGCCTGCTGCGGCCATGGCGCTGCGTTCTTCGGGGGTAAGGACGGCGCAGGCGGCAGTATCCCTGACCGGGCAGGCGCTGCACGCAAGGTTCATGACCCGCCCGCCGCCCCCATGGCGGCCCACAACCGCGCGATGGTCTGATCCTGCCGTTCTACAAGTGCTGCGATATCCGCTTGTACCGCGGCAAGCGTGGGATCGGGACTGAGCATGGTGGCAGCTTCGGCCTCAAGCCGATCGACGGTCGCCAGCGTGCTCGCCGTGGCGCCGCGCCGGGCGTCCAGATCGGCCAGTGCAACAAGCGCCGCGGCCCGCGCCGAACTTTCGATGGATTGGCCCGCCGCAGCGCGCACAAGTCGCGCCGCCGTGCCTTCCTGCGCGACAAAAGCGGCATGGGAACTGGTTGCCGCACCGCGCAGTTCATCGATCCGGGTCTGCGGGGTAAGCGGGCGAATCGGTTGGGCAGGGCCGGGCGCCACAGGCACCGGGCCGCTTTCAAATGCGCGCATTGCCAGCGAAGGATAGCGGCCCGTATCGGCCGCGCACCCTGCCAGTGTTGCGGCAATGCACGCCAGACCCAACGAATTTTTCAAATTTTCATGCATAATGATCGCCTGATCTGTTAGCATGCTGCCCACGCATGGCAAAGGGTACAACACAGGGAACCGCGTCAGGCGATTAGGGCCGAATTGGGAATATGTGGGCGTTGACTTGGGCCTGCCTTTCCCCTAACGGCACGCATCTTTCCGGGGCTGCATCCGCGCAGACCTCGCATAGCCGTTCGGTTGGCTTGGCATTTGTTGGCCCTGCCGGATTTGCACAGACTTGAGAGTATAAAGCCATGTTCGCTGTAGTGCGCACTGGCGGCAAGCAATACCGGGTTGCCGCTGGAGACAAGATTGCCGTTGAAAAGCTCGCTGGTGAAGCCGGTGACACCATTACGCTGGGCGACATCCTGCTCGCCGGCGAAGGCGATGACATCGCCGACGTGAGCAAGGTGACCGTTTCGGCGGAAATCATCGCTCAGGCCAAGAGCGAAAAGGTGATCGTCTTCAAGAAGCGTCGCCGTCACAACTATCGCCGCAAGAACGGTCATCGTCAGCAGATGACTTTGCTGCGCATCACGGCTGTTGGCGCTGAAGGTGCCAAGCCCGCCAAGAAGGCGGCTGCCAAGAAGACCACGAGCGAAGCGCAGGCCGATGCCGCGCCCGCCGCAGAATAAGGAGCGACTGAACCATGGCACATAAGAAAGCAGGCGGTTCGTCGCGTAACGGTCGTGATTCGGCCGGTCGTCGCCTTGGCGTGAAGAAGTTCGGCGGTCAGGACGTGATCGGTGGCAACATCATCATCCGTCAGCGCGGCACCCGCGTCTATCCGGGCGTGAACGTCGGCATGGGCAAGGACCACACGCTGTATTCGCTCGCCGAAGGCAAGGTCCGATTCCATTCGGGCAAGCTCGGCCGCAAATATGTGTCGGTCGATGCGATGGCGGAAGCCGCCGAATAAGCGGACGACTCGTACATGGGGTCGTCCGGTCAGGACGGTCCCGGCAGGTGCAAGACCTGCCTTCAGAGGGAGACAGGACCGTCCTCATCCGAGGGGGTCTGTCTCCCTTTTTGTATTCTCCCTCGCAACGCCCCGGAATCGCACGGTTTCGCGGCCACGAAATTGTCATGCGTTGCCCCTAGGGGTGCGCTTGGCGAGATAGGGAGATCGCTTGTGTTCCATCGCAGTGACAGACTGTTCTTGAGGCCCGCTTTCATCGAGGACAGCGAGGCGATTCTGGCGGGCATCTGCGACCGCGATGTGGTGCGCAATCTGGCGCTTGTGCCGTGGCCCTACGATATTGCCGATGCCCGCGCCTTTGCCGGCCGCGCGCAGGACCCGCGGTTCCCGCATTTTCTGGTGACATTGCCGGGGATCGGCGTGATCGGTTCGGCCGGTTTGGGCGAGCAGCAGGGCGAACCCGAAATCGGCTACTGGATCGCACGCCCGTTTTGGGGGCAGGGCTATGCCACTGAAGCAGCTGGCGCGGTTTTGCAGATCGCCCGGGCGATTGGCTATTCGCGGATCACGGCGGGGCATTTCACCGACAATCCTGCTTCGGGCCGCGTGCTGCGCAAGCTGGGCTTTCTGCCAACGGGGCATGTCAGCCGCCGCCACAGTCTGGGCCGGGGATGCGCGGGCGATCTGATGGAATATGCGCTTGATTGGGAGGCCGACGTAGACCCGGCCCCCATCGCCCGCGCGGCGTAAAGCGGCGCGGGTTGTTCGCGACTGCAAAACCGATTAGTGCCGCAAACCTATGGTCAGTCGCAAACGGTTAACGCCCGAAGAATCCCGCAATTCCGCTTTATCAGCCGCACGCCAGCTGTTGATTGAAACGGGGCCGCAATCGGTCACGCTGAAGGCGGTATCGGCGCGGATCGGGCGCACCCATGCCAACCTTCTGCATCACTTCGGCTCAGCCTCGGGCTTGCAGAAGGCGCTGGCTGAACATCTGGCGCGATCGGTTTGCGAAACGATCCTGCAGGCGGTTCACGCCACCAGAGCGGGGCTGGGGTCCGCGCGCGAGGTGGTCGATCTGGCCTTCGATGCCTTTGACCGTGAAGGTGCAGGCGCCTTGACCAGCTGGATGTTGCTGACCGGCAATGAAGACGCGCTCGACCCGATTATTTCCACCATTCACGATCTGCTCGATGAACTTGCGCCTTCCGAACCGCCCGAGCACGTGGCCGAGCGCCGTCTGCACCGCGAAACCTTGAGCCTGGTGCTGATGGCATTGGGCGATGCGCTGATTGGCGGGGCTTTGGCAAAATCACTTGAACTGCCCCGCGACGCTGCGCGCGAACGGGCCACGGCGATGCTTGAAGCGAGCCTCGCCGAACATCAGGTGGCCTAACCTTCAGACACGACGACACCTGCGCGCTGCCAAGCGGGGAGCGTGTCCGGATCGAGATTTTCGACCCTAAGGTGGTCGATCGCCCATCCCATGTCGGGGTACGCCGCCACCTGCCGCGCGTCTTGCGACAGGGCGAGCGGCACGGCCACCAGACGCCGGTTCACCTTCTGCCGCCAGTTCATGCGGGCGGTGTTTTCCTGCCCGACATAGCATCCTTTGGTGAAGCTGACGCCGTTCAGTTCGGCGGCGTTGGTTTCAAGCCACAGGATGTCGCCCATGTCGGTGCGTCCTTCGGGCACCCCAAGCGACAGGCGGTGCGCATTCCATGCGCCATCTGCGCTTTCGCCGTCTGCTGCGGCCAGCCAGCGGTATCCCAGTTCGGGCAGTCGGGGATCGGGCACAGCGCCGGGTCGGGGAACCGGACTCCAGTGGACGCCCAGCGAATCATCGCGGCGGATATCGATCTGGCGGCGCAGACGGTACATCGACAGGCGCTTGATCAGCTCATCCGCCACCGCCGCCTCGCAATCCAGCAGCAGCCCCGCCGCATCGGGCCACACCAGAAAATCGAACAGGTGTTTGCCCTGCGCGGAAAGCAGCGCAGCATAGCATGGCAGCGGCCCCTTGACGTCGTTTGTCACCAGACCTTGCAGGAACGCGGCAACATCTTCGCCGTCATCCAGCGGGGTCAGGCGGACAAGGGCGCGGTGGGCAAGATGCGTTGCTGTCATGCGTGACAGATAGGCCCGTGCGCCGCTAAGGGAAAGGCATGACCGACCGCATCACGATCCGCCGCCCCGATGACTGGCACCTGCATTTCCGCGACGGCGCCGTAATGCGCGATGTCGTTCCCTATACGGCGCGCCAGTTTGCGCGGGCGATCGTGATGCCCAATCTGACCCCGCCGGTGACGACCGCGGCGCTGGCCGCGGCCTATCGCGACAGGATCATGGCCGCGGTGCCCGAAGGAGTGCAGTTTACGCCGCTGATGACCTGCTACCTCACCGACAGCACCGATGCCGACGATCTGGCGCGCGGCGCGGCGGAAGGCGTGTTCACGGCCGCCAAGATCTATCCGGCCAATGCCACGACCAATTCGGCCGCCGGGGTGACGAGTATCGAAAATCTCTACCCGGTGCTCGCCCGGATGGAGGCTGAGGACATCGTGTTGTGCATTCATGGCGAAGTGACCGATCACGACATCGACGTGTTCGACCGGGAAAAAGCCTTCATCGACCGGCACCTGCAGGCAATTGTTGCGCATTTTCCAAAGCTGCGTGTGGTGTTTGAACATATCACCACACGCGATGCGGTCGATTTCGTGATGCAGGCGGGCCCGCAGGTGGCCGCCACGATCACGCCCCAGCATCTCCATATCAATCGCAACGCGATGCTGGTGGGCGGCATCCAGCCGCACAATTATTGCCTGCCGGTGGCCAAGCGCGAAGAACACCGCCTTGCGCTGCGCAGCGCCGCCACCAGTGGCAGCCCGAAATTCTTTCTGGGCACAGACAGCGCACCCCATCTGCGTCGCGCCAAGGAAGCCGCATGTGGATGCGCGGGCATTTTCGGCGCGCCCTTCGCGCTGGAAAGCTATGTCACGGTGTTCGATGAAGAGGGCGCGCTTGACCGGTTTGAAGGCTTTGCATCGCTGCACGGCCCGGCCTTTTACAAACTGCCGGTCAACGAAGACAGCGTAACGCTGGAGCGTGGTGAACTGCTGGTACCATCATGCCTGCATGTCGCGGGCGAAGAAATCGTGCCATGGCATGGCGGAGCCACACTGGGCTGGAAGTTCCTAGGCTAAGGCGGCGCCGCGCCGCTTGGCCCAAAGGTCGGATGCAAAGATCGCCACTGCGATCCAGATCAGCACGAAGCTGACCAATTTGACCGGTGCGAGCGGCTGCTTAAACACGAACAGCCCCAGAAAAAACACGATGGTGGGCGCGATGTATTGCAGGAAGCCCAGCGTCGAATAGTCCATCCGGCGGGCTGCAATCGCGAACAACAGCAACGGCACAGCCGTAACCACCCCCGAAACGATGATCAGAATGTTCATCCAGGCATCCTGCCCAAAAGCTGACCCCTGCGGACTGGCAGCATACCATGCAGCAATTCCCATCGCAGGAAGCAGCAGAATTGCGCTTTCGATGGTGAGGCCGGGCAACGAGCCCACGGCAACCTGTTTGCGCACCAGTCCATACAGCCCAAAACTGAAGCCCAGCGTCAGGCTGATCCACAGGCTTGTCAGTGCGCCCGCCGCCAGCAACGCCACCGCAACCGCAGCGATACCCACAGCAAGCCATTGGCGGCGCGACAGTTTTTCGCCCAGAACCAGTGTTCCCAGTAACACATTCAACAGCGGGTTGAGATAATATCCGATCGACGTGGCAAAAACCTCGCCTGCCATAATCGCCCAGATGTAAACGAACCAGTTGATCCCGATCAGCACCGCGCTTGCCAGCAAGGCCAGCAGGGTGCGGGGCGATTTCAAGGCTGCCAGAAGTTCGGGAAACTGGCGGCGGAATGCCACGATGGCAAGGCACAGCGGCAACGTCCAGATGATGCGCCAGCCGACGAATTCAAATGGCGGGACGGTTTGCACCAACAGCAGATAAAGCGGCAGGAAACCCCAGATCAGATAGGCGCCAAGCGCAGGGGCAAGTCCGGAAACGGCGGGTGCTGGCTGGGGGTCTGGGTTCGGCATCGCCCGGCGGCGTTAGGGGGCACTGCACCGCTGCGCAAGCAACCTTCATCAGCCTGCTGCAATGAATGGTGGCTGTCATGGCTGTCGCGCTTCTGTTCATTTTAACATGCTTATACATGAACGATAATTCGGGGCCCCGCCTTGCCGCGCCAATGCGTCGGGGGGGGCTTGTCGGACTTGCGGCCATTCCCACCAAATGGTCGCCGGCGTGTATGCTCCTATGCATATGCGAAAGGCGCCTCCGGGGTTTTACGATCCCGGAGGCGTTTTTGTATGTTTGTAAGCGCGGCGTAAACCATCTTGTGTCACGGCAGCACCATGCGCCGCGTGCTTGTCCCTTTGATCTGCTTGTTCATCGCAGGCTGTTCTTGTTCCGATGAAGCGGGACCGGAGCAATCGCAGATCATGACGCAAGATCCGGTGATTGCCCGCGCGCTGCATGATCCTTTGATGAGCGATCCCGATCTCGCCAGCGTCAATCCTGCCAACGCGGCGCTTGGCTTCGTCGATTCGGCGGCTTTGCCGGTTTTCGCGGTCAATCGCGAAACCACAGACCGCGCGCGCGAAGCGTTGCGGTTGGAATTGCTCAACGATGGGCCGATCCCAGATCTTCCCGCCGCCGAAGCCGGTTCCGGTGGCAAGATCCTGGGCCCGATGACGGGTGCGACAGAGTTGCTGGCGGCGGTTGGCGCGCCGCCCGGTTGCGTCGATCTGATCGAAGAAAACTTTGCATACGCTGCCAGCCTTCCCCGGGTCGCGGCGGTGCCGCCGCGCGGTATGGTAAGCCAGGCTGGCGGTGTGGATGCGCCCGGGTGCCGGGTGCGGATACTTCGCTATCAGACCGCAGCACTGCCGGACGATGTGCTGCTCTTCCACTACACCCGCGCAGTGCGTGCCGGGTTGCGGGCCAAGCGATTTGCCACGCCGGGACAAAGCATCGCTGCGTTCGGCGGCGATGGCGAAACGATGGTTGCGCATGTCCGAATGGCTGCCAATGGGCTGACCGGTATCACCCTTGTCTATCGGGCGCCTTCAACCGCGCGCATCAGGGTCGCAGACCGACCATGATTGACGCGCGCGGCTGATCCAGTTCGGTGCTGGCAACAGGGTAGGCGCAGTAATCTGCGGCATAGTAGGCCGCCGGACGATGGTTGCCTGACAGACCGATTCCGCCAAATGGCGCCTTGGAAGATGCGCCGTTGGTGGGGGAATTCCAGTTGATTATCCCGGCACGGATATTGGCCCAGAAGCGGCCGTAATCATCCGGGCTTCCGCCGATCAGCGATGCCGACAACCCGTAACGGCTGTTGTTGGCTTCGGCGATCGCGCTGTCGAGATCGGACACGCGCACCACCTGCAGCAGCGGGCCGAACAATTCGATGTCGGGCCGTTCCGGAATCTCGGTCACATCGATGATTCCGGGGCTGAGAAAGGGCAGGTCGTGAACGGTGCGGCGCATGTGGAGCAGCGCCCGCCCGCCTGCGGTTATCAGCGCAAGGAAACTTTCCGACAGACGATCGGCGGTGTCGTTGTCGATGACGGGGCCCATGAACGGTTGCGGTTCGCCGCGGGGGTCCCCCACCATCAGCCGGCGTGTCATCGGCACCAGTTCGGCCATCAGCGCATCGTAAATGCTTTCCTTAACGATCAGACGGCGCGCCGCGGTGCACCGCTGGCCCGCGGTGGTGAACGCGCTCTGGATAATCAAGGCCGCAGCGTCCGTCAGCTTGGGGGTGTCGATCACGACAATGGGATTGTTGCCCCCCATTTCCAGCGCGACGATCTTGCCCGGATTGTTGGCAAGCCGCCGGTTGATGGCGATGCCAGCCTGCGCCGAGCCTGTGAACAGCACGCCGTCAACACCGGGATGCGCGACCAGCGCCTTGCCTTCGTCCGGGCCGCCGATGACAAGCTGGATCACATCTTCAGGAACCCCGGCCCGGCAGAACGCGGATACCAGCGCCTCCCCAACCGCAGGGGTCTTTTCCGAAGGTTTGAACAACACCGCGTTGCCCGCAATCAGCGCCGGGACGATATGGCCGTTGGGAAGGTGCGCGGGAAAATTGTACGGTCCCAGAACCGCCATCACCCCATGGGGCTTGTGGCGCACGGCGGCGCTGCCGTTGATGCCGGAATCGAACTTCTTCTTGCCGGTGCGTTCGGCATAGGCCTGCACCGCGATATCGACCTTGCCCACGACGGCGTCGACTTCATTGCGCGCTTCCCACAGGGGCTTGCCCGCCTCGCGTGCGATAAGTTCGGCCAGCTCCTCGCTCTCGCGCTTCACGATATTGGAAAAGACACGCAGGATCCCGATCCTGTCGGTCAGCGAGCGCGAAGCCCAGGCAGCCCATGCGCGGCGGGCCCGCGATACCGCGGCATCGACATCGCTGATCGGTCCACGCCACAGTTCCTCCCCGTTCGCAGGTTCGGTGGAAATCAGGATATTGTCGGGCGTATTGCGGTCCATTGTGACGCTATCTACCTGTTTGTTTTAACCTCGACACCCTTTCGCGCCCTATCCCGGCCAAGGCCGAAAAGATAGGCACTACGCGTGTCCCGCAGGCTTAGGGGCGGCGCCGTGTGCAGCGCCCATACGGCGCAGGGCGGCGACCTTAGATTGCAGGAGCGTCCAGTCATCGGCCTGCGCGATCGCATCCCAGATGGCTTCGACTTCCTCGATCAGCAGGGACTGAGGGGCAGGGTCTTCCCAGTACGGGTGCGTATCGGCGACAGGTTGATAGGCCGCCAGCGCTTCGCCCAAGGCGCCCGTGGCACCGCCGCGCGCGCCGCGATGCGCAAAGAAGAATGCATCGGGCTGGGCGCGGTTTTCACGCATCGCCGCTTCGCAGGCCGCGACAAGCTGCGTGTCAGCCTCCACACCCTGCGGCACAACCCCCAACCGCCAGCACCACCGCCGCGCTACCGCTGCCATGTATAGCGGCCCGAACCGTTCAAGCGCTGCCACCAGCGGCGCGGTGTCGGCATGCAGTCGCAGCGCCACGGCAAGCTGCCCGCAATTCCAGTGCAGCGCTTCGGGCTGGCGGCCGAAGGCATAAAGACCGGCGTGGTCGAAATAGGCGGCGGTAAAGCCCGGTTCCCATGCAGGCAGCCAGCGCCACGGGCCGTAATCAAAGCTTTCGCCGGTCACGTTCATGTTGTCGGTATTGAGCACGCCGTGGACGAAACCTGCAACCATGTAGCTGGCGGCCAGATCAGCCATGCGTTCAACGACATTGTGCATCAGCCGGATCGCCGGTTCGTCGCGGCCGGGCGCATCGGCTGGAGCGGGCGGGCCGGGGAACTGGGTGAGGCAATAGTCGATCAGCGCCGCCATTTCGTCTGCCTGCTCCAGCGCAAGCAGGCGTTGGAATGTGCCGATGCGGATATGCGAATGGCTGAGACGCACCATAACTGCCGAACGCGTGGGCGATGGTTCATCGCCGCGCCACAAGGCTTCGCCCGTTTCGATGACGCTGAAGGTCTTGGAGGTATGAACGCCCAGCGCTTCGAGCATTTCGGTCGCCAGGATTTCGCGCACGGCGCCTTTCAATGTCAGCCGTCCATCGCCCGACCGGCTGTGCGGCGTGGTGCCCGATCCCTTGGTGCCCAGATCCATCAACCGGTCGCTGCCATCGCGCAGCTGCGCAAACAGAAACCCGCGCCCGTCGCCAATGTCCGGGTTGTACACCCGGAACTGGTGCCCGTGATACCGCAGCGCGAGCGGCCTTGGCAGGTTGCCGGGCAGCGGCTGGAACCGCCCGAAATGTGCGATCCATTCCGGGTCCGTCAGGCCGCCCAAGCCCACGCTTGCTGCGGCGCGATCGTTGCGCCAGCGAAGTTGCGTTTCAGGAAAATCGGCCGCCGCCACGGAATCGCCCAACCAATCAGCAAGGACGGCGATGGCCGGATCGGGACGATAGGGGGGGCTTGCCGTGCCGGGATTTGCAGGCGGGTGTTGCACAGGCTTGCTCATCCCGCGATAGTGGGCGCAAGCGCGGGCCTGCGCAAGCGGGACGCCATCTGGATCAAAGGGAATAATGCCGGTCATGGCCGCCACTTACGAAGATCGCTACTGGACCAGCAGCGATGGATTGAATCTGCATTATCGCAATTATCCCGGCCCTGAAGATGCGGCCGGCGTGCCTGTGCTGTGCCTGCATGGTCTGACGCGCAATGCCCGTGATTTTGCTGATCTGGCCGAGGCGCTGTGCGCCACGCGTCGGGTCATCGTCCCCGAAATGCGCGGCCGCGGGGAAAGCGATTATGCGCCCGATTCGGACACCTATTCGCCTGCCACCTATGTTAGCGACGTGGAAAAACTGCTCGCCGAACAGGGGATCACGCGCTTTGCGGTGATCGGCACATCGATGGGCGGGCTGATGGCGATGATCATGGCCGCAGCGCAGCCCGGCCGCATGGTTGCGCTGGTGATGAACGATATCGGTCCCGAAGTCGACGCGGCGGGCGTGTCGCGCATTTCGGGTTATGTCGGGCAGGGGCGCAGCTACCCCACGTGGGTGCATGCCGCACGCGGCCTCGCCGAAGCGCACGGCGTGGCCTTTCCCGATTACGATCTGGACCAATGGCTCGACCTGGCAAAGCGCACCATGACCGTGACGCAGAATGGCCGGATCAGCTTTGATTACGACATGGCCATCGCTGAACCCTTTGCCAAACCGGGCAATGCCGCGCCGGGGAACCTCTGGCTTGCCTTCGAAGCCCTGCGCGGCGTGCCCATGCTGGTGGTTCGCGGGGCCTTGTCCGATCTGCTGAGCCCGGAAACGGTCCGGCAAATGGCCGCCCGCAATCCGGCTATGACCCTGGTAACAGTGCCGCGGGTGGGCCACGCCCCCACTCTTGACGAACCCGAAGTGCGCGCCGCAATCCACGCCCTGCTGGACGGGACCGAGTGAGCCATTCTTCGGGGCCAATGTCCCGCAGCGTATCTGGACACGTGCCCCGTATCCTCCATTGCCATTCGACCTTTTCGGCGGGCGGCAAGGAGGTGCGCTGTGCGCGGCTGATGAATGCGTGGGGCGCGCGTTTGCACCATACCATCGTTTCGGCCGAACCACAGGCGATGGCCGCCGCCGCGCTGATCGATGCCGACATTCCTGCCACATACCCATCGGATTTTGCCGCGCTGAAAGGCAAGCCAACGCCCGCTCGGCTCGCGCGCTTGGCCAAGGCGATGCGAGGGTTCGATCTTGTCTGCACTTACAACTGGGGCGCGATGGATGCCGTAATGGCGCACCGGGTGTTTGCGCGCCGTTATGCGCTGCCGCCGTTGGTGCATCATGAGGATGGCTTTAACGAGGATGAGGCCGTGCGCCTGAACCCCGTACGCAATGCCTACCGCCGCGTGGCACTGGGCACCGCGGCGCAAGTCATCGTGCCATCCACCGGTCTTGAACAGATCGCGCTTCAAGTGTGGAAGCAACCGCATGATCGGGTGGCGCGGATTGCCAATGGCATTGATACCGCCGTGTTTGCCGCCCCTCCGCAGCCTGACGCATTGCCCTTTGCCAAGCCCGCAGGGCAACGGTGGGTGGGCACGCTGGCAGGATTGCGTGCCGTCAAACGCTTGCCCGATCTGGTCGCAGCTTGCGCTGCCCTGCCGCCAGAATGGCATCTGGTGATTTGCGGAGAGGGGCCCGAACGCGGTGCCATTCTTGCAGCAGCACAGGTGCATGGCCTTGCCAGCCGCGTTCATCTTCCCGGCGCTGTCGATCCGGCGCGGGTTGTCGGGCTGTTCGATATTTTTGCGCTGTCATCGGCGTCGGAACAGTTCCCGCTTTCGGTGGTGGAAGCGATGGCGGCGGGCCTGCCAATCGCCGCGCCGGATGTCGGCGATATTGCCGCCATCCTGTCCGAACCCAATCGCAGCCTTGTAACGCCGCCTTTGGATATTGCAGCGCTTGGCCGCACGATATCGCAGCTTGCTGCGGATGCAGACCTGCGCACACGGATTGGCGCGTCGAACCGCCAACGGGCGCAATCCCAATTCGACCTTGCCGCCATGCTGGCGCATTACACCGCGCTGTATTCCGGCGCGATGGGGCGCAGTTTCTGACCGCATGTGCTTCATCTCCCGTTCAATCCCCGGCCGCCATCCCGTCCACGCTGTTGCCGCGGATGGACGGCCCCACCATTGCGCGGCAGGCTGCACCTGCCTAAAGAGCGCGCTTCCAGCCGCAATCTGCGGCGCATGAACATTTTCAGGATCACGAGGCCCCCCATGGCGCGCACGCCTATCACCACTCCGGCCCCCGCCACCCCCTCGCACGAGGATGACGTTCTCATCCGCGAAATTGACGAGGCTGTGCGCGAAGATGCGCTGTACAGCTTCATGCGCGATCACGGGGCCAAGGTGCTAGGCGCGATCCTTCTCGGTCTGGCTGCTTTGGCAGCCTATCTGGTGTGGGATCACTACGCCGAATCCGCGCTTGAGACGCAGTCGGAAACGCTGGTGTCGGCGCTGGATTACGCCGATCAGCGCGATTTCAAGACAGCCGCCGAAAAGGTAGCGCCGCTGCTGACGGGTGACGCATCCCCCGGTGCCCGTGCTGCGGCACGGTTCATTCAGGCGCAGGCCGCGCTTGAAGAAGGCAACACCGCCAAGGCAGCCGACCTTTATAAGGCGCTTGTCGCAGACACTGAAACACCGCCCGCGCTGCGGGATCTGGCCCGCGTGCGCGACGTCAGCCTTGGCTTTGACACCATGAAGCCGGCCGATGTCATCGCGCAGCTTGGCCCGCTTGCGACGCCGGACAATGCACTGTTCGGCTCTGCGGGTGAACTGGTGGCGATGGCCCATCTCGAAGCAGGCGACCGGGCCAAGGCGGGCAAGCTGTTTGCCGATATCGCCAAGGCCGATGATCTGCCCGAATCGCTACGCAGCCGCGCACGCCAGATGGCGGGCCTGCTGGGTGTGGATGCAATTGTGGATGTGGACCAGCTGCTGAAAGATCAGGGCGTCAGCAATGATTCGCCCGCCAGCGATGGTCCGTCTGCTGGTGCTGCCGAATAAGAATCGAAGTCTAGGACGAACGGGAATGACGGATATGAAAATTGCACGTGCTGCCCTGTTGGCCGGCCTCGCCGCGGCGAGCCTTGCCGGTTGCAAGGGCGGGCTGTTTGGCGGCGGCGAAGACAAGGCCACGCCGACGGTGGGCAATCGAACACCGATCCTGTCGCGGATTGAAAGCGGGGCGGAAGTTGACCCTGCGCTTGCTGGCATTTCGGTGGTTCTGCCGCCCATGCGCAGCAATCCAGAATGGGCGCAGGCTGGCGGTTCGGCCAGCAAATCTTACGGCCACCTTGCCCTGGCGGAAAACCCCGGCAAAGTCTGGTCGGCGCAGGTTGCCGGATCAACCAACCGGATGCGTCTGGCCGCTGCACCTGTGATTGGCGGAAACAAGTTGTTTGCCGCCGGGACCGACGGCGTCATCACGGCCTTTGACAAGGCCACAGGCGCCCGGCTTTGGTCCAGCGGCGAAGGTGACATGACCAAGGATCAGGCGCCGTCCGCATTTGGCGGCGGGGTCAGCTTCGAAGGCGGCAAGGTCTATGCCACCAACGGCGTCGGCGATGTCAAAGCGTTGAATGCCGATACCGGTGAAGTTCTATGGAACGTCAAGCCTGCCGGGCCCCTGCGCGGTTCGCCCACGATTGCCTTCGGGCAGCTTTTCGTGATGACGCAGGACAACCAGATCCTGTCGCTGAACATCAATGATGGTTCGCTGATGTGGGACGAATCGGGATCGAACACCCAATCGGGCGTGTTCGGCGTCGCTGCGCCTGCCGCAGGGCAAGGCAGCATCGTTGCAGGCTATTCCAGCGGCGAGTTGTCGGCCTATCGGTATGAAAATGGCCGCACCTTGTGGACCGACGCGCTGGCCCGGACGAACATTTCGACCACGGTGGGCACGATTACCGATATCGACGCCGATCCGATCATCAATTCGGGCCGCGTCTATGCGCTCGGGCAGGGCGGCCGCATGGCTGCCTATGAACTGGTGACGGGCCAGCGGATCTGGGAACTGAACCTCGCGGGTATCTCGACCCCGGCAATCGCGGGCGAATGGATCTTCACCCTTACCGATGATGCGCGACTGCTGGCGATTGCCCGGTCGTCCGGCCGGGTGCGGTGGATCACCCAGTTGCAGCGTTACCGCGATGAAGAAGACAAGAAGGGCCCGATCTTCTGGACCGGCCCGGTTCTGGCGGGCGGCCACCTGTGGGTCGCCAGTTCGCGCGGTGAGATGTGGAAAGTCAGCGCCGGCGAAGGTTCGGCGGCGCTGTTCGCCAATATCGGCGAACCCGTCAGCCTGCCGCCTGTGGTTGCAGACGGCATGTTGTATGTCATGGACGATGCAGGAACGGTCCACGCCTGGAAGTAAGGCCTGTTAACCCTTATCCGGTAAGGCGGCGCTGGTATGAATGCGCCGTCTTCCCCCTTTGCGATCCCATCCCCGCCGCCGCCGCTGCGCCGCCCCGCAAGCGACGTTTCGGCAGGTGTGGGACTGGTCGGGCTGGCGGGACTGCTGATCTGGATCGCTGTGTGCCGGTCCTATCCCGAAATTGCCGGTGTCCTGGGGCTGGGTGGCGGACTTTCGGGCGAACGCGGCGTGCTGTCCGGGCCTTACGCGGCCCTTGCTGCCATGGCTTTCATCGCGGTTCCAATGACGCTTTGGTCGGTGTTGATCGACAAGGTGCACCGGCGCCCGTCAACCGGAATAGACTGGCACCTGTCGCGTCCCCTTGCGGAAGTTCTACCGATTTCGGTCGTGAAACTGTGCGGATTGTGGGCGACATGGGCCATTCTGGCGACATTCTATGCGCTGGCGCGCTGGTATTGGACGGGCAATTACCTGTTCGCAATGGAAGTGCTGAGCGCCGCGATCATCCCGCTGGTGGTGCTATCGGTTCCCTATGTCATCTGGCTTGATCGATTTCTGGTCGAGCCGCGCGACAGCAGCCTTCAGTTCGGCGCCTTCGTCCTTGGCGCAGGGATCGTGGGACGCGATCAATGGGACCGGGCAGAGCTGGCGAAGCATTGGCGCAGCTGGGCGATCAAGGGCTTCTTTGGCGCGTTCATGATTTCGATCCTGCCGCCCGGGTTCGCGCAGATCGTCGAAGCCGATCCTGCGCAACTGCTTGGCAATCCGGTCGCTTTCATCATGTTTCTGGTGACGCTGTTGTTCGTGATCGACGTGCAGATCGGCACCGTGGGATACCTTTTGACCCTGCGCCCGCTGGATTCGCATATCCGTTCGGGCAATCCGCTGCTTGCAGGCTGGCTGGCAGCCTTGCTGTGTTACCCGCCGTTTGTGTGGGGGATCATCGGGCCAGGCAATCAGGTGCTGAGCTATGAAATCGGCACACCCGGCTGGGCGCATTGGTTGTCGGGTCGTAATGAACTGCTGTGGCTGTGGGGCGCGGTGCTGGTGATGCTGACAGGCGTTTACGCCTGGGCAACGGTGGCATTCGGCATCCGATTTTCCAATCTCACCTACCGCGGCGTGCTGACCAATGGGCCGTACCGGTTCACGCGCCACCCGGCCTATCTGTCGAAGAACCTGTTCTGGTGGGCTTCGGTGCTGCCGTTTCTCGTCACCAGCGGATCAACCGCCGATGCCATCCGCAACAGCGTTTGCCTGCTGATCGTCAACGGCATCTATTATTGGCGTGCCCGTACCGAAGAAGCGCATCTTCTGGCCGAAGACCCCAAATATGGCGCCTACCACGCGTGGATGGACCGCCATGGTCTGATTACGGCGCCACTGGCCCGGCTGGCGCGGCTCGTTTCAGGAACCCGCGCAGCGCAAGGCGGCAACCCGCAGGCTGTCCCCGCGGAATAGCATCACATCAACGGCGCCCCGGCGTCTGTGTGGAACTTCATTGCTTCGCTGATCGTGAAATCCAGATCTGCGATCGCCGCACTGAAAGACGCCATGTGCGGCGTGGCAAAATGCGCGGCTAGCGCCGCGTCATCCTGCCATTTTTCGACAATATGCAACACACCGGGATCCAGAACGTCCTGCGTGAAAGCATAGGCGATGCAGCCATCTTCGGCATTGGAGGCGGCAACCATATCAGCGATTGCGGCCCGTGCAGGTTCGAGCGCGTCTTTGCCCACGTGCGCTTTTGCCAGGACGATCAACATGATGTCATCTCCATCTCAGAAGGATTGTTCGTAGACGCGGGTGATGTCGCCGTTCCATTCGCCATGATAGGCATCGAGCAGACGCTGGGCGGGCACCTTGCCGCTCGCCACGATTTCGTCGAGCGTTTCGAGATAGCCGGTTTCATTGTCGCCGCTGGCATTAAGCCGCGCGCGCGCCTTAAGACCGGAATGCGCGATCTTCAGCACCTCGCGCCCCAGATCCTGCAAGGTCCCGCCATCGGGCGAACGGGTGGCGAGCGCAAGGCGGGGCACTTCATTGCGCAAGCGTTCGCGCTCCTCCATCGACCAGCCCTTGACCAGATTCCACGCCGCATCGAGCGCGCCCTGATCATACAGCAGCCCGACCCAAAAGGCGGGCAGGGCGCAGATGCGGTTCCACGGGCCGCCATCGGCACCGCGCATTTCGAGGAAGCTTTTCAGCCGCACTTCCGGAAAGGCGGTGGAAAGGTGATCCCACCAATCGCTTTGCGTGGGCCGTTCGCCCGGCAGAACCGATAGCTTACCGTCGAGAAAATCGCGGAAGCTGAGGCCGGCCGCGTCAATGTATCGCCCGTCACGGAAAACGAAATACATCGGCACATCAAGCATGTAACGGGCCCAGCGTTCATAGCCGAAGCCGTCCTCGAACACGAATGGCAGCATTCCGGTGCGGTGCGGATCGGTGTCTGACCAAATGTGCGAACGATAGGACAGGAAGCCATTCGGCTTGCCTTCGGTGAATGGCGAATTGGCAAACAGGGCGGTCGCCAGCGGTTGCAGCGCCAGACCCACGCGGAATTTCTTCACCATGTCCGCTTCGGACTGGTAATCGAGGTTCACCTGGATGGTGCAGGTCCGCAGCATCATGTCGAGGCCCATCGTGCCCACCCGCGGCATGTGCCGCAGCATGATGTCATACCGGCCCTTCGGCATGATCGGCAATTCGGCGCGGGTTTTGTCAGGCCACATGCCAAGACCCAGATAGCCGACCCCGCATTCCTGCCCGACCGCCTTCACCTGCTCCAGATGCCGGCCGGTTTCGGCGCAGGTCTGATGCAGAATTTCCAAGGGCGCGCCTGACAATTCAAGCTGCCCTGCCGGTTCCAGACTGACAGCGCCATCGTCGCCTTTCAGCGCGATGACCTTGCCGCCTTCTTCCACCGGCTGCCAGCCAAACCTTTCCATCCCGCCCAGCAGATCGCGAATACCGCAGGGTTCGTCATAGGATGGGGCGCGGAGATCGCTCCGCTTGTAGACCAGCTTTTCGTGCTCGGTCCCGATCCGCCAGCGTTCGGGCGGCTTTTCGCCGCCGACCATGGGTGCGATGAGTTGGTCGAGGCTTTCGATCACCGGATCGTCAGCTGAGGTAGCTTCGCGTGTGCTCATCGCAGGGTGCCCTTGTTGGCCCGTTGCCTTAGAAAACCCAAATGCTGCTGGAAAGCGAAAACACGTTTGCGCCTGTGCGGGGCGAGTTACCAGTCGCCCGTGCTTGCCATCCACACGGCCAGCGCCGCGATTGCTGCGGTTTCGCCGCGCAGAATTCGCGGCCCAAGGCTGATTGGGCGGGCGGCGGGATGGCTGCGGATGGCGGCACGTTCGGCTTCGTCAAAACCGCCTTCGGGTCCTGTCAGGATTGCAGCCGGGCCGGAATGACCGCGAAAAGCCGCGGTCGCAGGATCGCCGCCATTTTCGTCAGCAAAAAAGATTGCGCGATCAGCGGGCCAACCCCTCAGCACCGCATCCAGCTTTGCCGGATCGGCCAGTTCGGGCAGGGCGGTGCGGGCGCATTGTTCGGCTGCTTCAATCGTAATCGTGCGGGCGCGATCGAGGTTAAGCTTGTCCGCCACGCACCGCCGCGTGATGACGGGCACAATCCGCGCCGCGCCCAATTCTGTCGCCTTTTCGAGTATGAGATCGAAGCGGTCTTTCTTGAGCAATGCGGGACATAGCCACAGATCGGGAACGGCTTCACGGTCACGCAGCTTTTCAGCCAGTTCAAGCACGACGTCACGTTTACCGACATCACTGACCCTTGCGGCCCATTCGCCGGTCACATTATCGCACACGATTACAGCGTCACCCGGCGACACGCGCATGACGCGGGAAAGATAATGCGCGGTATTGCCGTCGATCCGCACTTGCGCGCCTTGGGAAAGCGGCTCTGTGACAAAGAGCCGCGGCGCGCTTTTCGGCGGCCAGGCCGGAACCTTGGGATGGTGCGTCGCGGGCATGGCTTTGCACTAACCCCGAGCGGCGCTAGGGAGCAAGCATGACCGATCAGATCGTCCCCGATAGCGAGCACAGGGGTCTCGTCGCGCGATTGCCGCAGCTTCCGCGCGACCTTGCGCTGTTGGCGCGGTTCGACCGGCCGATCGGGTGGTGGCTATTGTTCTGGCCGTGCGTGTTTGGCGTCTGGCTGGCGGGTGCGCAGGGTGATGGCGGCGTATGGGACGGCGTGCAGCCTGCGCTGCTGGGCTGGCTGTTGATCGGCGCGATTGCGATGCGCGGGGCCGGGTGCGTGTACAACGACATCGTCGATGCCGATCTTGATCGCCAAGTGGCGCGCACCGCGCTGCGTCCGGTGGCAAGCGGGCGCGTATCGCGCACGCTGGCGTGGAGCTGGCTGCTTGCGCTGTGTCTGATCGGGCTGGTGGTTCTGCTGCAACTGCGCTGGCAGGCGCAGGCAGTGGCGTTGGGCAGCCTGGTGCTGGTTGCGGCATATCCGTTCATGAAGCGCATCACATGGTGGCCGCAGGCGTGGCTTGGGATGGTGTTCAATTGGGGGCTGCTGGTCGGTTGGACGCAGCTGCGCTGGGACAATTGGGATGGGCTGGCTGCGGTCTATGCCGGATGCATCGCCTGGGTCGTCGGCTATGATACGATCTATGCGCTGCAAGACCGCGAAGACGACGCAATGGTCGGTATCCGGTCGTCCGCGCTGGCGATGGGGGCAAAGGTGCGAGCAGGGATCGCGGTCTTTTACGCCGCTGCGGTGGGGCTTTGGGCGCTGGGTTTCTGGTTGTACCGTCCCGATCCTGTAGCGCTGTTGACGTTGGTGCCGGTTGCAGGCCATCTGCTGTGGCAGGTGGCGACCCTGGATACGAACGATCCCGACAATCCGCTCGCCCGGTTCCGTTCGAACCGGTGGGCGGGTGCGCTTATGGCAGCGGCGTGCTTCGTGATTGGCAACGCCTGATGTGCAACCTGTATCGCATGACCAGAAACGCGAACGAGGTGGCGGGATGGTTCGGCGCCGCCGAAGCAGCAGAGGGCGCGAATTTCGGTGCGGAAGTCTATCCCGGCTACCCCGGACTGGTCGTGGCGAACGGCGCGGTGCGGCCGATGACATGGGGCTTTCCGTTGGTGCGCAAGGGCGCCAAAGGCCAGCCGCTTAAGCCCAAACCGGTCAACAACGCCCGCACCGACAAGCTGACGACCTTCTTCTGGCGCCATTCTTTCGAGGAACGCCGCTGCCTTATCCCCCTGACAGCATGGGCCGAGGCCGAAGGCGCAAAAGGCCGGATGACGCGGACGTGGCTTTCGCTGCCCGATGCGCCATTGTTTGCTGCCGCCGGGGTATGGCGGGAAAGCGAAGAATGGGGCGCGTGCTATGCGATGGTCATGACCGAAAGCGAAGGTTCGGAGGTGGCGGCGGTTCACAGCCGGATGCCGGTTCTGCTTACGCCCGAAGGTCAGGCTGCGTGGATACAAGGCACCGCTGGCGATGCTTTGGCGCTGTGTTCGGCATGGCACGGACGGCTTGTTATCGATCGAACCGATAAACCTTGGGCTAAGGGTGCGGCAAGCCAACCCGGACTTCTTTAAGCCGGGGCGCTGACGTCAGCCTTCCGGGCCCAGTTCGGGATCAAGGTCGCGGGGCCGTGCAAGGTGCACCAGCTCTGCGCAATAACGCTTGAGATCGGCCCAGCGTTCAATGTCGCATTCAAGCACCGCATAGGCAGCGGTGGGGAATTTGACCACGGCTTCCTTGAAAAGCGCGTTTTCCTTACCCGGCGCGACCAGTTCGAGCAGCACGTCCTGAAGCCCGGGATTATGCCCGGCAATCAGGATCGTTTTTGCTTCGTCATCCCCGTGGCCCGCATGCGATTCGATCGTTTCCACAATCGTATCGAAGCTGGCGAGATAAAGCCGTTCATCATAGATCGGTGTTGCATCGGGCAGCGCGTTTTCCAGCGTCAGTTTGACCCGTACCGCTGGGCTCGCGATCAGCCTGTCCCACTTGATGCCGTGGGTACGGATATGCTGGCCGATCAATTCGGCACCCTTGCGTCCCCGCGCATTCAGACCCCTATCGAAATCGCGCTGGCTGGTATCGTCCCAATCGGACTTGGCGTGCCGCAGGAGGCCGAGGATCTTCATGGCAGCAGGGCACCTTGCGCTGGGGAGGACACTGCGCCCCCAACACCAGCCGCGACGCGATGTAAAGCCTCATCAAGTGTCATGCGCAGCACCGGGGTGCCGGGAGGAAACGCGCTGAGCAGGCGAGAGGGGAAGGCGGGCGAAAGCATGATGAAATGACCGGCATCGTCCTTTGAACGGATCAGGCGGCCAAAAGCCTGCGCCAGCTTGGCCCGGATGATCCGATCATCATAGGCCGATCCGCCGCCCGCCAACCGCCGCGCCTTGTGCAGAATGTCTGGGCGAGGCCACGGCACCTGTTCGAGCACCACGCAGCGCAGCGAATGGCCGGGAACATCCACCCCGTCCCGCAGCGCGTCGGTGCCGATCAGGCTGGCCCGCGGATCATCGCGGAAGATATCGACCAGCGTTCCTGTGTCGATCGGATCGACATGCTGCGCATAGACAGGCAGGCCCGCCCGCGCGAGCCGGTCTGCAATTCTGCCATGCACCGCGCGCAGCCGACGGATCGCGGTGAACAGACCCAGCACCCCGCCGCCGCTGGCTTCGATGATCCGGGCATAGGCACCCGCCAGCGCTGGCAGATCGCCTTTGGCGATGTCGGTCACAATCAGCACTTCGGCCCGGGCAGCGTAATTGAACGGGCTTTCTGCGGCGGACAGCAGCGGATCGACCGCGACATGGGCCGCGCCCGACCGGGCAATCGCGCTGGCCCATTTGTCATCGGTGGTGGTACGATCGGTCAAGGTGGCACTTGTCAGCATGACGCCGTGTGCTGGCTCCAGCACCACGCGGGCAAACGGCTTCATCGGATCGAGCCAACGGCGATGGATCGCCACGTCGAATTCACGCGCGTCGGAGCGATCAACCGCAAACCAATCAACAAAATCGGGGTCTGCCGGGCCGCCAAGCCGTGCCAGCAGCGCTTCCCAGGCGGCAATCAGATCGATCCGCCACGTCAGTGAAAACCGCGCGCCTTCAATCCGCGCCCGGCCTTGCGCGTCGAGCCAGTCGGGCGGTTCGGCCAGAATTGCTTCAAGCCGTCCTCCAAGCCGGATCAGCGGGACGCGAATACTGGCAAGCGCTTCGGCGGCGGCGCCCGCGGCTTCGATCACTTCGCCCGGCAAGCCCGCAGCCTCGGTTTCGATACCGTAGCCTGCATCGATCCCGCCGCTTTCGTCGCGTGCATAGGTTGCGATGCGTACCGCTGCGAGCAGGGCTTCAACGGGGCCGAACGGGGCGTTTTCACCGAGCCGCTGCAGCCAACCTTCACTGGGGAGCAGTTGGCCCGCCTTGCAGGCTGCGGCGATCGCTTCGGCGCCTTGTTCGTCGTAACTGGCGATATCGGCCAGCCGTGCCGCCAGACCCCGCCTGCGCCCGCGCGCTTCGCGTTCCGGACCGATGATCCAGCGTCGCAGTTCGATGGTTTCCTGCCCGCTTAGCGTGGCGGCAAAGGTCGAATCGGCAGCGTCGAAAACGTGATGGCCTTCATCGAAGATCAGGCGCGTGGGACGCTGGTTCGGATCGCGCGCGCGGGCCGCGTTGATCATGACAAGCGCATGATTGGCAATCACCAGATCGGCCTGCGCGCTGTCTCTGGCGGCGCGTTCGATGAAGCATTTGCGATAGTGCGGACAGCCGGCATAGATACATTCGCCGCGCTGATCGGTCAGGGCCGCGATCCCGCGCTTCCGGAAAAGTGTGCCCAGCCAGCCGGGCAGATCCCCGCCCACCATGTCACCATCGCGGGTATACGCGCCCCAGCGCGCCACCAACTGCGCAAGGATCGCTGCGCGGCCCGCAAAGCCGCCTTGCAGCGCATCTTCCAGGTTGAGCAGGCACAGATAGTTTTCCCGCCCCTTGCGCACAACAACCGGGGGCGAACCGTCGGCGCGTTTCGCGGGCCACGCCCGGCGGCTTTCGGCGCGTAGCTGGCGTTGCAGGTTCTTGGTGAAAGTCGATACCCACACCGTTCCGCCCGATTGCTCCGCCCATAGCGATGCCGGGGCCAGATAGCCCAGCGTCTTGCCGATGCCCGTTCCCGCCTGCGCCAGCGCCAGATGCGGGCGGCCTTCGCGGATGCGCGGTGCGAAGATGCGGGCGGCATCCTTGGCATAGGCGCGCTGGCCATCGCGTTGTTCGGAGCCTTCGCCCGTCAACCTCGCCAGCTGTGTTTCAACCGCCGGGGGTGGCAACGTCACCTGACGCGGCGCGGGCCGTTCACCTGTTTCTTCCCATTCAGGCAATTTGGCAAACAGCCACCGTTCGGCCTTTTCCGGTTTGGCGATGTGAGGGCGCAGCACCTGTGCCCAGGGCCAACGCAGCCGTTCAAGCGATTGCACGGCGCTCCATGCGCCTTCACGTTCGGGCCATGCGGGGTCCTTGCAGGTCGCAATCAATGCGCCGCCTGCGCGTTGAAGCATTTCCGGTACGTCGGCATCGGTTTCCGGCACGGGGAGCCCCAGCGCTTCGGCCAGTCCGCGCGGGGTTGGCACGCAGAAACGCGCCGGATGGATGAAAGCGAACGCTTCCAGCAGATCCAAACCCGAAAGATCGGGATAGCCCAGCCGGGTCGCCACCAAAGGTGCGTTCAGGATCAGAACAGGCGTATCGGCGGCGGCCATGATGGCATCGCCTTTGGACACGGCGCTGGTGCGGCCGGTTCCTTCGCGCAACCAATGCCCCCCGTGGCTGGCGTGGAGCGCGGGGAGCAGGAGCGGTTCGGGCAGAGGCGGGGGGGTCGTCACGCCGTGATAGATGGGGGAGGGGGGCGCACTTGTAAACGCACGCTTGCATGCCTGTCCGCCATCCCTAATAGCGCAGGTGCTATGACCATCACGCCCGAAACACTCATCGCCGCAGCGCAATCCTCAAAGGCCTGGCCATTTCAGGAGGCGCAGCGTCTTGCCAAGCGCATGCCCAAAGGCAAGCCGGGCGGGGTGCTGTTCGAAACCGGATATGGTCCTTCAGGGTTGCCGCATATCGGCACCTTTCAGGAAGTCTTGCGTACCACGCTTGTCCGCCGCGCCTATGAAGCCCTGACCGGCGGCGCACCGACGCGGCTGGTGGCGTTTTCTGATGACATGGATGGGCTGCGTAAGGTTCCTGACAATGTGCCCAATCGCGACATGCTGGCACAGCATCTAGGCAAGCCCCTGTCGCGTATTCCCGATCCGTTCGAAAAGTTCGAAAGCTTCGCAGCGCACAACAACGCAATGTTGCGCGATTTTCTGGATCGCTTTGGTTTTGAATACGAATTTGTCAGTTCATCGGAATGCTACAATGGCGGCAAGTTCGACACGGCGCTGAAAGGCGTACTGTCGAATTTTCAAGCGATCCTCGATATCATGCTGCCCACGCTGGGGGAGGAGCGCCGCCAGACCTATTCGCCGGTCATGCCTGTGTCGCCCACAACCGGCGCGGTGCTTCAGGTGCCGATCGAGGTGGTGGACGCAGAAGCGGGACTGATCCGGTTCACCGACGAAGATGGCGCTATCGTTGAACAATCGGCGCTGGGCGGCATGGCCAAGTGCCAGTGGAAGGTCGATTGGGCGATGCGCTGGGTCGCACTGGGCGTGGACTATGAAATGTACGGCAAGGATTTGACGGACAGCGGCATCCAATCGGGCAAGATCGCCCGCGTGCTGGGTGGCCACAAGCCCGAAGGGCTGATCTACGAGCTGTTTCTGGACGGCGAGGGTGAGAAGATTTCCAAGTCGAAGGGCAATGGCCTTTCGATTGAAGACTGGCTGCAATACGGCAGCGAAGAAAGCCTTGGCTATTACATCTTCGCCAATCCGCGTAGCGCCAAGCAGTTGCATGGCGGCGTGATCCCCAAGGCGGTTGACGATTACTGGCAGTTCCGCGCCGCCCTGCCGGGGCAGGAACTTGACAAGCAGCTGGGCAACCCGGTGTGGCACCTGCTGCGCGCCAATGAAAGCCATGCCGGGGCCAATGCTCCGGGATCAGGCGATACCTTGCCGGTGCCCTTCAGCTTGTTACTGAACCTCGTAGGCGTGCTGGGCGTAGGCGCAACGCGTGAGGCGGTGTGGTCGTACCTTGGCAATTACGTCACCAACGCCGATCCGGCCGCGCATCCGGCGCTGGATGCGTTGGTGGACAAGGCGCTGGCCTACAACCGCGATTTTGTCGCCCCGACGCTCGCCAAGCGTGCGCCTTCGGGGGGCGAAGTTGGGGCCTTGCAAGCGCTTGATGCAGCCTTGGCCGACGCCGATCCGGCCATCAGTGCAGAAGACTTGCAGACCATCGTCTACGAAATCGGCAAGCAGCCCGAATTTGGTTTCGATAACCTGCGGAACTGGTTCAAGGCGCTGTATGAAACCCTGCTTGGCAGCGAACAGGGCCCGCGCATGGGCAGCTTTATCGCGCTCTACGGTATCGCCCCGACCCGCGCCCTGATTGCCGAGGCGCTTGCCAAAGCCTGAACGGTCACCACCACTCGCGGGTGCGATACCATTTGGTGATGATGTATTTCACGCCGCGTTCTACTGGCAACCCGGCGTGCAGCGTCGCTTCGTTGGGGTGGCCATCGGGCAGGGCATTGTTCCATACCAGCAGGACGCCGGGTGCAGGCGTAATTTCGATTCCAAGTTCGGTAAACGCGGTCCGGCCCCCTGCCTCCACGGTGTTGAGATAGGCCATCGCCGTCCAACTGCGTTGCCCGCCGCGTGCCTCTTCCTGCGGCCAGTAACCTTCGGTCACGTAGAACCAGTCGTTATGCGGTTTGAATTGCTGACCGGGATGGTAACGCTGGCCTTGAACCGGCTCACCAATGGCGGCGTCCACGCCAAGCAGGGCGTCGATCCGCGCAGAAATGGCCGCCACCAGCGGTTCGCCGGGGTCGATATCAGCCGAATAGGACGTGCGAAACCCGCTCGCATAATCGACTTCATGCAAGGCCGATGGCTGGGCCGTTGCATCGATCATGTCGCGCAGGCGCGTGCATTCGCTGTGCGAAAGGAAGTCTGCCATCGCAAATAGTTCAAGAGGCCGGTCGCACAACCTGGCGATGGCAGGATTGTCTGCCATCCGCGCGCGAACATGCGCGCCCAGACGGGCCAGTGCATCCTGATCGGGTGACGGTGTCCGCATCAACGTGAAGGTAGCAACCCGCCTGCCATCGTCCAAGTGTCCGAAGCACATGAAAAAAGCCCCGCCGGTTATGTCCGACGGGGCTTTCTCATATCTGGCGAAGACCTACCAGAAGAAGTCGTTGATCACGTCAACCACTTCGCCGGTATAGATGTCGACCAAAACGACATCGTCGTAATACCTAATCCACTGATAAGGACCATACACCGGCGGCAAGCGGTACTGCCAGGGATCGTTCAGGAAGAACCGCGGCTGGAAGAACACGCTGTCGAGGAAGAAGCCTGACTGCAAACGGCTGTAACGATGCGCCCGGAAGGGTGCGTAGTAGGGACCGGGACGGAATACGAAGTGGTTGCTCCGCCGATAGTCATGCCAGCTATACCGGCGGTCGTTGCGCCATCCGTTGTTCCACCGTCGGAAATCACGGTTGTCCCAACCGGGACGGCCGTTCCAGCTGCGGCGCCAGTCATCCGACCGCCAGTTGCGGCGATCGTCCCTGCGGGCTGCACGCCAGTCATTGCGGCGTGATTCGACACCCTGGGCCCGTCGCAGATCGCGATTGATTTCGGCGACCTGACCGGTGAACACGCCGCCGCGGCCATTTCCGCGATCATCGACCCGATTAGCCCGGCGATCGCCGCGATTTTCAATCTGGTTGGCCCGGCGATCACCACGTTGCTCAACCCGATCAGCCCGGCGATCACCGCGGCGTTCAATCTGAATGGCGCGGTTTTCACTGCGGCGATCAACCCGCACGGCCGCAGCATCGCGCCCACGCTGGTCTAAGCGATCGGCGCGCACATCGCCGCGCCGTTCGACACGATTGGCAAGCTGTTCGGAACGCCGGTCGATATAGGCGGCGCGGCGTTCCGCACGCGGATCCACCTGATTAGCCCGCGCTTCGCTGCGGCGATCGATACGATTTGCAGCCTGACCACGTTCGGCCCGTTGGATAACAGCGCGCGGAGGACGCGGCGCTTCATTGCGTGTGGCACGCTGCATCTGGGCGCGGGCTGCACCGCCCCGGTTTTCAGCACGCTGTATCTGCCGTTCGGCGCGAGCCTGGGCGCGCGCACCGTTATCCTGCGCGGCGGCAGGAAGGGCCGTGGTGGCAAAAGCGAGCGAGACAGCGAGCGCCGCCAGCGATCCGCTTTTTGCAAAGAGGTTCATCATGGTAAGTGCCTCCAGATACGCCAGCCCACCACAAGCGGCTTGTTGAGAAGCCACCGAATAGGCCATGCAGACTGTCGCAGGGATGAACCGACCTGCCGATATTCATAAAAAGCGACAAAAAGATGAATAGTTTGTCGCATCGCCTGAGCGGTGTCGCGGAAGCTGAGGATTTTTCGATGTTTGAAACGCTTGATAATGTACTGGCCGATTGCCGCAACAGGTTCATTCGCGCACCACGCGACCGCAAATCGCCGATGCATGCGCCGGTTGTGGTGACGGGCGATGTCGATGCCCGCGTGATGGTGCTGCGCGCATTCGATGGCGAGAACTGGGCGTTGCGCTTCCATACCGATGCGCGGGCGCCCAAGGCGCAAGTCGTCGATGCCGATTCCCGCCTTGCCGTGCTGTTCTATGACAAAGGCGCCAAGATCCAGATCCGCGCACGTGGCAACGGCGCTATCCTGCGCGGCGGCCCCGAAGTGGATACTGCATGGGCGGCCAGCACCAATTTTGCGCGGCGATGCTATCTGGGAGAAGGGCCGGGTGCGGTGTCAGACATCCCTACCTCTGGCCTGCCTGCTGCGTTTGAAGGCATCGAACCGGATGACGATCAGCTGGTGCCCGCGCGCGAAAACTTTGCTTTACTCAAGATCGCGCTGACATCGTTTGACTGGCTATATCTGGCCCATACCGGCCATGTTCGCGCACAGTTTGCGAAATCGGACACAGGGAAATGGGCGGGCCAATGGGTGTCTCCCTGACCAGGCCGAATTCCTAGGCCGCCGATTCCGACGGAAGGGCCGGCGCGGGCAACAGCAGCACCTCTTCGATCTCGCTGGCGGGTACGGTGTAGTCTTGTCCCTTCGCCAATGCAGCTTTCAGCGCCTGGCGAGCCCTGCGGTCAAGCGCGGCATCGTTGCCGCCAAAGCGGCCCGCCGCCACACCAAAACTGGCGGAGAACCGTGTGTCGCTACCGGATTGCGGCATGCGAAGGCGGGTCAGTCTGCGGCGCAAACGTGCAGCGATACGCACCGCCGAACGCTCGTCAGCGCCATCGACACGGACGGTGAAGCGGTCGCCGTTCGTGCCCCGCGAATCCAGAGTCACGCGGTCGCCTTGTCGCAGCCCGGCGCGCATTACCGCGGCGACATGCTGGCGCACGTCATCGCTGATGTCATCATTCGTGGTCGAATGACACGCCGCCCTTTGATTAAAGCGGCCTTGAAGCACCGCGTGCGACCCCTGTCGCAGCGCATCACGGCGAATGGCAAGGTCGACGGCTTGCGACAACGCCGCCGGGTTCATCAGGCCGCGCAAAGGACCGCGCCTTGGGTCAAGCCTGCAACGCGCATAGCTTTGCCCCGCCCACGCGCCCGCAGCCGCGCAGGCAGCGGCCAGCACCATTGCCATTTCGAATGGCACTTCGATTCCTGTGACCATGCCCCTGTTACCCCCAAATCCAACTTATGTTGTCTTTAGGGGCAATGGCGTAGTTATAATTAAGGCGCAGTAAAGACCCGGCGTGACCCTGTTATCAACGTGTCAGCTTTTTGTAGGCGAGACGGGTCGGACGATCCGCTGCATCACCAAGTCGGCGCCGCTTGTCTTCTTCGTATGCTTCGAAGTTGCCTTCAAACCATTCGACATGGCTATTGCCTTCGAAAGCAAGGATGTGGGTGGCGAGACGGTCGAGGAAGAAGCGGTCATGGCTGATGACCACAGCGCACCCGGCGAAGTTTTCGATCGCATCTTCAAGTGCGGCAAGCGTTTCGACATCCAGATCATTAGTCGGCTCGTCAAGCAGCAGAACGTTGCCGCCTTGCTTCAGCATCTTGGCCATGTGCACGCGGTTGCGTTCACCACCCGATAGCTTGCCGACATTCTTCTGCTGGTCCGCACCCTTGAAGTTGAACGCTCCAACGTAAGCGCGGGTCGACGTTTCCTGCTTGTTGACGGTCATGTAATCAAGACCATCGGAAATTTCCTGCCACACGTTGTTGGCGGGGTTCAGATGATCGCGGCTCTGGTCAACGTAACCAAGGTGAACCGTGCTGCCGATTTCAATCGAGCCGCTATCGGGCTGTTCCTGCCCGGTAATGATCCTGAACAACGTGGACTTGCCCGCGCCATTGGGGCCGATGATCCCGACGATACCGCCCGGCGGCAGCATGAAGGACAGGTTTTCAAACAGTAGCTTGTCGCCGTAAGCCTTGGTCAGGTTCTTGGCTTCGATCACCTTGCCGCCAAGGCGTTCTGGCACCTGAATGACAATCTGCGCCTTGCCAATCTGGCGGTTTTCCTGACTGTTCTGCAATTCTTCGAACTTGCGCACGCGTGCCTTGGATTTGGTCTGGCGCGCAGCAGGCGTCTGCCGAATCCATTCCAGTTCGCGTTGCAGCGCCTTGGTCTTGCCGGATTCCTCGCGGCTTTCCTGCTCCAGCCGCTTGGCCTTCTTTTCGAGGTAGGTCGAATAGTTGCCTTCATAGGGATAGTACGATCCGCGATCGAGTTCGAGAATCCATTCGACCACGTTATCAAGGAAATAACGATCGTGGGTGATCATCAGCACCGCACCCGCGTATTCCTTCAGGTGGTTTTCCAACCACTGCACCAATTCTGCGTCAAGGTGGTTGGTGGGTTCGTCCAGCAGCAGGATCGAAGGCTTCTGGATCAGCAGCCGGGTCAGTGCCACGCGGCGCTTTTCACCCCCTGACAGGCTTTCTACCGGCCAGTCGCCCGGCGGGCAGCGCAATGCTTCCATCGCGACTTCCAGCTGGTTGTCGAGCGTCCAGCCATCGACCGCGTCGATCTTGTCCTGCAGTTCGCCCATCTCTGCGCCCAAGGTTTCGAAATCGGCATCGGGTTCGCACATCAGCGCGCTGATTTCGTTGAAGCGGTCCACCATGTCCGCAATCCCGCGCGCGCCATCCTTGACGTTTTCCAGCACGGTCTTGCTGTTGTCCAGCTCCGGCTCCTGTTCAAGATAGCCGACGGTGATGTTTTCACCCGCCCACGCCTCGCCCGTGTAATCCTTGTCGATCCCGGCCATGATCTTGATCAGGGTCGATTTGCCCGCGCCATTGGGGCCGACGATGCCGATCTTTGCGCCCTGATAGAATTGCAGCGAGATATTGCTGAGCACCGGCTTCTGGGCACCGGGGAAGCTCTTGGTCATGCCCTTCATGACATAGGCGTATTGCGCGGCCATCGGATGTGTCCTTCGAGGATCGTAGAATAGGGTCGGATGTTTGGGTGCGCAGATAGGGAAGGGGATGGCTGAGGGCAAGCGGCTAGACTTGTGACCGGGGCCCGGATAGCAACGCTGGCTATGAACCGCACCCTGACCGCGCTTGTCGCACTTTCGCTTGCCATGCCCGCCGCTGCCGCACCGCCGCCGCCGCCGACACTGGAACAGCGCGCTGATCAGGCGCTTGCCGCGGACGACAATGCGTTCCGGTTCGTCGAAGGACTGACAACCGAAGTCGGTCCGCGGCAGGCCGGAACCGAGGCCGAGGCCCGCGGGCGCGCATGGGCGGTTCAATGGCTGAAAGACAAGGGCTTTGCCAATGTCGTTGATGAGCCTTTCATGATGAATACCTGGGTGCCCGGCGACGTCGCGCGCGCGCGGGTCACGGCACCTTTTGCGCAGGATCTTGTGGTTCTCCCCCTTGGCAATTCCGCCGCCACGCCTCCGGCTGGGATCGAAGGTGAGGTGGTGTTTTTCCGCACGGTTGATGATCTGCGTGCTGCGCCTGAAGGAAGCCTTGCGGGCAAGATCGCCTATATCAGTCACCAGATGCGTCCTGCGCAGGATGGATCGCATTATGGCTTTGCTGGGCCCGCACGCTGGGTTGGCCCGGGACTCGCGGCGAGCAAGGGCGCAGTTGGCGTGGTGATCAAATCGGTGGGTACGGACCATCATCGCAACCCGCACACCGGTGGCACCAGCTTTCCTGCAGGCGTGGCAGCGATCCCCGCAGGCGCGCTAAGCCTGCCTGATGCCGAAAATCTCGAACGGATGTTTGCGCGTGCTGCGGGCAGGCCGATCATGCTGAAACTGGAGATGAATCCTCGCCAGATCGGTCAGACGCAAAGCGGCAACGTGGTGGGCGAAATCCGCGGACGCAATCCGATGCTCCCGCCGGTGCTTATTGCCTGTCATATCGACAGCTGGTGGAATGCGCCCGGCGCATTCGACGACGGCGCGGGTTGCGGGATTATCGCCGCGGCCGCGCTTAATGTGGTGGAAACCGGACAGCCGCTGCGCACCATCCGTGTGCTGATGGCGGGCGCCGAGGAAACCGGGCTGTGGGGCAGCGCCGCTTACAGCAAGGCCCATATCGACGAACCCATCGCGGCGGGCCTCGAAAGCGATTTTGGCGCGGACCGCATCTGGCGTTTCGACAGCAATTTCAGCGAAACCAATCCAATGTTGCACAAGAAAATCGCCGCAGCGGTGGCGCGCTTCGGTGTTTCGGTGGGAAGCGATGCTGCAACGGGCGGCGCGGATCTTAACATTGTGCGCGATCAGAAAGGGGCGCTGATCGATCTTCAGCAGGACGGCACGCGCTATTTCGATCTCCACCACACGCCCGATGACACGCTCGACAAGATCGACATTGCCCAACTGCGTCAGAACGTTGCTGTCTGGACGCAGGTGGTGGGCATTCTTGCCAATGAAAGCCAATCGATCCTGACCGGCGGGCCGATCCCGTCGGCGCCTGCGATCATGCAGCGCCAATAGGGACAGCCGTACCTGTCAGGTGCCGCGTCAGGCCGCGTGGCTGAACCGCAGATCGATGGGCGAGCGGCTGGCTTGCCCAAGCTGACCGACCGAGAAATTGGCAAGTGCTTCGTTAAGGATGCTGGCTTCACGGGTCAGCGACGTGGCAGCGGCGGTGCATTCTTCCGCCATGGCAGCGTTCTGCTGGGTCGATCGGTCAAGTTCGCCGACCACGGCGTTGATCTGCGACAGGTTCTCCGCCTGCGTTGCAGCGGAATCGGCGATAAGCTGGATCGCACCTGAAAGTTGGCTGACATCGCGGGTGATCGCGGCAAAAGCCTCGCCGCTGCGCCCGACCAGATCGACCCCGCGGCTGACCTGAACCGAACTTGCCGAGATCAGTGCCTTGACCTCGTCTGCGGCGTCGGCGCATCGCTGGGCCAATGCCCGCACTTCATTGGCGACAACGGCAAACCCCTTGCCTGCCTCACCCGCCCGGGCAGCTTCGACCCCGGCATTGAGCGCGAGGAGATTGGTCTGGAAAGATATCGATTCGATCACCGCGATGATCGATGTGATTTCCTTTGACGAACTTTCGATCTGCTGCATCGCGCCGACCGCTTCTGTCACGATTTCGGCGCCGCCTTGCGCCCGCGTGGTCGTTTCCGTGATGGTTTTGCGGGCGCTGGCACTGGTTGCAGCACTTTCCTGCACGCTTGAATTGATGGCCGTGATGGCGCTGGCGGTTTCTTCGAGATTTGCGGCCTGTTCTTCGGTTCTGCGAGACAGATCATCGGCGGCCGACCGTATTTCGGTGGCCCCGCTGGTCATCGATTGCATCCCGGCCATCAGATTGCCCAATGTCTGGCACAGGATCGTGAAGGCCGAATTGAAATCCACCTCGACTTGCCGGTATTCCGCCGGGAAACCATCCAGTCGCACAGTCAAATCACCCGTGGATACCTGCCGCAGCCCGGTGCCCATCTTGTCGCTGACGATGGCGCGCACCTTTTCTTCCGAATTCTGGAAATAGCCGGTCAGCGCCAGATCGATATCAAGCAGCGCGATCTTGACCAATGTCGACACATGCCGCGCTTTTGCCTTTCGCCAGGGAAGCCAGCGCTGCCAACCGGGCGCGATGATCGCGGTGATCAGTTCATCCAGCACCAGTCCATAGGCGCCCACATACCATTTGGGTTCAAGCCCGATGCGGGCATGAACGTTGCCGATCCGTGTTGCGCGTTGATAGAACCGGTCATCCACGCCATCGCGAAAGACCGCTTGCCAGTGTTCGGCCTGCATCGCCTTGGCGCGGGCCATTTGCTGCGGATTATCGAAATGCGCCGAAAGCTCGCGGCGCTGCGCAATGACGCGGTAAAAGTCATCAAGCGCGGTATCGAGTTGCCGTTCCAGCGCGCGGCTGACCCCGTTCAATGTGGCAGTGTCGATCTCGGCAAGGCCATAGTAGTCGAGACGCTCCTTTAACTTCTCGGCAGACATTGTAGTGCTCCTGGACATGACGGCGGCGATTGGCCGCAAGGGGGATTGCAATTCGGATGTCGCTGCAAGCGTGGCTTGTCGGGGCGCCGGAGATCAGGTTGCGTTGCAGGCGCGCTCAGGCGGCATCGACCTTCTCCAACGCTAGGCGCAGTTCGCCAAGGCGAATGGCGGCTACGGCGGCTTCAGGGTCTTTGGCTGACAGCACGATACCCATTTCGCGCAGTGATTGCGCAAGTCGGTCAATCTGCTGCAATTGCATCAGATAGCGTCCCGACACCTCTGCATCATTGCACAGCACGATGCCGAAGTCTTCGGCTTGGTCCGCAAGTCTGGCCAACCGCGCCGCAATGCCAGCCAGCAGCGCTGCGGAATGGGGAGCGCCGAATTCGTGAAGCGATTGGTTCATGATCACGCTGCCAGTTCGATAGGTTCATCAGACATCAGCCGCGCCAGATCGAGTACCATCACCATGTCATCCCCCAGCGGCGCGATGCCTTCGAGAAAATGCGTGATGCTTTCATGCCCCATCGCATCGGGCTGTTGCAGTGTGCCAGCTTCAATCGAAACGATGTCTGCCACGTCATGCACGATCAATCCGCGCATCTGGCCTCTATATTCGATCACGATGATGGGGTTGCGCGGCGTGGCTTCGGTCGGCGTCCAGCCAAGCCGGGCCGCCAGGTCGATGACCGGCAGGACCGCGCCCCGCAGATTGACCACGCCGGCGACATAATCGGGCACCCGTGGCAGGCGGGTGACGGGCGACCAGGCGCGGATCTCGCGAACGGTCATGATATCGATGCCGAAGCGCTGGTTGGCGATACCGAAAGTGATGAGTTCGTGTCGCATCTGGCAGGTTCCTCGGGCGGCAGGGTCAGTGGATGACGCGGCGCAGCGCCGCGGTGAGTTTTTCAGCGTCGAAAGGTTTGACGATCCAGCCGGTCGCCCCGGCGTTGCGGGCGCGCTGTTTCTTTTCGTCTGAACTTTCAGTGGTCAGCACCAGAATAGGGCGTTCGGCATGAAGCGCGCTGGTGCGAAGCTTTTCGATCAGACCAAATCCGTCGAGGCGCGGCATGTTGATATCGGTAATGATGACGTCGACCTCGTTCGAGGCGAGCCATTCGAGCGCTTCCTGACCGTCTTCGCATTGTTCGACATTGAACCCGCGTGATGTCAAAGCGCCGCGCAAAAGTGCGCGCATGCTGGCGCTGTCATCAACCGTGAGGACACGGATAAAGGCGGAATTGCTGGCTTCCATGATGTGCTCCATTTGGGTCAGAATAGCTCGACCGTCCCAAGCGCCGATTGCGGTCGCCCCAGAGGTTTTTGCGTAGGTGCGGTTTCGGCTGGCACCAGCCGGGCGCGGACCTGCCCGCTGGCCGGTCGAAACTGAATTCGCCGCGCCTGTGTGCCCTCAAGATCTTCAAAGACGCAGGGGATGGCTTCACGACGAAGAAACAGCCGGGCAAAGGCCGCGTTGGCGGTGCCGATCGGGCTGAGATCGGGGTTGAGGTTCGCACCGCCGTACAATCGCGCCCGCATCCGGTTTTTGTGCGCGCCAAGGCCGAGCATTTCGTTGATCAGCAGTTCCATCAGAAACAGGCCATAATCGCTATCGAAGGCCTGATTGCGCACGTGGGACGGTGGCTCGGCCAGCAGGAAGTGATTCATCCCGCCGACCCGCGCAACCGGATCGAACAAACAGGTTGCAACACAGCTTCCCAAAATGGTGCTCATTTCCACCTGCGGACTGGCGCTTGCCTTGGCTTCGCCCTGAACGATCGTCACTCGGACCACGGCGGCCGGGGCCATCATTGCGGCATCATGCGGAAAAGCGGCTGTCATGATGCGGGAGCCTTTGCGGACGCGAAGATGGCGGAACCGATGCGGTCCAACGGCAGGACTTCGCGCGCTGCGCCCAGCTCGATCGCGGCACGCGGCATGCCGAAGACCACGCAACTTTCCTGATTCTGGGCAATCGTATGCGCCCCGATACTGGCGAGCTGCATCATCCCTTGCGCGCCATCCTGGCCCATTCCAGTCAGCAACACGCCCAGAGCACGGGTGCCGTGGTTGGCGCCCAGCGTTGCGGCGAGCGATGCGAACAAGCGATCGACACTGGGGCGATGACCGCTTTGCAGATCACCTTCGCGCAGCACGCAGCGCAGCCCCAGCGCACCGCCTGCCGCTACCTGCAAATGGCGTTCGTTACCCGGTGCGAGCAGGACTGTGCCTCGTTCGAGCGGCATGTCACTTTGCGCCAGCATGACACGCGGACGCACGGCACGATCAAAAGATTGCGCGATCGCTCCTGCAAAGCACCCGTTGATGTGCTGTACGATAAGCGTCGGTGGGCAATCTTCCGGAAAATCGCCCAAAAGCGTGTGCAGCGCTTCGACCCCACCGGTCGATGCGCCGATGACGATGACATCGGGCCGTGTGCTTGCCACCTGACCAACGGCGTTCATGACCTCTGGCGACTTGCGCGGAGCGGGGTGGGGCCGGGGGATTGGGGACTGGTTGGTGCCAATCCGCATTTTTGCCGCTTCTCGCACGATATCCGCCAGACCATCGTCGTCGGTTGCACCCGGCGCCATGCTGAGCTTCGACTTGGCGATGCAGCCGACGGCGCCCAGCTGCAAACCACGGGCGGTCGCGCTTGCACCGGCTTCGGTGGCGCCCGATACCAGAATGACAGGGGTTGGGCGCAGTTGCATGATTTTTTCCAGGAAGGACAAGCCGTCCATTCCCGGCATCTCGATATCCAGCGTGACCACATCAGGATCGAGCGTTTTCATCAGCTGGCGGGCTTCTGCGGCGTGTGCAGCGGTGCCGACCACCGTAACATCGGGTTCACGTTCCAAACGATGCTGCAACAGGGCGCGCATCAACGGGGAATCATCGACGATCAGGACGCGGATGCTCATCGCGCGGTTCGTTTGTAGATCGTCGGGCCGACAGGCTCCAACATGGCAGACGCAGCCCCGCTGACGCGTTCGGAGTGGCCGATGTAAAGATAACCGCCCGGCCTCAATTGGTGGGCAAAGCGTTCGACGAGACGTTCTTTGGTGGCGGCGTCGAAATAGATCATCACGTTACGGCAGAAAATAACGTCGAACGCGCTCTGCATGGGCCACTCCTCCATCAGGTTGAGCATCCGGAAGCGCACCATCGCCTGCACGGCAGGATCGATGGTGAGACGCGGTTCCCCTTCGGTGAGGGTCGGCACGCACCAGGTTCGGCGCAAAGTGTCGGGCATCGCGTCGAGCGCGGCGGCGGGGTAGGTGGCGGCCTTGGCGCTTGTCAGCGCGCTGACGGAGATGTCGCTAGCCAGGGCCAGAACCTTGCTGCGGGCGATCTGCATGCCTGCATCACGACCCGGGCCAAGCAGCACCATCAGAAGCGTCCAGATCTCCTCGCCGCTGGAACATCCTGCCGACCAGATCCGCACCGTATCACCGGCAAGCGCACGCGCGACCAGATCGGTGCGCAAGGTTGTCTCGAAATGTCCGAAATGATGCGGTTCGCGGTGAAAATAGGTGTGGTTCGTGGTCAGAGCCGTGATGACATCGGTCAGGATGTCGGGCTGGCTGGCAAGGTTATCCAGAAACGCGCTGAAACTTGTCAGCCCGCTGCGCCGCACGAGCGGGGCAAGACGCGAATAGGCCAGCATGCGCTTGCGTTCGGACAAAACGATACCGGTTTTGCCATGAAGAAGATCGGCGATCCGGCGAAAATCGGTTTCACTGTAAATCGCCGGGCTGACGCCGGGGATCATGCTTTCGGATGCCATTTCGGTTGACCGGGCGGGTGTCATCAGGCCGCGACCGCCATCGCGCCTGCCGCCCCACCATTCAGGCTTCGCGCTGCGCTGCTGGCAATGAAGTCCACGTCGACAATAAGCGCCACCTTGCCATTGCCCAAGATGGTCGCACCTGCGACGCTGTCCATTTGTCGGTAATGTGCATCCAGCGCCTTGATGACGAACTGCCGTTGATCGGTGATGGCATCAACCAGAAGCGCTGCACGGCCGTGGCCTTCGGTTTCCACCAGAATCAGTACACCATCGCAGGGGTTTGCGACCGCATCGTGCGCGCCGGTCAGCAGGCCTAGCGGAATGATGGGCACAAAGCTGCCACGCGCATTCAGAACGCGCGCGTCTGTGCCCATGCCCTTTACATCGTCAGGAGTGGGACGAAGGCTTTCGATAACGTGCGTAAGCGGGATCACCAGCGATTGATCGCCGACCTGCACAATCATGCCATCCGAGATGGCCAGTGTCAGGGGCAAGGCCAGTACAAAGGCGGTGCCCTTTCCCGGCGTGCTTGCGATCGTGATACGTCCTCCCAGTTCCTTCACGTTCTGCTTGACGACATCCATGCCAACCCCGCGGCCCGATATGTTGGAAACCTGCGCGGCGGTGGAAAAACCGGGTGCGAAGATGAGCAGGTTGATGTCATCGTCGGACAATTGCGCATCAGGGGCAACCAGGCCGTTGGCGATGGCCTTGGCCAGAACACGCTCACGATCAATGCCGCGGCCATCATCGGCAATGCGGATGATGATGCGGCCCGCCTTTTGTTCAGCGGAAAGTGTCAAGGTTCCTTCGGGGTCCTTGCCTGCTGCACGGCGTTCTTCAGGGCTTTCGATACCATGATCCACCGCATTGCGGATCAGGTGCGTCATCGGTTCGGACAGGCGTTCAATAACCGTCTTGTCGAGCTCGGTGGTTTCACCGGCAACTTCCAGTTTGACGTGCTTGCCCGTGCTTGCGCCCAGTTCACGCAGTAGACGCGGGACGCGGCCAAACACCGAACTGATCGGCTGCGCGCGAAATGCCATCGCGTGTTCCTGAATATCGCGTACCAGCGTCTCGATAAGAGCCAGCTCTTCGACATGGGCAAGGTTTTCATTTGTCAGTCTTTGCGCCAGCATGGCCTGTGCAATCACCAGCTCGCCAACGCCGTCGATAAGGATGTCGAGTTTCTTCAGGTCAATCCGCACTGATTGGGTAGCCGTAGCCGCGGCGGGCGGTGTGGTGGTGGCGACCGCGGCATCCGTTAACGCTGCCACCATGGGTGCGCCCGCATCGCGGTCGGGCTTGGCAGGAGCGCACTGCGTGTTGTCAGTTGCCACAGGCGCCAATGGTGCGGCGATACGCGGGGCCGGTATCGTTGCCGCCGATCCATAAGCCACTGCAACGTCATCCCCGACGAAATCGAAAATGTCCGCCACGGTGTCTTGGGCCACGTGTCCGGGCATGCGGAATGTCCAGCCGAGATACCCTTGCTCAACCGCCAATTGGTCGATTGTCGGAACGGCGTTCAGGTCGCATACTTCGCAGGTGCCGCCAAGATCGGTCAGTTCGCGCAGCCACAGCAAAGGCTCGCTCCCTTTGGTCATCGCCCCGGCATGAGGACGAATATGAATTAGCCAACCATCTGCTGCGTTGGGTGTATCGCTTTGCGCAGCGGTATTGATCGAAGCAGGAATGGGGCTGGCCAGCTCATCCAGCAGCGCATCAAGATCATCGAAGGAGGATGCAGGGGCAGATGCGGGCTCATGTTCCGAATGCGGCGCTGCAATGTTGTTGCCAGCCCGCGCACCTTCCAGCCGCGCCAGCAGATCAGCATCATCGGGCGCTGCGCCATTGCCGCGGGCAGCCTCAACGTGATCGCGCAAACAATCCAGCGCCAGAAGCAGCAGATCGACAAGATCGGCATGCAGCGCCACGACGCCTTCACGAATTTCGCCCAGAAGATTTTCAAATCCGTGGGTGTAGGCTGCCAGTGCGGTGTGCCCGAAGGCGCCCGCACCGCCCTTGATCGAATGGACCGCACGAAAAATGGCGTTGATTGTCTCGGAATCATGCGTTCCTTCGCGGCAGGCGGCCAGCCCGGCTTCAGCCGCCTCAAGAGACTCTTCGCATTCGACGAAAAAGATCTGCTTGATATCGTCTTCGGTCATGCTGCCACGCCCTCCATCACAACGTGATCGAGCTTGGCGAGGATCACTGCTGCGGAAAAACTGGGACTGGGCTTATGGATTGTAATGCCGCCTTCGCTGCGCGCCGCCGATACCAGCAGTTGCAGCATGGCCTGACCGATCTTTTCGACACGGGATGCATCGATCGCAAGCGGCACTGCTCCGATCAATTCTGCCAGTTCAGGGTAAAGAGCGATGGCCGCGCTGCGGTCGCATATCGAGGGAAGCGTCATCATGGGTGCGTGCCTTTGCGGTCGAAGGGCTGACGGGCGGCAAGGGGTTAGAATTCGCTCCAGTCGTCATCGTCGGCGAACACGGCGGGGGGCGTTGCCGGGGCAGGCTTTCGGGCAAGGTTGCCTTCAATGCGCGGCGGTAATGGTTTCGGCTGGGGGGAGGGCGAATTGCGCGTGGTCGGCGATACGAAATTTACTGTGGGCGCTGACGTTGCCGGGCTGACGCGTTTAGGCGTCACTGCAACCGCTGTGGCCGCAGGGGATACGGGCGTGACCGCCATTGTGACCGCGGCCCCCAGTGGGTGATCTTGTCCGCTGACATGAAACTGCGTCACCAGTTCGCCCAGGCGCTGGGCTTCCGCGGCGAGACTGCGGGTCGCGGCAGTGGATTGTTCGACCATAGCAGCGTTCTGCTGGGTCATCCGGTCGATCGTTCCGACCGTGGCGTTGACCTGTTCCAGATTGGTGGCCTGGGACGCGGTGGTTTCGGCAATATCGGTGACCTGTTCGGTAACAGCCCCCACTTGCGCGACGATTTCGGCGAGCAGGGTTCCGGTCTCCCCCACGAGTTGCACGCCTTCGCCGACATGCGCGGTGGACTTGCCGATGAGCGTCTTGATGCCTTGTGCTGCCTCGGCAGAGCGCTGGGCGAGCGCGCGCACTTCGTTGGCAACGACCGCGAAACCCTTGCCCGCTTCGCCAGCGCGTGCCGCTTCGACCCCGGCATTAAGTGCAAGCAGGTTGGTCTGAAACGCAATACCATCGATGACATCGATTATTTGCGTGATCTCGCGTGCTGATTGTTCGATCGCGCCCATCGCTGCGACGGCTTTACCGACGACGATCCCGCCATCGGCGGCCTGCTGATGGGTCTGGGCTATGGCAGTGCGCGCGGTTACGGCATTTTCCGCAGAGCGGCGTGTAAGACCGGTCGCCTCGCCCACGGCGGCGGCGGTTTCTTCGAGGCTGGCCGCTTGCTGTTCGTTGCGCAGCGCCAGGTCTTCCGAAGCAGCACGGATTTCGTCCGAACTGGTGCGCACGCCATTGGCCGCCGTGCGCACGGCGGCAATCATGCCTTCCAATCGTGCGACAGAGGCGTTGAAGGCGGTTCGCAAACGTTCGTGTTCGGGGCTCGGCATGACCGTGATGCGGTGCGTCAGATCGCCCTCGGCCAGCCTGTCCAGTGCGCTGGACAGCGTTTCGACAACATCCCGCTGCGCCGCGGATCGTGCCTTGTCGGCTTTAAGAGCGTCCCGAAAATCTTCGATGGCGCGGGTCATGATCCCGATCTCATCCCCGCGGTGCCGCGTCGTAACTCGGGCATCGTGGTTGCCCGCCGCCATATCGCGCATGGTTTCGGCGGTAACACTGAGCGGGACCAGCACCTTGCGGCGGAACGCCAGATACGCCCCTGCCAGAACCCCCAGAACCCCCAAACCAGCCACGCCGATGCTCAGGACAATGAACATCAACGTGACGCCGTTTTCGTCAGCGACCGATGCGCTCAGACTTTCGCTTTGCTGCACCATCGCTGCAATCGCCGCCCGGTGCGTGCGATAGTGCCCTAGCAGGCGGCGGTGCGAGGCAACCAGCGCAGCTTGATCACGCCGCCTGGCGGCAGGTTTAAGCGATTGGTTGATTTCATCCCAGAACGCCTTGCCGTTGCCTTGCGCGTTTTCGGTGATAGCCACTTTAATGCCATCGTCGATCGTGCTCTGCATCCAGCGGCGCTCCGCGTCCCAATATTCCTTTTCGAGTTTCGCCAACCGTTCATCGTTCATGGCAACGGAATCGCGATGAACCGTCATGATGCTGGCATTGGCAAACGCTTCGACCAGAAACATGGGCGGAGGCAGGATATCGGCACGAAAATCGGACAGCATCTGCTCTTCACGATCGAGCGCACCGCCATTTCTGACGTGATTAAGGCCAACCATTGCCAATAGAAGGATCGCCGCGACCAAGCCTCCCAAGGCCATCGCACCAAGTCGCGAATATCGTTCGATCGTCATCATGGCTTACCCTGCTGCAGCCTACGGCGATGCGCCGATCGGGCCGGATTTGCAGGGTGGTCGCTAACCGTGATGCAGATAAGGCGCCTTTTCCGACCCCCTATGCGCAAGCCCGTAGCGCTCTTGAGAAAAATTGTTGGCGGCTTTGCGATAGAGGCTCTGTGGTAAGGCGCCCCTGCGTTTGTCTGGCCGATGTGGCCTGATCAGGAACTAAAGCGAAAGGCTAACCAAAGCATGGCCAATGTCCGGGTAATGGTGGTCGACGATTCCGCAGCCATGCGCGCCTTGTTCTGCGACATTCTCGACAATGCCAAAGGCGTTACGGTGTGTGGCACGGCCAAGAACGCCGATGAAGCACGTGACCAGCTTGAAACGCTCAAGCCCGATGTCCTTACGCTCGATGTCGAAATGCCGGGCATGAGCGGGATGGAATTTCTGGAAGAGGTCATGGCTAACCGGCCGATGCCTGTCATTATGCTGTCCAGCATCACGCAGGCCGGAACCGGCACCGCGCGCCGCGCCCTGGAGCTCGGCGCGGTGCATTGTTTCCCCAAACCGCTGCACACGTCGCGCGAAGAATTTGACGCCACGGTACGGCAGTTGGGCGATATCGTGATACAGGCAGCAGCGGGCGAACTGAAGCCCGGCGGAAACGACGCTGCGACCGGACAAAATTCGGGCGCGGCCTATTGCAGCGATGGGCGGATTGTTGCGCTTGCGTGCGGCGCCGCCGGGATTGAGGGCGCACGGGAGGTGCTGGCCGCTTATGACGCCGGATGCCCGCCCACGATCGTGCTGTTCGATGCCGAAGCGGACGTGGTCGAAAACGCCATGCGGGCCATGCGTCATTCCCTGCCATGTCAACTCGGAGATGCGGTCGATGGTGTCGCAATGGAAATTGGCAAGGTTTGGCTGGCGTACGACCCCACCCGCCACGTCATTATCGAGCCGGGAACACCGCCGCGGCTTCGCCTGATCGAACGCGATCCCGTTAACGGCTGCCGACCTTCGGCAGACCTGCTGTTCGGGAGCCTTGCACGAAGCGGCATGCCTGCCTTGGGCGGATTGTTGACCGGAAACGGTGCTGACGGGGTGCGGGGTCTCTCAATCCTTGCAGAAACCAAAGGCCGCGTGTTTGTGCAACGACCCGCCGATTATGCCCCGCGCGACCGATACGATGCGGTCCGCGGACTGGGGATCGAAATCGCCGATCTGCGGCAGGAAGCGGTGGCAGGCTGGATACTTGATCAAACCTGCATGAGTTCCTGATATGGCCGGACGCCGTCATTGATGACATCCTTGGAAATGTCGAATGCAATGGTCCTTGAGTGGGATGCAATGCCGTTTCGACCGGTCAGATCAGCCCCCGGGCTTCCAATGGATCGGGGGGATCCGCAATCTCGCCCGTTCTCAGGGCCAGTTCGGCAAAAGCATTGTCTTGCGACAGGAACACGTCGCCGGATAGGTCATCAAGAAAATGACTGCGTCTGAGGCGATCCATGACGGGGCCTTTCACTTCGGACAGGTGTAGCACTATACCGCCCGCCACAAGGCGGTGATTGATCGCTTCAAGGCTTTCCAGTCCTGAAGCGTCAATCGCATTGACGGCGCTGGCCATCAGAACGACGTGACGCAGGGCAGGGCGCTCTGCCACCTGTTCCAAAACATATTCCTCAAGCCAGCGGGCATTGAGGTAAGTCAGGCTTTCATCGACCCGGATCGTCAGGAAATGGGGAAGGGTCAGCACCTTGTGCCGTTCGACATTGCGAAAATGCTGTGTTCCCGGCACCCGTCCGACGATAGCGGCATGGGGCCGGCTTGCGCGCCACAGGTAGAGCATGAGTCCAACCGCCACGCCAGCGATCACGCCCATCTCGACCCCGGCGACCAGCGTGAAAATGATCGTTGCGGCGTGGGCGGTGAAATCGGCTTTCGAATAGCCCCAGAGCACCCTGGGCGTCTTCACATCGACAAGGCTCAGCACCGCGACGATGATGGTAGCGGCAAGCGTGGCGTGGGGCAGGTGGAACAACAGCGGCGTGAGGAACAGGGATGCCAGCGCAATGCCGACTGCAGTATAGGCGCCTGCAGCGGGCGTCTGCGCGCCGGCATCGAAATTGACCACCGAACGCGCAAAGCCGCCCGTGATCGGATAGCCGCCCGAGAAGGCGCTGGCGAGGTTGGCCGCGCCCAATCCGATCAGCTCCTGATCCGGCGCAATGCGCTGTCGCCGCTTGGCTGCCAGCGTCTGAGCTACCGAAACGCTTTCGACAAAACCGATGATAGAAATCAGCAACGCGGGCACCCATAGCGCCTGAAGCAGGCCGGGTTCTGTTAATGGGAGGGCAAAGGGCGGAAGACCCTGCGGGATGGCGCCCACAACGGATACGCCGCGGCCTTCCAGCTCAAAGCCAATAACTGCCAGAATTGATGCTGCCACGGCGGCTACCGGCCCGGCCTTGGCTACCATCTCCGCTGCGCGCGGGCTTAGACCAAGACGTTGCAACGCGGGCTTCAATCCCTTCCGTACCCAGAACAGGAACAACGTGGCTGGCACACCAACGGCAAGCGTGGCTGCATTGGTGTTCGCAATCGCACGGGCTAGGCCTTCCAACATTTCGGGCCAGGTTTCGCCGCCAGCCTTCACGCCAAGGATGTGCTTCAACTGACTGGTCGCAATCAGGATGCCGCTGGCGGAAATAAAGCCGCTGATGACCGGATGCGAAAGCAGGTTGGCAAGAAAGCCCAGCCGCAGCAGTCCCAGCACAACCAGCATCACGCCTGATAGCGCGGCCAACGTGATCGCCGCTTCCCAATATTCAGCCGTGCCCGGCGTCGCAATCGCGCCCACCGCGCTTGCCGTCATCAAAGAGACTACGGCGACCGGACCCACCGCCAGTGTGCGGCTGGTTCCAAACACGGCATAGGCAAACAGTGGCAGGATCGATGCGTAAAGTCCCACCACCGGCGGCAGGCCCGCCAGCATTGCGTAGGCGAGGCTTTGCGGGATCAACATTATGGTGACGATCACCGCTGCCATCAGATCGCTGGTCAGGGCAGGGCGATCATAGGTGCGCCCCCATTCGAGGATCGGGAAATACCGTGAAAACATGGTGTTACTGCGCGATCAAACCGCCGGGCCCAGCGAGCCATTCCCGGCCTTTCAGCATCCCGTTCCAGTAGATCCAAGGAAGTGCATCGGCTTTGAGCATCCATGATAGCCGTGCTGGCTTCGTCCCATCCAGCAGCCAGGTTGGGAAGCTGGGCGCCAGCTTTCCGCCATAGGCAAACTCCGCCAGCACAATCTTGCCCCGCTCCACCGTCAGTGGGCATGAACCGTAACCGTCGTACCCGGCGGCCGGACCCTTGCTATCCAGCTGGCGCAGGACGTTCACAGCCACGACAGGCGCCTGTTTGCGCGCGGCGGCGGCAGTCTTGGCGTTGGGGGTAGAGCCGCCATCGCCCAACGCAAAGACATTGGGGTAACGCACATGCTGCAGCGTATGCTGATCGACATCGGCAAACCCGCTGTCCGCGGCCAGCGGGCTGTCGGCAAGACATTGCGGTGCAACCTGCGGTGGGACCACGTGCATCATGTCGAAATCCACCGTGATCTCACCTGAGGTGGTGGCGAAGGTCGCGCACCGGGCAGGGCCGTCGACCGCGACAAGATTGCTGCCGAGTTCGAGGTTGATGCCGTATTTGCCCACATATTCCATCAGAGCCGGGACATAATCGGCCACGCCGAACAGGACGCCGCCGGCATTGCGGAAGTCCACCTGGATATTGTCCAGCACACCGGCACGGCGCCAGTGATCGCAGGCGAGATACATCGCTTTTTGCGGCGCGCCGGCACATTTGATCGGCATTGCAGGCTGTGTGAAGATCGCCTTTCCGCCGCGTAGCTGCTGCACCAGTTCCCAGGTGTAAGGCGCAAGATCGGCGCGGTAATTTGATGTCACGCCGTTTTGGCCCAGCGTCTCGGTCAGGCCTGCGATCTTTTCCCACGCCAGACGGATACCGGGAGCAACCACCAGCACATCGTAGCCGACCGTGCCGCCATCCTTGAGTGTGACCTGATTGTCTTCAGGCTGGAAGCTAACTGCGGCCTGTTTGATCCATCGCACGCCCTTAGGCATCACGCTTGCCATCGGGCGGACCGTGGTGGCCACATCGAACACACCGCCGCCCACCATCGTCCAGCCGGGTTGATACGCATGCGTGTCCGAAGGCTCGACAATCGCGATGTCGATGCCCGGGCGGCGCTTCAGGATCGAGGCCGCAGCGGCAATTCCCGCTGAACCCCCGCCGATGATGAGAATGCTGTGCGAAGTGGACGGCATGTTCGATCCTTTTCTACGGCAAGCGGACTAAGCGCTGCGCGCCAAACGTTCGGTCACCGCCGAAATGTCGTATCCGGCCCGCGCCGCGCTTTCGATCCGGTCCTGTGCGCTGATGCCTTCAATATTGGCGAGCGCGTCAAGCGTGACTGCCCGCATGCCACTGCGGCAATATCCCAGCACCTTGCCTGGTGTACCGCGGCGAACGGCGGCGAATGCGGCAACGGCAGCGTCGGGGAATTCCCCGCCAGCAACCGGGATATGATGGAATGCAAGTCCCGCATCCTGCGCAGCTTGCCGCATGGCGTCCAAAGAAGGCTGGCCCGGTTCTTCGTTATCGGGCCTTGCGCAGATCACACTTGTAATACCGTCACCCGCCAACGCGGCCAGGTCCGCCGGTTGCATTTGAGCGGCAACCACAAAGGAATCCGATACGTTACGCAGATCCATCACGACTTTCCTTCCACAAGGCGCACAATTGTCATGCCCATCAGCAGCGCAGCGACAAAAATGGCTGCCGAAACGGGAGCAATCGCTAACGCAGCAAAACCGGGGCCGGGACACAGGCCCGCTATGCCCCAGCCAATGCCAAAAAGCGCCGACCCGCCGATCAGCTTTCCTGTCAGGTCCGTACGATCCGGAAGCGCAAAGCCCTCCGCGAAGAAGGGGCGCATCATCTTGCGCTGAAACGTCCAGGCAACAGCCATGATTAGCACTGCGCCGCCCATGACAAACGCCAGCGTCGGGTCCCAATTTCCGAACAGATCAAGAAATCCGCGCACCCGCGCGGGGTCCGTCATGCCGCCTATCGTCAGACCGGCGCCAAATATCGTGCCTGACGCAAGTGATACGATGGGGTCGCGGATCATGACAGAACCTCGATACCGAGTGCGTTCATAACAGCCACCGTCGCAAAGCCCGTTGCCACAAAGGTTGCCACTGCGACCAGAGAACGCTGCGACAGACGGCTCATTCCGCACACCCCGTGACCGCTTGTACAGCCGCTGCCAAGGCGTGTTCCGATACCCACAATTAGGCCAGCAATGATCAGGGTCGCAGGATTGGCAAAAGGGGGAATTTCCGCCCCGGACATACTTGTGATGATGAACGCACCAAGCGGCAGGCCGACAACAAAGGCCCACGCTCCCAGACGCGGCTGAGATCCTTCGGAAAGGCCAAATGCGCGTGCAGCGATGCCCGATACGCCAGCGATCCGTCCTGCACCAAGCAGCATCAATGCCGCTGCAATTCCGATCAGCACTCCGCCGGCCAAACCGGCCAGCGGGGTGCTATCGGGAAAGCCGGGGAGGGGGTAAGACAGCATCGTCATACGGCGTTAATCGGGATCTTGAGGTAGGTGACCCCATTGTCATCAGGCGGCGGCATGTGCCCTGCGCGCATGTTTACCTGAACTGCTGGCAGGATGAGCCGCGGCATATCAAGCGTGGCATCGCGCGCATCGCGCATCTGAACGAACTCATCCTCGCTCACGCCGTCGTGCGCATGAATGTTGCCTTCACGCTCGGCGGCCACGGTGGTTTCCCACACGTAGGTCGTACGTCCTTTGGGCAGATAATCATGACAAAGGAACAGCCGGGTTTCGGGCGGAAGTGAAAGAATGCGACGCAGCGAACGGAACAGCTTGCGGGCGTTGCCCCCAGGAAAATCAGCGCGGGCGGTGCCATAATCGGGCATGAACATGGTGTCGCCGGTGAAAACGGCGTCGCCGACGACATAGGCAATATCCGCTGGCGTGTGACCGGGGACGTGCATGACCACGACCGGGATCTGCCCAATCGTGAACGTATCGCCATCTTCAAACAGGACGTCGAATTGCGACCCATCGCGTTCAAACGCAGTGCCAGCGTTGAACAGTTTGCCGAATACGTCCTGTACTGTCGTAATTTCCGCGCCGATCGCTATTTTTCCTCCAAGTTTTTCCTGAAGGTATGGTGCGGCAGAAAAGTGATCAGCATGCGCGTGGGTTTCCAGCAACCATGTCACTTTCAGATTATGCTTTGCAATGTAATCGACCACCTTATCGGATGAGGCTGTCGCCGTTCGCCCTGAATTCGGCTCGAAGTCGAGCACCGAATCGATAATCGCGGCTTCACGGGTGGCTGGGTCATGAACGACATAGGTGACCGTGAAGGTCGAGGGGTCGAAGAAACTTTCGATTTCAGGACGCAAAGCATCGTTCGCGGCAGCACGAAGCACATGCTCGGTCGCCAGTTCGAGAACCGGATCAGGCTTTTTCATCGTTCTTCTCCGTTCAATTTCATAAATCATGTATATGTATTGCAATTGTGGTGTCAAGTGCTACGAGGGGGAAATGATCCAGACAGGCAACCCAGGTCCGCCGTGTGCAGGCCTTAGAATTGGCGACCTTGCGCCCGATTTCGAAGCTCGCAGCACTGTCGGCGCCGTGCGGCTTTCGGCTCAGCGGGGGCGATGGCTTGTGCTGTTTTCGCACCCGGCGGATTTCACACCGGTCTGCACGACAGAATTTGTTGCGCTTGCACAAAATGCCGCAGCGTTCGACGCGCGCGATTGCGGGCTGATGGCGCTATCGGTCGATAGCCTGTTTTCGCATTTTGCGTGGCTGCGAATGATCCGCGATACGTTTGACGTAGAGGTTCGGTTTCCCATCGTTGAGGATCCCACACTCGTCATCGGTCGGGCTTATGGCATGGTGTCTGCCGAAGATAATGACAGTGCCACAGTGCGCACAACATTCTTCATCGACCCCAAAGGCATCATCCGGGCGATGACCTGCTATCCTGTCAATTTGGGCCGTTCAATACCCGAAATGCTGCGTATCATCGACGGGTTACAGGCGGTTGATGCACAGAACGCGTTGGCACCGGCAAACTGGCAGGCGGGAGATGCGATGCTTCAGCCCCCGTCTCACAATCTTGATGATGTGTTTGCGGCATCCGATGTCAGCGGATGGCTTTTGGGCGAAAATGGTAAGCAATCATGATTGACGATGACGAACCGATCGAAGCCTTGAAGGCGCTGGCGCACCCTTTGCGCTTTCGGATTTTGACAAGCTTGGCGGGCGCCGAACGGAATGTGGGCGAACTTGAACAGGTGACGGGTATCACACAGCCTGGTCTGTCCCAGCAACTTGGTGTGCTTCGCAAGGCGGGGCTGGTGGATACGCGCAAGGACGCAAAGCTTGTGTATTACACCATTGCCGATACGCAGATCGTCGCCGTGTTAAACGCGATTTCCGCGTTCGTGCCGAAGCGGGCAGAAAGACTGGGGGCCGAGACGCAGGCCACGACTGTATCAGCACCGGGCGCCGCGAATTTTGCCCGGATGTTCTGAGGTCAACTACTGCACTTTTGCGCACCTCGCAACGATCGGGAACGTGGTGATAAGGCGTCAGCCAAATATGACGCCGCAATAGTTTCAGCATTGGCGCAAACGTGGTTTCACACAGGGGTTAATCCCTAGCCGCGAGAAGGCGGCGCCTTAAATTTCACCCACTACTGTCTGCGCAAAATGATCTGCGGAGAAGTAGAATGAAATGGAAACTGCCCGCAGCCTTTGGGGTTGTTTTAGCTCTTACACCTTTCGCAGCATCGGCGCAGACAGCGCAGACAACCATGGATGTTTCCGCAACGGTTGTCGAAGCCTGCATTGTAGCCGCGAACAACCTGGCCTTTGGAACCTATGATCCCACGGCGCCAAGTCCGACCGATGCTGCCACTTCGATTACGGTGACATGCACCCCGGGCACGGTTTTTACCGTGGGTCTGAATGCTGGTATCGCATCGGGAGCAACGGTGAATTCCCGGCAGATGGCAAGTGGCAGCGAACGGCTCGGCTACGGATTGTATCAGGATGCGGGGCGATCGGTGAACTGGGGCAACACGCCTGGCACTGACACCCCTGTCGCGGCGACGGCGGGCCTCATTCCCTCGATTCTTACGGTTTATGGACGGGTGCCCGCCCAGCAGGCCGTGGCTGTCGGCGCTTACACAGATACCGTCACCATCACTGTCAGTTATTAAGGAGGGTCACCATGGTCGCAGCGATGATGCGCAAAACTCTTGCCAAAATTGCGCCGCTTGCGGCTGCAATCGCGGCCATGCAGACTCCCATGGCTCACGCCGGATCGCTCAGTGTGCTCCCGGTTCGGGTGGAGGTTGCTGCGGACCAGCAGTTCTGTTCGTTGACGATCGGCAATGACGGCAATCAGGATGTCATGGTGCAGGTGCGCGGTTTTCGCTGGTATCAGGACGCAGATGGTACGGATGCTCTTGATGAGACAAAGCGCATCGCGGTCAATCCGTCGATCGTCACCATCCCTGCAGGAACGAAGAAACTGGTTCGCTGCAGCTTGCCCGGCCAAACCGATACACTTGAATCAACTTATCGGCTGATCGTAAACGAGCTTCCCCGCCATCACGCACAATCCGGCACGCTTCAGACGTTGCTGCAGCTTAGTATTCCGGTGTTTCGGGCACCGCCCGGCCATAGTTCCGCCTTGCAATGGTCCACTACCTCTGATGGCGGTGTGATTGTCTCAAATACTGGCACGCGGCATGCCCGGGTAGCTCGGCTTGAGCTGCGCGGCGATGCTGGCGAACCGGTTGCCGTGCCCGGCAGCTTTTACTTGCTTGCCGGGGCTAGCCGCGTTGTCACGACGGACATGCCATTAAATAGAATGACCAGCGTTAAAGCGATTGCGGAAGACGGTTACGCCATGCCCGTAAGGTTCGAGCGCGGACCGATGCCTTGAGCGGGGCTGATCGGACGCGCCATGCGGTTGTGCCTGACATCATGCATTACCGGCGCGCTCGTCGTGACAGCGGCAGCAACGGCTCCTTCTGTTGCTCGTGCTGGGAACAGCAATCTGGTGGTACCCGAAAGCAGTGCCATTCCGCATGACACCGCCGGTACTGTATCAGTCGCTTCACCGCGCCCGGCGTCTCTGATGATAAATGGCACGCTGGCGCCAGAACCAGTATTGATCGCCGGATCGAACGCAGCGTTGTATGTCCGGCGCGCGGATCTTGTTCAGACGGGTCTGATTTTCCAGCAGGGCCTGCGAGACCAAGTGATCGCAGGGGAGCCATATGTCGCTATATTCTCGATCGTCGGGGTTGCAGCGACTTTGAACGATAGCGGCGATATTCTCGACATCACGGCCGGCCCCGAGATGTTTCGCCCTACCAAATTCAGACCTGCGGAACAGCCAGTAACGGTGGGCGAAATCATACCGGCGGGCTTCATCAGCTATGATCTGACTTTCACACGCTGGAATGGCCAGAATGCGGCCTTCGCGTTTCTTGATGCTGGTATCTCGGGGGCGTGGGGCTTGCTGGGCTCGACCGCTATCGGGCAAACAGAAGGCAACAATGTCGTGCGACTGGACAGTTCGTATCAACGCGATTGGCCGGGCGAACGCGTTCGACTGGTTATAGGTGACGCGGTTACGCGGGGAACCGAATGGAGTTTTCCTGCGCGTTTTGGCGGTGTCCGGATTGGCACCGATTTTTCGCTTCAACCTACGTCCGTCACATTCCCAATACCGTCGCTGAATGGAGCGGCGGCTATGCGTTCGACGGTCGATCTGGTGTCGGCGGGTGTCAGCCAGACAATGTCTGCTCAACCCGGTAACTTCGCCATCGACTATCAGCCCGTGTTCTCCGGTGCGGGAGAAGTAACGATGACGATCACCGATGTGACGGGGCTGTCTCGGCGGGTGACGCAAAGCTTTTACACCAGCCCGCGTTTGCTTCGGCCCGGCTTGGCAGATTATTCGCTAGAGGCTGGGTTTCTAAGGGAAAATTACGGCACGGCCAGCTTTGCTTATGGCGACCCCTTCGCCGCGGGCTTTGTGCGGATCGGCATCAGCCCTGCTGTCACCGTCAGCGGGCGGATAGAGGTCAGTCCGGATACAACAACAGGCGGGATCGGTGTGGGTTGGGTTTTGTCGCCATTCGGAGAGTTCGGTTTGGCAACTGCCTTGTCCGAAAGCACGATTGGAAGGGGCATAATATGGCGGGCGCAGTTTCAGCGGCTAGCACCCACCCACGCCTTTACGGTGAGTTATCAATGGGACAACGGACGTTTCGCACAGATTGGTGATAGTGCAGTCGAAGAACGAGGCGCGGTCCAGCCAAAGGGTGAACTCGCAGTCTCTGGCAGCGTTCGACTTGGCCAGTACGGTGACTTGGTTCTTGGCCACCTTGCCTCGCGAACACCCGACGGACGTGCCTTCGCCGCCACAAGCCTAAGCCTTTCCGGTAATGTGAAGGCCACATTCTACAATATCGGTATCAGACGGACACGAATTGCGGATGCGGCAGATCACGGCGCTTTCCTGTCACTTAGCGTCCCGCTCGGCATTCGCAGCAGTGCAGCCTTGAGAGCTGACGATCAACGTGCGATCGTAACCGCCGCTGTGACACCGCCAACAGATGTGGGGGCCGGATATCAGTTGGCCGCGGGATACGACTTTCGTTCGGGCGCGCCGCTTCTTAGCGCATTGGCATTGGTCAGGACGCCTGCTGGTGACTTCGAAGTGGCAGGTGATCGCAGCACTGCTGGCGACGGCATCCGAATCAGCGCACGCGGCGCACTGACAGCTGTGGATGGTGCCATCGTTGCCACTCCAAGGATTGAAAATGCGTTGGCTCTGGTCGAGCTGGACAGCGTGGAAGGCGTAACCCTTTTTTTGGAAAACCGTCCCGTCGTTGCCAAGGGGGGGCAGGGACGCAAAGCCGTGGTCGGCGGACTTCAGCCCTATGCGCCAAACAGGATAGGGATCGACGTAGCATCATTGCCAATCACCGCCGACGTTGATGTGGCTGAAAAGCTGGTCGTGCCCGGGTTTCGTCAGGCCGTCAAAGTGGGATTTGGCGGCGCCAGCCAAAGGCCGTTGACGGTAATGCTGGTGGATGAAAACGGCAAACCGCTGGCTGCGGGTCTTGAAGTGGCGGTGGGCGAACATATCCATACTACAGGCTATGACGGGATGGTGTTTCTGCCCGATCTTGCAGGCGCGCAGTGGTTGGTCGTTCGTGGGCGCGGCGCGGATTGCGAGGCTATCATCCCACCAGTGTCCGATGTTTCGGAGACCCAGCTAATCGGTCCGGTCGCCTGCTTTCCCGCGGCCATTGCGGAGGGTCGTTGATGGCTTGCAACGCCTTGGATCTGCTCCGCAGTCTTGCCGCATTGATCATCTTATCGCTTTTATTCGGGATGACCGCGCCAAGCCCGGCGATGGCCTGTACGCTCTGTTCGTGTTCGGCGACCACGACGAACGCCAGCTTTGGAACCTATGATCCGACAAAGACTACGCCTACCGACACTGCGGGCACGATCACGGTGAATTGCACGGGACTTATCTCGCTGCTTGGCACGGTCGAGATCGCTGCAAGCGCAGGATCGTCAGGAAATGCGGGGCAACGCACGATGAAGCGGGGGGCAACTCGCTGGGTTACAATCTCTATATCGATCCTGCGCGGTCCATCATATTCGGTAACGGAACGGCGGGGACGCAAAAGATCACCCGATCGCTGAACGGCTTGCTTATTTTCGGACAATCGGTGTTTTTCTACGGAAGGATTCCTCCCCGACAGCCGGCCGCTGTCGGAATCTATAACGATACCATCGTCATCACCGTAACCTATTAATCGCATTCCCGCAGGAAAGCGGGTCCGCGCAGTCCGCGCCTGCAGCGCTCGCATGTAACCTTCGAACCCATTGCGAGGATGTCGCGTCGTTTAGCGATGATCGCTTCAGGGGCATTTCGACTGTCTTTTCAAAGGCACTTGCGGGCACCTGTCGATTTTATCGCGGCTTTGCCGAAACCTTTGCGTAGCGATGCAATTCAGTTGGCATCCCTCCCGCGGCATTTCCCCCCAAACGCCGTGCAAGCCCAAGGTATGTGATTTCTATGCAAGCAGCCGAACACCGCGCGCCGGTCGAAACCAAGCGCCGCGCTGCTCCACCAACGGCGCAGGAGACGCCAACGACTTCTTCATTGGTCAGGACCGCGGTCCGCATTACCGAAAATTCCGATGATGACGCGATACTTTACGTTGCGACCGACGAAACACGTTCACGTATGTTGAGCGAAATGGTCGCGGCTTTCATGCCAGATGCCTGCGTGATCTATTTGCCTGCCAGCGACGCCCTGCCAGGTGACGACGCGCCTTCCTCGCCCGCAATTGCCGGGCAGCGTGTGGCAGCGCTGCGACAGCTCCACGAATGGAACAACCAACAAAATGCGGTGCGCCTCGTGTGTATCACAAGCGCGTCCGCGACCGGTCAGGCCTATGCCGCCCCGGAAGCCTATTCGGCGATCCCTCCGGTGCTGCGCGTGGGCGAGCCTGTCGATATGACGTCATTCGAGGCAGATTGCGTCGATCGAGGCTATATCGCCGACGACCGCATTGACGAACCGGGAGAAGTGGCTGTGCGCGGCGGGGTCATCGATGTCTATCCGGTCGATGCGCCCAACCCTGTACGGATCGAGGTGGAGGATGGTCGCATCATCGCCATTCGCGCTTACGATCCCGCCGACCAGCGCTCGCTCGACGCGTTGGACACGGTCGAAATTGGGCGAGCGCAAGAGCCGAGGGTTGCCAATGGTAATACGTTGCTGGCGCATTTCTCCCATCCTGCGCTGGTGATCGAGGAACGCGGCGTTGCCGCGCGGCGCGACAGCGCCCTCGCGCTCGCCCGCGATGCCGCGCGCTTCGGCCGAAAGGCGGCGACCACAATCGGCGCCGCTGATTGGGACAAGGCTATCAAAGACTGGGCCAAGCCCGATTGGTCGGACGACAAGGCCGCTCCGGTGCCCCGTTTTGTCGAGCGCAAATCCCCGCTCGCTGCGCTTGATCGAGTGGCAAAGCCAATTCTGGCTGAAGGAGGCCGGATTGTGTTGGTAGGGACAGAACGCGACTTGCGGTTTCTCGGCCCCCGGCTAGCCCGACGGCTCAAGGCGCCGATAGACACTTTTGCAAGCTGGGCGGAAGCGTTGCAGGCGCAAGGCTCTCTCGCATCGCTGGAAGCGCCCGCCGATACGGGGTTCGTCTGCCGCGACCTGATGGTGATTGCCGCGGCCGACCTTCTTGGTAGCCGCGCACTGGTAACCCCAAACATCGCGGCGATGCCAGAGCATTTGGCACTGGACGGGCTTGCCGAATTGCATGTCGGCGACTTGGTCGTTCACGAGGATCACGGGATAGCCCGCCTTTGCGGCATCGAACCCTTGCCCGGCGACGATGGCACGGCAGGTGATGCCATAGTGCTGGGATTTGCAGGCGACACGCGGCGCCTTGTCCCGGCGCGCGAGTCCAACCGCATCTGGCGATATGGCAGCGACGATGAGGCGGTCGCTCTCGACAAGCTTGATGGTTCTTCGTGGGAACGCCGCCGTGCCGGGATCGAGGCGGCTCTGGCCGAGACCGCCAAGGGTCTCGTCACGCTCGCCGCAACACGCGCCAAATGCGCCGCACCGGTGATCGACCCTGACCCTGCAGCATACGAACGTTTTGCCAGCACCTTCGGCTTTACCGAAACGCCCGATCAAGCGCGCGCGATTGCCGCTGTGCGAGATGATCTGGCATCGGGCAGGCCGATGGACCGGCTGGTTATCGGCGACGTCGGTTACGGCAAGACCGAGGTTGCCCTGCGCGCAGCCGCTCTTGTCGCGCTGGCCGGTGGGCAGGCCGCGATCACCGCCCCGACTACGGTTCTGGTTCGCCAGCACCTTGCGCTGTTCACACGGCGTTTCGAAGGCATGGGTATCACGGTTGCGGGCCTCTCCCGGCTGTCGACCACTGCCGAAAAGAAGGCGGTGAAGGCGGGTCTGGCTGATGGTTCGATCCAGATTGTGATCGGAACCGCAGCGGTAGCAGCGAAGGCGGTGACTTATCATAACCTGCAGCTGGTTGTTATCGACGAGGAACAGCGGTTCGGCGCCGCCGACAAGGCGCGACTGCGTGCCTTACACGAGGGTCACATGCTCACCTTGTCGGCAACCCCGATACCGCGCACCTTGCAATCGGCGCTCGTCGGCCTTCAGCAGATGTCGGTCATCGCCACGCCGCCCGCGCGCCGCCAGCCGATCCGCACCACGGTGGAAAGCTGGGATGACGGGCATGTGCGCGCCGCCCTGATGCGCGAGCGCGCCCGGCGCGGGCAAGCCTTCGTCGTCGTGCCGCGGATCGAGGATATGCCAGTGATTGCCGCTCGCCTCGCCAAGCTGTTTCCCGAAGGCGAGATCATCGAAGCCCACGGCAAGATGGCCCCCGAAACGCTCGACACCGCGATGACCGATTTTGCAGCCGGGCGCGGCGACGTGTTGCTGGCGACCAATATCATCGAGGCCGGGCTCGACGTGCCGCGGGCCAACACGATGATCGTGTGGCGCGCGGATCGCTTTGGATTGTCGCAGTTGCACCAGCTGCGCGGCCGTGTCGGGCGCGGTAGCCGCCGCGGGCAGATCCTGTTGCTGACCGATGGAGAGGCCGCGATCGCCGATGCGACGCTGAAACGGCTTCGCACTTTGCAGGCGTTCGACCGCCTGGGTGCAGGTTTCGCCATCAGCGCCCGCGATCTCGACATGCGCGGTGCTGGCGATCTGCTCGGCGAAAGCCAGACAGGGCATATGAAACTGATCGGCGTCGATCTCTTTCAGCACTTGCTTGGTCAGGCGCTGCGCGCCGCACGCGGAGAAAATGTTGACGATTGGCAGCCGGAACTGCGTGTCGGGATCGATGGATGTCTGCCCGAAGACTGGTTGCCCGACACCGATCTGCGGTTGCAGCTATACGGCCGCCTTGCGCGTCTTCGGTCGGTGGGTGAAGTCGATATCTTCGAGGAAGAGCTGGCCGACAGGTTCGGCGCCATCCCCGATGCGGCGCAGGAACTGCTCGTTCTGGTGCGGCTGCGGATCCTTGCTCGCACGCTCGGGATACGCCGGATTGATGCGGGCCCGGCGGCGATCGCCCTGACGCCAGGCAGCGAAGTTGATCCTGATCCTTGGGCCGCGGTGGGCTTCGCTCCGTCGGGCGAACGACTGGTGCAGAAAGCCGGCATCGCTGATCTGCACGAACGACTATCGCATATCGAGGAGCAGATGGTTGCAGTGCTCGAGCCCTAGCGAGCTGGTCGCTCGGCCTACCGCTCTGCCAATGGATAAATCGGTCGGATTGCTGCAGAGCTTCAGTTTTCGCCATTAAGCCCTAGCCTGCATGGGGCTCGTGGTGATTGCCTTCTGATCGGAGATGTTCAGAAGCTGAAACGCGAGGTTGCGCAGATCTGCCGCGGCTCGACCGGATGAACGCGGCTCGACCGGATGAAAATGCCCGCCCTCAATACCGCTCGCTTCGGCCTGCAAGCGCGATTGATAGAAATAGGTGGTGTCAGCGTCGCGGGTATCGAACAGGATTAATACTTTGAGCCCCAATCGCCTCGCGCCGCTATGGTAAAAGCCCGCTTTGTGAACCGCGCTTGGGATCGCATCGGGGTTGGGGCTGGGCAGATATAGCGTGCATCCGTATAGGCATAGGCCGTATCCATCACGATCCGCGCATCGCTCGCCAAAATATGCTGGCTGCAATACCAAAGCGCCGCGATCCGTCATCCAGTTCGGTCGCGCCGCCATCGCCAATGAAGACCAGCTGCGTGAGGCGCTTCAATCTACACGCAGAACGCCACAGCAGTTTCAACCATGGCGTTTTCAATCATCACGCAATCCGACCATGCGCGGTTCGCCATCGAGGGACGATGGGAAACATGCATGTGTCTTGAACCTACGCCCACTCACCGCTCGCGGATTTGTGCAATCTTGAAGATGTCCAATGAACTTGAATGGAATGCTCATCGCATGTTTAGTCCATAGACCGGACATTCGATGTTTTATCGACCTGACGGCAGAATCGGCTCCGCGATCCCATCCCTAAATCGATAACAATTCCGCCATTCGCATTGGATCAACGCGAATGGCGGCACACCGGGCGCGGCGGCTAGGTCATCTCTGATTTCAGCGGCTTATTGTTCCTGCCGCCTCTGCCCTTGGCGGTCTGGCTGGAGGCGGCGAACCACGTCCATCCGTAGCCCAAGCAACGCCATGAAACCGATCAGAGAAATGGCAAAGGCCCCAACCAGTACGTTCTGCGCCAGCCTTCCGAAGGGGAACAGAAAGTTCCATTTGTGGATGACGCTGAACACGAGGCGTTCAGGCTTCTCCCCGTCCGTCACCCGGTCCACAAGCATTCCTGTGCCAGTATCGACGAACAGGCTGGCGTTGACTGGCGCCCCATAATCGACGCGCCAGACCGGCAGACGCTTGTTGCGGAAGTCGTATTCGTGGCTGAAGCGGGTGACGAGTTCCACCCCCGTCACCGCGCTGTCGGGCGCGCCGGTGAAGCGACGGGTGATGGCGCGGGCAATGTCCTTGTCGCCTGACGTCACGACACTCCCGGTGACAGCATCGAGGTAGATCGCCGGACCATCGGGCTTGATCCCGTTAAAACGCGCCTCGCGGATTTCAGTATCTGCGATCGGCATTTTGGACGCACTCTGAGCCGCGATCATCGCCGCGTGGTCGTGCTCTGCCATGCCATGATCCGCTGCTGCCTTGGTAGGGCCGTGGTCATGCTCCCCGCCGCCCATGGCGCCTGTAGTTGGAGCAAGGCCAATGCGATAGAGCGGTTGCCCCTGTGCCCCCTCGACCAGCGCGACCGAGGAGATATCGCGTGCCCTGGCGATCAGCGCCCAGTCGGCTTCGACCGGCCATTTGCCGCTTGCGACATCGACGGGCTGGCCAATTGTGAGCTGGCTTACCGGCGGCACCAGCGCCGACTGGATCAGGTGGTAGATCCCCGAGGCCGAGAACATGATCAGCGGCACCGCCAGCACGTAGCCCGCGATCCGATGCCAGCCGCGCGCACCCGGCAGGCGCGTCTTGCGCCGCACCGTCACCAGCATGGCGATACCGGTCAGGCCGAGCGCCAGCAGGCTTCCGACCATCAGGCCGATCACCACCAGCCGCAGCCAGTCCATCCCCGGCGGCACCCATTCCCAGGTATGCAGCGCGCGGAACACCGATTGCAGGCGTGTCTTGGTGGTGTTGTTCACCGCCGCCAGACTGGAAGTCTCGGTGTGGACATAGGCGATAAGTCCGTCGTCGCCCGCGAATTCCAACTTCCACACCGGCAGCAGGCGGTTGACCCAGGGATAGTCGGCATCGAACTCCGTTTGGAGCTTGGCCGAGGTGATCGGTCGCTCAGTCGCGAGATAGTGGCAGGCGAGGAATTCGGCCTGCACCCTGTCACCGCCTGTGACCTCGCTGCCGTCGGCAGGGCGGAAGTACCGCCGCGCCCCGTCTGCCGCCGGTGTAACCTGCCACAGCACCCCGCCGCCGGGAGCGGGAACGGTTTTCACCGCTACCGCCTCGGCGATGCCCTGCTCGGCAAGAGTGGCTGCAATCGGCCGTGCCCCTTCGAGCGCGACCTCCGCAGCAGGCGGCATGAACGCCGCTTGCTGGGGGCCGAACAGCACCATAGCGATATGGGTGAGGCCAGAGAGGCCCCACACCAAGAGACTGATCCCCCCGACCAACCCCAGCCATTGATGCTTGGAATATGACCAGCGCGCGGTCTTAGTCTTCGCGTTCATCGCTGCCTCCCTCAGAACCGCGCGCGCAGGCCCGCGAAGTACGCGCGCCCTTGGCCGGGGGTGTAAATCGCCTCGTTCGTCAGGCGCTGGTTGGCGTTGGTCGTGACGTTGGAAATGAACACCGTGTCGAACAGGTTCTCGACCGATCCGAACAGTTCGATCCCCTCGGTCAGCGTCACCCCGGCGGTGATCTGGACGGTTTCGTAACCGGGAGCCCTTTCGGTGTTGGCGTAGTCCGCCCACGGGCCTTCGGGGATCCAGCGCAGGGTGGTGGAGAGATAGAACTTGTCGAGCCTGTCGAACCGGGCCTCGGCTATCAGGACATGGCGCGGGACACCCGCGAGATCATTGTCACCGTAGGTGGCGTCACCATCGAAGCTGAAGTCGTTCAAGGTATAGGCCGCGCTGAGCCGCAGGGCCTGTCCATCAGCCTCCAGCGCCGCCTTGAATGGGCGCACATCAAGCCCGAACTCGAGGCCCTGGTGGATGGTGCGATCGCCATTGGTGGTCACGGTGATCAGCCCCCGCGCGCCTGGCACGGCAAGATCGAGGAACTCGTTCTCCAGCTCCGCCCGGTAGAGCGCAACGTCCCACGACACGATCCCCGCCTGCCCGCGCGTGCCCACTTCGAACACGGTCGCACGCTGGGGGTCGAGCGGCGCGAAAGGGAAGGCCCCGCCGCTGGTGAGGTCGGCAAGGCTGGGCGCTTCAAAGCTGCGGCTGATATTGCCGAAGAACTGGATATCCTCGGCCGCATCCACCAGCAGGCCGATGCGCGGATTGAACTGGTCATACTCGCCCCGGCCGGTCACTGCATTGAAGATCGCGGTGACATCGCGGGTGGCGCGGGCATATTGCCCGCCCGCGACCAGAGTGACGGTGTCGGTCAGCCCGAGATCGGCTTGCCCATAGAATGTCAGTGTGTCCGAATCCTGATCCGACTGTGTGCGCAATGCCCTGCGCGCCCCGAAATCATTGGCGAAGGTCTTCGCGTCATTGCTGGAGAAGGCGTAGATCGCCCCCACCTGCCAGCGGCTCTGATCGGCGAAGAAGGGCAGGCTGCCGGACAGGCGGGTCGAGACGCCAACCTCGTTCTCACCCTGCACGATGATCCCGGCAAAGCGGGTGATCGCGTGGTCGAGATTGCGGCGCGCATACCATGCGCTGAATTCGAGATCCGTGCCGCCCAGGTCGATCACGGTGAGGTTCGACACCCGGTAGACGTCAAGATTGCGATCCCAGTCGTCCGCCACTGGGCCGGGGTCAAGCACCACCGGCCCGGCCGTCACAGGTCGCCCCGCTGCTCGCGGATTGGCGAGCGCGTCGGCAAGACGCAAGTTGCCTGCCAGCTCAAAATTGTCCGACAGCGCGGTGACATAGAAGCGCGTCTCGACATTGTCCGACACCCGCCAGCCGAGGTTGCTGTGGCTATAGAGGCTGCGCACTTCGCTGTGCTCGCGGTAACCGTGGCTGATGAGGCCGGTGATCCCGCCCCAGTAATCGACATCGCCGCTTGCGCCGGATATCGAAGCGTTGCCGCGGAAGGTGGAGAAGCTCCCCCCCTCGGCGCGCAGGGCGTTCGGCGCGCGAGCGGTGCGTCCGGTTGGGCTAACGATATTGACCGCTCCGCCCAGCGAGGCGGCCCCGTAACGCAGGCCGTTGGCGCCCTTGAACACTTCCAAGTAGCGGATGGTGAGCGGGTCGACCTCCTGAAACTCGGTCGCGCCCGATGCGCGGCTGATCGGCACTCCGTCGCGCAGGACGGTGAGGCCTCGTCGCTCGAAGCTGGAATTGAGACCCGAGCCGCGAATCGAAATGCGGCTTTCACGCGGGGCGCTGGTATCGGCGAAGACGCCGGGGGTCAGTTCGAGCGCATCGCCGATCGATTGGGCGAAGATGTCGGCAAAGCCTTCGTCTTCGACCAAGCCTGTCGCGCCGGGGACACGTTCAAGCTCACGGCGGGCGGCATCAGGCGTGGGCGCCGTGGGGGTACCCTGAAGGCTGGCGGTGACGATGATCTCGTCCTGCCGCTGGCCGATCCCCTGAGCGTGAAGTGGAGCGTTGAAAGCGCCAGTCGTTGCGGCAAGCATGGTTGCGCCCATGAGAGCGCGATTCACAGTGTTGATTTGCATGGTGTATCCCAATTTCCGTGGGCGCGCGCCTTTGATGTGGCGGAGCGCCAACGACCCTGCCTTGGCGGGCCGGTGAGCGAAGTGGCTTTACGCGCCGGGGTCAGACACCCGTGCGCAAAGCCTGACGATCAGACCGAAAGGGAAGGCGGCCCGCGCAGCGGCGGGCGCAGGAAAGGAATGTCGGGAGCAGGCGGCGACCGGAGCGGCGCAAGCCCGACCAGCAGGATGAAGGCCAGCGCGGTGGCGAGGAGCAACGAATCGGCTGCGCCGAGCGCGACCTGGCCAAGCCCTGAAAAGGCGCATGGCTGAGCCTTGTCCGCCGTTTCAGAATGATCGCTGCCCGTTTTGACCCTGTCAGAGATGTCAATCCGCACCTGCTTCGGTGTGCTGCTAGCATCTGCGCAGATCGTCACGATCAGAGAGCGGCCGCCCGCCGGAGAAACCATGTAACCTGTTGGGATCAGCGCCTTGACGGTTAAGGCAAGCGTCATCAGTACCAGCGTTAGCCGGGCATAGCTAAGGGTCATGGCGCGAAGGCTGGACATTGCGCGCGTGCCTCTAGCGCAGTGATATCGCAATGTCATCGTGTATCATCGGCGATCCTGAGCGATTTGCCGATGACCTTAAACACGCAATGTTCGCGTGGAGGCATCGCGAGGCTCCGGTCCTATTTTTCCAGGCGCCGACCCAGTCACCTTGTCCGAAATGACCGCTAACAGTCTTTGAGGAACGTCTTGGGCTGTTGTTCGAAATGGATGGTCTGTTTCATGGGCTAAAGGCAGAAACGCATCACTTTCGAACCTTCAATGGATATGCTGTCGATGATAGAAATGGCTATCTTTCCGGCCGCATCGTTGGCGAAAGATCTGAACCGACTAGGGAAAGCCGTTTAAGAACAGTAATTTGCGTGGAAAGTGGTCGGGGAGACAGGATTCGAACCTGCGACATCTTGCTCCCAAAGCAAGCGCGCTACCGGACTGCGCCACTCCCCGACTCTTTCTGCGTCACCATTTCCGTGCTCGTTCCCGGTGGGCCCGGCAGGATTCGAACCCGCGACCTAGCCGTTATGAGCGGCCAGCTCTAACCGCTGAGCTACAGGCCCCTCGAAAAAGGCACCGGAAGGCAAGGCGACGGATAGCCCCCTACCCTGAGGATGGGGGAGTGACAAGCAGGCAATCGGCCTGTGACATTATTCATCAATCGCGGTTAGGATATCGGAGACCGTGCAGCTTTTAACGCCGCGCAAAGCGAGATGGGCGTAGACAGTTTCGAACCACTCGTAGAGCTTTTCTACATCGGCAGTTGTGCGTGCATAGGGGGTATGACCGGGCGCAAGCGAGGGGCTGTGAAACGATAGGACAAGAACGGGCAGATCTTGGTCCAGTGCCAGATCAATAGCACGCAGCGCGTCAGCGCTTGCGACGCCTTCGGGTGTAAGCGCAATGCGTTCAAGCAGGCCCAACCGAGAAAGCATGCCCATGCCATGCTTGATGCGTGTGACAAGTCGCTGCACAGGTGCGCCCATACCGCGCAGGGCGCCGGAATGGACCGTGGTCACGGGTATTTCCAGCAGACGCTGCGAACTGTCGACCCAGTAAGGGGTCAATGGATGGCTTGTGTAATCCGGACCGCCTTGCTGGGAATAGTCGAACAGCGATCGAACCGAAGTATCGATCTTTATTCCGGCTCTGGTCAGCAACTCTGCCGTATGAGGGCCAAGCCCATAACGCCCCGCCCGGTAGATCAAGGGTGCCGATCCAAACGCACCCTCGATCGCGTCACGCAGTAGCATGAACTTTTCCGCTTCCAAGGCGCCAGGCAGATTGCCAGCATAGGAATTGAAGGCGCAGACGTCTTCGTCAAACGGCGGGTTCACCCAAGGATGCAGCTGAACGCCGACATCAGCCATCCCTCGGTGCACGGCATCTTTGATTACCTCTATCGCCCGCGCATCCGAGACGATGGGCCAATCAACCAGATAGACAGGGTGCGCGCCAAGTCGCTCGCAAAACGCCTGGAATCGGGGGATGGCTCCGACATGGCTCAGCCCATAGCCATCGCGCTGAAAAGGGCCATTCCAATCGAATTCTTCTTCAGTATCGACCGTCAGCAGCACGCGCTGGCCAAAAGCAGGCGGGAATCGGGCAACGCTTGTTGGAGACGGCACATTTAGCATTGAAGGTATAATCATCGCCCCTGCCGCTTTCTGGAATGACGCATCACGCGTTTGCAGCGCCGGGCAAGGCAGACGTATTTATCAGTAGCGGCAGTGTGAGCGTGAGCTCGCCCTTATCACTACGCAGCGCCCCGCCAGCGGCGCGGGCCTCGGCGCGGGCCAGCCGTAGGGCAAAACCGGTGCCGAACAGCCCGGCATTGATCGCGCTTTCAGAGGTGCGCGTTGTTGCTGAGAATAGGTTCTCTTCCTCGGCCAACCGTACGGGCAGCATGCAAACCAGATGCGCATGTCCAATGTTGCCCTGGCTGGCAACGTCAAGCCGCACCGCGATCCGTTCATCCGGTGTGCACGCAGAGCCAAGGCTGGCGAGCAGCCGCCATATCAGCGCTTCCGCATCGTCGGCATCAAGTCCGATAGGCACGCTGCCAGTGCCAGCAATGTTCAGATCAAGCCCCGCGCGCTGTTGGCCCATCACGGGGCCAAGCTGTGCAGCAGTCCGCCGGACCAAGGCGGCAAGATCAGTCTCGCCCGGCTCGATGCCGGTTGCCCCGGTTTCAAGCCGCGCCAGCCGATCCAGTTCTTCAAAGCCTGCGAGAATACGTGCAGCATCGGCAGCGATCGCAGCAGCCAGCGCACGATATTCGTGCGGCGCCGGCCCGAACAATTGCTGCTGGATAACTTCAGCATACCCCTGCACGGCGGTCACCGGAGTGCGAAGTTCGTGAAGTAGCTGACGAATGCGATCGGCTTCGCGCGCCGCGGCACTCGACATCGCATTCGCACCACTGATCAACCGGCGAAATCTTCCCAGATAGCCTGTGAAGTGGCCTTCATCGTTGAAATGCGGCTCGGCGTCGACGATCCAGTCGCCGCTGATTGCCGGGGCTCCCTGAAGGCTGATCCTGGCATCGGTGATCGGTTGGCGGCGCGCAAATGCGCGGGCCAGTGCGGCACCGTAAACGCTGCTTTGCCCTCGGGTCTGCTGGGTGAACAATCGAACACCAATAACCATGGGCGCTATCTCAGTGATCGCCCACGCAATCCGGCCGCTAATGTCGGTCGCAAATCCGAAATTGCTAACGTCCACGACTGGACGATCAGCCAGCTCGCCCAAAGGCAGGCGCGGGGAGCTTTCCAGATCAAGCGGGCTATCACCCCGCGTGCGCCGAAATTGCGCAATACGTTCAACCAGAGCGGAAATTTCTGTGCGGCCACTATCATCGCGGTCGCGTGAGCGGACCGGGTTTGCCGCGGTGGTACCGGGAACCTTTCGAAGCATCGGCGCCACGGTGACCGATGGCAGGGGAGCGGAGGGCAGGGGCCGTGCCGGCGAAGGTACGCGTGCCGCCGGCGCGGGATCGATGGCAGGCGGGGCGGCTTGATCTGATGCCTGATCGACCGTCGGTGCGGGAAGGCCGCGATCATGCACGCCCAACCGCGCAAGAAGTGCTTCGACGTCTAAAGGCAAATCGCGCCGAAGACGGAGAAATCCTCGGGCGCGCACCGGAAGGCGCGGGATCAGGGCGGTCCAATCCTCGCTCGTCAGCTCCGCACGAACAAGCGCCGCCGATGTAACCTCAGGCTCCTGATCAGCAAAATGCGCCGCAAGATCGGGACTGTGAAAACGCCAGCCGGGTTCTCGGATCAGGCGCGCGCGGATTTCAGCAGGAATGGCATCAGCCAGCGCGTCCATGCGTAGCCAGGCTGCGGCAAGCAGGCTGTGATCGGAATTGCCCGTATAGGTCCGGTCTTTACCCAGTAGGTCCAGCAATTGCCGAAACTGGGTACGCAGGCTCGCTTCACCCGTGGCGCGCTGCCGCAGCACCGTTGCGAGGCGATCATCGAAAAACAAAGACACCTCCTCAACCGGGCGCAAAACGCGCGAATCGCAAGCAATGGTGCCTGCTGTCTAACCGACGTAGGCGCCATTCACCCCGCCGTCTTATCAGCATGGAATATTTGTCACAGTCTGACGCTGAAGGCGCGTTGCAAAGCGGGACAATTGCTGGCAGACATAATAAAATTAGCCCAACGAGCCATTCGGCACGTGTGTTGTTTCTTGCTATCATAATACAGGTGCGTTGCCGATGGGTGAACGGTGCCGCGCCGGGGGAGCTGTAGCCTAGTGGCCAATCTTGACGAAATTGACCGCCGTCTGCTCGCAGAATTGCAGGCGGAAGGCCGAGTGACGAATGTTGAACTTGCCCAGCGCGTGGGCCTGACTGCGCCGCCATGCCTGCGTCGTGTGCGCGGTCTTGAAGAGGATGGAGTGATCCGCGGCTACCACGCCAATCTTGATCCTTCGAAACTGGGTTTTGCCATCACCGTATTTGCAATGGTCAGCTTGAAAAGTCAGGCAGAATCCAGTTTGCGTGAGTTTGAAGAACACATGCGCGAACTACCCGAAGTGCGCGAATGTCACATGCTGAATGGCGAGATCGATTTCATCCTCAAGGTCGTTAGCAAGGATCTGCAGAGCTTTCAGGAATTCCTGACCGGCAAGCTGACGCCGGCGCCCAACGTCGAAAGCGTCAAGACCTCGCTGACAATCCGCACCGCCAAACAGGAACCCGGCGTCCCGCTTTGAGCGAGGCGGCGCGTCTCGCGGCCCCCGTAACCGGGCAGTGCCTGTGCGGCGCGGTGACGATCACGATCACGGCCATGCGCGCCGAAGTCGATATCTGCCACTGCGCCATGTGCCAGCGCTGGGGCGGGGCCTTCTATGCCGGAGTGAAGGGCGAGAGCGCCGAGGTCACGGGCGAGGATGCGGTGACGATCTATCGCTCCAGCGGTTGGGCCGAGCGCGCCTTTTGCGGCACCTGCGGCAGCAACCTGTGGTATCGCTTCCTGCCGACCGGCGGACGCTCGTTCCTCGCCGGATTGTTCGACCTGCCCGCAGGCTTCGGGATCGAGCAGCAGATTTTTGTCAACGAGAAGCCCGAATGGTATGATATTGCTCAGGAAAGCCCGATGAAGACCGGCCCTGAAGTGATTGCCGAGGCGATGGCGCAGGGGTTGAGCTTCGACTGATCGCCACAGGAGGTGTGTGCCGCATGATCGAACAGCCACCGCCGCCAATCGATAATCCAGCGCCCGTATCCGCTGCGGCGCCGCTTGCTGTGCCGAACGCGGACGGGCGCGTCGTGATCGACCTCACCCGCCTCGTCCCGCCGCCACCCGATGAGCCCTGCGCGGCCCAGGCGCCCGATCCCTTCAACCCGGAAATCGTGGTGTGCACGGCTGCCGGGCCATCGCCGCGCCTCGGGCCGGCAGTGGGGCCCGTGGACGAGGAATTCGGCAGCGCCATCCCGCGCGCACGGGTCAAGCTGTCCGACACCGCCAGCGCCGAGGCCAATGCGACTGCGCCCGGCGTCGGCGGGATCAATGCCCAAGGCGGCGAGGTGCGTTTGAAGATCGACTTCTAGTGCAGCTTCAACCGCGGCCGCACGATCCGGTTGACGCGGCCGACCAGCATCAGGAAGGTCGCTTTGATCCAGCCGTGAATGCCGATCAGGTGCATTTGGTATAGCGAGGTGTAGATCAGCCGCGCCAGCCGCCCTTCGATCGCCATGCTGCCGCCCACCAGATTGCCCATCAGGCTGCCCACCGTCGAGAACCGGCTGAGCGACACCAGCGAGCCTTTGTCCTGATAGCGGAAGTGCTTGAGCGGCTTGCCGGTCTGCATCCGGCAGATATTGGCGAACACGGTCGACGCCATCTGATGCGCGGCCTGCGCGCGCGGCGGGACCGGGCGATCATCGCCGGGCGGGGTGTAGCTGGCGCAGTCGCCCAGCGCATAGATGTTCGGATCGGTGGTGGTCTGCAGCGTGTCGGTGACCAGGATCTGGTTGCGCGAATTGGTTTCCACATCCAGCCCCGACACGAACTCGGCGCCCTTTACCCCGGCCGCCCAGACGATCAAATCAGCTTCGATCACTTCGCCGGTCCTGGTGATCAACCGGCGCGGGCGGGCTTCCACCACCTGCACATCCGGGCGCACCTGCACACCCAGTTGCCCCAATTCGTGATGCGCCGCGTCGGCCAGCTTTTCGGGCAGGGCGGGCAAAATCCGCGGGCCCGCTTCCAGCAGCGTCACGTGCATCCGGCTCTCGTCGAACACCTCGAGCCCGTAGTGCCTCAGCGCGCCGGCTGCGTTGTAGAGTTCCGCTGCCAGTTCCACGCCGGTGGCGCCGCCGCCGACGATGGCAACCCGAACCTGTTCATTGGCGGTCGGGTCGTTCATCATCGCCCGGCTGACGCGCAGGCAGTGGTTGAGCAGCCGGGTTCGGAACCGGTCGGCCTGCACGCGGCTGTCGAGATAAAGGCAGTGCTCCTTGACGCCGGGCACGCCGAAGTCGTTCGACACCGATCCCATCGCCAGCGCGAGGATATCGTAGCGGATGGTGTGCGATTCGATCAGCTCGCTGCCGTCATCGTCCTTGACCGGGGCAAGGCGGATGGTCTTGGCGGCGCGGTCGATCCCTTCAAGGCTGCCCTGAAAGAAGCGATAGCCCCAGCGATAGCAGTGGCCGCGATAGCCGACCTCGTCGAGATTGGCGTCGAGCGACCCGGCGGCCACCTCGTGCAGCAGGGGCTTCCAGATGTGGGAAAGGTTCTTGTCGACCAGGATGATGTCGTGCCGCTTGCGGCCGTATTTCGCCCCGAGGCGGCGGACCAGTTCAAGCCCGCCGGCGCCTCCGCCAACAACGACGATCTGGGTCTTGCGGCTCATTCAGGCACTCCCTTGCACAAGCGTGCAGCGCAATCCCGAGCAAGCCTATAGCCGGGCAGCAAAACAAAATCGCGTCAAATCATGTCGCTGAGACAGAATTGTTCGTTCTCGGCGGGCAAATCGCAGCTTCATAAGCAATTGGGCGGCGCGGTCCAACCTCGCCGCCCGTCTATTCTGTCGTTTTGCGTTGCAGTGCAGCATTCTTGCACTGCTGCTGGTGGACGCTGGCCTAAGCCTCGCGCTCCTCCAGCCATTGTTCCAGCCACTTGATCGAATAATCGCCGTTCAGCACGTCGTCCTGCCGCAGCAATTCGCGGTGCAGCGGAATGTTGGTCTTCACCCCATCGACCACCATTTCCTCGAGCGCACGGCGCAGGCGCATGATGCAGCCTTCGCGGTTGCGGCCATAGACAATCACCTTGGCGATCATGCTGTCGTAATAGGGGGGGATCTTGTAACCGGCGTACAGGCCGGAATCGACGCGCACATGCATGCCGCCAGCCGGATGGTAATATGTCACCAGGCCCGGCGAAGGCGCGAAGGTGAAGGGGTCTTCGGCGTTGATCCGGCATTCGATCGCGTGGCCGGAGAATTCCAGCTCGTCCTGCGTCACCGACAGCGGCTTGCCTTCGGCGATGCGGATCTGTTCGCGCACCAGATCGACCCCGGTAATCGCTTCGGTCACGGGGTGTTCGACCTGCAGACGGGTGTTCATCTCGATGAAGTAGAACTCGCCGTTTTCCCACAGGAATTCGATTGTGCCCGCGCCGCGATAACCCATGTCGCGCATCGCCTTGGAGCAGACCTCGCCCATCCGCGCGCGTTCTTCGGGCGAGATGACGGGGGAGGGCGCCTCTTCCAGCACTTTCTGGTGACGCCGCTGGAGCGAGCAGTCGCGCTCGCCCAGGTGGATCGCGTTGCCCTGACCATCGCCGAATACCTGGAATTCGATGTGACGCGGGTTGCCGAGATACTTCTCGATATAAACGGTCGCATCGCCGAACGCGGCCTTCGCCTCGCTACCGGCCTGCTGGATCAGCGTTTCGAGCTGGTCGGGGCTGTTGCACACCTTCATGCCGCGCCCGCCGCCGCCGCTGGCGGCCTTGATGATCACCGGGTAGCCGGCGGCTTCGGCAATCGCCTTGGCTTCGGTGATGTCGGAGACCGCGCCATCCGATCCGGGGACCAGCGGCAGGCCGAGCGCGCCGGCGGTGCGCTTGGCCTCGATCTTGTCGCCCATCGTGCGGATATGTTCGGGCTTGGGGCCGATCCAGATGATGTCGTGCGCTTCGACGATGTCGGCGAACTTCGCGTTCTCCGACAGGAAGCCGTAACCCGGGTGGATCGCATCGCACTGCGCGATTTCAGCTGCCGAGATGATGTTGGCGATGTTGAGATAGCTTTCGCCAGCCGGCGGCGGGCCGATGCACACCGCGTGATCGGCAAGGCGCACGTGCATCGCGTCGGCATCGGCGGTGGAGTGCACCGCGACCGTCTCGATCCCCATTTCATGCGCAGCCCGGTGGATACGCAGGGCGATCTCGCCGCGATTGGCGATCAGGATCCGTTTGATGGCCATGGCTATTACGAAATCACGACCAGGGGCTGATCGAATTCCACCGGCTGCGCGGTTTCGATCAGGATTGCGGTGACCGTGCCGGCGCGCGGCGCGGTAATCGGGTTCATCACCTTCATCGCTTCGACGATCAGCAGCGTGTCGCCTTCCTTCACGGCCTGGCCGACCGATACGAACGGCGCAGCGCCGGGTTCGGGCGTGAGGTAGCAGGTGCCCACCATCGGCGATTTGACCGCGTTGGTCATATCGGGGCCAGCCGCCGCTTCGGGCGCGGCTGGGGCAGCGGCTGCAGGGGCCGGTGCAGAAGCAACAGCGGCCGGAGCCGGCGCAGCGGCGTAAACTGACGCCGCAGCGGCAACCGCGCCGCGCGACACGCGGATCTTGCGGTCGTCATCCTCGACCTCGATTTCGGTGAGGCCGGTCTCGTTGAGCAGTTCAGCAAGCTCACGCACCAGCGCGGTGTCGATGTTCATGCCCCCCGACTTGCGCTTACCCGCATCTTTGCCGTGTCCGTCGTCGTTCGACATGAAAACCCCTTGGTCAGTAAATCGCCTGTTATGGCGCCCGGACTATTGCGGGCAATTGCGGCTGGCAAGTGGCAGCGGTGCAAAATGTGAAAGTCGGGTGACGAAATCAGACCTGTCCCGACGCTACGGCCTCCAGCGCGATGCGGTAGGAGTCCGCCCCGTGGCCCTCGACCGTCAGGGCCGCGGCCATGCCGACATAGGACAGGTGGCGGAACGCCTCGCGGGTCTTGGGATCGGACAGATGCACTTCGATCACCGGCGTGCGGATGGCCTTGACCGCGTCGAGCAAAGCCACCGACGTGTGGGTATAGGCCGCCGCATTGAGCAGCACCGCGCGCGCGCCCTCGGCCTGCGCTTCATGCAGCCAGTCGACCAGCATGCCTTCGTGATTGGTCTGGCGCATCTCGATTTCGAGCCCGAGTTCGCGGGCGCGGTCTTCCAGCATCCCGGCGATATCATCGAGCGTGGTGGTGCCATAAATCTCTGGCTCACGCGTGCCGAGGAGGTTGAGGTTGGGGCCGTTGAGGACATAGACGAGGTTGGTCATGGGACCGCTGTTAGCCCGCGCCCGGACTTTGCAAAAGCGCTACCTTTCGACGCCCCTCACCTTCCCCCACTGCCGCGCCGCCGTGTAACCAAGATATCCAGTGCCAAACAGCGCATAAAGCGGTTCGGGCAGACCATTGAGATAGGCGTTTATCCCCGCAGCAATATCGCGCGCGGCCAGCGGCTGGAAAGCGCTGAGCACGCCCATCGGCAGCGCCGTCAGCAGCAAAATGTACATGATATAAAGAAAGCTCGGGCGTGCGCGACTTGTCCACGGGTCGGCGGAATTGGCTTCGGCCACGATGGCCTGCAACTGCGCTTCGATCATCCGCATTTCCTGCGTTCCTTCCAGAGCAATCAGTTCCAGCTTGGCGCGGGCCTGCGCCTCCTTGTCAGGGATGATCTTGTCAATTATCGAGGAAACCGGGCCGATTAGCACGTCGAGTATGGCCATTTTGCGCGCTCCTTGTAGATGAGTCGTTCACGAAATTGACCAAATGGGTTAAAGTAGGAAAGCATTTTAACCTATTTGCTGTCGACCTCGGCAAGCAGCCGCTGCGCCAGCGCGAGATGTGGACGGTCGAGCATCGCCCCGTCCAGAGCCACTACGCCAGCGCCGGGATGGTCGGCAAAGGCCTGCACCACGGCGCGAGCGTGCGCCATCTCTTCGACGCTGGGCGTAAAGGCAGCATTGATCGGATCAACTTGTGCCGGGTGGATCGCCAGCATTCCACGAAAACCTTGCGCGCGCACCCGCCGTGCCCGCGTTTCCAGCGCAGCCAGATCCCTAAATTCGGGCTGCACCGTTTCAATGGCTGCCACCCCGGCTGCCGACGCGCCGATCAGGCAAAGACTGCGTGCCATTTCATAGGTGTGGGAGTATTCGCCGTCCGCCCCACGCTGTTCGCTTGCGCCCAATGCCGATGACAAATCCTCCGCCCCCCAGCTCATCGCCGCCAATCGTGCCTTACCCGGATAGTCGCCCGCATAATCGCCGGTGCGGAACATCGCTGCTGCAGTTTCGGTCACCAGCGCGGCAATCTGAGTGGTGTTCTGTGTAATGCCGTTGGCGGCTTCAAGCGCGGTCAGATAGTGGTGCAGTTGCGCAATGTCGGCTGCTCCTTCGGCCTTGGGCAGAAATACTCCGCCGGGCTTGGCAGGCATGATCGCTACCAGATCCGCGATGCAGTCAGCACCGGTAATCGGATTGATCCTAACCCAAAGGCGGTTACGATCGTCCGATGCTGCGATATGTTCCGCCACCAGAGCGCGTGCGGCTGGCTTGTTTTCGGGGGACACCGAATCTTCCAGGTCCAGAAGCGCGATATCCGCCGGGCCGGACATGGCTTTGCCGATCTTCTTCTCGCTGTCTCCGGGTGCAAACAGCCAGGATCGCATCCGGCGGGTCGTGGGCACAGAAGTGTTCATGAGGCGCATCCTTTTGTATAGCAAGGCGCATACGAAGCGCGCCAGCCACCCGCAACCATGCAAGCAGCTTGCCGCCCGTTTCTGTTAGGAGGTGACCGATCAGGTTGCTATATGAGACGCAAAATATCAACGCAGGGGAAAACCAGCCGTGGCTATTGCATTTACCGTCAACGAAAAGCCGGTCAGCGTCGATGCTGAAAGCGATACGCCGCTGCTTTGGGTTCTGCGTGACAATCTGGGAATGACAGGGACTAAATTTGGCTGCGGAATTGCGGCATGCGGCGCTTGCTCGGTTCATGTCGATGGCGCGATTACCCGGTCTTGCAGCGTATCCTTGGGCGAAGTGGCAGGCAAAGCCATCACCACCATCGAGGGTTTGAAAAATTCTGAAGGCGCGCTTCACAAGGTGCAGGCCGCCTGGATCGATGCACAGGTGCCGCAATGCGGATACTGCCAATCGGGACAGATAATGGCCGCCGTTGCCTTGATTGAAAAGGTGGGAACGCCATCCGATTCGCAAATCGACGAAGCAATGACGAACATTTGCCGCTGCGGCACCTATCCGCGCATCCGCGCCGCTATCCTTGCTGCGACCAGTAGCGCCGCTGCGAGCAGCCGACAGCAGGGAGACGCTTGATGGCAGACAATCCCAATCCTGACCTGGACTATGCCGAAGCCCGGACCCCGGCTGCAAAGCCGAAGAAAAAGGGCGTGAAACGCCGCATATTTCTCGCAGGCAGCGCCTTGCTTGTTGGGGGGGGCGTCTTTGGCGTGTGGTGGACGGACAGCAGCGCAAAAGCCAAAGGCAAGGCGCTTACAGTTAGCCAAGGCGAACACGGGTTCCTTACGTGGATGAAAATCGCAGAAGACGATACGGTCACGGTATATTCGCCGCATATCGATTTTGGCCAAGGGTCACATACTGCGCTGGGTCAGATGCTTGCCGATGAACTGGATGCGGCATGGGAAAAGGTCAGGATCGAACAGGCCCCGGCTGACCTGGCCTTTGCCAACAGTCCATTGGGGCAAGGTTTTCTGGCGGACACATCCGGTTACCCTGGCTTGGTCAACGCCTTGCCTCAGGCGATTGTCGCGATGATTGCCCGGGCATTGCCATTGCAGATCACCGGAGGATCATCCGCCATCCGCTTCACCGGAGAGGTCGGGATGCGCAAAACGGGAGCGGCCGTTAGGCTGGCCCTGATCGAAGAGGCGGCAAATCGGCTTAAAGTCCCGGTAAGTGAGCTGACGACGTCGAACAGTTTCGTGACGCATGCGAAGTCGGGACGCAGCCTGCGTTATGGCGAACTGGCGGCGGGTGCGGCGGGACGGTCGCTTTCGGGTGACCCTGTCCTCAAGACGCGGGACCAATGGACTTTGATCGGCACACCTGTTCCGCGCGGTGATATCCCGTCCAAGGTCGATGGCAGTGCGGTGTACGGCATAGATTTTCGTCTGCCCGACATGCGCATTGCCGCTATCGCGGCAGCACCAGTGCGCGGCGGCACCCTCGTTTCGGTCGATAAGTCGCCAGCGATGGCGGTCAAAGGTGTCGAAGCTGTCGTATCGCTCGATGATGCAGTGATCGTCGTGGCAAACGGATATTGGCCCGCTGCCAAGGGACTGGCCGCGCTCAATCCCGCGTTTTCCGACGGGGGGCATGCCAGCATGTCGACACCCGCGATTTATGCGGCGCAGGACAGGCTCCGCAAGGCGGGCGGGGAACCTGACAATACAGGCGGCCAAGGCGATGTGATCGCCGCCTTCAGCGATGCCGGCTCGACGGTCGTGGAAGCAGAATACCGCGTTCCCTTCCTGCATCACGCGACCATGGAGCCATTCGCGCTGACCGGTCACTTCAATGACGGTATCCTTACGATATGGGGAGGGCTGCAAGACCCGCTCAGTACCCGCGCTCGCGCAGCAAAAGCGGCCGGGCTAGGTATGGATCAGGTTGTTTTCCATCCAATGATAATGGGCGGCGGCTTTGGTCGCCGCTTCCCCGATATCGTCGAAGCGATCGATCAGATTGCATTGCTGGCCAAGCAGGTTCCCTATCCCGTCAAAATGATATGGAGCCGTGAAGAAGACGTTCGCCGCGGGGCGTATCGGCCGCAATCTTCGGCAGGATTGAAAGCTGCAATCAAGGACGGCGCGATTACCGGGTGGCGAACGGACTACGTGCAAAGCGGCAATGCCGAAGGCGAAGTTCCGTTCATTTACGCCATTCCAGCGACCTCACGCCGCCACTTTGCCTATCAATCGAACCAGATAGATGGGCCATGGCGTTCGGTAAATGCGACGCAGATCGGATTTTATACCGAAAGCTTCATGGACGAACTCGCAGCTGCTGCGGGCCAGGACCCCTACCAGTTCCGCCGTAGGCACCTGTCCGCCGGCTCCCGCCATCAGGCCGTGCTCGACACTGTAGCGCAGCGATCGGGCTGGGGTACGGCACTTGTCGAAGGCCGGGGCCGCGGCATCGCGATTGTCGAAAGCTTCGGGACGATCGTGGCCGAAGTCATCGAAGCCAGCCTCAAGGACGACGGCAGCCCAACCGTGCACAAAGCCTGGGCGGTGGTCGATTGCGGGACCACGGTGAACCCGCTTAATGCCGAAGCGCAGGTCATGGGCGGTCTGGTGATGGGCCTGTCTTCTGCAATTGGTGAACAGATCACGCTGGCCAATGGTGCGGTGGAGCAAAGCAATTTTTCCGATTACCCGATCCTGAAGCTCGCCGATGCACCATCGATGGTCGACGTCCACTTCATCGAAAGCGGCGCGAAGACGGGAGGGATTGGCGAACCGGGCCTGCCACCTGCCACGCCCGCACTTGCCAATGCCATCGCTGCGCTGACGGGCAAACGCATCCGCAATCTGCCCATCCTAAACCAAGCGCTGGCGTAAATTGGCGGGTTGGTCCGCGCTGGTTCTTGCAGGTGGAGCGGGGCGACGCTTTGGTGGGGGCAAGTTGCTGGCCGATTGTGCCGGCGCTCCGCTGGTCCGGCGCGTCACCGAAGCGGCGTCCAGAGCCGGTTTTGCTGACCTCTTGGTAGTGACAGGCGCTGACCACGCAATGATCAAGACCGCCCTTCATGGGCTGGATTGCCGTATTGCTCACGCCGCCAATTGGGCCGAAGGCATGGCCGCCACCTTGCGCTGCGGGATCGCTACGCAAAAGAAAGACAGCGAAGGCGTCTGTGTATTTCTGGGAGACATGCCGCTGGTTCCGATGCACCTGTGCCCGGCCATCAGCGCTGCCGCCGCATCAGCAGGTTATGCCGCACGCCCGCGCCATGACGGGAAACCCGGACATCCGGTTGCCTTCACGCGCCACGCGTTTTCCGATCTTATGATGCTGACAGGCGATCAGGGCGCGACGCCGTTGTTGCGCGCACACGCGGACAAGGTGACGTATTACGATACCGCGGATTGCGGGGTTGTGTTTGATGTCGACACCCCCACCGACCTCGAAACCGCCGTGCGGCTGTGGAAAGATCGCGCAATCTCCGCCACGAGCGACAGCGCGACATCTTGCGGAGCTTTTCCGAAACCCGGAAGCCCGATGGGCGCATGAAGGCGCGCAATATTCGCCGCGCTCACGCCCTGCTGCCGTAGCAGGTCAATGCGCGCTGCAAGTCGCGTGCGCGCACCGATAGCGCCGATATAGAAGGCATCGCTCTGCAAGGCCGCTCCCAGACCGATCTCATCATCTTCGCGGTCGTGCGAAAGAACGGCGATGGCTGTCCAGCGGTCCGGAGCGATCGCAGCAAGCGCGTTCACGGGATCAGAGGCATGATATGCGTTCACGGGAAAGGGAGGCGAGGTGGGGCCACCGGGCGCGATCAGAACCACATCCCAGCCCATGTCCTGCGCCAGCGCCGCTGCGGCCATGGCAGCGCCATCGTCACCCATTAACACCAGTCGCAAGGGCGGGGTGTACACACGCACGTACCGTAGACCGTCCCATCCATGGGGGCTTGTGCCATCGCAGGCCATCGCGGTGCGGGTGGATCCGTCGCTTGCCCACAGCACACAATGCCTTTGTCGCCAGCCATCCAATGCTGCGCTGATTGCGGGGTCATCTGCCTGAACAGGTTCGACAAGAACGCTGATCCCTGATCCGCAGGCCAGTTTGATGTCGATCCACGGACTGCCTTGACCATATCGCAGCAATCGCGGCGTGCCGTCAGCCATCGCCGCGCGCGCGTGGCGCGCAACGTCGGCTTCGATACAACCGCCAGATAGAAAGCCCCACCAGGCGTCGTCGGTAACGATCATCTGCGCCCCGGGATCGCGCGGGGCCGATCCATCAACCTCGATCAGTGTCGCCATCCCAAAGCGCGCAGGTATGGTGCTTTCGGAAATCAGGACCGCACGAATATCATCGATGGGAGTGGCTTGGCGCCAGCGGTTCATGGACAGCGAGCTTTCGTGAAGGAAGAAGTCCCGAGCGTAGCTGCCTCGCCGTGTTGGCGCAATCAGCGCCCCGTCATGCCGTATCCGAGCACAAAAAAGGGGGGAAACCACTGGTCGGGACGAGAGGATTCGAACCTCCGACCCCCACACCCCCAGTGTGATGCGCTACCAGGCTGCGCTACGTCCCGTGACCAGTGGAGCGGCGCCTATAGGGGGACGGATTGTAGCTGGCAAGAGGTTTGGGAGAAAGTCGTGATGAAGGGTGGCAACCGGCCGGTTGCGGTGCGATTGCGGGCTGCTTGCAATGCTGCTAGGCGCGCCCACTTGAACGCGGGGGAGTTCGCCCCTTGCTTGACATTCACGGTATCCTGACGGGTTTTATCGCATGACATTCGACCTACTCGCTGCTGCTGCAGCCGGCACTGCCGCCGCGCCGCCTGCCTGGATCAGCTTTTTGCCGATCATCGGCATGATCGCCATTTTCTGGTTTCTGATTATCCGCCCGCAGATGAAGCGTCAGAAAGAACATCAGGCCAAGATTACCGCAGTCAAGAAGGGCGATCAGGTCGTGACCGCCGGCGGACTCGTTGGCAAGGTGATGAAGGTTGACGAAACCTACGTCGAATTGGAACTGGGCGCCAACGTCAGGGTCAAGGCTATCAAGGCGACCTTGGGTGATATCATCCAGCCCGGCGGCAAGCCCGCCAACGATTGACCCGCGGGCCAACGCTGTGCCCTATCTGACCCCTTGCGCGTGAGACCCTGACGCAATGCTCGAATTCCCGCTCTGGAAAAAACTGTGGCTGTGGGGGCTGACCTTGGCCGCTGCCGTGCTGGCGCTGCCTTCGCTGTTCAACGTTTCGGGGCTGGACTGGCCTTCGGGACTGCCCAATCCGCAAGTCAATCTTGGGCTGGATTTGGCCGGGGGATCGCACCTTCTGCTAGAAGCCAAGGCGGCTGATGTCCGTGCGCAGCGGCTTGAAAACATGGAGGAAACCGTCCGGCAGCTGATGCGGGGGGCAAGTCCGCGCATCCGCATTGGCGATGTGTCGACGGCTGACGGGCAATTGTCGTTCATGCTCGAAAATGCAGCTGACATTGATCGGGCCCGCGGTTTGATTGAACCTGTGATGCAGGGCAACACTACGGTTCGCGAATGGGAATTGCAGGTTGTCGATGGGCAGCGCATCGTGCTGTCGCAGACCGATGCCGGGGTCGAACAGGCACTTGATGATGCCATGGCGAGCGCGACCGAGGTTGTGCGGCGGCGGATCGACGAACTTGGTACGCGCGAGCCTACCATCATTCGCCAGGGTGCTACCCGTATCGTGGTGCAGGTTCCCGGCTTGCAAGATCCGCAGGCGCTGAAGGATTTGCTGGGTAAGACCGCGCAGCTCGAATTCAAGCTGGTTGCCGATCCCGCCGGATCGCAGGTTGGCACCGAAATTTTCCCCTACGCCCCCGGCACCGGGTTTGACGGCCAGTTCGTCACCGTTCGCCGCCTTGGCGGTATTCGCGGCGACAATCTCACCGATGCGAAGGCCGGCGTGAATCCCGAAAACAACCAGAGCGTGGTCAACATCACGTTCGATGGGCAGGGCGGCGCCAAGTTCGCCAAGCTGACGACCGAAAATGTCGGCAAGCCCTTTGCGATCATTCTCGATCAGCAAGTGTTGTCGGCGCCGAACATAAATGAACCGATTATTGGCGGAAGCGCGCAAATTTCAGGCAGTTTCACGCCAGAAACCGCCAATAGTCTGGCCATTGCGCTTCGTTCGGGCGCCTTGCCTGTGCCGCTGGCCATTGTCGAGGAACGCACCGTCGGTCCTGATCTGGGTGCGGATTCGATCCGCAAGGGCCTGCTCGCAATGGCGATCGGCAGTATCGCCGTGATCGCGCTCATGATCGCCACTTATGGACGTTTCGGGGTCTATGCCACGATAGCGCTGGCATGCAACGTCCTGATGTTGCTTGGTTTGATGGCCTTGGGCGGTTTCACGCTGACATTGCCGGGGATCGCAGGTTTCGTCATCACGATCGGCGCGGCGGTGGATGCCAACGTGCTTATCAACGAACGCATCCGCGAAGAACGCGCGCGTGGACGCAGGGTCGTTGCTGCGGTCGAAACGGGGTACAAGGAAGCCAGCCGGGCGATCTTCGATGCCAACCTCACCAACGTCATTTCTGGCGTTGCGCTGTTCGCATTCGGCTCCGGGCCGGTGAAGGGTTTTGCTGTTGTGCTGGTGATTGGTATCATCACGTCGGTCTTTACTGGCGTGACGCTGACCCGCCTGATGGTTGCCGGATGGCTGCGCAAGGCGCGGCCCAATGACATTTTGATTTGAGAGGAACGAGACGATGAAACTCCTGAAGCTCGTCCCGGACAACACGAATATCAAGTTCCTGAAACTGCGTATTCCGTTCTTCGTCCTCAGCATTGTGCTAATCTTGGGAAGCTGGGCTGCGGTTGCGGTCAACGGTCTCAATTTCGGTGTGGATTTTGCCGGCGGTCAGGAAGTGCGCATGACCTTCGCCCAGCGAGAAACCGCGCCGATTCCATCGTTAAGGGAACTGGTGGGGGGCCTTGGTTATGGCGAACCTGTGGTGCAGGAATTCGGCGCACCAAATCAGGTGTCAATCCGCGTCCCGTTGCCGGAAGGTACCGAGGACACGCCCGGTGCTGCCACCGCGATTGGTGACAAGGTTATCGCGGCAATCGAGCAACAATATCCAGACGCTCGCAAGGACGGCAATGACACGGTTTCCGGCAAGGTTGCCGGTGAATTCCGCAATCAGGCGGTGCTCGCTCTTCTGGCGGCGATGGCCGCGGTGTCGGTTTACATATGGGTCCGCTTCGAATGGCAGTTCGGCGTGGGTGCCATGTTCGCTCTGGTCCATGACGTGTCGGTCACGGTTGGTCTTTTTGCGCTAACGCAAATGGAATTCAGCCTTCAGATTGTGGCGGCTATCCTGGCGATCATCGGCTATTCGCTTAACGACACCATCGTAGTCTACGACCGCATCCGCGAGAATTTGAAGAAGTTTCGAAAGATGCCGCTGGCAGAATTGCTGGATTTGTCCGTGAATGAGACTTTGGCTCGCACGGTCATGACTTCGCTGACACTGTTCATCGCGCTGATCCCGCTGCTGATATTCGGGCCGCCGAGCCTGTTTGGCATGGTTGCGGCAATCACCGCTGGTTTGTTCATCGGCACCTATTCTTCGATCTACATGGCGGGGCCACTGCTGATCTGGATGGGGGTAACATCAACAAGTTTCGTTCCCACCGAAAGTGCTGCTGATCGGCAGGATAAGATCGCCCGCGGTCAGGTTTGATCAACTGACCGGCCGCTGAGCGATTTGAGCTCAGCGGCCGATTGCAAGCAACTTTTCATAATGTGCCGCCAATGTTGCGGCGTTCGCGTCCCAGCTAAATTGCTCGGTCATCGCGGCGACCGCTTCGCGGCTTGGCGGGCTGTTGAGAACCGCGTTGATCCCCTTGGCTACGGCGTGCGGGTCGCGTGCGACCAAGCGGCCTGCGACATCGTTGGCAATCAGTTCGCGCGCACCCCCGACATCGCTCGTGACCACAGGCGTTCCGCAAGCGAGCGCTTCCACCCACGCATTTGCTAGCCCTTCGCTGACCGTTGGCAGAACCATCACATCTGCGGCTGACAGGATCAGCGGCATCAGATCATGATCGATCGACCCGGCAAAATACACGCGGTCGGCCACGCCTTCAGTCTCGGCCAATGAGCGAAGGCGCGCTTCATCTTCGCCCTTTCCGATCAGGATCAACCGCGCACCCGGGATATCACGCAAGGCCGCAATCGCGATTCCCTGACCCTTGCGTTCGATCAAAGCGCCCACGCATGCCAGCAGAGGGACATTGTCCGGCAGATCAAACCCAAGCTCCCGAGATAACTGAGCCCGAAGCTGGGTGTGTTCCAGCGGGCGGAAGCGGTCACGATCCAGCCCGGTGTAATGAACCGCGATCTTGGTTTCATCCATATCCATCGCGATCATCTGTTTTGCCAGATCGCAGCTAACAGCAAGCAGCCCGGTTGCCTTGCGCGCGGCGATCAGCATTTGCTTGCGGGCAAAATCATAATCACCCCAGAAACTGATATCACTGCCTCTGGCCTTGATCGAAAGCGGCAGAGCCATCGCCTCGGCTATTTCCGCAGCCGCAGGTCCATCCGGGAAAAAGAACTGGGCATCGAGCACATCGATCGTGGTCTCTGCGTGAATTCGCTCGATCAACGGCAAGGCTGCGCGCGCGATGGCAGCAGCGTTGCGGCGTGCTCCTATGCGAGGGATCAAGGTAAAGTGTGGCCGGAACACGGTAATCCCGCATTCCTGAGAAATAGACGGAAGTTCAGCCAACGGTCGGTACCGCCCAAGCGCTAAGGGCGGCAGCCCGATTGGGCTGATTACCGTGACCCGCCAATCCCCGCGTCTTGCCAATGCCTCGAGAGACCGGGCGACAAAGGTGCCGAACCGCGGGTTCACCGGGTTGGGATACAGCGTCGAAAGAGCGACAACGTGCTTCACGCGATTCGCCTTACACAGTGACCGTCACAACGGCCTGACCAATTTGAACGCCACGGCAATCCACGCCGGTTTGTCGACAACCACCTGCTTTTGCCCGGTGCCGGGCGGCAACAGACCGATCAGGTTGGCGCGGCGGTCGATCATCCTGCCAAAAGCGAATCGACCGCCAGCACGTGGCACCAGGCAATCACGGTTCATCGCGCGATTGATTGCGCCTGCATTTTCCGACGGATCGAGCGGACGAAGCCATACTAGATCGCCGCTGCGGTATTCACCGACGCTTTCGCGAACCGCGAGCACCAAAGGCGTGGCATCTACTTCACCGGTCAGTTCGCTGGGCAACAAAGCCTCCCTGGGGACTGAAAGCGGCTCGGCTCCCGATGAAACCAGTTCAGCCACGATCTGGGCTGCATCGGATGCTTCGCCCCGCATCAGGCTGGCAGGCTCCACGCCGAGCGCAGCGGCAATCTTGTTCATCCAGGTCAGCGAAAGCTGCCGCGTTCCAGTCTCCAGCCGGCCGATCGTCTGTGCCGTCGTCGGCGGATTGCACGCCGCGCCCAGTTCGGCGAGCGTCAATCTTTTAGCCTTGCGGATATCGCGGATGCGATTGGTCATACATCTGGCCTCTATTAACCGGATTGGTTTTTTCTTTCCTACAGATGTGCGGCCTTGGCAAGCGGTCTGACCTAATTAAGCAAAGGAAAATGCCATGAAACGCCGACTGGTCGAACACGAACTCACACCAGAAGGCCCGTTGCGCAGTGATAGCAGGGGCAAAGAGCGGGCAAGTAGGACAGTGACTGTCAACTTGGCGGAAAGCCCTTTGGTATGGCTTCATGCGCGCGGGCATCTGGATGATCGTCTGCTTGATGCAGGTGAAGCCTTGCGAGCAGATTACGAACGCGCACAGATTGCGCCGAGCGTGACAATGCGGTGGGACCCTGTCCGAATCCGATCAACAGGCGAGCGCGGCCTATCGGCGGGCGAACGGCAGCTTGCCGCGCGTAAACGGTTTGACGGTGCGATCAGGGCTGCCGGACGAGGGCTTGAGGATATTCTCTGGCGTGTTGTGTGCGCAGGTGAAGCGCTGCCCGAAGCGGAGAAAACTTTAAGCTGGCCAGCTCGTAGCGGTAAGCTGGTGCTGCGTATCGCGCTGGAGCGGGTCGCTGAATTCTACCGGATCACTTGAAGCGAATGGTGCCGGGCGATTAGCCTTCAATCATTTCTGCCAGCATCAGCCAGCGTTCTTCAGCGGCGTCCTTTTCAGCCCGCGCATTTTCGATACCCTTGCTGATCGTGGCAAACCTTTGCGGATCTCTGGCATAAAGCTCAGGATCGTTCAGCAGGGCTTCGCCCTTGGTTATGGCGCTTTCCAGTTCGGCGATGCGATCGGGTAGGATCTCATAATCGCGTTGATCCTTGTAAGTCAGCTTAAGGCTGGTGCCAGATTTCTGTGGGAAGGTCGTGGACGGTGCAGGCTCCGCGTCGGTCGTCTTTGATGGCTTGTTTCCAGAAGCGCCGTGATGTTGGCTTGCTTCTTCCTTGCGCCGGGCTTCCCAGTCGGCATAGCCGCCCGCGACAATGTCCACCTTGCCCGAACCATCGAGGCCAAGCGTGACAGTGACAGTGCGGTCGAGAAAATCGCGATCATGGCTAACGATCAGCACAGTGCCGTCAAAATCAGCGATAACTTCCTGAAGCAGATCGAGCGTCTCAAGATCAAGATCGTTCGTCGGTTCATCCAGTACCAGAAGGTTCGCAGTACGGGCAAATTCGCGTGCGAGAAGCAGACGTGACCGCTCACCGCCCGACAGAATTCCAATTTTGGTATCGACAAGACCCGGGTCGAACAGGAAGTCCTTCAAATAGGCCTGCACGTGTTTTCGGACTCCGCGTACATCGACCCAGTCACCCCCTTCGGCAACGATCTGGCGTACGGTTGCCCCCGGTTCGAGCAATTTGCGCTGCTGATCGATCATGACACCTGTCAGCGTACGCGCATGACTGACCGTCCCTGTGTCAGGATCCAGTTCTTTGGTGAGCATCTTCAGAAGGGTGGTTTTGCCCGCGCCGTTCGACCCCACGATGCCGATCCTGTCGCCGTTCTGGATACGCAAGGTGAACGGCTTGATGATTGCGCGTTCGCCGTAATTCTTGGAAATGTTCTCGGCCACGATGACTGATTTTGATTTGAAATCATCGTCGCTGGCAAGCTTCAGCTTTGCGGTTCCGGCGCCCGATATCATCGAGGCACGGGTCGCACGCATCTGATACAGTTTTTCCAGGCGCCCTTGGTTGCGCTTGCGCCGCGCTGTGACGCCACGTTCCAGCCAGTGCGCTTCCAGCTTGAGTTTAGCGTCCATCCGTTCCGCTGCGCGCGCTTCTTCGGCGTAGACCTGTTCTTCCCATGCTTCATACCCGCCGAAGCCGACTTCCTTGCGGCGAATAGTTCCTCGATCCAGCCATAGCGTCGCGCGGGTCAGCCGGGTCAGAAAGGTCCGGTCATGGCTGATGGTGATGAAGGCACCGCGATAGCGCGACAGCCAATCCTCCAGCCAGTCGATCGCGGCCAGATCGAGATGGTTGGTAGGCTCATCCAAAAGGATCAGATCAGGATCTTGCGCCAGGGCGCGGGCGATGGCGGCACGCCGCTTCTCGCCGCCACTGGCGGTGCCGGCAGGCCGGGTCATGTCGATGCCGAGTTGTCCGGCGATGGCATCGATTTCGTGCGTGGCCGGTGCGTCTTCCCCGTTCAGCGCCCAATCCATCAGCGTGCTGAATTCCGTGAAATCAGGGTCCTGTTCAAGGAATACGATACGGGTACCCGGCTTTACCCGGCGATGCCCGCGATCTGCCTCGATTTTACCGGTTATAAGGCGAAGCAGCGTGGTTTTGCCTGCACCGTTTCTGCCGATGAGCGCCAAACGATCGCCCGGCAATACATGCAGGTCAATTGGCGCTGCGCCGCTTGTGGGCGTGGGCCCGCCAAACAGCCAGCGGCCGCCCTGTTGAAGGGAAACATTTTCGAGAGAGAAGATCGGGGGCTGTGCCATTGGATGCGGCACGTAGGGATAGACTATCTTTGCCACAAGAGCGCGTTTGCCCGACACGTGCGGATGGTTCATTCACGTGAAAGCTGAACGGGTTCAAAGACAGTTCAAATTGGAGACTGAAAATAATGATGAAACCTGCCATTGCCTTTATCGCCGCGTCCGCACTTACTCTTCCCGCTGCCGCTTTGTCCGCTGCGAATGTCGAAATCGACGCGGGGGGGCCGGTGGTTGAACTGAATGTCTATGAAAGCGTCGACGTGGCGCCCGATACCGCCACAATTGGCGCCGGCGTGACTACCGACGCGCCAACGGCAACCGAAGCGCTGCGTCAGAATTCAGCGGAAATGCAGAAGGTGATCGCACGGATCAAATCGCTGGGTGTGGCTGAAAAGGATATCCAGACGACCGGGATCAATATCAATGCGCGCTATGACTATGACCAGCAAACGCAGCGTCAGGTCTTTCGCGGATATCAGGCGTCCAACCGGGTCAGTGTGATCCTGCGCAAGATCGACGATACCGGCCGCGTTCTTGATGCGCTTGTCACCGCGGGCGCCAACGATATCAACGGTCCAAGTTTCAGCATCGAAAATGACACCGCAGCTAAGGATGCAGCACGCAAGCGTGCCGTGGCACGTGCCGAGGCGCAGGCCGCAGCCTATGCTGAAATGCTGGGATATGACGGGGCAAAGGTGCTGGCCATCAGCGAAAGCATCGCGGGCAATGGACCCATGCCCATCGAAGCCAAGGGACGGGGCGTCGCGATGGCGGCCGATGCGCCGCCCGTGCAGCCCGGCATGATCGCAACCGGCGTCAATCTGTCGGTTACCTACGAGCTGGTAAAAGATGGCGCAGCCGGGACGGATTAGCCCATTCACGACTTGTTCAATGGAACATGGCTAGGCATGGATTTGTGATGAAACGCTTTCCCATCCTTGTTTGTTCGGGTCTTGCCTCGCTGACATTGGCCTTCGCGCCGGTGTCAGCGCAGGATCAGGCGCGCGGAGATCAGGGCGAAGCGCGCCGTGAAGCGCAAGCAGGCAACATCATGCGTTCTGGCGAGATCGAAGCGAAGATTCTGCCAATGATGAAAGGCGCTGAATATTTGGGCTTTGCCTATGATTCCACGGCGCGCGCCTACCGTCTCAAGTTCATCAAGGATGGCCGTGTCACGCACGTCGATGTTGATGCGCGTACGGGACGCGTGATCGGTCGTTCGCGCTAACCCCCTTCTTCCCACACAAGCCGCATCAATGGGGAAAGCCCCGGCCAGATTCGCGCTCGCTTGCTTGACGCCCGCAAAGCAAAAGCGCACGAACCGGCTCAAACTCAACGCAAGGTAATGGTGGTTCATGCGCATTCTGATCGTCGAAGACGAACCGACCCTTGGCGCGCAGCTTAAGTCGACGCTTGAAGGTCAAGGCTATGCAGTCGATTTGTCTGTCGATGGGGAGGACGGTCACTTCATGGGATCGACCGAAGATTATGACGCTGTTGTCCTCGATCTCGGTTTGCCGGAAATCGATGGGTTGACCGTGCTTGGCATGTGGCGCCGGGAAGGGCGCACCTTTCCCGTTCTGGTGCTGACCGCACGTGACAGCTGGAGCGACAAGGTTGCCGGGTTGGATGCGGGCGCGGATGATTATCTTGCCAAGCCATTTCAGACAGAGGAACTGATCGCTCGTCTGCGCGCCCTCATTCGCCGTGCGTCGGGCAACACGTCTTCGGAATTGATTGCTGGCGACGTTCGGCTGGACACACGTTCAGGTCGGGTGACGTTGGATGGTGAACCGGTCAAGCTGACGGCGCAGGAATACAAGCTGCTGTCCTACCTCATGCATCACAAGGGCAAGGTGGTAAGCCGGACCGAATTGATCGAGCATATTTACGATCAGGATTTTGACCGTGATTCGAACACGATCGAAGTCTTCGTCACCCGCATTCGCAAGAAGCTCGGCGCGGACGTGATAACGACCATTCGTGGCCTCGGTTACAGCCTCGACGACCCTGCCGACCAACCGCGCGCCTGAGGCTGCGGTGTCCGGCGGTGATGTGGCCTCCATTACAGCTCAAGAGGGAGGGGAGAGTGCCGCCCGCTTGGATGGGGTGAACGACGCCGCCGTATCGCACCCTCGCGCCAGTCTTGCGCGCCGTATGGGCCTGATTGCGGCAGGATGGATTTTCGTATTGCTGTTAGGCGGCGGGATTGCGCTGGAACGAACGCTTACGACCCAGGTCGAAGCCAATTTCGACGAACAGTTGGACTACATCCTTACCGCCATGATTGCGTCAGCCGAAATCGACGCAAGCGGCGAAGTTTATTTCTACCGAACGCTTGGCGACCAGCGGTTCCTGGAGCCTGGAAGTGGGCTGTATTGGCAAATCAGCGGCGGCAACTACGAACCCTGGCCGTCGCGCAGCCTCTGGGATCGCACTCTTACACTTCAAGGTGCGCAGGCCGCAGGCGAGCATTTTGATAGCGACATTCATTTTTACAATTCCGATCAGTTTGCAGGCGAGCCTCTCCGTGTTGCGGAACGCACCGTAATATTGCCGGGCAGTGAGACACGCTGGACCTTTGCCGTTGCCAGCGCGACCGAACAGATGGATGCGCAGGTCGGCAGGGTGCAATTGATTCTGATCTGGAGCTTTGCGGTTCTGGGCTTCGGATTGCTTGTAATGACCCTGCTGCAGATCCGGTACGGCCTGTCCCCCTTGCGGCGCGTGCGGGCGGCAATTCAGAATTTGCGAACCACGGGCGCCAACCGAATTACCGAACCCCTGCCGATGGAAGTGCAACCGCTTGTCGAAGAACTGAACGCGTTGCTCGAGCATTCCGAACGTCAGGCAGAAGAAGCTCGGCGGCACGCCGGCAACCTTGCGCATGCTCTTAAAACGCCTCTCACCGTGCTCACCAACGCTGCCACGGCGCGCGCGCCCGATCTGGGCGATGCCGTTATGCGCGAAACCCGCACGATGCAGCGGCATGTCGATCACCACCTTGCCCGTGCCCGTGCGGTTGGGCGCCGGGCGGTGGGACATGCGCGAACCAATGTCATGGCCAGTGCGGAAGCCGTGCGTCGGGCAGTGGAACGACTTTATCCGGAAGACCGGCTCGACATCGCAGGCGACAGGAGCGCGACTGTCGCGCTGGAACGACAGGATCTGGACGAACTGCTTGGCAATCTGATCGAGAACGCCGCCAAGTATGGCGGAGGAAGCGTGTTCGTTACGATTGATCCCGATGAAGCAGATGCTCCGCGTGACCCAAAGATGTGCCTGATCTGGGTCGAAGATGATGGCACCGGCATCCCCGAGGCTGAACGGACCCGCATTTTTGATCGCGGCGTCAGATTGGATACGGACAAGCCTGGAACCGGTCTTGGCCTCGCGATTGTTCGCGATGTTGCAGAGATATACGGAGGCAGCGTGTCGCTTGGTACAAGCGAGGATCTGGGCGGACTTCTGGTGGAACTGCGACTGCCGCGCGCGAACTGAGTGCTCTTTGCGCTGAACTAGCACGATTTTGTGCGCATCTACGCTATGTTTTACGCCGCAAATCTTTGGCCGTTTTCCGGGTTTGCTGGTGTAGCTTAACCTGCTGCTGCCTGTTCGTGGTGGCGGATCACTTCGTCGATAATGAAGCGCAGGAATTTCTCCGAGAATTCAGGATCTAGATTGGCTTCTTCCGATAGCTTACGCAGCCTTGCGATCTGACGCGCTTCGCGTGCCGGATCGGCAGGGGGCAGGGTGGCCCGCGCCTTGTATTCCCCGACAGCCTGCGTAATCCGGAACCGTTCGGCTAGAATATGAATCAAGGCAGCGTCGATATTGTCGATGCTTTTGCGGAACGATGCCAGAACCGGATCGGGTTCGGATGGGGTTTGCGTTTTGTCGGACATGGTTGGCGAAACTAGCAGCAATTCAGCGCTTGCCAAGCACGCGGGGGCCGCCCTAGAGCCTTGCGCAGCATGAGTGCCGACATCATACCCTTGCCGCGTAAGGCACCAACGCTCGACCCCATGCTGGCCTTGACAGCGTCGGGCATGAATTCGGTTAATGCGGTCATTCTTGATCGCATGCAGAGCGAAATTCCGCTGATCCCCCGACTGGCTGGTCATCTCATCAGCGGCGGAGGCAAGCGGCTGCGTCCGATGCTCACGCTCGCAGGTGCTGAACTGGTAGGTTACAAGGGCACCCGGCATCACAAACTCGCCGCCGCGGTAGAGTTCATTCATACGGCCACCTTGCTGCATGACGATGTGGTGGATGGCAGCGAACTCAGGCGCGGAAAAGCTGCAGCCAATATTATCTTCGGCAACCCTGCAACGGTTCTGGTCGGGGACTTTCTGTTTAGTCGTTCGTTCGAATTGATGACCGAGGACGGTTCCCTGCGGGTGCTTGCGATCCTCAGCCGCGCGAGTGCGATCATTGCTGAAGGTGAAGTTTCGCAGCTGTCCGCCCAGCGGCAGATCAACACCAGCGAAGAACAATACCTCCATATCATTGGCGCCAAAACGGCGGCACTCTTCGCCGCGGCGAGCCAGATCAGCGCGGTGGTTGCCGAATGTTCGGAAGAACAGGAACGCGCGCTCGAAGCCTATGGCCGCAATCTGGGTGTCGCCTTCCAGCTGGTTGATGATGCGATCGACTACGATTCCGACGCTGCTGAAATGGGCAAGGAACAGGGCGACGATTTTCGTGAAGGCAAGATGACCCTGCCGGTGATCCTCGCCTATGCGCGCGGCAATGAAGATGAACGCAAATTCTGGAAGGATGCGATTATCGGGCACCGTTCGTCAAACGATGACCTTGCTCATGCCATTGCGTTGATTGAAAAACATAATGCGCTTGAAGACACCCGTGAACGCGCACGCCATTTCGCGCACCGGGCAATCGATGCCATTTCGATCTTCCCTGATGGCAAGGCACGCGCAGCGATGGCCGAAGCCGCGCAATTCGCGGTCGCGCGTGGACATTGATTTAGGGTAACGCCCAGGGCGATGACGCCCGACCTTCCCATCCACGCAGTTCTTCCAGACATTCGCGCCGCGCTTGCAGGCAAGGGCGCGGCTGTGCTGATTGCCCCTCCGGGCGCGGGCAAGACAACGGCAGTCGCACCCGATCTTCTGCGCGAGCCTTGGTGTACCGGGCAGATCATCCTGACATCACCGCGCCGCGTTGCAGCGCGCGCTGCTGCCGAACGCATGGCTGAAATGTCTGGTGAAAAGCCTGGCGAGACCGTGGGCTACATGACCCGGCTGGATAGCAAGGTGTCGCCGCGAACGCGTATCCTCGTCGTCACCGATGCCATTCTGGTGAACCGGTTGGTGGAAGACCCCGATCTTCCCGGTGTGTCGGCCCTGCTATTTGACGAAGCGCATGAACGTGGGCTCGACAGCGATCTCGGGCTGGCGCTTGCCTTGGAATCGCATGCGGTGTTGCGCGAGGATTTGCGGGTTCTGGTCATGTCCGCCACCATCGATGGCGCCCGATTTTCACGCATTCTGGGGGAAGGTACGCCGGTTATCACGAGCGAAGGGCGCAGCTTTCCGCTGGTAATAAAATGGCTTGGCGGTGATGCGTCTCAGAATATTGAGGACAGGCTTGCCGCCGCAATCATCACTGCCTGGCGCGAAGAAAGCGGCGACATCCTCGCTTTCCTCCCTGGTGTGCGCGAGATTGAGCGGGTGCGCGAGCGGATCGAGCCTCGCCTCAAAGACGTGCCGATCCATTCGCTCCACGGCCAGATCGAACCCGCCGTGCAGCGTGCTGCAATCCGGCGAGATCCACAAGGCCGCCGCCGTATCGTGCTGGCCACCGCGATTGCGGAAACATCTTTGACGTTGGACGGGGTCAGTGTGGTGATCGATTCCGGGCTTGCGCGTCTGGCTGAATTCGACCGGGCAGCGGGGTCGACCCATCTGGTCACGCGCCGGGCATCACAGGCGTCGGCCGCGCAGCGGGCCGGGCGCGCGGCGCGGCAGGGCCCGGGTGTGGCATACCGTTTGTGGGAAGAGGCGGGCCATGCAGGGCGGCCCGCATTTGCGCCCGCTGAAATCTTGCAGGCTGATCTCACGCCTTTGATGCTGCGATTGGCAAAATGGGGCGCGGGCAATCCGCAGGCGCTGCCATGGCTCGATCCTCCGCCCCAACCCTCAATCGCTGCCGCGCATGACGCACTGGAAGCTCTTGGGGCGCTGCATAGCAATGGCCGGATCACGCCCTTGGGCGAAGCGATTGCCGCATTGCCGATGGCACCTGATCAGGCGGCAGCCGTTCTGCATGGCGCACGCGCAGAGTGCGGTGTCGAAACAGCACGGCTGGTGATGTTGTTGCAGGAACGCGGACTTGGTGGGCGGGGTGAGGACATCCTGCAACGTCTTGCTCGTTGGCACGTTGACCGCGCACCGCGAAGCGTGGCTGCGGCGCGGATCGCGGAAGGTTGGGCAAGGCAGGCGGCCAAGCTGGCAAGCGTGATTCCCGCCAGTCCCGCCTGTGATGCCGCCGAAGCCTTGGCGCTTGCCCGCCCGGATTTCGTTGCGCGGCGCCGCGATCCTTCGGGGGAAAACTGGATCAGTGCAGGCGGGCGAGGCTATGTGCTTGATCCGGCCTCTCCGCTGGCTCGCTCCGAATGGATCGTGATTGGCGATGCGCAGGGACAGGCCAAGGGGGCCCGTATTACTGCCGGCGCACAGATCGCCACTGATCGTATTGGCGTGTTGTTTGCAAGATCAATGCAAGAACGCGTCACAACGCGCTGGAATTCCGAAAAGCACCGGGTTGAGGCCCGTAGGGAACGCAGGCTCGGCGCAATTGTGCTCGCAAGCGTTCCGGAACCTGCGCCGGACCCCGCGTTGCTTGTTGATATCCTTGTGGATGCGGCTGTGGAACGGCTGGGGGTAATCTTGCCTGAAGGCTTTCTGGCCCGCGCGCGGTTTGCCGGGATCGCGGCGCTATCACCTGAAGTCTTGCGCGACCGGGCGAGCGAGTGGCTCGCGCCGTTGCTGATGGGGCGCCGCGATCTGGATGTACACCCGAACCGGTTCGCGGAAGCAGCGCTCGGGCTTATTGACTGGAACGATCGGCAGCGGTTCGACATGGCGGCGCCGACGCATTTTACATCGCCCGCCGAAACACGCCATGCCATCGACTATGCAGGAGACGACGCCCCCAGTGTCGAGGTGCGCGTGCAGGGCGTGTTCGGGTTGGACACACATCCGATGATAGGCTCGACACCGCTGCTGCTAAAATTGACCAGCCCGGGTGGGCGGCCGGTGCAATCGACCCGCGATCTGCCCGGTTTCTGGCGCGGCAGTTGGCGCGATGTGGTCAAAGATATGAAGGGCCGCTACCCCAAACATCGCTGGCCTGATCAGCCGTGGCTAGAAAAGCCGAGCATGAAGACCAAAAACGCCTTCAACCGCAGCGATTCGTGATTTAAGGGGCATGGCATGAGCGCACGTATCTTTCAGAAGACAAAGCACGCGATGCAGTCCGGCAAGGCGCACACCGATGAGTGGGTGCTTGAGTTCGAACAATCCGAGGCGCGTTTTGCCGACCCGTTGATGGGCTGGACCGGATCGGGTGATACCCAGTCACAGGTTCAGCTGACCTTCCCGACGAAGGACGCAGCCAAGGCCTACGCCGATAAATATGGCATTGCTGCACGTGTGCATGCGACGCCTCCGAAACGGCTCAAACTTCAGGCTTACGCCGACAATTTTCGCTGAGTTGATTTGTGCTGATTCTTGCGCCATATGGTGCGCCGGGAGTCGGGTGGACGTTTGCGTTCGCTCACCGGGTCAGGTCCGGAAGGAAGCAGCCCAGGTGAATTGCGGCGGGTCGCTCGGCTCCTTTTTTGCACGGCTTCGCAACGCCGCGCACCATGACAAAGCGGCGTTGAGCGCCTAGCTTGTCGGCATGACCGAATCCGACCCCGATCCCACACCGCAGACAGGCGACGCTCCCACGGCGGCCGAGTTGGAGGCTGCTGGTCAGAACGCCTTGTTCGCCGATCCTGCTTCGCCGCCAGTGCAAATCGGTGGAGATGTGACTGCGCCTGCAGGGGGACCAGAGCTGGCGCCCGTAATCACGGAACCAGCGGTCACAGTGCAGCCCTATAGGGTGCTGGCACGCAAATATCGGCCGCAGACTTTTTCCGAACTTATCGGGCAAGAGGCAATGGTCCGAACGCTGGCCAACGCCATTGCGCGGGATCGGCTGGCGCATGCATTTCTCATGACGGGGGTGCGCGGGGTCGGCAAGACCTCGACCGCACGGCTCATTGCCAAGGCTTTGAACTGCGTCGGGCCCGATGGGCAGGGCGGCCCCACAATCGATCCCTGCGGCGTTTGCGAAGCCTGCGTGGCTATCGCAGAAGGGCGCCATATCGACGTAATCGAGATGGATGCCGCATCAAATACCGGCGTCGACGATGTGCGCGAGATCATCGAACAGGTGCGCTATGCTGCGGTTTCAGCGCGTTACAAGATCTACATCATCGACGAAGTTCACATGTTGTCGCGCAATGCTTTCAACGCTTTGTTAAAGACACTTGAAGAACCGCCTCCGCATGTGAAATTCCTGTTTGCCACCACCGAAGTCGATAAGCTTCCCGTCACCGTATTAAGCCGGACGCAGCGATTTGATCTGCGCCGCATCCCCGCGCCGATGCTGGCCGATCATTTCGCCAAAATTTGCGCCTTGGAAGCCGTTGAGGCTGAAGGGGAAGCGCTCAGCATCATCGCGGGCGCAGCCGAAGGTTCGGTACGCGACGGCCTTTCCATCCTGGATCAGGCGATCGCGCATGCAGATCTGGACGGGGAGGGCAAGGTCACGGGTAGCCGTGTACGGGATATGCTGGGCCTTGCCGACAAGAGCGCCCAGAGGCGGCTTCTCGGCCATCTATTGTCAGCGGATGCCAAAGCTTTGCTTGAGGCGATTGACGAACAATACGCGCTTGGCGTCGAACCGCTTGCGTCGATGCGGGCGCTGATGGACCTGACGCACCGTGTGACCCTGGCACAGGTATCGGGTGGAGAGCCCGATGCCCCGACAGAAGAGGAACGCAAGGCGCTTGCAGATTTCGCTGCAAGGCTCGGTGCAGGGGAACTGCATCGCCTGTGGCAGCTGCTCATCAAGGGTCACGACGAGGTGCGGACCGCGCCCGATCCGCTGGTGTCGCTTCAAATGGCGCTGTTGCGGATCCTTCACGCCTCGCAACTGCCCGATCCCGGTAAACTGGCGAGACGGATCGAGGAACTTGCTGCCCGCGGGCCGACCAGCGTTCAGACCGATAGCGGCGCGCCTTCGGATTCATCCGCACCTGCCGCCACTGCGCCATCGCAGGATTGGGCTGAACTCGTGGAGGCTGTTGATCAATCCGGGCAACTGCGGGTCGCGCAAATGATGCGGGATCGGGTGCGTGTTATCGAGTTAGGCGCGGAACGCCTGGTATACGAGCAAGCAGACAATTTTTCTGACGATCCGGCCCCGGATATTCGGGACGCATTGTTCAAAGTCACAGGAAAGCGTTGGCTTATCGAACGCGGAACCGGGGCTGCCCAGCCTTCGCTGCGCGAACTGTCCGAAGCGGACGCCGCCGCGCACGATGCGCGCATTCGTTCCGATCCTTTGGTAAAAGCGGCTTTTGCGGCTTTTCCCGACGCCGAACTGATCGCCCCCGCCAAGGCTGCCGCCGGCGCGGGTTCACCCCCTTGGAATTGAGGAGTCTCCCCCATGAAGTCGATGGAAGAAATGATGGCCGCCGCGCAGCAGGCAGCGGAAACCATCCAGAAGCAGATGAACGATATGCAGGTGAAACTCGACTCGATCGAAGTCGAAGGCACCGCAGGCGGCGGCCTTGTGAAGGTGCGGGCCAGCGCGAAGGGCCGTATTCTGGGCGTGAGCATTGATGACAGCCTGATGGTGCCTGATGACAAGCAAATCCTCGAAGACCTTGTCGCTGCCGCGTTCAATGACGCGCGCGACCGGGCCGACCGGGTGTCCGAACAGCAAATGCGCGAAATGCAGGGTTCGATGGGTCTGCCGCCGGGCTTCAATCTTCCCGGCATGGGGTGAAGTGGCATGCAGCGGTTCGCCGATTGTCGTACGCGTCGTTTTCGGGCGAATGTGCGGCAATTGGCGGAGCGTATCAGGCTTTTATTTGCTGAGTGGGCAGTGCGATTTCGCAGGATTAAGCAGTGGGTCAATCGGTCGTCCACAATCTAGCCGGGATTCCCCATTGCGACCCGCGGCGCTGCTTCCCATATCTCGGGCATGAACCAAACCTACCCCCTCCTTCCGCTGCGTGATATCGTCGTTTTCCCCGGCATGGTCGTTCCCCTTTTCGTAGGGCGGGACAAATCCGTGGCCGCGCTGGAAGCTGCGATGGAAGCGTCCAAGGATATCGCCCTGATCGCGCAGCTTGATCCTGCGTGCGATGACCCTGAAGGCGATGACCTGTATGATGTCGGCGTAGTCGCGCAGGTTCTCCAGCTTCTGAAGCTTCCTGATGGCACGGTGCGTGTGCTGGTCGAAGGCAAGTCGCGCGCCCGGCTTACAGCGCTGGAAAATGCCGGCACCTATCTCGTCGCAGAGGTCGAAGAGATCGCGCCCGAAACCGTTGCGGGCAGCGAAGTGACCGCGCTCATGCGGCAGGTGACTGCTCAGTTTGCCGAATATGTGAAGCTTGACAAGAAACTGGGCGACGATGCCGCGGTCGATCTGTCTGATGTCGATGACGCCGGTCAGTTGGCGGATACCATCGCTGCAGCCATCAGCGCCAAGGTGTCAGACAAGCAGGCGCTGCTGACAGAAACCAGCCCCCTGAAGCGGCTTGAACTGGTGATGGCCTTCATGGAAGGCGAATTGTCGGTCCTTCAGGTCGAACGCCGCATCCGGGGCCGGGTGAAGCGCCAGATGGAAAAGACCCAGCGCGAATATTATCTCAACGAACAGCTAAAGGCGATTCAGAACGAGCTTGGCGGCGGCGACGATGGCGAAGCCAATGAAATTGCCGAACTGACAGAGAAGATCGAAAAGGCCAAGCTTTCCACAGAGGCCAAGGCAAAGGCGCTGGCGGAGCTGAAGAAGCTTCGCGGCATGCAGCCGATGAGTGCCGAAGCAACCGTGATCCGCAACTATCTCGACGTGCTGCTCGGCTTGCCGTGGGGCAAGAAATCGAAGCTGAAGAAGGATATCGCGCGCGCGCAAGACGTGCTTGATGCCGATCACTACGCCTTGGAAAAGGTCAAGGATCGGATTGTCGAATATCTGGCCGTTCAGGCGCGCACCAACAAGCTCAAGGGGCCGATCCTTTGCCTCGTCGGCCCTCCGGGCGTGGGCAAGACCTCACTGGGCAAGTCCATCGCCAAGGCGACAGGGCGTGAATTCGTGCGCCAATCGCTGGGCGGGGTGCGGGACGAGGCGGAAATCCGTGGCCACCGCCGCACCTATATTGGTTCGATGCCCGGCAAGATCGTCGCCAACCTTAAGAAAGCAGGGACGAGCAATCCCTTGTTCCTGCTGGATGAAATCGACAAGCTTGGACAGGATTTCCGGGGTGATCCGGCGTCCGCCTTGCTTGAAGTGCTCGACCCTGAACAGAACGCCAAGTTCCAGGATCACTATCTTGAACTTGATCTGGACCTGTCGGATATCATGTTCGTTTGCACCGCAAACAGCTTGAACCTTCCGCAGCCTTTGCTCGACCGTATGGAAATCATCCGGTTGGAAGGATATACCGAAGACGAAAAGGTCGAGATCGCACAGCGGCACCTGATCGAAAAGCAGATCGAAGCGCATGGTTTGAAAAAGGGCGAGTTTTCGCTTGAAGAAGACGCGCTGCGCGATCTGATCCGCTACTACACACGCGAGGCAGGGGTTCGCACGCTGGAGCGGGAGATCGCCAAGTTGTGCCGCAAGAGCCTGCGTCAGATTCTCGAAAAGAAGACTGCCAGCGTCACGATCACGCCTGAGAATCTGAGCGATTTTTCGGGGGTTCGCAAGTTCAAGCACGGCGTTTCGGAGGAAGAACCGCAGGTTGGTGCGGTCACTGGCCTTGCGTGGACATCGGTAGGCGGCGAATTGCTTACCATCGAAAGTGTCACGACACCGGGCAAGGGCGAGGTGAAGACCACCGGCAAGCTTGGGCAGGTCATGAACGAAAGCGTCGCAGCCGCGTTCAGTTTTGTGAAGGCGCGGGCGCCAGCCTACGGGATCAAACCCAGCCTGTTCCATCGCAAGAACGTGCACATTCACCTTCCGGAAGGCGCCGTGCCCAAAGATGGTCCAAGTGCAGGTATCGGCATGGTGACGTCGATCGTATCGACCCTTACTGGCATCGCGGTGCGGCCCGATGTGGCGATGACAGGAGAGGTCACGCTACGCGGACGGGTTCTGGCGATCGGTGGGTTGAAGGAAAAGCTGTTGGCCGCCTTGCGCGGTGGGATCAAGATTGTCCTCATCCCGGAAGAGAACGTGAAGGATCTTGCCGAGATTCCGGCAAATGCCAAGGCGGGACTGGAAATCATCCCCGTGGCGCATGTGGATGATGTGCTGGCGCGTGCATTGGTGGAACCGCTTGTCGCGATCGAGTGGACCGAAGCGGATGATCTGGCGAGTCAGCCGGGAATGGGCCCCAGTGCGACGAGTGTAGCAAGCTCAGAGGTGCCAACCGCGCATTGAGCCGCTAGAAGGGTGGCCTTGCCGCGATTCGCGGCAGGGTCGCACCATTCCGGAGACGGCATTCAAAAGACTGAGCGGCGCCCGACGTGTGTTTGGCGTGAAGATTGTTGTGGCTTTTTGCAGAGCACTCCTGCTCGGCCCATTTGCCTTTGACAGCCTCTCATAAAACGTCTCAGTTTGACCGTTTCCGAAATGCGCGATTCATCACGATGAACGATGCTCTGAAGCGAGGGGGTTCCCAAATGAACAAGAACGACCTGATCAGCGAAGTTGCCACGACAAGCGGTCTGTCCAAGAACGACGCATCGAACGCCGTTGAAAGCGTGTTCGATGCCATTACCAAGGCGCTTGCGGGCGGCGACGAAGTCCGGCTGGTGGGGTTTGGCACGTTTTCGGTTGCCAAGCGCAAGGCGTCAACCGGACGCAATCCGCGCACAGGTGAGCCAATGAAGATCAAGGCATCCAATCAGCCCAAGTTCAAAGCGGGCAAGGGCTTAAAAGACGCGGTGAATTAAACCGCCTGCCAAGTTTGTATCCCTGTCTCGCATGGATGTACGAAAACCCCGCTCGCTATTCGGCAAGCGGGGTTTTTCTATGCGATCTGCATGCGTTTAACGTGTGGCTGCAATCAGGGCGGTCGGAATTTGCGTGGACCGCGGACTGACCTGCCAGGTCAGCACTTCGCCGCCGCTGTCCATTGTGGGTCCTTCATCGGTGTTGTTGGCCAGAATGCGAATTCCTTCGGCAACACGGATTGTGAATGTGCCCTCGACCACCGGAATGCCCTTTTCACCTGCGTTGCCGGTTTCAACGGCAGAATCTACGCTACCAAGCGCCGCCAGCCCCGCCAGAGACCCCATACCCATCATCGCGCCCATTCCGGCCGCATCGGCATTCTGGGTCGCAAATCCCGGCGCATTGATTCGGACCTGATTGCCCTTGCGCAAGTAGATTTCCACAAACGGATTGGTGCTAGGGAAGCCTTCAATCATCGGGAACAGGAAATCATGTCCCATCGTGCCCGTCACCTGGTAGCTCACATCGAACAAGCCATCGCCCTTGTGGACGACCCGTTCCCACCCTTTCTGACGCTGAAGAAGCGCAACAAGTTCATCGGCGGCTTCTGGATCGGACGGATCGATCCCGCCCATCACGCTGGCGATCTGGCTGGCCTTCCTTTTGGCTTCGGCCGCGCGGCCTTCGACAACGGCTTCCCAGCTTTCACGTTGGTCAGCGATCTCTTGCGTCGTACAGTCCCGGCTTTCGTAGGTTTCCTCATCGAAGCAATAAGCTGTGAAGCTTTCCGTGGCCGCATCCATCTGCGCCAATTGCGAAAGCCCTAGGAAGAAGATTTCTCCTTCGTATCGGAAGGTGAACGTATCCGCTCCCGTGATCGCAAGGTCAGATGTGAATTTTCCCGGCGTCATGAAGCAGCCCGTCAGCATAAGCGCGCATATCGTCACTGCCGCAAATGCACGCACACGGATCGTTGCAAGCATCGTCATGGCCTCCCCCCTCAATTGGAGCTGTGATTAAGTGCGTGTCGCCACTGCATACAACGCGATCGCACCTGCGTTTGATACGTTCAGGCTTTCGATCGACGAAGCAATCGGCAGTCGTGCCAGAACGTCGCAATGGGCAGCAATGTTCTGGCGCAGCCCTTCGCCTTCGGCCCCCAGAACAATTGCAAGCGGTCCGGTGGGCATCACATCGGCGAGCACTGCCTCAGCCTCACCTGCCATCCCGATGCGCCAATAGCCTGCCTCGGCCAGTTCCTCGAGCGCGCGGGCAAGATTGACGACCCGCACCCATGGCACCGTTTCCAGTGCGCCCGATGCCGCTTTTGCCAGCACGCCTCCTTCTGTGGGGGCATGGCGATCCTGGGTCACGATCGCCGCCGCGCCGAACGCCGCTGCCGACCGCAAAAGCGCGCCGACATTGTGCGGGTCAGTGACCTGATCGAGCACGACGATCGGACGAGCGGAATCGCCATCGGCAATTTCATCAAGGAACACATCTTCAAGCGCCGCACATTCCAGAACAAGTCCCTGATGCGGCGAATCTTTGGCCACCAGGCGCGCCAGATCGGCAGCCTGTGCATGTTCGATCGGAAAGCCGGCAGGCAGTTCGCCATCAAGGCTTTCAAGGCCTTCAGGGGTTGCCCACAATTTGCGATGCTGACGGTCGGGGTTCTTGAGCGCCGCTTCCACCGCATGACGGCCCCACAGCCGAACCGCGCCTGCGCTGCCGCGACCCGAACCGCGTCCGCCCTTCATGCGACCTGCTCGTCCCCTGAGTGCGCGCTTTTTTTCACCTTTGCTCATCTTGTTTCCTGCCTGAGGCGTTTCAAACACGCCCCCTGCCAGCAGGGGCATTGACAGGCAAGCAGTGCTTCGCCAAAGGGGCGCCTCTCGGCGGCGGGCCTGGCAACGGACTCGCGCAAATTCAGAGCGTGACACGCTTAGGAATGCCCCCCTTTTAACAGGGGACTGTGTGGACAGGTGGCCGAGTGGTTAAAGGCAGCAGACTGTAAATCTGCCCGCGCAAGCGTACGCTGGTTCGAATCCAGCCCTGTCCACCACTTTCCTGCTTCGAAGGTTTCACGTGAAACATTGGTTGGGCCTTTGAGGGTCGTCCTTAAACTGCACCATTTGGTCATAGTTTCTGCCAATTTTCGGACAAATTGCGCAGGTATCGGACGTGGTGACGAAGCCAGAGTGCAAAGCGGCGGGGCTTGCCGCGAGGGGAGGCGGGAAGTAAGGCGCGTGTCCCACGCAAAAGAGATCCATGCCTAAGATGCCAGCCCCCCTTACCGGCCGTCCGGTCATTTCCGCCACCGGCCTGTTCACGCCTGCCGATAGCATTTCCAACGAAGAGCTGGTTGCAAGCTTCAACGCCTTCGCCGATCGCCATAATGCTGCACATGCCGACGCCATTGCCGCGGGCGAAGCCGAGGCCTTGCCCCATTCGTCGGTCGAGTTCATCGAAAAGGCTAGCGGTATCAAGGCGCGCCATGTGATGAGCAAGGCGCCAATTCTTGATCCTGATGTCATGTGCCCGCGAATCCCCGAACGCGGCAATGACGAGCTGTCGGTCATGGCGGAAATCGGCGTGGCGGCGGCACGTCAGGCGCTGGAACGCGCCGGACGCGACGCGGCCGATGTCGACGCCGTGCTGTGCGCAGCGTCAAACATGCAGCGGGCCTATCCTGCGATGGCGATTGAAATCCAGCAGGCGCTCGGCATCGATGGCTTCGGCTTCGACATGAATGTGGCCTGCTCGTCTGCCACCTTCGGTATCCAGACCGCGGCTGATTACGTGCGTGCGGGCAACGCGCGAAGCGTGCTGGTGGTCAGCCCGGAGATTACGTCGGGTCATCTCAACTGGCGCGATCGCGACAGCCATTTCATCTTTGGCGATGTCGCAACGGCGGTTCTGGTCGAAGATGCCGCGATCGCACCAAAACAACATTGGGAAATCGTCGGGACGCGGCTGAAGACGGTGTTTTCCAACAACATCCGCAACAATTTCGGCTTTCTCAACCGCGCCGCGCCCGAAAGCGCAGGGGACGCGGACAAGCTTTTTGTGCAGGAAGGCCGGAAGGTATTCAAGGAAGTCGTCCCGATGGTGGCGCAGATGATCCTTGAGGAAGCAGGTCGTCTGGGCCTTGATCCCGAAGCGCTGCGTCGTCTGTGGCTGCATCAGGCAAATGCTGGCATGAATCGTCTGATTTCCCATAAGGTTCTGGGACACGAAGCGAGCGACGATGAAAGTCCGACCGTGCTCGATACGTATGGCAACACATCCAGCGCCGGATCGATCATTGCTTTCCATCAGCACAGCGACGACCTCAGCGCAGGTGACATCGGTCTGATCTGCAGCTTTGGCGCGGGCTATTCTGCGGGCACCGTTTTCGTGCGCAAGGTCAGCTAAAGGCCGTGTTGCTTGCGGCCACGCGTCGCAATCCCTAGAAGCCATCCGATGGCAGGCGAAATCCTCGATAACAAAGGCCGGGGCGAGGCGGGCTGGGACTGGCCCGCAATCCACCCCGAAGGACGCAAGTTCGGATTGATCGCGGTTGCTGCGAGCCTGTTTGTGCTCGTCGTGCTTGGTTGGGGGCTCATCGGCTGGCCGATGCTTTTGGCGTCGATCGGCGTGTTTGCGTTCTTCCGCGACCCTGAACGTGTCGTTCCGCAAGGCGAGACCGCTATCATTGCACCGGCTGACGGCATTGTAACCTTGATCGAAGAGGTTGAGCCACCACTCGAATTGCAGATCGCAGACGGCACAGGCTTCAGCGGCCTTTCTGCCGGCGCTGTGACCCGCGTATCGATTTTCATGAGCGTGTTTGATGTGCATATTAATCGTACGCCAGTGGGCGGAACGGTGCGGCGGGTGGTCTATATTCCCGGCAGGTTCATGAATGCCGAACTCGACAAGGCCAGCGAGCAGAACGAACGCCAGCACATTCTGATCGAACGATCCGATGGCATAAAAATCGGCTTCACACAGATTGCCGGTCTTGTCGCACGGCGCATCGTGCCTTTCATCAAGCCGGGTGACATGGTCGCCAAAGGGCAGCGTGCGGGGCTGATTCGCTTTGGCAGCCGCGTCGATATCTATCTTCCTGCCGGAACCGACCCTCGGGTTGTGATCGGCCAAACCACAATCGCCGGCGAAACCGTAATCGCCGAGATCGGCCAACGCGGGCTGATCGAAGGAATTGCCCAATGACAAATACCTCATCCACCCCCGGGCCGCGCAAGCTTTCCGGCGCACGCTTCTTTCCGGCACGGCTTGGGCCCAAGGCCGCAGAGGACGAAGATGTGGTGGAAGCGCCGAGAAATACGGGCGGGGGGCTGACGCTGCGGGCCATGCTGCCCAACGCGATCACAGCTGCCGCGCTGTGTTCCGGCCTTACCGGCATCCGCTTCGCTACCGAAGGGCAATGGGGATACGCGATCGGACTGGTTGTTCTGGCGGGCGTCCTTGACGGGATGGATGGACGGGTTGCGCGTCTGCTGAATGCGCAGTCACGCTTCGGCGCGGAACTCGACAGCCTTGCTGATTCGTTGTCCTTCGGCGTTGCCCCGGCGCTGATCGTGTTCATGTGGTCCTTGGAGGACTGGTCGCGTTTTGGATGGTTCGCAGCCTTGGCGTTCGCCATCTGCTGTGCGCTGCGATTGGCGCGCTTCAATGCGCGGATCGACATGGACGATCAGCCCCACAAGTCGGCAGGCTTTCTCACCGGCGTTCCTGCTCCGGTGGGTGCCGGGCTTGCCTTCACCCCATTCTATCTGTGGCAGGAAACAGGAATCGCGCTGTTCCGTGATCCGGTGCTGATGACGATATGGCTGACGATCATCGCGATTCTGATGATATCGAACATGGCCACCTTAAGCTGGGCATCGCTGCGTCCGCGCCGGTCGATCAGATTGCCGCTGATTGCATTCACAGGTCTTGCGTTTGCTGCGCTGCTTGTCGAACCATGGTGGACGCTGGCTGCTATCAGCATCGGTTATCTTGCGCTGATGCCCTACGGCCTCATCAAATATGGGCGGATCAAGCGGCGGCGCAGGCTTGAACCATCGCAGGACGAAGCGATGCCGGGCGTCGCCGCGCCGTGATCGGGCGGCTGGAGGGCCGCAGCGCCATGTCGCGCGCCGCGGCCTGAAGCACAAGACCGGCACGCATCACTTCGCCTTCACGCATCAGTGTGGCATACGCCGCACGCGCTTTTACGAGGCAATCGACAACCACCACCGCAGCGGCGATACCGGCAAAAACAAAAAGAGTAGCAATGGCAAAAGCGAGCATGATGACGTTTCCTACGGCGTTCGTTTTTTGTTCCGTCGTTTTGTTCCCTACCTGTTCCGCTGTGTCAAGCAACTTTCAGAGGTTGGGTACGGGATTTTTGCAAGCTTGAAGCATTCCGTACTGGATTTTGTTCCCTCACGCCGCTAAGGGCGCGCTCGCGCTTGGACGGGCATTCGGCCGGTTCAGGGGCAAATTCACATGGAAGGCGCACATACCGGTGCCGTTTGCGGGACACTCCGCACACGCGGTTCCAGCCTTCCAGAGGATCAACCGGAAAGGAATTCTTTATGGCGGCACCCGTCGTCACGATGCAGCAACTGATTGAGGCCGGCGCACACTTCGGCCACCAGACCCACCGCTGGAACCCGCGCATGAAGCCGTACATTTTCGGCGCGCGCAACGGTGTTCACATTATCGACCTGTCGCAGTCCGTGCCGCTGTTCGCGCGCGCGCTGGACTTCGTCGAATCGACCGTGCGTTCGGGCGGAAAGGTGCTGTTCGTCGGCACCAAGCGTCAGGCGCAGGAACCGATCGCTGAAGCCGCCCGCATGTCGGGCCAGCACTTCGTCAACCATCGCTGGCTGGGCGGCATGCTCACCAACTGGAAGACCATTTCGGGTTCGATCCGCCGTCTCAAGAGCCTCGAAGAGCAGCTTTCGGGCGACACCAGCGGCCTGACCAAGAAGGAAGTGCTCAACCTCACGCGTGAGCGCGAGAAGCTTGAAATGTCGCTCGGCGGTATTCGCGACATGGGCGGTATTCCGGACGTGATGTTCGTGATCGATGCGAACAAGGAAGACCTGGCGATCAAGGAAGCTAACGTGCTTGGCATTCCGGTCATCGGCATCCTTGATACCAACGTCGATCCTTCGGGCATTGCTTTCCCGGTTCCCGGTAACGACGATGCAAGCCGCGCCGTGCGCCTCTATTGCCAGGCAATTGGCGAAGCTGCGCTGGCTGGCAAGGGCAAGTTCCAGACCGACGTGTCGAGCGATTTCGGCGCGATGTCTGAACCGCCGGCCGAAGCTGCTGTGGCTGAAGAGCCGGCTGCGGCAGACGCCCAGGCCTGATCCTGCGCGGGCAGGGCGAGGGGTGAATAGTTTCATCCGCCGTCAATTGCCCGTCATAATATTCTTTTAGCGCGCCCGGCATTGCCTTCCCGTCCGGGACCGGCAGGTCGGGCGCCCGAACACCATACGAAAAGGAATTTCTCATGGCCGATTTTTCCGTCGCCGATGTGAAGAAGCTGCGCGAGCGCACCGGCGCTGGCATGATGGACGCCAAGAAGGCGCTGACCGAAGCTGGCGGCGACATTGAAGCCGCGGTTGACGCGCTTCGCGCCAAGGGCCTTGCCACCGCTCAGAAGAAGTCAAGCCGTACGGCGGCTGAAGGCCTCGTGGGTGTGATGGTTTCGGGCACCAAGGGCGTTGCCGTTGAAGTCAACTCGGAAACCGATTTCGTCGCCAAGAACGAGCAGTTCCAGAGCTTCGTGCGCAATGCGACGGCAGTGGCTCTGGAGCTGGGCACTGATGACGTCGAAACGCTGAAGGCTGCGGCCTATCCGGACGGCGGGACCGTATCCGAAAAGCTGACCGACAACGTCGCCACCATCGGCGAAAACCAGCAGATCCGCCGGATCAAGACCGTTGCGGTCGATAAGGGCATGGTCGTGTCCTACATGCACACCGCAGCAGCCGAAGGCCTCGGCAAGATCGGCGTGCTGATCGGGCTTGAAAGCGAAGCGGGCGCCGATGTGCTTGAACCCCTCGGCAAGCAGTTGGCCATGCACACCGCCGCGGCCTTCCCGATGGCGCTTGATGCTGACGGCCTTGATGCTGACGTTATTGAGCGTGAGCGCAAGGTTGCTGCGGAAAAGGCAGCAGAAACCGGCAAGCCCGAAGACGTGCAGGCCAAGATGGTCGATGGCGCGGTGAAGAAGTTCGCCAAGGAAAACGCGCTGCTCAGCCAGATCTTCGTGATGGACAACAAGACGGTGATCGCTGATCTGGTTGCGCAGGCAGGCAAGGCTGCAGGCACGCCCATCGTTCTCAAGGACTACGCCCGTTTCCAGCTTGGCGAAGGCATTGAGAAGGAAGAAGTCGACTTCGCCGCAGAAGTGGCAGCGACCCTGAAGGGCTGATCCTTTTTCCCGATTATCGGAAAACCGGACGGGCCGGATGGTATGCACCATCCGGCCCGTTTTTTTTCGCTGGGCAGCGATTTCATCCAGCTTATCAAGAACGCCGGTTCTGAGCGGGGGTGCTTTCGGTATGTCAGGCTATTCAGTAATATTGTGATGAATCGCGGTGTAGGGCGGCTGGAAATAGTCCAGCACCTCGCCAGCAGCGCGGCCGACCTGGCTGCGCGGATTCTTGAATAGCAATTCGCGCAGATTGAGGCCAAGCCCGACGAAGATGTGACGCTTCGGGACAATTCCCGCTGCCCGATCTTCATAGAGAAAATCGTCTCCGCGATAGCCCAGATGGAATTCTACGAACCGCATCGGCGTCTTCTCGAAAGCCTCGAACCCTGACGCTTTCAGCGCAAAGAAATAGCGCTGCTGCTGGAAATGCTCCTAGCCGTTGAAGCTGTAGATATTATCATTGGGCTGGATCATGAGGCGGAAATCAAGTTTACGATCGAGGCCCGGTACTGAGTTGCGCAGCACCGAGAACCCGGCGCCGAGCGTGTTGAAGGTCACGTCCTCCCACGACCAGCCGCTGGTCGGCTCGATGGAATCGAAGGCTTCGGACCACAACATAATGCCCGATGCGAGCGCCGCTGCAGTCCACTCGGTCCCCGGGGCATCTCCGGTCTTGTGCTTCAACCGCGCGAAGAGGATCTCGCTGATCACGTAAGCCGAATAGGCGTGGGCGAGCTTGTCCACCCCAACATTGGTCGTCGATCGCCCGAACCAGCCTTCGTCCTGCACGGTAGGCAAGCGCGGATTCTTGAACAGCTTGGGTGCGTTCGTCGCAGTATAATAGCCAAATACTGCCGCCAGCTCCCATTTGATGGTTTTCACGTCTTCACCGAAGGAAGCGTAATCACGTCGCGGCTTTTCTTCGTTCAGTGAGAGCGTTTCTTCACTGGCTTCCTGCATGTCCAGCGTGATTGGCCCTACGAAGTCTGCGTCGAGGGCGCTTGGCTGAGTGTCGGGCAATTGCGACGACAGATTTGTGTAGGGAAGGGGTTGCGGGGTGCGGGCTACTAATGCCAGATCGATCGCATCAAGTTCGGCGGCCGTCATCGGCGCTATCGACTGGCCAAGTGCCGGAGTGGAGAGCGTGATGCCCAGCAGGGTCGTTCCTAGCAGGAGTGGGCGAAGACGTGTCACAGCATTCCTCGAAAACCGAAACATTGCAGACCCCTGAACCATAAGAGTCGTGCGGCCTTCAGCCAATTGCATCACAACCCAGGGGCGAATCGCAGCAAAGCCGTGCACGCGGCTGCGGCATTCCCGATGGCGCTTGACGCCAACCTCATAAAACGTGAGGGCAAGGTTGTTGCGGAAAAGCGGCGGAAACCGGCAAGCCCGAAGATGTGCGTTCCAAGATGGTCGATGGCGCGACGAATAAGTTCGCCAAGGGAAACGCGCTGCTCAGGGCTGCGGCGGCCCTTTCGTATCCGCCGGGATCAGGCAATCGGTGTAAAGACCAAAGCCCGATATAGGCGAATTGACGGTGTGCAAAAATACCGGGTGTCTGACCCCGTCCGCCAGTTCAATGCGATCTTTGGGGATAGTGACGGCCCATAAGTCGAGCGCGTTCACAGCATCCCGCCATTGCTGGTTCCCTTCCGATCCGGTTGGCATGCGATAGGCTGTGAAGATGATCTCAGAAAACCCGAGCGCGCTGGCGGCTGCATATTCCGATGGATGATAGATTTGCGGAATAACCCGCGTTGTCCCAAATTTCTCCGCTATGAGAGAAAGATGTTGGTTCCCGTTTTTCAGATCGGTTACCAAAATGGCGTCTTCGTTAGCCTCAAACCACGCGACCACATCCGCCAAGCTGTCGCCAAGTCTTTCGTCGCTGCGGCCCACAACCAAACCGTTGCGATACAGAAAATCGAGTTCAAAATAGCGAAAGCCATGCCGATAGGCCAAATTGAGCGCCGCGACACTATTGGTGTAGGTAGCATCCGGCATACCTCCGCCTGCATGAGCGATCAAAGGCTGGTCAGTTGGTATGTATGCCGTGCATCTGGTGGTCACCGGGTGAAAGGCCGACCATCCTATCGAAGCAACCGCAAGTGTCAGCGATCCTGCGATAGCCCAATGGATAGGTTTCATGCATGATGGCTTAGCGGCCTGAATCGCGTGCGACAATAAAGCGCGGCTTCACGCGCCTTCGGCCTTGGCACCACATGCGCTCTGACTATAAGGGCGATCCCGATCCCGACCCATTCAACAGGCTTTGCACACCATGTCTCTCCCCCCTATCAAGCGTGTTCTCCTGAAGCTTTCGGGTGAGGTGTTGATGGGTGGGCAGCAGTTCGGGATCGACCCTGCTTTCGTGGCTGAGCTTGCCGGTGAAGTGAAGGCGGCCAAGGAAACGGGACTGGAAATCTGCCTTGTGATCGGGGGCGGCAATATTTTCCGCGGGATGGCGGGCGCTGCGCAAGGGATGGACCGCGCGCAGGCAGATTACATGGGCATGCTGGCCACTGTGATGAATGCGCTCGCCATGCAGAATGCCTTGGAGCAGCTTGGCGTGCAGACCCGCGTGCAATCCGCGATCGAGATGGACAAGGTGTGCGAACCGGTGATCCGCCGCCGGGCCGAACGGCATCTTGAAAAAGGCCGCGTGGTCATTTTTGCTGCAGGCGTGGGTGCGCCCTATTTCACCACCGATAGCGGCGCCGCCTTGCGCGCGGCGGAAATGAAGTGTGACGCGTTGCTCAAGGGCACAAGCGTTGACGGGGTCTATGACAGCGATCCCAAACACAACCCGGATGCGGTGCGTTTTGATACCGTCACCTATGACCGGGTGCTGGCTGACAATCTCAAGGTAATGGACGCTTCTGCTGTGGCATTGTGCCGGGACAACAAGATACCGATCATGGTGTTCTCGATCCGCGAAAAGGGCAATCTGGCCCGTGTTCTTGCGGGTGAAGGCGTCCAGACCATCGTTCAAGACAACTGAAAAGCGACAAAGAAGGAAACGCAGCCATGCCACAGTATGACAAGGCCGATGTCGAGCGCCGGATGAAGGGCGCCGTGGAAGCTTTGAAGAGCGATCTTCAGGGCCTGCGAACGGGCCGCGCGAATACCAGCCTGCTGGATCCTGTGGTTGTCGAAGTCTATGGTTCGATGATGCCACTGTCACAGGTCGCCACCGTATCCGCTCCTGAGCCCCGGATGTTGAGCGTTCAGGTGTGGGACAAGTCGAACATGACTGCGGTCGAGAAGGGCATTGCCCACGCGAACCTTGGCTTGAACCCAATCATTGACGGGCAGACCTTGCGTTTGCCAATCCCCGATTTGACGCAGGACCGCCGCAAGGAACTGGCGAAGCTTGCCGGGCAATATGCTGAAAAGGCCAAGATTGCGATCCGCAACGTGCGCCGCGATGCGATGGAAAGCCTGAAGACAGACGAGAAGAAGAAAGAAATCTCCGAAGACGATCGCAAGCGTTCCGAAGAACAGGTTCAGAAGTTGACCGATCAATACGTCAAGGAAACCGACGAGGCCGCCGCAAAGAAGGAACAGGAAATCCTGACGCAGTGATTGCGCGTTCGGGATTGTAGGAAACACGCTTGGACCAGTCGCGCGCCAGACATGTCGCTATCATCATGGATGGCAATGGCCGATGGGCCAAGAAACGTGCGCTGCCGCGTGCGGTCGGCCATCAGCGCGGCGTCGAAGCGGTCCGCCGTCTGGTTCGCTCGCTGGAGCCAACGGGTCTGGAGTGCCTGACGCTATATGCCTTTTCATCGGAGAACTGGAAACGGTCGGAAGATGAAGTGGATGATTTGATGAACCTGATGCGCCGGTTCATCAAATCCGACCTGCCTGAATTCATCGCCAACAATGTGAAACTGAAGATCATTGGCGACTGGCAGTCGTTGGCGCCCGATATTGTTGCGATGCTGGAAGATGCGCTTGCGCAGACGGCAAGCGGCAAGCAGACGCTTGCGGTGGCGCTCAATTATGGTGCGCAGCATGAAATTGCACGCGCAGCAGCCAAAGCGGCTGCGGCGGGCGACGTGACCATCGATAGCATCGCCGCAGCGCTCGACACGGCGGATCTCCCGCCGCTTGACCTCTTGATCAGGACAAGCGGCGAAGTGCGCCTGTCAAACTTCCTTTTGTGGCAGGCAGCCTATGCCGAAATGCTGTTTGTTGACACGCTTTGGCCAGATTTCGAACCTGCGCATCTTAATGATGCGCTCGATGATTTTGCCCGGAGGGAACGACGTTATGGCGGACGGTGATGCGCGAGTGCGAAACCCCAAGGCGGGGGTAACCGACTTACCCGTCCGTCTGGGTTCCGCGATCGTGATGCTCGTCCTGGCAGGCGGCGCTTTATGGATGGGCGGCTGGTTCTGGACCGTGTTCGTTGTTCTGGTTGCCTGCGGTGTGGCATGGGAATGGAACAAGCTGATCGAACGCTTCGGCATGACGGGGCTGGGCGAAACGCTCTGGTTTTTTGCCGGCGTCGTCTACATTGGCGGCGCGGCGACCGCGATGCTTGCCGTTCGGAACGGCCGGCAGGTGTTGCCGCTTGACCCGCTGCAATATGGCTATGGCCCGGTTGAAGTTCTACTGGTCTTTCTGTTGCCGGTCGTGGCGGTTGATGTGGGCGCGTACTTTGCTGGCCGCGCGATTGGCGGTCCGAAGATCGCCCCGCGGATCAGTCCGTCCAAGACGTGGGCTGGTCTTGGTGGCGGCGCGGTGTTTGCATCGCTTGTCGGCATCGCTGTCGAGATCGCCGATATCGGACCCGCGGCGGTTCCCGGTTACACCTTCCTCAGTATGGCAAGCGCGGTGATCGGCGGCGTGCTGATTGCGATTTTGGCGCAGGCTGGGGATTTCTTCGAAAGCTGGATGAAACGGCGTGCCGGATTGAAGGATTCTGGCAGTCTTATCCCTGGTCACGGCGGACTGTTCGACCGGCTGGACGGGTTCATCGCTGTATTCTTCGTGCTGTTTGTGATTGCCACGGCAAGCACTTTGCTGGGATGATGCGGCGATGACCCGGACAATCACCCTGCTTGGCGCCACCGGATCGATTGGCGCCTCCACCCTTGATCTCGTGCGGCGCAATCGGGATGCCTGGCAGGTTGAGGCGCTCACCGCGCAATGCAGCGCGGCAGAGCTGGCGGCGCTTGCGATCGAATTTGATGCCAAACTGGCTGTGGTCGGTGATGAAGCGTGCTTGCCCGAGTTGCGTGAGGCTCTTGGCTCAAGCGGTATCGAGGCTGCGGGCGGCCGTGCTGCCCTGATCGAAGCGGCAGCGCGGCCCGTGGACATAACAGTCGCTGCGATTGTCGGGTGCGCGGGTCTTGCCCCGGTCATGGCCGCAGTTGAGCGCGGCGGCACGATTGCGCTTGCCAACAAGGAAGCGCTCGTGTCGGCGGGGGAAGTGTTGATGCAGGCGGTGGCCCGGCATGGTGCGACCCTTCTGCCGACCGATTCCGAACACAATGCCATTTTTCAATGCCTGAGCGGCAACCGGATCGAAGACGTATCGAAGATCACGTTGACGGCCAGCGGCGGTCCGCTTCGCAGGTGGAGCCCTGATCGTTTGGCAGCCGCAACGCCTGCTGAAGCCGTCGCTCATCCCAACTGGTCGATGGGCGCCAAGATCAGTGTCGATTCGGCCACGATGATGAACAAGGGGCTCGAATATATCGAAGCCTATCACCTGTTCCCCGTCGGTCTGGACAGGCTGGCGATCGTGATCCATCCCCAAAGCGTGATCCATTCGATGGTTGAGTTTCGCGACCGATCGACGCTGGCTCAGTTGGGCCCGTCTGACATGCGTGTGCCGATCGCTTCGTGCCTCGCGTGGCCGCAGCGAATGGAAACGCCGCTCAACCCGCTCGATCTGGCGGCTATTGGCGAACTTACTTTTTTCGCGCCTGACGAAGATCGCTTTCCTGCGACACGGCTGGCGCGCGATGCGATCCGCGCGGGCGGTTCGGCGCCTGCAATCCTCAACGCGGCCAATGAAGTTGCTGTTGCTGCGTTTCTGGCTGGTCAGATCAGGTTCACACGGATCGCTGCACTGGTCGAGGAAACTCTGGCGCGTAACAACGATGCCCCGCGCCCGACCAGCCTTGAAGAAGTGCTGGCTGTAGATCAATGCGGACGATTGCAGGCAATGCGCCTGCTGGAGACCAATGCCCTTGTTTGAAACGCCACCTTTCTGGATGTACGTGATTGGCTTTCTGTTGCTGCTCGGGCCGCTGATTACGCTTCACGAACTTGGACATTTGCTGGTTGGCCGACTGTTTGGCGTGAAGGCCGATGCATTTTCGGTTGGATTCGGCAAGGAACTGGCAGGCTTTACCGACAAACGCGGAACACGCTGGAAGATTTCCGCTTTGCCGCTTGGCGGATATGTCCAGTTCAAAGGCGATATGAACCCCGCCAGCGTTCCTGAACCGGGCGCCCCAGTGGAACCCGGCAGTTTCCAAAACGCAGCCTTGTGGAAGCGGGCGCTGATTGTTGCGGCAGGTCCGGTGACCAATCTGGTGGTCGCGATCGCCATATTCGCGGCGTTCTTCGCCATCATCGGCAAGCCCGTGATCGTCGGGGAAGAAGATTCGCGAACCATTGGCGCTTTCAGCGAAGACAGCGCGGCGCAGGCGGCAGGGCTCGAAGTTGGCGACGTCGTCGTCGCTATCGATGGCCAGCCGCTTCGTGATTTTTCCGATTTGAAGACCAGAGTGGCGCTGCATCCCGGCAAGGCGATGATATTTACCGTCGATCGTGCAGGCGAAACGATGGACTACCCCATCACGACGGCTCGCATCGAACGCATGGACAGCTTTGGGAATGTCAGCACCGAAGGCTTGATCGGCATTGCCCCGGCCGGTGGCAAGTACGAGCTTGAAAAGGTTGGCATCCTTGCATCTATCCCGCTTGGCATAAAGCAGAGCTGGGACTTCATGGGGATGATGATTACCGGCATTCAGCAGATCGTCACGGGCGAACGTTCGGTGAAGGAGCTTGGCGGGCCGCTGAAGATCGCCAAGTACTCAGGCGAGCAGATGAGCATGGGGGCGGCCGCCTTCATTCATTTTGCTGCGCTGATCTCGCTTAATTTGGCATTCATCAACTTCTTGCCAATCCCCGCACTCGATGGCGGGCACCTGATGTTCTACGCGGCTGAGGCGATCCGCCGTAAACCTGTAGGGCCGCAGGCGACCGAATGGGCCTATCGTACGGGCATTGCGCTTGTGTTGATGTTGATGGTGGTGGTGACTGTGAATGACATTGTTTCGCTGCCCATTTTTGGAAGCTGACATCGCAGCAGTGAATTTGAACGAGGGCGGCAGGTTTTACCGGGGAAAGCGCGACCATTCGCGGCGTTCCGGAGACCGCGCGGCTTGATTGCTCGGATGACATGGGGCAGAGGCGAGGGCCGTGAGGTGGGGGCCGCATGGATCTGGGCGCGAATGGTGACTGGCAAGGCTTGACGACGCGGGTCGCAGGGTTGGAAACGGGATTTTAGCTGCATGAACCGATTGAGCAAGACGGGCCGCGCGCCGGTCATTTGCAACCCTGTCCTTTCGCGGGGCCCTTTGCGGCTGGCGAGTTTGCTTTGCTGTGGATCGATCCTGGCAGGCCTCCCCGCGATGGCGACCGCGCAGGAACAGGGCACCGCGCCGGGCGCTGCAGTGGCACCGTCTAGCCCTGAGCAGCAGTTGCCGGTGGCCCGCAACGACACCATTCGAACGATCACGGTTGTCGGGGCGGAGCGGCTCGAGCCGACGACGATCCTCAGCTACATCCGCCTGAGAGCCGGTCAGGAGTACACCTCGACCGCCGCCGATGAGGCGCTGAAGGATCTGGGCGCAACCGAGCTGTTCGCCAATTTTTCGATCCGCAATGATGCGGGCAATGTCGTCATCACCGTGACGGAAAATCCGGTCATCAATCGCATCGTTCTGGAGGGCAATTCGCGCCTCAAGTCCGACAAGATCCTGCCCGAAATCAAATTGTCTCCGCGCCAGATTTTCACCCGTTCAAAGGTTCGGGCGGATGTGGCGCGCATCATCGAGCTTTATAAGCGACAGGGTCGGTTTGCTGCGCAGGTCGAGCCGAAGATGGTGCAGCTTCCGCAGAACCGTGTCGATATCGTATTCGAGATCACCGAAGGGCCCAAATCCAAGGTTCGTCAGATCAATATTCTTGGCAACGAGAAATTCTCGGACGGCGATTTGCGCGGGGAGATGGTGACGAAGCAGGCACGGCTCACCAGTTTCTTCAGCTCCAGCACCAGCTATGATCCGGATCGGCTGGCATTCGACCAGCAGAAACTGCGGCAATTCTACCTCACGGAAGGCTATGCCGATTTCCGCGTGGTGTCTGCCGTTGCAGAACTGACGCCCGATCAGAAAGACTTCATCATCACGTATGTGGTCGAGGAAGGCGAGCGTTACACCTTTGGCGATGTCAAGGTCGACAGCCAGCTCCGCGACTTCGACAGCGATGTGATGAGCACGCAGCTGCCGATGAAGGATGGCGATTTCTACAACGCGAAGACCATCGAAGACACGGTCGAACAGCTGACCGAGCTGGCCGGGCGCTATGGCTACGCCTTTGCCGACGTTCAGCCGCGCATCAATCGTAATCCCGCCGATCTGAAGATGAACGTGACCTTCGTCTTGCGCGAAGCGCCGCGCGTTTATGTTGAACGCGTGGATATCAACGGCAATACGCTGACACAGGACAAGGTCATCCGCCGCGAATTCCGTCTTGCGGAAGGCGACGCGTTCAATTCGCTTGGCGTGCTGCGGACCACGGCGCGCATCAATTCGCTCGCGTACTTTCAGGAAAACTTCGAAGTCACACAGGTTGAGGGCAGCGCACCTGACCGGATCGTGCTCGAAGCCAATGTCGAGGAACGGCCGACGGGTGAACTGCAGTTCTCGGCCGGGTTCTCCTCGATCGAACAGTTCATTCTTGCAGGATCAATTCGTCAGCGCAATTTCCGCGGGCGTGGGCAGACCATCGGGCTGAGCGTAAACTATTCGCAGTTTTCGCGGTCGGCACAGGTCAGCTTCTCGGACCCCTACATATTCGATCGCAACATCTCGGGCGGGATTGATATCTATCGCCGCGATTTCAACAGTTTCAACTTTACCGGCAACAATCGCAACACCACCTTCGAACAGGCCACGACGGGCTTTTCGATGCGGGCTGGTGTTCCGCTGACTGAATACATGTCGCTGGTTGGCAGCTACACGCTCAACTACGACGATGTTTCGCTCGACGAAAACCTGTTCTTTTCGGACACGGATGGCGACGGGACACGCGAATGTGATCCACTTCGTGCAGGGCGGTTCCTGTGTGACACCATCGGTACGCGACTGAGTTCTATCGTCGGCCTTAGCCTGAACTACAACTCGCTCAATTCGCGTATTCGGCCGACCCGCGGCCGCACGGTGTCGCTGAGCGCCGAATTTGCAGGGCTGGGCGGCGATGTGCGCTATGCGCGCTTCCGCGGCCGCGGTCAGCAGTTCTGGAATGTTGGCAATTCGGGTTTCATCTTCTCGATCCTGGCCGAAGGCGGGACCATCATCCCTCTGCAGGAACGGCCGGGCGCCGGTGTGGACGATGTGCTTTTGACCGACAGGTTCTTCCTGGGCGAACCACAGTTCCGCGGCTTTGCCATCCGCGGCGTGGGGCCGCGCATCCTGACGCAGAATTCGATATTGGATGAATTCAATCGGCCAGTCCTCGATGCCAGCGGCAACGTCACCTACTTTGGCGAACGCAACGAGATCCGCGATGATGCCATCGGTGGCCGCAACTATTACCTTGGCCGCGCCGAGCTGGAGATCCCGCTCGGCACCGGTGCGCGCGAACTTGGTCTGCGCCCTTCGATCTGGGCTGACATCGGCGCCTTGTGGGGTGTCGAGACGCCTGTGCTGACGGTCAGCCCCGGCGGCCAGCAGTTGATCGACGAAGATACCGGCTTGCCGCTGTTCAGCACTCCACCCGCAAATGGCAGCTGTGCGTCGGCTGGCCGCACGCCCACAACAAGCCCGACCCAAGCTGACGGATCACCCAACTGCCGTGAGATCCGGCCGGGGACCAATATCCGCGAGCTGTTTCTTGGAAATTCGCCCAGTCCCCGCATCACTGCCGGGATCGGTGTAAACTGGAATTCGCCCTTTGGACCGTTCCGCATCGACCTCGCCCAGACCATCCGCAAGGTCGAAGGCGATGACGAGCGGCGCCTTACCTTCAACGTAGGAACTCAATTCTGATGACACGTCTTGCCAAGATTGTTGCTCCGGTCGGTCTGATTCTGGCCGCGACCGCTGCACTGCCCGCCCATGCTCAGGTCGAAGGACGCATGGCGTCGGTCGACATCACGCGCACCATTATCGGCACTACTGCCTTCCAGACGGCTTACGAACTGGTCAACACCACCTACGCCCAGCAGAACGAACTGCGTCGCACAAAGGTGCAGGAACGCCAGACGCTGCTCGCCAAGTTCGACAAGAATGGCGACAAGCAAGTTGACGAGACTGAGCAGGCTGCGATGCAGAGTTCGGCCGATTTCCCCAAGCTGCAGACGCTGGAGCAGGAAATTCAGGGTCTTGCCAACCAGGTGGACGGGGCCCGGATTTTCGCTGTCGAGCAGATCATCACGCAGTATGGTGCTGCGCTGCAGGACGTAACCACAGCGAACCAGATCAAGATCGTGTTCGAACCGGGCACAGTGCTGTTCGCGGTGCCTGAAGCTGATATCAGCCAGAAGGTGACCACTGCGCTCAATGCTCGCGTGCCGTCGGTCGGCGTTGTCCCGCCCGCAGGTTGGCAGCCGAGCCGCGAAGGTGTTCAGGTTTATCAGGAAATTCAGCAGCGTCTGCTGGCCGCGCAATACGCGCAGGCGCAACAGCAAGCCACGCAGCAGGGCAATCCCGCTGCACCTGCTGGCCGCTGATCCTGAAGGGTAAGACATCATGAGCGAAGCGGGTAGCAAGCTGGCCGAAGTGCTGGACTACGATATCGTCAAGATCCTCAAGGCCTTGCCGCATCGCTACCCGCTGCTTTTGGTGGATCGTGTGCGATCGATCACGCTTGGCGAGCGGATTCACGCGGTCAAGGCCGTGAGTATGAACGAGCAGTTCTTCCAAGGTCACTTCCCCGGTGCGCCGATCATGCCTGGCGTGCTCCAGATCGAGGCGCTGGCGCAGGCCGCCGGCATCCTTGGGATCGAAACGATGGAGCTGGCCGGGACGGGCAAGCTGGTGATTTTCATGGGGATCGAGAACGCCAAGTTCCGTGCTCCTGTTACGCCCGGTTGTTTGCTTGATCTGCATGTGGAGTTCACCCAGCGCCGCAGCCGCGTCTACAAGTTCAAGGGCGTGGCAAGCGTCGAAGGCAAGACCACCTGCGAGGTGGAGTTTACTGCGATGATGACGGACCCGCCGGCCTGATCCTGATACGTGATAACAAAGGTTGCATTGCGGCGACTTCCCGCCTAAGCGCGCCGCTTCCCATTCATAGCTGCGGCGGTCGGAACCGCCTCCAAGCTGCAAAGGACGCTAATCATGAAGGCCGAAGGTCACCCCGAATACCACATGATCACGGTCAAAATGACCGATGGTACCGAATTCCAGACCCGTTCTACCTGGGGCAAGGAAGGCGATGTGCTCGCGCTTGACATCGATCCGTTGAGCCACCCGGCATGGACCGGTGGCAAGCAGCAGGTTTCCGAAGGTGGCCGTGTGGCCCAGTTCAACAAGCGTTTCGGCGGGCTTAGCCTCAAGAACAAGTAATGCGAGATTCGGCGCGGCCATGTGGCCGTGCGAAACGGTTCGCAGTCGCAAGACTGCGTTGGAAGGGCGGCCTGACGGGGTCGCCCTTTTTCCATGGTAGGCTCCCTGTCAGTCCGTTCGTTGACGGCGCGTCTGCTTCATTGCCAAGTGCGCAGAAGAGATTCGGTTTGAGCCAGCCGGTTTTTTTTCGAGTGGGGTCTTCGCCAAATTTGCGACGGCGTAACAATCTTGCGTGAGAGATGACACAAAGCAGTTTTCGCTTCCCATCGCGATGCCTTTGTGCAAGAGGCGCGCCACCCCTGCTAACGCACTTGACGGTGTGTCTGTCTTGCTTACACGGCGCCACTTCGCGCGGGCTTGGCAGCCACTGAAATGGTGGTATGCGGGCAGGGACGTGTGGCGATCATAGCTCAGTTGGTTAGAGCGCCGGTTTGTGGTACCGGAGGTCGCGGGTTCGAACCCCGTTGATCGCCCCATCTTCCCTCTTGCTGTAGGTCAGCACCGCGCCCCACAGGGGAGACGACATGACCGCATTCTGGGCTGAGCCTGATTTCGACGCGCACGAACTTGTGCAGTTGGTCCACGACCGGGCCAGCGGGCTGACAGCGATCATCGCGGTTCATTCAACCTATTGTGGTCCTGGTGCGGGCGGCACCCGTTTTTGGCATTATGAAAACCCGGCTATGGCCATGCGTGATTGCCTGCGGCTGTCGCGTGGCATGAGTTACAAGAATGCCATGGCTGGTCTGCCGATGGGTGGTGGCAAGGCGGTTATTCTGGCGGATGAACAGCGGATCAAGACCCCCGAAATGCTTGCCGCGTTCGGTGATGCGGTCGAAGGTCTGGGCGGACGTTATGTCACAGCCGAAGATGTCGGCATCACGGAAGCCGATATGGTGGCGGTGTCGCAGCGTACGGCCCATGTGTCCGGTCTGCCTGTCGAGGGTAATGGCACGGCAGGCGGCGATCCCGGGCCTTTCACCGCGTATGGCATCTATCTGGGGATCAAGGCTGCGGTCCGTCACAAATTGGGTCGTGACAGCCTGTCCGGTGTCCACGTGGCGGTTCAAGGGACGGGCTCGGTAGGCGGCGGTGTTGCCCGCTTGCTTGCCCGTGACGGCGCCCGCCTGACCTTGGCCGATATCAACGAAGCGCGCGCTGCATCGTTGGCCGCCGAACTGGAAGGTACGGCGGTGTCCAGCGAATCGATCATGGCAACGGCGTGCGACGTATTCAGTCCGAATGCACTGGGCGCCATTCTCGATGACACCGGGATTGCAGCCCTCGATTGTGCGATCGTGGCCGGAGGCGCCAACAATCAGCTGGCGCGTCCCGAGCATGGCGAAAAGCTCGCCGCACGCGGGATCCTTTACGCACCAGATTACGTCATAAACGCTGGCGGCATCATATCTGTAGCAACCGAATATCTTGCCCGCCGCGATGGGCGCATGGGCGATGTGGCGGACGTGAACGCCAGAGTTGAACAAATTCCAGGACGGCTCGAAGCGATCTGGCAGGAAAGCGACAGCAGCGGCGTTTCGTCTGACGTGGTCGCCGACCGGATGGCGCAAAAACTCATCGGGCGCGGCTGAGGGCGGGGCGGACCGGGGAACGAAAGCCCCGTTGCATGAATTGCAGTCTTGTTCGGATCGGGTGTAAGGCTACAAGCCCGGTCAGACCAAGATAATCATGCACATTTACGCCAACCCCACCCGATTTCTAAGCCTCGCAAAGTGGCTTACTCCGCTTCTGTTCTGGAGCGGGTTGGTGCTGTCTGCAGGGGCGGTAGCATGGGGGCTGTTCGCAGTCCCTCCCGACCGGCTGATGGGTGACACCGTACGGATTCTCTTTATCCATGTTCCCGCTGCTTGGCTTGGCATGGGCGGTTGGGCTGGTATCGCCATTTCCAGCGCGATGTTGCTGATCTGGAAACATCCGCTGGCGGCCCTGTCGGCCCGGGCTATCGCGGTGCCGGGGATGGTCTTTTGCGCTATCTGTCTTGCCACCGGGTCGATCTGGGGGCGGCCAACCTGGGGCACCTGGTGGGAATGGGACGGACGACTGACATCCATGCTGGTGCTGTTGTTCCTTTACGCAGGATACATTGCCTTGACCGAAGCGACGGATCGCGAAGGGTCATCCAACAAGATCGGCGCTATTTTCGGCCTTGTCGGTGCTGTGAACGTACCGATCATCAACCGATCTGTAGTTTGGTGGAATTCGTTGCATCAACCTCCCAGCATTACTGCTGGCAAAAGCGCGATAGAGGCAACTTTTCTAGTGCCGCTGCTCATCGCGGTGATTGGTTTTTCGCTTCTGTTCGGAGCAATCGTACTCATGCGGATGCGTGCGTTGATCGCGCAAAGCCAAATTGCAGCGCGCCTGCGCCGCCGGGCGCTGGCTGACGATGCGGCGGTCGCACCCGTCCCCGCGATGGAGCAGGCGTAATGCGCGAAGAATTGAACCAGTGGGACTTTGTGTGGCTGGCTTATGGCGTCGGCATTCTTGCACTGGCCTTGCTGATCGCCTGGGCGTGGCGTGCCATGGTGCAAGCCGAAGCGCGCCGCGATGCAACGCGCAGGCGCTGAACGGAAGAATTTCATGAAAGCCAAACACCAACGCCTTATCCTCGTCATCATCGCTCTTGTAGCGATTGTGGGGGCAGCCTTGCTGGCCGCGTGGTCGCTGCGCAATCAGGCGAATTATTTCTTCCTGCCTGAGCAGATGGCGTCGGCTCCGCCCGAAGTTGGTCAGCCCGTTCGGCTGGGCGGCATGGTCAAACCCGGCTCGATCGTGACCGAGCGAGATGGTGTCACGGTCAATTTCTTCGTCACGGGTAACACCGCAGATGCAATTCCTGTGCGTTACAGCGGAATTCTTCCGGACCTTTTTGTCGAAGGCTCAGGTGTGGTCGCCGAGGGCAGTCTCAATCCCGACGGCGTATTCATGGCCACCAATCTTCTTGCCAAGCATGATGAAAATTATGTGCCCAAGGAGCTTGAAGGCATGGGAACCGAGCAGGCCGCAAGGATGGCTGCCGATACCACCGTTGGCTTGCAGTAACATCATGCCGCAATCGAGGGTCCAGCAATGATCGCAGAAATCGGACTGGCCGCATTGTGGCTTGCCGCTGCGTTGGCGGTCTTGCAGATGATCTCCGGCGCCTTTGCGTTGAAAGCCACAGAAGGTGTTGCCAATCCGCTTGCGATCTACACGCGCCCGGCTGCCATTGTTCAGGCGTTTCTCGCAGCGCTGGCGTTTCTGATGCTGCTACGCGCGTTCGCCATCACCGATCTCTCGATCAAATTGGTTGCCAGCAATTCGCATTCGATGAAGCCGCTGCTTTACAAGCTCACGGGCACATGGGGGAACCACGAGGGTTCGATGCTGCTGTGGGTTGGCGTCCTGGCAATTTCCGGCGGCCTGCTTGCAGCTTTCGAAAAGCGGTTGCCTGAACGCACAATGGGCGCAACACTGGCAGTGCAAGGCTTTGTGGCGCTGGGATTTTACGCATTTCTGCTTTTGTCGTCCAACCCGTTTGAACGTTTGCCCGTGCCCGCCGCCGAAGGCACCGGCCTCAATCCCTTGCTGCAGGACATCGGGTTGGCGATCCATCCGCCGACGCTTTATGCAGGCTATGTCGGACTGTCCGTCGCTTTCAGCCTGGCTATGGGCGCCTTGTTGACGCGCGAGGTGAACCCGGCCTTTGCGCGTGTGATGCGGCCTTGGGTTCTGGGGGCGTGGGTGTTGCTTACGCTTGGTATTACCGCTGGTTCCTATTGGGCGTATTATGAGCTTGGTTGGGGTGGTTGGTGGTTCTGGGACCCAGTCGAGAATGCGTCGCTCATGCCCTGGCTTGCGGCAACGGCGCTGATGCATTCAGTCAGTGTGCTGGCAGCTCGCGATGCTTTGCGTACGTGGACGATTATGCTGGGCGTACTTGCGTTTTCCATGTCGATGCTGGGCACCTTCCTGGTGCGTTCGGGGGTGCTGACCAGCGTCCACGCCTTTGCGGTCGATCCTGAACGAGGCGCCTTCATTCTGGTTTTACTGGGCCTTTACATCGGCGGAGCATTCACGATTTTCGCTTTGCGCGCAGGGGCCGTGGCCGAAGGCAAACGGTTTGCAGTCGCCAGCCGTGAAGGCGCGCTGGTCTTCAACAACGTCATGCTTTCGGCGATCCTTGCGATCGTGCTGTTGGGCACACTGTACCCACTGTTGACCGAAATGTTCGATGTCCGTGTGTCGGTGGGGCCGCCTTACTTCAACCCGGCCTCTGCGATTTTTGCCATACCCATGTTCCTTGTGATGGCCGTGGGCCCCCTGCTTCGGTGGAAAAGCGATAAGCCTGCGCGCCTTCAGTTCGAATTGGTGTTGATCGCCGCGCTTATCATCGGGGTGATCGGGGTGGTTAGCTTCTTTGGGCAGTTTCCGCTGCTTCCCCTGCTTAGCCTCGGATTGGCAGCGGCATTGGCAGTGGCGGCGTTTCTACCCCTTCGCGGGCGCAAGTTGGCGCGCGTTCCGGTAGCGACATGGGGGATGGTGCTTGCCCATTTTGGTGTCGCGGTTTCGCTGTTCGGCATGGCTTGCGAAGGCGCCTTTTCGCAGGAACGACTGGCCGCTGTCGCGCCGGGCGGTACGGAGCAGATCGGCAGGTTTTCTGTCACGCTGGAAAACGTCACGCCGGTCGCCGGGCCGAACTGGACCGCCATCGAGGCCCGTCTGGCCATCCGCGAGGACGGGGAAGAACCCGTCATCCTCAGCCCGCAGGCGCGCAGCTTTTGGACACCTCCACAGTCAACCAGCGAAAGCGCCTTGCTGACGCGTTGGAATGGTCAGCTTTATGCGGTGATCGGTAACCAGGCCGCTGACGGTCGGTGGCAGATCCGGGTGTGGTGGAAGCCGTTTGTGACATTCATCTGGTACGGCGGATTGCTGATTGGGTTGGGCGGCATTCTTGCCATCGCGGGTCGTGTGAAGGTTGATGTGACACGCCGAAAAGCTGTGGCCAAGGGCGCTGCACGACGTGCTGATCTTGATGCGCTTGATCCCGCATCGCCGATCCCGGCGGAGTAAAGCAATGCGGACACGACTGACCCTTTGGGTGCCTCTTGCACTGTTTGCGTTTTTTCTGGGCGTGGCAGGCTACATGCTCACGCAGGACAAGGACGAATTTGTCCAAAGCACAATGATCGGCCAACCGCTCCCCGATTTCGCGCTCGACCCCGCAGTCGACGGAATGCCGGGAGCGGCCAAGGCGGACTTTGTCGGTAGCAAACCGCGGTTGCTCAACATCTGGGCGAGTTGGTGTCTTCCCTGCATCGCCGAAGCCCCGCAACTGGAAGCGCTGAAGGCACAGGGGGTCGATATCATCGGGATCGCAATCCGTGACCGTCCGCAAGATGTCGCCAATTTCCTGAGCCGCCATGGCAATCCCTACAGCCGTATAGGCAGCGACACGATTTCAGAAGTTCAACTCGCCATCGGTTCTTCGGGCGTGCCGGAAACCTTCGTCATCGATGCGCAAGGTATCATCCGCTACCAGCATATCGGCGACATCCGGCAAGACGATGTTGCCCGGTTGCTTGCCGAACTGGAGAATGCTCGGTGATCGCGCAAAGCGCATATCGTACGCTGATCGTATGTCTGGCAGTTCTGCTGGCTCTGCCACTGTTTGCGCAGGATTCGCTGCCGCCAGCGCCGTTCGCCTACAATCAGCTTGAAGATCCGCGCATGGAGGCTGAGGCTTCTGCGTTGATGCAAACCTTGCGCTGTCTGAAATGCCAGTCGCAAAGCATTGCCGATTCTGACGCCCCTATGGCGGGCGACATGCGGCATCAGGTGCGAAGCCGTATTCTGGCGGGGGAAAGCCCTGCCGAAATACGCAGATGGTTAATTGCGCGTTATGGCGACTATGTGAGCTATGAACCTGAAGTCAGCGCAACCACCTGGCCGCTGTTTGCAGGCCCGCTTTTGCTGCTGCTGATCGTGGCAGGCGTGTTGCTTCGCAGGTTGGGCAAACGGCGCGGCGAGCCGGGAGATGCACCATGATCGCTGGATGGCTGCCGGTAATCGCGCTGGCGTTGGCTGCTTTTGCGATTGGCGCAGTCTTTCTGAAGTTACCGCGCCAAAATCTAACATTGTTCGCAGCGGTGCTGGTGTTCGGCCTTGCAGGTTATGCCTGGCAGGGATCGCCCGGGCAGGCATCTGCGCCAAAGCAGGCTGCCAGCCAGGCTTCGGGGCCGGGTGAGGCCATGGTAGAAGGGCGTGCCGCCTTGTTCGATCGGACGCTGCCGCCCCCTGATTACCTTATGACCTCCGATGCATTCGCGCGTCGGGGACAGTTTGCCGATGCAGCCGCCCTGCTGCAACGCGGCTTGTCTGAAAACCCGCGTCATGTCGAAGGATGGCTTGCACTTGGCCTTGCTTTGGTGGGGCATGCTGATGGGTTCGTGACCCCTGCCGCCGTTCAGGCTTTCGGCCGCGCAAAGGCGATTGATCCTGCGCATCCCGGTGCAGAATACTTCCTCGGGTTCGCTTATCTTCAAAGCGGCGAAATCGTGGCCGCCCGAAATGTGTGGGCTGGCCTGCTCCAGAATTCACCCGCTGATGCACCTTGGCGCGAGGGACTTGAAGACGAGGTGCAGCGTCTTGATTCGATGATTGCACGCGCACCGATGTTACAACGTCGGTAAGGCATCGGGCACTGCGGCCTTTGCCCATGCGCCGACATTGTTGCAGGTGCGAATGCGCAGTGCTAGGCGCGCCGCCTCACCGGTCTGAATCGTTCGGGCAGGATGGGCAGTACCGCGGGATACGGGAAATCCGATCGAGATGAGCAGCACAGCAAGCCCAACCGAACCAGTCGCTGCTCACGGAGCAGCGCATGGCCACCGTGCGCCTACAGCAACGCTTGCGATCGGTGCGGTCGGTGTGGTGTTTGGCGATATCGGCACCAGTCCGCTCTATGCGTTCCGGGAAACCTTCGCGGCACACCACGGTGTGCCCGGAATAACGCCGGACGCCGAACATATTCACGGCGTTCTCAGCCTGGTTTTCTGGTCCATGATGATGGTGGTGACGGTGAAATACGTTTTCACCATCATGCGCGCCGACAACCAGGGCGAGGGCGGGAGCCTGGCTTTGCTGGCGCTGATCAAACGTACATCCGACAAGGCGGTCTGGACGGCGCCGCTGGTGCTTCTCGGCGTTTTTGCAACTGCGCTGTTCTACGGCGACAGCATGATTACGCCCGCCATTTCAGTTCTGTCGGCGACAGAAGGACTGCAATACATTGTCCCCGGTTTCAAACCGTGGATCGTGCCAACAGCTGTGGCTATTCTGTTTGGCTTGTTTGCGATCCAGTCACGGGGGACCGAACGCGTCGGCAGGCTATTCGGCCCTGTCATGCTGACCTATTTCGCGATGCTTGCCACGCTGGGCGTCATGCATTTGAGTGCGAACCCGGCAATCATCCTGGAAACAATCAATCCGATCAATGCGCTGCGGTTCTTTGCCACGGATGGGTTTGTGGCTTTCATCGCCTTAGGCAGTGTTGTGCTGGCCGTGACAGGGGCCGAGGCGCTCTATGCGGACATGGGGCATTTCGGGCGCAAGCCGATTGCACTTTCCTGGCTGACCTTTGTGTTCCCGGCGTTGATGCTCAATTACATGGGGCAAGGCGCGCTGATCCTGTCGCAGGGTAGTCCGGAAGCTGCCGCGGCGCTGATCAAGGATCCGTTCTTCTTGATGATCCCGGACATGGTGCGCGTTCCGGTTATCATCCTTGCGTTGTTGGCGACCATCATTGCCAGCCAGGCTGTGATCTCAGGGGCTTTCAGCCTGACTCAGCAGGCCATCCAGCTCGGCTTCATCCCGCGGATGGAAATCCACCACACCAGCGCCGCAGCGGCAGGCCAGATCTATATTCCGGCGATCAACTGGGCCTTGATGGTCATGGTAATCTTGCTGGTGCTGTTCTTCCAGTCATCAACCAACTTGGCGGCGGCATATGGTATTGCGGTTACGGGCGCGATGTTCATTGACACGCTGCTGCTGGCGGCGGTGCTGTTTGCCTTGTGGCGCTGGCCTGTCTGGAAGGCCTTGCCATTGGTGGTCGCATTCCTGATCGTTGATGTTGCCTACTTTGGTGCAAACCTCATCAAGGTACCGCAAGGCGGCTGGGTGCCTCTGCTGATTGGCTTTGTCATTTTCACTCTGCTGACCACTTGGTCGCGCGGCCGTGAATTGATGCGTGCCAGCATGACTGAAAGTGCGCTTCCAATTGAAATCTTCGCCAAAAGTGCACAAAATTCGGCCACTCGGGTCGCGGGCACTTCGGTATTCATGGCGTCAACCAATTCCGGCGTGCCCTCCGCACTGCTGCATAATATCAAGCACAACAAAGTTCTGCACGAACGCGTTCTGATCCTAACCGTCGCCGTGCAGGGCATGCCCTATGTGGCCGAATCCGAACGATACGAATGCAAGAATCTGGGTAATGGATTTTACCGGGTCACGATTAATTGTGGCTTCTTGGAAGAAACCGATGTTCCCAAGCTGCTCGGCACGCTCGATCTGTGCGGCGGCAAGTTCGAGATGATGCATACGAGCTTCTTCCTGTCGCGCCAGACGTTGCTGCCGTCCAGCAAGCCGGGCATGGCAATCTGGCGCGAAAAGCTGTTTGCGTGGATGCTGCGCAATGCGGCCAGTGCGATGGCATTCTTCCGGTTGCCCACCAATCGGGTGGTTGAACTGGGCAGTCAGGTCGAAATCTGACGCTGTTAGCGCGCGCTTCACTAGCGTCCTGTAAGCCGTGAGCGAATGAAGGGTGCAGCGATCAAAATTTTGATGGTGATCGGCTGGACCGCCGTTCTTCCGCTCGTCGGCTATTCACTGATCGCAATGCTGACCGTTGTTCCGCTGCTGGGCCTGTTCCTTGGCCCGTGGCTGCTGATCTTCATTTATGGTGCAGGCGGTGTCCCGGCATTCGTCACGGCCGCAGGATTTGAATGCCTGTTTCACCGATGGGGCTTTCGACGCAGCCTGATAGCCACTGTCACGCTAGGCATGGTCTCCACGCTGGTCTGGGCCATAGGCACAGGATACCTGCCGCCCCAAACGCGTCCATGGGCGGCCTACGTGACATTTAGCCTGCTGCTGAGCGCAGCGTTTGCGGCGGCGCTGATGCCACTGACGCGGTTTGCGCAAGATCGCCGCTGCGCAGGCTAGCCTCCCGTAGGCGGTTCGTCCTTCAAGGGCGCGTCCCGATCTTCAAAACTTAAGCCATGTTTCAACAACATTGGAATTTGACTGAAGGTGAAAAGGAAGGTCAGCGGCAGAAACACCCACAGCTTGGCCCATAACCATCCTTCAAAATCCATCTGCGCGCGCAGCACCTCATTCAAACCGGCCAGAACCAGGAAGAACACGCCCCAATTGCGCGACAGTTTGAGCCAGCCATCGTTTGAAAGACCTTCAAACGCTGCTTCAAGCAATATGCGCAGCAGTGCGCGGCCCCGTGCCCAACCCGCAAGCAGCACCGCGCCGAATGTCGTGTAGATAATCGTCGGCTTGATTTGCACGAAGGTGGGATCGCCGAAAAAGATCGTGAGGCTTCCAAATCCGACGATCAATGCGGTCGAAAACCACAGCATCGGGGAGACTTTGCCAAGCCTCCATTTAGAGACAATCAGCGCGATCACAGCCGCGACCATGAAGGCGCCAGTCCCGTTGATGATTGCGCCAATTTCGCCTGCAGCACTGGTTTCGTTAGGCGCGCTCCAGCGATAGACTGCGAGAAAGACCACCAACGGGCCGTAATCGACCCCCACGTTGAGCCAACTGGAGGCAGCCTTTTTGGTTTCGTCGTCCCCCATCACGCAATCCCTGCAATAACGCGGGCAACAAGGTCCGGATCGAATGGACGCAAATCTTCCATCCTTTCGCCAACCCCGATCGCGTGGATGGGAAGACCATACTGCTCCGCGGCTGCGACTAGAACGCCGCCGCGTGCCGTGCCATCCAGCTTGGTCATGATCAGTCCGGTGACACCTGCGACCTCCTTGAACACATCAATCTGGGCGAGCGCGTTCTGGCCGTTGGTCGCATCCAGAACCAAGACCACGTCATGAGGTGCTTCGGGGTTCAGACGTCCCAACACCCGGCGGATTTTCGCCAATTCTTCCATCAGCTCCTTCTTGTTCTGAAGCCGGCCCGCGGTGTCGACGATCAAGGCATCGATCCCGGTATCGGTGGCCTGCTTCACCGCGTCGAACACGATCGCCGCCGGATCGCCGCCTTCGGGGCCGCGCACCAGATTTACGCCGATGCGGTCTGCCCAGGTCGCCAACTGTCCAATGGCTGCCGCACGGAAAGTATCACCAGCGGCCAACAATACGCCGTAGTCGTCTTCCTGAAAAAGGTGGGCAAGCTTGGCAATAGTGGTGGTTTTGCCGCTGCCATTGACCCCGATGACCAGAATGACCTGCGGGCGCGGGAAGGCGGTGATTTCGAGCGGCTTTGCCACAGGGCGCAGGATCGCCGCGATTTCTTCAGCGACGGCCTCTTTCAATTCGCGTGTGGTGATTTCAAGCCCGAACCGCTTGTCTGACAGTCGCTTGCGGATCCGCGCGGCGGCAGCAGGGCCCAGATCGGACATAATCAGTGCATCCTCGACTTCATCAAGGATGGCATCGTCAAGTTTCGCACTGCCGCCTACCCCAGCAAGATTTGCAGTCAGGCGTTCAGAGGTCTTGGCAAAGCCGCCCAGCAGGCGCTGGCTCCAGCTGGTTTCACTCATTGCAGCAGGCCCTCCTTGGCCTCGCGCACAGTCACTTCGATGATGTCGCCCGGTGCTATTCCGGCAGGCAGGGCAACACGGGCGTAATTCGGGGCATAGCCTGTGCCATCGCGTTCGGCGAGGACGGTCAATGTTTCGCCCACAAGGCTTTGCAACCAAGCCGCACGGCGCTCAGCACTGCGAGCACGCAGTTCGGCAGCGCGCAACCTTACGGTGTCACGTGGCAATTGGGGCATCCGCGCAGCCGGGGTTCCGGGGCGGGATGAATAGGGGAAGACGTGACAATGAACGATATCGAGTTCGTCGATGATCGTCAGGCTTTCGGCATGGTGAGCGGCGCTTTCGGTGGGGAAGCCTGCGATCAGATCAGCTCCAATAGCAATGCCAGGTCTTAGCGCCTTGAGGCGGGCCACCAATTCCACCGCATCGCGGCGCAGGTGACGACGCTTCATCCGTTTGAGGATCAAGTCGGCACCGTGCTGAAGGCTAAGGTGCACATGCGGCATGAGGCGCGGTTCATGGGCCAGCAAGTCGAAAAGTTCCGGGTCGATTTCTACGCCATCGACTGATGAAAGGCGCAGCCGGCCAAGCTGTTTGAATGTGTCCAGAATTTCACGAACAAGCGATCCAAGGCGGGGCGAATTGCCGATATCCTGTCCCCAGCTGGTCAGATCGACCCCGGTCAGAACGATTTCTCTGGCCCCAGCTGCCAAATGCATTTCGACTTGGCGCAGCACCTCTGCAATTGACAGCGATCTGCTGGTTCCACGCCCTTTAGGGATCACACAGAACGTGCAGGCATGATCGCAGCCGTTTTGCACAGCCACAAAGGCGCGGGTTCGCGATGGCGCAATCGGTTGCCGATTGCCTTCCACATTCCACGCCCTTGGATCGAGTTTCGCCGCGTTGGCTACCAAACCATCTACTTCGTCCATCGCACCGATTACGGCGCGCTCGATTTCAGCAGCGCAGCCTGTTACCACCAGCCGTGCCGAAGGGTTTTCACGCCGCGCGCGCCGAATTGCCTGCCGGGTCTGCCGCATTGCCTCACCCGTCACCGCGCACGAATTGATCACCACCAGATCGGTTTCGCCAGCAAGCATTACCCGCATTCTTTCGGCTTCGGCAATGTTCAAGCGACATCCGAGCGAGACGATATGCGGCGCGTTCAACCCTCTGCTCCGGTCGTGTAATCATCCCAGATGAAACTGCCGCGATAGCTTTCTGCCGCAGGACCACTCATCATGATTGTGCTGCCGGGCGACCAAGCGATCTGAAGATCGCCGCCGGGCAAGGTGACGCGCACCGGGCTGCGCACCAGCCCGCGGCGGATGGCGGCGATGGCGCTGGCACAGGCCCCTGTGCCACAAGCCTGCGTCAGACCGGCGCCACGCTCCCACACCCGCAAGCGCAGATGATCGGGCCCAGCAAGGCTTATCACGTTCACGTTGATGCGTTCGGGAAACAGGGAATCGTGTTCGATCTGCGGCCCAATAGCGCCAAGGGGGACGGCATCGGCATCATCGACAAGGAAAACAACGTGCGGATTGCCGACATTGATCGCCATCGGGTTTTCCAGGGTGCAGGAATCTTCCACCCAGCCGACCGGCATGGCAAAGGTGTCCATGGGATAAGCAAGAGGGACGGTATCCCAATCGAACCGCGGCTGCCCCATATCGACTCGTGCGCCGCCTTCCAGCGCTTCGAGAGAAATTGGTCCACCGCCTGTTTCGATTATGGCTGGTTCCCCGTGCAGCAGCGCGACAGCGCGAGCGGCATTTCCGCAGGCGCCGACTTCGCTGCCATCCGAATTGAAGATCCGCATCCGAAACGCATGGCTGTCGCTCGGTTCCAGCAGAACCAGTTGATCAAAGCCGATACCCGTACGACGATCAGCCAGTCGCCGCGCGACGATGGGTCTCATCGCCGGGATCGGCATCGTACGGGCATCAAGGACGACAAAGTCGTTGCCCAGACCGTGCATCTTGATGAAGGGTACCGTCAACGTCACGGCCGCGCATCTATTCACGCAGAGGCGCTGCGTCCAGTCCTGTGCTTCAAACAGCGATTGCTATGTCAGGGGTTGGCGTTGCGGCAGATTGTCGATGGATTGCCGGATACCTTCCGCGGCGACTGCTTAGCACCCGCGGTAAGCCCATGGTTCAACCGGCCTGCCGCTCCCAAACGTGCACGCACGGCTTCGGCGTCTTCGGGTTGTCCATAGAAATACCCTTGCGCCTTGAGACGGCCCATGGATTTCAATGCCTCGAGAATCTGTTCGTCTTCCACCCCTTCGGCCGTCAGCGGCAAATCGAGTCCGCGCCCCAGCGAAACAATTGCTTCCACAATCCGTGAACGCCCTCCCGGCTGGCTGAGCTCGCTGACAAAGCTGCGATCAATCTTCAGACGATCAAACGGTAGGGTCCGCAGCTGTTCAAGACTGGAGTAGCCTGTGCCAAAATCGTCAAGGCTGATCTTCACGCCCTGATTGCGCAGGCTCGTGATCATCGATCGCACCAGCCCGACGTTTTCGTGCAGGCAGCTTTCGGTAATTTCGATTTCCAGCCGCTGCGGCGGGAACCCGGCTTCGATCAGCTTTTTCAGAAGGCGTTGTGCAAACCAGGGATCGCGTAACTGCACAGGCGAGATGTTGATCGACAGCGTCAGGCTGTCATCCCATTCGCGCGCATCAGCGAAAGCCTGCTCCATCAACCTTTCGGACATTTCGTTGATCAGGCCGATTTCCTCGGCGATGGGCACGAAAATGTCGGGGCTTATCACACCCAATTGCGGTGATCGCCAACGGGCCAGCATTTCAAACCCAACCAGCTCTCCGCTGTCCAGATCGACCTGTTGTTCGTAAAATGGCACAAACTCCCCGCGGGCAAGACCGCGGCGGATACCGGTTTCCAGCTGGTTGCGGAACCGCAGTTCGCTTTCCATGCTTGGCTCGAACCAGAAATAGCGGTTTCGGCCCTGTTTTTTGGCATGATACAACGCCATGTCTGCGCGCTGCATAAGGGTGCCGGCATCGACCACCAATCCAATCATGCCGTCCGCATCATGATCGGTTGAAAGACCAATCGACAAAGTTATTTCAACGGTAAGCTCTGGCAAGCGGAAGGGTTGTGCCAGCGTTTCGAACACTCTGATAACAAGATCATCCACCCTCTCCGGATATCCGGCGGGGTAGGGCATCACGAAGGCAAATTCATCACCGCCCAGCCGAGCCATGGGGGCTCCTTTCGGCAGCAATGCGCGTGCCCGCTCGCAGAACATGACCAGTACTGCATCCCCGATAGGGTGGCCGTGCATGTCATTAATCTGCTTGAAATTATCGAGATCCATCATGCAATAGGCCACGGCTTCGCCGCGCATCGTTGCGCGGGTGCGAAGTTCTTCCGTCGCGTTCAGCATACTACGGCGGTTGAGGCACTGAGTGAGCGGATCCGTGGCGGCGAGCAGTTTGGCGCGCTCCTCAGCCCGCCGGCGTTCGGCGATTTCGCGGGTCAATTCGCTGTATCGCCGCCATCCGAAAATGATGAGCGCAATGTTCAAAAGCAAAGCATTGACCAGCAATACATCAGGACGAGAGCCATCGCCAAAAAGGGCGTCCATGACCTTGGGCAGAACCGATCCGCCGGTCCCCACAAGCATGATGATTGCTGCCACAGCGATACCCAGAGCGATGATGTCACGCTCGGCTGCCTGCAAGGGATTTTCGGGTTCGTTATCTAGCAAAACCGTTGCCTTGTCCGTCTGGCGCAGAACAACTGGCTGTCTTGCCACGGGCGCCTTCCCGCGTTTCATCGCAGATCACACTGAAGAACGGGTTAATCGCTTGTCCGCGAAGTGTTGATTGTGAGGGGGTGACGACCACCATTCATGCGCGCTACGGCGCGTGAGATATTGCAAGGGAGTGCATTGCCGGCATGGCCTATTGGTTGATGAAATCCGAACCGTTCAAGTACAGCTGGGATGACCTTGTCGCTGAAGGCGAGGGCACATGGGATGGCGTGCGCAATTATCAGGCACGTAACAATCTTGCTGCGATGCGCGTGGGAGACGAGGCGTTCTTCTATCATTCTCGTGAAGGCTTGGAGATTGTCGGTGTCTGTACGATCAGCGTTGCGGGGATCAAAGATCCCACGGACGAAACGGGCAAATGGGACGCGGTAAAGTTGAAACCGCAAGCGAAACTGGCAAATCCGGTAACGCTGGCACAGATCAAGGCGGAAGCTCGCTTGTCAGACATCGCTCTTATCCGACAATCGCGCCTTTCGGTATGTCCCATAACACCGCGGGAATGGGACATCATTCTGGAGCTGTCTGACCTGTAAAAGGGGGTGGTTATTCGAGTGGGCCATCATTCGTCGCATGAATGTATCGGTCTGGCGCCTGCCGATCGCAGGCATGGAACATTTGGCGTCCCCGACTGGTTACCCCTTCATACAACGCATCATAAGATGCTGGTTTGAAGGAGAAATAAAATGGGTAAGCTGACCGAGAACATCAAGGGTAATGTGAACGAAGCCATCGGCAACGTGAAGCAGCAGTCCAGCGATCCGGAAACGCGCGCTGAAGGCCACAAGCAGGAACTGAAGGGCGAAGCACAGAAAGCCAAGGGCAAGATTCAGGGCGCGATGGGCGATAATATCTGATCATCGATGATCAAATCTAAAAGAGGCCGCTCCGATTGGGGCGGCCTTTTTTTTAAACAGTATCACGATGTGGAGTTGGCCTTGGCCCGCAATCCTGAAATTGTGGCGCCACTGGCTGCGATGTGTTCAAGATCGGTCAAGACATGGATCAATCGCAGACCTTTCTGGTCTCGGGCTTCGGCAAGAGCCGCGTCGAATTCGCGTGTCGTTTCGGCTCTCGCTGTCCATGCACCATAAGCTGCGCCCAGTTTGGCGAAATCAGGGTTCGACAAGGTCGTTGCTGAAACGCGGCTGGGATATTCGCGTTCTTGGTGCATGCGGATCGTACCATAGGCACCATTATCGACCACTATTACTATCATATCGACGGCATATTGCGCCGCGGTGGCCATTTCCTGACCATTCATCAGAAAGTCGCCGTCGCCAGCCACGGCTACAACAGTTCGGTCTTTGAAACGCAGTGCTGCGGCAACGGCGGCTGGTACACCGTAGCCCATGGCTCCGCATGTCGGCGCCAATTGACCAGGATAGGCTGCGTATCGCCAATATCGGTGCCACCACCCGGCGAAATTGCCGGCACCGTTACAGATTATCGTATCGCTTGGCAGCGTTGTACGCATGTTCGCAACACAAGCGGCCAAATCCATGTTCGCGTCGGATGGTTGCGGGGTCGCCCAATCCAGCCAGTCGCGGTGGGCGGTATCGCCCGCGTCGAATGGAATGATGGCTGCATCTTCCCATAACGCCGCGCATTCGGCGAATTCGTCCATCGCGCAACACAGAGCCAGATCGGTGCAATAGACCCGGCCCAATTCTTCCGGATCAGGGTGAATATGGATCAGTATCTGCCCGGGATGCTCCAGCGTCGGCACGGAGTAACCATCGGTCGTCGCTTCGCCCAGGCGCGCACCCACCGCAATGACCAAATCGGCTTGACGCACACGGTCGAGCAGCTTGGGGTTGGGCCCATATCCAAGGTTTCCCGCGTAGACCGGGCTGTCGGGCGCTATTGCATCCTGACGGCGAAAAGCAGTCGCGACCGGAAGACCGATATTCTCCGCAAATTGCTGAAAATACGTGCGCGCCTTGGTATTCCATCCCGCCCCGCCAATAATTGCAATAGGGCTGGCCGCATCCGCAATGAGATCGAACAGAGCTTGCATGGCATCGGGACAAACTGCCTGTGCGACACGGCTGACAAAAGGCCGGGGATGCAAGGCCCCCGAAACCTCTTCGACAAGCATGTCTTCAGGTAGCGCAAGAACCACTGGGCCAGGCCGACCATTGATCGCCACAGCGTAGGCACGGGCGACATACTCGGGGATGCGGGCCGGGTCGTCTATGCGCGCAGCCCATTTGCAAATAGGCGCAAAGAAGGCCGGGAAATCGACCTCCTGAAATCCTTCGCGGCCCTGCATCCCGCGTGCGACATCGCCCACGAACAAAATCATCGGCTGCGAATCCTGGTGCGCAACATGAACACCAATGCTCGCGTTGGTCGCCCCCGGACCACGTGTGACAAAGGCTACACCCGGCCGACCCGTCATGGTGCCATCGGCACAGGCCATGAAAGCAACGCCGCCTTCCTGTCGGCACGTGACGACATCGATTTCCGGCCGATCGGGCAGCGCATCGAGCACCGCAAGAAAGCTCTCGCCTGGAACGGTAAAGATGCGATCGCAACCCTGCTCGGCAAGGCAATCCACCAGCAGCGCCGCTGCGGTTTTCGCAGGTGTACGATTCGTATCAGGCATGTCGGCAGTGTCTCCCGTCGTCGTTGCGACTGCCTCTAACGTCGTGCTGTCCGGGGTGCAAACTCGGCCTGTCCCACGGTGCAACAGGTCTGTCGCAAGCCATTTTCAAAGGTTAAGAAAGTCTTAAAGAACAGGCATGCGTTACAGGAGAGTCGTACATGCGCCGCAGCCTGGTTTTGACAGATGAGACGGCCCGTCACTGGTTCCGGGCAAGCCTGCCCCCGCACGTGAAGCGAGATCTTATCGCGATCCCGGCTGAAGACTTGTGGCGTCTGACGCTTGAAGACGTGCGCGGGGTTGCCACCAGCTATGTTGCGATGACCTTGGCAATCTTTGCCTTCATTGTTTAGGAAATTTGTTGGCCTGCGGTGATTGCGGCCTTTTCCTCACGATACAGCAGCGCGCCAAGCCACGCGGATACTCCGCACATCAAGGCTGCCATGATGAGCTGCTCTGCAACCGGGACACCCACCTGCGTCAGGCCGAGCGCCAGGACCGATCCCCCGACCATGGCCAATGAATTGACGATATTGTTCGCGGCGATCGTCCGCGATGCCGCATCATGCGCGCAGCGCGTGGTAAGAAAGGCGTAGAGCGGCACAACAAACATGCCGCCCGCTGTCGAAATGCCGAGCAACATCCCCAGCAATGGCAACGCCAAGGGCTCGCGGATAAATTGCGCCACGTTTTGCAACTGTTCGCCCGCAGATGGCTGTGGCCATGCTTTTGCGACGACATAGAACCCGGCCACGAAAAAGCCCATGACTATGACAGCCGCCGGAGAATAGCGCGCTGACACCTCCCCCTTCAGCAAGGCATTGATGCTGACGGACCCGATCGCGATCCCGATCGAGAAGATGACGAGGAACAGGCTGGCGACCTCCTTACTGGCAAGCAGCTGGTTCTTGGCCAGCGGCGGAAACTGGATGAACAGCACCGCGCCGATGGTCCAGAAAAAGCTGATAGCAAGAATGGCAAAGAAGATTTCACGCTGATGCATTGTGTCCTTGACCAATTGCCAGCTCATCACTGCTTGATCGGCAACAATAACAAAAGGATACAACAACCACCGTTTCAACCGGGACGGTGTGCGCGCGCGGAAAGGTTCAATCAGTGGAAAATGCATTTCGTAGTCCCCCTGCGGCGGCGCGTCAGGGATATAACGGCAGGTAAAATAGCCCGCGAACGCGATCAGCATGATCAGCACCATCGCCACTTCCACCGCAATGAAACCGGCAAGGATCGTTCCGGCAAGGATCGCCAAATATGTCCCTGCTTCTACCAGTCCTGTGCCCTGAAGCACTTCGTCGCGGTGAAGGTGTTGCGGCAGAATCGAATATTTAATGGGGCCAAGGAACGTGGATTGCGCTGCGGCCAAAAACACGACGAAAAGCAGAAGCGGAATGGCTACCGTATGCACGGCAATACCCTGCCAAGCGAGGAACAGTCCCACCACGCCGATCAACGCCCAACCAATTTCGCACAATTTCACGATGCGGATAATTGCCGCCTTGTCGCGTGTGTCGGCAAGTTGTCCGGCAAGCGCCGAAAGCGCCACAAACGGCAAAATGAAGATGCCGGTTGCCAACGCGCTGAAGGTCGCCTCGCTCTGTTCGGAATTGTAGACCGAATAGACGACAAAAAGAACCAGGGTTGTTTTGTAAAGGTTGTCGTTGAAAGCGTTAAAGAATTGCGTCGCCATCAGGGGAAAGAACCGCCGCTGGCGCATCAGTTGTGTCGATGTGGTCATGCAGTGATCGTGCCGGTGCTTCCCTGTGAGAAACTGGCACATAGCGCGGGCCGACGCTTTCACAAGGGCGAAGCCTGCCGACCGATGATGGGCCTGTCACGCGGTTCCGGGGCTTCGGACGTTGGGGGAACTGGATAAAGCAGGGGTTTTGCCGCGGTCATTCCGGCGCTAGACGAGTGTCATCTATGTCCAGCCTGCCCAATATCCTCACCCTGTCCCGCATTTTCGCGGTGCCTTTGCTGGCCTTCTTTCTTTGGTGGCCGGATTGGCAATTGGGCTATCTTGTCGGATTTGTGCTTTATTGCGTCATTGCGCTGACCGATTATCTCGACGGTTATCTGGCACGCGCGCAAGGTGCCGTATCGAAAATGGGTACCTTTCTTGACCCCATTGCAGACAAGATCATGGTGGCCGCTGTGGTGCTTGTTCTGACTGCGCAAGGGTATTTGCGCGGCCCCTATGCAGGCGATGTGCATGTTATCGCAGGACTTGTCATACTGGTTCGCGAAATTGCGGTTTCGGGCTTGCGTGAATTTCTGGGCGGCATTCAGGTTTCGGTGCCTGTTTCGCGTCTGGCAAAATGGAAGACCACCTTCCAGCTCGTCTCGCTGGGCGCTTTGATACTCGGCGGCGCCATCAATGGCCCTCCGTGCCAGGCGGTAGGCGATATGTGCCAGACGCTGGCTCAAAGCTGGGTACATCTTATCGGACTGATCAGCCTATGGGCCGCAGCCGTGCTTACCTGTGTGACGGGTTGGGATTACCTGCGCGTTGGTCTCAAGCACATGGATTGATGATGGTGCGGCAGGCGGTGGACGTGGTATGCACATTGTCATGTGGCCCGGCTATCCACACGATCCAATCAGCTATGCACGGCTTCTGGCTGACCATGCCAGCAGGCTTCAGTTCGAAGCGCGCAAAGCCCTGGCCAAGGGCGATCTGACCCGCGCCGACGCACTTATCAGGGATGCCGAAATCTTGGCATTGGATGTGCGTGATCTGGTAGACTCAATCGAAGTTCACGACGCCGACAGGCTGCTTCACTGCGCCGCGAAAACGGGGTGCAAACCTTCAGATGACACGTCGCGTCGCTACCGGTTTGCGCCGCCATCACAGCGCCGACGGATTGCCGTGGGTTCGATCCTTGCCATGAGCTTCGCGTTGGCGGAGTGTTGAAGGTGCCTTTCGAGCCGCGTCATCCGGCGCGCAGTTCTTCGGCCAGCAGTTGAAAATCGTTCTCACGCGGACTGTTCTTGCGCCATACCAGCACGATTTCGCGCTTCGCCGTTGGGCTATCCACGGGCCGTGCGACCACCTGTGTTCCGGCAAGAATGCCCGCTTTGAGGGCCATTTCGGGGAGCATGGTGAGCCCCAGATCATTGTCGACGAGTTGCACCAGCGTATGCAGACTTGTCCCGATCATCGCGGCGCTGGCACGCAATTCGGCGCGGTTGCACGCAGCCAGCGCGTGATCGCGCAGACAGTGACCATCTTCGAGCAACAGCAGGCGGCCCTGATCGATCATGTCGGGCGTGATGCTGGCGGGCGGATCGCGCGGGTCGTCTTTGGGGAAGGCAATGAACAGCCGATCATCGGCAATATGCGCAAAAGCCGCATCGCCCGTGTCGAACGGCAAAGCCAGAAGCACGCAATCGACACGACCGTGGTTCAATGATTCCAGCGCGTCGTGGCTGGTTTCTTCGCGCAGCAGCAGCTTAAGATCGGGCCGTTCGCTTCTGAGCCGGGGCAACACTCGCGGCAAAAGAAAAGGCGCGATGGTTGGTATCACGCTCATCCGCAATTCGCCGGATAGAGGTTTGCCCGATGCCTGTACCAGATCGGCAAGTTCTTCGGCCTCGCGCAGGAGACGGTTGGCTTTGGCCACGACCTGTTCACCCAGAGCCGTAAAGCGAACGACCCGGCGCGATCTTTCGACGAGCGTCACCCCGAGCAGCGATTCCAGTTCACGGATGCCTGCCGAAAGCGTCGATTGCGACACGAAACTGGCATCCGCCGCTTTGCCAAAATGGCCATGTTCGTGAAGCGCAACAAGATACTGAAGTTGCTTTATCGTAGGGAGGTAGGTGGACACGCCTGACGCTACTCTGCTGCCAGCGTGTCAGGCTCTGATCCGGATGCATCGTCCGTCACAGGTTCCATTTCATGATCGGCCGCATCAAGGTGGGTCATCTTCAGCCGTCCACGCTCAACGGCAAAGGCGCGCTTGCCTTCGACAAGATCGAGGGCATCCTTGCCAAACACTTCAAACCGCCAGCCTTTTAACACCGGCAGATCACGAACCCCGGCTGCCAGTGCCTCCATCTCATCGGCGCGGGTCAAAAGGCGAGAGGCGACGTCAATTTCGCGCGCACGGATTTTCAACAACAGCTTGAGCAGATCGGCCACAAGCGCGCCTTCTTTGCCCAGCGGCGCGCCCTGTTTGATCTTTTCGGGCATCTCCGATTTCGGCAGTGGTTCGGCATCGGCAAGGACCTTCATCAACCGCTTGCCGATGTCGTTGTCCTTCCACGCTGCCGACAGACCGCGCACCTTGGCCAGATCGCTCTGCGATTTGGGGGGATGGCTGGCGATATCAGCAAGCGTTTCGTCCCGCATGATCCGCCCGCGAGGGATGTTCTTGTGCTGCGCTTCGCTCTCCCGCCAGGCGGCAAGCGCCTTCATCCGTCCCAGAACCTGCGGGTTGCGGCCCGGCTGGCGGATACGCTTCCATGCCTGGCCCGGATCGGTGATGTAATTGGTGGGATCGGCGAGCTTTTCCATCTCGGCATCCAGCCACAGTCCGCGGCCTGTCTTGATCAGTTTTTTCAAGATGCGCGGAAAGATGGCGGCAAGATGCGTGACATCGCCGATGGCGTATTCGATCTGCCGTTCGGTCAAGGGACGCCGGCTCCAGTCGGTAAACCGGGCCCCCTTATCGATGGTGAGACCCATCCACGTTTCCACCAGATTGGCATAGCCGATCTGTTCGGACTGGCTGATCGCCATCATTGCGATCTGGGTGTCGAAGATGGGGTGGGGCGTCTTTCCTGTGAGATTGACGATGATTTCTACATCCTGCCCACCGGCGTGAAAGACTTTCAGAACGTCTTCATTCTCGCACATCAGGTCGAGCAAGGGGGTAAGATCAATACCGTCAGCCATCGGATCGATCGCGGCTGCTTCCTCGGTATTGCCGATTTGCACCAGGCACAGTTCAGGCCAGTAGGTGTTTTCGCGCATGAATTCGGTATCAACAGCGACAAAATCGGATTTCGCAAGCCGTTCGCAAAGTTCGGAAAGGGCTTCGGTGGTGGTAATTAGCGGATGAATTTTCATATCGTCTTTTCGCAATTGGCGAGCGGAGTACCGCCCTCGGGATTGAACCCGGCTGGCCTTGCACACCTTGACAAAGTGCGAGGCTTCCCCTGTTAGCGCGCCGACGGTGGAGCATGGCTCCAACATGTATCGCGCGAACGCGCACTAGCGTCATAGCCGCAAACAGGACAAGAGTTTAGATGCACCCTTATCGCACGCATAATTGCGCACAGCTTTCTTCGGAGCAGGTCGGTCAGGCCGTTCGCCTTTCGGGCTGGGTGCACCGCAAGCGTGATTTCGGCGGCGTGCTGTTCGTTGATCTGCGCGACCATTACGGCATCACGCAGATTGTCGCGGATGCAGATTCCCCCGCCTTGCCCGTGCTGGATCGCCTGCGCGTTGAAAGCGTGATCACCATCGAGGGCGAGGTCAAGGCGCGGTCTGCAGAGACAGTCAATCCGCGCATTGCAACAGGTGCCATTGAAGTTTTCGCGCGTGCGATCACCGTGCAAAGCGCGTCGGAAGAACTTCCCATGCCGGTTGCGGACGAACAGCCGTATCCTGAGGACGTGCGTCTCAAGTACCGGTTCCTCGATCTGCGCCGTGAAACGCTGCACAGGAACATCATGACCCGCGTGGCTGTGATTGCGGATATGCGCACACGGATGGCGTCGGCAGGGTTCAACGAATTTTCAACCCCGATCCTGACAGCGTCCAGCCCCGAAGGCGCGCGTGATTTCCTTGTGCCGAGCCGCATTCACGCTGGCAAATTCTACGCGCTTCCGCAGGCGCCGCAGCAGTACAAGCAGCTGCTTATGGTTGCCGGCTTCGACCGTTATTTCCAGATCGCGCCCTGCTTCCGCGACGAAGATCCGCGCGCTGATCGGCTTCCGGGGGAGTTCTATCAACTCGATCTGGAAATGAGCTTCGTCACTCAGGAGGAAGTGTGGGAGACGATGGAGCCGATCATCCAGGGTACGTTTGCCGCCTTTGCTGGCGACAAGCAGGTAACCCCTGCCGGTGAATTTCCGCGTATCCCCTATGATGAGGCGATCCTCAAATACGGTTCGGACAAACCCGATCTGCGCAACCCGCTGATCATTTCGGACGTGTCGTCGCACTTCACGCAGTCCGGCTTCGGCCTGTTCGAAAAGATCGTCGGCGGCGGGGGCGTTGTTCGGGTGATCCCTGCGCCCGCGACGCACGAAAAGAGCCGCAAGTTCTTTGACGAAATGAACGATTGGGCGCGCAAGGAAGGTTACGCAGGCCTTGGCTATGTCACCCGTAAGGGCGGCGAATTCGGCGGGCCGATTGCCAAGAACCATGGACCAGAACGGATGGCCGAACTTTACGCCGAGCTTGGACTGGGCGAAAATGACGGTCTGTTCTTCGCCGCAGGCAGGGAAGCCGATGCCGCAAAGCTTGCAGGCGCTGCGCGCATTCGTGTGGGCGAGGACCTTGGCCTGATCGACGAAAGCCGGTTCGCGCTGTGCTGGATCGTCGATTTCCCGTTCTACGAATGGAACGAGGATGAAAAGAAGGTCGATTTCTCGCACAATCCGTTCTCGATGCCTCAGGGCGGGATCGATGCGTTGAATGGTCAGGACCCCCTGACGATCAAGGCTTATCAGTACGATCTGGTTTGCAACGGGTTCGAAATCGCGAGCGGATCGATCCGCAATCACATGCCTGAAACGATGGTGAAGGCGTTCGAACTGGTCGGGCTGTCCAAAGCGGATGTCGAAGAACGCTTCGGCGGCATGTATCGCGCCTTCCAGTACGGCGCGCCGCCGCATGGCGGCATGGCAGCCGGTGTTGATCGCATCATCATGCTGTTGTGCGGTGCCAAGAACCTGCGCGAGATTTCGCTGTTCCCGATGAACCAGCGTGCGGAAGACCTGTTGATGGGTGCGCCATCTCCGGCTGAGTCGCGCTCTTTGCGCGAACTGCATCTGCGTGTGGTCGAACCGCCCAAGAAGGAAAGCATCTGATTTTTTACTGCGGCTGTGACCGTGCTCCTTGTGGGGAGCGCGGCTCAAGCCCACTTGCACATCACCGCGCCGTTCTTTAGGGCGGAAGCGAGAGATTTAACCCCAGTTCAAGAGGGAATACCATGAGCGATACTGCCGACCGGGTAGCCAAGATTGTTGTCGAACATCTCGGCGTCGAAGCTGACAAGGTTACTCAGGATGCAAGCTTCATCGACGATCTGGGCGCCGACAGCCTCGACATCGTCGAACTGGTGATGGCGTTCGAAGAGGAATTCGGTGTCGAAATTCCTGACGATGCAGCTGAGAAGATCACCACCGTTGGTGATGCGACAAAGTACATCGAAGAGCACAAGGGCTAAGGCCCGGCCATCCCGTCTGCCCGTGATCCTGAGCCTGTCGAAGGATCAGGGGGGCGCCCTTCTGAATTGCTTGTCGATGGAAGTGATGCGGGATTTTGACAGGCTCAGCCCAAGTGGGTTGAGCCTGTCTTGCGTTTTGGGAGAAGTTGAATGCGCCGTGTGGTTGTAACCGGGCTTGGCCTCGTGACCCCGCTTGGAGCCGATGTCGAAACGACATGGGCAAATCTTGTCGCGGGGGAAAGCGGAGCGGGGCAAATCACCCGCTTTGATGCTTCAAACCAGAAATGCACCATCGCCTGCGAGGTGAAGGGCAAAGACCATCCCTGGGGTTTCGATCCCGACAAGCGCGTTGATCACAAGGTGCAGCGCCAGGTCGATCCGTTTATCGTTTATGGCATAGATGCTGCGGGACAGGCGTTAGAGGATGCGGGTCTTACCGATATGACCCAAGCCGAGAAGGAGCGCACTGGTTGCTCTATCGGGTCGGGTATCGGCGGGCTGCCGGGTATCGAGATTGAAAGCGTCAACCTGCACGAACGCGGTCCATCGCGGGTGTCTCCGCATTTCGTGCACGGACGCCTGATCAATCTCATCACCGGCCAGGTGCAGATCAAGTACGGGTTCATGGGGCCGAACCACGCAGTGGTCACGGCCTGTTCGACTGGTGCGCATTCGATCGGCGATGCGGCCCGGATGATCATGATGGATGATGCCGACGTGATGCTGGCAGGGGGAGCCGAAGGGACGATCAATCCGCTCGGCATCGCGGGTTTCGCCCAGGCGCGGGCGCTCAACATGAGCATGAACGACCGCCCGACCGAAGCAAGCCGGCCTTATGACAAGAACCGAGACGGATTTGTCATGGGCGAAGGCGCAGGCGTCGTCGTGCTGGAAGAATACGAACGTGCCAAGGCGCGCGGCGCAAAAATTTATGCCGAGGTTACGGGGTATGGCCTGTCGGGTGATGCCTACCACGTAACCGCCCCGCATCCCGAAGGCCGCGGCGCAGAACTCGCAATGCGCATGGCGCTGAAGAAGGCGGGCCTTGGGCCCGGCGATATTGATTACATCAACGCCCACGGCACCTCTACCATGGCCGACACCATCGAACTCGCCGCGATCAAGCGCGTGCTGGGAGATGACCTCGGCGGCGCTTCGATGTCTTCGACCAAAAGCGCGATCGGTCACCTGCTTGGCGGCGCCGGCGCGGTGGAGGCGATCTTCTGCATCCTCGCCATGCGCGACGGGATCGTACCGCCGACGCTTAATCTCCATGATCCTGATGATGGCACCGAAGGCATCGACCTTGTGCCGCTGGTCGCAAAGAAGCGCGAAGTGCGCGCCGTCCTGAACAATTCGTTTGGCTTCGGTGGAACCAATGCCTCGATCATCATGCAGAAGGTCGACTGATCCGGTGAAAGTTCTGCGGCTGGCACTGGTAGGTTTCGGGATTATCCTTGCCGCAATGGTGGCGGCTTGGACGTTCATGGGGTCCGCCACGATCGCGAAGGATACCAGCTTCACGATCCCGGCCGGCGCATCGGTCGCATCCATCGCCGAAAAGCTGGAGGCCGAGGGGCTGATTTCCTCGGCATCCAGCTTTGTGCTGCAGGCACGGGTGTTTGGCGCCGATACCCCGATCCAGGCAGGAGAATTCCTTCTCAGCCCTGACATGGGGCAAGGCGATATTCTTGCAGCTTTCCAGAACGGCGATGTGATCCGCCGTTTCATCACCATTCCCGAAGGCATGCCATCGGTACTCGTATGGGAACGCCTGATGGCAGAGCCGCTCCTGACTGGTGAAGTTCCCGTACCGCCGGAAGGGTCGATCCTGCCCGATACCTACAGCTTCGAACGCGGTCAGTCGCGCGCAAGTCTTGTTGAACAGATGCAAACCGCAATGGACCGTGCGCTGGCCGAAGAGTGGGCGGCGCGCAAGCCGGGCATCGCGGTTGATACCATGCGCGACGCGCTTACCCTTGCTTCAATCGTCGAGAAGGAAACCGGCAAACCGGAAGAACGCCGGATGGTTGCGGGTCTGTATTCCAACCGTGTGCGAACCGGGATGAAGTTGCAGGCGGATCCGACGATCATCTATCCGATCACCAAGGGCAAGCCGCTGGGGCGCCGGATCAAGCAATCCGAGATCGCGGCTGTTAATGGCTACAACACCTACACCCGCGTCGGCCTTCCGGAAGGGCCTATCACCAATCCTGGCCGCGCCAGCATCGCTGCTGTGCTGAATCCCCAGACCACGCAGGCACTTTACATGGTTGCCGATGGAACGGGTGGCCATTGGTTTGCCGATACCTTGGCTGAACACAATGCCAACGTTGCAAAATGGTACGCGATCCGCCGGGAACGCGGGGAAATGTAGATGAGATAGCCGGATGCCGCAGCCTTTCATCCTTACGGCAGCTTTGCCGCCCGATCTTGCGGGCTTTGCCGAAGGTTTGCGACGCGCGCATTTTCCTCCGGCACGCAACTACCTTCACGCGCATGTTACGCTGTTCCACGCGTTTGCGCCGTCGCTGTTGGATGAGCTTGTCGACTTCCTGCCTCACTGTACACGGGAATTTGCGGCGCCTGAAGGGGCGGTGAAGGGCGTGATGGATCTGGGCAAGGGCACCGCCATCGCGCTGGAAGCACCGCAGCTCATGACCTTGCGCGCGTTGATTGCAGATCATTTTCACGGCAGCCTGACAGCGCAGGATCTTACTGAGCCACGCCTGCACATAACGGTGCAGAACAAGGTGAGCAAAGACGAGGCGAGGGCGCTTCAGGCGACCCTGTCTGCATTGGTGACACCCTGGACGCAAAAGCCGCGCTTCAGCTTCCCGGCCTTGGAGTTGTGGCGCTACCTTGGGGGGCCGTGGGAACCGGTCAAGACTTGTCCTTTTCGAGGGAGCGAACGGCTTTAAGGTTTGTGTGTAACAGGGCTTGACCCCGCGCCCCAGTGACCCTAATTGCGCGCCTCGCCCGGGCCGACACCCGGTGCCGAATCCGGCGCAGTACTAAACGTCGGATGCCCATGGGGCGGAGTAGCTCAGCCGGTTAGAGCAGCGGAATCATAATCCGCGTGTCGGGGGTTCGAGTCCCTCCTCCGCTACCATTCTTGCAAGTTCGAAAAAATTCCCGCTCCGCATGGATGGCCTGATTTGCCGCGCTAAACGCGATCGGTCTATAATTGGCTTGCCAAGGGCGCAGCAGGTGCGGTCGTTTCACGTGTGCTGGAATGTCCGCGGCGAAGTGGGCTGCCATAACAGCCAAAGATGTAACATTCGCCGCGTCCCAGCGTTTGTTGCTGCTGTATTGCGGTGATCAGATGCAGCCTGTAGCGACCAGTCCCGTATTTCTGATGCTTCTTCAATGTAGACCGGACAACGCCTTATCATGACATCCAGTTCTTCCGTAGATGGTCGTTCCGATATTGGCGCTACACCGGTCGCGTTTACCGATCAGCACTCTCCTGAAATCGTAGAGGTGAATGACGATAACAGCGCGGGCAGTTTCGATGAGGCTGTTGCCGAAGTGGGTGATGGTTCCATGTTGGGTTACAGGTTAACCCAGCAGGCAATCCTGTCTGATTTCGGACTGCATGCGTTGAAGCAATGCTCTTTTGACGCGCTGCTTGATGATGCAGCGGTCGCAGCTGCCGAGGGAATGCGAACGGGGCTCGCCAAAATCCTCGAATACAGAAAGGACGAATGCGATCTTCTGATCCGCGCCGGTGTGGGCTAGCGCAGCGGGATCGTAGGCACTGCGACGATCGGGGCTGACGCAGGTCACCTGCGGGGTACGCATTCCAGACAGGCTCACCGGTGATATCGAACCATCTCGAAAAAGAAGAACGGTTCAGAACGCCTGATGTGATGGCAACGCATGGTGTCCGTCGTGCCATCAACGTTGTCATCGCTCGACTTAACGGGCCTTGGGGCGTTTTGGAGGTCGATAGCCCGAACGCGGGCGAGTTCGAGGCTGCTGACCTTGCCTTTCTGCAAGGCTTGGCAAACCTCGTGGGCGTTGCATCAGATCGGATTGCGATGGAAGAACAACTGCGCAAGGCGGTGGAGCAGCAGCGGTTACTGGTCAAGGAAGCAAGTCACCGCGTGAAGAACAGTCTCGCCATTCTGTCGAGCCTGATGCTTATGCAGGCACGCAGCGTCAAGACCGACGAAGCCGCCACCGCGCTTGGCGATGCCTCCGGACGAATTATGGCAGTTGCGGCTACCCACGATCATCTATGGCGTCAGAACATGACCGAGACGGTCGAACTGTCGGAGTTGCTTCCCAAGCTGTGCGAACAACTTGGCGGGCAGGCTCCTGCACATCAGATTCATTGCAAAATCGATCGTTTCTCGGTCGAGACTTCTGCAGCCACATCGATCGCCTTGGTGGTGTCCGAGGCAGTCACCAATGCGGTAAAATATGCGTACCCTTCTGGGGGTGGTCCGATCGAAATCCTGTTGCAGCGCAAAAACGATACAGCGACGCTGACCGTATCGGATCAAGGGGTCGGACTGCCTGACGGCTTCGATATAGGCATGGTTCAATTGGATAGCCTTGGAATCCAATTGATCATGACGCTGTCGGCAACAGTTGGGCGCGAGGCACGTTTCGAAACCAATGGTGGTACGCGCGTCATCATTCATGAAATTCGTGGCAGCTCGGTCAATCAATAGGCCGGACTAGACCTGTTTATCTGCAAATTCGGCAATGTTAACCCGGCCACGCAGGGTTACTGTAGTGACACTTTGACTTGCACTGCGTTGCTCGTTTTACACGCCGGCACCGCTTGCCCGCAGCGCAATAAAGCCGCCGATCAGCGCTGCGATGCTGCTGGCAGCAAAAAGAGTTGATTGCTGGCTAACGATATACCTATGGCGGCGGTCTTCACCAAGGGGTTCGAGACTTTGCAAAACATGCAATCGAAGCAGGGCATCCGATTTTCTTCGAAAGTTTGGTCGATCATCGGGCTTCTGGTCGGCGTGGGGTTCTTTATCATCACCGCTTACGCGGCATATGCCAACATTGCAGCTATGCGGGAGAGTGATGAGGGTATCCGCAACACCCATGAAGTGCTGAGCGCTCTTGATGATTTGATGATGGCAACGCTGAATGTCGAAACCGGTCAGCGTGGTTTTGTTGTTACCGGCGAGGACAAATATCTCGAACCCTATGAGGAAGGGCTGGCGGCTGCACAAAACAGCCTTTCCACAATTGAGACACTCATCAAAAACGATCCCATCCAACGCCAGAATTTAGGATTGCTGCGAACGACGGTCGACAACAAGATCCGTTTTGCGGAAGCTGCGGTGCGTATCCGGCGCGAGGATGGCGGTGAGCAGGCTATTGCATTCATCGACAGCGATCGCGGTGAGATCGCAATGGATGCGATCCGGCAACAAATGGCACAAATAAACCGGGAAGAGGTCGAAACGCGCGCAGAACGGGTAACGTTGCTGGCGGAGGCTTCGAGCAACGCGGTTCTGAGCGCCATCATCACAAGCCTTATCGGCGCCGTGTTGACGATCGCCGTTTTCATCTTTGCGACCCGAAGCAACCGCAGCCGCGAACGCCAGCGCTGGATTCAGACAGGTCAAGTCGCGCTGAGCGAAGCAATGCGGGGCGAAAAAACCGTTCATCAGGTTGGCGCCACGGTCCTGTCATTTCTTGCTGAAAGAACCGGCGCAAATGCCGGCGCATTGTTCAAAGGGGAGGGCGGTACGTTCAACCAGGTTGCCTTGATCGGTGTTGCGGACAGCGGTTCGGTGCCGGAAACCTTTGGCCTCAATGAAGGATTGCTCGGCAAAGTTGCCGCCGATGGTCAGGCGACATTGCTGAAAGACATACCTGAAGGCTACCTAAAGATCGGTTCGGCTCTGGGCCATGATACGCCGCGCCATCTGGTTGTGCTTCCCGTGCTTTTTGAAGGTTCGGTGAATTCAGTCATCGAGCTTGGCTTCTTCGATGCTGTCGATAGTCTTGTTCTGGATTTTCTGGACACCGTTTCGGGATCGATCGGTGTCGCCCTGCGCTCTGCGCGGTTCCGCGAGATGTTGCAGGATGCGCTGGAAGAAACGCAGCATCAGGCTGGCGAATTGCAGGCGCAAGGTGAGGAATTGCGCGTCAGCAATGAAGAACTGGAGGAGCAGGCCAACGCCCTGAAGGAAACCCAGGCGCGGCTTGAACTGCAGCAGGTCGAATTGGAGCAGACCAACAGCCAGCTCGAAGAACAGGCCCAAACGCTGGAAGTGCAGCGTGACGAATTGTCACGCGCAGCCGCTTCGCTGCAACTTAAGGCGAGCGAACTGGAGCAGGCGAGCCAGTACAAATCCGACTTCCTGGCGAACATGAGCCACGAACTGCGCACACCACTCAATTCGTTGCTCATCTTGTCAAAGTTGCTTGGTGAAAACGCCGATGGCAATCTAACGTCCAAACAGGTCAAATTTGCGCAGACGATTGAATCATCGGGCAATGATCTGCTGACGCTGATCAACGACATCCTGGATTTGTCGAAAATCGAAGCCGGGCATGTGACCATAGAACCGGCTCCCGTTTCGACCGAGCGGTTGGCGGCGGACCTGCGCAAGGTATTTGAACCTCTTGCGCAGCAACGCGGCCTTGATCTCCAGATCATTGTGAAACCCGGTGCTCCGCGAACCTTCGACACTGATCGGATGCGCCTGGAACAGGTGCTGAAAAACCTGCTTTCGAACGGTATCAAATTCACTGAAAAAGGCAGCGTAACGCTCGCGATTTCGACAACCGACAAGGGCCTTGTCGAATTGGTCGTGACCGACACCGGTATTGGAATTGCCGAAGCACAGCGAGAGGCGATTTTCGAAGCGTTCCGACAGGCCGACGGTACGATCAGCCGCAAGTTCGGCGGCACAGGGCTGGGTCTCTCGATCTCGCGCGAACTGGTGCGTTTGCTGGGCGGCACAATCCGTCTTGAAAGCGAAAAAGACAAAGGCAGCACCTTTATTGTCAGTCTGCCGATGGCATACGATCCGGCGAAGGTTGCATCGCGTCAGCTTTCCCTCAACAGCGAAAATCCGATCGAGGCGTCCGCGCCGGTTGCCCGTCCAACCGCCTCGTCGCAGCCGGTACCAACACGTTCGGCTGTCCCTGATGATGACCGCAAGCTGCTGACCGAAGGCAAGCAGGTGCTTTTGGTCATTGAGGATGATGCGGCCTTTGCCGGGATCGTTTCCGATCTGGCCCGCGAATTGGGTTTCCAATGCCTTATTGCCGGCACCGCTCAGGAAGCGATCGACGTTGCGGCGGAATACAAGCCGAGCGCCATTATTCTCGACATCGGCTTGCCCGACCAGTCCGGACTAACCGTGCTAGACCGCCTCAAGCACGACGACGACACGCGGCATATTCCCATCCACGTCGTATCGGGATCGGACCAGGGCCAGACGGCGCTGGCGCTGGGGGCGATCGGTTTTCTGGAAAAGCCCGCGCCCCGTGAACGCCTCGCCGAAGTGTTGGCCGGCTTGCAGGAACAGCTGGCATCGCGCTTGCGCCGTGTCCTTATCGTTGAGGACGATGACGTTCAGCGTGAGGCAGTCGGGCAGCTTTTGGGCTCGCAGGACGTGGAAACCGTGGGCGTTGGGACCGCTGCCGAATGCCTTGAGGAATTGGGTCGTGGCCATTTTGACTGTATGGTCCTTGATCTGACCCTTCCGGATGCATCCGGGTTTTCGCTTCTGGAAACGTTAAGCGACGAGGAACGTGGCGCCCTGCCACCTGTCATCGTCTATACGGGACGGGATCTTTCGCCGCAGGAAGAACAGCGTCTGCGGCGCTATTCCAGCTCAATTATCATCAAAGGCGCCAAGTCACCCGAGCGTTTGCTGGACGAAGTTTCGCTGTTCCTTCACCGCGTGGTGTCGGATCTCCCCCCCGAACAGCGTCAGATGATCGAAAAGGCCCGGCACCGCGATGCGGCTCTGGAAGGAAAGACCATCCTTATTGTCGAAGATGACGTCAGAAACGTCTACTCGCTCACCAGCGTTCTGGAACCGCGCGGAGCCCTGACAATGATCGCCCGTAATGGTCAGGAAGCGCTGGACGCGTTGGCACAATCGGTGGGTGATCCGGAAAAGGCCATCGATCTGGTGTTGATGGATGTGATGATGCCGGTCATGGACGGATTGACCGCCGCGCGCGCCATCCGTGCTGAAGCACGCTGGAAGAAATTGCCGATCATCATGTTGACGGCCAAGGCGATGCCTGACGATCAGCAAAAATGTATTGAAGCGGGCGCGAATGATTACATGTCCAAGCCCCTGGATGTGGACAAGCTTCTTTCTCTGGTACGCGTCTGGATGCCAAGGTGAGTGAGAGCATCGAAGATATCGAGATCCGGTTGCTGCTGGATGCCTTGTATCACCACTACCATTACGACTTCCGCCACTACGCCCAAGCGTCGATCAAGCGGCGGCTGCTTCAGGCACGCGCGCAGTGGGGGTATGACAGCATTTCCGACATTCAGTCGGCTGTGCTGCATGATGAGACGATCCTACCGCGTCTGCTTAATTTCCTGACGGTGCAGGTCAGTGAGATGTTTCGCGACCCGAGCTATTTTCGGGCTCTGCGCGAAAAGGTTGTCCCACACCTGCGCACTTACCCATCGCTGAAGGTTTGGGTGGCGGGTTGCAGCCACGGCGAGGAGCTTCATTCACTGGCGATCCTTTTCGAAGAAGAAGGGCTGGCGGACCGGACGATTTTTTATGCAACCGATATCAACCCATCTGCGCTGCGTGCGGCCGAAGCAGGGATCTATCCGCTCGATCGTATCCAGCTTTTTACGGAAAATCATCGCCTTTCCGGTGGCCACTCTTCGCTCTCCGATTTTTATACCGCGGATTATGATCGCGCAGTATTCAACAAATCGCTCCGTGAACGCACAGTGTTTTCAGACCACAGTCTGGTGACAGATGCTGCATTTGGCGAGATGCACTTGGTCAGTTGCCGCAATGTCTTGATCTATTTCGATCGCGGACTTCAGGATCGCGTTGTCGGGCTATTCGGTGAGTCCTTGGTGCGTAGCGGCTTTCTTGGCATCGGCTCAAAAGAAAGCCTCAGATTTTCGGCGCATGCCGACCTCTTTACGGATTTCGTTCGCGACGAACGTATCTATCGGAGGAACGCACGGTGAGTCTGCAAGCCGTTGTAATCGGCGCTTCGGCGGGCGGGGTTCAAGCGCTTTTGCAGGTGCTTCCGGTTTTGCCGGCAGACTTTCCTGCACCCGTTTTGGTAGTGGTGCATATCCCCCGGCGGCGCGACAATGCCTTGGTCGAACTTCTGGCGGAAAAATGCCGCCTCACGGTCAAGGAAGCCGAGGACAAGGAATGTCCGATGCCCGGCACGATCTATCTTGCGCCGCCCGATTATCATTTGCTGGTCGAGATCGATGGGGCAATAGCGTTGTCATCAGATGAAGCGGTCAATTATTCTCGCCCGTCGATCGATGTGCTGTTTGAAAGCGCAGCCGATGCCTTTGGCTCGCACCTGGCCGGGATCATCATGACCGGAGCGAACCATGATGGAGCGCAAGGGCTGCGCGCCATTTGCACCGCAGGAGGGCATGGCATTGTTCAAACCCCTGCGACGGCCGAAGTCGAAATTATGCCGCAAGCTGCGCTGGCGGCCTGTCCTGATGCACAAGCGATGCGATTGGAAGATATAAGGTCCGCCCTTGAGGAGTTGGTCGCACAATGACCGAGATCGTGAAATTCTTGTTGGTCGATGACCTTGAGGAAAACCTGCTTGCGCTTGAGGCACTGCTGGCAAGCGATGGCCTTGAACTTCACAAGGCGGGCAGCGGCGAAGAGGCGCTGGAACTCATGCTGCGTAATGAATACGCGCTTGCGCTGCTCGATGTGCAGATGCCGGGCATGGGTGGGTTTGAACTGGCAGAAATCATGCGCGCCAATGCGCGTTCGCGGCATATTCCGATCATATTTGTGACGGCCGGTAGCGGCGATTCAGCACGCCGGTTTCACGGATATGAAGCAGGCGCCGTCGATTTCATCCAAAAGCCGATTGAGGCTGATATTCTGCGGTCCAAATCGAAGGTCTTTCTGGATCTTTTCGTTCAGCGCCAAAAGATCATATCGCAACGCGATAAACTGGCCAATGCCGCGTCGGCGTTGCAGGCGGCAGACAAGCAGAAAAACCAGTTTCTGGCAGTGTTGGCGCATGAGCTGCGCAATCCGCTTGCCGTGCTGTCATCTGGTCTCAGCCTCATGGAAACGCCAATCGATGGCGTCGACAAGGACGCGGTTCGCACGTCGATGCGACAGAACCTGCGCCATATGACGCGGCTTGTGGACGATCTGCTGGACATCAACCGCATCGAACGCGGTCAAATTCTGCTACGCAAGGAAAGAATCTTGCTTGGCGATATTCTTCCATCAGCTCTGGAAATCGCAATGCCTGCGATTGAATCGGCCGGGCATACGCTTGTCGTCAATTCGCTGAATGATCCGATGTTGTTGGAAGTCGATCCCACGCGGTTCATCCAGATTGTTGGAAATATTGTCAGCAATGCGGCGCGATATACGCCTGCGGGCGGACGGATCGAGGTCAGCGTTTCGCACAGCAAAGACCGGGCCGTCATAACAGTGTCGGACAGCGGTGTGGGCATACCCGACGCACAGCAATCGATAATCTTCGACATGTTTGGTCAGTCGGACAACGCACGAGGCGTCAGCGGCGGGGGGCTGGGTATTGGGCTCGCCTTGGTGAAGCAACTTGTCGAATTGCATGATGGCGACATCCGGCTTGTCCGCAGCGCACCGGGGGAAGGCAGCACGTTTGAGGTGCGACTGCCGTTGGCAGCCTGAGTTTTCAGCGTAAGCGGGCAGATGTTCGCATCGCGTTTTTATGTTCCGGTTTGGAACATCTGACGACTGGCAAGCTTAGTAGTGGTCATGCGGACCTTCTTCCCCTCCTTGGCTAGTCCGATTGATATTGACGAAGAGCAGCTTCAGGCCAGCCTTCACGATCATATCGCCGATCGCGCATTTCCTTGTGTCGGCGCTAAATCCGCGATGAATTCGGGTATGCTTGAGATCGTCACGGCCTGGTCGCTCACTAGCGCATGGGACGATGTCGCGATCCATCAAGCCTTGCTGAATTGGAGCAAGCGCTATGAAAATGACAACGAAGGGCTTCGTAGCCTTGCCGTGGTCTTTTCAGAGCCCGGCGATCTGGACGAAGCGGGTTTTGAAAAGGCGATTTGGGAGCGTATTCAATCGCTTACCGATAAGGATGATTGGCGCGGACAGTCGTATCAGGAAGGCGTCAGCAGCGACCCTGATGATCCCCATTTTTCTCTGAGCTTCGGTGGCAAGGCCTATTTTGTGGTGGGCATGCATCCTCACGCATCCCGGGCGGCTCGTCGTACGAAGTACCCGGCAATGATTTTCAATTTGCACGACCAATTCGTTCGGCTGAGAGAAGAGCAACGTTACGAAAAGTTGCGGTCGGCGATCCTGACGCGTGACGAAAAACTCGATGGCAGCATCAATCCGATGCTTGCTCGTCATGGGGACGTAAGTGAAGCCCGCCAATACAGTGGCCGTGCCGTTGCAAACGACTGGGAGTGCCCCTTCGTCGACCCCCGTAAGCAGTGATGGTCGTTCCGAACTTGCTGGTCTGGTCCGTACCGCACTAATTAAACTAATATAGTGATTATTTTCCGGGAAACGCGTCGGAAAGTCTAGTAGAATGCCGCTCTAGACGTGGCGTGCCTTTTGTAATCAGGGAATTCAGGCGCAATACTTTTTAAAAGTAAGTTCGAATTTGAACAAAAGGAATGTTGCGACGCTTTAGAATGAGCTGCACGCGAATGTGTCTTTGGTCGCGAGGAGATCAAGGCATCATCGCATGTTCGTAGTCATCCATGCAATTGAACGAGGCGATCATGAAGATAATGTCGATTGCGCTTGGCGGTTGTATAACAGCGCATCCCAAGTACGGTATCACGCAGGACACCGGCGGTCATATATCCTACATACTTGGCGAGATGCAGGCGCTTGCTGATCGTAACGATGTCGAAAGCGCCGAAATCGTGACGCGCTTGTTCGATAGTCCGCAGCTTGATGCAATACATGCGCAAGCTCGTGAATCTATCTCATCCAAACTTTGCATCACCCGAATTGACAGTGGCAACACCCGTTACCTTGCTAAAGAAGCCTTGGCCGCTGACCGTAAGGCGTTCTCGCGGGCTTTGATCGCCGAATTGGCTCAGCGCGCCCACCTTCCGGATATCATTCACGCTCATTTTGCGGATGCGGCCGAAGTTGCCGAGGAGCTGCGAAAGGCCTTTGGCATTCCCTTTATCTATACCGCGCACTCCCTGGGGCTGGACAAGCTTGCATCGATTACAGAGGCAGACGCGGGCCTTCATCACCGCATCAGTGAAGAAAACGCCGCCATTGCCAATGCGGCGGCGATCATCGGTTCGTCCCGCGACGAATGCGAGCGCCAGCTTATGGCCTACCCCGATGCTTCTATAGGCAAGATACACAGAGTCACGCCGGGTACGAAAAAATCCTCTACCGATCACAGGGGTAAGGCGCAGGAGTTAATCGCACCGTTTTTGCGCCGGCCGGAGCGTCCGCTCATCCTGGCCATCGCTCGGCCAGTTTGGAAAAAGAATATCGCCGCATTGGTCGACGCGTTCGGTCAGGACAAATTTCTCCGAGACAACGCCAATCTCGTAATCGTTGCGGGACAGCGCCAGCATTTTTCCGAGAGCCAATCAGAGCAGCACGATGTGTTCGCCGATCTGTTGAACCGGATTGACGCGCATGATTTGTACGGCAGTATTGCATATCCCAAATGCCACGACGCCGATGACGTCGCCGGACTTTACCAGCTTGCCGCGTCCAGCCGCGGCGTATTCGTGAACCCGGCGCTGGTTGAGCCCTATGGCCTGACCGTTATCGAGGCTGCAAGTTACGGATTGCCGGCTGTTGCCACGTGTCATGGAGGGACCGTGGATACTGTGACCGAATTGGGCCACGGGGAATTGGTCGATCCGAAGTCTGCGCCAGCAATTGCGGAAGCGATCAGGCGGCTCATGACGGACTCTGATTATTGGAACCGCTGCGCAACGAATGGCGTGACCGGCTCAGCATCGCACACGTGGTCAACCTATGCCGAGCATTTTGTAAAGATCACCCGACAGGTAGTCTTTCCTGTTGGTTCAAGCACGGCGGTCACCCCCGTAGCTCGGCCGCCGCGGTATCTTCTGGCCTGTGATCTCGACAATACGCTGACGGGCTGTGCCGAAGGTGTAATAGCCTTCAAGCAGATGCTGCAGCATAGGCCGGAATTGACCTTCGCAATAGCAACAGGGCGGTCACTGGTCGAAGCTCGCAGGATCATGCGGCAATGGGATCTGCCGGACCCTGCCGTTTGGATCACAGAGGTTGGCACACGCATTTTCTGGCCGACACCAGGCGGCCCATCGCACGACACAATGTTTCCACATAACGTGAGCAAGGATTGGCAAGCGGCTGACATCTACGATGCTGCTGCGCCCATCGACGGTCTTACGCTTCAACCGCAGCACGATCAGAACCCTTTCAAATGCAGCTGGTTTTACAAGGAGGCCGTCGATGTCGTGACGCTGCGGCAATCGCTAGGCGCAAGAAGGATTTCGGCGCGCGTGATCGGTAGTCATGGTCATCTGCTCGATGTGTTGCCGCGTCAGGCCGGAAAGGGTGCGGCAATCTTGTATGTCGCGGCCAAGCTGGGAATTGCCCGGCATCGGATTATAGCCGCAGGGGACAGCGGCAATGATATCGATATGTTGCAAGCTGCCTCGCATCCCATTCTTGTGGCAAACCGCTCACCTGAGATGGCCGGTTGGCTGTCGACGCACAGCGTTCATGCCGCGAAGGGTTCACACGCCAACGGCGTCGTCGAAGGGACGCGCGCTTATCTTGCGTCTGAGGGCGCAAGAAGCACTGCTGGCGCTATCCATCCGGCGTCTGTGTGCCAAACCGCTGGAATAGCCGCATGAACATTCAGCCTATTGGCTACTTCGTCCATCATCAGGGAAGGGGGCATGCAGAGCGTGCGACCGCCTTGTTGAATGTACTGGTGAAGCAGCGCCCCGTCGAAATTTTCACGGCCCGCCCTGACATGTTCAAGGGACTTAGCCCGGCAATAGGTGTGACGCAGATACCTTCGTTGTTTGAGCCTACAGGTAATGAACCGGACAACATGCGCTGCATTCCTGAACCTGGAATAACGCATTGTGCGCCGCTTGGCTGGCAGACCATCCGTGATGCGATGGCGGCCTTGTCGAGTTGGTTCAGCGCGGCCAATCCTGCACTGTTCGTTACTGATGTTTCGGCGGAATTGGGTCAGCTTGCACGCCTGTGTTCGGTGCCGCACGTTGCGGTTCTCCAGCACGGTCGGCGCAGTGATTCCGGGCACATGGCCGCATATGAAAGCGCTGTTGGGATACTTGCTCCCTATGCGCCCATGCTCGAGCAGGATGATCGGCCGTCCTGGATGCTGGCCAAAACCCACTACGCTCCCGGTCTCGGTGTCGATGTACCGTCACTCCCATCCCGCGATGAGGCCCGCCGTGTTCTTGGCCTTCCGCTTGACCTCAAGATTGTCTGCGTGATCGGGGGAGGGGGCGGCGACGGGTTGCCCAGCACACCCCTGACATTGGGAGCGCGGCAAGACCCGCATTCACGGTGGTTTACTTTGGGGAAAGTCACCAGCGAATGGCACGAAACTTCGCCGGGCAACCTGACTCACTTGGGCTGGGTCCAGAATGCGGCAGAATGGATAGCCGCCGCAGACCGTATCGTATCGAGTTGCGGCAACACGACTGTGCATACTGTCCTCGCCGCACGCAAGCCGTGGATCGTTGTGCCTGAATGGCGGTATTTTGACGAGCAATTGTGCAAGGCCATCTCGCTTGAGAAAGCGGGTCTGGCGGCAATGTCTCCCCACTGGCCGTCGCACCGCGATGCGTGGCAGAAATTATGGGAGCAAGCTGAACGTATCGACACAGCTTGGCAGGCAGAATTCATAGACCCTGACGCTGCGATCAAGGCCGCCGATTGGATGGATGGGCTTGCGTCAAGCCTTTGGGACGATGCGGCTGAGGTCACAGTCCCGACAATGAAAGCGATCGCATGAAAGTTTCGGTTTGCACCCTAGCCCATGGCCGCGAAGAGCATTTGATCAACATGGTCAAAGGTCTGTCGCTGTCCTCTGTCTTGCCTGACGAGCTGGTGATCGCCGTCATGCAGGATGTTCCCTACGACCTGCCGCATACGGACTTTCCGATACGCCAGATCATGTTGGGCAGTGGGTCCATTCCGTTGGCCCGCGCGCGCAACACGGCGGCGACTAAGGCGGCCGGCGAAATACTCATTTTCCTTGATGTCGACTGTATTCCTCACAGCGAATGCATATCGGATTATATTAAAGCATCGCACGCGAACTCCGGGGTCTGGATGGGGGAGGTTGGCTACCTACCCAAGGATGCGACGCGTGATGGTATCCAGTATGACCGGTTCGACCGTATAGCCGTTCGTCATTCGGAACGGCCCGGCCCGCCTGATACGGGGGCGCGATCATGCGAAGACTACCGCTGCTTCTGGTCGTTGAATTTCGCCATTTCTGCTAAGGATTTTCGCGCATCGGGCGGCTTTGATGAAGCTTTCGACGGATATGGCGGTGAGGATACGGATTTTGGCCGGACATTATCTGCCCGCGATATTCCGCTGTGGTGGATCAAGGGCGCCAGGACCTACCACCAATATCACCCACACTTCATGCCACCGGTGCATCATCTGGACAGCGTCCTTGCCAATGCGATGACATTTGCACGTAAATGGGGGCACCCCACGATGCAGCACTGGCTGCGCGCCTTTGTCCTGATGGGGTTGCTGGAACGTACCGACAATGGCTGGCGAAAATTGCGCGACCCGGGTGAGAGCGATTTCGCACTCACGCGGCAGCAGGCGGATCAGCCTTACGCAAGCAGCGCGCGTGTTCTGGCTGCGTTGGAAGCCGAAGCGATGGCGGGCTGATCGGGCTGGGAAACCACAAGAATGGCCTCTTCGTAAAGCCTCTGATAGCCTTCAATCATCGCTTCGCTGGAAAACAGGCGTTCTGCCCGGGATCTGCAATCATCGCGGTTGATGCGCCACACGTTGCTCATCGCAATCGCCAGCGCTTGTGCGTCACCTTTCGGTACAACGAGACCGCAGCTTCCGACAACTTCGCGCAATGCGCCATTGTCGAACGCGCACACAGGCGTACCGCACGCAAGTGCCTCGGCCGCCACCAGCCCAAAGGGCTCATCCCACATGGGCGTAGCCAAAACACCCAATGCCGATCCGACTTCGGTAGCCAGTTCTTGCGCGGACCGGTGGCCGCAGTAGGTTACATCGTCCGAAAGGTACGGTTCGATTTGCGAAGTAAAGTAATCGGCATCCTCGACTGGGCCAAAAATTCGCAACGATGCACCCGCCAAACGGGCGGCATGAACGGCAAAGTGCGTACCTTTGTTTGGCGTGATGCGGCCCGACCAAACAAAATAGCCGGATCGCTGCCGACCGGGCTTCCAGCTTGCCGTATTGATGCCATTGTGCACGACATGCAAACGGTCGTGGAGGCTCGCCTGCCAGCTGGCGTGTTGCGCTGCGGACGGGACAGTAAATCTCAACCAGGGAACGGCAATATACCTTTGCGTGACGGTTCGTATCGTTTCGAATGGCGGAACATGATGCGACGTAACGCAAGGAATTTTGTCACGCGCCGCCCAGTCGATTATGTCAGGAAACAGCGTATTGTTGTGGACGACGTCAAAGTCGCCCGACCTGACAGCATACCAGCCAGTTGCGAAGGCTTCGGTTTGATATTCCGTCAATTCACTGGTGCCGCGCCATGTCGTCCAAGGTAACACGGCTTCGTAAGGTGCATCACAGATCGGAAAAAGATCCATATCATCAGACCCGCCCGCCGCGAACAGCGTTACATCGTGACCGACCGCCCGAAGGCCATCGCACAACATGCGGCAATGCGCTTCCATACCCCCCATAAATGGTTCACAAATGGCATGGCGAACATGGGCAAGGACAGCAATTTTCAAGTGATGGCCAATCTTGTTGCAACGCTTTGAACGAAGTGAGCGATGGTCAGATTGTTCCTTCCTGCGCCAAGGTGAACAGCAATTGCACCTCACCCGTGACTTTCATGACGCACCATGCAGCAAGGCCGCGACTTTCAACTATGACCCACGCCCATCGCTATGTTTTTGTGACCGGCCTCCACCGAACAGGCACCAGTCTTTTGGCACGGATGATCGCTTCGCATCCGGCTGTATCCGGTATCAATCATGCCCCGGTTCCCGAGAACGAGGGTTGCTATCTGCAAGGCGCGATACCGCATACAGCCCGCGATGGTGTTCCGGGGGAGTTTGCAACCGATCCCTTGCAGCGGATGGATGAAACCCACCCCCTGAACTCATGGGCAACAAAGCAGCGTTATGATACCGAATTGGGACGATGGTTCGATCCGGGTGGTCTCTGGCGGATTGAAAAATCGCCAGTAAACCTGACAAAGATGCGCTTGCTCCAAGGGCTGTTCCCGCTCAGCCAATTTGTTGTGATCGTTCGCCACCCATCGTTCATGGCCGCAGCGGTCGGGAAGTGGTCAGACAAGTCTTACACGGATCTGACATCTTACGGAAATTCGGCCTATCGCATGCTGCTGGACGATCTCACCTATCTCCACTCCGCTTTCGTTCTTCGGTACGAAGACCTCGTCGCGCAGCCTTCGCTTTATGCAAAAGCGATCACTTCCTTTCTTGATCTTGAACCCGGGATGCGGCCCGAACCGATGCGAAACGGTAATGCTGACTACCCCGATGTTGGACTTAATTGCGCTTCGCTGCATGAATTCGGATATTCCGCGTATGGCGCTATCGAACCGTGGGTTCCGATCGTGCAGCACCCTTTGCGGAAGGTGCGCGAAAGCGTTCGCACGATACTGGCAGGGTAGGGCGCTGTATCACTGATCTGGCTGCTCCGGGACCTGCTCCGGCCATTGCTCAGGATCGATTTCGGGAATTGCGCAGAATTCGGCGAAGCGTAACCGACAAAGAACCGCATCGTCGGTAATTTGCAACAGGGCAGGATGCACCGCACGCAGGCGTTCCCCCGCGCCGGCCATCCCGCCTTCTGCGATCACCGCATAAACGATCTGTTTGCCTTCGCACGACACCATAAGGTCGATCAGCGTGCCAATAGCTACGCCTTCTCGGTCATGAACTTTGTGTCCGATAAGGGTTCCGCCGGAAAACAATGTAGCGCCACTAGTTGTGCGGCGCGAACGCCGGCTGGCTTTCGCACTGCCATCTTCGTACCGCGCCTGCCGCCCGAGCCAGCGCCAAACGCCAAACAAGTTCACCAGCAGCAGGAAGGCATTAGTGACCATAAGGCTTGTTTGATCTGTCAGAAAGCCGACGGTGGACCACGCGATCGATCCGATCACGAACACCACAAACCCCCATCCGGTTACGCGCGAACCCAGATTTGCTGCCGTCATCATTGCAGCAAGCATGGTGGCTGCCGATGCGATGTATCCGACGTAAACGTCCATACTGGCTCTCCCGCTTATAGTGATGACGTTAGAGGAAGGATGATCTGCGAAAGTTGGTTCGACCAGCCGGAAAAAACCTTTCGTGCTGATCAAGGCGGCTTTGAGCGATTATGCCGGTAGCGAATTGCAGGCGCCCAGCTATAGCATCCAGACATATTGCGGTGTCTCGACCCGCTTTTACCCGAACCTCTAGGTCAGCCATGTTTTTTGAGAATGCCACGATCGACATAGTTACCAGAGGGGTCGTGCTCAGTCTGCTTGCCATGATGTGGGTGATTGCACTGGTCCGCGTTCTCGGACTGCGGTCTTTTTCCAAAATGACAGCGTTCGATTTTGTTATGACGATCGCCACGGGCTCATTGCTCGCCGGTGCGGCTCAATCGACCGATTGGGCCGGCTTTATGCAGTCCATGATTGCAATGGCCGGACTGTTCATGTTCCAATTTTTGGCTGCATCCGCGCGCAAGCATTCACAGGTCGCCGAGTTTGTTTTGCAGAATGAGCCTGTGTTCCTGATGAGGAACGGCCGAATGATCGATGAGGCGCTGAACCAAACCCGCGTCAAGGCAAGCGATGTCTACGCCAAACTCCGCGAAGCCAATGCCCTGAAACTTGCGGACGTTCATGCCGTTGTGCTGGAGACCACCGGTGACATATCAGTGCTGCATGGAGGTTCTGCGCCTGATGCTTGCGTCATCGAAGATGTGCGGCAGCACGCGTCGTCTGCTAGCCAGTAACTGAACTGAGTGATCGCCGCGGCATTGCACAGACGCCACGTACGCATCATCAACGCTGACAGCTTGTCGAACAGGTCTATCAATCTTTTATAAATTGCAAAAAAGGCGGATATTGGCAGCCATGAATACAACGTCAGATGAAAGCCGCATGGCGTCTGATACGGCAACACCGCGGCTGACGGCGCGGCCGTCTGATAATGCCGCCTCGGTAGCGCGTTCAACGCTGATCGTGCTTGCTATTGTGGCTTGCGGATGGCTGCTGATCGAGCTCAACCGTTTCTTTCTTCTGGTTTTTGCGGCCATCGTGCTGAGCGCCGTGTTCGATACGATCACAGCCCGGATCTGCCGCTGGACAGGAATCAAGCGGTCTTACGGTTTGACCTCGGCGATCACGCTTTTTCTTGGCGTGTTCATCGGTGCCTTTGCGCTGTTCGGCTCCCAATTGGCCAATGAATTCGATACGATAACGCAGACAGTTCCGGCCGCTGTGGAAATGCTCCAGGGCTTTCTTGAACGCTTTGGTATGGGCCAAGCGGTCAACGAATTGGCCGAGATGGGTAGCGACGATCTTTCCCGCCTGTTCACCCAAGCGGGCGGTTTCGCCTTGGCGGCGGGCAATGGCCTCGCCGATTTTGTCCTGGTGGTGGTGGGGGCGATCTTTATGGCTGCCAACCCGCAGGTGTACCGCAGCGGTTTTTTGATGTTGTTTCCATCCAATGCCGAACCCGTTGCAGCGCAAGCGCTTGACGATACGAGCGTGGGCCTGCGCGGGTGGATGATGGGGCAGGCGATATCGTCGCTGCTTGTTGCTGCGCTGACATGGATTGGGCTTTGGCTGCTTGGCGTGCCCGCGTCGGGCGGGCTTGGTGTGATTGCCGGATTGCTCGACATCATACCGATGGTCGGACCTATCATCGCAGGCATTCCGGCTGTCCTGCTGGCATTTACCGTATCACCGCTAACCGCCTTGTGGACATTGTTACTGTTTCTCGCGATCCAACAATTGCAGGGCAACTTCCTGCAACCCATGATCCAGAAACACGCGGTCGATATTCCGCCTGCCGTGCTGTTGTTTGCGGTTCTGGCCTTTGGACTGCTGTTCGGTTTTCTGGGCGTGCTGCTGGCCGCACCGTTGACGATCGTGGCCTTCATTCTGGTCCGGAGGGTCTATGTCGAAACAATACTGAGAAAACCGATCGAAATCTCCAACGAGAAGTAAGTGCTAAGGATACCTGCCACTGGTGGCCGGTATCTCTTTAAAACCCACTACACGGTGTTGGAGGTAACCCTTGTCTCTTGCGTCAGGTGACCAGGACGATTTGCGCTGCGCCCAAATTCCGTGTGGCTATCGGCATAGGCACTGACCCGCCGGACCCTTGCCCAAAGTGAGCGTGGCTTCCCGTCAGGTCTGATGACTTACAGTTCGGGGAAGAGATCATCACCTGCTATCTCAGTGGTCCGCTCTGCTTAAGTCCCGTCCTGGCCCGGATAAATTACGGGTAGCAAAAAAACGCCATCCGACTGGATAACGGTAGCACGCGCGGTGAGTCCTGATACCGGCACGCTGACCATGCCGCAGCGGAAGGCGTTCCCAACGGTGGTCGGTTGGCCGATCCGGTGACTGACGTGACCCTTGCGGTCATCTGCCTTATTCTTAGCAGAAATGGACCGGGGACATTGGCGGGCTTTCCTTTCAACCCTGCGCAATGATCTGGCTCAAGCTCTTCTTGTCTAAGGGGAAGGGAGGAGGCCATGGCTGACATTTCAACTGTCGCTTGCGCAAAATTTCGACACTTCTTCGCTTCAATATCGGTGATGATCTTGTTCAGATCGCGACTGCGTTCGCGATCGTTCCTGCGTTCATTACTTTGTCAGGCACGCCAACCTATCGTTGGCTGCGCACCTCACTCGCGATATTTTGCCGCACGATCGAACCGCACAATCGAACCGCACAATCGAAATTGCATGGGTAGTAACCGTCAAGTTGGCCGCAATGCCACATTTGTCGAAACTTTCGGAATCATGGTTGAGACACCCCTGATCACCGCATTCTTCGCTGTACCCATCACCGGGATCATTCTGCTGGCACGGTGACCTTATTCGCGGAGAGCTTTTCTCAAAAACCCCGGAAATTTTTCGCGAAGTATCCCTGCCATGATGAAAAAACGGCGCAGGACAATGTCCCGCGCCGCCTTCATTGTAATGTGGTTAAAGATCAAAGCCGAACTTCGGCAACCTTGTCTTTGTAATCTTCCTTGGGATCAATTCCCAACAGCATTTTGATGCCGGCGATCATTGATGATGCGTCGATCCAGATCTCCGCATCTTCAGGCTGAAGACGGATAATCGCGATCTTGGGGTCATCCTTGCCTTCGTACCAAGCAGCTACGAAACGATTCCACAGTCGATCAATCGTGGCCCGATCACGTGTGGTCGAGAGTGATCCATGCACGGTCGCCCACAAGTCATGGCCTTTAGATGCAAAGTGTGCAGTGGCGCGCGCGTTGGAATTTGCGAGTTCAGCCTGCTGTATCAGTTGATAGAGGCCATTATCGGTGGACGTGAAAAACCAAACGGGGCCGTGATATTCGCCGCCGTCGTAATTTTCATCGTCAAGCTGCGCCGTCATCGGACGGGCATGGCCATCTTCGCCCTCAACCATCCCGAGGAACATCGTCCTGTCGCTTTTGAGGGCCTTCCAGAACTTAGTGCGAATTTCCGCGTCGGTCGCCATGGGTCGTCTCCTTGCTATATTACAAAGAGCCATAGCGCCGACGCGGAAAAATGTTCCGGATCAGTAGACTTCGAAGAGACCAGCTGCCCCCATGCCGCCGCCAACGCACATGGTGACGACGACGTACTTCGCGCCGCGACGCTTGCCTTCGATCAGCGCGTGGCCGGTGCAGCGGGCGCCGGTCATGCCGTAGGGGTGGCCGATCGAGATCGAGCCGCCGTTGACGTTGAGGATGTCGTTATCGATGCCCAGCTGATCGCGGCAGTAAAGCACCTGCACGGCGAAGGCTTCGTTGAGTTCCCACAGCCCGATGTCGTCCATCTTCAGACCGGTTTGCTTCAGCAACTTGGGGATCGCAAACACCGGCCCGATGCCCATTTCGTCGGGCTCGGTCCCGGCGACCGCCATGCCGACATAGCGGCCGAGCGGCTGCAGGCCTTTCTGTTCGGCGAGCTTAGCTTCCATCAGGATGCTCGCGGACGAGCCGTCCGACAGCTGCGAGGCATTGCCAGCGGTGATAACCATGCCCGGGCCCATCACGGGGTTGAGGCTCTTGAGGCCTTCGAGCGTGGTTTCGGGGCGGTTGCCTTCGTCCTTGGTCAGCGTGAATTCGCGCTGGCTGACTTCCTTCGTCTCCTTGTCCATCACATTCATGGTGGTGGTGACGGGCACGATTTCATCATCGAACTTGCCGGCGTCCTGCGCAGCGGCGGTGCGCATCTGCGACTGGTAGGCGTATTCGTCCTGAGCGTCGCGGCTGATGTTGTAACGCTTGGCGACCGTCTCGGCGGTCTGCAGCATCGGCATGTAGACATTGCCGTGCATGGCGAGCAGCGACTTGTCCATCGACACGCGCATCTCGGGGGTCTGCACCATCGAGATAGAATCCTGACCGCCGCCGACGACGATATCCATGTTGTCGACGATGATCTGCTTGGCCGCGGTCGAAATCGCCATCAGGCCCGAAGAACACTGCCGATCGATGGTCTGGCCGCTGACGGTAACAGGGCAGCCAGCGCGGAGCGCAACCTGGCGGGCGATGTTGCCAGCCTGTGTGCCCTGCGTGAGCACAGCGCCCCATACCACATCGTCGATGGCGCCGGCTTCGATGCCTGCACGTTCGATTGCGGGTGTAAGGCTGTATGCGCCCAGTGTGGCGCCGGGGGTGGCGTTGAACGCACCCTTGTATGCGCGGCCAATGGGAGTGCGGGCGGTGGAAACAATAACGGCTTCACGTGCCATGATAGGGGGTATCCTTGTTGTCGTTGGTCAGCCGCCGCCCCGGTACCTGCCAGAGCAGCGATCGAAGAATTACACGAAGTATTGCGTGATCCACTCGCACATCAGGGCGGGCTTTTCCTCGCCTTCGATCTCGATGGTGATCTCGCAGGTCTGCTGCCACTGGCCGGGGCGCTTTTCAATCATCTCGGTCAGCTTCCAGTGCCCGCGAATGCGCTTGCCAGCGCGGACCGGCGCGATGAAGCGCGTCTTGTTCCCGCCGTAGTTGACGCCCATTTTCACACCATCGATGCGCGGAGCACCGCCTTGGGCACCAAGATAGGGGATCATCGACAACGTCAGAAAACCATGCGCAATAGTCCCGCCAAACGGGGTCATCTTTGCCATTTCCTCGTTGATGTGAATGAACTGGTGATCCCCGGTCGCCTCAGCGAACTGGTTGATGCGTTCCTGGCTCATTTCAGCCCATTCGCTGGTGCCGATCGTTTCGCCAACCTTGGCGGCCAATTCTTGCGGGGTCATGGGGGTCCTCCTCGTTTTCGTCGGCGGAATCCGGTGCCCGCCGCGCGCGTTTCGGCAGGCTTCATGGCGCATCATCGGGGGTTGCGCAACGTCCCCAACGCAGGGTCGGCTATGCCGCTACGGCACTGCGCATCTTGCTGGCGATGGCTGCCCGGCGCGATGCGCTGCGATCAAGCAAGCGCCGCGCCGAATCGATCCGGAAGCAGTAGGTGTGAAGCCCGATCTGAAGGCCGGCCAACATCAGCATGACAGGTTGATAGGCTATGCCCTGGAATGTCGCGCCGACCAGATAGATGATCGCCCCCATCTGCAACGCAGCGGCCAATGGCGCGATCCAGCGCTCGGTTTCGTTCTCGGCATTTTTCCAGCGCCGCTGTATCCGCTCCATCTGCCAGAGCCCGGTGAGGTGGAGCGCCAACCAGATCAAAAGGCCCGGCCAACCTTGTTCGCCCAGCATTTCAAAGAATGACGAATGATAGGCGCGCCCTTCGTCGACCACTTCCTGATAGGTGACGTTGGTGGTGTTGCCATCGATTTGCTTGACCGGCATGACGTATGCAAAGCGATTGCCACGATAGGCATCGAAGCCGCCGCCGAATGGTTTTTCTGCGACATAGTCCAATGTCCACTGCCATACCGCTACACGCGTCGATGCGCTTTCATCACCGCTTGGCTGTGCAAGCGTGGACATTCGATCATAGTAGCTTTGCGGCAGGAAAGGCAGGGCGGCGAGCCCAAGCGCACCCGCACCTGCGATGAACAAAATTCTTTGCCGGGTGTAGCGTAGCATCAATCCGCCAAGCGCCGCGATGCAAAGCAGACCAGTGCGTGCCTCTGTGCCGATTGGAACAAGCAGACATGCAAACGTGAGTGCCGCAGCAAACCCTGTCACCAGCCAGTGCGGTCGAAAAACGGTTCCATATCGGACAAACCACCAGAGCATTGGTATTAGTCCGATCGCAACTGTTGCCAGCGTCGAACTTTCGTAGATCCCGCTGTTGTCGTTCACGAAAAACTTGAGGTTCTGATAACCGCCTCCGCCAAGGACGGTTTTCATCCCAGTGCCAATGACGATGGTTGCGACCGACAGCAGCAACACCAGAGCCAACCCTTCTATCCGCGCACGGGTGGTGAGAGTGAGTGGGAGGAAAATTGCAAAGAGCAGCGCTTTCCAGACCCAGTCCCACTTGGTCGCAGCATCAACCGGAAAATCGGCACGACCAGTCGTCCACCAGCAATAGACAAGCAAAAGGCCCATCAATGCCTGCCGCATTGTAAATCGTGCGCCGTCCTTGCGATCGAGAGCAATCCAGCCACCAAACGCGGCAGCAAACGCAATCAGCGATACAGGAAGGCTGGCGATGATCGAATAGCCGATCCGCTGCGGGGCAAGGATGTCGATGTAGACATACAGGAGCACCCACAGGAAAGGCCGTCGCAAACCCAGCAGCAAAACATACCCGATAAAAGCCAGAAAAACGAGATCAAGCATCAGATTGAATGTCTGTATCAGGCGGCGTGGATCCTTCGGTGGTAAGGCGCCGCGCAGCGTTCCGGCCTGAGGTGCTGGTTGCCTTTCGGTTGCCTTCCGTCTCTGTCTTGAGAGCAGCGATCAACGGATCGACGTCCAAGCCCTTTCGCAACACCAGGCGCAGCAAGGCGATGGCCAGCAGGCCATGTCCCAGTGCAAGTGCGAAGTAGTCAATCATGGGTCGAGCAAATCCGGCCAAGGGGCGATAAAGCGGCTTTACGCGGTGGCAGTTGACGGCGCGTTAAGCACGCCTGCGATAGATAACCCTGCATGACCCGCGTTCTGCATGTGCTCGACCATTCGCTCCCCCTCCATAGTGGTTACACTTTCCGCACCCGTGCCATTCTGAAAGCGCAGGAGGGGCTGGGATTGGAGGTGTGCGGGATCACCGCGCAAAGGCACAATCTCGAGACTTCGGCGCGCGGCCTGTCCGAAGAAGCAGATGGTCTTCTGTTTCATCGCACGCCGGGCACGCCGTCGGGTCCGCCGCTCTTGCGCGAATTGGGCGAGGTCGAGGCACTGACAGCCGCAATTCACGAACTTGCCCGAACGTGGCGCCCCGATATCATTCATGCCCATTCGCCCGCGCTGGGCGGCGCTGCCGCGCAGCGTGCAGCGCGGGCTTTGGGTATTCCTTTCGTCTATGAGATTCGCGCCTTTTGGGAGGATGCTGCGGTCGGCAACCTTACTGGTACACAGGGCAGCATCAAATACAGGCTGACCCGCGCTTTGGAAACGCGGGTCGCAAAGGCCGCCGACGCCTTGTTTACCATCTGCGACGGGCTAAAAACCGACCTGGCCGCACGCGGCATTTCCAATGATCGTATCCACGTCATGCGCAATGGCGTGGATCTCAGTCTGTTTGGCACTCCACCACCGCGCAATATCGCGCTTGCCCAGTCGCTTCGCATCGCTGATGGCGCGTCAGTGATAGGCTATATCGGCAGTTTCTATGCCTATGAAGGCGTCGATGATCTGATCGCTGCAATGCCTCTGCTTAGACGCTCTCACCGCGATGCTCGTCTGTTGCTGGTAGGCGCGGGGCCAATGGAGACGGCGTGGCGCGAGGCGGCCGCTGCATTGCCCGATCCGGACGCGGTCATCTTTACAGGCCGCGTTCCCCATGATGCCGTTGAAGATTACTACTCGCTGGTCGACGTATTGGCCTATCCGCGCAAGGCGCAGCGTCTGACTGACCTTGTGACACCGCTCAAACCGCTAGAGGCGATGGCACAGCGGCGTCTGGTCGCCGCATCATGTGTTGGCGGACACCGTGAACTAATTGCCGATGGCGTAACCGGAACCCTGTTCGCGCCCGACGATCCGGCAGCCTGTGCCGCTGCGCTTGCAAGTCTGTTGGACAATCGTAGCGGTTGGGACGCGATGAAAGACCGGGCTGTGAACCATGTGCGTTCGCGTCACGACTGGGCCCTCAACGCTCGTGATTATCTCTCTATTTACCATCTCTTGTTAGCGCAAGCCGACGGCGGCGGCGCGGGGCGCGCGGCCGCGATGGCAGGATGACGAGAAAATGAAAATGGGGCAACAGGGTCAGCCGAAACCGCGCAAGCGTGACAAGTCAAAAACACACAACCGGGAATCGCTTGTAGCGCATCGGATATTTGCGCCGATGATGGGGCTGTGGGGAGCCCTGCTGGCCGGATTGCCAATCCTGGTAATCCCGGCTCCACTTTTTGATCAGATGGCGCGCGGTACGATGGTGGACGCCTCCGCGCTTCCGGCGCAACCGATAATGGCAGCCGGGGCGGCGGTCATCCTGGGCGGCGCATTTTTCGCACTTGCATCCCTCGCCAATCGCCACAAGCGCAAGCGGCATGAACCGTCATCGGTGGCATCGCGTGCGATACGATCGATCCGCCCCATTGATCCCGCTCAGGATCTTGGAAGCCGCAGCCTGGATGAACCTTTGGCCGCCATGCCGTTTGCCAGCCGAGCAGATCAGAGTCCCAAGATCGAACTTTCGTCGCCCGAGAAAGCAGCCGCGCCGCGCGAACTTGATTTGGCAGCTTTCGCTGACCTGCCCGGCCGTAACGCCGTGTGGATTGAGGAAAACGTAGCCGGACAGGGCGACGATAGTGCACATGGGAAAAATGAGTCTGCGGCGCAAAAGTCCGGACCAAGTCCTGTCACTTCGCTCCACGCTCGGGCGCCGCAACCCCAGCCATTCCAGCCGCACCCAGGCACGGCGGCGCTAAACCGCTTGCGCGCTGTTGCTCCAAGCGAACTCAGCCTGGTTGAAATGGTCGAACGCTTCGCTGGCGCCTTGCACGATCATCGTACAACCCCACCAGCCCCTTCGATGAGCGCCGCTGATCTTGCGGCGCGCGAAGCGGCACTGGCAGAGGCCTTACGGGCGCTTGCCGCACTTGGTGGCCATTCCGAAGTAGCAGACACGCGAGACCCCTTGCGTAATGCGCTGGCCCAACTGCAAACGCGACGCGGAGCGGCCTAAGAACACTTCCCCACGCAAAACACGCAACCGTCTCCCTTCGCAGGTGCGTAACGCGCAATCTAACGATAGTCTGAATAGGTCTGCGAGAAATTATAATTCGCCCAACCCCATTGCCAAATCTGCTTCCTGTCGGCATGAGAGCCCCGAAAGCGGGCAGGATCGGACTTGCACAGGTCTGACATGCCCGAGTGACCTGCCCTCAGGCGTGTCCCCTGCGTGAGCGTGTCTGCCGCAGAGGTCGCGCCTGTCGGCATCTGACAGATCGGATGTTTGCCATGGGATACCCTTCCTCCCAGGGTCTTTATGACCCCGCCAATGAACACGACGCCTGCGGCGTCGGCATGGTCGCGCATATCAAGGGCAAAAAAAGCCACACGATCATCGCGCAGGCGCTGGAGATTCTTGAAAAGCTTGATCACCGCGGGGCGGTGGGGTCTGACCCCTTGCTTGGCGATGGCGCCGGCATTCTGATCCAGATCCCTGATCCGCTGATTCGCAGTTGGGCTCAAAAGCAAAGCTATGACCTGCCCGCGCCCGGAGAATACGGCGTGGCCATGTGCTTCCTGCCTCAGGACAAGACCGCCCGGGATTTTGTCCAGGCACGGATGGAGGCATTCACCGCAAAGGAAGGACAGCGTTTCATTGGTTGGCGCGATGTGCCCACCACGATGGAAGGGCTGGGCGCGGCGGTGATCGCCTCGATGCCGGTGATCCAGATGGCGGTGATCGCACGCGGCGCCAATTGCGCCGATCAGGACGCGTTCGAACGTAAGTTGCTGACGATCCGCAAGCAGGTTCAAAACCCGCTCGCCAGTCTCGCCGAAAAGCACGGATTGCCGCACCTCACGGAAACTTATATCCCGAGCTTCTCGACCAGAACGGTGGTCTACAAGGGTTTGTTGCTGGCTACACAGGTTGGCAGCTTTTATGACGATCTGCGCAATCCGGATTGCATTTCGGCTCTTGGCCTTGTCCACCAGCGGTTTTCCACGAACACCTTCCCCAGCTGGCGGCTGGCGCACCCGTTCCGTTTCATCGCGCATAATGGCGAGATCAATACCGTTCGCGGCAACGTGAACTGGATGAACGCGCGGCGCCGAACAATGGAAAGCGAGCTACTGGGCCCTGATCTCGACAAGATGTGGCCGATCATCCCGCACGGGCAATCGGACACCGCGTGTCTCGACAACGCTCTCGAACTGCTGATTGCAGGCGGATATTCGCTCGCCCATGCAATGATGATCCTCATTCCTGAAGCTTGGGCCAGCAATGCTTCGATGGATCCCGCCCGCCGGGCATTTTACGAGTATCATGCCGCCTTGATGGAGCCGTGGGACGGGCCGGCTGCGGTGTGCTTCACCGATGGCCGTCAGATCGGCGCGACACTCGACCGCAACGGCCTGCGCCCTGCGCGTTTCTGCGTGACCAAAGACGATATCGTCTGCCTCGCTTCGGAAAGCGGCGTGCTGCCGTTCGCCGAAACGGATATTGTGCGCAAATGGCGTTTGCAGCCAGGGAAGATGCTGCTGATCGATCTCGACCAGGGCCGCATCATCGAAGACGATGAACTAAAGGCGGATCTTGCGCAGGCGGAGCCCTATGCCGAATGGTTGCAGCAGGCACAGTACAAGCTTGAAGACATCACCGACATCGTGCCCGAACTCGCCGCCATCCCGGCAGAGGAAACGACGTTGCTGCAACGCCAGCAAGCATTCGGTTACACGCAGGAAGATGTGTCCCGTTTCCTTGAACCCATGGCGGTGGACGGTGATGACCCCATCGGTTCGATGGGCACCGACACGCCAATTGCCGTGCTGTCCGACCGTGCGCGACTTCTCTACGATTATTTCAAGCAGAACTTCGCGCAGGTGACGAACCCGCCGATCGATCCGATCCGTGAAGAATTGGTGATGAGCCTCACCAGCATGATCGGCCCGCGTCCCAATCTACTGGGCCGCGATGCGGGCACACACAAGCGGTTGGAAGTGCATCAGCCGATCCTGACGAACGAAGATCTGGCCAAGATCCGCTCGGTCGAAGAAGCATTGGATGGTGCCTTCCGTTGTGCCACCATCGACATCACATGGGATGCCAACACCGGGGCCGCTGGTCTTGAAATGGCGCTGAAAGAGATGTGTTGGTCGGCGACCGAAGCGGTGCTGCAGGATCATAACATCCTGATCCTTTCGGACCGTGGGCAAAGCGAGACGCGGGTTCCAATGCCGGCGCTTCTGGCAACCGCGGCCGTGCATCATCATCTGGTGCGTCAGGGCCTCAGGATGCAGACCGGCCTCGTCGTCGAAACCGGCGAAGCGCGCGAAGTGCATCACTTCTGCGTGCTGGCAGGCTACGGCGCAGAAGCGATCAACCCCTATCTTGCCTTCGAAACCATCGAGGCGCTGCGGTTAAAGCGCCATGCCGATCTGCCCGCCGCAAAGGTGCAGCAGAACTTCATCAAGGGCGTGGGCAAGGGCATCCGCAAGGTCATGTCCAAGATGGGCATTTCGACCTACCAGTCCTATTGCGGGGCGCAGATATTCGACGCGGTGGGTCTGTCGACCGCCTTTGTCGAGCGCTACTTCACGGGCACCGCCACCACCATCGAAGGAATCGGCCTCGCCGAAGTCGCCGAAGAAGCGCTGCGTCGGCACGGTCAGGCCTATGGTGACAACCCTCTCTATGACGGGATGCTGGATGTCGGCGGAATCTACCAGTTCCGTTTACGCGGGGAGGAACACGCCTGGACGCCGCAGAACGTCGCGCAGTTGCAGCACGCGGTGCGTGGCAATGACCCGAAGAACTATGCCGAGTTTGCGGCCAGCATCAACGAACAGTCCGAACGCCTGCTGACAATTCGCGGGTTGCTGGAATTCAAGAAGGCTAGTGAGCCCATCGCCTTGGACGAAGTGGAACCAGCAGCGGAAATCGTGAAGCGCTTTTCGACCGGCGCTATGAGCCTCGGCTCGATCAGCCACGAAGCGCATTCGACCATGGCGATTGCGATGAACCGCATCGGCGGGCGCTCGAACACGGGCGAAGGTGGGGAGGAACCGTTCCGCTTCACCCCGATGGCGAACGGCGATTCGATGCGCAGCCGGATCAAGCAGGTCGCTTCCGGACGGTTCGGCGTCACCACCGAATACCTCGTCAATTCGGACGATATCCAGATCAAGATGGCGCAGGGCGCGAAGCCCGGTGAGGGCGGGCAGTTGCCCGGTCACAAGGTCGACAAGCGCATCGGCGCCGTGCGGCACTCGACGCCGGGTGTGGGCCTGATCTCGCCGCCGCCACACCACGACATTTATTCGATCGAAGACCTCGCGCAGCTGATCCACGATCTGAAGAACGTCAACCCGGTGGCACGGATTTCCGTGAAGCTGGTCTCCGAAGTGGGCGTCGGCACGGTCGCGGCGGGCGTTTCGAAGGCGCGCGCGGATCACGTGACGATTGCGGGTTATGACGGCGGGACCGGCGCATCACCGCTGACCTCGCTGACGCACGCGGGTTCGCCGTGGGAGATCGGTCTGGCCGAGACCCAGCAGACGCTGCTGCTCAACGATCTGCGTGAGCGGATCGCGGTGCAGGTCGATGGCGGCCTGCGGACGGGGCGCGATGTCGCCATCGGCGCGCTGCTCGGTGCAGACGAGTTCGGCTTTGCCACCGCGCCGCTGATCGCGGCAGGCTGCATCATGATGCGCAAGTGTCACCTCAACACCTGCCCCGTCGGCGTCGCCACGCAGGACCCGGTGCTGCGCGCGCGCTTCACCGGACAGCCCGAACACGTGGTCAACTACATGTTCTTCGTTGCGGAGGAACTGCGCCAGATCATGGCCGAGATGGGCATTCGCACGGTTGCCGAGATGGTGGGCCGCGTCGACCTGCTCGACACCAGGCGGATGGAGCGGCACTGGAAGGCTCGGGGCATCGATCTTGGCCGTATCCTGCACAAGGTATCGATCAAGGAAGGCGCATCGCTGCGCCAGCGCGGCGTGCAGGATCACGGACTTGATGGTGCGCTCGACAAGAGGTTGATCGCCGATTGTCGCGACGCCATTGAGAGCCGCCAGCCGGTGCAGCTGGCCTACGAGGTTCGCAATGTGAATCGCACCGTGGGAGCAATGCTTTCGGGCGAAATCGCCAAGGCGCACGGGCATGAAGGCCTGCCGGGCGACACCATCCGTATCAACTTGACGGGTGTTGCCGGGCAGAGCTTTGGCGCATGGCTGGCGCACGGCGTGACGCTCGATTTGGTCGGCGATGCCAATGACTATGTCGGCAAGGGGCTATCGGGCGGGCGCATCATTGTTCGCCAACCAGCAGAGGCTCCGCGTAACAGCCAGGACAATATCATCGTGGGCAATACCGTCATGTACGGTGCGATCGCGGGCGAGGCCTATTTCAACGGCGTAGCCGGCGAACGCTTCGCGGTGCGCAACTCGGGTGCCATTGCGGTGGTGGAAGGCACGGGCGACCACGGGTGCGAATATATGACGGGCGGTGTGGTCGTGGTGCTGGGCAAGACCGGCCGCAACTTTGCAGCCGGTATGAGCGGGGGCGTTGCCTACGTGTATGATCCCGACAGCACCTTCGATACGCTGGTCAACCATGCGCAGGTCGATCTTCTGCCGATCTCGGCAGCGCATGACGCCGACGAGGGAACGGGCCGCCCAGCCCAGCGGCCGCGTTCGGTCGGCGATTTTGGTTTGGGCGATATGCTGCGCCACGATAACGAAAGGCTTCGTATTCTGGTCGAGCGTCACCAATTGCACACTGGCAGTAAGCTGGCTGCTTCGCTGCTTGATGATTGGGACGCGGCGCTGACCCGCTTCGTCAAAGTGATGCCGCGCGATTACGCTGCCGCGCTGAAGCGCCTTGAGGCCGAGCGTCACGAAGCTGCCAGCGTCGCAGCAGAATAGATTTCAGGAACGAGACAGAACATGGGCAAGGAAACCGGATTTCTCGAGCTGGACCGCCGCGAGCGGGATTATCTCGACCCTCAGGAACGGCTGAAGAACTACCGTGAATTTGTGATCCAGCCGGATGAAAGCACGCTGGCGGGACAGGCATCGCGCTGCATGAACTGCGGGATTCCCTATTGTCACAACGGTTGCCCGGTGAACAATCTGATCCCGGACTGGAACCATCTGGTCTATGAAGCGGATTGGAAGCGTGCGCTGGTCATGCTGCATTCCACGAACAATTTTCCTGAATTCACCGGCCGTATCTGTCCTGCGCCGTGTGAGGCGGCGTGCACGCTTAATATCGTGGATCAGCCGGTCACGATCAAATCGATCGAATGCGCGATCATCGACCGCGGGTGGAAGGAAGGTTGGGTCACCCCGCAGATCGCCGAGCGCAAGACTGGCAAGTCGGTGGCTGTGGTCGGTTCCGGCCCGGCGGGTCTCGCCTGTGCGCAGCAACTGGCCCGCGCCGGACATTCGGTGACGGTATTTGAAAAGAACGATCGGGTCGGCGGGTTGCTGCGTTACGGCATCCCCGACTTCAAGATGGAAAAGCATCTGATCAATCGCCGCGCTCAGCAAATGGAAGCTGAAGGGGTGACATTCAAAACCTCAAAGGAAGTGGGCGTCGATATTTCATTCAAGTCCTTGCAGGAAAACTTCGACGCCGTGGTGCTGGCGGGCGGTGCCGAAGATGCACGGCCTCTCGCCATCCCGGGGGCCGAAATGCCTGGCGTGCGTTTGGCGATGGAATTCTTGACGCAGCAGAACAAGCGTGTCGCCGGCGATGACGAATTGCGCGCCGCCCCGCGCGGCAGCCTGACCGCGACCGGCAAGCACGTCGTGGTGCTGGGCGGCGGCGACACCGGCAGCGACTGTGTCGGCACCTCGAACCGGCAGGGCGCCACCAGCGTCACGCAGCTTGAGATCATGCCCAAGCCGCCCGAGAAGGAAGACAAGACGCTGACCTGGCCCGACTGGCCGATGAAGCTGCGCACATCGTCCAGTCATCAAGAAGGCGTGGAGCGTGACTGGGCAGTGCTGGCCAAGCGTGTGATTGGTGACGGCGAGAAGGTAACGGGTCTGGAATGCGTGCGGGTCGAATGGGTCGGCGGTCAAATGCAGGAAATGGTTGGCACCGAGTTTACCATTGCTGCCGATCTGATCCTGCTGGCCATGGGCTTTGTCGGACCGAAAAAGTCCGGTCTGCTTGAACAGGCGGGCGTTACGCTGAATGCCCGGGGCAGTGTTGATGCCGATACTGAACGATACGCCACCAGTGAACCGGGTGTGTTTGCCTGCGGTGACATGCGGCGCGGGCAAAGCCTTGTCGTGTGGGCGATCCGCGAAGGGCGGCAGGCTGCGCGGGCGGTTGATGCGGCGCTGATGGGGGTATCCGAACTGCCGCGTTGACCCGATGGCAATTGCTGAGGGATTGGGATGGCAAGGCCGGCGTAATCGCCGTTCCGGGCCTGCGTTATCGCGCAAATGCGTGGTAATCTGAAATCGCTGCTGTTGATCGGGGCCGAACTCGCCTAGAGGCACCCCGAGCACGTTCGATCCGCGCCCCTGTGGGGTGTGGGCGCGCCCGGTTGCTTCGCAGCACCGAAAGCTCCGCCGATGCCGGGGCTTGGCGATTATCAGATGATCTGGCCCCGCTGTACCAGCCGGCCAACAGGAGAATTTACCGATGAAGGGTTTCAAGGAACCGAGCTTTCAGGACAGGGCTGCCGCATCGTCCAAGGCCAAGGACAAGGCGCTCGCCAAGCTGAAAGCCGTCCCGCAACCGGATGCTGAACAATTGGCCCAGATGGCCCAGCGCCGTGCAGAGCGCGAAGCACAGGCCGAAGCCAAGGCTGCAAAGGCTCGCCAGGCACGCGAAGAAAAGCAGCGTCTGGCGGAAGAGAAGAAGGCCGAGGCCAAGCGCGAAGAAGCGGCCCGTGCAGAAGCTCTGGCACCGCCGCCCAAGAAGACCGAGGCTGAACTGAAGGCCGCGCGCGATGCGCGGTATGCAGCGCGCAAAAGCCGTAAGTGAATGCAATTTGCCGACTTTGATGCTGCGGTCTTCCTGAAGGATTACTGGCAGCAAAAGCCGATGTTGATCCGTTCGGCATGGCACGATTGGAGCAATCCGGTTGACCCGGATGAACTGGCCGGACTTGCGTGCGAACCATTGGTTGAATCGCGTATCATCACGCGCCGCGATCACGATTGGGAACTTGAACACGGCCCTGTTCGGGAAGATCGTTTCGCGTCTGCGGGCCGGGACCCGTGGACGCTGCTAGTCCAGTCGGTCGATCACCACATGCCTCAGGTCGCGCAGTTGCTTGAGCCCTTTCGCTTTGTCCCGAACTGGCGCGTCGACGATGTGATGGTGAGCTATGCCGTCGATGGTGGCGGCGTAGGCGCCCATTTCGATCACTATGATGTGTTTCTGGTGCAGGGCCTTGGCCGGCGGCGCTGGGAAATCGGCGCGATGTGCGATGATGATACCCCCCTGCTGGCGCATGATGGGCTTCGATTGCTGGCTGATTTTCAGGCGTCCGAATCATGGATACTTGAACCAGGGGACATGCTGTATGTGCCGCCGCGATTGGCACACCGCGGGACGGCTGTGGGCGATGATTGCATGACCTATTCGATCGGTTTTCGCGCGCCATCGCGTGCCGAACTGATCGAAGCATGGGCCGACGAAATGGTTCCTGATCTGGCAGACAGCGATCGATACACCGATCCGGGTCTTCCCGCGCAAGACAATCCCGGCGAAATCAACGCCGATGCGCTTGCACGGCTGCAAGAGATGATCGCGCAAAGCCTGTTCGATCAGACCCGCTTCGCGCGTTGGTTTGGGCAGTTTAACACTGCGCCCAAGAACCCCGAAATCGACTGGCGGCCCGAAGAACCGCTAACGGACGCTGACATCAGGGACGGGTTGGAGGCGGGTATGGCCCTTGTCCGCAACCCTGCCAGCCGTTTTGCGTTCGTCCGCGAAGCACCGGGATCACTGCTTCTGTTCGCAGATGGTCACTGCTTTGCCTGCAAAGCCGATACGTCAACCTTTGCCGAGCAGATTTGTGCAGATTCGATGTTTGTTGTCACGCCTGACGCCAGCGATGCGGTGATTGAACTGATTGGCCTGTTGATGAATGCGGGAAGCCTGGCATTCGATTACGCGGATTGACGCACAGACGGGTCAGACCGCAATTTTGCGGAACTGGCCCGGCGCGATATCGTCAAGCGTCCAATCCCCGATCGACCAGCGCACCAGACGCAATGTCGGCAGTCCGACTGCGGCGGTCATACGCCTGACCTGCCGATTGCGGCCTTCACGAATGGTGAGCTGCAGCCAGCTGTCGGGAATGGATTTGCGCTGCCGAATCGGCGGGTCGCGCAGCCACAAATCGGGCTCGTCGATCGCTTCGACAGCAGCCGGCAGGGTCATACCGTCGTTCAGCCGGACGCCGTCGCGCAGGTTTCGCAACGCGTCGGTCGTCGGTTCGCCCTCAATCTGCACGAGGTAGGTTTTGGGCATCTTGAATCGCGGATCGGCGATGCGTGCCTGCAACCGACCGTCATCGCACAACAGCAACAATCCCTCGCTATCGCGGTCAAGCCGGCCGGCAGGGTAGACGCCGGGAGCATCGATAAAATCGGAAAGCGTCGCGCGCGCTGTCGGAGACCCGCGGTCCGTGAATTGCGAGAGCACTCCGAAAGGTTTGTTGAACAGGATCAGCCGCGCCATGGTGGCGGCCTATATCCCGGCAAAGTGCTGATGTCTTGCAAGGGAACGCAGTTCTTCGAATACAAAATCGGCGCTGGAGTTTCGGACCAAGGCTGGCGTGAAAAGGCCCGGTGCGGTAGAGCGGGGGTGCAGATCACTGGCCCGCTCGGTCAGACTGGTTTTTTTGACACTTCAGAAACAAACTATCGTCGGGCAGGGTTGTCGCGGGGTCGCCGTGTCAATGACTCGGCATCTTGTAACGATCGGAACGCCCCACGTGAGTCTCCAAATCAACGTCCAGCTTGATTACCACTTCGAGCAGACGTGCGATGTCCTGCTTCAGGTGGAGGCTGCCGACATACCGGGCCAACGGATCGAACGTTCGAGCCTGACCGTGACGCCGCATGAATACCTAGCCCGCATCCCCGCGCAAGATCACATCGGAGAGCGTATCTGGCTGCGGATCAAAGGGCGAATGGTTCTGGATTACCAAGCTGTCATCACCGTGGATGACGGTGCCCGCGATTATGCCCAACTGCCTGCCACACCATTTCACCGGCTCCCCGGTGATGCAGTGCCATATGTTTTTGCGTCGCGGTATTGCCCGTCGAATCGCTTCGTCAATTTCGTTCAGTCGAAATTCGGAGGCGTCGAAGGCGGCGCCAAGATCGCCGCGATGCGGGACTGGATCGAAGCCAACCTGTCCTATGTCTCCGGATCAAGCGATGGCAACACAACCGCCGCCGATACCTTCGAGCAACGCCAAGGGATCTGCCGCGACTATGCGCATCTGATGATCACCTTTGCCCGCGCCGCGGATATTCCTGCTCGGATTGCAAGCGTGTATGCGCTTGGTGTGACCCCTCCCGATTTTCATGCGGTGGCAGAAGTCTACCTCGATGGTGAATGGCATCTTGTGGATGCGACTGACATGGCCCAGTTGGGTGAAACGGTCGTCATCGGCGTGGGCCGCGATATTGGCGATGTTGCGTTTCTGACGGCGTTCGGCGGCCTCAAGATGAACAGCCAGTCCGTGAATGTGGCACTTGCGCAAGTGGACGCTTCTGCCGATTGACCATTATCTGACTACGCCAGCCTTTTTTTTGCCTATCGCGGCGAACATGCGAAATTTGTCGTTGTCGCAGCTTAATAACCCATCAAGGGTTTCGGCTGCACGGTTGTTGGCGGCATAATGCGTTTTCGTGGTTCAGGGCGGTGAAATGGTGGTTTTGCTAGATCGCGCAGGGTGGCGGTCTGGCCATGATCGCTGTATCGCAAATCCGAATTACCTGTTTTGGGAAGAGAATTGATGCTCGTTCAAATGTCCGCGCCTGACGCGGATGCTGCTTTGCTGGAACCACGCAAGCTCGTGTCCCAGCTCAAGCCCTTTATCAAACCGAGCACGGGGCGAAGCCTTTGGGAGCTGGCGGTTACGGTTCTGCCGTTCTTTGCTGTTATCCTGGCAATGCTGTGGGCGGTCGATGCGGGTTATTACGCGGCGCTTGCCCTTGCACCTGTAGCTGGGCTGCTGCTGCTCAGAGTGTTTATCATCCAGCATGATTGCGGACATGGGGCGTTCCTTGCCAAGCGGGCGGGGAATGACTGGATCGGGCGGGCGCTTGGTGTCTTGACGTTTACGCCGTACGATTGCTGGCGACGGTCGCACACGTTGCATCACGCCAACACCGGCAATCTTGATGCCCGCGGGTTTGGCGATGTCGATACGCTGACGGTGCGGGAATACGAAGCGCTGAGCCCGCTGCAGCGGTTTGCCTATCGGGCCTACCGCCATCCCATCGTGCTGTTGGGTATTGGTCCGGCTTATCTTTTTATCCTGCGGCACAGATTGCCGATCGGATTGATGAAAGAAGGTTCGATTTACTGGACCAGCGCGATTGCCACAAATCTTGCAACCGCGGGTATTCTGGCAGCCCTGATCTATGTGTTCGGTCTGGGGACGACATTGTCGGTCGTGGTGCCCGCGCTGCTGATTGCAGCTTCGACGGGCGTTTATCTGTTCTACATCCAGCATCAGTTTGAAGACGCGCATTGGGACCGGCGTCCGCAATGGACGTTTCATGAGGCGGCGCTGCATGGCAGTTCGCACCTTGATCTGCCTCAGCCGCTGCGTTGGTTTACGGCCAATATCGGGGTGCACCATGTGCATCATCTCGCCAGCCGCATCCCCTTTTATCGCTTGCAGGAAGTCTTGAAAGCGCATCCTGAACTGCGCGATCTTAACCGCTTCACCTTTCCCCAAACACTGAGCCCGCTCAAGCTTACCCTTTGGGACGAAGACAAGCGCCGCCTGGTCACATTCCGCGAAGCTGCGCTGGGGTGACAGTGACGCGGGGAACCTGCCAAGGCTCGCCGCATGCCTCGCCTTGATAAACATCCTGCATCACGCACGGCCCGGCGTGAACCGCATCTTCTGCGACAGGTTCGAAGGAACTTGTTGGCGCCAATCTTCTTGCCTTTGTGAAGCTGCCTTTTGCAGCTGGGTTGCGGCTGTGATGAAGTGGCCGCGACTTGTCACTTCCAACTGCAAGAGGACGGCACATGTCAGTCATCACAACCCGCAATCCCGCCACCGGCGAAGAGCTTGAAACCTATCCGCTGCAAAGCGAGGCCGAAGTCTTTGGCATAATAGAAGCCGCCGACGAAGCCTATCTTGATTGGCGCGGCAAATCCCACGAAGAACGCGCGCCATATCTGCGCAAGATCGCCGCGACCTTGCGCGACAATGCCGACAAGTTTGCTGATCTCATGACACGCGAAATGGGCAAGCTGCTGCGCGATGGCAAAACCGAGATCGAGCTGTGCGCGCGTATTTTTGAATACACCGCTGATAACGGCCCCAAGGCGCTCGCTGATGAAGAACGCAAGCACAGCGGCGGGAAGAAGCGCGGGATCGTGACCTATTCGCCGATCGGCGTGATTTACTCAGTACAACCGTGGAATTTCCCGGTTTATCAGCCCGTGCGTGTGCTTGCTGCCAATCTGATGGCGGGCAATGCCGTGATCCTCAAGCATGCATCAATCTGCACCGGTAGCGGCTTGTTGCTGCGCGATCTGTGTCTCGAAGCTGGCCTGCCCAAGGGCCTGTTTGACGTCATTCTTGTCGGTCATGATCTTTCGGACAAGGTTATTGAACACGATCTTGTTCGCGCAGTCACGATGACGGGCAGCGATGGTGCAGGCAGCCATATTGGCGCGCTTGCAGCCAAGAACCTGAAGAAAACCGTGCTCGAACTCGGGTCGAACGATGCATATCTGGTGCTTGAAGATGCCGACATCGAAACGGCCGTGAAGTTCAGTGTGCAAGGGCGCCTGTTCAACAATGGTGAAACCTGCGTGTCAGCCAAGCGGTTTGTTGTCACCGAAGCGGTCTATGATGACTTCGTCGCGGCGTTCGTCGAACAGATGAAGGCGATCCGCATGGGCGATCCGAGAGACGATGATACCCAGCTTGGCCCGCTGTCCAGCCGCGAACAGTTTGAAACGATTGAACGCCAGGTCGGGCAAAGTTTGGAAAAAGGCGCTACGCTGTTGTGCGGCGGTGATCCTGAAGATGCCGACGGGTGCTATTATCCTGCGACCGTACTTGCCGATTGCAAGCCGGGAATGCCCGCGCATGATGACGAACTATTCGGCCCGGTTGCAGCTATCATTCGTGCCAAGGATGATGATGATGCCATGCGCATCGCGAACGCCAGCCGTTATGGTCTGGGCGGGGGAATCTTCACCCGTGACGAAGAAAAGGCCATCCGCCTTGCCCGCGACTACTTCGATACCGGCATGGTTCGGATCAACTCTTTCGGCGCGGCTGATCCTGCGATGCCGTTCGGCGGAGTGAAGAATTCCGGTTACGGGCGCGAACATGGCGGCTTCGGAATGAAGGAATTCGTGAACGCGAAGGCAATCTACCTTCCGTCCTGATCCTCGCCGAACAAGACATTCTCGTTATCTGAAAACTGGAGGCTATCCATGAAAATTCTCGTCGCCGGGTCTACCGGCAACACCGGGGTTCGCCTTGTGCGCGAACTTCACAAACGCGGGCATCAGCCCGTCGCGCTTGTCCGCGAAAGTTCTGATACGTCCAGCCTGCCCGACGAGGTCGAACAACGGCAAGGCGATCTCACCAATCTTGCTGACGATGTGACCCAAGGATGCGATGCGGTCGTTTTTGCCGCGGGAGCGGGGGGTGGTTCGTCCGAAGAAATGACAGACAAGGTCGATCGCGACGGGGCCATTCGCCTTATCGACATCGCTGCGAACAGTGGTGTCGAACGATTTGTGATGCTTAGCAGCATCGGCGCGGGCGACCCTGATCCCGGCAGCGATCTTGCGCATTATCTCGAAGCGAAACACGCCGCTGACGAACATCTGAAGTCGGCGGGGATCGATTATGCGATCCTGCGTCCGGTCGCTTTGACGAATGCCGACGGTGGCGGCGACGTCAGGCTTGGCGATGCGGTAGATCCGCAAGGCAAGGCTGCGCGCGGTGATGTTGCCCGTTTGCTGGCCGATGCGGTCGAAGGCGGGGAATGGTCCGGGCGTGTGACCCGCATGGAAAGCGTTATGCAAAACTGACAGCGCGGGCGCTTCCTGGGCTCATGCGGCTTTCGTGGCTGTCGTGATTTCGGGGAGGCCCGGCACCGTAATTATTCGGCCACCGCCGAATTCCTCACGCACGACAATAAGCCCGCTGCGTTCGAGATGATCGAGCAAGCGGCGTATCCGACTGGGGGAGGAGCTTCCGTACAATCGGGCCAGTTCCTCCTCGTCGGGCATGGGCGCGTTCAGAACCTCGGCTATGACCATCGCAACATAGGGGGCGAGCACATCGTCATCGACCCCGGCAATCAACCCTTCGATCTGTGATCGCACTGACGGCGCAAGCTGCGTGAGGCCGCCAATTTCGCAGGCGAACAACCGGCGGAAGCGCGGCAGATCGACTTGTGCGCTGGCAATTCCTTGCTGGCGGCAACGAATTGCGAAGTCACGGAACAGCGATGTTGCCGGACGGAATGTCGCCCCTTCGCTTGCGGCCAGAGCGCGTACGACATCCTCGACGCTCCCGGCTTCGTTATCGGATACGGCGGGATCGGGCGGCGCGGGGACTGAAGCTGGCGGTTGCGTATCCGGTTTCGGCTTCAGCGGTACGTCCTCCCTGATCGTCGGGGCAAGAGGGGGCGGAGCTGTGCGCATCGCATTTTCCAGATCCGCCGCAGGACGCGGGGGCGGGGGGGGCGCCGGGCGCCGGATCACGGTATCGGTTGCAGCTTCTGCCAAACGGTCGGTGAGAAGTGCTTCCATGGCATCGCCATCGGCTTCGGGCAGCGGCATCAGCCCGCCGCCGCCGCTACGCCCGCCGGTGCGCACCGGACCCACATTGACCGCCACGGGACGCCGGCTGATTGCGGGACCAAGCCCCAGGAACTGGCCGCGCTGCAGATCGCGGATGCGTTCGGCCTGACGCCGGTCCATGCCCAGCAGATCGGCTGCGCGCTGCATGTCGATGTCTAGGAAGGTGCGGCCCATAAGGAAGTTGCTGGCTTCGGCCGCAACGTTCTTGGCAAGCTTGGCAAGCCGCTGGGTGGCGACGATCCCGGCCAGTCCCCGTTTGCGTCCGCGGCACATCAGATTGGTCATCGCTGACAGCGTGAGGCGGCGGGTGTCATCGTTCATCTCTCCGGCGGCGGCAGGGGCGAACATCTGCGCTTCGTCCACCACCACCAGCGCAGGATACCAATGTTCACGCGGCGCATCGAACAGCGCGGTCAGGAACAGCGCGGCGCAGCGGATCTGCTGTTCCACTTCAAGTTCATCAAGCGTCAGCACGACCGACGCGCGATGTTGACGAACACGCGCCGCCAACTCTTCGATCTCGCGCGCAGAATAGGCCGCGCCGTCGATCACGACATGTCCGAATGCATCGGCAAGCGTGACGAAGTCGCCTTCCGGATCGATCACGACCTGCTGCACCTGACCGGCACATTCTTCCAGCAGGCGCCGCAGAAGGTGCGATTTGCCTGAGCCCGAGTTGCCCTGCACCAGCAACCGGGTGGCCAGCAGTTCTTCAAGATCGATAGCAACCGTCTGCCGCCCCGGATCCTGGCCAATGTCGATATGTGCGCTCACGTGCATGGGATTAGGCGGGTGTCGGCGCAAGGCAAAGGCGGCGCGGGCGGTTATCCAGCGATTCGATACCCTATCATGCGCACAGCACGTGATGCTGGTAATAACCCAGAGGCCCGCGGCGGCTGTCCAGCCGAAGCCCGCGGGCATGGGCGATGCGAGCGGCGGCGGCGGGCAGCGTCACGCGCGGTTCGACGTGGAAACGTGCCAGCCATGCCAGCAGCAACATGCGCAGCGGGCGCGGCACGCCCGCAAGATCGCCGAAATCCACGATATGCAACGCGCCGCCATCGGCCAGCAAACCGGCCGCGTGCCCCAAAGCGCCTTCCCAATCGGGGATCATCGACAGCGAATAGGACAGAACGATCCGTTCAAAAGCAGCTTCGCCCACAACCGCCTGCGGATCGAAGCTGCACGCATCGCCCTGACCAAGCCGAACATCCGGCCCCAGCGCCGCCCGCGCGCTTTTCAGCATTTCAGCCGAGATATCGAGACCGAAGAGGCGCACGCCGGGCCATGCTTTACGCACCTTGGCAAGGTTGCGCCCGGTGCCGCAGGCGATTTCGAGCACGCGCATATCTGGGCGTGCCTGCAAGCCTGTGATCAGCCTGTCCCGTCCGAACAGGTAGTACTTGCGCGTCAGGTTGTAGATGTGGCGTTGCCCGCGATAGACATCGTCCATCAAGGCTGCGTGTGAGGGGCTGATGCTTGCCATCAGACCAGCTCGTACACATGAACCCCGCCATAGATCGATGATCGATCGCGGCGGGTGCAGTTGGCGGACACATCGTCAAGATAGCGCCACTTTGAAAGGATCGCGTCGTCAAGCCGTCCGGGCAGCAGGCTCGGCTCGGCTGCGGTGCGGAACAGCACGCGCGCGCCGGGGCGGCTGGCGCAGGTGATCTTGGTCCACAGATCATCAAGCTGCGCGTTGTTCATCCAGTCCTGCGCATCAAGCAGGACGAAACGGTCCATGCTGGCCGCTTCGCGCGTGTCGATCCAATCGACCATGTTGGCGCGGGTTACATCAAGCCGGTCGATGCGTGCCTTCATCGCATCCCAGTTGGCGCGCTGAAGATAGGGGGGCAAAGGCGCATCTTCTGCCCGGCTGTATCCGCGCCCGAAGGCCTGCCAGGCAAAGTAGTTGTCCTTCACCGCGAAGTCGCAGGCGAGCTTTTCCAGCCGCCGCCGCAGCACTTCGGCCATGCGTTCATCGCCGGCCAGATGTTCAAACTGGGCCGGTGGGATACCCAGACCGAACAGGGACGCGGGCTGATCGGTAAGCCACCGGATGAACCGTTTGTCGAACACAGGGGCCAGTTCGCGTTCGAACACTGCGCGCTGTTCTTCCTGCGTTTCTGCCTCCAGCACGCGTGACAGGTCGACTTTGTACAGCCGCGCAAAGACGTGCGCCAGGCCGATGAAATTGCCGAGCAGACCCTTTCGGTAAAGCCCGCGGGTGAAGTACGAAATCCGCCGCCGCCCGCGGATATCCCGCTTTTCCCAATAGGCACGGCTGACCGGATCAAGATGCGGGGCGATCATCGTGCGATAGACTTCGGCGTTTTCCTTATGATCGGCGTGCGCGAAGAAGCGGTGGAAGCGTTCGTAGTTGGGCAGGTGCCGGATTGCTGCGATTTTCAGCTGCCCCAGCGCGACATGCGCGTGGTTGAGATCGACTGCGGTAACGCTTTGTGGGCCTGCGGTCAGATAGGACAAGGCGTTGCAACTGCCGCTGGCGATGCACATCAGGCGCGTGTCGGGCGTGATCGCCAGACCTTCCATGTCCACCACCGGATCTTCCCAGATCTGGGCATAGACAAGACCTTTGAAGGCAAGCGCAAACGCCTTGTCGAGCAGTTTTTCGCCCGGCTTTGCATCCTTGCGGATCACGGCGTCTTCGATGATCCGCTTTGCCTGTGTTGCCATATGCCCGACGTGTCCCTTGTGATGTGTCAGGCCGACGCCTTATGGCCGCTGCGTGTCGCGCGTGTGACGGTCGGCGGTGCCATCGCGACCCGCTTCGCCCGCTGCAATCGTGGCCGCGTAAGCCGCAGGATCAGCGTTGCCGCCTGTCAGCATAATGACCGTGCCTTCATCGACAGGCACCTTGCCTGCCAGCGCCGCGGCCAGTGCCGCTGCGCCGCCGGGTTCGACCACCAGTCGCAGCGTATTGAAGGCAAAACGCTGCGCGGTGCGGACCTCGTCATCGGTAACGGTGACACCCGGATGGGCGCGGCCGCTGAGCAGCGCAAGGTTGATCGGTTTGGTTACATTGGGTTGCAGCGCATCGCAGATCGTTTGCGGCGCATCGGGGGCGGCATGCACCAGCTCGCCTGCGGCCATCGCCTGCCCCACCATATCCCAGCCCAAGGGTTCGACCGGGTGGATGGCACTGTCCGGCGCGCCAAGCGCCAGCCCTGCAGCAAGACCACCCCCGCCGCAACAGGTGATGATACGCGATGGCGCGCGCCCCAACTGCGCGGCAATCTCGATCGCGGCGCTGCCTTGCCCTTCGATCACCCACGGATCGCCGAACGCATGGACCAGCGTGCCGCCGTGCTGCGCAATCAGTTGCGCAGCCACTGCATCGCGGTCTTCCTGCGGCCGCTGATAGAGCACAACATCAGCGCCCAACGCGCGGGTGTTGGCAAGCTTAACCTCGGGCGCATCATGCGGCATCACGATCGTAGCCTTGATACCCAGCCGCCGCGCCGCCCATGCCACGCCTTGCGCGTGATTGCCCGATGACACCGCCACCACGCCGCCTGCACGCTCTTCGTCCGAAAGACTGATCAGCCGCCACCATGCGCCCCTGATCTTGAAGGCACCGATGGGTTGCAGCACCTCGGCCTTGGCCCAGACCTGAACGCTGCCGATCGTTACGGGCAAAAGCGGGGTGGGGGGCAGAATCGCCGCAATCGCCTGCGCTGCGGCAACAACGCCATCGTGGGTGGGAAATCGTTCAGTCAAGCGGAGGGTTTCCTGTCTGTTGGAGACACATGAGACACTGTCCAGAAGCAGAAATTGCGTGTCCACGCAAAGCCGCTTTTTCACGGTCCGTTACGGCAGGCTGATCGCACAAGCAGCACATGCTTGCATCCTCGCCCATCATACGCCTGTAGGAAATGCGGATCATTTGTCCCTTTGGCTGCGTTGCCCTAAAGCGCACGCAAGATTCGCATTACGAAAGGTTCCTATCATGTCCGCAGCAAACTCCAGCCCTGATCGCAAACCCGTCCTTGTTATCGGTGCGGGCGGGGTCAGTTCGGTCTGCGTGCACAAGATGGCGTTCAATCCCGACATCTTCCCTGAAATCCACCTCGCCAGCCGCACCAAATCAAAATGCGATGCGATCGCCGCATCGGTGAAGGAACGCTGCGGGCGCGATATCGCGACCTATGAAATCGACGCCGAGGAAGTCCCGGCGATGGTCAACCTGATCCGCAAGACCGGTGCGGGCCTCGTGGTCAACCTCGCGCTGCCGTACCAAGATCTGCCGATCATGGACGCCTGCCTTGAAGCGGGCGTCGATTACCTCGACACCGCGAATTATGAGCCCAAGGACGAGGCCAAGTTCGAGTATCACTGGCAGTGGGCCTATCAGGACCGTTACAAGGATGCAGGGCTGATGGCGCTGCTGGGTTCGGGGTTCGATCCGGGCGTGACATCGGTGTTCACGATGTGGCTCAAGAAGCACAAATTGAAGACCATCCGCCAGCTCGATATCCTGGATTGCAACGGCGGCGATCACGGCCAGCATTTCGCCACCAACTTCAACCCGGAAATCAACATCCGCGAAGTGACCGCCCCGGCGCGCCACTGGGAGAACGGCGAGTGGGTCGAAACCCCGGCGATGCAGGTGAAGACCGAATTCGATTTCGAAGCGGTCGGCAAGAAGAACGCCTACCTGATGTATCACGAAGAGCTGGAAAGCCTCGCCAAGTTCGTCCCCGAACTGGACCGTGCGCGCTTCTGGATGACCTTTGGCGATCAGTACATCACCCACCTCACCGTGCTGCAGAATGTCGGGATGACCAGCATCGAGCCGGTGAAGTACCAGGGCAAGGACATCATCCCGCTGCAGTTCCTCGCCGCCGTGCTGCCCAAGCCGGAATCGCTGGGCGAAACCACCAAGGGCAACACTAATATCGGCGTCATCGCGACCGGCGAAGCGCTCGATGGCAGCGGCGAAAAGACGTTCTACATCAAGAACATCTGCAGCCACGAGGCAGCGTATGAGGAAACCGGCAATCAGGCGGTCAGCTACACGACGGGCGTGCCTGCGATGATCGGCGCGGCGATGATGGTGCGCGGTGATTGGCAGGGCGAGGGCGTGTTCAACATCGAACAGCTCGATCCCGATCCCTTCATGGAGATGCTCAACCAGCACGGGTTGCCGTGGACGGTCGAGGAAATGGAAGGGCCGGTTTCCTTCTGATGCAAACCAAAGCCGGCGATCCGGGCGCTTTCGCCCATTTCGACTTGTCGCGTGTCGACAGCCCCGCCTTCGTGGTCGATGCCGCGAAGCTGCGCGCAAATTGCCGTGTGCTTGCGGACGTGCGCGATGCGGCGGCCGCCGACGGCGCGGATATCAAGGTGTTTGCGGCGCTGAAGGCGTTCTCGATGTGGTCGGCCGCGCCGATCCTGGGTGAATATCTTGACGGGGTGTCGACCTCGGGCCTGTGGGAAGCGCGGCTCGCCAGCGAATTCTACGACGGTGAGATCGCGACCTATTCCGCCGCGTTCAAGCCTGAAGAGCTGGAGGAAATCTGCCGCCTTTCCGACCATGTGATCTTCAATTCCCCGTTCCAGCATGAACGTGCGCGCCTGATCCTCGAACACGCGGCGGCCAACGGCGCGAACGTCAGCGTCGGCCTGCGCATCAACCCGCAGGTGGCGACCGGCGAAGTCGCCAAGTACGACCCCAGCGCGCCCGGATCGCGCCTCGGCTTTCCGCTCGACCAGTTGACCGAAGAACACATGGAAGGGGTGGAAGGCATCCACTTCCACAATCTGTGCGAACAGGATTTCGAACCGCTCAAGGCCACATGGGACCGGGTGTTCGACGTGATCGAACCATTCTTCGGGCAGCTCAAATGGATCAACATGGGCGGCGGCCACCACATCACCCGCGCTGATTACCAGCGCGAGGAACTGGTCGAATTCCTGAAGGACGCCGCCGCCGATACCGGCTGCCAGATCATCCTGGAACCGGGCGAAGCCGTGGCGCTGGATGCAGGCATTCTGGTCGGCACGCTGCTCGACACCATGTTCAACGAAGTTCCCGTCGGCATCACCGATATCAGCGCCACGTGTCACATGCCCGATGTGCTCGAAGCGCCCTATCGCCCCGCGATGCTGGGTGAGATCGCCGATCCCGACATGATCCCCATCCGGCTGGGCGGCCCGTCCTGCCTCGCAGGCGACGTGATTGGCGATTACATCCTGCCCGTGCCCGCCGAACCGGGCGCGCGGTTCGCCTTCCTCGACCAGGCGCACTATTCGATGGTCAAGACCACGACCTTTAACGGGGTTCCGTTGCCGAGCATATGGATGTGGGATAGCGAAACCGATGCGCTCGAATGCGTCAAGCGGTTCGATTACGCCGACTTCCGGGACCGTCTGAGCTAGCCAGCAGCCTTGATGAAATGCGCCTGCGGAGAGCAATAGGGCGCGGGAGCGCAGCAGCCGGGCGATAGGATCCTTCCCCTGGTGCTGTCGGTCGGCGTGCAAGGATTCGCGCTGGCCGAATCCCACCCAGTCAGACTGGCGCAAGAGCGCGCGGGCGAAAGATGGGGGGGGTGGGACACAGGTTTTAAACGCTGTGAAAAGCCGCGAAAAAGGGGAATTTGCGTCACAATTCTGTCGCTTTATGAGGTGTGTCTTCGAAAAGTCACACTTCACCCCGCCGACACCCATTTTTCGTTTGCATTTCGACACCCAAGCCCTATTTGCCCGCTTCCCGCTGCCCCAAGGGGACTTCCTAACCGCAAGGCAGCTTGTCGTTTTATGGTTTTACCAAACCGTTTCGGGGGTCCCTTGAGTTGCACATCTTTCCTAACGCACAGGCTGTAGTTCGCGACCTTCGTCCGGACGAACCCGTTATTCTCAATCGCCCGCACGCTGCGCGCCGCGCGGCCCGTTACTTCGTCGAGAAGTTCCCGGGCAAGGTGTTGTATGCGGTGAAGGCCAATCCTGCGCCCGATCTGATTTCGGTGCTGTGGGATGGCGGTGTCACCCATTTTGATGTCGCTTCGATCACCGAAGTGCGGCTGGTGCGCGGTATTCTGCCGAACGCGGTGCTGTGCTTCATGCATCCGGTGAAAACCCCGGCGGCGATCCGCGAAGCCTATTTCGATCACGGCGTGCGTACTTTCAGCCTCGACACCGTCGAGGAACTGGAGAAGATCGTCGACGCCTGCCGCGATCCCGAAACTGGCGCAGCGCCACGAGATCTGCGCCTGTGTGTCCGCCTGCGCGTGTCGAGCGAGTATTCCGAGCTCAGCCTCGCATCGAAGTTCGGCTGCGATCTGATCGAAGCGCCTGCGCTGCTTCAGGAAGCCCGCCAGCATTGTGACTGGCTGGGCGTGTGCTTCCACGTCGGCAGCCAGGCGATGACGCCGTTCGCATTCGTTCAGGCGCTTGACCGCACCCGGGCAGCGATTGCCGAAGCGTCGGTTGTGATCGACATGATCGACGTGGGCGGGGGCTTCCCCAGCGCGTACCCCGGCCTCGAACCGCCGCCGATGGAAGATTACTTCGCCATCATCGCCAAGCACTTCGAAGCGCTGCCGATTGCCTACAATGCCGAGCTGTGGTGCGAACCCGGCCGCGCGCTGTCGGCTGAGTATTCCTCGATGATCGTGCAGGTGAACAAGCGCCGCGGGGAAGAGCTTTACATCAACGATGGTGCCTACGGCGCGCTCTACGATGCGGCGCACGTGGCATGGCGGTTCCCTGTGAAGGCGCTGGAAGACGATCTGATCGAGGAAGACGAAGATTTCGCCTTCTACGGGCCGACCTGTGACGATGCCGATTTCATGAAGGGGCCGTTCCGGCTTCCTGCAGATATTCAGGCCGGCGACTATATCGAAATCGGGATGCTTGGCGCGTATGGCGCGGCAATGAAGACCGGTTTCAACGGCTATGGAAACGCGCAGGTCGTGACCGTGGCAGACGAGCCGATGATGAGCCTGTTCAACGGCACCCGCAAGCGTGAAGCCACCGATAACGTCGTCAGCCTGCGCTGACCCTGCGCGCCGTCCCGCCTAACCTGCGGGACGGCCGCGAAGAGGTTTTGACGCGCCTCCTACTCGCCGGATGTGCAGGCTTCGATCAGAACAGCACTGATCCGATATCACGCCCGCCAGCATAGGCGGTGGCAAAAATCGCCACGCCAAGCCCGACAATCAGCGCAGCGATCATCACGTCCCGCGGCCCGGCAAGCGGGCCTTCGGGTGTGTTGTCGTCGTTTTTCATCTCTCTGCTCATCTTAAGCGGCGGGAACTAATCGAAACCGATGAAGCGTGCGGCATCTTCAATGGGACGGCGCAAGCTGACAACCGCATTGGCGGGAAAATCAGGGTCGGGCCAGCCCATCGCGACGGCTTTCAGAATTACCTGATCGTCAGGAATGCCCGCATGCTCGCGCACCACGGGCGACTGCATGATGCCCTGCGAATTGATGACGCAGCCAAGCCCCTTGCTCCACGCAGCATTGACCAGCGCGGTGGTGGCCGCGCCGCAATCGAAAGCGGTGTCGTCGCTTCCCGAGAGTTCACGATCATACGTCACGATCACGCAAACCGGCGCGTCGAATTGCCGGAACCCGCGCAAGACCCAGTCCTGGCGCGCGTCCTTGTCGTCACGGGCGATGCCCATTGCGCCGAACAACTGCTTGGCGACTTCGACCTGCCGATCACGATGGACGCCTGCGAAGGCTTCGCCCCGGCGAAATTCGCGGCTGTCGGGTTCGCCTGCCAGAATGTTGTCGGTGTTGCCCTTGCGGATCTTGTCGAGCGGTTCGCCGGTGATGACATGGAAGTGCCAAGGCTGCGTGTTCATCGACGTGGGCGATCGCATTGCCAGCGTCAGGATGTCTTCGATCAGCGCACGCGGCACCGGCCTGTCGAGATAGCCGCGAATGCTCCGCCGGCCGAGGACGACCTCGGCGTAAGTTTGGTCAGGCGTGCCGCCCATGATGTTCTCTCCCGAATCCTGTTCGCAAGAGGCGTAGCGCAGGGGGCGCGTGTCGCAAAGGCCGTTAGGCCGCCGCGGGGTGGGTCAGGCGGCCTCGGCCAGTTGCATCTCCAGCCGGTCCCAGATTTCCACCAGCGCCGATGTGAGTTCGTCCATCATCGCGTCGGTGTGATGCGGCCCCGGCGTGAAGCGGAGGCGTTCGGTCCCGCGGGGAACGGTCGGGAAATTGATCGGCTGCACATACACGCCGTATTCGGCCAGCAGGATATCGCTGATCTTCTTGGCGCGTACGGGATCGCCCACCATCAGCGGCACGATATGCGTGACGCTGTCCATGACAGGCAGACCCGCTTCGGCGAATTTCAGTTTCAGCATGGCCGCGGCGCGTTGCTGGGCGTTGCGTTCGACACTGCTTTCCTTGAGGTGGCGCACCGATGCCAGCACGCCTGCCACCAGCACCGGCGATAATGACGTGGTGAAGATGAAACCCGGTGCGTAGCTGCGGATGCAGTCCACCACCCGCGTGCTGGCCGCGATATAGCCGCCCATGACACCGAACGCCTTGCCCAGCGTGCCTTCGATAATGTCGATCCGGTGCGCGGCATTGTCACGTTCCGAAATACCGCCGCCGCGGGCGCCGTACATGCCCACCGCGTGCACTTCGTCGATATAAGTCAGTGCATTGTATTTTTCGGCAAGATCGCAGATCGCATGGATCGGTGCGACATCGCCTTCCATCGAATAGACGCTTTCAAACGCGATCAGCTTGGGAACGTCGCTGTCCGTCGCGGCCAGAAGTTCTTCCAGATGCGCGACATCATTGTGGCGGAACACGCGCTTGTCGCAGCCGGAATTGCGGATGCCGGCGATCATGCTGGCATGGTTCAATTCGTCGGAAAAGATCACGCATCCCGGCAACAAGCGGGCGATCGTCGAAAGCGTCGCGTCGTTCGAGACATAGCCACTGGTGAACAGCAGCGCCGATTCCTTGCCGTGCAGATCGGCCAGTTCGTTTTCCAGCTGGACATGAAGATGGGTGTTGCCGCCGATGTTGCGGGTGCCGCCCGATCCTGCGCCGACATCGTGCAACGCTTCTTCCATCGCACCGATCACCTTGTCGTGCTGGCCCATGCACAGGTAATCGTTCGAACACCATACGGTGATCGGCTTGGGTCCATTGTGCCCGTGAAAGCAGCGCGCATTGGGATAGGCGCCCTTGTTCCGCAGAATATCGATGAAGACACGGTAGCGGCCTTCCTCGTGCAAACGGTCGATCGCGGAATCGAAGATCTGGTCGTAGTTCACTCGCGTCTCGCTGCTCACGCGGCCACCTTGGCAAGGTGGGCGCGGGGTTCGGGGCCGTGTTCAATCCCGCCATAACGAGCCAAAGGGCGGTTAGTTTCGTGCGAATATTTAGGGCGCGGGTGCCAATTTTGCCACCGCGATCTTTGCGAGCGTTTCGCAAACCCCGGCGCGGAAGCTAAAACGCCTCTGCCGCCGAAAATCCGCGCCGGGTGAGCGCGTCAGCCAGCCCATCTGCGTCCGACACCGGCCCGGTAACAATGAACCGGTTGGGCAAGGGCGCTTCAAACGCCTGCCCGTCCAGCAGATTGGCAATGCGCCGCGCAATGCCTTTCGCGCCGTCCACCTGTTGCACCTCCGGCCCGAATGCCTGCGCCAGTTCATCGGCGAGCAGCGGAAAATGCGTGCAGGCCAGCACCAGCGTATCGATCGCATCGCCGCCTGGCATCGCGATCAGCCGGGCATGGACGTCGGCGATCAGCGCCGGATCGACCGGCTTGCCGCGCAGCTTGGCTTCGGCTGCGGCGACCAGTTCGGGTGCGGCCACGCGCAGCAATCGCTTCCCGCCAGCAAAGGCCGCTTCGAGATTGTCGACATAGGCCTGCCGGATGGTCGCTTGCGTGCCGACCAGCCCGATGGTGCCAGTCTGTGTCAATGCGGCGGCGGGTTTGATCGCAGGGACGGTGCCCACCACCGGGATTTCGAGCACATCACGCACCATGCCCAGCGCAATCGTGCTGGCGGTATTGCAGGCGATACAGGCAAGGCGCGGTTGAAACCGTTCGGCAAGGCGGCCCAGCAGGCCTGACACTCGTGCCGCAATCTGGGCTTCTGATTTGGTTCCATAGGGCAGGCCCGCCAGATCGGCGACATAGATCACCGGCGCCTGCGGCAGCGTTTGGCGCAGCGCATCATAAACCGTCAGGCCGCCGACGCCGGAATCGAACAGCAGAATGGGGGAGGATTCGTCCAAGTTTCTCAAAACCCCGCGCGCCCCGATCTTGTCGAAGGGCCGTTTTTCCTTAGAGGTAGCTCAGCTAGAAGAAGTGCAGTGCTTCGACAAGCTCAGCATGAGCGGGACAGGGTTTGATGGATTTCTTTTTCGCCGCGCTTGTAGGCTTTGCGCTTGGTTCGATCCCCTTCGGCCTCATCCTGACCCGCGCAGCCGGGTTGGGCGATGTCCGCCAGATCGGCAGCGGCAGCATTGGGGCAACCAATGTGCTGCGCACCGGGAACAAGGGGCTGGCGGCGGCGACCGTATTGCTCGATGCGGCAAAGGCTGCGGTGCCGGTGTTGGTGGCCGAAGCGTTGTGGCCCGGAACCGGAGGCGTTGCAGGGGTTGCGGCGGTGGCAGGGCATTGCTTTACCCCATGGCTCGCCTTCAAGGGCGGGAAGGGATTTGCGAGCGCCGCGGGCGCGCTTGCCGCGCTGGCATGGCCAGCCATGCTCGCCTGCGCCGCGATCTGGGCGATCACGCTGTTCGTTTCCCGGATATCCTCGGTGTCGTCGATGGTGACAGTGATCGCAGCGCCATTGGTGGCGTGGGCTTTGGGGTATTCCCAGGTCATCCCCGCGCTGATCGCGATTGCCGCCATCGTTCTGATCCAGCACCGCGCCAATATTGGCCGATTAATGCGCGGGGAGGAGCCGCGGATTGGCTCTGCGAAAAAGCCGTGACGCGGGGACGGATCTGATGGAGCCGCAGGGGTCGCAGCCGGTGCTCTCGCAACAGGAAGCGTTTGCGCGCATCCGCTTGCTACGCTCGCCCAACATCGGGCCGGTCAGCTACAGGCAATTACTGGCGCGCTTCGGCACTGCAGCAGCGGCGCTGGAGGCGCTGCCCGATCTCGCCAGCAGGGGGCGGGGGCCGTACCGTCCTGCCAACGCCGACTTGATCGAGCGCGAAGTGTTCGCATTGCGCAAGGCGGGCGGGCGTTATCTGTTTCACGATCAGCCCGACTATCCTGCGTTGCTCGCAGAACTGGACAGCGCGCCGCCGATCATGACGTGCCGGGGCAATGTGCAGATCGCGTCTGCCCCCTGTGTCGCACTGGTTGGCGCGCGCAATGCCAGCGGCGCTGCCGTCAAGCTGGCGCGGGATTTTGCAACAGCGTTGGCCGAAGCAGGCTTCATCGTCGTGTCGGGCCTGGCGCGCGGGATCGACGGCGCAGCGCATGAAGGGGCGCTTGGCTATTCTGGCAACGCCACCATCGGCGTGATCGCAAGCGGGATCGACATTGCCTATCCGCCGCAGCACGCCGCACTTCAGGAACGCATCGCCAATGAAGGCTTGCTGATTGCCGAACAGCCCCCCGGCACCGAACCGCGTGGACGGCATTTCCCGTCACGCAACCGGATTATCGCTGGCTTGGCATTGGGCACGCTGGTGGTCGAAGCTGCACCGCAATCGGGCAGCCTCATCACGGCACGGCTGGCCGCCGAAGCGGGGCGAGAGGTTATGGCCATCCCCGGCTCGCCGCTTGATGCGCGGGCTTTGGGATGCAACCAGTTGATACTGTCAACTACAGTTGCACGACAATGATGCAATCAATCCACTAATAAGCGATTTCGCCACGCTTTATAACTCCGTAGCCTGGCTATAGCCCTCCGTCGCTCATTCAGGTGAGGCGCTGCGTTTCTGAATGCCGTGATCAAATAACAATTTGAGTTTCCAGAAATTATGTCAAAGTGATAAGCGCTTTCGCCATTACCAAATGGGGGACCCGTGGCTCGCAAAATCAAAATTTCAAGCGCCGTTCTAAATCTGCGAACGCATCCGCATAACCCGAAACTATATGCTGCGCTGATGCAGGACCTTTTCAACCAGAAGCGAGCTGTGAAGCTGCACGGCGACCGCTTCGGGATGATTTCGCTGGTCCATACAAAAGCCACCGAAGGCGGATACATTTCGGGTGTCATAACGACTTTCGTCAAAGTCGAATTTGACGGAAGATGGTTTGACGCTTCTGGAATGCAGGATGCTACCGCAGCTCAAGTTGCAAAAGTGCAAATTCCCGCCCACCTGCATCCCAACGCCGCGAGCTTTTATTTCGAATTCAATATCAACACCCATCGACTGTATGTGCAGACTTACTCGGAAGGGAAAAGCCTTTCAGCAAAGCAGGCGCAGACCCTCTTCGACACTCTTGCGGATGCAGATGCTATCAAAAAGGCATACGGCAACATACACGTTACGGTGGTTCAAAGCCGGCAAGGATTGGAAGAGCTATTCGCACTCCCGGTCATCAAAGAGATTCAGATCACGATCTACAAACCGAATCCAGACATCTTCGCGGACGACTTTGAAGGTCAAATCGAGGCTGCGCTTGCCCAAGCTAATAGTCAGAGGATGACCATTGGTTTCGAGGCTGAACCTGGCCAATCGATCAATCCCACCGCCGAGATCCGTGAGGTCTGCGAAGTCGCGTTGGAAAACGGCGACGTGTATGTTCGCGGACGCGACGATAAAGGCGCTGTGAGAAAATCGACCGAACGAATGCCCGCTGAGTTCCACGACAAGTATGATCCTGACGAGATGGGCGAACTTAGCGCATTTCGCAGACTTCTTCCGGGTTGGGCTGCGAACCTATGGCAGTAAACGCACAAAACCAGTTCAAACCGTTCTGGCGGCACATCAAAGGTTATTTTCGATCTTACGGCGGCTGGAAGTCAGTTCTGGGCTCGCCGCTATTCGTCGCAGCAGTTTTGATCACGGCGGTAAGCTATCGACAATGGCTTGCACCCGAGTGGACAGAAGCAGCCTATTCTCTGCTTCCCAGCCTGCTTGGGTTCAGTCTGGGCACCTACGCGCTCCTCTTCAGCCTGATCACTGCTCGAGTTAAAGGGGCAATGCGAGCAATCAAAAACGATGAGGCTATTTCACTGCTGGAGCAGGTAAACGCTACCTTCTTCCATTACATTTTTGTGCAGGTTGTCGGTCTCGTTTGGGCCTTTCTCTTCAGCGGAAATTTGTTTTTCGACGTGGCGACATGGCTCCGACCCCAAGCCGAATTAGTTTGGTGTGCATTTTCGCTGATGCGAACGCTGGGGTCATTCTTTGGGTTTTTACTGATGGTGTATTCAGTGACGCTCATCGTAGCTGCGGCGATGGCAATTTACCGATTAGCGCTCATCGCTGACCCCATCGAAGAAAACCGGTAATTTGCATGACTTGATAAAGCCACGGGCACAACTTGTAGGCTTCGCGATGACAGCCCATTCTCACATCTGGGCTTTCGTTCCCAATTCGTAATAATACGAATTAGGGCAACGCGGGACGGAGGATGCGAACGTGCCTAACATGAATGATCCTGTGGTGCAGGCCCTCGTCGCTCAACGCGTGGCACTGCTGTTCGAGGAACCATTCATCGGCAATTTGGCCACCCGTTTGGAATTGGTCGCTGCTCCTGCTCAGACGCGGATCCTCACCACTGATGGGCTTAGGCTCTACTATCAGCCTGCACTCGTTAGGGCAGCATCACGAGATGCACTGCGCGCCACAATGATAGAGGTGGTCTTAAATGATGCCATCCAGCAGCTTGAGGGCCCCTCCAGTGACGAGGCAAATCCTTGGGCGAGATTAGCAGTGTTCAAGGCTGCGGATCATTTAGGGTTAGAAAACGTCCCTAAGCGCATCAAAGTCTTACTTGCAGGTCAGGCGAAGACTTAACTGGCGAACCAAAAGCTTGTTACGGATGGGGAGAAGTCGGCTCCACCTCTTGACGAGGTCGGGCTAAATTCGGACAATCGGAGCGAAGCGCAGTTCTTGCACCCAGTTGACGGGAAGAGGCAAGAGCAACACCTCCGGTAAAGACAGAAGAATGCTCTTGCCTCTTCCCGTCAACTGGGTCCGTGTGTGGTGGGCATTTTTCCGCTTGCGGGAGTTCTTTTTCCGATCACTGCGCTTTGCCATCATGGGCCTCCTTGACTACTATGTCGTGGAGACCATCCTACTGTTTTTAGGGATTTTTGTCCACTAAAAACGAGAAATAGCAAAGAAATGTCTCATCGCTCCTGGCGCTTTATCATGTGCAAGACCGCATTGATTGTGTTCAAGTAGTGGTAGAAAATCCAACTCAACCAGACAGCCGGATCATATTTCAATTTCTGTTTTGGGTTTAGGTGTCTGATCCCAAAATTGTTTGCGATATTGAACAGGTCGCCTTCATCTTCTTTCAACAATGCTGTCTTCAGCTGTGGGCGCAGCCACTCCAAAACATCCGCCAAATCTCGAACCGCAGCTTGTCGGTCGGATAAACTACTCCCGTGCCGCCTAAACTTCATCGTGGCCAATGCCACCTTATCTCGCGTGGTTGGGTCGCGCGTTGGAAGATCGGCGGACAGGAGGTTGCTCATGCCTTCTGGTGGCAGGCTGAGTATCTCACCCTTTTCAGACAACTCCCAACCATCGCCATATCGAAGAAGTGGAAGGTTCATGCGCGTCCGAAATTCGGCTTGGCCTGCTGGCTTATCAAAGTCCGAGAAATGGTAGCCGCAGTTGTTCCAGTCGTGATATTGTTTGGAGAGAGGCTTACTGGCATGATCGAAAAGAAATTCGATCATCGTGAAGACATCGTCCTCATCATAATCATTGAAGCACTCGTCTATGGGCCAAAGCTTTCCTCGCTCTAAAACCAGCCGACAATAGGCTTCTGGATCGCTTCCCGCATATCCAGGTTGACGGCCTTTATCCACGCAATAAGAGCCGAACGCCTCAACGAAGTATCCGCTGTCGTCATAGTGCTCGAAGGCGCTCTTTAATAGCACTCGAAGATCATCGAGCGACAGCCCCTTAGTCGAAGGGCCATACTTACGGGCAGCGTAGTAACGGCGCGGTTGGATCACATCACTCATAAAAACATCTATAATCCAATGTGGAAGGCGGCGGAAGGGCGCCGCACAAAGACTCCAGCTTTACAGCCTAGCCACTCCACGCCTCAGGTGCGAGGCAGTGCTCAACGCTGAACTGCTTGCCCCCACAGAGCCCGCATTTCGCCACCTTGTGCAGGTCGGCTAGTCTGGTGCTGCACCTCTTCTCGATGGCGCGAGAGAGCAATTTCTGGGGGTCTAAGCGGGCCTTGTGCCCACAAGCGCATTGCAGCTTTACCCAGTAGCCATAACGGGCAACGTCCGTGAGGGTGGTGAGCCGGTGATGTCCCATTTGTAGAACATAGGAGGAACAGGGCTGCGCCCGCAAGGGGACAACCCTGTGGAGAAGACATGGAAAAAGGGGCGTGAGTTTCCTCTAGTCCACCGCTTTAGGCCATGCCGTAAGGACGGGAGTTGGCACATGAAGTCTATCCAGCTGGTCCTTGGTCAAAAAGCGATTTTACAATTCTCAGTGCCCCTTGAGCCGTCAGTCATGTTTGCGTGATATCATGATGGCCTGACTACGCTCTAGCAGTTCAATGGTGCGATCGATGCTCAGGGCTAGTGCAGTGTTGTCACCGGCTAGGAACGCAGGCTTGTCGGCCTTCAACATCTGGAGTTTCTCGGCTGCTGGAATACGTGTGGCTTTGAGTTTCATGTTTGTTTCTCCCTTTGCCCTAATTATCGGTAAGGCGGAAAAACGGGGTCAAACAGCGTCAGGAGCGCGATAAAAGCGGCCTGCGATATTGCGGTTGTAAAATGCGGGTGATCCATCGGGCAGAGTGGCCCCTAGGACGTTGTGGGCGAACTGCTCACGCTGTTCGCAATAGGTGAGGCTTGCCTTGTCCCTGCACCAAGTCAGGATCGTTCTCGTCCAGCCTTCCTTGCCCAGTGCTTTGACATCTGCTTGGAGGTCTTTGCTGCTGGACCAATAATCGCGCCACTTGCTCTCTGTGGTGGTTTGCTTCTTGCCTCGCCCCTTCCGCGTCCAGACCGACTTCTTGCCGATATACTGGCGACCAGTGGGGGAGGTGATGAGGTAGACAAAGCCCTCAAAGTCGGTGGGGGTAATCGAGGGGTCGTAAATCCAAGTCACCCCATACTTAGCAGCGTCAGAAAACGTGGATTGAGAGCTAAGTAGAGTGGCCCTGTGATACCACGGGGCGGTGGGGTCTAGCGTTTGTCATGGTGCGCTAGATCCCATCTCTTTGAGGCCTTACTTGGGAGCGGACTTTGTGGGCTGCTCCACCACAGTGGTGTTGTGAACCTGGTTCTTGGGCGTGGTGCTGACCTGAAGGCCAAGCATCGCCAGCACGGCAGCAAGTGCGCCAAGTGCAGCAGTTGCTACCTTGCCAAAGAGGTTGGCACCTTTTCCGGCTCCATCTAGCTGGTTGAAGCGACCCTCATGGACTGCAACTTTGGCTTCCACTGCTTCAAAGCGTGGAATGTATTGATTGCGGTTGTTGGTGGTGTCTTCCAGCCGGCGGATTCGATCTTCATGACCATCAGCACGCAAGGCAGCAAGGTCCTGCTTGGAATTGATGTTGTCGAACCCATCGCTGACCTTTTGGTCGAGGCGGATAATCAAATCGCGCATTTCTAGGTTCACCCCTACATTAGACATCAGCAGTCACCTCATCTGAGGTTTTGTTTGTCTTGCTTTGTTCAGGGACCAATACCCCGATGATGCCTGCGGCAGCGGCAGCAATATCCCAAGGCCACTCTAGGACGCTCGCAGCGGTGATCGCAGCAACGATTGCCGCCCAGCTTGAAGCTTCCCTGAGCCTAGCTTTGAGATAGCCGACCAATCGCATTATGCAGCTGGTGCCTGTGCAGCGTATTCGGTGGAGGGCTCAACGTCACCCTCTGCGGTCGCAGGACCGTCAGCTAGGATGCGCTGCGCCACAAGGGCAATCTTGGTTGCGCGGCCGTCAAAGCTACCAAGGCCGTAGAAGTTGTTTTGGCTGATGAAGCGAGCCAGTCCGTCCAGCAGCCCAACGCCTTCCTCAGGGAAGCTTTCGTGGTCGCGGGAGGCATACAGCACTTCCATTCCGACGATGATCCTGCGGAGCAAATCGCTGCCCGCCATTTCGTTGGCGAGGAAGCCACGCTGGTGAGCGGGGAGGGAGTTGCCATGCTGGATAGCAAACGCGGTAAGCGCATGAAGCGCGTCTGTGCCGGAGAAGTTGTTCATGCTGGTATTTATTCTGAAGGTGCTTCTTTCGCCTTGTAGAGCCTCCGCTGCGTCTCGAATTCCCGTTCAGCAGCACGGTTGGCTTGAACGCGTTCAGCCAACTCCTTGAGGTCCAGTTCCAACGCTTGAGCCTCCTCATAGAGCAAGCCGCATGTCAGGTTATAGCCTGATAGAATTAGGACTGCCTCAATGGCTTTCTGGGCATGGACAGAAGCGAGGTGCTCCTGTGATGTCATACCAAAGAGGTTGTCCTCTGGTAGTTCATCGTGAGAGCCTACAATCTCCGCTCCTTCATATCCTGGCAGCAAGTCTTCAGGGAGGATGATGCGCTCGCCTTGGTAGATAATTTCAATGTTCATTTTTATGCCTCCAAGACCAAGGTGCCTGTGGTGAAGACTGTTGCAGCCGTACCAACGAAGCGACGGGCTCTGACCCTGATACGTTGATTGCTGCCAGCCGTTACCGCGATGGTTCTGGTGAATGAAAAGTAAGCTGGCACTGAGTAGTCATTGAAGATAGGGTCAGGGCCACCGCCACCTTCATTGCCAGCCTCGATGAAGCCTTCCTCCTCACCTCCAAAAGCAACCCAAGATGAGCCATTCCATCGCTCAACCAATACTCTTACCGACATGCTTTTGGTTGCATTCAACTCAAGGTTTATTGTAGCTTTCTGGGTCGTTGTGCTAGCTGTTACCTGTAGTTCATTCGAAATTGTTTGGAATGATGTGCTGTTAAAGGCAGCGAAGCCAGAACTCTGTGATGCAGTCGCCGGAGAGCCACTACCTCCACCTCCACCTCCACCTCCACCTCCACCAGAGTTGTTCGGCGGTGCGAAGGTTCGGGTTAGAACCACTCGCTGCTCTACAACCTGACCGGCAATTACACCACGGACAGTCACTTCATTGGAGTTTGTGCCCAAGCTGTTGACTGTAAGCGTTCCTGCTCCAGTGCCACCCATGGCGTAGAAAGTTCCACCGGCAGAGATCCCGTTCACTACGCCTGAGTTGACGCGGTAACTCCACGTAACCCCACTACCGAGCGGACCACTCAGGGTGTTGAACTGGTAGACAAGTCCTCGCGGAAACTGACCAGCCTCTGCGACACCTGTAGATGAGTAGTTGAATGCAGCCGATGCAGGACCAGAAGGAAAAGCCGAAACGTCGGCGTTCGGATCAGTCCGTCCGGGGGTGTAAGGCGGGATCACAGTCTGTCCCGGTGCCAGCTTTCCGAGAGCGGGTTCAGCGAAGAACAGGTAAGGGTTGCTTTCGCCCGTCCCATTCATTCGGATCATGATGATCGCGTAGGCAGCGTCAGGGTTGTTTACGTTACTGATAACCTGAACGGGTGCGCCGAAATTTTCGCCATTTAAGGCTCCTCCGGGTTTGCCACCGGTCGCCGCATAGCTTTCAACGAGATGACCGAGGCGTGTGAATATCAGCACCCACACCTCACCTGTGGAGCGGTGTGGCGCTAGTAGGGCACGGGCGTAGATACGATCCCCCGGCGCGATTGGCATAGCCAGCGTAGGGGCGTTAGCCAGTGGCCCCGAATTCCATAGGGCGTTGGGGTTAGCATCGACACTGGCTCCCGGTGAAAGGACCGAGCGGTTCATATACATCACGTTGCGGCGACCGAACCAAGGACCGGAGAGATTGACACCCAAGGTCGTCACGGGGTCTGTAGCCGACACAACCCAACCAAACGTCCCCCGCGTGAAGTCGCTGTTGACGACAGCATTGCCCCCACCGAAGGGTAGGGTCGCAGCATTGCGCGTCGCAAGGTCGCCCTGACCAGTGAAACCGGCTGCAACCCCGAGGCTGGTTTGAATAGCCCCGGTCGTATAAGGCATATTCGTGACTTCACTTATAAAGTCACGACCAAGGCGAGAAACCTTCGTAATATGGATTTGCAGTGCTACGTGACTACCACGTGCCGTTGACTTGAAGCGGAATTGGACCTGTCGCGCGCTATTGTTTTGTGGAGTAAAGTAAAACTCCTGATCCAAGGTATCACCGTTTGCAACAATTGCGTTATTGGCGTCGGCGATATCAGGATTTACACCCCTGCCATGTTTGAGGCTGAACCAATCCTGTTGGGGGATGTGCAGCATCGGCCAGAATGCCCCCGTCCAACCTGCGTTCGTATCATTGTTCCAGATGCGAGTCCGAATTCGATAGGTCGAACCTACTTCGAGAGTGAAATACTGACTAGAAATATCAAAATTTCTGTCAGGCGTAAACTGGAGAACACGCGGCATGGTCCAAGTGTTGTCTATGCTCAATAAGGCGGCGTTCGGTAGACTAGCTGCACCCCACCAATGCAGGTCTTTGTATTCATTGTCGGGGATCAGGTTGTCTATGAAGCGGCTTCCATTGCCAAGCGAAGGTAGGATTTCGTTCCTAGTCGCAAGCAAGCCTTGACCTGTGAAGGCCGACGCAACTCCATTAACTGTTATAATATCGCCGTCGCCGAGCACACCGCCATTGCTGGAAACCAATGAGCGACCTGCCTCTGTAACCCTCTGGACGAGGACATGACCTACGGCAAAACTGCGACCGCCTGCTAGGTTACTACCCAAAATTGTAATCTGGCAATAAGCGGTCCTATCAGGAATAGTGCCGATTCTTTCTTTGCGGACATAGGTTGTATCGGAGGGCGTAAAGACGACCTCACTAGCCCCGGTTACCCCACCAGAAGCGTCTGTGTATCTAAGCCGAATTTTAAGGTCACCGCCGGTTCCCCCGTTAATAACTTTCGCCACTGCGGAAATTAGAAACCTTTCTCCCGCAGAAACCGAAAGAACCGAAGTGTTTATACTCTGACTGTTTCCCGACACATTGCAGAAGAAATACTTGTCCCCGATAAACGCATGGTTCGCATCGGTTACAACAACACCTGCATTAGTGGGCCAACCAGTTTGTCCCAGTGCAAAATTACCGTTATCCGCTTCGTTACCTCCAATCGCAGCGAAACGATCTCGTGTAAGGCTGCCGAAATCGACACGATTATTACCAATGGAGTTTTCCGTAGCCAGTAGGCCCTGACCCGTGATTGCAGCGGCAGTCCTACCGCTGGTAACGTCTGCGTTATCCTCAGGGCGACCAGCACCAGTTACTCCAGCCCACGTAGCGCGCTGCGACGCGATCACCGAGATCGCCTGAATAACCCGCGTCCGCCAGTCGGCGTAGTTGTTGAACGCCGCTTGGAAGTCGGCGCGCACGATGTTCTGGGTGTTGTTCCCGCTGATGTTGAGCGCGTTGAAATAGGTGATCATCGCGTTGTAGCTGGCGGTATAATTGTCGCGCGTTCCGGCATCCACGCCAAATTCAATCGCGCGGTCGCGCCACATGGGAAACTCGTTGGAGATGTTCGCAATGCGTTCGCGCACGCCAATCTTTTCCGCTGCCGTGAGCTTGCCGTCATTGGCCGCGTTCGCAAGGTCGATCTTCGACTGCGCTGCGTCGGCCTGCGCGGTGGCTAGGTTCTGCTCAAGGATCGCAGGTGTGAGCCCTGGCCATGTCGCCCATTGCGATTGGTTCTTGATGCCGTTGGCAATGTTGTCGCCGGTCTTGTCGGCCCCTGGATCGGCTAGCTTGCTCACCGAAGAGCCAGCGACGATACCGCCAGCACTAGCAGTGACGAGGATCACTTGTGCCACGCCCATTTGAGCCAAGGTAATTTGGAATGTATCGCCTGTTCCGCCGCCTACGTTTGGCTGAGTGGTCCAAGTGATCGGGCCGCTTACGTTTTGGCGAACTGCCGTGAACGTGACTGTCTGGCTTGCTGGGCTCGCTACACCATCACTGAAAGTGAAGTTTCCTGGCTGGCTCTTGGTGATGACGAGCGCAGGACCAGATGGCCCCGTAGAGCCTGGAGGTCCCGATGGTCCTATAGGACCAGCCTGAGGAGATGCAGCTGACACCTGAATTTCAGGGCTGACGTTGAGCCCTTGCATGTCGAAGCCGTCATAGGGGGCAACCACGATGAAGAAGTTGCCCAAGTTTGGCAGCGGGATCGTTGGCGAGGTGTCAGGGCCATCGAAGACCAAGTTGGCGTCAGTGCGAGCAACGGGGCTGCTGGCAGAGCGCCAGATGCGATAGCCCACTACGTCATTGTCCTGAGGTCGGGTGATGTTGACGACCACGCCGTTGACCGTAGGGGTGACGGTTGGAGTGCTGGGCAAAGTGGGTTGAGGATTGTTGGCCTGGACCACTAGAGGAGCAGACCACTTACCGTTGGCGTTCTGGGTAAAGAGGCGGACCGTTGGCGTCCTGATCAAACCAGCTGCGCGGTTCTCCTCATAGGTCAGCGTGTCAACATATTGACGGTTGCCTTGTGCATCCACAGCGCGGAAGTCTGAGTTGGCCACGTAGTGGACAACGGTGCTGTTGGCACATTGGTATTCAATTCGGTATTGGTGGTCCGCACCGCTTGCAGGGTTTTCCTCGAAATCTACAATTAAGTCACGGCCTGTAAAGATAGCTGCCATTGATCACCTGAATCCATTGAAAGTGGGTGGCAGGACTGTTTCATCACTTACCGCATACTGTAGGTTGAATGCTGCGATTGCTGCGTCACTGCTCTTACCAAAGGTATTTAAGCTTTTGATGGTGAAGAGATACTCGCCTGGGGCGGCGTAGCGCAGCTGGGCATAGGTTTGGTTGCCCTCGTAAAGCGGCTTCCAAATACCTTCAGGGCCTCTGTATTCCACATAATAGCCTGCAATCTGGAGGCCTGGTGTAGGGTCTTGATCCCATGCGAGATTCAAGTGGTGGATTGCGCCTTGTAGGTCGTCCTGTTCCCAAGTGTGGCTGATCACCACATTAGTGGGCGCAGGAATTGCGCGGCGGAAATCCAAATCCGAGTAATCAACATTGGGAGGTGGAATGTCCTGCTCAACCCAGGCAAACTTACCAGGCGCATAAAACAGCGCCTTGACATCGTAAAGGCCAGCACCACTGTCTTGAATGTCGGTAATGCGATACCAGCGAGGCTGCACACCAGACGCTTCCACTACACCACATGGGATGCCTTCAAAGTAGCCCGTGGTATCACATGCAACAAACTGGTGAGTGATATCCTGGCTCACCTGAGCAATTGGACGGATTACCAACTGGTTGTTGATCACTAGATAGGCGTTGTAGGCTGTATTGGCTTTCTGGAGGAATGGCTGGTTTAGGACCAATCGGTTGTTATCAACTCCGATGGCTCGCCCGTGCGCTGTCTTGCCCGATAGGGTGAAGTCATCAACTGCGATCAACTGGCCTGGCTGATATGCTGCCGCATTCAACATGGTGGTGAAACTGACTTCCTCAGTTTCGTTCTGGCTGATGTAAACGAGCAAGCGGCCAAAGTCGTAAGCTTCGCGCCTGTTGGTGCAGCCAACCTTGTAATAGGTTTCGCTGATGATACCACCATTGGCGATGCCATTGGCGTTGTTTTGGTCGATGCTCGCTTGGTCGCGGTAACGCTCGACCTTCTTGCGGAAGTAGTCCGAGGGGTCATCCCACTCAACCAGAACCTCGTTCAGTCGGTCAGTGACAGGGCGGGTCTGATAGTTGAAGAAGCCACCATCAACCATCGTGTTGTTGATGTAGTGGTCAGGTGCCGGTTGATCGCGGTCCTGAATGAGGATTACCTCATTGCCGTTCCAGTAGGGGAAGCAGCGGAAGCTTGATGCCAACTCCACAAGGAATGGCCAGCCGTCCTGTTCATCGGTGAACTGCTTGTTCAGGGTGTAACGCGGACGCCCGTTGACCATCTCATCATTGTGGCGTGCGATGTCATAGAACTTGAATTTGTTGAAGTAGCTGTCCTGAAGGCCCAGTCCCACAATCTTGGTGGTGGCGAGGTGCAGCCAATGCCACACTGGATTTTGGGTTGCAGCCGTTTTCCAGCTGCCATCCCACACACCAGTGTAAACACGGGTCACGGGGTCATAATTGCTTGGAACGCGAACCTTGCGACCAGCTGCACGGAAGGCCAACTCTGGAAGGCTTCCCCCTTGGTCAAACTGGCTTAGGTCGATTCCAAAGCCCAGCAGCGCCGTTGGAACGCCACTGGCGCTACCCTCCGTGCCATCATACCTGAACTCAACGTCTTGGTATTCCACGTGGCCATTAAAGGAGGTATCGTTGGAGAGCTTGTCGTCTGTGCTGTCAGGAGTGGTTCTGTAGATGCGGAACATCCAAGGCTCATCACCTTTTGGAGGAGGCGCATTTACGAAGCTTTCAACAACAAAGCCTTCGCTTGACTTGCCGGTGTAGGACCAGCGACCAGCGGGAACCCAAGTGGCGTCGGTTAGGCGCTTGATGTCTACTCCACCGCTAACACCAGTGGCCTTTTGGTTCCCCTTCTTGTCAGTAAGCAAGAGGCGGTTGAAGCGGATGCGAAGCTTGACCCTCGACACCTCGCTACTGCTTACCATCTTCTCCAGATAAAACTGGCTTCCGCCAGAAGTCCGCTGGGGCAGGTCTGTGTTGGCATCGATGTTGTTGGCAATCTTTGGAGTGATGGCAACTGGTGCCTGACCAACTTCACCCAGTCGCTCTTCCCACACTACACCCTGATAGGTAAGCTGGTTGGTTCCTAGGTCGCGCAGTGGTAGCTGGTTGACATAGATGTTGCGTTCTTTTTCCTGTTTGGAGTTGCCAACAATACCACCAACAGGACCGTCGCCATAAGCTGCTAGGATGCGGAGGTAGGCATCAGTGAAGATGCTGTTGCGGATCGTCTTACCACCACCTTTATCGGCGGCGATACGGTTGGCTTCAAAAAGATCGTTGAACCCTGGGCTGTAAACCCCGCTGGGGGTAACGTCACCACCCGGTCCAATGACACCTTGGGTTGGAATCCTCAAGGAGTTGGACAGTGCATCCTTGAGTGGTCCACTTTCCTCAAACCCATCAATGACGCGACCCTGACCGCCTCTGGTATATTCAACGTCACCTTCAATGATGTTGGAACCGCACAGCACGTCCAAACCAGCCACATAGGAGAGGACTGCGCCCTCCTTTTGTGTGTTTAGACCACCCTCATACAGAACGCTCTTGCGCTCCTTTGTTGTGTCCGCTGTTGGAGGCGGAAAGAGGAAGCTCATTGCAAGCGTCACTGCAATCGAGACTGCCATACTGATGGCTACCGACTTGGCTGCTGCCAGCAGTGCCGCAGTGGAAATTGCGTGGCCAGTCAGGTGAGGTGTGATGTGGAGAGTGGTGCCTGGTGGCAAGTTCCAACGCGGATCGGCCAACTCCTCAGGTCGCAGATTGCGAGCCGACTTGAGCGTTTTGCCAATCCAAATCTCTACATTGTGTTCTTGGTGGTATGCCTGAAATTCAGGGTGCTGCTGGAGGTAACTTAGAGCCTCTCTCAAGGTAGTTGCGTAAACAGCAACCTTACCTTTTTTGCCCCTGGGCATCGCGTCTTTGACGGGCCCATAGGTTCTAATCCAAATCTGCATTTTATACCTCTATCCAACTAACCCATTACTTAGCTGGATTATGGTTTTGGCAGTCGGAAGAAGAGGACGTTCCAGCGTTCAATGACGAGTTCTTCGTCATGGGGAATCCATTCACAACTCAAGGCATCTTCAAGCTGGTGTAGATACTTGCCTGCACCAAGGTATATACCGCAGTGGTTGTGGAGGTTGGCGCTCTTGAACTGGAATATGGCAAAGTCACCTGGCTTCCGGTCATGGCGGGCAACTGGCTTCATCCCTAGCTTTTCAGGCCAGTAGAGGAATTGATTGTGCTGTGGTGTGCCTGGAGGATATTCCAGCGGGTTACGGGCGCGTGGTGTGTTGGCGATCTCGTAACCGTTCAGTCGATACCAGTCCCTGCTTAGGGTCCAGCAGTCGCGGATTCCCCACAAGTAGGAGCGCCCTAGAAGGGGCTGTATGGGCAAGCCATCGCCCCAACACTCAGGATAAGCCACGTTGTAGACTTGACCCTCAGCGGCCCCTGTAACGGCCACGATACCCCAGTTCCAACCCGTCTTTATCTGCTGCTCCGTATCCGTGTCGCTGGGCTCTGCGCTTGCGGGCGGCGAAGGGTGGCTATGGAGGAGCAAGTCGGGTGGATTGTCGTAGAGGGCCACAACGTCACTGGGATGCAGTTCGAAGCAATATGCTGGGCGCTGGCTGATGTTGGTAAGCTGCCGCCACTTGTCGCCGTGGATCGCTACCACGACTTCCTTGGGGAAGGCTTCGGCAAAGAGGGGCTTCATTTCTGCCCACATTTCGATGGGAAGTTGAGGAACGATTGGTGTTGTCATCAACTACTTATGATGACCGTCACCCTCGGAGAAGCGCGCTTCCAAGTCCTGGGTAATCCTCGCGGGTCATCTTGAACCCTGGCACCTTGATGTTGGCAAAGTCCATGTGGGTGGCGAGTTCAAGTTCCAGCATCATCGTTTGGCGGCTTACTCGGTTCAGGACGTATTCCACTGTCCTGAAGGCTCCGTTGGTAATACCAGCCTCGATGTCAGCACCAAAGGCACTATGGATTTTCACCACTGCTCCAGGGGCACCATTCAACTCGCGCAGTGTCTGATAAAGTTCGCCCGTGAAGTCTGCTACTTGCAGTGCAGCCGTGGTGAGGTTCTCACCTCCGCGCTGGATACCACCAGTCTCAAAGGGAATGGCAAGCCAAGTGTGGCCCTGCCAATCAATGTGGCTCAACTCTGGAAGTCCGGCTCCATAGGTGGTTGTATTGGTAAAGCGTTGGATGTCTAGGTTCCAAGGCGTCAAGTCAATCGCCACAAAGTCGATTAGGCGCTCAAAGGAGAGTGTGTTGAGATTGGGCATTAAACTCTCCTCACCCCAGCCGTTACCCTAACCTTCTCAAACTCGTTGGTTTCTTCAAGGCTGTAATCACCACTAAGGCGGACCCTAATGTCACCGCGCACCAAACACGGATAATCATATACCGCGTTGAAGTTGCTACCGGCGAACTCCTCCAACATGGTGTTGGCTTCAACCCGTGTGAGTATCCAGGTAAAGGTAGCTGTCTCAGTAAAGGGACGCCAACCAATGGTGCCACTGAGTTCATACCCAGCAACCTTCATCGTGGTTTTATCCGTGCTACCTGACCAGTTAATAGGTTGGACCATTGCTCCTCTGTTGGGGATGACTGCCATTAGTTCCAGCCTTTCTTTTGGTTCTGTTGCCTGATATATGCGTTCTGCTCAGCTTGTGCCCTCTTGATCTGGGCAAGCGTCTGCTGGTTGGCCTCTGGGTTGCCGTTCAACATGATGTTGTAGGTGGGGCTCACTGTGGTGGAGTTGCCACCCATCTTGCGGTTGGGGACGATCATGCCAGAGCGATCGGGCACGAACATTTCCGCGCCGCGCTCACCCACATAGTAGGGGCGACCGCCTTCAACCGAACCACCCAATGCCTTGCCCACAGGCGCCACGTTGATTGCGGGAGCAGTGGTAGTTGCTCCAGCTGCCGCACCAGCAGCCGTCTTGAACAGGCTACCAAGCAAGCCCTTGGTTGCTTGCGAAGCCAGCTGCGCCGCAAGTTCGCGAAGGGGAGCGTAGACGAGGGTTTCCAACATCATCTGACCAAGATCGGAAATGATGCCACGGAACGCATCGCCAAAGCTCATTGAGCCCTTGATCAGTCCATCAAATGCCCTGATGCCAATGTCGGCCAAATCGCGGCCGATCTGCATACGGGCACGCCTTTGTTCCTCTTGCTGCTGTTGGTATTCCTGCGAGGACTTGGTCAGCAATTCTGCAAACTTTGCGTAGGCGGCTGCGCTTTCCTCGATTGCCTTCTTTTCTGCAAAGTATAGGCGAATCTGTTCCTTGAGTTTGGCGATACGGCCATCAACCAGAATGTTACCTTCCTCGAAGAGGTCGTTCTCAAACATTCTGTCCACTGCAAGGAGGGCCAACTCCTCGTCGGTCTTGCCTAGTTCCTCGCGCTTTTGGGCATAATCCTTGAGGGCGTCAGCTGCCATTTCATCAAGGTCTGCCCTCTGGCGTGCAACGTCATTAGCCCTTGTTTGGGCTTCAATCGCCTTGCCCATTTCGCTGTTCATTTGGGCTTCGGTAGTGAGGCCAGCAGCGCGCAGGTTATTGAAGATTTCCTGACTTAGCGCATTGCGCTTTAGCTGCTCACCCTGGAAAGCTAGGTCTGTGAGAAGCTGGCGAGCCTGATCGCGTTCCGCTTCGGCCTTGCTGGGGCCTCCACCACCGCCAACGCTCCCGGCGGATACAGGTGTGACCGATGAAACAAGCGGGGTAGATGCAGCCTTGATGTCAGCGTCGATTTTCGCCCTTGCGGCTTCTAGATCACTGATCTCCTTCTTGATGCCAGCAATTCGGTTTTCCTCACCTTGGACAATTCGGTCGTCGCGGCCTCGGCCTGTAAGAACTGGATCGATACCGCCACCAGCGCCACGGGTGCTGCGCGAGTTTGAGAACATATTCTCGGTTCTGTCAGTCTTCAGCTGGACCAGTCGAGCCTGCGCGTTGCGAAGCTTTTCCTGCGTGTTCTTGATTAGCTGGACTGTTTCCTGTCGGATCGCCTTTGCACTCGCCAGAGCCTCAGCACGGGTCTTGCCCATTGAACTTGCAAGGCGCTCGCTGGCCTCTCGGACCTTGTCCTTGATAGGCGCAACACGGGCCGCCGCGTCTGCCAGTTCACGCTGACCATTCGTATTCTGTTGGATGCGCTGATAAAGGAAATAAGCCCCAGCAGCGGCAGCGGCGATTGCCACACCCCAGGGACCACCAAACATCGCCAGAACGCCCATAGCGGCGGCTCGCAGGCCCGTGAGCGCAATGGTTGCCGTCCCTAGGACCGGAGAGACTGTGGCGTAGGCCACCATGCCTGCAATGGCTGCGCGGTTGGCGATTAGGAAGGAATTAGCAGCGGCGACCGCCGTGGTGCCAAGGGCAATCGCATAGCGACTGGCAATGACGGTGCCTGCCACTGTTGCGGCCTGTGTGATCAGGTTCAGGGCCTTGGAAACGGATTCGCCCATCTCCGTGGCTGCTGGTGTGACGCCAGCCATCTGGCGAACCAATTCCGCCATGTATTGGGTCAGAGTTACAAAGCCATCTAGGATGCCGGAATCAACGGCAGCGAGGACAATCTCCTGACCTGCTGCTTGAAGTTCCTGTTGAGCGCGAGTGTATTCCTGAAGCTTGGCAATGTCAGCGTCAGAGATAATGGAAGCTTTGGCACCAAGTTCATCAAACGCCTTACCGTTTTCCTTTAGAAGCGGAATGAGGTTGGTGACGTCACTTGCCATCGCCTCAAGATAGAAGACCATCTGCTCAGAGCTTACACCAGCCTTTACCAAGCTGTCGTAGTAAAGTTGGAGACCTTCCTTACCACCCAGCTTGGCGAACTGGGCTGCGGTAACACCTACCTTGGGAGCGATCTGTTCAAAGAAGTCTTTCATTGGACCACCACCAGTGGTCACGAAGTCACCAATGCGGTCTCGAACGTCCTTGAAGATGTCGCCTAGTTTTTCAAACTCGATACCAACGCTAGATGCTGCAAACGCCTGACGTTGAAAGTCAGTCATGCCAACGCCAGCCACCTGTGCCGAGTTGGATAGCTGCCTGGCTCTTTCCGAGATTGAATCGAATTGAAGCTTGATGGCAGTAGCGCCAGCCGCCGCCGCTGTTCCAACAGCCATGAAGGCAGTTCTCGCACCAGCAGCCAAGTCACTGAAGCTGCGGTTCATGTCGCCTTGTGCGCGGCGAGTTTGGGACGCAGAGTGACGAAGCCCGTTCTCAAAGGAGGCGGAGTTTAAAGAAAGACTGGCATATAGATTGCCGATTGATGCCATGATTAGACCTCGCTCCAGTGTTTTCTATTACTTAGCTGGAGGGAGGCTTTTTCTGCTGCGCGGCGCGGGCTTCCTGTGCTGCTGATAGTGCGCGGAAGTTCATTCGAGCCCGCTCGGCCATTATCATCTGGTTCTGCTCGGCCTTCTTTTCGGCCTTGGTCATACCGCGCTTGAACCAGGTGTTAGGGGCGATCCATTCACCACCTGCCAATCTGCTTATTGAACTCAGCAGTAGGCCGAACCGGTCGTCATCTACTTCTGTGCCCCAAGGGCTCATGCTGTAGAATTTTTTCCAATCGTCAAGTTCCGCCTGTGTTAGGCGAAACTCTAATTCTCTGACTGTGCATGAAAGGGCGAGTGCCAGTTTATGTCTAAACCAGCACTCGTCACTCAGTTTGGGTTTGGGGTTTCTCCAGCTTTAGCAACTGCTTCAAGCTGTTCCTCTTTGACGCCATTGGCGAAAAGGGCCTGTTTGATCAGTAGATCAACGGTCTCCTGAGGAAGTTGTAGATACTCGTCGATGTTATCATTATCAAAGAGGTGAACGCCGAGGTCATCCGTGATTGAATAACGGATGACGAGCTTTCTCCACTCCTGATCTAGGCGGCGGTTGTCGTCGCCTTCGGCTTTGGCCATGTCGCGTGCAACAGCGTTGATTTCATCGGCCTCAGCGACAAGCCATTGCTTGGCGTAGAGGGTGCCTGCTGGCAGCTTAATTTCGCGCAGCTTGGGCTTGCAAGCTGCCAACAGGGATAGACGGTCGAGTTTCTTTGTCATGGTAGTTTCCTCAATTAGTTCGGCCAGGTAACAGCACCGGTGATCTCAATGGTAGCTGCACCGCTAACCAGATCATCGACAGCACCCTGGATCGAGAAGTTGGTCACGTAACCCGAGAAGGTAACACTGTCGGTTCCGTTGAAGTCTACTTCAAAGGTCTTGAGTGCGCGGGTTGCGCGTGCATTTGTCAAAGCCAAGTGCGAAGCGTCTTCTGGGTCGTAGTTGAACTCAAACGAGAACTGACCTTCATCAGGCAGACCCATGAGCTTTTCCTTGGCAGCGCTGGAAAGAGTGGTTGCGTCAATAACAGTTGCGGAACCGGAAGGTCCGTCAAAGCTGGTGACGTTGCTGATGACCACAGGAGTAGATCCACCTGGGTCCATTGTGATTACGATACCTTGTGCAGATGATCCTGCCATAATTCGTTCCTCCGTGTTGGACTGACCCCAACAGAGGGTCGCTGGTATTTAGCGTCGGAAGTTATTGGCGGTGCGGGTCAGCTGCGGTAGGTGAACCTGAGTTGGATTAGGTGGCGAAAGTAGCCATCTTCCTCAGGGTCTGCCTCCATGTCGAAGTCGTTTTCTACCATGCAATACATGATAGGGCCTTCGATCCAGCCATCTAGCAGCTGGACAAGTTCGTCACTAATAGTGGCCATCGTGGTGTAGCTGGGGGAGTAAACGTCTACCTGAAACTCTGGGTAGGTGATGCCGGACGGACCACTCAAGTGGGTCTCCCGATCCGTTTGGCTTCGGCGGTAAACCACAAAGGTGCCGTCCTCGCTCTCTGGTGCCTTACCAGGATAGACTTTGGGGGTAACAGTTTTGATCTTGGTAACGAGCAACGGTTCAATCATCGGCCTCTCCCCAGTTTGGTAATTGCTTTGCGGAGTTCGGTCTTCATGACGTTGAGCGCCTCACCAGATGCTGATTTCATCGCAGGACCAAACCAAGGACGAGCAGCCATCTTGCGTGTGCCAAATTCTAGGAAGCGACCCCAGAATGCGTTACCGGTCCCAATGATTGTGCCAACCGTCTTGCGACGGTTCTTGCGCTTCTTCTGAACCTTGATGTTGCGCTTCAAGTGACCATAATCCACGGTAACGGGGCCAGCCGCTGTGGTATAAGTTCTGCTGGTGTCACCATCGCCCACTGGCGCTGCTGCTCGCACTTTCTTTGCCACGAACTGTCCAGCTTTGCGGGTCGCAATTTGTCCAGCCTTGGTGCCAATCTCAGGGCCTAACTCCTTGAGCATTTTCTCCAGCTCATCGAAGCCGCCAATGTCAAATCTAGCCGTCATTAAATCTTCCTCACATAGAGGAGCAGACCTTGGCTATCCGAGTAATCGTCGATGCCAGTAATGTGGAAGACTTCGTTTCGGTAAACCAACCTCATGGTAGAGTTGAGGCCATCTCTGTAGCGGATTAGAAAGCGGGCTTCTGCTTGAGCAGATAGCCCCTGCTGACGGTTTACGTCTTTGACTGTGAGGGTCTGCTTTTGCGCCCACACGTTTGCAACGGTTGACCAAGTTTTAACCTGCTCACCAAAGGCGTTGCTGGTGGTCTGAGGCGTTTCGATCCTGACACGACGGTTGAGGGCACCAGCGTCGATCATTACAGCACACCAAGCATGTAAGGGCGCAGCAAGCGTTGGAAGGTTTCAGCAGCTTCATCCTGCCCCTCGCGTCCCCTGTAAGCTGAAGCCGCGTGGACTGCGATTGCTTGCTTGATGGCGTGAGGAATGTCTTCGGGGTCATTGTATCCAGCAGTGGCACGAAGCACCACTGTAGGGGCGCTGAAGCCCCTCAGAAGCCTGATATAGCTTGCGGTGTCGTTGACACGCAGAAGGTAGTCTTCGCCCTCAATGAGCGGCGAGCGGACGCCAAAGCGGTCTTCTACCTGCACACTGGTAATGGCGGAGATTGGGCCGTCGGGCAGGTATAGCCTGTTCTGCACACTTTCGGAAAGGTAGACCCGCCCATGAACGGTGTCGAAGGTGTATTCAAATACGCAAGCGGTGAGGCATCGTCCAGTGAAGGCTTCTGCTGCATCCCGTGCGGCTGAAATTAGACCCTCCAGGAGAGCCTCTTCGTTTTCGATCTCGTCGATACGGCACCAAAGCTGAAGCTCTTCCACGGTAATGGGGAGGACTGGTGCGCGGCTGATTGTTGTTCTTTCCATGCTGGTATTTATTCAGCACGGGGGGCGAGCCCTTTCGGACCCGCCCCTTTGTGTTTTTGGCTTAGCCGATTAGCGAACGCTGAGCAGCTTGATTGCCTGTGGGTCTAGCACTCGACCACCAACACGCTTGGTAGCGTAGAAGTGAACGTAAGGCTTGTTGGTGAACGGGTCACGCAGGACGTCAACGCCCATGCGGTCTGCGATCACGTAACCACGCTGGAAGTTACCAAATGCGATTGCTTCGTTGCCGGTAGCAACGTCTGGCATGTGGTCGTCTTCGTAACCAGCATAACCACACAGGGTGGCAGGCTGACCAGCTGCAAGGCTTGGGCTCCAGAGATACTGACCATCAGCGTCCTTGAGCTTACGCACAACTGCCATGGTTGCAGAGTTCATCACGAACGCTGCGCCAGTGCGGTGGCCGCTCTTCAGGCTGTAAACGAGGTCCAGAATGTCGTCGCCGGTTAGAGCGCCAACACCATCGGTGGTGATCTGCTCAATGCCGGTGCCAGCAGCTAGGATGCCGCGTGGCTGGTCGGTGCCAGTGCCGTTGATGAATGCTGCGCCTTCAGCTTCTGCAAACTCAGCTGCGATTTCAGCAGCAAGGAAAGCTTCAACATTGAACACACCATCTTCCAGGGAAACCTGCGAAGCTGCTGGGTTGGCATACAGGATACCAAAAGGCACAGTCAGTTCGGTTACTGCTGGAGTGTTGGTCTCTGGACGAGCAGCGTTTTCGCTGACCCAACCCGAAGCGGTTGCGCGGTCGTTGAGCAGCATACGGAAGTCCGTGGTGCTAACCGAGACCACACGGGCCAGCGAACGCATTGCCGAAACGTTCTTCAGCTGGTCGATGATGTTTGCATCAATCATCTTGGGGATCGAAACGCCACCAGTGACGCTCATGGCCTTTAGTTCGCGCTCGTTCTCGCCGTAGCGTGCCCACTCGTTGAACTTGACCTGATATTCGTCTTCTTCCTTGCCTTCGCTTGCGAGACGGCCAGACTTCTTGGCGAGGTCGGTTACTTCGTTCTGAAGAGCCGAGATTGCATCGTTGATGCGGTCAACCTTGTCGGTTGTTACTACGTCAGCCGAGCCCTTGGACTCCAGCTGGGCGAGACGGCTATCGTTAGCGGACTTGAATTCCTCAAATGCGCGAGCAATCTCACCAATCTTGTTTACTTCGTCGGACATAATGTCCTCCTCTCAAATGGTTGTTTATGTTTTGTTCTCACAACCAATGAGACAGAATCCCTGCCTTGGTTGTGTCTGTTTCCACAACCCAATGACTAGAATCCCTCCAGTGCGGCGATGTGTCGCAGGTATTTAGTTCTGGAGGTAGGTAAGTTAGGCGCGCAGCGTCTTGAGCAGTCGTTCCAAGCTTTCCAGGTTGGCTACTTCTTCCTGACGCTTTTCAAGATCGCGCTTACTTTCAAACTGGCTGGCTACTGCTAGGGCTTGTGCCTTGGTCAAACCACATTCGCGCAGAAGATTCTCCAAGTCTCGAACCTGCATGTCACTCTGGGCAAGGCTCTTTACGTCCTGCACACGAGCCTTTTGGTTCGCGGGAAGGGTTACAACGCTGATCTCCAGTAGATCGAGTTTCTTGAGGCGACGACGTGGGCCATACTTCTCTTCGCCCATCGACCATTCAACCGGACGGAAACCAATCGAGAGACCATTGATGGCACCAGCCTTCAGGGCCTTGTAAGTGTCAACACCAGCCGTAGTGTCTAGAAGTTCACCTGTTACCTTGAGGCCGAAGTCGTCCTCTTCCATTCCGGTCCACTTACCAATGGGCAAGCTGCCAAACATATCGTGGTTCAGGAACATCAGCGGAGAACTACCGCTCTTGCGGTGCATGTCTAGCGTTTCTGCGAAGGCGCCTTTTTCAATTACATCGCCGTAGGAGTCTTCATTGTTGAAGGCTGCTCCGTATCCGCTGAAGGCCATCTTGCCATCGGTTTCGGTAAGGGACGACAGCTTTACTTCAGCCCCAGTAATTGCTTTGGTTTCAGTGGTCATTATTGGTCGTCCTCATCTGCTGGGGGAGTGTTTTGTTGGCCAAACAGATTGGCTGCTGGTGTTAGTTTATCGGCAGTCGGGTCTGCGCTCTTGCACAGGTCTTCCCAGCCACGGACTTCGTTGCGGGTAAGCCAACCCTGCGTGATACCTTCGCGGTAAAACGCCGCGCGCTCTGCTGCGCTGGCCCTCATGAGAGCCTTTTCGTTTAGCTTGATGTAGTAGCCGTCTGCCTTTTCCTGAGGTGTTAGCAGGGCAACAAAAGCGGCTTGCTCAAAACGCTGGAACCAAGGCATCATGGTGTTGGCCACGTGGCTCAAGAATAGCTGCTCAATGCTCGCATAACTGGTGGCATTGGCGTTTTGCATCACCATCACAGGGTTGACGCGGAAGAAGCGGCAGATTTCCTCAATCTGGTAGCGTCGGCTTTCGGTCCATTGCGCTTCATTTGCGCTGTTGGAGATTGACTGCCACTTGAGGCCGTTGGGTAGGAGGGCAGTCTTGTGCGCGTTCGCGTTACCTGCCTGCTGGCTGTTCCACGTGGAGCGCAGCTTATCGACCTGATCCGGCGTCAACTGCGCTTCTGTGCTCAGGATACCGCCTGGGCGCGCACCGTTTTTGAATAGGTTAGCGCCAAACTTTTCTGTCGCCAGGCCAAGGCCGATAGCTTCACGGGCTAGGTGGACAGGATCATAACCCTCAATACCATTCCAGCTGGGGCCTCTGATGTGCCACATATTCTCAGTGGGAACGACGATGTCGCGCTTGGCACCCCTGGCACCAGTGCTGTGGACCTTGTAGGTAAAGGTGTAATCGCTGTGGCGCGTGACCGTTACGCTGGAAGGTTCAAAGGCATACATCTCCAGAGGTTGGCCCCTGGAATTGCGGGTAACGAAAACAAATGCGTTACCAGTTAGTGCGAGGTGCAGGCCGATCTGCTCTCTGAACTCGAATGAGGTCTGCCAGTCATTGGGGGCATGGCTCAACAGGGCATGGAGCGGGTGGTTGATTACCTGGTCCCTGCTACCATCGGGCATCTTGCGATAAAGCCCACAAGGCACCTTGGCCAAGTCCTCTGCAATAACGCGGGCGCAGGCGAAAACCGCGCTTACCTTGGTTGCAGTATCCCAGTTGACGACCTCCTGAGTGTTGCTGGCTTGTGCGCCTGCAATCTCCTCAAGGATCGCCAATCTACTGGATGATTTTTGCTCAGAGGTATCTGGAGCAGATGTCTGCTCAACAGGGGCGAAGAAGTTATACCAGGATCTAGCCATACGTGGTATTTAGTCAGGGGGCGAATCCTCAGATAAACATGATATCGAGGTCCACTGGCACTTCATTATCCGCTAACTGCAAAGCCATCGCCATTAGCGTTGCAACCATGCCATCTATCTTCAAGTGATGTTGGTTGTCGGGCTTTTCTGGCATGATCATGTCATGTCTATTGGGTCTGACGCTGATGTTAGCGGCCATCCAATTGAGGCATGGGTTATTGGTGTGGCGTAACTTGTGGTCCGCAACCAATCCCTCGAAATGCTTCATCACAGGGTTATAGTTGGAGATGCTTTGGATGAACTTTTGGACCGGCAAGCCGTGGTCCACGTAAAGCTCTTGCGCCAGCTGCTGACCCTGCCACTGGTCATAGGCGATACCGCGCACTTGGAAGCGGGCTGCTAGACCGAGCACCACTTCCTTTACGTGGGCAAAGTCCAAGGCATTGCCATCCGTCTGGATTAGAAAGCCCTTGTCGATCCACTCGGCGTAGGCGCTGGCGTTTTTGCTCCCCTCAAGCGCACCACTGGGCACGAAGAGGAACGGGTAGATGTGTGGCATTTGATCATGCACCACCACAAGCGAGACGGCCGCGATGTCAGTTTGGGTTGCGATGTCTACGCCAATGTAGGCGGTTTTGGTTTCCAGCTCTTCTAGTGGAGGGGCACCAGTGCAGGCCATCCAATCCAGCTGGTCCAACCAACCGGTGGCACTGTTTTGCCAGATGTTGAGGTGCTTGGTTAGGAGGCTGGGCTTTTCGCTGGGCTTGTTGAGCGCGTCTTCCCACTGCTGGCGAAGAAAGCTGTCCATGACGCTGACGCCATAGTTGGGGTTGGCCTTCTTCCAGGTCTCATAATCCCTCCAGTCGTCATCATCATCGACCGTGTAGATTGCAGCAAAGAGCCGATCGTTCTGGACGTTGCCCGCTAGGACCGCTTCTGCGTCCAGCTGGCGTTGACGACAGGGGCCGGCGAGGTTGAAGCCCGCTGTCGTGATGGTGAGGAGAAGCGGCTGGAGACGAGCCCCCATGCCGGTCTTCATCGTATCATATTGGTCGCTGCTGTCGTTTTCGTGCGCTTCGTCCAAGATCGCGCAGTGGGGATTGGATCCGTCGCCTGGCTTGCCGATCATGCTGCGGACAAAGGAGTTGTCGTCCGAGAATACAGACTTGGCTGCAACCGTGATGCCAAAGGCCTCGCGAAGTTCGTCTGCCTTTTTGACCATCTCCTTGGCGGGCACAAAGCAGGCGTCGGCCTGGTCCATTGAGTTGGCACCAATCCAAACTTCCGCACCGGCCTCGCCATCGAGGAAGGCCATGTAGAGCGCGATGACGGCAGCTAGGGTGGACTTGCCGTTCTTGCGAGGAATGAGGAGGAAGGCTTCGCGGTGTTTGCGTAGTCCGTCAGGACCCAGCATTCCAAAGATGACGGCCAGGACCCATATCTGCCAGTCTTCAAGCTTGATGGTTTCCTTTCGGCTGGCCCACACGCTCTTGGTGTGTTGCAGGAGTTCTGCGAAGCCGCAGACGCTTTCCACGTGGTCCGCGCTCAGCGTCCAATCGTCACCGTCAATGTCATTGAGAAATCGCTGGCAGGCCTGTTGGATGCGAAGGCAGGCTTCTACCCGACCTTCAACAACGCCTTCGGCGTAATCAACTGCTCGTCGGGTAAATGGCCCGTCACCAACCCACATGCTTAGGGCCTCTTCATGGCCGCAAACGGGTTGCCGGATTTGGTCTCGATAGGCTTTCCGCGAAGGGCTCTGCTGCTCACACCCGCGATGCCGAGGATTTCACCGGCTTTGCGAAGTTCTGAGAGGTAAGCGGCGCGAGGGACGATGCCCTGGGCAAACTCAGCACGGACAAGAGATTCCAAGCTGCAATAGCGAGCAAACAGACTGGAATCCAATTCGCAGGTGCCTGCGCTGGTTACACGGTCAATCTCTTCAGCCCATATCACCTTCGCCTCTGGTGTGAGGTAGTCAGGCGCAACTGGAACGCTGGTATTGGTAATGAGGTGCACCGGCTTGTCGCGGCAGGCCTGGTAGGTTCCCTGCGCGATCTTGACTTCTGGTGCTAGTTTCTTGGGTCCACGTTTCATCCATTACTTAGCAGGACCCGAAAGTTTAATTCGCATTGGTAGAAAAAAGGGCAGCGTGTTGTGCTGTAGGATTGGATTTCCTCAGATTTTTGGGTGCCCCTCTTCACTAGCTCTATGGGATCATTGAATTTTTACGCTCCAGTGCTATAGGTTCAAACCGACACAGCTAGGGAATGGTTATGGAACGGATGGAAGCTACAACCTTTGAACTGTGGTCCTGGCGTATCAGTGAAGCCGTCCGCTTTGTCTTTATCTACCTCATCGCATGGCCCGTGTTTATCGCGAGCATTCCAGCAACCATCTACATGGGCGTCACCATCGCTGGTGACATTCTGAGTGGCATCAGAGATTGGTGGCATTACAAGGAAGTCCTACCCAGCGAGAACAGATGGATGGGTCTAGCCATCATTGTTACTGGCTTGATCTGGGTTGTTGGTATGGGAGTTGCTGACTCGCCCCCCGGCAAAGATAATACCACCCGTTTTAATGAATTCATTCGATCAAGTCGTTCGTCCCAGGAATATGCGGACAAACAGCGCGAGATCGAGAAAACCCGTGACAAGACTCGCTGGGATAAGTTCAAGGATTTTATCACCCTCACTTACGGCGTGCTGATGTTAGCTATGCTGGCTGCGCTCGGTTTGAAGGAGTTGTTCTTCTAAACCCTAAAAGAAGAACACGGCCGTATCGATGACGGGCGTGGGCGTTGATGTTTCCTGATAGCTTGATTTTACTTCGCACGGATGATCCGGCCTACTGGTCTACGCTCAGAGCAAACGTCGTGGTAAGGCTTCGTTTAGATGTAAGTCTTTATTATCCCATGGATTGGGCGAACCCACTGCTTTTGCGGTGGCTTGTGAGATGTTTAACGATCCTCAAATGTGGGAGACACAAATGCTTCGAATTGCTGTTTTTGGCGCGCTTCTGATGACTTCATCAGTTCCAGCTTCGGCACAAGTGCTGTGGAATGGTATCAAAGCAGGAATGTCGCGGGCAGACGCGATGCGCGCCGTTCCGCAGTTGCGGGCTGCAGAGGACGGACGGAGCCTGATTATGGAGGGCGTTCCTGTTATGGGCTCTTCTTTCAAGGCTTTCGTGAATTTTGAAGGTGAGGCGGTGACGAGTGTCGCTCTTGTCGGCTCTGGGCCCTCCTTTGCCGACGTAAGCAGCGGCCTCACTCAGAAATATGGGCAGCCGTCGGCTCCGAGAAGCTGCACTTCGCTTGGAGGAGGAATTCGGATCTGCAATCAGGATTGGATGGGGCAGCTCATGAAAATCAGCGTGATGGAAATGTCAAAATATGAGCGCGCATCTATCACGGTGACTTACGCACCTATGGAAAAATCGATGCTTTGAAACCAGTTCGATTGTTGTGAGGCAGAGCGCCCAAGTTGGGCGCTCTAAAGGATCGCTGACATCGGACTTTTTTTGCTCAGCAGATGAGGGCGGTAGTAATGTGACGAGGGCCAGAGGTTCAGCTGTGAATTTGCACGTAGTACAGTTCCACGGGCGTGGCGGTTTTCGCAAAAGCCGCCATTCCAGAATCCACCCAATATCAGCCATGAGCGAGGCCGGTGCGCGGTCCCAAAAGCGGCATGGCGGCTTTGCGTCGCTTCTGAAAAATTCCTGCCGTTCTGAAAGCGACCCCTAAGCGGTCGCTTGCAGATGCTCGTAGCTTGACTGAAACAAAGCTGGCTCACAGAAAATCACACTGCGTTCGATCGCCTATCCGGGCGAAGCGCTTCTCACGATCCTGGTAGAAGACGAAATGACAAATCTCCTAGAAGTAGACTGGTCGAGCATCCCAGCGCCACACGACGACGGACTGACAGATCACCTTGAAGGTGCAGCGCTGCCAGCAATTAGCTTGCACTCGACTCACGGCCAAGTTGTTGACCTATCACTCCTAGCGGGCCGAACCGTTTTATATGCATATCCAATGACTGGGCAGCCGGGTGTTGCGCTGCCTGATGGCTGGGACATGATTCCGGGTGCGCGAGGTTGCACTCCTCAGTCTTGCGCATTTCGCGATCATTTTGCCGATTTGCAGGCACTGGGAGTTGAACACCTTTTTGGGCTGTCAACTCAGACAACAGATTATCAAAAGGAGGCAGCCGATCGGCTCCACCTGCCTTTCGCTCTGCTCTCGGACGGAGACTTGGCTTTTGCAACCGAACTCAGCCTCCCATTGTTCGACATCGCGGGATCAAAGCTTCTTAAACGGCTCACCCTAATTGTAGATGATGGCGTGATCACCAAGGTTTTTTATCCCGTATTTCCGCCAGACCGAAGCGTCATAGACGTGCTAGATTGGCTTCAGAGATAAACTGCTATCTCCAAATCTCATTCAAATGGTTTGCAAATGTCTCCGTCCTTTGCTTGTGGTTAGGAGGCCGGGGACGGCGGGGCCCGGGATGGACAGCCAATCTTGAGTAGCTTTTTTCCAAGCAGACCTTCAGCAATCCACCCACTTCCGGTCATTCGCACTTCATCACGCAGCACCTGAAAACGGACATGCAAAGCAGCGATCTCATAGAGACACCCCATGCTCTAATTTGCAGAGGGGAGTCGAGATGGTTTTGGCCTATGCTTCGTTCTTGCTAACTGGGCCATGGGTGCGGAGGAAGCGGAGGGCCTGTTGCGGCACCTGAACGCTGCTTGCGGGCCAACGCTGAGCTACCAATCGGCGCCTCGCAATGAATGTTTCCGTCACTGCATCGCTCTGGTTGCCACCAAGGACATAAACATGAGTGTCGGTGTAGCCGCTGCAAAGTCCAACGTGACCGCCGCCAGAGCGTTTGAAAACCACGATGCTGCCCTGATATAGCTGGTCCTTGCCTAGGTCGCGTCCCCAAGTTGCCCAAGCCATTGCACGGATCGCGATAGGCGGAGGGGTGAAGCCGCGCTGTTCCAGCCAGTGCGCTACAGCAAGTCCGCACCAAGGCACGCTGTCTGCATTATAGACGATGCCTAGGACTTTGCTGCCAAGGCGCTTGGCCCAGCCCATGATCGTTGGGCTATTCGCTACACCAGGGATTTCACGGACGCTTAGATCCTTGCGGGCCTCGCGATACCATGTGGGTCCAGTGTTTGTTTGATTGTTCATGCCCTACTTATCAGGGCGTCAAATGCTCAGTTTGAACTGTAGCGCGGTGTCGAGGTCGGTGAACACGAACACGAGGCCATCCCAGTTGCTGTAGTAGTTGATGAAATGGCGGAAGGCGTTTTGCTCTGTTAGCCAGGCATAGGCATCAGCTACGGTTTGCCCGCTATTCTGCCGACCCTTTATCGCAACTTTGTAAAGCTGCTGGCTCACCACATGCCTTTCATCGCCTGAATATCCTTACGGGTCTTGGCTTGGTGGCAGGGTTTGCAGAGGCTCTGCGTGTTGCTCAAGATCGACATGCCTCCCATCTTTACCGGCTTGATGTGATCGACTTCAACGGCTGGTGTAATGAGACCCGTTGCTTCGCAGTGCTGGCATAACGGGTTGAGGTCTAAGCGTTTGGCTCTGAGTTTGCGCCATGCCCAATCATATGCAGGAGGTGCCAGTTTAATCCTTGGCCCTGGTGCTGCTCGCTTGTGTGTAGGGGGTAGGTTTTTCACCTCATACTTAGCTGAACACCAGAAAGTGGTTGACGGTGGTAACAGGTGAAGTCTTTTAGGTATGAGCCAGTTAGGCGTAGCTGATTTTGGAGATACAACATGGTGATGGAATTTTTGAAGCTCTCTGATGCAAACCTCGCCAAGGAGTTCAACAAGAAGCCGGAAAAGGATCTTATGCCCGCTCGTCGTGCTAAGGTCGTTGAAAGCATCAACAAGGCTCTCGCGTCCATTGCTGACAAGCAGGACAACCCCAAGCGCGGTCTCTACACCACCCGTGAGGGTATCAGTTGCGCTACGCTTCGACTGGGTAACCGGAAGCTGAAAGTGGATGGTGCTGAGGAGTTTTACGTGCCGCGCGAACGCATCCAGGACTTCTACAAGGCTGCGGTCAAGTCGGTGGAAGCCGGCGAGTTGGACGCGGCTATTAACGCTGCGCTGGGTGGTGAAGCCACCAAGGGCACACCTCGGATGGGTAGCGTCGTGGCCAAGGAGCGGTCACCCATTGCGCCTTGGCGCGTTTATCGCCGGAACATTGGCCGATATGGGCAGGCACGGGCCGACGAAATCCTCGATACCAAAAACAGCCCTGAGGAAGCCAAGGCCATCCGTGAGGACTATAAGGCCAACAAGGACGCCAAGTAGCGTCTAGCCTACCACACTAACTTACATGCAAAAGGGCCCTAGCTGTAATGGCTGGGGCCTTTTTTGTGCCTACAACATGGAGTGGCCTACCGTTACCTCTAGTAACCTAGATGGTAGGCTGTCACTTGTAGTGCTGGGGTCTATCACTAGTTACATCACTATAACATGGTGTCCCATTTCTTCGCTTGACGCCTACCCGATCCGTGGTAGCAAAGGGTCATCAGGGCGATACAGCCTTGAGGTTCTTTGACATTGTTGACCAGGAAATCATCTTGGTGGGTTAACGGCTACCGTTACTCACTTTGGCGACGCGGCTTTGCGTAAACACCCGAGAAATCTCCTTTCGGGTGATAGGGTCTGCTGACTAGTTCAGCAGACAATGGGTTGAACTCCCTCCTTCGCCACTAAGCCAGTGTAACATCGCGCTGGCCTGGCCCGTGGTCCTCAACCACGAAGGAGTGCGCCAAAATGGCGATGAATAACCTTGATCTTACTGCTGCCACCAAGCTGGTTTCCGACTTCCACAATACCCTCACTGCACACAATACTTCAGCCAAGCAGGCAACAGGTGCCTATGAAATGGCCAGTCGCAAGGCGCTCTACAAGACGCTTGGGGAGGCTTACGGAAGCAGCTTGCAGCTAGTCGCTGACCCTGAGTTGTTGGGTCAGGTTTGCGCCCACTTTGGGGTTAAGCCGCCTGCCGAAGGCGAGAACCCGCACAGTGCTGTGGGCCGCATGTTCTGGCGCAAGAAGCAGGGCGATGAATACGTGCCCGACAAGAGTGCTTGGAAATACGGCAAGGGTTTCCGTGCAGCTCAGGCTCTCAAGTGGACCGCCAAGGACTATGCTGCCAAACTCGAAACCTATGAGTTCGAGGTCACGGGCAAGGATGGCAAGGTCAAGAAGCTGAAGGGGCATATTGCGCTGGAGGCTTGTGACACCGCGCTTCATGGTAACCCCGAGGCCGACTTTACGGCGCAAGAGCACATCGCAGCTCAGCGTTGGTTGGCCAGCACTCAAACTCCGAAGGCTGAGTTTGTGGCCGACTTGGGCGTTTCACCCGAGCATGGCCAGATGGTTGGCCTTGTGGCTCAGTGGGATGCAGAGCGTAGCAGCTGGGTGGTTCGTGACGTTCACGCAAGCGAGCATGATCGGGCTTGGGCTCTGATCGCCAAAGGTGTTCTCACACGCTTCAAGGAGTGGCGTGAGGTCAAGGCTTTGACGGCGCAGGATGCGCTGCTGGACAAGGAAATCCCTGATGACCTGCCCAGCTTGCTGGCGCTGCTTGATGAGCAGAACCGGAGTGTCCGTGCTCGCGAGACTGCCAAGGTCATCACCGAAAAGCTGGCGCTCGCCGCCGAGCCCAAGTCGGTTGATCAGGCTGCGTAAACCTAATGGGGAGAGCCTTGCGCTCTCCCCAAAGTGGAAGATCAACAATGTATAGCAAATCTGAACAAGCGTCCTTTGCGGCGCTACTCGCTGACGCACGCGCCAATAACGTGCTTCCTGACCACTACCTGCGTGATGTGCTGGGTGAAGAGTTGTTCGCGGAGTATGAGGCCCGCTGGACCCAAATCTATGAGCAAGAGGCTTCTGAGGTCGAGGTGGTCGAGGCAGATCGTAGCCCATCACTAGAAGTGTTCGTGGGTTACGTGAACACGAGCCGTCGCCAATTCGACAGCATGGAGAAGCGACTGCCCAAGCTGCTAGTGCAGGAAGAAGTATTGCTCTCGCGCATCAAGTCGCACCAAGACTTCCTCGCGACTGCCAAAGTGTCGGCATTGGAACGATGGAACGAGTTGAGTGACGAAGACAAGCTTTGGGCTGCACCTGGCACGGAAGAGGACGGCTGGCCTCCTAAAGTTTTTGATGAGCCACCGGCAAAGGTCCGGTTCGCCAAACTGGGTAAACACACACCCTACGCACGGGCACTGGTGCGCGTCCTGACAAAGGCTTTGGGAACGGCCCAATGACAAAGCAGCTTAACTGCTGATGAGACGACGATGCCCTGAGAGCGTTTCTCAGGGCATCATCACCTTTCTGCTGTCTGTGTTGCTGCGTTCGCTTACCTGCGTCCCCTGGGCTTTACAGGGGTCGTGAGGGCCTCTTCCAGGGTCATATTAGTTCGCGCCAAGCGGGCGACTACTGTTTCAATCTTGATCCCATGGTGTTTGGCGAGTGCGCGGAGGGTCTTGATCCCATTGAGCTCGTAAACGCGCAGGGGACGGCCACAAGGGCGGACCTTACGCTTGTTGGCGTGCTGTAGTGCTGGGCTGGCCCAGCGGCAGTTGCCAGGCTCATAGTGACCGTTGGGGTCGATGCGATCTAGGGTATAGCTGGGGTCTGGCTTTGGCCCCATGAAGTTAGCAAAGGCCCAAAAGTCCTTGGACCACTCCTCACATACCTGGATGCCTCGACCGCCATAAAAACGGTAACTTGTGCTGTTGGGGTCATTGCATCGCTGCTTCATGTTCGTCCATGTGCCGTAGAGCGGATGCGAGGTGTTGTTTCCTTGGCCTTGTGGCTGGCCTGAGCCTTTCTTCTTTTCCATCCGATACTTATCAGAAAGACGGAAAAGTTCATTCGTATGCGGTCAGAGCGGGCAACCTGAATACACCTTGACGCTTTCCAAGGTGTCACGCCCATGGCGCTGTAACCCGCACAAATCTGCGAAAAATCGCCCCTTGTTACAAATCCATAATAGTAAGGGAATCGTAACGGGATAACTGAACTCGTGGAAACCAGCTATGGCGAAGCCGCCTATGTAATGCGCGCCCCTATTAATATTGACGTTTCGAGGGCATTTTCAGTATGTTTGATAAGTAAACATGAAGCAACAGGGTTCGCAACTTCTGCTTGTTTCGAGCAGTTGGACTGGGCCCTAGAACTTCATCTCCAAAGAAATGAAACTGAGCCCGACTGTCCTCCCGCGAACCCGGACAGTCGGGTTTCATTTTGATTGGAGAATACAATGCAGTTTCACATTATTAGTCGCGGATGCGGTCAGGGTAAGACCCAAGCAGTTTTAGGCCTGATGGCCAACACGCAGGATCGCTACGTTCTAGCGCAGCCCAGCTTGAGACTGGTCACGCAAAGCCACTCCGACCTGTTGGGTAAGAACGCAAATGCCCGCGCTCAGGTAATCACCAGCAACACCAACTCTGGAGTGCAGCAAAGCATTCGAGAAGCGATGATGCGTCCAGGCCTGCTGGCTCAATCACCCAACCTGCTGTTCGTAACACACCAAGGGGTCATGGACCTAAAGGGTGCTGACCGTTCGTCATGGAATTTGGTGGTTGATGAAATCCCAAGCGCCACCCAGCACATGGAATACAAGCTCAAGCTGACCCGTCGATGGGTTACGCGACACCTGAGCATCCGTGACGGCATTGGTGACACCTACGAATTGGTAATTCGACCAGGTCACGTTGATGCAGTTGAAACGATGCTGCGCGATGCGAGGAAGGATACATTGGCCGAGGCGCTAATGGGTCTCTGGTCGGTTTTGCTGAACCCTCATTATCGCGTCTATGTTACCAAGGCCGAATGGCTGGCCAAGGGCAAAACTGCCCGTGGTGATGTAGAGTTGAATGCCCATGCGGTTCTACAGCCTAGCGTCTTTGACGGCTGGAAGTCTGTTACCCTCTTGGGGGCGAATGCCCACGAAAGCAGGCTGGTGCAAATCTGGAAGCAGATGGGCGTTGAGTTCGCATCACACCCAAGCATTCCTGACATGAGCCACCAAGCGTCAACTGGTATGCGCTTGACGATCAATTATCTCACAAACAAGACATGGACGCGGCACCTCCGTAATGTCAGTCTCGGCAGGAATGGCTTTGATGACCTGATCCATAAGCTGCTGCCGTATCTTCCGGACGATTACATCTGGACTGCCAACAATGCAGACAGTGGGAAGGTCGAAAACATACTGGTCGGGCGAAAGCTGCCGCCCGTAAGCCACGGGCTGAACTCATATCGCAGCATTAACGCTGCCGTGACACTAGGCAGTTTTAACGATGACCTATCGCATTCCAAGTTTCTGTGGTCTGCGTTTCAGCTGAGCGACGAGGACCTGTTCCGTAGCCAGGCAGGCGAAATGGCATACCAGATGGTGATGCGAACCAGTCTCCGAGTTACGAACAGCAACGCGCCGGTGGCTGCATTTGTGCCCGATTGGCGGACTGCTGAATACCTCGCCCAGCTGCTGCCTGGCGCGCGTGTTGAACAACTCGATCTTGGTATTGAAGCCTTGAAGGGCGGCAAGCCTCGTTTCCGTGTTGCATCCACCCCCAGCGAGCGAATGGCTAGGTCACGACAAAAGCAAGCACAGGCCGTGAAGACCTCCAACGAACTGCTGGCGCTTCATCGGATGGCGAGTGGCGCGATGGTCGGTGAAACACCGATCATGATCACCAGCAAGGCAGTGGTTGCAACCCGTGATGTCGAGAGCCATGCGCTGCCCAACTGGGACAGCCTCCGCGATCTGCTCGAAAGCGACCGCCACCGCAAACTGGACAAGGACAAGGCCGGTCTGATCGTTGGATCGCTCATGGACCCAGACGCCACACCCGATAGCGTCGCAGGTCTCGCCAATGTGGTTTATACGCAGATGGCTTGGATGGATATTGACGATGGCGACATCACACCGGAGGAAGCCTCAGGGTTGCTTGGGGACATCAAGCACCTCATCTACAGCTCATACAACAATGGTAAGGTTACCGGTAAGCATCGCTTCCGAGTGGTTGTGCCGCTGAGCAAGCCTGTTGATGCTGATACCTACCGCGCAATTTGGCAGGTGCTGGCAGATAGATTTTCGGCTGCTGGATATTGGGTGCCCAGCAAAGCGGGTCAGGAAGTGCCCGCAAACCGCCCTGTGAGTGGGTTGGACTACAGCAAGTGCAAAGTAAGCGACTTCATGTATCGACCCGTCAGAACGGCTCTACGGGAGCGGAACGTATGGATTGACCGCTGGTCGCTCCCAATCCTTGATGTTGATACCTTCGCCACTGCAATCCATGATGATGAGGACGATCTTCTCGACCTCTGGTTGGAAGAACGCCGTGCCAAGCTAGAAGCCGAAGAGCGAGTGTTTGCAGCCGTTCCAGACTTGCTGGCTCAATTCCGCGCGCAAGCTGCTGCCGCGCTCAAGCGCGATACGGTCAGCCGCGTGGAGGAAGAGTTCTACGCTATCCCGTCGGGTGGCATGAACCAAAACCTATACCGCCTTGCTGCCCTGCTGGTGCGTTCCGGTCATTCACCGGATGAAATGCACGACACGCTGTATAAGCTGCTCAGTGGACGAGCAGGCGGACGAGACCACTTTAAGGATTTGCGCGACATCAGAGAGGATGCGCTGCGCGGTAAGATGAGGATTATGGCATGATTGAGTATGTGGATTGTTTGGATGATGAGGGCTACCGCGCCTGCCTTACATCGGATCAAGAAGAGACCCTGATTGAATTTGGAAACTGGCTAGATCAGCAGGGTATAGCTTGGACCCATGATGCCACTGCCGCTTCAGAGGTAGAGGAGTTCACCATCTGGACGGAATGGATTGCTGATAAGGGCAAGGCTGCGCTTCTCAAACTGACGTTTGGTGGCGCGCTCTAGTAGTCATGGGAGAACCCTGCTGGGCGAAAAGGAGAATAAACTCCCAGCAGGGTTCCTAGCACTTAAGTTGATCAACGGGTAAAGCAAGCAGCCAGCGAAGCTTCAACCGCATGGTATTTATACTTGCTGCTGATACGCGAGTTGCGTCCAGTCCTCGCCCTTTTGCTCTATCTTGGCTTCCTTTATAGTCATGACTTTCCCATTGGGGTAATCTGGTTTTGGACGCCTAATTCTCTGCCCTTTGATTTTGACAGATGGGCTGGGTGGTAGGGTCATTGGGTCTCTTTCGTTGAAGCTTGTCTCCTAATTAGCTGCTCCACGATACACAGGGCCGGTCGGCGTCCAAATGACCCTCTCCTTCAAGAACCAAGGCACAAACTCCCAATCGAATGGCGAACGGGCTTCCTGCTCCTCAAGTGTAAGGGCCGCCCACTCGGCCATACAGGGCTCAACAAGGGCCGCGACGCTGTAGCGCAGCGCAACAGTCCCGATGTTCTCCCAGACCCTCTGTAGGGGCTCTGTGGCCCGCTCTTGGATACAATCCTCCCACAGACACATACCAACGAAAAGTTCTTCGGTGCTGCTCATCGTGCCGCTCCTGCCATGTGCTGTAGCTGGTAGGCCGCGAGGTCATATTGGCACTGCGCTAGGCTGTAGATGACCTTGCCATCTGTCATGTTGGGAATTTCACTCCACAAGCGCCAGAACTCGGCAACGCCATAGAGGTCGTCGTAGGGCGCGTGGGGATTATACGCCCAGCTGATACCTAGTTGCGCGGGCTCGCCCCAATGGCAGTCAAAGAAGATCACTGCGCCATCACGATCTGCGATTGGCTTGTTACGTTCCAAGAACGTGTTGCCATACTCGATGACCCGCATGAGTAGCGCCTGATCGGGCACGGGCGCAGGACGACTTAGCGCGTCAACGAGAACATCGCGCTTCAGCAGGTTGTTGAAGTGCTCAAGGTGTCTGATTTCCAATTTCATCGATCTGCTCCAGATTTACGGAGCCAGGACATACGACGCCTTCTGGAGAGGAAATCAAGAGCCAAAGAATAGATGACAGCCTGAATAGGTGATGTCTTTTAGCATTGTTACCAACAAACGAGGTAACAACGTGGTTATAGATATCGAATTCATCGCTGACCAGTTTCAGAAATATGCTGACCTTGATCCCGTTCATGCGTTTGAGGCTGAAGGTTGCATCCGTTTTGGCGCAGACGAGACGCCCGTTTTCTACAAGCGTTTTGATGACCACTTTGTTATTGAGATTGACGGTGTGGAAATGGAAGTCCCCCGCATCTAACAGCACCTAGAGGGTCATGTGAAAAGGGCGCTATATCCTAGCGCCCTTTCCTGTATCTGGCCCTCATTGACGCTCTACGGGCGTCCTGTTGTTTCTATTCGCTGTTGGTATTATTGGCTGGGAGAAAGCTGAGTGCGCGGAGAATATAGCCGGTGCAGATGAACGCGATGAACATATAGAACAGCGTCCACGATACGGTGTTTGCGTGGGCTGCTAATGCAAAGCCCCTGGCGGCTTCTTCAGCGAAATAGCTCACCTCGCTAGAGGCCAATTTGGCGTCCTGTTGTGCAGCTTGTGCTATAAGCAGGCCAAGCCCTCCGGACATCACACTGCCAACGAGGCAAAGCCAAGCCACAGGAATCATCTTGTCCCCAGTGGGGCGTTCAATTTCGTCTGACATCTCATCCTCCTAATCGGTTCGCGGAATTGCGCGATGCAGTCAGTAGATAAAATGTCAAATGGTTTTCAGTATCAAGGTGTCTGATTTTGCTCAATTCTTTGCAACTGCGCCAAGACATCTGCGGGCAGTTGGGTTCTATGCTCGTTGGCCTGTTCAATGGCATCAATCACCGCATGAGTGCCGTCACCATTGATCCTGAGGCTGAACAAGCTGCTGTGGATGTAGGTGCGCTTGTCGGGATAACAGGTCATTTGAGTGATGACCCCGCGCAAAGCGTGTTGGACCTTCATGCGGGCACTATAACGCTCGTCAGGATCATCGCTGTTAAGACTGCCCCTGACAGACCTCACACGGGCCAAATGCTGCTCTGGAGTTGCGCTACCGCTCACACCAGCTAGCTCTGTTCTCAGGGCTGCGGTGGCGCTTTCATCGGCTCGAATTTCATCTTCGAGGTCGCCAAGCTGGTTGGCTAATGCCTCGCTGAACCGCGCAGTCAAGTTGGCAACTAGGTTTGCCACCTGTGCCCTCTTGTGCTCTGTAATGCGTTCACGCTCCGCAATTACCTGCTCAATTTCCGCGATCCTATCGGGAAGCGCGAAGCTGCGGTTATCGAGGGCGCTATTGAGCAACACATCAAGGATGGTGGATTCAAGGGCCTCGTATCTGATCCGCGAGGAGTTTGAGCAGCCAGCAGAGCGCCGGTTGCTATTACAGCGATATGAGGAGCGCTCTGTCCGGCAAGTATAAACCCGCTCCTCACCAGCCTTAGTGCGATGCTTGGTAGGACGACCCCGCCGCTGCTCCAGCTGATAATACATCTTGCTGCCGCATTCTGAGCAGGTTGCCAGACCAGCGAAGAGGTTACGCAATCGCACCTGCTCGGCACCACCACTAAAGGAGCGCAGGGCCTTGGCTGCTTGGGCTTTGTTGAAGAGGTCCGCGCTGATGATCTGCGGATAGTAGTCGGGTATAACAATACCCTTGCTCACCGCGTGATGGCTGTCCTGACCATGCTTCCGCGACTTGGGAGAGAATTCACCCAGCACTGCGCGGTTCTTGAGCAGCTTATGCAGGTAGGCGGTGTTCCAACCATCGCTTGCTCGTTTGCCATAAGCCCAGCTGGGCTCACCCCTGCTGTTGATGCTCCGCACGATGGCGGGCAATCCCATGCCCTCAACGTAAAGCTCGTAAATTTCTATGACCAGTTCTGCCCTGTGGGTATTGGCAACCGCGCAACCGGTCTTGGGGTCAATTTCTAGCCAACCAGGAAGGTGCTTGCTGTGGGCTTTTCGGTCGCCAGCCACCATTGCTTCGATCTTTTGGTTCCAAGCCTGCTGAACCCGCTTACTCTTGTCATCACTGGCACGGTGATCAGCTTCTGCCTCAACGATAACAGTGATGACCTGCCCCATGTCGGGCTTTTGGCCTGCGCTCCAAACCTTGCTCCCCTGTATGGTGTGAACGCTGATTCCAGCCATTGTGAGGTTGGTGAGGATCTTGAGAGCTTCCTCCCAACCTTGACGCGTCAAGCGGTCCAAGTTCTCAACTACGAGGACTGCGCCGTTTCGGAAGTGACCTGCATTGGCCTTGCGCTCTAGGTCATAGAGTGCGCCACCAGGCTCTCGGTGTGTGCCTGCGTAGGCAGACTTGCCCTGGTCGGTAAAGTCGCGCTCCAGCTGCGTCTGGGGGTCGTCAAACGGATAATCCCATTCATTGTGGAGTTTGATGAAGCTTCGTGCGCCGTCAAGCTGGCGCTTGAGCGAGGTCCCTTTGCCCTGTTCAAGAGAACTGTAGCGGGCGTAGATGTAAGCTGGTGTTGTCATATCGGGCTCCAGAAAAGCACATTCCAGAGCGTTGTGCTACTGTCGCCAAGCGCATCCGCGACGGTGCAGTTCTGGTGCAAACCCCTGATGAAGTGACGGAACTTCTGCAAAGTTTTACCGGCGAGCCGCGGTCTCGCTTTCGCGTGTCGGACGACAGCACTGCGTTCGATTACGACGAACTCAGCAAACTGGAATGGGGGGAATCGCGCGCAGATTTAAGCGGCAACATCGCAAACCTGCTGACCAAGGCTCCGATCGCGGTCGACGAACTGATCCGCCAATCTGGGGCGGGCGCTGCGCAGGTTCATATGGCGCTGCTCGAACTTGAAATATCGGGCGAGATCGAACGTGAGGGAACCGGAATGGTGCGGCGCGGGGCCTGACAGCCGCCGCGCCGCGCGTCGTCTCACTTGGCCGGCGGAACCACCACGCCGCACGCCATGCGATCGCCGCTTGAAGCCATGGCCATGTAATCATCCGCGCCAGCATGGATCATCACAGCCGTTCCGTCAGCATCGGAAAGGGTATAGGGATAACGGCCATTATCGGGGCCGGCCACATTGATTTGCGGCACGAAAATTTCGGCCTTGGCTGTGCCATCAGCCAGTACGTCGATGTTGGGTAGATCGCCAACATGGTAGCCGCCTTCGGACTTGAAGCCGTGTTCGGCATCCAGCGGGTTGAAGTGGCCGCCAGCCGCCTTGAAGTCGGGCGCGCACATGCCCTTTTCATGCAGATGCAGCCCATGCGGACCCGGTGTCAGGTTCTTCAGATCGACGCTGATTACCACACCATGAAGCGTTTGCGTAAAGGTGGCCGTGCCCGCTTCCTTGCCGTCGGCCGTCATCAGGTTGGCCTGAACCATGTCGGAAGGCGTTGTGGCAGTGACGGGGCCAGCTACCATCAGCGCAAGCGCGGGTAGGCCAAGCGCACGGATTACAGACGAAGACTTCATCGGGATTCTCCTTGGTGTTACCAGGAACAAGCCATTTTTGCGCGGGAAGTTCCGAAATGCACGGCGGGTTGCACATCTGCCGCGATGCATGGTTGCCCCTATTCGCAATCGCGCAAAGCGCCGCACAGGGGCGAAGCAATGCCATGGACACTGCCTTTGCCATTGCCTTGCGCCTGTCGCTCGGCCACGGGGGGGCGCGTTTCAACGCTTGACGCATTATCGCCACGCGCTCCACCCTCGCGCGTACACACGTAAGGGACACCTCGGCACCATCATGCAGCTCGTCATCGTAGAATCGCCCGCCAAGGCCAAGACCATCGAGAAATACCTTGGCAAGGACTTCAAGGTTCTTGCCTCGTACGGGCATGTCCGCGACCTGCCGCCCAAGGATGGCAGCGTGAAGCCAGATGATGACTTTGCGATGGATTGGGAACTGTACCGCGACAAGCAAAGCCGGTTCAAGGAAATCGCCGACGCGGCCAAGGGTGCGAGCCGTCTGGTTCTGGCAACTGACCCCGACCGCGAAGGCGAAGCGATCAGCTGGCACGTTCAGGAACTGCTGAAGAAGCGCAAGAGCCTGCCCGCCAAGGTCGACCGCGTTACCTTTAACGCGATCACCAAGCAGGCGGTGACCGATGCGATGACCCGCCCGCGTGAGCTAGATCAGCCGCTGATCGACGCGTATCTGGCGCGCCGCGCGCTCGATTACCTGTTTGGCTTCACGCTATCCCCCGTTCTGTGGCGCAAGCTGCCCGGTGCCAAAAGCGCGGGGCGCGTCCAGTCTGTCGCGCTGCGTCTGATCGTTGAGCGTGAGCGCGAGATCGAGGCGTTCCGCGCGGATGAATACTGGAGCGTGGTTGCGCGGATGCTGCATGACGGCACCGAATTTGATGCGCGCCTTGTCAAATTCCGGGGCGAAAAGCTGGAGAAGCTCAGCCTTGGCGCGCAGGGTGTTGCGATGGAGGCCAAGGCAGCTGTCGAAGCCGGGCGCTTCACGGTCGAAGGCGTCGAGACCAAACCGGTGAAGCGCAACCCTGCGCCGCCGTTCACCACATCGACACTGCAACAGGAAGCTGCGCGCAAGCTTGGTTTTTCAGCCCAGCACACGATGCGGCTGGCGCAATCGCTGTATGAAGCGGGCGCCATCACCTACATGCGGACCGACGGCGTACAGATGGACATGGGCGCGATCATGGCCGCCCGCGATGCCATTGCAGCGCGTTTTTCCGAAGATTATCGCCCTGAAAAACCGCGCTTCTACAGCACCAAGGCCAAGAACGCGCAGGAAGCCCACGAAGCGATCCGTCCGACCGATTTCACGCGTGAACGCGGGGGCGCAGGCGACGAAGGCAAGCTGTATGATCTGATCTTCAAGCGCGCGATGGCAAGCCAGATGGCCACCGCACAGCTTGAACGAACCACCATTACCTTGCGCGATGCGACCGGGCAGCATGAACTGCGCGCCACCGGTCAGGTGATCCGTTTCCCCGGGTTCCTCGCCGTGTATCAGGAAGGGTTCGATGACGCCGATGATGATGAAGGAAGCCTTCTGCCAGTCATGAAATCGGGTGATCTGCCGGCCAAGCGCGCCGTTGATGCAACCCAGCATTTCACCCAGCCGCCGCCGCGCTTTTCCGAAGCGTCGCTGGTGAAGCGCCTGGAAGAACTCGGCATCGGGCGTCCATCCACCTATGCCTCGACCATTCAGACCCTGCGTGATCGTGCCTATGTCCGGATGGAAAAGAACCGTTTCTTTGCCGAAGAATCGGGCCGTTTGCTGACTGCCTTCCTCGAACGCTTCTTCCCCACCTATGTTGCCTATGATTTCACCGCTGGCATGGAAGACGAACTCGACGTCGTTTCGGACGGGCGGGAAGAATACAAGGTGCTGCTTGCGCGGTTCTGGAAGGACTTCAAACCCAAAGCCGACGAAGTGATGGAGAAGCTGCCTTCGGAAGTGACCGAGGCGCTGGATGAATATCTGTCCGATTTCCTGTTCCCCCCGCGTGAGGATGGCGGCGATCCGCGGGCCTGTCCGCTTTGCGCAGCCGAAGGCCGCGATGGCGGGCGGCTGGCGCTGCGCGGTGGCAAGTTCGGTGCGTTTGTGGCCTGTGCAAACTACCCCGAATGCAAGTTCACCCGCCGCTTTGCGCAACCGGGCGCCGATGGTGAGGATGCCGCCGATGATGGCGTGATGGGACAGCACCCCGAAACGGGTGAGGATATTCATCGCAAGACCGGACGCTTCGGCCCCTACGTCCAGATGGGGGAAGGCAAGGAAGCCAAGCGCGCCTCGATCCCGAAGGATCTTGACGATTTCGACCTGGATTGGGCGGTGAAACTGCTCGATCTGCCCCGCATCATCGGCGCGCATCCTGATACAGGGTTGGAAATCGAAGCCAATATCGGCCGCTACGGGCCTTACCTGCGCCATGACGGCAAATATGGTAAGCTGGCCAACACACGCGAAGTGTTTGAAGTGGGCATGAACCGCGCCGTCGATCTGCTTGCGCAATCTGCGACCCGCGGCGGTGCGGCGCGCGGCAAGGCGGAAGCCATCGCCACATTGGGCGCGCACCCTGTCAGCGCTGGGGAAATCAAGGTGATGCCGGGCCGCTATGGCCCCTATGTCACCGATGGCACCACCAATGCGACGATTCCGCGCGATGTGAAACCCGAAGACGTGACGCTCGACGCCGCAATTGCCTTGATCGATGCGCGCATCGCCAAGGGCCCTGCCAAGGGTAAGCCCAAGAAAAAGGCCGCCCCCAAGAAAGCCGCGCCGAAGAAGGCAGCCGCCAAGAAAGCACCGGCAAAAAAGACCGCCGCCAAGAAACCTGCCGCCAAAAAGGCGCCAGCGAAAAAGGCGGTATCAGCCAAGGACACCTGACAACACGATGAACCGATGCTGGGAACGCTGCAAAAAGGCGTTCCCGGCGCGGTATGTTTGTAAATAATAAAGCATTTGGACCCTACCACGGTGCCCGGAAAAAGGGCTGCGCCGTGATTGAAATCGAAGTCCAGAACGAAACCCATCAGAACCAGGCCCGCATCCGCTTTGCGGCGGTGCCGCGTATCGGTGAAGGCATTCGTCTGCGTGAACCTGATGGCTTGTGGGCCAGCTATGATGTGCTCGATGTCTGGTATCAGAAAGCCGAATTCGGCGATGTCTGGATGCCGTATCTGCACATCCGCATGACACCGGGCGAAGCGGTGGGAACGCCGGATGCGGCCGATCCGTTTTCAGATGATTTTGCCGCGCAGGCGTTCGAGGCGAGCTTTGCCAAAATGGGCGGGGGGCGGTAATCGTGCACAACCTTATCAAGCGCAATTCAGGCCCCAATCGTCGCACCGGATTTGAAGGCAAGACGCTGGCGGAAAAGCTGGCGCAGAACGAAGCCATGCTGGCTGCGGCCGCTGACGTGGACGAGGCGCGCATCGCTGCTGAAACCGATGCTGCGGCGAAGGAAGGCGCCCCGCCGCGCCCGGCCGGAACGACTGGATCAGGCGCCGAACCCGAAGCTGCGAATGACGAAACCGCTGCCATCGTGGCCGCTGCCAAGGCGATGCGCGACCGTTACGGGGCAGCGCCCGCGGCCGCAGCAGCCAAGACCTGCCTGATCGTCGACGACAGCCGCGTGATCCGCAAGGTTTCGTCCAAGATCGCGCTGAGCCTTGGTTATGTCCCCGTTGAAGCGGAAAACGGGGAAGAAGCGCTGGCCCGCTGCAAGAAATCGATGCCCGATCTGGTTCTGACCGATTGGAACATGCCCGAAATGGACGGGATCGAATTCGTTACCAAATTGCGCAGCATCCCCACGCCCAAGGAACCCGTGGTCGTGTTCTGCACTTCGAACGGAGAGGCCAAGGACATTCACGATGGCATTGCGGCAGGTGCCGATGATTACATCGTGAAGCCTTTTGACGAGGCTGCTCTCAAGGCTAAGCTGGAAAAGCTGCGGCCTGCCTGACATTATAAATACTAACCAAGGTTAATAACCCCCACGATGGACACGACTGTCCATCTCTGCGACCGCGAAATGTGTCCAAATGCGGGCACAACTATACAGAAGGCGGTCAATGCCCAAATCTCTCGACCAGAAGAACGACATGAGCGTCGGGCAGATTACGTTCCGCCAACTGGCTGATGCGATGCCGCAAATGGTCTGGTCGACCCAGCCCGACGGCGCACACGATTACTACAATGCTCGCTGGTACGAATTCACCGGCGCGCCTGTGGGATCGACCGATGGTGAAGGCTGGAACGGCATGTTCCATCCTGAAGACCAGGAACGCGCATGGGCGATCTGGCGCAGCTGCCTTGAAACCGGTGAGCCTTACGAAATCGAGTATCGGCTGCGCCATCACAGCGGCGACTACCGGTGGACGCTGGGGCGTGCCTTGCCCGTCCGATCGGACGATGGCAGCATCATCCGCTGGGTCGGCACCTGTACCGATATCAACGAACACAAACAAACCGCGCAGATGAACGCGGTTCTGAGCCGTGAGTTAAGTCACCGGATCAAGAATATCTTTGCGGTTATTGGCGGTATCATCGGCATTTCTGCGCGGCAGTTTCCCACCATGGAAACGCTTGCACGCCAATTGCAGGCGCGTGTTTCGGCCTTGGGCCGCGCGCATGACTATGCCCGCCCGCACAGTGAAGACAGCGCGCCGCATAGCGGGCCTTCTTCGCTTTCAGAACTGCTGCGTCAATTGATGGTCCCCTATCCGGTTTTGGACGAAGGGCGTCTTACGATCGAGGGCGATAGCGTGCTGATCGATGACCGCGGCGCAACGCCAATTGGTTTGGCTTTTCACGAATTGGCCACCAATTCGATGAAGTATGGCGCGATGTCGTCGCCTGATGGTCGGGTTGCGATTCAGATCGATGTCGAAGATGGATTGGTTGCAATCAAATGGCATGAATCGGGTGGGCCGCCGGTTACAGAGCCTGAGCAAACCGGGTTTGGGACCCAACTGACTGAGATCGCAATTACAGCGCAACTTGGCGGCACGATTGACCGCGTTTGGGCAAAAGACGGTCTTTGCGTGAATATTCGGGTGCTGGAAGAACGCCTCAGCCGAAGCTGATCAATTGAAGCATTGCAGGCATTGAGGCGCTTCGATCTCGCGGCCGCGGCGACGTTCCATTGCGTAACTGACGGCGGTTAGCAGCACTTCGGGTTCGGCTGGCTTGCTGATAACGCCGACAGTTCCGGCAATCCCGTTGCCGAGAAGACGGGGGTTGGCCGTAACAAACACCACCGTCGCGCCAAATTCCGAACATAGCCGTGCGCCAATCTCCGGGCCGGTCAGCCCATCGCGCAGATGCAGATCGACAAGCGCAATGGCCACGCCTTGTTCCGCATGGGTGAGCGCTTCGGTAAGATCCGCCGCAACAGCGCGCACTTCATACCCGGCGCGTTCGAGAATGCTTTTCATCTCAAATGCGATGAAAAATTCATCTTCGACAATGAGAATGGGTTCGGACATGGATTGCAAAAGACCTGTCATGACCTCTCGGTTCCCTTTTCAGGACATTTTTTTTCAGGAAGCACTGACCGATAACTGACGGACCGATCGCCCGATCCGTAATCTGGCACAGTCACACCGCCCCTTATCTGACCCAGTCCAGACCCATCTCTTCAAAGATTTCCTTGTCTTCGGCCCAGTTTTCAAGCTGCTTGACGTGCAAGTAGAGGTGAACCGGCACGCCGAGCACTTCCGATAATTCCTTGCGAGCCGCAGCCCCGATCTGCTTGATCCGGGAACCGCCTTTGCCAAGCACGATCGCACGCTGGGTTTCCCGGGCCACGACGATCTGCTGATGAATCTCGATACTGCCGTCCTTGCGCACTTCGTATTTTTCGGGACGCACGGCGCTGTCATAGGGCAGTTCTTCGTGGAGCTGCTGGTACAGCTGTTCGCGGGTAATTTCCGCGGCAAGCAGGCGTTCGGACGCGTCCGAGACCTGATCTTCGGGATACATCCATTCGCCATCGGGCATCATGGCTGCCAGCGCATCCTTGAGTTCCGGCACGCCGTCACCCGTCAACGCGGATACGAAATAGATTTCGGCAAAATCGACCTTGCCGCCCAGATCCTGCGCCAGCGCCAGCATGGGTTCCTTCTTGGCGCGGTCGACCTTGTTGATGACAAGGATCTTGCGTTCCGGCCGCCCAGCCAGCGCCTCAAGCAAAGGTTCCAACTCATGGCGGCGCTGCTTGATCGGATCGACCAGCAGCAACACCGCATCAGCTGCCTCGGCGCCTTCCCACGCCGCGCTGACCATTGCGCGGTCAAGCCGGCGGCGCGGTGCAAAGATACCGGGGGTATCGACCAAAATCATCTGAACAGGTGTTCCTGCCAATTCATGCAAGGCAATTCCCAGCATCCGCGCGCGAGTGGTTTGCGCTTTGGCAGAGGTGATTGCGACCTTCTGGCCGACTAGCTGATTTACAAGCGTCGATTTGCCCGCGTTGGGCGCGCCGATCACGGCAACCATGCCGCATTTTTGTTGGGTCATGTCATGACTTCCTGGCCGCAGAATTTTTGCTTCGTTCCAACGCGGCTGCGGATCGCCGTTTGGGTTGGGAGCCGTCCGGTTCCGATGTTGGCACCGCCTTAGCGCACTTAGCCGAATCGTTCCAGAAACGCTTTTGCCGCCAGACGTTCGGCTTCGCCCTTGCTTGTGGCTGTGGCTTCGGCGGCGCCGACGTTGCGGACGCTTACCTGCACGGTGAAGCGCGCCGCATGATCGGGTCCGCTGCGGTCCGTCACTTCATACAATGGGGGCGCCCGGCGATTGCCCGCGGCCCATTCCTGCAGCGCGCTTTTGGGATGCTTGGCCTTGCCGACATCGCCATCCAGTTCATTGGCCCACAGGCGATAGATCATCGCTTGCGCCGCATCGAACCCGTTTTCGATAAAGCATGCGCCGATCAACGCTTCCATCACATCGCCCAGGATCTTGTCGCTATCAGCGCCGCCATCATCGCGGGCCTGTTTGCCCAGCCGGATGTGCTGGGGAACGCCGATTGACCGCGCAATGCGTGCGCAGGTCGTGCCGCTGACCAGCGCGTTAAGACGCTGCGACAGCTTGCCTTCGGGCGCGTCGCCCGCGTGAAACAGCCAGCTTGCCACAGACAGGCCCAACACCCTGTCGCCCAGAAATTCGAGCCGCTGATAATCGGCCGCATCAGCGCCTGACCCATTGTAGCTGCCATGGGTCAGCGCCTCCACCCAGGTCGCGGGTGTGGTGACGGTGAACCCCTGATGTTCGAGCCAGCCCAACGTGGCGGGTGACAGCGCGGTCACAGCAGGTTTCCAATCCGGTCCCAGCGCGCTGCGTCAAACCAGCTGAAGGGGTCGCCCCAGTCGGCGCTCCCATCGGTTGACCAAACGATGATCGCCGCGCGCCCGACCAGCAGATCCTGCGGCACCATGCCAACCCCATCGCCTGCCATCGCCGCAAACCGGCTGTCCCGAGAATTGTCGCGGTTGTCGCCCATCACGAACAGGTGGCCTTCAGGCACGGTCTGTTCGGCAAAGCCATCATACGGCGTTGGACCGAAATCGAGTGTGATGAAGGATTTGCCTCCCGGCAAGGTTTCACGAAAGGCGGTATAGCGACACGTTTCAGCAGTTGGCGCATCTGACAAAGTGTTGTGTGATACCACGCCGCCCCAGCCGCAGCCGGTGTTGGCTGACTGGGGTATCACAGTGTCATCAACCGCGTCGCGGCGCAGTTGGACGCCGTTCAGGATCACGGTGCCGCCAATCATGGCAACCTTGTCGCCCGGCAAACCGATCACTCGTTTGATATATTCCTGGCCGCCAACCGGGTGTTTGAAGATCACGATATCACCGCGCTCTGGCGAGCGGGCCAATATCCGTCCTTCGGGAAGCGACACATCAAACGGAAGAGAATGGCGCGACAGGCCATAGGGCCACTTCGCCGCGAGCAGGAAATCGCCGTTCATCAACCGTGGGAGCATGCTTTCCGACGGGATCGAAAACGGGGAAAATACGACGGTTCGAAAAACGAGCACTGCCAGCACGAGCTTGATCAGAAACCAGAAAAACCCGGCCCAGCTATCGCGGGCACGTGCGCCATCTGCGGCAGGGTGCGGGGCCGCAAGCGATTGGGTCTTAACATCCATCGCCTCTGCCCTTACTCGCACCGGCACACTTGCGTAAAGGGGAACGGCGATGAGCACTTCGGGCAATGTACATGGCGAAGCTGCCGCTGCACAGGCATGGACGACGTTGCGCGGAATGCAGCATACCCCGCTGTCCGATCTGTTTGCCACCGATCCAGATCGGCCCGCGGCGCTTACCCGCAGGATCGCATGGCCGATTGAACCTGGCAGCCCGGCTGAAGCGGGTATGCGAATCGATTTTTCCAAGACGCACCTGTCCAGCGACATCCTGACCGCGTTCGAAACGTTGGCGCAGGCTTCTGATTTCGGCGCGGCGCGCGATGCGCTGTTTGACGGCGGGATTATCAATGTCACCGAAGGCCGCGCCGCCACCCACGGCGCGCTGCGTGGCAGCGGCACCCCTGCTCAGGTAGAAGAAGCCGCCGCCTTGCTGGATCGCATGGGAATGCTGGTCGAAGCGATCCATGAAGGCGCCTTGGGCGAAATCAGGCATTGCATCGCTATCGGCATCGGCGGGTCTGCGCTGGGCCCCGCGCTTGCCATCGATGCTCTGACCCGCGATCTGGCGCTGGTGGATGTGCATGTCGTGTCGAACATCGATGGGCTGGCAATGGAACAGGCGTTCCGCGCTTGCGATCCCGAAACCACGCTGATCGCGGTCGCATCGAAGACCTTTACCACCATCGAAACGATGACCAACGCCAACAGCGCGCTGCAATGGCTGGCCGAAAACGGCGTCGATGACCCGGGCGGCCGGGTGATTGCGTTGACCGCGTCGCCCGAAAAGGCGGTTGAATGGGGTGTGGATGAAACCCGCGTGCTGCCCTTTACCGAAAGCGTGGGCGGGCGCTACTCTATGTTTTCATCAATCGGATTCCCGGTCGCGTTGGCGATTGGCATGGATGAATTCCGGGCGATGCTGGCAGGCGCCAAGGCGGTGGACGATCATTTTCGCGCCAACGAAGGCCGCGACAACGCGCCGCTGCTCGCTGCCTTTGCTGATCAATATTACACGCGGCTGCGCGGTTGCCAGACCCGCGCGGTGTTCGCCTATGATGAACGGCTGGCACTGCTGCCCGATTACCTCCAGCAGCTTGAGATGGAATCCAACGGTAAAAGCGTCACTGTCAGCGGGGCGCCGGTGGATGCGCCGACTGCGGCCATCACATGGGGCGGGGTAGGGACCGATGCGCAGCACGCCGTGTTCCAGTTGCTGCATCAGGGCACGCATCTGATCCCGGTCGATTTTCTGGTCAGCATCGCACCGGGCGATCAATTGAATCCCGCCCATCACCGCATCTTGCTGATGAATTGCCTGGCGCAAGGCGCAGCATTAATGGCGGGCAAACCCTCCGACGATCCAGCACGTGCCTATGCCGGCGACCGGCCGTCAACGACATTCTTGATCGACGATTGCGATGCCGCGGCATTGGGCGCTCTGATTGCGTTTCACGAACATCGCACTTTTGCCAATGCTGTCCTGATGGGCATCAACCCCTTCGACCAGTTCGGTGTTGAACTGGGCAAGGCGATTGCCAAGCAGATCGAAACGGGTGAGGGCACGTTCGATGCCAGCACAAGGGCACTGATGGCAGCAGCAGGTCTGGGGTAAGGGCGACACGGTTGACTTTTGGCCCGATCGCGCCCATCTGCACCGCATCGAAGCGCGCTAGCCATGCGTGAAGCGGCGGAAATCTAAAAGCATCCGCCCCGGCCGCTCTTCGGTTCTACCTTTCAAGACTTCCCTTTTCACGCGGGCGGTTTCAACCCCCGCGCCGTGCGTGGCGTGCCTGTGAACGTTTGGCGTTCAGGCAGCCGAGCGCGCGTCGCAGATCAATTGCGAGCTTATTTCACATGACTATTTTTGCTGACCTCGGGCTGTCGCAGCCCGTTCTTCAGGCGCTTGACCTCAAGGGCTATTCTACACCGACGCCGATTCAGGAACAGGCTATTCCCGCCGTTCTGAAGGGCCGCGACCTGCTCGGAATCGCGCAGACAGGCACCGGCAAAACTGCCGCGTTCATGTTGCCGAGCATCGACCGCTTGCGCGAAGCCGACAAGCAAATCCCGTTCAAATCATGCCGCATGCTGGTGCTGGCCCCGACCCGCGAACTCGCGGTGCAGATCGCGGACAGCGCCAAGGATTACGGTGCGCTTGCCGGGTTGAAGGTGCAGTGCATCGTCGGCGGTACCAGCGTGGGCAAGGACCGCAACAAGCTGCACCGCGGCACCGACATTCTGGTCGCGACCCCGGGCCGCCTGCTTGACCTGATCGACCAGAAGGCATTGAACCTGGCAGGTATCGAGATCCTTGTGCTCGACGAAGCGGACCAGATGCTTGATCTCGGCTTCATTCACGCGCTGCGCAAGATCAAGGAACTGGCCCCCAAGGAGCGCCAGACGCTGTTCTTCAGCGCGACGATGCCCAAGGCGATCAAGGAACTGGTCAGCGGGTTCTGCAACAACCCCGTGCAGGTGTCCGTTACCCCCGAAAGCACGACTGCCGAGCGTATCGACCAGTACCTGTTCATGGTGCAGCAGGACGAAAAGCTGGCGCTTCTCGAAATGGTTCTGAAGGGCCGCCATCAGGTGCCCGGCGCCATCGAACGCGTGCTGATCTTCACCCGGACCAAGCATGGCGCGGACCGCGTGGTGAAGAAGCTTGAGCAGGCGGGCATTCCTGCCAATGCGATCCACGGCAACAAGTCGCAGCCGCAGCGCCAGCGCGCGCTCGACGAATTCCGCAAGGCGCGTGTGCCTGTGCTGATTGCGACAGATGTGGCCGCGCGCGGGATCGACATTCCGGGGGTCAGTCACGTCATCAACTACGAACTGCCCAATGTGCCCGAACAATACGTGCACCGCATCGGCCGCACGGCGCGGGCGGGTAAGAGCGGGATTGCGATTGCCTTTTGTGCCGAGGATGAACGCGCGTATCTGAAGGATATTCGCAAGACGACCGGCGCTGAACTGGATCGTCTGGCACTGCCCGATAACTTCCGTGCCGTGGTGGAAGGCGAAGGCCCGACCAAGCCTGCACCGCGGGTCCCGATGAAGCGCGTCAACCCGCGGCCCATCGGCCAGCGCAAGCCGCAGGGCGATCGCAAGCCGCAGGGCGACAGCCGCGGCGAACGGCGCCCGCAGCAGGGCGAACCGCGCCGTGCCGAAGGTGATCGTCGTCCGCAGGGTGATCGCAAGCCTCAGCAGGCCAATGGTCAGGCGCGCCCCGCCGGAAACGGTGGCGGTGGTGATCGGCGCCATGCAGGTGGCGGCGCGCGTCCCGGCGGCAATGGTGGCGGTGGCAACCGTGGCCGTGGTCGCCCCGGCGGCGGCGGTGGTCGTCCGCGCTCTGCCAATGTCTGAATTGAACGGGGGCCTTTCTGGCCCCCGTTTCATTTGACCAATCGCACCTTTTCGCCGCGCCGTGGTTGCCCCCATCGGCGCGCGCCGCCATATGCGCCCGGTCCCCTAAAGGAGCAGCGCCGTGGCCGACACTTATGATTTTGATCTCTTCACCATCGGAGCAGGGTCCGGGGGCGTACGCGCCAGCCGGGTAGCCGCTGCCCACGGCGCCAAATTGGCGGTGGCCGAAGAATACCGCGTAGGCGGCACCTGTGTCATTCGCGGTTGTGTGCCCAAGAAGATGCTGGTGTACGGCGCGCACTTTGCCGAAGATCTGGTTGATGCACAGCATTTCGGCTGGACTATCGGCGAAAAAAGCTTCGACTGGGCGACCTTGCGCGATTCCGTGCAGCAGGACGTGTCGCGTCTGGAAGGGTTGTATGGGCAGACGCTGGGCAGCCACGATGTGACGATCTTCAACGAACGGGCAACAATTACGGGCGATCACGAAATTACGCTGGCGAGCGGAAAGGTCGTGACTGCGCGATACATCCTGATTGCCACCGGCGCGCGCCCGTTCGTACCGCAGTTTCCGGGCAATGAGCATGTCATCACCTCGAATGAGGCTTTTCATCTTGAAACACTGCCGAAGCGTATTCTGATCGCAGGTGGCGGTTACATCGCAAACGAATTTGCCGGCATTTTCAACGAATTCGGTTGCAAGGTTACGATCGCCAACCGTTCGGACACGATTCTGCGAAGCTATGATGCAAGCGTGCGTGACCGGTTGCTGCAGATATCGATGGTCAAGGGCATTGCCTTCCTGTTCCATGCCGAGTTCGAGCATATCGAAAAGCAGGCCGATGGCACCCTTCTGGTCACGCTGTCGGGGCAGGAGCCGTGCGAATATGATGCGGTAATGGTTGCAACCGGCCGTGTCCCCAATGTGGAAGGTCTGGGACTGGAAACCATCGGCGTTGAAGTCGGTAAGCGGGGCGAAATCGTAGTCGACGCTTTCAGCCGCACCAATGTCGATTACGTCTATGCCGTAGGCGATGTGACGGACCGCGTGCAGCTGACACCGGTTGCCATTCGCGAAGGTCAGGCGTTTGCTGATAGCGTGTTCGGCGACCGCGAGCCCTACGCTGTCGATCATTCCTGCGTGCCGAGTGCCGTCTTCAGCCATCCGCCCATCGCCGCTGTCGGCATGACCGAAGGCGAAGCGCGCAACACGTTGGGGAACATCAAGGTCTATCAGTCCGATTTTAGACCGATGAAGAATGTCGTGGCTGGCCGCAACGAACGCAGTCTTTACAAGATGATCGTCGATGCCGGAAGTGATCGGATCGTGGGAATCCACATGATCGGCCCCGAAGCGCCCGAGATCATGCAGGCTGCAGCGATTGCGGTGAAGGCCGGACTGACCAAGGCCGATTTTGATGCCACGGTGGCGATCCACCCCACGATGGCCGAAGAACTGGTGCTGTTCAAATAGCGCGCACCGCGCAAAAGGAGGGCGTGTTTTGGACCTTAATGACAAGAACGTGCTGCTGACCGGCGGCAGCGCCGGGATTGGGCGGGAAATGGCGCGCCAGCTTCAGGCCAAGGGCGCGCGCGTGATCCTGACGGGCCGCGATCCCGCCCGGCTTGACTCGATGCGCGCCGAAGGATTCGAGGCGCTGACTGCCGATCTGTCGAACGCCGCCGGGGTCGATGCCTTGCTGGCGCTGCTGGGGGATCGCCCGCTCGACGTCCTCATCAACAATGCCGGACAGCTGGTCGATCATGATTTCCGCAAGGGCGCGCCCGATGCCGACGCTGCGGATGAAGGCATTTACGCCAACCTTACTGCGCCTATCCGGCTGATCACAGCGCTGGTCCCGCGTCTGCGCGGCCGGCCTCAGGCGGCGATCGTCAATGTCACTAGCGGCCTTGCTATTGCTCCGGCGGCGCGTCAGCCGGTCTATTGCGCGACCAAGGCGGGACTGCGGTTCTACACGCTGGCCCTGCGTGAACAGCTGAAGGACACATCGATCCAGGTGATCGAGGCACTGCCCCCCGTAGTTGACACGCAGATGAATGACGGGAACCCGATGAAGAAGATGCCGGCGGAAGAATGCGCGCGGCAGATCGTTGCCGCCATCGAGCAGCAGCGGGACGAGGCGAATATCGGCATGACCCGCGCCCTGCGGATGGTTGAATCCATCGCGCCGTCGCTGGCGCGGCGGATGACGTTGCGGTTTTGATCTAGCCGCCAAGCCGCTTTGGCGAGAAGGTTTCGGGCGATAGTCCTCCCGCAGCGCAGTCTTCGGGGAAGGGCATCCCCAGCACCGCCGCCGCTGCGATGCGCGCCAGGGTGGGGGCTGACTGAAAGCCTGCCCCACCTTGCCCGGCACACCACACAAAGCCGGGCGCGCCGGTGGCTTGGCCCACTACCGGCAACTCGTCTGGCGCAAAGCTTCTTAAGCCTGCCCAGCTATGGCTGATCCGGCGGATGGCAAGCGTGGTGGCCTGCTCAACCCGGTCAGCCGCGATGGCGATGTCGAATTCCTCCGCGGCGGCGTCGCAAGGGGCCGAACGGGTCTGGTCCATGCTTGATGCCAGCAGGCCCCCGCGTCCTTCAGGCAGCAGGTAGAAGCCTTCGCCGACCGTTTTGGTGAAAGGCCATGTGCTTACATCCATATCTCCGGGCGCGGCAAAGCTGATGACTGTGCGGCGGCGCGGTTCGATCCCGAGCGGAGCGATGCCGGCCATCTGCGCGACTGCATCGGCCCACGCTCCGGCAGCGTTGACGAGGATCGGTGCAGCAAAGTCCCCCACGCTGGTCTCGGCGTGCCAAATCTGCCCGCACTGCGCAATCCCAGTGACACGCGCACCGGTGACAAGAGTGCCGCCCGCGGCCTTCAGCGAAGTGGCGCAGGCGTGGAGCATCGCGTTGGTGTCAAGTTTCAGCGACCCGTGCTCCACCAGCGCCGCTGCGCACGCCTTTGCCTTGAGTACAGGCATCAACGCCTGCGCTTCATCCGCACCGATCCGCATGGTATGGCAGCCATAGCGCCGATGCACCGCCTCCAAAGCATCGAGCGCCGCCGTCTCTTGGGCGCTGGCGATATGCAAGGCCGGGTGCACCGTCGCGAAGGCGGCAAGCTCGGCCATGCTCATCGCGGTCAGATCACGCACAGGCTCGTTCCCGAGGCCGTAATGTGCAAAAGCAACGCTGCGGCCCGAGGCGTGATAGCCCGCCGCAGCCTCGGCTTCGATCACGATCACCCGCGCATCCGGTGCAACGCGGGCTGCGGCTGAAAGACCCGCGATCCCGCCGCCGATCACCAAGACATCTGCGGTTTCCATACCTGCCTTCTCGTTCTCTGCCACGTTTGGCACGTTGACGCTCGCGGCGCGCTAAGGCAACGCGTCGGCAACGACATTGAGAGAGGAACCCCGCGTGTCCGCCAACATCGCCGAAATGGAACGCCGCCGCGAAGCTGCCCGGATGGGTGGCGGCCAAAAGCGGATCGACGCGCAGCATGCCAAGGGCAAGCTGACCGCGCGCGAACGGCTCGAAGTGCTGCTCGACGAAGGCAGCTTCGAGGAAGTCGACACCTATGTCGAGCATGACTGCACCGATTTCGGTATGGAAACGCAGCGCATCCCCGGCGACGGGGTGGTGACCGGCAGCGGCACGATCAACGGTCGGCTGGTGTATGTCTTCTCGCAGGACTTCACCGTGTTCGGCGGAAGCCTGTCGAAGCGTCATGCCGAGAAGATCTGCAAGGTGATGGACACCGCGATGAAGGTCGGTGCGCCCGTGATCGGTCTGAACGATTCGGGCGGCGCGCGGATTCAGGAGGGCGTGGCCAGCCTTGGCGGCTATGCCGAGGTGTTCCAGCGCAATGTGCTGGCGAGCGGCGTGGTGCCGCAGATCAGCCTCATCATGGGGCCGTGTGCGGGCGGGGCGGTCTATTCGCCTGCCATGACCGACTTCATCTTCATGGTGAAGGATTCCAGCTACATGTTCGTCACCGGCCCCGAGGTGGTGAAGACCGTCACCAACGAGGTCGTGACGCAGGAAGAGTTGGGCGGCGCGATCACCCACACCACCAAGACCAGCGTCGCCGATCTCGCTTACGAAAACGACATCGAGGCGCTGCTGGCGACCCGGCGGTTCTTCGATTTCCTGCCGCTCTCGAACCGCGAAGGCGTGCCGCAGCTGCCCACCAGCGACCCGTGGGACCGGCTCGACATGAGCCTCGACACGCTGATCCCCGACAATGCTAACCAGCCCTATGACATGCACGAAGTCATCGCCAAGGTGCTGGACGAGGGCGATTTCTTCGAGATCCAGCCGGCGCACGCGGGCAACATCCTGTGCGGCTTCGGCCGCGTGGAAGGTCGCACCGTGGGGGTGGTGGCGAACCAGCCGATGGTGCTTGCGGGCGTGCTCGACATCAATTCATCGAAGAAGGCCGCGCGCTTCGTGCGGTTCTGCGATGCCTTCGAGATCCCGATCATCACCTTCGTCGACGTCCCCGGCTTCCTCCCCGGCACCGCGCAGGAACTGGGCGGGATCATCAAGCACGGCGCGAAGCTGCTGTTCGCCTATGCCGAGGCGACCGTGCCCAAGATCACCGTCATCACCCGCAAGGCTTACGGCGGGGCCTATGACGTGATGGCATCAAAGCACCTGCGCGGCGATTTGAACTACGCCTGGCCGACCGCCGAGATCGCGGTAATGGGCGCGAAAGGCGCGGTGGAGATCATCTTCCGTCAGGAGAAGGACGACCCCGCCAAGATCGCCGAGCGGACCAAGGAATACGAAGACCGCTTCGCCAACCCCTTCGTGGCAGCATCACGCGGCTATATCGACGAGGTGATCCACCCGCACTCGACCCGGCGGCGGATTGCGCTGGGGCTAAGGAAGCTGCGGACGAAGCAGCTGGAGAACCCTTGGAAGAAGCATGATAATATTCCGCTCTAAACCGAAGCGCATGGCGTTTCGGATCACTAACTCGAGCAAAAGATCCCTGCACATCATGACGGAGCTATGGTGTGAAGAGTTCGATCTCGAACCGGGTGACGTGCTGCATGGGACTGCTAGCATTAAGGAACTGACGGACTCCCTCAACCCGCTGGATTTCGAGATTTATCTTGAAGATGACCACGTGTCGCTTTGGTGTCCGCTTGACGCAGAGTTCAATATTGAAAAGGCGAACTCAGAATGAAACTCGGACGCCTCAACCACATCGGGATCGCCACGCCCTCCATCGCGGACTCAATCGCCTTCTACCGCGACGTTATGGGCGCGACGAAAATCCACACGCCGTTCGACCTTGAGGAGCAGGGCGTGAAGGTCTGCTTCGTCGACACCCCCGGTGCGGACGGCGCGATGAACGGCACGCAGATCGAGCTGATTGAGCCGCTGGGGGAAAACTCCACGCTGGCAGGCTTCATCGCCAAGAATCCGCTCGGCGGGCAGCACCACCTGTGCTTCGAAGTGCCCGACATCGCCGAGGCCCGCACCGCCTACGAGGCCATGGGCAGGCGCATCCTCGGCCCCACGCGCATCGGCGCGCACGGCACCCCCATCTTTTTCGTCCATCCCAAGGACATGGGCGGCATGCTTACCGAGATTATGGAGACCCCGCGCGAGGACGCGCACTGGTCGAACTGACACATCTTACCGGAGAGAAGAATGTCCTACGAAACCATCCGCGCCGACCGTGACGGCCCGCTGCTGACCATCACCCTCAACCGCCCCGAACGCCTCAACGCCATGGCGCCGCAAATGGCGGACGAGCTGGGGCAGGCGTTCTATGATCTTGGGGATGCGCGCGCGGTGCTGATCACGGGGGAGGGCAAGGGCTTCTGCTCGGGCGCGGACCTTTCGGCGCGCGGCGCGGGCTCGGCTCTCGGCAGCAAGGGCGGCAGCCACGAGGCGCTGATCAATCACTACAACCCCGCAATCAGCCAGCTTCTGCGCGCGAACGTGCCGGTGATTTGCGCCGTGAATGGCCCGGCGGCCGGCGTGGGTTGCTCGCTTGCACTGGCGGCGGACTTCACCATCGCTGCCAAGAGCGCCTACTTCCTGCAAGCCTTCGTCAATATCGGGCTCGTGCCCGATGGCGGCTCGACCTGGTTGCTCGCACGCGCCATCGGCCGCGCGCGCGCAACGCGGATGATGATGCTGGGCGAGAAGATCAGCGGCGAGCAGGCCGAGGACTGGGGCCTGATCTACAAGTGCGTCGATGATGCCGACCTTATGACCGAAGCCCGCGCACTGGCGGAGAAGCTCGCGAACGGGCCGACCCTCGCCTACGCCCAGATGAAGCGCAACATCGCCATCGCGCTCGACAACAATGTGCAGATGGTGCTGCTGGCCGAAGCCGAAGCGCAGCGGGTTGCAGGCGCGAGCGCCGATGCGATGGAGGGCGGCATGGCCTTCCTCCAGAAGCGGAAAGCCGCGTTCAAGGGCGCCTAATCACCCTCATAATTCGGGCTGAGCGGTGTTGCTGTGCAACAGTTTCGCTTCCCAAGCCCTGCACTTTTTCTTCCGAACCTGCGCCAAAAGAAGGGCAACCCTTCGACAGGCTCAGGGCGAACGGATATGGTAATGCAATGACCGACAAACCGACCCTCTCCGACTGGAATGCCCTCGCCGCCAAGGAAGTGAAGGGCCGCGACCTTACCTGGCAGACGCCCGAAGGGATCGCGGTCAAGCCGCTCTACACCGCAGAAGACCACGCCGGTTTCGACCCCGGTCTGCCCGGTTTTGCGCCCTTCACACGCGGGGTGAAGGCCTCGATGTACGCGGGCCGTCCCTGGACGATCCGGCAATATGCGGGCTTTTCCACCGCCGAGGAATCGAACGCCTTCTACCGCCGCAACCTCGCGATGGGGCAGAAGGGCCTGAGCGTCGCCTTCGACCTCGCCACCCACCGCGGATACGACAGCGATCACCCGCGCGTGGTCGGCGATGTCGGCAAGGCGGGGGTGGCGATCGATACGGTCGCGGACATGCAGATCCTGTTCGACCAGATCCCGCTCGATGCCATGAGCGTCAGCATGACGATGAACGGTGCGGTGATCCCGGTGCTGGCCTTCTTCATCGTCGCCGCCGAACGTCAGGGCGTGTCGCAGGACAAGCTGGAAGGCACGATCCAGAACGACATCCTCAAGGAGTTCATGGTCCGCAACACCTATATCTACCCGCCCGAACCTTCGATGCGGATCATTGCGGACATCATCGCCTATACCTCGGCCAACATGCCGAAATTTAACTCTATTTCTATCAGCGGCTATCATATGCACGAAGCCGGAGCGACGGCGGTGCAGGAACTCGCGTTCACGATTGCCGATGGCAAGGAATACGCGAAGCGCGCGATGGAAACCGGGCTCGATATCGATGCCTTTGCGGGCCGCCTCAGCTTCTTCTTCGGCATCGGCATGAACTTTTTCATGGAGATCGCCAAACTGCGCGCCGCGCGCACCCTGTGGTACAAGGTGATGGACGATCTCGGGGCTAAGGACGAACGCTCCAAGATGCTGCGCACCCACTGCCAGACCAGCGGCGTCAGCTTGCAGGAGCAGGACCCCTACAACAACGTGATCCGCACCACGGTGGAAGCGATGGCTGCGGTGCTGGGCGGGACGCAGTCGCTGCACACCAATGCGCTGGACGAGGCGATTGCGCTCCCGACCGATTTCTCCGCCCGCATTGCCCGCAACACCCAGCTGGTGCTGCAGGAGGAAAGCGGCATCTGCAACGTTGTCGATCCTTTGGGCGGCTCGCATTATATCGAGGCGCTGACCGCCACGCTGGTGGCCGAGGCCGAGGCGATGATGGCCGAGGTCGATGCGGCGGGCGGCATGACCGCCTATGTCGCCACCGGCGCGCCCAAGGCCGCGATCGAGCGCGCGGCGGCGGAAAAGCAGACCAGGGTCGACAAAGGCGAAACGGTGATCGTCGGCGTCAACAAGTATCGGAAGGACGCCGAAGACGCGCTGGAGACGCTGGAAGTCGACAACCAGATGGTCCGCACCGGCCAGATCGCGCGGCTTGCCAAGGTGCGCGATAGCCGCGACGAGGCGGCGTGCCGCGCGGCGCTGGCGGCGCTGACGGCGGGCTGCGCGGACGGCGCAAACGTGTTGGCGCTGGCAGTGGAAGCTGCGCGTCACGACGCAACTCTCGGCGAGATTTCCGCGGCGATGGAGGAAGTCTTCGGCCGCCACGATGCGACGCCTGCGCCAGTCTCGGGCGTCTACAAGAGCGCCTATGAATTCGACCGCCGCTGGGCGCAGGTGACCGACGGGGTCGAAGCCGTGGGCCGCCGTCTGGGCCGCGCGCCCCGAATCATGGTCGCCAAGATGGGCCAGGACGGCCACGACCGCGGCGCAAACGTGATCGCGAGCGCGTTCGGCGACATGGGGTTCGATGTGGTCAGCGGCCCGCTGTTCCAGACGCCCGAGGAATCGGTCGCGATGGCATTGGAGCATGATGTCGACGTGGTTGGTGCGTCGTCGCTGGCGGCAGGCCACAAGACCCTGATCCCCGAACTGATCCGCCTCCTGCGTGAAGCCGGTCGCGGCGATATCAAGGTCACCGCTGGCGGCGTGATCCCGCCACAGGATTACGACTACCTGCGCGAGGCAGGGGTGCAGGGGATCTACGGCCCCGGCTCGAACGTGGTGGAGTGCGCGGCGGATATCCTCGTGCTGCTGGGGCATAACATGCCGCCATTAGGTGAAGGGCTGGACGAGGCGGCGGAGTAGCCGCTACTCCCCCTTTATCGCGAGCCGGAGGCGAAGCAATCCAGAGCGGCTTGCGAAACGCTCTGGATTGCCGCGTCGCCTGCGGCTCCTCGCAATGACGAAAGGGATGGTAGCGTGGCTTTCAGCGATCGACCGTTGCTTAGCGGGCGTCAGAAACTCGGATGCGCGGTTGTTGCAGCAATTGGCATCTTCTGCTCCTTCATTGCTTTAATTATCGCGGCTCTTGGCTCTTGCCCAGAGTGCGATCCTAACCCTGTCGTTCAATTCATCCTCATGCCCGGTCTGCCGATTCTCTTTTTTGGCATCGGCATATTGATGATCCGGCATTTTATTCGAGACAAGAAATGACCCAACCCCGCACCGACTGGACCCGCCTCGAAATCGCAGGCCTTTTCGACCTCCCCTTCACCGAGCTGCTGTTCCAGGCCGCCAGCGTCCACCGCGCATTCCACCCGCCGACGCAGGTGCAGCTCTGCACCCTGCTCAGCATCAAGACCGGCGGGTGCCCCGAGGATTGCGGCTATTGCTCGCAGTCGGTGAAGGCTGACTCCGGCGTGGAAGCCACAAAACTGATGGACGTGCAGGCCGTGCTCCAGCGCGCGGCGCAGGCCAAGGATGCGGGCAGCCAGCGGTTCTGCATGGGCGCGGCGTGGCGCAATCCCAAGGACCGCGACATGCCCGCGATTGTCGAGATCGTGAAGGGCGTACGCGACATGGGGCTGGAAACCTGCATGACGCTGGGGATGCTCGAACCGCATCAGGCAGCACAGCTGGCCGAAGCGGGGCTCGATTACTACAACCACAACATCGACAGCAGCCCCGAGTATTACGAGCGCGTCATCTCCACCCGCGATTTCCAGTGCCGCTTGGATACGCTGGGTCACGTGCGCAAGGCCGGGATCAATGTCTGCTCCGGCGGGATCGTCGGCATGGGCGAGACGCGCGAGGATCGGGTGGGCTTCGTCCACACGCTTGCCACCCTGCCGCAGCATCCTGAAAGCGTGCCGGTTAACGCGCTGGTGCCGGTCAAGGGCACGGTGCTGGGCAATATGCTTGCCGACACGCCGCTCGCCAAGATCGACGATATCGAGTTCGTCCGCACAGTCGCGGTCGCGCGGATCACCATGCCGCGCTCGATGGTACGGCTCTCGGCGGGGCGCGAGTCGATGTCCGAAGCGACGCAGGCGCTGTGCTTCCTCGCGGGCGCGAACTCGATCTTCACCGGCGACAAGCTGCTGACCGCACCCAATGCGGGCGACGACAGCGACGGCGCGCTGTTTGCCAAGCTAGGACTGACCGCATTGAAGGGCGAGGAACCGGCGCGAGCGTGCAAGGCTGCGGTGGCGGCAGAATAGAAAACCGTTCGCACTGATCTTGTCGAAGCACTGTCTTTTCTTGTGGCGCAAACTTCGTGAAAGAATGAAGGCGGCCCTTCGACAAGGTCGGGGCGAACGGAGTTTGTGGTCATGACTCTTGGCTTCACCGTCGACACCCTGCTCCCCAAGGCGCGCGGGGGCGGGCAGCTTCGCATGGGACTGGTGAAGCTGGAGGAGCGCAATTGGCTGCAGCCTGCGCCTGACCTTGCTGCGCGGGCAGAAGGTTTTGCCGACTGGGCCGAGGGCGTGCAGCTTACGCAGGAAGCGCACACGCCGGGCCGGGAACTTGCCGCGATGCTGGGCGTCAAAGGCGCGCTCCCCGAGGCGGCGCTCGCGGTCCACGAAGACCTGTGCCTGCTTACCCAGCGCAAAGGCGAAGATGTCTACCGCCTGATCGGAGCGGCGGTCGCATGGCCATCCGACTGGCGTCCGGCAGATAAGATCGGGCTGCCGCTGCGTGCGCTTCATGCACCGATACAGGGCTATGCCGAACACCTCGCCACCGGGGTCGACCGTTTCATGGCAACATTGCGCCCCGGCCCGATCTATGCCCGCTGCAACTGGTTCATCGCCGCGACGGACGAGCGGCGCTGGCTCCCCGACCGCCCGCCGCAGGAAGCCTTCGCCCATGTTACTACCGAAAACGCGGGCGAAACCCTGTTCGTGCGCTCCGAACGCCAGACCCTGCGCCGCCTGCCGCAGACCGGCGCGATCCTGTTCACTATCGGCATTTATGTCGAACCTCTCGGCAGCCTTTCCTCCGCCAATATCGCCATGCTGGGCAAGGCGGTGCAAAGCCTCGTCAGCGGCGAGGGTGACCGCAGGGGCACGCCTGCCTATGCTGACAGTCTGATCGCTTACGCCCGAAGGAACGCCGCATGATCGCCTCCCTAGTCCTCCCCATTCTGCTGCAATCGGCTGAGCCGCCATTGCCCGGCTGGAATTGCGATGATCCGATGGTGCAGCAGGAAATGAACTGGTGTGCCGGGCAAGACTACGCGGTGGCCGATACCGAGCTGAATGCGCAATGGATGATCACAGCATCCATCATGAAGGAACGCGACACCGGGATGGAGGCCAATTTCGGCCCAATAAACCCCGCCTCGCCGCAGGAGGTGGCGACGGCGCGGCTGGCCTATACGGGCCATTTCCAAACTCTGCTTGAGGCCCAGCGCGCATGGCTTACCTATCGTGATGCGCAATGTCGGCTGGAGGGGTACAGTTTCCTGGGTGGTTCAGCGCAGCCGATGATTGTGGCTGGATGTCTAGCAAAGATAACCCGCCAGCGGACGCAGGAACTGCGGGATCTCGTCGAAGTCCTTGGCTGACGGCCAAATCCCATAGCTTGCAGCAATGCCAATCCCTCGGCATAGCCGGGTGATAACATAACGCGATTGCACGAGAGGTCTTAGCCTTGTTTGCGAAAATCCTGATTGCCAACCGCGGCGAAATTGCCTGCCGGGTCATTACCACTGCCCAGCGCATGGGGATCAAGACCGTTGCGGTCTATTCCGACGCCGATGCCCGCGCGCCGTTTGTCGCCATGGCTGACGAGGCTGTGCATATCGGCCCGTCACCCGCGGCAGAATCCTATCTGATCGCCGACAAGATCATCGCCGCAGCCAAGCAAACCGGGGCCGATGCCGTGCACCCCGGTTATGGTTTCCTGTCTGAACGCACGTCCTTTGCCGAGGCTTTGGCGAAGGAGAACATCGCTTTCATCGGCCCGCCGGTGGGCGCGATTGCGGCGATGGGGGACAAGATCGAATCCAAGAAACTCGCGATGCAGGCGGGGGTCAACGTCGTCCCCGGCTTCGTTGGCGAGATCGACGATACCGAGCATGCAGTGCGGATCGCGGAAGAGATCGGCTATCCGGTGATGATGAAAGCCTCAGCCGGCGGCGGGGGCAAGGGGATGCGGCTCGCCTACAGTGAAGCCGACGTGCGCGAAGGGTTCGAGGCGACCAAACGCGAAGGCCTCAATAGCTTCGGCGATGATCGCGTGTTTATCGAGAAGTTCATCCTTAATCCGCGTCACATCGAGATACAGATCCTCGGCGATCAGCACGGCAATATCCTCTATCTGAACGAGCGTGAATGCTCGATCCAGCGGCGTCACCAAAAGGTGGTCGAGGAAGCGCCGTCGCCCTTCGTGACGCCCAAGATGCGCAAGGCCATGGGTGAGCAATGTGTCGCTCTGGCGCGCGCGGTGGGGTACTACAGCGCGGGCACGGTTGAACTTATCGTCAGCGGCGCGGACCCGAGCGGGGAAAGCTTCTACTTTCTCGAAATGAACACCCGGCTTCAGGTCGAACACCCTGTTACCGAGGCGATCACCGGCATCGATCTGGTCGAACAGATGATCCGCGTCGCTTACGGCGAAAAGCTTGCCATGACGCAGGATGATATCGGGATCGATGGCTGGGCGATCGAAAACCGCGTCTATGCTGAAGACCCCTATCGCGGCTTCCTGCCTTCGACCGGGCGATTGGTCGAATATTCTCCCCCGCTCCCCGGGTGGACCGAGGATAAATCCGTCGCAGGCAAGGCGCGGCGCGGGGTCGCGCGCGGCACCGGCGGTGTTCGCGTGGATGATGGGGTCTACCACGGCGGCGAAGTGTCTCGCTTCTACGACCCGATGATCGCCAAGCTGATAACATGGGCACCCACCCGCGATGAAGCGGCGGATTTGCAGATCGAGGCACTCGACAATTTCCGCATCAAGGGATTGAGCCACAATATCGACTTTCTCAGTGCTATCATGCAGCACCCGCGGTTCCGTTCGGGCGAACTGACGACTGGCTTCATTGCCGAAGAATATCCCGAAGGCTTCCAAGGGGCGCCGACGACGCTGGAATTTCGCCAGGTTCTGGCGGCTGTCTGCGCTGGCAATGAATTTACGCTGCAAAGCCGAGCACGCCGCATTTCGGGCCAGCTTGACGACCCCTTGCCTGTTACCAGCGCTTGGCTTGTGAAGCTGGGTGACACGGCGCATGAGGTCGAACTCGGCGATGGTCACGCGATGGTCGATGGTGTGCGGGTGGAAGGCACTTGCGACTGGCAGCCCGGTCATTCGCAGGCCACTGCGACCGGCAAGGTGGATGGCGGCGAGGAACTAAGATACGGCCTGATTGTCGAGCGGATCGGCAATCAGTGGCGCGTGACCACCCGCGGTGCGCAGCACACCGCGCTGGCGATACCGCTCAGGCTTGCCCGGCACCAATCGCTGATGCTGGAGAAGACGCCACCCGATCTTTCGAAGTTCCTGATTTGCCCGATGCCGGGGATGCTGGTGAAACTGCACGTCGCTGAAGGCGAGACAGTGCAGCCCGGCCAGCCTCTGGCCACGGTTGAGGCGATGAAGATGGAAAACATCCTCCGCGCCGAGAAAGAGGGGGTGATCGCCAAGATCAACGCTGCGGAAGGCGAAAGTCTGGCTGTGGATGCCGTGATCCTCGAACTGGAATAGATCGGCCCGTTGATCGCAGGATTTGGCTGCCGGGACTGTGTCATAAATGACCGATTCCCGGCACACTGGCGTTGATCCGAAGCGAGCATACGTAATCATCCGTCAGTATTGCGCCAGGATAATTACGCATGAGCGGAACATATCTACGCGAAATCGTAATTTCTTGTCACACATTATTGTAGATTTGCGCCAGTCTTCCGTTTTTCGACATAATGTTGTTTTTCGCTCTGTGCGTCGGCCCACTTCGTGAGAAACTGCCCCAGTCGAATCGCGGTATGTCCCGCATTCGCAGATTGAATCTGAGTGGGAGGATTTGATCGTGGCACACACAGGAACTGGATTTTTCGACCGGAAGGGTAATTTCTTTAAGACGGCTCGCGATGCGACGGTAAGCGATCTTGCAGCGTTGCTGGGAAAGATTGGTGATGGCGAAAGCCTTGCACCGGGCATCGCCATCATGCTGCTGGAACGCCGTCTTGAAATAGAGCAGCTGTTTGCAGAGCATGATCAGATGCTGGCGGCCGAGGCGGCGGTGAAAGCTGCGCGGGTGATTGAGCTGGCGGACAATGTGTCGCCGCTACAAAGCCGGCCGGCTTGTTGAGAAGCACAGCCGACGTCGGACCCTATTAGGTTCGAGTGAAGCGCGAAATACCGACGTACCACGCACGCCGCAATGGTCAACCAGCGGGATCAGCCCGCCAATTCGTCATCCAGAAATGCTGCAACATCTTTCAGATCGACATCTCGCGCGACGTGGGCCTCTCCCACTGAACGTAGCAGCAGAAAAGGCAAAGTAGCTGCCTCTGCCTTTTTGTCGTGGCGCATATGATCGACCAGCCTGCTGCCGCTACATTTCAGGCCGAGTTCCTCAAGCCGCGATGGCAGGCCCGCTGCCGCAACCGCGCGTTGGACCCGTATCACATCGGCATGGTCAAACCCACCGCGCCGCGCTGAATATCGGGCCGCCAGCACCATTCCCATAGCGACCGCCTCGCCGTGCAGCAGATCGTGCGAAAAGCCGGTCTCGGCCTCAAGCGCATGTCCAAAAGTGTGGCCGAGGTTCAGCAGCGCACGCAGATCCTGCGTTTCTTTTTCGTCAGCCGCCACGATGTGCGCCTTCATCGCGATGCTGGTGCAAATGGCGTATTCAAGCGCGGCTGCATCGCGCGCCAGCACCTTGCTGCCATTGGTTTCCAGCCAGGCAAAGAATGCGGCGTCCCCCAGCAGTCCGTACTTCAGCACCTCGGCGTATCCTGCGCGCATTTCCCGATCGGGAAGAGTGGCGAGTGTTGTCGTATCGACAAGCACGAGCGAGGGCTGATGAAACGCGCCAATCAGGTTCTTGCCTGCGCGCGTATTGATGGCGGTTTTGCCACCGACAGAGGAATCGACCTGCGCCAGCAACGTTGTGGGCAATTGCACAAAACCCACACCGCGTTTCAGGATGGCGCAGGCAAACCCCACAAGATCGCCCACGACACCACCGCCAAGCGCAAAGACATGATCCTGACGTGTGACACCCAGTTCAAGCAGCCAGTCAGTCAGGCGTTCCAGGTTCTCCCAGCTTTTCGATCCTTCGCCCGGCTTCACGTCGAACCATGCGATCTCGTATTCATCCGACGCGAGCGAATGGGCCAATCGCTCGCCGTGATACTTGCGGGCGTTGGTATCGGCGACGACGGGGACCTTGCGGCTACCCCCACCAGTCAGCGCATAGGTTTCAATGAAGTCGCGCGCCTGCACGATTGCATCGTCGATCAACCCTGCACCAACCTGCACATCATAGGAACGCCCGCCCAATTCCACGCGGATAGGGGACACAGTGTTCAGAGCCATTGGTCTATCGCCTCGATGATTGCGCGGGCGGTATCGGCGTGTGGACCGTTTTCGCTGACAACGCGGATGGGAGCCTGCGCATAGAAAGGCGCACGCTCATGCGCCAGTCGGGTAAGAATTTCGTGCGGATCGCCAGTTTTCAACAAGGGGCGATTGCCGCGGCGCGCGGTGCGTTCGACCAGCGTATCGATGTCGCAATCGATCCAGACAGCAATCCCTTTGGCAAGAATAAGATCGCGAGTGGAGGAATCGGCGAAAGCGCCCCCGCCGGTGGCGATTACGCCGTTGGTTTCAGACAGAAGGCGTGAAATGACGCGCCGTTCGCCGTCGCGAAAATAGGGTTCGCCAAAGGTTTCGAAGATTTCCGGGATCGATCGCTGCGCTGCTTCGGCGATGGCATCGTCCGCGTCGACAAATTCGCGGCCCAGCAACCCTGCGAGTTTGCGCCCGACCGTCGACTTTCCCACGCCCATAAGTCCCACGAGGACCAACGGTCGGGTGATGCGCGCGCTGATGGCGGTGAAGGTGGCGGGATCGTTGAAGGGTTGCGCGGCGGTCATTGCAGCAGGGCCTATAGATGGGCTAGGGCACGCGCAATATGCGAAACTTGCGCTCTCCGCGTCTCTCTGTGTCCGGCCTCGAAGGGGCGCCAGCACCTTTGCGCGCAAGCAAGCGTCGCCTTGTCATTCTGGCAAGCCTTGCCACCGCCGGAGTATTGGGACTTGCCTGGTTTGATGGCGGCGAAGAACCACTCCATCCGATCGCCGAGGTCGTGGCGTTGCCGGAGCAGGGATAATGAAACAGTTGCGGGTGATGGTAAGCATTCTGGCGCTCGGCTGCGCCGCAGCGCTGGGCGGTGCGGGATTGGCTGGACTTGCGTCGGCGCAAGGCAAACCCGAATCGCTGCTTCCTCCCGGTTTCGATGATCCTGCGCCTGCGCCAAGCCCGGCATCAACGCCCCCCGTTCGTCAGGGTACAGCGCCGTCCCCGCAGCAAGGCAATGTTCCGCCGCCCGCAGTTCAAGCCGGCATCCTTCCGCCTGCAAATTCAGGCAACGCTGCGAGATCCTTGCCACCGCTGCCGGCCATCACCCGCAGCGAATTGGCGCGTTTGCCCAGCCTGGACGAGCTTGAAAACATGTCGACCGAGGAGCTTGATCAGCTGCTTGGCCTCAAGCCCAAAACCGACATTCCTCCGGGCGCCCGGCGGGCATTGACCCGTATCGGGGTGCTGGCCGTGGATGAAGGCGGCCTGCCTCCGATGGCGCTTGCCAATCAATCGGATGATCTGGTTCGCGCCGTATTGGCAGGAACGCGCGGCCCGCTTGTTTCACGCTGGGGACATATTGTGCTGCGGCGCGCTTTGGTAAGCCGCATGGCAGCGCCACTGGGAATGGAGCCGGCAGAGTTTGCCGCGCTGCGGTTGGGTGTGCTGAATGCGATGGGCGAATACGCCCTGACGCGGGCGGTCGCCCAAGATATCGACAGCGCCGACTGGTCACCCAGCCTGACGCAGCACGCTCTTGATGCGTACCTTGCCAGCGGAGATATCACGGGGGCCTGTCCTGCGGTGCGATTGCAAGGGTCAGGCCGTGACGATGGCCAATGGAAGATGTGGCAAGCCATCTGCAATGCTTACGCGGGTGAGACCGCTCTTGCCGCATCGCAGCTTGACCGGGCCTTGTTCCGGGGTGCCGCGCCGCGGATTGACGTGTTGCTGGCGCGCCGTTTCGCTGGGGCTGCCGGACGCAGCCAGCGCGGCGTTCAGATTGAATGGCAGGGTGTTGATGATCTCAACCCGTGGCGGTTCGGACTTGCGAGCGCGGTGGGCGAACCCTTGCCCGAAGGACTGTTGGACAATGCCATGCAGGCAGAGGGCGGTGCCTACTATGCGCGTGCTGGCGCACTGCTGCCAATGCTGCCCGCAAGCCAGCGCGCAGCATTTGCCGGTCAGGCAGCACGTGAAGGCATAATGTCCGCCGATGCGATGGTGGATCTCTATTCCGAAATCCATACTGATGCAGCCGCTTCGGGCGATCCGCAGAGCCATGCAGCGACCTTGCGGGAAGCCTATCTTGCCAGCAGCCCCGCCGCACGAATTGCGGCGATGGAGCGGTTGTGGGCGGGCGACACTGTCCTGGGCGGTTTGGATGGCTACGGCGCGAAGGTGCTAACGGCTTATGCGGCAGCACGTATCCCCGCCGATGCGGCGCACACCGGCAAGGCAGATATGCTCATTGCGTCGATGTTGGCCGCGGGCCTTGATGCCAATGCTGTACGCTGGGCTGACGTGGTCGAAGAAGGATCGCTTGGCTGGGCGCTGATCGCGCTTGCCGATCCACGTGGAAGCACGGTCGGTGTGAGCGCGGTAGACGGTTTTGCAGACAATGATTCCAGCACAGGTGCGCGCAAGACTGCGTTTCTGGCAGCGGGCCTTGCCGGTCTGGGACGTCTGAATGAAGATGATGCCCGCTCTGTGGCAGACGATCTTGGCTTTGATCTTGCGCGTCAGACACGTTGGACCAATGCCATTTCGCGTGCAGCATCGGTAGGCAATCCGGCGCTTGTAGTATTGCTGGCTGGTCTGGGGATGCAAGGCGAAAGCTGGCAGCAGATGACGCCACGGCATCTGTATCACATCACTGCGGCGCTCAATCGGGTAGGCATGCAGGCCGAAGCGCGAATGATTGCGGCCGAGGCTTTGGCGCGCGGATAATGTCCGCCGCGACCGAGGCTTTTCTTGCCATGCTGGCCGCCGAACGCGGTGCAGCGAACAATACGCTTTCCGCCTATCGGCGTGATCTTGCGCAGGCAGAAGACGCCATCGGCGCACTTGCCGAAGCGTCATATGATGCGGTTGCCAGCCTTGCAGGAGAATGGGCCGATCTTGCCCCGGCATCTGCTGCGCGGAAGGCTTCGGCGCTTCGGCAGTTTTTCGGTTTTGCGGCCGATGAAGGATGGCGAAGCGATGATCCTTCGGCTGCGCTTCCGCGTCCCCGTGCGCGTCGGCCGCTCCCCAAATTGCTCGGCCATGATGAAATTGCCGCGCTGTTCGCCCGTGCCGAACATGAGGCTGCGGGTGATGATCCCGCAGCGGTACGCCTGCTTGCGTTGATCGAACTTCTTTACGGGTCGGGTCTGCGCGCGACTGAGCTGATTGAACTTCCGCTGCACGCCGTACCACGCGATTCGCCGTTTCTCACAGTGACGGGCAAGGGCGGAACCACGCGGATGGTGCCTGTGGGGCGAAGAGCGCTGGATGCAGTTGGTCGCTGGCTGGCGATACGTCCGAATGAACCTGCGTCACGGTTTCTGTTTGCATCGCGCAAAGGCCAGCCGCTCAGCCGAGTAAGGTTGTATCAACTGGTGAAAGCCTTGGCCGCTCGAGCAGGGCTCGATCCTGCGGCAATCAGCCCCCACGTGCTGCGCCATGCCTTTGCAACGCACCTGCTGGAAGGCGGAGCGGACCTGCGCGTCTTGCAAACTTTGCTCGGCCATGCAGACATCTCGACGACGCAAATTTACACTCATGTCGACAGCGCGCGATTGGTTGCCCTCGTCAATTCCCGTCATCCGCTTGCAACACGCTCAACATCCGACTAGCCCGGCGGAATGATTTCCTACCTCGATTTCGAGAAGCCGGTCGCCGCGCTGGAAGAGCGCATCGCACAGTTGCGCAGTGTGAACGCATTGCATGATGTCGATGTAGCCGGCGAAATTGGCCGACTTGAAGCCAAAAGCACCGAACTGCTTGCCAGCACCTATGCCTCGCTTACGCCGTGGCAGAAAACGCAGGTGGCCCGCCATCCGCAGCGCCCGCATTTCCGTGATTATGTCGCGCATGCTTTCAGCGAATTTATGCCGCTTGGCGGGGATCGCCTCTATGGTGACGATCTGGCCATCATGGGCGGATTTGCCCGGCTGAACGGACGCCGGGTTATGCTGATTGGCCATGAAAAGGGCCACGACACCACGACGCGGATTGCCCACAATTTCGGCATGGGAAAGCCTGAAGGGTATCGCAAGGCCATTCGCCTTATGGAAATGGCGGGGCGGTTTGGTCTTCCGGTTGTAACCCTGGTTGATACATCTGGCGCGTTTCCCGGAATTGAAGCCGAAGAACGGGGACAAGCTGAAGCCATCGCTCGGTCGACCGAGGCGTGCCTCGCGCTGGGCGTGCCAATCATCGCAGCAATTGTTGGCGAAGGCGGATCGGGCGGTGCTGTGGCTTTGGCGAGCGCGAACCGCGTGCTGATGATGGAGCATGCCGTCTATTCGGTCATTTCGCCCGAAGGGTGTGCATCGATCCTGTGGCGTACCAGCGAAAAAGCCGCAGATGCTGCGCAGGCCATGAAGGTTACAGCCCAGCATCTGAAGCGCGACAAAGTCATCGACCGCATCGTAAAGGAGCCTGTCGGCGGCGCACACCGTGATCCCATGGCCGCTGCCCGAATGCTTGGCGCAGCGTTGATCGAAGAGATCGATATCTTCAGCGGTCAAAGCGCAGAACAGATTATTGCTGCGCGAGAGGAACGTTTTCTTGCCATAGGCGGTTAATGCCTCCCGCAACGGGTCGGATGGTTTGCGAAGCTTACGCGATCCGTCCCACATCCCAAAACCTGCGGGAGAACATGATCATGGCACGAATTTCACGCAAACTTCTTATATTGGGCGCGGCACCTTTGGCTATTGCCGGGTGCACGGCTGTTGGCGGGGGACCGATCCCATCGGCATCAACGCCGATTACGCCAACCGAGGCGCAGCAAGGCGCACAATATCACCCTCAGCTTTTGTCCGAATTCGGCGGAGCGATGACGGGAAGCCACGCGCAGTATGTCGAACAGGTCGGCAAGAATATCGCGGTGCAGTCGGGCCTCGGCAATGCGCGTGAAAGTTTCACGGTCAGTCTGTTGAATTCTCCGGTTCACAATGCCTTCGCCGTACCGGGCGGCTACATCTACACCACGCGCCAGCTTGTGACGTTGATGAACAACGAAGCAGAGCTTGCCGGCGTTTTGGGGCATGAAGTCGGCCACGTGGCAGCGCGCCATTCGCAGCGTCGTCAGCAGGAAGCGCAGAAAAATTCGCTGCTGGGCGGCGGACTTGCGATCCTTTCAGGGCTGTTGCTGGGCGATTCGGGTATCGGCAACACTTTGTCGCGCACGCTGTTGCAGGGCTCGCAGCTTCTCACGCTCAAGTTCTCGCGCCAGCAGGAACTGGAAGCTGATGACCTCGGTATCGAATATCTTTCAAAAGCGGGCTATGATCGCCGTGCCATGGGCACCGTTTTGTCGAGCTTGGCAGCCCAAAACGCGCTCGATGCTCGGCTTGCGGGCCGCAATGCCAGCGTTCCTGAATGGTCATCGACTCACCCTGATCCGGCCAGCCGCGTGCAAAGCGCACTGGCGAAGGCCAATGCGGCCGGAACAGGCGGTGTAACGAATCGTGACACCTTCCTCAGCCGGATCGATGGCCTCAGGTACGGTGATGACCCGGCGCAGGGCATGATTGAAGGTAGCACCTTCATTCATCCCGAACTGCGCCTTGCTTTCACCGCGCCGCAGGGCTTCTACATGGTGAATGGAACGCGTGCTGTCAGCATTCAGGGGCAGGGCGGTCAGGCGCAAATGACGCTTGCCGCTTATAACGGCAATCTGGAAACCTACGTGCGTCAGCAATTCACAGCGCTTGGTGGCCAGAACAATCAATTGGCACCAGCGCAGTTGGAGCGCACGACGGTAAACGGGCTGCCCGCGGTTTACGGCACGGCGCGCGTCAATAATGGTCAAAGTCAGGTCGATGTTGTCGTATTTGCGTACGAATTTGCGCGCGATCGTGCATATCACTTTACCGCCATTACGCCTGCAGGCCGCGCCGGAACCTTCAATGGGATGTTCCAGTCGATGCGGCGGATCACGCAGACCGAAGCCTCGTCAGTAGTTCCCAAGAAATTGCAGATCGTGACCGTGGCGCGCGGCGACACCGTGGCAACTCTGGCACGGCGCATGGCCTATCCGGCTGCTCAGGAAGAACGTTTCCGTGTTCTCAACGGTCTTTCGAGCCGCGATACGGTCACCGCTGGGCAAAAGGTCAAGCTGGTGGTTCGCGGTCAATAAAAGACGATGGGCGGGTCTGATATGTGTTCAGACCCGCCTTCCTTGCAGACAAAGAAAAACGGCGGGGATTGCTCCCCGCCGTTGTTCTGTTGGCCCGAAGGCGAACGATTAGTTGGCTTCAAGACCCTTGGTCATTTCCGAGTCAACTTCGTTGAAGGTCTCTTTGAGGGTCGAGCCCAGCGAGGTCATGGCAGTGATCGCAGCGACGGCGATGAGAGCAGCAATCAGGCCGTATTCGATAGCGGTGGCGCCCTGCTCGTCGCGGATCAGCTTGTTGAGAAAGTTCATGGTCGGTCTCCTGTTGGTCTTCGATAATCCTGCCCGTCGGAAGCTTGGCTTGGTTCGGACAATTGTTGAATTAGGACGTATTTCTTTAAAAAATCCTAATTGCGGTTAATTCGACATTGCGGCGGTACTACGGGTATCTATGTCGTTCCACATACCGGTCGAAGTTTCGGAAACGCCCCACAGCGCGGTTACCATCGCAATCGCGATCAGTCCGACGACAAGTCCGTATTCCACGGCTGTTGCGCCCTTGGAATCATGTCTTAAAAGCTTGAAGAAATTGGTCCTCATGACTCGTACACCTGTTCTGTCGCCATCCTGACAACTTGAAAATCGTCGAGGAATATTAAGAAAGTGTTGATCGCGACGGTTTTGGTGGAAAGAAATCCGACATGATCGTGCGCTGGACGCCCGTGGTGGCCGGCGCTTTGTATCGTGGTGATGGAAGGTGGCTGATGCACTGTCGCCCAGAAGGAAAGCATCATGCTGGACTGTGGGAATTCCCTGGAGGGAAGGTAGAAGCTGTTGAAATGCCTGTGCAATCCTTGCTGAGAGAACTGGCGGAAGAGCTGGCCATTGTTGTTCGCGCGGATGATTGTATCCCTGCAGGATTCGCTGAGAGTGGCATCGGCGGAGCATCTGACGCACTTGTCATCCTGCTTTACACTGTCAGCGCTTGGCAGGGCGATCCGCAATCCACCGAAGGCGGCTCAATAGGCTGGTTCACTCCGGCCGAAGCGATGGCGTTGCCGAAACCGCCTCTCGACATTGTTTTGGCTCGGCGACTTTTCCACAATCTTTGATTTACTGCAAAAGACCCTTGCCAAGTCACGGCGGCGCCCGTATTTGGCCCCCCTCAGCGCGCACCCGTAGCTCAGCTGGATAGAGCACCAGACTACGAATCTGGGGGTCGGACGTTCGAATCGTTCCGGGTGCGCCAACAACGCCCGCTTCTCGAAAGAGGGGCGGGCGTTGTTGGTTTCTGGGGAACCACGGTCGGTCTAGTCCGCCGTGCCTTCTTCCAGAGCATGCATATCCGCGTCCGACAGGCCGAAATGATGGCCCGCCTCATGAATGACGACATGGCGGATCAGCGCATCGAAGCTGACGCCGGTGTCTTGCATTTCTGCAAGCAGAGGTTGACGGAACAGCGTGATTACCGGCGGCAGGCTTTCAATATCCCATTGCGACCGCTCGGTCAGCGCGACACCTTCATACAGGCCGGTCAGGTTCCAACGGTTCGCGATCCCGACAGCGCGCAGTTGTTCGGCGGTGGCAAATTCCTCCACGCGAACAATCACGCTGCCGAGCAAGTCGCGGAATGTTTCCGGCAGCCTGTCAACCACACCAAAGGCGGCCGCTTCAAAGTCGGCGATACTGGGATGGTGCAAGGTGGATATCCTTTGACGTTCCCGAAAGGGGATGATTTGGCGCAGCAAAAGCCTACATATCGCAAGATGGGGAGGGCACCGTTACCGCGCAATCGGCGTATCGCGATGGAACGCCTTGAGGTCTTGCGGGTTGAGATGACTCGGGTTCGGCAGGCTAGGAGGCTCTGACCGGGCCCATGCGCAAAGAAAGACGATAGATCATGAACTATATTTCGGCCCACGATCACGATCATGACGACGGGTTCGATCCGGAAAATCCGCTCGGCAAGCCCGATGTGCCGGACAATGTTCAAGACGCGATCCGCACCCTGATTGCATGGGCCGGTGATGATCCGGCGCGTGAAGGCTTGCTGGATACCCCCAAGCGGGTTGGGCGTGCGTGGCTTGAATATTGCGAAGGATACAAAGAAGACCCTGCAATCCATCTTTCTCGCATCTTCGAGGAAGTTGGCGGCTATGACGAAATCGTCTTGTTGAAAGACATTCCGTTTCAGTCGCATTGCGAACACCACATGGCGCCCATAATTGGCAAGGCGGCGATCGCGTACCTTCCGAACAAAAAGGTCGTCGGCATCTCCAAACTTGCGCGTGTGTTGCATGGTTATGCCCGCCGCTTGCAAATCCAGGAACGACTGACCGCAGAAGTTGCCAGCTGTATTTGGGATCACCTTGAGCCTCAGGGCGTCGCTGTAGTCATCGAAGCCCAGCACGGGTGCATGACAGGGCGCGGCGTGAAGACCCCCGGAGTGAGCATGATCACCAGCCGCGTGCTTGGCTGCTTTCTCGACGATCATCGCAGCCGCAAGGAAGTGATGAGCCTCATGGGTTATTGAGCCCGCCGATGTTTCGGAGCTTATCGAACGAGTAGTGCAAATCGAATTGTGTGCAATGGAGAGCAGCGCGGCCAAAGCCTGCGGCGATAGCCGATCGTGCAGCAGGCTAGTTTGATGTTTGCGGTTTGTCTGAAAGGAGCATAGCGTTTCTTGAGGTCGCCAGCGGGTGTGCCTGAGGAGATCGCCAATGCCGCGCAAATCCGTTAACCGCATGACAATCGCCGCCGTACTGACTTTCGCGCTGATTGCCTGTTCAGGTGATGGCGCGGGTACGTCTTCGGCTGGAGGCACCGTGCCGCCGATCATTTCGGAACGTCACGACAATTTTGAGGCAATCGGCGCGGCTTTCAAAACCGTACGCGTCGAGCTTGAAAAGGACGCGCCCAAATATGCCGTCATCGCCGCAAAGGCGACGGATATAAATACGCGGGCAATGAAGATTGAAAACCATTTTCCCGCTGGCACCAGCGTGGAAGATGGGTTCAAGACCGAAGCCCTTCCAGCAATCTGGGAGACACCCGAAGAATTCAAAGCGGCGGCGCAAAAGCTTGTCGCTGAAAGCGCCAAATTGGCGGCGATTGCCGGTGGGGGAGACAAAGCCGCAATAGAGGCCCAGGCAAAAGTGATGGGCGGCACCTGCAAAAGCTGCCACGACAAGTTTCGACTTGATAATGACAAGTAGGCCGTAATGATCCGTCCGCTGGAGCCAGCGTCAGAAGGGCATCGCGATGTCCGGGTATGGGACCCGCTGTTGCGCATCGCGCACTGGAGTTTCCCGCTCATTATATTGATGATGTGGTGGACGGCGGAAAATTCGAAATGGGCGCTTCACCGGCAAACAGGTCTGGTTCTTCTGGGCCTGCTAACATTCCGTTTCGTATGGGGATTTGTTGGTCCGAAGACCGCGAGATTTTCTGATTTTATCAAAGGCCCAGGCACGGTTCTCAGCTATCTCAAGGCAGGGCGTGGCGGGGAATGGACTCGGATCGGCCATAGCCCGCTTGGCGGGTGGAGCACCCTTGTGCTGCTTTCAGTGATGCTCGCACAGGTCAGCATGGGACTGTTTGCAGGCGATCCCTATGACGGGATGACAGGCCCGCTCAACGCTTTGGTTGGCGTTCAGACCGCAGATTCGATCACGCAACTGCATGAAACATTTTTTTGGGTAATCGCCGGGCTTATCGCGCTGCATCTGGCTGCGATTACGTATTATGCTGTCAAAGGTAACGATCTTCTCGGCCCCATGGTGAGCGGTCATCGTCCGCCCCTGTCAGGCGTTGCGGGGATCGGTCCGACACCATGGGTGCGGGCGGCGCTTGCGATCATGGTAGCTGCTGGCTTTGCGGTGTGGATAGCCTATGGCGCATCGCCGCTGACCTGATGTAAAAAAGGGGCGCTTCCCTATACCGAAAAGCGCCCCTTTCTATCCTTTGGCTTGAAGGATTATAGTTGGCCGAGCATGTGATCGGCGCTCGAGACCTTGAAATCGCCCGCTTCTTCTACGTTGAGCTGTTCGACCACGCCGTCGTTGATGACCATGGAGAACCGCTGGCCGCGCTTGCCCATGCCAAATCCGGAACCGTCCATCGTCAAGCCAATGGCTTCAACGAATTCGGCATTGCCATCGGCCAGCATGGTGATGTCGTCGCTGCCGGATGCCTTGTTCCATGCGCCCATCACGAATGCATCGTTGACCGCAGTGCCCACGATCTCATCGACGCCCTTCGATTTGAGATCGCTTGCCTTCTCGACAAAGCCGGGGAGGTGCTTGGCAGAACACGTCGGGGTGAAAGCACCGGGAACCGAAAACAGCGCGATTTTTTTGCCCGCAAAATAATCGGATGATTGCACCGCCTGCGGCCCTTCGGATGTGGCTTTGATGAGCGTGACTTCGGGGATCTTGTCGCCAACAGAAATGGTCATAATGGTTCCGTCCTTGTGTGATCGTTACGCCTTGGCGTCTCTATAACGAATGGTCCTGCAGGGGCAACAAATAGACATATAAAGATAAGTTTATATTTGCCCTTTGGAGTCTGTGCCGTTAGGGGCCTGTTCCATCATTATACCCCCAAGCGCTTTTGCGCAGGAGACACGACCATGGCTACCCTCGCTGCCGCCCCCACCCATGAATACGTGATCAAGGACATCGTGCTCGCCCAGTTTGGTCGTGATGAAATCCAGATCGCGGAAACCGAAATGCCCGGTTTGATGGCGCTGCGCGAAGAATACGGCGCGGCTCAGCCGCTGAAGGGCGCGCGCATCACCGGCTCGCTCCACATGACCATTCAGACAGCCGTGTTGATTGAAACGCTTGTCGCGCTTGGCGCAGAAGTGCGCTGGGCGACCTGCAACATCTTCTCCACACAGGATCACGCAGCTGCAGCGATTGCACAGAGCGGTATTCCCGTGTTCGCCATCAAGGGCGAAACGCTGGCTGACTATTGGGACTATGTGGGTCGCATCTTTGATTGGGCTACCGATGAAAACCCCGATTTGACCTGCAACCTTATCCTCGATGATGGCGGCGATGCCACTATGTTCGCGCTGTGGGGCGCACGCCTTGAAGCAGGCGAGGAAATGGGCAAGCCAACCAACGACGAAGAAGTTGAATTCCAGCGCGCGCTAAAGGCTTTCGTCGCTGCCAAGCCTGGCTACCTCACCAAGACGGTGAAGGCGATCAAGGGCGTTTCGGAAGAAACCACCACGGGCGTGATGCGGCTCTACCAGATCGCCAAGCAGGGCAAGCTTCCCTTCCCGGCGATCAACGTGAATGACAGCGTCACCAAGTCGAAGTTCGACAACCTGTATGGTTGCAAGGAATCGCTGGTCGACGCGATCCGCCGCGCGACCGATGTGATGCTGGCCGGCAAGGTCGCTTGCGTTGCCGGTTACGGCGATGTCGGCAAGGGTTCGGCCGCCTCGCTGCGTGACGGCGGCGCACGCGTGATGGTCACTGAAATCGATCCGATCTGCGCGTTGCAGGCAGCCATGGACGGCTTTGAAGTCGTCACCATGGAAGACGCCGTCAAGCGCGCCGACATCTTCGTTACTGCGACCGGCAACGAAGACGTCATCACTGCTGATCACATGATGAACATGAAGCCGATGGCGATTGTCTGCAACATCGGCCACTTTGACAGTGAGATCCAGATTTCCGCCCTTTCCAACTACAACTGGAAAGAAATCAAGGAAGGCACCGATCTTGTGACCTTCCCCGACGGCAAGTCGATCCTCATCCTCGCCAAGGGTCGTCTTGTGAACCTGGGCTGCGCCACCGGCCATCCCAGCTTCGTGATGAGCGCCAGCTTCACCAACCAGACGCTGGCCCAGATCGAACTGTTCACCAAGGCGGACGAGTACAACAACGACGTGTATGTCCTGCCCAAGCATCTCGACGAAAAGGTCGCCGCGCTGCATCTGGAAAAGCTGGGCGTCCAGCTGACCCAGCTCAGCAACAAGCAGGCCAGCTACATCGGTGTGCCGCAGGCTGGCCCGTTCAAGCCCGATCACTACCGCTACTAAACAATACAGACAGCCCGCCTCCGCCCTGTTTTATCACGGGGTTGGGGGCGGGCGTCTTTCGCCCGTTGCACTCCGGCGCGCACGCGCATAGCGGTTGAGCGATGGACATGTCGCCCCTTTCACTTGTGCTGATTGCGATCGTGCTGGCGGCGTGGACCGTGGGCGCGGCTGTGGTCGTTCTGCGAGCGAGCAGCGACGTCAAGCGTGCCAAGGCGATGCGCACGAGCCTCAAACGCTTGCAAACGCTGCTGGATGTTGCCCCGGCGCTGCCTCTGCTGGTCCGCGTTGATGGCCGGATAGAAGCACCTGAGAAACTGGCGCGCATGCTCGGACTGTCCGCGATGCCGCGCTATCTAAGCGAACTGGCGGCGCCGCCGGGCAATTCCACGGCGGGTGGGCTGGCCCAGGCGCAGCTCGATCAACTTTGGGCCAAAATCCAGACCACGCAGAAAAGCGCTGCGCCGTTCCGCATGGCGATAAATCTGCCCGGTGCGCAGCGCAGCCTTGCGCTGTATGGCACGCTCGCTGACCCCCAGGTATCGCCGGGGGGCGCTGCACTTGTGTGGATCTTCGATTTTACAGATAGCCATGCCGAAATGGCGCGGTTGCGGGCGGCTGCGGCGCGCGCGACAGGGGATTTTGCCGCGCTGGTCGGATTGATCGAAGCTGCGCCCATGCCGATGTGGTTCCGCGGCGCAGATCTGACCTTGCAGCTGGTCAATCAGGCATATGTCGATGCTGTTGGAGCAGGCAGCGCAGCTGAAGTGGTGCAGGCGCAGATCGAGCTGCTTGAACCCGAAGATGGACGTTCGCCCGCCGATGTTGCGCGTACAACGCTGCAGAGCCAAGACAAATCCGAACGCATCATCGCGGCAACGATACATGGCGCGCGGCGGACGCTGCGGGTCAGCGATCTTCCGCTGGGTCTTGAAGGGGTTGCAGGCTACGCGATCGACATTGAGGAACAACAGCAGGTCGCACGGGAGTTTCGGGCTTTTCGTGATGCTCAACGCGCATTGCTGGATCAGCTATCAGTGGGCGTCGCGCTGTTTGATGGCGAAGAACGCCTGACCTTTGCCAATCGCCCCTTTCGCCGTCTTTTCAGCCTTACCGATGAAACGATCGAAACGCATACACCGTTCGAGCGCTTTCTTGCCGAGGCGAGAGAGCGCGGGCGCACGCCCGAAGTGCGCGATTTCCCCGAATGGCGGCGTGAACGGACGGCATGGTTCGGCATGCAGGCGACGCTTGAAGAGGCTTGGCCGCTTCCAGGCGGAACGCACCTGCGCGTGGTTGCGCAGCCCATGCCCGATGGTGGTCTGATTCTGATTACCGAAGACCGCACCGAAAGCCTCGCCCTGTCTGCGGTTCGAGACACGCTGCTGCGTACACGCACAGCAACGCTCGACAGCCTGTTCGAAGCCCTGGCCATCTTTGCTCCCGATGGGTCGGTTCAGCTTTGGAACCGCAGTTTTGCCGGTACTTGGGGTCTGTCGCCGGAATTGCTGGATCAACACCCCAGCGCGGATGAATTGCTGGGCGCCATCGGACGCAATCTGGTGCGACCCGAAGAAGCCAGCCTTATCGGAGCCGCTGTGCGGGCCGCAACGCTTGACCGGCGTGAAAAGGAAGGGCGGGTTGATCTGGCCGATGGCCGCACGCTGCGATTTGCCGGGATACCGTTGCCCGATGGCAATGGCCTTTTGACAGTGCTGGACATTACTGCCTCGCAAAAGGCGGAACAGGCATTGCGCGAACGGGCTGAGGCGCTGGAAGAAGCAGATGCGGTCAAGGCGCGCTTCCTTGCAAACATGTCCTATGAATTCCGTACTCCCCTTACGACCATCGGGGGTTATGCAGAATTGCTGAAAAGCGGCGTGGCCGCCGATCCCGAAGCCTCGGGCGAATATGTTGATGCGATCCTCAGTGCGGTCGAACGCCTGACCGAGCAGGTGGAAAATGTGCTCGATCTATCGCAAAGCGAAGCTGGTCTGTTGCCCATCCGCAAAGAACGCCTCGATCTCCTCGATTTCCTCACGACGCTTGTGCGGGAACGCGAAGCTGCGATCGTGTCAGCGGGGCTCAGCCTTGACCTGAAGGGGCGCCGGGGCCGTGTCATCGAAGCCGACCCGCGTCAGTTGGGCCGGGCCATCGGTAATCTGATCGATAATGCCGTGGTGGGAACGCCCAAGGGCGGGCGTATCGTGATCGAAATTCGCAAGGCCCCGGAGGGAACCGACTTCGGTGTCGAAATCAGCATTGCCGACAACGGGCGCGGCATGACATCGCAAGAACTCGCGCGCGCACAAGGCGGGGTGAAACCAGCCGGCGACGGATCGCCAGAACGCCGGACAGGACTTGGCATCCCGCTCGCCCGACAACTGATCGCCGCCCATGACGGGACGCTTGAAATTCTAAGCCGGAAGGGTGCAGGCACTTCCGCAACGATCCGCCTGCCATGATCGAAACACGAATCGAGCTTGGTGATCTGGCAGCGATGACGGCCTTCGGCTCGCGCATCGCAGACAAGCTGAAGCCGGGCGATGTCGTGGCGCTGACGGGCGGGCTGGGCGCCGGAAAAACGACCTTGGCGCGGGCTATCCTTGCGGCTTTGGGTCACACTGGCGAAGTGCCATCGCCCACATTTACGATCATCGAAACCTACGATTCGCCGGCATTGCGGTGGCCTGTGGTGCATGCCGATTTCTACCGGCTCGACGATCCGGCCGAACTAGCTGAAATCGGGCTAGATGATTACCGTGAGGGTGCGGTTTTGCTGGCCGAATGGCCTGAAAATGCCGGCGGTTTCATGAAAGAGCCGGGCTGCCTGTCGATTGCATTGCAACCCATCGGAGAAAACGGGGAAGGCGGACGTATTGCGATTGCCCGCGCAGGGCCGGATTGGGTAGGGCGAATGCCATGACACAACTTCCCCCCGGCCTTGCCGATTTTCTTGACCGAGCCGACTGGAGTGGAGCGGACATCGCCCCGTTGCCGGGGGACGCATCGTTCCGACGATACTTTCGTGTGACCCGCGGCGAAGATCAGGCGATGCTGATGCATGCGCCGCCTCCGCATGAAGACCCCGCGCCATTCCTGCATGTTGCGCGCTGGTTGAACGCAAACGCAATGCGCGCACCTGCGATCCTGGCACAGGAAGCTGATGCAGGCTGGGTACTGACCGAGGATTTCGGCGATGATCGTATGCGTGACTGGCTCGATGGCAATCCGCAGGACGAAGTACCCGCCTACGAGGCTGCCGTATCAGCACTCGCGGCGCTGCATCGGCTTCCACCCGGGCCTTTTGCAGCCTACGACATGGCGACATACCAGCGCGAAGCGGCGCTTCTGACCGAATGGTATTGTCCCGCACACGGGCTGGATGTGGATGCGCAAGCATACAGCGCCGCTTGGCAGGAGGTTCTGTCCCCCGTCGTGTCCCGGCAATCGCCTGGCGTTACGGTGCTGCGCGATTATCACGCGGAAAACATCATGTTGCTGGGTGGTAAAGCCTCTACGCCTCAGGGCCTGATCGACTTTCAGGACGCCTTGGTGGGGCATCCGGCCTACGATCTTGTATCCTTGTTGCAAGATGCGCGGCGCGATGTCGCGCCCGAGCTCGAACATGCGATGTTGCTGCATTATGTCGATGCAGCAGGCGGCGTCGATGATGCCTTTCTAGCCGACTACGCAACGCTTGGCGCGCAGCGCAATGCCAAGATCGTGGGCATTTTCACCCGGCTGAACCGCCGCGATGGGAAGCCCCGGTATCTCGCCATGATCCCGCGAGTCTGGGCGTTGCTGGAACGCGATCTGGCCCATCCGGCCCTAGGTCCTGTGGCGCGCTGGTTTGATGCCAATATCCCTGAAGACCTGCGCACCGCCAACGGTGCTTTTGGGACATGACCGTGGCCAAGCTAGCATCGGACACCGCGATGATACTGGCTGCCGGGCTCGGCAAGCGTATGCGACCGTTGACCGCCAGCCAGCCCAAGCCGCTTGTGCGGGTCGCCGGAAAACCATTGATCGATCACGCGCTTGATCGCCTGTCGGAAGCGGGCGTGAGGCGTGCGGTGGTGAATGTCCATTATCTTGCCGATTCGCTGGAAGCCCACGTGCGCGCTCGTACCGCACCCGAAATTTCTGTCTCGGATGAGCGCGCGTGTTTGCTGGAAACCGGTGGGGGCATGGCAAAGGCGCTGCCTCAATTACCCGATCCGTTCTTTGCGCTGAATGCCGACAACATGTGGCTGGATGGGCCCAAGAACGCCTTCCATGATCTGTCCCGGCGCTGGGACCCGCACCTGATGGACGCGCTGCTGTTGGTGGTGCCGCATGCGCGTGCCGCCAATTTTTCGGGACCGGGTGATTTTCATATGGACCCGCTTGGCCGTATCTCTCGGCGCCGCGACGGGCGTATGGCCCCATTTATCTACACAGGCATCCAACTGGTGAGCCATCGTTTGCTGCGCGATGCACCTGATGGGCCCTTTTCAACCAACATTCTGTGGAATCGCGCGATCGAAGAGGGCCGTCTTTATGGCCTGAGCTTTACCGGCTTTTGGTTCGAAGTGGGCACCCCGCAAGCCATTCGTCCTACCGAGGAGGCGTTGCAGAGTGCCTGAAACGCGCCGGGTGGGCCCTCTTGTCTATTCGATTGCTGCCCACCGCGGATTTGCAGATGCGCTGGTTGCAGGTCTTGTCCCGCGTTATCGGGAACCCAATTTTGGCCTGGCCCGCCTGACACTGCTCGTCCCGTCGAGCCGCGCTGCCCGCACACTGTCCGAAGCCTTTGTCCGCCAGACAGGGGAAACGGGCGAAGGTGGATTGTTAATGCCGCGCATGATTGCAGTGGGCGACCTTGATCTCGACGAAAAGCTGGGCGCAGCGCTCGACCCATTGGGGGCCAGCGACATTCCTCCGGCAAGCGACCCCATGGCCCGCTGGCTGACACTCGATCGCCTGATCGCCGAGGAGCGCGCCGCCGAAGGCATGGAACCGCTGCCGGGACGCGCGCGGCTTAATCTGGCGCGCGAAATGGCGCGAACGATGGATCGCCTTCTGGTTGAAGAAAAGGCCGCAGACGATTTGTGGTCGGATCCTGTCCTTGATGAACTCGGGAACGTGGCCGATCACTGGAAGCGGGCGATCCGCTTGTTTGCGCGGGTCAACGCAAGGTGGCAGGCAGCACTGGTTGATCGTGGGGAAGTGGATGCGGCGACGCGGCGCAACCTGCTCTTCGACCGTGCTGCGCGCCGTTGGAGAGATACGCCGCCGCCCCATCCGATTGTGGCGGCAGGCGTGACAAGTGCCTCGCCCGCGTTGGCGCGGTTGCTTCGTGTGGTGGCGGAACTGCCGGATGGCGCCGTCATCCTGCCCGATCTTGATCTGGCGATGAATGACGATGCGTGGCAGGAACTGGGTTTGGCAGGCGCATCGGCAGAACCGGGCGGGCCCGTGTTTGCGGCAGGCGATGCTCTCAGCCATCCGCAATATCATCTCAAGCTTCTGCTGAACCGCATGGGGATTAACCGCGCCGAAGTGCAGCCGTGGCATCGGCGCGGTCTGTCCGCGGCCGAACCTTCGCGCAGCCGGGCAATATCGTCGCTGTTCCTACCCCCGCAGGCCAGCCGCGCATGGATCGGGCTGGAGGCAGACAAGCGCCGCTTGGCTGGCGTGCGCCTGCTTTCCAGCGCGACGATCGAAGAAGAGGCGCAGGCGATTGCAATGCTCACCCGCGAGGCTTTGGAACAGCCAGAGCAGCGGGTCGCCATCGTGACCGCAGATCGCGGATTGGCACGGCGGGTAACGCAGCATCTCGAACGCTGGAACATCGCGGCTGACGACAGTGCGGGGCGCCCGTTGTCACTGACTGCGGCAGGCCGATTCATGGGTCTGTTGTCCGAAATCGCAGCCAACGGGCCCGAACCTGCCGCCCTTGTGGCTGCGTTTGGTCATCCGCTGGTTCATGCAAGCGATGCAGATGCCCGGCGCGCCTGGCTGGTGGGGGTTCGTACCTTTGACCGGCGCCTGCGCGGCCCGGCACCTGCGCCCGGACTTGAAAGCCTGCGCAAGATTGCACGTGATGCGCTAATCACGGAATGGTGGACGGGTGCCGAAGCATTGATCGCGCCGTTGCTCGACTGGCCGCGCGAAATGGCTTTGGCCGATGCGTTGAGCCGTCTGTCGGCAGCGGCCGAAAGCTTTGCGCAGGCGCTGGTGTGGGAACGTGAGGATGGCCGTGCGCTGGGCTCCCTGATCGACGAATTGCGCGGACAGGCCGATAGCGCACAAACTGTCATAGAAACCGCCGATCTGGCCGGGATTCTGCGCGATTGCATGGACGCTGTCGCCGTTCGCCCGGGCTATGGCGGGCATCCCCGTGTCGCGATTTACGGGCTTCTCGAAGCGCGTATGGCGCGTGCGGATCTGGTAATATGTGGCGGTCTGAACGAAGGAAGCTGGCCCCAGCCGCCCGGCGCCGATGCGCTGTTGGCACCGGCCATCCTGCGTGCGCTTGGCGTGCCAGGGGTAGAATTCCGGATCGGGCTTGCCGCGCATGATCTTGCAGGGGCGATGGGCGCGCCGCGTGTCATCCTGAGCCGAAGCCTGCGCGACGCCGAAGGCCCGACCTTGCCATCGCGGTTCCTTCTCCGGGTGGAAGCCTTGCTGGGCGATGATCTTGAAAAAGAACATCGTGAGCGATCGATACCTGCGTTGCTTCCTTATCTGGATCGGATCCGGCCCGCGGCTGATGCCTATCCGCGTCCAGCCCCCAATCCCTCGCCCGAACAGCGCGATGTGCCGATCAAGGTGACTGCGCTCGATCGATTGCTCGGTGATCCCTACCAGTTCTACGCAGCTGCCATTTTGGGCTTGCGCCCCTTGCAGCCGCTTGCTGCCGACCCCTTTAGCGATCCCGCGCTGCGGGGCACGTTGGTTCATGATCTGCTCGACACATGGCACAGAGCAAAGCGGGACAATCCGGGCCTCGCGCTTGTGCCCTTTGCCGCTGCGTATTTTGCAAAAGAGCGGGTGCATCCGCTGTTCCGCGCCCTGTGGCAGCCACGTCTGCTCGCCGCGCTTAACCGATTTGAACAGTGGCTGGCGCAGGACGCGGCGGACGCGGGACGAACGGTCCTTGCTACGGAAATCGACGGGGAAATGCGCTTCAAGGGCGTGACAGTCAAAGGGCGCGCCGACCGGATCGACCGGTTGGGCGATGGTACGCTGGCAATTGTCGACTACAAGACAGGCAGCGTCCCTACCAAGAACCAGGTCGAAAAGGGGTTCGCCTTGCAGCTGGGATTGCTTGGACTGATCGCAGGGCAGGGACGGTTCGGCGACAAGGAGACAGGCCGAATCGTGCAGGGAATTGCCAGCGATTTTGAATACTGGTCCTTCGGCAAGCAGAACGACAGCTTCGGCAAGCGTCAAAGCCCGATGAAGAAAACGGAGAAGGAAAAGGGCATCCTGCTGGACGATTTCCTGCCGCACCACGCCGCCAAACTGTCTGAAGCCATCGACCGCTTTATCAAGGGCGCTGCGCCCTTCACTGCGCGCGAAAATCCTGACTACAAGGGCTACACCGATTTCGATCAATTGATGCGTCTGGAAGAATGGGCCATCCGCCTCACAGAAACGGGGGCCGAATCATGAGCGGCGGCGGCCTCGTTTTCCCGCTGAAAGACAATCAGCGTCTGGCAGCAGACCCTGCCGACAATGTCTGGCTGTCTGCGTCTGCCGGGACCGGCAAGACCCAAGTGCTTTCGGCGCGCGTACTTCGGCTTTTGCTGCGCGAAGATGTCGCCCCTTCGCAGATATTGTGCCTCACCTTCACCAAGGCGGGCGCCGCCGAAATGGCGAACCGCATTAACGCCGTGCTGGCACGCTGGGTGCGGCTGCCGGCGGTGACGCTGGCGAAGGAACTTGATGATCTTGGCGCCGACATTGATCCTGCCACGCAAGACCGGGCCCGTAGCCTGTTTGCCAGCGTGCTCGATTGTCCCGGCGGTGGTCTGCGGATTGATACGATCCATGCCATTGCGCAATTCCTGATCGGCAACTTCCCCGAAGAAGCGGGGCTCGCGCCGGGAGCGCGCGTGCTTGACGATCGCGGCCGCGAATTGCTGGCGCGCGATGTGCTGACCGATCTGTTCGAAGAGGCCGAAAGAACCCATGACGTGCGCCTGCTCGACGCCATCAGCGATTTCACGCTTCGCAGGGAACCGGCGGCGCTGCACAAATGGTTGATGCGTACCGCAGAGGCGCCCAACCTTTGGGATGGCCCATCGGGTTGGCAGTCGCCCATGATTGGCCGGGTGCGTGGTGTACTCGGTATTCCGTCCGATGCGGACGATACCTGGGTCAACGCGCCGCTTGATCCGGATTTGTTTCCCGACGACGTTGTGGCAGCGATGCTCCCCGCGCTGGATGGCTGGAAGGTGAAGACCGGTCAGGAAGCTGCTGCATTCAACCGGGAATGGCTGACGCTTGATCTGCCTGCGCGGCTTGCAGCGGTGCCTGGCTTTTTCAAGACGATCCTGAAGACCGACGGAACCCCGCGCCAGATGGGCGGAGCAGAGAAGATTGACGCATATTTCTCTGATTATCAGCTTGTTATAGCCGAAGCGATACAGGACCATGAAGATCGCCGGTCGTTGCTGGCGTGCGCGGGTATCATCGCCAGCGCGCTTGAAATCGGCCGGGCCTTTGCCGTTCGCTGGGAAGCGCGCAAGGCAAGCGAAGGGTTGCTCGATTTTTCCGACCTGATCCGCAAGGCGGCGGCACTGCTGGGGAAATCCGAAGCGGCCGATTGGATCCGTTACAAGCTTGACCGGCGGTTCGATCACATCCTGATCGACGAGGCTCAGGATACAAACCGCAGCCAATGGGATATCGTCGAAGCGCTGATCGATGACTTCTTTTCCGGAGACGGCGCGCACGGCGACAAGCTGCGTACTATCTTTACCGTAGGCGATTACAAGCAGGCGATCTTCGGGTTTCAGGGCACCAGTCCCGAAAACTTCGCCCATGCCAAGCGCCGCGTCCATGCGCGGATCACGGCGGCGCAGGCGGGTATCCGCGAAGGCCGGGTCAACCGCCGCGCCCCCGGTTGGCAGGATCTGGATCTGGGCCGTTCGTTCCGCACCGCCGATCTTGTGCTGGGATTTGTCAATCACGTGATCAGTACGCTCGGTTTCACCGAGTTCGGTCTGGACAAGGCACCGCCCCCGCACGAGGGCACCGATCGACCGGGAATGGTCACGCTGTGGCCGCCGATCATGCCTGACAAGGACGAACCGGGCGAAGATCCGGAAGCCGATGCCGGTGACAGTCAGGACTGGATACCGCGCCATGATACGATGCTTGCGCAGCGTATTGCCGACCAAGTTCATCGCTGGGTCAGCGGCGCCGAACCTTTCGTATTGGAGAAGGGATCGCGCCGTCATGCGCAAGCCGGCGACATCATGGTGCTGGTTCGCCAGCGCAAGGAACTGGCGTCGCAGATCGTGGCCAAACTGTACGCGCGCGGCGTGCCGGTGGCGGGGGTGGATCGGCTTCGCCTGGGAGCGCCATTGGTCATCAAGGATATTCTGGCCGCGCTGCGGTTTGCTGCGCAGCCGCAGGATGATCTGAGCCTTGCCAATCTGCTTTCCTCGCCTCTGATGGGTTGGACCCAGGATGACCTGCTTGCCCATGCCCCGCGACCATCGGCGGTCCGATTGTGGGATCATCTGCGCCGTGCAGACGCGCCTGAAACAGTCGCAAGGACTGCCGCGCAACTGCGCGAACTGCTGCGCCGGGCCGATTATCAGACGCCTCAGGCATTGATAGCATGGCTGCTGACCGGACCGTGGCAAGGCCGGGCGCGGCTGGTCGAACGGCTGGGCGCGGAAGCCAATGACCCTCTGGACGAACTGGCCAATGCGGCGTTCGCGTACGAGGCTGAATACTGGCCAAGCCTGGCAGGTTTTCTGGCGTGGTTCGATGCCGGGACAGGCGATCTGAAACGCGATTCGGACAGCGCATCCGGCCAAGTTCGCGTGATGACTGTACACGGATCGAAGGGATTGCAGGCGCCCATCGTCATCCTTGCCGATGCGACAGGCGCGCCGGGTGATGCAGGCGATCTTACGCTAGAGGAAAATCCGTTCGGCGTCGTGATTGACCGGGCGCTGGAAATTCCGATCCCGCCGCTCTCCAAAGAGCACAAGAAGGGTAGGATCGCTGAAGCCGAAGCGGCGCGTAAGGCCGCCGCGTTGCAGGAGCACTGGCGGCTTTTGTACGTCGCACTGACCCGTGCGGAAGAAGCGCTGTTCATCGGTGGGTCGCTGAACAAGATCGAGGCCCGCAAGCGCGAACCGCATGCCGACAGTTGGTACGCCCGTATCGCCCCGCTGTTCGAAAGCGACGAGCTGGACGACCCGATCTGGGCCTGGCGCAAGGAATGGGGGGAGCGCGCCGCGCCATTGGTGCCGGACGATATATCCGCGCCAAACGCATACAGCCGGCCCACCTTGCCGCTTTGGGTAACAACCGCGATCGGGCCCGAACCACGCCCACCGCGCCCGCTTGCGCCATCGGGCGCTGGCGAGGATGGCGGTGCCGCCCCCCCGTTACCCCCGGAAGTTGCGCGCCATGCTGCCCGGCGGGGCAGCTTGATCCACAAACTGCTTGAACGTCTGCCAGACGTGAACCGCGACGATCGCGAAGCGGCTGCCCGCGTCTGGCTGGAACGGCAGGCAGGCGATTTGGATCAGTCGGTGCGCGAAGAGATGCTGTCTTCTGCGCTCGGCGTTCTTGATCACCCCGATTTTGCACCGATCTTTTCCCCGTCAGCACTGGCAGAGGTGCCGCTGGCCGCGACGGTTGATGGTGTCGTGGTCGCAGGAACGGTGGACCGGTTGCTGGTTGACGAATCGTGCATCATGGTTGTCGATTTCAAGACCACCCGCCGCCCCCCTGCCGATCGTGAAGCCGTGCCCGTCGCTACGCTGCGGCAGATGGCTGCCTACGTTGCCGCACTGGAAGCGATCTATCCGGGGCGTGAGGTGCGCGCAGGGGTGCTTTACACGCATGCGCCGGTGCTGGTCGACCTGCGGCCCGAAACGCTTGCCGCGCACAAGCAAGCGTTGCAGACCGCGCAGCAATCCTATCTGCCCCCTGATATTGAGTGACGGCGCAGGCGCATTAGATTGCATTCAGATCACCGGCGCCCCTATGGTCGCTGGCAAAAGGAGATACAACATGGCAACCGTCAATGTGACCGATGCAAGCTTTCAGGCTGATGTGCTGGATAGCGATACCCCAGTGCTGGTGGACTTCTGGGCAGAATGGTGCGGCCCTTGCAAGATGATCGCACCCGCGTTGGAAGAGATCAGTGATGAGCTTTCGGACAAGGTGAAGATCGCCAAGATTGACATCATGGAAAACACCGATATCGCGGCGCAGATCGGCGTTCAGTCGATCCCGCTGATGGTGCTGTTCAAGAACGGTGAACCCGTCGCCCGCAAGCTGGGCGCTGCGCCCAAGGGCCAATTGAAGGCGTGGCTCGAAAGCGAGCTTTGATTCAAGGCGCATAGCGACCAATCGTGTCTCCGGCGGCAAGGCTGTTGGAGACACATGAGACACTGTCCAGAACAGGAAAACCCGCCCCCGGTTCAAGCGTTGCTGAATGGATCGCGCGATGGGGGCGGGGGCAGGTCATGGGCGTGATGCTCGCATGACCATTAGCTGTAGGAAAGCGTTCTACGCCTGCGTGCGGCGCACGAAATCTTCCCAAATTGCTGGCGTGGATGCGCCGACAAGCCCTGTCGCTTGTTGGTCATCCACGCGGTACGGGCTGCCATCGTAGCGCGCCGCCTTGCCGCCTGCCTCGTTCAGCCACAACACCCCTGCGGCATGATCCCAGGCCAGCGTGCGGGTAAAGCTGGACACATCATTGTCGCCCAGGGCCAGCCGCGGGTATTGTTCGGCAGCGCAGCGCGGAATGTCGACGAGAGTGTAATGCGGCGCCAATCTTGCATCGACCATCGCCGATTGTTCGGGCGACAGGAACATGCGGCTAACGGCGCTGACGGGCGGTTGCAAGCCTGTCGGCCGCGCCGCGATCCGTTCACCCTCGATGAACGCGCCGTGCCCTTCGCAGGTGTGGCAGAAGCGGTCCTTTACCGGATCGTAAATCCAGCCTGCGACCGCACGGCCGGCATCGGCCAACGCGATGATGATGCCGAAGGGTTCCTTCCCTTCGGCGAAGTTGGCGGTGCCATCCAGAGGATCGATGATCCAGCACTGACCCGACAGATGATCGAGCACTGCCTTGTCGGCGTGAACCGCTTCCTCGCCCACAACCGCAACACCGGGGGCGAGCCGGGTCAGAGCCTCGGTCAAGAAGGCCTCGACTTCGCGGTCGACGATGGTGACAGGGTCATCTGTGCCCTTCATTTCCACGTCGCCTGCCGCCAGATTGCGGAACCGCGGCAGCATCGAACGTTGCGCGGCAAAGCGCATCAGGTCGCGGATTTCAGCGTCGAGGGCGGAGAGGCTCACGAGCGGTAGTCCGCGTTGATCGCGATGTAACCGTGCGTGAGATCGCAGGTCCACACGGTTGCGCGGCCATCGCCAAGCGCCAGATCAACCGCTATGTCGATGTCCTCGCCCTTCAGATGCGCGGCCACCGGGGCTTCGTCATACCCTTCGACCGGCAGGCCGTTGCGCGCCGCCCAAACGCCGCCGAAGGCGATCGAAAGCCTGTCACGATCTGCTGGCTCGCCGGCCTTGCCTACCGCCATGACCACGCGGCCCCAGTTAGCATCCTCACCCGCGATCGCCGTTTTCACCAGCGGCGAGTTGGCGATGGAAAGGCCCACGCGGCGCGCGCTGTCATCGTTGACCGCGCCGCTCACGCGGATGCTGATGAACTTTTGCGCGCCTTCGCCATCGCGCACGACAAGCTGTGCCAGCGTGCGGCAGACATCGGCCAGCGCCGCGGCGAAGGCATCTGCGCCCGGGCTGTCCCAGCTTTCAATCCGCAGGTTGCCCGCCTTCGCCGCGGCGAAGGCCATCACGGTGTCACTGGTCGATGTGTCGCCATCCACCGTGATGCAGCTGAACGTGGCCGCATTGGCACGCTCCAGCGCGTCTTGCAGAAAAGCCGGTGCAACATCGGCATCGGTGAAAATGTAACCCAGCATTGTTGCCATATCGGGCGCGATCATGCCGCTGCCCTTGATGATCCCGGCAAACTGGACACGCGTTGCGCCGATCATCGCGCTGGCGCCCGCACCTTTGGCAAAGGTATCGGTGGTGCCGATCGCATTGGTGGCGTCTTCCCAGCCGCATGGCTGCGCTGCAAGAGCTGCGGTGATCCCGGCGCGGGCCTTGTCGATGGGCAGGGGCACGCCAATGACCCCGGTGGATGATACGAACACTTCGTCTTCCCGGCATCCCAGTGCGGTGCTGACCTGCGCACGGATCGCATCGACAGCCTCCCGCCCACGCCAACCGGTGAAGGCGTTGGAATTGCCCGCGTTGACGATCAGCGCCCGCGCACGCCCCTGCTTTACCGCTTCGCGTCCCAGTTCGACTTCGGAAGATGCGCAGGCGCTTTTGGTAAAGACCCCCGCCACGCTAGTGCTTTGCGTCAATTCGACAAAGGTAAGGTCGCAGCGGTCCCAGGTCTTGTACCCGGCGCGCACGACACGCAGCGTCACGCCTGCAATGTCAGGAAGATGGGGGAAGGGGCGGGCCAGTGGAGAGCGATCGATCTGCATGAAGTAAGCCTCTAAGCTGGCAGTGGCTTGCAGTAAATCGGCAAAGCCAGTGGACGAAACCGCTGTGATTGCCTATCTGGGCCTGGCATGACGCGGCATATTCTCGCCTTTCTGGCCCTGCTTTCCGGCCTTGCTGCCTTTGGCAGCCCGGCGCAGGCGTCGTTGGCTGAGGCGCTGGCGTGCGGGTCCAGCATCGCTGCGGCTGCCGGCAACGAAGCGGCTCGGAACGAAAGCGTGGCTGCCCAACCAGCGCCGGCCACGATCAGCGCATCACGGGCGATGGAATCGCCCAGCGTTGCGCCCGTTACACCGCACGCGCTGCGTCTGCCCGTGTTGATGGGGATTGAACGCGCCTTCGAATAGGCGTGCCATTGCGTCACCCCTGCGAATTGCGGCGCGCCGGGCCTGAAGGCCGCGCGCTGTTACCCCACAAACAGTTTCACAGCCCGCAGGACGGGCTTGTACCCTTACAAAAGGTTTGCCTTCATGTTGAACGCCTTCGTCAAGTCGGTCTTCGGTTCGTCGAATGATCGCTACATCAAATCCGCACGCAAGGTCATTGCGCAGATTAACGCGCTTGAACCTGAACTTCAGGCTCTCACCGATGCCGATCTGCAAGGTCAGACCGCCAAGCTGCGGGCGTTGATCGATCAAGGCTCCAGCCTTGACGATGTGATGCCCGAAGCCTTTGCCACGGTGCGCGAAGCATCGGTGCGCGTGTTTGGCATGCGCCACTTCGATGTGCAGCTGATCGGCGGCCTCGTCCTTCACCGCGGCGAGATTGCCGAGATGCGCACCGGCGAAGGCAAGACCCTGATGGCGACGCTGGCGGTCTATCTCAACGCACTTGAAGGCAAGGGCGTGCACGTGGTGACGGTGAACGATTACCTTGCCCGGCGCGACGCCGCCGAAATGGGCAAGCTCTACAACTGGCTCGGCCTGACCGTCGGCGTGATTGTTCCCGGCATGCCCGAGGAATACAAGCGCGATGCCTACAACGCCGACATCACTTACGGCACCAACAACGAGTTCGGCTTCGATTATCTGCGCGACAACATGAAGCACGAACGCAGCGGCATGGCGCAGCGGCCGTTCAACTTCGCGATCGTCGACGAGGTCGATTCGATCCTGATCGACGAAGCGCGCACCCCGCTGATCATCTCCGGCCCGACAGAGGACAAGTCCGAACTCTACGTCCAGCTCGATCAGGTCGCCCGCGAAATCCCTGTCGAATGGCTCGACATCGATGAAAAGGTGAAACGCGTTCAGCTGACTGAAGATGGTATGGAAGAAGTGGAAAAGCTGCTGCTCGAAAAGGGCCTGCTTGCCACCGAAAACCTGTTCGATGTGGAAAACACGCAGGTCGTCCACCATCTCGATCAGGCGCTGGTCGCCAACTTCGGCCGCAAGCGCGATACCGATTATATCGTGAAGGATGGCAAGGTTGTCATCATCGATGAATTCACCGGACGCATGATGGATGGCCGGCGTTGGTCGAACGGTCTGCACCAGGCGGTTGAAGCCAAGGAAGGCGTGAGGATCGAACCGGAAAACCAGACGCTGGCTTCGATCACGTTCCAGAACTATTTCCGCATGTATCCCAAGCTTTCCGGCATGACCGGGACCGCGGCAACCGAAGCGGCGGAATTCTGGGACATCTACAAGGTGGGCGTCGTGGAAATCCCGACCAACCTGCCCGTCGCCCGCATCGATGAAGATGACGAATTCTACAAGAACACCGTCGACAAGTTCGGCGCCATTGCCAAGGCGATCAAGCAAAAGCAGGAGATCGGTCAGCCGGTGCTGGTGGGTACGGTTTCAATCGAGAAGTCCGAACTGCTTAGCCAGTTTCTCGACAAGGAAGGCGTGACGCATTCGGTGCTGAATGCGCGGTTCCATGAACAGGAAGCGCGGATCGTGGCGCAGGCCGGGCGACTTGGTGCGGTGACGATTGCTACGAACATGGCTGGCCGCGGCACCGATATTCAGCTCGGCGGCAATGTCGAATACCGCGTGCTCGATGAACTGGGCGACATGCCCGAAGGGCCGGAGCGCGATGCAGGCGCAGCCCGCATCAAGGCCGAAGTCGCCGCCGAAAAGGAACAGGTAAAGCAAGCCGGCGGCTTGTTTGTGCTCGGCACAGAACGGCACGAATCGCGCCGCATTGACAACCAGCTGCGTGGTCGTTCGGGCCGCCAGGGCGATCCGGGCCTGTCGCGCTTCTACCTCTGCCTTGAAGACGATCTTCTGCGTATCTTCGGGCCTGACACGTTGTTCTCCAAGATGATGAATTCCAACCTCGCCGATGGTGAGGCGATCGGGTCAAAGTGGCTGTCGAAGGCGATCGAAACCGCGCAGAAGAAGGTTGAAGCGCGCAACTACGACATGCGCAAGCAGGTTGTTCAGTATGACGACGTTATGAACGACCAGCGCAAGGTGGTTTACGAACAGCGGTCCGAAATCATGGATTCCGAAGCGGTCGACGATGTGGTGGTCGATATGCGGCACGATACGGTCAACGCCATGATCGGTGCTGCCTGCCCTCCCGGTTCCTACCCGGAACAATGGGATATCGAAGGGCTGAAGGCGCGCACCGAAGAAATCTTCGGCTTCCAGCCCCCCTTCGATGCATGGCTTGCCGAAGACGAGGTTGAGCCTGACCTGCTCGAAGAAAAGCTGCGCGCACTCACTGACGAGATGACTGACGCCAAGGTATCGGCATCGGACCCGGCGATCTGGCGCATGGTCGAAAAGGACGTGCTGCTGCGCCAGCTCGATCATCACTGGAAAGAACACCTCGCCACGCTCGACGCCTTGCGTCAGGTGATCTGGATGCGCGGAATTGCGCAAAAGCAACCGATCAACGAATACAAGCAGGAAGCCTTTGCGCTGTTTGAAACGATGCTGGAAACACTGCGCGAGGAGGTGACCAAAATCCTGTTCCGCGCAGAATTGCGGATCGAACCACCGCAGCCTCAGGGCCTGCCCGAACTGCCCGATTTTCTCACCGGCCATATCGATCCGCTGACCGGGCTCGACAATTCGAATGACGGCGACGGGTCGGAACTGCGGCCCGAATTGTTCGGGTCGCTCGCCGGAAGCCCGCGCGCCGCAACGGGGCCGGGCGGGGCGAACACGAACAACCCCTACGCCAACCTGGAAATCAGCCGCAATGCGCCGTGCCCATGCGGTTCGGGGAACAAGTACAAGCACTGCCACGGCGCCATCGGCGCTGCGCAGACGGTGTGACACGCGGACGCGGGAACTAGCGTGGGGTCGAGATGATCGGTGCGGTTCCCGTGCTGCTGGCGCTGGCATTTCTTGTCACGGCGCTATTGTATGCCAGTGTCGGTTTCGGCGGCGGTTCGACCTATGCTGCGCTGCTGGCGCTGTCAGGGCTCGACTACCGTTTGCTGCCGCTGGTCGCGCTGGCTTGCAACATCGTGGTGGTCGCCGGTTCAAGCATTCGCTTTGCCCGCGCCGGACTGACCCCATGGCGGCGCGCTGCGGTAATCATCGCCGTCGGTGCGCCGGCGAGCTTTGTTGGGGGGCTGACCCCGATCAGGGAGGCTAGCTTCCTGATGTTGCTTGGCGGCAGTCTGGTGCTGACCGCACTGACGATGCTGATCCCTGTGCGCGAAGGAGGAGGAGGCGCGCCCACCCGCTTCGCCCGGTGGATGCCGCTGGCGGCTGCGCCGCTCGGCTATATCGCCGGCCTTGTGGGCATTGGCGGCGGCATCTTCCTTGCGCCGCTGCTGCACCTTGCGCGCTGGCACGAACCGCGCGGGATTGCGGCCACGGCGAGCCTGTTCATTCTGGTCAATTCGCTGTTCGGCCTCGCCGGGCAGATGCTCAAGAACGGCCCCGATCTGCTGGGCCCCGCCATCGGCGCAGCCTTGCCGCTGCTGGTCGCAGTGGTGATCGGCGGGCAGGTGGGGAGCCTGATGGCCGCGCGCCTGCTGCCGCCCAAGTGGATCCGCTGGCTGACCGCGCTGCTGGTCGGCGTGGTAGGCGTGCGGCTGCTGGCAGGGGTGTGAGCGATTATCCTTTGATGATAAGTTTCAATGCGCCGCCAATGGGGAGCAGATGATGCGGGTGACGATATGGCTAGCGGGTCAGGGGCTTCTTTTCGGAGCCATGTCAGCGGTTTGGGCCCAAGATGACACCAGCCTCGGTCAGGCCTCGCCCCAGGTCCATCCGACCCCATCGACCGGGCTTGGCGTAGCAGACCGATCAAGAGCGCTGGCCACGCGAAATGAAGAGAAATGGATGGCCATGATTGTCCAAGCCTATCCCGTCCACGCTGGGATCCGGGGGCAGGAAGGGACAGTGAGTGTCACAGTGTCAGTGAGCGCCGATGGTCGGCCGAAGGATTGCAGGATCACGAAATCAAGCGGGCACGACTTGCTCGATACTGCCGCCTGCGCGGGCATGATGCGTTATGCGCGCTTCGATCCCGCCTTAGACGCTGACGGTAACCCGACCTCCGCCGACTACACGGCAGAGGTGACATATTCGCTCGAAGGTTAGAAGAAATGGCTCCCCGAGTAGGATTCGAACCTACGGCCAAGTGATTAACAGTCACCTACTCTACCGCTGAGCTATCGGGGAGCAACTCTTCCAAGCGGTGTAAGGAAGAGCGGAAGCGCGCCTATATGGGGGGTGTTGAATGATTGCAAGAGGGTTTTGACAGAAGATCACGCTGTGATGAATTGTTCGGCCACGATGCGTTCTTCAAGGCTCTGCCCAGGGTCGAACAGCAAGGTCAGCGCGGCATCCTGTGCGATTTCCAACCTGACTTCGGCAATATCACGCAGCTCTTTCTGATCTGCAACGGCGGCCACCGGGCGTTTTACGGGGTCGAGCACGCGCAACACGATTTTCATGCGATCAGGCAGAATTGCACCGCGCCAGCGGCGCGGGCGAAACGGGCTGATCGGGGTCAGTGCGAGCATCTTGCTGTCGAGCGGCAGGATCGGGCCATGCGCCGACAGGTTGTATGCGGTCGACCCGGCCGGGGTTGCCACCAGCACACCATCGCAGACCAGTTCGCGGATTCGTACGCGGTCGCCCACGGTGACTTCGATTTTTGCGGTCTGACGAGTTTCGCGCAGCAGGGAGATTTCATTGATCGCGTTCATCACGTGAACATCGCCCCCTTGCGTCACCGCCTCGACCCTGAGCGGGGCAATCGACCAGCGCCGTGCCCGGTTCAGCCGTGCTGCGATGGCGGCGCGCTTGTCATAACGGTTCATCAGGAAACCCACGGTGCCAAGGTTCATGCCATAGGCGGGGACCACCCGCCCGGCATCCAGCATCGCGTGCAGGGTTTGCAGCATGAACCCATCGCCCCCCAGCACCACCACCGCATCGGCTTCCTCAATCGGCGCCCATTCGCCTTGACCAAGCAGCGCCGCGTGCGCTTCCATGGCGCGGGGCGTGTCGGAGGCCAGCAGTGCCAGTCGCTGATAGGTTGTCGTCGTGCTGGCCATTGAACCCCCTGTGACAGCGATCGCCGTTTATCCCCGGCGCATCGCTTGGCGTCGGCCCTGATGTGCCAGTTTCGGGCGGATTGCAATTGATGCGAGGCAGGTTGGCGTTCAATGGTTAGAGGGGGCCGGGGCAAGAGGAACGTGATGGATCAGGGTCGTATATCCTTGCGTGGCTCGGCTCGGGGACGATTTCCGGGGGTTGATCCGGACGTGCTTGAGGCCGATCTGCTGAGCGCGCTGGAAAGGCGCGAAATCGAGGTGCTGTTTCAGCCGCAATTTGCGTCTGCCACAGGCGCTGTGGTGGGGGCCGAAGCGCTGGCACGCTGGCGCCATCCCACGCTGGGCGCAGTAGGCGCGCGCGATCTGTTTGCAGTGGCCGAACGCGCCGCGCTGGTATCGCCGTTGTCGCGGCATGTGGTGGCCCGCGCGCTGGAAGATGCTGCAACGTGGCCGGAAAACCTGACCCTGTCGCTCAACATCACCCCCGAAGAACTGGGCGACCCGCGCTTCGCGGCCGATTTTGCTGCGCTGATCGGGCGATCGGAAATCGCGCCGCATCGCCTGATGCTGGAAATCACCGAGGACGTGTTGCTGCGCAATCTGCCGCAAGCTGCCAGCGCCTTGAAGGCATTGCGGGGCTTGGGATTTCGCACCGCGCTTGACGATTTTGGCGCGGGCTATTGCAATTTCCGCTACTTGCGCGAACTTCCTCTGGATGCGTTGAAACTGGACAAGGCGATGGTGGACGGCGTGCCGGCTGATGCCACCGCGCTTGCCGTGTTGCGTGCGATCGTGACGCTGGGCAAGGCGCTTGGCCTTGCAGTCTATGCCGAAGGGATCGAGGACGAGATCCAGCGCGCCGCGATCACCGCTGAAGGATGCGATTATTGGCAGGGTTTCCTGCGGGCCCAGCCAATGCCCAGCGAAAGCGTGCTGGCACTGGCGCGTACAGCACGGGGGATGGGTCACGGCTGATCGTGCGGCGCCACGCGTGTAGGAGACATATGAGACATTGTCCTGAACGCAAAAACACATCGCCCCGCATTCGTCTGACTGTTGGTATGTAACACGGCTGATGGGCGAGCGGGGCATAGCCGCTGCGATACAGTTGCCAGGCCGCTGTAGGAAACAGCGCGTTTGTCAGCACTTTGGGACGGAGCAGATTTCTGGTGAGACAGTTGCGCTTATAACAGTATCCCAAGACTGACAGGCCGAGCATCAACCCCAGGTACACTCTTACGCTGCCTTTTTCGCCTTAGAAGCCTTCTTCTTCACAACTGCAGACAGCCCCTTGGTCAGTTGGAACAGGCCATTAAGCCGGCTTTGCGGGTCGCCCCATGCGCGGTTGATGACCAGTTTCATATCAGGGCGCAGTTTGGCGGTTTCCTGTCCACCTTGGTTCAGCCGTTCGACATAGGCGATCAGGCCTAGCGGATCGGGGAAGTCGTCATTGTGGAAGGTGACAAGCGTTCCGCGTGCGCCAACATCCATTTTGGCAATGTTCGCGCCGATGGCCTGATGCTTGATCTCGATCAAGCGGATCAAATTCTTGGTCGGTTGCGGAAGGTCGCCAAAACGGTCGATCATTTCGGCGGCAAGGCTTTCTATCTCCTGCTGTCCATCCGCCTGATTGAGGCGGCGATACAGCGCCATGCGAACCGCCAGATCGGGAACGTATTGTTCCGGGATCATGATCGGCGCATCGACCGTGATCTGGGGGCTGACCTTGTCGCGGGGACGTTCCAGCCCCATTTCGCCCGCCTTGGCAGCGATGATCGCTTCTTCCAGCATGGCCTGATACAATTCGAACCCGACTTCGCGGATGTGTCCGGATTGTTCATCGCCTAGCAGGTTGCCCGCGCCGCGGATGTCGAGATCGTGGCTGGCGAGCTGGAAGCCTGCACCCAGCGTGTCCAGATCGCCTAGCACTTTCAATCGTTTCTGCGCGACTTCGGACAATGCCACCCCGGCTTCATGCGTGAGATAGGCATAGGCGCGCAGTTTGGCGCGGCCCACACGGCCGCGCAGCTGATACAGCTGGGCAAGGCCAAAACGGTCGGCGCGGTGAATGATGATCGTATTGGCCGAAGGAATATCCAGCCCGCTTTCGACGATGGTGGTCGATAGCAGCACATCATACTTGCGATCATAGAAGGCGCCCATGCGTTCTTCGACTTCGCTGGGGCTCATTTGGCCATGCGCTGTCACCGCCTTGATTTCGGGCGCATTGTCACGCAGCCATTCTTCGATATCGGTCATGTCGGAAATGCGCGGCACGACGATAAAGCTCTGCCCGCCGCGGTGATGTTCGCGCAGCAACGCCTCGCGCATCACCATGTCATCCCATTCCATCACGTAAGTGCGCACCGCAAGCCGATCGACCGGCGGCGTCTGAATGGTGCTGAGTTCGCGCAGCCCGCTCATGGCCATTTGCAGCGTGCGCGGGATCGGCGTGGCGGTCAGTGTGAGCACGTGGACATCGGCCCGAAGCTGCTTCAGCTTTTCCTTGTGCGTGACGCCGAACCGCTGTTCTTCATCCACGATCACAAGACCAAGATTTTTGAACTTGGTGGATTTGGACAGGATCGCATGGGTGCCGACAACCAGGTCGATCTGGCCGTTTTCCAGCCCTTCGCGGGTTTCGGTCGCTTCCTTGGAGGTGACGAGACGCGAAAGCCGCCCAACATTGAGCGGGAAGCCTGCGAAGCGTTCGGCAAAGTTCTGGTAATGCTGGCGCGCCAGCAGCGTGGTAGGGGCGACCACCGCGACCTGCTGGCCGTTCATCGCGGCAACAAACGCAGCGCGCAGCGCGACTTCGGTCTTGCCGAAGCCGACATCGCCGCACACCAGCCGGTCCATCGGGCGTCCGCTTTCCAGATCGCCCAGCACATCGGCAATCGCGTGTTCCTGATCTTCGGTTTCGGACCAGGGGAAGCGGTCGGTGAACTGGCCAAGTGTTGCAGGATCGGCGGGAAGGGCGGGCGCCTGCCGCAATGCGCGGGCGGCAGCGACCTGCATCAATTCGCCAGCGATCGCGGTGATGCGTTCCTTCAGCTTGGCGCGGCGGCGCTGCCATGCCTCGCCGCCCAGCCTGTCCAGTTGGACAGCCAGTTCGGACGAGCCGTAGCGGCTGAGAACGTCGATGTTCTCGACCGGGATGAACAGCTTGTCTCCGCCGGCATATTCCAGCGCGACGCAATCGTGCTGGCTCTTGCCCACGGGGATCGGTTCAAGCCCAAGATAGCGCCCGATCCCATGTTCGATGTGAACCACCAGATCGCCGCGCGCCAGGGCCTGAAGTTCGGCAAGGAAAGCGTCGGAATCCTTGCGTTTCTTCTTGCGACGCACCAGCCGATCGCCCAGCACGTCGGCCTCTGTCACCAGATCCAGGGTTTCGCTGGAAAAACCGCTTTCGAGCGGGAGCACCACCACGGCGGTCTTGTTCTTGGCGGCAAGCCCCAGCGCCTGCTGCCAGCTATCGGCCAGCGCGGTCGGCGCGCCTGCTTCTTCCAATATCGCCGCCATCCGCCGGGCGCTGCCGATGGAATAAGCTGCTATCAGTGACTTGCGCGATGACTTTGCCACGCTTTTAAGGTGTGCTGCGGCAGCCTCGTACACGTTTTCGCCGCGGCCACGCTCAGGCGAAAAATCGCGTGCGGAGCGGAACCCGAAATCGAGCACGCCGGCGCTGTTATCGGCGGCAAAACCGCTCGCCCGGTGCGCGGGCATACCTGTGAGCGCTGCGTCGAATTCGGTGCGGGTAAGGTAAAGCGCATCGGGCGCAAGTGGACGATAGCTGCCCTTTTTCTCACCCGCGATGCTGCTGCGCTGCTGGTGATAATCAGCGATGTCGGCCAGCCGTTCTTCCGCTGCGCCCACGGCCCCTTGATCGATGACGACCACGTCATCCTTTCCAAGGTGGTCGAACAAGGTGGCCATGCGGTCTTCGAACAGCGGAAGCCAGTGTTCCATGCCCGCAAGCCGCCGCCCTTCGGACACGGCTTCGTACAGCGGGTCCTGCGTGGCGTTGGCGCCAAAAAGTTCGCGGTAACGGGTGCGGAAGCGTTTGATGCTGTCGTCATCCAGCAATGCTTCGGATGCGGGCAGCAGCAGATGTTCGTCAATCCGTTCGACCGTCAGCTGCGTGGCGGGGTCGAACAGGCGAAGACTTTCCAGCTCGTCCCCAAAGAAGTCGAGCCGCAGGCCGGAATCGAGGCTGGAGGGAAAGATGTCGACGATCGAACCGCGCACCGCAAATTCGCCGTGGTCGATCACCGTGTCCGTGCGTCCATAACCCTGACGGGACAAAAGCGCGGCAAGACTTTCATGGCCGATCGTGGTGCCCACGCGGAATTCGCGCACGCTTTCGCGCACCCGGAACGGGGTCAGCACCCGCTGCAAGACCGCGTTGACAGTGGTGACCAGCAATTGCTGCGCTGCGCCGGGCTGTTGCAAGCGGTGCAGCGCGGCGAGCCGTTCGGCGCTGATAGACAGGGCAGGGCTTGCCCGGTCGTAGGGAAGGCAATCCCATGCCGGGAAGGTGACAACCTCAATCTCGGGCGCGAAGAAACGGGCCGCTTCGGCCGCGGCACGCATCGCGGAATCATCGGGCGCGATGAACACCGCGCGCCGCTTGGCCGCGCGTGCCAGATCGGACAGCACCAGCGGCAGGCTTCCGCGAGGAAGCGAGGCGAGGGTCAGCGGTTCGCGGGCCGCGAGAATGCGGTTGAGATCGGGCATAGGTTTCCTGTCAAGCGGTGCGGGACCAAAGGGTTCCCGCAGGCCGCTGTCATTCAGCGCGGAATATCGACATAATCGAGCTTCTGCATGGCTTCCAGCAGATCGCCTGCCAGATGTTCGGGCGGTTGCTGCGAACGCAGCGCCCAAGCCATGATGTCGACATCGTCTTCGTCCAGAAGCGCTTCGAACCACGCCAGTTCGGCTTCAGCCCACGCGTGATGATAGCGATCGTAAAAGCCGCCGATCATGTAATCGGCTTCGCGGGTGCCGCGGTGCCAGCTACGAAACTTGGCGCGGGCCAGACGTTGTTCGAATGAGGGGGCATCAGTCATGACCTTCACCTAGCCACAGCCTTGCGCGGCTTCAACTCGCAATACGGCAGGTGTGGTGATAGCGAAGCGCAATGCGCCCCGAGGCTCTCAATCCGTTGTTCGCCGAAGTCCAGACCCTTGAGGGGGTCGGGCCAAAGCTGATGAAGCCGCTTGAAAAGCTGGGCCTGACCCGGATCAAGGATCTGGCCTACCACCTGCCTGAACGGTTCGTCAGCCGGCGGGCTATCCCCGATCTCGATTCGGGCAGCGAAGGCGAACAGGTCATCATCGCGCTGACCGCGATCGAACACCGCGCGCCGCGTGCCGGAAGCCGGGGGCCGTATCGCGTTCTGGCGCAGGACGAGGCAGGCAATATCTGCGCGCTGACCTGGTTCGGCCGCGCTGCCTTTTCGGGGAAGAAGCTGGTCCCGGTTGGGGAACAGCGCTGGGTGGCGGGGCGGCTCGACCGGTATGGCGACATGCTTCAGATCGTGCACCCCGATCATATCGAACCCACCAGCGCGGCGAACATGGGACGGCTGAGCGAGCCGGTCTACCGCCTGTCGGACGGGCTGACGCAGCCCCGTCTGGCCGATTTTGCGCGGCAGGCACTGGCCCGGCTGCCTGCGCTCTCCGAATGGATCGAGCCCGGACAGCTTGAACGTTCGGGCTGGCCGGCGTGGCGTGACGCGCTGTATCTGGGGCATGAAACGACCGATCCCAAGGCGCTTGATCGATTGGCGTATGACGAACTTCTGGCCAACAGCCTGGCCTTGCTGCTGGTCAAGGCCGAAGGGCGGCGACGCAAGGGTCAGGCGCTGCGCGGCGATGGCAGTCTGCGAGAGCGATTGCAGCTGCCTTTTGCCATGACCGGCGCGCAGCAGCGTTCGATCGACGAGATTGCGGGCGATATGGAGCAGGAAGCGCCGATGCTGCGACTGCTGCAGGGCGATGTCGGCGCCGGCAAGACAGTCGTGGCGCTGAATGCCATGCTCATTGCCGCAGAAGCGGGCAAACAGGCCGCGCTTCTGGCGCCCACCGAAATTCTCGCCCGGCAGCATTACGAAACCTTGCGCAAAATGCTGGCGCCAACGGGCGTGGAAATCGCGATCCTGACCGGACGTGCCAAGGGGCGCGAGCGTGAAAGCATCCTGATGGGATTGATGGACGGATCAATCCAGATGCTGGTGGGCACGCATGCCATCTTCCAGGAATCGGTCAATTATCGTGATCTGGGGCTGGTGGTGATCGATGAGCAGCACCGGTTTGGTGTGGCGCAGCGGCTTGCGCTGGCAGCCAAGGGCAGGCGTGCGCCGCATACGCTGGCCATGACCGCGACGCCCATCCCAAGATCGCTGACGCTGGCGCAATATGGCGAGATGGATGTCAGCCGGCTCGATGAACTGCCGCCGGGCCGACAGGCAATCGATACGCGGGTCGTTCCGCAGGAACGGATGGACGATGTGGTCGCGGGCGTGGCGCGCCATCTTGCCAGCGGACAGCAGGCCTATTGGGTGTGTCCGATGGTGCGTGAAATCGACGGTGCGCCCGATCTGGCCGATATTGCAGCGGCTGAAGCCCGCTTTGCCGCGTTGCAAACGCATTTCGGCGATGCCGTCGTGCTGGTTCACGGGCAGCTTCGACCCGAAATCAAGGATGCCGCAATGGAGCGTTTTGCCAGCGGCGCGGCCCGGTTGCTGGTGGCCACCACGGTTATCGAAGTGGGTGTGGATGTTCCCACTGCGACATTGATGGTGATCGAACAGGCAGAACGCTTTGGTCTGGCGCAACTTCACCAGTTGCGCGGCCGGGTTGGGCGCGGGGCTGAAAAATCGACCTGTCTTTTGTTGCGCGGCGGCGCCTTGTCCGAAACGGGCCGCGCCCGCCTTGCCCTGATGCGCGAGACACAGGATGGTTTCCGCATCGCCGAAGAAGATCTGGCGCTGCGCGGCGGCGGCGAACTGCTTGGCACGCGCCAGTCAGGCGAAGCTGCGTTTCGGATCGCCAATCTCGATCAGGTGCAAAAGCTGCTACCGGTCGCACACAGCGATGCGCGCCTGCTGATTGAGCGTGATGGAGGGCTGACCAGTCAGCGCGGCGAAGCGGCCCGCATCCTGCTTTATCTGTTTGAACGCGATTGGGGCGTGCAACTGCTCCGCGGGGGGTAGCGTGTCACCCCGCTCGCATGGTCATTTCATGCACGATCCGGTCGGCCCAAGCATTCACACCGGTATTGATGACATTCCACGTCGCTTCGAAAGCGGCTGGGGCGCCATAATAGGGATCGGCAATCGGTTCGCCCCGGCGCCCTTCGACAGCATCGAGCAGCATCGCCAACCTGGCGGTGCCATCGCGCGGGGCCCGCGCGCGCAACGCTTCAAGATTGGCGCGGTCCATCGCAATGATATGCGAAAACCGGAAGAAATCGTCGCGCTCGATCTGACGGGCCGTTTGCTGCGCAATATCGATTCCGTGCGCCCGAGCAGCCGTAATGGCCCGCGGATCAGGGGAACACCCAAGGTGGAACGATGCGGTGCCGGCCGATTCCACATGACACGCAAGATTGCGCGCCACCGCCGCGGCGCGAAACGCGCCTTCTGCCATCGGTGACCGGCAGATATTGCCAAGACACACGAACAGCACTCCGAAATTATGCTCAAACCCCCCATGCATGGGAAGCCCGCTAAACCAATTTACAACCGCTGTCACGTCCTATCGTGTTGGTTTCGCGTGAAACATATCTCAATTCGACGCATTTACCTGCGGCGTTCCACGGGATTTTTACCTAATAATCACTTAACACCGCATACGCGCCGTCATTCAGTGGGCTCGGGCACAGGATCGGTGCCTGCCAGAACCTCTTCGGTGATCCGCCGGATATTGACCCTGGCCTTCAACCGCGCGCCCAGCAGCGCGGTGCCCGATACCTTACGTTGCACGAACAGCGTTTCAATGGGCGGGAAGGCCCAGGTGTCCTTGTCCTGCGCAATGGCGTAGCCTTCTTCGCGCAGTAGCGGGACGAAACCGCGATCGCCAAAATCGAACGGCGCGTCTTCGCGCATCTCGTTCATTACGATGTCGATCATCCGGTTTACCCGTTCGGGATGTTTTTCCGCGACGATCGGCATCATGAAGCCAGCCTCGATGGTTGCGGCCAGAACGTCCTGCGCATTGCCCTGCAAGCCTGCCTGCAGCATCTTGCGATATCCGTTGGCCACCGCTGGATCGACCGGACGACAGGCGCCAAAGTCGAGCAGGATGATTTCACCCGTGTCGCGGCGGTAGCGGAAATTGGCAAAGTTGGGATCGGTCTGCATCACGCCGAATTCGAACAATTCGCGCGCCACCAGCCGGATCAGGCGGCCAAAGACTTCATCGCGGCGTTCGGGCGGTTCATTGCCCAGCTCTTCGATCGATATGCCATCTTCGAAGCTCATCGCGAGAATAGATCCGCGGGTAAGGCCCTGATGCAACCTTGGTACGACGAAACCCGGCGTGCCGTTCAGCGCGGCGCGGTACATCTCCATTTGCGCGCCTTCGCGGGTGTAATCGGCTTCTTCGTGAAGCTGCTGCTTGGCGGCGGCCATCAGCTTTTCCATCTCCAGTTCCGGCGGCGCAAACCCGGCAACCTTCAACAGCGTCATCACGTTGTCGACATCGCTGTCGATGCTTTTGGCAACGCCTGGATATTGCACCTTGATCGCCAGTTCTTCGCCATCGCGGGTCAGGGCCTTGTGAACCTGACCGATGCTGGCTGCGGCGATGGGACGCGGGTTGAACCAGCGGAAGGATTTGCGCCAATCCGGCCCCCATTCAGCGCGCAAAACCGCGTCCAGTTGTTTGGTGGGCATGAAATTCGCCTGATCGCGCAGGGTGGCGAGAATCTTGGAAAGCTCGTCAGGCAGGAAATCGCCTGCGTCCAGACTGATCATCTGCCCCATCTTCATCGCGGCCCCGCGAAGGTGCGAGAGGCGGTCGGTCATGCGCTGAACGTTGCCCGGGGTCAGGATCAGGTCTTTGGCCGTGATCCCTTCGCCGCTGGCGATCCGCCGCGCACCTTCGGCCACCATTCCCCCTGCTACGCCCCCAACGAGCCGGCCAAATGTGCCGAAGCGCGCGATCCGGCCCGAAGGCACCGCCCGTTGGCGCCTGCGATCATCGGGCAGATTGTCGAAGTCGGGAATGGAGGGATCATCAGCCAAGGTAAGTGTTTCCGGTTGCAAGAGGCTTTTGCAGGCAACGGCCCGGGCCATGGTGCGTTCCCCTTTCAAATGGGAACCGCGATGCTGGCGCAAAGGAGGCGGGCAGGCCGTCAGGAGATACTCAAGCCTCCATCGACGGGCAGACATTGTCCCGTGATGTAATCGGAATGCGACGAGGCGAAGAACACCGCGAGCCCTTCCAGACCCTGATGATCCCCCGACCGGCGCAGGGGAATGCGGCGGCTCATCCATTCAGCAAAGCGCGGGTCTGCCTTTGCGGTGATATCCGTCTCGTAAAAGCCGAAAAGCAGCGCATTGGCCGTGATCCGATAGCGCGCCAGTTCAAATGCGGCCGCGCGGGTGAGTCCATTCAGTGCGGCTTTGGACGCTGCATAATCGGACGATCGATTGACCCCCATGATCGATTGGCCGGACGATGTGGCGATCAGCTTTCCCCCTGCATCCCCTTCCTGCGCCCGCGACAGCATGTGCCGGCTAACATGCTTGTAAACCAGCGCCGCGCCGCGCGTATTGATTGCCATAGTGTGATCCCAGCCGTCCAGGGTGATGTCCGGGATGGCCGTGCCAGCTCCCGCAATCCCGGCGTTGGCAAAACACACATCGATCCGTCCGAACGTGTCAATTGTGCGGGCTGTGGCGGTTGCAATGGCGTTTTCTTCGCCAACATCGCATGTCAGCGCGGTTATCTCCCCCGCGCCGCAACTGCGCAATTCGCTGACAGCTGCTGCGTTCTTGTCCCGATCGCGTGCCCAAATGGCGATGTTGGCGCCTGCCTTTGCAAGACCCCGCGCCATCGCAAGGCCAAGCCCGCCATTGCCTCCGGTGATGACCACGCTGCGGCCACTAAGATCAAAGAGTTCCATGCCTCATCTGTTGGCCCAATCACAGCGGCGCTGCAAGCGAGGCGGGAACCGGGCAGGGGGCCTGCGACTTGTGGCGGGATGGACGATCAAACATCTCGAAGCGCAGCCTCGCTTTCGCAAACCGCACGGGCGCTGGGCTATGCCGGACTCTTGCCGCAGATTATCTGCCTTGCGCTGATCCTGACCGGACACGAATGGCGTTACAGCGCACTTGCCGGGGGGTTCGCTTACGCTGCTGCCATCTTCAGCTTTCTGGGCGGCGTATGGTGGGGGCAGGCGGTACAAAGTGGCCGGGCGACCACCGGCGCCTATGTTCTGGCTGTGATGCCAAGCCTGCTTGCTGTCGCGCTGTTCCTGCCATGGACCTTCGGATGGGACTGGCCAGGCCCGGCGTTGCTGTATCTGGGCGCGCTTATCCTGGTATCACCCTTAATCGACAGGGCACTGGGTTTTGCTGCGCGTGATTTCCTGCGCCTGCGCTGGCACCTGTCGATCGGGCTTGGCGTGTTGACGATTGTGCTCGGCTTTCTGGCCGACAGGGTCATCTGACCACTTCTGTCATGCGTGACCGGATCGGGGATCCACCGTTTGCGATGAATTAACCAACGTATCCTAGGACGAAGCATGGCTTTGCCCCCAGGAACGCACGTTTAATGATCGGATCGTTTAACACTCTGGCTGAAAGGATGCGGCAATCGCTCGGTTTTGCGGGCGATGAAGTCGCAAATTTGCGGCAGGAAATGACTCAACGCTCGGGCGCTTCGCTACTGCGCCGCAAGCGGTCGAAGGTGGCTGCGCTGGCGGTAGTGGTAGGAGTGTTCGCAGCGGTCATCGATCTGCCGTTGCCGATCGAAGACATGTACCGCGCAGTCCGTGCCGAAATGCGGTCACGCCCCGCACCGAATGACATCGTCATGATTGCAATCGACGAAAAGACTATGAACGCCAATGGTCGCAACCTGCCGGACCGGTTGCAGGATAGTCAGGTGGTCGACAGGCTGATTGCCGCTGGCGTGGATCGGGTGGTCTTTGACCGGGCGCACGCCGACCCCGAAACACCCGCGTCCGACGCGAAATTTGCACAAACCCTGGCCCGTCACAAGGGCAAGGTATGGTTGGGTTTCACTCCCACCGTCGATGTTGGATTTCAGACACTTGAAGAACTGAGGCCACTGCCCGAATTCAGCAGATCCGCACGCCTTGCGGCCATGAACGGCCGCGCCAACCTGTTCGGTCTTTCGGTTATATTTCCCACATCGGTTGAGCTGCATGAAAGCACCTTTCCGTCGATTTCTACGGTCTTATCTGGCTACAGTGGTCCTTCAAGATCATACAGGCCGGATGCGGCCTTCGATCCGTTGACCGTTCCGTCATACAGTTACACCGACATCTTGCATGGCCGGATCGCCGCGGAAAATCTGCGTGGCAAAAATGTCGTCATCGGGCAGGCCTTTTTTGGCTCGAACGATTACTTTTTCATGCCCTTCCGACCAAACACCCGAGTACCGGGCGCGTATTTTCATGTTCTCGGCGCGCATACATTAAAACGCGGAACACCGCTGGACCTGATGTGGTATCCGGCGATGGTTATCGCAGCTTTGGCCGTCGCCTTTCAGATAGCCAATCGCCGGCGATCGTCGCACGCGATGTGGTATGCCGCCGCAGGGTTGCTTTCAGTTGGTTTCGTGCTCGATGAAATCAACATCAACATGGATGTCATGCCAGCACTTATGGCGATGGGCGTGGCCGCAATTGGCTTCCAGCGGATCAATCGCAAGTATTACAGCAATGACGTTGATGCGATGACGACAACCGCCATAAGCTCTGACCGCACGAATGATCAAAACGATGTCTATGCGCTGAAAATTGCCAATCTGGCAGAATTTTCAGAAGATTGGTCCGCCCGCGAAATCGGAGAATTCGTCAATACGTTGATCGCCTATGTCAAAGGACCGGGCGAAGTCGGCGATGTGGCATTTGAGCGCGATATTCTGGTTTGGTTCGCGCCGCGAATGGAAGATTTCGATTTGCAGCGTCATGCGGATGGACTGGCGCTGATGCTCAAGACGGCAATCAGCTACGAACTTCAGTCGTCCAATGGCAGCCCGGCCTTGGGTATTGATACCAATCACGAATTGCCGGTGGCGCTTCGCATCAAGAAGGCAATGCAAGCGTCCGAAGAAGCCGCCACACGTGGTATGCGCTTCATCGTCAATGATGCAGCGCATCTTGAAGCGCGCAACAACCGTCTCGAACTGATCCGTGTCCTGGAAAAGGGGCTGCGCGAACGCAGTATCGGCGTGGCTTATCAGCCCAAGATCGATCTTGCTTCAGGACGGATCGTCGGTGCCGAAACGCTGATTCGCTGGCGTCCTGATGGCGGCGATCATGTCAGTCCTCAGGATCTTGTGCTTGCTGCTGAAGCGAGCGACCGGATCAACGAGCTGACGCTGCTTGTCATGCAAAAGGCGCTGATTGATGCCAAGCAGGCGATCGCGCTCGATCCACGGTTCAAGCTGGCGGTGAACATGTCGGCCAAAAGCCTTTCGGACACGCATCTGCTGTTCGATATCATGACCTTACTGGGTCGATATGATTTTCCGCCCGAGAACCTTACTCTTGAACTGACGGAAACTGCAAAGCTCGAAGATCATCGTATTGCTCCGCAGATCGCGGCGCTCAAGGCACGTGGCATCAGCCTGTCGATCGATGATTTCGGAACTGGCGAATCCAATCTGGAATACATCGAAACGCTACCGAGCTCCGAGCTGAAGATCGACAAGCGTTTTGTGCAGCACATGGCCACATCAGAAGAAAGCCGTGCCGTGGTTCGTGCCACGATCGAGATTGCCCATTCGCTCGGCAAGACCGTTGTCGCTGAAGGTGTCGAAGATCTTTCAGTCGCGGCAACCCTGCGTGCAATGGGATGCGATCAGGCGCAGGGATACCTGTTTTCTCCTGCCATCGCCATGCCCGAACTTCTGGCGATGATGGGCGGAGGCCGGACTGCAATTTACGGTTGATTAAGGTTAATAAAGTGTTAAATCGATCCTACAGCATTTGGCGCTGATAGGAGAAGATTTATGTGGGGTTGGATCACACTCGTTCTCGGCAGCCGCTAATACGGCATAGCCTTTGGAACGCGGAGAGCCTCGGGAAACCGGGGCTCTCTTCTTTTGTGCTGCGTGAAATCTTCCAAGTGCCAGTTGTCATCGCTGCGATGCCGTTGCTTCCGCAGACGGATTGGGGCCGCGTGTCACTTACCGTTGAATGGCAATAAACCTGATACGGCGCGACCGACCAGCCGTAGAATTCGGGCATCAGCAAGTCAGGCCGCAGGGGGTGCTTGGCGCTCTTTTCAAACGCAGCCCTTGCGGGCAGCGCCCTGATTTGAGCCAGCAGTGCTCTGGTTTGCCGTCACCGTTGCCGCCCTTCGGCGAATCGTCGCCATTGCCACCGAAAAGCCTATCGATAGCTCCATACCCGCAGGCCGCGCCTTACGTCAGATGCTGAGGATCTTTCCTGAGTACGAAACCGGCATCCGTAAGGAAGCGCAGTTGGAAGGCATCGCCAAGGCTAAGGCCAAGGCAGTGTGCGAAGGCCACAAGCCGTCCGTCCTAAAACAAACAGAAAAAGAAAATTGGTCGGGGAGAGAGGATTCCCGACTAATTTTCGACCGCTTCTAAGCGTTCGCAGAAAACAGCCATTTCCACGCTCCCGGACGAAGCGTGTGGCACAATCTGTGGCACAATTTGTGGCACAGTGCGAGAGTCGAATTAAGATCGTCTCGACGATAGAAATCCAGCAGCAACCCCGCCCGACTGTGTCCGATATTTTCAGGATCTGGCTGCCTGTGGTATTTCGATCTGGTCCCTGTCGGAGAGCAGCCATGCGATCAGCTCATTCACTGCCTCGTCAGCATCGGTCGCAGTCCTGACCCCGCACTCCCAGACGATTGCAACCCGCCAGCCCCTGTCACGAAGCTCAGCAATGTTGCGCCGGTCTCTCTCTTGATTGGCCGTGAATTTCGCTGTCCAGAAGTCGGTTCGCGTAGATGGCGTTGTCGCTAGACGGCAGCCCGGGTGCCTGTGCCAGTAGCAGCCGTGGACGAAAATGACCGCATCGTGGCGCGGCATGACGAGGTCCGGTCTGCCGGGCAGATCCTTGCGATGCAGCCCGTAGCGAAAACCGGCAGCATGCAATCTTCGTCGAACGTTCAATTCCGGTTTCGTGTTCGCGCCACGGATGCCGCTCATCATTCGCGAACGGGTTTCTGGATTTACGACGTCCACCATGTGAATTGATCCTGGATTATCCGAGCCTTCCTAGTAAAACGTTTGATGAAGGGAAGACTGCAATTGGGTTCTGGTTTCAAGGTAGTAGACGTCTTTGCGGGGCCTGGCGGGCTTGCAGAAGGCTTCTCATCATTCATTGCAAATGATGGCTCGTCGCCATTCGATATCGCCCTCTCGGTAGAGAAGGAGAAGTCGGCGTTCGCAACGCTACGCCTGAGAGCTTTCTCGCGACAATTCGCGACGTTGCCGTCGGAATACTACCGGTTCCTCGCCGGCAATACTTCCAAAGATGCCCTCGTGGCGGCGTATCCAAAGCAGTGGCAAGCCGCTATCGACGAGACGCGCATGCTGGAACTCGGATCGGACGAGGCCCGAGCCGAACTGGACCCTATCCTCGATCTCCTCAAATGCGAAGGCGAAACCGTGCTCATCGGCGGGCCTCCTTGTCAGGCATACTCGCTGGTGGGCAGAGCCCGAAACAGGGGCAATTCGGAATATGTTGCTTCCAAAGATCATCGGCATTTCCTCTACAAGGAATACATCCGGATAATCGAACGGCTCGAGCCGGCTGCTTTCGTGATGGAGAACGTGAAGGGGATGCTCTCGGCCACAGTCGATGGGGAAAGCATGATTGATCGGATCATCGCTGACCTGCGGTCCATCGGAGGCGAGACCGACAGGTATCGATTGATACCCTTGGTGAGTCATCCCGACGGTGGTTTGCGCGGCAACATCATTTATGCCGAGAAGTTTGGAATCCCGCAGAAGCGACATCGCGTGATCCTGATGGGCGTCCGCGCTGACCTAGTGGATGGGATAGACAACTTCCCGCGCCTTGAGCCTGCTAGCAGAGCGGTGACAGTGGCTGATGTCTTGGAGGGGATGGAGCGCCTGCGAAGCGGATTGAGCCGCGGAGGCGACGACGGCGATCGCTGGCAAGCACACGTGGCTACAGCTTTTTCGGAAGCAGCTGACGCACTCGAAGGTAAGTCCGAAATGGGTGAAGTGCAAAACCGGCTCATAGAATATCGCGACAAGATCCTCTCGGTCGACAAAGTGATGGGCAGAAAGGGGACGCAGGCTGCCCCCATCGCAAGCAACGTGATTGCTGCTTGGCTGCAGGATGGCAATCTTGAGGGCCTGCCAAACCACGAGACAAGAGGTCACATGCCCAGCGACCTCGCTCGCTACGCATTTGTCGCGACGTTCGCCGAAGTCACGGGCCGGACTCCGAAAGCGAAGGACTTTCCTCCTGCATTGGCACCTGATCACAAGAGCTGGAACAGTGGGAAGTTTGCCGACCGTTTCCGGGTGCAGCTCTGGGAGCATCCGTCAACCACGATAACAAGCCACATCTCGAAGGACGGGCACTACTTCATCCATCCGGATCCTGCCCAGTGTCGCAGCCTGACGGTTCGGGAGGCGGCGAGGCTGCAGACCTTCCCCGATAACTATTTCTTCGAAGGAAACCGGACGCAGCAGTATGTCCAGGTCGGAAACGCGGTTCCGCCTCTGCTAGCCCGACAGATAGCCGCCGTGCTGTGGCAGATCCTTGATGATTGTGCCCTCGAACCGGCTGCGACGGCGAAAGAACGAGCTGCGGCTCAGTAGAATTGCTCGAGCCGATTAGCCACTTCGATCGCTATCACCGCCTGTTTTTCGGAAGGCAGTTTGTGCGGAATCTGTGAGCAGACGGTAAGGATACCTTTCTCCTTCGGAGAGATTTTTCCCATGTGCAGGCCGAAATTGAGCATCTGGCTCCAGTATTCCCCACCTTGCTGCATCACTTCGGTCATCGCTTCTGCACCGCTCATCGCATTGCGGTCCTTGCGGTCGCTATCCTTGGCCGCCTTCGCTTCCTGAGGACTTACGAGAACATCACGGAAGTTCGCCGGATATTCCAGATCGCGTCTGCTTAGCTGCTCCCAGCAGGCCTGCTTCTTGGCCCACTCGCTGAAGTTCCGGACGCCGTCAGGCGGGTTCGTGATCTGCTCATTCGCTGCCTTGGCGGTAACTTTCAATGCCTCTTCGAGAGCGGCCGGGACGCGCTGAAGTTTCCAGACCCGGTCAAGATCAGGCACCTTTGCTTGTTGCTCCGCATCATGAACAAGCTTGGCGAACGCATAGGTCACGATGTTGGCACGATAGCCCCCCTCATACCAGTCTTGGGCCGGCACCAGCTTCTCGAGGGTCCTGAAGATGATTGCCTTGGCGACGAGGCGCTTGAACCACGTTTCGTCGAACTCACTTTCGTTCTTCTTCCACTCCTTCCCGATTGCGCTGGCAAAGTTCCCGAAGTTCTTCTGTGCACCAAGGCTGACAACATGCGGCTTGCATCGATAGGAATTCTCAAATTTTGCCAGATCGGTCTTGGTGATGAACTGGCTTCGCGGGAACTCAGCCTTGAACTTGCGCTTTTCTGCCACGCTGCGCTTGCCGTATTCGTCCGCATACTGCCCGCGCGCCCGTTCGTAGAACCACTTTGTTTCCCGGTATTCGTCTTCTCCGGACGGAGCCAGCACGCGGCGGGAAAATTCCTCCATCTGGACATGGAAGGGCTGGTTGGAAGAGAAGTCGGCCGCATTCACTTTGTTCTGGCTGTTTGCATAGAGCGAGATGTTTGGGACGATTTCCTCGACATTCGCCTTCGGGACGACTGTCAGCTTCATCTGCACGAAGACGTTCTTCAGCTGGGCCGGAGACAGCTTCTTCGCCGCGTGTATGGAAGCGGTCGTCTGGCCCCCGTTCACGATCTGGAAGTTCTCGGCTGACATCAGGAACAGCCCATCTTCCATCTGCACTACCTCGACGCTCTCGGCGGTCGCCGTGAGACCGTTGTTGTAGGAGAAGAACATGGAGGGATCGTCCTTGATCGTGTCCCGGATCCCACGGTTCACCTTGTTCCTCGCCTGAAGAAAACTGCGAACGTTCGCTTCGAGAAGCCTTGCTCCCCATTTGTCGTAGATATCGGCCAGTTGCGATCCGGGCACGACGGCGATGTAGCTCTCGAGAGGGGCGCCATCAAAGGACGCCTTCAGGACGGAAATCGGCTCGCCGAAGTCATCGGCGAAATTTACGACGAGGTCGTCGCGTGTCTGTCCTGAACTGATGAAGCGCTCTAGGCGGGCGAGGTCCCAGATCGATACGGTTGTTGGAATTCCGGCAATGGTTCCAAGGCTGTGGGCGTCCCAGGATCGAGCCTTGTTCAACCGGTTTGTTACGAGGATGAGCTTGATCTTGCCGAATTTCTTGATGTTGCGAACGAAGAAGTCGGCGAAGACGAACGCTGAACTTGTTTCCTCGAGCTTCTCACTGAAGTTCGTATCGCGCGCTGCCTTTGTGAAGTGGATCAGCTTGTTCAGCAGAGCATTGATGTCGGCCTTCAGCAGGCCCTGTGGCTCTTCCGACCGGACGAAGTCGGAAATGATGATGCTTAGCACGCCCTCTTCATCCCCAGGATCCCAGCAATACGCGCTTATCCCGATCGATTTCTTGTCATAGGTGCCTTCGTAGAAGCACTGCTCGAAAGCGCTGATTTCTCCCGCCTCGTCGAGGATCTCGCCGACTTTCTCCAAGAACGCTTCGGAGGTTATGAGGCCCATCGCGTCAGCGTCACTCTGAACATCAGCAATCAGTTCACGATGGAAGCTCGTCATTTCGTTCATGCGGCAAGGCTTTCGGTGATCAGCGAAGAGACGTTTTCGAAGGATATTTCGAACGGCGCGCAGGCGTCGAGAGCGATCGAATATCGGACACCGGAAACCCCAGGCTTCAAGGGCGTCGTAATTCGGGGGAAATCATCGCGGACCGAGTAGAAGTCAGGTTCGCCAGCTATCCATCTGCGCTCGGAATAGTCATCCTCGAAATCGAAGCCGGTCGCAGCAAGCGTTTCCTCCCATCGCGAATAGGTCTCGAGATCGGCTTGCGCGAAGACGTCTTCGAGAGCCTGGACGTGATCGGCAAGGGTCATGCCGTGGGGCTTGATGACCGCGTCTACGGGCACGACTGTCAGCACAAGAGACGCACTTTCGACATCGGAAAGCTGATCTTCGGATGAGATTTGCACATACGGTCTCGCGGCGCCGCGGCGGGCCTTTACTTCAATAAGGCATTCGCCAAGTTCGAAATCCTTGGCCGAGCCAAGCGGACCACGCCATGCTTCGATCGCAGAACTCGGTCCGGTCAGATTGATGAGTTTTTCGAGGAAGTGCAGTTCTCCTACAAGACCCCGCTGCTCCTCGAGTGAAAGAATGTCCGACCGGCCGCCACGCAGCAGGTGGTGCCAGCGCAAGGTGCGGCGCAGAGCCCTTTGAAGCGCGTCTGCGTTTCCGGCGGCCAGTTCACCGGCCGAAACGATATCTCGGCAGAGGCTGGCGAAGAGTTCTTTCTGCTCGGGATCCTTCAGCAACAGGACCAAACCCTGCCTGCCTTCGAGGTCCCGATACGAGAGGTCCAGATTCTTCATCTTCGGCAACGGGCGGATCGCTTCAGTCTCGGTATCGAGGCGAAGGACCAGTCCCGGCTCGCCCCTGTCAGACACGACCCAGAAGAAATCGTGCTTGCCCTTGCTATCGACCCGTTTGGCTTCGGAGCCGCCCGTATGAAGGTTTCCCCATGGGTTCTCAGTCATCTTCGAGCTCCGTTTCTTCGTCGTCATCCGGATCGCCGAACATCTCCTGGAGCTTTGTGGTATTCAGAATGTATTCGACCTTCTTGTCGGCGTTTGTCGAGGGAGGGAAGCTGATGCCCCAGCCAACGACTGGCTCGGTCGGTAGAAATGCGGCCTGCTTTTCGGTCAGGCCATCGTCGGTGATACGAATGTTGAACAGTATGAGGAGGGGGCGCTTGCGCACTTCCCGATAGATTCTATCGGGAAAATTGCTTTTCGCCTTGCCCTCGCTTGATGCTCGGTAGTCCTGCTCAGCCTTTTCCCTTTGCTGGTCGGTGAGGCCGGTTCTCTCCACGCCACGTGACGCCAGACGAGCCTTCTTGTCGCTGATCGCGAGAAGTCCGCTTTCTTCAAGAGAGCTCCCCCCGATTTTTCGCCGCACGGGTTTGATTTGCCAGCCCTCAATATCCTGAACTGGCTCAGGACTCTGGCTCGTAGAGACTACAAGCAAATTCCATTCGGCAAGCTCATCTGCCGACCGCTTCCGGATGTAATCCCGCACAGGCCGCGTATCGGTGAGGATAGACTCGCGGACGTTGTCGAAATCCCGCAGGAAGCTATCGACCAACTCCACCGGAACATGGCTGAGCAGGTATCCTCCTGAAACTTCCTCCGCTGAACCCTGGTCCTTTCCGATCCTGCGCAGCGCCTCGAGAAGCCGTGTCTGGGCTTCGCGATTTCTGCGTCTTATGCCCTCGTCATTGCCAAGTTTCGTAGTCTCGATGAAGTTGTTCGAAAGCCCGACGAGCAGGTGCTTTTCACCCGAGCCCATCTTGTTTCGGGCGGTCACCATGAGCGCGCTGGGGTGACTGCGCACCGCCAGGCCAAACTCCTCGGGTGTCGCGTTACTTTGCTCCATGCGCTTGAGTTCGCGAAGCAACTCGTCAGTCGCTTCCGCGATGTGCGCATACCACGAGGATGCCTCTTCAGGCATCCATATCCGGCAGAGATCTTCGTAGTTTGTCCGGTATCCGAACCACCGGCCCATCTGCATGAGCGTGTCATACATCATGGAGTTTCGAAGGAAGTATGACACCGTCAGACCTTCAAGGGTCAGGCCCCGGGACAGTGAGAAACCGCCCACGGCGATAACAGTGAGGCCTGTATCGCCGGAGTTTTCGTAATCAAGACTGCCGGGTGATGAACTGTTGACCGCTATCACTTGGGCTGAGGCCGCCACCCCGAGGAGGTTCGCGAGAACCTCGTCCCACGCCGAAACCGAGGAGTATTCGGCCTCCCAAGTTTCATGCAGTTCGGCGATTTCCGGGCTGGCAGTGATCGCGTCGGATCTGCTCCCGTTCACGCGCAAGGCATTCTCGTAGACCTTGAGGATCTCGTGAAGCCGGAGCTTCAGGGTGTTCTGGATGCCAGTGAATCGACTGGCATTGACCAGCATCGATGCGTGTTGCCCTTTCTGACCACGAGCATTCCTCAGGGCGCGGGCCATGAGGAATGCTCTCAATGCCTCTTTCATGCTTTCGGGAAGCTCGGTTATCGGGTGGTCGATCTTGTGCTTGACCGGAAGAAGGTCGCCGTTGTCTTCAATGAATCTCAGATATTCTGGCCGTTCGTCTTCCTCGTCCGGCAGGCCGTCGATGAACACCTTTCGCGCGCCGAAATAGTTCGACGGAGCATCGAGGCCGATGATGAAGTGCCGGGGGAACAGGTCTTCGTTCTCGACATCCTCATCGGCGTCCGGATCAATGAAGATGTTGGCGAACGGGGTTGCCGTGTAGCCGACATAGCAACTCCGCTGGAACATCCCGAGAAGGTCCCTGATCTGTCCATTGATGCGCGATATCTCGTCCCGTCCGTATTGAATATTGATTGACGCATTGTCGGCCTCATCATCGATCAGCAGCATCGGCTGATCGACCATTTCCGTCCCTTCGCGAGCGCTATGTTCCTTGAGCCAGTCGATGAGGTTCGATAGCGTCCGGTAGTTCTTCTTGATGACGAGAACGACGGGAACAGCGTAAGAGCCGATCTGGCTTGTGTTGGTGGTCGCCGTAGCCTTGTTGAAGTCCCTCAGCGTCGTCGTGAGGCTAACGGGAGCCTTCCTAGCATCGTAGCGTCCGACCCCGATGATCTTTGGCTTGTCCCGCGTGTCACGTTGCTCGAGGCGACCTGTGTCGCGACCGATGAAGCCCTCATCTATGCGTGCCTGGGTCTGGTTGCGCAGGTTGTTGTGGATACCCGCGATCACCACGATCAGCCGATAACCGGCGTCCGCCGCCTTGCAGACCAGACCGGTGTAGTTCGCCGTCTTGCCACTCTGGACATTGCCGACAACCATTCCCTTCCGGTCCCAAGCCTTCTCGTCGCGCGGATTTCCCATGCGCCCCAAAATCCGGTCGGTAACCTCGTCGGTCGAGGTGATGACATCACCGGGAAGGCGCTTGTCCTGGAGAAGCTTCTTGTATCGATCCCAGTAGTAAGGCTCGAACAATTCGTTCGCCTTGGCATCTTCCAGCCAGGGCTTAAAATCCTTCGAGGTGACGACTGCCCCGAAGCCCATGCTGATACCGATCCGTTCTTCCAGTTCGCGCGCCAGCTGCTCGCATTGTTCGTCGCTGACGTCTTCGAAGATCGGAATCGCCCGGGTCTGCTCGATCCTTTCGCGAATGCTCTCGCCCGTCCTGTTCTGGTCATTGGCGACGAGCACCGAGACCATCTGATCGAGCTGACGGAGGGGGTCATTCATTACCGGCGTGTTCCTTGATGATGTTCGCTACAAGCGATGAAGTTTCGCACCAATTGTCCCTGAAGGGATCGATCTGTCGCAACAGAGTTTCCACCCTTGCGGCGTCATGCCCCTGTTCGAAAAGGCGCGGAATTATGGCGGCAGCCATCTGCCTCGCTGCCTCGGTATCGACGCCTTCGGTGGTTACCTTTTCGGCACTGCCCGAGAAGTCGGCGTGCAATGCGGCGACCGGCATGGTTGAGCCGAGGAGGCCTATGACATTGGCGAATTCCGCCTGCTGCTGCGGAGCAAGATTTGCTGAAAAGTCCGACAACAGCGGATGCGCCGGATCAGGCCGGTAGATGATCGTTCCGTCCTTCTGGACACGTTGCCAGAGAGGCATACTGGTCTCGTCAATGAGTCTTTGGCCTCTTCTCTGATAGGTTCTGCGAGAAGTCAGCGATAGCCGCTCCACGAGGAGGCGCATCCGCTCCCGCACAGCAGGAGGAAGCTGCGCGGAGGCCTTCTTTACATCGATCTTCCAGTCTGCATCCATCGTGTTCGGAATGTCGACACGGATGCGACAGAGCTTTGTCAGCTCTGTCTGTCGAGCAAGCCCCAGCCAGCTTCCAGCAATGATCAGGCGCCGCCCCCGGTAGACATAAAACCCTTGGCTCTTTAGGTGACCATCCGGGCCGCCCAGATCTTCCCAATCGGCCTTCGAGATGGACTTGTGGTGCGGAAGCGTGAAGCTCTGAAAGACCACGGTTCCGCGCGCGAGTTTCAACTCGTCCTGAGGCTCGCACTGATGCGAGGGAAACGCTCGCGCAAACGGATCAAGTGGCGCGAGTTCGCGTCCGTTGAGCGCCAGTCGCAGGGGCGGGCGATCATCCTCCATGAACCGGTGAAAGACGAGGCGGATATGTCGTTCGGCCTCCGCGATCGTCCGGTTGATATGCTCGGACCGCTTTCGATCATCGCTCTCGATGCCGCCGGACAGTCGATCAAGCGACCTCCAGATCACAAGAGTTCCAGATTCCTTCAGACTGTCGGACCACGGTAGCTCACCCACATCCTGGTGGGTCTCGATTTCCCAGCGATTGCTCCGTGCCACCTCGTCGAGATCCCACGTTGCGCCAACCGTTTGCCCGTTTTTGCGACTGACGACGGTCAGCTTCTTGCACTGCGAGAAACTCGCACTTTTCAGACCGAGTCCGAACCTTCCGAGGTCTCCGGCGTCACGTTTGTCGAGCGGGTTCCGGCTGCCGGGGCGCATCGCCTCGATGAGCTCGTCAAGGTCCATCCCGTTGCCATCGTCGAGGATTCCAATTGCAGGTTCAGCGCAGTTCGTATCGCAGAGAATATCGATCTTGCGTGAGCCGGCCGTAATCGAATTGTCGATGATATCCGCGAGTGCCGTCTCGCAAGAGTAACCGATATCCCGAAGGCTTTGGATCAGAGAGGCCGCGTGAGGTGTAGCATCCGCAACCGTTCTATGTTGGTTTGATCTGCTGTTCTCAACCGTCACTGTTGGTCCGAATCCTTGCCCCAGTCTTTCTCAGATCTAGTCGATCGCGCGCTAAGGGATAGTTTACGCGGAATAATTTCCACCGCGAAATTCAATGCGTTGAGCTCGCCCAAGGATATTGCATTTTAAGACGCGTCTCGCCCGCTACCAATGGTCGGCACCTCACTTAGAAACTGACGTCGTCTATGAAAGATGAAAGGCTCGTTTATTGACGCACATGTCAACCAACTGCCGCCCTCGAAGTGCACGGGATCGGGAACTCTCTGCGATGATCTTTTTGCGCTCTTTTCGCCGTTGCAAACCGGTCGATTTTGGTCATCAATCGTTCGAAGCATTCGAACCTTTTCGCCACGTTCTTGAGATCTTCCCGCAACACTTTCCTAGGTGCTATTCACGAGTCGACGGACATGCCGTCAATTCTCGCTCACAACGAAGCCTCAACCTGTTAGTCGGGCCATCCCAGATACTACGCTGGCACGTCCGTTTGCGCCTCCGCGGTTTTACTCACGACTCGATTTTGGGTGTCATCCGGAGGCATCGAAATCCGAGTTTTTTCCAAGCTCGTCGGGCCGACTTGCGAGGGTCTTTCATGGAGAGAATTATCGGTGCGAGCGATCCAATCCCGCCATCGACTATCGCATCCGCGAAGCTAAATTCCGTTCTGAAGTTGGTCATGAAGACAGATGGCAACAGCCATACATACCTTGCCTATCGCCCGAAATTTGGCACCCGAAGCCAAGATTTCCGCATAGGACCTCGCTTTCAGGGTGAAGATTTCACCTGTGGCAACAGCCATGCATACCTTGCCTATGGTTGGGGATTGACCGTTTTCCGCCATTTCTCCCATGTCCGCAGGCATACATACCTTGCCTATAGGTCGTTTTATGGCCGTTTTCTCTCAATGCCCTCGCATACCTTGCCTATAATGCACAATTAGGCACGAAAGCCATTTTTTGGTCCTTCATGTCCAAAGCCATGCATACCTTGCCTATTCTCTCGGCGGATCCGGGGGAAACCCCCGGATTTCCTAAGGAAACGAGCTCAGCCCGCTGCGTTTTCATCTGGCGTTTCAGCTTCATCAAGGCGGAACAGATGCGGAACATGGTGAAGTCGTTTCGAACCTTGCCTATGAGTTTGACGGCGGTAAGGGGGAAATCTGACCAACTCCCCTCTGACTTTATCGGCAAATCAATAAGACAGCCTGCTAAATTTTGAGGCGCAATACCTCAAAGTCCTTAGCAGTATCGGTTACACCTCACAGCAAAGGACTTTGTTGCGCCTTTCCGTCCGTTCCGGCCTCCAAGGGGTTGTTCGCTGCGCTCACACGTCACCCGTGCTTTGCCCGTGTTCCTCGCCGATCTCCCATACGGTCACCGGTATTTACCCTTTCGATGGCGCAGTTCCTGCTATCCATTCCATAGCGGACGAGCCATCGTCCTTGGGGCGGTGTGACGACACCTTGGGGTTTAGCGGACCCTGCCGCTGACAGCTGCGGGCTGATTGAAATTTCGAACACTTCAGAATGACCTGCCGGGTGAACCGGCAGGGTGGATGGAAAAGGGTGTGAAACACTCGGCATTCGCCTCGTCGGTTCGGATACGAACCGAAAGGCAAAATGATATGAATGTCGAACACCTGAATCCCGAACACGAGGACGTTGCACGGCGCCTCGAAACGGACCCGAATTACCGCGTGCTGCGGGCTGTTCCTCGGCCCTATTCGAATGCGCCGAAAGGCGCGCCACCCGACGCACGCTGTGTGGCGCTGATTGACCTCGAAACGACTGGCCTCGATCCCGACAACGATCGCATCATGGAACTTGCGATCATGCTCGTATGGGTCGGCGAGAATGGTGAGGTTCTCAACCACATCGCGCCCAAGGTCTGGCAGGAAGATCCGCATGTCGAGATCGACCCCCGGATCACTTGGATCACGTCTCTTGCGAACCATCACCTCGTTGGTCGGAAGATCCCCGACGAAGAGGTGCTCGCAATGCTGGACCGCGCGGACCTTCTGGTGGCGCATCATGCCGCGTTCGAAGTCAGCTGGCTGGAGCGCCGCTATCCGCAGATCAAAGGGGCCGCATGGGCATGCTCGATGAAGGACGTCGACTGGCTGCGCTCGGGGCTCGACGGACGCGCGCAGCAGTGGCTGCTGGCGCAAGAAGGATGGCACAGCAATGCGCATCGTGCTGGCGACGATGTCTGGTCGCTGTTCTGGCTTCTCCAGCAGCGCCGTGCGGGCTGGGGCAAGGATCCCGAACGCAGTCATCTCAAGCGTCTGCTCGAAGGTGCTGATCGCACCACCGTGCTGGTGCAGGCGACCCGCGCGCCGATCGGCAAGAAGGATGTTCTCAAAGCACGGCAGTATCGCTGGAATGCGATGCAACGAGTGTGGGAAAAGAACCTGGAAGAAAGTCTCGTCCCGCACAAGGAAGCCTGGTTCTACACCGAGGGTCTGCCGGCACCGACGCTCAGCACCATGACCGCACACCAGCGGCACCGCTGATCTCTTTCACTAGAACCAACACCCCATGAGCAAGGCCCGCCCACCGGCGGGCCTTGCTTTTTCAAACAAGGAATATCGCCATGACCAATCAATCAGACCGCATGGACAAGCTCGTGCAGGACCTTGAGCAGCAGGCTCGCAGTTTCGCAGCCCGGAATGGCAGCGAGGAGGGCAGGTCAACTCGCTCTCTCATCGTCGCCGATTTCGAGTTCCTTTGGGACCGATCACGACACCATGGATACAAGACCCAGGAGGGCAAAGATGCAGCGACAATCCGATGGCCATTCGACAGGATCGCGGCGTCGAGCTGGATTAGTCTCACCTTCCTGGCGGGCGAGATCAGTCCGCGGATTGAGGGGCCGTTCGTCCGGACGATGGAAGACTCAGCCGAGGTCGACATCGTCGAGAGCCTGTTCGATACGCTTCGCACCGATCCTTGTTCTGCATTCGTGACATGGGGAGGGGAGTTCCGCGACCTGCCCGTTCTGCGCCGTTGTGCGACAGAGCATGGGCTCATCCTGCCCGATCAGTTGCGCAACCTCTCGCCGCATGCAAGCGAACGCATTGATCTGTGTCGGACCGTGGCCGGCTTAGCGGATAACGCACACCTCGGTGAGTATGCTGCGGCACTCTCAATTCCAGCCAAGCCGATAGCTGCCAGTTCGGTCGGCAAACTTGTCGAGAGAGGCGAGTGGACACCCGTGCGAGAACAGTGCCTCGCGGATACGTTGGCGACCGCGCTTCTTGCGGTTCGTCACTGCGTCGCTCTGGGCCAGATTACCTGCGACCAGATGGCGACCGATCTCGCCATCGTCGAAGCGGCACATGCAGCGCAGCCGAACAGCGAGTTCGTGACCCGCACGCTCAAGCCCTGGGCACGCGCACGCCATGCGCGCAGCCGATTGAAAGGCGTGGTCTACCACGTCGATGGTTCATCTGACCGGGAAGGAGAGAGGGTCATGTAGACATCGCGCTTCCCGTTCGCCTCCTGCGGACACCTTCATACCCAGTCAACCTTTCAGGGCCGTCCACGATCATGTGGCGGCCCTTTTTTATGGAGAATACCAATGCCCAAGAAGAAGACCTCCAAGGCAATTGCGCCAACAAAATCGACTGCTCCAACGCTGCCGCAACGCTTTGCGATTGCCGATGCGGAAATTCGGCCCGAACAATTCTATCGCCTGCCCGAGCGGCAGCCGACGGAGCGGGGACCCTGGTCTGACGAACCTGGGAAAATCGCCTGGAAAGACCCCGAGAGCGGATTAGACTGCATCATTCTGCGGCAGGAGAATTCGACGCTGTCCGGCTACGTCTCAGTCGATCCTGATCACCCACTTCATGGCTACAATCATGATGCTCTTCCTCAGGCCGTGCGCAACGCTTCGCATGGCGGCATCGACTACGCCGAACCGTGCCGCCGGCACGGACCCGAGGCAGTCCGCGTGTGCCATATCCGGCCGACGGGAAATCCGAGCCACGCGCCAGGAAAAGCTGAGCATGACGACAAGTGGTGGTTCGGGTTCCGAACATCCCATCCGGGCGACCTCGTGCCGACCGGCATCAAGCCTGACCGCTATCGGGAGGAGGGTGAGACCTATCGGGACATGCACTACGTCTTCGCGGAAGTCCTCAATCTGGCGCGCGCGCTGAAAGCGTTCACGGATCGACCTGTCGAGGGAAGCAGCGAGCCGTTGCAGATCGGCTCTCGCGCCACTGATGAAGACCAGGCGTGATGGAGGCGAACATGGACAACCGTGCTTACCAGGACCGCCGGAATGCCAGCCTCCCCTGGGGCTACTGGCTTCACGTGGATCCGGGTCGGAATGACCTCATTGATGAAGACGGCAACCGCTGGGAGAGCTTGCGACATTGCCTCTGGAACGGGCGCCTCGGAATGCCAGGTAGCTATTCTGAACTCATCGATTCCCAGCTCGAATTCATGCTCGCGGTTTTGGCTGCGCATAGCCGGGAGCTTGTGCCGATCGAGGAGCGCGTTATCGATCTTTGCGAGAAATCGTGGACGCTGCGTGCCCATTATGAAAGCTGGCTCGAAGCCGTCGGGTTGCTCACCGAGCGTGGAGCCTATGGACTTACTTCCGAGGGCAGGGCGGTCCTGCTCATGCTAGCCTCGACCCGCTCCACCGAATATGCGGGACTTCCAATCGGCCTTGCCTCACTCGGCCTCACTCGCGGCCTTGATGGGGGTGCCACGCGCGAAGATCGCGAGCGCGTGCTTGCGGAGATCGAGGCCTGCACCACAGACCTGCCTTTCCGGTTCGTGCGCGATACACTGGAGGGCAGGGCGGCAATCAAGCTTCTCGGTGCCAGGATCGGGAGCAACATGCCACTCTCGCGGACGCTGTGGACGATCGAATTGCCCGACACCCATGCACGCGACCGGTTGTTCGCCTGGATAGCCCTACGAGTAGAGCGCTGGCAGGCGTGGGGTTCGCTCGCGAACGAGGAAGGCGCGCAGGCCCTGAGCGAACACTTTCTGCAGCTTGCTCTCGCTGATCAGCCGTCACAGCCTGACGGATAGCTGAGCGGCCCCCGCCGACCATTTCCGCACCGACTATTTTCTCCCGAGCGGGCGGCGCCATTGGCGACTGCCCGCTCGTGCATTGAGGATCACCAATATGAATAAACTCCCGCTGAGCATGCATGACCGGTTGATCGCGCTATCCATCCTGCCGCCACCCGCACCCGGACAGCCGCCAGCCCCGTTCGGTTTCGGCGCGCTGGTTGTCGAACAGACTCGTCGAGGTGAAGCGCGGTTCGAACTTCATGCTCATGGCTTTGGTGCGAATTATCGCTCGGAGGCCTTGCGCGAGCGGCTACAGCCCTTGTTTACGCCCGACACGATGACGCTCATCTTGGATCCCAATTGCGAGCATCGGCCTGTAGTCGGTCTGGATCGCAACCCTGATGCAGACCAGCTGGTCCAGCACGTGCCGAAATGCGGCCATCGGACCCATATCAGGGCATCTGCCGCCTATCACCTGCTGTGTCATGCAGCCGCCATGACGAACCTCCGGCTTCCTTCTCGAGATGCGTCGCCGCTCGCACGTATCCGTCAGCTCGGAGCTGAGGCGCAGGCGGCGTGGATCTGTTATCTGTTCTCACGGCGTGCTTCGACAGAGCGTGGGCGGCTGCTCGCCAGTTTCGAAGCCTGGCGATGTCTTCAAGAGGCCAGACGATCCGTGATGGCTTGATCCGGGCGGGGCGGCAGCGCTCCGCCCCTTTTTTTGGATCCGCACTCGGGCGCGGAGCGTGGTTCCTGCTAGAGAAACCAATGTAATCTCGATCCCCTAAAAAGAGCCGCGGCAGCGGCGCGCTATTTGAGGGACCTCTTCGCATTCGCGAACCCGGCCCGGGAAGGCGCCGCCCGGCAGGGCGGCCCTTCGCCGTGTGACACTCCGGGCACACGGCAGGGCGCAATAGCGACCTTTTTCAGAGTCTTTGGACAGACGACGATTTTGATAATCGTCGGGTGAAAGGAAAAAATCTCCAGACGCCGCCGGCGCAAAGGAATTCTCGAAATGAAAACCAGAAAATCACGAGCGCTTCGCAAGCTTGAGGTCATGTTGAATTCAAAAGTAGCGAAAGGAAAAGCCCGACGAATGACCCGTCGGGCGCGTCCGCCCTAGGCGGACGCCGCGGGCGCCTTCCGGCGCCATGGGGGACGCAGGCCTTTTTCTGCGTCCCCCACTGACGGCCAGCTTAGCTCGAAGAAGCAAACTTTTTCCTTCCCTTTAACTGTTTCTTAAATCCCGCAAGATTACGGCGAAGCCGCGGGGCCGGGGCCGGCCTCCGCCTTTTCCCCTCTACCCCCTAATTCAAAAAACCCTCCCTTCGTCGGGTTTTCGCGCGCGCAGGCGCGCGTAAGTAGCGGCGGAAGCCGCCCCTCACGCTTTTCATCCGTTTCAATCTACGGGGACGAACGCCCGCGGCAGGGTCTGGAAGTCGTAGATCACAGGCGTTTCGTCGATCCAGCTCGTGACCGGCATGCCCCGATCGGAATTGGCGACCCTTTTGCACAGGTCGCGATAAGCTAGGTCGAAGCCTTCATCGTGATAGGCGGACTCGCCGTCCCGGATTTGCATCCTCCCATTGGCATCTGCGATGATCTGCTTGCCGCCCGGGAAGACGAGGCGCGGCTGGGAGCGCGTGCTACCCTTCCAGATCGAGCCGCGTTCGTGGACGATGGTGTCCATCGAGCCATAGGTTTCGAAGTAGGTGAGTTCGAGGTAAAGCGGGTCGTCCGCCTGATCGTGGCTTATCTCGACATAGATCAGTTCCCAGTTCTGCTCGAAGGCATATTCGGCGAGGTCGTATCGCGCGGGGTCAGTTAGCTTTGGACCGCCCATGACGAGCGCTTCGAGGGCTTTTCCGCGCCTCGTCGCCCGTCCCGCAAACTCTGCTTCGATTGCTCGAAGGATTGCGTTCGCGCTGTGCAGATAGGGCGTTGTGTAAGTCAGGGTATGCATATTCGGTTTCCTTTCTTTGCGGCTTCGCCGCGCTGCGTGTTCGCGAAACACGAAGCTGGAGATTTTTCCTCACCACCTTCCTGGTTCACTGCTCACATCTACTTGAAAGAAAATCTGTTTTTGGCGGATGGCCGCTCAATCTTGTTGCTAGTTTGGCGGTGGCCCATTGCGGAATACGTGGCAACACACGGCCAGGATGTAGCGCTTGGCCTGCTAAGTTGGCTGACAACTACATTCGCCCGCCTCGCTGATGAAACGAACTACGAATCTATCTCGCGGCTCAAGGTGGTCAAGCTTGCGAGCCGACCACGCTGGTCACGCCTCCGTCGCACAAAACGACCGAGTCTGAAGAATGAGTTTTCGCAAAGTAAACGAGCAACCTTACCTTTGCTCATCTACTGTTCGGCTCATGCTAGATCCGGGAAAGGCGGGCAGCGGGCCACAAGCCGCCCGTCTCCTTCGTTATATCGGGTCGCGAATCAGCCTTTCACATCGAGCCCTATTGAAATTCTCAGTTTAAGGAACAAATGCGGAATAGAAGGGGGCGCACAGATGCCGACTAAATCCGCAGAAGAATTTCTTGCCGCCTTGGCTGACGAGTTGGCCATCAGTGATACCCGCTATGATCAGGCCTGCCGTAGTTACGAGTCACTGGGAGACTGGCTGCACCGGCCAGAATCGAGTGTTCGTCAATACGACCCGCAAGTCTATGTGCAAGGGTCATTCCGGCTTGGGACGGCCATCCGCCCTACCAATGAAGGTGAAGAATACGATGTTGATTCTGTGTGTGTTCTTCGGGAACTCGACACTGGCGACTTGAGCCAGTCAGAGCTGAAGACCCTCGTGGGGGACGAAATCAAAGCCTATCGTCGCGCGAAAGGTATCCAGAAGCCGGTTGATGAGGGCAACCGCTGTTGGGTGCTAACCTACGCAGATGAAGCCCAGTTCCACATGGACATCGTCCCTGCAATTCCGAATTCGGCTCAACAACGCGTCCTGCTCGAAGCCAGGGGATTCGATACGCGTTGGGCCGATTCCGCCATCGTAATTACGGATCGGCGCCTTCGGAATTACGAAGACGTGACCGTCGATTGGCCACGGTCGAATCCGAAGGGTTACGCTGAGTGGTTTCAAGAGCGGATGGGCTCAATCTTCGAAGAGCGCCGCCGAATGCTCGCCGAGACAACTCAAGCCAGCGTCGAGGAAATACCCACCTACAGGGTCAGGACCCCTCTTCAATCGGCCATCATGATACTCAAGCGCCATCGCGACGGCATGTTTGAAGGTCGCTATGATGATCGACCAATTTCGATCATCATTACGACGCTCGCTGCTCATTCATATGAGGGTGAAGCTAAGGTCGCTGATGCCCTCTATGCCATTTTGTCGAAAATGGATGATGATGATTTCATTGAAGACAACGGCGAAATACGGATAATTCGCAACCCTTCCGACCCGTTGGAGAATTTCGCGGACAAGTGGCCTCTACATCCAGAGAGAGAGGAAGCCTTCTTCGAGTGGCTCGACCAAGCGCGGCATGATTTTTCCCAGCTCGCCAAGCAAGTCGAACGAAGGCAGCTGGTTGAAAGCGTTAAGCCTCGGATCGGCATCGTGGCGAGCCGGGCTGCGGAAAGGATGGATACACCTAGCAGTATGTTGCGTCCCGCAGCGGCTGCGGCTGGCATCGGTGCTGCAGCATCAAGTGAGCCTGCATTTCCGAACACGCGACGTGAGCCTACCTCTCCGAAAGGTTTTGCTTGATCTGGTGGGCTGAGCAGCCTGGCCGGGCGCGCGACGAGCAGATCGCGATCGGTGAGCTGGCAGAACTCCACCCTTGGCTCACCGTTGTCGGAACTCGTCTGGACGAGAGGTTCTCGCTCGTATTCGATTTCGATCTCGAGATCGACGAGAAGGCAATCCCCTTAAGCCTGCATTATCCCGAACTCTTTCCAGACGCGGCCCCGTCGGTCTTCTCACGCGATGGGCAGCGGCTGTCGGGACATCAGTATGGTTCTCAAGGGGAGCTCTGCCTCGAGTATCGACCCGACAATTGGAGCCGAGACGTGACAGGGGCGATGATGATCGAAAGCGCGCATCGTCTTCTTTCATCTGAAAAGGAGACTGGCCGACCTGCTCCTTCGGATCATCACCTTTCCGTTGCCCAGAGTTTTCGTCATTCGGCGCTCCGCTTCTTTTATTCCGCAGATACTCTCGAAGGTCTTTCGAGGATCGGGCCGGCCAATTTTGCGGAAGCTGAAATTCATGAGCAGACAACCGCCAAAACCTTTGTCGCAGAGCTTTCCCAGATCGGTCCTAAGACTGCCCCAATCTGGGAGGCTGAAGCGAAAAGAGGGGGCGAGACGCGATCGCTCCCCGGCATAATATTACGCACAACTGAGAAGCTAAATCGCCCCTGCAAAGACCTGGCAGAGCTTCGCGCACTGCTTTGGTCAAATGGGCTCGGGAACCTCGCAACCGAGATCGCGAACGATTCCGAATTGAAGATTGTGGTTCTGTTTGATGGTGAACGGCCTCACGTGGTCATCGTATTTTCGAGCGACAAAGAGCGGAAGCTAATTGAATACGAAGCAATCTTCAGTGAGCCAGAACACGAGCGTCTCGACGCTGAATACCAAAGTCTGAAAGACGCGAAGGTGGCGATCGTTGGTTGTGGATCCGTGGGATCAAAGATCGCGGTTCAGCTCGCGCGCGCAGGGGTCACGACCTTCGTTTTGATCGATGGCGACATTCTTGCTTCTGGCAATCTCGTTCGCAACGAATTGGACTGGCGTTCGGTCGGGGTTCACAAGGCACCAGCTCTTAGTGCGCGCCTGAATGAAATCAACCCGCACTGTGTCGTTGACGCACGAACCAATCCGGTCGGGGCACAGGAAAGTGGCGTATCTGCATCGGCGACCATTGCGGCAATAAAGGCCTGCGACGTCATCGTCGATGCCACCGCCGAACCTAGTGTATTCAATTTCTGCGGCGCGATCGCTCGCAGGTTTGAAAAACCTCTATTTTGGGCTCAGGTCTTTGGAGGAGGGGCAGGGGGAATTGTTGCGAGACTTCGTCCGGGAGTTGAACCACCGCCCTTGGTCGCGCGACAACGCATTGAGAACTGGTATCGAGATCAAGGTGTCCCTTGGACAGACGACGGTCCGTCAAAGCCATATTCGGACCATGCAGACGATGGAACGCCCCTCGTGGCTGATGACGCCGATGTTACAGTCATAGCTTCCCACCTATCTCGTTTCATCATCGATTATTTGTCTCGTCCTGAAGCCTCGCAATTTCCATATTCGACCTACGTCATCGGCCTGAAGGAGAAATGGATTTTCTCCGCTCCCTTTGACGTTCGCCCTGTCGATCTAGGCGAAGGCGAGCGATGGGGTGAAAAGACGAATGCCGCTGATAAGGAGGCCCTTGAAGCTTTTCTTTCTGAACTTTTGGCGAGCGATAACGATGAAGGTTGAGATAGGTTCGTCCATCAGGGGGAAGCTGCGTAGTTCGCTGCGTCGCTCCGGAAGACGCGAGATTGGTGGAGTGATCATGGGCGAGCAACTCAGCCCTGGTCATTTCAGGATCGTAGATCTTACTGTCGATAATGAAACGGGCGGCCGAGCGCATTTCGTTCGTAGCCCTGAAATTCACTCACAAGCCCTACATGATTTTTTCGAACGAACGGGCAATGAATATGACCGGTTTAATTACTTGGGAGAATGGCACTCCCATCCAAGGTTCCCGGTGAATCCGAGCATTCAAGATGCCGGGTCGATGTTCGAACTTGTGCACGGAGAAAGACAGATTGATTTCGCGGTCTTATTGATCGTCCGGCTGGATTGGTGGTGGAAACTGAGCGCATCTTGCACTCTTTTCCAGCGCGGACGTGATGCAGCGCCGGTCGAAATCCAGAGGGTGTAATCTTGACCAAGTATTTTTTACGATCGCTGATCGACTGGCTATTCCGTCGCCGATCCATCGGGTTGAGGTTGACCAGAATTGGCGCTGGTCTCTTCGTTGTGGCCTTGGTCGGGCTCTCAGTCGGAATAACCGTTCCGACCAAAGACGGGCCCTTTATCTTCAGCTGGGACAGCTCAGGTGGAGCAGCCGTTCTTACTTGGGCCGTCTTTCTTATCGCTACAGCGCTTGTCGTTATCGGACTGGTCCTCATCGCGCGTGACGTCCGGCTGGAAAATCGCAAAAAAGTAATCGTGATTGAGGCTCGAGGCTTGCGAGAATGGGCCGGCGAGCCATTGGAGAACGCAATATCTCCTGCAGTGAAGGGGCGGCGTGACGCATTTACCGTCGACGTTCGGCAAGGGATCGTAGATGGGCAAATCGTAAGTCCGGCAAGGGCCCTCGAGAGATTGTCCGGGCTCCCTGATGACATCTCGCGCCGCGCAAGCGGCGTCGACCGATCTGACGTGACCTTCGCCTTGGGAGGATTGGCGCCGGTTCCCTTGCTGTTCTTGTTGGGTGTCATTGTGGATGACGAACACAAGACGATCCTGATGGACTGGGACCGCAAGTCGCAGATGTGGCGAACCTTGGATGATGAGGACGATGGGAAAAGGTTTGCGATTGCCGGCTTGAGTGGGATCCACAAAACGGATTCCCGCGCAGTTTTGGCCGTTTCCGCATCCTATGACGTTTTCGACGACGACATAAGGTTGGTGGAGCCGAGTGCACCAATCATCAGATTGGATTTGGCCGATCGATCGACCGCATCGCATTGGTCGGAAGAGAAGCAACAGGCCCTTGCCCAACAGTTCTTGGATACCACTATGGATCTCGGAAGGCGCGGCATCTCGGAGATTTCGCTATTTCTTGCAGCGCCAGCCAGCCTGTCCATTCGACTGGGCACAATCTACGATAAACGCAACCTGCCTAAATTGTTGGTCAATCAATATGAGAATGGTCACCCACTGAAATTTCCTTGGGCAGTAAACATGCCGGTCGCGGGGCGTTTCCGACCCGAGCTAATTCAACGCTAGGCTTAAGAATGTTTGCCTTGGCCCTATCTTCAAGCAGACGCCCTCGTTCCACTACGCCATGATGCCGAGTGGGACATGTTTCGCACGCAGTTCCAACGAAGTGTTCCCGCAAGTGATGAGTGTAGCGATCGACCACTTGCTACTGCCAGAGCTGCACGAAGCCTTCAAAGCCCTGAGGCAGGCGCTCGGATCGCCGGTTGCCGAAGTCCGGTGAAGGCAAATCGATTAGCCATGGTAACGAGCGAAACCGAGCTATGCGCTTGGACGAATAGCTGTTCAAACTGGCTCTGCGTTCGAGGGTCGCAGGGCATAAAGACCCGTCATCGCCAATCAGCAATGAATAGAAGAACGGTGGCTTGTAGGATTAGCAGGCGAACTACTGAACGACCGAGATGGGGGCGCGTAGCAGCCGCGCCTCCCATTGCTCATCCTAACTTCTTCGGTCGGCCGCGGGGCTTGCCGAATTTCTGATATTCCTGAGGCCTCAGGTTAAGCGGTCGCCTCGGGATTTCAGGTAACAGATCTGCGAGCACTTCGACCAGTTCGACGAGCTCATGGGGTTCGAAGTCATTGTCGTAGTGTCTACCCTCCGTATCGCCTGGCTTGTGACCGCCAAGGCCTTGACGATGTTCCTTGTCGAATACTTTCAGCTTGGTCTCGCTCTCCTTGGCGCGAAGAACATTGAAACCCAGCGTGCGTATAGACGGGACGTCGACGTCCTTGCGGGCCCGCTTTCTGGAAGTGCCATTCGGAAACACCAGTTTGCGCAGGGGACCGAAAAGGTCCTTGTAGAAGCACTTGTCGGAATCCATCGTCGGGTGCACGAACTCGGGAAAGAGAGCACGATGGCCGGCCTCCTTCATTGCTGTCACATAGTCACCAAAGCCAAGCTCAAGCAGCTTCCGGGCGATCGGGACCCTTCGAGTTGATGAGACGGTCTTGATGCGCCGCAGGCAGTTTTCCCGGATGTGGAGGTGAGGAACCTCATCATCGAGGACAACGTCGGAGACGGAAAGGCCTGCAATTTCGTCGGACCGCGCGAGCGTGGAGACAACCAGCGGCAGCACCCAGTAACTGCCGTCATGGATTACTTCATCGCCCGGTTCGAACCGCTGCCACAAACCGGCGCATCCATACCAGACGGGGGTTTCAAGCATTTTCCGCAATTCGTCGGGATGCCAGGGCAGCCGCCCGGCGTTTCGCTTCTGGTTGTTCTTGACCGACTGGCGCTCGCCCTGTTTCTTTGGCTGGACAAGCGTCTTACGAACCGCTGTGAAATTCAGACCCTTGGGAGCAAGATCCGGATCATGGCCCTCAAGGTGCGTGATCAGCGCACTGATCCACGTCATGTGCTTGCGTTGCGTGACGAGCGACAGGCCTACGTAAGGAAGCCCTTCGGCATCGGCGGCGGAGGGATCTTCATCCCATTTTCTTCGCAGGGCATCGCCGCGTTCGAGCGCTTCCTCGATTGTTTCCCTGACTTCCATGCCGTTTTCATCGTTCCGCGCCCGCCCGTAAACGACAGGAAGACGGGGAAAGAGGTCCTTCATGTCGATGAGATGCTTCTGGGTAATGGCATTGACGGGGATGTCTCCGTTCGCCGCGATGAAGATCCTGACCGCACCTTCGATATCGCGCTTGCGTCCCTTGTCCCACGCCCCGTCCGTGATCTTCTTCCGCAAAGCCTCCTGAGCGTAGACAGAAAGCGGTGGAGCTACGAATGGCGGAGAACCCTCATTTGTAGCTGCGGGTGCCTCATCCAGCGCTTCATTCGCGGGATGAACTGGAGCGGGAACATTGGGCACTGCTTCGGAATGAGCAAGCCGTTCCAGATGTTTCGGCAACGGCCAGACATCGCCTTCCGGCAACGGCGATCCCAGCTCCTTGCAGGCCTCGATATTGGCATTCCGATATGCCGTAGCTGCGATCCGCGCACACGCGGCAAGGTTTTTCTCGCTCGGCCCGATACCCTGAGCACGCAGATCATCGGCGAGTTGTCCGGGCGAAATTGGGCGTTGGTGTCTATGACGGCTTGCTATGGCGGCAAGTGCATCAGCATCGTTCTTGCCAAGACCACGCCCGACGAGTTCCTGATGGCTTTCCATGCTTGCATCGGCCAGCTGCGGTTCGGTGGCCAGCAGCGAGAAGTAACGGGCGTAGTGGCGATTGAAGGCCAGATGATCATCGACACGTCCCGGTTCCTGGAACTGGGACAGGATGATCCGGTCGAGCTCACGCTCGAAGGCCTGCTTGTAGAGCGCGGGCATGTCGTCCGCCTTCAAGCTGCGTCTCAGTAACGGCCTCTGTTCCATGATTGCGTCCTTCGCCAGATCGAGTTCGGCTGCACGCGATCGGGCCTGCTGGGGGCTCGCCGTGCGCAGCGATATCCTCACAATTGTAGTATGGGATGGAACAGAAGAGAAACGCAGGCGGGATTTCCACCAGAAGACGGGGCCGCGACGATAGAGAGCCATGCCATGTGAACCCTGGCTGCGAGGAGCGGGGCGGGGCACAGCGCGGACACAATCTGTGGCACAATTTGTGGCACAATCGGCGCAATAAATTCCCGACCGATTTCCTCGGTTGAAGGAAAACGGCGGAATTCTGCGGCTTAATGTCGGAAACGACGAAAATTGGTCGGGGAGAGAGGATTCGAACCTCCGGCCCCTGCCTCCCGAAGACAGTGCTCTACCAGGCTGAGCTACTCCCCGACCGTGTCGGCTCCGCTGGGTCAAAAGCCCCTGCGGATCGAGGCAAGGCGCGCCCTATAGGTGTGGATGACGAGGGTGGCAAGCGGGCAATTGCGGCTTATGGTGCGGTCCATGGCCAGCGCTGCGATTCCTTTAGACAAAACCGTCAATCCGCACCCCGAGATGCAATATCTCGATTTAATGCGCGCGATATGGGAAACCGGGAGCGAGCGCGTCGATCGAACGGGGGTCGGCACGCGTTCGGTATGTGGCAGTGTCTTGCGTTATGATCTGGCGGACGGTGCCATGCCATTGCTGACGACCAAGCGCGTGTACTGGAAGACGGCGACTCGCGAATTGTTATGGTTCCTGACCGGATCGACCAACATCCGGCCTCTAGTTCTGCAAGGCGTCAAAATCTGGAACGAATGGCCTCATGCCAATTATGTGCGGCAAACCGGCGATCCCATTGATCTGGATAACTTTGTCGCGCGAATTGCGGATGATGCGCAATTCGCGGCGCGCTGGGGCGATCTTGGTCCGGTCTATGGCAAGCAATGGGTTGATTGGCCCACCTTTCGCTACCGCGCGGATGGGCTGTACGAAAAGGGCGAGGGGATCAACCAGATCGCCGCCGTGGTCGAATCACTGCGAACCAGCCCCGGTAGCCGTCGTCACATCATCGAAGGGTGGAATGTAGCTGAACTCGATCGGATGGCTCTGCCGCCGTGCCACAAGACTTATCAGTTCCATGTCGCAGGCAATGGCAGCGCAGCCCGGTTGAACTGCCTGCTGTATCAGCGCAGCTGTGACGTCGCGCTTGGCCTCCCATTTAACTTATGGTCTGCCGCACTTCTGACACGCATGATGGCGCAGCAGGTGGGCATGGAGCCGGGCGAGCTGGTGTGGATGGGGGGCGATGTGCACCTGTATCTCAATCACGCGCACCTGATTGAAGAGCAGCTTGACCGCAGCCCCCAAGGCAGACCGACGATGGAGATCCTGCGCAAGCCCGAAACAATATTCGACTACGCGATCGACGATTTTGTGGTGCATGATTACGCGCCAATGCCCCCGATCGCTGCGCCTGTTGCGGTTTGATGCTGTCCACCGTGCCGTGCTTGACCGCTGTGCGACGTTGAAATAAAAATACGTATTCAAGCAATGATTGCACCGGAATGATCCGGCGCGCGAGGGGAGAGCACATTCATGGCCGAACCAGGGAATCCGGCGGACACCAACCGGCCGGCTCTCGCGCTGCATGTGCCAGAGCCACTATACCGGCCCGGCGATCGCGCGGATTTTTCGCACATCGACATTGGCGCTCCTGGGGCGTTGGCACGTCCTGACGAGGGCGTTCATCCGTCGCAGATGTCCGAACTGGCCTACGGGCTTGTGCGGGTACTGGGTGAGGACAATCAGGCGCACGGGCCATGGAACCCGCGGCTTGATCCCGAAACCTTGCGCACGATGCTTGGCCATATGGCAATGGTGCGCGCGTTCGATGAACGGATGTTCCGCGGCCAGCGCCAGGGCAAGACCAGCTTCTACATGAAATGCACCGGCGAGGAGGCGACTTCGATCGCGCCTGCGATGGCGCTGGCGAGCGACGACATGGTGTTCCCCAGCTATCGCCAGCAGGGCATTCTGATTGCCCGCGGGTATCCGCTGATCGAAATGATCAACCAGATCTATTCGAACAAGGCGGACAAGCTGAAGGGGCGCCAGCTGCCGATCATGTATTCCAGCCGCGAGCACAGCTTTTTCAGTATCTCCGGCAACCTTGCCACGCAGTGCCCGCAGGCAGTGGGCTGGGCGATGGCTAGTGCGATCAAGGGCGACAGCAGAATCGCGGCGAGCTGGGTGGGTGAGGGCAGCACGGCCGAAGGCGATTTCCACGCCGCCTGTACCTTTGCCGCCGTTTATAACGCTCCTGTGATCCTGAACGTGATCAACAATCAGTGGGCGATTTCGAGCTTTTCGGGATTTGCCGGAAGCGAGCGCACCACCTTTGCGGCCCGCGGTCTGGGTCATGGCATCGCCGCCTTGCGGGTCGATGGCAATGATGCGCTGGCCTGCTATGCCGCAGCGCAATGGGCCGCAAACCGCGCCCGCGGCAATCACGGGCCGACGCTGATCGAATATTTCACCTACCGCGCTGAGGGCCATTCCACCTCGGACGATCCAAGCGGCTATCGCAGTGCGCAGGAACGTGAGGAATGGCCCCTGGGCGATCCTGTCAACCGGCTGAAGAATCACCTGATCGCCATTGGCGAGTGGGACGAAGATCGTCAGGCGGCGATGGATCTCGCCTGCGCCGAACAGGTCAAGGCCACCACCAAGGAAGCCGAAAAGAACGGCATTCTTGGCCATGGTCTGCATCACCCGTTCCACACCATGTTCGAGGATGTTTACGAAGAGCTGCCCTGGCATCTTGAAGAACAGGCCGATCAGGCGATCCGCGAACGCATTGCCAAGTTCGGTACCGAAAGGCCCTTCGGATGAGCGACGATATCGCAACCATCGGTGAGAACGTAACAGCCGAACGCCGTCTCAACATGATTGAGGCGATCAATGAAGCACTCGACATCATGCTTGGACGTGACCCGAACGTGGTCATCATGGGTGAGGATGTCGGCTATTTCGGCGGCGTGTTCCGCGCCACCGCAGGCCTTCAGGCCAAACATGGGAAAAACCGTGTTTTCGACACGCCGATCAGCGAATGTGGAATCATCGGTGCTGCGGTCGGGATGGGGGCCTATGGTCTGCGTCCCGTGCCCGAAATCCAGTTTGCCGATTACATCTATCCCGGTCTCGATCAGCTGATCAGTGAAGCAGCGCGCCTGCGGTACCGTTCGGCGGGGGACTACATCGCACCGCTGACTGTGCGCTCACCTTTTGGTGGTGGCATTTTTGGTGGCCAGACCCACAGTCAAAGCCCCGAAGCGCTGTTTACCCATGTGGCAGGGCTCAAGACCGTAATTCCCGCCACCCCCTATGATGCTAAGGGGCTGCTGATCTCTGCCATCGAAGACAACGACCCGGTGATCTTCTTTGAACCCAAACGGATCTACAACGGACCGTTTTCGGGCTATTACGACAAGCCGGTCGAACCATGGAAAAAGCACGCCGACAGCGTGGTGCCGGAAGGATACTACAAGATCCCGCTCGGCAAGGCGCGTCATGTACGCGAAGGCGAAGCATTGACGGTTCTGGCCTACGGCACGATGGTTCACGTGGCCGAGGCTGTTTGCGAAGCCAAGGGTATCGATGCCGATATTCTTGATCTGCGCACCCTGGTGCCCCTTGATATCAAGGCCATCGAAGCATCGGTGGAAAAGACCGGGCGTTGCCTGATCGTCCACGAAGCCACGCGTACCAGCGGCTTTGGTGCCGAGCTTTCCGCGCTTGTCACTGAACGCTGCTTCTATCACCTCGAAGCCCCGGTTGAACGCGTCACCGGGTTTGACACGCCCTATCCGCACAGCCTCGAATGGGCCTATTTCCCCGGCCCCGTCCGCATCGGCGAGGCGATCGACAAGCTATTCAAGGACTGACCCAATCATGGCCACGTTCATTTTCAAGATGCCCGATGTGGGCGAAGGCGTTGCCGAGGCGGAAGTCGTCGAATGGCACGTAAAGGTCGGTAACCGGGTCGAGGAAGACCAGCACCTTGTCGATGTGATGACCGACAAGGCGACAATCGATATCGAAAGCCCCGTATCCGGCACCGTCGTCGAGCTTGCCGGCGAGGTGGGTGACACCATTGCCATTGGCGCGATGCTTCTGGTGATCGAGGCTGATGGGGAGGGTGAAGTCTCCCATGAGGATGCCGAAGCGGCAGCCGGGCAGATCGAAGACGAGATGTCGGACGCCGACGAATCCGATGGCGCGCCTGCGCCAATGTCGCAAACCGTCACCGAGCGTATTGAGGTCGAGAACCCCGATGCCAGCGATCAGCAGGATGCCGCTGCCTTGGCAGAGCAAACACCGGCGAAGCCTGCGCAGGCGGCCGTGCCGAACTCTGTGGTGCAAACCGATGCAAAGGTGCTGGCATCGCCGGCGGTGCGGCAACGCGCCCGCGATCTGGGCGTGGATCTGGCTGCGGTAAAGCCTGCCGAAGACGGCCGCGTGCGTCACGGCGATCTGGATGCCTTCTTGGCGTACAATTCTGGCAGCGGCTTTGCGGCAGCGGGCAAGGTCCGCGAGGACGAAGCTATCAAGGTCATTGGTCTGCGCAAGCGAATCGCGCAGAACATGGCCGCGGCCAAGCGGAACATTCCGCACTTCACCTATGTCGAAGAATGCGACGTTACGGCGCTTGAAGAACTGCGTTCACAGTTGAACGCGGCGCGCGGCGATCGGCCCAAATTGACCATGCTGCCTCTGTTGATCACGGCGATCTGCAAGATGGTGCCCGAATTTCCGATGATCAACGCTCGTTTCGATGACGAAGCGGGTGTGGTCACCCGGTACGGCAGTGTCCATCTCGGCATGGCAGCACAGACCGATGCCGGGCTGATGGTTCCGGTGATACGCGATGCGCAAAGCCGCAACCTGTGGCAGCTTGCTCGCGAAATCGGACGGCTTGCCGACGCCGCCCGCAGTGGCAAGGCGACATCGGAAGAGCTTTCGGGCTCCACGCTGACAATCACATCGCTCGGACCGCTTGGCGGGGTCGCGACCACGCCGGTCATCAACCGTCCTGAAGTGGCGATCATCGGCCCCAATCGCATTGTCGAGCGCCCGATGTTTGTTTCTGACGGAATGGGCGGCGAGCGGATTGCGAAACGCAAGCTGATGAACATGTCGATTTCCTGCGATCACCGCGTCGTCGATGGCCACGATGCGGCAAGCTTTGTGCGAGGGATCAAGCGTCTGATTGAGCAGCCGGCGGGGCTGCTTGTGGATTGATGGAAAATAATGTGCCGGGGGTGTTTCGAGGGCGTTGACAGCCTGAACCGAGCGCCCTAATGGCGCTGCTCCACGGGCGGAACGGCACAGCCGGAACGCTCAAAAGGACAAGATGTGCGGGTGTAGCTCAGTTGGTTAGAGCGCCGGCCTGTCACGCCGGAGGTCGCGGGTTCGAGCCCCGTCACTCGCGCCACTTGTCCGTTGGATCGCCGCAATGGCAGGAACAAAGGCGGGCTTCGGCCCGCCTTTTTCTTTATCGGGTGGCTGCTGCCCGTTGGCCTACGATGCCTTCGGGGGTTTACTGCGAGTCGGGCGCACTCCAGCGGCCCGTCTCCATCCAGATCAGAAACCGTTTGAGCGGCAACAACCAGATCAGACCGAGAATCACATACACCACCGTTTGCGTAGCGCCTGACCAGCCACCGATGATGCCGGGGGCATATCGCGCGACAATAACCCCATAAGCGATGAGCAGCAGGAACAGGCTGATGATGCCAAAGGGGATTCGCCAGGTGGGTGTTTCGCGCATCAAAGGTGTCCGTAAATCCGTGTAGGGGTGACGATGGCATCCAGCGCCATGTCGTGAGGTTCGGTCGGCAGATGGTCGCATAGCTGGGCGTCCCACGCCAATCCAATGGCCAGGCTCGGGCTATGTTCCGACATCCATCGATCGTAATAGCCACCGCCTTGGCCAAGCCTGTCCAGCGCGGCTGTGAAACCAACCAGTGGTACAAACAGGACTTCCGGGATGATCGGCCCATCGCCGATGCCGGGCTGCAGGATACCGTGCGGTCCGGGCTCGAGGTCGCTTTCGCCATGCGGATCGTGGAACGTTGCAAACGTCATTGGCGCATCGGCAGAATCGAACCGGGGCAAGGCGACCATATGCCCTGCTTCGTGAAAGAAACGCGCATAGGCCGCGGTTGGCGCTTCGTGGGCGTCGGCGTGGTAAAGCCCGATCACCGCATCTTGCGCAATACGGGCAAGCAAAGGCGCAGGCGGCCGGTGAAACAACAAGCCGCGGATCGAGGCTGGCAAGGCCTCGACATGCGCTTTTCGCGCGGCGCGAAGAGAACGACGGAGTTCGGATTTGGCTGTCACGCGTTTTTTTCATTCTCACAACGTTGGGCCAACACGACCTGAACGGCCGCAAGGCCAATCGGGCGCCCGAAGCGACGCGACAATCTGATCGCATGAGCGACGATTTCGCGAGCCACAGGGCACGCGTAAATCAAACGGGTGACGGAACCACCATGGGTCGTTTGCGCTAGAAATCCTCTGACGCGTGGTACGTCAGGTGGGCGCCGTATGCCCAAGTCTTCCGGACGAACCGGCAAACAAGGGCAGGGACAGCTCCCATTTGGATTACTTATAGCCTCAGGGATATTCAATCGGCTCGTGCCGGGCAGTCCCGCCGCTTGTTATCTAGGCGCTTGCAGCCACGGCTTCAAGCGCCGCAGCATTAGCTTCCAACTGCGATGCGAGCGCCTCCATGCGTTCAGCCATTTCCGAAGTATCAGGGGTATCGCCCAACCGATCGGCGTAAGTGGTGGGCAGCGGAGCCTGAGTCGAAGCCTTGCGGGCGCTTTCAAGCTCGCTTTCCAGCTGCTCAATCGATTGGCGCAAGTACGCGATTTCCGGATCGGGGGCGGGCGTCTTGCTTGCGTGCTTGCGCGCTTCAGCCAGTTCGTCGGCCAGAAACAACGCCGCAAAAAGGAGATTCTGTGCCTCAAGCGGGGCACGCGATGTGCCAAGCTGCGCGTATTTTTCGGCAATCATGGCGCCGAGAGCCGCGATGTGGTCTTCCTGACCATCTGCGCAGGCAATGACATAGGACTTGGGGCCGATGTTGAGGGTCACGTTGCTCATCGGAGTCAGTCTTCCAGCCGGGCCAGGATATCGTCAAGTTCGCGAAGGCTTTCTGCCACCTGTTCGCGCAGCTTTTCGTGGACATTGACCAGTTCGACTACACGTGACGATCCGTTAGCACCGCGTGCGTCGACGCTGCCGCCCGTCCCGCGTCCAAGATCATGGGCTGCGGTATCGATGCGGGCCGTGGCAGCTTCGATACGGGCAACGGCTGCTGCGATGCGTTCGGCGTTCATGACGCTTGCAATACCAACAGAATTCACGGCGCGCAAAGTGTCGGGCGTAGAGGTGTTTGGGCATGGCTGTTGATAAGTGAGATGCGGGGCGCCGCGGGATGATCGGTTGATCGAGTGTGTGCGCAAGGTTGACCTCCCCCTTGGCCTCGGCAATGGCACAGCGCGATCAGAAACGGGGTCGAATCGCGCCAGCGCGCGTCGGCTCTCGCAGGAGAATAGCGTGTCCTTCAACCTCGACGCCGCCCGCCTCCAGTCGATGGCCAATGCCATCCGCGCGCTTTCCATGGACGCGGTCGAAGCTGCCAATTCGGGTCATCCCGGAATGCCGATGGGTATGGCCGATGTGGCAACCGTTCTGTTTACAGGGCACGTGAAGTTCGATCCGGGGGCGCCGGACTGGGCCGATCGGGATCGTTTTGTCCTGTCCGCAGGTCACGGTTCGATGCTGATCTACAGCCTGCTGTATCTGGCGGGTTATCAATCGCCGACGATCGATGACATCCGCAATTTCCGCAAGCTTGGTAGCCCGTGTGCCGGTCATCCGGAAAACTTCCTGCTTGATGGTGTCGAATGCACCACCGGCCCGCTGGGGCAGGGCCTTGCGATGGCCGTGGGCATGGCCATGGCCGAACGGCACCTGAACGCCAAATTCGGCGATGATCTTGTCGATCATCGAACCTGGGTGATCGCGGGTGACGGTTGCCTGATGGAAGGCATCAACCACGAAGCCATCGGCCTTGCTGGCCATCTCGGTCTGGGGCGGATGAACGTCCTGTGGGACGACAATCGTATCACCATCGACGGTTCGACCGAGCTTTCCACGTCCGAAAATATCAAGGCGCGTTATGTCGCAACCGGATGGCATGTGACTGAATGCGACGGTCATGATTTTGCCGATATCGACCGCGCGCTCAACGAAGCCAAGGCCGATCCGCGTCCCTCGTTGGTCGCCTGCCGCACGGTGATCGGGAAGGGCGCGCCCAACAAGCAGGGCACCAGCGGCGTTCACGGGGCTGCGCTTGGCGCAGCCGAGGTTGCCGCCGCCCGAGATGTCATGGGCTGGAACTCGCAAGCCTTCGACATACCGAGCGAAATTCTGGCCGATTGGCGCACCGCGGCAGAGCCTGGCCGCGCTGCTCATGGCGCTTGGGCGGGCCGGCTCGAATCATCCGCGCACAGGGCGGCCTTTGAACAACAGATGCGGCCCATCAGCGATTTGGTGCCATCGGCTATCGCTGGTCACATACAGGAACTTGCGCGTAACCCTCAGACGATCGCGACCCGCAAGGCGTCGGAAATCGCTTTGGGTCCGCTGACCGCAGAGATCCCTCATCTCATTGGGGGATCGGCCGACTTGACCGGATCGAACAATACAAAGACCCCGTCGACCCTGCCAATGACCGCCGCGGATTATTCAGGCCGCTATGTCTATTATGGCATCCGCGAATTCGGCATGGCCGCCGCAATGAACGGCATGGCGTTGCATGGCGGCGTGGTTCCGTACGGCGGTACGTTCCTGATCTTCAGCGATTATTGCCGCAACGCAATCCGTCTGTCGGCGCTCCAGCAGATCGGCGTCGTCTATGTCATGACGCATGACAGCATCGGGCTGGGTGAAGACGGGCCGACGCACCAACCGGTCGAACAGGTGATGAGCCTGCGATTGATTCCGAACCTCAACGTTTATCGTCCCTGTGATGCGATCGAGACGGCCGAATGCTGGGCGCTGGCGCTGTCGACCCCCGAGACACCTTCGGTGCTCGCGCTGACCCGCCAGAACTTGCCCCAATTGCGGCGCGAAGGCGACGCGGATTGGTCACAGGACAATAATCGCTGTGCCAAGGGCGCCTACCGTCTGCGTGCATCGGACGCGGCACGGCAGGTCGTTTTGGTTGCAACAGGGTCGGAAGTGGCGCTTGCAATGGAATGTGCGGATCAGCTTGAGGCTGCCGGGATTGGGGCAGACGTCGTGTCGATGCCCTGCACCGAACTCTTCGATGCACAGGATGAAGCCTATAAGGCACGTCTTCTTCCCAAGAACGCGCTGACCGTATCGATCGAGGCCGGTTCGACCTTAGGGTGGGAGCGTTACACCGGACGCGACGGTATCAATATCGGCCTCGATACATTCGGCGCATCGGCGCCGGCAGAAGACCTTTTTGCGCATTTCGGCTTTACCGCGGACGCAATTGTCCCGCAAATCCAGAACAAATTGAACGCTTAAGCAGGAGAACCTCTTATGGCTACCAAAGTTGCCATCAATGGCTTTGGCCGTATCGGCCGCCTTGTCGCTCGCGCCATTCTCGAGCGGACGGACCATGATCTTGATCTGGTTGCGATCAACGACCTGTCCGATGCGGCCTCGAATGCACTGCTGTTTGCCTACGACAGCGTTCACGGGCGTTTCGGCGGAGAAGTTGAGGCCGATGGCGATGCCATCGTCGTCAATGGCAAGCGGATCGCAGTGACTAAGGAACGTGATCCCGCCAAATTGCCACATGGTGACATGAGCATCGATATCGTTCTGGAATGCACGGGCTTTTTCCAGTCGGACGAAGCAAGCCGACCGCATTTCGACGCTGGCGCTAAGCGCGTGCTCATTTCTGCTCCGGCAACCGGCGTTACCAAGACGATTGTATACGGCGTCAACCACGACACGCTGACCGCTGACGACGTGATCGTCTCAAACGCCAGTTGCACCACCAACTGCCTTGCACCGGTCGCCAAGGTTCTGAACGACGCGATCGGGATCGAACGTGGTTTCATGACTACCATCCACAGCTACACCAACGATCAGCGGATGCTCGACCAGATCCACAGTGATTTGCGCCGTGCCCGCGCCGGTGCGCAGAACATGATCCCGACTACAACCGGCGCAGCCCGCGCGGTCGGCCTCGTTCTGCCGGAACTGAAGGGCAAGCTCGACGGATCGAGTGTGCGCGTGCCAACTCCGAATGTTTCGCTTATAGATCTGGTGTTTACGCCTTCGCGCGATACGACGAAGGATGAAATCAATGCGGCGCTGAAGGCGGCGGCACAAGGCCCGATGAAGGGTGTTCTGGACTACACGGATCAGCCGCTGGTTTCGTCCGATTTCAATCACTACCCGGCTTCATCGACCGTCGATTCTCTCGAAACGAGCGTCATGGAAGGCAAGCTGGCCCGCGTGGTTAGCTGGTATGACAACGAATGGGGCTTCTCCAATCGGATGATCGACACCGCCGGCGTGATGGCCAAGTTCCTCTGATCCGGATGCACCAGGGGAATTGACCGTGGCCAAGTTCAAGACACTCGACGATCTGCCCGCTGACCTGACCGGCGAAGTTGCGCTTGTCCGCGTGGATCTCAATCTGCCGATGAAGGATGGTTCGGCGACCGACGTGACGCGGGTCGAGGCGGTCAAGCCGACGATCCTCGAACTTGCCGGGCGCGGCGCCAAGGTGCTTTTGCTGGCGCATTTCGGGCGCCCCGGTGGTCAGCGGTCTTCCATGCTTTCCACCAGCATGGTTGTGGGCGACGTTGAAGCCGTTCTGGGCAAGGAGGTCATGTTCATACCTGAAATCACCGGTCCGGTGGTGGTACAGTCTGTCGAATCGATCCTGCGCGCAGGCGATATCGGCCTGCTGGACAACACGCGGTTCTGGCCGGGCGAAGAGGGCAATGACCCCAACTTTGCGCAGGCCATCGCTGCGCATGGCACGCTTTACGTGAACGATGCCTTCAGCGCAGCGCACCGCGCCCATGCCACCACCGAAGGGCTGGCGCACTTCCTTCCCGCTTATGCCGGGCGTTCGATGGAAGCGGAACTCAAGGCATTGGATGCCGCACTCGGCGCGCCGCAGGCGCCTGTTGCTGCGGTAGTCGGCGGGGCTAAGGTTTCGACCAAGCTCGCCGTACTTGAGCATCTGGTCGGCAAGGTGCAGCATCTGATCATCGGCGGCGGAATGGCGAATACATTCCTGGCTGCGCGCGGTGTCGATGTCGGAAAGAGTCTGTGCGAACACGACCTTGCCGAAACCGTGTCGCGGATCATGGACGAGGCGGACAAGGCAGGCTGCACGGTGCATCTGCCGTACGATGTGGTTGTGGCGAAGGAATTTGCAGCCAATCCTGCTTCGCTGCGAACGTGCAACGTGCATGAAGTGGCCCTTGACGAAATGATCCTCGACCTTGGGCCGCAGGCAGTGGAAGCCTTGGCCGATGTGTTGAAGACTTGTCGCACGCTGGTCTGGAACGGACCGCTGGGCGCCTTCGAAACCGAACCGTTCGATGCTGCGACGGTGGCCCTTGCCCGCACCGCTGCGGCGTTGACGCTTGAAGGGTCTTTGGTCAGCGTGGCAGGCGGCGGCGATACAGTTGCAGCTTTGGCACAAGCGGGTGCGTCCGACGATTTCACCTATATTTCAACCGCCGGCGGTGCATTCCTGGAATGGATGGAAGGTCGCGAGTTGCCGGGCGTCTCCGCACTCGAATCGTAATATGGCAGACATATCCGGTCAGATCGAAGCGCTCTCGCTGAGCGCGATGCGCGCTTGGGTGGCAGGTGATGCCAAGGAAATGAAGCGGCTTACCGCGCGCGATTTCATGATGCTGATTGGCAGCACCCCTCCACAGTTACTTGATCGCCCAAGTTTTTTGGCTGCGATGGACCGTGGGTTTGCGTGCACGCGCTTTACCCTTCGCGAAGTGGTTGTCCGTCCCACTGGGAAAACCGCATGGTTCATGGCCGGCGCCGAACTTGAACTGGCGCTGGGCACGAAGGTGTGGAGCGGCGGGTTCCTGATGACCGACCAATGGCGCAAGGGCCCCTTTGGGGGCTGGAAAATGACCGAACGCAGTTTGGGCCGGCTCGATGCTGACGAAGGACTGGCCGCCGCGCTCAGCCGTCTGCAATTGTGGGTGGCGCGATGAGCGAGGCTGTTGAATCCACATATGGTCGCCAAAGCGTGGCAAAAGAGGGCGAATTTTCGGGGTGGCGATACTGGCAAGGCGACCCCTTTGAAACCCGCTCAGGCCCGTTCTATTACCGACGTGAAGACGATGGTTCTTATACGAGCGCATTCCGGGCCGAGCCGCGGCACATGAACGGAGGCGGCTTCATGCATGGCGGTTGCATGATGACCTTTGCCGATTTTGCACTGTTTGCCATCGCTACAGACGAATTGAATGGCGATCACGCCGTAACGCTCAACCTGTCGGGTGATTTTCTTGGCCCGATTGCGAGCGGTGCATTGGTCGAGGCGCGTGGCGAAGTCACCCGCGGCGGCGGCAAGACAATCTTTGTTCGCGGTCTGATTACAGGCGATGGCCAACCTGCATTGAGCTTCACCGGGATCATCCGCCGTCTTACGCGGCGTTGAACGCCCGTTGGCGGCCTTCGCGGTTGCAGCATCATGGATGACTGGCTAAGGGCGCTTTCGAGATGCTCTGCATACCTATGCATAGACGGTAATTCGCCGTTTATGCGTTGTCGTCGTGCTATTGGAGAATGCCGCAATGAACACCCGCGAAATGACCGATCGTATTGCCACGGGCCATGGCTTTATCGCCGCGCTCGACCAATCGGGCGGCTCTACGCCCAAGGCATTGCGCGGATACGGGGTGGACGACAGTGAATGGTCGGGCGACGAGGAAATGTTCGCGCAGATCCACGCCATGCGCGCTCGCGTGATCACCTCACCCTGTTTTGGCAGCGGCAAGGTGATCGGCGCTATCCTGTTTGAAAAGACGATGGATGCAACGGTCGAGGGAAAACCCACCGCGGACGCACTCAAAGCCCGCGGAATTGTCCCTTTCATCAAGGTCGACGAAGGCCTGGCTGACGAAGCTGATGGCGTCCAGCTGATGAAGCCGATGACAAAGCTGTCTGGGCTTCTGGAAAAGTCTGTGTCTTACGGAATGTTCGGCACCAAGATGCGGTCTGTTATCAAGTCGGCGAACCCCGCAGGTATTGCCGCAGTCGTGACGCAGCAGTTTGATGTGGCAGCGCAGATTACGGCGGCGGGACTCATGCCGATGATTGAGCCTGAATACGACATCACCGCCGAGAATCGTGCCGAGGGCGAAGATTTGCTGCTGAGCGAAATTCTGAAGCAGCTGGATCGCCTACCAGAAGGGCAGCAGGTGATGCTCAAGCTCTCGATCCCGCAAAAGGCCGGGCTCTACACACCGCTGACGCAGCACCCCAAAGTGTTGCGCGTCGTCGCATTGTCCGGCGGTTTTTCGACTGACGACGCCTGCGAAAGGCTTGCACAAAATCCCGGCATGATCGCCAGTTTCAGCCGCGGGCTGCTGCAAGACCTGCGTAAAGGTCAATCCGACACCGAATTCGACGCCGTGTTGGGCAAGGCGATTGACCAGATCGCCTGCGCCAGCGTGTGATTGTCGGGGCGTGACATGCGCCGCGCAAGTCGATAGCGAGCGCGGCCATGATCGAAACACAGCTTTATCTCATCTCTCCGCTGGATGTCGGTGGAGATTTTCCGCAACGATTGGAACGCGCATTGGCAGCCAGCAAGGGCCCCAAAGGCCAGCTTGTCACCGCGTTCCAGTTCCGGGTGAAGGGCGTTGAAAGCCACGAGGCGGCTGCGCTTGCCCAGCCTCTTCAAGAGATCTGCGCGGCGCAAGATGTTGCCTTCATCGTGAATGATTCGGTTTCGCTGGCAAAGCGATTGAAGGCGGATGGCGTGCATTTGGGTCAAGACGATGGGTCTGTCCGCGACGCACATGATGAGTTGGGGCGTGAGGCACAAATCGGCGTCACCTGTCTCGCTAGCCGCCATATGGCGATGAATGCTGGCGAAGAAGGTGCCGATTATGTCGCCTTTGGCGCGTTCTATCCGTCTTCCACCAAACAGAAGAGCGCTGATGCAGAAGTTCCTGATCTGGAATTGCTGCAATGGTGGACGTCGATCTTCGAAATCCCTTGCGTCGCAATCGGCGGCATAACACCTGATAACTGCAAGCCGCTGATTGAAGCTGGCGCAGATTTCCTCGCCGTGTCCGGCGCTGTATGGAATGGTGATGAGGTTGCTGCGATCAAAGCATTCGCGAAAGTCATGCGAGCATAGCAACCGCCGATAGCCTTCGATCAGCGCTATTGCTCGATATCGCCTGGCAAAAATCTTGAGGACCGGCCCTAGTTGCCGTTTCCTATCCGCGTGCAGATCAGCTTGCTGAGACTTCCGTTGGCATTGAGTTTCTGCAACGTGTTTTCGCCCAGCAGCCGGAAGCGTTGATCCTTCTTGGGGCCGCGGGTGAATACGACTTCGGTGCCGCGCAGAAGGTAAATCCCGCTACCGGCGGCGTTGATGTAGCTGGACGCGGTGCCGATGCGAAACGCTTCTGCCGGGATGTCGACATAGGCCGCACCACCTGCATCACCAGGCAGCGCGCATTGCCAATCACCGTGCCGCAAGATTCCCAATAACCCGCTGGTGGCGCTGGCTTGGGGTCGTGATTCGCGGCGGTCTTGCGCCTGCGCGCCCCCGGGAAGGAACGCAGCGGCCGCCGCCGCGCTCAGGATCAGCAAGAAGATGTAACGGGTCTTCATAATGCGGCGCCTCTATCAGCCTCGTCGCAATGTTGACAGGTCTTTCGGGCGATTGCCTGCATATCCCATGCGCCCGCGCTTGCCCGGATGGGCGGGCTCGGCTATGGGCGCGCATCATTTACTGGCGTGCTCCCAAGCGGCAGCTTGCCTCTGTGCTCTTTCCACTACGTAAGAAGGCCGAAAGCCCCATGAAGATCAGCGGCGTCGATATTCGCCCCGGCAATATTCTGGAATATGAAGGCGGCATCTGGAAGGTCGCCAAGATCCAGCACACGCAGCCCGGCAAGGGTGGTGCGTACATGCAGGTTGAAATGAAGAACCTGCAGGATGGCCGCAAGACCAACGTGCGCTTCCGCAGCGCCGACACGATTGAACGCGTGCGGCTCGACACGAAGGAATTCCAGTTCCTTTACGCCGAAGGCGATGATCTGGTCTTCATGGACAACGACACCTACGAACAGATTCAGCTGCCCGGCGACCTGCTAGGCGATGCGCGCCCCTTCCTTCAGGACGGGATGCAGGTGAACCTTGAGCTGTGGGACGAAAAGCCGATCTCGGTCGAGCTGCCCTCGCAGATCGAAGCCACGATCGTCGAAGCCGATGCCGTGGTGAAGGGGCAGACCGCATCGTCGAGCTACAAGCCAGCAATCCTCGACAACGGCGTGCGCATCATGGTGCCGCCGCATATCGGCAGCGGCACGCGCATCATCGTCGATGTGTACGAGCAGGCCTACGTCGGCAAAGCGAGCTGAGAACAAATCATGGCAGCTATTTCCGGCCTGATCCGCGTGATGGAACGCGCCGCGCGCAAGGCGGGCGGGCGTTTGCGGCGCGATTTCGGCGAAGTCGAACATTTGCAGGTCAGCCGCAAGGGCCCGGCCGATTTCGTGAGCAAGGCCGATATCCGCGCCGAACGCACGCTTTATGACGAACTGCTCGCCGCCCGTCCGGGCTGGGGCTTCGTCATGGAAGAGGCCGGTGTGATCGAAGGCGATCCGGGGATGCCGCGCTGGATCGTCGATCCGCTCGATGGCACCAGCAATTTCCTCCACGGCATCCCGCACTTCGCGATCAGCATCGCGGCGCAGGAGCCGCGCGCTGATGGCAAGGGCTGGGGCGATGTGGTTGCGGGCGTGGTCTATCAACCGATTACCGACCAGACCTTCTGGGCGGAAAAGTCGCGCGGCGCGTGGCTTCAGGATGCGCGCCTGCGCGTGTCGGCTCGCTCGCGTCTGGGCAATTCGCTGATTGCAACCGGCATCCCCTTCGCGGGCCATGGCGATTTTGCCGAATGGAGCCGCATCTTCGGTGCGATCGGCCCCGAAGTCGCAGGCATTCGCCGGTTTGGTGCCGCGTCACTGGATCTGGCCTACGTTGCCCAGGGGCGGTTCGACGGTTTTTGGGAAAGCGGCCTGAGTGAGTGGGACACTGCGGCGGGCTGCCTGCTGGTGCGCGAGGCCGGTGGTTTCGTGAGCGACTTCCGCGGGCGTTCGGAACCGGTCCACGCTGGACAGATCCTGGCGGCCAACGATGCGCTGCATTCCAAACTGCACAAGCTTCTTGCAGGTGCTTTGCGATAGAGCTTATTGCCATGTCGCGGCGCGCTCGCTAACAGCCTGCGCACCCGATCCGGCGCCCCTGTGGTGGAATTGGTAGACGCGCTCGACTCAAAATCGAGTTTCGAAAGAAGTGCCAGTTCGAGTCTGGCCAGGGGCACCAACTTCCCGTAATTTATTTTCAGCGTTCAGCGCCAAGTGCGCTGGTGCCTTGGCAGCGGCAACGGGGCGGGGACAGCATCGCCCACCCCGTCGTACGCAATGTCAAACGTGTTCTAGGGCCTGCAAGCAATCGGCGATCAGATCGTCCGGTTCTTCCACGCCGACCGACAGGCGCACCAGATTGTCGCTGATCCCGTAGGCTTTCTGCATTTCGGGCGCGACGTCCACGTGCGTCATCCCTGCGGGATAGGACGCAAGGCTTTCCGTCCCACCCAAACTCACAGCAAGTTTGATCAACTTCAGAGAATCAAGAAACCGGAAGGCTTCAGCCTCACCTCCGCGCAGGATCACTGAGAAGGTTGAGCCTGCGCCCGTGCATTGGCGCGCATAGATCCGGCCCTGATCGCTGTCCGGTTCAACGAAACCAAGAAAACCGACCTGTTCCACTTTCGGATGCTTACGGAGCGTTTCGGCCACTTTCCAAGCACTTGCTTCGGACTGGCGCATCCGCAGCGACAACGTCTCGAGACTGCGCATCAGCAGCCATGCGGTGTGCGGATCGGTCATAGTGCCCAGGATCGTGCGGAATCCCGATATTGCAGCCAGATCGCCTTCGCTTCCGACACAGGATCCCGCGATCAGGTCGCTGTGACCGCCGACATACTTGGTGAGCGAGTAAAGCGCGATATCGGCGCCATGCGCCAGCGGCTTTTGCCACAATGGGCCAAGCATGGTGTTGTCCACGACCAGTCGCGGCCTGCCTCCGGGCTGTCCTTCCAGCGAGCGCGCCAGATCGGCCAGCATGGCCAGATCGACAAGACGATTGGTTGGGTTGGCAGGTGTCTCCGCATAGATCACAGCCAATCGGCCAGTCGTCGCGAGCTCAGCGCGAGCTTGCTCTACCGAAGCCTGCATGCTTTCTGCCGACAGATCTCCTGAAACCGGATGACACCGAATGCCGAACTGCGGCAGCAGCTTTTCGAATAGGAAGTCTGTGCCCCCGTAAACCGGCGGTGTGTAGACGATCGCATCGCCGGGCCGCGCCATGCTGAGGATCGTGGTGGAAATAGCTGCCATACCGCTGGCAAAAACCAGCGCGCGTTCGGCACCGTCCCACAGCGCCAGACGGTCTTCCAGGATTTCGAGCGCCGGATTGTTGATCCGGGAATAAATAAGGCCGGGATCTTCCGCCACGCCGCGTTCGCGCAAGCCATAGGCAAGCTGCATCACGCTTTTTCCCGCTGCTGCGCTTTCAAACACAAATGTTGAGCTTTGAAACACAGGGCACTTGATCGCGCCCTCGGACAGTTTGGGATCGTAGCCGTAACTCATCATCAGCGATGACGGAGCGAGCGCGTGATCGCCGATATGCGTAATGGTGCGGCGCATGTTGTAACTCCTGAAACGATCTTTGAATGCGCCGCCCTACGGGGGGTGATCATCGAATCGCAACAACGTCGACGCTTTTTGCGCGCATCGATCGGAGTTGCGACAATCTTGTGAGCAGGTTTTGCGATAAACCGCTTGTCGGAAGCGCTTGGAAGTCGCTACCGCTCGAACGACGCCATGCTCGAAGCTCCATCCTATCATGCGATTGCGGCCATGGCAGTGACCATTGCCATGTTCATCGGCTTTGCACGGGGGCGTTACCCGGAAGAGATCATCTCGCTTGTAACTATCGCGGTGATCGGGGTTGGCCTATATTTCGCACCGCTCGAAGGCACCAAGCCCACAGATGGATTGGCGCTGGCGTTCGGCGGTTTCGGACATCAGGCGCTGATAACGATCTGCGCGTTGATGATCATGGGGCGGGGCCTGGTTGTCACAGGCGCGCTTGAGCCTTTTGCCCGCCTTCTCGAAAAGATTTTTCGCATTAACGGACAGCTGGGCCTTCTGGCAGCCCTGCTGATTGCGTTGTTCCTGTCGATGTTTGTCAATGACACGCCTGTGATGGTTCTGCTGTTGCCGATCCTTGTTGCGCTGGCAGGAAAGGGGCTGATGGCGTCCTCCAAGACGCTTATGCCGATCAACGCCGCCGTGCTGATCGGCGGTATGGCGACCACAATCGGCACATCGACGAACATTCTGGTCGTTTCCATCGCATCAGATATCGGCATGCGGCCGCTGGGCGTGTTCGAATTCACGCCGATCGTATTGATCGCCGCGATGTTTGCATTGCCCTATTTATGGTTGGTGATGCCGCGGTTGTTGCGCGACAACAGCGTGGTTGCCGATAACATCCGACGCACCTTCCACACCCGTTTGCGGGTAGGCACCAGCAGCCTTCTTCCCGGCGCTGATCTTTCCGCAGTTTCAGCAAAGCTGCCGGACGGGATCACGTTCCATGACAAGCCGTCCGGCTTGCTTCAGCCGGGGCAACGTCTGCACATATCCGGAACGCACGAGGCGTTGGAAGAAGCTGCACGAATAATGAAGGGAGAGCTTGCACCCGTATGGGTGCTCGACCGCATTCGCCGGGTTTCCAAGGCCGAAGGCGAAGATGTCGTCGCGGTGGAAATGACTGTGACAGCCGATTCCCGCCTCATAACCCGCACACTGGCGAGTTCCGGTATCGCCGATCTTTACGGTGTCGCGGTGCTGGGTATTCACCGCCCGGAACGACTTCTGGGTGAACGGGACATCTATTCCGAAGCGGGCGATCTTCGTATCCTTGAAGGCGATGTCCTGCTTGTCATGGGTATCGATACTGATTTGCAGACGTTTGCCCGCAACGACGGCCTACTGAGGCTCGAAGGTGCGCGTGAACTGCCGCGCCGGTCGAAAGCCGTTCTGGCTGGCGTAATCATGCTGGGGGCAATCGCAACAGCCTCCATCGGCGTGCCGTGGTTCGACAGCGCAGGCGGGTATGCGCCGATCAAGATTCCCATCGCCATTTCCGCGTTGGCGGGCGCGATTGTGATGTTTGTCACTGGATGCGTGAAATTTGACAGGGTCGGCCGGGCGCTTTCAGCCAAGGTCATTGTGCTTATTGCAGCCAGTCTGGCGATTGGCCGCGTTATTGATGATAGCGGTGCTGCGGAATGGTTGGGGCAGGCGTTGTCCCTGGGACTGGCCTACCTGCCGCCTGCACTGGTGCTGTCGGCAATCATGCTATTCGTCACTATCGTCACGAACTTTGCTTCAAACGCCACGGCCGCGACCATAGGCACGCCTATCGCGTTCAGCATTGCAACCCAGCTGGGCCTTCCGCCCGAACCGCTGGTGCTGGCGGTGCTGTTCGGGTGCAATCTGTGCTACGCTACGCCGATTGCCTATCAGACAAACATGCTCATCATGTCCGAAGGCAGCTATGAATTCAGGGACTATATACGCGCCGGCGTCCCTCTCGTGGGGTTGATGGTGACAGTGCTGTCTGTGCTGTTGGTGCTCTGGTACGGGTTGTAACAAGACAAGGCGGGGGGAAATGGATATGAAGCGCGCATGGTTATTGGCCGGAGCATGTCTGCTGGCAGCGACCGCGCCCGCACACGCGGATGATCTGCGTGATGCCGTGGCGGCCGATATGCCTGAACTGATGGCGTTGTATCGAGATCTTCACGCCAACCCCGAATTAAGTTTTCAGGAAGTCGAAACCGCACGAAAGCTTGCCATCCGTGCGCGCGCTCTCGGTTTCGACGTTACAGAAGGCGTCGGAAAGACGGGCGTTGTGGCGGTTCTGCGCAACGGAGAAGGTCCCACGGTAATGGTGCGGGCTGACATGGACGGGCTGCCGGTCATCGAGCAGACCGGGCTGCCCTACGCCTCGACCCGCCGGGCCGTGCCAGCCACTGGAATCGAAACCGGAGTGATGCACGCCTGTGGTCATGATACGCATATGGCCGCATGGATCGGCACGGCGCAGCAGCTGGTTGCGCGGCGTAATCAATGGTCGGGTACGCTTGTCATGATCCTGCAGCCGGCTGAAGAAATTGGCGAGGGTGCCAAGGCCATGCTAGATGATGGCCTTTATACCCGCTTTCCCAAGCCCGATTATGTGATGGCGTTTCACGATGCGGCGCAGGCACCTGCGGGCATGATCGGTTACGCCAAGGGCTTCGCGCTCGCCAATGTCGATTCGGTCGACATCGTGGTGCCGGGTGTGGGCGGGCACGGCGCTTACCCGCACACCACCAAAGATCCGGTGGTGCTTGCATCGAGCATCGTCATGCGACTGCAGACGCTGGTAAGCCGCGAACTTGATCCGACAGATCCCGCCGTTGTGACAGTCGGCAGTTTTCAGGCAGGCTCCAAACACAACATCATCCCCGATGAAGCACGGTTGCAGATCACGGTGCGCAGCTATTCGGATGAAACGCGCAAGCACCTTCTGGACGGAATTGCGCGGATCGCCCGCGGAGAGGCCATCGCTGCCGGAATGCCTGAGGCAAAGCTTCCGCGTGTCAGCATTGCCGATCCGTATACCCCTGCCACTTTCAATACGCCTGCGTTGACTAACCGCGTTGCGGCGTTGCTCAAGCCTCGATTTGAAGGCCGCGTGTCTGAAGTATCGGCGGTGATGGGCGGTGAGGATTTCAGCCAGTTCTATCGCGCTGACCGCGACAATGTGGAATCGCTGATCCTGTGGGTCGGCGGGGTGAAAGCCGATGAATGGGAAAAGGCGCAACGTGGGGAGATGACCCTGCCATCGCTGCATTCGCCGTTCTGGGCCCCTGACGCGCCTACGGTAATCGCCACCGCGACCGAGGCGCTGACCGCCGCGACGCTTGATCTGATGGCGAAGACCGGCGGGTAGAACCCCACTCGTCCAAAAATTCGGCCGCCGAAATGCTTCCTTTGACAGAAGCCCTTCGGCGGCCGTTTCTCCTCCCCAGGAGAACTGGTACTCGGCTTGCGCTTACGATGGAACGTAAGTGCCGAGCCGGTGATGCAGAGCATTGATCTTCGCCAGCTCTTCACGATCTTCAGTGTTGCGGGCATGGCTTTCGAGCGCCCGGCGCAGCAATTTCATATCGGCGGTCGAAAGCAGTGCGCGTGCGCGCGCAGGCTCGGGATTCGAAGTTTCGGTATCGCTCATCGTCACTCTCCTAGGGTGAATACCCGCAAACCTTAGGCGGGTTTGCGGGCAACCGGAAGGCCACAATAAATTGCAGCCTTCCTGCCGCTCTCCCTGAGGCTATGCTGCCTCGAACTGGTTCATGGTGTTGTGCGCGCCGCCTGCTTTCAAGGCGGCTTCACCGGCGAAGTATTCCTTATGATCATCGCCAATGTCGCTGCCGGACATGTTCTGGTGTTTCACGCAAGCGATGCCCTGACGAATTTCTTCACGCTGCACGTTCTTGACGTAACCCAGCATCGCCTGCTCGCCGAAGTACTCGCGGGCCAGGTTGTCGGTGCTGAGCGCCGCGGTGTGATAGGTCGGCAGGGTGATGAGGTGGTGGAAGATCCCGGCCCGCGCCGCGCCGTCGCGCTGGAAGGTGCGGATCTTCTCGTCAGCTTCGGCGGCAAGATCGGTGCCGTCGTAGTCGACGCTCATCAATTTGGCGCGGTCATAGGCCGACACGTCCTTGCCCGCCGCTTCCCAGGCGTCGAACACCTGCTGGCGGAAGTTCAGCGTCCAGTTGAAGCTGGGCGAGTTGTTGTAGACCAGCTTGGCGTTCGGCACGACTTCGCGGATGCGATCCACCATCTCGGCGATCTGTTCGACATGCGGCTTTTCTGTCTCGATCCAGAGCAGGTCGGCACCGTTCTGAAGGCTGGTGATGCAGTCCAGCACCACCCGGTCGACACCCGTGCCTGAGCGGAACTGGTAAAGGTTGGAAGGCAACCGCTTGGGAGCAAGCAGCTTGCCATCGCGGCTGATGAAGACCTGGCCATTGGTGATGTTGGCTGGATCGACTTCATCGGCATCGAGGAAGCTGTTGTATTGATCGCCCAGATCGCCCGGCTCCTTCGAGAACGCGATCTGCTTGGTCAGGCCAGCGCCGAGCGAGTCGGTGCGGGCCACGATGATGCCGTCGTCGACACCCATTTCGAGGAAGGCCATGCGGCAGGCGCGGATCTTCTGGAGAAAGTCTTCGTGCGGCACAGTGACCTTGCCGTCCTGGTGACCGCATTGCTTTTCGTCCGACACCTGATTTTCGATCTGCAGCGCGCAGGCGCCCGCTTCGATCATCTTTTTGGCAAGAAGGTAAGTCGCCTCGGCGTTGCCGAAGCCTGCATCAATGTCGGCAATGATCGGAACGACATGTGTTTCATAATTGTCGATCGCGTTTTCAAGGCGCTTTGCTTCAACGGCATCGCCCGTTTCGCGGGCTGTGTCGAGCGCGCGGAAAATCATGCCCAATTCGCGCGCGTCCGCTTGCTTGAGGAAGGTGTAGAGCTCCCCGATCAGCGCGGGCACCGAGGTCTTCTCGTGCATCGACTGGTCAGGCAGGGGGCCGAATTCGCTGCGCAGCGCGGCGACCATCCAGCCTGAAAGGTACAGGTAACGTTGCTTGGTTGTGCCGAAGTGCTTTTTAATCGCAATCAGCTTTTGCTGAGCGATGAAGCCGTGCCAGCAGCCAAGTGATTGTGTGTACTGGGCAGGGTCTGCATCATAAGCTGCCATGTCGGCCCGCATGATCTTCGCGGTGTACTTGGCGATGTCGAGACCTGTTCCAAAACGATTCTGGATCGCCATGCGGGCAGCACTTTCGGGATCGATTGCGCCCCAGCTCGGCCCATTCGCCGTGACAATTTCGCGCATCCGGGTGATCGTGTTCTGGTAGGTCATGAGCATCTCCTGTCCGTCCTGGGGAGTGGTGCGCGTCCCGTTGGGATTTGCGCCGATGGATGGATGTGCTTTGACCTGCTGCAGCGCAGCGCAACAGAGAAACTTACAAAAATTCGTGTCGCTAAACGGACATTCACCTGTGATCTTGTGTCAATCAGTAAATTTATTTACAAAAGTGCTATGGCTGATACGAACCTCCTTGCTGGACCTGCCTTGCGCCGACTGCGCAAACGAGAAAGCCTGACACAAGCCGCGATGGCGAGCATGCTTGGCATTTCTCCGTCATATCTCAATCTGATTGAACGAAACCAACGCCCTCTGTCAGCGCGCGTGCTGGTCCAAGTGATCGAGCGTTTCGACTTCGATCCGCGGTCTTTACGAGAAGATGATGCGATTGGCGGCTTGGATGGTCTTGTTCGCCGCATGAGCGACAAACGGTTTTCCGATCTTGGTATTGATCGGGAAGAGGTCCAGGAGTTTCTTGCTGCAGCACCGCAGGTCGCGGCCGCTTTTGCGCGCCTTTATGATGCGCCGGGTCATTCGGACGGAGTCGAGCCAATGCTGGTAGCGGACAGCGACGCGTCTGCCCGGCGTGCGATTGAGCGGTGGCAAAACCATTTCGCCGATCTCGATCACGCCGCGGAAAGTCTGGCGGACGAACTGCGTCTATCGCGCGGGGAAATCAGTGCGGCATTATCAGAACGACTGCGCGAAAAGCATCAGCTTTCGGTCCGCATCCTCCCGGCCGAAGTCATGCCGGGGCTGGTCCATCGGCTCGACCTGCATGCACGGCAATTGCAGCTTTCGGAAATGCTGCCCGGCGCTGCGCGGCGGTTCCAGATCGCCCGGCAGGTAGGGGCGCTGGAAATGCGCGAGGCTTTCGATACGCTCGTTGCAGGAGCGAACCCGTCCAGCCCCGAAGCGCGCAAACTGCTGCGTGAGCATATCACGAACTATTTCGCGGGTGCTTTGTTGCTACCCTATGGCCGGTTCCTTCGCGCCTGCGAAGCGACAGGGTATGACATAGCGGTGCTGCAGCGCCGCTTTGCCGTAAGCTTCGATCAGGTCGCAGACCGGTTGACCACCCTGGGCCGGGTCGGAGAGCGCGGGCTGCCGTTCTTTACCGCAACGCTCGATCGCGCGGGACGAATGACGCATTTTGTTGCTGGCGGGAGCGGTGCGGTCTTTCCACTTGATGGCGCGCGATGGCCCGCCTGGGTGCCATATGCCGCCTTCGAGCGCCCTGGCACCGTGTTGACGCAAGCTGTTACCTTTGGCGAGGGTGAAGCGACGCCGCGGCACTGGTTTATCATCACGCGTACAATTGATGGCGATGGTGTGATGTGCGCGGGAAGACGCGCCGTAGTGCTCGGCATCGAAGCGCGCTTTGCCGGAGAATTGGCCTATGCCCGCGGAGTGTCGCTTGATCGCGATGATGCCGTTCCCCTTGGCGTGCCTTGTGGGCGATGCGGCAAACCTGAATGCCTGACACCCGCACCAGCGCGGATTGCCAGTTCGCTGCCAAGGCCTCGGACTGAGTAGTGAAAGGCGCATTAACTGTCGAACCCGGCAGAAAACCGCGCTTTCACCATGGTGTAAAATTTACCGACACTTAAGGTCTCAGCTTTAGATGAAGGCGGGCATGTAGCAAAGGCCACCCGTCGAATGATCCGCCTGTTCAAGCATTATATCCCGCACGCCGTGCTTTTGCTCGGGATGCTCGATCTTGCGCTTCTTGTATTGGCGAGTGAAATTGCCTGGCAATGGCGTGCGCACCAGATCGGGATTGATGCAGGTGCCATCAGCGGGCGTGGTCTGGCCCTGTTCGGTACTGCCTCGGTCATCTGGCTCGCAATGATAGCGGTCGGTGTTTACGGGCCGTATGCACTGCGATCCTTGCGGTTTGCCGGCGCACGGGTTCTGGTTGCGATCAGTCTCGGAATCATCGCGCTGGCGGTGATCGACTTCCTTTTGCCAAGCGAGCTCTTCTGGCGATCCACCCTGCTTTATACGATGGGGCTTGCGATCGTGGTTCTGGTGGCGGATCGGCTGCTGCTCAATTCGTTCCTCGGCTCTTCCGCGTTTCGCCGCAGAGTCATGGTGCTTGGCGCAGGGGACCGGGCACAACGCCTGCGCGCCTTAGGCGAAAAGCCCGAAACAGGCTTTGCAATCGTCGCGTACATCGCGATGAGCGAAAATCAGCGGCAGGTGGAAGAAGCGATACCGCGTGAGGCAATCCATGATCTTGGCCGCTTTGTCGAAAATCTCGGCGTATCCGAAGTGGTGCTCGCCTTGCAGGAGCGTCGCAACGCTCTACCGCTCAAAGACCTCTTGCGGATCAAGACCAAGGGTGTCCACGTCAACGATTTTTCCAGCTTTATCGAACGCGAAACGGGCCGCGTCGATCTGGATACAATCAACCCCAGCTGGCTGATTTTTTCCGACGGCTTTTCCAGTTCGCGCATGTTTTCCAGCGCGCTCAAACGTATATTCGACGTTACAGCCAGTGTTATTCTACTGACACTGACATTCCCGCTGATCGCGATTTTTGCAGCGTTGGTGAAGCTGGACAGCAAGGGGCCGGCATTCTTTCGGCAAAAACGGGTCGGCCTTTATGGTCAGACCTTTACGCTCGTCAAACTGCGGTCAATGCGCACCGATGCGGAGAAGGACGGGGCCAAATGGGCGGAACAAAACGATCCGCGAATCACGCGGCTCGGTCGTTTCATTCGCAAGGTCCGGATTGACGAATTGCCGCAGACGTGGAGCGTGCTGAAAGGCGAAATGAGTTTTGTCGGCCCGCGACCCGAGGTGCCTTCTTTTGTCGAAAGCCTAGAGGAAGAAATCCCCTTTTACGGCGAAAGGCATATGGTCAAACCGGGCATTACCGGCTGGGCGCAAATCAACTATCCGTATGGCGCATCGGTTGAGGATAGCCGCTGCAAGCTTGAATATGATCTCTATTACGCGAAGAATTATACGCCCTTCCTCGATTTTGTGATCCTTTTGCAAACACTGCGCGTTATCCTATGGCCGGAGGGTGCCCGGTGACATGGCTTGCAGACATTTCGCCGCTTGCCGGGGTTCTGGCATGGATTGCAGGCGCTATGCTGAGCGGCGGGGCCGCAGCATGGATTTGGCGTCACGGCGAACTCACGCGCCCTGATCGCACCGCTTTGATGGTTGCTGCCTTTGTCAGCATGGCATGGTGCACGTTCGCTGCCGCGCTGGGGGCGGATCACCCTGCGACCATTCTTGCCGCGATGACGCGCAATATTGCCCTGATTGCGACCATATTCTGCCTGTTTGCTGCCGATGGCCGGACTGCGACCCTGAAACCTGTTCGCCCAGTGATCGTCGCGCTGGTAATGGTCCAGCTGCTTCAGCCGTTCGTCCTGCTTGTAGGGCTGCGCGTAACCCAGGTGCCGATTGTTACCACCGCGATAATCGAAGCGCGGGCGTTGATCGATATTCTGGTGGCGATCGGTGCGCTCATGCTGCTGCATAACCTTTATGCCGGTGCCGCCACGGTCCTGCGACCTGTGCTGCGCTGGACCGGCATCGCGCTGGCCGGAACTTTCGCCTATGACCTGAACCTGCAGACATTGGCCTATCTTAACGGAGCGCCCGCGGGAGCGCTGGGCGAATTGCGCGGACTTTTTGCCGGCATCATGGCGATGCTTTTCGCGCTCGGTACGAACGCCGTCGGCCCAAGAGTGCAATTCAACCCTTCGCGGGCCGTGACGTTTCGCACCCTGTCACTACTGCTTATTGGTGGCTATCTTGTTGCCATGGCGCTCGTAACAAAGTCGCTCGCGCTTATCGGCGGAGAGGCGGCCCGCGCCAGTCAGGCCTTGTTTGTCGTATTTGCGGTCATCGGGGCCGCAGTGGTCCTGCCATCGCAGCGCATGCGCGGATGGATGCGCGTGACCGCGACCAAGCATCTTTTCCAGCACCGATACGATTACCGGCAGGAATGGCTGCGCTTCACCCGAACCATCGGACGCAGCGGTACGGGCAACGCCAGCCTTGAAGAGCGCGCGGTCAAAGCCTTGGCTGACATTACCGAAAGCCCCGCCGGCCTGCTTTTGATGCCTAATGACGAAGCGCAACTCGAACTGAATGCGCGTTGGAACTGGCCGACAATCGCAATTCCTGCGGTTGCAGGCGAATATGCGCTGTCGGGAATTCTCGAACAACACAACCTGGTTCTAGCGCTTGATGAAGCGCGCGGCGGGATCGATCACCATGGCGAGGCTGCCCTGGTTCCCGATTGGCTGATGGAAGCTGATGATGCCTGGGCTCTGGTTCCGCTCATCCATTTCGATCGACTGGTCGGGGTGATCGTGCTCGCCCGTCCGCGCAATCCGCGTCAGCTTGACTGGGAGGACTTCGACCTTCTGCGCGTGGCAGGGCAGCAATTGGCAAGCTACCTGTCCGAACAGGCCGGTCAGCAGGCGTTGATGGACGCTAGCCGGTTTGACGAATTCAACCGCCGCATGGCGTTTGTGATGCACGACATCAAAAATCTGGTCAGCCAGCTTTCGTTATTGGCGGCCAATGCCGAAAAGCACGCTGATAACCCGGCCTTCCGTGCCGACATGCTGGTGACGTTACGCAATTCCGCTGACAAGCTTTCCGCACTGCTCGCGCGGCTGGGCCGTTATGGCTCGGGTCAGGTCAATGCGCTTGCTCCGATTGAACTGGTCGATTTGGCCAGATCGATTGCCGACCGCTTTAAGGGCGGGCACGCGGTCGCTTTGACCCGCGAAGACCCCGTCAGGATCATGGGCAACCGGGAAGCGTTGGAGCAGGCCCTGATCCACTTGGTTCAAAACGCGATCGACGCCAGTGAACCCGGCATGACTGTGTTTCTCGACGTTGCCGTTGATGGACTGTACGGTGCGATCGACGTGGTTGACGCGGGCAAAGGGATGAGCCCGTCATTCGTGCGGTCCGGATTGTTCAAGCCGTTCGTATCATCGAAGGCGGGCGGCTTTGGCATTGGCGCATTTGAAGCGCGCGAACTGGTGAAGGCGATGGGTGGGCGTATTGCGGTGCAAAGCCGCGAGGGCTTGGGTACCCGGTTTTCTGTGGCGTTGCCGCTTGCCGAAGCGGTGCAATTGCTCAGCGGCCAACACCATCATGACAGCACTGCGCAGGAGGTCGCATAATGGCAGACAGGAAACCCGTGCTGTTGGTGATCGAGGACGATCCGGGCCTGCAAGCGCAGCTCAAATGGGCGTACGACGATTTCGAGGTCGTGATTGCGGGGGACCGCGACAGCGCGATTGCCGCACTGCGTTCCGAAGCGCCGGGTGTGGTCACCCTTGATCTGGGATTGCCGCCCGATCCCGATGGTACGACCGAAGGGTTTGCAGTGCTCGACGCGATCATGGCGCTTAAACCCGATACCAAGGTGATTGTCGCTTCAGGCCATGGCGCACGCGAAAGCGCGCTGGCGGCGATTTCGCGGGGGGCTTATGATTTCTATCAGAAACCCATCGATATCGATGCACTTGGCCTGATTGTGCGACGCGCATTCAACCTGCGCACAATTGAGGAAGAGAACCGCCGCCTCGTCGCATCAAGCAGTGCGGACAAGACTGTGCTCGGCCGCCTGATCACTGGTGCGCCTGAAATGGTCAAGGTTGCCCGCACCATCGAACGCGTCGCGAAAACCAGTGTATCCGTGATGCTGTTAGGGGCGAGCGGCACCGGGAAGGAACTGCTTGCCAAGGGTCTGCACGATGCAAGCGACCGTGCTGGGGGCCCTTTCATCGCCATCAATTGCGCGGCAATCCCGGAAACTCTGCTGGAAAGTGAGTTGTTCGGGCATGAAAAGGGCGCCTTTACCGGTGCCGTAAAGACCACCGAAGGCAAGATTGAAAATGCCGACGGCGGCACGTTGTTTCTTGACGAGGTGGGCGACATTCCCTTGCCGCTTCAGGTCAAGCTGTTGCGGTTCTTGCAGGAACGCACGATCGAACGGGTCGGGGGACGCAAGGCGATAGCGGTAAACACCCGGATTGTGTGCGCCACCCATCAGGATCTGGAAAGCATGATCCAGCAGGCGCAGTTCCGTGAGGACCTGTTCTACCGATTGGCGGAAATCGTAGTGCGAATTCCCGGTTTGGCCGAAAGGCACGGTGATCCAGTTCTGCTTGCCAAAGTGTTTCTCAAACGGTTCTCGGCCGAAATGAATCCGACCGTCACCGGCTTTGCCGCTGATGCGCTTGCCGCGATTGATGCGCATGATTGGCCCGGCAACGTCCGCGAGCTTGAAAACCGGGTTAAGCGCGCCGTCATCATGGCGGATGGCAAGCTGGTTGGCGCAGATGATCTCGACCTTGGGGCAGGCACGGATGGCGGATCCGATGTCCTGAACCTCAAATCTGCCCGTGAAGCAGCGGATCGGCGCGTGATCCGCCACGCCCTTTCACGCAGCGAGGGCAATATTTCAAACACAGCCAAGCTGCTCGGTATCAGCAGACCGACGCTGTACGATTTGCTCAAACAATATGACTTGCAGGCGTAAGGCCCCCATTGCACTTGCAGCGCTGCTTGTAACGTTGGCTGGCTGTTCGTCATCGCGCGAAACAGGTTCGTCCAATACCGAGACGGCACCGCTTCCCCCTCAGGCCGAGCGCCTTCTGGATGAAACGCGCACGACGATCGCTGTTGGTCGGCTTGCTGATGCTGATGCTCTTATCGCTGGTGCCCGACGGCTGGCGCCCGATCACCCCGATGTGTGGGTTGCCTTGGCCCGGCTGCGTTTTCGGCAGGGCGAACATCTTCACGCGATCGAGGCGGTTGACCGCGCCATCACGCTTGGCCCTGATCATCCGCCAGCGCTGCTTTTGCGTGCACAAATGGTGCGAGATGCGCATGGCTTTGCGGCGGCCCTCCCATGGTTTGAAGCCGCCTTGGCGGCAGACCCGTTTTTCGCTGAAGGCTGGGCCGAATATGCGGCGACCCTGGGCGATGGGGGCCAAGCTGGCGACATGCTGGAGGCCATACGAACGATGGCCAATGTTGCGCCTGACGATCCGCGGGTGGCTTTCATGCAGGCGGTGCTTGCAGCACGGGGGGGCGAGTATGCGACGGCGCGAAGCTTGCTATCGCGCAGCGGCCTGACAAAGAATGGTGTCCCTGCCGCGCTGCAGTTAGACGCCGTGATCAGCCTCGCCGAAGGAAACGCCGACAGCGCATCCGTGATCCTCGAAAGCCTGACGCAGCGCCAGCCGTCCAATACGCGGTTGCGAGAAATGCTCGCCAAGGCATTGTTCGATGCGGGGCGGACCGATGAGTTGATTGATCGCTTCGGCGAGGAGGCTGCGACGCCTCAAGCCTCGCGCTACCTTTTGATGCTGGTGGCACGTTCCCTTGAACACAGTGGCGACCGCGTTGGCGCCGCGCCCCTGTTGGCGCGCGCTTATCGTATGGCTGATCGCTGGCCGATCCCTTTTGCCGTGCGAGAGGGTCTTCCCGGCCCCACGATTGCGGCCAGGACAGCGGGTGTTGCCGGTAACTGGCCCAAGGCCATAGCTGACACGCAGGCCCTGTCCGACCAGTTCCCGGCATCGGCAGATGTTGCGGTTTTGGCAGGTGATGCAGCGCTGGGCGGCGGGAATTGGCGGTCGGCGCTCGGCTTTTATCAGATGGCCACCCGGGTTAGGCGGCCGTGGGGGCTCACGCGCAAGATTTCGTACGGCTACCTCCGATCTGGCGATCCTGCAGCAACACATTCGATCCTGGCCCGTCATGTGGCCAGTGATCCCGAAAATGCGAGCGCGGTGATCGCGTTGGCAGAAAGCCTGGGGCGGCGCGGCGACTGGCTGCGCGCTAGCCAATTGCTCGATCACGCGATGAGCCTCGGTACTGGCCACGATCCTACGGTGTTGGGATTGCGATTGCGAGCTGCGCTGGCCCTGGGAAACCGTCATGATGCGTACCGGTTTGCTGCTTTGCTGGCCGACATGCGCCCACGATCTTTGGTGCCATCTGGCCCACGCTGATCCTCGACAAGCGGACTGCGGCAGGGCACGGCGCTGATCATATGTTAAAGATCACGATGTCGCGCTTGCCGCTATTGTCCGATCCGATGATCGCTGTGCTAATTGCAGCAACCGGAATTGCACTCCTGTTTCCTGCGACCGGAGAAACAAAGGAAGCCGCGAGCAGCATTTCCAACGCGGGTATATTTTTACTGTTTCTCATCAATGGCATGCGAATCCGCCGGGCCGAGATCGTACGTGGACTGTCCAACTGGCGCTATTTCGGGCCATTGATCATATTCGTGTTTCCCGGAATGGCGATGCTCGGACTTGGCTTTGCACACCTTGGCGGCGGCGCTCTTCCTCCGATGGTTGCTTTGGGTTTCGTCTACCTTGGATGTCTGCCTTCTACGGTGCAATCTGCCACCAGCTACACAAGTCTGGCGGCTGGCAACGTCGGTCTGGCTGTCGTTGGTGCGGCGCTTATCAATATTGTCGGCGTTTTTGTCAGCGCACCACTTTTTGCATTGCTCGCGGGTGAGGCGGCGGGCGCGATCGGAAACGAAGCGATCGTCCGTATCGGTCTGATACTGGTTCTTCCGTTCGTCGTCGGCCAGATCGTTCAGGGACGCGTAATCGACCGGATTGCCGCGCACCGATCGCAGATTGCGTGGCTGGACCGGGCGGTAATTGGCATCGCGGTCTATGTGGCGTTTTCGGGTGCGGTCGAGCAAGGACTGGGTGCGATGCTCGCTACGCGCGATTGGCTGATACTGGTTGCTATGGTACTTGGCATGCTGGTGATTGCACTGGCAGCAGCGTGGACGAGTGCGAAGCTGCTGGGACTGGTTCGGGCAGACCGCATCGCGTTTCTGTTTGCCGGTTCACAGAAAAGCGTCGCAATTGGCGCGCCGCTGGCCGCCATCTTGTTCCCTGCCGAAAGCGCCGGTTTTGTCATAGCCCCGCTGCTGATCTATCACCTTGCTCAGCTGGTGCTGGCCGCACCCATGGCGGCGCGAATGGTCAAAGGTCGGGATCAGGCCTTGGGCTGATAAGTCTGATCTTCGCCCGGGAAGCTGCGGTCGCGCACTTCTTCGGCGTAACGGGCCACGGTACGATCGATCAGGCCTGCGATATCTTCATACCGCTTCACAAAGCGCGGCACCCGTTCGAACATTCCCAGCATATCGTCGGTAACAAGCACCTGGCCATCACACTGCGCCGATGCGCCAATGCCGATAGTGGGGCAGTTCACCGCCTTCGTCGCTGCGATTGCAATGGGCTCCACAACACCTTCAATCACGATCGAAAAAGCCCCGGCGTCATCCAGCGCCTTGGCATCGGTGACGATTTTTTGAGCTTCAGCATCTGAACGCCCTCTTGCACTATAACCGCCAAGAACATTCACTGCCTGCGGCGTCAGACCGACATGGCCCATAACCGGAATTCCGCGATTGGTCAGAAAAGCAACGGTTGGTGCCATGGCTTCACCGCCTTCCAGCTTTACTGCAGCAGCGCCAGTCTGCTTCATAAGGAAGGCCGCGCTTTCAAACGCCTGTTCGGGCGATGCCTCGTACGATCCGAAAGGCATATCGATCACCACGACAGACCGGTACGATCCGCGCACGACAGCCGCGCCGTGGTTCGCCATCATCTCCAGTGTGACCGGCACGGTAGAAGGAAGCCCGTAAATCACCTGACCAAGAGAATCCCCCACCAGCAGCATATCGCAATGCGGATCGAGAATTTGCGCCTGCCGTGCGGTGTAGGCGGTCAGCATAACCAACGGCTGGCCCGTTACACCCTCTGTCTTGCGCGCACGGATCACTGGCACGGTCAGCCTGCGCATCGGTTGCGGGGTGGGGTTGGCGCGGCTGGTGCTGGTATCGAGCTGGAAGGTCGTGGACATGGCATAAGGCTCTAGCGGGTGCGCACGTCGGGGGAAAGCCTGCGCTTTGCCGCTTGTGTTGCGAGCCTGTTGCGCTAGCGTTACAGCCTGATGGTCGCGCAGGGGATCTGCCTGCGATCAAGGGGAGACCTATTCCAGATGTTTCTAGACAGGGTAAAGCCGCTCGACGCGATCCTCGCAGCGGCGGAAAAGAAATCGTTGAAGCGTTCGCTTGGCGCTATTCAGCTGATGCTGTTCGGTATCGGTTGCATCATCGGCACCGGGATCTTCGTGCTGACGTCTGCCGGTGCGCAAAAGGCTGGACCGGGTCTGATGCTGGCATTCGCCATCGCCGGCTTGATCTGCATCGTGGCCGCATTGTGCTATGCCGAAATTTCTTCGACCATTCCGGTTTCGGGGTCGGCTTACACCTATACCTATGCCACGATGGGTGAGTTTCTGGCATGGACCGTCGGCTGGGCGCTTGTGCTGGAATACGCCATCGCCGCAAGCGCGGTGTCGGTGGGCTGGTCGGGCTACTTTGTCGGCACCATACTCAACGAGACTTTCGGTATAACCCTGCCGGCAGCGCTTTCCGGCGGACCGCTGGCGTTCGGCGGAGTTGAAGGTGGGATTATCAATCTTCCCGCGCTGATCATCGCTTTGCTGGTAACTTGGCTCCTGATGATCGGGACGAGCGAAAGCGCCAAGGTCAATGCCGTACTGGTTGTGATCAAGGTGGCCGCGCTGACCGTGTTCATCGTGTTGACCCTGCCTGAAGTCGAGGCCGAAAACTTCAATCCCTTTCTGCCTGCCGGGGTGTTTGGCAGTCTGGGATCGGGCGTTGGCGCAGTTGGCGCGGCGGCCACGATCTTCTTTGCCTACGTAGGTTTCGATGCGGTTTCGACTGCAGCAGAAGAAACCAAAAATCCCCAGCGCAATGTGCCGATTGGCTTGGTCGGATCTCTACTGTTCTGCACGGTCTTCTATATTCTGGTGGCAGCCGGCGCGATCGGCACGATTGGTGGTCAGCCGATCATGGGGCCTGGCGGCGTTCCGTTCCCGGCGGGGTCGGAAGAACTTGCTCGCCAGTGCGCCATGCCAGCCTATTCGGCTGCTTTGGTATGCTCGGATGAAGCACTGGCCCATGTGCTGCGTCAGATCGGTTATTCGGGCATCGGCAACATGCTCGGCTATGCCGCTTTCATCGCGCTGCCTTCGGTGATTCTGGTGCTGCTTTATGCCCAGACCCGGATCTTCTTCGTGATGAGCCGCGATGGTCTGCTTCCTGAAGTGCTTAGCAAGGTGCATCCCAAGTGGCAGACGCCGCACGTCGTTACGGCGATGACCGGCGTGGTCGTGGCTGTGGCCGCAGCGTTCCTGCCGGTGGGCAAGCTTGCCGATATCGCCAATGCCGGTACGCTTTATGCCTTTGCACTGGTGGCGCTGGCCGTGATGGTACTGCGTCGCACGCGGCCTGACGTGAAGCGTCCGTTCAGAGTGGCAGGCCTTGTGATTATCGCTCCGGCGGCGATCGCGGGTTGCCTTTTCCTGTTCGTCAATCTGCCGCTGGAAGCCATGATCGTGTTGCCGGTGTGGACGCTGGTAGGTGTAGTGATCTACGCCCTTTACGGACGCCGCCGCAGCCATCTGGGGCGCGGGATCGTGGAAGTTGTGGATGATGTTCTCGGCGACGAGACGATTATTCCGATCGATAATCCCAAATCCTGATCTCGTTTTTTTGCGAATATCGAAGGGGCGTCCGGCGACGGGCGCCCCTTTTTTATTGTCTGGCAGCACGATTGCCAAACTGATGATGTTGGAACATAATGCGAACAAATGAGTCGTTTCTCCATGCCATCCACATCACCACTCACAAGTATCGACCCCGTTCGCCTTGCTGAAACGCGCTGGCGTCCAGGATTGCCTGCGCACCCGTTCCATTCCGAAATCTTTGCCTCGTCGGGCGAGGGCAGCGGAGCGGGGTTGGCGCTGGCGTTGGCGCGTGACGCCTTGACGTCATCCGATACGGCTTCGGATCAAAGCGAAGTACAGGACACCCGGCAGATTCTCTGGGTGCAGGATCGCAAGGCGATGCAGTTAGCAGGGCGCCCCTGTCTTGCCGGACTTCCGCCAGACTGGCGCCATCGGATCATACATGTCGCCGCAGCAACGCCTGAAGATGCGCTGTTTGCATTGGAAGAAGGGCTCAAGTGCCGCGATCTTGCCTGTGTGATCGGGGAGATTGCCGGCAACCCCAAGGCGCTGACCTTTACCGCCTCCCGCCGTCTCAGCCTTACCGCGGAACGGCACGGTGTCCGCCTGTGGCTGGTGCGGCTTGATGCCGAACCTGATCTGTCTTCGGCCCGAATGCGCTGGCAGGCACATGCCGCGCCGTCCCCGCCGCCGCGCTGGAACCCCGTCGCCCCCGGTACGGCCAGCTGGCACGCCGAATTGTTTCGCTCACGTGCCCACGCGCCGGGGGTATGGATACTGATCGATGACACGCAAACCCTGCGCTTCTGCACCGAACCCGAACCTGACACCGATATCGCCGCCGCGCCGCATCCTGTCCGTATGGCTCGCCCGACTGTCGGTCGATCGCTGGCGGCACGCGCTCGCGGCTGATGCGGCCGAAGCGTCTGCACCCACCGCGCTGATTCTGGAAACGGCACACGGTCCGCGTATCACCGCTGCCAATGATGCAGGGCTGGCAGCAGGCGCGCGGGCTGGAATGTTGCTGGCCGATGCGCGTGCGCTGTGCCCCGATCTTGCCGCTGTGCCAAGCGATCCGGCAGGCGATTTGGCCACCTTGGAAAAGCTGGCCGTATGGGCTCAGCGTTGGGGGCCATGGAGCGCGCTTGATCCGCCTGACGGACTGTTGGTCGATGTCACTGGCGTCGCCCATCTGTATGGCGGCGAAGAGGCACTGCTGCGCGATGTTGCGCGGGCCTTTGCCCGGCACGGCCTGACTGCTCGCGCTGCGCTTGCCCCCACCGCAGGGGCGGCCTGGGCATTATCGCATTTCGGAAAAGCCAATACGATCCTTGCACCCTGCGATGATCCTTTGCGGGTGTTGGGCGATCTGCCGGTCGCCGCGCTCCGGCTTGATGAAGATGTGCTGACCGTGCTGCGGCGTTTGGGCATCAAGCGGCTTGGTGAACTGGCAGGGGTCAGCGGTGTGGGTGATGACCCTGCGCAGGAAGTCGCCGCACGCGATTCGCTGCGCCGCCGGTTTCGCAATCACCGTTCGCCTGCCGCCAATCCGCTGCTGAGGCTCGATCAATTGCTTGGCCGCGTGCCCGAGCCGCTGCTGCCTGTCATCGCGCAGGTCATGCCAATGGTGCAACGCCGAATGATGGAGCCGTTGCGTCATCGCAACCTGCTCGATCAGGTGGTGGAAGATCTCGCCGCCGACATGATCCGTACGCTCGAAGCGCGGGGGGAAGGGGCGCGCAGGCTCGAACTGGCATTGTGGCGGGTGGATGGCGAAGTCCTGCAACGCCGCATCGAACTGGCTGCCGCCACCCGCGAGGCAGATCACATCATTCGTCTGTTCGCGGCGCGGCTTGACGATGTCGAAGCCGGGTTCGGGATCGAGGCGGTGCAACTGCGCGCCAGCTGGAGCGAGCCTCTCACCCTAGATCAGGCCGATCTTGATGCGGCAGCCGAAAACCACGGAACCGCACTCGCTGCCTGTATCGACCGGTTGACGGTCCGATTGGGGCCAAAGGCTGTAACCCGGCCGGTGCTGCGCGCCAGCCATATCCCCGAGCGTGCCCAAGGCTGGCAGCCGCCGCTTGCACCGATTTCGCCTGCGCAAGGCGCGCTTGCTTTCCACAGTCGGCCTGTAAAGCTGTTCGACCGCGCCGAACAGATATCTGTGCTGTACGCCTCGCCCGATGGTGTGCCGCAGCGCTTCCGATGGCGGGGTAGCGTGCGCGAAGTCGTACGGGTCGAAGGGCCGGAACGGATCGCGCCTGAATGGTGGCGCGAACGTTCCACTGCACGGCTGCGCGATTATTACAGGATCGAGGATGAGGCCGGGCGGCGATACTGGATCTATCGGCAGGGGCTTGCAGGCGATGGGCGCGGCGGGGTGCCCGACTGGTTTCTGCATGGCATGTATGGCTGATACCTGGTTACCGGCCTGCTCAGTTTTAATTTACGTATTTGTGCAAGATTCTTCTCATGAACCTCGATTCGATCTCACGCGCATCCGATCGTCGGCCCATGAGCCTTACCGTGAAAAGCCGGGTGCGTTCGCGTGTGGTCTTTGTTGACCTGCTTGATCTGTCCGAAGGCGGCTGCAAGATCAGGGCAAAAGCCGGGTTTGCCGAAATCGGCGACCGGGTGACGATGAAAGTGAACGGGGTCAACGCTCCGCTCGGTTCGATCGCGTGGGTAGAAGGCCAGATCGCAGGTGTCGCCTTTGAAGGTACGATGCATCCAGCGGTGATCGACTATTTGTGCAGTCAGCAAAACGATCGGGACAGCGGCCCGAGGCTTCGCCGTATCATTTGATCCATGCTTGCAAGCTTTGCATTTGGCATTGAGCTTGCAAGAACATATAAGGAACGCGAAAGGTGTTCCTTTATCCATGGCTCAGCAGTCCCTCCGTCAGAAACTCGAAATCCTTGCCGATGCGGCAAAGTATGATGCGTCGTGCGCGTCATCGGGGACGGCAAAAAAGAACTCGCTTGGCGGGAAAGGTGTCGGCTCGACGGAAGGGATGGGGATTTGCCACGCCTATGCTCCCGATGGTCGCTGCATTTCGTTGCTCAAGATCCTGCTGACCAACCACTGCATCTTCGATTGCCATTATTGTATCAATCGCAAAAGCTCGAACGTGGCACGCGCGCGCTTTACCCCGCAGGAGGTGGTCGACCTCACGCTCAATTTCTATCGCCGCAATTATATCGAAGGGCTGTTCTTGTCCTCGGGCATCGTGCGCAGCGCCAATCACACGATGGAGCAGCTGGTCGAAGTCGCGCGGATCCTGCGTGAAGAGCATGACTTTCGCGGCTATATTCATCTCAAGACCATTCCCGAAGCCGATGCCGAAATCATTCACGAGGCCGGGCTTTATGCTGACCGGGTTTCAATCAATGTCGAACTGCCGACCCGGGCCGGGCTGACCCGGCTTGCACCCGACAAGAATGAAACGCAGATCGAAGGCGCGATGGGCCGCACCAAGGCACGGATCATCGAGGCGAAGGACGAACGCAAGCGCTTCCGCCATGCGCCGCGCTTTGCCCCGGCGGGCCAATCGACCCAGATGATTGTCGGCGCAGACGGCGCCAATGATACTGCGATCATCGGGAAGGCGAGTCGGCTGTATGGCAGCTTTGGCCTGCGCCGCGTCTATTACAGCGCCTTCTCGCCGATTCCGGATGCAAGCGCGGTGCTTCCGCTGAAGCGTCCGCCGCTACTGCGCGAACATCGCCTGTATCAATCCGACTGGCTGATGCGCTTCTATGGCTTTGCGCCGGGAGAAGTCGCCGATGCGACCGAAGCGGATGGCAATCTGCCGCTCGACATCGATCCCAAGCTCGCCTGGGCGCTGAAGTTTCGTGAAAGTTTTCCGGTCGATGTGAACCGTGCGGCGAAGGAGCAATTGCTGCGCGTGCCGGGGCTGGGCACGCACGCTGTCGGGCGAATCCTTGCGGCACGGCGGCATCGGACCTTGCGGCTTGATGATGTTGCGCGCCTGACTGCCTCGATTGCCAAGGTGCGGCCCTTCATTTGTGCGCTCGACTGGCGTCCGACCTTGTTGACTGACCGGGCCGACCTGCGCCGGCTGCTTGCGCCCCAGCAGGAACAGCTGGAGCTGTTCTGATGGCTACGCAGCGACGGTCGGGACAAAACATTAGCCTTGGTGCGCATTATGCCGTGCATTTGCCTACGCCCGATGATTTTGCCTTCTGGCGCGAACGGGCACGCGGCTTGATCCAGTCCGATATTCCGCCTGACCGCGTTTCGTGGATCGAGCCAGGCGGAACGGGGGATCTGTTTGCGTCCGAAAGCCCGTTACGAGGCGACAAGCGCTTGCCTGCGCCCCCGGCTGATGCGCCCGCGGTGCGGACCAGCCAACGATTCCTCACGCTCGCCCGCAGCGCCGCGCTGCACACTGATCCGGCGCGCTTTGGCCTTCTTTACCGGATGCTGTGGCGCTTGCAGCAAAACTCGCGGCTGATGGAAGACAAGGCCGATCTTGACGTGCGCCGGATCGAGGAACTGGCCAAATCGGTGCGCCGCGATGCGCACAAGATGCACGCCTTTGTCCGTTTTCGCGAGGTCGAAGAAGAAGACGGCACGCCGCATTTCATCGCCTGGTTTGAACCCGATCACCACATCGTGCGGGCAGAAGCGGCGTTCTTCATGCGCCGTTTTGCCAATATGCGCTGGTCGATCCTGACCCCGCGGGGCAGCATCCATTGGGATGGCGAGGTCATGCACGAAGGTCCGCCAGCTCGCCGCGAAGATGCGCCGGGCGATGATCCGGTCGAGGATTTATGGCGGTCCTACTATGCTTCGATCTTCAATCCAGCGCGTTTGAAGGTGGGCGCAATGCTGTCCGAAATGCCCAAGAAATACTGGAAAAATCTGCCTGAAGCCGAGCTGATCCCCGGCTTGATCGCAGGCGCACAGGCGCGCGAAGCAGCGATGGTTGCGGCCGGAAAGCGCGAAGAGCGTGTGCGCCCTTCCACCTTGGGTGATGTCGCGCAAGGCGCCGCTGCGTGCCGCGATTGCCCGATCGCTGATTGCGGCACCCGCGCCGTTGCGGGCGAGGGGCCGCCGCAGGCGACCTTGATGATTGTCGGTGAACAACCGGGCGATCAGGAGGACATCCACGGGCGTCCCTTCGTGGGGCCGGCAGGGCAATTGCTCAACCAGCATCTCACCCGCGCCGGGATAGACCGCAAGGACGCCTACCTCACCAATGCGGTCAAGCATTTCAAGTTCGTGTACAAGGGCAAGCACCGACTGCACCAGTCGCCCGGCGCCAAGGAAATCGATACGTGCCGCTGGTGGCTTGATGCCGAACGTGCGATTGTGCAGCCGCGTATCGTGCTGGCGTTGGGCGCAAGCGCAGCACGTGGGATGCTGGGCCGCACTGTCAGCGTGTCCAAGGCGCGCGATGCGCCGATCATGCTTGATGATGGAGCAGAGTTATGGGTGACCGTGCACCCTTCCTACCTGCTCCGGCTCGACGGTGATGCCCGCGCGGCGCAGACCGAATTGTTCACTGCAGACCTGGCACGGGTGCAGGAGCGCCTGACGCAGCTGGCGGGTTGATATGCCCGATGCGCCGCTTACCCCCGACAAGCGCACCTTGCACGTTGATCCCGATGCGATCGACGCACCGCCGCGCGCGGATTTTGTCGAACTCGGCATGGCGAGCTGCTTCACCTTCCTGCGGGGGGCGTCAGACGCGGTCGATCTGGTGCTTGCCGCGCACGCGCAAGGCTATGACGCATTGGGAATTGCCGATGTGAATTCGATGGCGGGTGTAGTTCGGTTGCATACCGAGGCCAAGACCCTGAAGCTGCGCCCGGTGATCGGCTGCCGGATCGAAACTGTCGAAGGCCTTGCCTTCCTTGCCTACCCGGAAGACCGTACCGCCTATGGGCACTTGTGCCGGTTGATCAGCGCAGGCCGAATGCAGACGCCAGATGGTGCGTGGCAGGACAAAGGGGTATGCCAGATCACGCTGGCGATGCTGGCGGACCACTCCGACGCGGTGCAGTTGATCCTTATTCCGCCCGATGATCTGCATGCGCCGCTAACGATCGCAGTGCCTAGCAACGTGGTCCCGTTTCCCCGTCTCGGCCTCCGGGAAGGAACCCCGCGGCCTTACGGCAGCGCCCCTGAAATCGGTGGATCTGCGGATCAGGTCCGGGGTGGGGGGAGCATGGAACTGACCGCCCCGCTGCCCGACCTCCTCCCCCATCTCGTGCGCCAACTACCCACGTTCCGCCATATTGCCGCCAGCTACCTCTACCGCGGCGATGACATTGCCCGGATCGAACAGCTCGACAGCCTTGCGCGCGCACACGGCCTTGGCCTGCTTGCTACCAATGATGTGCATTACCACGCACCCGAGCGCCGCGCGTTGCAGGATGTCATGACAGCAATCCGGCACAAGACCACCGTGGCGCAGGCGGGCCACTTGCTGCACGCCAATGCCGAACGGCATTTGAAATCGCCGGTACAGATACAGCGCCTTTTTGCCCGCTGGCCTCATGCGATCCGGGCCGCACGCGACGTGGCGGACAGGTGCCGATTCAGCCTCGACGAGCTTCGTTACGAATACCCCGAGGAAATTCACCCGGACGGCCAGAGCCCCCAAACCTATCTTGAAGGAGAGGTTTGGGCCGGGGCAGGGCGGCGTTACCCTGATGGCGTCCCCGAAACCGTACGGGCCACAATCACACGCGAACTGGCGTTGATCGCCAAGCTCGATCTGGCGCGATACTTCCTCACTATCAAGGATATCGTGGATTTTGCCCGGGGCTGTGAACCTCCGATCCTGTGTCAGGGGCGCGGCAGCGCGGCCAATTCTGCTGTATGCTATGTGCTTGGCATCACCAGTGTCGATCCGGCCAAGCACCAGTTGCTGTTCGACCGCTTCATTTCCGAGGAACGCAAGGAACCGCCCGATATCGATGTCGATTTCGAGCATGAGCGGCGCGAAGAGGTGATCCAGTACATCTACGCCAAATATGGACGTCACCGCGCCGGGCTTTGCGCCACGGTGATCCACTACCGTCCGCGCATGGCGATCCGCGAGGTAGGTAAGGCGATGGGATTGTCCGAAGACGTCACATCCGCGCTTGCCCGCACTGTGTGGGGCGGATGGGGGCGCGAGATTACCGAAAAGCATGCCGCCGAAACCGGTCTTGATATCACCGACCCGCATCTCAAAAGGGTGCTGAAGCTGACCGAACAGATGATCGGCATGCCGCGCCATCTGGGCCAGCATGTTGGCGGCTTCATCCTCACGGAAAGTGCGCTGAGCGAGACAGTGCCGATCGGCAACGGGGCGATGCCTGAACGTAGCTTCATCGAGTGGGACAAGGATGATATCGAAGCGCTGGGCATTCTGAAAGTCGATGTGCTCGCACTTGGCATGTTGACCTGTGTTCGCAAATGCCTCGATCTGCTGGCAGCGCATCATGGCCGTGCGCTGACGCTAGCCACGGTTCCGCGAGAGGATCCGCAAACCTACGCGATGCTGCGCAAGGGCGATTCGCTGGGCGTTTTCCAAGTCGAAAGCCGCGCGCAGATGAATATGCTCCCGCGCCTTCGCCCGCGTGAATTTTACGATCTGGTGATTCAGGTTGCGATTGTGCGTCCGGGCCCGATCCAGGGGGACATGGTCCACCCTTACCTGAAACGTCGCCGCGGGGCCGAGCCCGTGCAGATTCCCGCGCCTGCGCCCGAACACGGGCCTCCCGACGAACTTACCAGTATCCTTGGGCGCACCTTGGGCGTGCCGATCTTTCAGGAACAGGCGATGAAGATCGCGCTGGATGCGGCGAAATTTTCCAGCCTTGAAGCCAATCGACTGAGGAAAGCGATGGCGACCTTCCGCAGCCGAGGGATGGTGGACGAACTTCAGGACATGATGGTCGAACGCATGGTCGGGCGCGGATATGATCGTGATTTCGCCCAGCGCTGCTTCAACCAGATCAGAGGCTTTGGCGAATATGGCTTTCCTGAAAGCCACGCGGCCAGCTTTGCGCAGTTGGTGTATGTGTCTAGCTGGCTCAAATGCCATTATCCGGCAGCATTCGCCTGCGGCTTGCTCAATTCGCAACCGATGGGTTTTTATGCTCCGGCACAGATTGTGCGTGACGCGGCCGAGCACGGAGTGGCGGTGCTGCCGGTGGATGTAAACCATTCGGAGTGGGACTGCACGCTTGAAGAAAAGGGTGATACCCACGCCTTGCGCCTTGGGCTCAGACAGGTTGACGGCTTGCCGGAACATATTGCCGCAAAACTGGTCAATGCGCGGGTTGCGAGCGGGGCATATCATGACATTGCCGATCTTCGGGCCCGTGCAGGCCTCAGCCCGCCGCATATCGAACGCCTTGCCAGTGCGGATGCCTTCACCTCGCTCAGCCTATCGCGACGGCAGGCCCTGTGGGATGCGCGCAGCCTTGTCGCAGCTCCCGACCTGCCGCTGTTCCGTGCTGCCGGCATCCGCGAAGAGGGGGCAGAGCGTGCTGCCGTCGGCCTGCCGGGCATGGCGCTTTCAGAAGAGGTGGTGGCCGATTACCAGACCACGCGCCTCAGTCTGAAGGCGCACCCCATGGCATTTCTGCGTGCCGATCTTGGCGCACGCGGGTTTGTACGCGCGACTGATCTGCGGTCGCGAAAGTTCCGCAGCATGGTGCAGGTAGCAGGGGTGGTGCTGATCCGCCAGCGGCCGGGTAGCGCGAAGGGTGTGACCTTCATTACGCTGGAAGACGAAACGGGGGTCATTAATCTGGTGATCTGGCCCGATCTGAAGGAAAAGAACCGCAAGATCGTGATGGGTGCTCGGCTGATGGAGGTGCGCGGGCGCGTAGAATATGACGATGAGGTCATTCATGTGATCGCCCAATCCATGACCGATGCGACGCAGCGCCTTCATGCATTGTCAGACGATCTGCTTGACGCGCCGTTGGCGCGTGCCGATCATGTCAATGCGCCCCTTTCCGGACGACGTCCTCCTGCTCCGCATGATCTGGCGGGTGAGCTTGCGCCTGTTCCCAATGTTACAGGCCATCCTCGCGATCATCGGATCCTGCCCAAATCGCGTGATTTTCACTAGGAATACAACATGAATCGCTACAACAAGTCACGCGCAAGCGCCCGGGGCAACACGCATTTCGCCGCGGCCCGCAGGGCCATGGGGCTGCTCGCCTTGCTTGTCGGCGTAATCGCAGGGTGGCAGTGGTTACAGTCACATCCGCAACACAGTCCTTGGGCGCCGCTGGACCTGCGCGATCCGCCGGGTTGGGCAACCCGGACAAAGATGAACGCCATGCTCGGCGATGTGTCCGAATGTCGCGCTGTTCTCGCTCGGAGCGATGTAAATTTTTCCACGCTTCCACCCACCGGTGAGGGCGAATGTGCGCGGCCCGACCGCACCCGGCTTGGCAACTACCCGCTATCACCCGATACGCCTGCGGTGACATGCCCGGTCGCAGTCGCGCTCGAACTCTGGCGCCGAGATAGCGTTGCGCCATCGGCTCTGGCGATCTTGGGCAGCGAGTTGGCACGGATCGAACATCTTGGGGCATACTCCTGCCGCCGAATCTACGGCGGCGCCGATGGAGCATGGAGCGAACACGCGACGGCAAACGCAATCGATATCGCGGCCTTCATCCTGGAAGATGGCCGCCGTGTGAGCGTGCTGGGCGATTGGGACGGAGACGATCCCGAAGCAGCCTTCCTTCGTGCGGTACGCGATGGCGCGTGCAACAGCTTTGCCACGGTGCTTTCGCCCGAATACAACGCTGCCCACGCGGATCACTTCCACCTTGATCAGGATGATCGCTGGGCAGGAGTGTGCCGTTAGCTCGCTTCGAGCGCATATCCGGCAGAGCGCACCGTACGGATCGGGTCTTTTGCACCATCGATCCCGATCGCCTTGCGCAGACGGCGGATGTGAACATCGACCGTGCGCAATTCGATATCGGAGCCGGTGCCCCATACGCCATCAAGCAACTGACCGCGGCTGAAGACACGACCGGGGCTTTCCATAAAAAACTTCAGCAGCCGGTATTCTGTCGGACCCAATTGTAACGCGCGCCCGCGGCGTTGCACCTTGTGCGCGACGGGATCGAGTTTGAGATCGCCGACTTCGATCGTTTCCCCAGCCAGTGCCGGCCGAATTCGGCGCATCACAGCGGCCACGCGGGCCAGCAGTTCACGAGGAGAAAAAGGCTTGGTGAGATAATCGTCAGCCCCGGTTTCAAGCCCGCGCACCCGATCATCTTCAGCCTCGCGGGCGGTCAGCATGATGATGGGAACATGCGCGGTTTCTTTGTCGCGCCGCAAGCGGCGACACACTTCGATGCCGCTTGTGCCTTCGATCATCCAGTCGAGGATGATGAGATCGGGCACTTCTTCCGCGGCAAGAACCAGCGCTTCGTCACCGTCTCCGGTGGAACGGACGGCATAGCCTTCGTTCTGGAAACGATATTCAAGCAGCTCGGAAAGAGCTGGATCATCTTCGACAAGCAACAATTTGGCAGCGGACATGCGCACAGTGCCTCCTCAAGCTCGCAGACGCGAGCGGCGCCCGAGCCTATGTGTCACTTGAGCGACAATTTGATGAAAGCTGGCAGGAAATCAACAATAGCGTGACAGCATCGTCACCGCGATATCAACGATCACCTTCTGGCGGGTAGGTCCCCGTTGCAGCAAAGTGAACCATTTCGGCCACGTTGGTGGCGTGATCCCCGATCCGTTCGATGTTCCGCGCAACGAAGAGCAATTGCGCCGCGCTTGAAATGGTCGAAGGATTTTCGACCATGTGGCTGACAAGATTGCGGAAGATGCTGTTGTAAAAACCATCCACCTTCGCATCCGTCGCGATCACTTCCCGTGCAAGATCGGGATCGCGTGCGGCATACGCGGTGAGCACATCATGCACCATTTCGCTGGCAACCTCTCCCATGGTCGGGAGTAGGGTAAGTGGTTCGAACCGTCCCCGTCCTTCAATCATGCCTGTGCGTTTGGCGATGTTTTTGGAATAATCACCAATCCGTTCAAGCACGCCTGCGATCTTGAGTGCCGCGATGACTTCGCGAAGATCGTCGGCCATCGGCGCGCGCAAGGCGATGATGCGCACGGCCAGCTTGTCGACCTCCATTTCAAGCATATCCATGCGCTTGTCGCGGGCTACAACCTTTTCGGCCAGATCTTCATCGCCGCGCAGCAGCGCATCCAGCGATTCCGCAATGGCAACTTCCGCAAGCCCGCCCATCTCCGCAATCAGACCGCGAAGTCGGGTGATGTCTTCGTCAAAAGCCTTGACGGTATGTTCAGCCATCAGCCGTAACGTCCTGTGATGTAATCTTTTGTACGTTCTTCAACGGGATTGGTGAAGATTTCGGAAGTGGGCCCGTATTCTACCATCTTGCCAAGATGGAAAAATGCGGTGCGTTGACTGACGCGCGCAGCCTGCTGCATCGAGTGGGTAACGATGACAATCGCGTAACGGCCCGAAAGTTCATCGATCAGCTCTTCAATTTTGGCGGTCGCGATCGGGTCTAGGGCGCTGGCCGGTTCGTCCATCAGGATGACTTCGGGGTCCACTGCTATAGCCCGTGCGATACAAAGTCGCTGTTGCTGGCCGCCCGAGAGAGCCGTTCCGGAATCATCAAGCCGGTCTTTAACTTCTTCCCACAGACCGGCGCGGGTCAGCGAACGTTCGACAATTACGTCAAGATCGGCCTTCTTCTCGGCCAAACCGTGTATCTTGGGGCCGTAGGCGATGTTTTCGTAGATCGACTTGGGGAAGGGGTTGGGTTTCTGAAACACCATCCCCACGCGCGCGCGCAGTTGCACCACGTCCATGCGGCTGCCGTGGATATCTTCGCCATCAAGTTCGATCAGCCCTGTCACCTTGGCCGCGCCGATCGTGTCGTTCATGCGGTTGAAGCACCGCAGGAAGGTCGACTTGCCGCAGCCCGACGGTCCGATGAAGGCAGTGACGTAATTGGGCGAAATGTCGATCGACACGTGATCGATCGCCATCTTGTCGCCGTAGAAGACGCAAACGTCACGCGCGCGAATCTTCGCGTTTTCGTCTGCCATGTTGGGATGGATTACAGTCACCAGCGTTTCTCGAACTTGTTGCGGAGGTAAATGGCCAGGCCGTTCATTGTGAGCAGAAACACCAGCAGTACGATGATAGCCGCGCTGGTGCGTTCTACAAAGCCGCGATCGATTTCATCCGACCACAGGAAGATCTGCATTGGCAGAACGGTGGCGGGCGAGGCGAACCCTTCCGGTGGGGTGGCAACGAAAATGCGCATCCCGATCAAAAGCAACGGCGCGGTTTCACCCAAGGCGCGGGCCATCCCGATGATGGTCCCCGTCAACATTCCTGGCAGTGCCAAAGGAAGAACATGGTGGAACACCACCTGCACTGGCGACGCACCGATTGCCAGTGCCCCATCACGGATTGATGGTGGAACCGCCTTGATCGCGTTCCGTCCTGAAATGACGATCACGGGCATCGTCATCAGGGCGAGCGTCATTCCGCCGATAAGGGGCGCAGACCGCAGGTTCGGGAACAGCGCAAGAAAGACGGCAAGGCCCAACAAGCCAAAGATGATCGAAGGCACCGCGGCCAGATTGCTGATCGACACTTCGATGATGTCGGTCCAGCGGCCGCGTGGCGCGTATTCTTCGAGGTAAAGCGCCGATAACACTCCGATCGGGAAAGCCAGAACCAGAGTTACCAACATGGTGAGCATCGAACCCTTCAGCGCCCCCCATATCCCCACGGCCTGCGGACTGGTGGCATCAGAGCGGCTCAGGAAACCCAGATCCCAGTTGCGCGACAGCTTGCCTTGGGCCGACAGACGGTCGGCCAAGGCCTGCGTTTCGGCCGCGCCTTCGCCCTGAAGCCCGGCGGCAAGAGCGGAGGTTGCTGGCAAGTTAAAAGTTTGTGTGCGTGTGATGAGGCCGGGATCGTCGTTCAACGCCGTAGCAATATCGCGCCATGCGTCCGGTGACAGTTCGGACGCCGCATCCGTGCCCAATTGTTCTTCGGCAAAGAAGGTCACGATATCTGGAAGGCCCTGCATTTCGAGCGTCTGCATCGCGCTGGGGGCTGTCAGCGACACGGCATCGCCAGTCAGCCCGCTTTCCGGAAAGTCGATCGTAACTTCGACTTCGGCACGCTGGAACCCGGCGATCCCATTGATCAGCATGTTGCCCAGAAGGAACACAAGAACAGCCACCGAGAAAATCACGGCGCCCTTTCCGATCCAGCGGAAGTTGCGTTCAGCGCGGTACCGTTTGGCAAGCCGTTGTTCGAAGGCGGGCGTGCGCGTTGGGCCGAGCGCATGCGCATCACTGGGTGCGGCGTGGGGAAAGGCGGAATTGCTCATTCGTAGGCCTCGCGGAAACGCTTGACGACGCGAAGGGCGATGAAGTTGAGCGCCAGTGTCACCATGAACAGCACAAAGCCCAGCGCATAGGCGCTCAGCGTGGCGGGGTGATCGGTGCTCTGTTCGCCGGTCAGCAGTTTGACGATCTGGACCGTTACGGTGGACATCGGTTCAAGCGGATTGGCGGTCAGGTTCGCTGCGGGAGATGCGGCCATCACCACGATCATGGTTTCACCGATCGCGCGGCTGACTGCGAGCATGACGCCAGCAACAATTCCGGGCAACGCAGCGGGAAAAAGCACCTTGCGGATCGTTTCAGACTTGGTCGCTCCCATCGCCAGGCTACCATCGCGCATCGCCCCGGGCACGGCAGCCATCGAATCATCTGCCATCGACGACACGAACGGAATGATCATGACACCCATGACAATACCGGCTGCCAACGCGCTTTCTGTCGAAGCGTTGGTAATGCCGATCGATACCGCGAGGTCGCGGATCATCGGTGCCAGTGTGAGCGCCGCGAAGTAGCCGTAGACCACCGTGGGCACGCCTGCGAGCAATTCGAGCAGCGGTTTGATCCACGTGCGCACTCTGGGGTCGGCATATTGTGTCAGATAAATCGCGCTCATCAGGCCTAGCGGGATCGCCACGATCATTGCGATGATGGCCCCGATGAAGATTGTACCCCAGAACAGGGGGATGGCGCCGTAACGTGACGCATCGACGGCATCAGGGTTTGCCATCGTGTCCGGCCCCCACTTGGTGCCGAACAGGAAATCGATCGGCGAAACCATGCCGAAGAAACGCACGGTCTCGAACACCAGGCTAACAAAAATGCCGAGAGTGGTGAGAATTGCCACCAGCGATGCCAGCAGCAGGATCATCATGACGGTGCGTTCCACCCGGGTGCGGGCGCCGAATTGCGGACGCAGGCGCAGGAATGCCAGTGCTCCGCCCAAAACGGCGATCAACACCGTCAGCACGATGCCGATGGTGTTATAATAGGCAAAAGCGTCGCGGAACGGTGCGATCAGCGGTTCAGCTTCATCGTTGAACACCCCCGGCGCCTGCCCTAACGCCACCGCGCGGGCTTCGCCAAGGAAGGCGTCACGTTCGAACCCGAAAACCGGCAGCCCCTCGGTCGCCGGCGATGCCAACACCGACTGCATCACCAGCTGCGGCGCGATGATTGACCATGCGGCAACAAAAACCAGCACCGGAACCACCACCCAGAGTGCCACGTACCACGCGTGATAGATGGGGCGCGAGGCGGGGCGATGGGCAGGATCGGTGGACTGAAAGCTCCATGCCTTGGCACGGCCCGCCAGCCATCCCAGCAGGCCAAGGCCCAATGCAATCAGGATCAGCGTGATCGGCGACATGAAAGAGACCTGTATTCCCTGAAGGAGTGGCGCATTTGCAATAAGGATGCCGATTCTCGGATCGAGCTTGTCGCCGCGGTCCGGCTCCTATGCCATGCCGCCCGCATGTTGAAGAAATAAGACACTGCTATGACAGTTGTTGCGTTTCCGGCCCCACCATGTGGTCAGATGTGGTTCGCACTGCAGAGCTCGCTGACAATTCGGCTTCTGCCAAGGGGATGCGAACCACGACCTGCGTTCCCTTCTGAAGTTTGCTGGTGATGTCGAGCCGGCCGCGGTGCCGTTCGACAATGTGTTTGACGATCGCAAGCCCAAGCCCTGTGCCGCCCGAAGCGCGGCTGCGGCCGGGATCGGTGCGATAGAAGCGGCGAGTAAGATGTGGAATATGCTCCGGTGCAATGCCCTCTCCCTGATCGGCCACCGCAATGCGAGCCAGATTGCCCGGGGTCAGGTCAAGCCGGACATTCACAGGCATTTCGGCCGCACCATATTTCAGCGCGTTGTCGACGAGATTGCGCATCACCTGTTCCAACTGTTGGCGGTCGCCGAGCACGACAGGCTTGGCGGTGATTTCAAGGACCAGACGATCCAGGCGTGCCAGCCCCGCAGCATCGCGCGCCGCGCGCTCCACCAGCACGGCCAGATCTATACGCTCCGTGGGCAGATCGTGCTTTTCCGCCTCCACCCGTGACAGGCTCATCAGGTCGCTCACCAGCGCCTGCAAGCGCTGGGCTTCGCGCTCGATGATGCCCAGAAACTTGCGTGCGGTTGTCGTGTCGAGGTTGCTGTCGCCTTCCTGAAGCGTTTCGACGTAGCCGATGATCGCTGAAAGCGGCGTGCGCAATTCGTGGCTCGCATTCGCCACGAAATCCGTGTGTGCGCGGCTTATGTCGGCTTCGGCAGTCTGGTTGATGAATTCGAGCATCGCAAGCCGTTCGTCGATCCGCTGGCGATTGATCTGCCAGATGTCGCCGCGCCGTACGAGCCCGCGCACGATCGCTTCGCCCTGGCGATCTTCATTGAGCAGCGAGGTTGCTTCAGGCTGGCGCAGCGCGACCCTGGCGTCCTGTCCGATCACATGGGGCCCCAGCATCCGCCGCGCAGCATGATTGGCAAGCGCGATAGTGCTGCGTTCGGTGATGACCAGCGGCGTCGACGTGTTTTCGATAAGTTCGCGAATCGATTCGAGCGACAGGCGCTTCTTTGATGCGGCGCGGGGCGGTTCGGGGGGGCGTCCGGCTGCTACCATCAATGAGCCGACCCATACGGTCATAACCGAAAGCGCGATGATCACATCGGTGCCAAGCAGCAGCAGTGCTACGAAGGTCACCGCGGCTAACATGATACCGGCGATCGGAATGTTCTGGCCGCTGCCCATGGCCAGCGCCTTACAACCTGGAACAGCCGGTGGGAAGCGGGGAGCAGCGCCGACCACCCGACACACGACAAGAAAAAAGGCGGCAAGGCCGAAGCCTGCCGCCTGTTTCAACCACGTTGGAAGTGGTGACCCCTACGGGAATCGAACCCGTGTTTCAGCCGTGAAAGGGCCGCGTCCTAACCGCTAGACGAAGGGGCCGTCGCGATTGCGAGAGCGGCCAACTAGGGGCGTGAATCGGATCGGTCAACACCCTTTTGCGTCTGCAGTGGGAAAAAGTCGTTTGAAGCGTTCAATCGGCGAAGGCGGCGTCCTCCAATTGCAATTCGGCGGCTGGTCGATTGCCCCAATCATCGATCCGCGCACGGCCCGCGAGATAGAATCGCCGCCCCTGGTTCCGATGCAGAAGCGTTTGCCCCATGTCGGATTCGGCGGCGCGAAACGCGATAGCCTTGAAACTGCGCCCGTCATTGCCGCTGACGATCAGCCGCAAGTGATCTTTGCCCACAATGTCGGCTTTGATGATTCGCACAGGGCCTACAGCAATCCGGGGTGCAGGCCAGCCGACCCCGTAAGGCCCGGCCGCCTCCAGCGTTTCGACCAGTTCGGGGGTCAGTCCGCCCGGCGCAAGCGCAAGATCCAGCAGCATTGCGGCGCCCGCCCTTGCGCGCTCCACGTCTCGGGCGAGCCGCGTGTCGAGGAATTCCGCAAAAGCAGGCATCTGGGCCGGATCAATCGTGAGTCCGGCGGCCATCGCGTGACCGCCGCCTGCAACCAGTAAGCCTGCCTCGCGTGCAGCGATGATCGCCGCACCCAGATCGACCCCGCTGATCGAGCGGCCAGATCCCTTGCCCTGCACATCGTCCAGCGCGATTACCACGGCAGGTTTGCCCGTCTTTTCCTTGATCCGCCCGGCTACGATCCCGATCACTCCAGGGTGCCAGCCGTGTCCGGCGATCACATGAACCGCCATGTTGTGCTGTCCAGCGATTTGCGCTTCGGCGGCTTCCTGCACTTCAGCTTCGATCGCACGGCGTTCTTCGTTCAATTGCGAAAGCTGCATCGCGATGGAGCGGGCTTCGTCTGGGTCGGTGGTGGTCAGAAGCCGCACCCCCAGGGTTGATTCGCCGATCCGTCCGCCCGCATTGATCCGCGGGCCCAGCGCAAATCCCAGATCGCTGCACTGCGGTACGCGGTTCAGGCGACTTGCATCCATCAGCGCGGCCATGCCGATCCGGTTGCGGCGCGCCAGCACCTTCAGACCTTGCGCCACAAACGCGCGGTTCAACCCATGGAGCGCGGCGACATCGGCCACAGTTCCCAGCGCCACCAGATCGAGCAATCCCATCAAGTCGGGTTCGGCCTTTCCGGCAAACCAGTCGCGTGTCCGCAAGGTTCTGACCAAAGCCACGCCGAGAAGAAACGCTACGCCCACGGCTGCCAGGTGCCCGTGGGTTGCGCCAAGGTCGCTTTCGTCAAGCCGGTTGGGGTTTACCAGAGCGGTTGCGGGCGGCAGATCGGGTGAACATTTGTGATGGTCCACCACAATGACATCCACCCCCGCATCGCGGGCCATTCCCAACGCTTCATGCGCCATCGCACCGCAATCGACCGTGACGACCAGCGTGGAGCCTGTCTCGCCCAATTTGACCAGCGCCTTACCCGATGGGCCATACCCTTCAAGCAGGCGGTCCGGGATGTAATAGCCTGCTTCAAGCCCCAGTTGCCTAAGCAGTTCCACCAGCAGCGCAGCAGAGGTTGCGCCATCAACATCGTAGTCGCCGTAAATCGTTACGCGTTCACCGGTCATGACGCTGTGCGCAAGGCGTTCGGCGGCGGCATCCATGTCGCGGAAGATCGATGGATCAGGCAGAAATGCGCGCAACGTCGGCTGGGCATGACGGATCAGGTCGTCTTCAGCGACGCCGCGAGTTAATAGCAGTTGGTCGAGGATGGCATGATCCAACCCGCGCGGCCCATCGGCCGTATCGCTGCCAAGTTCCATGTTTCCTCCGCGCCATCGCCAGGCCTTTCCGGAAAGCGAAGCCGCAATGCCGAGGACGGGAGCGAGCGTGGGTGGGGGAAGGGTGCGAGAAGCCATTGCCCATCCCTAGCGCAAAGCCTGCCGACCGCACAGGGACGTATGGTTGACAATCGACAGCCGCACCCGGAAACCTGCGCGGGATGAACGCCGCGCCTGCCGATCCCTCCCTGCTTATCATTTGGCACAGCCGCACAGGCGCCAGCGCTGCTATGGCGCAGGCCGCGGCCGACGGCGCGGGTGATGCGGCACGGCTTGTCCCGGCAGAAGAAGCGCATCCGGACGTGCTGATTGCCGCAGACGGGTTTCTGTTTTGTTGCCCGGAAAATCTTGGAAGCATGAGCGGCTTGATGAAGGAGATGTTCGACCGCGCCTATTACCCGGCGCTCGGCATGATTGAAGGGCGACCATACGCGACGCTCATTGCGGCTGGATCGGATGGAGCAGGGGCCACGCGCCAGATTGACCGGATCGTAACGGGCTGGCGATTGCGCCGGGTCGCTGCGCCGCTGATCGTCAATTTGGGCGCGCAAACGCCCGATGCAATCAGTGCGCCCAAGACGCTTGGAGTCGGGCAACTGAACCCGTGCCGCGACGTGGGAGCCGCCATGGCCGAAGGCTTGCGCCTTGGTGTCTTCTGACCGGTGCTTCAAAATGGGACGGACGTACCGTTTGGGGACTCGACGATGAAAGGCAAAACGGCCAATAAGTTGCGGAACGGATCGTTTGTGTCGGGCACGATGCGAGAGGGGGCCTGAGCAATTTCACAGTCGCAGCGCGCTCATGACGCTGAGCTGCATCTGCTGTTTGCGCAGGGCAAACGGCCCGATCGATTTTCGATCAGGGCCTTCGCCGCTGAGTGGGAGCGGGTCAGCATCAGCCATGATCCCGATCTCGATCGCCCCGCGATGGCCGAGCCGCATTGGCCCGGACAGCAACAGTGGCTTGAGCTGCTGCGCGAAGGTTTGACCTTCGATCTGAGCGGTCTGGCACCGGGCCCCGAAAGCCCGTTCCCACAGATCGTCCATCGCTTTGATCTGCCTGCGCTTCCGCTTGCGAGCGACCATGAAAGCATGGTGCTTCGGCCCGGACCGCATCTTGCCGCTGCAGGAAGCAGTACGCCACTTGTTCGCAACATGCTGGCGCTTGCGTGTGATCTGGTGCGCCATTTCGATGATCTGGTCGCGATTGGCTGGGGACCAGCGAACAGCGTGATCGGACGGCGCTTCTTCGAATCGGTAACGGCCGCGTGGCTTGATGGCGGCCCCTTTCCGGCGCTGGGATTGACGGCGTTCGACGAGACGCCTGATGCCGCGCTGCAAAGCGTGGGTCTCGGCTTCTGGATCGGACAGGAGCTCAGGATCGAGCCTCCGCTCAGTGCCGACCGTGTGGCAGCCACCCGGCTTGCTATCCGTCTGGTCAATCACCTGATCCTGACAGGTGGGCTGACAGCCGATGAACACATCACCGCACCCGACGGCATGCGCCTCTTGCTGCAGCCATCGCGTGACTGGGCGACGATCAGCGTGCGGCGCGAGTAGATGCGATCCCCGGGTCGCGCCGCCAGTCTTTCCGTTATCGCTTTTCGTTCGGTCAACATCCCCGGAGCTCCGGGGTACGACAGGAGCTTGCAGCGCCATCATCTGCTACCCCGCCAGCTTCTGTCACAGCGCTGCTTTGGCGCCCTGTTCGCTGCAATCGGACGCACGCGGGTGGGGTTCGACGACTTCCGCCTCAATGGTCTTCTGCTTCCTGCGAACGAGACTGCCAGCGTCGCGACCGGGATGCCGCTGCACCGCGGCCCGCATCCGCGCTACAACGAGGTGGTGATCGCCCGTGTCGGACAGATCGAGGCGCGCTGGTGTGTCGCAAGGCGCGGCGACGCGGACTCGGCCTTGGGCGAGGCTTTGATGCGGCTGCAACTGCTGCAACGTGCCTTGCGGCGGCAGTTGCTGGCCGAACGGCGGCGGGTCCTTCTCAACCGGAAAGACCCGCTCGGCACGGGGTACGACTTCAGCGACCTTGACGCCATGGCCGAGACGCTCTGGTCCGCGCCCTGATGCCTATTCGGCCGCTTCGGCCATCGCGCCCCACGCGGCATAGTCCGAATTGGCAAGCAACTGCGCCTTGGCCGCGTGGTATTCGCGTTCCATCCGCGCCACGAGGTCTTCGACCGTGCCCACATCCTTAATCGGCCCGATGCCTTGGCCCGAACCCCAGATGTCCTTCCACGCCTTGGCCTTGGTGTTGCCGCCGCTGCCGAAGTTCATCTTGCTGGGATCGCTTTCCGGCAGATTGTCAGCGTCCATTCCAGCAGCTTCGATCGAAGAACGCAGATAATTGCCATGAACGCCGGTAAACAGGTTGGTGTAGACAATCCCTTCCGATGATCCTTCAACGATCCCGTTCTTGTACCCATCGGTTGCGTTGGCTTCCCTGGTCGCAATGAAGGCGCTGCCGGCATAGGCGAAATTGGCGCCCAATGCCTGTGCTGCAAGGATTGTGGCGCCGTGTCCAACCGCGCCTGAAAGCGCCACCAGACCGTCAAACCATTCGCGGATTTCCTGCATCAGCGCAAACGGCGACAAGGCCCCTGCATGGCCGCCAGCCCCTGCCGCCACCGGGATAAGACCGGTCGCGCCCTTTTCGATCGCCTTTCGGGCAAAGCGGTTGTTGATCACATCATGCATCGTGATCCCGCCCCAGCCGCGCACGGCGGCGTAGATATCCTCGCGCGCGCCAAGCGACGTGATGACCATCGGCACCTGCCACTTTTCGCAGGTTGCCATATCGGCATCGATCCGGTCGTTGGTCCGGTGAACGATCTGGTTGACCGCAAACGGCGCAGCCGGACGGTCGGGGTTGGCGCGGTTGTGCGCGGCCAGTTCTTGGGTGATCTGGTGCAGCCATTCATCAAGCTGTGATTGCGGCCGCGCATTCAGCGCCGGAAAGCTGCCGATAATTCCCGCTTTGCACTGTGCGATGACGAGTTCGGGGCCGGAGACGATGAACAGCGGCGATCCGATCAGCGGCAGGCGCAGGCGATCAAAGGGAGCGGGAAGCGGCATCGGTTTCTCCTCAAAACGTATTCGGCTTGAATGCGCGTCTCTAGCGCAGGTTCCGAACCTGCCAAGCGCGATTTCAATCGTGTGGTTTCAGCAACGTCTCCAGCCCGTAAAACCGGGCTGCCGTGCCGGCAAACAAGGCGGCCTTTTCATCGGCGCTTGCTGCATGGGTCAGGCGTTTGAAGGTGTTCCACAGCACCGCGTAATCGGCGCCCCAGTGATCGACCGGGTAGTTGCTTTCAAACATGGCGCGCTGCGGCCCGAAGGCTTCGATGCAGGTTTCGATATACGGGCGCCACAGCGCAGCGAGCTGTTCGGAACCATAGCCAGCGCAGGGCCCTTCATCGGGCATCGCGCAAAAGGCCATCGCCAAACCGCCCAGCTTTACGATCACATTTTCGCAGCGCGCCAGTTCGCGGATATTGCCGCGCCAGATGTCGAACCGTTCTTGCAGCCTCCCTTTGTAACCCATCACGCCGACCGGCGTGCCGCAATGGTCGAGACAGATCGGCTGATCGGGAAACGCACGGGCCAATTCGATCACATCAGGCAATTGCGGTTCCAGAACCCACGCATCGAAGGTGAGCCCCCGTTTGCCAAGTTCGGCAAAGCCGGTGCGAAACGCGGTGTCACGGTACAGGCCCTCAGGATGATGGAAGGGCGGACCGAGCACATCGGCATCCGCGTCCCACGCGCCGGCATGGCGAATCCCCTTGAAGCGCGCTGGCGCGGCTTCCTGAAGTGCATCCAGCACCGCGCCTGCATCAGTCCCGCGCATCAGGTCAGCATGGCCGACGATCCCGGCACACATGCGCGAAGGCCCGTAAAGCCCGCTCGCCGATTGCGCGGCCACGCCGTTGACGAACTCCACCTCGCCCACTGGTTTCAACGCATCGCCATAGGCCGCATTGTAGAACGCGCCGCATTCCATGAAGACCGTGCCAATGATGTTGTGCCCGGTGTTCAGGTGCGCGTGAAGCTGATCGAACGTGTAATGCGCGTTGTCGGCCAAAGCCGCGATGAAGGGGTGATGCGGCGCCGGGAACATGCCCATCATCGGCCGCAGATCCCAAAGATGGTGGTGCGGATCGATGATCGGCAGATCGGGTTCGATGATCGCTTCGTTCCGGTGGCTTTCGGTCATGCATGTCTCCCTCGCGTGGTGGTGTGTAGGAGACACATGAGACACTGTCCAAGAACAGAATCTTCCCCCCATCCACCGATCCTTTTGGGGGCAACACTAATGGCAGGATCGGTGCGCGTCATGCGCCATCTGTTAGCGGGCGGGCCGCGTGTAGGAAATGCTGCCCGCCGCCGGTCAGCTGCCCGATTTAGCGACCGCGGTGTTGGCTGCGCTAAGGACGGCGCGCACGCTGGCGGTGGCGATGTCTTCATCGATCCCGCAGCCCCATATCGTGCGGCCATCGGCGGCGCGGCATTCCAGATAGGCGGCCGCACGCGCATCGGTTCCCGCGCCAAGCGCGTGTTCGGTATAGTCCACCACGTCCAGTTCAACGCCAAACGCACTGCGCAATGTGCCCATCACGCTGGAAATCAGACCGTTGCCCCGGCCCGAAACGCTCTGTTCTGCGCCATCGACCGCGATCGTGCCTGCAAAAATGCGTGTGCCATCAGTAGCGCGGCTTTCTTCGTAGCGCACCAGCTGGAAATGCTTGGGGCTGATCTTGACGTGGTAGGCCCGGCGGAACGCATCCCAGATATCCGCAGCGTTGAGTTCGCGCCCCAGATCGTCGGCCATCGTCTGCACGTGGCGGCTGAAATCGGCCTGCATTTTCTTGGGCAGTTTAAGGCCCTGATCCTTTTCAAGCACCCAGGCAAAGCCGCCCTTGCCGGACTGCGAATTGACCCGGATGACCGCTTCATAGCTGCGGCCAAGGTCCGCGGGATCGATCGGCAGATAGGGCACGCGCCATTGCTCGTCGTTCTGCGCCTCACGCGCTTCGAAACCCTTCTTGATCGCGTCCTGATGGCTTCCGCTGAAGGCGGTATAGACCAGCTCTCCCCCATAGGGGTGGCGCTGATGCACGGGCAGATCGTTGCAATAGGTGACCGTCTCGATCACCCGGTCGATGTCGGAGAAGTCGAGCTGCGGGTCGATCCCCTGCGTGTAGAGGTTGAGCGCCATCGTCACGAGGCAGCAGTTGCCGGTGCGTTCGCCGTTGCCGAACAGGCAGCCTTCGACCCGGTCTGCGCCCGCCATCAAGCCCAGTTCCGCCGCCGCAACGCCGGTGCCGCGGTCGTTGTGGGTGTGGAGGCTGATGACCGCGCTCTCCCGCTCGGGCAGATGGCGGCAGAAATACTCGATCTGGTCGGCGTAGACATTGGGTGTTGCCGCTTCGACCGTGGCGGGCAGGTTGAGGATGATCGGGCGATCCGGGGTGGGGGCCAGCACTTCCATCACTGCGGCGCAGACCTCGATGCTGAAATCGAGTTCGGCGGTGGAGAATGTTTCGGGCGAATATTGAAAATGCCAGTCGGTGTCCGGATATTTCGCCGCCTCGTCGCGCATCACTTTCGCGCCGGCAACGGCTATCGCCTTCACCTCGGCTTTCGACATGCGGAACACGATATCGCGCCACGCCGGACTGACGGCGTTGTACAGATGCACGATCGCGGCGCGGGCCCCTTCGAGGCTGGCAAAGCTGGTGCGGATTAGGTCTTCGCGGCTTTGCGTTAGAACCTGCACGATCACGTCCTTGGGGATCGCATCGGATTTGACGAGGCCCGAGATGAAATCGAACTCGGTCGCGCCGGCACTGGGAAAGCCGACTTCGATTTCCTTGACGCCGACCTCGACCAGCAGGTCGAAGAAGCGGCGCTTCTTCACCGCGTCCATCGGGTCGATGATTGACTGGTTGCCATCGCGCAGATCGGTCGAAAGCCAGCGCGGCGCATGTTCAATCAGGCGCGACGGCCACTGCCTATCAGGCAGATCGATCTGGCCGAACGGACGGTATTTGACGGAAGGCTGCTTGAGCATGGGCATGATGGAAAGCTCGTCGCGAAAAGGAAAGGGAAGCTGCGGCACGTTACCCTTGGGAGCGGTGCCGCGCTGTCCGATACGCGCGGCTCCCTACGCCCAAGGGCGCATAAGTCGAAGCAGCGTAAGATCATTCCGCGTCATGGTTTGGCGTCTTTGCCGATTATTGCGCAACGCGCAAGCCGGGATTCCCACCTGTTTCAATCGCGCCGCTTTATCCGCAACGCGCATCGCGAATGATGTTCTGTGCATCCAGCATGATCGACAGGCGCGGATTGGTGGGATCGGGGTTGACGGTGCCTGCGCTGCCGAACGTCACGAAACGCAGATTGTCGGTACGGCCCAGCATCCGGGCGATTTCTGCGCGGGTGCCCTGATCGGCAAGCTTGCCGAGGAAACCCCCCATCAACGGCGCGCCGCAGGTCTTGGAGGCAGGGTCGGTTAGCGTGCCCTTGGCAAAGGGCCCCGGCGCCGCGCCCGGAAGCGGGGTGGCCACCATCGCTGCCACAGTTGCTGCGGGAGCAGGGGCGGGCACAGCACCCGGCGCCGCTGCTGCGCCATCACTACCGATACGTGCCGCAAAGCTATCCGCGTCGGTGCCCGGCTGCGCAGGATCATTCCCGCACGCCGAGATGGTGAAGGCAAGCGAAGCCAGGGCAAGGGCACGAAATGCGATGGTCATGATTTCCGGTCCAGAATGTTTCGTTGACGCTGCCAAAACGCGCTTTGCGTTACCGGTTTATGACACCGCGGCCTTTAACCGCGATAACGCAACCGATCAGGCGTGAGCTGGTCCAGCCGGGTCACCCCCATCAACCGCATCCCGCGTTCGAATTCGTCCTTAAGAATGGCCAGCGCCCGTTCGACACCATCCTGACCGGCTGCGGCTAGCGCATAGAGATACAACCGTCCGCCAGACGCTGCCGTGGCGCCCGAACACAAGGCTTTCAGCACATGTGTCCCGCGCCTGACGCCGCCGTCGCAGATGATCTCGATATCCCCGCCGACGGCATCGACGATTTCGGGCAACTGGTCGAAAGGCGCGCGGGATCCGTCCAATTGGCGTCCGCCGTGGTTGGAAACCATGATCGCGTCCGCACCGATTTCAACCGCGCGGCGGGCGTCGGCGGCGCTCATGATGCCTTTGAGCACAAACGTGCCGCCCCATTGCTGACGGATCGCCGCTGCGGTGTCCCAGTCCATCGACGTGTCGAGCATTGTGTTGAAATATTCAGCGATGCTGACAGCCTTGCCGCTGCCTTCGGATACGTGAGTATCGAGATTGGGGAGCCTGAACTTTTCCCGCATAATGTAATCAAGCGTCCAGCGCGGGCGCGTGGCGTAACTCCAGATACTAGCAGGGGTGAACCGGGGCGGGGTGGTAAAGCCGCTGCGCAAGCACCGTTCACGCTTGCCTGAAACGATCGTGTCGACGGTCAATGCCAGCGCATCGAACCGCGCAGCCTGGCACCGTTCAATCATGTGCGTGTTCAGGCCCTTGTCCTTGTGCACATAAAGCTGGAACAGCTTGGGCCCTGCAGTAAGCGCGGCGATTTCTTCGATGCTGCGGGTCGCAAGGCTGGATATGCCGAACCACAATCCGAACTTTTCCGCCGCTTTGGCAACTGCGGTTTCGCCCTGCCAGTGAAACGCGCGTTGAACCGCCGTAGGCGAGAGGATCAGCGGGAGCGATGATGCGCGCCCCAGCAACGTGCATGAGGTGTCGATCGCAGCGACCCCGGCAAGCACATCAGGCACCAGGTCAACGCTGTCATAAGCTGCGGTGTTGCGCGCCTTGGTGCGTTCATCATCAGCTGCACCATCGATGTAATCGAAGACGGGAAAAGGAAGCCGCGTTTTGGCGAGCTTCCGGAAATCGTCGATATTGTGGCAATCGGACAATCGCATGGTTCGCTGCGCCTGCCCGATTGCCCCTGCCGTGTCGAGGGTGACTTACTGCTTTTCGAAAGCGGCGCTGATGGTCATCGTGACATCTTTGCCCACCACGGGCACGCCGTAGTTGATCCCCCACTGCGTACGATCGATCATTGCACGGGCATGGAAGCCAACGGTTTCCTTCTTGTTCATCGGATTCGCGCCCGCACCGACAAACTCAACCGCCATCAGGACGGGTGCGGTCTTGCCGTTCATCGTCAGATCGCCGGTGACATTTGCGGTGTTGGTCCCGGTGCGCATCACATTGGTCGAAGTGAATTTCGCCATGCCCGGCTGCGGGCCAAAAAAGTCGGGCGAGCCGCCATCCTTACCCGGGCGCAGAAGGTGATCCTTCAGGCCTGCACTGGCCACCGTGACATCGGCAATCGGCACCATGATTTCAAACGATGCCGCTTCGATGTTGGCCGGGTCCATCGTCATCGTGCCGGTGATGTTGCCGAACAGGCCGAAGTAATCGTTGAAGCCAAAATGGCTCACTTCCCAATTGACCAGCGTATGCGCCGCGTCGAGCGTATAGGTGCCCGCGGTGACGCGCGATGCGTCTTGCATGCCGGGTATCTGCTGCGCGGACTGTGCGAAGATCGCAGGGGCGGCGGCGATCCCGCCGGTCACGGCAGCAAAAGTGGCGGTGGCAGCGGCTGCAAAAACGAAACAATTCATGGGGATTGGCCTCCTGTTTGTTCAGAACGCACAACCCCCCTTGAACCCAAAAAGTTCCGCCGCGGTCGCGGTCAGTTCTTCGCCTTGTCGACGAGCTTGTTGGCGGCAATCCACGGCATCATCGCGCGCAACTTTTCACCGGTCTGTTCGATCGGATGCGCTTGCGCGGTCTTGCGTGCCGCCTTCAGCTCGGGCTGGCCCGCACGGTTGTCGAGCACGAAGTTCTTCACGAAGCGGCCCGACTGGATATCGGCCAGCACGCGCTTCATTTCGGCCTTGGTCTCGGCGGTGATGATGCGCGGGCCGGTGGTGATGTCGCCATACTCGGCGGTGTTGCTGATCGAATAGCGCATGTTGGCGATGCCGCCTTCATAGAGCAGGTCGACGATCAGCTTGGTTTCGTGGAGGCATTCGAAATAGGCCATTTCGGGGGCGTAACCGGCCTCGACCAGCGTTTCGAACCCGGCCTGGATCAGGTGCGTGATCCCGCCGCACAGCACCGCCTGCTCGCCGAACAGATCGGTCTCGCATTCCTCGCGGAAGTTGGTCTCGATGATGCCGCTGCGCCCGCCGCCGACGGCAGAAGCGTAAGCGAGGGCGACGTCATGCGCGGCGCCGCTGGCATCCTGATGGATCGCGATCAGGCAGGGCACGCCGCCGCCCTTTACATATTCGCTGCGCACAGTGTGGCCGGGGCCCTTGGGGGCAATCATGATGACGTCAATATCGGCGGGCGGTTCGATCAGACCGAAGTGGACATTAAGACCGTGCGCGAAGGCGAGCGCGCTGCCGGGCTTCATGTGACCCTTGAGGTCGTTCTCCCAGATGGCGGCCTGATGTTCGTCCGGCGCGAGAATCATGACCAGATCGGCCCACTTGGCAGCTTCGGTGTTGGACAGCACCTTGAAGCCCGCAGCCTCGACCTTTTTCGCGGTCGCTGAGCCTTCGCGCAGGGCGATGGCGACCTCTGCGACGCCGCTATCGCGCAGGTTCTGGGCATGGGCGTGGCCTTGCGAGCCGTAGCCGACGATGGCGACCTTCTTGGGCTTGATAAGGTTCAGATCGGCATCGGCGTCGTAATAGACTTTCATTAGTGTTCTCTCTTGCAGATTGTATTCGTTGAATCCGTTCAGGCGCCCTGCGGCCCGCGCAACATCCCGACTACGCCGGTGCGGCCGACTTCGACCAAACCCAATTGCCGCATCAAGGCGATGAAGCTGTCGACCTTGTCGGGTGGACCGGTAATTTCAAAAATGAAGCTTTCGGTGGTGGTATCGACGGGGCGCGCGCGGAAAATATCGGCAAGCCGCAGCGCCTCGACCCGCTTGTCGCCGGTGCCCGTCACTTTGATGAGCGCCAGTTCGCGCTCGACGTGGGGTCCGGCGGTGGTGAGGTCTGTAACCTTGTGAACCGGCACAAGGCGTTCAAGCTGCGCCTCGATCTGGTCGATCACCTGCGGTGGGCCATTGGTGACGATAGTGATGCGGCTGACCGCGTGATCTTCGGTAATGTCGGCCACGGTCAGGCTGTCGATATTGTACCCGCGCGCGGTGAACAGGCCGGTGATCTTGGCAAGAATGCCCGGTTCGTTATCAACCATCACGGCAAGCACATGGCGTTCGGAGGCGGCTTCGGTGATTTTCATTTGAAACGCCCCTCCCAAACAGGCTCGAACATCCGACCGACCCCTTCGTTTTCGTTGACGAACCTGCGACCTTCATCGAGCGCAGAACAATTGTCGGTTTGGTAGCTGAGGTCGAGGATCGGATCGATCAGCAACATCCACTCACCGTCTTCGAGTTTCTGCGCCACATCCATGCCCAGAAATCGTTCGTTTGCCTCGGCAAGCCAGTCCAAAATCAGCAAGGCATCACCGGAGTTGAACCAAGTTCGTCGCTCAGCCTTCGCAAGAAGGTCTGGTGGCAGATCGGCAAAACTTGGCATCACACCAGCGCCTTGGCTTCATCGTCCATCGTGCCGTCGACCTTGTCGCCGTAGAGCAGCATCTCGGTATGCGCCGCGCCGCTCGGGATCATCGGCAGGCAGTTCGCGTCCTGCGCCACCAGACAGTCAACGATCACCGGGCCGTTATGGTCGAGCATCCGCATGATGCCATCATCCAGATCGCGCTCCTCGGTGATGCGAATGCCCTTCCAGCCATAGGCTTCGGCCAGCTTCACGAAATCGGGCAGACTGTCGGAATAGCTGTTCGAATAGCGGCTTTCATAGGTCAGTTCCTGCCACTGACGGACCATGCCCATATATTCGTTGTTGAGGATGAAGATCTTGACTGGCAGGCGATACTGGCTCGCGGTGCCAAGTTCCTGAATATTCATCTGGATGCTCGCTTCGCCCGCAATGTCGATCACCAGCGCATCGGGAAAGCCCAGTTGCGCGCCGATCGCCGCGGGCAGGCCATAACCCATCGTGCCAAGCCCACCGCTGGTGAGCCACTTGTTGGGGTCTTCAAAGCCGAAATACTGCGCCGCCCACATCTGATGCTGGCCAACTTCGGTGCTGATGATCGGGTTGCGCTGATGGGTGAGGGCATGAAGCCGCTCCACCGCCTTTTGCGGCATGATCATGCCGGGGTTCTTGGCCGACCGTTCGGGATAGGCAAGGGACTCGCGCGCGCGCCATCCCGCGATGCGGGCCTTCCATTCGCCAAGGTTGTGCGCTTGGCGCGTTCCCCACGCTTCGACCATCTGCGCCAACACAGTGCCGCAGTCGCCGACAATGCCCAGATCAACCGGCACGACCTTGTTGATCGAGGATCGGTCGATGTCGATGTGGATCTTGGTTGAATTGGGCGAAAAGGCGTCAAGCCGCCCGGTGACGCGGTCGTCAAAGCGTGCGCCGATGCAGACCATCACGTCGCACATGTTCATCGCCATGTTCGCTTCATAGGTGCCGTGCATTCCCAGCATTCCCAACCAATCGGGATGCCGGGACGGAAAGGCTCCGAGCCCCATCAGCGTCGATGTGACCGGCGCTCCGGTCAGATCCTGCAATTGCCGCAGCAGGCGGCTTGCATCGGGACCAGCGTTGATGATGCCGCCCCCAGTGTAAAATATGGGCCGCTGCGCTTTGGCGATCAGCTCGACAGCTTCGATGATCTGTTCGGGCGGCGCAACGGTCTGCGGGGCGTAACGGTGGGCGCCTGCACGCGTCAGCGCACGCCTTTCCGACGGCACCGCGATCTGCACATTCTTCGGAATATCGATCACGACCGGGCCCGGGCGGCCTGTGGTGGCAATCAGAAACGCTTCCTTGATCGTTGCAGCCAGATCGGCCGGGTCTTTCACCAGATAATTGTGTTTTGTGCAGTGACGCGTGATGCCGACGGTATCGGCTTCCTGAAACGCATCGGTGCCGATCAGGGCCGTGGGCACCTGTCCCGTGATGACAACCAGCGGGATCGAATCCATCCAGGCATCAGCAATACCTGTGACGGCATTGGTTGCGCCGGGGCCAGACGTAACCAGAACCACCCCCGGCTTTCCCGTCGCGCGGGCATAGCCTTCAGCGGCGTGAGCTGCGCCGGCTTCGTGCCGGACGAGGATGTGCCTGATACGTTCGTCGCCGAACAGTTCGTCGTAGATCGGCAGGACCGCACCGCCGGGATAACCGAAGGCGAATTCGACATCTTGCTCGATCAGGGACTGCACCAAAATGGCCGCGCCGCTCATCGTGGCGGCGTGATCGGCAGCGGGTGTTGGGCTTTCGGGGGCAGGGGCCGGCTCGGCTGGCACGGGGCACTCCATCTTATCAAAGTGTCATGAAACCGACAGGCAGCATCATGGGCAAGGGCGATTGCAAAAGAAACCGGCCCGGCGCAGGGGGTGGCGCCGGACCGAGTAACAGCCCGCTATCGGTTATAATCTGACGGGTCAAGGCCTAATCGCGTAATAATGATGCAAATTGACCGCTAAGATCGATATTATCAGTCTCACCCCCGAAATTCAGGCGTGGCCAATCGGGTGGCGGCTGACGGCGGAACCACGTGAACTGGCGCTTGGCAAACTGGCGGGTCGCCTGCTGCGCAGCAGCCACCATCTCATCACGGGTCAGTTCATTGGCAAGGAATGCTGCAACCTCCGGAACACCAATGGCGCGCATCACCGGAAGGTCAGGATCGAGCCTGCGGTTCATCAGGGCCTCCACCTCCGCCAGTGCGCCAGTTTCCAGCATCATTTCGAACCGGCGATCGCAGCGTCCGTAAACCCAGGCACGATCAGGTTCGAGCACCAGCGGGAACAATGCCACGTCATCGCCGATGCCCCCGGACTTGGCGCGCTGCCATTCGCCCAGCGTCACCCCTGTCGAGCGTTTCACCTCCAGCGCGCGCGCAATGCGCTGGCGATCACCCGGATCGAGTTCGGCGGCGCGCAAGGGATCTTCAAGCTGGAGCAGCTTATAGGCGGCATCTTCGGGCAGGGCGCGCACCGCTTCGCGCACTGCCGGATCGATTTCGGGGATAGGCGCAATCCCTTCAAGCAGGACTTTCAAATACAACCCGGTGCCCCCGACAAGGATCGGCACGGCGCCGCTTGCGTGGCAGTCTGCGATTTCGGCCTTCGCGCGGGCAGCCCATGCCGCGACCGAGCAGGCGTCCGCGCCGTCCCAGGCGCCGAACAGCCGGTGTTCGATGCCCTCCATCTCGTCTTCGGAGGGGCGGGCCGACAGAACCTGCAGATCGGCATAGACCTGCGCGCTATCGGCATTGATAATGACGGCACGTTGCCCGGCCAAGGCAAGACGGTGGGCGAGCGCAAGCGCAATCGCGCTCTTGCCGCTCGCGGTCGGCCCTGCAATGAGCGCAAGCGGTGCTGGTGGAGATACAGGAATGCTCATTGCGCGGCTGATAGCAGACACAGCGACAAGTGAAACGCATCTCGATGCATTCGCGGCCGCATTAGCGGACAGCGGCACTGCCTTGAAAGCGGTGCAGCGGCCCGAAGACGCCGACGGTGTTTTGGAACTGCATATCGACGACGGCTATCCGGGTGCGGTGCTGACCGCGATTGATACTGTTTTTGCGCCTGCCGATATGCTGGTGTCGACGGCCCCCATTACAGTCCCCAAATTGTTCATTTCGGACATGGATTCGACCATGATCGGGCAGGAATGCATCGATGAACTGGCCGATTATGCCGGGCTCAAGCCGCAGATCGCCGCTATCACTGAACGCGCAATGCAGGGTGAACTCGATTTCGAAGCGGCGCTGCGCGAACGTGTTGCCCTTCTGGCGGGCCTCAAAGAAAGCGCGATCCATGCCTGCCTGTCGGAACGCATCACCGCCACACCGGGCGCCGCGACCCTGGTTGCCACGCTGGCTTCGCTGGGTGCACGAACGGTTCTGGTAACGGGCGGCTTCCACCACTTTGCCGATCCCGTAGCGGAACGGCTGGGTTTTCAGCATGTCGTGGGCAACCGGCTTTGCGTTGAGGGCGGCGCGCTGACGGGCAGATTGCGGGGCCCGATCGTCGATAGCGCGGTTAAGGCAGCGGTTCTTCGCGAGGAACTGGACGCACTGGGCGATCATGCGCACAGCCTGGCAGCAGGCGATGGCGCGAATGACATCCCGATGATCGAAGCGGCGACGTACGGCTTTGCCTACAAGGCGAAGCCCAAGGCCCGCGCTGCGGCAAACGGCCGGGTGGATTCTGGTAATTTGACCGCTGTGCTGCGCCTGCTGGGCATACCGCGTGCGCAATGGCGCGATAGCTGATTTTTCCTGCGTCCTTGGTCTGCACCAAAAAAGGGTTTCAAATCGCGAACCGAATCGGCTATTAACACAGATGTAAGCAAGCCGAGCTACTGTCAGCCGTTCTTGGAGGACTTTTTGTATGAGCCGTTTGGATCGTGATGCCTATACCCGGATGTTCGCTCTGGATGGCACCGTGCTGTTGCACCCCGATCGGCCAGCGGCGCGGTATCGTCCCCTGCGCGCAGTGAAAAGTTTTCAGGCGCTGATCAAAGACAAGGAGGATACCTCGCTTGTCTTCAAGATCTTTGAATTGTTGCCGTCCTCAGGCTTCATGGACCGGGTGACTGACCTGGCTTTGTCCCAGCGCGGCGAATTGTTGCGTGCGACTGAGCCCTGCCTGCCCGAAATCCTTGACGATCACGCCGCCTTGCGCCGGACGCCCAAGGGCAGTCTGGCGCATGCTTACTGTGATTTCATGGAATCCGAAGGCCTAAGCGCCGCAGGTCTGGTTGCCGAGGCCGAGCGTCTGGGCCGTCCGAAATATCCCGATCTTGTGCAGTGGTTCATCGAACGGTCACGCGATACGCATGATCTGTTTCACATCCTGACTGGATATGGGCGCGATGCGCTGGGCGAACAATGCGTGCTGCTGTTCACCCACGGACAGGCGCCCAGTCAGGGGCACCTGTTGATCGGGTATGCTGGCGCGGCCAACATCAAGAAGATGGTCAAAGGCAGCGCGGCGCCCGTCATTGGCGCTGTTCGCGAAGCGCACCGTACGGGCAAGGGCGCGCCGCAACTGATGGCGCAATCCATCCGCGAATTGCTGGTCCGCCCGCTGGCTGACGTGCGCGCCGAAATGCGCATTCCCGATCCGGCACAGTACCGCGAATGTCACCGAATTTGGCAGGCCGAAGGGATCGACCCTTACAATCTGCTGGCCGGCCAACCTGTCGAACAGGAACTTCTCGCCGCCTGATTTGCGTTCACAGCCAACTGCTTATCTGGTTTAGCGGCTTTTTCAGCAAGGCGCGGGACGGCACCGTTGCGCCCGCGGCTGGATGACCTGTCACGATAATCATGACGGGTTTTTCCCATGCGGGCCGTTCGCACACGCGGCGCAGGAACCCCATCGGGGACGGGGTGTGGGTAAGCGTCGCAAGGCCCGCTTCGTGCAAGGTTGCCAGCAGCATTCCGCAGGCGATACCCACGCTTTCGCTGACATAGTAATTCTGCGTCTGCCCGTCTTCGGCAATCCCGCCCTTGCGCTGCGCAAAGACGACGATGAGATATGGTGCCGTTTCAAGAAACGGCTTGTCCGCATCGGTCCCGAGTTCGCGCAATGCGGCCAGCCATTCGTCACCCGCTTTGGGGGTAGAGCCGTTGCTGCCGTAAAACTGACGCTCTTCAGCCTCGGCCGCTTGGCGAATGGCCCGTTTGCGGTCAGGAGATGATATGACTGCGAAATGCCAGGGTTGATGGTTGGCACCCGATGGCGCGCTGCCAGCCGCAGCAATCGCAGCGTCGATCACGGCGCGGGGCACCGGTTGCGGCGAAAACCACCGGCAGGTGCGCCGCTGATTCAATCTTTCAGCGAAGTCCACCGCACGATGGATGGACTCATCGTCGGTCAGTTCGGGCAAGGCATACGGCACCGTTTCATGATCGTTCATCGGCAAAAGTGCTCCCTTGATCTTTCGAGAAATTGACGCATTACTGACATTGCTGTAAGTAAGATCGAACGATCCTGTTTCACATCCTTTGCCAAGGGCGTATCACAATGCCTATCGCCGATCTTCCGCTGGTGGCGCCTGAACGTAAAGTGTCGGGCCTCCGCCCGCTCAAGGTGCTGCGCCATTTCGGCAAGCTGGTTGAAAACAAGGAAGACACCGAACAGGTATTCCACATCATGGAGGCGACCAGGGGTCGGCGCAGTCACGCGCAAGCACGTGACTTCATCCAGTCTTCCGAAGGACAGCGTTTTCTGGCTGAAGGGCAGGATATACCCGCCATGCTGGACGATCATATCCGGTGGGCAGACTGCCCGCCCGGCAGTGTGGCAGCGCATTACCTGGCCTTCATGAAGCGCGAAGGCCTTTCGGCTGCGGGCCTTGTGGCCGAAAGTCACCGCTGGGCATCCCCTGAAAGCCTGCCGCAAGACCAGACGCAATGGTATTTCGACCGCCTGCGTGACACGCATGATCTGTTTCATGTGCTGACCGGTTATGGCCGCGATGCGTTGGGGGAGGTCAGCCTTCTCGGGTTCTCCTACGAACAGAACCACAATACCGGAATTCTGTTTATCGCCTATGCCGCAGCGCGTCAGATCAAGAAAGTGAGTGGCACAAAAGCTCCTATATTCGCTGCAATCGGGGAGGGGCGCAGGCTTGGACGGGCCGCGGCATGGATTGCGCATCAGGATATTGCCGCGCTGATGCACGAAAATATCGATGCGGCGCGTGCGCGTCTGAAGATTGGCAAACCGACGGTGTACCGGCAGTGTCTGCGGATCCTTGAAGCCGAAGGCACCGCAAGCGAACAGCTTACGCTGGGCGGCGCAGTTACGCAGGTCGCCTGACGGTTCAGCGCAGCTCCTTGCGGATAACCAGCTTCAAGCTGTCCCATCCTTCGATGGCGCAGGTCTTGGTGTCGATCAACCCGAGGGGTGTTGCGACGGAGCGGATCGTATCGGCGTCCATTGTGCCCGCGCTGCCGCTGGACGCATCGGGCCAGCTGACCCAGATCTGACCTTCGGGCGCAATTTGCTGGCGCAGCAGGGCAAGCCGCTGCGCAAGGCCAACCTGTTCGGTCACGAAGATATGGGCCGCATCGATACCTTCTGACGGATTGACGACGAAATACAGCTCCAGCGCATATTCGTCGATCTCGTCAATGACGGCTTCGGGCATCCCATCGAACCACACCCGCATCCCGTCACGCAGGGTCAGCATCTTGACGAGCGGCAGGGCCGAAGAGGTCGACGACACTGCTGCTTATCCCTCCATCCATTCGTCAAAGAAGCGCGCATTGGCGCTGCGCAGGTCCTTCAGTGGAACCCCAAGCACCGAATCGCCGCCTACCGTGCCGATCCGCTGAAACCCGATCTGCGCAGTCGCTTCATCGCGCGTGCCCTTGGCGAGCACGGCGTTAAGCGCGGCTACATCGGGCACAGTGATCAGATAACGCCCCTGATCTTCGCCGAACCACCACTGCGCGGGCGTATAGTCGGGATTACCGGCAAGATCGGCATCGGCGCCGATATCACCGGCCAGCGCCATTTCCGCCAGCGCCACGGCAAGGCCGCCATCGGAAAGATCGTGAACGGCGTTCACAAGGCCATCGGCGATCAGTTCGTGGATAATCTCCCCCGCGGTGCGTTCCACCACCAGATCGGTCGGCGGCGTGCGGCCCGCTTCCATACCCTTTACGACGCGCAGCCATAGCGACTGACCAAGGTGCGACCGGGTTGGATCGGGCTTTGCCCAGAATTCGGGCCCGACAAGGTAGATCGCGTCGCCGGCCTGCTTGAAATGCATCGTCATCATCTTGGACAGGTCGTCGATGATGCCCACGCCTCCGATTGCGGGGGTGGGCAAGATCGCTGACCCGCCACCTGTGGCTTTCGATTCGTTGTACAGGCTGACATTGCCGCTCACGATCGGGAAATCGAGCGCGCGGCAGGCTTCGCCCATACCATCCAGCGCGTGCACGATCTGCGCCATGATCTCGGGCCGCTGGGGGTTGGCGAAATTGAGGCAATTGGTCACGGCCAGCGGCCTTGCGCCCACGGCGCACAGGTTGCGGTAGGCTTCAGCGATCGCCTGCTTGCCGCCTTCGTAGGGATCGGCAAACACATAGCGCGGGGTGCAATCGGTGGTGATCGCCAGCGCCTTGCCGGTGCCATGCACCCGCACCACGCCGGCATCGCCCCCGGTCTGGAGGGTATCGCCGCCTACTTGCGAATCATACTGTTCGGCAATCCAGCGGCGCGAGGCGAGATCGGGTGAGGCCATCATCGTCAGCAGGTCGGCCGCGATGTCGTCGCTGGCCGGCACTTCGGCGAGCGGCTTGACGCCGGCCCAAACCTTGTATTCGTCCTTCGACAGATAGGGCCGGTCATACAGCGGCGCATCGGCAGCGAGCGGCCCGAGCGGAATGTCGCACACGACCTCGCCGTCGAATTCCAGCACCATATGGCCGGTGTCGGTGACTTCGCCGATTACCGCGAAATCGAGCTCCCACTTGTGGAAGATCGCTTCGGCCTCGGCCTCGCGGCCGGGCTTGAGCACCATCAGCATCCGCTCCTGGCTTTCGCTCAGCATCATTTCGTAAGGCGTCATGCCGGTTTCGCGGCAGGGCACCTTGTTCATGTCGAGCCGGATGCCGGCCTTGCCGTTGGTCGCCATTTCGACGCTTGATGAGGTCAGGCCCGCCGCGCCCATGTCCTGGATCGCCACGATCGCGTCGGTCGCCATCAGTTCCAGGCAGGCCTCGATCAGCAGCTTTTCGGTGAAGGGATCGCCGACCTGCACCGTCGGGCGCTTGGCTTCGGCATCCTCGCCGAAATCGGCGCTCGCCATCGTGGCGCCGTGGATCCCGTCGCGCCCGGTCTTGCTGCCGACATACACGATCGGATTGCCGAGGCCGGTGGCGGCGGAATAGAAGATCTTGTCCGCATCGGCGACGCCCACGGTCATCGCATTGACAAGGATGTTGCCGTCATAGGCGGGGTGAAAATTTGTCTCCCCCGCCACGGTCGGCACGCCCACGCAATTGCCGTAGCCGCCGATGCCCGCGACCACGCCCTGCACCAGATGCTTCATCCGTGGGTGTTCAGGCCGGCCAAAGCGCAGCGCATTGGCGTTGGCGATCGGCCGCGCGCCCATGGTGAAGACATCGCGCAGGATGCCGCCGACACCGGTCGCGGCGCCCTGATAGGGCTCGATATAACTGGGGTGATTGTGGCTTTCCATCTTGAAGATCGCCGCCTGCCCATCGCCAATGTCGATCACCCCGGCGTTCTCACCCGGGCCGCAGATCACCCACGGTGCTTCGGTCGGCAGCTTCTTCAAATGCAGCCGCGAAGACTTGTAGCTGCAATGCTCCGACCACATCACCGAAAAGATGCCAAGTTCCACAAGATTGGGCTCCCGGCCCAGTGCGGAAAGGACGCGCTGGTATTCCTCGGGGGAAAGGCCGTGCTGTTCGACGATTTCAGGGGTGATGGCGGTCATGTCGGGACTCCTTGGCGCAGCCCCCTAGATTACATGCCCGACGAGGCCAAGCCACCGCGTTTCCTGAACCAGCGATTCTTCCCGACCCACGTTGCCAATCCTGTCAGAATCCCGAAGGCCAGCAATGCCTGCAGATACAGGAACACGCCCGCGCTTTCGGGGTGCGGCGCGAACCAGTTAATGGCTTGCAGCAGCAGCATCGTGGCAATCAGAACCGCAGGCTGACCCACCGTGCCCAACGTGCGGCGCATGTAGAATGCAAAGGCGCCCAAAGTCAGTGCGATTTCCAGCGGGATGGCAATCCACGGCATGTTCCACAGGCCAAGCCCGAACTTCGGCGGCGTTCCATCCAATGTCAGGTCAGGAACATGCACCAGCCAGTCGAGCACCCAGTGCGACAGCACCACCAGACCGGCCAGCATTGCGATCTTGAGGTTGCGCTGATGGATGGCGACCACACCGCACAATGCCGCTGCCCAAAGCGCTGTGCCGATAAGGCTGTGCGTGTAGGGCATGTCATACAGATCGAAGGGCACCATGACGCTTGCCGAGGGATCGATGCGCATGTTTTCAACGCCCAGCATCGCCAGTGCGAAAAATCCCCAGTCGATGAGCTGTGCTGCAACGAACATCAAGCCCAAGCGCGGCCTTTGCGGGCTGACCGCGGCGGCGACAAATGCGGGGGCGAAATGGCCGATGAACATGGCTGCGGCCGGCGTTTCAGGTCGACGCAGGTGCGAAGCGCAGGACAGCCAACGTGGCAAGGCCGCTCGCCGAACCGGTAACGAACGCGCCCCACAGGATGTCGAGCACGCTGATCTGTGTCGACCAGACCTTCATCACCGCTTGCGAGGTGAGGTCAAAGGTTGCGTAACACAGGCCGCCCAGAAGAATGCCATTGAGTACCGCGGCTTGCACCGTTCCGCTTTCTATACCAGGCCGGATTGCGAACCACGTCATCCCGGCAACGTAAATCAGATAAAACGCAACCGCTGCCTTCGCGTCGAACGTCTTGGCCATGATTTCGCCGATAACCGGACGATAGAGATTGCTGGCCGCCCAGCGCAGCCACACTGCATCCATCGCCAGAAAGACAACCGCTGCCACGCCATAGGCGATGATCCATTTGAGCATATTGCGTGCAAATCCTGTTTTGGGCGATCCGGCCCGTCATGCCCAGCCTTGACCGCGCCCGCGTGCCCCGTCAATGCTCCTGACATGGACGAGGGCACAGCATCACCACTTGCCGCAAGGCAACCCGGCTTACAGGCCAACACACAGACCGGCGCGCATGATATCGACGGCATGACGTTCGAAGCGGCGCTGGCGGCGCTTGAACAGATCGTGCAGGCGCTTGAACGCGGTGATGTGCCGCTGGATCAATCAATTGGGCTTTATGAACGCGGAGAGGCTTTGCGGTTTGCGTGCCAGCAGCGGCTTGATGCGGCGCAGGCGCGGATTGAACGGATCGTGACGGGGGCCGATGGGCGGGCTTCAGGTACGAAGCCGTTCGATACGGAAGGTTGATACGATGCTGGCAGACACAAGGCACGATGTGCTGAGCGATGAAATCCGCCGCGTTCAATCCGAAATTGATTCGCTGTTTGATGCCGCGCTTCCGGTTCCCGATGATACCAGTGCCCGTCTGGTCGAAGCGATGCGCTATGCCGCGATTGGTGGCGGCAAGCGCGTGCGCCCTTTGCTGCTGGTGAGCACAGCCAGTCTTTTTGGCGTGTCGCGCGATGCCGCATTGCGTGCGGGCGCCGCGATAGAGGCGATCCATGTCTATTCGTTGATCCACGATGATCTGCCGTGCATGGACAATGATGACCTGCGCCACGGCAAGCCAACCTTGCACAACGTGTATGACGAGGCGACCGCGGTTCTGGCTGGCGATGCGCTTCATGCGCTCGCGTTCGAGATCCTGGCCGATGATGAAACCAGCGAAGATCCCTTCACCCGCAGTGAGTTGATCCTTACCCTGGGCAAGGCGTCGGGGATGCACGGTATGGCTGGCGGGCAGATGATGGACATGGTCGCCGACGAAGAAGGCGTGACCTACGATCTGCACACCATCACCCGCTTGCAGCAGCTGAAGACCGGCGCACTGCTGGCTGCTAGTGTCGAAATGGGCGCAATTCTTGGCAAGGTGGCGCCGCAGGGGCGGGCACATCTGCGCGCCTATGCCCGCGATATCGGCCTCGCCTTCCAGATCGCCGACGATTTGCTCGATGTCGAAGGCGACAGTGAGAAGGCAGGCAAGGCGCTGCGCAAGGATGATGAACAGGGCAAGCAGACATTCGTGACCCTCATGGGCGCGGACAAGGCCCGCGAACAGGCGCGTGCGTTGGTTGATCAGGCGGTCTTGCGGCTTGCGTCTTATGGAAGCGAAGCTGACGTTCTGCGTGCGCTGGCCCGGTACATTGTCGAACGCGATCGCTAAGAAGCGTCGACGCGGATGAAGAGAGGGGGGGTAGCCAATGACATTTCGTCAGGTCATTCAGGAAGAAAGCCGCGGCGGCGTTACCATGCGCGTGCACCGCTTTGTCGAAAAGAAGATGGTTGCGCGCGGGATTCCCACCGGGGTTGAAGGGCAGTTCCACTACATCGCTGAACCGACCGAAGTGTATCAGCTGGAAATCGTACTCGACAACGCATCGGCGCTGATTGAACCGGGCGCTCTGCAATATTCCTATGGCAACCTTACAGCGGATGTTGTTCGTCATGAAGCCAACAAGGGCTTCTTCGCCCGTGCGGCGGCATCCGCGGCGACAGGCGAATCCGCCCATGCAACACGCTATACCGGGTCAGGAACCATCTGGTGTGAGCCGGTGCGGAAGCATTTCATCCTCGCCACGATGGATGGCCCGCAGGATGCGCTGTTGCTTGACGACCGGGCGTTCTATGCCTGCGCAGCTGATATCTCGCTCACCACGCATATGCACAAATCGGTGTCGGGAATGTTTTCGGGCAATGGCCTCGCGCAGCCCAAGATCACCGGAACGGGCGTTTTCGCGGTCGAAAGCCCCGTTGCGGTACACGAAATCGATGAGGTCACAGTGCTGCCGGGACAGGAGGTCGTAGTCGACGGCGATTTCATGCTGATGTATTCGGCATCGCTCGACGTGACAATCGGCCCACTCGTCAAGGGCTTGCGCAGTGCAATGCGGTCAGGCGAAGGGTTCGTCTACAAGATGCGCGGTTCGGGCAGCGTCTGGATCACGCCATCGTCGCGGATCGCCTGAGATCGCCAGAGGAAAGAACATATCCATGAGCGCAACATCATGACCCGCCGCATCGGGATTTACCCCGGCACCTTCGATCCTATTACACTGGGGCACGCCGATATCATCCGGCGCGGTGCCAAACTGGTGGATCACCTCATCATCGGCGTAACGACCAACCCTTCAAAGAATCCGATGTTTTCCAATGAAGAACGCTTCGGCATGGTCAAACGCGAAGTCGCCAATATGGGTCTCGGCAATGTCGAAGTGGTGGGTTTCAATGCGCTGCTGGTGAAGTTTGCACAAAAACAGCGCGCAAAGGTCATCATCCGCGGACTGCGTGCTGTTGCCGATTTCGAATACGAATATCAGATGGCGGGCATGAACCAGCAGCTTGATGAAGCTATCGAGACGGTGTTTCTGATGGCTGACGTATCGCTTCAGCCGATTGCATCGAAACTGGTCAAGGAAATCGCGTTGTACGGCGGAGATATTGCCCGTTTTGTCAGCCCGCCGGTCTGCGATGAATTGAACGCTCGAGTGCGCGAAGTCGGTCTTAAGGGCGATTACTAAAGCCTGTGACTGTCGGTAAGGCGCCTTCATTCATTGCAGTGTCAGGCGACCGCGGTTACGAGGCCTTTCACATCCGGATGGAACCATGATCACCACCAAGCTTGCGCCCACTCTTGCCGCTGTATTGCTGTTTACTGCTCCGCAGGCAGCTTTTGCTCAAAACCAGCCGGTCGATACGCCTGCTGAGGCCTTCGGCGAAAACGCCGAAGCTGCCGAGGATAAGGACGTACCGGTAGCGGCTCGCACCTATGAGCCTATCAATTACGATCCCGCGTTTCAGCCGGAAAATGTGTGGGTGCTCGACCTCTCCAATGGTCAGCGCGTGAAGGTGCGCCTTCAGGCGGATTGGGCCCCGGCCCATGTCGAACGCATCAAGACGCTGACCCGCGCCGGGTTCTATAACGGCGTGGTATTTCACCGTGTGATCGAAGGGTTCATGGCGCAAGGCGGCGATCCGACCGCAACCGGGCAGGGCGGTAGCGAGCTTCCCGACCTCAAGGCCGAATTCAACCCGATGCCACATGTGCGCGGGACACTGTCGATGGCGCGCGCTGCTGAAGAAGACAGTGCCAACAGCCAGTTTTTCATCGTCTTTTACCCGCGCTTCAGCCTGGACAAGAAATACACCAATTTCGGGCGTGTGATTGAGAATATGGAAGCGGTTGATGCGATCAATCGGGGTGAGCCGCCGGCGGAGCCTACCTTTATTGTGCAGGCGTCACTTGCCAGCGATAACCTTGCGCCGCCTGCGCCGCCTGCTCCTGTGGCAGAGACGCCAATTTCGGCTGACATGCTGAGCGCCCCGATCGGCTAAGGGCTTTGCGGCGATGGCGGTTCCGGCTAGGGCCGCCCGCCATGAAGGTTGACCTTTTCGATTTCGATTTGCCGACTGAACGCATTGCGCTGCGTCCCGTTCGTCCGCGTGATTCCGCGCGTATGCTTGTGGTGCGCGGCCACAGCGCACCGTTTGAAGATTGCACAGTTGGTGATCTGCCCGGCTTGCTTCGCCGGGGCGACGTGTTGGTGTTCAATGACACCCGTGTCATTCCCGCACAGCTTGAAGGGCGCCGGGCAAATGGCGAAGCGCGGATCGGTGCGACCTTGCACAAGCGCGTGGATCTGCGCCGCTGGCAAGCCTTCATCCGCAACGCCAAACGCATCAAGGAAGGCGACCAGATCGTTTTTGGCGGCGGGGTGACGGCCATTGCGGAAGCGCGTCTTGTCGATGGTTCGATCATATTGATGTTTGAAGGTGACGAACCGGTGGAAGTGCTGCTTGATCGTGCAGGCACCATGCCCTTGCCGCCGTACATCGCGTCGAAGCGCGGGGTCGATGCGCAGGATTTGGAAGACTACCAGACTATGTTCGCCGCCGAAAAAGGCGCCGTCGCTGCGCCCACCGCATCGCTGCATTTCACGCCCCGTCTTGTCGATGCGCTGGATGCTGCAGGTATCGGACGCGCGATGCTGACGCTGCATGTCGGGGCGGGCACCTTCCTTCCGGTCAAGGCGGATGACACCGACGACCACCAGATGCACGCCGAGTTCGGGCGCATTTCGCAGGCCACAGCAGATCAATTGAATGAAGCGCGCGCAGCCGGCGGACGGATCATCGCGGTCGGCACGACATCGCTGCGTCTGCTTGAAAGTGCGGCCGATGAAAACGGCTCAATTCAGCCTTTTGCCGCAGACACCGCAATCTTCATCACACCGGGCTACAAAATGCGGGCCGTCGATGGGCTGATGACCAATTTTCACCTGCCCAAATCAACGCTCATGATGCTGGTCAGCGCGTTGATGGGGCGTGATCGGATGATGGCGGCCTATGCCCATGCGATCGCCAATGACTATCGCTTCTATTCCTATGGTGACTCCTCGCTGTTGCTGCCGTAACTCGGTTTCATGAACGAACCGATCCTCTCAATCCGTGGCCTGACAAAGACCTATAAAGGCGGCACCCGCGCGCTCGACAATGTTGATCTCGACATTCGCAAGGGGGAAATTTTCGCTTTGCTGGGCCCGAATGGTGCCGGTAAGACCACGTTGATTGGCGCGGTGTGCGGTTTGGTGCGCCCTACGGGCGGCACGATTACTGCCTTTGGACAGGATTTGTCACACGACTGGCGGGCGGCGCGGGCGCGTATCGGGCTGGTGCCGCAGGAACTGGCCACCGACATGTTTGAAACGGTGTGGCGGGCTATTGCCTATTCGCAGGGGCTTTTCGGCAAGCCATCCGATCCTGCGCGGCTTGAAGAAATCCTCCGAAGCCTGTCGCTCTGGGACAAGAAGGACACGCAGATCCGTGCGTTGTCCGGCGGAATGAAGCGCCGCGTGCTTATTGCCAAAGCGCTCGCGCATGAGCCGGAACTGCTGTTTCTTGATGAACCGACCGCCGGGGTCGATGTCGAACTGCGCAAGGATATGTGGCAGCAAATCGCCGCATTGAAGCAGCGCGGTGTCACCATCATCCTGACCACCCATTACATCGAGGAAGCCGAGGAAATGGCGGACCGCGTCGGTATCATCCGCAGCGGACGCATCCTGATGGTGGATGAAAAACGCGCAATGATGGAGCGGCTTGGTACGACCGAGGCTATCATTGCTCTTGCCGCGCCCATGACCGTGATCCCGCCGGACATCGCCTCATTTCCGGTCGAGCTTTCAGATCGTGGAAGCCGGATAATTTATCGCGGGGGTAGCAGCAGCACGGACGGAGAGGGCGGCGCCCGCGCGCAGATTGCCAGTCTCACCCAGACCATGACCCGCGCCGGTATTGATTATACCAGCATCGACATTCACGATTCCTCATTGGAAGACATATTTGTCGGGCTGATGGGCAAGAAGGAAGCTGAGTGATGCACTTCAATGTCCGTAGCGCCTATGCGATCTATCAGCGGGAAATGTCCCGTGCAATTCGTACCGCGTTCCAATCAATCCTGTCACCCGTTCTGACGACATCGTTGTACTTTGTCGTTTTCGGGTCAGTGATAGGGGCACGGATGGAGCCGGTGGGCGGGGTGCCCTATGGTGCTTTCATCATCCCCGGCCTGTTGATGCTGACCCTGCTGGGCGAAACCACAAGCAATGCAAGTTTCGGCATCTATATGCCGCGCTTCACCGGAACGATCTACGAACTGCTTTCGGCGCCGGTGGGGGTTGCAGAAACGCTTGCAGGATTCGTTGGTGCCGCCGCCACCAAGGGACTGATCCTGGCTGCGATCATTTTGGGCACTGCGACGCTATTTGTTGATTACGAAATCAAATATCCGCTGTTGGCGATCTTTTACATCATGCTGGTAACATCAAGCTTTGCGCTGTTCGGTTTCATCCTCGGCATCTGGGCAGACTCATTCGAAAAATTGGGAATCATTCCGCTGCTTATCCTCACCCCCCTGACATTTTTGGGCGGCACCTTCTATTCGATTCGAGATCTACCTGCGCCGTGGGATGCGGTCGCCTTGGCTAATCCGATTGCCTTTCTGGTGAGCGGGCTGCGATTTAGCTTCTATGGTGTTGCAGATGTGCCGATCGCGATATCGCTGGGACTTACGATCGGATTTCTCGCCTTGTGTGTGCTTGTAATCTCATTGATTTTTCGGACGGGCTGGCGGCTCCGCGAATGACATTTATGAGAAAATTCTGCACCCTTGTCCGATCATATGCACCCATAGTCGGACATTAACGCCAATCTGTACGTTCGTTCATTGCGCAGAAAGAAAGCCGTTCCTACATGGCCGATAACCCGCTGCACCCCCTGCAGCCGGTCCATTGAAGGATAACAGCAATGAAGAAGATCGCATTCAGCACGCTGGCAGCGATGGGCGCGATTGCGCTCCCGGCCGCTGCTCAGGCGCAGGACGCTGGCCAGGCAGACATCACCATCGGTGCGACCGTTGGTCTCCACGACCTCGGCATCGACCTTGGTGACCTTGACGCTGACGACGGCGAGTTCGACGATTTCAACATCGACGACAGCGCAGAAATCTACGGCGGCTTTATCGCTGCTGACTTCCCCATCGGCAGCAACCTGTTCGCCGGTATCGAAGGCAACGCCTCGTTCGGCAGCGGCCCGATCGAAGCTGAATACGGTGCTTCGGCTCGCCTTGGTTTCCGCACCGAAAGCGGCGCGAAGATTTATGCTCGCGGTGGCTACCAGTGGGTTGACCTCGACATCGAAAACCTGACCGGCTTCAGCGAAGACTTCCTCGATGACAACGACATCGACGTAAACGACGTGGGCGGCGACTATCTCGTCGGCGTCGGCGTTGAAGTTCCGGTGAGCTCGGTTGTGCTGCGTGCCAACGTTGACACCATCGCGTTCGACACCCTGCGCGGAACCGTCGGCGTGGGCTTTAAGTTCTAATCTTCTGATTTGAACTTTTGCGTTTTGCGGGCCGCTCGTCATTATGATGGGCGGCCCGTTTTGTTTAATAATGGGTGTTGGGCTGGCAGCCTTAGGGGGTGACAGGCGCCCCGCGCGCCGCTAGCGCGCACGGCCAATGACACCTCCCCGTTTCGCCTTCACCCTCCACGCGACCGACGGCAAGGCGCGCACTGGCGCCATCGCGATGCAGCGTGGCGAAATCCGCACGCCGGCCTTCATGCCAGTGGGAACCGCTGCAACGGTCAAGGCGATGAAGCCCGAAGCCGTCCGTGCGACGGGGGCCGATATCATCCTTGGCAATACCTACCACCTGATGCTGCGTCCTGGCGCAGAACGCGTGGCGCGGCTCGGCGGTTTGCACGCGTTCATGAATTGGCAGCGCCCCATTTTGACAGACAGCGGCGGCTATCAGGTGATGAGCCTGAGCGAACTTCGCAAATTGACGGAACAGGGCGTGGAGTTTCGCAGCCATATCGATGGTTCGAAGCACATGATCTCCCCCGAACGGTCAATGGAAATCCAACGCCTGCTGGGTTCCGATATTGTCATGGCGTTTGATGAATGCCCCCGCGCCGACCGGCCCTTTGACGATATTGCCGCATCGATGGAACTGTCGATGCGCTGGGCCAAGCGAAGCCGAGATGGTTTCGACAGTGGCAGCGATCACGCAAGCCGTGCGGCCTTGTTCGGAATTCAGCAGGGCGCCCTGCACGAAGATTTGCGCCGGATCAGCGCGGACAGGCTTACTGATATCGGGTTCGATGGCTATGCCGTTGGCGGACTTGCTGTCGGAGAAGGGCAAGAAGCCATGTTCGGGGTGCTCGATTACGCACCCGACATGCTGCCCAAGGACCGGCCTCGTTATCTGATGGGAGTCGGCAAGCCAGACGATCTCGTCGGTGCAGTGGAGCGCGGCATCGACATGTTCGATTGCGTCTTGCCCACCCGGTCAGGACGCAACGGCCAGGCATTTACGTGGAACGGCCCGCTCAACCTGCGCAATGCGCGATTTGCCGAAGATACCGGCCCGCTGGATGAAATGTGCGCATGCCCCGTCTGCCGGACATACAGCCGCGCCTATATCCATCATCTTGTGAAATCCGGCGAAATGCTTGGCGCCATGCTTGTGACCGAGCATAATCTCAGCTTCTATCAAGCCTTGATGCAGGGAATGCGCGATGCCATTGCGGCGCAGCGCTTTGCCAATTTTGCCGCCACGTTCCGGCGTGATTACCTTGGAAGTTCCTGATTGATGTCCGATTCCGCTGTCAAAGCCCCGGAAGCCTGCCAAACCATGACTGAGGTGCGCGCCGGGGTCGACGCGCTCGATCGCGAGCTGGTAGCCCTGCTGTCGACGCGTTTTGGTTACATGCGTGCCGCCGCCCGGATCAAACCGAGCCGCGATGTGGTGCGCGATGAGGCCCGCAAGGCCAGCGTGATCGCCGCCGCGGTCGCCGAGGCCGAAGCGCGTCGCATTCCCGCCGATGTCGTAGCCGACCTGTGGGAGCGCCTCGTCGAAGGCTCGATCGCTTATGAACTCAATGAATGGGATCGAACCCGCGGCTGACAGCCGCCTCCGCATCCCTCCAACGAAAAAGGGCGGCCCCGCGAGGCCGCCCTTCTTGTATCAGATCGCTGAAATCGGATCAGCGCGAGTAGAATTCCACCACCAGGTTCGGTTCCATCGTCACCGGGTAGGGGACTTCGTCGAGCTTGGGCACGCGGGTGAAGGTGATTTTGTCGGTGCCATCGGGCTGGACGTAATCGGGAATGTCACGCTCGGCGAGGCTCTGTGCTTCGATCACGAGCGCCATTTCCTTGGCCTTGCTGCCGAGGCTGATGACATCGCCGACCATTACGCGGCGCGAGGCGATGTTGCACTTCACGCCGTTCACATAGATGTGACCGTGGCTGACGACCTGACGGGCCGAGAAGATCGTCGGCGCGAACTTGGCGCGGTACACGACCATGTCCAGGCGCTGTTCGAGCAGGCCGATCAGGTTCTGGCTGGTATCGCCCTTCATGCGCGATGCTTCGGCATAGGTGCGCTTGAACTGCTTTTCGGTGACGTCACCGTAATAGCCCTTGAGCTTCTGCTTGGCGCGCAGCTGCAGGCCATAATCGCTCATCTTGCCCTTGCGACGCTGACCGTGCTGGCCGGGGCCGTAGGACCGCTTGTTCACCGGGGAATTGGGACGACCCCAGATGTTTTCGCCCATCCGGCGGTCAAGCTTGTACTTGGCGCTTTTGCGCTTCGACATACGTCTTCCTTCAAATTGCTGGGCCGCCCCCATTGGGCAGCCATTGAACCCGGCATCGCACCATCATGACAGATCATAATGCGGCCACCGCTTCACCGGGGTGCGGGGCCAATTGCGAAGGCGCGCGCATAGCAGCATGGCCGTAAAGGTCAAGCCAGTGACAACCGCTGCTGAACAATCAGTCGCGGATCTTACGATTCAGCGTGGTGAGGACGCCGCGCAAAGTTCGCACTTCCAGATGATTCCAGCCCGGCTTCGTCAAGACCCCGCGGAGCGTCCTTCGCGTCGCTTCGGCTCGGCCTTCGGGGAGGAAGTAGTCCCGCGGTTCAAGTATCGTCTCGATGTGGGCAATCAGGCCTTCCAGCTCCTCCTGCGGAGCGGGGGGAAGCGTCTCTTCCAACGTGGGCTGCACCAACACGGCATCCGCCCCTGCCAAAGCGCGGCCCATGCGCGCCCATTCGTAAGCCACCAAAATTACCGCTTGTGCCAAATTGAGCGAGGCAAATTCCGGGTTGATGGGAATCGTGAGGATATTGCGTGCAAGTGCAACATCTTCGGTTTCGAGCCCCGACCGCTCAGGCCCGAAGATGATGGCATGGCGACCGGCAACGGTATGGACCAACCGGCCCGCGTCATCCGCACCGATAACAGGCTTGGTCACTCCGCGCTTTCGCACCGTCGTCGCATGAACATGCTGGCAATCGGCAACGGCTTCGGCGGTGCTGGCGAATACCTTTGCCCGTTCAAGCACAATGTCGGCGCCAGCCGCAGCAGGGCCTGCCGAGGGGTTGGGCCATCCATCACGCGGGCTGACAAGTCTAAGCTCTGTCAAACCGAAATTGAGCATGGCCCGTGCCGCCTTACCGATGTTTTCGCCCAACTGTGGGCGCACTAGCACGATAACCGGCTTATTGAGTTCGGCCATGTTTGCCTTAATCTTTCGCGGCTTGCTGAACGGTGCTGGCAAATTCTTCGAAGTCGCGGGCTTCGGAAAAATCGCGGTAGACACTGGCAAATCGGATGTAGGCGACCGAATCGATCTGTCGCAGACCTTCCATCACCAATTCGCCGATATGCGACGACGCGACTTCAGCCTCGCCCGATGTTTCCACCTGGCGCTGAATGCCCGAGATTAGCTGATCGATCCGTTCCTGATCGATCCCGCGTTTGCGGGTGGCCAGTGCAACCGAATGCTCAAGCTTTGACCGATCAAATGGCTCCCGCCGCATCGCTTCGCCGTTGTTACCCGATTTGACCACCACGACCTCGCGCAGTTGCACGCGCTCGAACGTGGTGAAGCGCGCGCCGCAGGACGAACACTGACGGCGTCGCCGGATCGAGGCGTTGTCCTCAGTCGGGCGGCTATCTTTGACTTGACTGTCATCATGGGCACAAAAGGGGCAACGCATTCAGGTAGTTACTTCTTGACCCTCTGATACAGCGCAAACCCCGCACCAGCGATAAGGCCGACCGGTATGGAAAGCACCGGAAGCAAGAGGCCCGCTGCTGCGCCGATCGCTGCGCCTGTCAGGACAGGCTTCGTGGAAGGATGGTTCATCCCTTCGCGGGCCATGCCTGACACTTCTGTCTTCACACCTTCGACCCAATCGGGCCCCGGACGCGGGTCTTGCTGGTTCATCGACGTGGTTCCTTACATACCTGGATAGACGGGGAAAGCGGCACACATCTTGCTTACGCGCTGACGTACGCTTTCTTCAACCTGCGCATCGCCATCAGGACCGTTTTTCGACAGGCCTTCAACCACTTCGGCGATAAGTCTGCCAATCGTGCGGAACTCTTCCGGGCCAAAGCCGCGGGTGGTGCCGGCCGGCGTGCCAAGGCGAATGCCGCTGGTGACGAAAGGCGAGCGGGTGTCGTAGGGAATGCCGTTTTTGTTGCAAGTTAGGAAGGCCCTATCGAGGCCCTTCTCGGCATCCCTGCCGGTCACGTCTTTCGCAGTGAGATCCACCAGCATCGAATGGTTGTCGGTGCCACCACTGACGATGCGCAGCCCGTTTTCCTCAAGGCTCGCGGCCAGCGCGCGGGCGTTTTCGACGATGCGGTGGGCATAGTCGCTGAAGCTCGGATCGAGCGCCTCCTTGAAGGCTACAGCCTTTGCTGCGACGATGTGCATCAGCGGGCCGCCCTGAAGACCCGGGAACACCGCCATGTTGAGCGGCTTAGTGTACTTCTCGTCATTCCACAGGATGATGCCCGAGCGGGGCCCGCGCAGGCTCTTGTGAGTGGTCGAGGTGACTATGTCGCAATGCGGGAAGGGCGAGGGGTGCGCGCCGCCGGCGACAAGACCGGAAATGTGGCTCATGTCGCACAGCAACACCGCACCGACTTCGTCCGCAATCGCGCGGAAGGCGGGGAAATCCCAGGTGCGCGAATAGGCGGTGCCGCCGCAGATAATGATCTTCGGCTTGTTTTCCCGCGCCTTGGTGGCGACTTCTTCCATGTCGATGGTCTCGGTCTCGCGGCTGACGCCATACGACACGACATTGAACCACTTGCCGCTCATGTTGACGGGCGAACCGTGGGTGAGGTGCCCGCCCGAATTCAGATCGAGCCCCATGAAGGTGTCGCCCGGGTTGAGCAGCGCGAGGAACACGGCCTGGTTCATCTGCGAGCCGCTGTTGGGCTGCACATTGGCAAAATTACAGCCGAACAATTGCTTGGCGCGATCAATTGCTAGCGTTTCCACCACGTCTGCGTAGTCACAGCCGCCGTAGTAGCGCTTGCCCGGATAACCTTCGGCATACTTGTTAGTGAACACGCTTCCGGCCGCTTCCAGCACGGCACGGCTTGCGATGTTTTCGGACGCGATCAGTTCGATCTTGTCGCGCTGGCGGCCAAGTTCTTTTGCTACGGCCGCTGCAATCTCCGGATCGGCGTGCGCTAGGTCGTCGTTCCAGAAGCCATCCATCGGGGCAGCGACTGAACGGGCGGCGAAATCAATCGGGGCTGTGCTCATTGATGGGTCTCGATGTGATCAGGCTGAAACGGTGGTTTGCCAAGCTTGCCGACACGGCGCTGGTGACGCCCGGCCGGATCGCCGGCATCGGCGAATTCGGTATCAAGGAAGGTGGCAACGCAAGATTTGGCCATCTCGATCCCTACGAGACGCGCGCCCATTGCGATGCAATTGGCATCATTATGTTCACGCGCGAGGGCGGCCGAGAGCGGCTCGGATACAAGAGCACAGCGTACCTGCGGATGGCGGTTGACGCCAATCGAGATACCGATGCCACTGCCGCACAGGGCAACGCCGAATTCGGCAGTGCCTTCAGCCAGAATTTCCGCGAGGCGGTAGCCGTAATCGGGGTAATCGACGCTCTGCCCCGGTTCCGGCCCGAGATCGGCGACCTCGTGGCCTTCTTCGACGAGCCATTCGGCTAGTTCGGACTTCAGCTCGACGGCTGCGTGATCGGAGGCGATGGCGATGCGCATGGCAGGCCTATAGGCGTTAGAGGCGAGATTCTCCACCCCCAGGGTGCGTCTTTTCGACTGGCGGATTGCCAAAAATTGGAGTCAAGATAGGGCGCCAACGTATCTAGATTGCAGCTGACCGACAATCAGGAGATTTCGCTATGAAAGCCAAGTCGAAGGCGCAGCAGAAAGCCGCAGGTGCGGCACTGTCCGCAAAGCGCGGCGAAACGCCGAAGAAAGACCTCAAGGGCGCATCGAAGGAGATGGTCAATTCGATGAGTGAGAAAGATTTGGAGGAAATGGCATCGACCAAGCGCGATTCCCTGCCGGCCAAGAAAGACTAAGCTCGCCTTGCAAGAAAAACCCCGCCGAAGCGGGGCCTTTCTCGTACTACTGGTCGAGGAAGCTGCGCATCTTGCGCGACCGACTTGGGTGCTTGAGCTTGCGCAGCGCCTTGGCTTCGATCTGCCGGATGCGTTCGCGGGTCACCGAGAACTGCTGGCCCACCTCTTCGAGCGTGTGATCGGTATTCATCCCGATGCCGAAGCGCATCCGCAGCACGCGCTCCTCACGCGGCGTCAGCGAGGCCAGCACGCGGGTGACGGTTTCCTTGAGATTCGCCTGAATCGCGGCGTCCACGGGGATGATCGCGTTCTTGTCCTCGATGAAATCGCCCAAGTGGCTGTCTTCCTCGTCGCCGATCGGCGTTTCAAGGGAGATCGGCTCCTTGGCGATCTTCATCACCTTGCGCACCTTCTCCAAGGGCATGGAAAGGCGCTGCGCCATTTCCTCCGGCGTCGGCTCGCGGCCTTCCTCGTGCAGGAACTGGCGGCTTGTGCGCACCAGCTTGTTGATCGTCTCGATCATGTGAACCGGAATGCGGATGGTGCGGGCCTGATCGGCAATCGAGCGGGTGATCGCCTGCCGGATCCACCACGTCGCGTAAGTGCTGAACTTGTAACCGCGGCGGTATTCAAACTTGTCGACCGCCTTCATCAGGCCGATGTTGCCTTCCTGAATAAGATCAAGGAATTGCAGGCCCCGGTTAGTGTATTTCTTGGCGATCGAGATCACCAGCCGCAGGTTCGCCTCGACCATTTCCTTTTTGGCGATGCGCGCCTCGCGCTCACCCTTCTGCACCATGTTAACGATGCGGCGGAATTCGGGGAGGCTCATGCCGGTCTGCGCGGCAATATCAGCGATTTCGGAACGGATACGTTCGATCGCGTCTTCCTCGCGCTCGGCGAAGGCGGCCCACTTCTTGTCTTTCTTCGCCTTTTCCTTGATCCAGGCGTCGTCCATTTCGTTGCCGATATAGGCATTGAGGAAATCGACGCGCTTGACCTTGTGACGTTCGGCCAGACGCAGCATTTGGCCGCCCAGCGTGGTCAGGCGGCGATTGAAGGCATAGAGGTTGTCGACCAGAAATTCGATCTTGGTCGCATGGAACTGAACGCTTTCGACTTCAGCGGTGAGATCTTCGCGCAGTTGTTCGTATTTCTTCTCTTTGGCGGCCGGGAAATCGTTCCCCATCGCCAAAGTATCAACCCGCTCACCCTGCAGTTTTTCGAAGGCGTTGAACAGCGTCGTAATGCGCGCGAACCGCTCAAGGGCTTCGGGCTTTAGCGCTGCTTCCATCTGGGCGAGGGAGAGGGTGTTGTCCTCCTCCTCTTCCTCTTCGCGCTTGGGGCGGCCTTCGCCGTCCTCGTCATCGTCGTCATCGCTGGCTTCTTCTTCGACTTCGTCATCTTCGCGGATGGTCGGGCCAGCGGTGGCTTCCGAAATTTCGCCGTCGTCGTCGTCGTCCTCGGCGCCTTCGGCCATCTTGTCGGCGGGCGGTTCCTTAGAAAGCATTGCGTCGAGATCAAGGATCTCGCGCAGCTGCATGTCGCCGTTGTTGAGAGCTTCGGACCACTGAATGATCGCGTGGAATGTAATCGGGCTTTCGCACAGGCCCATGATCATCATGTCGCGGCCAGCTTCGATCCGTTTGGCAATGGCGATTTCGCCTTCACGGCTGAGCAGTTCGACCGCGCCCATTTCGCGCAAATACATGCGCACCGGATCATCGGTACGTTCGCCGGTTACGAGTTTGCGATTGCCAGCACGGGCGTCTTTTGCAGGGCCCTTCTTTTCGCTGTCATCATCATCGTCATCGTCATCATCGGCGACGACTTCCTCGGCTTCGTTATCTTCGCCTTCAGACTCGGCCTCTTCGTCGCTCTCGACGATCTGGACGCCCATTTCGGAAAGAGCCGTCTGAATGTCCTCAATCTGATCAGGGCTCATCTCGCCGGAGGGCAGCGCCTCGTTCAGCTCATCATAGGTGACATAGCCGCGCTTTTTCGCCTTGCTGATCAGCTTCTTGATCGAAGCCTCATTAAGATCGATCAGCGGAGCGTCTTCCTTCTCGGCCATATTTTTACAATCAATCCGTTGCCGGGCGACCTGCATGACATGCGCGGTCGCCAATTAATCCCATTACCGCCCGTCAGACGGTATCATCACCCAAGGCCACCGCGCCTGCTTTGCGGCGACCGAAAGCCTTCAGCCTGTCTTCAACTGCCAACAGCTGTGCACGCAGGCGAGTCTGCTCCGCGAACGATCCTTCAGGATCGCTCTCGAAACGAGCAATGGTGGCCGCAAGCGCAGCCTCCAGCGCTGGTCTTTCAACCAGCAGCGACACAGCTTCAGCCAATTCCTCACACGCAGCGCCGGGATCATTGCCTTCATCGAGAAAGGCGTAACGTATATCTGCCGGCGGGGCAGGATGACCTTGCGGGTTGCATATGGCGGTTGGCGGCTGCGAATCAAGCGTTTCTGCAAGTTCGAAGAGCGATTCGATAAGCGGGGCTGCTTCGCGATCAAGCCGGGTAAGGCTGGACAGGGCTTCGGCGTGCCGCGCGATCTGCTGCGGAAACCGCGCAAGTCCGACCAGAACCGCGCGTAACAGGCTCTGTCGCTGGCCGCCTCCCATGGTGTTTGAAAGCTGAGCACGCGCGCCGTCAGACAGGCCTTGCGGAAGCGAAGGTCCACCTCTCCAGGGCAACCGTTTGGACGCTTGGCCTGGCTGAAAGGAGGGGCGGGCAGGCGCCCGCGATTCGCGCGGCGGATAGGCAAATGCGGAAAAACGATCACCGATCTCCCGGCGATACAGGCTTTTGATGTCAGGATCGGCGATGGTTTCGACATGCGCCATCAATCGCGCCTTCAAACCCGCCTTGGCTTCCGGTGTGTCGAGAGGTTGGGCATCGCGCTCCACTGTCCAGAGCGTTTCGATCAGGCTTGCCGGTTGGGCCAGCAACTGTTCGATCGCACCCTTGCCTTGCGACTTGATAAGGTCATCCGGATCCAGGCCTGCAGGTAGCCGCACAATGCTGAGCGAGCGCATCGGGGCCAGCAGTGGCAACGCCCGGACAATCGCGCGCATCGCAGCGCGCTGACCCGCAGCATCGCCATCGAAGCATAGAACGGGCACCTCCACCATGCGCCACAACAGTTCTAGCTGCATCTCGGTAAGCGCGGTGCCCAGCGGAGCGACCGCATCCGCGATGCCCGCATTGGCGAGCGCGATCACGTCCATATAGCCTTCAACCACCACCACCCGACCGCTCTGGCGAGCAGCAGGTGCGGCGCGGTGCAAGTTGTAAAGCGTACGGCCCTTGTCGAAGAGATCGGTGTCCGGCGAATTCAGATACTTCGCCACGCCTTCCCGTTTGTCGAGAATCCGTCCACCGAACGCGATCACCCTGCCGCGGGCATCCTGAATGGGCAGCATAATGCGGCCGCGGAACCGATCGTAGCGTTCGCCTTGCTCATTGGCGGCGCGCATCCCCGCGCCTTCGAGCATATTTTCTTCGAATTGTACCAAGGCGCGCGGCAGGGCCTGGCGATCATCCGTGGCCCACCCAAATCCGAATTCGCGGCAAATCGCCGCACTGAAGCCGCGCCGTTCCAAATACGCCCGCGCCGCTCCGCCCTGTGGTCCTGCAAGACTGTCAGCGAAAAAACTCTGCGAAGCTTCGGTGACGTCGATCAGGCTGGCACGCTGTTCGGCGCGTTTGGCCATCGCAGGATCAGGAGCAGGAACATCCATCCCCGCGCTGGCCGCTAGCTCCTTGACCGCGTCCATGAACTGAAGGCCTGCGTGATCGACCATCCAACTGATCGCATCCCCATGCGCGCCGCACCCAAAGCAATGGTAGAACTGCTTCTGGTCGTTGACGTAGAAGCTGGGTGTCTTTTCTTCATGGAACGGGCAGCAACCCTTCCATTCCCGGCCTGCACGCGTCAGCTTGACGCTGCGCTGGACGAGCGCCGACAGCGTGATCCGTGCACGCAGCTCGTCTTTCCATTGCGGGGTGATGGCCATGGCAGATTAGGTGCGCCCGAACGCAACAGCATTCAAGCGCGACCTTGCAATCAGGAAAGCGCCGCCTTCACCAGCATGCTTGCCAACTTTCCATCGAGTACAGCGCCGTGGCGTGCCTTCAGTTCGGCCATGACGGTGCCCATGTCCTTCATGCTCGACGCGCCCGTTTCTGCCTTGATCGCCTCGATTGCAGCGACGGTATCGGCCTCGCTCAGCATTTGCGGCAGGAATTCTTCAATTACCGCCAGTTCGGCGCGCTCCACTGCGGCCAGTTCCTCGCGGCCGCCAGCATCGTACATTTCGATTGATTCGCGCCGCTGCTTGGCCATCTTCTGCAATACACTGACCACAAGCTCGTCATCGGGAATCGCCTTGGTGGATGTGCGTTCTTCGATGTCGCGGTCCTTGATCTTGGCGCTGATCTGCCGAAGCGCGGCGGTACGGTCTTTCTCGCCGGCCTTCATCGCGGTGATTGTGGCGGCCTTGATTTCATCACGGATCATTGGGAGTTTCCTGTGGATTGGACTGTCGCGCGCGCCCCTAACGCAAATAGGGCCACACGCCTAGGTTGACGCAAGCGAACGACGCGCCTAGCGCACGAAACTTAGCAACATCGCTGGCATTACACCCGAACGGAGCGCCCCATGGCCGACCCCGCATCTCTCCGCGCGCAACCTTCTGACGCGACCGGCTGTCTCGTATTGGCTGATGGCACCGTGATCTGGGGCCGCGGCTTTGGCGCTGTGGGCGCCAGCGTTGGAGAAGTGTGCTTTAACACCGCAATGACCGGTTATCAGGAGGTGATGACCGATCCTTCTTACGCAGCGCAGATTGTGACCTTTACCTTTCCCCATATCGGCAACGTGGGCGCCAATGGTGATGATGTCGAAAGCAAGGTGGAAGGCGCGGTTGGGTGCATCGTTCGCGAAGATGTGACCGAGCCTTCCAATTTCCGTTCAGTCGAACGATTTGCCGAATGGATGGTGCGCAACGGAAAGATCGGCCTTTCCGGAGTCGATACCCGCGCACTGACACGGCACATTCGTCAGACCGGGGCACCGAACGCGGTTATCGCTCATGCGGCCGATGGCATTTTTGACATTCCTGCGCTTGTGCGCCGCGCGCAGGAATGGCCCGGGCTTGAAGGTATGGATCTTGCCATCCGCGTTACCCGCGACAAGCACGAAGGCTGGGAGGGCGGATATTGGATCCTGGGCAAGGGCTATGGCCGTGCGCCCTTCGATGCCAAGCCACACGTGGTGGCGATCGACTATGGCTCGAAGGACAACATCTTCCGCAATCTGGTGAAGGCCGGGGCGCGAGTGACAGTGGTGCCAGCCAAAACCAGCTTCGACGAGGTGATGGCGCTGAAGCCCGACGGCGTGTTCCTGAGCAACGGTCCGGGCGATCCGGCGGCCACGGGGGAATATGCGGTGCCGGTTATCGAGGCGCTGCTTGACGCCGATATGCCGATCTTCGGGATTTGTCTGGGGCATCAACTTCTGGCGCTGGCCGCAGGTGCAAAGACGATCAAGATGCACCAGGGCCATCGCGGCGCAAACCATCCGGTGCAGCGCGTCGGCGAGGGTTGGGGGGCAACCTCGGGGCTAGTCGAGATCACTTCGATGAACCACGGTTTTGCGGTGGATGCCGCGACTTTGCCGGACAATGTCGAGCAGACCCATGTCTCGCTGTTTGACGGGACGAATTGCGGGATTGCGATCAAGGGCAAGCGAGCCTTTGCAGTGCAGTATCATCCGGAAGCATCGCCGGGCCCGCAGGACAGCTTCTATCTGTTCGAAAAGTTTGTCGGGGGGCTTTGACGCTGCATAAACTGCTCGCCTTTCCTGTGATGGCGGCGGCAACTACACTTGCCGCGCAAAACGCAGCGATGACTCCGCCACCGCTCGCCGAATGGCCCGGTGCGGAGATCGCGGAGGGCGTGGCCTTTCAGGGCGATGGTGCTGTGACGCTGGATGCTTCGTCCGCCACCGGGCTGCCGGTACTGACCTTCTGGCGCCCTGTATTGCACGACGAGGACACCCGCTATCCTGTCGCAGGCCGGATGGATTGCCGGATCGCGGCGACCGAAGGCCCGTTTGATGATGCTGCTTTTGACCCCGCCGCGCGCCACGCCGCAATTGCCGATGCGCGCAAGGACGAAGGCTTTGTAGACGCCGAACGACTGTCGTCGGGTGACGACCGCACCAGACAGCTGGATGTCATCGGCCGTCGCAACAGTCCCCGCTCCTACTATGTGCTAAGCTACATAATGGCGCGTGACGGGGATCGTCTGATCGACATCCGCCGGAACTGCACCTTCATCTTCGGAAACGGCGCGTCCAAGCCGGATGTGCTGCCGTTTGTGAACCGTTACACCAAATTCACCTTCGCCTTTGCCGACAGGGATTCCTGATGCCCAAAAGAACCGATATTTCCTCCATCCTCGTCATCGGCGCTGGCCCGATCATTATCGGGCAGGCCTGCGAATTTGATTATTCTGGCACGCAGGCGATCAAGGCGTTGAAGGAGGAAGGCTACCGCGTCATCCTCGTCAATTCCAACCCGGCGACGATTATGACCGATCCGGAATTTGCCGACGCCACCTATATTGAGCCGATCACGCCCGATATCGTTGCCAAGATCATCGCCAAGGAACGGCCTGATGCGCTGCTGCCGACGATGGGTGGGCAGACCGCGCTGAACTGCGCGCTGGCGCTCGATGCGGATGGCACGCTGGCGAAATACGGGGTCGAGATGATCGGGGCGAAGGCCGACGCGATCGACAAGGCTGAAAACCGCCAGCGGTTCCGCGATGCGATGACTTCTATCGGCCTCGAAAGCGCCCGCAGCGGCGTGGCCAACACGCTGGAAGAAGCGCGCGTGATCCTTGAACGCACCGGGCTGCCCTCGATCATCCGTCCCAGCTTCACGCTTGGCGGCACGGGCGGCGGGATCGCCTATAACAAGGCCGAGTTCGACCAGATCGTGCGCGAAGGCCTCGACGCCTCGCCCACCACCGAAGTCCTGATCGAGGAATCGCTGCTCGGGTGGAAAGAGTTCGAGATGGAGGTGGTGCGCGACCGCAAGGATAACGCGATCATCATCTGCGCCATCGAAAACGTCGATCCGATGGGCGTACACACCGGCGACAGCATCACCGTCGCCCCGGCGTTGACGCTGACCGACAAGGAATACCAGATCATGCGCAACGCGAGCATCGCGTGTCTGCGCGAGATCGGGGTGGAGACGGGCGGTTCCAACGTCCAGTTCGCGGTGAATCCCAAGGATGGCCGCCTGATTGTCATCGAGATGAACCCGCGCGTGTCGCGTAGTTCCGCGCTGGCATCGAAGGCGACCGGCTTCCCGATCGCTCGTGTCGCCGCCAAGCTCGCCATCGGCTACACGCTCGACGAGCTGACCAACGAAATCACCGGCGCGACGCCAGCGAGCTTCGAGCCAACCATCGACTACGTCGTCACCAAGATCCCGCGTTTCGCCTTCGAGAAGTTCAAGGGCGCTGCAGACGATCTTTCGACCGCGATGAAGAGCGTGGGCGAAGTCATGGCGATCGGCCGCAGTTTCGCCGAATCGATGCAGAAGGCGCTTCGTGGCCTCGAAACCGGACTCGATGGATTCAATCGGTTCCACGAGCTCGAAGGCCAGCCCCGTGATGTCATCACTGCCGCGCTGTCGCGCCGGACACCGGACCGGCTGCTCAAGGTCGGACAGGCGTTTCGTGAAGGACTGAGCGTTGAGGACATCGCCGCTGTCACTTTTTACGATCCGTGGTTCCTGCGGCAGATTGAAACGATCATCGCCGCTGAAACCGAAGTGCAGAAGAATGGTCTTCCGCAAAACGCTGTCGGACTCCGGCGGTTGAAGGCAATGGGCTTTTCCGACCGCAGATTGGCCAGATTGGCCGTGCGTTCGGTGGGCGTCGCAGGCGGGATGGGCGAAACCCAGGCCAAGCGTTCGGGCCTGCTGCACGATGCCCTTGTCGCCATGGCCGGCGCAACCAGCGCCGACGAAGTGCGCGCGCTGCGCCACAAACTTGGCGTCGTGCCTGTATTCAAACGGATCGACAGCTGCGCTGCCGAATTCGAGGCGATCACGCCGTACATGTATTCGACCTACGAAGCGCCCAGCTTTGGCGAGCCGGAGTGCGAAGCCATGCCATCCGACCGCCGCAAGGTGGTGATCCTCGGCGGGGGTCCGAACCGGATCGGGCAGGGGATCGAATTCGATTACTGCTGTGTCCACGCATGCTTTGCGCTGGCCGAGCAGGGCTTCGAGACCATCATGGTCAACTGCAATCCGGAAACCGTCTCCACCGATTACGACACATCGGACCGTCTGTATTTCGAGCCGCTGACGGCCGAAGACGTGCTCGAAATTCTTGCAGTTGAACAGCGATCTGGCGAATTGGTCGGGGTCATTGTGCAATTCGGCGGGCAGACTCCGCTCAAGCTGGCGCAGGCGCTGGAGGATGCTGGCATTCCCATCCTCGGGACATCGCCCGATGCGATCGATTTGGCCGAAGACCGCGAACGCTTTGCCAAGCTGGTGAGCAAGCTGAAGCTGAAGCAGCCCGACAACGGCATCGCGCGCAGCCGTGACGAAGCCGCCGCAGTCGCTGCACGCATCGGGTATCCGGTTTTGCTGCGCCCGTCCTACGTGCTCGGCGGACGGGCGATGGAGATCGTCGACAGCGAGGCGCAGCTTGACAACTACATTGCGACCGCAGTGAACGTGTCAGGGGACAGCCCGGTTCTTATCGATCAATATCTGCGCGATGCGATCGAATGCGATGTCGATGCGCTTTGCGACGGCGAAGAAGTGCGGATTGCTGGCGTGATGCAGCACATCGAGGAAGCCGGTGTCCACTCCGGCGATAGCGCCTGTACCTTGCCGCCCTATTCGCTTCCGCCAGAAATCATTGCTGAAATGGAACGACAGGCCGAGCTGCTAGCCCAGGCGCTGGGCGTGGTTGGCCTGATGAACATCCAGTTTGCCGTCAAGGATGGCGAGGTTTTTCTGATCGAGGTGAACCCGCGCGCCAGCCGGACTGTGCCCTTCGTTGCGAAGGCAATCGGCCAGCCCGTCGCAAAAATCGCCGCGCGGGTGATGGCTGGAGAGAAACTGGCAGCCTTCCCCCCGTTCAAGCGTGATCTTCCTTATATGGCGGTCAAGGAAGCGGTGTTCCCGTGGGCGCGCTTCCCGGGCGCAGACCCCGTGCTTAGCCCCGAGATGAAGTCGACAGGTGAAGTGATGGGGATCGATGCGGGTTTCGAGGCCGCTTTTCTTAAATCGCAGATCGGCGCAGGGATGGTGCCTCCACAATCGGGAACCGTGTTTGTATCGGTCAAGAACACCGACAAAGCAGTTATCGTGGCCGGGGTGCGCCAACTGATCGAGCATGGTTTCCGCATCGTGGCTACGGGCGGAACGCAATCCTATCTTGCGGAACGCGGATTGGACGTGGAACGGGTGAACAAGGTGGCCGAAGGGCAGCCCCATATCGTCGACAGAATTATTGATGGCGATATCGCGCTGATCTTCAACACCACTGAAGGCTGGCAGTCGTTGATGGACTCCAAATCGATCCGTCAGGCAGCGCTTGCCAACAAGGTTCCCTATTACACAACGGCCGCCGGATCGGTCGCGGCCGCGCTGTCGATTGCAACGATCCGGCCTGACCAGCTTGAAGTCCGCTCGATGCAGGACTATTATGAAATGTAACTAAGGTTTTCCCCTACAGACCGACAGTGATTTGCGCCGTGAGGATTGAACGGTCGGTATCGCTTTTGTTGGTGATGTGGGGAATGCCGACATAACAAACAGAAAGAACAACGAAATGGCGACGATGGACAAGGTGCCGATGCTGGCCGAGGGGTACGAACGGTTGACGGCCGACCTCAAGATGCTGCGTGAGGAACGCCCAAAAATCGTCGAGGCTATCGAAGAAGCCCGTGCGCACGGCGATCTTTCGGAAAATGCCGAATACCATGCCGCCAAGGAGCGTCAGGGCCAGGTCGAAGCCATGATTGGCGATATCGAGGGCATGGTCAGCCGTGCGCAGATCATCGATCCCACGACGCTTTCAGGTGACAAGATCGTTTTTGGCGCAACAGTGACGTTGCTCGATGAAGACGACAAACCGATCCGTTACCAGATCGTAGGGCAGACTGAAGCCGATGCGACCAAGGGTCGGATTTCCTACACTTCGCCGCTTGCCCGCGCTTTGATTGGAAAGCAGGTCGGCGACGATATCGAGGTGACCGTGCCCTCGGGCGAAAAGTTCTACAGCGTCGAGAAGATTGAATTTATCTAAGACGTCGCGATGGTCTCGGCGCTTCAGCCGAGCCGCTTTTCCATCGCATAATTGTGGATCGCCACCTCGCCGCCACTCGACGGTATCGTAAAATCGCGGCGGTTGCGCAGGACATATCCGGCCCGCGCGAACACGGGGCGGGCCAGTTCGCTCGCTTCGGTGAACAGCCGGGTGGCACCCTGAGCCCGCGCTGCGGTTTCCGCCTCGGCCAGCAGCCTGAGGCCGAGACCCTGTCTCGTGTGGTCTGGGTGGCAGTACAGCATGTCGAGGTGTCCCCCCACCTCGAGAACGACATAGGCGACCGGTCGATCGCCCGCATCGGCTGCGACAAGGATCACATCGCCCTTGGCCGAGCCGCTTGTCAGTCGCTCCACCGAATGGTGATCCGCCCAAGCCGTGACCTGCGCGGGTGAATAGGCCTGCAGCGCAGTGGTGCGGATCGCTGCGAGGGTGAGGACGGAGAGCGCAGCCGCGTCATCCGGCCGGTACGGTCGGATCGCGACCATCGGCGCAAATCAATCTTCCGGGGTCAACAGCTTTTGAATATTTACAACGACATATTTCATTTCTGCATCGTCTACCGTGCGGTGCGCCTGTGCGCGCCAAGCATCGACAGCAAATTCGTAAGAGCTGAACACGCCTACGACGTGAATGCTTTCCGGATCCTGGAATTCGATGGCACGAGGATCTTTGACGCGGCCACCCATTACAAGGTGCAAACGTTGGGTAGGGGTGGTTTCTGCCATATAAGGTACCCTTGGGGAGGAAGGTTGGGCGACCCCTTAGCGCGTGTAGCGCCAAGGGCAAGCCCAACCACGACCCCAAACCTCCAGATTACCAATTGGTCTTGCGCTTCAGATCACGAAAGGCATCGGCTGCTGCGGTCTGTGTGTTGCGAGCCAGCGAGCGGGTGCTGTCCTTGGCGGATTCAGCTGCGTACGAAGCGTTGGAACCAAAACGCTTGGCCTGCGTGGCCGCGGTATCACCAAGGTCGCTGACGCGATCCTGACCGGTGCGAGCCGCGTCCATGACCTCGTCGATCATTGTCGTGGCGTAGGCCAGTACAGTGTCACCGAACGACCGGCCGAAACCGGAACGGCTGCCGGTTGCAGCATTCTTGACGGTGTTCCCCGCGTTGGAGATCGCATCGCTTGCATTGTGGAACGCTCTGCCGGCCACGCGGCGGCCGGGGCGGGTCAGGAGTCCGATTACCAGACCAGTTGCAAGCGCGCCGCCAATCACTGTCAGAGGATTGGCACGAGTGTAGTCGGCTGCAGAGGTCGCGGCATCGCGCGCCTGATCAGCCAAGGTACGTTCGGCGTTTCGGCGTTCGGAAGACTCGATCCTTGCACGAAGCGCATCGCGACTGTCGGTGTTGGCTTCTGGTATCGTGGTGGTCATACGTAATCTCCTTGTGTAGCCGCAGCATCGGGCGCGGCATCGGAATGGTTGTCGTCTTTGTGCTGATCCACGTCGGTGTCATCCATCCAGTCGAGGATGGGGCCACGGCCAAACCAGAGCATGATAGCGCCAATCAGGACGGCTAGTACGGTCTTGTGATCGCCTGCCTGTGTTTTGGCTTGCGACAGAACGTCACGCGCACCGGTACGGACACGCTCGCTAATCGTGGATCCAAAGCCCGAAGAGACGCGGCTTGCGATGCCATCTTCGCCCAAGGTCTCGCGAAGACGGTCGATGTCATCGGTAAGAACAGCCCGTGCCGCGTTGCGCAGCCGCAGATCTTCAATGAAACGCGATGGAAGGCCGGTCATGCCGCCTCTCCTGATACAAACATCGCCGACACTACCTTACCTTCGCGCTGTGCCATCATGACAAGAACAGCGACGCCGATGAGCATGGCGCCCACGACAACTGCGATCGCGCCCCAAATTGTGATGTAAGGTGCCAGAGCGATCACCACACCGACCGCAAGAGCAATCAAGGCGATGTGCAACAACACCAAAGCAAGCACCAAAAGTCCGATCACCCGACCCGACTTCTTGCCCGCCATAACGGCGCGCGTCTTTTGAAACGCAAATTCCGCCTCGGCGTAGGTGCGAGCGTCTTCTGTCAGCGCACCGACGTCTGCACGCAGAGATGAGAACGCGCTGCTGTTATCTTCATCCGAAAAATCATCGGTCGGCGGCAACGTCGGATCATTCAAATCGTGATCCGACGTGCCGAGTGTCGAGGGCTGCGTATCATACATGTGCGTGGCCCCTACCTACGAATCAGTTCCGGTTCCCGCCAAGCATGCGTGCGAGGAAAAAGCCGACAACGGCTGCAATGCCGACAGCCACGCCTGGGCTCTTGCGAACCATCTCGCGGGCATCTTCGCTCAGCTCGTCAACGCTTTTGGATTCAAGCTTTGCCGAGGTTTCCTGCAACGTGCGCGATGCCTTGCGGGCATAGTCACCGTACTGCTCACCCAGCTTTTCGTCGATCTGTGTGGCCGTGTCGCCAACGACCTTACCAAGCGACGCGATTGCATCGCTCGCAGCCTTTTTGCCTTCAACGGCCAGATCGCCTGCCTTGACCTTGGCCTGATCGCCGTAAGATTTGGCGTCTGCGACAAGATCGTTGCCTTTGCCCTTGGCCTGCCCGCTGACTGCCGTAAAACGGTTTTCCGCTTCAGTGCGCAAAGCGGCGGCGCCAGCCTTTGCCTCTTCAAGTGCCGCATTGAAACGATTCTTCGCTTCGGCGACGGGTGCGGATGTGCTTGAAGGATTCATGCCCGACGCGTCAGCGCTTGTGTCGGTCAGGCCGCTGTCAAGCGAACTGGTCGGAGTCAGCGTTCCGGTGGCGGCAGCCCCGCCCGTTACCGGGGTTGCCGGGGTCGTGCGCGTCTTGGGAGCGGTTGAACCGGTGGGGGTTGTGTCTACCATTGTCATGCTTCCATTCTTGTTGTGTTTGAACATCGAGTTGAAGTGCGCTTGCACCGGAATGTTCCACAGCATAGGGCCAGCGGAGCACCTCACGCGACGAGATTCCTCGCGGGGGAGGTGTCTTGTCTCTTTACAACACTTTCCTGCGGGAGCCAATCATGACCGCCATCATCGACATTCATGGACGCGAAATTCTCGACAGTCGCGGCAACCCGACCGTCGAAGTCGATGTGTTGCTCGACGATGGCAGTTTCGGCCGTGCGGCCGTGCCATCTGGTGCATCAACCGGCGCGCATGAAGCGGTGGAATTGCGTGATGGGGATGCGGCGCGATATCTTGGCAAGGGCGTGCTGAAGGCGGTCGATGCCGTAAACACCGAAATCCGCGAACTGCTCACCGACCATTTCGATGCGGAAGATCAGCGTGATATCGATCTGGCGTTGATGGCGCTTGATGGCAGTGCGAACAAGGCACGCCTTGGCGCAAATGCCATCCTTGGCACCAGCCTTGCTGTTGCCAAGGCTGCAGCCAACGCCCGCGGACTGCCGCTGTATTCCTATCTCGGTGGTGTTTCGGCGCATATGTTGCCCGTGCCCATGATGAACATCATCAACGGCGGCGAGCACGCGGACAACCCGATTGATATTCAGGAATTCATGATCATGCCCATAGGAGCTGACAGCATCGCGGAAGCTGTGCGCTGGGGTGCGGAGGTGTTCCATACCCTGAAAAAGGGGTTGGCACAGAAGGGCCTGTCGACCAGCGTCGGCGACGAAGGCGGGTTTGCGCCCAATCTTGCAAGCACGCGCGCCGCGCTCGATTTCGTCATGGAAAGCGTATCCAAGGCCGGATTCAAGCCTGGCGAAGATATCGTGCTCGCCCTCGACTGCGCGGCGACAGAATTTTTCCGCGGCGGTAAATATGAAATTTCGGGTGAGGGGCTCAGCCTGTCGCCGCAAGAGATGGCTGATTACCTTGCAAAGCTGGCTGCCGATTATCCGATACGCTCGATCGAAGATGGTATGAGCGAAGATGATTTCGAAGGGTGGGCCGCGCTGACGGCCAAGCTGGGTGATAGCGTGCAGCTGGTAGGTGACGATCTCTTCGTGACCAACCCTGCGCGCCTGAAGGATGGGATCGCGCGTGGTCTTGCCAATTCGTTGCTGGTCAAGGTCAACCAGATCGGAACCCTGACCGAAACGTTGGCCGCGGTCGATATGGCTCATCGGGCTGGATATACGTGCGTAATGAGCCACCGTTCGGGTGAGACTGAAGATGCAACCATCGCTGACCTGGCCGTCGCTACCAACTGCGGTCAGATCAAGACTGGCTCGCTTGCCCGGTCAGACCGTCTTGCGAAGTACAATCAGCTTATCCGCATCGAGGAAGAGCTTGGCGACAGCGCGATGTATGCGGGCGCCGATTGTTTCGGAGCGCGTGGCTAACCACACTCGACCGCGTCGAAAAACCGATCCATCGCCGCGCGGCCTTCGGGCGACAGCCTGACCAGCACGCGGCGGTGATCATCTGCATCCTTTTCGCGCACGATCAACCCCTCTTCGGCAAGTACGGTCAGCCACCGAAGGCCGGTGGTTGCAGGTGCGGCAGAGCCGATGCATGCGCTGGAAACGGACACTAACTTGCCTTCGCTTTGAGCGATGTACAGATCGAGCATGATATCCCAGGCAGGTTCGCCGAACAGGTCGGGTTTGCCGAACAGTGCTTCGCGCTTACGACGCAACGCATAGGTCCGACGCGCCATGGTAAGCCGGCAGCGGCCCGAAGCAGGCGGGGGTGCGATGCGGGTCTCTCGCATCGACGATCTGCCATCGGCCGCATCACGCAAGCGTACCGCAATCTCCATCAATTCGTCAGCGAACGGATGAAAGGGAGACATGGGCAGTAACAGGTCCAAGTTATTACGATCAAGTGTAGACTCGCGTGAATTTTCGCTCATGCAACCGCCTTCAGGAATGTTCGCCGATATTAAACCGTGTGCATTCAAGAGTATGTTGATACGTCAACCAAGCCGAAATGGCTTTACGGGAAAGTACGCATGTTCTTATTTTCCCGTAATAAACCATGTTAGTGACAAGGCAGTCAGCGATGGGTGATATCACGCCGCATTTGTTGAATGGCGGCATCGACGTGGGCGGCGGCGATGTGCGCGCCCATACGATCCAGGTTTGTCAGTTGCTGTTCTAGCGTTGCAAGTATGTCATCTAGGCCAACAACTCGCGGGGCGGTCGGGGAGAGGTTTTCCACTGTAAAATCCATTTTGGGTTGATCTATTCTCCTATCGCACCCGACCCAGTTGCGACAGCAGAAGCTGGTAGGGTATCGCGTTAAAGCCTTATGCAAATCTACAGAGGGAAAGTACGTAGTCGGGCCGCCATCCCGAAGCGGGACAGGATGACGGACGCGACTTAACCTGCAAACCGATCCTGAAGTTCCATCAGCGCGAGCGCGGCCTTGGCTGCTTCGCCGCCCTTGTTCTTCTGCGCCGGATCAGCGCGAACCAGAGCCTGATCTTCATTTTCGACGGTCAGGATACCGTTGCCAATTGCAATCCCGTCCATCGTCAGCGCCATGATCGCCCGCGCGCTTTCGCCCGCAACGATTTCGAAATGATAGGTTTCGCCGCGGATCACCACTCCGATCGCAACAAAGCCATCATAACGATCGGCTTCGGTTGCCAGCGCGATCGCACCGGGGATTTCCAGCGCACCGGGAACTGTCAGCACCTCGACCTTGTGGCCTTCAGCTTCCAGCGCGGTGCGCGCGCCCGCGATCAGCATGTCGTTCAGATGGGCGTAGAAGCGCGCTTCGACGATAAGGATATCAGCCATGACTGTTACTCCGGAATGGGGTGGAAATCGGTAATGGTCAGGCCATAGCCTTCGAGTGCGACCAGATCGGGACGGCTGTTGGAAAGCAGGACCATGTCGGAAACACCCAGATCGACGAGTATCTGTGAGCCGATGCCGATGTTGCGCATTTCTTCGTCAGCGCGCCATTCGCCCGTACCAACGCGCCCTGTCAGGATCACGATTACGCCCGATCCATGGTGACCAATCGCTTCCATGGCGCGCTGCAAGGTGCGCTTGCGATGACCTGGTGCGCCCAGCACATCGTCAAATACCGAAATTGGATGAACGCGGGCAAGGGTGGGCTCACCCGGGATGATGTGCCCTTTTTGCAGAACATAGGCTTCGCTGCTCGCAACCCGGTCGCGATAGGTGATCATCCGCCATTGGCCGCCGTAGTCGGAGGTGAACGCACGTTCGGCCAGCCGTTCGACCAGATGGTCGTTGCGCATCCGATAGGCGATCAGGTCGCGGATCGTGCCGATCTTGAGATCATGGCGCCGCGCAAACTTCACAAGATCATCAAGGCGGGCCATGGTCCCATCGTCATTCATGATCTCGCAAATCACGCCCGACGGGTTGAGGCCCGCCAGTCGGGAAATATCGACTGCCGCCTCGGTATGGCCAGCGCGCACCAACGTGCCGCCATCGCGGGCCATTAGCGGGAACACGTGCCCCGGTGTCACCAAGTCATCAGCACCCTTGGCGGCATCGATGGCCACTGAAATCGTGCGGGCGCGATCAGCCGCCGAAATGCCGGTAGTAACGCCTTCTTTTGCCTCGATCGAAATGGTGAAGGCGGTCTGCATCGATTCCTTGTTGTTGCGGCTCATCGGCTGAAGCCCAAGGTGGTCGACACGATCCTTCGTCAAAGCAAGACAGATCAAGCCACGTCCGTGTGTGGCCATGAAATTTACCGCCTGCGGCGTGGCCATCTGTGCCGGAATGATAAGATCGCCTTCGTTTTCGCGGTCCTCATCATCAACCAGAATATACATCCGGCCATTGCGTGCTTCGTCAATAATTTCTTCGATCGTGGCAAGCACGGGCTTGTCGGCATTGGCATCAAGGAAGGTCTCAAGCTTGTTTAACGTCTCAGCTGTCGGGTTCCAGCTGTCATCAGTGCAATCGCGCAAGGTATTGGCATGAAGGCCCGCAGCCCTCGCAAGCCCAGCACGGGTCATTGTTCCTGATGTGACAAGATCGCGAATGCGTGTGATGATCGATGTGTTCATGGCGGCGGAATATCACATTTCGATGTGAGCGCAATGCCGTTAGTACCAGTATTAATTTAAAACCCACTTCCAGTCTTCGCTGGTGCAAATTTGCGGCTTAAGATAAGGGCCCGACCATCAGATCACTCTTGAACTAGGGCCATCTGTAGGATTGTGTGCAAGGGGATCTGAATGTCGCAAAGGTCCGACAGCTCCGGTTTCAACAATCCATCGGACAAAGGGGCTGTAAACTCGCGCGCGGTTCTTTTTGACGACGCGAGCGGTTATGAATTTAAGCCGCATGAAATGCCGATCCTTCCCGGCTCTCCGGCTAATCCCGATCATCCGCCCGCTCGGCGCGCTGGGTACTTTCTCATCGGTACATTCATCGGCCTGGTCGGCGGCGCGCAAAACGGCTTTCTGCTGGCAAACACGCCCGCATTGCAGGCCGAATTCGCGCTGACCCCGGTAGAGGCGGGTTGGCTGACAGTTGCCTTCTACGCCACCTATGCGACGATGAGCATGCTGCTGTTTCGTGTCCGGCAGGAATTCGGGATCCAGCTGTTTGTGCGATGGGCCATGGCCGGGCTTGTCGCAGCCAATTTTGTGCAATTGATCGGGCCGGGCTATTATGGCGAGATGGCGGCGCGTGCTGTGGCGGGCATCGCTGCCAGCGGTCTTTCGGCGCTTGCCATTTATTATCTCATGCAAGGTCTTCCGCCTGCGGTACGGATTGCAGGGTTGGTGCTGTCGCTGGGGCTCACGCAAGTGGCGTTTCCCATGGCGCGGGCGTTGTCTCCAGTGCTGGTGATCGATGGCGACATGGACCGCATTTTCGTGTTTCAGTTTGGCCTGTCCTTGCTGGGTTTGGGGATGGTCTACCTGCTGCGCCTGCCCCCCGGGGTGCGCAAACAGACTTTTGAGCCGTTGGATATTCCGAGCATCGCGTTGTTCATGATTGGCGTTGGTGCGTTGTGTGCGTTTCTCATTCAGGGCCGAATCCAGTGGTGGGATGCGCCGTGGCTCGGGTATGCTGCCGCCTTGGCAATTGTCGGGTTGGGTGGGTGTCTGTTGATCGAGGCAAACCGCAAGGCTCCCATGCTCGATCTCAGCTGGCTGTCGAGCCGTGCCGTTCTGGGGATCGCGGCGATCGGTGCGACGGTACGCATTCTCGTCGCCGAACAGGGGTTTGGTGCCACCGGCATGTTTGCGGCGCTGGGTTATGGAAACGAACAGCTGACGAGCTATTTCTGGATACTGACAGGTGCGACACTGGCCGGGATGATCCTTTCGATCATCCGGCTCGACCCGAAAGATCTGACCCGGCCCGTGCTGTTTGCGGTGTTTGTGATCGGTGTAGCTGCCTATGCCGACACACGTACCGGCATCCTGACCCGTCCCGAAGATCTGTACATTTCCCAAGCAGCCATTGCCTTTGCCGCGGTGTTTGCGATGGGACCGGTTTTGATGGAAGGGATGCTGCGGGCGCTGGCGGCGGGTCAGAATTTTGTGATCAGTTTCATCGCTGTTTTTTCGCTGTCGCAGTCGGTGGGAGGGCTGGCGGGGATCTCGCTCTTGTCGGCGTTTCACACCGTGCGATTGAAGACCCATCTGATCGATGCCGCCAGCACCTTGGCCTTGGGCAACGCGCAGCTGTCGCAGGCGGTCAGCAATGCCGCAGCGCGGACGGTCCCCCTGCAGCAGGATGCAGCAGTGATTCAGCAAATCACCGCCGCGGACATATCGCAGAGGATTGGACGAGAAGCGGCGGTCCTTGCCTTCAACGATGTGTTCTTTCTGATCGCATCGCTGTCAGCGCTCACGTTCGCGTTGTTGTTCGTGCCCTGGGTGATGAACCGGATCCGGGGGCGCAATCCTTTGGCAAAAGAATTGGCCTTTCTTGAAGACATGCGCGCAAGGACGCAGAAATGACATCTTCCGAACAACCCATTGCCGATACGGTCACGAATAAGCCCGCCGAAGCCGGGCCTGCCGTAGAAAAGGGATGGTCGCCCGACGTTTCGCGAAACCGGGTGATTGCGGCGGCTGCGTTAATCGCGATCGGCGTGCTCGCTGCGCTTTATGCATGGGGGTTGCCCCCGTTCGGAAGCGGAGATCAGACGACCAACAACGCCTATGTTCGCGGCCGCACCACAATCGTCAGTCCGCAGGTCGCGGGTTATCTGGTCGATGTTACCGTGACAGATTTTCAAAGGGTCACAAAGGGAGATTTGCTAGCGCGCATCGATGACACACCCTTCCGCGGTAAGGTGCAGCAAGGTGAGGCAAACACGGCAGCACAGCGCGCCAACCTTGCCAACAGCGTACAAAGCCTGCGATCGGCACAGGCACAAATGGAATTGCAGGACGCCTCTGTTGCCAGCGCGCAGGCTGGTTATCAGAAGGCGCGGGCTGACATGAACCGCATTGCCGAACTGGTTGATGAAGGGTCGGTGTCCCTGCGCGAACGCGATCAGGCGCGGGCCGCATTGCAGCAAGCCCAGGCGCAGGTTCGTCAGGCGCAGGCCCAGCGCGCCATCGCGGAAGAGAACGTTCGTTCGGTAACTGTCGGTCGCGGCGCGCTTGAAGCGCAGGTTGCAGGCGCCGAAGCATCGCGCGAACTTGCCCAGTTTGAACTATCGCGAACTGAAATTCGTGCGCCGCGTTCCGGCCGTCTCAGTGAAGTTCTGGCGCGTGAAGGCCAGCTTGTCAGTGCCGGGACGCAGCTGATGTATATCGTGCCCGACGAATTGTGGGTCGTGGCCAATTTCAAGGAATCGCAAACCGAAGGTATGGCGAAAGGCCAGCGTGCAACGCTTGAAATTGACGCTTTAGGGGGCTTATTCCTGTCGGGGCGGGTCGAAAGCATCGCCCCGGCGGCGAGCAGCGAATTCAGCATCGTCAAACCGGACACGGGCGCAGGCAATTTCGTCAAGGTGCCGCAACGCATCGCGGTTCGCATTGTGCTTGATCGCGGCCAAACGGCAGCCAAACGGCTGGGGCCCGGAATGTCCGTCATCGCAACCGTGCATACCGGCAAATGACCGGGATGCGCGGCGTTTCGTTTCTTGTGCTCGGCCTATCGCTGGGACTTGCGGGCTGCGCGCCCATGATCAGAGATGCGCCTGTAGCGACAGAAGCCCCGCCGCCCGTCGCATGGCGCACCGATTTGGGGGTAACTGCACCTGTTGAGTCTACGTGGTGGGAAGGTTTTGGCAATACGCGATTGTCTGCGCTGGTTGCGAAAGCGCGTGCCAGCAATCCCGATATTCTGATCGCCGCCGCCCGCATCGAAGAAGCCCGCGCAACAGAACGTGCATCCCGTGCGTTTCTTCTGCCAACGTTCGGTGCAGGCGTGGAAGGCGGCGAACGGCGCGAAGTGTCGCCGTTCGGTCAGCCGCTCGACCTGATCGCAGTGCAGCCTTCATTTCAGGCCGCTTATGAGATCGATCTGTTTGGCAAGAACGCATCGCGCGTAGCGGCCGCACAAGCGGCGGTAGCGGCGGCATCGGCCAGCGCGGAGGCGGCAAGCCTTTCGGTAGCAGCCGCCACTGCGACAGGTTACATCACGCTGCTTGCGCTGGATGCGCGCATGTCGGTTCTGGAACGCACTGTCGAGGCGAGACGGCAAGCGCTGAAATTTGCGCGGGACCGCGCGGAGGTTGGTTACACCTCGCAACTGGAACTGCGGCAGGCGGAGGCTGAATACGAAGCAACCATTCAGCTGGTTCCGCAATTGAAGACCCAGATCGCGCGTCAGGAAAACGCGCTTTCGGCGTTGGTTGGCGATGCGCCCGGAGCGATCGCGCGCGGAGGTGCGCTGACCGACATCACGCTGCCACCACCGCCTGATGTCCTGCCTTCGGAATTGCTTCGACGCAGGCCTGACATTGCTGCGGCCGAATATCGTGTGGCCGCCGCTGATGCGCAAATGCGGGTTGCACGGGCGCAGTTTCTGCCCTCGATCAATCTGGGCGTCAGCGCAGGCGTGGCGATTTCAGACCTTCTGGCCGATCCGATCGCAGTATGGTCGCTGGGCGGCAGCATTCTCGCCCCGATCTTTCAGGGAGGCCGTCTGAGCGCGCAACTTGATGCAGCAACGGCACAGCGCGATCAGGCCGCTTGGGCCTATCGCGCGGCTCTTCTCAACGCCTTGCGCGAGACTGAAGACCGCATGGTGACGCTAGCCAATTTGTCCGCGCAGGAACGGTCGCTCGAAGCGCAGCGAACGGCTGTGTCCGATGCCCTGCGCCACGCGATCAATCGTTACCGCGCAGGCTATACCCCTTATATCGAACAGATCGATGCGCAGCGTGCCTTGCTGGGGGTCGAGCTGTCGCTTGTACAGACCCGCGCTGATGAATTGACGACGATGGTGGGCCTTTATCAGGCGGTGGGCGGTGCACCGCGCTAAGCCGGTTCAATGGAACATTGGTATGCCAGTAGTCTTAGATCAGCAGAACCCCCACGAACGCACCCATAGGAGTCGACGTGAAACAGCTGCATGATCATTTTTGGAATTTTCGCGGTTCCTTCAAGGTTGCGAAGGTTATTGATATCGGCACGCAGATGTCGCTGGTTCGGCGGCCTAATGGCCGTTTTATCGTGCTTGATTCCTACGATCTTGACGAGGATGATCTGGCGCATCTCTTGTCGCTGACGGACAACGGAAACGCGGTCGACGCGATCATAAATGTCCATCCGTTTCATACCATTCATTGCAAAGCGCTGCGATCGGCGCTGCCCAACGCCCGCATGATCGGCACCCGGCGGCACCGGGAAGAGGTTTCTGATCTTGGATGGGACGCCGATGCCATTGAAGACGCCGAGACCCAGAATCAATTTGCCGATGCACTCGAATTCACCATCCCTGACGGGGTCGATTTCGTCAGTTCCGATGACAGCGTACACGTATCATCAGTGATTGTTCGCCACCGTTCCAGCGGGATCGTTCACGTCGATGATACGATAAACGTGCTGATGCCCCCGGAAATTTTGAAGGCCGTCCTTCCGGAACCGCGCTTGCGGTTTCATCCCATGCTGAAAAAGGCACTTCAGGAACGACCCGGCGCTGCAGACGATTACGTGCGGTGGGCGCGAAAGATTGCAAGCGATTGGACTGGAACCCCGGTCGTTTGCGCCGCTCATTCTGCGGTACGCACCTTGCCTGAAGGAGGCTGGGAGACGGAAATCCTGTCCGCACTTGACGATGTACAGGACACACTGTCGGCACACCGTGACACATATGGGTGAATTTAGGCCGTGATTTGCCTGGCTTTGGAGAGTTTCATGATTGATTGCACCTCAAACGCAGCGACGATCATCGCTTTTCACGTGGTAACGCCTGTATGAGCGCGCCCATCGAACTATTGTGTGATGTGGCCATCATCGGTGCAGGCACCGCTGGTCTGGCGGCTGAACGCGCCGCCCGCGCCAATGGCGCGAAAACGCTGCTGATCGATCCGAATTTTGATGGAACCACCTGCGCCAACGTAGGCTGCATGCCATCAAAGCTGCTTATCGCCGCGGCAAAGGCCCGGCGTTCGGTTGATCGCGCGCAAGTCTTTGGTGTCAACGTCGGCGATGTCAGTGTTGATGGTGAGAGCGTGATGCAGCGGGTCCAAGACGAACGTGATCGTTTCGCAGCTCTCACACGCAAATCCATCCGCGAAATACCTGATGGAATCCGCATTGAGGCGCGCGCCAAATTTTCCGGCCGTTGTACGCTTGATCTGGACGACGGGCGCTCAATCACTGCAAAGACAATTGTAATCGCCACAGGCTCGCGTCCGGCAATGCCCGATGCCTTCGCCAAACTCGGCGATCGGGCCCTGACCAACCGGACCATATTCGAACTGGCAACGTTGCCTCGCCGATTGGCTGTGGTGGGGGCAGGGGCCATTGGCCTGGAAATGGCACAAGCCTTTGCCGGTCTGGGTGTTGCCGTCGCGTTGTTCGACAAGTCCGAAACGATGGCCAAGGTGCGCTGCCCGCGGGTTCACGATGCCTTGGAAGCCATTATCAGTGATGAACTGGAAGTCCATCTGGGGGTGGATGTGACCCCTGAACGCCGCGGCGATGAGGTGTGCCTGCGCTGGGAGGGGAAATCAGTGGGCGAAGCCATGTTCGATTATGTGATCGTCGCAGTAGGCCGTCCGCCGGTGCTGGACGGGATTGCAATAGAAAACGCCCAGGTCGCCTTGGACAGTGATGGCGTGCCCTGTCACGACCGTGCCACCATGCGATGCGGCGACAGTCCGATATTCCTTGCAGGCGATGTGGCCAATGATTTGCCGCTGCTGCACGAGGCATCGCATGATGGCGCGATTGCCGGCCGAAATGCGGCGGCTTATCCGGCGGAGGTCAAGACCGATCGGCATGTCCCTTTCACCATCACATTTACCGATCCGCCAGTCGTCAGCATTGGCGAGTCTGAAGCGGATGGCGCAGTCAGCGGCTGTTCGGACTATTCCGATCAAGGGCGCGCCCGGGTTGAGGCGCGGGCTGAAGGGGCAGTGACGCTTTATGCCGCAGCGCCCGATGGTGTGCTGATTGGTGCCGATCTTGTCGCACCGGCAGGTGAGCATCTCGGACACCTGTTGGCGTGGGCTATCCAGAACGAGATGACCGCGACGCAGGTTCTGACGATGCCGTTCTATCACCCCACGATCGAAGAAGGTTTGAAACAGGCGCTGCGCACCGTTTGCGCTGCAACCCCGATCGAGATCCCGGCCACGCAAGACGCAGGATCGCCATCAGGAGGGTGAAGCCACCCGGCGCTATTCTATCGCGATATAAAGGATGGTGGACGCACTTGGGCTCGAACCAAGGACCCGCTGATTAAGAGGGGCCTTCCGGGGCCTTTCCAATCACACTCCATGCTACGCCAAACTACGCTCAAAGGCTTGAAACGGTTGGATTAATTCTGCCGTGGATTACCTTAACCTACGCCACGGCTTTCCCGCAAATGATTACGTGGCGATTACGTGGGAGCGTGAAAACCATGCCCAGTCAGTCGATCACCTTGCGAACAATCGAGGCTGCCAAGCCCAGCGCGTCGGGCGATGTTTACACTTGGGACACCGGCCTCAGAGGCTTTGGATTGCGGGTCACACCGCGCGGCGTCAAGAGCTATGTGCTGCAGTACCGGATCGAGGGTGGCTCAGCGCGGCGCAAGACCATCGGTATCCATGGCAGCCCGTGGACGACGCAGACGGCACGGCGCGAGGCCGAGCGCCTGCTCATGCTGGTCCGGCAGGGCATCGACCCGGTCGAACAGCAACGCGAATTGAAGCGCCGCGAGAAGGCGCTCAACTTCTCGGCCTACTGTGACCTGTTCGTCGACCTGTACCTGCAAGCGAACTGGCCCGACACCTGGCCAGAAGCCATGCGGATCTTGGAGAACATTGCCAAGCCGCGGTGGGGTAAGCGGCCTCTGTCGGCACTGAAACGGAGCGACATGGTCAAGCTGATGGACGACTATGCCGACCGGCCTGGCCAGCGGAAGGCAGTCCATTCGTTGCTGCGCAAACTGTTCAACTGGGCGGTCGACCGCGAGGACATCGAGGTCTCGCCGCTGGCAGGCATGAAGGCTCCCAAGGCTGTTGCATCGCGGCGGCGGGTCCTAGGCCACGAAGAAATCGTCTGCCTGTGGAATGCCTGCGAGCATGTCGGTTGGCCATGGGGACCCTATGTGCGGCTGCTGATCCTGACGATGCAGCGTCGGCAGGAGGTCGCCGAGATGGATTGGAGCGAGATCGACCTCGAGGCCAAGACCTGGACCCTCCCGCCTGAGCGCACCAAGAATGACGAAGCCCATGTTGTGCCGCTATCGCCGCTCGCGGTCGAACAGTTGCGGGCTATGAGCCCAAAGCGGTCAGGCCTGGTTTTCACTACCACAGGCAAGACCCCGGTATCGGGCTTCTCCAAGGCCAAGCGTACCCTTGACGAGCATATGTTGCGCATCATCGCAGAGCGCTTTGGCCATCTGAATGTGGAAATGACCCCGATCGTGATCCCCGAGTGGCGTTTCCATGATATCCGCAGGACGGGAGCAACCAACCTTCAGGCACTTGGCATTCCGATTGAGGTAACCGAAGCCGTGCTCAATCACATCAGCGGAACGCGGGCAGGGGTAGCTGGCATCTATAACCGGTACAAATATGACGCAGAGAAGCAGAAGGCATTGGAGTTGTGGGACAAAAAAATCACCGAATTACTGAGTGCTAGTCCAATATGCTAAGGCCGTAATGGCGACTTGCGAATGAACCTCATGAGGCTGATCGTCCCGGTCCCATCAGGATCAACCCTGCTCCGGCGAGACAAATTGCAGCGCCAATGACATCCCAGCGGTCGGGTCGCGCGCCTTCGACACTCCAAAGCCAAATCAGTGATGCTGCGATATAAACGCCGCCATAGGCTGCAAACGCGCGGCCTGCGGCGGGCGTATCGACCAGCGTCAGCAGCCATGCGAAGATCGCAAGCGAAACCATGCCCGGCGCAACCCACCAGGGAGATTTGCCGAGCCGCAGCCATGCCCAAAACGAGAAGCAACCGGCGATTTCTGCCAGTGCGGCGAAGGCATAAATTAGTCCGGTTTGCAGGGTCGGCATGGTCATGAATTGATCCGTGGAGGTCGCGGGCCTGTCCAGACCATCGCTTCGTGTCGCAGTATCGTCAACGCCGCCTGCCGCATGCATGAACGCGAGGCCGAAGCAGCGTTGTCGGTGGAGCGATCGTCCATCACTTCGCGGGCACAGTGCGCGGGGCCAGGGTCTCGATGATCTTGCAGTCGGCCACCGTCCCGTGACGGCAGGAACCGATGATCCGATCAAGCTCGACGCGCAGCGCTGTCAGATCGGCAACCTTGCGGTCGATTTCGGTGAGGTGGACGCGCGCGATACCATCAACTGCATCGCAGGATTGGGCCTTGTCATCCGATAGCGTGAGCAGCTCGCGCACGGCTTCGAGCGTGAAACCGAGATCGCGGGCGCGGCGGATGAACGACAGGCGAGCCAGATGATCATGGCCATAGGCACGGTAATTGGCACTTGTCCGTGCGGGTGGCGGCAACAGCCCGATCTTTTCATAATAGCGCACCGTCTCGACCTTGGTCGCCGTGGCGCTCGCGAGCTCGCCAATCTTCATTGCCACTCCTTCGGGCTTGACCCTGTAGTTGCTACAGGGTGTAGATAGAGTGCCGACTCGGGATTTGTCGAGAAGGCAAGATGATGGCTGATGATTGCTGCAAGGCCGCGTGCGGAACGACGGCAACGCTGAATGACCCGCGCTGGCGCAGGGCTTTGTGGATCGCGCTCGGCGTCAACGCCGGCATGTTCGCTGTCGAGATGGCGGCAGGTGCCGCTGCTGACAGCCGTGCGCTGCAGGCGGACGCACTCGATTTTCTGGGTGATGCTGCCAATTACGCGATCAGCCTGCTGGTTGCCGGGATGGCGCTGGCGTGGCGGGCACGGGCTGCCCTTGCCAAGGGGCTTACTCTTATCGGCCTGAGCGGTTGGGTCATGATCACAGCGGTGTTGGCGGCATTGGGCGGAGCTGCACCCAAACCTGAACTGATGGGGATCATCGGCGCGCTCGCGCTCGCAGCCAATGCTGGCGTCGCCATCATGCTCTACCGCTTTCGGACGGGTGACGCGAACATGCGTTCGGTCTGGATCTGCTCACGCAATGACGCGATCGGCAATATTGCCGTGATGGCTGCTGCGCTCGGCGTGTTCGGCACCGGGACAGCCTGGCCCGACCTTATTGTTGCTGCGCTCCTGGCGCTGCTCGGGATCAGCGGCGGCATTCAGATCGTCCAGCAGGCGCGGCTTGAATTGCGGAGCGTTACGACATGAAGGTTTCCCGATCGACACGTATCGCGCTCAAGCCGGAAACTGTCTGGGCCGAGGTGCAGACTGCGCGCCTGTTGCAGCATATCGCTTGGCCGCTGGTGCATTTTATCCCGGTCGATGACGCGGCGTTCGAGAGCTTTCAGCCCGGCGGGCGCTACCAGGTTGAGCTCCGGCTGTTCGGCATGATCCCCTTCGGGACCCAGTGGATCGTGAGCTCGCTGCATGAACCTAAGGGCACCCAATGGCCCAAGCGACTGCGTGATGACGGCTATAGTGCCCTCATCTCGAAGTGGGATCATTGGATTACGGTCGCGCCGGACAAGGACGGCGGGACGCGTTACATCGACGAGGTCGAAGTTTCGGCCGGAGCCCTGACCCCGTTCATCTGGGCCTTCGCGCAGATCTTCTATTGGCACCGGCAGCGGCGCTGGCGGGGGCTTGCCAATAGCTTTGCTGCGCGGTGGGTGATCGCGGCCGAAATGGCGGCATACCGGTTAGCGTTAGAAGCCGGCGACGATGATCGTGCGTGGCACCATCTGGAGCGGGTTCATATCGTTTCGCAGCCCTATCTTGGCCCACATCTCGCCAGTCATGGCGCCATGCTGGGGTTTGCGATCCGACGGCGCGATTGGAGCGAAATGCTGGGCCAAGTCATCCGGATTTTGCTGGCTCCGCTGGGTTCGCTGACGGGCCGGTTGCCGGTGGGTAATTCCGGGCGATCTAATGTGAGCGCGTTTGCGCCGATGCCAATACCTGCCGATCTGGCGGAAGCGTTGCGCCAGCAGGAACTGATTTCGTGACATCGCAGCTGTCAGATTGCTTGATTAACCCTTTCAAGCTAGTGCGGCCATGATGGCGCGCGTGCTTCTTCTGTTTTGGCTGGCGGTTGGACTGGCATTCGGCGGCGTAGAATCGCCGTCGATGGCGCATGATGCCTTGCCTTTTAGTGCTGTCATTGCTTCGTCAGACGTAAGCGGCCATGCCGAAGCAGCGCATCGCGACCATGCTCCCGACGATGAAAATTCTCCCTGCCACGCCGTGGTTCATCACCATTGCAGCGTGGGTCTTAATGCCGGCGCGCCGGTCATGGTCGAAAGCCTGTCGCTGGCCCGTGTCGCGATGCGGCCACAAGACAGCGCCATCCTGAGCTCTTTGGCGCAAGCCCCGCCGCTTCAGCCACCTTCTGCCTGAACTTGCACCGTAACGGCGCACGGACCTGTGGGTTCGCGCGCTGAACGCATGCCAAGTTCAGGAGTCTTTCATGCCCATATCCTTGCGCGCCGCCCTTATGGCTGCGGCGCTGGCCACTGCCTTTCCGGCCTTGGCCGAACCCATAACGCTCGAGACTGCGATCGAGCGTGCCATTGCAAGCCAACCGCGCCTTGCTGCAGCTGCGGCGCGTGTCGACGCTGCCGAAGCGCGCGCACGTCAGGCCAATGTTGGTCCCAATCCGCAGGTCAGCCTCGAGGTCGAGGATTTCGCCGGAAGCGGTCCCTTCCGCGGCTTGGACAGCACACAAACAACGCTGGCGCTTAGCCAGCAGCTCGAGATCGGGGGTCAGCGAAGCGCCCGGCGGTCCGTTGCGGCAAGCGAGCGTGACGTGGTGGCCCTGGCCCTGCTGCGCGAGCGCATTGATCTGGTTCGCGACGTTGAACTGGCCTTTGCCGAGCTGGCAGCGGCGACGGATCAGGCAACGCTGGCGCGCGACAATGCTGCGCAAGCGTCATCGCTTGCCAACACCGCGCGCATTCTGGTCGAAGCGGGCCGCGATCCGCCGCTAAGGCAATTGCGTGCCCAAGCGGCGCTTGCCGAGGCCCGTGCCGCCGAGGTTGAAACATTCAGTCTCATGCTTGCCGCACGGCGGAACCTCGCAGTGCTGGTTGGGTCAGATGATCCAGATCTGACGGTCGCAGCCGGTTCGCCGCAGCCCCGACGAACAACCAACGATCCTGCCTTCATCGGCATCAACGAGCGGCTTGCCGAGGCGGAACGCCGCGTGGCTGCAGCGCAGGTGACGCTGGCGCAGTCGGCCGCTGTTCCTGATGTCACGGTCAGCGGCGGTCTGCGGCGTTTCAATGACGGGCGCGATACCGCGTTTGTTGCTGGCCTATCGCTGCCAATTCCGATCCGTGACCGCAATCGCGGCGGGATCGAGGCGGCGCGAGCGGACGAGACCGCAGCCGAATATCAGGCAGAGCGTGTGCGAGCCGAGGCGCGGCGAGACAGGGCGCAGGCACAAATGCTGGTCGAAGCTGCCGAGACGCGCTTGGCCGCACTTGAGGGGCCTGGCCTTGCCCAAGCCGAGGAGGCAGTGAGGCTGGGGCAGGTCGGCTACAATGCCGGGCGCTTCTCGCTGCTTGAATTGCTCGACGTCCAGGGCGCGCTGACGACGGCGCGCCGTTCCATCATTGAAGCCCGGCTTGACCGGGCCCGCGCGATTGCCGCGCTCAATCGCGCCTATGCGCGCGAGGAGAACTGATCATGACGATTGACCGAAAAATGCTGGCCCTGATCGGCGGGGCCGCGATCATTGCCCTTGTAGGTGGCGGCGCGGGCTATGTGCTGCGCGGCGACGCAGCACAGAGTGATGAAGCTGCTCACGGCGCTGAGTCTGGCGGCGATGCGGAGGCCGAGGTGGCGCCAGGGGAAGGCACCATCATGGTGACCGAAGCGCAGCTGCGCACAGCAGGGATCGTGGTTGCGGCAGTCGGAGAAGGCTTTGCCGGGGGCGAAGTGACAACGGCGGGCGTGCTCGTGCCGCCGACACAGTCGGTCGGTCATGTCACCGCACGCACGTCGGGCGTTGTCGTGCGGATCTTGCGCCAGCTCGGCGACCGGGTCGCGGTAGGTGATGCGCTCGCTGTCATTGACAGCCGCGAGGTTGCCGAGGCGCAGGGCGCATCGGCACGCGCACGGCGCGCAGCCGAAGCCGCACGCACTGTTCTTGCGCGAGAGGAAAGTCTGTTCCGCCAACGTGTCACGGCACGTCAGGAATATGAAGCAGCGCAAGCCGCCTACGATGCGGCGCGAATTGATGCGCAGCAAGCCGAGCAAGCCTTGCGTGCGCTGGGTGCAGGGACGGGAGGAGGCACCACCCGGCTGATGATGCTGCGTTCGCCGGTTGCGGGTGAGGTTACTTCGGTGACCGTTACGCCGGGTGAATATGTTCCGCCCGAGCGCGAGCTTTTTCAGGTTGCCGATCCGCGCACGGTCTGGGCGGAATTGATGATCCCTGCGCGCGATATCCAGCGCGTTCGGGTCGGCCAGACGATGATGCTTTCTGTTCAGGGTAGCGATCACCCGCACACGGGCCGTATCCGGTTCCTCTCTCCCGCTGTTGATCCGGCCACCGGGGCGGCCAAGGCGATCGCCACCATCGACAATCGCGATGGCGACCTTCGTGTCGGCCAGAATGTCAGTGCGCGGGTCACGACGCCCGGGAGCGATAGCCAGCGGGTGCCAGTGGTGCCGCGCAGCGCGATCCAGGAGGTTGAGGGGCGCAGTGTTGTTTTCGTGCGCACGCCGCGCGGCTTTGTCGTGCGGCCGGTGACGGTGGGCACTGGCAGCGATTCCGCCGTGCCGATCATCTCGGGTCTGCGCGTCGGCGAACGCGTCGCGACCGTCAATGCCTTCGTCCTCAAAGCGGAACTCGGCAAGGCCGAGGCCGAACATGATCATTGAGAGGACGAACCATGATTGAAAAAATCCTCGCCTTCGCCGTCGAGCGAAGGGTGCTGGTGGTCCTCCTGACCGCGTTTGCCGCCATTTATGGTGCGACCCAGCTTGTACAACTGCCTGTCGATGCGGTGCCCGACATCACCAACCGGCAGGTGCAGATCAACGCCGTTGCGCCCTCGCTCGGGCCGACGGAAATGGAACGCCAAGTCAGCTATCCTATTGAAACTGCCATGGCGGGCATGCCCGGCCTCGTTGAAACCCGCTCGATTTCGCGTAACGGGTTTGTGCAGGTCACGGTGATCTTCACCGATGATACCGATCTCTATTTCGCCCGCCAGCAAGTAGGTGAGCGCTTGACGCAGGCGGCGGGCACGTTGCCGCCGGGGGTGGATCCACAGATCGGACCGGTATCTACCGGCCTTGGCGAAGTGCTGATGTGGACGGTCGACTTCGCGCATCCCGACGGGCGCGGGGCTCCGCGCGCGCGGGCCGGGCAGCCGGGCTGGCAAACTGACGGCAGCTATCTTACTCCTGAGGGACAGCGGCTGACGACGCCGGAAGAGCGGCTGACCTACCTGCGCACGGTCCAGGACTGGATCATTCGGCCACAGATGCGTCAGGTTGCCAATGTTGCGGGTGTCGACGCCATCGGCGGTTTCGTGAAGCAATATGAGGTCGCACCCGATACGGTGCGTCTGGCCGCCGCCGGTCTTTCGATGACCGATCTCGTCGACGCGCTCGAACGTGGCAATGTATCGAGCGGTGCGGGCGTGGTCGAGCGCAGCGGGGAAGGACTGGTGGTTCGCGCCGATGCCCGGGTGTCACGCGGGTCTGAAATTGCCAATATCGTGATTGCCCAGCGAGGCGGGGCGCCGGTGCGGGTCATTGATGTGGCGACCATTTCGTCGGGCCGCGAGGTCCGCACGGGTGCAGCCAGCGTCAATGGTCATGGCGCTGTGGTTGGCACCGCCCTGATGCTTGCAGGTGGCAACAGCCGCACGGTGGCGGCGGAATCCGCCGAGAAGCTCGATGAGATCGGCGCGGCCCTCCCGCCCGGTATTGTCGTGACGCCGGTGCTTGATCGTTCGGTGCTGGTTGATGCGACGATCAGCACGGTGGCCAAGAACCTGACCGAGGGCGCGCTCCTTGTTATTGTCGTCCTGTTTCTGCTGCTCGGCAATTTCCGCGCTGCCATCATCACGGCGCTGGTGATCCCGCTGTCGATGCTGCTGGCGGCAATCGGGATGGTCAAAGGGGGTGTTTCAGGCAATCTGATGAGTCTCGGCGCGCTCGATTTCGGTCTGATTGTCGATGGTGCGGTCATCATCGTTGAAAATTGCCTGCGCCGTCTGGCCGAGCGTCAGCATCATGAAGACAGGTTGCTCAGTTTGCAGGAGCGGCTTCACGAAGTGATGGTTGCGGCGCGCGAGATGATCCGCCCATCGGTGTTCGGTCAGGCCATCATTATCCTGGTGTATCTGCCGCTGCTCGCGTTCGACGGGGTGGAAGGCAAGATGTTCGCGCCGATGGCGATCACCGTGATGCTGGCACTGACCGCAGCCTTTGTCCTCTCGCTGACCTTCGTACCAGCGATGGTGGCGCTGCTCGTGACTGGCAAGGTCGAGGAGAAGGAGCCGCGCGTGCTGGCGGCAACGCGGAGCCGTTATGAGCCATTGCTCGACAAGGCGCTTGCCCGGCCATGGGTGGCCATCGGCTCGGGAGCGGCGATTTTCCTTGTCGCGCTCGTCGCCTTCACCAGCCTTGGTCGCGAGTTCATTCCCCAGCTCGACGAGAAGAATTTCGCGCTCCACGCGATGCGGATCCCGTCGACGAGTGTCGAGCAATCGGCCTCAATGCAGTTGCAGGTCGAACGGGTGATCGCTGGCTTTCCGGAGGTCGCGACGGTCTTTTCAAAGACGGGCACGGCGGAAGTGGCGACTGACCCGATGCCCGGCAATGTGTCCGACACTTTCGTGATCCTGCACCCACGAGAGGAGTGGACCGATCCGTCCGAAAAAAAGGCCGCGCTGATTGCCCGGGTGGAAGCCCGGCTGAACACGCTGCTCGGCAACAATTATGAGTTCAGCCAGCCTATCCAGATGCGCTTTAACGAGCTGATTTCGGGCGTTCGATCGGATGTGGCGGTCAAGGTCTACGGCGATGATTTCGAAACACTCAATGCCACGGCGCAGCGCGTTGCAGCTGCGCTGCGCGCGGTCGACGGTGCTTCGGATGTCAAGGTTGAGCAGACCGAAGGATTGCCGGCGCTGGTGATCGATTTCGACCGGGCGGCGATTGCAGCCTATGGTCTGTCGGTTGGCGATGTGACTGATGTGGTGCAGATCGCGCTCGGCGGCCGCGAGGCCGGGCTGGTGTTCGAAGGCGATCGGCGGTTTGATGTCGTGGTGCGCCTGCCCGAAGAGCAGCGGCGCGATCTCGATGCGCTTGCGGCCTTGCCAGTTGCATTGCCATCGGCAGATGGCACGGCGCGGTCAGTGCAGCTTGGCCAGCTCGTTCGCTTCCGCATTGAAAACGGACCCAACCAGGTCAGCCGCGAAAACGGCAAGCGCAGGGTTGTTGTGCAGGCTAATGTGCGCGGGCGGGACTTGGGCTCGTTCGTTGCCGATGCGCAAGCCGCGGTCGCCAATGATGTGCAGATTCCTCCGGGTCTGTGGATCGACTGGGGCGGCCAGTTCGAGAATCTCGAACGTGCGCAAAATCGCCTCAGTATTGTGGTGCCACTTGTCTTCGCGGCGATCTTCGCCTTGCTTTACGCAGCGCTGGGGTCGGCAAGCCGTGCGGCGATGGTCTTCTCCGCCGTCCCGCTCGCGCTGAGCGGGGGCGTGCTGCTGCTATGGCTGCGTGGCATGCCCTTTTCGGTCTCTGCAGCGGTTGGCTTCATCGCTCTGTCGGGCGTGGCAGTGCTCAATGGGCTGGTCATGATGTCGAGCATCCTTGCGCTGCGTCAGAACGGCAAGGGCGTGGTGGAATCGGTGCGCGAAGGGGCGCTGATGCGTTTGCGACCCGTGCTGATGACGGCATTGGTGGCCAGTCTTGGTTTCGTGCCGATGGCGCTGGCGAGCGGCACGGGGGCAGAAGTGCAGCGACCTATTGCCACTGTCGTGATCGGTGGGCTGATCTCGGCGACTTTGCTGACTTTGGTCGTCCTGCCCGCGCTGGCCCGGCTTGTGCTCGACCGGGAAGCCAGGCGCTTTTCAGATGATGAGCCTCAGCCGCTTTCGCCCGTGATGGCTTAGATGAATGACCAGTAAAATAGACCAAAGATCAGGAGATACCCGATGACCAGCAGCGGTAACCGAAGTGCATCGGCTCCTGGCGGTCCTTGCAATGGCTCCTTGGTGGCAAGCTGATGGGCGCGGGTCACGATGATGGCAATGCCGGTCACCAGGGCCACAGCCATGGCGCTGGTGCCAGCACCCGTCGCCTTGCCATTGCACTTGGATTGACCACGACGTTCCTGATCGCCGAGTTGGTCGGTGCCTTTGTCTTTGACAGCCTGGCGCTGCTTTCCGACGCTGCGCACATGTTTACCGACAGCGCGGCGCTGGCGATTGCGCTGGCGGCGGTGAAGATCGGCCAGCGTCCGCCCGATGATCAGCGCACCTTCGGCTATCGGCGATTCGAGATATTGGCGGCGGCGTTCAACGCGATCCTGCTGTTTGCGGTCGCCGGATACATTCTCATCGAGGGGATCGGGCGGTTCTTTGCACCACAGCCCGTCGAATCCGTGGGCATGCTGATTGTCGCAACGCTGGGGCTGATTGTGAACCTCATTGCGATGCGGATCCTCGCCGGTGGCAAAGAGGACAGCCTGAACCTCAAGGGGGCCTATCTCGAGGTCTGGGCCGATATGCTTGGCTCGCTTGGGGTCATCGCTGCCGCCGTCATGATCTATTTCACCGGTCTCAACTGGATTGATCCGTTCGTCGCGATTGCGATCGGCCTCTGGGTTCTACCCCGCACGTGGATATTGCTGCGCGATACCACGCATATCCTTCTGCAAGGCGTGCCGCGCGGGTTTGACCTCAAGGCCATCCGCGCCGCGATGGGCGAGATTGCCGGCGTCACGGGAGTGCATGACCTGCACCTGTGGTCGGTGGCGGGCGATGACGCCAGCCTGACCGCGCATGTTGCGATTGGTGAAGGGCAGGATGCGGAGAGGGTGCGCCGCGCCGTGGCAGACATGCTGGAAGCGCAGTTCGCAGTCCATCACGTCACGATTCAGACAGAAGCTGTTCCGTGCACTGATGAGACGGCGCTGCATCGCTGAATATGCGATCTTCGCTCTAGGTCATCATCCACACTGCCATGCCGATCATCATCAGATTTTCGGTCAATGATACAAAGCCCAGCGGCACATTGCTGTCTCCGCCGACGCAAGCGCATTTGAGTTCGCGTCGGTCGATATAGACGGCTTTGAAGACCGAGATCGCACCGATCGTGCCGATGAACAGCGCCACCGGTATCGATAGCCAATGCAGTTGGCCCGAGACCATCAGCACACCGGCGAGGCCCTCAGCGAAAGGATAAAGGGTCGCATAAGGCACCCAGCGCTTTGCCAAGAGGTCGTAATTGAGGAACATGGTCGCAAACTTGTCGACGTTCTGGAGCTTGAGCAGCGCCAAGACGCACATGCTGAAGGCGATAAACCACTCCGCAACGCGAACACTCAGAGACGTGCCATCGACCGCGATGCCGGCCGCAATTGCCATCGCTGCGGTCATGGCGAAGAGCGCGATGATCGGGCGATAGCTGGTTGCAGCAGGATCCAGGACCTTGATCCCGAAGTATCGCCGCAGGTCGTCATGCCCGCCAATGCGCTCGCCATCGATGAAAGTCTGAGGGGTGGTTGCAACGCCGTGTTCAGCCTTGAACGCGTCGGTCTGTTCGCGCGTGGTAAGGTGCCGATCATCGACCTTGTAGCCGCGCGTTTCGAGCAGATGCTTGGATTTCAGGCCATAAGGACATGTGTGATTGGGCATTACCATGCGGTGGAGCACCGCGGTTTTTATGGGCTTGGGCATTGGAGATTTCCTTTGGATCGCAGCAATGCAGCCCATATAGGTCCCGTACCATGGTACGGAATCAAGGGTGAAAATGAAAATTGGTGAATTTGCCCGCGCAGGCAGGGTCAATGTCGAGACGATCCGCTATTATCAGCGGCGCGGATTGCTGGCGCAGCCTGCGCGGCATGAGGGGCCACGCCGCTATACGCGCATCGATCTTGGCCGTTTGCAATCGATCCGCTCGGCGCAGACTGCGGGCTTCACGCTTGACGAGATCGCGACCCTTCTTGCTCTCGATACGGGCGATCGCACAGCGGCGCAGAATCTGGCACGCGTTAGGATCGCGGCTCTCGATGAGAAAATCGCGACGTTGCAAACCATGCGGGGAGCCCTCGTCAGGCTCGCAGATGACTGTGCGTCGGAACAATCCGGACCCTGTCCCATCATCGATGCTTTCAGCTTTGACCAAGAAAATGCAGGATCGAAGGTGGCAACATGAGGGGTATTTGCCGCGCCCGCGTATACAATCCCGAAGGAGCTTCATGATGGACCTCGACGCAAATCTCGCCCGACTGGCCGGGCTTCCCGTGCCGGATCTTTCCGCCCTTGACGGCGGAAGGCTGGCGGCTCGCGCGCAGAACGAGGTGCGGCAGACGCGGGCTATGCTCGGACTGGGGCTCGTTGTGTCGTTGGGGATGGGGGTCGTCGGCGGGCTCCAGGTGCCAGCACGCGCCGAGGTGCCCCTGGCTGCCTTCGGGCCGCCTTCTTCGCTTACGCCCTTGATTGCATTGGGTCAGGAATGAACCTTCGTCGTATCGCCTTGGCGGCAGGCCTGATCATTGCGCTCGCGCTGGTCGGGGTGTGGCTTGGGCGCATGCTTCAACCCGCACCGCACCATGGTGGGGCTGAACTCCATGCCTTGATTCATGGTGAGCTCGACCTTGATCCGGCCCAGGAACAAGAACTGACCGCACTGGAGCGCCAGTTTGCTGCGCGGCGCGAGGCGCTCGAAGACCGGCTCAGGCGAAGCAATGCACTCCTCGGCGACGCCATCGCCGCCGAACATGAAAATGGTCCCCGCGTTTCTGCGGCGGTGGACGATACGCATGATGCGATGGGGGATCTCCAGAAGGCGACGCTCGAGCATGTTTTCGCGATGCGGGCCATTCTTCGTCCCGATCAACAGGCGCGGTTCGATGCGGTGGTTAGCAAGAGCCTCGCTACACAGCCGCAGTGACCTCAGACAATCTGGATGCGGCGCTTATACGCGACGCACGGGCCGGAGGGTCCGGCGCGCAACGTGCGCTGGTTGAGCGCTACCGTGAGACCGTCTACCGGCTTGCGCGCTCGGCGACGGGCGATCCCGAAGAAGCCTTCGATATTGCGCAGGAAGCGTTCGTCGCCGCGTTTGCTGCGCTCAACCGCTATGATCCCGAGCGACCTTTCAAGGCCTGGATCAGCGCCATTACGCTGAACAAATGCCGGGACTGGGCTCGTCGCCGCGCGGTCAGGCGGTTCATCGGCCTGCCGATGCCCGAGCACACGGCGGACTGGATCGCTGATGATACGCCTTCTGCGGAAACACTTGCTGCAGACCGCGCCGAGCTTGCCGCGACCGCCAGTGCGATCGCGGAGCTTCCGGCCAAGCTGAAAGACGTGTTGATTTTGTGCACGGTTGAGGGGTTGAGCCAGCAGGAGACAGCAATGACGCTGGGCATCAGTGTTAAGACGGTCGAGACGCGGCTTTCTCGCGCGCGTCAAAAATTGGTGGGCATTGTGAGGGGTGGCCCGGACACGCGCGTATAGAAGCGTATGAACAGTCCGAACCTTACACGACGTCACCTGATCGCCGCCCTCGGCGCGGGATCCGCCTTCGCTGCCATGCCGGCCTGGGCGCAAGGGCATAGCGTCCACCGCAGCGGCAGCCATGGGCGCGGCGGCCCGCGTATTCCAGCAGGCTTTGGCGAGCTATCAGGCGATGTCATCGATCTGACCGTTGGCAGCGGCCACCGCATTGTCGAAGGGCGGCGCGGCCCGGGCATTGCCGTCAATGGCAGTGTCCCCGGCCCGCTGATCCGGCTGCGCGAAGGGCAGAATGTCCGCCTGAATGTCACCAATAACCTGGAGACCGATACGTCGGTCCACTGGCACGGCTTCCTTTTGCCGTTCCACATGGATGGGGTGCCGGGCATCAGCTTTCCCGGTATCAAACCGGGCCAGACCTTCACCTACGAGTTCCCCATCCGCCAGTCGGGCACCTATTGGTATCACAGCCATTCGGGTCTGCAGGAGCAATCCGGCCATTACGGCCCGATGATCATCGATCCGGCAGGGGCCGAGCCGGTGCAGTTTGATCGCGATTACATCCTGCTGCTGAGCGACTTCACCGTGCTCGATCCGCATTTCATCATGAGCCGGTTGCGCACGGGCGAAGGCTATTTCAATCGGCAGCTGAGCACCTGGACTGACCAATATCCGATGTCGGGTGAAGAACGGCGGATGTGGGCCGAAATGCGGATGATGCCGACCGACATCATGGATATCGGCGCGCCGACCTACACCTTCCTCGCCAACGGGCGCGGCCCAACCGAGGGGATGGAATATCTGTTCCGCGCCGGAGAACGCGTGCGGCTGCGCATCATCAATGGATCCGCGCAAAGCTTTTTCAATGTTCGCATTCCAGGCCTGCCGATGACTATCATCGCTGCCGATGGCCAGAATGTGCGCCCGGTTGAGGTCGACGAATTCCAGATCGGCACGGCTGAAATCTATGACGTGATCGTCACTCCCGGTGAGGCTGATGCCTATGCCATCGTGGGCGAATCGATGGACCGATCAGGCATGGCGCTGGCGATGCTGGCGAGCCGCCCCGGCGCGCGCGCTGCGGTGCCGGCCCTGCGCGATCCGCCGCTGTTGACCATGGGTGACATGGGCATGAACCACGGCTCTGATGGCATGGATCACAGCATGATGGATCATGGCGGCGCCGCCGCAGATGCTGCAGCAAGCGAAATGGACCACGCCGCCATGGGCCATGGCGATCCGGCCGTACCTGCTGACGCCGCCGATGGCGCAATGGCGGGCATGGCGATGGACGGCATGAGCATGGACGGGATGATGATGCGCGACACCACGCTGCTACCGCCCGATGTCGCAGTCGGCCCGGGCGTGGACATGGTGTCGATGGCGCCGGTCGACAAAATGGGCGATCCCGGGCTTGGCCTGCGCGATGTGCCGCACCGCGTGCTCAACTATCGGATGCTCACCGCGCTTGAGGCCAACCCCGACACGCGCGAGCCTTCGCGGCTGCTCGAACTCCACCTGACGGGCAACATGGAGCGCTACATGTGGTCGTTCGACGGACGGATGTATTCGGCCGTCAGCGACGTGCCGATCCGTTTTGCATGGAACGAGCGGGTGCGGGTGAAGCTCATCAACAACACGATGATGGCGCACCCCATCCATCTGCACGGCATGTTCTTCGAACTGGTCAACGGGGAAAGCGCTGCGCATCAGCCGCGCAAGAACGTCGTGATCGTCCAGCCCGGCGCCAGCGCGCAATTTGATCTCACCGCCAACGAACCCGGCGACTGGGCATTCCACTGCCACCTGATGTATCACATGCATGGCGGGATGATGCAGACCGTGACCGTGGTCGGTCCGGGCGGCGGCGCATGAGCGTGCGGTCTGTCCTGTCAGCGGCCCTGCTCGGGAGCGCGATGATCTCCGTCCCGGCCTTCGCGCAGCATCAAGGGCATGCAATGCCTGCGCCAGCGCCAGCGCCGACACCTGCTCCAGCGCCCGGCGATCCCCATGCCGGGCACGGCATGCCGGCCGCGCCGACTACGCCCGCGCCTGATCCGGCCGATCCGCACGCGGGGCACGTAATGCCTGAGCAGCCTGCGACCGCTGAGCCAATCGACCCTCACGCGGGCCATGACATGACGGGTGGGCCGGCTGCGCCTGCCGATCCGATGGCTGGCATGGACCACAGCACCATGGATTATGGCATGATGGACGACGCAGCGTCGGCATCGCCTGGACCTGCCATGGAAACCCCGCCGCCACCTGAGGCCGGAAGCGGTCCACCGCGCGCTGCCGATGCCCTTTGGGGCGCCGATGCGATGCGGGCTTCGCGCGAGGATCTGCAACGCACCCATGGCGATTTCCCGGTCTTCTGGTTTCAGGGCGATCGTTTCGAAACGCAGGTGCGTGACGGTCGCGAGGGCTATCTGTGGGATCTTCAGGGCTATTATGGTGGCCCGACGAGCCGGCTCTGGTTCAAGAGCGAAGGTGAAGGCACGTTCGGCGAACCGATTGAACAAGCCGAAGTTCAGGCGCTTTACGCCCGGGCCATTGCGCCCTTCTGGGATCTGCAGGCGGGCGTGCGGCAAGACCTCGGCGGACCCGACACCACACATGCAGTGATCGGCGTGCAAGGGCTTTCGCCCTATATGTTCGAAGTCGACGCCGCATTGTTTCTTTCACAGCGCGGCGATCTCACGGCGCGGATTGAGGGCGAGGTCGACCAGCGGATCACGCAGCGTCTGATCGTGCAACCGCGCGCCGAGGTGAACTTGTCGGCGCAGGACATTCCGCGCCTCGGCATCGGTTCAGGGATCGACTCGGTCGAGGTCGGCGTGCGGCTGCGCTACGAATTCATCCGCGAGTTTGCCCCCTATATCGGCATCGAACAAAGCTGGCGCCTCGGCGGCAGCGCCGATTACGCCCGCGCACGAGGCGAGGATCCCAGCGTTACCAACTATCTCGTCGGCATCCGTTTCTGGTTTTGAAGTAAAGGAATACCCCATGAAATTCGCATCTCTCCTCGCCGCAATTGCCATGATCGCTGCGCCGCTTGCGGCCCCGTCGATCGCGCTTGCTCATACGCGCGTCGTGGCCTCAACTCCTGCTGAGGGCGCAACCGTTGCGCGCCCGCGGGCGGTGACCCTAACATTCAGCGAAGCTCTTCTGCCGCCGACCGCCGCCGCCAGCATCGTCATGACCGCGATGCCCGGGATGGCGAACCACGGCGAGATGGTGATCCGCAATTTCACGACGGCCTGGAGCAATGGCAACAAGACCATGACGCTCACCCTGCGACAGCCGCTGCGCGCCGGAACCTATGAGGTGCGCTGGCAGGCCGCCGGAGCCGATGGGCATCGCATGAACGGCACCGTCAACTTCATCGTCAGCTGACAACAGCGTGGGGAGTCTGGCCGAGCAGGGGTTGCGATTTGCGCATTATGGCGCGCTGCTTTGCCTGTTCGGTTGGACGGCGTTCCGGTTGCTGAAGCTGCGGCACATGGAGTGGGTGTCGCAGGATGAGGGCAGGGCTGCTCTGACCCTCGTCGCGATTTCTGCGCCGCTGTTAGCAGTCGCGCTGATGCTGGTGTCGATTGCAGCAATGATGGGCGCGCCGATTACCTCGCTCGACTGGCCGATGATCGAAGCGATGATCATTGGCACCGAAATGGGCATGGCGTTTCTAATGCGCCTTGCGCTGCTGATTGCCGGCCTTTGCGCGCTGCTTGCGAGCCGAGCAGGAAGGCAAGGCACTCTGATTGCGGCCATGTGCTTCGCTGGCGCATTGCTGACGCTCAGCTGGAGCGGCCATGCGGCTGCGACTGAAGCCGGATTAGGCCTGTTCCACCGATTGAACAATGCCGTCCATCTGCTGGCGACCAGCCTGTGGCTGGGTGCCATTTGCTGGTTTCTGTTCCTGACACTTAAAGCCCATCGGCAGCCCGATCTCATCCCTGCTTTGCCGCTGCTTCGCGTGATGCACGGGTTCGCGCCGTTGGGCGTCGGCCTGGTTGCTGCAGCTGCTCTGACGGGCGTGATCAACGCGCAGTTGATCTTTGGACTGGAGAACAGCGTCTCGGTTTTGACCACGCCTTATGGGATCTTGCTGATCGCCAAAGTCCTGTCGGTTGGAATGATGCTGGCGTTCGGCGCGCACAACGCCCGGATCGGACGACGGGCGGCCCTGAAAGGCGAGAGCGACAAATCGGAGTCCTCAATCACTTTATCGCGCCTTCGTAGAAGCCTGGCAGGCGAGTTGATGATGGCGGTCGGAGTGATTGGACTGGTTGCCGTGCTGGGCATGTTGTCTCCGATGACGATGTAACCAAGAAACTGATCGAGGGAGGAAGAGACGATGATCGAGGGTAAAATGATGCAGCTGACAGGGCGACGTGCTGCGTCTCTCGTTGGCATTGCAGCGATCGGACTAAGTCTGACGGCTGCGCATCCGGTGCCGCATGACGGGCCGCGACCGCCCGCTTCGGCAAATCCGGAAGCGCCGGTCGATGCGGCAACACCCGTTGGCACCGTTATGGCCTTCCACGCCGCACTTGCCAGCGGCGATACGGACGCCGCGCTGACATACCTCGCCGAAGACGTCGTTATTTTTGAATCTGGCGGCGTTGAAAACAGCCGCGCCGAATATGCCAGCCATCATCTGGAAGCCGATGCTGCCTTCAGCGCCGCAGTGCCTCGAGCCCTAGTCAGCCGCACGCATGGTATGCAAAGCGATATGGCCTGGGTCATGAGTGTCGAAACGGTGACCGGAACGTACCGCACGCGTGCGATCAACAGCCGGTCGGTCGCGACGATGATGCTCCGGCAGGTGACTGGGCAATGGCGTATCGTACACATTCACTGGTCGTCTGCGGATATATCCTGAACTGATCTTCGTTTCATGTCTGCAGGAAATCTGAGGTCTTGAGCGAGATGACCCACAGTGAATTAATGGGTGCGAAGAGCAAGAATAGGCGCTTGTAGCAGCAGCGATCTTGCCCGCTGGTCATTGAAGACATTGGAAAAATCTGGGTGATCCTGATTATTGGTGATAATGCGACCGGGGAGAAGATGATAAAGGTCGCGTAGCCTATGATCGAAGTGCGTCAGCTCAGGTTTGCTGTTGCCACAGCCGATGCTCAGAATTTCTCACGCGCCGCCGAAGCATTGCGCATCAAGCAATCGACGTTGAGCAGACGCATAGCCGCCCTGGAAGCCCGCCTCGGGATCAAGCTCTTTGAGCGCAGCACGCGCGGCGCGATACCGACCGAACAGGGCAAGGCATTCCTGAGCGTTGCCCGGCGCATTCTCACCGATATCGACAATCTTCAGACGACAGCCCGCGCCGTCAGCTATGGCGAGGAAGGTAGGATCGCGGTCGGCTTTTCTGCATCCCTGATGGCCGGCAATATGCGCGCGACGATTGGCGAATATATGCGGCGTCACCCCGACATTCAGTTTGACGGGATCGAAGCCGATCCCGAGCAGATGCTCAGCGATCTGAAGGCCCTGATCATAGACGTCGCGCTAATGCCGTCGGATGCGCATGACGCTGGCATCTCGCGGCGCTCGGCATGGTCGGAGCGATTGCTAGTCGCCCTGCCGAAAGGCCATCAGCTGGCCAAGTCAGACCGGCTTCACTGGAGTGATTTTCGCCGAAAGGTCTTTGTATTGCCCAGCCAAGGTGTGGGCACTGCGATGGCCCGAATTCTGCAACGGCGCTTATCGGATCAGGGCTATCGTGCGAACTTGATTATGCAAGACACGAGTCTGGAAAGTGTTTTGAGCACGGTCCCGTTCGGGCGATACATCACGCTGGCCACTGAAGCGTCGATCGGTGTGCATTGGCCAGAACTGACCTTCGCGAAAATTATCGATCAAGGCGGTGCTGCGCGCCTCGATTATGCTTTCTACTGGCGCGAGGATAACGAAAACCCTGCGCTGAAGCGCTTCTTCGAACTGATCAGCGAACGCTACCCGGCCTGACCCGACCGCCGCAATTTGGCGAAGGACCGGTCGGTCGCGATGAAGCGCTCGATCATCGGCGGGATCAGTCGTTCGGGTGAGGGAACATCTTTGGTATCGCCGCTGTTGATCGCCAAGCCATAGGCGAGCAGTTCGCGGTGGAGGCGCGACGAGAGCTCGATGGTGACCTTGACCGGCTTTTCATCGGCAAGATCGGCCAGTTTCAATCGGGTCACGATCCGCCTCCCAATATCAGATCACGGGTCACCAGCACTCGCACCGGAAAACCCGGACGGATGGTCAGGGTCGGTCGGACATCAAGCTCGCGGCTGACCACCTGTTCGCCCGCGCGGCCGATGCTGTCTTGCGAGCCGCGCCGCAGCGCGCGGGTGAGATTATCGTCATTGCCAGCACCAAGTTCGCCGCCAACACCCAGCAAGGTCGAGACCAGCGCCGCGCGCAAAACGCCGCCCCAATGAAAGTCCACGCCGTCCTGCAACCCGGCAAAGCCAGACGGGTCGCCGCCGGGTTGGCGTTCGAGCACAATCGACCGGCCATCGGGCAAGATCAGGCGGTTCCATGCGAGTTGGACCCGGCGCTGGCCGAAGGACACGTCGGCATTATAATCGCCGATCAGCCGTGCCCCTTGAGGGATGAGCAGGATGCGGCCGGTGACGCTGTCATAGACAGGCTCGGTCACCTGCGCGGTAACTTGCCCCGGAAGATTGGAGCGAATCCCGGTGATGAGGGCAGCAGGAATGATGCTGCCCGCCTGCAAGACATGGGTGCCCGCCGGTGGCTCGATCCGGCTCGTTGATACCGTGCGGCGCTCGACAGGACGTTCGGCAAAGGCGGGACGCTGAGCCTCTGCTGCAAGCTGCGGCACCGGCGGCCCATTGCTGGAATCGGCAGCTTGCGATCCGTCACCGACAGCAGCTGCTCCGGCGCCGCCGCCAAAGAACAGGCGGCTTTCGCGCGCGGCGCTGCGTTCCTGCACAAGCCGCTGCCGCTCCGCCTCGGCAGCCGTCTGCGCTGGCGTTGGCGCCGGGCCAGTGGGCGGCGTAGCGCCGATCGGCGGAAGCTCGGCAACATCGCCGCGCTGTTGTGCCGCCAGGATCGGCGCACCGAGATCGCCGGGGAGGGGCGGGCCCAGCTTGGGAACATCGCCATAGTCACGCGGCCCGTCCGCCAGTGCATCGGGCCGTGCGGTGCCCTCGGTGTTCAGCAGTTCCTCGCGCTCGGCCTGGCTCGCGGGCTGCAGAGCATAGATCAGCGCACCACCGACAAGGGCAAAGCCGCAGGCCGATGCAATACCGATGGCTTTGCGCGAAAGCCGCATAACCCGCGGTGGATCGCCGCGCAGCTTGACCGCCTCTTCCGGCGTTTGAGCAGCTTCGTCGCTCATGACGGCGTCCTCCGGCGTTCCTTGCGGATCTCGACGCGCTGCTGCGAACGGCGGTCGCCGAGGCGCAGTTCGGCGCGCTCGAGCAGCCGGTCGACGATCATGAAGCGGCCTGATACGCGGTAGTTGAGGAGCTCGGCCTGATTGCCTTCGCCAAGCCCGAACAGCGGCGGCATCTGACCTTGGGCAACGCTTTCGGGAAACTCGATAAAGGTCTGCCGCCCGTCATCGAACACGCGCACCGGTCGCCACGCAGGCCGATCGCCGGACAGACGATAGGCAAAATTGAGCGCTTCGATCGGAATATTGGCGGCAATCGGCGCGGCGCGCGCCTGGGCTTCCTGCGCTTGTTGCAAGGCGATCAGCTCGTCCTGCGGATACTTCCACGAGACCGACGCCATGTAGACCGACGGATTGGCGCGTAGCTCGATATGATAGGTGCGCCGGTCGGTGTTGATGACGAGGTTTGTGGTGATGTCCGAGCGGACCGGCTTCACCAGAATGTGGACGCGGGCACTGGCCCCGCGCCCGCTTACGGTGTCGCCGATCAGCCAGCGCACCGTATCGCCCGCAGCGACTGGTCCGGCGCCAACCAGCTGCTCGCCCTCCTGCAGCGCAATGTCGGTCACCTGTCCCGGCGCGGCATAGACCTGATAGAGCGCGCCGGGAGCCCAGGCATAGTTCTGGATCGCGTTGATGAATTGCTCGCCCTCGGGCTGCACGCGCGCGGCGGCGTTTGCCGCTCCCACCCGATCCCGGGGGGCGGATGGCTGGGAGCGGCGCGCGGCGGGGGAGGGGGCTCGCCGCGGTTCGGATTGCGTCTGCATTGTCGCAGTGGTCCCCGCATCGGCGACCACTGGCGCCGGTTCTGATGCCACCACTTGGGCTGAAGCCGGACAGGCGGTTGTTCCAAGCAGGGCGGGGAGGAGGGTCACCGCAAGGCGACCGGGAATGGGCGAGATCATGAGCCAAGTTCCTTTGACCAGTTGATGGCATTGACGAAAATGCCGAGCGGGTTCTTGCGCAGGGCATCGGGGGTGCGCGGGGTTTGGACGGTGATCGTCAGGATCGCGGACCAGCGACTGGTCTCGGCAAGGCTCCCATCGCGGTAGCGGCGTTCGACCCAGGCAACGCGGAAGCTGGTCGGCGAGGCGCGGATGACGCTGGTGACATCGATCCCGACCTGTTCGCGGCCAATTAGCGCGAAGGGATCATTGGTCCGCGCATAGTCGTTGAGCACGAGCGCGCCGCGGTCGGTGACAAAGTCATAGGCGCGCAGCCAGTTCTGGCGAACGATGATCGGATCGTCGGGAATGCTGCGCACCTGCTCGATAAACCGCGCGAGGTGGAATGCGATCTGCGGGTCGCTCGGGTCGAAGTCGCTGACCGCAGGGGCGACGGCCTGGGCTTCGCCGAGCTTGTCGACCTGCACCACCCAGGGAATGATCGAGCCTTGCGAACCCTGCCAGACGATCCCGGCGGTGAGGCAGGCGGACAGGCCGAGCGCGCCGAAAAAGGCATAGCGCCAGCTGCGCGCCTGGACCCGTGCCGAGCCGATGCGCTCGTCCCAGACCTAGGCCGCGCGTTGGTAGGGCGTTTCGGGCTCGGGGGTCTTGCCGTAGCGGATCGAGGGTCGTCGGAACATGTGTGTCAGTCCTTTTCTGAGGTGTCGACTGAGGCGCCGCCGCCATGGCTGTCGCCCGATTTGAGCGTGTGCGCGGCGATGCTCGCGCCGTGGGAAATCGTTTGCCGGTCCTTCATCGCCTTGGCCCATGCGGGCTGGCCCTGATCAGCAGCTGCAGACGGCGATGACGGCGGCGTATTGGGACTGGGCGTGATGCTGCCGCCTGTTTTGGTGATGGCGTCGCGGCTGCCTTCGCGGAACGATTGCTTCACGCCGTCACCAGCCTTCCTCAGCGGCGATGTCGCGGCGCTGGCGGCATATTCGCCGACGGCACGCGCGCCGCCTGCCACTGCTGCGCCGCCCGACTTGCCGGCTGAGCCGAGGGCGTAAGCCATGGTTGCGCCGCCTGCGGCCCGCGACGTCCCTTGCGCGACATTGGAGGCAGCACTGGCCACTGCGCCGCCCGCCAGTTTTGCTCCGGCGACGGCACCTGCGGCAGCGCCGCCAGCGAGCAGCGCGGTGCCGGCTGCGGCGCCTGCGCCAAGCTGCGGTCCGCCCGACACGATGCCATTGGCGATCCCGGGACCGAAGATGCCGAGGCCGAGCAGCGCCAGGCTCGCCAGCACGATCGACAGCGCGTCTTCAATCGTGGGTTCGCCCGCAATCGCGGTTGTGAACTCGGAAAAGATCGTCGAGCCGATGCCGACGATCACCGCGAGCACCAGCACCTTGATGCCTGACGAGACGACATGGCCAAGCACGCGCTCGGCCATGAAGGCGGTCTTGCCGAACAGGCCGAACGGGATCAGCACGAAGCCGCAGAGCGTTGCCAGCTTGAACTCGATTAGGGTGATGAACAGTTGGATCGACAGAATGAAGAAGGCGATGATGACGATCGCCCAAGCGACAAGCAGGATCACGATCTGCAGGAAATTCTCGAAGAAGCTCACAAAGCCGAGCAGCTCGGAGATCGATTCCAGCAAGGGATAGGCGGCATCGAGCCCCACTTGCGCGACCCGGCCCGGCTGCAACAGTTCGGCAGCCGTAAACCCGGTACCACTGGCCTTGAGGCCAAGCCCGGCAAAGCTTTCGAAGACGATGCGGGCGAGGCTGTTCCAGTTGCCGATGATGTAGGCGAAGATGCCGACAAAGAGCGTCTTCTTGACCAGGCGGGCAAGAATGTCGTCCTGCTCGCCCCATGACCAGAACAGCGCTGCCAGCGTGACGTCGATGACGATCAGCGTGGTCGCGATGAAGGCGACCTCGCCGCCCAGCAGACCAAAGCCGCTGTCGATGTAGCGCGAGAAGATGTCGAGGAAGCGGTCGACGACGCCGGTGCCACCCATGTCAGCGATCCCCCGCCATATCGAGGGTGGGATCCCCGCTGTTGTCAGCCACAGCCGGCACGACCGCCGCATCGCGCTCAGCTTGCCCTAGGAACCGGCGGCGTTCCGCAGCCCAGGCTGCGGTGCAGATATCGACCGAAGCCGCCTCAAGGCCGAGCGCTGCGCAATAGGCGAGGGTGGCCTTTGCATCGTCTCCGGCTTCATGTGCCGCAGCGATGACATCGTCTGGCGGCGGCGCAGACTCTTCGCGCAATTCGAGCACGGCCATGGTGATGGCAATAGCGACGAAGGCGCCGGCCCCGATCCGCGCAAAGAGCTTGCTGTCCATCGCGTCAGTTCCCGAACAGCCGGGCATTGCCCGGGACATAGGGCCGGCGATCGCCGAGGAAGCGGCGCAGCTGTTCGCGTGCCTGCGCCTTGGCTGCCGCTTGCGCAGCGGCATCGAGCGATTGCGCCCGCGCCAGCGAGGCGACCGTGGCGGTCAGGTCGGCGAGTTGCTGCGCCTGCACCGCCAGCAGCTGATTGCCCGCCTGGGCAGCCTGAAGCGCGCCGGTTGCCGACTGGCTTGAGCCAACGAGGCTGTCGATGGCGCCGCGCGTGCCGTCGATATTGCCAATCACGCCGGCCTGAACCCGCAAGGCATCCTCGAACGCGCCGACACTGTTCTGCCACCTGGCCTCGGCACCCTCGACCAGCATGCGCTGCGGCCCGGTCATCGCGCCCGCGAGATAGTTGTTCTGGAACTCGCGCTCGATCTGGCGAACATCATAGGCAACGCGCTGCGCCTGTCCGAGCAAGGCCTGCGTCTGCCGGATCTGCGCCTGCAGCGGTTCGAGCACGGTCAGTGGCAGCGATTGCAGATTGCGCGCTTCATTGACGAGCGAGGTGGCCTGGTTCTGGAGCTGCCGGATCTGGTTGTTGATCTGCTCGAGCGTGCGCGCAGCGGTCAGGATGTTCTGGGCATAGTTGCGCGGGTCGAACACCACGCCGCCGAGCTGGGCACTGGCAGCGGTCGGCAGCATGGCGCCGACGCTGACCGAGAGAACCGCGGCACCGGCAGCGAGCATCGAGACGAATTTACGGGCTTTCATGGGCACTACTCCTGGGGTTGGTCCGGCAAAGGACCGGGCTGGGGACCGGGCTGGGGAAGGGGGGAAGGGGCGGGCAGCAGTTCGGCTGCCCAGCCAAGACCGCGATGGCGCAGCCAGCGCGCCGCAAAGTCGGCGCAGCCGTGCGCCGCCGTGACCGCATCGATCGCGAGCTGGTCAGCCTTTGATGAGGTCGCGGTGAAGGCGAGCGCGACTTCGCCAAGGCCAAGTTCGAACACTCGGTTGCCGCGCGCCGACTGGCAGTAATAATCGCGCTTGGGCGCCGCCCGCGCGATGATCTCTATCTGCCGGTCATTGAGGCCGAAGCGGCGATAGATCGCCAATATCTGCGGTTCGACCGCGCGTTCGTTGGGGAGGAAGATGCGGGTGGGGCAGCTTTCGATGATCGCGGGCGCAATCGCGCTGGTCTCGATGTCAGCGAGGCTCTGGGTCGCGAAGACCACGCTCGCATTCTTCTTGCGCAGCGTCTTGAGCCATTCGCGCAGTTGTGCGGCAAAGGCCGGACTGTCGAGGACGAGCCAGCCCTCGTCGATGATGATCATGGTCGGCGAGCCGTCGAGTCGGCCTTCAATACGGTGGAACAGGTAGGAGAGCACGGCAGGCGCTGCGGCCGAGCCCGTCAGCCCTTCGGTCTCGAAAGCCTGAAAGCTGGCCACGCCCAGATGTTCGCTCTCGGCATCGAGCAGCCGCCCGAACGGCCCGCCAATGCAATAGGGCGCCAGCCCCTGCTTTAAGGCCTGCGATTGGAGCAGGACGGCCAACCCGGTGAGCGTGCGCTCGGCCATGGGCGCGGTGGCGAGCGAGGTCAGCGCCGACCAGAGATGCTCCTTGGTCGCGGGATCGATGGTTATGCCTTCAGCAGTGAGGATCGCCTGGAGCCATTCGGCCGCCCAGTTGCGCTCTGCCGGTTCGTCGATCCGGGCCAGCGGTTGCAACAGCACCGCGCCAGCGCTGCCTTCGGCCATGCCAGAACCGGTCAAAGAATTGCCGAGGTCCTGCCAGTCCCCACCGCATGCCAGCGCCGCAGCCCGGATCGATCCGCCGAAATCGAAAGCAAAGACCTGGGCGCGACCATAACGCTGAAACTGCAGCGCCATCAGTGCCAGCAGCACCGACTTGCCGGCCCCGGTCGGGCCGACGATCAGCGTGTGCCCGACGTCGCCAACATGGAGCGAAAACCGGAACGGGGTCGAGCCTTCGGTCCGCGCATAGAATAATGGGGCGGCGTTGAAGTGATCGTCCCGTTCCGGCCCGGCCCACACGGCAGACAGGGGGATCATGTGGGCAAGGTTGAGCGTGGAGATCGGGGGTGTCCGGACATTGGCGTAGACATGACCGGGAAGCGATCCGAGCCATGCCTCGACCGCGTTCATGCCTTCGGCGATCACGGTAAAATCGCGGCCTTGGATGACCTTCTCGACCAGACGCAGCTTCTCCGCTGCCAGCGCCGGATCCTCGTCCCAGACGGTGACGGTGGCGGTGACATAGGCTTGGCCGACAAAATCCGATCCGAGCTCCTGCAGCGCGGCATCGGCATCGGCGGCTTTGTTCGAGGCATCGCTATCGAGCAGCGTCGAGGCCTCGTTGGTCATGACTTCCTTGAGAATGCTTGCGACCGATTTGCGCTTGGCGAACCATTGCCGGCGGATCTTGGCGGTCAGCTTGGTGGCGTCGGTCTTGTCGAGCATGACCGCGCGGGTTGACCAGCGATAGGAAAAGGCGAGCCGGTTGAGTTCGTCGAGCAGGCCTGGGAAGGTCGCACTGGGGAAGCCGACCACCGTCAGCGTGCGCAGGTGCGCGCGGCCAAGGCGCGGTTCGAGGCCGCCGGTCAGCGGTTCGTCCGCCAGCACGGCGTCGAGATGCATCGGGGTTTCGGGGACGCGGACACGGTGGCTGCGGGTGGAAACGCAGCTGTGCAGATAGGTCAGCGTCTCGCCGTCGTCGAGCCATGCCACCTCGGGCACAAAGCCATCGATCAGACGCAGCAGGCGCTCGGTGCGGTCGATGAAGAGGTCGAGCAGCTCCTTGGGATTGATGCCCCTTTCGGCCTTGCCCTCGTAGAGCCAGCTCTCGGCGCGGGCGGCGTCTTCGGCGGGCGGCATCCATAGCAGGGTCAGAAAATAGCGGCTTTCGAAATGGGCGCCTTCCTCGGCAAATTGCGCGGCGCGTTCACGCTCGACCAGCGCCGAGGCCGGATCGGGAAAGTCGCTATCTGGGTAATCCAGCGCCGGGCGGCGCACCGCCTCGACGAAAATGGCCCAACCTGAACCCAATCGCCGCAGCGCGCTATTGAGACGCGCGGTTTTAGCGATCAGCTCGGCAGGCGTCGCGCTGTCGAGATCGGGTCCGCGGAAGCGGGCCGAGCGCTGGAAGCTGCCGTCCTTGTTGAGCACGACGCCGGGCGCGACCAGCGCAGCCCAGGGCAGGAAGTCGGCAAGCCGGTCGGCCTTGTTCCGATATTCGCGAAGCGAAAGCATGGGATCAGACCCTCAGGAAAGTGGGGAAGCGCAGATGCCGCCGAGCGACATCGACGAACTGAGGATCGCGCCGCGCCGCCCAGACCGAGACCATGTGGCCGAGCGCGAAGATCACCACCCCGGCGATCCACAGGCGCAGGCCCAGCCCGATCGCGGCCGCCAGCGTCGCATTGGCGATCGCGAGCCCGCGCGGCGCGCCGCCAAGCAGAATATGCTCGGTCAGCGCGCGGTGAACCGGCACGACAAAGCCGGGCACGGCTTCAGGCGACACGGTTTCCATCAGACGAGAGCCCCGCCGCCGAACGAGAAGAACGACAGGAAGAAGGAGGAGGCAGCGAACGCGATCGACAGGCCGAACACGATCTGGATCATCCGCCGCGCGCCGCCCGAGGTGTCGCCGAACGCCAGTGCCAGGCCGGTGGCGATGATGATCATGACCGCAACGATCTTGGCGACCGGGCCCTGGATGGACTCGAGGATCGACTGGAGCGGCGCTTCCCACGGCATCGATGAGCCTGCCGCATAGGCAGGATTGGCGACGGCAAGAGCAACGAAGCCGCCGATCATGGCAGCGGAGAGGCGGGCACGGGCGCGCGATAGGGTCTTGATCACGATGAAACTCCTGTGGCTGGTGGTGTGATGGGGCGGAGGGTGTAGTCGCCATGGGAATCGAGGCCAGTGACCTCGGCGAGTTCGGCAAGCCGCCGCCCGGTCCCGTCGCGGACAAGGACGGCGATGACATCGACGGTCTCGGCGATCAGCGCGTGCGGCACGGTCACCACGCTCTCCTGGATCAGCTGCTCCATGCGCCGCAGGACCCCAAGCGCGGATCCTGCGTGGATCGTGCCGACGCCGCCGGGATGGCCGGTGCCCCAGGCCTTGAGCAGGTCGAGCGCTTCGGCACCGCGCACCTCGCCGATCGGGATGCGGTCGGGCCGCAGGCGCAGGGCCGAGCGGACCAGGTCGGAGAGCGTGACCACGCCGTCCTTGGTGCGCAGCGACACGAGGTTGGGTGCAGCGCATTGCAGCTCGCGGGTGTCCTCGATCAGGACCACGCGGTCGTCGGTTTTGGCGACTTCGGCCAGGAGCGCGTTGGTGAGGGTGGTCTTGCCGGTCGACGTGCCGCCAGCGACCAGAATGTTCTTTCGGGCCGCAACGGCGCGAACCAGCGCGTCGGCCTGCCATGGAGAAATGATCTTCGCTGCGACATAATCAGCGAGCGTGAATACCGCGACAGCGGGCTTGCGGATCGCGAAGCTCGGCGCAGCCACCACCGGCGGCAGCAGACCCTCGAAGCGCTCACCCGTATCGGGAAGCTCCGCCGACACGCGCGGCGCCCTGGCATGAACCTCGGCTCCGACATGATGCGCCACCAAGCGGATGATCCGCTCGCCATCGGCAGCGCACATCCCGCTTCCCGTATCGGCGATCCCGGCCCCGAGCCGATCGATCCACAGCCGCCCATCGGGATTGAGCATGACCTCGATCACCGAGGCATCCTCAAGCCAAGCGGCAATCTCCGGCCCCAGCGCAGTGCGCAGCATGCGCGCTCCGCGCGACGATGCTTGCGACGGGATGGGGATGACGCTCATGAATTGCCTCGTATCGGCGAGGCAACCGATCATCGGCTGCGCTCGTGAGGCAGATCAAAGAGACATCAAATGGTTGCGGTGCAACAGCTAGTTCGATGCGGCGTATGCTGGCGAAGAGTTGGCCGTGAAATGCGGCGCGTCAGACCTGAACGAAGCGCGCTTGATCCCGGTCGTATCGAAATTCCGTCACGGTTCCGTCGCTGATCCGAGTGACGAGCTCATTGATTGCTGCGAGCGGAACCAGAAACCACTCGCGAGGCTGGACAGACCTGCCAAAGCGGTCACCGGCTGAAAGATCCAGACGGGCGGGGGCCAGTGCGCGGTGTATCAAGCCCTCCAGTTTGCTCCGGTTGATATTGTAGAGCTTGTATTCGGCAACAATTTCGACGTCGGCGAGCAGAAATGTCGGGTCATTGCGAGCATTGGCGATGCGGCTCGCGACAGGCTGGCCGGTCACCCCGATCTTGTGGATCAGCTCCCGGTGTTGGTCCACATAGGGGTGAGCCGATTTGCTGCGGAGCACATAGATCGTCCCGCTCGCCAGGTCATCCGGTTCGGCGACATCGCCAAACAGCGGACCGGCGCTGAGTTCGGTTATCCTGCGTGCCGTATCATCCCGGTAAAGTGCCTTTTGGAATGACCGCGACAGAACGGTGGCTTCGGTTCCGTTGTCGTAAATCACGCGCACGCGGCGATCCTTGCGCTCATATTGCGTGACGAAGTCCTCGGTAGAGGCAGCAATATAGGCCAGCTGGCCGCCGACGATGAAGAAGTTGCCAAGCTGTATCTCAGCGAGTGTCACTTCGGTCTGTTCGAACACCTTTGCCTGTCGCGCGCCCGCTTTGAGATCGGCCTGAACCCGCTCGAACAAGGGGCTGAAGGTGTCGAAATCGGGGCAGGGCTCACGATTTGCGATCTCCTCGGCGGCGCGCTTTTCGGCGCGGGATGAGACATGCCGAAGCCGGGTAATGTCGGCCTCAGCGCCGCCTGCTATGCCAAGTTCGGCGAGCAGGGCATCGTCATCGAGCGCGGAAGGAGCTGCTGCAGGGGTTGCGCCGTCAAGGATCCCGGCGTTGTCGATGGGCGACAATAATTCACGCGCCTCCGGCATCTTGCGAAGCTGTTCGAGGCGCACGGCATAGAGCCGTTCGAAGATGTCCCGATCGTCGCCATGCTGCGGCAAACGGCCATGCTCGGCAGCAAACCGCTGGATGTCTTCAAAGCCCGCGACGATCCGCTCCTGTAGCGGCGTCAACGTGCGCTTGGCCTCGGGCGCCATGTCGACGCCGAGTTGAGCCAGAAGCTCCAGATCGCTGAGTTCAGCCATCGGCGCCGGCCTGTGCGGCATGGCGCTGGAGGAAGGCAATTCCTTCAGCCATCTTGCGCTCCCAGGCATCCTGCGAGGTCAGCGCGGGCAGTCGCCCACGCTCGCGCTTGAAGTCCAGTGCACGCTCGGCGAGGGAACGGGCATCCTCGTAGGTAAGCTTGTCCTTCTTTGCGTTGATCACCGCCTGCACCTGAAGGAGTGTCGCCTCGTCCATCGCCTTGGCCATCACGGCAATGGTGGCATCGAACGGATTGACGTGATCAATCAGATCGATGTCGAGATCGGTGACGCTGAGTGCGAACTTGCGCACCCCGTCGATGAACGCGGTGTTGGCCTTGATTTCGCCATCGACGACATCGCCCGTGATCATGGCCTTGGCCTGCTGCGTCACCGTCAAGGCCGCAATTGCATGCTGCCGCACCGCCTTCTGATCCTCGGCGGTCAAGTCAGGATACTTATCACGGATAATCTTGCCCATCTTCAGCTGGGTCAGTTCCTCGGGCACCACGTCAGGATCGAACATGCCGCGTTCGACGACCGACTTGTCCTGCACGAAGCTGGCGATCACCTCGTTGAGGTCTTCGCGGCAGATGCGCGTCGCCTCGATGCTGGTCGGCAGTTTCAGCCCCTTGATCTCGAAATGCATCTGACCGTGGGCGTTGACTCCGACATTGGCTTCCCCCGGCTTGTAGCCGTCGTCGCCATAGTCGAAGCCGTCCTTTGGACCGGCATCCTTGGGGGTGAACTCGAAGCGGGGGGCGAGCACCTGCTCCATCAGCAGGCTGGCGGCGATGGCCTTGAGGTAGTCATTGATCGCATCGACCACGAGCGGATCGTCCGCCGCCGGTTCGGCGATCAGATTGGTGAAGCGCGCCCGGGTCTTGCCCGGCGCATCACGCGTGGCGCGCCCGATAATTTGGATGATCTCTGTCAGGCTAGAGCGATAGCCCACGGTCAGCGCATGTTCGCACCAGATCCAGTCAAAGCCTTCCTTGGCCATCCCGAGCGCAATGATAATGTCGACATGATCACGGTTGGTCCGGGCTTCAGGCGATTTCAGCGCGGTGACCACTTTGTCGCGCTTTGCTGCGTCGTCATCGACAAGATCGGCGATCTTGATGACACCGCCTGTCGCCGTTTGCACGAGGTGGAACCCCGTCACGGGATCAACGCCCTGCCACTCGCCGAGGTGGTTCATGATATCCTCGGCCTCGCGATGCTTGTCCTTGAGGCTCTCGCGCGAGTTGACCGAGGGGATATGGACGATGGTCTTCACCGTCGGGTCGAGCAAGGCTGCGATCTTGTCGGTATAGCGGCCCATGTAGAAGCTGTAGCCGATGTCGAGCACCTTCAGATGCTCGTAACCATTGAGCTGTTCGTAATAGGTGTACGTGACAGTCTCGAACTTCGCCTCGTCCTCGGGCGCCAGCACCGGAATAGCGTCGCCCCGGAAATAGCTGCCGGTCATGGCAACGATATGGGCCTTGTCCCGGCCGATTAGCTGGGCCAGCTGCGCTCCGAGCCGGTTGCCGGCATCTGCCGAGACATGGTGGAACTCGTCGATGGCGATGACGGTGTCGTCGAAAGCCTCGACTCCGAGCTCGTCAAAGGCAAAGCGGAATGTGGCATGGGTGCAGACCAGCACGCGTTCGTCGCCAGAAAGGAATTCGCCCAGTGCCTTGACCTTGGACTTGGCAACCTTCGGATCATCGGCACCCGGCGTGTTGCACAGGTTCCATTGCGGCGCGACCACCCAGTCGGCCCAGAAGCCGTGTTTGCTCAAGGGCTCGCTGGCAAAGCTCGAACCAATTGAACGCTCGGGAACGCAGACGATGGCCTTCTTCACGCCCTGATTGGTCAGCTTGTCGAGCGCAATGAACATGAGCGCACGGGACTTTCCCGAAGCAGGCGGCGACTTGATCAGCAGGAATTGCTCGCCGCGCTTGTCATAGGCGCGCGCCTGCATGGGCCGCATGCCCAGCTCGTTGGCCTTCGCCGTGGCACCGGTTCGGGCAGGGCGGAAGGTGACCGTGGGGATGATATCGCCGTTTGCCATGGGGTTCAGGCCGCCTTCTTGCCGGTCATCTTGGTGTAGAGTTCGAACAGCTTCTCGAGCCGTTCGGTATCGTTGCGGAACTTGCGTCCGATATAGATCCGCTCCAGCACTTCGTCATTGCGCTCATGCGCATGGCGCAGGTTATCGGGCATCTTTTCCGGATCATAGAGCTCGGCAATGGTCTTGGGGAAATGCGCCTCGCGAGCAAGCAGGATATCCTCAGCGCAGCGGGTTAGGTCGAATTTGTGCTGTTCAGTCAGTTTCGGAACGGGAAAGGTATTGTAGCAAACCCCGGATGAATATCGATAATCCGACTTCATTCGGCCTGCCGTGAGGCCGACCCAGCAAGTGTGCATTTTCGAGCAAATGAGAGACATCGTGAATAAAGGGGCATCGTAGATAGCTTGTGCTGCATCAGATATGATCGTGTCACTCTTCTGGAGCCCGATTGGAATGTAGCTCCGGCGCTCAGACGACACCCGAGGAATTATCAATTGATCCCTCTTTCCCGTAATGGTCCGTTCAAATTTGTAAGGCGTATCCACGCCCAGTTTACCGCGCTCGCTACCGCTTTGTCGGTAGCGACGAACTCTCTCAATCCGATCTGCGATCGGAGGAATTTTCAACGCTGCATCAGCGTTGCGATCGTTAATCCAAAGGCAATAGCGCTCAATGCCATTGATAAACTCACTAGAGCCCATGATCCGGCGGCAGAATTGCTTCGCTTCGGGATAAGCCTGCGATAACTCTTCATACTCCATCCGAGAGAGAGTGAAGTTCCCTAGATCTCTCGGGATGTTTCCCGCAAACATCTGAGGCAGCGAGTTGATAGGCTGTGGGGCTTTGTCGATGATAACATCAGGTCCATCGATCAGATAAGCGTTGATGTGGGATGCAAGCTTTTTGACGTCGCCGTCGTAAATGTATTTTTGGCTGACAGATGCTGAGGTAACGCCAACGATTACGCAGATCACATTCGCGTTCCTGCTCGCGTTGTTGGCCCAATAAAAATCCTTGTGACAGAAAAATATAGATTGGCCGTTGCCAAAAATTGGCGGCCAGATCAGGGGAACTTGAACGCCCTGGCAAACTGAATTCGTTGACACGAAAGCAAAGGAGCCCCCGTTCTTTATAAATTGGGAAGCTTTCCAGAACCATCCAACGATATAGTCGATCGACTTGACGGACCGGCCATTCTCCAGTTGCCTAAGGTCAGACTTTTGGCTGTCTGTTTGAAATTTATCTCCAATGTAGGGCGGATTTCCGCAAATGTACGTCTCTCCGCCCGTGTTTTCGAAGTCGATCGACGCTTGATCGAGCGGGCTGCCGAAGAGGTCGTCGGCATAGATTTTTACACCGGTCGCCCGAGTATCCATCAAGCTCAACCAATCAAGCCTCAGAGCATTGCCACAGGTGATCCAATTCTGACTGTCCAACGGCAGGAAATCCGCTAGCGCCTCTTTCTGTCCGCGATAAAGGACGTCGCACTGAAACTCGGCGATTATCAGTGCCAACCGCGCGATTTCGGCTGGAAATTCACGAAGCTCGATCCCGCGAAAATTTGTCAAAGGGATTGCGGTTTTCCGGTCATGCTCGCCTCGCCGTGCATTAACCTCAGCCTCAATCTCACGCATCTGCTTGTAGGCAATGACGAGGAAATTGCCCGAGCCACACGCCGGATCGAACACACGAATGCGCGCCATGCGGTTTCGCAAATTCAGCAGCTTGCGGGCATTTTCTCCTGCCTCTTCAAGCGCTGACCGCAAGTCATCTAGGAACAGCGGGTTCAGCACCTTCAGGATGTTGGGCACGCTGGTGTAGTGCATGCCGAGCGCGCCGCGCTCTTCGTCATCCGCAACGGCCTGGATCATGCTGCCGAAGATGTCGGGGTTGATCTTCTTCCAGTTCAGGTTGCCAATCTGGATCAAGTAGGAACGCGCGATCCTGCTGAACCGCGGCACGTCCGTACTGCCGGAGAAGAGCTGCCCGTTGACGTAAGGGAAGACGTCTGCCCATCGCGGCGTGCCTACAGCCTTGCGGTAGCGATCGTCCAGCTTGCCTTCGTGCCGGGTGGGTGTGTCCATCGCCTTAAAAATCTGGCTGATGACTTCATGTGTGTTGGCGGAATCGCGCGCACTCATCTGTTCAACGGTGCGTGTGAACAGGCCTTCGCCATTGAAGATGTCCGTATCCTCCGCGAAGAAGCAGAAGATCAGACGGGCCATGAAATGGTTCATGTCGGCGCGGCGCTCGGCCGTCGCCCATTGGCGGTTGTCCTTCAGCAGTTCGACATAGAGCTTGTTCAACCGGCTCGTGGCCCGGATATCGAACGTGCTCTCGCGGATCTGCTTGACCGTCGTGATGCCGGCCAGCGGCAGGAAAAGGCCGAAGTGGTTGGGGAAATCGGTGAAAGCACAAGCGACCGTCTCGCCGGTGTTCATATCTTCCGCCTGAAAGTCAGCCCCGTCGGTTGCCAGAATGAATTTAGTCTTCGCCGCCGCCGTCTTCGGACTTTCGCGCAGTGCCCTCAGCGTCTCGTCGACCGCCCCTGCATCGCATGTGGCGATATGGATATTGCTCCGCTGCAGAACGCCGCCAGGCAGGTCGGAAGCATTCGATGCGCCGCTGCGCAGCTTTTTGAGGGTTGTGGCTTTGTTTCCAAAGGCTTCGAGAAACGCAAACGGAAACTCCGCCCGGTCAAAGGGAAGCTCCGCCAGTTCAGAAATTGCTTGTTCGATCTCGACGGCATTCATCCCTCACCAGTAGGGCTTAGAACGGTGTGAGGACAAGATGCCTGTTGGAGTGGTTGATAAGTATGTCGAATTTGAGTTGATGACAGAAGTTGGTGGATGGCGATGTTTGGGGATGATCCGGATTGTCTCGTCGGGATCGCAAAAGGCGGTAAGCTGCCGTTCAGGCCGGTCGCCGCTATCTTTAGCAACGCATCGCAATTTTCGCCGTTCAGCAATATGATCTTCGATCGTGGAAGCAGACATTCGTTTCCAAGAGGACCAGACTGAAGAGCGGCACGGGGTCGAGCAGCAGTGCGATGGACCCGGGGACAGCGGTGTCAGGTCACACCAGCTTCGTCGGACACCTCAGATGTGTGATCCCGCAGAGTGATGCTGGTCCGCGAAATGTAGGGTTGAAAGTCGGGCAACAGCGACATGATGCTCCCATCGGGTTGAAGGAACTCGTGGTCGGCGCCAGGAATGAGATCAGGATCGAGCGGAACTCGCGCATGAGGATTGTGCAGGACGACAGCGCCTTCCACCCAGCTTTCGGCATACGCCGGATCGCGAACGTCCTGATGGAACATGGTCGGCTTCGGGTCATTCGGGTTCCTTTCACCGCGTGCGATGCCGCTCCGGATCATCCTGACGTCGCGGTTGCCGAAACCCGCGATGTAGCCGAGCCGGTTAAACTTGGTGATCGTGCCTTGCGGGTTCAGGAATACAGCGCTGACATTCTCGGCTTCGGGCAGTTCGAAGAAGTTCGATGGCTCGCGAGCATTGCCATAGACGTGCTCGGTCAACCATTCGATCTGACGCATCCCCTCGGCGATTGAATGGCGCACCCCGAACACATATTCGATGGCCAGCGGGGTGATGCGGGTCATCGCTGCCGGCGCATGAAAATCCTGCAATGCGATCACGAATGGCGCACCATCAACCCCAGGCCCATTCCAGTAGCGCTGCTTGTGATAGAGTTTGCGCGTCAGAGCCCGGGCAAGTTTGATCTGCACATAATTTTCGAGATAGGCGCGGATCTCGTCGTCGGACTTCGGCTGCGGTGCAGTTCCAACCTGAGGCGGGTTGGCGGTCGTGGCCTCGATCGCGATGCGACCGCGCGGCCCTGCGAGCAGAAGGTCCGGGACTGCCACGCTCTCTTCATGTGCATAGCCGAGCTCGGTGAACGTCGCGAAGAGATAGAGCTCCCAAAGCCGCGGATCGAAGCCGGTGGTCTGAAACTGTTCAACGAAGTTGCCGTCAGCATCCTCGAAGAAAGGCATCATTGCCGTGATCAGGTCGCGTGCAGGGGAGAACCGTTCCTGCTCGACCAGCACCTTGAAGATCGGATGCAATCTCGCTTCGGCCACGGTCGGCGTGAAAAAGTCGACCGGTGCGCCTTCCTCATCGCCCTGACAATAGCTCTCGTCCGGCAAGGCTGCGTGCTTCTCAATTGCTACCCCGAGACGATCCTGCGCCTCGGCGAAGGTCGGGTATGAGACATCCTGATCAATGGCTCGGAAGCGCCCACGCAGATCCCGCCCTAAGACGATCCATCCGTAATCATGGTCGAACCGGTCCCAGGTGATGAGTGCGAGCAGCCGTTCGTCTGCAGTTGCGAACCACGCCGCTTCCTGGATGATCAGCACAATCGCCGGCAGACGGGTATAACCAGCCAATGCGTCAAAGCGCTGTTGGCTGATCGGAGTCATCGCTTCCGCCCGATGTAGCCGATGTCGCACGCCCGCGCTTCAGGGTTTCCGAAGTCCCGCGCTTCCATCATCGGACGATCTCGATCTCATCCGCGTCGAACCAGTTGCGTGCGATAAGGCCATCGCGAACGGTCACGGGATCGCTCGAGTAATAGACGATCGCGAGGCTCTGTTCGGCACGGCTGCAAGTCACGTAGAACAGCCGCCGGGTGCGATCTAGGGCTGTCTCCTTGCCGGCCGCCTCATTGTCGTGGTCGGCCTTTGTTTTCTCCTTGATGCCCATCAGCTTGCCGTAGTTGAACATGAAGCCGCGGGCTTCCTCGTCGCTGATCACCACCATCACGCGGGGGAATTCGAGACCCTTCACGCCCTGATGGGTGTCGAACCGCGACACACCACGAACATAGCGATCATACTTCGAAATCTGCTCGAATGGAGCATCAAGCGCGAGGCGCCAGGCGCCCGTTTCGCTCTTTGCGTCCTCAAGATCTTCAGCGGCCCGCGCGTCAGCCTCTTTAGAGGTCTGTTCTTCTGCAATAGGCTCGACCGGATCGTCGTGCTTCGCGAATGGCGCCAGAATGTCCGGAATTGTGAACAGCCCGGTCTCGGCAACGAGGCGCAGAACGTCCCGGAGGGTGGGGGAGCTGCCGCTGTGCAGCAATTGATGCAGCCGGGCGCAGGTGGATTTGGCTTCGATGAGCAGGTCGCGCTGGTTCAATCCTGCTTCGGCCAGCCGATCACGTTCCAGCAGCGGCGATGTCTTGCGGAGCGTCGCAGTGATTGCGAACTTGTCGTCTCCGGCCAGCGCCTGCGCGAGCGGAAGCAGCTCACGGGTGAAGAAACCGATGCCGCGCGCCGAGCCATCAAGTAAGCCCGTGCGCATCTGTTCGTGATTGTAGAGTGGCTCGAAAAACGCCTGAAACCCGAACCGGCGCGCCGACATCAGATGCTCAAGCGCCAGCGTCTTTATCTCGGCATCGCCCGCCGACCAGAGCGCGTCGCCCGTGACTTCGGCCATGCGGGCAGCTGCGGCTGACTCGATTTGCGACGGGCTACTGCTTGTCTCCGGTGCAAGGAAGATGCGAACGACGCCGTGCGCCGCATCTTTGCGGGGACGCTGCTCCTGCTGATCGTCCTCGGCACGTATCTGATTGATCAGCTGGATCACCCGCTTCGGGCAGCGATGGTTCATAATCTTGCGTGGCCGGGCCCATTCCGGCGGGATGGCATCCGCCAGCTTCTCCATGCCTTCGGCATAAATGCGCTGCATCGTGTCGCCGAACAGCCCGAGGCTGAAGCTGTCCTTATGGGCGGTCTGTACGTCGAGCAGTGCCTCCATCAGGCGGCGGCTGGTATCCTGGCTCTCGTCGATCATCAGAATTGGAAACCGCGCGATCAGCAGGCGCCGCAAGCCTAACTTGGTGCGAAGAAATTGCGCGGTCATGGCGATGACCTCGGCATGGTTCAGCGCGTCACGCGTACGGTTATCGCCGGTCGGGCTGTAAACGAAGCGGATGATTTCGTTTAGGCTCGCATGCCGCCGACGCTTGGACTCAATCGATCGCGCGCGATCCGAAGCAGCCTTGGAGCCCGCCCGGCCTTTCGCCTGAGCGGCTTCCAATTCGGCGATCTCCTCGAGCAAGTTGGTGGCGAGCCATTGGCGAATATCAGCATCGTATCCGCCAATCAGGGCCCACGCGAACGCATGGATCGTTGAGACCTCGACGCGCGGATCGAATTCCAGACGTTGCTTGATCTCGTCGCAAGCGGCGTTGGTGTAGGTTATGACGCCGATCTGTCGACCGCTCAACGAGAGCTGGCGGCCCTGCTTCGCGCATACTGTGCGGATGGCCTCGACCAGCGAACGCGTTTTACCCGAACCCGCGCCAGCGTAGAGGAAGAAGCTCTTCGGCGCAGAGAGATCCAAGCATGCGAGGATGGTCGCGTCGGCCTCGGCATCGACGAGATCGTCGGGTGCCGCGCTGTTCATATGGTCGGCTCAGGCGCTGGGAGGATGTCCACCTGCTTCTTCTTGAGCCGGTCCTGAAGCCAGTCGAGCCCTTCTGCGATGTAGCGAGGCACGGTCAATGTCTCAAAGCCCTCGGCGAGGATGACATCCAGCGCGAATTCGGCTTTCTTACCATTGCGCAGCGCGTCGTACATCGCCGCGCCGATCGCAGAAGCGCCCCCGCCAGAGTTGATGGCGTCACGGAACTTGCGGACCAGTCCATGTCCGGCGAGGCCTGCAAAAAATTCCAAGTTCTCGAAAGCGAGCGCGTCCTCGAACGTATATGGGTAGGCCGTGTCTATCGCAGTCGCCCCTGGTACAGTCACCGGGATGGGCGTCTGATAGGCAACGCGCACAGCAAACAGAGCGTCCTCAGCCGGTTCGATTGTCTTGGCCGCTGCGGTGGTCGCCATTAGCGCATCGACTTGGGTGAGGGACGGCACCCATAACTTGAGCGTGTCATTGTCGGTGATTTGGCTCGCGCCCCGCGCTGGCTGCGCGGATTTGCCAGTGGTTGCGTCGAGTGTGTCGATGTCGGTGACAATCAGAGTCAACAGGCCGAGATGATCGATCAGCGAGCGGAGCCGATGCGCGTGGCTACCGCCGATTTCCAGCAGCGAGATGTAGCTCTGGTTGAGCTTCTTATAGTTGGTGCGAATGAAATTCGGCAGCATCATCCGCTCGGCTGGGCCCTCGACTAGGATAGCCGCATCGGCAAAGAAGAGATCGGCATGCTGTGCGCGCAAATATCGGGTCACAAACCGCTGGGTTGCGTCACCACTGCCGAACACGTCGTGAAGGTTGATGACGGTGGAGACCGGTACCCGGGCGACCATGCCTGCCGGCAAGCGGCGGAAATATCTCAGGCAGTCGAACGGCGTCTCGTGCGCGACGTGGCTCGAGTGTGTGCTCACCACGAGTTGGGTCCGCAATCGAGGATTTTCACCCAGATCCTCATGCGCTCGCAGGACGTCATAGGCCTTTTTGATGAAAACTTGCTGGACCTGGGCGTGGAGATGCGCCTCCGGCTCTTCGATCAATACCAAATGGAGTGGTTCGGTATGGGTGGCGGATACGCTCTTCGATGCCTTGCCGACGCGCATCCAGGCATCGCGAAAGCTCATCAGCTTGAAAATCATCGAGATGAGGTTCTGATAGCCGAGACCATTGTTGTTTTCGGGCAGGCGCAGCAGCGGCGTGACCTCGCCACTCTCGCTCGTTACATCGACCACGAACGTGACGGCCGCTGAATGATTGAGGCCGTCGATCGCCTTCAAGCGCGTCGATACCTTTGGCCGAGGATCGGTAACGCCAGGATATCCCATTTCCTCGACTTCAAGGAACGCAGCCATGAAACTCTCGGTCAGCCGCTGATCGAAAGCGTCCTGTGCTGCCTCGATCGCCTGCAATGCGCCAAGGTCCTTTGGATCCGGCCCCTTGGTCGGGTCGAGATGCTTGGAATAGTAACTCCGCAGCTGGTCCGAGAGTCGGCTGCCCGGCGATCCTGCGGGCGTGTCCTCGTCTTCCTCCTTCGCCGCCTCTTCGCCAAACCCGCGCTGAGCCGGGATGTCATGAACGCGCACGAGGCCTTTCAGTGGGTCTCCCTCAATCGGCAACGAGGCTGCCGGGAGAATTTGGGGGTGAGCCCGCGACTGGACTGGCGACGCAAGCTGGTCGGGGTCGATCGTAAATGCCCTGATCGTGAAATGGGTCTTGAGCCGACGGCTTAGGAAGTCGCACAGGCTGGACGGCCAGAGCGTGAGCTTGGGCTGCGGGGCCGGGGGATCGAAATTTTCATTGCGCTTTGCGTGGTCGGCCGAGGCGGCCGCCTGCAACTCCGCCGCGTCGGCGGCAGCTCGCATGAAATCCTTGTACAGTTCGGACAAGTCGCCGGGTTCGTAGCGAAGGCGCACGCCCAGCCTGCCGCCCTCCCAATCGAGCGTGGGGATCAGGTCGCGGACCTGATGCATCTCGCCTGGTTCGACATGCAGCCATAGATCGAGCGTCGGAAGCACCCCAAGCCACGGCCCTAGATCTAACTCGACCAACTCGTCGGCGGCGCGCGCGGCAATCCAGCTCTGCCCTATGGCGTCGATCACCGGCCAGTGGCATAGCGTGAAATCGTGAAGCTCGAAGGGACAGCGGCGAGGCGACAGGAAACGCCGCAGGGCCAGCATCGCCGAGGTCTTGCCGCTGTTGTTCGCTCCGACAAACAGAGTCTTGCTTGGCGACAGATCTATTCGCGTCGCCAGTAGCTTGCGAAAATTGGCAATTTCGACGAACTCGATATACACGGTCATTCCCCTGGGCATTCTTACGACGCGTTGGCCCGACCTATCTACGTCTTTTGGGTCGATAAGCGCAGCTCCGCCGTTACCTGCCTATTCTGCATGCTGCTCGTCGCCGACGCGAGCACATTCGCAGCAGACGAAGCAGCTATATTCGCTATGACTTTGGCATGAATACCAGTCCTAGACTACGGAGTTCTTCTTCGTCGCGAGCGGGGCTTTGGTTCACGCAAAGTCTCCGACGACCACGCCGCAATCGGGCTGACACATCGCCTGGACCTAAGCCTGGACCTGAACGCTGTTGGCGGCGGTGATCGGATAACGTCAGCCATGCAGGCGAATACCGCCCCGTCTAGACCCGAAAGTCTCCCAACCGGGACCGTCCCTCCAACCTTCGCGCGAGTGCCTCTACAAATCCCTCATAGCGCTCCTTGCCCTGCGCTTGCGCTGCGGCAAGACCACTATCCGGCAGTGGCGGATTGGCTGTTAGCCAGAACCGCACGAACAATGCCAACGCCTCGGTGGTGATCTCGGTTTGCTGATCGAGCTGGCCTAGCCGCCGGTCGATGCGATCAAGGCGGCGGCTGAGCGCCGCTTCGAGCTGCTCAGGATTGTCTGGCGACATGAATGACCGCAGAGCAGCCTCTACCACATCGGGTTGGCCGACGCGCCTGCGCATTGCGAACTCGGAAAGCTGGTCGATCACATCGGGAGGTAGCCGAAACGTGCGCTTCAGCTTCACAGTTCGATCCCGTCGCCGAGGTCGAGCGAGGCCTGCCGTGCGCCGCGCTCCATAGTGCGCCGGATGCGTTCACCGTCCGCGGCTGATTGGTCAGCGTCTGCGGCGTCAGATTCGGCAAAGTCGAATTCCGCTGCAGGAGACTTGGGCCGCGCAACCACTTCGACATGTTCGGGCAAGTCAGGCTCGCGCCGTAAACCGCCATTGGCAGGATCGATCCTGCGGCCACCGTCTTCGGCTGATTTGGGGTCTGGCTCAATCGGGGGCAGAGCGCTCCAGTCGTCGGTGGCGCGCGTGTCCGCGGGCTGGCCGCAGATCGCGGGGGTGGGCAGCACTCGGGACTGCAGTCGACGGTCAGCGTAATAGCGCGCCTTCTTAGCCTTGATCGGCGGTGCCCCTGACAAGAGAACAACCTCGTCGGTCTGCGGCAATTGCAAGATCTCGCCGGGCGTGAGGAGTGCGCGCGCCGTTTCAGAGCGCGAGATCATCAGGTGGCCAAGCCAAGGCGAGAGCCGGTGCCCGGCATAATTCTTCATCGAGCGCTGCTCCGTGGTTGTGCCGAGAGCTTCTGAGACCCGTTTGGCTGTGCGTTCATCGTTGGTCGCAAAGGCCACGCGAACATGGCAATTGTCGAGGATGGCGTTGTTCTGTCCATAGGCACGCTCGATCTGGTTCAGGGACTGCGCAATCAGGAAGGCCTTGAGGCCGTAGCCCGCCATGAAGGCTAGGGCGCTTTCGAAGAAATCGAGGCGGCCGAGGGCTGGGAACTCATCCAGCATGAGCAGCACGCGCTGGCGCTTGGTCGCAGGGTCGAATTCTTCGGTAAGGCGGCGGCCAATCTGGTTGAGGATCAGGCGGATCAGCGGCTTGGTGCGGCTGATGTCGGACGGCGGCACGACCAGATAGAGCGAGGTCGGTCGCCCGTTGATAAGATCGGCGATCCGCCAATCCGAATGGCTGGTGACCTTGGCGATGACTGGATCGCGATAGAGGCCCAGAAAGGACATTGCGGTCGACAGCACGCCCGATCTCTCGTTGTCAGACTTGTTGAGCAGCTCGCGCGCCGCGCTGGCAACGACCGGGTGCGGGCCCGCTTCACCGAGATGCGGGGTGTCCATCATCGCATTAAGCGTGTTCTCAATGGTCTCGTCGGGGTTGGAGAGGAAAGCCGCGACGCCAGCGAGCGATTTGTCGCGCCCGGCGTACAGCACGTGAAGGATGGCTCCGACCAGCAGCGCGTGGCTGGTCTTTTCCCAGTGGTTGCGCTTTTCGAGACTGCCTTCGGGGTCGACCAGAATATCTGCAATGTTCTGCACGTCGCGCACCTCATTTAGGCCGCGGCGCACTTCGAGCAGCGGGTTGTAAGCGGACGATTCAAGACTGGTTGGATCGAAACGCAGCGTACGGCTGAACGTGCTACGAAAACCCGCAGTGACATCCCAGTTCTCGCCCTTGATGTCATGCACGATCGCCGAGCCCGACCAGGTCAGCAGGGTCGGGATTACCAGGCCGACGCCTTTGCCGGAGCGTGTCGGAGCAAAGCACAGGACATGTTCAGCCCCGTCGTGGCGAAGGTAGTTGTTCTGAAACTGGCCAAGCACTACCCCGGTGTCGGCCAGTAATTCGGCCTTGCGGATGTCATCGCGGGTTGCCCAGCGTGCGGTTCCGTAGGTGTTGGCGTTGCGGTTCTCGCGGCCGCGCCAGACGGACATCGCGATGGCGACCACGATTGCCACGAACCCGCCCGAGGTGGCGATCATCCCCCCGGTATCGAATATCTGCGGAGCGTAGGCGTCGAACGAGAACCACCACCAGAACAGGTCATAGGGGCGATAGACCGGATGGTCGAACAGACGGAACCAGGGCGCACCGAGCTCTGGCTGGAAACTGAGCGCCGAGGCTGTCCATTGGGTTGCCGACCAGACGCTCGCAACAATGATGATCAGTACCGCGAGGATCTGACCCCACAGGATTTTTGCAGCCGACATAGCGCAACTCCGCTTCGTTCACGCCTAGGTCGGTGAGCTTCGGAGAAGTTGGCAAGCGAGGAGTTGGGTTGTGAAGGCCTTGGCGTAGAAACGGACAGGTTTGCGCAGATCGTTAGATCGGCTCCCACGCATAATCCGGTGTGCCCGACCAAGTCAGCCGAACCATTGCGCCTTGGACCACCGACTGCACGACGTTTGGCCAGAGCGCAGCGATGCAGGTGCCGCCTGTGTGGCGGACCGAGGGGTAGATAATGCCGTTGTGGCCCTCGACGCGTGCCTGCGCGGCTAGAACATTGCCAGCGTCATATCCGGTCGCGGGGTCGGCATCGAGCGCGGGATGATCCGCTGCCTCGCGCAGGTCAACGAACACGCCGGCCATGCTCGCCAGCATTTCGCCATATTCGACAACCGCGTTGAAGTCGCCAGCGTCAGCAAGTGCCTTGGTTAGGTGATGCCCGACTTCTGCAATGCAGGTTTCAACCGCCAACGCCGCATACCATGCACCGCGGTCCGCAGGGTTGAAGCGCATTTGCTCACGGGGTTTGGCATAGGCGAAGCTGGCATTGATGAAGCGGGCATGCGGCACGCCATGGACGAGTTCTTCGGGGCTGAGTGCGCCAAGTCCGCGCTCCTCGGCAACCAACCGCCCGCTGGTCGCGCCTTCGATCTCGGCAAGCAGCGCCAACTCGTCGGGATCGTCGGCCAGCGGCGCGAGCACGGCTTCGCGCAGCCGCGCGCTGGCCACAAGCCTGATGGTGCGCGGGAATGCCTCACGCACCAGCGGCAGTGCGGATTGCGGCTCAGAGCCCGCCACGCAGCGCGTCGATATACTGCCGGGTTTCGAGCATACGGGGAATGCCGCCTTCGATCATCGCGTCGACCGGCGACTTCGCGCCGAACACCGGCGCCCGGTTGGGCAGGCGCGGCCAGCGGTCGGCCATCGCGTCGGCAAACAGCAGATGCAGCCCCTTGAAGACACCGATCAAGGCAGAGGCGCGGGTCAGTTGGTCCTGGCTCAGGGTGCCGTCCCATTTGCCAGCCTTGATCCGGTCCCATGTGCTCTCGGATACGCCGAGCAGCGCGGCGCCTTCGGCATTGCTGCCACCCCAGGCATCGACGAGCCGCAGCACGGCCTTGACCGCCGCGCCGGTCAGACGCTTGCGGTCGCCGTCGCTCGAAAAGGTCTGCAGGCCTGCTGCTGCCGGGGCCGCATGATGGGTGAATGCTGCGCTTGCCATGGTCGTTTCTCCTGACGCGAATATACGCATCACATGGTGCGGTTGTCAAGATTGGGCTGATACCGGTCAGCTTGCCACATCATATCTCGATCGACCTGCTTCGGCCGAGTGTCCATTCGATGCCACCACCTGACCGCGGCTGGCCGCTCACATATTGCCCGAGCTGCCGGTCGAGCTGCTTTGACCAAGGGACAAGCGAAAACCCAAGGCCATCGTCGATCATCGCAAACCGGCCCGAAGCAAGTTGGATGCGCTGGCGATAGACGCCTGATACCTCACCGGATGATCGGCTTTGGCGATAGGGCAAGCCATGTTCACGCGAAAGTGAGGCGCCGGCGTCGGCGAGGTCGCGCTCGCGCAAGGTGCCAAGCAGGTTGCGGGACAGGGCGAAGCGGTCACCGCGCCGTTGGGCAAGACCTTCGCTTTCCAGATATTCGAGCCGGCGCGTTTTCGCTGCTTCGACTTCGCTGCCAAAACCTGGACCGAGCGGCAGAGGCTCCGATGCAATCAATTGCTTGTCGAGCCAGGTGGCTCCGCCGCTGCGCTCCTGGGTAGCAAGATCGAGATCAGAATGTGTCAAGAGCGAGGATTGCTCGCGGCCGCGCCGATCAGTCCAGACGCGCAGCTCGACGATTGCGCCCGGCGCAGCATCGCCGGTCAGGTCGATGTCGGAGAATTTGCAATGATGGACCCGGCCATCCACGCCGTCGACTACGGCATAGGCCTGACCGGTCAACTCATTGTGCAGGCCGCGCTCGACCAGTCGCCCGAGGACAGGCTCGCTCGCCCTTTCATTATGAAGGGCAAATCGACCCGCTTCAGCGGCAAGGCCGTGCCCGGTCATGGCGCGGTGCATCGTTTTGATGATATCGCCTCTGGTGCCAAGTTCCCGCAAGGCCTGCTCCAGTGCTGGCTTCAACCGCCAGCAAGCTGGCGCAATCCTGTCTGCCAGTCCCATCCGCTCGAGCTTCGTGGCGCGGCCGATGAGATGCTGATTGGCCGGATTGCCGATCCGTTGCGGATCGGGGCGCAGATCGACCACGCCGCCGAGGCCGTCACCAAGCGTTTGCAGCTGGCGATCAAGACCGGTCCAGCGATCGGCCTGCACCTCGCGGGCCAGGCTTCGATCAATGTCCTGCTGGGTCCGTGCGCCCAGTTCCATGGTCACCAGCTGCGCGGCGCGAGCCCGCATGCCCTCGCTGATGTAGCTGCGGTCGATAACCAGGTCGCGGCCATCCTCGGCCTTGCCGCGTACCAGAATGTGGATGTGGGGATTTTCGGTGTTCCAATGGTCAACGGCGACCCAGTCGAGATCGGTGCCAAGATCCTTTTCCATCTGCGTCAGCAGGTCTCGGGTAAAGCTCCGCACATCGGTCAGTTCGGCCGTGTCTTCGGGCGAAACAATGAAACGGAAATGGTGGCGGTCATCGGCGCAGCGCTCGGCGAAGGCTCCGCCGTCGACGGTATCATCGCCGCTGCCGAACAGCGCCGCATCCTTTCCGTCGCGGGTCACGCCATCGCGCTTGAGATAGGTCAGGTGCTTTGCCAGCGGCGCGGCAGTGAAGCGAGCCCCGCGATGCCGCACAATCCTCGCCTTGACGATCACCCGGCGCTGACTTGCGCGTGAGCTTGCCTGCAGGCTTGCGATCCTTCCCCGGGCAAGCCGACCGCTGCTGCGCCGCGATCCGGAACCACCCGCTCGGCCGCCATGTCCTGACCGGTTGGCAAGCGCCCGCAGTTGGGCTTTGAGTGTGCGCGCCTTGCCTTGGCCGGAACTGCGATCTCGGATGCGCCCGGGCCTGATTTCCAGATCGTCATCACTCATGAGGTCAAGCGATGCAATGCAGCGGCTGGCTCATTGAACGGCGGAATTGCGACAATTATCGAACCAGGAGCCAGCCATGGGGCAGGGCGGCTGGCTGTGAAAATCCCGCAATTCTGCGGCCCCACACCCCGGCGGCTGGCTCCGCTTTCATCTTGCCATCCTCCTGACCCATCCTTTCCTGCAACCCCGCTTCCGCACAATTTTGCGCTAGTCCACGCCATGACGCGCCAGATTGGGAGGTGGCCCATCACTGGTCGCGGTTCCCCAAGACAGGGACGAACAGGCCGCCATGCGGACGCAGCGAAGCAGGTGGCGCAGCCGCCGTTCCTTCGCTTATGTCCGCGTTTGGCGCTGACTCGGTCGCGGCAGTTCGCGCCGCGAACAGCCCGCTTTGCGTCCACGCAATGCGCACGGGCCGCGCAGGCGACGCGCTGGCGACGACATTTGCTGTGCTGTCGGATTGCAGCATCGGTGCGATTTTGGCGACATAAGCGTGGGTTTCGGCAGGAAGCGGGCGACCGCGATCGCGCCACTCCTGATAGCGCCCTGGGCCTGCATTATACGCGGCGAGCATGCCGTAGGCGCCGTAACTGTCGTACATTTCGCGAAGATAGCTGGTGCCTGCCAAAATGTTGTCGCGCGGATCGAACGGGTCGCTGCCGAGACGGAAACGGGCGCGCTGGCGCGCCCAGGTTCCAGGCATGAGCTGCATCAGCCCCATCGCTCCGGCCGACGATACCGCGCCGATCCGGCCAGCGCTCTCGGCCCGCATGACCGCATAGATCCATTGCTCCGGGATGCCGAAACGCAGCGATGCCTCAGCAACGTGCGCTGCAATGTCGACGGTGCGCGGCGCTGCCGGGTCGGCAGCGTCCTGCCCAAAGGCAGGCGCGGCACCGAACATGGCGAGCGCAGCCAAGGCGGCAAAGCCCAAGCGGCGTAGCTGCATGGCTCAGTTCGCCTTTTCGCGCCGCGAGGGACGCGACCACACCAAAACATGGCCGTCGTCATCGCCCTTGAACAGGTTTGCCCGCAGCGGCTGCAAGAATGAGGGATCATCAATCTGCAAGCTGACATAGTCGCCAGCCTTCTCCCCGACATGCTTCCAGCCTGCGCCGATTTCGCGCGCGCCTTCATCTTCGCCAGCAACCACACGGAAGTCCGGAGCATTTTCACTTTCCGATAGGTCTGCCGGGACGAGTGAGATCTCAATGCTGAGCGACAGCGTCCGCAATTGCCCGTTGTAGCCGCCACCGGCCGCACGAAAAGTTCCGATACGCATGGGTCAATCTCCTTGGGTTGAGGGTAAAGAAGCGTCGGAGGTGCGCGGATCGGCGAACCAGACATGGTCGCCAATGCCCGCTTCATCGGTCCAGACTGGGGCCGCGCGACCAATGACATGGGTCAGACGCAGCACGCCGAAATAGCGCCCATCGAAACTGTCGGGCGCTGCCGGGTTCATGACAAACAGCTCGCCGATGCGCAGCACATGGCAGCCGGCCCAGGTCGGCAGTGCGCGCCCCAGACGGTCCCGCGGACGCGCCGCGCCGACATATTGGCCGTCGATCGTGATGCTCAATGCATCTCGGCAGACGCGCTGGCCGCGCACTGCTGCGATGCGCTTCAGCAGCGGGACGCCTGTCGGGAGGTAATGCCGCTCGGCGAGCAAGCGGCGCAATTCCGGCGGCGGCTCAATGGCCACCCGCTCGCCAACATGTAGGCTCGCCTTGCCACGGATGGCGTAGAGTCCAGTGGGGACCGAGGCGGTCGCATTCCACACGGCGAAGCGCGCGACTGGCACGGCCAAGGTCGTGAGCGTTGCGCAACCGACGATGGCTGCAAATATCATGCTGCGCCGCTTCATGGCAGAAGTGCCTTGCGCTGGAGCCAGGCTTGGTGCCGCGCGGGCGTGTAGTCACGCGGAGTAAGTCGGCCCGCCATCCTGTTGTGGATGTGTCGCCAATGTTCCGGAGCAACATCGCAGGGGTCTATACCAGACGCTACGACGCCATCGATCAGCCGGAAAACTTGCGCGACCTTGGGCCAGCCATGGACCGAAAGCAGCAGCTCTCCGCCGGGGTCGACCTGCGGCACGGTTGCGCATTGCTTGCCCAGGCTGACAGCTTGAACGATGTCTAAGGTTGAACGGACGGTGCCATAATTGTTGGACGCCCAGCGGACCAAGGCGAACACCTGACCCGCCTTATAGCTCTCGATCCGCTCGCTACGGCTGAGGATCCGTTCGGTAACGGGCTTACCGAATTTGACCCAGTCCTCATGCCGGCCCTCGCGCCAGACCAGCGTCACACGGGTCAGCTCCGGGTCATCGCCGATCCTCGTATCGGCAGGCCTTTCGGGCGGCGCGCCGCTGTTTGTCCACAGGCGCGTAGCCGTTAGCAAGAATCCGAAGGATTCTTTGTTAGGATAGTTAAGGGCAAAAATTGCCGATGTTTTCCCGTAATTTGGACGGCGTTTTGGTTCCCGATAGTCCGAACTTCCGGTTCCTGATGGTCCGAGTGTGGCGGTTCCTGATAGTCCGTGCTGCATCATGACATATCCACAGGGTGATGGTTGGTGGTCCGCAGACCAAGACGGCGCATTGCGGCGTCGAACGGGTCGGGCCGGACAGCGACAAAGTTCAACCGTTCGCGGCCGAGTGCATGTACGATGGTGAGCGTGTATCCCGGCAGCGCTTGGCGGCGGACGATGTCGCGCAGCTCGAATGCGAAGCGTTTCGGCGGCGAGAGCGCACCTGACTTCATGTGCAGATGCTGGAAGTCGAAGCTCCAGCCTCCGCGCTGTTTGCCCCCATGCTTGCGCACGAGGCGGTAAAGCCAGCGCTCCAGACCACCGGTCAGTGCGAAGTAGTCGGCATCAATGGTGAGCACGAGCGCCTGATCGATCACGCCTTCGTAGAACCAATCAGGGATGATCATCTCGATCCCGAGCGCGCGACCCGAATGGTCGAGACGCTCTTTCCACTCATTGATCCACGAAAAGCGGTGCCGCCGCCGCGCATCATGCTGGCGGATGGAGGTTGCGATGGTGGTCGATTGCAGGCGATCCAGCCCGGCCTTCAGCCGCTCATAGCTGGCTTTGCCTGTGCCCCGCCGGGTGAAGGCAAGGATCTCGTGCGGGGTCGCGGCGATCAACCGCGAGGTAGGCCGACCGGCATCGCGCGCTTCGACGATCTGGCTCGCTACCCAGATGAGGACATCAGCGTCCCAGATAGTCGCCATGCCATGTTCGGCTGTCGCCTCGACGAGGATCGAAACCTCACCCATCCGGAAATCGATCGGACGGACTCGCTTTGATTTGGCGAGGCTGAAGAACGGCCAAGCCATCAGGTCCTGCGCGTCGCGCGCGGCAATATCGCGGCCTTGGGACACGAACAGGTCAAGCTGCGCAGGCTTGGCTGTGAAGGCGGACAGGCGTCGCATTGCGTGCCTCAGCGCCGGACCGGCGGAGTATAGCCATCAAGACGCTTGGCTGGGTGGACGATACCTTTGCCGGGATCGCTGGTTGACCGCCGCAGCCCTTGCTCTGCCCATGCGTCAAGATCTGTCACCGCATAGACGATCCGGCCACCGAGCTTGCGATAGACTGGCCCCGTCCCGAAACAGCGGTGCTTTTCGAGTGTGCGGGCCGAAAGCCCGAGGTGCACTGCAGCATCGGGCGTCCGCAGAAATCGTGCAGTCACAGGGGTGGGTATGGCATCCATGGCAAGGCTCCGGCGAAGGTTGGCAGCGGCAGCGGGCTGTCGCTGGGGTTCGCGAGCTTTGGCGGAGGATTGGCATGGGCAGGGAGTGACCGAATGCAGGTGCCGCAATCTGTCACCCCGGATGTCTCGGTCAGCGGTGTAAGAGAATATCGCGATATCCGCCGGAGACGAGGCTACGCGCTTGGGCGATCAGCCGAAGAACCTGCCGCCGCTCACTCGAGGCTTTCCAGGTCGCTCCGACAAGAGGACGGTGGTTGGGGAAGATCAGGCCGTAGGCGAGGTCACGAGAAGACGCACCCGCCACGAGCGTATCGTGGATGGCGAGGAAGCGGCTCAACCGCAGCCGTTGATTGTGCGTGATGACGTGAGCGCCTTGGGATTTAGAGCTGGAGCCGCGCGTTATCAGATGCATACGCGTGACAGCTGCGATGCGCAGGTGATAGGTTTCATCGCACGGTATCGAGACGGCGGGAACGGGCAAGGCGGCTCGGTATTGAATGCAAAGTCGCAGCTTGGAGCTGCCCCTCGTATAAACGAGATGTTTGCCGACTGATGTCGATATCTCTGCCAGCGGCTTCCAGCTCGACAGCCACATCAGAGGCAGGTCCGGGTTAGAAGTTTCGACGATGATCACGTCGGGCGATGCGCTGGGCGACCAGTGGGCCGGGCTCTGGCGCGGATTTGCTTGTGGATCGGTGGGGAAAGCTCAGGCCCCATCGCCGGGACAGGCCCTCCTTTTCATGGTGTTCGACCGATGGGAAGCGAGCAATGCGCTCTTCAGTTTCGGCATAATCGCGGCGGTAATCAGCATTACGGTGCAGGAATTCCTGCGCGAAGTCCGCATAGTCGTGATCGCGATATTGATCCGCGGTCGATGGTGACCGCCATGACGAACCACCGGGCATAAAGACCCCTGCAAAGCACAGGCAAAAAGGCCAAGCATCAAGGTTTTGTTAACCAACGGTAAGCCGCAAGTATCAAAATCTGGGGATGCTTATGCCCGGAGGCGCAGAAATTCTGACGGAGCGTTTAGGGCAAGGGGGCCAATCCGTGTCCGAGAATTCAGCCTTTTTGTTCTTTCTCAAGCAGATGTCGATATCCGTGGGACGTCATCCAGCGTGCTCGGTCGAGGTGGGTCTCATGGACCTGACGCGCCCAGACCGGCTCCAGGGCAGGATCGATCCCAAAGACGATCTGCACAACTTCGGTCCATTCCGCACCTTCGTCGGCGGCATCAAGTAGCCGTAAATACGTGACAAAATGGCGTTCGTCATACGGCGTTACCGTATCCGAGACGGGCGGGCTTTTTTCGAAAGAAGCAATCGTCATGGTCCGAGCCTTTGGTTCCGACTCATTTTTGCATCGACAGTCTTTTAGCACCAAGACCCACCAAAATGGCGAAAACTTCGCTTGTTCGACAACGGGCAGGGAATTGTACCTTTTCGCGGATAACCCGTGCGCGTTGCCAGCCTGCTGAAATCAGCCGAACTCCAGTCTTGAAGAGTATACTCCGTGGTTAAATACTCTGCAACGGTGGTGAGTTCGTGCAATGAAATTGCGCGAGGTCCTGGCTGCGAATCTGAAACGCTATCGGTTGGCTGCTGGCCTGTCGCAAGAAGAGCTTGCACATCGGGCCCATCTCGATCGAACCTATGTCAGCAGCCTTGAGCGTGGACGCTACAGTGCCTCGGTCGACAAGCTTGAGCATCTTTCCATAGCGCTCGGCATTGAAGCCTCAGAACTCCTTATAAGAGTGACGTCAGCAGACGAATGAGAATGCCAGAAGCCCCGCCCGGCAGGTGCCGGGCGGGGCTGGCTGTTCGGTCAGTCGCCGTTGGTGCGGCGCGCGCGCGACCAGATCAGATTGAAGCTCTTGCCGTCTTCGTCATCGAAGAGGTTGGCAAAGATGGGAGCGGTGAAGCTGGGATCGTCGAGCTTGACCGAGAGATATTCGCGGCCTTCGTTGGAGGTCTTGGTCCAGGCGGCGCCGATTTCCGCGCGGCCGACGAAAACCCGGTGCGACGGCGCATTTTCGTTGTCGCTGGCTTCGGGGACGATGCGGACGTTCTTCTGCTGCACCGACATGGTGACGATCTCGCCCTTGTATTCGCTGCCGGTCTTGGTGAAAGTTCCGATGTTGGCCATGATGCATTCCTTCAAGTTGGTCGAACCCGCGCCCATCGCGGCCTCGATGGCTGGTTGAAGGCAGGGGCTTGCGCCCGCTGCACCGGAACGGCCGAAACGCAGTGGAGGACGACGGCCAGACGGCTTTCTTGCCTCGCGAGGAATGGGCGGCACGTCCAGGGGAAGAAAGTTGGCGCAGACGGCGTTGCAGCAAGGGATCAAGCGGCGAAGCCATCCCCTGCCAACCACGGCCATTGACGAGGCAGCAGTGGGCCCGGGTCACACTTGACCGGGAGAAATGGCACTTCCCGGACTTCCAAGACCGAAATGCGATGAGAAAGGTGTCGTCACCGGTGTGCTGCCTAGTGGTCACCGCAATCGCAGATATCGGCAACGGCCATGCGCCAATCCGGGCCTGATTGAGATCAGCGCAATCGGTCCGCCACTGGCCAGCTCAAAACCGGCTGCGAATTCTCGGCCTCGCTCCGACCGCGCAAACGCCCAGACCAAGCTGACCCAAGAAGAGGGACGCAGAAACTGCCACTCGAACACAACGCCTGCCTCGTACTGGCCGATTTGGCCGTGTGAGCCCCGCCGGGCACCTGCCGGGCGGGCCTTCGAAAATGGCAAAGCTAGGGACGGGCGCGGCTCCAATGAGTCCAGGATGCAGCCGCGATGATCGCAGCGCCAAGCAATGACAAGGCGTGTTGCCATGCGCTTGGCGGCATGGTCGCCGCAGCAATGCCGTGGACTGCGTGATAGCCCGCAATGGCTGCGGGCGCGGCAAAGGCGAAGCCGACCGCAGCACGTGTCAGGTCGGACTTAGCAAACGCCAGCGTTAACTGGGCTGCAGCGAGCACGATGATGGTAGATATGCCTGCGGCGGCGAGCGCAGCGAGAATGCCGCTATCGGTGCGGTAAGTCGCCGAACCCGCAAGAAACGCGACTAACAGCGGAAGGGCGTAAATCGAAAGGCGGAATAGAAGCGCGCAGCACAGGAATACTGCGACGATTAACAGGGCAAAGCCGATCAGCATGGCGTCCTCCTTGTATCCAAGGGTAAGGGACGCGCTCTCCACCTCCACCGCAGCGCAATGTGCATGGAATCCATAGCAGAAATGCGCATCGGCTGGAATACCCGATGAGCATCCAGCCATGCGCCGCAACGCAATCTGACGCGGTCAGGGATTGAACGGGTCATATTCGCGCACGATGCTGTCGGCATCGCCATCGAATTCGGACGTTGGGACTGCGGCGTAGCCGTTACCGGCGTGGAACAGGGTAACGCAGACCATCAGGGTGCGGGCGAGGCTCCAGGCATGACGCTGAGCGATGGTGAGTGACATATTCGAGCTCCTGTCTCGGAGCAGGGACCATCCCCGCTCGACAGGCCCCGGACAGACGGCGCAAAGCCGCAATCACCACGAAGGTGCAGCCGCAGTGGCCGCACGCGCAGCGTAGCGGACCCTTTACGGGTTGATTGAGGGAGGCTTGGGGTCGGCCAACGGATTGGCCACGAAGAGCGAGGTAGTTGCCGCGTGTGCGTAGTGGTCCTATTTGGACGACACCGTCGAAGTCGGCTTCAGATGGAACACTCGAATAGGCCGCGGGAAGTAGCACCGTGTTGCGAAGTCATGCCGGCTAAATCAACTTCGACGCCGTATCGCCTGATGATAGTGTGCCGGTGATATAGCGTGCCGCACGCTCGATTTCAGGGAACATTGTCTTCTCATTGATGCCGAGCTTGTCGAGTTCCTTGAGAATGTCGGCCTTTGATTTTGCATTGACCGTGATGTGCTCGACCTTTATCTTGTCCACGCTACCGCTGACAATCTCCTCGTCGAGGCCGAAGGCGAAGAAAGCGCCAGCTTGGGCGAGAATGCGCTTGTTGTTCTGCTTTGGCTTAACCAGCAATATACTGTCGAGGTCGCTTGGTATGATCTCGGGCAGAAAGCCATTCTTCTCCTGCAGAATGAAGTGCAGCAGCCGCTTGACCGGTGTGCTGCCATTGAATTTGATTTGCTCAAGGTCCGTGTCGATTTTTTCCTTGTAGTTCCATGAGAGTCTGGCGAGGTTGGTCAGGCAGCTCACGGTGTCGCTGTCGAAATAGCGGATGCGGCGCTTATGGACGAGTAGAATGACGACTTGGCCATCCATTTCCACCGTACGAGTAGAAGGCCGACCATCTCGTTTGATCAGAATTCGTTTTTTGACGCTCTCACAGGCAAAATAGAGCGCCACTAACGGATTGAATGTCACGTCAAGCAATCGGGTCGGCAGCGAATAGTGCTGCATTCTCACCAGCATTTCGAGCGCACTGGTGTCGCCGTGAAAATCCTCTGGATGAGCCGCGATTAGCTCACGCAGCAGAATGTGCTCGTTCTCTTTGGTGCCGGATTTGCGGAAGATCGACGGCTTAAGCTTAAAATCGGTGCTGCCGTGGCCCCGATAGGAGGTAACGATGCTGGTCGAGGTGGACCTCTCAAGGATGCTTTCGACGAATTCCGACACGGATGTAATCGACAATTGCGTTCCTCCCAGTCCTGCCACCCTCAACGGCGCCACGCTTATAGGTGTGTACGCTATGTGAGGCGAACGCAGAAATAGTGCGCGGTGTCGGCGACCGAAAGCAAGCGATGGCGGGCGATGTAGTGTCGAAATCCTAGGCTGAGCGCGAGCCCGTCATTCAATCAGCCACACCGAAATCCCCATCTTGCGCGCCTTGTCGACGAGGTTGGCATTGATGCCATTGCCTGGGCAGGCGACCACAGCCTTGGGCAGTGCTTCCAGCATCTGATCGTTGCGCCGAAACGGTGCTGCTTTTTTGAAACGTGACCAGTCTGGCCGGAACGGGACATGGGTGATTTTGCGATTGCGCGCCCATAGCGAAGCGATGTGTTCCCCGCCGGTTGGATTGCCGCCGTGGAACAGGACCATGTCTGGATATTTGGCGAGCACCTTGTCCAGGACGGCCCATATCCGGTTGTGGTTCTGATAGTCAGGACCGGACGTAAACGCGATGCGCGTGCCCACCGGAAGCAGCGGCTCAGTCTCTGAGCGACGTTTGGCAGCGAGGAAGTCGCGGCTGTCGATCATGGCGGCTGTCATAGTGCGATGATTTACGAGTGACCCGGTGCGCGGGGTCCAGGCCTTGCGGAAATGCAATTCGAACTGGTCTCCGGCGGCATCACGCATAAATTCCATCGCATTGCGGCGTTCAATCAAGCTGGTGCCTTCGCGAAGTAGGCGTTCGAGTTCGACCGACATGACCTCGGAGCCATCCTGCTCGCGCTGGCTGCGCTTCTGAGCATCTTCATTGTCGTCGAGTTCGCGCTGGATCCGGCCTTCGGCTCGGTGGAAGAGATTGGCGAGCGACCAGCACAGGTCCTCCAGATCGGGTTCGAGCCTCGTGTCTATCATGGTGGCGATGAGGGCATCGAACATGTCGGCGACGGCGCCAGCGGCAATGCGCTCTTCGGGGAGCGGTCGCGGGTCGGCTTCGTCGGAGAAGGGGCGATAGCCGTAGAGGGCGATTTCATCGAGGAGATGGGCGGTGGCTGAGGCTTCGTGTTCGGGTTCTGAATCGGTCGTGATGGTCATTGCGTCGGTCCTTGGGGCCTTGGGACCGGGCAACTTGTCCGGCCTTCATGGGCGTCCCTCTGACCGGCTGACGCGAGGCTGCATCCGTATGGACCGAAGTGCAGCGGAGGATGGCGGACGGGCGGCTATTTTGGTTCGCGATGGAAAGGCGCGGACGCGCCGCCGGAAAATAGCCGCATGACCGCCATTGCGGCCTCGCGGCAGCCGGTCTTTCGGACGCCACTCGAAGAAGGCCGGGGCTGGGCCAGGTCTTGGCTCAAGTCCCATGCACGTTGCCATCGCCCCATCCTCCAACTCCGTATCGGCTCAGCCAATTTCGACGGAAAAGCGTGTCTGATCCTGCGCTCGGAGATGATGGCGGACCCGTTCCGCCAGTGCAGCAACGCCATGCTGGCGGAGGTCGTCATTGAAGTCAGCGAGGACAGGCATGAGTGATACAAGTTCAAGCCCTGCTGCCTGTGTGCGCTCGGTCAGGACGCCAAACGCTGCGTCGCCTGCAGCATCCAAGTCACGTGCGACGTAGAGAAGTCGAAGTGTTGGCGGAAGCAGGATGGCGGCAAGGTGGGCTGACGAAGTTGCGGCGACCATCGGCATGGTTGGCAGAACTTCGCGCAACGACAGCATGGTTTCAATGCCTTCGCCTGCGATCATGACATCATCCGCAGATCCGAACCTGATGGCGTTGCCGAGGATGTTGCCCATCGCCCTGCGCGGCGATGCGACTTTGGCCTTCGCGCTGCCGGATGGATCGAGCCAGGTGCGATGGGTGCCGGTCTGCACGCCGTCGTTGTCGGTTACTGCTGCAATCAGTGCCGGGAAAGCGCCTAGTGTTGCTGGATCATCGTCCTCGTTCGGTCTGTAGTAGCATCGCGGATGAAAGCGCAGGGCTGGCAGGTCAGATACGCGTGTGATGCCACGTGATCGCAGGTAGGTGCTCGCCATTGATCCAGTCAGTGGTTTCGAGGCGGCAAACAGGCGTATGGCAGCGGTTGTGGATCCTGCGCGCGCGGGCTTGGCGAATGACGCGGCACTGCGCTGATCGTCCAAAGCCGATGGTGGCAGGCTGAGGAAGCGTTCGGCTTCCTCAATGGTTTCGGACAGACGCCCATGCCGCTGGTTGAGCCGGATGAGATCAACGAGATCGCCATGCTCACCGGTTGCGGCATCGACCCAGTTGCCGATCGCGCCGCGTTCGGTTTCGAATAGGCGGACGTAGAGACTGCGCCCGGGTGTTCCGGCGACATCGCCAACCATCCAGTAGCGGCCTTCGCGCCTGCCTGCGGGCAGATAATGGCGGCAAACGGCCTGCACGTTCTGCGCAAGCCGTTCCGATAATTCTGCCGCGCGCGTAGAGAGCTTTGCCATCTCAGGCAGCCTTTCGATCAAGAATTCGGGCCAAGGGGTGCCGTTCGAACAGTCGCTCGAGCACAGCCGACCCTGTCACCATGTTGTCGGGCACGAACAGACGCAGTTTCCAGCTGATTATCTCTGAGAACAGCCCCATGGCTTTGAGCCGGTCGATCGCCGCCGATCCGAACCCGGTGAGTTCGATCCGGTTCACCTGCATCAGCCGCGACCGGCGCAGTTGCAGCCCATCGGCAAGGTCGAGCACCGCGTGCCCTTCACGCAGCAATGCAAGTGCCTGTGGTGGCGATAACACTGGCGCGTCTGGCCTAGCTGTCGCGCTCGCTGCCCATGCTGCGGACACGCGGCGACCGACAATGCGGGTGCCATCGTCGGTCTGAAGCCGATAGACACGCGTGGATTCCTCGGGAAGCTGTTTCCAGATTGGCAGCAGGAGGCCGGTGACGATGTGCAGTTCGCTTGTCGTGAACTCATCGATTTGTGCCACCTCGTCCTGCCAGATTGTCGCGAATGTCCGCTCGTCCACCTCCTCCCAGTGGGTCTCGGGCAGATGGCTATGGGCAAAGTTCAGCCGCTCCATCGGCCGGATCAGCCGGACGCGGCGTTCAACTTCGCCATCGTCGAGCATGACGCTGCGAGCCGGCAGCTGCACTGCAGCGCGTTTCGAGCGAGTGTTGACCAACAGCCGTGCTCCAGGCTCACGCCGAAGGTCGAGCGCCCGCTCGAGCGAGACCGGCTGATTGCGTTGCTGCATTGCAATCGTGAGCAACCGGGTTTCTGCGCCGGTGGCCGGATGGACGTAGATCGGCTCGCTGCCCGTGGCGGTGAAGCTGTCTGCGGTGAGCGTTTCCAGCCCGAGATCGTAACTGCCCGCCGCGATTGTGCTCTCGACCTTGGCGCTAAGCAATTGCTCGAACACCGTGAACAGCACGTTCTGCATATCGATGGTGAGTGCCAGCAGCCGGTTCAGGAAAGTCGTGATCGGCGGCAGTTCGTCCTTGAGGCACCCGCTTCTGTCGGTCAGCGACAGGCCGGTCATGCTTTCGAAGGTCGCTAGCGAGCATCGCTCGACCTTGCACGCATAGATCAACACATAGAGCTGGCGCAGCGCATCGCGGGCATAGGGGCTTTCGAGATTGTCTTCGGGGCGGAACAGCCCCTGACCACCGGTCTGCCGCTGTCCGCGCGTGATCGCACCCAGAGTGTCGAGCCGCCGGGCGATTGTTGAGAGGAAGCGTTTCTCGGCCTGGACATTAGTGGCCACCGGCCGGAACATCGGCGGCTGCGCCTGATTGGTGCGATTGGTGCGGCCCAGGCCCTGGATAGCAGCATCGGCCTTCCAGCCTGCTTCCAGCAGATAGTGATGGCGGAGCCGCTGGTTCCTCGCGCCCAGATCGGCATGGTAGCTGCGTCCAGTGCCCCCGGCATCGGAGAATACGAGGATTTGCTTGCGATCCTCCATGAATGCCTGCGCTTCGGCGAGGTTGGCATGGGCAGGCCGGTTCTCGACCGCGAGCCGGTCACTATTCGCGTCGACCCTGCGGACGATCCGCCGCGATCGACCAGTTACCTCGGCCACCATATCCGTCCCGAACCGCTGGACGATCTGGTCCAGTGCGCCTTGCACCGGCTCCATTGATGCCAATTGTTCGATCAGCCGGTCGCGCCGCTGACAAGCCTCGCGGCACTGCACGACATTGCCATCCTCGTCATAGGCTGGCCTTGACGCGAGATTGCCGTCGCCGTCGGTGAAGCTCTCATGAAGCTGGGTCGGGAAGCTGTGGAGGAGGTAATCCAGAACATATTCGCGCGGCGTGATATCGACCTGAGTGTCGTTCCACTCGCCCGGATCGATGTCGGCGAGGCGGCGCGACAGCAGCGCTTCCCCCGTCGAGACGATCTGCACCACAGCGGCGTGGCCATCGGCGAGGCCCTGCTCGATCGCGGCGATCAGCGTTGGCGTCTTCATCGCCGTAATCAGATGATTGAAGAAGCGCTGCTTGGCGGATTCAAACGCCGAGCGGGCCGCAGACTTGGCCTGTGCGTTGAGCGTGCCCTCGCTGCTCGTGACGTTGGCGGCCTCCAGCGCTGCGTCCAAGTTGTTGTGGATGACCTGAAACGCCCCGGCATAGGCATCATAGATGCGGACCTGGTCCGGTGTCAGCTGATGCTCGACCAGCTCATATTCGACGCCTTCGTAGGAAAGCGAACGGGCGGCATAGAGGCCGAGCGATTTCAGATCGCGGGCCAGCACTTCCATCGCTGCGACCCCGCCCGCTTCGATGGCCGCAACGAAATCGGTGCGCTTGTCGAAGGGAAAGTCTGCGCCGCCCCACAGGCCGAGCCGCTGAGCATAGGCAAGGTTCTCGATCGTGGTTGCCCCGGTTGCAGAGACATAGACGACCCGGGCATCGGGCAGTGCATGCTGCAGGCGCAGTCCGGCACGTCCCTGCTGCGAGGGGGCGCAATCGCCCCGTTCGGATTTGCCGCCTCCGGCATTCTGCATGGCATGGCTCTCGTCGAAGACAATGACCCCGTCGAAGTCGGTCCCCAGCCAATCGACGATCTGCTGGACTCGGGAAACCCGGTTTTCGCGCGCGTCGGAGCGTAGCGTGGCATAGGTCGTAAAAAGGATGCCCTGCTCGAGCCGGATGGGTGTGCCTTGACGGAACCGGGTGAGCGGGGTGACCAGCAAGGGCTCTTCCCCCAGAGCTTTCCAGTCGCGCTGCGCATCTTCGAGCAGCTTGTCGGACTTGGAAATCCAGACCCCGCGCCTGCGACCCTTGAGCCAATTATCGAGCAAGATGCCTGCCACCTGACGCCCTTTGCCAGCGCCGGTGCCATCGCCGAGGAACCAGCCCTTGCGGAACCGGACGGCCGTGTCGCAGTCATCGGGCGCAGCCTCGACCCTGTCCCAGGTCGCATCGACGGACCAGCTGCCGGCGAGATGGTCGGCATGGGCTTCGCCCGCATGAATTACCGATTCGAGCTGGGCATCGGACAGCAGCCCCTGTTCGACGAGGCCCGCGGGCAGATGCGGGCGATAGCTCGGCTTGGGCGGCGCAACCGAGGACATCGCGGCTGACTGCACCAGTCGTGTCGGATGCGGCTGAGCGCCAGCGATGCGGATCGATTGGAGCGTGTAGGGCTCATAGAGCGTTTCGGAGAGCTTGCCGTCGGTCGGAGCACACCAGTCGATCACATCATAGTCGAGCGGCACGCCGGATGTCGCAGGGATCGGGGCTGCAGCCAGTCTCGGCTTTGGGCTGGCTTTGATCGCTTTTGAATTGCGGGCAGCGACCAGTGGCTGAAGCGCTGATGCGGCGATGGGCTGACGTGGCGGGAGGCTGTCGGCCAACCAGCGCAGCAAGGTCGCAAGATCGGGAGCCATGCCTGGCGACGCCGGAAATTGCGCTGGATCGTCAGCGGGAGCCTTGTCGATCACGGTCAACCGGGTTTCGATCGTAGTGCCGTGCGGTGCGAATACGCTGCCCGCAATGCTCGCGCTGAACACCACCCGGGCCTTGTCCTGCATCCGGAAGAAACCATCTTGCCATGCCTTGTGATCTGGCGCGCAGTTGGACCCTGTAATTGCGACGAGCCGACCGCCGTCGGCAAGCCGCGCCAATGCTGACGACAGATGTCGGTACGCTGCGTCGGCTACACGGGCTTCGACATTCAGTGCTGCCGAGAATGGCGGGTTCATGATGATGCAGCTCGGCACCACAGCTGCATCGAGCCGGTCGTGGATCTGTGCGGCGTCATGCATCGACACGGCCGAGCCTGCGAACAGGCTGCCAAGCAGGGCTGCACGCACGTCGGCGACCTCGTTCACGGCCAGCCTGCATCCGGCGAGCTCAGCCTGTACCGCCAGCAGTCCCGTGCCTGCAGAAGGTTCGAGCACCAGTTCGCCTGGCAAAAAGCCCGCAGCAAACCCGGCCACCCATGCCAGTCCCAGCGGCGTCGAGAACTGTTGGTAGGCGTGCATTTCCTCGCTGCGCCGGGTTTGCGTCGGGGCAAGCCGGGCAATCCGTTCGACCAGTTTCAGCCGTTCGAACGGATCGGCGGTCCTGGCGTGGATCGCCGGGCCGTAGCGGCGCATGAACAGTAATTGCGCGACCTCGACGGCTTCGTAGGCGATCTTCCAGTCCCAGGCTCCTGTCGCATCGCTTGCGCCAAAGGCGGACTGCATGGCGGTGCGAATGGCGGGCGTGTCGATCCGGCGACCGGCGGCAAGGTGGCCGAGCAGGTCATGGGCTGCGGTGATGATCGCGGTAGCGGTTTGCTGCGGGCAAGCAGCGGCAAGCGGGCGCGCGGAGGCCCCCGCCAAAGGCGAGTTGGTCATGTCGGAATTCCTTCAATGAAGTTGGGGGAGTGCAGGCCGGATCAGGCGGGCGGAATATAGGCCTCGTAGGGATTGCCCGGTGCGAGGTGCCCGAACGGTGTCATCACATAGTCGCCGTCGTCGCGGCCAACTGCGCAAAGAACGTAGCGGGTTTCGCCGCTGGCAACCTCGGTACATTCCATCAGCGCGAGATCGCCCGCTTGTGCCGCTTTTAGCAGCGTCTTGAAATTGGCGCGGGCATGGTCAGGAATTGCCATGGCAAGGCTCCTTCATCGGTGAGGGGGGGCAAGACACGCGGGGCGACCGGGGCCGCCCCGCGCGAGCAAAGTTCATTCGGCAGCGATCGCGAAGGCGCCGTCGGCGTCCGCCTGTCCGGCATCATCCGCGAGGAAATCGGGCAGGACCGCAATTTCAGTTTCGTCTCCTTCGATGACCGGCAACCGCAGGGGTTCCGGCAACCAACCGGCGCCGCTCAGCAGCCGTTCGGCCTCGCGTGCCATGTCACCCTTCTTGAGATGTTCGATCAGGGCTGCGGTCGCATCGCCCTTGGCTTCGCGGACCGCTTCGATGATCCGGGGCTTGGTCACCCGCCCGAGGTAGTTGTCGACCGTTGGCGTCCAGCCAGCCTCGGCCATGTCGAGCCCGACGACTGCTGCCAGAGCATCTGCGGCGGCAATGCGCTGCGCCACGCCATGCGCCGAGATGCGTCCATCATAGCCCTTGCTCGGCTCAAACAGTGCGTTGACGCCATGGCTGACACAGTGGGCGAGCAGCGCCATCTGCTCATCCTGCGGCATTGCGGCGAGGGCGTCCCACAGCGCCTGTGGTTCATCCGGCAGCCTTTCACCCCAATGTTCGTGCCGCGCCTGGATCGACTGGCTCCAGACACTCTCGCGCAAGTTTGGTGCGACATTGCCGAGCCAGGCCTGGGTAACGCCGATCTGCACACAGCCATGAGTCCCGTGGGGACGGAACACCGCCAGGACGAGCGCATGAAGAAGGGCGAGGAACGCCGCCTGCGGAGCGTTGGCCAGTGCATCGCGCAGCGCGAGCGTGCGTTCAGCAGTGAGTTCGGAAACGAGCCTGTCAGGCAACGGCTTGATCGCCTCATCTTCGTCGTCGTCACCGCCGATTGGCGCCGCTTGCCCTGCGACGGTGACAGTCGCGCCATCGGACATGTCGGGGTTGGTTTCGTGCGCACCGTCATTCTGGCCTTCTGCGACGGGTTCATCTTCAGGACGGACATAGCCGCGGTCGATCCGCAGGCGACCATCGTGGGTCAGCGAAATGAACACGCCAGCACGCACCATGTCGTCCGGATCGTAGACCGTGGGACGGCTGTTCAAGGCGGTCAGTTCGGCATCGATTGCGGTCAGCCGCGCATCGACTTCGTCCGGAAGGTCGCTGCCATCGCCGTAGTCGTCGCCAATGCGGTCATATTCCTCGACCAGCACATCACGCCGTGCCTGCTCGTCGTCGGTCAACGGAACGGTCGTGGCGACGATCCGGCGTTTGCCGCGCTCGCAGCCATAGGGCAGGTCAACCGCAGCCTCGACCCATTTCCAGCCTTCTGCACCGATTTCCTGTGCGAGTTCGGAGAGCTTTTCGCTCACCAGCAATTCGACCAGTCCGGGATCCTGCAACCATCCATCCTCGTCCGACGAAAACAGATCGCGCATCACATAGCCGCCAGCCTCGGTGTAGGCGTCAATGCCGATGAACCGGACGCGGCGGTCGCTTGCGGAGATCGCATCTTCGGTCAGCAAGCGGCGGATGTGGTAAGCCGGCACATGGTGCCCCTGATTGACCTGTTCCCAGACCTGCTCCTGGCGCGCGTGGTTGTCGGTAACCGAGAAGGCCATGAGCTGTTCGAGCGTGATGCCGTCGTCACCATAGATCTCGAGCAGGGTGGGCGAGACCGAGGCGAGCCGCAGGCGCTGGCGTACGGTCGAGACAGAGACGAAAAACCGCGCGGCGATGTCTTCCTCGGACAGGCCAGCTTCGATCAGCGCGCTGAAGGCACGGAACTGGTCGAGCGGATGCAGCGCAACGCGCATGACGTTTTCCGCGAGTGAGTCCTCTTCGGCAATCCCGGCTTCACGCACGACGCAAGGAACGGGCTGATCCTTGGCCATCCGCTTGGTCTTCACAAGCAGTTCGAGGGCTCGGAAACGGCGGCCACCGGCCGGCACTTCGAACATGCCGGTTTCCTTCCCGTCGACATCGAGCAAGGGGCGGACGTTGATGCTCTGGAGCAGGGTCCGGCGGTAAATGTCCTCGGCCAGATCCTCGATCGAAAGGCCGGCTTTCACGCGCCGCACATTTTTCTGGCTCAGCACCAGCTGCGAAAACGGGATGTCGCGCGAGGCGCTGAGCACGAGCTTGGGCAGTGTCTTGGTCATGGGGTTTCTCCATGACGGGCCGCCCGAAAGACTCTCTCTCAGGCCCGAACCCGTCACGAAGCGAAGCGCCGCCCTCTCACTTTCGAGAAGGCAGCGCAACGCAGGAGTAACTGGCTGGGCCCGGGCACGCTTAGTGCACCCGGTCGAGCAACTTCTTGGCCTTGCCTTCCATATCGAGCCGGGCGTCCTGATGGGCCTTTGACCGCGCCAACGCGGTGATGCCCTGAACGAAATCGAAGATCGATTCCGGCGGTCGGCCTTCCTCGGCGAGGACGGTCTCGATGATCCGGCCGGTTTCAGCCTTGGAGAATCCGCGCGCCCGGAGGAAATCCTGCCGGTCTTCGTCGCTGCGGGCGACAATTCGCTCTCGGGCGGTCTTGATGCCGTTGACGAACGGCTGCGGCGAGGAATTGGCAAAGTTCAGCAGCGCCGGTTCGGCTTCGTGGGCAAAGCGGTTCGCCGCATATTTGCTGTGGCGGATGCTGATCTCTTCGAAGTCCTCCACCCCCCACAGGTTCCGGTTCTGGCAGACCGCGCGCAGGTAGAAGCTCGCCATGCCGAGCGTCTTGGCGCCGACCTCGGAGTTCCAGCAATAGAACCCGCGGAAGTAGAGATCGGGCGATCCGTCGGGCAGCCGCCCGGCTTCGATCGGGTTGCAATCATCGACCAGAAACAGGAAGACGTCGCGATCGGACGCATAGAGCGTGGTCGTATCCTTCGAGATGTCGACATTAGGGTTGTAGACCCCGGTCGACCAGTCGAGCACGCCTGGAACCTTCCAGCGTGTGTCGCCGGTGCCGTTGCCAGCGATCTTCTGCACCGCTTCGACGAGCTCATGGTCGTAGATCCGGCCGTAATCGGGGCCCGTCACGGCGCGCAGTTCGACGCGGCCATTGTCGGTTTCGAGCGTCTTGATCTGCTCGGCTCGGTTGGAGGTCAGCCCGTATTGCAGATTGATCGCGGCGAGCGGCGCCGGAAGTTGGCGCAGATAGGCAGCAGGAGCGCCTACCTGGCTGGCCAGTTGCCCAAAGCTCCAATGAGTTGGCGTCACCGGTGCCTCGGCACCCGGCAACATGAGAGTCAGGCGTTCCGGATCATTGCGGTTTGCTTCGACATGGATCAGCGCCGTCTCGACCACGCGCGTCCGGCTCCGGTCAGACCGACCGCGCACTGATCGGGCCAGATCGCCCAGTGACAAAAACCGTTCATCATCGGGGCGCGAGAACCATTCCGACGACACCCGACCCACGCGCGAGCCGCGCGAGACATCGACCTTGTAGCCACCGTTTGGGTCGCGGCGCGTATCGAGAAACTGCATATCCATGGGAAAATCTCCATGACGGCTGGCCGGGAGCCTCTCTCTCGACCCTCATCCCGTCACGGCGAAGCCCCGCCAAACTCTCACTCTCAAATCCCAAGCCTTGTAGTTGCACGAGCGACCAGCGCGATTACCAAGACAAGAAACTGCACCCTGAAAGAGGCGGAGCATCGTGTCATCGCTCGTGCAGGCCGAAAGGCGGGGCCTGTCGGCTTTCCCAGCCTGCGCTTCGTTTCGTGTCCGCCGGTTCAGAGTGCGTGCGGGGCCCTTGTGGTGAAACGCCGCGCCCGCAGGAGTGCACCGGAACGGCGCACGGGACCGAGCGCGTCGCCAGCCCCGCTCCTCGTTTCGGGGCGTTGCGGGGTGTCCCCGCTGAGGTGGGTGTGAAGAAGACGCTCAGCGGCTTCGACCAGGGAGGAAACGTCCTCCCACACATCGAAAATCAAGCCTCTACGCCAGACTACGAAACACGTTGATTACGTGGCGATTACGTGGCGCTCGACAGCCCCTTGGAAGGGGTGTATATTTACACCTAAGTCGTTGAGAAGTTTGGTGGACGCACTTGGGCTCGAACCAAGGACCCGCTGATTAAGAGTCAGCTGCTCTACCAACTGAGCTATGCGTCCATTCCGATCAGCCCTCGAAGGGGTCGGACTGCAAACCGGAGAGCTATGTAAGCGCCCTGATCCGCGTGAGGCGCTGCATTTAGCGCCTCTCGTTTGGATGGCAAGGGGTTAAACGCAGGAAAGTGAATTTATAGTGCCAACCCACGACGCGGGGCCGCCTTGTTCCAGCGATTCACCATCATCAACAGTCCTATGCAGATCATGTTCGTCATCATCGAAGAACCCCCATGGCTCATCCAGGGCAGGGGGATACCCTTGGCCGGCGCCATACCCATCACCATCAACAGATTGATCGCGATGTAGAAAAAGATCGTCGCTGTCGCCCCTGCGGCCAGCAAGGCACAAAAGCGGTCTTGCGATTCGCTGGCAACCTTCCAGCCCCAGCGCAGGATCAGCGCATACATGGTCAGGACGAACATTCCGCCAACCAGTCCCCATTCTTCAACCATGCTTGAAAAGACGAAGTCGGTGTGGGGTTCGGGCAGATAGTTCAGATGGCTCTGCGTGCCGTTGTTGAATCCCTTGCCGAAAATCCCGCCCGATCCGATTGCGATCTTGGATTGCGCGATGTGATAGCCCGCGCCGAGCGGATCGTTTTCCGGATCGAGGAATGTCGTGACACGGGCACGTTGATAATCGTGCAGCGCGAAGAAATAGATAACGGGCAGGGCGGCGACGCCGGCCCCTGCTGCGGTCAGGAACCACCACAGGGGAAGACCTGCCAGAAACATCACCACCACGCCCCCAAAGGCAATGGCGACCGATGTGCCAAGATCAGGCTGCATCAGGACAAGCCCGATGGGCAGCAAAATCAGCATGCCCGATGGCATTGCCGAACGCCAGGATCCAACCATGCCCGGGGGCAATGTCTCGTAGAACCGCGCCATCGCCAGAACCACCGCCGGTTTCATGATTTCGGAGGGCTGGATACGGATCGGCCCGAATTCAAGCCAGCGCTGGCTTCCGCCGCCCACCTGACCCACGATCTCCACTGCCAGCAGCATGAGCAGCACCATCAGATAGGCTGGGTACGTCAGCAATCGCACGGCATCGCGCGGCAGCGATGCAATGATCCCCGCCATGACCGCAAACACCAAAAACCGTACCAGATGCGACATGGCAAACGGCTGCATCGCGCCGCCGCCTGCCGAATAGAGCACAAGTCCGCCAAATCCGGTCAGCAGCACCAGAGGGATCAGCATTTCCCACGGCTGACGCGCAATCGGTTCGGGGACGATCCCGCGTGATGCGTAAGTGTTCATTCCGAAGGCCCGGTTACCGGCGGTGCCGGGGCAGCGGCGGCCGGCGGCGATGCGGATGCGCCGGGCAGCACGGCCGGCCCCGGCGGCGTGCCCGAAGGATTGGCTTCCGGGCGCGGCGCAATGACTTCATCTGCGATCGCTTCAGGCTGCGTGGCAGCGCGGCGCGCCTCGGCCTCGACGCGGTCGAAGATTTCCTCTTCGCGGCGAGGCGGGCGACTGACAGTGGCGCCGCGTTCCGCAGCGTAAGCCGCATAGCGCGCATCAAGCCGTTGCTGGGCGGTACCGCCCCATCCTTCTTCGAGCGCCGACAGCGCTTCAAGCCCCTTGGTCGGATCGAACATGAAAGTCATCACGTCCCGCGCAATCGGATAGGCCGCGCCCGAACCGCCGCCGTGTTCGATCACGACAGCTCCGGCGTAACGCGGATTATCGTACGGCGCAAAAAAGATGAAAAGACCATGATCGCGGTATTTCCACGGTCCGGATTTGCCGTTCGAAATGCTAAGCGAGACGACCTGCGCGGTGCCTGTCTTCCCGGCAATCTGCACCCCGTCGATCGGGAGCCGTGCGCGGCCCGCTGTGCCGGGGCCGTTGACCACATCGCTCATCGCCTGGCGCACGTATTCGACCTGTTCAGTCGGAAAATCGATATCGTCGAAACCCTTGGGCTTTGTATCCAGCGTCAAACGCGGCATGACATGGCGGCCGGTGGCCAACCGCGACGCCATGACGGCGAGCTGTAACGGGCTGGACAGCATATACCCCTGACCGATCGTTGCGTTGACCGTATCGAAGGTCTGCCATTCGCGGCCCCACTTCTTCATCTTCCAGGCAGGATCAGGAACGGTGCCGTAAAACTGGCTGGTGACGGGCAGGGGAAATTCCTGCCCCATCCCGCAGCGCCGCGCCATCGCGGCAATCGGGTCCATGCCGACACGCTGCGCCATGGCGTAGAAATAGACGTCGCAGCTTTGATAGATGCCCTTGGCCATATCGACCGCGCCATGACCGCGCCGGTTCCAGCAGCCAAACACACGGTTGCCGACACGCAAACCGCCGCCGCAGAACACGGTTTCCGCAGGATCAACCCCTGCCTGCATCAGCGCCATCGACACCATCGGTTTGACTGTCGATCCGGGCGGGTAGAGCCCCTTCAGCACCTTGTTGCGCAGCGGTACGCGTTCGTCATCGCGCAGCATCGCGTATTCCACGCCGCCGATCCCATCCGAAAACGAATTGGGGTCGAAGCTGGGCATGGACGCCATACACAGCAAGTCGCCCGTGCGGCAGTCCATCACCACCACCGAACCGCTTTCAAGCCCGATGCGGCGGGCGGCATAATCCTGCAGCGGCCCGTCAATCGTCAACTTGATGGGGTTGCCCTGCACATCTTCCCGGGTTTCCAGATCGCGCACAATTCGTCCCGATGCCGTCACTTCAACCCGCCGCGCACCGGGCACCCCGCGCAGATTGCGTTCAAATTGCTTTTCCAGCCCGTCCTTGCCGATCTTGTAACCGGGTGTGATGAGAAGCGGATTGGGGTCTTTTTCGTATTCCTCAGCCGATGCCGGGCCGACATAGCCGATGAGATGGCCGACGCTGGATGCGGTGGGGTAAAACCGTGAAAATCCGCGTTGCGGGACCACGCCGGGAAGGTCGGGCAATCGCACGCTCAGCGCGGCGAATTGATCGTACCCCAGCCCGCTGGCCACTTCGACAGGTTGAAACCCGCGGGCGGTTGCGACCTTGTCCTTGATATCAGCAATCCGCGACGGCTCCAGCGCAAGAAGCTGGCCGAGGCGATTGATCGTGTCCTCGGCATTCTGAAGTCGTTCGGGGATAATATCGACACGGAAATCGGCGCGGTTGGATGCAAGCGGTGCGCCGTTGCGATCCAGTATCCATCCGCGCCGCGGAGGAATCAGTGTCAGGTTGACCCGGTTGCTTTCGGATTCGAGCCGGTATTTCTCATTCTCGGCAACAGCAAGATACCCCAGCCGTAGCGCCAGCAAGACCCCGATCCCTCCCTGCACGGCGGCAATCATCGCGCCGCGACGCTCGAAACTGCTGCGCAGGATCGAGGCGTTGACCATCCGCGGGCCGCGGTCCGGTCCATCGCGCAGGAACGGGATCTTCATCAGTTGATCCTTCGTGCCCGCGCCAACCGGAACCGGTCAAGCCCAGCCACGATCCGCGCGATAAGTGGGTATAGCACCACCGCCAGCAACGCCTGCGGCAGCGCAACGATGAACAGGTCTTGAGAAAGACGTGCGCCCGATGTCAGCAGCGCAGCAAACCAGTAGATAGTGGCGACGAGCGCGGCCGTAAACCAGTCCTGCCAGAACCCGCGCCAGGGAAAGCGTGTTTCGATCAGTTCAATGAAGATCAGCGCAAGCGACCACAGCAAAACCGCGCTGCCGAAAGGCTGTCCGCTCACCAAATCATCAAATGCGCCCAGTGGCGCGCCGGCCCACAGCGGCAAAAGACCAGGGCGCACCAGCCGCCAACCCAGCAATGTCAGAAAGCCGAGCGACGGCAATAATGGCATCAGATCGGCAATCAGCAGCACGGGAAGCACCGAACCCAGCATGACGGTTAACCACGGCACACTACGCGCGCGCAGCGGTGAGGGCGCACGGTTGATGCGTCGCCCGTAAATGTCCGAGCGCGACCTGGGATCCAGCCGCTCCATCACTCCGCTCCGGTCACGGCGCCTGCGGGTTCCGCCGGCGCAGGCGTGGAAGAGGGAGAGGGCGATGCAGCGGGCGATGCGGCCGCCGTGGGCGCATCGATTTCTTCAAGTTCCGCCACGGCAACCGGTTCGTGCACAGGTTCAACCGCCACGAAATTCGTCGCCGAAGGTTCGGCCACCAGCCGCGCGATACCGCCATCTGGGGTAAGTTTCGAAATCACCGCAACGGCAACGCCGGGGCGGTAATATCCCCCCGCGCCGCTGGTGACCAGCAGATCGCCAACCTTGAGCGGATTGACGCCGAGATTGACCAGACGGATCCGCAGCAACCCATCGCCGCGCCCTTCGGCAAAGGCGATCACGTTGTCCTTTGCGCGGCGCACGGGAAGCACGCTTTCGCTATCGGTCAAAAGCATCACGCGCGCCGAGGTACGGCCCGCTTCGAGCACACGGCCAACAACGCCGCGTTCGGAAATCACCGCCATGCCGGGGGCAACACCGTTTGCACGGCCTGCACTGATATAGGCGTGACGCCTCGCGCTGGTGGCTGTCGATCCGACGAGGCGTGCCGTGGCAACGGGACGCGCTTCGCTGTCGCGCAAGGCCAGCAAGCCTTTCAACCGACGGTTTTCGGCCTTGACGGCCTCGGCTTCGCCAAGACGGATACGCGCAATCTCCATTTCCTGCCGCAATGCCGCATTCTGCCGCCCTGCGTTGAAATAGCCGCTGATGCCAGCGAAGAAGCCCTGCGATCCTGCGCGCGTGACCGCGCCGACTTCGCCAGCAGGGGCCACCACATCGCTTGCAACACCGCGCACGGGTGCAAACGCCGCCGGATACCACAAGGATACCGCAAGCAACGCAAGACCAAGCAAAGCCCCCGCACCGGCCAACAGGTAGCCGGTAAACAGCGAGAACTGCGCCTTCTTCGAAAAGCCCGATCGGCGCGAAGAGGGGGGCGCCATGGGTTAGGATCCCTTCTGTCGTATAGGGCGGCTCAGATACGCGTGCGTCACGCGGTCATCAGCACGCCGCGATAGATGGGATCTTCCATCGCCCGGCCTGTGCCGATCGCGACGCACAGCAGCGGATCTTCGGCGACCGATACCGGCAGGCCGGTTTCTTCACGCAGATGTTCGTCCAGCCGGCGGATCAAGGCCCCGCCGCCGGTCAGAACGATGCCCTGATCAACGATATCGGCTGCCAGTTCGGGCGCGGTGTTTTCAAGCGCGATGCGCACACCTTCAACGATCGCGCCGATCGGTTCGCTCAAGGCTTCAGCGACATGAGCCTGATTGATCGTGATTTCCTTGGGCACGCCGTTCACAAGGTCGCGGCCCTTGAGGGTGATGGTTTCGCCAAGACCATCTTCGGGGATCATCGCGATCCCGTAATCCTTCTTGATGCGTTCCGCAGTGGCATCCCCGATCAACAGGTTATGGTGACGGCGCACATAGGAAACGATGGCTTCGTCCATCTTGTCGCCACCGGTGCGCACCGATGTGGTGTACGCCAATCCGCGCAGGCTGAGCACGGCTACTTCGGTCGTGCCGCCGCCAATATCCACCACCATGCTGCCAACCGGTTCCGTCACCGGCATATCGGCGCCGATTGCCGCGGCCATGGGTTCAAGGATCAGGTGGACATCGGAAGCACCCGCGTTGGAGGCCGCATCGCGGATGGCGCGGCGCTCAACCGATGTTGATCCTGACGGGACGCAGATCACGATCTGCGGCGGCGAAAAGATCGAGGTGCGCTTGCCATTCACCTTGCGGATGAAATGCTTGATCATTTCTTCGGCCACTTCGATGTCGGCGATAACGCCATCGCGCAGCGGCCGGATGGCTTCAATGCTGTCGGGGGTCTTGCCCATCATCATCTTGGCATCATTGCCGACGGCTTTGACCCGGCGAATCCCGTTGATCGTTTCAATCGCCACCACCGAAGGCTCGTTCAGCACGATGCCTTGATCCTGCACATAAACAAGCGTGTTGGCCGTACCAAGATCGATGGCCATGTTTTGCGAGCCGAATTTGAAGAATTTGGACAGGAAGCTCATGTGTAGTGGTGTTCCAGTGATGGCGGGGCGGGTCCGCGCGACGTTCCGGACAAACGGCAGCGGAAAAATTCGACCCGGTTATGACATGACACCGGGCGCCTAGCGAATCCGCAGGCAAAAGGCCAAAATATTTGTCCACTGCCAAAGCGATTTCCGGCCCTGTCCCCTCGAAATTGCGACGTCCGAACGCTAGCGTGCGACAAATGCCCGAAATCCGCCGCCTCCCATCCGCTCTTGTCAACCGTATTGCCGCCGGAGAGGTGGTTGAACGACCGGCTGCGGCGCTCAAAGAGCTGGTGGAAAACGCAATCGACGCCGGTGCGCAGCGAATCGGCGTGATACTGGCAGAAGGCGGCCTCACGCGGATCGAGGTGATCGACGACGGGTGCGGGATGGGGCCGGATGCGATGGCGCTGGCGTTGGAACGGCACGCGACATCGAAGCTGCCCGATACGCTGATCGGTCCGGACGGCGCAATCGAACTGGTGACGACACTGGGCTTTCGCGGCGAAGCCCTGCCATCGATCGCCAGCGTCGCGCGCCTTACGATCGAAAGCCGCGAAGCGGACGCGGGCGAAGGCTGGCGGCGCGTCATCGATCACGGCGCCGTGCTGAACGATGAACCTGCTGCGCTGCCGCCCGGTACGCGCGTGCGAGTGGAGGAACTGTTTGCCAAGGTGCCGGCACGCCGCAAATTCCTGCGCACCGCCCGCAGTGAATATGCCGCTTGCCTGGATGTGGTGCGCCGCCTTGCCATGGCGCGGCCCGATGTCGCTTTCAGCCTTGAAACCATCGGAGACAACGGCAAGCGCACAGTGCTTTCGCTTCAGGCGGGCGAAGACCTGGCAACCCGCGTCGCACGCATCATCGCGCACGAACTGAAAGATAATTCGGTTGCGATCGATATGCTGCGCGAAACGCCGCACGGCATCATGCGGCTGACCGGACTTGCTGGCCTTCCGACGTATAATCGCGGGGTGGCCGATCACCAGTATCTGTTCGTCAACGGCCGCCCGGTGAAGGACCGCTTGCTGGTGGGCGCCGTGCGCGGCGCATACGCAGATATGTTGGCGCGCGATCGCCATGCGGTGCTGGCGTTGTTCCTCGACCTGCCGCCGCCCGATGTCGATGTGAATGTCCACCCGGCCAAGACCGAAGTGCGGTTCCGTGACAGCGCCGGCGTGCGCGGGTTCATTGTCAGCGGACTTCGTCAGGCGCTTGCAACAGGGGACAGGCGCAGTGCGCAGGGGCCGGATCGTGCCGCGATGGGGCGATGGGTTTCGGAACCTGCACCCAGCGCGTCAGCGCCCACCGCGCCGACGCTGGCAAATATTTTTGGAGGCGGTGATGACAGCGCGCCGCACACCCGTCTGGGCGAGGCGCATTCGGCTTGGACGCCGCCGCTTGCGCAGCCACAAGGCCGCGCTGAAGAAGCCGCGCCTTTGCCCGAGCAGGCCCACACCTATCCGCTTGGCATTGCCAGAGGTCAGGTCGCCAATACGTATATCGTCGCCGAATCCGCCGACGGGTTGGTGCTGGTCGATCAACACGCTGCGCACGAACGCCTTGTGCTGGAACGTCTGCGTGCGGCTGGAGCGGGGGAGGCCAACCGCCGCAGTCAGGCGCTGCTGGTGCCCGATGTGGTCGATCTCGACGAAGTCGATTGCGACCGGTTGGAGGATGCCGCCGAAGGGCTTGCGCGTTACGGACTGGTGATCGAACGATTCGGCCCTGCAGCGATGCTGGTTCGCGCACTTCCCGCAGCTTTGCCCAAGGCCGATAGCGGCAGGCTGCTGCGCGATCTGGCCGACGATATCGCCAAACACGGCAAGCAAGAGGACAGCGGGGCGCTGCTGCTTGCCGAACGGCTCGAACTGGTGCTGGCGACGATGGCATGCCACGGATCGGTGCGCGCCGGACGAACGCTGAGCGTGGCGGAGATGAACGCTCTCCTGCGCGAGATGGAGATCACGCCGCGATCAGGTCAATGCAATCACGGACGACCGACATGGGTCAAGCTGTCGATGGAAGATGTCGAAAAGCTGTTCGGACGGCATTGAACCTGCTGACACGTCAGCCTTTGCGAAACTTGGGTACGCGGCCATCGGCATCGAAATCGGGGACGATGGCGTACCGCGCCAGCACAAGGCTGAAGAGGCCGAACATCAGCAGACCGATCGCAAACACGGTGTAAAGCCAACCCGTGCCAGCCAATGCCCCAACGGCTTCGCCCAGTGTTTTCACATTGCCTGCACCTTCGGCCATGAAGCCTGTTTCGATCAGCGACCAAGCCGTGACGCCAAACACCACGGCGCGGGTGGCATAGCCTGCACGCCCCATCCAGCGGGTCTGATCGGGTGCCGCGGGCGATATGCGCGCCATGAAGCTGGCGGTGATCGCCTTGCTGGCCTGCGCAAAGGCCGCAAGGAAGAACACCACCCCAAGAAGGCCGACGATCACGCCGCCAAGTTCAAGCGACAATACGCCGCCAGCTGCTTGAGAAGCACTGCTTTCGCCGCCGCTTTCGGTATTGGTGGCAAACTTGTAAGCCGTCCAGGCAAGCGCCAGGTGGCCAACCGCGCTTCCGGCATGACCGATCCGCTGTGCCCAGCCCTTCCAATCGGACCCATTGTGCTCGATGTCGAACACTGGCGACGCCAGACGAAACAGGGCGTAGCACGCAAGCCCCACCACCAGAATCCACAGCAGCGCGGTTCCGCCGGGCAATTGCGAGACTGTGGCAAAAATCCCGTCGGTGCCTTCAGAAATTTGTCCGATGGTGCCCAGCGCAATCAGTCCGAGCACGATGTAAAGCAGCGCGCGGGAGAAATAGCCGGCGCGTACCATCATATCGAACTTGCTGTCGGTGTCGGGCATTGTCATCTTTCACTGGGATGGCCGCCATGTGCGGGCGGTTTGCCGGGAGGCAGATCAGACGTTGAACTTGAATAGCAGCACGTCGCCATCTTGCACGACGTATTCCTTGCCTTCCTGACGCAGCTTGCCCGCTTCTTTTGCACCAGCTTCGCCGCCGAGCGCGATGTAATCTTCGTAGGCGATCGTTTCGGCGCGGATGAAGCCGCGTTCAAAGTCGCTGTGAATCTCGCCTGCCGCCTGCGGGGCCTTGGCACCATCGGGGAAGGTCCAGGCGCGTGCTTCCTTGGGACCGCAGGTGAAGAAGGTTTTCAAGCCCAGCAGTTTGTACCCGGCGCGGATCACGCGGGCGAGGCCGCTTTCTTCAAGCCCCAGTGCTTCAAGAAATTCGCCCCGGTCTTCGATCGGCATCGTCACCAGATCGGCTTCGATCGCGGCTGACACCACCACGGCTTCGGCGCCTTCAGCCGCAGCCTTGGCGAAAACCTTGGCGGACAATTCATTGCCTTCGGCTGCGTCTTCTTCCGCGACGTTGCATACGTAAAGAACAGGCTTTGCGGTCAGAAGCTGTGCCTGTTTGAACAAGCGATCTTCTTCGTCATCAGCAGGCACGGTGAGGCGGGCAGGCTTGCCATCGCGCAGCAGTTCAAGCGCCTGACCCAGCACGCTCGCCATCGCCTTGGCTTCCTTGTCACCGGCCGCGCCGCGCTTGGCTGCGGCGGGCACGCGCTTTTCTAGGCTTTCCAGATCGGACAGCATCAATTCGGTTTCGACCACTTCGGCGTCAGCGATGGGATCGACCTTGTTGGCGACATGCTGGATGTCGCCATCTTCAAAGCAGCGCAGCACATGGACAATCGCGTCCACTTCGCGGATGTTGCCGAGGAACTGGTTGCCGAGCCCTTCGCCCTTGCTCGCGCCCTTCACAAGGCCCGCGATGTCGACAAAGCCCAGCTGCGTTTCGATGATCTTGGCGCTCTTGCCAATCGCGGCAATCTTCTGCAACCGGTCGTCCGGCACGGCCACCTGCCCGACATTAGGCTCGATTGTGCAGAACGGATAATTGGCCGCCTGCGCGGCCTGCGTTTCGGTCAAAGCATTGAACAAGGTGGACTTGCCAACGTTGGGCAGACCAACGATCCCGCAACGGAAACCCATGATGTATGTTCTCTTGGCTATAGGGAAAGCGCGGCCCTTAGCGCCGCTTGGACGAGATAGCCAGAGCGCGCAGCACCTGTGTCAGCCAAGATTGTGCCGCTTCCGCCATTGGGCAAGCTGCTGCGGGGATGACAGGCGCACCACCTTGTCCGCATAGGGCACAAGCGCGCGATCGGTGCGGACACGCGGGCCGGAATTCCAGTTCAGCACATACCAGAAGAACGCAGCATCGACGCGTTCCGGACAGCCTTCGGGCATGTCAGGACGCGATTGGCCACGCAGTGTCGTCACCCGGCGGATCAATCGCCACAAGCACAGGCGTATCGGAAAATCGAGGTAGATCACCGTATCTGCGCGGGCGAGGCGCGGGGCAAGCGTGCTGCCGTAATTGCCTTCGATCAGCCATGTGCTTTGCGTCACGGCATCGGCAAGGCGCCCGACAAGTTCGGCCTTGTCGGTTTCGACCCAGCCTGCCTGCCAGCCCAGCTGATCCATATGCACAAGCGGCAGGCCAAGTCGCGGCGCAAGTTCGCGGGCGAGAGTGCTTTTGCCCGAACCACAGGGTCCGATAATCATGACCCGCTGCATGATAGATTACCCCTGCATTCTGAGAGCAACATCGTTCATGAAGCGCACATCATCACCCTTGGCAAGCCATTCGGCTTCTGCCCCGATGGCGCCGAGCATGGCGACCAGATCATCCTGTTCATCCTTGGCGTAATTTCCCAGCACGTGGCCCGTCACACGATCCTTGTGTCCCGGATGACCGATGCCCAGCCGGATGCGGCGAAACTCGGCGCCCCCAAGGCTGGCGGCGTGCTGGTCGATCGAGCGCAGGCCATTGTGCCCTGCGTGCCCGCCGCCCTGCTTCACCTTGACCTTGAAGGGGGCAAGATCAAGCTCGTCATGAAATACCGTCAGCGCATCTGTGCCCAGCTTGTAGAAACGCAGCGCCTCACCAACGGCGCGCCCGCTTTCGTTCATGAAGGTAGCAGGCTTCAGCAGCAGCACCTTGTGCGTGCCGATGCGCCCTTCCTGGGTCCAGCCTTGGAACTTGGTCTGCACCGGGCCGAAGCCGTGCATGTCGGCAATCACATCCAACGCCATGAACCCGACATTGTGGCGGTGGAGCGCATAACGCGGTCCGGGATTTCCAAGGCCGACCCAGATCTGCATGGCGTGTTTCCTAGCTGCGGCTTACGCAAAACGAAACGCCGGACTTCCCTTGCAAGAAGCCCGGCGTCTGTAAGCCTGGATCGAACCGATCGCTTAGTTGACTTCGGTTGCCTCGGTCGTTTCGGTCGAGGTGTCGCCTTCGCTGCTCTTGAGCGCCGACGGCGCGACAAGCGTTGCGATGGTGAAGTCACGATCCGTGATCGCGCTGGTGACGCCCTTGGGCAGGGTCACTTCGCTGATATGGATCGAATCGCCCACGTCCTTGCCGCCGACGTCGACCTGAATTTCTTCAGGAATGTCGGCGTTGGGGCAGACCAGTTCGAGTTCGTGACGGACGATGTTAAGAACGCCGCCCTTCTTCAGACCGGGCGAGGTATCTTCGTTGATGAAGACCACTGGCACCTGCACCTGGACCTTGCTGTCGCCGGTCATGCGCAGGAAGTCGACGTGGGTCGGCCGGTCGGTGACGGGGTGGAACGCCACATCCTTGGGCAGAGTACGGACGGTCTCGCCACCGATCTCGATGTTGACGATCGAGTTCATGAAGTGGCCGGTCATCAGCTGACGGACCAGTTCCTTTTGCTCGACGTGGATCAGGGTGGGTTCTTCCTTGCCGCCATAAATGACAGCAGGTGTCCGACCATCGCGGCGAAGTGCTCGGGAGGCTCCCTTGCCAGCCCGTTCGCGCGCTTCAGCCGGCAGGTTCAGAGCGTCGCTCATAATCAAGCCTTTCGAATGCGTGTTTGAAGGTATCGTTCCGCGCACCGCCTCCAGGGATGACCGGAGCGCCGAAGCGCGGGCCCTTAATGACAGGTGGCCCCTTTGGCAACCGTTTTAGGGGATCGGGCGCACGCTGTATCCTTGCGCCCCCAGCATAACGACAAGTCCATCGGGGCCAACCAGGTGCGCAGCGCCCACGGCGATCAGCGGGCGGGGCGCATCGGACAGCAGCGGCGCCAAGGCAGATACCCAGCGTCGGTTCCGGCCGACAAGCAACGCTTCGCGCAGCACAGGATCGACCAAGAACCCTTCGCGGGTGGACTGTTCGATCGCCGCGGCGTCTCCTGCAAGCCACGCCCGTTGCAAACGCAGCGGATCGCGCTGTGTATCGCCGCTGTCCTGCACCACTGCGGCCAGCATCGTGCGCTGGGCCGCTTCGGGCAAGCGGTCGAATATCGAAAGCTGACCGCGCAGACCTTCAAGTTCGCGGATAGGGCGACCGGTGAAATCTGCGATCAGGGCGCGATCGACGCCGTTCGCCCAATCGCCCGGCGCGTCGATCCCCGCAAGGCTGATGGCCATCACCCAGGTTTCCTGGTCGGTGAAGTCGCCGCCGCCCATGTTGCCGCGTTCTGCCAGTGCGGCAAGCTGCGGGCGCAGATCGGGAGGAAGACGCTGAGGCAGGGGCGGCAGGCCGGGGGTCGTGGCCAGGTCGGCGATAACCGTGCGGTGTTTCGCAGGATCACCCAGCCGGACTTCAACCACCAGAAGATCGGCATCGCCAATGGCGTCAGAAATCGCCGGCGTCTGCCAGCGCGTGCCAGCGGGGAGGGCGTGGATCGTACCCAGCAGCCACCCTTCCACCGTGCCATCGGATGATGCAATTTCGTAGAACAGCGGGCTGGCCACTGGCCCGTCATCGGCACCCTTGCCGGGTGCATCGCTGCAACCGGCAAGGGACATCAACAGCGTAGGGGCCAGCACGGCCGCAAGAAAACGTCTTGCGATACGTGCCGGGCTGGCTCCAGCGGACGGCATCATCGTCTTACTTCACTCGCATCGTGGTGATGCCCTTTTCGGCGAGGTAATCCTGCACGCTCTTGGCACCCGCAAGATGGCCTGCGCCCACAGCGATGAACACCGAACCCGGTTCGTCCATCCGCGCATCGATCCATTCTGCCCAATTGGCATTGCGGCTGTACAGAAGCGCATCGGCCACCGCCGGATCGGTCATGCCTTCGTTCATGATCGCGGCCAGCGCATCGGCATCGCCCTTGACCCATTCGGCCACCATACGATCGAGCATCGGCTTGACTTCGCCGATCCCGTTGGCCGCTTCCATCATGAAGGCGATCTGCGCGTCCTGGGTCATGCCATCGAAAATGCCGAGCTGAAATTCGGCGGTTTCCAGTGCGCCGGTGGGCTTTTCGGGAACCTTGGCCAGCAACACCTTTTCCACGCCGCTGTTCAGGTCATAACCCTGCTGCATCAGCGGTACGATCGACATCGTCAGACCTGCGAGCCAAGGCTTGTAAGGATCGAAGGCTTCGGCCGGAATCCCCAGTTTCGCCATTGCCGCAGTGTAGATTTCGGCCTGCTCTGCCGACAGTAACGAACGCAGCGTGGTTCCGGCGGGAAGGACACCCTTTGCCGCAGTCAGCTGCTGCAGCCCCGCCTGGCTTTGTTCGTCCATCGGGATTTCGGTGACAATCATGTCCGATCCGGTCAGCGCGTCGGCGATGGCCGCATCGTACCACTGCACTTCCTTGGGCAGCACGTGAACCGTGCCGAAAAGGTAGATCGTGGTGTCTTCATCAGCGACCTTCCACAGCGCCGGGCCGCTGGCTGCAGCCACGGCGGCATCGGATGTGGCGTGATGATCGGCAAAGGCGGGGCTCGCGGCAAGAAGCGCGAAGGGGGCGGCGGTAAGCGCAAGAAGAGAGCTGAGTTTCATAAAACATTCCTTTCAGAGGTAAGTCGGGTGGAGACAGGAAAATGGAAGGGCATTATGTCTGCGCCCAAAGTAGTCAGACGACAGTATGACCAGGACGTTTGCTTATCGTCTTATGCGAACATCTATCCGGCCCGCTTCACGAACCAGACCGCGGTGAAGACAGCCAGCACGCTTATGAAAACGATGCCGCCATCGACGCCGGGCAGAAAACCCGCCGCTGCGCCCAGCCACCAGCCGATCGATCCGTACAGATAAACCGACAGCGCCCAGTAGCTTGCAGTTTTGACCGAGGCGAAGTCATGCTCGTCCATCTGATTTTGCCAGAGCAGACCGATGACAAATGACAGACCAAGAAGAACGTAGCCGGCAATTGCCTCTCCCTCGCTCAGCACGAATGTACCATCAATCAACCGGTCGATCGCGTCGGTAATGACCAGATACATCCCAAGCAGTGCGCCGATCAGCCCGCAGGTCAGCAGGATCAGTTGCGACCGGCCGGTCTTCGATCGCAGATTCGGCGGATCGAAGCTGCCGATGCGGATGGCGCCAAGGATGGCGGCGGCGCCCAGCGCCATTACGGTGCCGCACACGGCAATCAGGAGCAAGGTGATGCCTTTTTCCATGCCCAGCGCGATCCCCGCGGCAAGTCCGCCACCAATCAGGCTGATGCCAAGATACATCAGAACCTGCGCCAGAACCTGATGGCCTGTGCCGCCCGGACGGTCGGCCACGTTCGGATTAGACTTCATCATCGAAAATCTCCTCGATGCGCATGTCGAACAGGCGCGCGATGCGAAAGGCGAGTGGGAGGGAGGGGTCATGCTTGCCAGTTTCGATGGCGTTCACCGCCTGGCGCGACACATCCAGCTGACCCGCCAGATCGGCCTGGGACCAGTCGCGCTCGGCACGCAGGACCTTGAGTCGGTTCTTCATCGTGTCACACACCCCTGATCCGTTTGGCGTAATGCGCGGCGACAAAGCAGACGAGAGCGGCGATTGAGGCGCCCTCGGATGGCAGATTGCGAACGCTCTCATTAGCAGTAAGGCCGTCATAAAAGCCTTCGAAAAAGGGCAGGAAAACTAGCCAGCTGATCGCGCCGAGGAATCCGGCATTGGCGCCCGCTGTCCAGAGCGAGCGGATCCACTCATCCGCGTCGCGCGTGCTGTACATGAACACCACTGCCAGCGCGCCGAAGGTGAAACCGATGAGGGCAAAATCCTTCGGAATCAATTCGGATGCGGAAAGCAGCACCACGATCAATGCCGCGGCGGCCACGTGATTGAGCACAAGGTGCATCTGACCGTAGCTGCGCGGCGAATGCGGGTTTCCGGGAAAGCTCATGACTTCTGGCCTTTTGGCTGAATTGGAAGCGGGTATGGCCGCGGTGTAGATATGAGGGTTGGCCGCGTGCGTCAGGCCAGAACCAACGGTGCACCGGCTTCATGCAAGGCGGTCAAACCGGTGGTTTCGTCGGTTGAAATCGGGGCCGTGACGATCGCCGTCATCACAAGCGCGGCTACAGCAGCGAAAAAGTTGGTCTTGACGTTTTGCATGGCGAATTTCCTTGAACAGAAAATTAGGTAACGGGTTTGTCATGTGTCTCGTCAACCTTCCCTATTGTCAGGTTGTCCTGACTTTATGTCGTGATTCGCTGACTATGTCAACACTACCTGACTTTGTGTCGTGCTGACGTGACCTGAGCCGTCCGCATCTAACGCAATGCTGCGCCGCGGCATTGACGCTTTCGGGGTGTTCGGCCATTGCCAGCCGCCATGAGTTCTCAGACCCTTTTCACTGCGCCGACCCGCGATCCGGCGCATTCGTTTCAGGACATGATTCTGACGCTCCACGACTTTTGGAGCCAGGCGGCAGGCTGCGTGATTCTGCAGCCCTATGACATGCGCATGGGGGCCGGCACGTTCCACACCGCCACCACGCTGCGTGCGCTGGGGCCGGAGCCATGGAATGCCGCCTTCGTGCAGCCCTGCCGCCGTCCGACCGACGGGCGCTACGGGGAGAACCCCAACCGGTTGCAGCATTATTACCAGTATCAGGTGATCCTGAAGCCGAGCCCTTCGGACATTCAGGAGCTTTACCTCAAAAGCCTCGCGGCGATTGGCATCGACCCGCTGGCGCACGACATCCGGTTTGTGGAAGACGACTGGGAATCGCCGACGCTGGGCGCTTGGGGGCTGGGTTGGGAGGTCTGGTGTGACGGGATGGAGGTTACCCAGTTCACCTATTTCCAGCAGATGGGCGGTTTCGATTGCAAGCCGGTCGCGGGAGAGCTGACCTACGGGCTCGAACGCCTTGCCATGTACATCCAGGGCGTCGACAACGTCTATGATCTGGCGTTCAACTCTGCCGGGGTCAGCTATGGCGACGTGTTCCTTGAGAACGAACGCCAGATGTCGAAGTGGAACTTCGAGGTCGCCGACACCGACGCCTTGTTCGATCTTTTCGCCAAGGCCGAGGCCGAGTGTCGCAATGCCCTGTCCGCTGACGTGCCCATCGCCGCCTACGAACAGGCGGTTGAGGCAAGCCATGTCTTCAATCTGCTTCAGGCACGCGGCGTGATTTCGGTACAGGAACGGGCCAGCTATATGGGCCGGGTGCGCGATCTGGCGCGCTCTTCGTGCGAGGCTTACGCCGCCAAGATGACGCCCGAATGGGAAGCGAAGTATCCCGGATGGAGTCTCGTCTGATGGCCGATTTTCTGTTCGAACTGCGCTGCGAAGAAATCCCCGCCCGGATGCAGGCTGGCGCACGCGCCGAACTGGATAAGCTGCTGCGCCGCGAATTGCAGGCAGCAGGTGTCGCCGCGGGCGATCTTGCCATCTGGTCGACCCCGCGGCGTCTTGCGCTGATTGCACGCGGACTGCCGCTGGCGACCGAGGCGGTCAACGAGGAAGCCAAGGGCCCGCCCGAAGGTGCGCCAGATGCCGCGATTGACGGGTTCTGCAAGAAGAACGGCGTGACCCGCGATCAACTGGAACTGCGCGATGTGAAGGGCCGGATGACCTGGTTTGCGGTTATCGAAAAGCCCGGCCGCGCCGTCAGCGATGTTCTGGGCACAGCAATCCCTGCGATCATCCGCGACTTCAGCTGGCCCAAGTCAATGCGATGGGGCGCGGAGTCCATCGCCACGGATAGCCTGCGGTGGGTGCGTCCGCTGTCGGGCATCGTGGCTCTGCTGGATGGAAAAGTGGTGCCATGCGCCGTCGGCACAATCGCTGCAGGGCGTGAAACGTTCGGCCATCGTTTCCACGCGCCCGGCGCCATCACCATTGACGGCGCTGATGATTATGCCGCCAAACTGCGCGCCGCACATGTCATCGTCGACCATGAAGAACGCGCCGCCATCATCCGCGATGGCGCAGCCAAGGCCGCAGCCGATGCAGACCTTACGCTGGTTGCAGACGAAGGTCTGGTGATCGAGAACGCAGGTCTCACAGAATGGCCCGTGCCGCTGCTGGGACGTTTTGACGAGAGCTTCCTCGACGTGCCGCCCGAGGTCATCCAGCTGACCGCGCGGGTGAACCAGAAATATTTCGTGTGCGAGAACGCAAGCGGGGAATTGGCGAACGCGTTCATCTGTACCGCCAATATCGAACCGATTGATGCAGCCGTGGTCGTCGACGGCAATCGCAAGGTCCTTGCTGCGCGCCTTTCGGATGCGCGCTTTTTCTGGGAGCAGGACCAGAAGGCTTCGCTCGCCGAACACGCGAAAAAGCTTGAGCGGATCACCTTCCACGAAAAGTTGGGCACCGTCGCCGACAAGGTGGATCGCGTTGCAAAGCTGGCGCGCTGGTTGTGCGAAGCGGGCGTTGTCTCTGCCGATCCCGCACTGGCCGAACAGGCTGCACGCCTGTCCAAAGCCGATCTGGTCACCGAAATGGTCGGAGAATTCCCCGAATTGCAGGGGCTTATGGGCGGTTATTACGCCGCGAAGGAAGGTCTGCCGCGACAGGTTTCTGACGCGATCCGCGATCATTACAAGCCAGTCGGGCAAGGTGATGACGTCCCGACCGCGCCGGTGACGGTGGCGGTGTCGCTGGCAGACAAGCTGGATACCATGCGCAGCTTCTTTGCCATCGACGAGAAGCCGACCGGATCGAAAGACCCCTTCGCGCTGCGCCGCGCCGCGCTCGGCATCATCCGTCTGATCACCGAAAACGGTCTTCGGATGGGGGTTGGCGAAGGCGACCTCCTCGATTTCTTCGCCGACCGCCTTAAAGTTCAACAACGCGAAGCGGGCATCCGACACGACCTGATCGATGCGGTGTTCGCGCTCGGCGGCGAGGACGATCTCGTCCGCCTGCTCGCCCGCGTCCATGCGTTGCAAGCCTTCGTCACCACCGAAGACGGCACCAACCTCCTCGCAGGCTACAAGCGCGCGGCCAACATCCTCAAGAAGGAAGACTGGCGCGGGATCGAAGGCGAAATTGCGCACACCGGCGAAGAAGACCCGTTGGCCGGAGTGGATGATCCCGATCTGGCCCCGGTGATTGCGGCCAAGATGGCCGAACGCCATGCAGCCGCTTCGGCGCTTTCCTACACCCCCGAACCGGCGGAAAAGGCGCTGATCGACGCGCTTGCCGATGCTGCACCCCGCGCTGCGGAAGCGGTGGAGGTGGAACGGTTTGCCGACGCGATGGCCGCGCTTGCCACCTTGCGCGCTGCTGTTGACCGGTTCTTTGAAGAGGTGATCGTCAACGCCGAAGAGCCTGAAAAGCGGGCGGCGCGCCTTGCGCTGCTCGCCGCTTTCCGCGACGCGGTTCATACGGTCGCGGACTTCAGCCGGATCGAGGGATGATTTCGTTTCCTGGACTGTGTCTCATGTGTATCACGGTTCAGCCTTGCTACGCCCAAGCTTAACAGGATGACGTAAAGTGCAAACAGTCTATCCCTTTGGCGGAAACGCCGTGCATGACGACAGCCGCCAGAAGGACAAGACCGTGACCGGGGGCAAGGGCGCCAACCTTGCTGAAATGGCCAGCATCGGCCTGCCTGTTCCTCCGGGTTTTACGATTACCACCGAAGAATGCGTGGCATATCTGTCCGATGGTGCCGATTTCTCCGATGGATTGCGAGACGCGGTTGCAGCCGCGCTTGCGCATGTCGAAGCAACGGTGGGCAAGCGGTTCGGGGATGCGAAGGATCCGCTGCTGGTGTCTGTCCGTTCGGGCGCGCGGGTTTCAATGCCGGGGATGATGGACACGGTTCTGAACCTCGGTTTGAATGATGCGACCGTGCAGGGCCTTGCCGCATCAAGCGGGGATGCACGTTTTGCCTGGGATTCGTACCGCCGTTTCATCCAGATGTATTCCGACGTGGTTCTCGGAATCGATCACGGACTATTCGAAGAGGCCCTCGAAATCGTCAAGGAAGACAAGGGCTTTTATAACGATACCGAGATGACTGCTGAAGATTGGCAGGCGCTGGTCGGCCAGTTCAATGCGATCGTCGAAGACGAACTGGGCCGTCCATTTCCGCAGGACGTACAAGAACAGCTGTGGGGCGCGATCCGCGCCGTGTTCGACAGCTGGGATAGCGACCGCGCCAAGGTCTACCGCCGGTTGAACGACATTCCGGGTGATTGGGGCACCGCGGTCAACGTGCAGGCGATGGTGTTCGGCAACATGGGCGACACCAGCGCAACCGGGGTCGCCTTCACCCGCGATCCCGCCACGGGCGCGCGCGCCTATTACGGCGAATACCTGATCAATGCCCAGGGCGAGGATGTGGTGGCCGGTATTCGCACCCCCCAGTACCTGACCAAGAAGGCGCGCGAGACTGCCGGCGCAAAAGCCCCTTCGATGGAAGAGGCGCTTCCGCAGGCCTATGGTGAACTTGCACGGGTGTTCGACCTGCTGGAACTTCATTACAAGGACATGCAGGACATTGAATTCACGGTAGAACGTGGAAAGCTTTGGATGCTTCAAACGCGGTCCGGCAAGCGTACGGCGAAGGCCGCGCTCAAGATGGCGGTCGATATGGTGGCCGAGGGCCTGATTGACGAGCGCGAGGCAGTGCGACGGGTCGATCCAATGGCGCTCGACCAGCTGCTTCACCCGACGCTTGATCCCAAGGCCGAACGTAACGTGCTGACCACAGGCCTTCCCGCATCACCCGGTGCGGCCGCGGGCAGGATCGTGCTTGATGCCGACACCGCTGAACAATGGGCCGGACGCGGAGAGAAGGTAATCCTGGTGCGGGTTGAAACCAGCCCGGAGGACATCCACGGGATGCATGCGGCGCAGGGCATTCTGACAGCACGCGGCGGGATGACCAGCCACGCAGCGGTGGTCGCCCGCGGGATGGGGCGGCCGTGTGTCTCCGGGGCCGGGGCGGTGTCGATTGACCGCAACAGCCGGACGCTGCGCATCGGATCGACCGAGCTTAAGGAAGGCGATTCCATGACGCTTGACGGGGCGACCGGCCAGGTCATGCTGGGGATCGTGCCCACGGTCGAACCTGAACTTGCAGGCGATTTCGGGACGCTGATGGTGTGGGCCGACAAGCTGCGCCGCATGAAGGTGCGTACAAACGCCGAAACGCCCGAAGATTGCCGCATGGCGCGCCAGTTCGGCGCCGAAGGCATCGGGTTGTGCCGCACCGAACACATGTTCTTTGAAGCCTCGCGTATCTCGCTGGTGCGCCAGATGATTCTGGCGGATGACGAAGCGGGCCGCCGCCGTGCGCTGGAGCAGTTGCTGCCCGAACAGCGCGCAGATTTCACCGCGATCTTCGAGGTCATGGCCGGCCTGCCCTGCACGATCCGGTTACTCGATCCGCCCCTGCACGAGTTCCTGCCGCACGCGGATGAGGACTTCGCCGAACTCGCCGATGCGACCGGGCTGGGGGTGGATCACCTGAAGCGCCGAGCAGACGAACTGCACGAATTCAATCCCATGCTGGGCCATCGGGGATGCCGCTTGGGGATCACCTATCCCGAAATCTACGAGATGCAGGCGCGTGCCATTTTCGAGGCGGTGTGCGCGGTGAAGGCTTCATCGGGCGAGGCGCCTTTACCCGAAATCATGATCCCCCTGGTCGCGACCAAACGGGAGCTTGCAATCCTGCGAGTGCTGATCGACCGCGTGGCCGAGGCCGTGTTTGCCGAAGTCGGCACAAAGGTCGACTATCTTGTCGGGACAATGATCGAATTACCCCGTGCGGCGTTGATGGCTGGCGAGATCGCCGAAGAAGGCGCGTTCTTCAGCTTCGGGACGAATGATCTGACACAGACCACGCTGGGCGTATCGCGCGATGATGCGGCGCGGTTCCTGAGTGTCTATGTCGACAAGGGCATCTTCCCGCGCGATCCTTTCGTCAGTCTGGATATCGACGGGGTCGGGCAGCTGGTCGAACTGGCAGCCGAGCGCGGTCGCAAGACGCGGCCCGACATCAAACTTGGCATCTGCGGTGAGCACGGGGGCGATCCGGCCAGCATCGCCTTCTGCGAAAAGGTCGGCCTCGATTACGTCAGTGCCTCACCTTACCGCGTGCCGATTGCGCGGCTCGCCGCAGCACAGGCCGCACTGCACCGCGCCTAGGTTCCTGCCAGCGATCGCCGGCCGGTCAGCGTGATGATCTCGAAGGTCTCGGCGGTCTTGCCATCGGCATCGGCGCGCGCCGCAAAGGCTGCGCGGGCGCGGCCCAAGGCGGCTTTGCCCAGCGCCGCGGCCGGGTGCGCCAGTGCATTGCCGAGCCCCTGATCGCGCAGGTCAGCGACCAGTCGGCCAAGCGTTGCATAGCGCACGGTAAGCCGGTGGGTATCGACCACCGGATCCTTCCACCCAGCCCGCTGAAGCAGGCCCGGTGCGGCGCGCGGATCGACCAGCGGATGAATGCGGGCCGCGGGGCGCTCAGGCTCGGCAGCGATCATCGCGTCCCGCAACGCTGAAAGGCTCTGCCCGCCGATGAAATGCGCCATCACCAGGCCGCCCGGGGCCAAGGCGTTGCGCAGATGGATCAATGCCCCCGGCAGATCGTTCACCGCGTCGAGAAGGCCCAACACAACGATGAGGTCGAAGCCTGATGAGGGGTAGGGCAGTTCAAGATTGAAGTCGGCGCCTTCGTCAACCTGCGCTTCGGGGCCGGAGCGAATGGTCTGCGCCAAGGTGCTAGTCGGATCGCCAAGCACCAGCGCGCGCGAAGGCGCATGGCGAAGGAAGGCCAGCCGTTCGAGCGTGTCCTCGATCATGTCGTCAGCCACAAAGCGCGCCGCATCGGGAAAAGCCATCCGCGCACGCGCCCTGGCGAGACGGTGTGCCCGCCGCTGTGCGCTGAAGATCGAAGGGATTGTGGGAGTGCTCATTACCCGCGCCCTGCCGCGCTTGCCAGCCAAGTGCAAGCCGTGCGACACACTCGATGTGGTTGCGGTCGCACGCCTTGCCCGACATCTCGTTCCGGTTGTCGATGTCCTTTACCCGCCGCGTTGTCCGGCTTGCGGAGACGCGATTGCCCAACAGGAAGGTCTTTGTGTAGAGTGCTGGGCCAAGCTTGCCATCCCGTCGCATGTCGAACACGCGGGCGACGTTGTCCCTGTCTACGCCGCGACACTGTACAACGACACCTCGCGCAAACTGGTGCTTGCCTACAAGCATGGGGGGCGAATTGGCTTGTCGCGGATGCTGGGCCGAATGATGGCGTCCGTGCTGCCAGAGCCGCTTTCAGGTGCCAGCCCAACCATACTCGTCCCCGTGCCGCTTCATCGCTGGCGCTTATGGCAGCGCGGCTACAATCAGGCCGCTTTGTTGGCGAAGGAATTGGCGCAGATGGGCAAGGGCGACGTGGTTCTGGATGCTTTGTTGCGGCACAGGCGTACGCCCAATCTGGGCGGGCTTGGGAGGGACGCGCGAGAGCGCTTGTTGAGAGATGCCATCAAGTTCAACGTTGTACGCGCAAGAAGTGTCGCGGGGCGTAATGTCGTTGTTGTCGATGATGTTCTGACCAGCGGGGCAACATCCCGCGCTTGCATCGCGGCGCTTACCGATGCCGGGGCCGCTTCTGTCGCTGTCGCATGTTTTGCGCGGGTCGAGCATGATCATCTGAACGATGATACAAAAACATAACGCCCGGGGCCATTACGACCCCGGGCGCCACGTGACGAAACGGTGCGGATCCACCCTTGCGGGCCGAGGCAGCGACCCCCTAACTTCGCTGCCGGGATCCAATCCCTATCGTTCGACCGGTCGCGCTGACACCCCGTTGCCAGTATGCGGTCCGGTCACCCCCTGAACCTGACACCGGGCGATGCCATTGTTCGAGTTACGACCCCCTTGCGAAAGTCCTGCGCTCTCTTTCCCACCCTGTTGCATCAGACGGAAGGCTTAACCGCCTGGTTCTGCATTTTTTGCAGCGGCCTGTTGTCTGTGTGCAACAATCATCGCATGAGCGCCGCGAAAGCGACATTTTTTGCGCATCGGGATGAGCCTGTACGCATCGCTTGTTTATTCGGAGCTGCGCAGTGACTGGCGACAACCTTACCACACAGGAACGCGAAGGCGGTACGGTCTTTGCGCCCAAATTCGACGCATTGGGCTTGTTGACCGCAGTCATCATCGATGATTCGGATGGCAAGGTGCTGGTGGTAGCGCACATGAACACACAGGCGCTTGAGGCCACGATCGAAACAGGGAAGGTTCATTTCTGGTCGCGATCACGCGCGTCCCTGTGGATGAAGGGCGAGACGTCGGGCAATGTATTGAACGTAGCGCAGATTATGGTCGATTGCGATCAGGATGCTCTTGTCATTCGCGCCATTCCCGCAGGGCCGACCTGTCATACCGGGGCGCAAAGCTGTTTTTACCGGCTTCTGGATACAGAATCAGGATCACCGGTGCTAAAGCAGGTCTAACTTGACGCTCACGTAAACGGAAGGTATGAGCGTGTGCATGGCAACCGTTCCAGCATCCGCCGCATCGCACTCTCACAAAAGCAGCGCTACCAAGGTCGGCGGCGAGGCGCGTCGCAATGGCGCGCATCTTGACCGACCTGACGTGCATGAACGTGAACAGTTCACGATTTCCGATCTGACATCGGAATTCGGCTGCACGGCAAGGGCGTTGCGCTTTTACGAGGATGAAGGGCTGATCAATCCGGCCCGGGTCGGTCTCACCCGCGTGTATTCAAAGCGTGACCGCGCGCGTCTGGCCTGGATCATGCGCGCCAAGAATGTCGGTTTCAGCCTGACCGAAATTCGCGAGATGATCGATCTTTATGATCTTGACGATGGCCGGGTCGAACAGCGCCGCGTCACGATTGAAAAATGCCGAACGCACGTCGCCAAACTCAAGGCGCAGCGTGATGATATCGATTCATCGATCAAGGAACTTACCGATTTCGTGGCCGAGATCGAAAAGCTCGATCTGCGTTGAGCCGACACGACCAAATCCACCCCCACAGAACGCTCACTAAAGGGATCATGTGATGCCGACCTATACCGCCCCCACCCGCGACACCCGTTTTGTCGTCAACGAAGTGCTTGACCTGGCAAGCTATGGCAATTTGCCCGGCTTCGAGAATGCCACGCCCGACATGATTGACACGGTCATCAACGAAGCTGGCAAATTCTGCGCCGAAGTGCTCGCACCGGTCAACCAGGCGGGTGACGAACATGGTTGCACGCGCCATGAAGATGGCAGCGTCACCACCCCGCCTGGGTTCAAGGAGGGGTATCAGGCCTATGTCGAAAGCGGTTGGGGAACGCTTGCGCAGCCCGAACAGTTCGGCGGTCAGGGGCTGCCGCATGTGCTGGGCTTCGTCCTTGAAGAGTTCAGCGGCACAGCCAATCAGGCATTTGCCATGTATCCGGGGCTGACTGCGGGCGCGATTTCGGCGATTATCGCCAAAGGTTCAGATGAGCAAAAGGCCGCCTATCTTCCCAAGATGATTTCAGGCGAATGGTCGGGCACCATGAACCTGACCGAACCGCATTGCGGCACCGATCTCGGCATGATCCGCACCAAGGCTGTGCCCAATGGCGATGGCACTTATGCGATTACCGGGACGAAGATCTTCATCTCCGCTGGCGAGCATGACCTCACCAGCAACATCATCCACCTGGTGCTCGCCAAAACCCCCGGCGCGCCTGACAGCACCAAGGGGATTTCGCTGTTCATCGTCCCCAAGTTCATCCTTGATGAAAATGGCGAACCAGCAGCGCGCAACGGCGTGACGTGCGGTTCAATCGAAAAGAAAATGGGCATCCACGGCAATGCGACCTGTCTGCTCAACTACGATGGCGCCACCGGCTACATGGTGGGCGAGGAAAACAAGGGTCTGGCCGCAATGTTCATCATGATGAACGCGGCGCGTCTTGGCGTTGGTATCCAGGGCTATGCGCAAGCCGAAGTCGCCTACCAGAACGCGGTGACCTATGCGCTCGATCGGCGTCAGGGCCGTGCTTTGGGCGGTCCGGCTGAACCGGAAGCCAAGGCTGATCCGATCTTCGTTCACCCCGACGTGCGGCGGATGCTGATGGACGCCAAGGTGTTTACAGAAAGCATGCGTGCCCTGTGCCTGTGGGGCGCCCTGCAGGTCGATCTGACGCACAAGGCCCAGACGCCTGAAGAACGCGAGCAAGCCGACTTGCTGATCGGGCTGATGACCCCGGTGATCAAGGGTTACGGCACCGACAAGGGCTATGACATCGCCACCAACATGCAGCAGGTCTATGGCGGGCACGGCTACGTCAAGGAATGGGGCATGGAGCAGTTCGTGCGCGATAGCCGCATCGCGATGATCTACGAAGGTGCGAACGGCGTGCAGGCCATGGACCTTTGTGGACGCAAGCTGGCGGCCGGCGGCGGGAAGGCTATTCAGGCGTTCTTTGCGATGATCGATGAAGAAATCGCGGCGGCCAAGCAGGTTGCCGAGTTGAAGGACGTCGCTGAACGCCTTGAAAAGGCGCTTGCCGAACAAAAGGCAGCGACCATGTGGTTCATGCAGAACGCGATGGCCAACCCCAATCATCTGGGGGCAGGCGCGCATCACTACATGCACATCATGGGCATCGTGACGCTTGGCTATTTCTGGCTGAAAATGGCGAAGGTTGCCGTGAATGCGCTGGCCGGCACCCCTGAAGATCGGGAGTTCTATGAAGCCAAGATCGTTTCGGCCAACTACTATGCCACGCGCTTCCTTCCCGATGCGGGCGCCCTGCGGCGCAAGCTTGAAGCTGGCAGTGATTACATGATGAAGCTGCCGGCAGAAGCATTCGCCACTGCCGCCTGACCGGCTTGCCGATCGGCTAATTGATATGGGAGGGGGCCGTCATGCTTGGACATGGCGGCCCCTTTTTTCGTTCGTTCGCTATTCAAAGCGGCCCATCATCCGCTGCGAACTGACCTTCACCTTGATACCCGATGATGCAGATGCGGCCGCGGGGCGTTCCCATAAGCTTGCCGAATTTCGAGACACGGGCCGCGGCTTGGCCGATGTGGAGACGGGCTTTGAACCCGGCTTCGAAGCCACGGGCGCGGGTACTGACGTGACAATCGGCGCAGGGTCCACTGCGGCAGGTTGTGGCAGTGGAGGTTCGGAGTCGGGTTCGGGCGGCGCTGACTGCGGAACTTTGGCATCTGCCAATTCAGCAGGGGCTGCCATTTGCGCCGTAACGGCAGGCGGTGGCGAGGCAGGGGCCGCAGCAGAAGTCGGGCTGGGTTCTTCTGCCGTGCCGGACAGGATCTGATCTGCCACTTCCTCGATCGATCCTACCACTAACAGCGGTTGACCACCGACGATCCCCACACTGGTCTGTCCGTTTTCGGCCGTCCGCAACCACGCGACGTTTTCAGCCACGACAAGATAATTGCCGCCGCGCGAATTGAGCTTGATGAATTTCATGGGCGGCGCTTCCGGAACAGGTACGCAAAACAGCGTGAGGATTCTCTTCCGATATTACGCCGGCACGGTTAAGGAATCGCTTTACTCCACCGGCAGGAAATCTGGGACCGACAAGTAACGTTCGCCCGTATCGTAGTTGAAACCCAACACGCGGGCGCCTTCTGGAAGCTCGGGCAGCTTGTTGGCAATCGCTGCCAGTGTGGCGCCCGACGATATCCCGACAAGCATGCCTTCTTCGGCCGCAGCCCGGCGCGCCATGTCCTTGGCTTCCTCAGCATCGACCGCGATCGCTCCGTCAATCGCACTGGTGTGCAGATTGCCCGGGATAAAGCCTGCGCCAATGCCCTGTATCGGGTGCGGACCGGGTTGGCCGCCATTGATGACAGGCGAAAGGGCAGGTTCAACGCCATACGCCTTCATCGTGGGCCAATGCTTTTTCAACGCTTCGGCGCACCCTGTCAGATGGCCGCCCGTTCCGACACCGGTGATCATCACATCAATGGGCGTATCGGCAAAATCGGTAAGGATTTCCTGTGCAGTGGTGCGGGCATGGATCGCAGGGTTGGCCGCGTTGTCGAACTGGCTTGGCATCCAAGCGCCCTCTGTCTGTTCGACCAGTTCCTGCGCGCGTTCGATCGCGCCCTTCATGCCGCGTTCGCGCGGGGTAAGGTCAAAGCTTGCTCCGTAAGCGAGCATCAAACGCCGCCGCTCAATCGACATCGATTCGGGCATGACCAGCACCAACTTGTAGCCCTTCACCGCAGCAACCATGGCAAGTCCGATGCCGGTATTCCCGCTGGTGGGTTCAACAATCGTGCCGCCCGGTTTCAGCGCGCCGCGTGCCTCGGCATCTTCAACCATGGCAAGTGCAATGCGATCCTTGATCGACCCGCCGGGGTTCGACCGTTCGGACTTCACCCAGACCTCATGATCGGGGAACAGCCGCGAAAGGCGGATGTGGGGTGTGCGTCCGATGGTGGCGAGGATGTTGTCAGCCTTCATGTCGATACCTCTCGTTTGAGCTCTGCTGGCTCGAAGCTGCGGGCGCGGCGCAGTTCCGGGAAGTACCACGCCCATACCAATGTCACGAATATCGCACCCGCTCCGCCGAATACAACCGCACCGGTGGTTCCGAGGATCGCAGCGGCAAGACCGGATTGCATTTCGCCCAACTCGTTCGAGGCTGATACCGCCAGACCCGAGATTGCCGATACCCTGCCGCGGCGATCATCGGGCGTGAACAATTGGACAAGCGATGATCGGATGAAGACCGACACCATGTCCACCGCGCCCATTGCCGCCAAAATCGCAAGAGACAGCGCAAAGCTGCGCGAAAATGCAAAGGCGATTGTCAAAGCGCCAAAGCCGGCAACCGCCCAAAGCATTTTCACGCCAACTTCGCGTTCGAGCGGCCGGAAGGACAGGATCAGGGCCACGCTTGCCGCGCCGAGCGCAGGTGCCGCCCGCATCAGGCCAAGCCCTTCTGGCCCCACGAACAGGATATCGCGGGCAAATACCGGAAGAAGCGCTGTCGCCCCTGCCAGCAGCACCGCAAACAGATCCAACGTGATGCATCCCAGCAGAAACCGTTCACGCCAGACATAAATCAGGCCCTCGACGATCTGTTTCAGGGGCTTAAGACGGGCACCTTCATGCACCGCCTTAATGGGGCGGACAGTCAGGATCATCAGCATCGAACCCGCGAGCAATGCTGCCGATATCGCGTGCGGCAGCCACATCGTTCCCGCATAGATGACCCCGCCAACAGCAGGACCGGCAACGCTGGCGACTTGCCAGGCGATCGAAGACAAGGCGATGGCGCGTGGCAACAGCGGCGGGGGCACGATGTTGGGCGCAATCGCGCTCATCGCCGGACCAACGAAAATGCGGGCTGCGCCATGCATGGCAGCCAGTGTAAAAAGGATCGGGATTGTTAGCGCATCCTGCCAGGTCGCCAGCGCCAGCACCGCTGCAACGCAGGCATCGATCCCGTTCGCAAACGCGGCAACATGGCGGCGATCAAACCGATCCGCAGCCAGCCCGGCCACCGGTGTCAGCAGGAAAAGCGGAATGAATTGCACCAGGCCCAGCAAGCCAAGCTGGAAAGATGCCTCGGCCACGCCCATTCCGTAATCTTCGCGGGCAACTTCATAGAGTTGATAACCCAGCAGAACGACCATCGACATCGTGGCAAACACCGCCATGAAGCGAGCAAGCCAGAAACGCCGATAATCGCCGATCTGAAGCGGAGAGGTTGGTTCGGTCACTTGCGCGCCATGGCAGGACGCGAAGCTGCTGCCAAGCTGCCGATGGGTGCGAAGATTTAGCTTCGGCTATCGCTGTCGGCGCAGGCGCGGGTTGGGCTGAAGTTCATCGATCAGCGCAGCAAAATCATCAAGCCTGATGATCCGTTCAAACTGGAAGCCAGCGCGGTTGTCGCGGGTCCAGATGACATAGGCTTCGATCCGTCCCACGACCGGCAGACGGATGATGATCCGATCGCCCCGCTGCAGTTGCGGCGCATCGTCCACCATGAAACCGTGCGCAGATAGATTGCACACATGAAGATGAAGGTCGCCATGCACGAAATGCTCGACGATTGCCGGATAGTCGACAGGATGCCGCGCGGCACGCCGCAAATCTGTTACGCTGAGATTGGCTCCACCCGGCACGTATTGCGATCCTTCCATCCCTTGGGTTGCATCAAGGAATGAAGGAGAAACGCTGACAATTGGTAAAAATGCTGGAGTTAGCGTTGCACCAACGCGTGGCGTTTCTTGCCAAGGCTGAGCCGAAGCGTCGCGCCTTCTGCAGGAAGCACCAGCATTGCCGGGTCCGTCACGGTTTCCCCGTCCAGCTTTACCGCACCTTCGGCCAGCTTGCGTTTCGCCTCGCCGCCCGATGCGGTCAGACCTATGGCAGTCAGCAGCGAAGCCATCCGCATGCCTTCATCGCCGACAGCCAGCGTGGGCAGATCTTCGCCCGCGCCGCTTCCGGCAAAGGTTTCCCGCGCCGTGGCTTCGGCACGCACCGCCGCATCGGTACCGCGAACAAGCGCCGTCACCTCATTGGCGAGCGTCGTTTTCGCCGCATTTATTTCCGCACCTTCAAGCGCTTCGAGGCGTTTGATCTCATCCATTGGAAGATCGGTAAACAGGCGGAGGAATTTGCCCACGTCGCGGTCATCGACATTGCGCCAATATTGCCAGAAATCGTAGGCAGGCAGCTGATCTTCGTTCAGCCAGACTGCGCCAGCAGCCGTCTTGCCCATCTTGCCGCCATCCGCTGTCGTCAGCAGCGGGGTGGTGAGGCCGAAAAGCTCGGCACCGTCCATTCGGCGGCCCAATTCCATGCCGTTGACGATATTGCCCCACTGATCGCTGCCACCCATCTGCAACCGAACGCCAAGTTCGCGAGACAAGTGCCTGAAATCGTACCCTTGCAGGATCATGTAGTTGAATTCGAGGAACGTCATTGGCTGTTCGCGTTCAAGCCGCAGCTTGACCGAATCGAACGTCAGCATCCGGTTGACGGTGAAGTGAGTGCCGACCTGCTGCAGCAATTCGATGTAGCCAAGCTGACCCAACCAGTCGTGGTTGTTGACCATCACCGCATCGGTTGGACCATCACCGAACGTGAGCAGCTTGTCGAACACCGTAAAGATTGATCGGATGTTGGCTTCGATAACATCGTCAGTCAGCATCTTGCGGCTTTCGTCGCGTCCGGTCGGATCGCCGATCCGCGTAGTGCCGCCGCCCATCAGGACGATAGGTTTGTGCCCGGTCTGTTGCAGCCGGCGCAGCATCATGATCTGCACCAGCGATCCGATATGCAGCGACGGCGCGGTTGCATCGAACCCGATATATCCGGGCACGATCTGCTGGGATGCAAGCGCATCAAGCCCGGCAGCATCGGTCAGCTGGTGGATATAGCCACGCTCATCAAGCAGGCGGAGAAGGGCGGAATCGTAAGTGCTCATCACAGGAGCGCTTAACAGCGGTGACAGGCGACGGGAAGAGACTTGCCCGGCAGCAGAGTGAAAGGCATGACAGCAACATGCACCCGCTCATGCTTCACCAGACCTGCGATCTGGGACCGATACGTGCCGTAACCGCATCCGTAACGCTGACGCCGGAAGGCTGCGAAGCGGAATTTCGTCTTGATGGGTATGTGCCACACATCGTCGTTCCGCCAATTGCCCGGGCCGAACGGACGGACAATCTCTGGAAAACGACGTGTTTTGAGATCTTCTGGCAACCGATCGGGCAAGCTGGCTACCGCGAATTCAATCTTTCGCCATCAGGTCGCTGGGCCGCGTACGATTTCAACGCCTTTCGTGAAGGCATGAGAGACGCGCCAGTCGGCTCGGTTGCAATCACGTGTTCCCACGATTCAAACGGTTTGACGCTCAAAGCCGCCATCGCCGCGGAGTTGAAAACGCCGGCGCAAGTGGCCTTGAACGCTATTGTTCAACATGCCGATGGCGGAATGCAGTATTGGGCCATGCACTTCCCGCCCGGCCGGCCAGAGTTTCATTCCGAAGCCTGCCGACAGATCATCATCGAACGTTAAGTCGATACAGCGCCCCGACCAAATGGCCCGTTCAGTTGGACGATCCTGAGGTTGAGCGCGCACGCAAAGCTCACCCAGATGAAATAGGGCACGTTGAGCCACCCGACAAAGCTGTCACCCACAAGCCGCGGCAGAACAACCATCAGGCTGGTGACGGACAGCCACAGCAGCACGTTTTCGCCCATGGCCCAGTCAGGCCGCTTCAATTTGAAAAACAGCGGCGACCACAGGAAATGCAGCACGAAGTTCGCGATGAACAAGGCCCACACGCCGTTCAACGCTTCGGGCGTGGGTGCGGATGTCAGGCCGATGTAAAAACTCCAACCCGATAGCGCGAGGATTACAGTCCAGGCGGGGCCGAACAGCCAATCAGGCGGTTGCCATGGCGGCTTGCGCAAATCCCGGTACCACTGACCGATGTCGGTCAGCAGCCCCCCCGCACCGCCCAGAATAACAGCCCATCCGGCAGCGATCAGGGCGGGGGTCCATTCAATGTCCATGATCGCCTAACCCTGTCACGTACCCCAATGTTCCCGGCACAACGCAAAGCGTTTGCGTTTGGTCTCCCACTGATCCAACGCTGATCGCATGAAGACAGGTATCGACCGGCTTTTGGCCGACCCCGAACTCCTCGGCAAACTGAAGGGCCGCCGCGTTGCTTTGGTAGCGCATCCCGCCAGTGTCACCGCTGATCTTGTGCATAGCCTTGATGCTCTGATTGCAGCGGGCGTTCCAGTGAACAGCGCCTTTGGTCCGCAGCACGGTCTCAAAGGGGACAAGCAGGACAATATGGTGGAAACCGCGGATGAAATGGACCCGCGGTACGGCATCCCGATTTTTTCGCTCTATGGTGAAGTGCGGCGGCCGACCGGACAGATGATGTCCAGCGCCGATGTCTTCCTGTTCGATCTGCAGGATTTGGGCTGCCGCATCTACACCTTCGTCACCACACTGCTGTATCTGCTTGAAGAGGCTGCGAAGGCGGGCAAGGAAGTTTGGGTGCTCGATCGGCCCAATCCCGCTGGCCGCCCCGTCGAAGGCACGTTGCTTGTTCCGGGGCAGGAAAGCTTTGTCGGCGCTGCCCCTATGCCAATGCGGCATGGTCTGACCATGGGGGAGATGGGCCAATGGTTCATCGAACATTTCAGTCTCGACGTTGCATACAAGGTGGTCGCAATGGAGGGGTGGCGTCCCGATGAAGCTGGCGGCTTTGGCTGGCCGACATCACGCCTCTGGATCAATCCATCGCCCAATGCCGCCAATGTCAACATGGCGCGCTGCTATGCCGGGACCGTGATGCTTGAAGGCACAACACTGTCGGAAGGGCGCGGCACCACCCGCCCGCTCGAAGTGTTGTTCGGCGCGCCTGATATCGATGCAGGCGGTGTGCTGAAGGTGATGAGAAAGCTTGCGCCGGAATGGCTGGAAGGTTGCGCCATACGGGAATGCTGGTTCGAACCGACCTTCCACAAGCATGCAGGTAAGCTTTGCAATGCATTGATGATCCACGCGGAAAGCGTATATTACGATCACGGCGCATTCAGGCCATGGCGGCTGCAAGCGCTGGCTTTCAAGGCGATCCGGCTGCTTTATCCCGACTATCCGCTGTGGCGCGATTTTCCTTACGAGTACGAGCTGGATCGGCTTGCGATTGACGTCATCAATGGCGGTCCGGGCTTGCGTCAGTGGGTCGATGACATCGCAGCGACGCCGGACGATCTTGACGCCCTGACGTCACACGATGAAGCGGCCTGGATTGCGGAGGTTAAACCGTATCTACTTTATTGATTGGCGTCATGGCGGCACGATAAATTCCGTTTGAAGCACAAGAGGATGGCGGGCAAACCGCTACCATTGGGAGAGAAAACAGCATGGCAACCACGGCGGACACTGCGTCCGGATCGCAATCCGTCAGGGTCACCTTGTGGATCCTGCTGATTGTCTACATTTTCAATTTCATCGATCGACAGATCGTCAACATCCTTGCCGAACCCATCGCTCGTGACCTCGATCTATCCGACACGCAAATCGGGCTGATGACCGGACTTGCTTTTGCGCTGTTCTATACGGTGCTGGGGCTGCCGATTGCCCGATATGCTGACCGGCCCGGCACCAACAGGCCGCGCCTGATCGCAGTTGCGCTGGGTCTTTGGTCGCTGATGACGGCAATGTGCGGGCTGGCGCAGAACTTCGTTCAGTTGCTGCTCGCCCGGATCGGGGTGGGGGTGGGTGAGGCTGGCTGCACGCCCCCTGCACATTCGCTTATCAGCGATATGGTGCAACCCGAAAAGCGCGCTTCGGCGCTGGCATTCTATTCGCTGGGCATCCCGGTCGGCACGCTGCTGGGCATGATAATCGGCGGGACTTTGGCTGATTTTGTAGGTTGGCGCGAAGCCTTCCTGATTGTCGGCTTGCCGGGAGTGGTGCTCGCGCTGGTGGTGTGGTTTGTACTGAAAGACCCCCGGCGCTCTGACGCTGCGGCCATTTTGCGGGCAAAAAACCCGGCCCCCGCCTTGCCGCTGCGGCAGGCATTGGCAGAAGTGATGGGGTCGCGGGCCTTCGTGTTGCTTTTATGCGCAGGGTCTTCGGCCGCCTTCCTGTCCTATGGCAAAACCACTTGGACCACGATCTTCTTCCAGCGCACGCATGATCTTTCGCCCGGGCAGGTCGGTCTTTGGTTTGGGCTGTTGGGCGGCGTTGCCGGCATCCTGGGCACATGGGGCGGAGGGTATCTGGCGGATCGCTTTGGTGCCAAGAGTTGGCGTCACGTGCTCAGCGCACCGGCGATCGGCATGACGATCGCGGTGCCGCTGGCGATCCTGGCCTATCAGGCGCCAAGTTGGCCCTTGGCTCTTGCTTTGCTGTTCCTGCCCACGGTTTTCAATTCGTTGTATTACGGGCCAACCTATTCCGCCGCGCAGGGGCTGGTGCCGCTGCGGGCGCGAGCAATCGCCGCAGCCGCGTTGCTGTTTTTCCAGAACCTGATCGGGCTAGGTCTGGGCCCGTTGTTCTTCGGCATGTTGTCGGACTGGTTGCAGCCTACATATGGCGAAGAGTCGGTGCGTTACGTGCTGTACGGCGCGGCACTACTAGGGCTGATACCGGCATTCTTCTTCTGGCGTTGCAGCCTGCACCTTGATGCAGAGCTTGATCGGCAAGGGTGACACCAAGGCATCGGCATCAAGTGTGCCGATGCCTTGGCATTCTTTTCGGCGGATCAGGCCCCGTGTTTGCGGCTCAATTCACGCATCGCATCGTCCAGGCCATCGAGGGTGAGCGGATACATCCGATCATTGACCAACTGCTTGATCATCTTGGTCGATTGCGAATAATTCCATTGCTTTTCAGGCACGGGGTTCAGCCAGACGGTCGCAGGGTAGGTGTCAGTCACACGCTTTAACCACACCGCGCCCGCTTCCTCGTTCATGTGCTCGACACTGCCGCCCGGATGCGTGACCTCATAAGGGCTCATCGCGGCGTCGCCGACGAACACGATCTTGTAGTCGTGGCCGTATTTGTGGAGCACGTCCCAGGTCTTGGTGCGTTCCTGCCAGCGGCGCTTGTTGTCCTTCCACACGCCTTCGTAAAGGCAGTTGTGGAAGTAGAAGAATTCCATATTCTTGAATTCGCTGGTGGCAGCGCTGAACAGTTCTTCGACCAGCTTGATGAAGGGGTCCATCGATCCGCCGACATCGAGGAACAGCAGCAGCTTGACGGCATTGCGCCGTTCGGCCCGCATGTGGATGTCGAGCCAGCCTTGCTTGGCCGTACCCTTGATCGTGGCGTCAATATCGAGCTGGTCCTGCGCGCCTTCGCGGGCGAAACGGCGCAAGCGGCGCAGCGCCATCTTGATGTTGCGGGTGCCCAGTTCCTTGGTGTTGTCGAGGTTCTTGAACTCGCGTTTTTCCCAGACCTTGATCGCCTTGCCGTGGCGCGATTCTCCGCCGATACGCACACCTTCGGGGTTGTAGCCTGAATTGCCGAAGGGGCTGGTGCCGCCCGTGCCGACCCACTTATTGCCGCCCTGGTGGCGCTTTTCCTGCTCTTCGAGCCGCTTTTTCAGCGTCTCCATGATCTCGTCCCAGTCTCCCAGCGACTTGATCTTCTCCATTTCTTCAGGGGACAGGAACTTCTCGGCGACAGCTTTCAACCAGTCTTCGGGAATGTCGACAGGGTTCTGGCCGTAATCGGTCATGACCCCCTTGAACACCTTGTGGAACACCTGATCGAACCGGTCGAGCAGGCCTTCGTCCTTCACGAAGGTCGCGCGCGACAGGTAATAGAACGCTTCCGGCGTCTGATCGATTACATCCCGATCGAGCGCCTCAAGCAAGGTGAGGTGCTCCTTGAAGCTTGCGCCGATGCCGGCGCTGCGAAGCTCGTCGATGAAATTGAAAAACATGGCGACCTGATTAACCCGCAGGCCATGGCCTGACCAGCCTCAATCGTGAGCGACCAGTCCGCGGCACCTTAACGCTTCACTTACCATCCTGCGACTAGAAGTCTGCGCACAAAACAGGGGTCGCACGTCCACATGAAACAGATCGCCATAGATACCGCCAATGCTCACGCTCTGGGGATGATCCCGGAAAGTTGCGGCGCGGTAACAGTCGGTTGCACAGATGTGGCCGGGGTGGTTGAGGCGGTCATCGCGTCTTCGCGAAACCTGCGGTCCGAGCATGAGGCGTTGGCAGAAACAGTGCGTGCCTTGGAAGCCGATCAGCACAAGGTGTCGCAGGCCAGCGATGAAGCGCGCATCCTGTCCGAACGGGCGATTGAACGCTTGTCCGAAGGCACGGCGCTGATTCAGTCGTCGCTCGGGCAAATTGCGGGCCTGATCGAATTGGTGGACACGCTGGGCCAGCACGTCACCAGCTTTTCTGCGGCGATGGAACAGGTGCGCCGCAGCGCGCAGGATATCGACAACATTGCCGAAACGACCAATATCCTCGCGCTTAATGCCACAATCGAAGCGATGCGCGCAGGCGATGCCGGGCGGACATTCGCGGTGGTCGCAGCAGAGGTGAAAAGCCTTGCCAGCGACACCCGCCGGGCGACCGAAGAGATTGCGGCCACGATCGATGCGCTCGGCGGTGAAGCGGAAGTCGTCATCGGCCGGATCGAAGCCGGATCGAAAGCCAGCGGCGAAGCACGCGCTTCTGTGGCGCGGATTGAAAGCACGATGTCCAATGTCGGATCGCTGGTTGAAGAAGTCGACAAGCAGAATGACGTCATTGCCCGGTCGACCGGCACGATCAGCAACCATGTCGACAAGGTGCAGCGCGTGCTGACCGGGTTCGACGCTGCGGCGCGCAGCAACGAGGATCGCCTGCACGGCGCGCACCGCAAGATGGAAGAGCTGGAAATCACAGCCAGCGAGATGTTCGATCGGATTGTTCACGCGGGCCTATCCCCCGAAGACAGCGCAATGGTCGTTGCGGCTCAGACGATGATGGAGGAGATTTCTGCGCACACCGATGCGGCGCTGGCACGCGGGACGCTTACGATGAGCGCATTGTTCGATACCGATTATCAGCTCGTCCCCGGCACCAACCCGCAACTTTACCGGACCCGGTTGACCGATTGGGCCCATGCCGAATGGCGCCCCTTCCTCGACCGGGCCAAAGCGACCGATGCGCGGGTGTTGGCGGCTGCATGCACGGATATGAACGGCTTTCTGCCCACCCACCTCTCCGAACGATCGCGCACGCCGACGGGCGAAATCAATCACGATACGCAGTTCTGCCGAAACGGTCGGATCATGCTCGAAGCGATTGATCGTAAGGCCAAAATGTCAGGCGCACCCTACATGATGGCGGTGTACCGGCAGGAAGGCGACGGCCAGACCTATCACGTTGTCCGCAATGTCTATGTCCCGTTGATCGTGGGCGGACGGCGCTGGGGCGATTTCGAACTGGCATACAGCTTCGACTGAAGGCGCTTTGTTCCCTAAATGTTTCACGTGAAACATCACCGGAAAGCGTAGCCCAAAAGGGGCTAGCGATAAGCAGTGAAAGGTCAGGCCCTTGATGCCTTACCCGAATCCCGAAGCATCACAGGCCCGGCGCCGCCACTATGGCATGCGCCGGGGCCATGAAATTCGCGTGTCAGACCGTGCCTGTCTTAGCTCGGGTTGCGGCGTGCCATGAAGGCGAGGCGTTCGAACAGCATGATGTCCTGTTCATTCTTCAGCAGCGCGCCATGCAACGGCGGGATCGCGCTCGCCGGATTGCTGTTCTGCAACACCTCCAGCGGCATGTCCTCATTCAGCAGCAGCTTGAGCCAGTCGAGCAGTTCGCTGGTTGAAGGCTTCTTCTTCAGACCCGGCACTTCGCGCAGGTCGTAGAAGATATCCATCGCCTTCTTCACAAGCGTCTTCTGGATGCCGGGGAAGTGAACGTCGATGATGTCCTGCATCGTGTCGCGATCCGGGAACTTGATGTAGTGGAAGAAACAGCGGCGCAGGAAGGCGTCCGGCAGTTCCTTTTCGTTGTTCGACGTGATGACGACGATCGGGCGTTCCTTTGCCTCGATCCGCTCCTGCGTTTCGTAAACGTCGAAGCTCATCCGATCGAGTTCCTGAAGCAGATCGTTCGGGAATTCGATATCGGCCTTGTCGATCTCGTCGATCAGCAGGACGGGAAGCTGCGGCGCGGTGAAGGCTTCCCACAGCTTGCCCTTCTTGATGTAGTTGCGGATGTCGTGGACGCGTTCTTCACCCAGCTGGCCATCGCGCAGACGCGCCACGGCGTCATATTCGTACAGGCCCTGATGCGCCTTGGTGGTGGACTTGACGTTCCATTCGATCAGCGGAGCATTCAACGCTTTGGAGATTTCATGCGCCAGCACGGTCTTGCCCGTGCCGGGCTCTCCTTTCACCAGCAGCGGGCGGCGCAGCGTCACGGCGGCGTTGACCGCGACTTTGAGGTCTTCAGTCGCGATGTAGTTGCTGGTGCCTTCGAAACGCTGTTGCTGATCGGACATCGGGTTTCCTTGTGAGACTGAAATTTGTCGTAGCGATAAGGGGCTGATTGGCCCTGCGCAAGGGGGTGCCGGTAGCTGGATCAGCGTGGCAGAAGAAGAATGCGCTGTGCAATGCCCAGCAGTCTGGCGTCGTCGACCACGGCGGCGGGGTCGTTCCAACCCAGCGTCAGGATGTGCCATGCTCCGGCCTTGTCACGCAGCAACCATGTCAGATTGAGCACGCCGGGTTCGCTGCCCCCTTTGAAGCCGATGTAATCCCAATTGGCCTTGATGCCGGGCGATGCGGAAGGGTTGATCGCCATGATGTCGAACGCCTTTGGATCGGCGGTGCGCTGCATGTGCGCCGCCAGCTTCGCCAGATCGGCAGGCGAAGCGAACCATTCGATATCGATCGCCTTGGGGCCGTTGGCGAAGGCTGCGTTGATGGTTTCTAGCGGCACGTTTCCCGCGGCAAAATCATCGGCTAACGACGCCAGGATTGCGTTGCGAACGGTCCTGTCCCCCTTTCGCCAAACGGCGATCTGGGAATCGCCGCTGGCCTTCAGAAGGAACAGCTGACGTGTGGTCAAAAACGGATCGTTCGCCCCCGGATTGCTATGGCCGCTGTCAGTCATCAGTTTTAGAAGACGGGCCTCGCCGAGAAGCGCGATCAGCTGATCGGTTGCCGTGTTGTCACTGATTGAAATCATCAGACTGGCAAGCGTGTGCAGCGTCACAGGAGCGCCTTTGGGCCAATCTTGCAACTGTCCGCTCGGATAGCTTTTGCGTGTAAGCGGAACGATGTCACTCCAGGCGCGGCGGCCCGCCTTCACATCCTCTGCCAGCGCCGCCAGCACATACAGCTTGAAGGTTGATCCCAAGGCCAGCGGCGTATTTGCGCCAAGACTGATTGTCGCAGTGCCCGTGTTCAGCGGCGCAAACCAGGCGTTCACACGGCCAGGCAGCGCTTCCAGTTCGGCTTTGATTGCGGTGGGCGTGTCGCCGGTTGGCGCGACCGTATCAACCTTGGTGAAAACCAGTTCGTTGATGCGGTTCTGCTCGGCAGGATCAACGCCGATAAATCCAGTCGCCATCCCGCGCTCAAACCGTATCTGTATTGCCGCGCGGGTTGCATTTTGCGGTTCAAGCACAGCTACGCCGGTCGCGGGGCCGAACTGGGCAACAAGGCTTTCGCTCAGCGCGGTGATCTGCGCGTCTGCGACTGCTGCACGGAAGCTTGCGCTGAAGATGTCGGCGGGGGCGGCGGCGCCATTGAGCAAGCGGACAACATCGTCGGCCCGCATCGCCAGGGGTGATTGCTGGGCTGCGGCAATGGGTGTTGCCTGCGCCCAAGCAGGTGCACCGCCAAGCCACGCGGCGCCAAGGGTCAGGGCGAAAAGAGTGCTGCGTAACATCATGTCGTTGCTCCTAAATCGGTGCGCGGTGGGGACAGCGTATCTGATCACGCCTCGTGTTGAATGCGTTCGAGGTCATCGGCGACGGCGCGGGCGGCTCTGCGGTTGAGCAGGATGACCACGGCAAAGATCCCGAATGTGATCGCAAAAGGCATTGCAGCGCCTTCAACAGCAGCAGCCCAGCCCACGTTTCTGGCGGCGCCGGCAGCAGTAGCGGCGAAAAACGCGAAAACACCCGGCACGACTGGGCCGATGTACCAGACAGGCACCCGGCGAAGCGCGTGCAACTGGCGGCGGTATTGGGCTTCAAGATGCATCCGGCAAGGCTGCTCGGGCTGGGGAGCGAGGTTGCCTGCAAACAGCGACAGGTTACGCATCACCAGCATGATCCCGCCGACAATCATCAGCAGTGACACACCGATCAACGCTTCTCCCTCCCAGAAGAAGAAACCGGCAAGGGCGCCCCAAAACGGGAGCTGCACCAATCCCGCCAACCGCTCGATCCGGTTGCGCCGTGCGATCCGACGATCGAACAGGGCTGCCTGCGCACAAATCGCGGCCGGATCAGTGAAATCCGCGTCACTTTCCAATGCGGCCCAAGCCGGCAAGGGTGTGTTCGTCATGATGTCGGCTCCGTTTCGCGGGCAAGGAAATGGTTGGCGAGCAGTTGCTTGATGCGATGCACCCTGACATTGACCGCGCCTGGTGAAAGGCCGGTAATCAGTGCGATATCGGCGGCCGTCTCCCCTTCGAGCCACAACACAATCACTTGCATGTCAGCGGGCGGAAGATGGCGGATAAGCTGTGCGACCTGCGCCAGCACCAAGGCGTCAGCTGTCGCAGCTTCGATGTTGCCGGGGCTGGGCAGGCATTCCACGTCTGAAAGAGGCACCCGCCTGGGGCTGCGCACTGCCCGTGCCACGTGATCGGCAGCGACATTGTGCGCGACCCTGTAAACCCAAGTCTTGAGCGCGCAGTCACCCTTGAACCGCGAAAGACTGTTCCACACCGCGCAATGCATGTCCTGCACCAGATCACGTGCCTTGTCGGCATCGCTTTCGACCGATCTGGCAAGCCGCGCCAGTGCCGGAGCGAATTGTTCGCCGGCCTTTCGGTAAAGCTGTTCTCGCGTATCGGTCATGCTGGCTTAGTCGCATCGGCGCAGGATTTCTTACAGGCGGAGGGCGAATTTTTTTGCGCACGGATGTGTGGAACATCAAGATTGGGGTTCTCAGGCAATAGACACCATCGACAGCAGGCTGCAGGAAAGCAGCATGGGATGGGATGCAATTTTGAAGGCCGAATGGCTGGGGCCCGAACGTGCGCGCGGGTATCTGCTGTTGCTGGCGCTTGTGAACGCGGCAACACTTGTCTTTTTGCTGGTAACGGCCCGCGACGGGATCGATCGCAACGGCTTTCTGATCGGGACGGATTTCATCAGCTTTTGGACATCGGGCCGGATGCTGATGCGCGGCGCCGAGGTGTATGACACGCTGGCGCATGTCGCTGCGCAACGAGAATTCTATACAATCCCCGGCGAATATACCGCGTTTTTCTATCCGCCTAGTTTTCTGCCGTTCGTTTGGCCGCTTGGGCTGATGCCCTATTTTCCAGCCCTTGCCGCATGGTTGCTTGTGACAGGGGCTGCGTGGCTGATCGCGATGCGCGGGTGGTTTTCGGCTTTGGATCTGAAAGGGCCAGCCCCGGTCCTGATTGCCGCTTTTCCGCCCGTCATCGTGACGTTAACGCATGGGCAGACTTCGTTCCTTGTAGCAGCTTTGCTTGCAGGGGGTCTGCTGCTGTTCGGCCGGCGACCTTGGCTGGCAGGCGTTTTGATCGGGCTTGCCACGATCAAGCCGCAGCTCGGACTACTGGTGCCCGTTGCCCTTCTTGCCAGCGGCCAATGGCGCAGCATTGTTGGCGCAGGTGTTGCCGCGATCGGCCTCGCCGCATTTACAGCTTTTGCCTTTGGACCGCAGGTGTGGGGCGACTGGTTCACCATCACCCAGACCGCTGGCAGTGCAGCCGACAGCGGATCGATTGGTTTTGCCAAGATGGTCAGCCCGTTCGCGGGCCTGCGACTTGTGGGCGTGCCGAGCGGCCTCGCAATAGCGCTTCAGGCCTGCGTTACGCTTGGCGTTGCCGCGATGGTTGCGTGGGCTTGCTGGCGCCGCAGGTTTACCCCGGGCATGGGTGCTCTCGTTCTGGCGGGCGCACCCTTGGCCACGCCATTCGTGCTCGACTACGATCTGGTTCTGAGCGCGGTTCCACTTGCGTACCTGTTTGCCCGCGCACGCGCTGATGCTTTTGAGAACGGAGAACGGATCACGATTGCCGTGGTCTTTGCATCGGTCGCCTTTGCCCGCCCGCTGGCGATTAACGCGGGGGTTCCGATCATGCCGCTGCTGTTGGCGGCGCTGTTCGTGCTGGTCTGGCGCCGGGTGCGGAGAGAAGCTCCGGTTTAGATTACGCGTCGATAAGATCCCGGTCGATTTCCCCGGCGCGGTTCTGGATAAAGTTGAACCGATGTTCGGGGTTGCGCCCCATCAATTCATCGACAAGGCGTGCAACGCCTGCCCGGCCTTCAAACTCCTGTGGCAAGGTAATACGGATAAGCCCGCGGGTTTCAGGTGCCATCGTGGTTTCGCGCAATTGCTGCGGGTTCATTTCGCCAAGGCCCTTGAAACGCGCAATTTCGATCTTCTTGCCCTTGAACACCGTCGCTTCCAGTTCGGCGCGGTGCGCGTCATCCCGTGCGTAGCGGCTCTCCTTACCGGTGGTGAGCCGATACAGCGGCGGCTGGGCAAGGAACAGGTGCCCCTTTTTCACGATGTCAGGCATTTCCTGGAAGAAGAACGTCATCAACAAGGTGGCGATGTGTGCGCCATCAACGTCCGCATCGGTCATGATGATAATGCGGTCATAACGCAGGCTGGCCGCGTCACAATCCTTGCGCGTTCCGCAGCCCAGCGCCAGCGCAAGATCGGCGATTTCGCTGTTTGCGCGGATCTTGTCGGCGGTGGCAGAAGCAACGTTGAGGATTTTGCCGCGGATCGGCAGGATCGCCTGCGATTTGCGGTCCCGCGCCTGCTTGGCGCTGCCGCCTGCAGAATCGCCTTCGACGATGAACAGTTCGGTTTCGCGCCCGCCTTCGCCGCTGCAATCGGTCAGCTTTCCTGGCAGGCGCAATTTCTTCGCATTGGTGGCGGTCTTGCGTTTGATTTCGCGTTCCTGCTTGCGCTTCAGACGCTCATCCATCCGCTCCATCACTTCGCCCAGAAGCGCCTTGCCACGCTCCATGTTGTCGGTGAGGAAAAGGTCGAACTGATCGCGCACCGCATTTTCGACCATGCGTGCCGCTTCGGGCGAAGTCAGGCGGTCCTTGGTCTGCGACTGGAACTGCGGATCGCGGATAAAGACCGACAGCATGACCTCTGCGCCGGTCATGACGTCATCTGCCGTCAGATCCTTGGCCTTCTTCGCACCGACAAGCTCACCAAAGGCACGAAGACCGCGTGTAAGCGCGCTGCGCAACCCCTGTTCATGGGTGCCGCCGTCGGGTGTGGGAACCGTGTTGCAATACCAGCTCGTTGCGCCGTCAGAATAAAGCGGCCACGCAATCGCCCATTCCACGCGCCCCTGGCCAACGCCGTCAATTTGCGGGAAGTCCTGCATCCCCGCAAAAGGTTGCGCCGTGACGCATTCGCGCGCGCCGATCTGTTCGGCCAGATGATCGGCCAGGCCGCCGGGAAACTTGAACGTCGCCTCAGCCGGGATTTCTTCGCTGGCGAGCGAGGGCGCGCATTTCCAGCGGATTTCGACACCCGCGAACAGATACGCCTTCGACCGCGCCAGCTTGAACAACCGCTTGGGGTTGAACTTGCGATCGCCAAAAATTTCCTCGTCCGGAACAAAGCTTACCGTGGTGCCGCGGCGATTGGGGGTGGGACCGAGGTTCTGAATCGGCCCCTGGGTCACGCCGCGTGAAAACTCTTGCGCATAAAGCTGCTTTTCGCGTGCAACCTCGACCCGGGTGTGCACCGACAGGGCATTGACCACGCTGATGCCGACCCCGTGCAGACCGCCGCTGGTGGCATAGGCCTTGCCCGAAAACTTCCCGCCGGAATGGAGCGTCGACAGGATCACCTCAAGCGTCGACTTGCCGGGAAACTTGGGGTGTTCATCAACTGGAATACCGCGGCCATTGTCTGCGATGCTCAGACGGTTGCCTTCGTCCAGCCGTACTTCGATACGGGTGGCGTGTCCTGCAACCGCTTCGTCCATCGCGTTGTCGAGCACTTCGGCGGCGAGGTGGTGGAAGGCACGGTCATCGGTGCCGCCGATATACATTCCCGGCCGGCGACGGACGGGTTCCAGTCCTTCCAGAACCTCAATCGCGGAAGCGTTGTAATCGCCGCTCGATGTCGGGGTGTTCGCAAACAGATCGTCAGGGGTGGTATCGGCCATAGCCCGGTTATAGGCCTGCCGCGTGCATGCTCACAAGCCACCCCCAGTGGTTTTACTCAGCGACCGAAACCGCTGGGCGCCGAAGCCACCACTACAATTTCGCCGTCCTTGACTTGCCGCACTTCCAGCGCACGTTCGACCACACCCATCCGGTTGAACCGGAAGGCGCCGTCAACGCCGAGGAAACCGCCCTTGTCGTAAAGCTCGCCCTTCGGGAAAGGCGTCCCCACCTTCCAATCGCGTGCAACGCGCAAGGTCAACAGAACAGCGTCATACCCCAGCGTCGCCGCGCGATAAGGCTGCGTGCCGAACCGCGCCGCATAGCTATCGGCAAACCGTCCGTAACGCTGGTCAGAGACAGCCGAAAACAGGGCGCCTTCCAATGACGCAGCGCGGGCGAGGGATGCTTCACCGCTCCACAATTCAGTGCCGACGATCAGCGACCGGTTGCGGCTGCCGCGTTGCAGTTCGGCCGCGGCGTCGATGGAAAGGCGGGCGCTGTCCGCGATCAGCACGGTGTCATAACCGCCTGCAGCCCGCAGACGCGCAGCAGCACTGACGATCGATGTATTTCCCCGCGCATAGCTTTGCCGGCCTGTCAGGGCCCCGCCAAAGTCACGCAGTGCATTGTCGAGCGCCGAAACGGCGCGGGTGCCATAATCGCCTTCGGGAGCCATGACGGCAAAGCGCGCTGCGCCGCGGGCACGTGCATATTCGACCGAACGGCGGATAGACTGCTCTGGCATGTGGCCGATCACGAAAACGTCGGGCCCGGCCAGCGATGCATCATTGGCAAAGGCGATGACCGGCACGCCTGCGGGCCTTGCCGCTGCCCTGACGGCTGGCACGGCATCGGGCGTGAGGGGGCCAAGTATCAGCTTGTTACCATCCGCAATCGCCGCGCGCGCCGCGGTGGCTACGCCGGCAGCCGTGTCATAGGTCGTGATGCGCAAATTATCGGCAGATGTATCGAGCAACGCCATCGTGGTCGCATTGGCGATGGCGCGTCCAACGCCCGCAGTGTCTCCGTTCATCGGCACCAGCAACGCAATCCGGTGGCGTCCGGTATCGGTTGGCAACGCGGTCGCCGAAGGTTCGGGGGAAGGGGCAGTCGGCACGCTTGCCCGTCCGACGTCTGCCTTGGGGACGACCTGACAGCCCGCTGCAAGCATCGCTGCGCCCGCCAGTGCGATGTTGCGCCCTGTGAATTGGCGCGCTGCTACTGTGATCGGTGCCGTCCAATCCGATAGATTCCAAAGCTTCATTCTTGCCGACCCCTCAGTCGTGCTTCATGGACAGATCAATGACCATGGAGCTCCCATCCATTCCCGCAAACATTCCCGAGCCGGGGCTGTATATCGTGGCCACACCGATTGGCAATCTTGGCGATATCACGCTGCGGGCGTTGAATGTGCTGCAGAACGTATCGGTGATCGCTTGCGAGGATACGCGGGTCACGGGTAAGCTGTTGAAACATTTCGGCATAAAGGCACGCCTGCAACGGCTTGACGATCACGCAACACCGCAGGTGCGAGCGCGGATCATCGACGAAGCGAGGCGAACGCCGGTCGCGCTGGTAAGCGATGCTGGCACGCCGTTGATTTCCGATCCGGGTTACAGACTGGTACGCGAAGCGCGCGAGGCTGGCATCGATGTCGTCAGCGTTCCGGGTGCCTGCGCCGCCATCGGCGCGCTTTCGATCGCAGGGTTGCCAAGCGACAGATTCCTGTTTGCAGGATTTCTTCCCGTGAAAGACAAGGCGCGATCGGAAATGCTTGCCGGCCTTGCTGGGGTTCCGGCAACGCTTGTCTTCTACGAGACGGCGCCGCGGCTGGAGCGCGCTTTGCGAGCCATCGCCGATCTGTGGCCGGATCGCGAAGTCGCAGTCGCCCGCGAGCTGACGAAGCTGCACGAGGAATGCCGCAGCGGCTCTGCCGCCAACCTAGCCGCGCATTATGCTGACCACCCGCCGAAGGGAGAAATCGTGCTGCTGATCGGCCCGCCTGCCGATGCAGAGGCGCCGGTGCTGGATGCAGACGCCATGCTGAGGGCGGCTCTGGGCGATGCGGGGCCCGGCAAAGCGGCGGGTATCGTGGCAAAGGCAACAGGGATTGACCGCGCGGCGCTGTATGCACGGGCGCTGGAGTTGAAGGGCGAATGATCCCGCGCACACCGCAGCAACGCCACGAGGCCGATCAGCGCGGGCGCGAGGCTGAGGCTGAGGCTGCGATGTATCTTGCCGCGCAGGGCTGGCGCGTGGTCGCGGAACGGGTCAAGACAAAGGCTGGCGAAATCGACCTGATCGTTGCCCGCAGCGGGTTGGTCGCCTTTGTCGAGGTAAAGTGGCGGGCACGCGCGGCCAGCCTTGGAGATGCGATCGACGAACGCAGGTTGCGACGCGTCGCTGCAGCGGTCGAAATGGTTTGGCAGGATTACGCCGTGCAGGGCGAAGATATTCGCATCGACGTGATCCTGCTTGCACCCGGCCGCAAGCCCACCCACATCGAAAATGCCTGGATGCCTCTGTCTTGACGATCCCTTTGGAGTTGCCTGAATGACCTTGCGTGTAGCCGTCCAGATGGACCCTATCGATCAGATCAATATCGCAGGCGACAGTTCGTTCGCGCTGATGCTCAGCGCGCAGGCACGCGGATATGAGCTTTATGAATACCCGGTCGAAAGCCTGACGCTCGACGAGGAAGATCGCCTGTTCGCTCATGCGTGGCCCGTGACTGTCAAGCGTGTCGTGGGGGATCATTTTGCGCGCGGCGAGACAGTACGCCTTGATCTGGGCGCAGATATCGACGTGATCCTGATGCGTCAGGACCCGCCGTTCCACATGGGCTATATCACAGCGACGCATCTGCTTGAACGTATCGCCCGCGAAACGCTGGTCGTGAACGATCCTGCCAACGTGCGCAATTCGCCTGAAAAGGTGATGGTGCTGAATTACCGTCAGTTCATGCCGCCGACACTGGTAACACGATCGGTCGACGAGGTGCGGCGCTTCATGTCGAAACACGGCGCGATTGTGGTGAAACCCATTCACGGTAACGGCGGCAAGGCTATCTTCCGGATCGGCGAAAATGCCGAAAATCTCACCGCGCTGTTTGAGGTGTTCAACCAGACCTGGCCTGAGCCACACATGGTGCAGCCCTTCCTTCCTGAAGTGAAATCGGGCGACAAGCGGATTGTCCTTATCGATGGGGAAGTGGCAGGCGCGATCAATCGCGTTCCGGGGGAGGGTGAATTTCGGTCGAACCTTGCGATGGGTGGATCGGCACTGCCCACCGAACTCACCCAGCGCGAACGCGAAATCTGCGATGCGCTCGGCCCGGATCTGAAACGCCTTGGCCTAACCTTTGTTGGCATTGACGTAATTGGCGGTAAGTGGCTGACAGAAATCAACGTGACGTCGCCCACGGGAATTGTGGCGATTGACCAGTTCGACAACACTGATACGGCAGGCCGGATATGGGACGCGATCGAACGGCGGTTGGCCGAACGTCGCACCGCTGCCTGAAGCCTGCCGCAAACTGACTGAGACCCGATGACCGAACTCCTCCTCCGATTGCTCGATATGGGCGGATACTTCGGCATCTTCGTGCTGATGATCCTCGAAAACGTATTCCCGCCGGTGCCGTCGGAGGTGATCGTGGGCGCTGCCGGGGTGCTGGTCGAACAAGGCAAGATGAACGGTTATGTTGTCCTCTTCGTCGCGACATTGGGCACGCTGGTCGGCAATCTGTTCTGGTACTGGGTCGGCGTCCGCTGGAGCGAAGAACAGCTGAAACGGATCATTGATCGCTGGGGCCGCGTCCTGACCTTCGAATGGGACGAATTTACCAAGGCACGCGATATTTTCCGCAAGTATGGCGACTGGATCGTCTTTACCCTGCGGTTTTCGCCGCTTCTGCGCACGATCGTGTCTCTCCCTGCGGGACTGGCCCGCATGGGAATCTGGCATTTTTCCCTGTTCACCTTCCTGGGGTCGCTGATCTGGAACGGGCTGCTGATTATTGGCGGGCGTGCCCTGGCCGGGGTGATTGAGGAATATGAGACGCTGGCAGGCTATGGCATTGTCGCCTTCGTGCTAGCAGGTGTGGCGGTGTATATTTACCGGTTCGTCACCTGGAAGCCTGTCAAGGCGCACGAGCCTGACGATCAGGGATGACCTTCAGCCGCGCGGATGGGCTGTGCGATAATTGTCCAGCAGGCTTGCCGCATCGACCCGGGTATAGATCTGGGTTGATCCCAGTGACGCGTGACCAAGCAGTTCCTGCAAGCTCCTTAAATCCGCGCCTGCGCTTAAAAGATGTGACGCGAAGGAGTGTCGCAGCGCATGCGGCGTGGCCGTATCGGGCAAGCCAAGCGCCCGCCGCGCCTGCGCCATCGCGCGTTGCACCATCGCAGGCGACAACGGGCCGCCTTTGGCACCGCGAAACAGCGCCGCGTCGGGGATGATCGGCCATGGACACAGCCGCAGATATTCAGCGATAGCCGCGCGTGTGATCGGCAGAACGGGCACCATTCGCTGTTTGCCGCCCTTGCCGGTGACTTGGAGCACTTCACCCTGATGTGCATCACATCCCTGAAGCGACAAGGCCTCAGCAATACGCAGCCCTGACCCGTACATCAACAGCAGAACGGCCCGGTCGCGCGCGCCGATCCAATCATCCTTGGCAAGCGTATCGACCAGTTCCATCACATTCACGGCTTCATCCGGAGTGACTGGGCGTGGCAGCCCTTTCTTGATCCGCGGTCCGCGAAGTCGGGGGGCAGACGGTTCGGGATCGCCAGCCTGAACGCGGGCGAAGACGATAAACCCTTTCAATGCCGACAGTTCGCGGGCGGTACTGGCATTGCCAAGGCCTTCGGCCCGGCGTGCGGCAAGATGCGTGCGCAAGGCGTGCGCTTCGATCCGAGCCACGGACGGCCAATCATTGCAGCCCAATGCTGCGGCCAGACGATCCGCCGCAGCAACATAGGCCCGCACCGTATGGGGAGAGCGGCGGCGGTTGTCAGCAAGGTGCGCCCGCCATGCTCCGATCAGCGCAGCGCGGCTCATGCAGCGACCAGGCTATCAGCCACCAACTCGCTGAGCAGTGCGTCAAGCAATCCGCGTCCCGGGGGCAAAACCCCGATCCGGGGACCGTCAGACCAGACAAGGCCCAGCGCCTTCAACCGGACGATGGCAGCTTCATCGACCAGACCCGTGCGCGGCAATCCAAACCGTTCACTCAGAACGGCAAGGTCTATGCCTTCGTTCAGGCGCAGCCCCATCAGCAGTGCCTCCGCCGCCTGTTCGGGCGGTGCAAGCGGGCGTGCTTCGGCAATACCGTCGCCTTGCCGATCGACGGCAGCAAGAAAGTTTTCCGGCTTCTTGTGGCGCACCGTCGCCACGCCGCTACGGCGCCCATGTGCGCCGGGGCCGATCCCGGCGTAATCTTGATACCGCCAGTATGTCAGGTTGTGGCGGCTTTGTTCACCTCTGCGCGCGTGATTACTGGTTTCGTAAGCTAGCAAGCCTGCGGCCTCAGTCAACGCCTGTGTGATATCAAACAGATCCGCGGCCGCATCATCATCCAGCGGCACCAACCGACCACGCCGCACGTCGCTGGCAAACCGCGTTCCCGGCTCGATGGTCAATTGGTACAGCGACATATGCCCCACGCCAAAGCCGATCGCGCGGGTCAGACGTTCATGCCATAATTCCGGCGTGTGGCCGGGCAGCGCGTAAATCATGTCGAAACTGACGCGCTGAAAATGCTGCTGCGCTGTACCGAGCGCTCGTAGCGCCTCGTCAGCCCCATGAAGACGCCCCAGAAAGCGCAATTCGTCATCATCCAGTGATTGCACCCCCAACGACACGCGGTTGATCCCGGCGCTTGCCAAAGCAGCAAAGTTGGCGGCTTCGACCGACGATGGGTTGGCTTCAAGCGTGATTTCAATATCGGGCGCAAAGCCCCACAAGGTCTGCGCTTCGGCCAGCAAGGTTGCCACCAAGGCAGGCGGCATCAATGATGGGGTGCCGCCACCGAAAAAGATCGACGAGAGCGCCTCGCCCCCGGCAAGCGCGGCTTCGGACCGCATGTCGGCCAGCAACGCCTTTTGCCAGCCTGCTACATCGATGCCGTCCCGCACGTGCGAATTGAAGTCACAATAGGGGCACTTTTTCGCACAGAAAGGCCAATGGATATACAGCGCGCGGGCCACAGGACGGTCTTTCAGCCTCGCTTAATGATCGACGGGTAATTCGGGGTCATGTCCCGTATTAGCCTCATCTCGCGTATTGCCCAACCCCTTGGTCTGCTGCTCGTTATCGCAGCAACCCCGGCACACCCGCAAACGCGCGATTACCCTGATCCTATCGAACGCGACTTTCTGGCCGCGCACAACCTGGCGCGTGTCGATGCAGGCGCAGAACCGCTCGTTTGGAACGACAGTCTGGTCCGCGATGCGCAGGGATGGGCCGATCATCTGGCAGCCCGCGGGCTTTACAAGCATGCCTCCCCCCACCGCCGCAAAGGGCAGGGCGAAAACCTGTGGAGAGGTCCGCGGGATCGATGGTCGGCATGGGAAATGGTGGGCTTTTTCGTGGACGAGAAGCGCCACTTTCGCGCCGGACAATTTCCTGATGTGTCTCGCACCGGCCAATGGGCCGATGTCGGTCATTACACGCAGGTCATCTGGCCGCAGACCCGCGAGGTTGGCTGCGCTATTGCTGTGACATCGACGGACGAGGTGCTGGTCTGCCGATACTGGCCAGCAGGAAACATCTGGGGCCAGCGGATCGAGACATCACAACAACGATCACGCCGGTGACGCTTTAGCCGAACTGTTCGGACACCAGTTTGGCAAACGCATCGGCGCGGTGGCTGATCGCGTGTTTTTTTTCTGGAGCGATTTCAGCGAAGGTTTGCTCGGCGCCGGTCGGCACGAACACCGGATCATAGCCAAAGCCCAATGCACCGCGCGGCGGCCAGGTGAGCGAACCTTCGCATCGCCCTTCGTAGATTGCATGGTCACCGCCGGGCCATGCCAGCGCCAGCACACAATGGAACGCAGCTGTTCGGTCGACGTCAGAACCTTTCTGAGCGAGCATGCCTTCGACTTTGCCCATCGCCATGAACCAGTCACGACCCGGCGCGCCTTCGAACCACTGCCGTTCGGCCCAGTCAGCAGTGTAAACCCCGGGCCTGCCATCAAGCGCGGCGACCGAAAGCCCGCTGTCGTCAGCCAGCGCCGCGAGGCCGGAAGCCTCTGCCGCCGCGCGCGCTTTGATCAGCGCGTTCTGGGCAAAGGTCGTTCCGGTTTCTGCCGGTTCAGGCAGGCCCAAGGAGCCAGCGGAAATGCACTTTACCCCATACGGATCAAGCAGCGCACTGATTTCTTTCAGCTTGCCCGCGTTATGCGTAGCAATGACGAGCGTGCCTGAACCGATGCGGCGGGTCACTTCACCGCGTCCAACTGCGCTGCAAAGATACGCTCGCAACCGATGCGGGCGAGGCGCAGAAGGCGCAGAAGCGCTTCCTCGTCGTAGGTCGCGCCTTCGGCGGTGGCTTGCACTTCGGCGATCTTCCCGCCCGACAGCAGCACGAAGTTGCCATCTGCTTCCGCGTTCGAGTCCTCGTCGTAATCAAGGTCAAGCACCGGGGTGCCCTTGAAAATACCGCAAGAAATGCCGGCAACCTGCGCCGTGATTGGGTCATGCTTGATATCGCCCGACGCCATCAGGCCGTTGATTGCAAGACGCAAGGCAATCCACGCACCCGATATGGCTGCAGTGCGCGTGCCGCCGTCGGCCTGAATGACGTCACAATCCAACGTGATCTGCCGTTCGCCCAGCTTCTGCAAATCAACCACCGCACGCAAGGAACGCCCGATAAGGCGCTGGATTTCCTGTGTGCGTCCCGATTGCTTGCCCTTGGCTGCTTCGCGCTGGCCGCGGGTATGGGTGGCGCGGGGCAGCATGGAATATTCGCCCGTTACCCATCCTTCACCCTTGCCGCGCATCCAGGGCGGCACGCCGCGTTCGACGCTGGCAGTGCACAGCACCTTGGTGTCCCCGAAACCGATCAGCACCGATCCTTCGGCATGGCGGGTGTATCCGGTTTCGATCGTGATAGCGCGCATTTCATCGGGCGCGCGTCCTGAAGGGCGCATGGGGATCTCCGTTGGCAAGGTGGCGCCAATAGGCGAGCGCCACTTGTCGCGGCAAGCGCAAACACTAAGGATAGCGCGATGACATCGCTTCCCGTAACCGAAATGACAGCCCGCGCGCGTGAGATTTTCCGCCGGGTCGTGGAAGGCTATATCGACAGCGGCCAGCCCGTCGGCTCCAAAACGCTTGCGGCGGACGGCACGCTGAACCTGTCGCCAGCATCGATCCGATCGGTGTTGGCCGATCTGGAAACCGCAGGTCTGCTGGCTGCACCGCATACCAGTGCTGGCCGGCTGCCAACCGATGCCGGATTGCGGATCTTTGTCGATGGCATGATGCGCGTGGCTGAACCGACGAAGCAGGAACAGGCTGCGATCGAAGCGCGGCTTGCAGGGGCCGGCCCCGTGGAAGCGGCCTTAAAACAGGCGTCGTCCATTCTTTCCGATCTGTCGGGCGCAGCAGGAATGGTCCTGGTCGCCCCCAAGGAGCAGAAACTGGCGCAGTTCAATCTGGTCGATCTGGGGCAGGGGCGTGCGCTGGCCGTTCTGGTCGGGGAGGATGGCGGGGTGGAAAATCGCATCGTCACACTTGGCGGTGCCATCGACGCAAGCGCGCTCGACAGGGCGTCCAACTACATCACTGCAAGGCTGACGGGCCGGACCCTTGCGGAAGCTGCGCTGGCGATGCGATCGGAAATCAATGCTGGCCAATCACAGCTTGATGATGCGAGCCGTGATCTGGTTGAACGCGGCTTGGCCGTTTGGAGCCAAGATGCCGCAGCGCGCCCGGTGCTGATTGTGCGCGGAGCTGCCAACCTGCTCGATGAAAGCGCGCTTGGCGATATTGAACGGGTGCGCAGCCTGCTTGAAGATCTTGAAAACAAGCAATCGGTAGCCGAACTGCTCGAATCGGCGCGTGAAGCCGATGCGACGCGCATTTTCATCGGGAGCGAGAACCGTTTGTTCGCGCTTTCGGGATCATCCGTCATCGCCTCACCTTACCGCGATCGGGAAGGCAGAGTGGTGGGTGTGCTGGGTGTGATCGGCCCCACCCGGTTGAATTACGCGCGGGTTGTCCCCATGGTGGATATGACCGCCCGCTCGCTGGGCAAGCTCATCGCTTAATGGAAGCACATACGACATGAATAACAATGGCAAGCCGCATGACGCGGCGGCAGAGGCTGAACTTAAGGGCGTTCCCGAAGAGTTTCTGGAAGGCAACGACTTTCCCGAAGGCAAGGATTTCGACGAAGGGGTCGATCATGACGCCGTCGCCATGGGCGCGGAAATCGCCGGGTTGCGCGCTGAATTGGGCGCTGCAAAGCAGGAAGTGCTCTACGCTCAGGCCGAAACGCAAAATGTCCGCCGCCGCCTTGAACGCGAAAAGGATGAGGCCCGCGCCTATGCCGCGACCGGCTTTGCGCGTGATATCCTCAGCGTGGCTGACAACCTGACCCGTGCGGTTCAGGCGATCCCCGAAAGCCTGCGCGCAGATGACAGCATGAAAGGCCTTGTCATCGGGATCGAAGCGACACAGCGCGAGCTGGAAAAGGTGTTTGCCAGCCACGGTATCACGCGCATCGCAGCGGTTGGGCTGCCGCTCGATCCGAACCAGCATCAGGCAATGCTTGAAGTTCCCACTGCCGATCAGGAACCCGGAACGGTGGTTTCGGAAATGCAGGCGGGCTGGATGATCAAGGACCGATTGCTTCGCGCTGCAATGGTTGCGGTGGCCAAATCGCCTGATTGACGCGGCGAAATCCCCTTTTTGAGGGGTAGGCGGTGGAACATTGGCATGATTTTTCTGGTTGGCTTTTCGTGAGTTCAATCAGGAGAATACCCATGACAAGCCGCCTCAAGATCGTCGTTATCGGCCTCTCCGCAACTCTTGGTCTGAGCGCCTGCGCTGACAACTATGCAGTCGAGGGTGCCGGTGCAGGCGCGGTTGCGGGTGCCGCCATCGGTGCGGTTACGGGCGGCGATGTTGGCACGGGCGCAGCAATTGGCGCTGCTGCTGGCGGCGCTGGCGGGGCCTTGCTGAAAAAGGACAACGGCGATTGCTACCGCGTTGATCGCGACGGCCGCGAATATGCCGTGCGCTGCCCCAACTAAGGGGATTTGCGTTTCGTATGGAACGGCAAAATAGCTTCATAAGCCGAAAGCGAGGGCGCGCCCGCAAGGCGCGCCCCGTTTCGTATCAGGAACGTGTGCCGCACAATTTCCGCCTGCTGTTCGATCCCGTACTGCGACAGCTTCCATCCCGGCTTCAATGCGTAATCATACCGGCACCATGGGTGCCGGTGCAGCACGAGATACCATCGTCCCCGGACCTGCGATTGCCACACATGCGTCATTTCATGAATGAAGTGCGCCTGAAGATGCAGCGGGGCGATCGAAAAATCGTCGCAATAGTGGGTGGCCCCCGGATGAAAATGAAGGTGGCCCATCGGCGCCATCGTGACCCCGCGCGGGTGCAATGGGAAGAACTTGCGCCGCTTTATCAGAACGCCGCTGTAATCGATTGCGTCCCCATAGACACTGCGGGCCAAAGCGATTTCCCCGCCGGTCAATGGCCTGTCGCCCCCAACCGGGCATATCAAGTCACCCCCGGAGTAAGGCATTGCCTTGTCAGGTGCGGCCATCCTCAGCGTTCTTCGCCTGCCGCACGTACAGGGGCGGTGACAACGGTGCGCGTACCGTCCGACAAGGTAAACGTGACATTGGCCGAACTGCCAGCCTGCAAAGTGGCTGCCGGTTGCATCGCCATGACATGCAGGCCGCCGGGTGCAAATATTACCGGTGTTCCCGGGACGATCGTGACATCATCTGCCATGATCATCTGCATTTTTCCGGCATTTTCGGCGTAGTCGTGGATCATTGTCATGCCCGCGCCTTCCACGGCAACATCAGTCAGAACGGCAGAAGCATCGCCGCTATAGGACAGGTCAAAATATACCGCGGCCGGATTGCCCGCGACGGGGGCGAGCACCACGCGGGCGTTGCGAACCGCAAGCCCTTCGGTCGCAGCGTCTACCGGACCATCGTTCTGATCGGAACATGCAGCGAGGCCTGCCGCACCTGCTGACAACAATATCGCTAGAGCGGCTTGGCGAAAACTGGTCACTATGATGTGTCTCCCGGATGGAACGTGACTGAAATCTAGGATGCGCAATCTCTTGTGCCAAGCAAAACCGCACCTATATCGCCCTCACAATCGAGCCGCCGAAGCGCTTTGCCCGGATCGGGGAAGTGCCGCTGTGCGGTGTCCAACAATTGTCCTATGGATGGGGTAAAAATGGCTAAAGTTATCGGTATCGATCTCGGCACCACCAATTCCTGCGTCGCTGTCATGGATGGCGGCAAGCCCAAGGTGATTGAAAATTCCGAAGGCGCGCGCACGACGCCTTCAATCGTCGCATTCACGAAGGATGGGCAGCGTCTGATCGGCCAGCCGGCCAAGCGTCAGGCTGTTACCAACCCCGACAACACGCTTTTCGCAATTAAGCGCCTGATCGGTCGCCGGTTTGAAGACCCGCTGACTAAGAAGGACATGGGCCTGGTTCCTTATACCATCACCAAGGGCAAGAACGGTGATGCGTGGGTAAAAGCCGGCGAGGACGAGTATAGCCCGTCGCAGGTTTCCGCCTTCATTCTGCAGAAGATGAAGGAAACCGCCGAAAGCTATCTTGGCGAAACCGTGACGCAGGCCGTCATCACCGTGCCCGCATATTTCAACGACGCGCAGCGTCAGGCGACCAAGGACGCAGGGCAGATCGCCGGTCTTGAAGTGCTGCGCATCATCAACGAACCGACCGCAGCCGCGCTCGCCTACGGAATGGACAAGGAAGATGGCAAGACCATCGCCGTCTATGACCTTGGCGGCGGCACCTTCGACGTTTCGATCCTAGAAATCGGTGACGGCGTGTTCGAAGTGAAGTCGACAAACGGGGACACCTTCCTCGGCGGTGAAGACTTCGACAACGCGATCGTCGAGTTCCTGGCCGATTCCTTCAAGAAGAAGGAATCGATGGATCTGAAGACCGACAAGCTCGCTTTGCAGCGGCTGAAGGAAGCGGCGGAAAAGGCCAAGATCGAACTGTCGAGCGCGGCATCGACCGAAATCAATCTGCCCTTCATCACCGCGCGCATGGAAGGTGGTAGCACGACCCCGCTGCACCTGGTCGAAACCATCACGCGCGCCGATCTTGAAAAGATGGTCGATGGCCTGATCCAGCGCACGCTTGATCCGTGCAAGAAGGCGTTGACTGATGCCGGCGTGACCAAGGACCAGATCGACGAAGTGATCCTCGTCGGCGGCATGACCCGTATGCCCCGCGTGCGCGAAGTCGTGGAGCAGTTCTTCGGTGCCAAGCCGCATACCGGCGTGAACCCGGATGAAGTCGTCGCGATGGGCGCGGCCATTCAGGCAGGCGTGCTGCAGGGCGACGTCAAGGATGTGCTGCTGCTCGACGTGACCCCGCTTTCGCTCGGCATCGAGACGCTGGGCGGCGTGTTCACCCGCATGATCGACCGCAACACCACCATCCCGACCAAGAAGACCCAGACCTATTCGACCGCCGAAGACAATCAGAACGCGGTGACGATCAAGGTCTATCAGGGCGAACGCGAGATGGCGGCGGATAACAAGTTGCTCGGTAATTTCGACCTGATCGGGATTCCGCCCGCACCGCGCGGTGTGCCGCAGATCGAAGTCACCTTCGATATCGACGCCAACGGCATTGTGTCCGTGGCGGCGAAGGACAAGGGCACCGGCAAGGAGCAGACGATCAAGATCCAGGCTTCGGGCGGGCTGAACGATGCGGACATCGACCAGATGGTCAAGGATGCCGAAAAGTTCGCCGAGGAAGACAAGAAGCGCCGGGCGGCTGCCGAAGCACGCAACCAAGCCGACAGCCTTGTTCACGCAACCGAAAAGCAGCTCGAAGAACACGGCGACAAGATCGACACCGCGACCAAGACCGAAGTCGAAGAAGCAATTGCCGCAGTTAAGACCGCGCTTGAAGGCGGCGATGCCGATGACATCAATGCCAAGGCACAAGCCCTGACGCAGGCTGCCATGAAGATGGGTCAGCAGATCTACGAACAGCAGCAGGCCGCAGGGCCGGATGCGGCTGCCGAAACTGCTGGTGAGACCGCAGCAAATGAGGACGTCGTCGACGCCGAGTTCTCCGAGGTCGACGAAGACAAGAAGGGCTAACGCCTCGATGCAATCCAGTGCGCCGTTGCAGTGGCGGGGTTTTCCAACCCTGCACTGCGACGGGCATTGGCAACGGGGAATAGGTCAATACCATGTCCAGTGCCCAGATTGATTACTACGCCACGCTTGAATGCGCGCGCGATGCCGATGGTACCGTGCTCAAGAGCGCCTATCGCAAACTTGCGATGAAATTTCACCCGGATCGCAATCCGGGCGATTCCACCGCCGAAGCCAAGTTCAAGGCGATCAATGAGGCTTACGATTGCCTCAAGGATCCCCAGAAACGTGCGGCTTACGATCGGTACGGCCATGAAGCCTTCACGCAGGGCATGAATGGCGGCGGCGGCGGCTTTGGCGGTCGCGGCGGCGGTGATTTTGCCGATATCGGCGATATCTTCGAAACGATCTTCGGCAGTGCGTTCGGCGGCGGCGGGCCCGGTGCGCAGCGTCAGCAAAGCCGACGCGGCGCTGATTTGCGGTATGACATGCAGGTCACGCTGGAAGAAGCGTTTCACGGCAAGTCCACTGAAATCGAAATCGAGGTCAGCCAGTCCTGCGACACCTGCGATGGTTCTGGCGCTACGCCCGGAACATCGGAACGCCAGTGCAACCTGTGCCACGGCATGGGCAGCGTCCGTGCCAAGCAGGGCCTGTTCGTGATCGAACGCCCATGCCCGACGTGCAACGGACGCGGCACGGTGATCGAAAATCCCTGCCGCGTATGCCGCGGCGAAGGCCGTGTCGACAAGCCGCAGACCTTGCAGGTGGATATACCTGCAGGCGTCGATACCGGAACCCGTATCCGCTTATCCGGAAAGGGCGAGGCGGGGCAGCGCGGTTCGCCTGCTGGCGATCTGTACATCTTCCTTCATGTCAAACCCCACCCGGTATTTGAGCGCGAAGGCACCACGCTGGCGACCCGTGTGCCGGTCAGCTTTACCACGGCGGCGCTTGGCGGCTGTGTCGAAATCCCCGATCTTGATGGCTCGACCAACCGGCTTGAAATCCCGGTGGGCATTCAGTCAGGCAAGCAGCTGCGCGTTCGCGGAGCCGGGATGCCCGTACTGCAAGGCCGCGGCCGCGGCGATCTCGTGGTGGAAATCGTAGTCGAAACCCCAACCAGGCTCAGCCGCAGGCAAAAGGAAATCCTTGAGGAGTTCAAGGCGACCGAAACGGGAGACGAATGCCCGGAAAGTCGCGGCTTTCTCAACAAGCTGAAAGACGTGTTCGGGAGCTAGGGCGCGATGCTGCCCTCCTTCCTGATTGTTGACGATTTTCTCAAGGATCCCTGGAGTGTGCGGCGCGCTGCCTTGGCGCTCGATTACGATCCGGCGTTGCAGCACGGCAACTTCGCCGGCCGCAATTCCGCGCAGGTCTTGGACACCAGCGGCATCGATGCGGCCGTGTCGCGCCTTCTGGGCATTGGTCTTGGTCCGGCGCGAGGGACTCAGCACGGCCATTGCCGGTTGACCGGGAAGGGGGATCCGGCCCGCAGCGGGGTTCATATCGACCCTGCCGCCTATTCGGGCATCCTCTACCTCTCGCGGCCGCAGGACTGTGCGAAGCCTGGCGCTGGCGGCACGGATTTCTTCCGCCATCGCCGTACCGGACTGGAAGCCGTACCGCAGGATCCCGCCGGTATAGCGGCATCAGGCTATGGCGATATCAATACGCTGGTCGAAGACGTGGTGAACATGGATACGGCGCATCCAGCCAAGTGGGAACGTACGATGCGCGTCCCTGCACGGTTCAACAGGCTGTTGCTGTTTTCCCCTTGGCAATTCCACAACGCCGCCCCCGGTTTCGGAACAGGGCCTGACGACAGCCGGTTGGTGATGCTGTTGTTTTTCGCCCCCATCCGCCGTTAGCCCATCCGCTCGCGCACTTCAGCGTGGATGCGGTCGATCAAACCGCGCTGGCATCTGCCCGCGGCGCGCTCCTCGTCCAATACGGCAAGAAACACGGCGCGCTTGGCGGCTTGGATGATCTCGGTGCCAACAGCGCCGCCCACGGTCGATGCAAGGATGTCGATCATTCGTTCCGCGCCATGCAACCGGCCCCACAGGTAGTCGTTCTCCCGGTAATCGCGGCTAAAAAACGCACCGAAATTGTAGAATTCAATACCTCGCAATGTTGCCGCCGTGCCGCCGTCACGGATGCTCAAGGCATCGTCGGGCGAGATACGGTCGATCTTGACCGGATTGAATTCATCAAACCCGTCCGAACGTGACAGGGGGAGGGTGGCGACATCATAAAAGGGAAAACCCAGATAGGTCAGCAGCATCCGCCGTTTGAGCACGCGGGGCATATCTTCCAGCGCATCGATCAGCATGTCTTCAGCCGCCAGATCGGTATCGGGAAGCAGCCGGTGCGAGGCCAGGAAATCAAGCACCGCGCCCGGCGCTGTCACCGCATCTTGCGCCACGGTGCGAAACTCCGCAGATCGCAGAATATCGGCATCGGCATTCTGATAAAGCGCGAGAATTTCGAACAACCGTGCCCGCGCACGGTCAAGCGCGTCTTCGCTGATGTCGGAATCAACCTGCCAATCGCGGGCCAGTTTGCGCGCCAGCATTTGCAAGCGGCGGATGCGGAAACCGATGTCGTGTGCGCGGAAGAACGTCACTGCGTCCGGGGTGGCGCCGCCATGCGCGTCAGTCAGTTGATCGATCCCCCGGGTTTCCAGTTCGCAGCGCAGCGCATGGATCAGGGGAGCGGTGTCCACCGTCGCCTGCCCCGATGCCTTGATCGTCAACCGCGCCAAGGATGCCAGAATCCCGTCGAACTTGGTCAAGGCATACGCGCCAAAGGCATAACCGGCCTGCGCTGCTGCAGCCTGCTGCGCCTTTGCGCGCCAGCCTGCGAGACGTTTGGGTGTGGGCCGGTCAAGCAGGAAGGTGAAACCGAACAGCTTTTCGACTGTGCGATCAATATCGGGCTGCAGGTCCATCACGATCCGTTTCAACCGCGCCGCATCACGCGATTGCTGGTCAATCCGTTCCAGATCATCGCGGATCGGCTGTTCGCGCGGGATGGTGGAGAGCGAACCGAAAATCGCGCCGAAAAAGCCCACGGCTCGGGTCCGTGTGCTTTGGTCCGGCCCTGACCCATCCGGGCGCGGATCGAGATATACGAACCTCCGGTCAACCTCGCGCTGAACGGGCCTTCCGTGCAAAGCCGCCAATGCTGCGCCAAAAGGCGCGCCGACCAGGACCGCGCCATCAATCAACGCCACCTCATCCAAAGTGCCGCCCGCGGCGTGGGCAGGCATGGTGCGCGCCAGAAACGCCTCGCGCCCTGGCCATTGCTGCCCTTCATCAAGCGCCAGGGCATCGATTTCGGCAATCGTCAGCGGTGGGAAGGCACCCGGAAAACTCGCGGTGGCACGCGCCGCCAGCACCAGTTCGAGCGGATCGGCCAATCCCGAAGCAAAGGTCGCTGCGGTACCGCGGTCTACTCTTGCCCGAAAGCTGATCGGCAATCGGTGCTCGGTCTCTTCGACAAAGGGGGGGGAGTTCAGGCGCAGCCGGTTGGGATGGCCGCGAAAGTCCGTGGCCGTCACGGCAAGATCGACGGGGTAGCCGGGGGGAAGAAGCGGAATACCATCGCCGTTCTGTGCCATCCGCGCCAAGGCTTCAAACAGCATCGCGGAAAACTTCGCCCCGGAAAACGGCGGGCTGAACCAGCGTCCGCGCACCAGACGCGACACCTTTGCCCGCACCTCTGCGCGGGTTTCGGGCGACACCGTTGCTGTGACCGCATTGCCGGGGCGGCTGAGGAACCATTCTGCGATTGGTTGCGCCCACAGCTTGCCATAACGCCACAGGGGCTCCGCATCGGGATCGGTCAGCTCGCTGACATCGGCATTGGCGAGCCACAGATCGGTCAGGGGTTCAAGGCTGTGGCCCGCATAAATCGCCTGGGCGAGGAAGACGGCATTGATCCCCCCCGCGCTGGCGCCTGTGAGAACATCGGGAAGCACCCGCAACTTCAGCAGGTGATCGCGTTCCAGCGTTTTCAGAAAGTCGCGATAGGCCGCTGCCGCGCCATCAAGGTGCGTGGCCTCAGGATGATGAAACGCACGGCTGGCCCGGGCAAGGTGCCATACCTCCTTCGTGATGCCGTGCATGTAAACCGCAAGGCTGACCCCGCCATAACATACCAGCGCAAGCCGCAATTCCTTCTGGCGCATCGGCACTGTTTAGCGGGGAATCCCGAGCAGATGCAATTGCGTTCAACTTCTGTTCTCATTATGGGCTTGGCTATGGCGAAATCCAAACGGCGTTATGTGTGTCAGGAATGTGGCTCGGTGTCCCCGCGGTGGCAGGGCCAGTGCGCTGATTGCAGTCAGTGGAACACCCTGGTGGAAGACGTGCCTGCAACGGTTTTCTCGCAGAAGCACGATCTTTCAACCGGCGGGCGGCCGGTGATGTTCGAACCGCTCAATGCGCCCACCAAGCTCCCTGTGCGCAAGTCCACCGGAATGGCGGAATTCGACCGCGCATTGGGCGGTGGACTGGTGCCAGGCAGCGCGGTGTTGCTCGGCGGTGATCCCGGCATCGGCAAGTCGACGTTGCTGCTGCAATGCGCTGCAACCATTGCGCGGGGCGGTAATGATGTCGTCTATGTCAGCGGGGAAGAGGCCGCCGGTCAGGTGCGGCTGCGCGCAAGCCGCATGGGGGTGGCTGATGCGCCGATCCGACTGGCTTCGGAAACATCTGTGCGTGATATCCTGACGACCTTGGGCGGCGCAGAAGCCCCTGCCTTGCTGGTGATCGATTCGATCCAGACGATGCACTCCGATACGATCGAAGGCGCGCCCGGCACTGTATCGCAGGTGCGCGGCTGCGCGCTGGAACTGATCCGATATGCCAAGGAAACGGGCTGCGCGGTCGTTCTTGTCGGGCACGTGACCAAGGATGGCACGATCGCCGGACCGCGGGTGCTGGAACACATGGTCGATGTGGTGATGAGCTTCGAAGGCGAACGCAGCCACCAGTACCGCATCCTGCGCGCGCTCAAGAACAGGTTTGGCGCAGTCGATGAAATCGGCGTGTTTGCCATGGCGACCGAAGGGTTGGAGGAGGTTGCCAATCCATCACTGCTCTTCCTGTCTGGCCGCGACATGCCGCTGGCGGGAAGCGCGGTGTTCCCCGCGCTGGAAGGCACGCGGCCCGTTCTTGTCGAAATTCAGGCGCTGATCGTGCGCCTGCAATCCGGCGCAACACCGCGGCGGGCCGTGGTGGGCTGGGACAGCGGGCGGCTCGCGATGTTGCTGGCGGTGCTCGAATCGCGGTGCGGGCTGAACTTTTCGTCAGCCGAGGTCTATCTGAATATCGCAGGCGGATACCGGTTGACCGATCCCGCGGCCGATCTGGCGGTCGCCGCCGCGCTGGTTTCGGCGCTGGCGGACAAAGCTTTGCCGGACAAGACCGCATGGTTTGGCGAAGTCAGTCTGGCCGGAGAGATTCGCCCCGTGGCTCACGCGCCGCTGCGCCTGCGAGAGGCGGCCAAGCTCGGTTTCGTGCGATGCTATGGACCAGCAGGCGCGGCCTCGGAAAACAGCGGCGCAGACTATCGCGGTCTTGCTGCACTTGCGAACGTCGTTGACCAGGTGATGGGCACCGCATAATCCTTCCAGCCCATGGACATTCTCGATATCATCATCGCCATCATCGTAGGGGTAGCTGCCATTGGCGGCTTCATGCGGGGGCTTGTACAGGAAGTGCTCAGCCTTGCAGCCTGGGTCTTGGCTGCGTTCACGGTTCACTTTCTGCATGACGATCTCACCAGAGGATTGCGGATGCTCTACCCGGTCGAACCGGGCGATGCGCTGCTGGCGTTCGTGCTGCTGCTGTTGATCCCCTATGCCGCGATGAAAGTTATCATCGGAACTGCGAGCGGACCGTCCGATGGCGCCGTGCTGGGGCCAATCGACCGCGTGCTCGGCTTTGGCTTTGGCGCGGTCAAGGGCGCGCTGATTGCGATTTTCGCCTTTGCTTTGCTGGTGACGGGTTTCGATCAAAGCTGGGGTTACAAAGGCCGCCCCTTGTGGATGACCGAATCGCGCACCTATGCAGCGGCCGATGCTTTTTCGCGGCAATTGCTGCCATCGATCGCGATCCGGCGTGATCGGCTGCGCTCCGAATCGCAGCGGCTTGAAGCCGCAGTAAAGCGGGCTGGCAGCTGACCCACATGCCCGCTCGTCCGGTTGTGCGGCTGTATTCGCCCGAGGTACTTGGCCTTGCCACCGATCTTGCGCACTATCCGTTGGACGATGCGCTGCCTTTGCAGGCAGAGGCACGTTCGCGCAGCTGCGGCAGCGTCATGACGTTGGGTCTTGCGCTGGGTGAAGACGGGGGCGTTGCGGCGATAGGCATGACGGTCAGCGCCTGCGCGATCGGTCAGGCATCCGCCAGCCTTTTTGCCCGCAGTGCAATCGGAACCGATCCGAGCAAGATCATCGATACGGCTGCAACCGTCGAGCGATGGGTGTCGGGCGAGGGCGCGCTGCCCGATTGGCCGCAGCTTGATCTGTTGGCACCGGCGCTTGCGCATCCCGGCCGTCACGGCGCGGTGCTATTGCCGTGGAAGGCCGCTTGTGCGGCGCTTTCCCCCCGCGGTGTCTCACGCTAGAGCCAGAACAGAACGGTGCCCGGCAGGGCCTAGGGGATAAGAGGGACATGGCCGAAGCCCAGGCGCTCGCAGCGCGCGAGCCGAGCGATAAGGAAATCCGGTTGGTGATCGGCGCATCAAGCGCAGGCACCATCTTCGAATGGTACGATTTCTTCATCTACGGCACGCTCGCCTACATCCTCAAAGATGCGTTCTACGCCACCGATAACGAAACGCTTGGCCTGCTTCTGGTGTGGTCGACTTTTGCGGTGGGCTTTGCCTTCCGGCCGCTGGGTGCCGTGCTGTTCGGGTTTCTGGGGGACAGGCTGGGACGCAAATACACGTTCCTTGTCACGGTGACGCTTATGGGCATTGCCACTGCTGGTGTCGGGTTGATCCCCACTGTCGACACCATTGGCATGGCCGCGCCGATCATCGTCATCCTGCTGCGCGTGATGCAGGGCCTGGCGTTGGGCGGTGAATACGGCGGCGCGGCGATCTATGTTGCCGAACATGCCCCGCCCGAAAAGCGCGGCTTTTACACCAGCTTCATTCAGGCGAGCGTGGCGGGCGGCTTTGTACTGTCGATCATTGTGGTGCTGGCGTGCCGGGCGCTGATACCAGCGGACGCCTTCGCAGCATGGGGCTGGCGCGTGCCGTTCCTGTTGTCGATCGGGCTGCTGGCGGTGTCGCTGTGGATGCGGCTCAAGCTGTCGGAAAGCCCCGTGTTTCAGGCGATGAAGGCCGCAGGCGAAACCTCGGGCAATCCCTTCGTCGAAAGCCTGACCTATCCGGGCAATCCCAAGCGCCTTTTCGTTGCGCTGTTCGGTATCACCGGAATCCTGACCACGATCTGGTACACCGGCTTCTTTTCCGCGATGAGCTTTCTACGCGGGCCGATGCATGTCGATGATCTGACTGTTGAACTGGTGCTGCTGGTGTCAGGCCTGATCGTGATGAGCTTTTACATCATCATCGGCAAATGGTCCGACCGGGTAGGGCGCAAGAAACCCATCATCATCGGCGCGGCGCTGTCGCTTGCGCTGCTGTTCCCGCTGTTCTGGATGATGGGCAGCTTCGCCAACCCCGAACTTGCCGAAGCTGCAGAGCGTACGCCCATCGTGGTCAGCGGCCCCGCGTGTGAGACCGATCCCTTTGCCGAGCTGTTCCAGCGCGATCAGACCGATTGCGGAAAGGTGCTGGAAACGCTGACGGCTTCGGGCGTGCCCTATACCCTCAAGGCAGGTGATACACTGAACATGACGGCGGGCGGCAATCCGATTGCGATTGACAGCGCGTGGCTGAACGATGGCGCCGCTCGGCGTACCGGGCTGCATAGGGCGCTGGCAGCATACGGGTTCGACTTTGCCAAGCAGCGGCCATCGCTTGCCAACATTATCGGTATCGTCGGGGTATTGCTGGCCTTGGGGATGTTGTCGGCGTTGACCTATGGATCGGTTGCAGCGCTTCTATCCGAGATGTTTCCGCCGCGTATCCGGTATTCATCAATGTCGATCCCTTATCATATCGGGGCGGGTTATCTTGGGGGCTTCCTGCCGCTGATTGCCGGGGTCATCGTGGCGCGCACTGGCGATATCTACGCCGGGCTGTGGTACACGTGGGCGGTGGTCGCCTTTGGACTGGTGGTGGCATGGTGGGGCCTGCCTGACGGTCCGCCGCGGGACTTCACCGATGACTGACAGCCGCTTGAACGAAGCTGGGACAGCATCGCCTGCTGCTACGTTGCGGCTGACGGTGGACACCGATGCGCTGGCTTCCAACTGGCGATCATTAAATGCAGCTTCGGGTGCGGGCCACGCCGCGGCCGCAGTGAAGGCGGATTGTTACGGGCTGGGCACGGCATCCTGCGTTCCGGTGCTGCGCGATGCGGGATGCACCACCTTCTTCGTAGCGCACTGGAGCGAGGTGCGCGGCGTGATCGCTCATGTGCCGGGCGCGCAGGTGGCGGTTCTACACGGGGTTCTGAACGGCGATGACTGCGCCTATGCGCGCGCCGTTGGCGCTGTGCCTGTCATCAATGCACCGGAGCAGGCCGAGCTGTGGACCCGTACTGGGGGCGGTCGCTGCCATGTGATGATCGATACCGGGATCAACCGTCTCGGCATCGCGCCGTGCGACGCGCTAGACCCGCGGATTGCCGCGCTGGAAATCGACATTCTGCTCAGCCACCTTGCGTGCGCTGACGAAGACAGCCCGATGAATGCCGCCCAGCTTGCGCAATTCGCCAGCGTTTCGGGACTCGTGCAACACCAACGCGCAAGCCTTGCCAACAGCGCAGGCATCGCGCTGGGGGCCGATTATACGTTCGATCTGACCCGGCCCGGACTTGCGCTGTACGGCGGTGTGCCGCGGCCCGAACTTGCGGGCGTCATCCGGCCTGTTGCCCGCGTCCAGGCGGCAGTTCTCCAGACGCGCACGATATCGCCGGGGGAAAGCGTCGGTTACAATGCTGCCTTCAAGGCTGTCCGGCCCATGCGCGTTGGTACGGTGTCGATGGGGTACGCCGACGGTTTCCTGCGTTCACGCGGGCCGGACAATGCCTTTCATCATCACGGGCGGCGCTGTCCCATCCTTGGCAAGGTGTCGATGGACATGGTGGTCGTGGATCTGACGGATGCGCCGGACGTGCGCGCTGGTGACTGGCTCGATGTGCCGTGGAATGTCGCTGATGCTGCGCAACAAAATGTGCTGTCGCAATATGAAATGCTCACCGCCATAGGCGCGCGACTGCGCTGCAACTGATTGTTCAACCGCAACTTGTTGCACCGCAACGTGTGCAGGTGCTAAGACACGATATCCGGGATCTTCTAACGGGATTGAAAAACATGGTCGGCAGAGCGAAAGCAGCATCGGGCGCAGCAGGTGATGCGATCACTATTAAGAAATACGCCAACCGCCGCCTCTACAACACAGCGTCATCCAGCTACATCACGTTGGAAGATCTTGCGCGCATGGTGCGGGAAAATGTCGAATTTCAGGTGCTCGACGCGAAAAGCGGTGATGACATTACCCATTCGATCCTCACGCAGATCATCATGGATGAAGAAGCCAATGGCGAACAGATGTTGCCGGTCAGTTTCCTGCGCCAGCTGATCGGCATGTACGGCAATTCGATGCAGGCGATGATGCCATCCTATCTCGAAGCCAGTATGACCAACTTCCGCGAAAATCAGGGCAAGATCCGCGAGGCATTTGAAAAAGGCATTAGCGCGACACCGTTTGCTGCGATCCATGAAACCAACATGGCGATGATGCGCGCCGCCGCCGATGTTTTCATGCCGGGTGTTGCCAAACCCAAGGCCAAACCGCCGGCTGGTGAAAACCGCGACGAACTGGCCGCGTTGCGCGAACAGATGGCTGCAATGCAAAAGAAGCTGGACGAACTGGGCAAATAACGCGAAGCGGCGCGCGTTGGCGGCACAACTGCCGCACCCCGTTCAAACAGGAATCGATCCCGTGTCCCAGATCCGCCACGCGCTCACCATCAAGCGTGAAGACGACTTTGCCAAATGGTATCAGGAAGTCATCAGCGCCGCCGACCTTGCCGAAGAATCGGGCGTTCGCGGGTGCATGGTCATCAAGCCGTGGGGCTATGGCATCTGGGAACGCATCCAGCGGTTGATGGATGACCGGATCAAGGCCGCCGGCGTGCAAAACTGTTATTTCCCGCTGTTTATTCCGCTCGCCAATTTCACGCGGGAGGCCGAACACGTCGAAGGCTTTGCCAAGGAAATGGCGGTCGTCACCCACCACCGGCTTATCTCCGATGGCAAGGGCGGGCTGATCCCCGATCCCGCCGCGAAGCTTGAAGAACCGCTGGTGGTGCGTCCGACGTCTGAAACGATCATCGGCGATGCGATGGCGCGCTGGGTGCAATCGTGGCGCGATTTGCCGCTGCTGACGAACCAGTGGGCCAATGTCGTGCGCTGGGAAATGCGCACCCGCATGTTCCTGCGGACCAGTGAATTTCTTTGGCAGGAAGGGCACACTGCACACGAAAACCGCGAACAGGCCCTGGAAGAAACACACCGTGCGCTCGAAATGTACCGTGCCTGCGCCGAAGACGATCTGGCGCTTCCCGTGGTCGCGGGTGAAAAGCCGGAGAATGAACGTTTTCCCGGTGCGGTGGAAACCTGGTCGATCGAAGCGATGATGCAGGACGGCAAGGCTCTGCAGGCCGGCACCTCGCATTATCTGGGCACCAATTTTGCGCACGCTGCCGGGATACAGTTCCAGGATCGCGAAGGCGCGCAGCAGTTCTGCCATACCACCAGCTGGGGCGTGTCGACCCGCCTGATTGGCGGAGTGATCATGACGCATGGCGACGATGACGGGCTGCGCGTGCCGCCTGCCATTGCGCCGCAGCAGATCGTTATCATTCCGATGCTGCGCGAAGCCCCAGAAGACGCCGATCTTATCGCCTATTGCGCCGAACTTAGAGTGGCTCTGGCAGGACAGATGGCCCTGGGTGAACGGCTGCGTGTGCTGCTCGACACCAAGCCCGGAAAGGCTGCGGCCAAGCGGTGGGACTGGGTCCGTAAGGGCGCGCCGATCATCATCGAAGTCGGTCCCCGCGACATGGCCGAAGGCAAGATCGCCGTGCTGCGCCGTGACCGCTTGTGGAACGCGGACAATGGCAAACTAGCCTTTACGTACCCCGCGCAGGGCGATTTCGTTGCGCAAGCAGGCACGCTGATCGAAACCATTCAGGCAAGCCTCTATGCCGAAGCCCGCGACCGGCGCGATGTCAATATCACGCGCAATGTGACCCATTGGCAGGCGGTTGCCGATCACTTCGAAAAGGGCGGCAAGTATCCGGGCTGGGTCGAAGTGCAATGGTCCAAGCCGACGGGCGCTGCGTTGAACGCGGTCGTCGAAAAGCTGAAAGCCTTGAAGCTGACGATCCGCAACGTACCGCGCGGCGGCGCGGCAGCGGACGGAGCCTGCATCTTCACCGGCGATGCAGCCAGCGAACGCATTCTGATCGCACGCGCTTACTAGGCTTGCACCGCGCCAGCGGGGAGGGCAGACAGGGCGCATGATGAAACATGCCCTGCTGCTTTCAGTCTTCTTTGCTGCGCCGCTTGCGGCGCAGAACCACCCCGCCGATGCGGTTTCGCCAGACCGCCTGAAGGCTGACGTCGAAACGCTTGTCGGCTTCGGCACGCGCCACACGTTGTCGGTGCAGGACGATCCCAAGCGCGGCATCGGCGCGGCGGTTGATTGGGGGCTTGCCGAGTTCAAGCGGATCGGCGCCAAGTGCGGCGATTGTCTGGAGGTGCTGCCCGTCGGCGACACCGTCACCGGCCCGCGCATCCCGACACCGACCCTGGTTCGCAACGCGGTCGCGATCCAGCGCGGCACCGAGCGTCCGAACGAGGTCGTGATCGTGCAGGGCCATATCGACAGCCGCGTGACCGACGTGATGGACGCAACCTCCGATGCGCCGGGCGCCAACGACGATGGCAGCGGCACCGCGCTGGTGATCGAAGCGGCGCGGGTGCTCAGCGGCACCAAATACCCCACCACGATCATTTACGCGCTTCTTTCGGGCGAGGAACAGGGCCTGCACGGCGGGCGCATCCTCGCCGATTGGGCCGAGGCGCAGGGGTTCACTGTCAAGGCGGTGCTCAACAATGACATCGTCGGCAATTCGTGCGGCAAGGATGGGTATTGCGAGCCCAAGGTGGTGCGCGTCTTTTCCGAAGGCCCGCGCGCTGATCTGACCGACCGCCTACGCGCCTCGCAAACCCGGTTCGGTGGCGAGAATGATTCGCCCGGACGCAACCTGTCGCGGTGGGTGGCGGGACTGGCGGACAAACATCCCGATGGCCTGCAAGTCCGCCAGATCTGGCGTACCGACCGGATGGGCCGGGGCGGGGATCAGGTGCCGTTCCTTCAGAAGGGCTATCCTGCGATCCGCTTTTCGGTGGGAGTCGAAGATTACGACCACCAGCATCAAGACCTGCGCACAGAGGATGGGGTGTTCTATGGTGACACCATCGACGAGATGGACTTCGCCTATCTTGCCGGGGTTACGGCGTTGAATGTTCGGGCGCTCGATGCCCTGGCGCGGGCGCCAATGCCGCCCAAGGTCACGGTCGATGCTGCGGTGCGGGTGGATACCGAACTCACGATCGCAGTGCCGGCCGGTAGCGACACCGTCGCCGTGGCCTTGCGCCGGACGAACGAGCCCGAATGGCAGGCGGCCGAAGCCGTGAAAGAGACCCTGACGGATGCACAATCGACAGCGTCCGTCGCAGGGCAGGAAACCGCCGCGCTGGTGCTGCCCTTGCGCGGCGATGACTGGATGTTCGGAGCGGCGGCATGCGCGGGCGAGTATTGCTCGCCTGTCGCGAGCGCCGTCCCCGGCGGTGCTTATGTGCCGGTGCCGAAGGAGTAACCCACTTCGGTTCGTGTAAAGCTTGTCGGAAGCGCTGCTTTTCTTCCCTATGGCGGCAAAAAGTGAAGCGCAGCCCTTCGACAAGCCGAGGGCGAACGGGTAGGGGGGTGGTGATGCCCAAACCTCCCAAACTCCCCCAAGGTATGCCGAGCGCCAAGCAGGTGCTCGATTTCATCCAGTCCTCCGATATCCCCGCCGGCAAGCGCGAGATCGCCAAGGCGTTCGGCTTGAAGGGGCAGGAGAAGATCAAGCTGAAGGCCCTGCTCAAGGACATGGCCGAGGATGGGTTGATCGACGGCAAGAAGAGCGCCTTCCACCGCATGGGCGGGGTGCCCAAGGTGACGACGCTGAAGATCGTTGCGATCGAGGACGGCGATCTGATTGCCGAACCCGATAGCTGGGACCCCGAAGCCCCCGGCAATCCGCCGCGCCTGACCATCCGCGAACCGCGCGTGAAGCCCGGCGTGAAGCGCCCGCCGGCGCTCAAGCGCGGGGACCGGGTGCTGGCGCGCACCGAGGAAACCGAAACCGGTCTGCGCGCCCATGTGATGAAAAAGCTGCCCTCGCGCACCGAGGGGCTGATGGGCGTGGTCGAGATCGACAAGACCGGCAAGGCCTGGCTCGCACCAGTGGACAAGCGCGTGCGCCAGTCGACCCCGATTGCCGACCGCGGCGAGGCCGAGGCCGGCCAGCTGGTGATCGCCGAACGGGTGGCGCGCTCCGACCGTGCCGGCGTGAAGGTGATCGAGGTGGTGGGCGATCCGCTTGCGCCGCGCAGCTTCAGCCTGATCGCGATTGCCAAGCACGGCATCCCCAATGTGTTCCCCGAAGAGGTGCTGGCCGAGGCGCCACTGGCGGCCAGGCTCAAGCTGTCGGAAACCGCGCGCGAGGATCTGCGGCACCTGCCGATCGTCGCGATCGACCCCGCCGATGCGCGCGATCACGACGATGCGATCTGGGCTGAGCCGGACGGGCAAGGCGGCTTCAACGCGCTGGTCGCGATTGCCGACGTGTCGTTCTACGTGCGGCCCGGCAGTCAGCTCGACCGCGAAGCGCGGATGCGCGGCAATTCGGTCTATTTCCCCGACCGGGTCGTGCCGATGCTGCCCGAGATCCTCTCGGCAGATGTGTGCTCGCTGAAGGAAGGCGAAGACCGCGCGGCGATGGCCTGCCACATGCACATCAACGCCGATGGCAAGGTCTCGAGCTTCCGCTTCACCCGCGCGCTGGTGCGGATCGCACACAACATCGCTTACGAGGACGCGCAAAAGGCGGTCGATAGCGGCACGCCGCCCGACTATCTCGCCAACTTGTGGGATGCGTGGAAAGCGCTGTCCGCCGCGCGCGATGCCCGTGATCCGCTGGCGCTCGAACTGCCCGAACGCCGCGTGGTGCTCAACGAGAAGGGCGAGATCGCCGAAATCGCGATCCGCGAACGGCTCGATGCGCACCGCGTGGTCGAGGATTTCATGATCGCCGCCAACGTCGCGGCGGCCAAGGCGCTGGAGGCGAAGACCGCGCCGGTGGTCTATCGCATCCACGAACCCCCGAGCCGCGAGAAGCTGATTGCGCTGCGCGATTACCTCGCCACGATGGGCAAGAAGCTGGCGCTGGGGCAGGTGATCACGCCGAGCCTGTTCAATCGGATGCTGAAGGACGTGACTGACGAGGCGGAAAAGGCACTGGTGATGGAGGCGGTGCTGCGCAGCCAGACGCAGGCCTATTACGGCCCCGCCAATGCCGGGCACTTCGGCCTGTCACTCGGCTCCTACGCGCACTTTACTTCGCCGATCCGGCGCTATTCCGATCTGCTGGTGCACCGCGCGCTGGTGGATGCTTACAAGCTGGAACAGCCCGCCCCGCCGGGATCGATCCCTGACACCAGCGGGCTGTCCGACCGGGACCGCGCCAGCTTGCAGCAGATCAGCGACGCGATCAGCCAGACCGAACGCCGCGCGATGGAGGCTGAACGCGATACCATCGACCGCTATGTCGCCGCGTGGCTATCGGCCCGTGTGGGCGAGGTGTTCGATACCCGCATCACCGGCGTTCAGGGGTTCGGCTTCTTTGCCACGATCGTCGGGCTTGGCGGCGACGGGCTGGTGCCGATCTCGACCCTGGGGAATGAATATTTCCGCCATGACGAAGCCGCGCAGGCGCTGGTCGGCACTGATAGCGGCACCACCTATGCCAGCGGCGACCGGCTTAAATTGAAGCTTGCCGAAGCCAACCCACTGACGGGTGCGCTCAAGTTCGTGCTGCCCGATTCCGATACCCGCGCCATCGAGCCTCGCGGTGCGCGGCCGGCCGACGCCAAACGTGGACCGGGCGGACCCAAGAAGGCGGGCAAGTTCATCGTCGGCCAGCGCGGGCGCCCTGGCAACATTCGGCATCAGGGGCGGGGCAAGCGATAGAACGATGGAACAGCAGGCAGGCGCTGCGGTTGATCTTTGTAAAGGAGTGATACTAATGCTGATGCCCAACCAACCCGTCCCCGCACTTGACTTGCCGCTGACGATCGGCGCGCGCTACGATCTGGAAAAGCAGAACCCCAAGCATTTCACCATGCTGGTGTTCTACCGCGGCAAGCATTGCCCGATCTGCCGTTCCTATCTGGAAGACCTGGCGGGCATGCTTGACGATTTCACCGCCGCTGGCGTCAATGTCGCCGCGGTGTCGATGGACAACGAAGAACGCGCCATGGTGGCACACAACGAATGGAATACGGGCGATGTTCCGCTGGTCTACGACCTGCCCGAAGATCAGGCCCGTGCATGGGGCCTCTTCATTTCCGAAGGGCGCGAAGACAGTGAAGAGCCCGGCGTGTTTTCAGAACCCGGACTGTTCCTGATCACGCCGGAAGGCACGCTCTATTACACCAGCGTGCAGAACGCACCCTTTGCCCGGCCTGCGCTATCGGAGATGCTTGAAGGGATCGCCTTCATTACGGACAAGGATTATCCGGTGCGCGGTACGCTTACCTGATTATGCCTCATTCCTGTTCGCTGGCATGCGCCTCGTCATAATTGGCGGGGATGATGTACAGCGGACAGGGCAGGCTGCCGGCGGCGGATGAAAAGTGCGTCACCAGCGGCCCCGGCGCGGCGCCCGATGCGGCGCCCAGAACAAGGGCCGCAACTTCCTGATGTTCGTCCAAAAACTCACTGACGATCCGCTGGCCTTGACCAATCTTGACCGAAATCGTGGGCATGATCCCGCTTTCGGCCAACAGATTACCGGCCACCCCATGCGCCAGCATTTCCGCACGGTCGCGCGCTTCGGATTCGATGGTGGCCTGCACCGCCCCGAACGCGCTGAAATTCTGTTGCGGGACCAGCGCCAGCAGATGCACCGCGCCGCCCACCGCCACCGCACGCCGAGCAGCATAGCGCAGCGCCCACGTGGCCTCTTCGCTTTCGTCGATGATTACCAGAAATGTTCGCATAGTCTGACCGCCCCGTTGGGCGCGAAGGTATCAATGCATTCGTATGGATTGGCAAGTCCCCCCCGGTAATCCTCCATTCTGGCCCTTGCCCGCCGCTAGGGAATTGGCCAGAGACGCAAGGCAACAGATCGATTATCGGAGTATCGCGGATCATGGCCCTGGACATCAAGATGCCGGCGTTGTCACCCACCATGGAAGAAGGCACCCTCGCCAAATGGCTGGTCAAGGTGGGAGACACGGTTTCATCGGGCGACATCATGGCCGAAATCGAAACCGACAAGGCAACGATGGAATTCGAAGCGGTCGATGAAGGCGTGATCGCGGAAATCCTGGTTGAAGAAGGTAGCGAAAATGTGAAGGTCGGCACGGTTATCGCGCGGCTTTCGATCGAAGGTGAAGATGCAGCCGCGCCCGCGCCCGAGCCCGAGCCCGATCAGAAGCAGCCAGAACCTGCCAAACCCGCCGCCGCCCCCGCTTCGGCCGATGGCCCTGGCGCGACCCCGCTGGCCAAGAGGATGGCTGAACAGAACGGCGTCGATCTTGCCGGTCTTGATGGCACCGGGCCCCGCGGCAAAATCACGAAAAACGATGTCGAAGCCGGAATGGACACCGATGGCAAAGGCGTCATAAGCACCTCGGCGCGCCCCGCTGCACAGTCCTCGGCACAAGGCGAACGCATCATTGCATCGCCGCTGGCCAAACGGATTGCAGGCGAAAAGGGTATCGATCTTGGTGAGGTCAGCGGCAGCGGACCCAATGGCCGGATTATCAAGGACGATGTGGCAAACTTCACCCCGGCGCAAAAACCCGTGGCCGCAAAGCAGGAAAGCGCAGATGCTCCTGCGCCCATCGCCAAGCCCCAACCCGCCCCCGAAGGCGGCGCACCCTATGCCGAAGAAAAGCTGTCCAGCGTGCGCAAGGTCATCGCGCGCCGCCTGACTGAGAGCAAGCAGAACGTCCCGCACTTCTACCTCACCATCGACATCCGCTTGGATCCGCTGCTCGAACTGCGCAGCGCGCTCAACAAGTCGCTCGAACCGGACGGCGTGAAGCTTTCGGTCAATGACTTGCTGATCAAGGCGCTCGCCCGCGCGCTGATCCGCGTGCCGCAGTGCAATGTCAGCTACCACGGCGACACGCTGCGCCGCTATGAACGCGCTGACGTGTCGGTGGCCGTGGCCGCGCCTTCGGGCCTGATCACACCGGTGATCACCCACGCCGACACCAAGGGCCTCGCCGCGATCTCGACTGAGATGAAGACCCTCGCCGGCAAGGCGCGTGATGGCAAGTTGATGCCGCATGAATACCAGGGCGGCACGGCGAGCCTTTCGAACCTCGGCATGTTCGGGATCAAGCAGTTCGATGCGGTGATCAACCCGCCGCAGGGTATGATCCTCGCGGTCGGCGCAGGGCAGCAAGCGCCCTACGTGGTGGACGGCGAGATCAAGGTTGCGACGGTGCTCCATGCGAGCGGCAGCTTCGATCACCGCGCCATCGACGGCGCCGACGGCGCGCAGTTGATGGAGGCGATCAAGCAGCTCGTGGAGAACCCGATGGGTCTGGTGGTGTGATCTACGCTGTGTTCAGGAGACCGCCGATGAAGAAGACCTTTGCATCGCTGATACTTGCAAGCCTTGCGGCATGTTCTCAACCTGCCAGCGACAAGCCCGTCGATGCGCCTAGCAGCCCGGCTGCCGAAAACGCTTCGGTAATTAGTCCGTCGGGGGAGGTCGCGGGCGGCGCCGACATTGTCTATGATGGATCTATCCCCAAACCAATCATGGTCGGCAGCGATGGTCCCGACACTGACGCATGCGGCACCGTCGCCAAGGTTGCGACGCTCGTCGGGCAGGAGGTGGGCTATCTCTCGGTCCGGGATGCTCCGAGTGGCATGACGAAGGAACGCGACCGGCTCGAACCGGGGCAGGGCGTATCCGTCTGCGTTAGTGACGGCGCTTGGAGCGGCGTGATCTATGCCAAGCCCGATGATGAAGCGCACGATTGCGGCGTCGGCTCGCCGGTCAATCCTGCGCAACCCTATCGCGGTCCGTGCCAACAGGGTTGGGTCGTGACGCAATACCTCGAAATGGTCGCAGGATAGGCCCTTGTCTGCAAGACAGCCTCAGATCCGTGTCACCGCCATGCCCGCTGACACCAACCCCTATGGCGGGGTGTTCGGCGGGTGGCTGATGGCGCAGATGGCGCTCGGCGCTGGTTCGCTCGCGAGCCGCGTGGGGCAGGGCAAGGCGGTGGTTGTCTCCGCCACTGACTTCGCCTTTCCCGGAGCGATGGCGGTGGGGGATGAACTCAACGTCTATGCCGATGTCATCGCAACCGGGACGACTTCGCTCACCATCGCCGCCGAAGCTATCGCACGGGAACGTAACGGCGAGGCAACCACCAAGGTTGCGCAAGGCACTTTCAAATTCGTGCTGATCGGTGACGACAACCGCCCGCGGCCCATAGCGGCAGCAGCGGCGATTTCGCTGCCGGGAGCGGACGTGTGATGGCTGTCCTACACAAAGCCTGGCTGTCATACGCGCGCCCGTGTTCTTCGCACCCGGCCTTTCCTCTTGCTGCATTCACGCAATCCTGCGGCAGGAGCCAGTTTTCACTCTCTGGACACTGTCTCACGTGTCTCACAATTCAGCCAAACAAGGGATAACCTGAATGTCTGCCTCCTATGACGTGATCGTGCTCGGTTCCGGCCCCGGCGGCTATGTGGCAGCGATTCGCTGTGCGCAGCTGGGCTTGAAAACCGCGATTGTGGAACGCGAGAATCTGGGCGGAATCTGTCTCAACTGGGGGTGCATCCCGACGAAGGCGATGCTGCGTTCGGCCGAAATCTTCCACTACATGCAGAACGCCAAGGATTACGGCCTCGTCGCCTCGGGGATCGAGGCGGACTTGGCAGCCATCGTGAAGCGCAGCCGCGGGGTGGCCAAGCAGCTCAATCAGGGCATCGGCCACCTGATGAAGAAGAACAAGATCACCGTCCATATGGGCGAGGGGCGGCTGACCGGCGCGACCAGCCTCACCGTGACGGGCGAGAAGGGTGAGGAGCAGCTCAGCGCCAAGCACATCATCGTCGCTACCGGCGCCCGCGCGCGCGATCTTCCCTTCGCCAAGGCCGACGGCAAGCGCGTGTGGACCTATCGCCACGCGATGACGCCTGCCGAACTGCCCGAAAAGCTGCTGGTGATCGGATCGGGCGCGATCGGTATCGAGTTTGCGAGCTTCTACAATGATTTGGGCTCGGAAGTGACCGTGGTGGAAATGCTCGACCGGATTGTGCCGGTCGAAGATGCGGACGTGTCGACCTTCCTGGAAAAGTCGCTGCGCAAGCAGGGCATCAACATCATGACCGGCGCCGGGGTCGAGGATATCAAGGTCACAGGCAAGGGCATCACCGCCACCATCAAGGACAAGGGCGGCAAGGCTGCGGCGAGCGAGTTCACCCACGTGATAGTCGCCATCGGGATCGTGCCGAACACCGAGAATATCGGGATCGACAAGCTGGCCGAGATGGAGCGCGGTTTCATTCAGATCGACCCCTATGGCCGCACCAAGACCAAGGGTCTGTGGGCGATTGGCGACTGCACCCCAGGGCCGTGGCTGGCGCACAAGGCGAGCCATGAGGGTGTGTCGTGCGCCGAAGCCATCGCGCAGGAGCTGGGCAACAGCGAAGTCCACCCGCACCCGCTCAACCGCAACAACATCCCCGGATGCACCTATTGCCACCCGCAGATCGCCAGCGTCGGCCTGACCGAAGCCAAGGCCAAGGAAGCCGGCCACGAAATCCGCGTCGGTAGCTTCCCCTTCATCGGCAATGGCAAGGCCATCGCGCTGGGCGAAGCGGAAGGCTTCATCAAGACCATCTTCGATACCAAGACCGGCGAATTGCTGGGCGCGCACATGGTCGGCGCTGAAGTCACGGAACTGATTCAGGGTTACACCGTCGGCAAGACGCTGGAAACGACAGAGGCGGAGCTGATGCAGACCGTCTTCCCGCACCCGACCCTGAGCGAGATGATGCACGAAAGCGTGCTCGATGCTTACGGGCGCGCCATCCACTTCTAGATATGAGGCAGAGCGCATGACCCAGGCCGGACCGGACGCATTGAAGGGGGATGACTGGTCCGGCGATATGGGCGCGCGCTGGCTCGCCAATATCGACCGGTTTGAAAGCATGATCGCGCCCATCGGCGCCGCCTTGCTTGATCGTGCCGCCTACCAGAGCGGCGAGCGGGTGCTGGATCTGGGCTGCGGCGGCGGGGCGACGACGCTGGCCATTGCGCAGATGGTGGGAAAGCAGGGCACCGCGCTCGGGCTCGATATCGCGCCGATGCTTGTCGAACAAGCCAGAGACCGTGCGGCACGGACCGAAAGTTCGGCGAGGTTCGTATGCGCGGACGCTGCGACCGCCAACCTTGATGGTGAGCCTGCGTTTGATCGCCTGTTTTCGCGGTTTGGTTCGATGTTCTTCGAAGCTCCCGTTGCGGCTCTTGCCAACATTCGCCGCCTGCTGAAGCCCGAAGCCCGGATCGATCTGGCGGTATGGGCCAATCCCCGCGATAATCTGTGGATGATGGAGGTGATGGGCACAGTGCGCCGGCACGTGGACATCCCGCCCGCCACCCCGCGCGCGCCGGGGCCGTTCGCCTTTGAAGATCTCGATTATCTGGACAATGTGCTGACCGGGGCAGGTTTCGCCGGCATCGACATTGCGTCCTATCAGGGGTTGCAAGCGGTCGGCGGGCCGGGCGCGACACCTGCGGATGCCACCGCATTCGTGCTTGCATCAATGGCGGTAGGCCAAATGCTGAACGAAAGCGGCGACGCGGTCCGCAACGCTGCCCGCGACGATCTTACCGCGATGTTTGCACAGCATTACCGCGCCGACGAAGGCGTGATGCTGCCCTGCAAGGCGTGGCTGGTCACAGCATACGCTGCGGCGACGTAGTGGCAGAAAGGCGGCGGTGTCGTGTAACCGTGGCGGACAGGGTGGGATTCGAACCCACGGTAGGCTTGCACCTACGGCGGTTTTCAAGACCGCTGCCTTAAACCACTCGGCCACCTGTCCGCTGCAAAACCCGGCTAGCGCCGAATGAAAGGCTTGTCATCATCGTTGAGCGACGCTGTGCCCTTTAGCCAAGACGTTTTGCCAAGTCATCCCCAGTTCGGTTGTTGGGTATTCAGCCAGAGTGTGACATCCGTATGGTCATGATTCCCCGCTTTATCCCAACCGCCGCGCTGGCTTTGGCCGCGCTCGCTACATTTGGTGCGTCGCCCGTCTCTGCGCCCGCAGCAGCGCAGGTCAGTGCCGATGGCATCTCCTTTGACGCCTATATGGAGCTGCTGAAAGCACGCGCCCTGGGTGAAGGCGTTCGCGCGGATACCATCGCCCGCATGACAGCAGGAATCACGCCGAACGATCGTGTCATCGCGCTCGACAGCAATCAGCCCGGCAGCGCGACGCCGCGTGGATATCCGCCGATGTCGGGCTATATTGCGACCCATGTGGATGCTGCCCGGATTGGCGGCGGCCGTTCAATTTATGGCCAGCACCTCGACCTGCTGAGCCGGATCGAACGCGATTACGGCGTGCCGGGATCGGTGATCGTGGCCATCTTCGGTCATGAAACAAGCTACGGCCGGGTAAAGGGCAACTTCGATCTGGCTCGCAGCCTTGCGACGCTTGCGTGGGAAGGGCGCAGGCGCGACCTGTTTGCAGGTGAATTCATCGCCTTGTTGAAGATTGCTGACAAGGGATACGACCGTTCGCAACTGATCGGAAGCTATGCCGGCGCATTTGGCAATCCGCAGTTCCTGCCAAGCGTTTATCTGCGGCTGGCAACCGATGGCGATGGCGACGGGCGCGCGGATATTTTCGACAATCGTGCGGACACCTTCGCATCGATTGCCAACTATTTTCGGGATGCCGGTTGGCGGCAAGGGCAACCCTGGGGTGTCCGCGCCAGCGTACCGGCAGGGTTCGATGTGGCACGTTACCGCACTGCACTGGTGTCGCCCGTATGTCCGCGTGTGCACGAACGGTTGAGCCGCTGGATGACGGTTGCCGAATGGCGCGCAGCGGGGATCGTTGCTCAGCGGCCTTTGGCTGATGACGTCATGGTGTCGTTCTTCCAGCCCGATGGCCCCGGCGCGCCGGCATGGCTCGTTACAGGAAACTACCGTGTGATCCTCGAATACAATTGCTCAAGCTACTACGCGATGAGCGTCGGCTTGCTGGCTGATGAAATCGTGAACTGACGCTTCCCGTGCCTCGCCAATTGGCGGGGCGGGGGGTATAGGGCCGCCGTGATGCTTCCGAAATTCCTGCGACTATGTGTCCTGTCCCTCACGGCTGCCGCGTTCCCCGTGAGCGCGATGACTCCCGATTCCGGCCCCGTCACGCCCGCCGTGCCAGCTGCAAATGAAGCGCCTGTGGCGATGCTGGTTGACCTGGGGAGCGGACAGGTTCTTCATGCCCGCAATCCGGACGCGCGGTTCATGCCGGCATCCGTGACCAAGGTCATGACACTCTACCTCGCGTTTGAATTGATCGAGGCCGGACGTCTCGATCCGGCGCAAGTGTTCGCGATGAGCCCGACTGTCGCGCGCGAGTGGCGGCGCAAGGGTTCGACGATGTTTCTGGACCGGGGCGAACAGGTGCGGGTGGATGATCTGCTACTGGGCATTGCCAACGTGTCGGGCAACGATGCCGCAGCCGTTCTTGCAGAGGGTCAGGCCGGATCTGTCGCCGCCTGGACAATGGCCATGAACCGCGCCGCGCTTGGGATCGGGATGACGGGCAGTCATTTCGGCACGCCCAATGGCTGGCCCGATCAGGGACGCACCTTCACCACTGCGAATGATCTTGTGGCGCTGGCCCGTGCGATGATTACCCGCCACCCCGACAAGTTCGGCTATTACATCGGCCGTGCAGGGTTCGATTACAAAGGGATCGCGCAGGTCAATCATGACCCGATGATCGGGCGGGTACCGGGGGCCGATGGCATCAAGACCGGCTTCACCAACGAATCGGGTTTCTCCTATCTCGGGACTGCTCGCCGCAACGGACAGCGATTGGTGCTGGTCCTCGCCGGTGTCGAGAATGGAAGGCTGCGCGCCCGTCTTGCTCGCTCCTATGTCGAATGGGGCTTCAGCGCCTTTGAAAGGCGGCAGGTTTTCGCGCCCGGCGCAGTGGTGGGGACGGCGCGGGTGCAGGACGGCGATTCGCGTGTGATCGATCTGAAAGCCGCCGCACCGGTGGCAATCAACCTTCCACGGGGAAGCAAGGGCGCGCTGACAGCCACGATCCGCTATGAAGGCCCCGTGCGCGCCCCGATCGCAGCAGGGCAGGAAGTGGCCATGCTGGAAATAAGCGCCCCCGGTGTCGCTCCTGCGCGCGTTCCGCTTTACGCGGCGAAGGCAATCGGACCTGCGGGCCCGCTGGATCGCATCATCAATGCCATTGCTGCGGTGTTTGCATGAGCGAGGCGCGCGGCCGCCTGATCGCCTTTGAAGGCGGCGAAGGAGCGGGCAAATCGACCCAGGCCCGCATGCTTGCCGATGCGCTAGCCGCGCGGGGACAGCGCGTCATCGTTACTCGCGAACCGGGCGGCACGCCGGGAGCCGAGGCGATCCGTGCCCTGCTGTTGCACCCGCCCGGACAGGGCTGGCCGGCCGAGTCTGAGGCTCTGCTGTTCGCGGCCGCCCGCGCCGATCATGTGGCGCGCCTGATCCGCCCCGCGCTTATGCGGGGCGAATGGGTGATCTGCGACCGGTTTGTCGATTCGAGCCGGGCTTATCAGGGCGGTGCGGGGGGATTGGGCGATGCGGCGATTACAACGCTGCATGCCTTTGGCAGCGGCGGATTGCGACCTGATCGCGTCATCCTTCTCGAAGGCGACGAAACCGCACTCGCCGAACGCTTGACCGCTCGGGGTGAGGCGGCTGATGCAATCGAGGGGCGTTCCGCCATCTATCACCGCGCTGTGGCAGCAGCATTCCGCGCGCTCGCCGATGGTGACGAGCGCGGGTTTGCGCGCGTGAATGGCATCGGAACGCCGCAAGAGGTGCATCAAAGGATCATCGGCGCGCTTGGTGATCTGCTGGCATGACGGCTTGGCCCAATCACGCTGATGCCTGGCGCCAATGGCGCGATGCTCTGTCTGGTGAGCGCATGCATCACGGCTGGTTGCTCGCGGGCAAAGCCGGATTAGGCAAGCGAGACTTTGCCATGGCTGCGGCGCGTGAACTGGTGGCCGAGCCTGGCGTTCCCCAGCCCGAAGGCGACCATCCCGATATCATCACGCTGACCTACGGCCCCAAGGACGACAAGGGCGAAAAAGCCCAAGCCGATGGCAAACCCTTTGAACGGGCGCGCTCAATCCGCGTCAAGCAGATCCGCACGATGCAAAAGCGGCTTGTCACCCGGCCAACGTTGGGCAGTCGCCGCGCCATAATCATCGATCCGGCAGATGATATGGAAAAATCTGCTGCCAACGCCTTATTGAAAAGTCTGGAAGAACCCCCGGTCGGTACGTTCTTCCTGTTGGTCACCCACCGCCCGGCGCGGTTGCTGCCGACGATCCGATCGCGCTGTCGATCCCTACGATTTCCCGCCTTGCGCGATGACGAATTGGCCGCGCTTTTGAACGATGCGGGCCTCGCGCCCGATCCGCAGGCTATTGCGGCGGCTGAAGGCTCGTTGGGGGTAGCGATGCGATTTGCCGCACAAGATCTTGCGCCGATTGCTCGGGTTATTGATGGCCTGATAAAGGGCGGAGACACCGGACTGACAGGCCGCGGCGAACTTGTGCGCCTTATTGGCCCGCGGGCAGATCGGGAACGGATCCAGGCGGTTCTAGAACTTGCGCAATCGCTGGTATCGCGCACCGCACGCGCATGCGATGACAAAGATCAACAAGCGCGTTTGATCGAGACTTACGCCGCGCTTGTTAGTCTTGCGGCGGAGGTGCCAACGGCCAATTTCGATCCCGGCATGCTTCCGTTCGAGATCGGCACCTTGCTTGTCGCGGCGGCCCCCGCTAGCAACCCGGCCCATGGCTGACCCCGAAAACAATCCGTTCTACATCACCACTGCGATCAGCTACCCGAACGGGCGGCCGCATATCGGCCACGCATACGAAGCAATCGCTGCCGATGTCATCGCCCGGTTCCAACGGCTTCAGGGGCGCAAGGTTCGCTTCCAGACGGGAACTGATGAACACGGCCTCAAGATGGCGCGAAAGGCTGAGGAACAGGGGCGCACGCCATCCGATTTGGCTGACGAAATGTCGGGATATTTCCGTGACATGTGTGATGCTCTTGATGTATCCTATGATCGGTTCATTCGAACATCCGATGCCGATCACCACGTTGCCAGCCAAGCAATTTGGGAGGCGATGGAAGCATCCGGCGACCTCTATCTCGATCGCTACGAAGGATGGTATTCGGTCCGCGACGAAGCCTATTACGATGCGAGCGAACTGATTGAAGGCGAGGGCGGGGATAAGCTTTCGCCGCAGGGGACCCCGGTGGAATGGACCGTCGAGGAAAGCTGGTTCTTTCGCCTGTCCAAGTATCAGGATCGGTTGCTCGACCTTCTGAAGCAACCCGGTTTCCTTGAACCAGCAAGCCGTCGCAACGAAATGATTGCTTTCGTTGAAGGCGGTCTGCGCGACCTGTCGGTAAGCCGCACGTCCTTTGACTGGGGCGTCAAAGTCCCCGGTTCTGATGGCCATGTCATGTATGTGTGGGTCGATGCGCTCACCAATTATCTGACCGGCCTGGGTTATCCAGGCGATATGGGCGATCTGTGGCCCGCCAGCCTGCATTTGATCGGCAAGGATATCGTACGGTTTCACACGATCTATTGGCCGGCCTTCCTGATGAGCGCCAATCTGCCATTGCCCCAGAAAGTGTTCGGCCATGGTTTCCTGCTCAACCGTGGTCAGAAAGAATCGAAATCCCTCGGAAATGTCACCGATCCGCTGTCGCTGGCAGAAACGTTCGGCGTTGATGCGCTTCGGTATTTCCTGATGCGCGAAGTCGCGTTCGGACAGGATGGCAGCTATTCACCCGAAGCCATTGTTTTGCGGGCCAACGCCGAATTGGCGAACAGCTTCGGAAACCTTGCGCAACGCACGCTTTCGATGATCGTCAAGAACATGGATGGCAGGCTTGAGCCTTTTGAAATAGCGCAAGCCGATGCGGAGTTACAAGCGACGGTTGCGCATGCCTGCCGGACGGAACTTCCGCGTGAATTCAACGACCTCAACTTTTCGGCGGGGATCGAGGCGTGGATGCGGGCGGTTTATGCCTGCAACCAATATGTCGATGAACAGGCTCCGTGGGGTCTCAAGAAAACCGACCCCGAACGGATGAAGTCCGTTCTCCAGACACTGTTCATGGTGTTGCGCGACCTTGCCATAGCCATTCAGCCCGTAGTGCCAGCGAAGGCGGCCGCGCTGTTAGATCAACTGGGTATTCCGGCAGAGGAACGCACTTATGCGGCGCTGGCCGACTCCCAGTGGTTCGCCCGCCTTGTTACCACTGACTTTGGCGTGGCCGCGCCCATACCCCTGTTCCCACGCCTTGAACTACCGGCTTCGGAGGCTGCCACCTGATGTTGGTCGATAGCCATTGTCATCTCGAATACAAAGGGCTGGCCGAAGATCAGGCTTCGGTACTGGCGCGAGCCCGTGAGGCGGGTGTGGGGGCGTTCCTCAATATTTCTACGCGCCGCAGTGAATGGGATCAGGTCATCGCGACCGCCGCCCGCGAACCAGATGTATTTGCCAGCGTCGGGATTCATCCGCACGAAGCCGACGCGCACCAGGACTTGGGCCGATCGGCATTGCTGGATGCAACGCGGCACCCAAAGGTTATCGCCATAGGCGAAACGGGCCTCGACTATTATTACGACAAGTCGGACAGAGATGCCCAGAAGTCTCTGTTTCGAATGCACATTGACGTTGCCAGGGAAACCCAGCTTCCCCTCATCATTCACACGCGGAACGCCGAGGATGATACATACGCAATCCTGGCAGACGAAATGGAGAAGGGGGCTTACCCGGCCCTGATCCACTGCTTCACGGCATCGGCTGATTTTGCAGAAAAGGTGCTGGAATTGGGCCTGACGATATCTCTGTCTGGGATCGTAACATTCAAAAATGCGAAGGACCTGCAGGAGATTGCCAAGACCGTACCCGAAGATCGGTTACTGGTTGAGACTGACAGTCCCTTTCTTGCTCCGGTTCCGCACCGTGGCCGCGTTTGCGAACCCGCTTACGTGGCGGACACTGCAGCTTTTGTTGCGGATCTGCGGGCGGTTGATGTTTCGCATCTCGAAGCGCAGACGACCGCTAATTTCTTCAACCTGTTCACCAAGGCAAAACCGTGAAGTTGGTAATGCTCGGCTCTGGGACCTCAACCGGGGTGCCGCGGTTGGGCGGGCCAGACGGTGCCGGTGATTGGGGCGATTGCGATCCGCTTGAACCACGCAATCGCCGCACCCGCGTGTCGATCATGGTTGAGAGCGATGAAGGCAAGCGCTTGCTGGTGGACACGTCATCGGATTGCCGCGCGCAGTTACTCGCGAACCGTGTCGGCCATATCGACGCGGTGTTCTGGACTCATGATCATGCCGATCATTGCCACGGCATCGATGATTTGCGGGTGCTGCGATATGGTCGTGGTGGACCGATACCGGGCTTTGCCGAAACCGAAACGGTGCGTCGACTGCGCCAACGGTTCGGCTATGTGTTTGCAGGCCAAGACGGGTATCCCACAATCTGTGCGCTCGACACGCTGGATCGGCTCCGGATGATTTCCGGATTTGGCGTAGACTGGTGTCAAATGGCACATGGGCCCGGTGAAACGACCGCGTATCGTTTTGAAGCCGATGGCAAGAGTATCGGATACGCTACTGATTTTAGTGCAATTACGGATGAGATGATCGATCTGTTTTATAAAGTCGATATTTTGGTCAGTGATTGTCTTCGCCGTGAACCGCATCCCACGCACGCGCATCTGGCAATGGCGGTGGAACTGGGGGAACAGTCCCGCGCTGGTCGTGTGGTTTTAAGCCACCTAGACAAGAGCATGGACTATCAGTCGCTATGTCAGGAAGTTCCAGCATTTGTGACAGTAGGCTATGATGGTCTGGATATGACTGCATGAACGCGGATCTCGCGCTGCCGCTGATCACGAGCTTGGGCTGGCTGATTCTGTGCGGCGCGGCTTTGATGTCCTATCGATTGCGGTGGAAGCAGTTTGTCAAACTTGCGCTGATCTGGGCGGCGATCTTCGGGGGTGTTTTTGTCGCTGCCGGATGGATTATGGCATCCAGCAACGGTGCGGAATCGCCTGTCCATATTTAACATAATATGTATTATCAAACTCTAGGATCGACATGCAGGATCTCTTTGAACTGGCCCCGATCGATCGTCTTTTGGCTATCATGAATACACTTCGCGAACCTGATCGCGGTTGCGAATGGGACCTTGCCCAAGATTTTGCCAGCATCGCCCCGTACACCATCGAAGAAGCGTATGAAGTGGCAGACGCCATAATGCGCAACGACATGACAGATTTGCGTGACGAGCTTGGCGATCTTCTTTTCCAGGTCGTCTTTCATGCTCGTATGGCTGATGAAGCTGGCCATTTCGACTTTGCTGACGTCGCCTCAGCGATCAGCGCCAAAATGCTAGCGCGCCACCCGCATATTTTTGCAGACGCTGGCGGTACGATGGATGAGGGCCGCTGGGAGGACATCAAGGCCACCGAGCGTAAGGCCAAAGGCGCCGAAAGTGCTATTGATGGCGTCGCACTGGCTCTACCGGCATTGATGCGTTCCGACAAAATCCAGAAACGTGCCGCTCGAACAGGCTTTGATTGGCCCGACCCTTCTGGTTCAGAGGCTAAAATCGCCGAGGAAATCGAAGAGTTGAAAGCGGCGCGAAGCGGACAGGAAAAATTCGAAGAGGCCGGCGATCTCCTCTTTGCAACCGCGAATTTCGTCCGGGCCTATGGCATCAATCCGGAAGAAGCTCTGCGCGCAGCCAACACCAAATTCGAAAATCGATTTCGTTCCATGGAAGCCATCGCCGGGCCCGACTTTGCAAATCTTTCGTTGGAGGAGAAGGAAGACCTCTGGCAGCGTGTAAAACGCGGCGCTTAACAATCAGGAAAGACTTGAAAACTGACCCAACTCTTTCGGATTGAGGCGAACGGTCAGCCGTCGTTGTGGGCCATCCTCACTTTGCCCCGCATCCTCGTCGCCAAGCACTTCGCCGTGTGCGTGTAGCCAGGCAATCTTGCGACCATCGCTGACCGGCAGAACAAAACTTACTTCGCGCGCAGCCCCCGTCAGCAACCTGGTGAGTTCATCTTCGAGCTCGTCGATACCCTGCCCGGTTGCTGCCGACAGGATGACTGTGCCTTGCCCTTCCCCGGCTTCACGCAGTTCGGCGAGATCATCGGGGCTCAACAGATCAGACTTGTTCCAGATTTCAAGGATCGGGATAGCGCTGGTCCCTGTTTCAGAATCGACCACGCCAAGATCGGCAAGGACATCCAGTACCTGCTTTTTTTGCGCAGCATGGCTGGGATTGGCCATATCGCGCACATGACAGATCACATCAGCGGCCGTCACCTCTTCAAGCGTTGCACGGAACGCTGCGACCAATTGCGTGGGCAGGTCAGAAATGAACCCCACCGTATCCGAAAGGATTGCCTTCTCGACACCTGGTAAGCCGATAGCCCGCATCGTCGGATCGAGCGTGGCGAACAGCAAATCTTCGGCCATCACCTCAGCACCAGTCAACCGATTAAACAAAGTCGACTTCCCGGCATTGGTGTAACCGACAAGTGCCACGACGGGCCATGGCGCCCTTCCCCGCCGTTCGCGGTGAAGCGTGCGCGTTTTCCGGACTTGGTCGAGTTCACGGCGCAGCCGCCCCATCCTTTGCCGGATCATTCGCCGGTCCGCTTCAATCTGGGTTTCGCCCGGACCGCCCAGAAAGCCGAAGCCGCCACGTTGACGTTCAAGGTGGGTCCAGCTGCGAACCAGACGGCTTTGTTGGTAATCGAGATGCGCCAGTTCGACCTGCAGACGGCCTTCGGCGGTTGCGGCGCGCTCTCCAAATATTTCGAGAATGAGGCCGGTGCGGTCAATCACCTTGCGCTTCAAACGATCTTCTAGATTGCGTTGCTGGATGGGTGTCAGCGCGCCATCGACGATCACAAGTTCCGCCTCGTGCTGCTCGCACCAGACCGCGATGTTTTCCACCTGACCCGATCCGAACAGCGTGTTCGGTTGCATCTGCCGTACAGGAAGGATTGCCGAATGCGCGATGACAACGCCAATTGCCAGCGCAAGGCCTTCCGCCTCGGCCAGACGCTCGGACGAATCGAGATCATACCGCAGCGACCGGATATCTGGACACAGCACAAGCGCCCGCGCACCGCGAGTCACTTCATCTTGAAGATCGCTATCGAAGCTCAGTCGTCTACCCCAAAATCGGTGCCATCTTCATCATCGACGCTAAGATCGACCGGGCTGGCTGGCTGGATAGTTGATACCGCATGCTTGTAGGCCAGTTGGACTGCGCCATCACGCTCAAGCAGCATGCAAAACAGGTCATACGCAGCGATCCGGCCCTGAAGCATGACCCCGTTCACCAGAAACATCGTGACCTGAACATTGGCTTCAGCAACGCGGCTGAGGAAAATGTCCTGCAGTTGCTTTTGCTTTCGGTTGCCCGATTGGCTGCCGAACTGGGATGGGTCCAGCGACATGCCTGGCATGATCGTACTGATCGCGTGCTTGTATACCAATTGCGATTGGCCATCACGCCGCAGAAGGATCGAGAAGTTATCGAACCACGTCACGATACCTTGCAGTTTCACGCCTTTCACCAGGAACATGGTCACGGGAACCTTGTTCTTTCGCAAAAGATTGAGAAACGCGTCTTGAAGGTTGCCAGTCTGACGCCCCATCGGGACGCTGGCATCATTGCCACGCGGTTCGATCGGCGCCGAAGGGCGTTCGACTGGACGGGGTGAGAGCGTTCGCCCGCTGGACATGGTCGTGGCTCCTTGTTCTTGGCGGGCAGAAAAGTGTCCGCAGGTATCAGGTCGCCGCTAATAACCTTATGCAGCGCCTTGCGTTATCTATAATGGCAACGCGACGTCGCGGCGACAAGAACTGATTTTCAATAATTCGGTCGCCTTGGCGATCTGTCAATCTTCGCCCTCGCGACGTTCCGCCATACCCAGCAGCTTCAACTTCCTGTGAAGCGCGGATCGTTCCATTCCGATAAAGCTAGCGGTTCGCGAAATATTGCCTGAAAAGCGGCGGATCTGAATGGCGAGGTATTCGCGTTCAAAGCTCACCCGCGCCTCGCGCAGGGGCACGCCCATGATGGCTGAAAGGCTATCACTGGCCAGCCCGATCTGGCCGCCAACAATCTCCGGGGGGAGCATGTCGGGTTCGACCGTGCCGAGCTTTTCGCGCGGGGTCATAATAATCGTGCGTTCGACGACATTGCGAAGCTGACGGACATTTCCAGGCCAGTCATAGGCTTGCAAAGCCGCCATTGCCTCGTTCGAGATTTCGGGCGGGGCAAGCCCCTGATCGTTCGAGTAGCGCGTGAAGAAATGCTCAGCCAAAGCAGGTATGTCCTCGCGTCGATGCGACAAGGCTGGCAACACAACCGGGACGACATTCAGCCGATAGAACAAATCTTCGCGGAACCGTTTTTCCGCCATTTCTACCGCAAGATCGCGCGTCGTCGAAGACACCACGCGAACATCGACGCCGATCTGCCGCGTGCCGCCGACCCGCACAAAGCTTTGATCGGTCAGAACCCTCAGGATGCGGGCTTGGGTCGACAAAGGCATGTCGGCAATTTCATCAAGGTACAGCGTTCCGCCATCGGCCAATTCGAGCAACCCGGGCCGAACCTGCTTTCCGCCCGATTCCTCACCAAACAATTCCTGCTCGAACCGTTCTGGGGTTATGCGCGCAGAGTTAACCAAGACAAATGCGCTGTTTGCCCGCGCGCTCCAGGCGTGCAGTAGCCTTGCAGCGACTTCCTTGCCCGCGCCTGGAGGGCCTGAAATCAGCACTCTGCTGCCCGTGCTGGCCACACGTTTCAAGGTTGCACGCACGGCGTTGATGGCAGGCGAATTGCCCGTGAATTCCGCGCTCCCCCAACTTCCTTCGCGCAGCCGCGAATTTTCGCGCCGCAGGCGTTCGGTTTCGGTCGCGCGCTCTACCAGAAGCAGCAACCTCTCGGCTTCGAACGGTTTTTCGATAAAGTCCATCGCGCCGCGCCCCACCGCGGCGACTGCCGTGTCGATGTTGCCGTGGCCGGAAAAAATAATGACAGGAAGGTTTGGTTCGCGCGCCTTGATGGCATCAAGCAGCTCAAGCCCGTCCATCTGGCTTCCGTGCAGCCAAACGTCGAGCAGCACCAATGATGGCCGCCGTTCGTCGATCGCAGCCAGAGCTTCGGTGCTGTCGGCCGCGGTGCGACAGGCATAGCCCTCGTCCCCAAGGACGCCTGAGACGAGCTCACGGATATCGCGTTCGTCATCAACGATGAGGATTTCTAGTGCCATGGGGTGTGTCCTTTGGCCGTGGGTTTGGTGAGGAGCGAAGCGGGCTTCACAAGGGACCGCCTTCGATAGGGGCCGGGTTGCGGGAGAACCGCAGCGTGACCCGCGTGCCGCCGCTGGGTGCGCTGGCAAAACTCATGTCGCCGCCATGCTCGTCCACAATCTTGTTAACGATTGCCAGACCCAATCCGGTGCCTTTTTCGCGCGTTGTCACATAGGGTTCGGTGATCCGGTCACGGTCAGCGGGAAGGCCAATGCCATTGTCTTCTATAATCACCACGATTCCGGCGCCGGCATCGCGCATGGTCACGGCGATCTCACCGACATAGTCGCTAGACGTTTCACCCCCACGGGCCTCGACCGCTTCGACCGCATTCTTCAGCACGTTTGTCATGGCCTGACCGAACTGATGACGGTCACATCGCACTTCGCGATCAATCAGCTCTGCCGATGCCACGCTGAAAGCAATGCCGGAATGAGCAACCTCCTGTAAAAACACAGCTTGCCTCACGAGGTCCAGCGCGTCTTCGTCTCGAAACACTGGCTTCGGAAGGCGTGCAAACGAGGAAAACTCGTCGACCATTTTTCTCAAGGTTCCGACCTGGCGGACAATTGTGCTGGTCAATTCATCGAACAGTTCACGGTCCTCGTCACCAATCTGGGTCCGGTAACGGCGCTTCAGACGCTCTGTCGCAAGCTGGATCGGGGTGAGCGGATTTTTGATTTCATGCGCAATCCGGCGTGCGACGTCCGACCATGCTGCCTGACGCTGATCGAGCAGCTGGCGCGTGATGTCTTCAAACGTAATTACATGCCCACTGGTACCGGGTGCGACCTTGACCGCCAGTGTCAACAATTCGGTTCCCTTGGCGTGGGTCACAACGGCACGCTCCCTGCCGTCGGAAATGACGCGGCAGAGCTCGGGCGAAAGCGCGGCGAGGGGCTGACCAATCATCGTGCCACCGCCAACCGGCTTGTCCACGGGGCCCAGCAAGGCCTGCGCTGATGAATTCATGAGTGTCACGCAGGTGTCGGTATCGACCGATACCACCCCTGCCGTGACGGATTCCAGCACCGCTTCGGTGAAGGCACGGCGATCATCAATCTGCCTGTTTGCGCTCACCAAGGCGTGCGTCTGCTTTTCTAGCTGAGCTGTCATGCGGTTGAAAGCGCGGTTCAGCAGTCCGATTTCATCAGCCCCAGTGCGCCCTTCAAGCCGCAATGCAAAGTTGCCCTGCCCCACCTTGCGCGCTGCGCCGACCAGATTGGTAAGCGGTTCGACCTGGCGATCGGCAAATCGCAAGGCAAACCATATGGCCAAGCTCACAAGCAATAAGCTCACGCCCACCAGCGCGATGTTGAATCGCAACTGCAGCGTCCGCGCGCTTCCTGTCAGGCGATCATAAGCTGTGCTGATCGATTGCGCCCGCGACCAGGAATTGAACATGGTCTCTTCCGTAGTGCGCGCATTGTAAAGATAGACTCCAGATTGCGCATCGATAGGAGCCAGCGCCTCGATACGCTCCGGGCTGCCAACGACCACGGCAAGCTCACCGCGATCAAGCCGGGGAAGCGCATCGCGGCTAAAAGTCAGCGGACTGCTATCCTGCGACAGGTTGAGCGCGGCTGCTGTCCGGAACGAGCCGTCGTCCATGCGTTGCAGAATAGCGCTTTCGGAGATTTCCCGGCCTTGTGCCTGATAGGCGTAAAAGTCGGGAAAGTCAGCGTCAGTAAGCGGCACGCGTGCGAGGATTTCTCGCATGTCCGTCGCCATGATGACCGTGTTCTGTTCAACATCTCGCTGGTTCGCGTCGTAGTAGCTTTGCGCGAGCGCGTTCGCATTTTCCATCAGTCCGCGCGATTCATCGGAAAACCAGAAATCGACCCCGGTCTGGAACAGGAACGCTGCAAAACCTGCGACCAGCAGGGTCGGTATCGCGGCAACCATCGAGAAGAAAAAAACAAGGCGAACATGCAGCCTAGCCGTGCTTCCCGCTGCCCGCCGCAAAGCCAAACGCCTGCCAATAAGCACAAGCAGAGCCATTGCCGGCACCAGCGTTGCCATCAGCAGTACCGACACCTTCATTGTAGGGAGAAGATCGTCCGGTGCGCCTGAACGGCTGAAAGTTGACCACGTTGCCGAAATCGACGCCAAAAGCGCGAGAACTGCAATTATTTCAAGCCAAAGGAAGATATTCGCGCGACGCCCTGCAATTACAAAGCGACGCCACCACCGCGGCGGATGCCGGGGAACAAAGGGAAGTACGCGGGATCGTGTTGGCTCCATCGTTGCCGCTTTACAACAGTGGTGTGGCAAAAATGCAAGACCAAACTTCTGCCGGATCACATGGTGTGACCTTATGGCGCGCTGAACCGATCAGGCTCAAGGCCAAGCTCGCCAATCCGCTTGCGCAACGTGTTGCGATTGATCCCCAGCAATTGGGCGGCACGCAATTGATTGCCGCCAGTGCGCCCCAAGGCATATTCGATCAACGGCTTTTCAAAGGCGGCTAGCGCACGATGATAGATAGCACCCGATGGTGGGTTTTCTGCGGTCAGCCAACTTGCCAATGCGTCACCAAAACCGCCCTGCCCGCCTGACTGCGGCATGATCGTTGGGGTGAGTTCGGACCCGATAATATCAATCACGCTATCTGTGTCGATACGCTCTTCTCGGGCCATGAGCGCAAGGCGATAGACGACGTTGCGCAATTCGCGGACATTCCCGCGCCAGTTACGTTGTTCCAGTTGCTCGATTGCGTGGGTGGTCAGGGTGCGACGGGGAAGTCCGTCTTCTGCCGCCGCGATAAGAAAGTGCTGCACAAGCGCAGAGATATCTTCGCGCCGCTCCCGCAAGGGGGGCAGGACAATCGGCACGACATTCAAACGGTAAAACAGGTCCTCGCGGAATGTGCCGGAGGCAATCATCGGCGCAAAATCACGATTGGTGGCGGCAATGATGCGCACGTTGACCGCGATTTCCTGACGCCCGCCCACACGCCTGATCCGGCCTGACTGCAGTGCACGCAAAAGGCGGGTTTGCGCCTCGGAAGGCATGTCGCCAATTTCATCGAGAAACAGCGTACCGCCATTGGCCTGTTCGAACTTACCGATGGCCTGAGAAATGGCGCCCGTAAATGCGCCTTTTTCGTGCCCGAATAACTCGCTTTCGACAAGATCTGCAGGGATTGCAGCGGTGTTGACCGCGACAAACGGCCCTGTGCGTCTGTTACCGAGTTCGTGAATTGCTTCTGCCACGAGTTCCTTGCCCGTACCGCTTTCACCAGTAACGAGAACGGTCAGATCATTGCGCAAGACGCGGGTAATCATCCGGTACACGCCCTGCATTGCCGGACTGCGCCCAACCAACGGCATTTTTTCTGCTTCAACGCCGTTGACCGCCTGGCTCGTATCCGCGGATGCCGGTCCCCGGGTACCTGCGGCTTGGCGCACGGCATGCACCAGTTCGTCGAGGTCGAACGGTTTTGGAAAGTATTCGAACGCGTCACTTTCACTCGCACGCACAGCCGTATCGAGTGTATTCTGCGCGGACAAAACGATTACCGGCATGTCCGGGGCACGGTCACGTACGGCGGATAGGCTTGCAAGTCCGTCGCCATCTTCGAGGATAACGTCCGTCAGCATGACTGCAAACTGACGCGCAGCCAATTGCTTGTCGCGCGCGGCAATGCTGGCGCAATGTGCGATCGCAAAACCTTCGTCTTCCAATGCGGCGATGATGACAGTCGCGATTGCAGCGTCATCTTCAACGAGCAGGATGGGATTATTAGCAGTCATAACTCAGACGATGTCCTGCGCTTGTGGCAGATGCAGCCGGAAATGGGTAAGTCCGGTATGCGCATCCCGATCATGGCTGACGTTACCGTTCATGTCCCGTACAAGCTTGCGAACCAGCGACAGACCCAGCCCCTGACCGGCGGGTTTGGACGAAACGAACGGTTCAAACACATGACCCTGCAACGCGGGGTCGATGCCAGAGCCGTTGTCAGAAATTGTGATTTCAATAGGCAGCGGTACGGCTCGACCGCTGCGGATTGGACTGAAGGCAAGGCCACTGACAAACCGCGTCTGGACGATCACGCTACTTTGTCCACCTGCCCCATGGTGGCCGAGAGCAGCATCGCGCGCGTTCGAAATCAGGTTGATCAGCACCTGTTCCAACGCGTCGCGATTGGCGAGGACAGGCGGGAGTGAAGGGTCGAATTCCTCCCGGATCTCGATCTCGCCCACTGCAGAACCCGCAGCGCGCATCGTAGCGATCGCTGCGCGGATTGCCTCATGCGGATTGCAGGCCTCGACAGGGCCAGTGCGAGTGCTGCCCAACTGCTGCATCCGGTCTATCAGACGCGCAATACGGTCCACTTCATCGGTAATCATGCGGGCCAGCTTCTTGTCGCCATGGGCCAGTTTGCGGGCTGCCAATTGCGCCGCTCCCCGGATCGCGGCGAGAGGATTTTTGATCTCGTGCGCAAGAACTGCCGGTGCGCCAAGAAGCGCGTCGCCGCCTGGGGACGCTTCTTCGTGGCCAATTTGCGATAATGTCACCACGCGCCATCCCGAATAACTGCTGAGCGGAGAGGCGGTGAGATTGACGCGCGCTTGCGTCGTACCGATTGCGATGATCAGGTCCCGTGCCACCAGCGCTTCATCACTCGCCACTAGGCGTGCCTCAACCCGCGGATCAAGTGGCCCGATCCGTTCGACAAGCCTGGTCCCAATTAGCCGGCTTGCACTTGTCCCCAGTAGGTCTTCGGCTGCATGATTGACTTCGGCGATGACGCCGCGGCTGTCGATTAGAACAACGGCAAAAATCAGACCGGCTATTTGTGCATGCGCATCAGGACGATGGTTCACCATCTCCGCTGTTGCAACAGGTCCCTCCCCCCTGTCAGTTACCACAGGTCAGGCGGCCTGCTGCATCAGAAAGGGAGTGTAGAACCGTTCGATTTCGCCCAGCACCTCGTTGGCGTCGTCGATGAAATTGGCCCTGTTGCGGAACTCGGCCGATCCGTGAAGTCCCTTGGTGTACCAACCCAGATGTTTGCGTGCCATTTTGACCCCGGTATCGGCGCCGTAATGATCCAGCATGCGCCGGTAATGTTCGACTACCAGACGATATTGTTCGTCAATCCCAGGGGCAGCACGCGCTTCACCAGTGCGCCACCAATGCATGACCTGACCAAGAACCCACGGCCTTCCATAGGCACCGCGTCCGATCATCAGCCCATCAGCGCCGGACTGTTCGAGCGCTTTTGACGCATCTTCGACTGAACAGATATCGCCATTGACGATGACCGGCACCTTCACTGCTTCTTTGACTTTGCGCACGAACGCCCAGTTGGCGCTGCCCTTGTACATCTGGTTGCGTGTGCGGCCATGTACCGTAATCATCTGCACGCCGATATCTTCAGCCATTCGGGCCAGTTCGGGTGCGTTCAGACTGTCGTGATCCCACCCCATCCGCATCTTGACGGTGACTGGCACTTTGACCGCCTTGACCGTCGCTTCCATCAAGCGAACGGCAAGCGGCACTTCGCGCATCAACGCAGAGCCTGCAAGCTGCCCCACTACCTTGCGGACCGGGCAACCAAAATTGATGTCGATGATAGCCGCGCCATTGCCTTCCTGAAGCTTGGCAGCTTCAGCCATGCTTGCTGGATCGCACCCAACAAGCTGCATCGACACCGGCTCTTCGATCCGGTCCCAGGCAGTTTTTTGCAACGACTGCCGGGTTTCACGTATCGCCGCTTCGGTCGCGACCATTTCGGTCACGTTGAGGCCCGAGCCATAGCGCCGCACAAGTGTTCTGAACGGCATGTCAGTCACGCCAGTCATCGGCGCCAGAACAACAGGCTCAGTAATAGTCACAGGGCCGATGGCAATCGGTTTCAAGACTGGCGGAGGAGGAAGCATGGTCATATCATTAGTTTGCCTAAATATTGGGCAAGCGCTTAGTGGATTGCCGAAAGCCCGTCCAGACTTTAAGCGAATGAGCTGATGGCAAGCCATGATCCTCTCCCACCATTTTCTGCGATCGTGGTCGCCGCCGGCAAGGGGCTGCGCGTAGGCGGAGATACGCCCAAGCAGTTCTGCAATTGGAAGGGCAAGCCGCTTATCCGGCATTCGGTCGAGGCATTGCTTGGCCATGGTGCCATCGAAGTCGTCGTCGCAATTCCATCTGGGGCTGAGGATGTGGCGAAGGCAGCGCTCGATGGGCTCAATTCTTTCCGGCTCGTGATCGGGGGCGAGACCCGGCAGGAGTCGGTGCGAAAAGCGCTTGAGGCGATGGACGATGGTTCGCATACGCGAGTGCTTATCCATGACGCTGCCCGCCCGGATTTGCCTCAGCACGTCACTAAACGCCTGATCGGCAGGTTGGAAACTTACGAAGGCGCGATCCCGGTGTTACCAGTGGTCGACAGTCTCGCCATGGCCCGCGATGGCGTGATGGCTGGCAAGGCGGAGCGCGAGGCGCTGCGCCGTGTCCAGACACCGCAAGCCTTCCTCTTCGACGCTATCCTCGCTGCGCATCGCGCATGGCGGGGTGCAGCCCATGCCGGCGACGATGCACAGGTGATGATGGCCAACAAGGGCACAGTCGCGCTGGTCGATGGCGACGAGCGTTTGAAGAAGATCACCTTTGCCGAGGACCTTGCTACAGGGATGAACCAACCCGCTTTCCGCATCGGTCAGGGTTTCGACGTGCACCGCCTCGAAGCCGGGGAAGAACTGTGGCTTGGCGGGGTGTTGATCCCGCATAACATGGGATTGTCTGGTCATTCCGATGCCGATGTTGCGCTGCACGCGATTACAGATGCAGTCCTGGGCGCGGTGGGGGACGGGGATATCGGCACGCACTTCCCGCCCGGTGATCCGCAGTGGCGAGGCGCGCGGTCCGGTCAGTTTCTTGCCCATGCCGTCGGACTTGCCCACGCGGCCGGTTATACGGTGGCCAATGTTGATCTCACCATCATCTGCGAAGCGCCCAAGATTGGCCCTCATCGCCCTGCCATGCGATGCGAGGTCGCGCGCCTGATGGGACTTGCCGAGAATGCTGTCAGCATCAAGGCAACCACCACGGAAAAACTTGGTTTCACCGGCCGCGGCGAAGGCATAGCCGCGCAGGCCATCGTATGTGTCTCGCTTGCCTCGTAAAGGACCCTGATCATGACCAATCGGCTGCCCATTCGTATGTTCGCCCCTGCCCTTGCCTTCGGGTCGTTGGCGACGTCTCAGGCTGCGCTGGCTCAGGATCAGGCATGCGTCGCGCCGACCGACCTGTCGGATGCGGTCGTTTACGCTATGCCAATCGCCTTCGATGCGGCCCGCAGCGCCTGCGCCAAACAGTTGGACCCGGAAGGTTTTGTCGCAGCCCAGGGCGATAGCTACATCGCGCAATTCCGAGAAAATCAGGATCAGGTCTGGCCGGGAGCGTTCCGTATGCTCCAGACATTTATGTCAAACGACGAGCCTGAAGGCGATGAAACGCAAATGGACATGGGTGCGTTGATAGATGCCATGCCCCCTGAAACTCTCCGGCCATTCGTCGATGCGCTGGTCGGTCAAATGATAGCGGCTGAAATCAAAAGCGATTCCTGTGGCCAGATCGAAAGAGGCCTTGAACTGATCAGTCCGATGCCAGCTCAAAATATTGGCGGTCTGGTGTCCTTCATCGTCGAATTGACCGACATGAAAAATCCACCTGTCTGCGGTACTGAGGCCAAATCCGTCGCGACACCGGAATAGGGCCGATGCCATATTCCCTGCTCCCCGATGATATTGCCGACTTAGCCGCGAAAGTAATCGCCCAAAATAAGACGGCTGGTCGAATGGTTGCGCTCGCAGAAAGCTGTACGGGAGGCCTGGTCGCGGGAGCGTTGACAGAGATTGCCGGCTCGTCTGCTGTATTCGATCGCGGTTTCGTAACCTATTCGAACGAAGCCAAAATGGAAATGCTTGGGGTCGCTCGTGACATTATCGATACCTTTGGCGCTGTCTCGATCGCTTGTGCATGGGCCATGGCCAAAGGCGCGCTCGACAGATCGAACGCTCAAGTTGCCGTTGCTATCAGCGGCGTCGCAGGGCCTGGTGGCGGCACACCGCATAAACCAGTAGGCACCGTCGTTTTCGCGCGGGTCGTACGCAATGAGGCTGGCACCCCTGAAGGCGAGCTTAAATTCTTTGAGGGCGGTGACGGCCCGCATGGGCGTGCCGAAATACGGCGTCAGGCAACAATCTGCGCGCTGGAGTTGCTGCTTCCATAAAGCTGCGCTGCACGCGCTTCGAAAGCTTCGACCATTTTGCGAAAAGCGCGGTCAAAATATTGACCGGCTATCTTTTCAAACAAGCGATTTTTGAACGTAAATTCAACAAGAAAGTCGATTTCGCACGTGCTGTCATCCACGGCACGAAACGTCCAGACGTTTTCAAGATCGGACAACGGTCCATCGACATAATGGACCGCAATCTCCCTTGCGCGTTGCTTGGTCACACGAGACGTAAAGCTTTCGCGTATCGCCTTGAACCCCACGACCATATCCGCAACCATTTCCGTGTCACTATTCGAGCGGACCCGCGTGGCTATGACCCACGGAAGAAACTCGCCGTAACGGCCTACGTCAGCCACAAGATCGAACATCTGTTCGGCGCTGTAAGGCAGTCTCCGGGTCTCACGAATTCCCGGCATCAGGCACCAGCCTTGTCGGACACCCTCGCCCGTGCGCGCATCAGTTTTTCTTCTCGGGCCACGCGCATTTTGGCAAAATCATCGCCCGCATGATAGCTCGACCGGGTCAACGGGCTGGATGCCACCTGCAAAAACCCCTTGGCCCGGGCAATGGCGCCGTAAGCTGAGAAAGCTTTGGGCGTGACAAATTCTTCAACCGCAGCGTGCTTCGGTGTGGGTTGGAGGTATTGCCCCATCGTGATGAAATCGACATCGGCGCTGCGCATGTCATCCATCACCTGATGCACTTCAAGTCTCTGTTCGCCCAGTCCCAGCATGATGCCAGACTTGGTGAAGATCAATGGATTGTGTGTTTTGACTTCTTCCAGCAGCCGCAGCGACGCATAATAACGGGCACCCGGCCGGATGGTAGGATAAAGCCGCGGCACGGTTTCGAGGTTGTGGTTATATACGTCCGGCCCTGCTTCGCAGATCATCTCAACCGCGCGGCGCATCTTGCCGCGAAAATCAGGTGTCAGGATTTCAATCGTGGTATTGGGTGTGTTGCGCCGTAAAGATTCAATGACCTTCACAAATTGGGACGCCCCACCATCGGCCAAATCATCCCGGTCGACACTGGTTATAACGATATGTTCGAGGCCCATCTTGGCCGCTGCAATCGCCGTATTTTCAGGCTCGAACGGATCGACGGCCTTGGGCATGCCGGTTTTTACGTTACAGAAGGCGCATGCCCGTGTGCACACGTCGCCCAAGATCATCACGGTTGCGTGCTTTTTCGTCCAGCATTCGCCGATATTGGGGCATGCGGCTTCTTCGCACACGGTGTGCAAGTTAAGCTCACGCATCAACTTACGGGTTTCATTGTACCCTTCGCTGACCGGAGCGCGCACGCGTATCCAATCGGGTTTGCGCTGGCGGGCGGGCCGATCGGCTGGCTTCGGTGGCTGCGGCGTGCTGGCAAGATCATTCATGCGGTCCATTTAGGCGCGCAACGCCTGTCCCGCAAGCATAGCGGGAATTGCAATTTATGACGCATGGACGGCAAAAAAGAGCGCCGGACGGATAACCGCCCAGCGCTCGCTATAGGTCGAAAAGATCGCGAGGCCATTAGCCGCCGGTAGCAGGCGCACCTGTTGCGCTCTGGGTCGCATAGGCGCTCCAAAGCATCGCGACCGGAGCACGTGTACCGTCAACCTTTGCCAAGGTCTCACGGGCTGCGTCAGCCTGACCTAGGCCAATCTGTGCGATGCCAAGACGCGTCAGCGCCAGACCACGATCGACATCGGCCATCGTCAACGCACGTTCATAGAAGTTTGCGGCTTTGGCATATTCGCCATAGCTCAGGAACGTGTCGCCCGCTGCCAGGACGGTGCGCAGCTTTGCTGCCGGCGCATTCGCATCCCGCTCAAGTGCTGGCAACGCGGCGCGATCTTCTGCGATCAGTCCGTTGGCAATCTTGAGCTGCTCGTCCACCCATGTATCGCTGCCCCGGGCAATCGTGCCCGTAGCCGTGGCGTCTTCGATCACGGACTTCACTTCCATCGGCAAGCGGCGTGTGTCTGCAGCTTCAATGTAGAAGATGTAGTCGTTACGATCCTTCAGCGTTCCAACCTTCTTACCCAAACGCAGCAGGTCCAGAAGAACCGGGCCATCATAATCGTTGAGGTTGCGGGTCAGGTTCACCGCATCGCGCCAGTTTTCGGGAGTCGGATTTTCGCTGACCCAGCCCTGAACGAATTCATACACTTGGGGCACAATCTCGTTGGTATAAGCGACCTGCACACCGCGGCGGAGCCAGCGGATGTCGACCGGCTTGCCTTCGGCTCGCTGGGCGTCGATCAGGTCGCTCAAGTAATCAAGACCTTCGACGTATTGTTCCTGCGCGAAATACAGTTCAGCCATATTCATGCGAACATCGGCAGTTGTCAGATTTTCAGCGGTGTAATTTTCGTCAATCGCCTTTTGCAGATAGCTGCGAGCCTTGTCATAGTCATTCAGCGACGTTGCGATTTGCGAGGCCACGAACGAGAAACGTCCTACATCGTCAGGCTTGGCCTTTCCGCTGCCGAGAATGGTCTCCGCGCCTTGAAGCTGAACCGACAAATCCTTGCCGACGATCCCTGCATTGAAAAGAAGGCCCCCAAGCGCAAGCTTCTCGTCGGGCGATACCGCCAACGGAGCAAGCGCATCAAGTTGCGGCTTGATCGCGGCGTAGTTGGCGTCCGGGGCCTTCAAAGCGGTATCGATCGGCTGATACGCTGCAACGAATTCCTTGGAATAGACCGCCTTGGCCGCTTCAGGCGCTTCGTCCTTTTTCTTCCTTTGAGCGTGAGCCGCATCGGTAAAGCCCGGGATGGCGAGCACGGCTGTTCCGCTAGCGAGCGCGATGGCCAAAGCAAATTGACGCGCGATAAGGGCGGAACGACGGGGCGAAGACAAATTGTTCAAAGCTTCCTCCAAATGGTATCTAGACAGCGCACCATTGCGGCCCTGCTGCCTTGGTAATTTCGTCTGCGCCTTAGAACGGCTCATACGATTTATGCAATTCCTGGTAGGCATACCGTGCTGAATGGACTTTGAATGACATCCCGGCACAGCTTGTCGCCACTGTTACAAATGTGGAAAAAATCAAAGACGTTCCTTTTGTGTTCGCCGCCAAAGGTGGCGAAACATCCGGCGAGCGCCTAGATAGGAAGCGTTGAACAGCCCATACAGGGGCTGGCTCGCCGCATCCGGCAAATTCACATAAAAAGAAACGGCCCAAACCTTGAGCGACGAAACCGACATCATCGATTCCACTGCGCCCGCCCCGATGGGTGGGTTTGATCGCATCGACATCGTCGATGAAATGAAGTCGAGCTATCTCGATTATGCGATGAGCGTGATCGTCAGCCGCGCGCTTCCGGACGTGCGTGATGGCCTCAAGCCTGTGCACCGGCGCATTCTGTTTGCCAGTCAGGAAGGCGGGTTTGTCGCCGGTAAGCCATACCGGAAAAGCGCGAAGATAGTCGGCGACGTAATGGGCAATTACCACCCGCACGGCGATAGCGCGATCTATGATGCGCTTGCCCGCATGACGCAGCCATGGTCCATGCGTGTGCCGCTGATCGATGGTCAGGGCAACTTCGGCTCAATGGATCCTGATCCGCCGGCATCGATGCGCTATACCGAAGCGCGTCTGGCGCGGGTCGCTAACAGCCTGCTCGACGATCTCGATAAGGATACTGTCGACTTTACCGACAACTACGATGGTAGCCGCAAGGAGCCAACGGTACTGCCGGCGCGCTTCCCCAACCTGCTCGTCAATGGCGCGGGCGGGATCGCTGTCGGTATGGCGACCAACGTCCCTCCGCATAATCTCGGTGAAGTGATTGATGCCTGTTTTGCTTATATGGATAATCCGGCGATCACCTCGGAAGAGTTGATCGAATACATCCCCGGCCCTGATTTCCCGACCGCGCCTCTGATTCTGGGCACACATGGTGCCCGCCAAGCGTACACGACCGGGCGCGGGTCCATTCTGATGCGCTGTCGGCACGAAGTTGAAAGCACGCGCGGCGCAAAGAGCGAGGGGCGCGAAAGCATCGTCTTCACCTCGATCCCCTATCAGGTGGGCAAGAACGCGCTGGTCGAAAAAATTGCCGATGCGGCCAAGGAAAAGCGCATCGAAGGCATTTCCGACATCCGGGACGAAAGCTCTAGAGAAGGCGTACGGGTTGTTATCGACCTGAAACGCGATGCAACCGCGGACGTTGTTCTCAACCAGATCTGGCGCCACACGCCTGCACAATCGTCATTCCCGGCAAACATGCTGGCAATCCGCGGTGGGCGGCCAGAAACGCTGCGTCTGCGCGATTTCATTTCGGCCTTCATCACCTTCCGTGAAGAGGTCATTACCCGGCGCACCAAGTTCGAACTGGCTAAGGCGCGTGAGCGTGCACACCTCTTGCTGGGCCTGGTGGTGGCGGTGTCCAACCTCGATGAAGTTGTGGCAATGATCCGTTCCGCGCCAAACCCTGCCGAAGCGCGGCGGCGGCTGCTCGCAAAAGAATGGCCGATTGGTGATATCGCGCAATACATCAGACTTGTGGAAGCCATTGAGCCGTCTGCTGACCAAGAAGGGGGTACATATCGCCTGTCGGAACGGCAGGTGAAAGCGATCCTCGAATTGCGTCTTCACCGCCTCACCGCTTTGGGCCGCGATGAAATTGGTGACGAGTTGCAAGGTCTTTCGGTTTCGATCGAGGAATACCTGTCGATCCTCGCCGACCGCGTAAAACTCTATGCGTTGATGCGCGAAGAACTCGCCGAAATCCGTGCAACATATGCCACCCCGCGCCTGTCGGAAATTGCACCTGCGTGGGATGGGCTCGACGACGAAGATCTCATTGAGCGCGAAGAGATGGTCGTAACCGTCACCCATGGCGGTTACATCAAGCGTACCCCGCTTGCGACGTTCCGCGCACAGGCGCGCGGTGGCAAGGGTCGGTCCGGTATGGCGACGAAGGATGAGGACGCGGTTGTCGAACTCTTCGTAACCTCGACACACAATCCGGTGCTGTTCTTCACCAACACGGGCCGCGTATACCGCATGAAGGTGTGGAAGCTGCCCGAAGGTGGCCCGCAAACCAAGGGTCGCCCGATGGTCAATCTTCTGCCGCTTGGTGATGATGAGCGTGTCACGAACGTGCTTCCTCTGCCAGAAGATGAAGCTTCATGGGATAACCTCAACATCGTGTTCGCGACCGAACAGGGAATGGTTCGCCGGAACTCAATGGACGCTTTTGCCAACATTCCTACCGCGGGCAAATACGCGATGGGTTTTGTTGAAGGGTCCGGCGATCGTCTGATTGGTGTTCAGTTGCTCACTGAAGATCAGCAGATTTTCCTGGCCAGCGATGCGGGCAAGGCGATCAGGTTCGCGGCAACTGATGCCCGCGAAACCAAGAGTCGGACCGGTATCGGCGTGCGTGGCATGAGTCTCAAGAAGGACAGCAAAGTCGTGAGCATGGCGGTGCTCGATCCGCTCACTGCCGACATGGAAACGCGTGACGCTTATTTGCGCGCTGCTGCCTGGAAGAACAACGAAGCGGTGCCCACCTTGCCCGATTCACAAGTGGCCGAAATGGCAGAAGGCGAAGAATTCATCCTCACCCTTACCGCCAATGGGTACGGGAAGATATCATCGGCTTACGAGTACCGGACAACGTCGCGTGGCGGCCAAGGCATCACCAATATCGGAACTCCTGACAGCAATCCGGAACGCAATGGACCGGTCGTTGCCAGCTTCCCGGTCAGACACGGTTCTCAGCTCATGCTGGTAACCGATCAGGCAAAACTCATTCGACTGGGTATCGACCTTCGCCATCTGGTTGAGGGTGGGTTCGAAAATCTCAAGGGATTCTCAATTTCCGGACGCGGCTCGTCGGGTGTTCGCATCTTCGATGTCGCCAAGGACGAACATATCGTAGGCGCCGCCCTGATCGACGAGACCACGGAACCGGAAAATCAGGCTGAAGAAGCCGTGGCTGCCGAAATGTCCGAACTTAGCGCAAAGAACGAAGCAGGCGAGCCTCCCGTCACCTGACGGGTTGCTCGCCACGAAGGCATTGCACGATGCCGGTAGCGATCATGACCTGCCCCGCATAGTAAAGTGGCCAGATGAGAATGTCGGGCAGAGTCGCAAGGTCAAGCGCGCCCATTTGCGAAAAGATCAGCCAGTCGCTCATTACAAACAGCACAGCTCCGGTGCCTACACGGTACCGGGGATAATGGCTCATCCATGCAGCTGATGCCATTGCGCCAAGAAAGCAGCCATAGATACCAACCTCCAGCCGTCCGCTCAATAAATAGCTGGTGATCGGAGTTCCCAACAGGAGCGCCATACTCATCAGCTTTTGCACAGCCGAAGGGCGCCCATGTCGGTTTTTCAAGAAAAGAATGATCGCCACGCAGTGGGCTGCCGCAAAGAACAGTGCGCCTACGAATAGATCGAGTTCGATGGCAACATCGCCAGCGGAGGCAAACAAAAGAGCCCCCATCAGCAGCATTCCATCGTAACGATTCTCGTCTTTGGGTGTCCGCAACGCCACGTAAAGCGCCAGCAACAGCACGCTACCGCCTTTTAAAACGTAGCCCCAGACGCCTTCCCCAATCGGGTTGTCGCGCAAAAAATAAAACCCGGTAGCGCAGACAATGCTCGCCAGTAACCAGGGCCTGTGTTCGATCAGCGCCTGTTTTGCCATCGTGATGTCTACGCCTGTGTGTGCATGGGACTTGCAGGTGCGCTAACACGCAATTACCTGCCCTGCCATGACCGCAAAAGCGACTTTACACGATGTGCACATTATTGGAGGCGGTCTTGCAGGGAGCGAGGCAGCCTGGCAGCTTGCTCAACGCGGGGTGAAAGTCCGGCTGTCGGAAATGCGCGGGACCGGAGAAATGACCCCTGCGCATCAGACAGATGGTCTTGCTGAACTTGTGTGTTCCAATTCCTTCCGGTCAGATGACGACACGAAGAACGCTGTCGGCCTGCTGCACCACGAAATGCGCGCGCTCGACAGTTTGGTTATGCGCGCTGGACACATCGCAAGGGTGCCTGCGGGCAGTGCAATGGCGGTTGATCGCGACGTGTTTTCTTCTGAGGTTGAAAAGGCTCTCGGTCAGCATCCCAATGTGACGATTGTTCGCGAACGGATCGATGCCTTACCCGATGCGGGGCTTACCATCGTAGCGACAGGCCCACTAACCGCGGAGGCGCTGGCAGGTAGCATTGTCCGCGCTACTGGGGCGGAACGGCTAGCTTTCTTCGATGCCATTGCACCGATCATTCATCGCGATTCGATTGATATGAGCAAGTGCTGGGTTCAATCGCGTTGGAACAAGGCGACAGATGCGTCGAACGAAGGCGGAGACTACATCAATTGTCCTATGAACGAGGCTCAATATCGCGCGTTTCATCGAGGTCTGATGGAAGGCGAAAAGACCGAATTTAAAGAATGGGAAAAGAATACGCCCTACTTCGATGGCTGCATGCCGATCGAGGTTATGGCGGAACGCGGATGGGAAACTTTGCGCTACGGGCCAATGAAAGGCGTTGGTCTTGACAATCCGTTTGATACGACACACGAATTCCCTCAAGGGCGCTGGCCCTACGCTGTGGTGCAACTGCGCCAAGACAACAAGCTGGGCACGCTTTGGAACATGGTCGGGTTCCAAACCAAACTGAAGTATGCTGCGCAAATCGAATTATTCAGGACGATCCCAGGGTTGGAAAATGCCGAATTTGCGCGGCTCGGCGGACTTCATCGCAACACCTTTCTTAACTCGCCTGAAGTGCTTGACCGTCAACTGCGTCTACGTGCCGCCCCGCATATTCGGTTTGCTGGGCAGGTGACAGGCTGCGAAGGTTATGTCGAAAGTGCGGCGATTGGTCTGATTGCCGGCATAATGACCGCAGCCGAGTTCAACGGACGTGCGTGGCATGCTCTTCCGTCCACGACAGCTCTGGGTGCGCTTCTTAGCCATATTACGGGTGATGCCGACGCTGCAACCTTTCAGCCGATGAACGTAAATTTTGGACTTTTCCCTCCGCTGCATGACGTCGGCAAGAAAGTGCGGAAAGAAGCATACACCAACCGCGCCAAGTCTGATCTGGCACGATGGGTTAGCAAATCACGCGAGTTGGCCGCGGCTTAGCCCTTTAACAACCGCAGCTGGCTTTCTTTGGCGAGGATTTAGGTGCGGTTGCGGCGAACTCGCGCGGGGTAAGGCGTTCGTTTTTATCGCTGTCGGCTTTTTCAAAGCGATTGACGGTGGCAACCGCCCATTCTTCGAAAGTCAGAAGATTGTTGCCATCCTTATCGAGCTTACGAAAAGCATCGGTGCGGCTCGATAGCATCTCATTGCGTGTAATCAGACGGTCACGGTTTCGGTCATAGCGAAAGAAGCGCAATTCTTCACGGCTGAGATCACTGGTTTCTGGCGGTGCCGGCCCGATCATCGTTCCAGGGTCTGCGATCGGCAGTATGTCTGCGGCTGGCGATGCCGATGCGATCGGCGGCGGCGGTGCAGCTTGCTCAACCGCAGCGCGGCCTTGCCACCAAAAGACCCCTACCCCAGCCAAGACCAATCCGCCAAAAACTCCAAGCACCGCTTCCCGCAAAGGTCTGCCCCCCTTTTGCTGCTTCAGTAAGCCGATAGGCCCAATCAGTTGCGAAAGATAGCGCCGCGCAGCGCCGCAAGCGAAGCGCCTCGACCCTCCAAGAGCGGGCGGCCGCCACGATTTATGGCGCGTTGGGCTAGCGCTTCGAAAACGGCCAACCCTCGCACCTCACTGGGTATCCGTCCGGCAGCAGGCGCAAGAGCACGCGCCGACGCAATCAAGGCGGCACGTTCAGCTTCTGAGGAAACAGCCGTTGCTGCGTCAGCCAGTGCCCAGCGGCTTCCTGCCAAAGCAAGCCGCGCTGAAACATTGATCGAAGCGTCCGGCACAAATGCACCGAAGAACGCGCCGCGCGAGGCTCCAAACCTTGCCGCTTCATTTTGCTCTAATTTTGGAGCGGTCACGAGTATCTCCCACCCATCAATGATCGACATGAGCCACGCTTCACGCGCTGCCCAATGCTTGCCGACGGCATCGAGTACAGCATCGCCGCGTGGGCGGTCTGCAATCGGCTTGGCGAGCGCTTCGCGCCACCATGTAAGCCGCATTTGCCCAAGCATGGGCTCAGTCGTTCGGGAAACAATCCGAGCCAGCCGCCGATCAAGATGAAGGGCTATACTTAATGGCGCACGAACTTTTGGCGCAGACCATGCCAGCGCAAGTTCCGCTTCGGGCGGCAATGGTTCGAAGGTATCAGATGTCACGAAACCATCGACTAGCTAGGCATTCCTGCACTTGGCAAGCGAACTGTCGGATTTTTCGATCTCCCCTCGCCCATCGTTGCGGGGGCGCCCGTTAAGACTTCGGTAACCACACTCCTTCGCATTCCGCTTACCAGCATGGCTTAAGGGCAAAGGCTGCATCTGGATCGTTCGCGGAAATTCCGAGCGGGCGTCAGGGAAGGGGCACCTTTGTGATGGGGCAAAACAAGCAGGTCAGAATGTCTTTCATGCGGTCTTTGCTGCACGATACGACCGCCAACACCCTTGCAATTTCTGCAGCGGCTCTGTTCCCGATCATGGCAATGGTGGGCGGAGGAGTTGATGCCAGCCGCTATTACATGACGGCTGCGCGCATGCAGGCGGCCTGCGATGCCGGCGCCCTCGCTGCCCGCCGTGCCATGACGGACGATACCTTCACGTCCGAACACCGGCAGATTGGGCTGAATTTCTTTGACCAGAACTTCAACGACGGGATCTTTGGAAGCGAAGCCCGCGTTCGCAACTATACAAGTGATGGCGACGGCGTGGTTTTGGGAGAGGCCAGTGGCCGCTTGCCCACCACCATCATGGGCGCGTTCGGTTACGAAGAATTCCCGATTGAAGTCAGTTGCACAGCGGAAATCAACATTTCCAATTCCGATATTATGTTCGTGCTCGACGTGACGGGATCTATGGCAGATTGCCCTTCGTCATCAGGATGCAATTCGGGCGCCGGTTCTAAGATCGTCGCGCTGCGTGAAGCGGTCGTGAATTTCTATGATACAGTGGAAGCTGCAACCTCGGCGAGCGCACAGGTCCGATATGGATTCGTGCCCTATTCGCAGCAAGTCAACGTTGGCTTTTCATTGCCTCGCGCCTTTCTCGCCGAGACGCACACCTATCAAACACGCGTCGCGCGGTACTGGCCGGCCGCCTTTCCCGATCTGGAGATAGGGGACGAAATCGTCCTTTCCGACAGACTAGAATGGTTGCCCCGCAATACATCGAAATTCAATTCGACCAATGTCGATCATTATCGGTTCCGCACTGACGGCAGCAACGGCACGACTGCGCAGAATTTTTGCTACAATACGCTACCCAGTACATATCAGGTGAATGTCAGCGGGGTGACGGAAACGTGGGAAGTCTTCAGTCCAACTACGTTCGTGACAGAACAATGGTCGGGAAGTGACTGGTACCGGCGCGGCGCTTGTTACGGCCGTGTCCGCAAAACTCGCCCGGCAAGAGCTGTCGACGTGACGCCGCAGTTCCGCGAATGGATTTACTGCGAGGTGACGCCTGGGGACACAAACCCCTGCAACGTGAACAACCCGCCGCGCAGCCCCGCCGGATGGGAGTCTGTGAATTTAGCCTCCATCTATAATGATAACAATCTTGAAGTTCCGGTTGGAACCAACGGTGCGATGACCAATCAGCTCTGGTCAGGGTGCATCGAAGAGCCTGTATGGCGGGACCCCAACGGCAATTATAGCCCAGTTCCGGCTGCCGCGCATGATCTGAACATCAACCTGCTGCCGGTCAATGAATCGCAAACGTGGAAACCTGCGCTCAACACCGTTGTCTATGAACGCCGCGATTCCGATGGGCGGACCACCGATGATGTCGTTTCCACCGGCAACCAGTCTCGTCCAAGCTGGGCTTGCCCAAGAGCGGCGCGCAAGTTGGCTGAAATAACCCGAAGCGACCTGGAGAACTACGTTAACAGCCTGTCTGCTTCTGGTCAGACCTATCACGATATCGGGATGTTGTGGGGCGCCCGCTTTATCTCTCCGAAGGGCATCTTCACGACCGAAAACGTAAACGCGCCCAATGGCGATGCCATCGCACGTCACATTGTATTCATGACTGACGGCGCGCAGGTCAACAGCGTCGAAAACTATTCTACGCATGGTGTCGAATGGTGGGATCGCCGGGTTACTGGTAACGGGAACCAAAGTCGTGAGAATACGCGGCGCGCAGACCGGCTTCAGGCCATTTGCCGCTCTGCCCAGCAGGAAAACATCACGGTCTGGGTGGTCGCCTTCGGGACGAGCCTTACGCAGAACCTGATCGACTGTGCATCGCCCGGCCGCGCGTTCCATGCCAGCGACAATGAGACGCTTAACGCACGCTTCCAAGAGATCGCTCAGAAGATCGCTGCACTAAGGCTCACATCATGATTGGGCGCACTTCTGCCAATCAATCCTTTGTGCGTCGGCTACGAAGCGACCGTCAAGGCACCACGCTTACCGAGTTCGCGTTCGTGGGACCGGTCCTGATCCTTATGATAATGGGACTGTTCGACATGGCACACACGCAATACTCCAGTTCGGTGCTGCACGGTGCCGTGCAAAAGGCCGGACGCGATTTGACGCTTGAGAATGCCAACAGCAACCAGGCCAGCATCGATGAAGGTGTGCGCAAGCAGATCGCCACGGTGATGCCATCAGGCGCAGAAATAGACTTTGAACGGCTGTCTCACTTCGACTTTGCCGACGTCGACGAGCCTGAAGAATTCACTGATCTGAATAGCGACGGTATATGCAACAACAACGAACCTTTTATCGATTCTAATGGAAGCGGTCGTTGGGAAAACAAGCGCGGAAAAGTCGGCATAGGCGGCGCGCGCGATGTCGTACTCTACACAGCCATAGTGACTTACCCCCGCATGTTTCCAATGTTCACGATGGCAGGCATGCCACGGAATGTAAGGCTTGAGGCTTCGACCGTGCTTCGCAATCAACCTTTCGACGAACAGAGCGACCGCAACACGACCCCAGGGAATTGCTGATGACTGGTTTTGCATCAAGATCGCTTAGCGGAAGGCTTCGTGAGATTTCCCAGCGTCTTGCACGCGATACCTCAGGCTTGGCACTGATTGAATTTGCGTTCGCAGCGCCCCTCGTGCTTGGTATGGGGATGCTGGGGACTGATACGGCCTATCTTGTCATCACTCATATGCAGATCAGCCAAATTGCAATGCAGGTGGCTGACAACGCGTCCCGCGTGGGCGAACAGGACGTTCTGACTGCGCGCAAAATCTATGAACGGGACATCACCGAAGCTTTGACGGGCGCGGAAAAGTTGGGCCAGAACCTCGACTTCTACAGCAACGCTCGCGTCATCGTTTCCAGCCTCCAGCAAAATGCGCAAGGCGGTCAATGGATTGCATGGCAGCGTTGCCGCGGCGCAGCACGGCACAACTCGTCGTATGGCGTCGAAGATGATGGCAAGACCGGCAAAAGCTTCGCCGGCATGGGCGAGCCCGGACGCTACATAACAGCATCACCCGGTACGGCCGTTATGTTTGTCGAAGTGGCTTTTGATTACGAGCCGATTACACCTGTCACCGTATTCGAAGGCCGCCGCATCACTTACACGGCAGCATTTAACGTGCGCGACAACCGCGATCTGACCGGTGGGCCGAAAAAAAACGGAATGTATAATGAAGGACCTGTCGCAAAATGCGCGGTTTTCTCCGCCAATCGCCCGATTTGACACGACCGGACGATTGGCGGAAATCGTCGCTCTTATTTGTAACAGACCTTACGCGCCGCTTCCGAAATTCGAGCGGGGTCGATCAGCGCCAATTTTTCAAGATTGGCCGCGTAAGGAAGCGGAACGTCCTCGTTGCAAACGCGCAGGACAGGCGCATCCAGGTAGTCGAAACCATCCTCCATACAAATGCTGATGATCTCGCTCGCAATTGAGCAAGTCGGCCAGCCTTCTTCGGCTACGATAAGACGATTTGTCTTCGCAAGGCTTTCCAACACAGTTTGCTTGTCGAGCGGGCGCAGCGTACGAAGGTCGATCACTTCGGCTTCGATACCCTCATCTGCGAGTGCGGTGGCAGCTTCCAAGGCCATGCCAACCCCGATAGAATAGGTCACGATAGTAACATCGGTACCTTCCCGCACAACTCTTGCCTTGCCGATAGGCAAGACATGATCATCCAGATCCGGAACATCGAAGCTGCGCCCATAGACAAGTTCGTTTTCAAGGAAAACGACTGGGTCTTCGCAGCGAATTGCCGCTTTCATCAGACCTTTAGCATCCGCGGCATCATAAGGTGCGATGACAATTAGCCCGGGCACGCTGGCATACCACGGACCGTAATTCTGCGAATGCTGTGCACCCACGCGGCTAGCCGCTCCGTTGGGGCCGCGGAATACGATTGGGCAGCGCATCTGTCCGCCTGACATATAATTGGTCTTCGCGGCCGAGTTGATGATATGGTCGATGGCCTGCATCGCGAAATTGAAGGTCATGAATTCAACGATCGGGCGAAGCCCGCCCATGGCTGCTCCCGTCCCAATTCCCGCAAATCCATATTCGGTGATAGGTGTGTCGATCACTCGTTTGGGTCCGAATTCGGCGAGCAGACCTTGTGTGACCTTGTACGCCCCCTGATATTCGGCAACCTCTTCGCCCATCACGAAGACACGGCGATCCGCGCGCATTTCTTCGGCCATGGCATCGCGCAGCGCTTCGCGAACAGTAGTGCTGGTGAAGCTTGTGCCTTCGGGGATTTCAGGATCGCGTGCCAGTTCGGCCTTGGCCTTAATCGGTTCGGCAGCTGGCTTTGCGATCTCGGCCTTCGCAGGGTTGCCAGCTGTGGGTTTCTCAGCAGCTCCGGCTTCTTGCTTGGACGCAGAGTCCGGCTCTTCCCCCTCACCCACGATCAACGCAATGACAGTGCCCACGGCAACATCTTCGCTTCCGGCGGGTACCAAAATCTTTTCTAGCACACCTTCATCAATGGCTTCAAATTCCATTGTGGCCTTGTCGGTCTCGATCTCGGCGATGATATCGCCGGGTTCGATCTGATCGCCCTCCTGCTTCAGCCACCTGGCGAGCGTACCTTGTTCCATTGTCGGGGAAAGCGCGGGCATCTTCAATTCAATTGCCATGACTTAGTACTCCCCCACCAAAACGTCGGTGTAGAGTTCACTGGATTCCGGTTCAGGCGATGTCTCGGCGAAGTCAGCAGCGTTCGACACTTCAGCGCGAATTGCCTTGTCGATGGCCTTCAGATCTTCTTCGGTTTTGCCGCTTTCCAAAAGGGCCTTTTTAAGACCCTCGATCGGATCGTGATGGTCGCGTTGTTCTTGAACCTCTTCACGGGTGCGATACTTCGCCGGATCGGACATTGAATGGCCGCGATATCGGTAGGTGTTGCATTCCATCAGCACCGGCCCTTGGCCAGCACGCACATGTGCAAAAGCCACTTCGGCAGCAGCGCGCACTTCTAGAACGTCCATTCCGTTCACTTCCATTCCAGGTATGCGGAACGATGTGCCGCGACGATAAAAACGGGTTTCGGCCGACGAACGTTTAGTCGATGTGCCCATAGCGTACTGGTTGTCTTCCACCACAAACACAATCGGCAGGTTCCACAAGGCTGCCATGTTGAAAGTCTCGTAAACCTGACCCTGATTGGCCGCACCATCGCCAAAATACGCCAAGCAAATGCCGCCGTCCTCATTGTACTGATGCGCAAGCGCGAGCCCACCGCCAAGCGCGACTTGCGCGCCAACGATACCGTGTCCGCCATAGAATTTGTGCTCGGTCGAGAACATGTGCATCGACCCGCCCTTGCCCTTCGAAATACCAGCTTCGCGGCCAGTCAGTTCGGCCATGATGACCTTGGGATCAATCCCGTAGGCAAGCATATGCCCGTGATCGCGGTAACCGGTGATCACGCTGTCGCGATCGTTGTCGAGCGCGGATTGCAAGCCGATTGCGACTGCTTCCTGGCCAATATAGAGGTGGCAGAACCCACCGATCAGGCCGAGGCCATAGAGTTGACCCGCCTTTTCTTCGAACCGTCGGATTAGCAGCATCTGACGGTAAAATTCGAGCATTTCTTCTGGCGAAGCATCATAGCGCTTCTTTGCTTCGAAAGCGTCCTGAAGCGAATGCAATAGAAAATCGGCGTCGTCGCTGGGGGTAGCGGCGGTTTGCGCCATGGTCGACGATTTGGCAGGCTGCTTGGCCAAGACAGTGATTCCTCTCTCTGGCGCGCTCATGGGGAGGAGAAGCGCATCACGGGCTCTATAAGCAGGGAGACCGGACGTGCGCAACGCCAAGCCGTAGCGGAATGGCTTTGCCGCATACGAAATCAGCAAATTTTAAAGGTCTCGATAGATCAGTCGTCTTCGAGAGTGATGACGACCTCATCTTCGCGCATGACTACCAGCTGATCACGCACGAGCTCGCTGGCGAGATCAGGATCAACCGCTTCAGGATCGAGCAGCATTACGCGATTACGCAACGCGTCTCGCTTGGCAGATAGTTTGACAATCTCGTCTTCGCGCACTTCCAGCGCCGCAACATTTTCGCTCCACGCCAATAGGCCGGTCGGGCCTGCAACCGCAGCACCAGTCATCAACAGGAGAAGCCCAAGAGCTCCCAGTTGCTTTATCCTGCTATCCGGTCCTGATTTGCGCATGACGCGAATGATCCCTCGTTCGTTAAGGATGACAGAATCATACTTGCCTTGTGTCTGCAAGACTATTGCGCGCGTTTGCGAAAAATAGCGCGCAAAATGTTTGTCTAATAGCTGCGTGGCAGACCCAAAACGTGCTCGGCCAGATAGGAGAGAATGAGATTGGTCGATATAGGCGCAACGGTGTAAAGCCGTGCTTCGCGAAACTTGCGTTCGACATCGTATTCTTCTGCAAATCCGAACCCTCCGAATGTTTGCACGCACATATCGGCCGCCGCCCAGCTGGCCTCTGAGGCGAGCAGTTTTGCCATATTGGCTTCTTCTCCCGGGTTTCCGCCTTCATCGTAGGTTTGCGCAGCATACCGCACCATCAGTTCAGCGGCGCGCATTTGCGCGTAACATCGCGCGATGGGGAATTGGACGCCTTGGTTTTGTCCAATCGGCCGAGAAAATACGTTGCGATCCTTCGCGTACACGCTCGCCTTCTCGATAAACCATTTGGCATCTCCGATACATTCTGCCGCAATCAGAATTCGCTCGGCATTCATCCCGGATAAAATATAGCGGAAGCCCCTGCCTTCCTCTCCGATCAAGGCCGATGCGGGGATACGCAGATCATCGAAGAAAACTTCGCACGAAGAATGGTTCATCATCGTGCGGATCGGTTTTATGTGCATGCCGTTCTGAAGCGCTGCCTTCATCTCGACGAGAAAAATTGAAAGTCCTTCGGTCTTGCTCGCAGCTTCCTCCCGCGGTGTGGTTCGCGCCAGAAGCAGCATGAGATCGGAATGCTCGGCCCGGCTTGTCCAGACTTTTTGACCAGTGATGACATATTCGTCCCCATCAAGGACAGCCCGGGTTTTCAGGCTGAGCGTGTCTGTTCCGCTGGTAGGTTCCGACACGCCAAATGCCTGCAACCGCATCGCTCCGCTGGCAATCAACGGAAGATAATGCGATCGTTGCGCCTCACTTCCGTGACGCAGAAGGGTGTTCATGATGTACATCTGCGCATGGGCGGAGGATCCGTTGCATCCAGACGCTTGTATTTCTTCCATTATGACACACGCCTGCTGCAGGCTGAGGCCACTGCCACCGTGTTCGATCGGAATAAGCGCCGCAAGAAACCCGGCCTGCGTAAGTTCATCAACGAATTCTGACGGATAAGCTCTTACAGCGTCCTTACCGCGCCAGTACTCGCCGGGAAATCGTTCGCAAAGATTGCGGACCGCACGGCGTATTTCGGCAAGTTCTTCAGACTCTTGAAGCGGCATCGGCAAGCGTTCTCCTGTTGCTCAGCCACACCGAAGTGCATCCTAAAGCCGATCGAGTCCACAGCGACAATTGGAACGAAAGGAGGCAAAATTTCGTCCCATGGCATTTGCAATGCGTTCTGCTACGCGCTGGCATCATGAGCCATGCCGCAACCGTTTCAACATCGCCTGTGTTTCTTAGCCGAACTCAGGAACGCGCATTGGCTCTGACCATAGCGGTAGTTACTGCCAACGCCTATTATATTCATCCCATTATCGGAGAAGTCGCGGCAGCTTTCGGCGTCGGCGAAGCAGAAATTGGCCTTGTGCCTGCGTTTAATCAGTTGGCGCTTGCGGTTGGCATCTTGCTGTTGCTGCCTCTTGGCGACTTTTACTCTAACCGTAAATTGTGCCTTGTCTTTGTTTCAGCGCAGACCCTTTGCCTTGCCGGTATGGTTTTCGCAAATAATCTAGTCCTCTTTACAACTGCATCAACAATGCTCGGGTTTGTCACGATCGCACCCTACCTGATCCCTGCTTTTGCCTCCAAACGCGTAGCCCCTGAACGTCTTGGAGTGGTCACAGCACAGCTCACTACGGCGGTTATTTTCGGCATTCTGGTGGCCCGGGTAGGCGCAGGCATTATCGCGGAATACGCCGATTGGCATACCGTCTATGTCGGTGCGCTGGGCCTGATGGTTGCGGTAACCGCACTTTTGCCGTTCGCCCTGCGGAGCGAACCAACTCCTGCTAAACAGTCAGACGCACGATACATGAGCGTTATAAAATCGGTTTTCACTCTAGCCGCCAAACATCCTGACGTGCGGATTTCAGCGGCGATCCAAGGGTTGAACTTTGCAATCTTCACCGCCAGCTGGCTTGGTCTTGCGCTCCATCTGACCAGTCCTGAGATGGGATACGGGACAGACGATGTCGGCTATCTGGCTGGCGTTGCCGCTGTCAGCCTGGTTACAACCCCAAGGCTCGGGCGTTGGGCTGACAGGGTCGGACCTCGTAAGGCCAGGCTTACGGCTGCGTCTGTTCAGATCGTTGGGATTGCGCTGTTTTACCCCCTTGGTTTCAACGTCTGGACCGTGATTATACCGCTGTTGATCGTGAATATGGTCGGGCCGAGTATCGATGTAACGGGACGAATGACCATGTTCATTCTGGCTCCGGATATCCGCACAAGATTGACCACATCATACATCGTGGTGATGTTTATCGGTGGAGCCATCGGGAGCGGATTAGGTACGTCTGTCTACGAATACGGCGGATGGGCTGGCACCTGCACGCTGATGGTGGTGATGTCGTGTGGCGTCTTGGCTTTATCACTTCACAGTGAACGGCGCTGGAATAAATCGCCACCCGTCCAATCATTCTGACAAAACGACTGTAACGCTCTGCCATTTTTTAAGCTTTGATAATTAAGCCAAAAGGTGAAGTCCGCTTCGGCCAGATACCGAACGGCGGATTATTCCCCGCCGCCCCGGTAGGACCGAGCGCATTTTCTTTTTCACACCGCAAGGATGGTGACCCCGGCGCGATTCGAACGCGCGGCCCCCAGATTAGGAATCTGGTGCTCTATCCGGCTGAGCTACGGGGTCCCGATGCGTGTCTTAGCAGGGACGCGGTGCCTTTCAATTCAACTTTTCTGGTGGAGCCACAGGCAGCAGTATGGGCGCGATCGGCACCCCTTCTTCAATGAGCGTTTTGGCTTCCTCAAGACTTGCCTGGCCGTGGATAAGCGCGTCCTCCCGTTCGCCGTAATGCATTTTCCGAGCTTCTTCGGCAAAATTTCTTCCGACCCATTGCGAACCCTTGAGTGCCTCAGCCTGTGCCGTGGCAAGCGCGGCCCAAGCCTTTTGCAAATCTGGCGGCACTGATTGGTTGGTGAGCGACGCGGCTGCCTCACTCATATCAGGCCGGCCCTGCCGCATATTGGTTTTTGCCGGGACAGACGGGGCCATTGGCGCCTTGCTTATCCCAACCGAACCGCACGAGGGACAGGATAGCAGGCCGCCGTGACGCTGGTTTTCAAAGTCCGTGGAAGATGCAAACCACCCTTCGAAGCGGTGGCCTTTGCTGCAGGAAAGGTCGTATACGATCATATCAAGTTAGACGGCAGTAACAGAGCGCCGGTTCGCCAGCGCCGGCACCTGTGCGCGTACCTCTGAAATGCGCGAAAGATCAATGTCACAAAACGCAAGACCGGGTCCGTCTGAACCCATATCGAGCAATAATTCGCCCCAAGGGTCAACGACAAGGCTGTGACCGTAGGTCTCTCGCCCGTCCTCATGCTTGCCGACCTGAGCGGCTGCTATGATGAAAGCACTGGCCTCGATCGCCCGCGCGCGTAGGAGCACATGCCAATGTGCGTCCCCTGTATGCCGGGTAAACGCGGCCGGTACAGCGATTGCATCGCACCGCCGGTCGCCCAACTCGCCAAATAGCGCCGGAAAACGCAGATCGTAACAGACAGCCAGTCCAAGCCTGCCAACAGGTGTATCATCCAGCGTAACGACCTCGTTGCCTGGCTGATAAGCCGCACTCTCTCTCCACGTCTCGCCCGTCGCAAGTTCGACGTCGAACATATGCATTTTGTCATATGTCACAGTCGAATTGCCGTTCGCAGAGAAAACCATCGAACGGTTCGCGTTCCGCCCTCCCGCGACGGCAACCGCCATGGAACCGAGCGCGAGCATGACCCCGGATTCTTCAGCCAGGCGGCTGAACATCGCAACGAAGCGAGAATGTTCCTGTCGCACGATGTTGGTGCCAGCGCGGACGCGATCGCGATCCAGCAACAGCGACATTTCGGGGGTGAAAAGCATCTCCGCCCCCCCATCACGCGCTGCAAAGATTGCTGAGCGAATTTCATTATAATTGCGCTCCGGATCGATGCCGGAACACATCTGAAGGATTGCAATCTTCGTCATCAACCCGCCAACAAAGGGTCAAGCTTGCCTTCGGCCTCAAGCGCGGCAAGCTCGTCAGAACCGCCGACATGCGTATCACCGATGAAAATTTGCGGAACTGTCATCGCATTTGGCGCCCTATCTCGCATTTCGTTACGCGCGGGGCCGCCCATCGTTATGTCGTGCTCGGTAAAATCAGCGCCCTTCTGCGCGAGCAACCGCTTCGCCCGCACGCAGTAAGGGCACCCGAACTTGGTATATATGTCGATCTTTGGGCCGGCCATTTGCGCCTCGTGTATGATGGTCTTGAAAGCAAGGGTGGGCGAACCAGATAGGCGTTGTTGCCGCGTTTCGCCAGCTTTGGGGAACGAGGGAACGATTTAGCGGGTGCTGCAACCTGTAGGCCCGCCACGAACTCAAATTGCTCAATAGAGGATTTGCACCATGTCACGTTTTGATTTTACCCCCTATCGCCGCTCGACGGTGGGCTTTGACCGTCTGTTCGATCTGCTCGAAAGCCAGGCTCGTATTAATGCCGGGGATAATTACCCGCCTTTCAATATTTCGAGGCGCGGCGAGGATAATTACCGGATCACGCTTGCGATCGCAGGTTTCCGCGCTGGCGACATCGAAATTACAGCGCAGCAAAACTTGCTTGTGGTTCAAGGGCGCAAACGCGACGAAGCCGAGGACGGCTCCGAACTGATTCATGTCGGTATAGCCAACCGAGGCTTTGAACGTCGCTTCGAGCTGGCTGATTTCGTCCGAGTAGAGCGTGCAGACTTGGCAGACGGTCTGTTGATTATCGATCTGGTCCGAGAGGTGCCCGACGCTATGAAGCCCCGCAAAATTGCGATCGGCGGTTCGGTCAATCTTACCGCTGTACCGGCAATTGACGCCGACGGATCCGCGAACGCAGCTTGATACAAGCTATCTGAAGTTGGCGAATGAAAAGGGGGCGGGCCTTTCGGCTCGCCCCCGCAGCTTGCGCTGCCTCGTTTGAACCTGTCCGTCCGGGTCGCAGAAGACGGACAATTCCAAACAAGCCTGTCTAGAGGTGACGTCTACCAGCGTCACAAGTTATTTGAAGCCATTAGAAGCGACCGTTTCGATCTAAGGTGGTGATCGCTATAAAAGAGTGAAAAGCGGCTCCCGTCTAATGCGTAATTGCAACAAGACGCAAGGCGAAACTATTCTACTTGTAAGGATCCGACACACATTCGAGGAATTTGAGAAACAATGTATGCCGTGAATCCAATTTAAGGCGCGTTGATCGGCAAATGGATCTTGACAAGGCTTGCCAAGGATCCCGTTTGCCAATCTTTTAAACGAGTCGCGATTGCTCAAGCGCTGCAGCGATGAAGCCAGCAAACAGCGGATGCGGATCGAATGGGCGCGACTTTAGCTCCGGATGGAACTGAACACCGACAAACCACGGATGATCTGGCCGCTCCACGATTTCCGGCAACAGGCCGTCGGGCGACATGCCTGCGAAAATGAGACCCTGTTTTTCAAGGGGCTCGATAAACGCACTGTTCACTTCATATCGGTGGCGATGACGCTCAAAAATTTGTTCAGCCCCGCCATAGATCCTTGATGTATGGCTGTTTGGGCTAAGCTTGGCAGGATAGGCGCCAAGCCGCATAGTGCCGCCCAGGTCGCCGTCTTCGGCTCGTTCCTGTAACCCTTCCTTGCTCATCCATTCGGTGATGATCCCAACGACAGGGGTTTGCGTTGGCCCGAACTCTGTCGACGACGCTTGATCAAAACCGGCTGCACGGGCCCCTTCGATGCAGGCCATTTGCATCCCAAGACAGATGCCGAAAAATGGGATGTTTCGTTCCCTCGCAAAACGCACAGCGGAAATCTTTCCTTCGGACCCTCGGGTTCCAAACCCGCCTGGAACCAAAATGCCGTGCATGGGCTCAAGAGCAGCGATGATTTGGGAATCATCGTCACCTTCGAAAATTTCGGCATCGATCCATTTGATGTTGACCTTGGCCCGGTTCGCCAAACCGCCGTGGACAAGCGCTTCGTTAAGGCTTTTGTAAGCGTCTTGAAGGCCGACATATTTGCCGACAACGCCTATGGTCACTTCGCCTTCAGGATTGAAATGCCGATCCGTAACATCTTCCCAAGCCGACAAGTCGGGCTGAGGCGCATCTGTGATCCCGAACGAGCGCAGTACTTCAGCATCAAGCCCCTCAGCATGATATTGCTGCGGCACGGAATAGATTGACGGTGCGTCCAAAGCCTGGATGACCGCCTCGTTCCGCACATTGCAGAATTGGGCAATTTTCCGCCGATCACTTTCCGGTATTGGGTGTTCGGCACGGCACAAAAGAATGTCCGGCTTAATACCAAGGCTAGCCAGTTCTCGAACAGAATGCTGCGTCGGCTTGGTCTTGAGCTCGCCAGCAGCCTTTATATACGGAACGAGTGTAACGTGGACCGACAATGTCTGCAGTGGTTCGAGCTCGTTTCGAAGCTGACGTATCGCCTCCATGAAAGGAAGCGATTCGATATCGCCCACCGTGCCGCCAATTTCGCACAGAATGAAATCGAGATCATCTTGATCGGCAAGCGCAAAGGCTTTGATTTCGTCGGTGACGTGCGGGATCACCTGTACTGTAGCACCCAGATAGTCGCCGCGCCGTTCGCGGGCAATGATATCGCGATAGACGCGGCCGCTGGTGATATTGTCGCTTTGACGTGCGGAAACCCCAGTAAAACGTTCATAATGCCCAAGATCGAGGTCAGTTTCTGCTCCGTCATCAGTCACATACACTTCCCCGTGCTGATACGGGCTCATCGTGCCCGGATCAACATTGAGATAGGGGTCGAACTTACGAATGCGGACCTTGTAGCCACGCGCCTGGAGAAGGGCCGCCAACGAGGCTGCCATGAGACCTTTTCCGAGCGAGGAGACCACGCCGCCGGTGATGAAAATGTACCGCGCCATGGGATACGGGCCTTAAGCAACAGGTGGGATTCAAGGCAAGCAAAATGCAGACGCTTTTGCGCCCCATTCACAATGCCGTTGTTCTATAGCGTGCGAAGGACTGCCTTGGCCCGTCCGCACGTAATATTACTGCGCGACGTCACCAGTGGGAATTGCCGGTTCCGAAGGAGCAGGATTTGCTTCTATCGGCGAGGGAACCGGGTCAGCCAAGAGATCATTCGGTGCCGGGACTGCTGCTGGAACGCTGCGGTCCAAGGTCGTTGTCACCCCGCCCACTCGGCTTTCGCGAACTGCAAGTGCTGCGAGCACAATGGAAAGCGCGACGAATGCTACCGCCAGCCACTTAGTTGAACGGGTGAGAAAATCAGCCGCCCCTCGCGCGCCGAAAGCCCCGCCGGGGCTCGATCCGATGCCTAGGCCACCGCCCTCAGATCGCTGCATCAAAACGACAGCAACCAGTGCCGCCGCCACGAGGGCCTGAATTACGGTGAGGAACAGAAACAGGGACATGAAGTGATCTCGTGGCCGTGGGCAAAGATAGCCCGGTTAAATATATTGCGCGCCATGTAGGCGCAGCAAGCCCCCCGGGCAAGCCCGCCGCGCAGAGCAAGCTGATCGCGATCAGACGTCGAATGGTTCACTCGCGGCAAGTGCTATGCCCATGAAGGTATCCGCTGTCAGACTGGCTCCACCTACAAGGGCGCCGCCAACATTGGGCACAGCAAAGATTGCCGTGGCATTTTCTGGCTTTACGGAGCCGCCATAAATTATACGGACATCATTGCCCTGTTCTTCGCCGTAGAGTTCGACCAGCAAAGAACGGATTGCCGCATGCATTTCGGCAATATCATCGGTCGTTGCGGCGGTACCGGTTCCGATCGCCCAGATTGGTTCATAGGCGACAGTGAGCCTGTCACCGAGTTCGCCAAGAAGCTGTTCAAACGCTGGAAGCGAACCACGAAGCTGTGCTTTGACAAAAGCTACAGCATTGCCTGATTCGCGCGTTTCGGCACTTTCACCGCAACACATTATAATGCGAAGCCCGGCCGCCAGGGCGCTTTCGGCCTTTGCCTGTACACGCGAATCGGTTTCCCCATGCGCGGTTCGACGTTCGGAATGTCCAAGGATTACGAACTTTGCACCAGCATCGGCAATCATCGCCGCCGAGATATCGCCGGTATGCGCACCGCCTTCGGCGTGGTGACAGTCTTGTGCGCCTACACCGATCTGTTCCGCTTCGCGATGAATCGGATGGATCAAGGTATAGGGTGGCGCCAAAGCCACTTCGACCTTCATGTGACGCTGCGCAGCACGGTCAATGGCGCGCGCTTCAGAAAGCATCGCACGCGTTCCGTGCATCTTCCAGTTTCCGACGATGTAGGGTCGGCGGGTCATGATGTGTCCTGCATTTTTTATATTTGAGAGGGATAACCCGGATCGGGCCATGATTCTGTAAGCGATGTAGTGCGCACGGGCCGCGTTCGCTAGCCGAGGCCGACGTACTAGTCAAAACGCTCGCGAACCTGTTGCCGCGCGGTCGCAGGGCCTCTACAGCGCGCAAGCATCGTATGCCATTGCGATGTGCGCAAAAGACGTTCGCGTCTTGCCATCAGCCAGTTTCGGATGGGTCAATTACGCTATGCTTTCGTTTTTCCGCCGCTTTTTTCAGTCGAAAATCGGCCTCCCGATCTTTCTTGCCTTTTTGGCTCTTATAGCCCTCGCCTTTATCGCGTCCGACCTTACCGGCACGACGCTAGGTGGGCTCGGGAATGGTGATCGGATTGCGGTCGTGGGGGACGAGGGTATTCCTGTGTCGGACCTGACGGTTGCGACCAATAATGCCCTGCAACAGGTTCGTGAACAGAGCCCGACAATCACGATGCCTGAATTTGTGACTGAAGGTGGATTTGACGCCGTGATCGATCAGTTGATCGACCGGTTTGCGGTGGGTGAATACGGCAAGGACTATGGGCTGCGCGCTGGCGAAAATCTGGTGAACAGCGAAATTCTCAAGATTCCTGCGTTCCAGGGCCTTACCGGCCAATTCAACGAACAGGCTTATATCGGAGCGCTGCGGTCCCGCGGTCTGACCGATGCCACGTTCCGTCGGGATCTGCAGGTCGATCTTATCCAGCAGCAGCTTTTGCGGTCCGCAGTGGCCGCGCCGCGACTGCCGCAGAAGGTAGCGCGCCAATACGCGGCGCTCGTCCTCGAAAAGCGTAAGGGCGAGATCGCCCTGATCCCGAGCCTTGCCTTCGCCCCGGCAGGCACCCCGTCCGATCAACAGCTTAACGCCTGGTATCAGGACAACCGGGCACAATTTATCCGGCCCGAACGGCGCACGTTGCGCTTTGCGGTGTTTGGTTCGGACACGCTGAAAGTTGATGCTACGCCATCGGCCGCAGAAATCGCTGAGCGTTACAAGCGCGATGCCGCACGCTATGGCGCAAGCGAACGCCGGGTAGTCACCAGCTTCGTGGTTCCCACAGAAGACGCTGCCAAAGCACTCGCCGCCCGTATCCGGGCCGGAGCATCGCTCGAATCGGTTGCCCGAGAATCAAACTTCACCGCTTCAAAATCTGAAGCTCGCGACCGCGAAGCCATGGCTGGAGCGACTAGCTTCGCGTTTGCGCAGAACGCGTTCAGGGCGTCGCAAGGTGAAGTTGTCGAACCGGCGCAAGGAACGCTCGGATGGTATGTGGCGCGAGTTGACACCATCGAACGCACTGCTGCACGGACGCTGGCCGATGCAACCGCGGAAATTACCCGTAATCTGACTGATGAAAAACGAGCCGCAGCAGTTGCCGACCGGACATCTGAAATTGAGAGCGAAATCGACAGCGGTACAGCACTTGGCGAAGTCGCAGCCGCCTATGGATTGAAGGTTGAAACAACCCCTTCGCTGCTAGCTGATGGAAGGGCATTTGGGCAGCCGCAGGTACAGATCGTTCCGCAGCTTGCTCCTGTTCTATCGAATGCCTTCCAAATGGATGAAAGCGAACCCCAGCTGGCCGAAATCGTACCCGGCCAGCAGTTCGTGATTTACGAAGTCGGGCGCATAGATGAAGCCAGCGCGCCCCCGCTCGCAGAGGTGCGTGAGGCGGTATTGGCGGGCTGGAAGCGCAGCCAAGGGGCGGTCCTTGCCAAGCAGGCAGCTGAACGGATTATCGCAAAGGTACGCGCCGGAACACCGCTTGCCGCCGCGATGGCCGCCGAAAATAAGGCCGGTTTTGAACGCGAGACCATTGACCTAGAGCGCCGCGAATTGTTGGAACGGCAGCGTGGCCGTATTGCTCCACCACTGGTGCTTATGTTCAGCATGGCAGAGGGCACTGTAAAGTCGCTTGAAGGCCCCCGCGGATTGGGATGGTATGTTGTCGCGCTCGACGACATCAGCACGCTACCTCTTGAAAGCGAGCCAAACCTGGTTTCGCAAACTCAGCAGCAGCTCGGTGCCGCCCTGAGCGAAGAATATCGCCAACAGGCTGCCGCGGCGATGCGTAACTCGCTTGGCGTTACACGGAACGACAACGCGATCGAAGCAGTGCGCGGGCGGCTCGTGGGTGAACAGTAAACTGCAGGCTTGATAAGGTGAATGACACGCTTCCCGGCGCCGCAATGGGCCTACCTGAAAATGCCGCCAACGCGGCAGCTATGCTCGCAGAAGGGCGGGCCGCTTTGGTATGGCGTCGCATCATAGCTGACAGCGACACGCCTGTCGGCGCGGCCCGGCGGCTCATCGTACCGGGCCGCGGCGACTTTCTGCTCGAATCAGTTGAAGGGGGAGAAGTTCGCGGGCGGTACAGTCTGCTTGGGCTCGATCCCGATCTGGTGTTTCGATCGAAAGGAACACGATCCGAAATCAACCGCAATTGGCCGCTGAACCGCGAAGCATTCGCGCCGTGCTCGGGTGATGTATTAGCAGAATTGCGAGGTTTGGCCGCAGCCTGTCGGATTGACCCCATGCCCGAAGGGCTACCGCCAGCGCTGGCCTGCCTCGTTGGCTATCTTGGCTACGAAACGATTGGTCTGGTCGAAACACTGCCGCGTGCGACCGAAAGCGCGCTGGACCTTCCGGACATGTTGTTCGTGCGCCCCACGATTATCCTCGTGTTTGACGGCCTGACAAACGCGCTCTTTGCGATTGCGCCAATATGGAAGGCCGATAATCCCGTTGCAGCAGTTGCGCAGGCAGGGGATCGTATTGATGCAACCCTGAGCAAACTGGAGCAGGCGATCCCTGCCCGCGCCAATCAAGCGGTGCCTGAAATTCCGCCCGATCTGGTTCCGGTGATCGCCGCCGAGGATTACAAATCCATGGCGCTAAAAGCCAAGGACTACATTCTCGCAGGTGATATTTTTCAAGTCGTGCTGGCCCAACGTTTTACCTGCCCCTTCCCTCTGCCGCCGCTGGACCTTTATCGTGCGCTGCGGCGTGTCAATCCATCGCCATTCCTCTATTTTCTTGATTTTCCAGGCTTTGCGCTGGTGGGTTCGAGTCCCGAGATATTGGTGCGCGTGCGTCCCAACGATGCTGGCGCGAACGAGGTGACAATCCGCCCCATCGCCGGCACCCGCCCGCGGGGGCAATCGCGGATTGAAGACCGAGCGCAGGAAGAAAGCCTTCTGGCTGATCCCAAAGAACGCGCCGAGCATTTGATGTTGCTCGATCTGGGGCGCAATGATGTCGGGCGGGTGGCCGCGGCAGGCAGCGTTACCGTTACCGACAGCTTCACGATCGAACGCTACAGCCATGTGATGCATATCGTCAGCAATGTCATAGGCGATCTCGCTGATGATAAGGATGCACTTGATGCACTGTTCGCAGGCTTCCCCGCCGGTACCGTATCGGGGGCTCCCAAGATCCGCGCCTGCGAGATCATCGCTGCGCTCGAACCTGAAACCCGCGGCGCTTATGCAGGAGGAGTGGGCTATTTCGCACCTGATGGCAGTCTGGATTCTTGTATTGTTCTGCGCACCGCCGTTGTGAAAGACGGCATCATGCACGTGCAAGCTGGCGCGGGGATCGTGGCAGACAGCGACCCCGAATATGAATTATCCGAATGCCGCGCAAAATCGGGCGCGCTGATTGCTGCTGCACGCGAAGCTGTTCGTGTCGCGAACGAGCCAGGATACGGGCAGTGAAGTACCGGGTATTTTTCGCTGCCTTTGCGATGGTAGCGCTCACCAATTGCTCCGATGCGCCATCAGGTGATGCGGTGGTGACAGTGAACCTTGACGGTTCGCCCAACTCCGATGCCCCCTCGCAAGCAACTGCCAAGATGCCGATGTCAGGGCCATCAGCCTGCCGCAGCGTTAACTTTGAGCAGGTTCCTCTGACACACTGCGTCGCAGACCCTAACGACCATCATATCGGCATGGTAAATCTTGCGGCGGACAAGAAGCCGTTTGGTTCGATGAAGGCATTTGCCGACAATGTGGACCCTGACGCAATCGCCTTTGCTGTGAATGGTGGGATGTACGGCGATGATCTGAAACCGATCGGCTATTATGTCGAGAACGGAAATCGCTTTTCCGAACTCGATCGCAACGGCGGTGAGGGCAATTTCTACATGAAGCCCAACGGCGTCTTCTTCGGCACAGGAAGCAAATGGCGCGTGCTGGGTAGCAATACGTTCTTTAAGACGATTGGCGACCGACCTGAATTTGGCACGCAATCAGGCCCCTTGCTTCTGATTGATGGAAAGTTGCACCCCAATATTCAGAATGATGGTCCATCAAAGGCTATCCGGAACGGCGTGGGCGTGGACAGCGCCGGCAAGGCGCATTTCGTGATATCTGAAGCACCGGTCAGCTTCGGACAATTAGCCAGATATTTCCACGACGAAGTGAAGGTGAGTACCGCGCTGTATCTTGATGGGCAGATATCCAGCCTATGGGATCCCGCAAACCAGCGGCTCGACAACAAACGGATCGGCCCCATCATTGTGGTGACAAAGCGCAAGAAAGCAGCAAGCGAATGACACCCACGCCCCATATTCTGGTCATCGACAATTACGATAGCTTCACGTTCAATCTTGTTCATTACCTGATGGAATTGGGGGTTGCCGTGCGTGTCGAACGCAACGACGCGCTGACCGCTACGGAAGCTCTGCGAACAAACGCCGTGGGCTTTCTGATCTCACCCGGCCCTTGTACGCCCAATGACGCCGGGATCAGCCTCGATCTGGTGGCAGCCTGCGCCGATGCTCATTTGCCATTAATGGGCGTGTGCTTGGGCCACCAGGCCATCGGGCAGCACTTTGGCGGCACTGTGCAGCGCGGCGGCTTGATGCATGGCAAGACCTCTCCTGTGATCCACGACAGCACGGGGGTGTTCGAAGGGATCCCCTCGCCCTTCGTTGCCACGAGGTATCACAGCCTTGAGGTGGTCGACGTGCCGAACGATTTGATAGCCAACGCCCACGCAGAAACTCCCGGCGCCGACTATGCGTCCGTCATGGGCTTCCGCCACCGCGATCTTCCGATCCATTCGGTGCAGTTCCATCCGGAAAGCATCGCGACCGAGAACGGTCACGCCCTGCTCGCAAATTTTGTAAGCCTGTGCGGCTTGAAAGCTTCAATGCCAGAAAGGCTCCGCATATGAGCCAACTTCCCGATGTTTCCGCGCCGCTGTCCGAAGCAGACGCCGAAGTTGCGTTTGGCGTCCTTCTCGATGGACAGCCATCAGAGACGGAAATCGAGAAATTTCTAGTCGATCTTTCGCTGCGCGGCGAGACAGCGGACGAAATTGCAGGTGCAGCACGAGCGCTCAGGGCGCGACTCATTCCGATTGATGCGCCAGAAGGTGCCATCGATGTTTGCGGCACCGGAGGCGACGGGCACCACACACTCAATGTCTCCACCGCAGTCAGTCTGGTGGTTGCCGCTTGCGGCGTCCCGGTCGCCAAACACGGGAACCGCGCCGCCAGTTCCAAGGCAGGCGCGGCTGATACGTTGGAGGCCTTGGGCCTTGATATGGATGCAGCGGGCAAAACGGCAGAAAAGACATTGGCGGAACTTGGGATCTGCTTTCTTTTCGCCAGAAACCATCATCCTGCGATGGCGCGTATTCAACCAATTCGGCTGAGAATTGGCAAGCGCACCATCTTTAACTTGATGGGACCGCTATCCAATCCGGCCAAAGTCCAAAATCAGCTGATCGGGATCGCACGTCCGGCCTATGTGCCTATCTATGCAGGAGCAATGGCACGGCTAGGCACGGGAAGATCGTTGATCGTTTCGGGCGACGAAGGTCTTGATGAATTGAGCTTGGCAGGCGGCAACGAGGTCGCAGTCGTAACCGGTCATCGTTTCACGATGGAGCGGCTCGACGCAGACGTTGCAGGGTTGCCCCGGTCGCCGATCGATGCAATCCGGGGCGACGACGCGCCATACAATGCAGCCGCATTGAAGGCTTTGTTGGAAGGTGCACAAGGCCCCTATCGCGATGCGGTCCTGTTCAATGCCGCTGGCGCGCTGACAGTTGCCGGACGCGGCGATGACTGGTGGGCGCGCGCGCAACTGGCAGGAGAGGCGCTCGATTCCGGACGTGCGCTCCACCTGCTCGAACGTTGGATTGCAATGGCGAAATGACACGATGAACAAGCTTGAAGAAATCTGCGCTGCCAAGCGTGACGTTGTGACTGCTCGCAAACAGGCGATCAGCGAATCGCAACTCTATCTTGCGGCACGCACGCAGTCCGTACCCCGAGGCTTTGAAGCCGCTTTGCGCACGCAAGCACAGCACGGATATGCGCTAATCGCAGAGATCAAAAAGTCCAGTCCATCGAAGGGTCTCATTCGCCCGGATTTTCGGCCGGCAGAGCATGCAGCAGCCTATTCAGCCGGCGGCGCGACCTGTCTTTCGGTGCTTACTGATGCACCGTATTTTCAGGGGCATGAGGATTATCTGATTGCCGCCCGCGCCGCTTGTACAATTCCCGTGCTGCGCAAGGATTTCATGGTCGACCCTTGGCAATGCCTAGAAGCGCGGGCTATCGGCGCCGACGCCATCCTGATCATCGTCGCCGCGCTTGAAAACGGCCTGATGGCTGAAATCGAAGCGGCAGCAATTGACTTGGGCATGGACGTCCTTGTTGAAGTTCATGATGAAATCGAGATGCAACGGGCGGCGAAGCATCTTAAATCGCGCCTGATTGGAGTAAACAACCGCGACCTCAAAACCTTCATGACCAGTCTCGATGTCACCGAACGTCTCGCCCCCCTTGCGCCGGATGGAACCTTGCTAGTTGGCGAAAGCGGGATCAGCACCCACGCTGACATCGCCCGATTAGAAAGGGTCGGTGTGCGGACGTTTCTTGTCGGCGAAAGTCTGATGCGGGCCGATGACATAATGAATGCCACCAGATTGCTTCTCGGGACCGAAAACGCGGAATGACCTGGCTGACCCATCTGGATGATCACGGGGCCGCTCGCATGGTTGATGTGAGCGGGAAGCCAGAAACGCTGCGAAGCGCCTTGGCCTCCGGTCGTATCACAATGTCCGCCCAAGTGCTTGAAGCCGTGCGGGCAGGCAATGCTCCCAAGGGGGACGTTCTTGGCGCAGCGCGTATAGCGGGTATCATGGCAGCGAAGCGCACGGGTGACCTTATTCCGATGTGTCATCCTCTGTCACTTGAGGCAGTCACAGTGGAATTTGATTTTGAAACAGACTGTATCAAGGTTACGGCCTGTGCATCTTTAACAGGCCGCACTGGCGTGGAAATGGAGGCGATGACTGCTGTTTCGGTTGCCCTTCTCACAATTTACGACATGGCAAAGGCCTTGGACAAGGGCATGGTGATCGGTGACGTTCGCCTGATTTCCAAATCCGGAGGGAAATCGGGCGACTGGGTCGCTTCCCTTTGAAAGCCCCCCTAAGCCTCGAAGAAGCTCAAACCAAGCTTTTGGCTCTTAGCCCGGCATTCTCGACTGAATGTGTCCCGACCGAGACTTCTCTTGGCCGTGTTGTGTCGGAGACAGTCATTGCACTGCGCACACAGCCATCAGCCGATTTGTCGGCAATGGATGGTTATGCACTTTCGGCCGGTCAGGGCCCTTGGTCGCTGGTTGGTGAAAGCCGGGCCGGTGCGCCGTTCACTGGTGCGCTCCGCAACGATCAATGTGTCCGGATTTCAACGGGCGCGATCGTACCGGATGGCGCGATCAGTGTCCTCCTTCAGGAAGACGCGGTCCGCGTTGATGATAGTGTGTCCGCCCGTCAGGCGCCGGCCCCCGGACGGCATATCCGGCCGTGCGGTTTTGATTTTCGCAGCGGAGATGTGCTCTTCACGCGCGGCGCCCGGATGACAGCGGGGCGCATCGCGCTTGCTTTAACTGCGGGCCATTCGCAGATTCCGGTCACACATAAGCCACGCGTGACTGTGATCGATAGCGGCGATGAGTTGACCTTAGACCCTGCAACGTGCCTTCCGCATCAAGTTCCTGCCAGCAATAGTGCGATGATCGCCGCGATGCTTGCGCCGTTGGGCTGTGACGTTACGCGCATTGGTCCCGTGCCCGATAACCAATCGGCGCTGGGTGCGGCATTTGCTCAATCAGCTGATGCCGATGTTGTGATAATCTCTGGGGGTGCATCGGTCGGAGATCATGATCTTGTGCAACCGTCTCTGTTGGCCGCAGGTGCGCAAGTCGCCTTCTGGAAAGTCGCGATCAAGCCGGGTAAACCGTTACTCGTCGCTAGCCGGCAGGGAGGACGGGGACGACAGGTGGTGCTCGGCCTACCTGGCAATCCGGTTTCCAGCTTCGTCACGGCCTTCCTTTTTGCGCTACCCCTGATCAAAGCGATCCAGGGCGATCCGGCTCCCTTTCCTAAAACCGAAGTGGCATTCACCGGCGAAGACCTGCCCGCCACAGGTTCCCGGCGCGAATTCCTTCGGGGTGTCCGTGAAGGCAATACCGTGCGCTTGGCCGGTTCTCAAGATTCCAGCGCGTTGTCCGCCTTGGCTCAAGCCAATTGTTTGATTAACCGTGCCGCGTTTGCCCCGGCTTTGCAAAGTGGTGAGCCAGTTATGGTATTTAATCTCCAAAATGGCTGAAACCCCGGACCGAAGCCTACCTTCAGCTTGACAGTGAATTTAAGGTTGCCTAATTGTTCCTTGTTCGTTCACCTTAAAGGCGGACGCAGCGTGCATGCAATGCACATGGCAGTATCACCTGCCAGTGCCTCTTGGAGCACATGTGGGACTGGCGTCCGGTCTCTGACCAGGCGTGAATGCGACCAAGGGAGATTTGATCCATGCTGACAGCCAAACAGCACGAGTTGATCCGTTTTATTCAGCAAAGGCTGGAAGAAACAGGGATTTCGCCAAGTTTCGAAGAAATGAAAGAAGCGCTCGATCTGAAAAGCAAATCGGGCGTCCACCGTCTGATTTCTGCTTTAGAAGAACGCGGCTTTCTTAGGCGGTTGCCCAATCGGGCGCGCGCGCTCGAAGTGATCCGTCAACCGGAAAATTCGGCGCCCTCCCGCACGCCGTCGGCGTTGGCTGACAATGTCGTACCAATGGTTCCGCCCGCACCAAGAGTGGCAGAGGCTGTTGCTTCAAATGATGTGATTGAGCTGCCTTTGCATGGACGTATCGCCGCCGGCGCGCCCATTGAAGCGTTTGAAGAGCATTCAACACTTCCGGTGCCAGCGGCCTTGCTGGGTCCAGGAGAGCATTATGCTCTTGAAGTGTCCGGCGATTCAATGGTTGAAGCTGGTATTTTTGATGGTGACTTTGCGCTTGTTCGTCGCACCAATACAGCTCGAAATGGCGAAATAGTGGTGGCGCTGGTTCGCGGTGAAGAAGCGACGCTCAAATATCTGCATCGCGAAAGCGGGCAGGTTCGACTTGATCCCGCAAACCCCACCTATGATCCGCAGTTTTATCGGCCAGACGAAGTCGAGGTGCAAGGCAAGCTTGCTGGTCTTCTGAGGCGCTATCACTAAATGATCGCGGCTTTAGCGCGGTACAACCGAAACCCGTAGTCCTGCAGATGTGTGGTATCCTCCGCTGAATTCGAGGCCGCTCGGCAGGATAGTCCGGGCGGCCTCTGTCGTGTGAACCTATCTTTGCCTTTTACGTAAACTTGCGCGCGATGGTTTTAGCTTGGTGGCAATTTGGTATTCTTTGAATTTGCGATCTTTCAAATCAGACGGGATCCTCCACCAGCCATGATCGCCCTGACTTTGGGCCACCGTAGTGATGTATTTTTGGGCAAGGTTTATCGACAATCCGCCGCTCATCCTAAGGTAGCGTTTGTCGGCTTTGAGCCAACGCGGACGACATGATCGCGGTAGATATCGTTCGGACACCACAACGTCCGCCCTTGCACATGCTGCCGCCAGAGCGCGCTCTTCAACTTGGCTTCGGCCTCGCCCTAACAGCAGCACCCAGTCTCTCGCGCCCCTGTTGATTATGACGGTGCAGAAGGCTGAAGAGCACTCGGCCCCATTCCATTTGGCAAGCGGTATCGGTTTTGCCGAAACGCCCGCTAGCTCCATCAGGTTATCGCGGGTGTAGGTGGAACGGCCGTCTCGCAAGGAAAGCAGATGCCTCGATCCGTCGCTACCATTTACCGTGATGCCCACATGCTTGCCGTCACCTGCGATCAAAAGGTCGGGTATCGGCGTCATCGCGGTCATCACGATGGCAAGCGCGACGGGCATGATGCCTGCGATCCTGACCTTTCCTTGCCACAAGGCCAACCATAGGCCTCCTAAGGCAAACATCCCTACAGTGTAGCCGCTGATCTGCGGAATCAACGTAACTGCGCCGTTCAGCGCCGCTGTGAAATGAGCAATCGCGAGCAACAGATCAAGCGAACGCGCGGCCAACCACCAGGCTGGCGCGCCAAGACCGAGCATATCGAGAAGCAATCCCACGGCAATCATTGGCATGGAAACGAAGGTAACCAAAGGGATGGCAATGACATTTGCTAAGGCGCCGTACATTCCGGCGCGGTGGAAGTGAAACAGCACGATTGGCATTAGGGCCAGTTCGATCACCAGTCCGGTCACAAACAGCATCACTACGCGCCGCGCCGCTTTCATCAGCGAAGGTTCATCCCTGGGGGTAAGAAACGCACGCACTGGCGCGCTGTTGGACAGAGCTATGATGGCAAGAACTGCCGCGAAACTCATCTGAAAACTGGGACCGATTGCGCTTTCCGGCCACAGCATAAGCACAAAGCCTGCTGCGATCGCCACCATTCGGAGCGAAAGCGCCTCTCGGCCAAGCGCAAGCGCACCGAGTACAAGCAGGGCCGCTACGCAGCTGCGCACCGTCGGCACCTCTGCCCCAGTCAGCAGCGTATAACCCACCCCGGCAAGCGCGCCGATCGTGGCCGATGCTACGGGCAGTCGCATACGCAGCGCCACAGCGGGCCATAGAGCAAGCAATTTCAACGTTACAAAATAGGCTGCTGCAATCACCGCACTGACATGCAAACCGCTAATCGATAGCAGGTGGGTCAGCCCGGAATCACGCATCGCTAATTCGTCGCTCTCCTTGATGCCTCCCCGATCACCGCTTGCAAAAGCAGCCGCGATGGCGCCCGGCGAACCTTCGACACGGTTGCGGACATGTGAAGAAAGCAGCCGTTGAAGGCTTGCGATATCAGACTGATCGTTCGCGTTCCGAAGCACCTGTAGGGGCCCGACGATTGTTCCAGTGGCTGAAAGTCCCTTGAACCAGGCCGCACGAGCAAAATCATAGCTTCCCGGAAGCATCGGGCTTGCAGGCGGCATAAGCCTTGCCCGAAGCCGAACCACCGCCCCCTCCGACAAACCTTGCGGCACGCCCTGTCCACCAAATGTCGCCATCGGGACATTGACCCTGACCATGCGCGCCGCTCCGTGGTTTGCGGCTTCTTGTGAGAGGCGAACGGCCAAAGTGAGGCGCAAGCGATTGTCGGCAGGTTGATCCTCTCGCGCAAGGATGCGTCCTTCCAACAAAGCGACTTGCGGTGCCGGAATGGGCTCTGCCCCGACAACTGATGAACGGATCCAAATCGCCGCCACTCCAGCGGCAAACACAAGGCTGCAAACCACCACAGCCAAGCGCACATTCACTCTGGTGTCATAGAACGTATGATCAGGATTCCAGATGACCGCTGCGGCAAATGCAGATCCGACAGTCAACGCCAGAACGAGACACCATTGCCACGCATAAGGAAGCACAAACCACGTAACAATCCCGCTCGCGAATATGACGGCCAGCCATGGTGCCCGGTCAAATCCCGCATTATCCAAAAATCGATCTACACTATCTAAGAGACGTGTGCGTCTGCTGGACAAGCCCCGAAGTGTTTGCCAAGGGCCCAGCGTCGGTTTCTCAGCGGCGGCAAAGCCGTCTGCATCGTCCCCCATCGGAATGATCGGCATATCGCGCATCGGCTTGTCCCCCGACCGGCCCGGCACCATAAAAGCTCGCGCCAAGCCGCTCAAAGTGAACAGGAAGTCAAACATAATGGCAAGCGAAAGCAGCACCCCCAATGGACGCGCGCCCGGCGAAGTCGTAACCCGCTTCGCGCCCTCGCCTACCGGGTTCCTGCATATCGGCGGTGCCCGTACCGCGTTGTTCAACTGGCTCTATGCGCGCCATCATGGAGGCAGAACGCTTCTTCGGATTGAAGATACAGACGCAAAACGTTCGACGCAGGCGGCCATTGATGCGATTATCGAGGGGCTGGACTGGCTAGGTCTTGATTATGACGCACCGCCAGTATTTCAGTCCGACCGTGCGGAGCGCCACGCTGAGGTTGCCCGGCAACTTCTGGATGCCGGCCATGCATACAAATGCTTTGCGACCACGGAAGAGCTCGAAGCTATGCGCGAAGCGCAGCGTGCGAACGAGCAACCGATGCGTTATGATGGCCGCTGGCGCGACCGCGACGCCTCCGAAGCGCCCGAAGGATTGCCATTTACAGTACGGTTGAAGACGCCGAGTGATGGTGAGACTACGATCGTCGATCAGGTGCAGGGCGCCGTTACTGTCCGTAATGCGGAAATCGATGATTACATCATTCTGCGCGCTGACGGGACGCCAACTTACATGCTTGCCGTTGTCGTCGACGATCATGATATGGGTGTAACGCATGTCATACGCGGCGATGATCACCTCAACAACGCCTTCCGACAGATACCGATTATCCGTGCAATGAATGAAATCGAGGGGAACTGGCCCGATCCCGTCTATGCGCACATTCCGTTGATCCATGGATCGGACGGGGCGAAACTTTCGAAGCGGCACGGCGCTTTGGGCGTAGAGGCGTATCGTGACGATTTCGGCATATTGCCAGAAGCGCTGTTCAACTACCTGCTGCGACTGGGCTGGGGTTATGGCGATCGCGAAGAAATCACCCGCGGTGAAGCGGTGACCCTTTTCGATTTGGCTGGCGTCGGTAAGAGCCCTTCACGGTTCGACATTAAGAAGCTGGAAAGTCTGAATGGACATTATCTGCGCGAAGCGGATGATGCGCGGTTGTCAGCTTTGGTGGCAGAACGGATCGGAGAGACGGCGGATCAAGCTTTGCTCGCCCAAGCAATGCCGGTATTGAAAGTTCGTGCCAAGAATATCGACGAAATTGTTGAAGGTTCAGCCTTTTTGTTTGCGTCGCGGCCTTTGACGATGACCGACAAAGCCGCGCAGCTACTCGAAGGCAATGCGCGTGAAATCTTGCGCAAGGTTCATGACCGTCTTGCAGGCGAAAACGACTGGACAAGCGAGGCACTCGAAGCCACTACGAAGGCGCTCGCCGAGGAGCAGGGATTGGGACTTGGCAAGTTGGCGCAGCCGATGCGCGCGGCGCTGACCGGGACGACAACGTCTCCCGGTATCTTTGATGTTCTGGTCCTATTGGGACGGGACGAGGCGCTCGCCCGGCTCGAAGCGCAGGCTGCTTAGCAGTCGGCGCAGAGCTTGGGATTGAGACTGGAAATTTGAACAGGAGACAGATCTTGGCAGACAAGACGGCGAAACTCGAAATCGGCGGCAAGTCACTGGAATACAGCGTGCTTGAAGGCAGCACTGGCCCCGACGTGATCGATATCCGCAAACTCTATGCGCAGACCGGGGCCTTTACTTTTGATCCTGGCTTCACCTCGACCGCCAGCTGTGAAAGCGCGCTGACCTACATCGATGGCGATGAAGGTGTCCTTCTGCACCGCGGCTATCCGATCGGGCAGCTGGCTGAAGATTCCAGTTTCATGGAAGTCAGCTATTTGCTCTTGAACGGCGAACTGCCGAGCAAGGACGAGCTGGACGATTTCAGCTACACCATCACGCGTCACACGATGCTGCACGAACAGCTGATGACTTTCTACCGCGGCTTCCGGCGTGATGCGCACCCAATGGCCATCATGTGCGGCGTTGTCGGAGCGTTGTCGGCGTTCTACCACGACAGCACAGATATCTCGGACCCCTCGCATCGCACGATCAGTTCGCACCGGTTGATTGCCAAGATGCCGACGATTGCTGCAATGGCTTACAAATATTCCGTCGGACAGCCGTTTGTGTATCCGGACAACTCACTGAGTTACACTGGCAATTTCCTTCGCATGACATTTGGCGTTCCCGCCGAACCCTACGAGGTAAATCCGGTGGTGGAACGGGCGCTGGACCGGATATTCATCCTCCATGCCGACCATGAACAAAACGCGTCTACCTCAACCGTGCGACTTGCCGGTTCTTCGGGCGCCAATCCCTTTGCGTGCATTGCTGCAGGTATTGCCTGCCTCTGGGGCCCGGCCCATGGGGGTGCCAATGAAGCAGCGCTCAATATGCTTCGTGAAATCGGAACACCCGACCGTATCCCGCACTACATCGAACGCGCTAAGGACAAGAATGATCCGTTCCGCCTGATGGGCTTCGGGCACCGCGTCTACAAGAACTACGATCCGCGTGCGGCCGTAATGCAGAAAACTGTGCGGGAAGTGTTCGATGCTCTCAAGGTCACCGATCCGTTGTTCGAAACCGCACTTCAGCTGGAAGAGATCGCGCTCAACGATCCCTACTTCATTGAAAAAAAGCTGTTCCCGAATGTCGATTTCTATTCGGGTATCATTCTTTCGGCGATCGGATTCCCCACGACGATGTTCACTGCGTTGTTCGCACTTGCCCGGACGGTTGGTTGGGTTGCACAGTGGAATGAAATGATTAGTGATCCCGGCCAGAAAATCGGTCGTCCGCGTCAGCTCTATACCGGACCCACACAGCGCGACTATATTCCGCTTGGCAACCGCTAAGCCGAAACTGTGCCAATGATGACGTCCCGCGCGATCGGTCTTTTACTGATCGCGCTGGGCGTCATTTAAGCACTTCAGGGATTGGGGTGGCTTTAGCTGGACTGCGCAAAGCTTTCACGGTCGGTGGCGATGTAGGGGGTGGTCGCTGAGTGACAGCCTTTGGATTCCAGGCAACCTTATGCGGGTCAGCCAAGTTTTTTCGCCGCAAATAATCGCCTTGGACTGACTCAGAAGTCGCTTCGGCGAGAGCACTACCATACGCTCACTCGCAAGCGCCCCTACTTTACTAAAGCTGCTGATATTGCGGCAGTTCCAGACGGAACAGCGCCCCGCCCTCTGGTCGGCCTTCGACTGTCAAACTGCCGTCCATAGCGATGGCAAGTCGGCGTGAAATATACAGTCCCAACCCTGAGCCTTTGTCCTTTCCGCCGTCATTTCCCCGGCCCAGTCGCTCTCCTTTGTTGAAAATGCGGTCGGCCTGTTCGGCGGTCACGCCCGGGCCTTCGTCAGCAACTGTCACGCAAACCTTGCCACCGGCCGCTGCTATGGTTGCAATTGTCACTGTGCTCGCAGCGGGCGAATAGGCCACGGCGTTACCGATCAGATTGATGAGGATCTGCAAAACACGGCGGAATTCCGCCGAGGCCACGGCAGTGCCTTGACGCCCTTGGACAACCAACGCTGTCTCTCGGTTCTGGGCGCGTACTCCCAAAATGCCCGCCGCTCGAACCGCGGCATCGGCAAGGTCTACGGCTTCCTTAGCCGTAGTGAAACCTTCGGTCTCCACGACTTCAAGATCGGCTAGATCATCAAGCATCGCGGCCAAATGCTGCCCGGCACTGGCGATTGTGCCAGCATAGTCGCTATATTCGTCTCGGAGCGGGCCAGCCAGGCGGGCACGAATTGTTTCCGCATTTGCAATAATTCGCGCCACAGGTTGCCGCAACACAGGGGTCAAGGCCGTGCCAACGAGCCGTGTGGGCGAAGTGCCATTGTGGCGTTCGTCAAGCGACGGCTCCCTCGGGGTCGGTGCCAAGGGCTCTTCGGCGATGAGCAGGACTTCAAAACCAACCGGGTTTTGCACATCTGAACCGATAGGTATCAACCTGACACGCCAGTTGCGTGGCGATCCGGCAAAACGGCATGAGGCGCCGTCAAGAAGGCGCCAGTGAAGAGGTTGATGATGTGCGATTCCCTTCAATTCGACGAGTTCGGTCCACACCTTTCCGGGCACGTCCACCGCAGCCAATTGCAGGGCGGCAGCATCTGGTGCGCGTGTGTTCAATACCTGAATTCGTTGTCGGGCATCTAGCCTGCCGCTAATTTCGGCAGTTGCCCGATCAATCGCATCGATCTTCGCAGCAAATTCGCGCGTGGTTGGCGGTGCGAGCGGGCTCCGTTGCCAATTTTCGATCAGGACTTCGCAGCCCCCGCCTTCGTGTTGGGCAACGGGATGAATGCGAGCGAATCCTGATATCTCCGCATCACCATCAAAAGCGCGAAAGGTACGGCCGATCTTGAGTCCCATCGACCGTGCCTGTTGGACCAGAGCGAGAAGCTCGGGTATCGCGAGCGTACCAGGCACGTCGCCGCCGCATCGTTCCTGAAGGTCTGCCAAGGGGGTATCGGCATTTAACAGCCGATCGAGCGAATCGGTCAGGCCATAAGCGCCCACAAGCCCTTCTGTCTGATCGATGGTATTCATAGAACAAGGCCATCGCCGAGCATGGCTTCCGCCTGCTGGATCGAGAGGCTGCCGAGCCCATACTGCGCTCTTCCCGTCGGATCGATCAAAAGAGCCTGTCGCTCAATCGCCGAATACGAAAGGCCCGCAGCGCGCAGCATCAGCGATAGCCGCAATCCTTGTCCGACATGACAGGCCAACACCCCTTCGTTCCGGCTCACCCGCGCGGCCGCAGACAACGCACTGGCAAATAGAGCAAGACCCGCGTGTTCGAGCGAAAGGGCGGCGGTGATCCCCCGGCGCAGCGCAGCAATGAGTCGGGAAATCAGGCCAACGCGACTAGCAGCCTCATCATAACTGCTCTGCAACCCACGCAACATAGCGCCATCGGTTGCTTCGGCTTGGGCCTGTGCTGTCAACGCATGGAAAAGTTGCGCCGGCAATTCGCCCAATGGAAGCTCCATCCGTCGTTGGCTTTGCACAAACCGAGATTGCGCTGCCATTGCCGCCATCGCCAAGCTGGCGATCGCACTGTCCTGCGATGCGATAAGTTCTTGCAGCAGCGGGCTCAGGACCGGATCGATTCCGTGTCGCTTCAGAAGACGCTCTGCAATCAGTCCTTCAGCAGCTAGGGCGTGGCAAAATCCAAGCAGGGCTTCATTATCCATTAGCCGTTCGGACAATGATTCGACGTCGACTGCACCGCCGACATCGTTTCCTCGAAGGCTTGCATCCCCGCCGAGCGATGCTGCGCGCAACTGGATCGCGAGATCTAATATCATACCGCGTACCCGAGCGAGGATCGCTTCACTGACCAACGCCTCAGCATTGGTAGCAAGCAGGTGGCGCAAGACGGGCACGACGGCGGACAGCGCACGGGTTTCGCGCGCCAGTTCATCGGTAAGGAAAGCCTCGACGCGACGGTCGTCGGCCAAATCCATCATCTCATCGCCCATCCGGCAGGCATAGCGCCTGCATAGTTAAGACGGCGTTAGATCAATCCTGACCGGATCGCAGCAGCAAAGCTGATAATAGCCCCAAGGCGAGACAGGCAAGAACTTCGGCGAGAAGTCCAATAGCCGCCGCGATGCCAAACAAAAGCAGAAGACCAGCCCGGTCGAGGGCTAATGAGAGAATGCGTGATCCCGCGCGCGGACTCGCTAGACGGACCAATCCGATCACGACCGGCCCCAGCGCGGCAAGTGGCTGCCATTCAGGCCACGGTGCCAAGGCGAACAACAGCGTCAAAGCCGCCATTGCATCAACCGTAACCGCCAAAATGGCCAATTTTTTAGCGGGTTCATTGTCATACGCCAAACGGGCAGCAGATCGCCCCTGTTTATGAGATACTTGAGCGGCAATAGCCCCTAAAACCGCTAACAGAAGTCCTGCAGCGGAATAGCCAACGACAGCAAACCCGATTGCGCACAGCAATATTGCCACGGCCAAGCCAGCAGTCACGCGCCAGCCATCAACAATTCCGCGCAAAACAAGGAACCTGACGAGGATTGCGGCAATTGCATGTGTAGGAGCGCGCCAGTCCGGCACGTCCACCGCTTTTCCGATCAAAGTCTGCTCGGCATGTTTAACCACGCCCTGATCGGCTGCTAGCAACCAGTCTGCTCCCTCCAGTCCCTGACCGGATATTTCCTGGCACGGGGTTCCGTCCTGCAAAGTCAACCGCAGTAGAAGTGAGATCGCATTGGCGTCCGATGGAAAATCGGCCAATTGCTGCACCGGCCCACCGCGCATCACCAGGACCCCAGCCCAATGACGGTGCGCATCGATCCGCTCGAAATCATCAGGATGGTTCGCAGCCAGCGGATCATCTTCTGGTATAGCGATGATTACCGGGCGCATAGGCCCATCCGTTGTTACCACCGCATGCAAAACCGCCGGGCTAGGCAACAATCCATCATTCAAGATTATAAGTTCATCGTCAGATCGTACCAAAGCGGGCAGCGCGGCAAAGGTTGAAATTGGCTGAAAGACCGTGCCGCCTTCGATAATCCGATATTGCATCGCCCCGGCGACCACCGCATCGGTGCGAGTAAGGCACAAAATCCTTTCCACCCCCAAGGATAGCAGCAGCCGTGTCTGCCGCTTCGTCACGCTGAGGCCCGCAATCGGCAATTGACCGCGCAACGTGCCGTCAGATGTCTTTTTGATTGCTGCAATCAGGCCAATGCGCATTGCAGTAAGGCTCCCTCGCGACGCTGCGCGAGAAAGGCTAGGCGATTTCAGACTCCAGGTTCAAGCAGCAAGGCGGCCTTAACCCCATCGAAAGTGCAGGAAAGGCAGTCAGCGGCGCATCGCGCGCTGATTTTCTCTTTCCTGCGCGCGAAGATAGTGGCCCAACACCGCGTCAACCTCGCGGACGGCCATCGGCTCACCCGGGGCGGCAAGCAGAGCGATTTCTGCTGCCTGTAATAGATCTTCGGCGTGGAAACTTGCCGCAAGGCCCTTCAGGCGCATTGCTGCCACATGCCAATTGCCATCACATCGTGCGCGCTTGAGCAGATCAAGCTGCCGCGCTGCGCTTGTCAGGAACGCGGCGCGCAATTCCTTCAAAAGCATGGCGTCATCGCCAGCTGCCGCCGCAAGTGTCGCATCAAGAGCACCGTGATTGAAAGCCATGATCGGTCCATAGTGCGAATTGGGTTAATGCGGGGTTTATCCGGATTTCGCCTGTGTTATGACGTCAGCCATGGCAGAACGGCACCAGATGCGCGCTTTGGGGCGCAAGAGCGGCGATAACGGCGCAAGCACCAGCGACGTAATAGAGGTCGAGGATCTCGGCTCCGCTGAAGAGGCTTTGTTCCTTTCGGAAACGTGGGAAGAAGATGAAGCCATCGATGTGCCCCGCCCGTCACGCTTCGGCTGGATCGCACCATCTCTTGCGATTTTGATCATTGCTGGTTGGACGACATTCTACGTCTTTGCCCATTTTGACGCCATGCGTGCAGGAGCTTTGCCGGACCAGTGGGCAAACTGGATCGTACAATGGGCTGTTCCAGTCGGATTGGTCGGTATCGTGTGGCTTTTGACGATGCGCACTTCGCGTACAGAAGGACGGCGCTTTTCCTCCATTGCAGCTCACATGAACCGCGAGGGCGCGGCGCTCGAAGATCGTCTGAAAGTTGTGAACCGGGAATTGAGCCTTGCACGCGAGTTTTTGGCCGCCGAAGCGCGCGATCTAGAAGCCCTCGGTCGCATTGCTGCCGAACGCCTGTCCACCCACGCAGGTGAACTGCAATCGCTGATTGCCAGCAATGGCGCACAGGTCGAAGCAATCGGTTCAACCAGTGACACCGCGCTTAACAATATGAATCGGTTGCGCAATGATTTGCCGGTGATCGCCAATGCCGTGCGAGACGTTGCCAACCAGATCGGCAGCGCGGGCCGCATCGCCGAAGACCAGCTGGGGAATCTGTCCACCGGATTTGAACGATTGGCCGCTGCAAGTGGCGATAGCGAAACCCGCGTCGCAGCGTTAACAGCACGGATTGATGACGTTCTGGGCGGATACGAACAGCAATTGACCCGGATCGAAACGATCGTGTCCGACCGCTTCGCGACGCTGCAGCACGAGGTCGACACCTACCGGCAAACCGTCGCCGGGATCGAACAAGATGCCCTTGCTACGTACGGACAACGTGCAAAAAGTCTTGCTGAAGAAAGCGACGCCCTGGCCGAACGCTTGCGAAACGCCGGAGACACGGCACGCGCTACATTTGCTGCAGCGATCAGCGGTCTGCACGAAACTTTGCTCGAAAAACTCAGACTTATCGATCAGGTCGATGGGGATACTGGCGCAGCAGCAGAACAGCGTATCGCCCAGCTACGCGCGGAAGTGTTGCGGTTTGACGAGCAACTGTCGGAACGCAGCCACCGTTTCAACGAATTGATCGAACAGCGCCAGGCGGCCATCGAAACCAACGAAGCACAAGCCACAGAAGTTCTAGGGCAACGCCTCGCTGCGCTTGATGATGCGCTTGCACAACGACGTGAAGTTCAGGTTTCGGATATCGAAAAACTGGTAGTCCAGGGCGAGATCATGACAGAGCGCGTCTCGCAGCTTGGCCGGGTGCTCGCCTCCGCCGATCAGACGGCCCAATCAGCACGCGAAACGCTCGACGCCGGACTGGATGCGTTGGCGAACCAGATCGAAGAAAAACGCAAAGTCATCGCAGCCACAGAAGTGGAGCTGAATCAGTTGACCGATGGCGGGATTCGGCTGCTTGAAATATTGCAATCCGGTTCGCGGACATGCAGCGACGATCTTAGTGTCGCAATTGCAGATGCTCACACCGCGCTTGAAGAAGTTGAGTTACGAGCGGACAAGGTTGGCGCGCTGATGCTCCGCAACACGCAGGCCGGCAGCGACCTTTCAGGCTATCTGCACGATACCCGTTCCGAGATCGACGCCGCTGAAATTGCGATTGCCGGGTTTAAGGCGCGGCTCGCCGATGATACGGAAGATGCGCTGGCCAAATTGCAAGGTTTGCGAGGGGGCTTTGCCAAGCTTCGTGACGAAAGCGGAAGCTTGGCTGGCGAGACACAGGAACACCTGCGCACTTCCCTTGCTGACCTTGAAGACGCAATCAACCAGGCATTTGCCACTTTGGACGACGGTGCGCGTGACCGGATGCTGGCATTGGCATCGGGAATTGGCACGGAAGCTGTCGACGTGCTGGAGCGGGCCTTGCGGAACGAAGCAGCAAGCACGCTTGGCAAGCTTGAACAATCTGCCGCCCATGCCTCAGGTGTTGGCCGAGAGGCGGCAGTGCAGTTGCGCGATCAGTTGGTGAAGGTCAACGAGCTTACGGGCAATCTGGAACAGCGCGTAATGCGCGCGCGCGATCTGGCCGAAGAGCAGGTGAACAACGACTTTGCACGCCGCATGGCGCTGATCACGGACAGTCTGAATTCGGCCGCCATTGATATCACTGGCGCTCTATCGGTAGAGGTCGCCGATACAGCTTGGGAGGCTTATCTGAAGGGCGATCGCGGTATCTTCACCCGGCGTGCGGTGCGACTGATCGATAATGGCACCGCCAAGGATATCGCCTCACTCTATGCCAACGACGACGCATTCAAAGTGAATGTCAGCCGTTACATCCACGATTTCGAAGCCTTGCTTCGTCAGACGTTGTCGACCCGTGATGGCCACGTTTTGAGCGTGACCATGCTCGGTTCGGACATGGGTAAGCTGTACGTCGCGCTTGCGCAGGCGATCCAGCGCTTCCGCGCCTAGCGGGTGGATAACGGCGGTTTGGGTAGCACGTCGATATCCGCAGCAGTAATCCAGCTATAATGATAGTTGGCAACGAAGATTGCCGTCGCAACCGTTGCCACCATCGCCGCACGCGCTGCAACCTTGCCCGGTCTAAAATTCACGGGCGCGCTTTCGGCTTGCCCGGGAATTTTTTCCACGCCGGCTTCATCCGCCGTCTTCACACCAAACGGCAGCATGAGAAACGCACTCATCACAAAAAACAGGAAATATATCGCTGCTATTGACGTGATCTGCATCAGGCCGCCGCTCCTGGCATGACCACGCGCACCTGAGGTCGTTTGCCTGACCATCGCTGCGCCGCACGGCGTGCCGCCAAACGGGCTGATTCACGGATAACGGCGTGATCGCGCGCGTCCTTACCTTTGAGCCGGCTGATTGCGGTCAGCACATCGCCCGCTGCCTCTTCAAGAAAGTCCGGCAAATCTTCATCAAGCGGGATGCCGATCGCTTCAATAACCGGGCGGCTACCCCGCGCCAGTACGACAACGAGCACCCCGTCGCTCGAAATCCGGCGGCGCATTGTGATGGAATCGCCATCAGCAGGGGTAATAATATCGCCATCCAGCACAAGGCGCCCCGCCCTTACCTCTGCGACCTTACCAGGCTTGCCTGGCGCAAGGCGGACAAGATCGCCGTTCTTCTGTACTACCTGAGAAGGTATGCCGCTGGCCTTCCCGACCCGCGCCTGTTCCGCCATATGACGGATCTCTCCATGCACGGGCACGAGAATTTCAGGCTTGAGCCAGCTATAGAGAGCCTCAAGCTCCGGGCGGCCGGGATGTCCCGAAACGTGAATCAACGCCTGGCGATCGGTAACCATCTCGATACCGCGTGCGGCCAGTTGGTTTTGGATTTTGCCGATAGGAATTTCATTCCCGGGGATCTGCCGCGAAGAGAACAACACGACATCGCCCGCTACCAGTTCGATCGGATGGTTCTTGTCCGCCATGCGGCCCAAGGCAGCGCGTGGTTCGCCCTGCCCGCCGGTTGCGATAATCAGAACCTCACCGCGCGGCAGGCCCATAGCCGTGTCGAAGCTGACAGGCGAGGGGAAGTCTTCGAGATAGCCGTTATCCTGCGCTACTTCGATGATTCGATCGAGAGAGCGCCCGGCGACACACAGCTGTCGCCCGGTTTCCCGCGCAACTTCGCCCAACGTCTGCAAGCGTGCAACATTGCTGGCAAAGGTCGTTACGACCACCCGCTTGCCGGTATGGCGTGCCACTTCTTCCATCAGGGCGCGATGCACTGCACCTTCGGAGCCGGAAGGATTGGGATTGAAGACATTGGTCGAATCGCAAACCAGTGCGAGCACGCCGTCTTTGCCGATATCGCGCAGTTCTTCTTCGGTTGTAGGCTCGCCGATGATGGGCTCGTCGTCGAGCTTCCAATCACCTGTATGGAAAATTCGGCCATGCGGCGTGTCGATCAGCAAGGCATTACCCTCTGCGATCGAATGTGCGAGTGGCAGATAGGTGATGGTGAACGGGCCGAGTTCGATCTCACCATGATCTTCTTCGATGATATTCAGTTCGACCTTACCGAGCAGCCCTGCCTCTTCAAGCTTGCGCGAAACCAGATCAGCGGTGAACGGCGTCGCGTAAAGCGGGACGCCCAATTCCTCAGCAAAATACGGGACCGCGCCGATGTGATCTTCGTGCGCGTGCGTCAGGACGATCCCCAGCAAATCCTTACGACGTTCTTCAATGAAATCGAGATCGGCAAAGACCAGTTCAACACCCGGATATTCGTTACCGGAAAATGTCATGCCGAGATCAACCATGATCCATTTGCCCTGGCTGCCGTAGAGATTGACATTCATGCCAATCTCACCCGAGCCGCCAAGCGCAAGGAACAACAATTCGTCTTCGGGGGTAAAATCTTTCTTCAAGGGTTTTCCGGTTCTATTATAGTTTTCAGGCGTCTGCCGCCTGACGAGCAAGAATAGCGAGGCCGTCCAGCGTTAGATCGGCGTCGACATGGTCGAAAATCTGGGTAGCGTCATCGAACAATATGGCGAGCCCGCCCGTCGCTACAACCTTTGCGGGACGGCCGATTTCAACCTTTATCTTGGCAATCATGCCTTCCATCATCGCAACATACCCCCAAAACACACCGATCAGCATCTGATCTTCGGTGTTTCGGCCAATAACGCTGCGGCTGGACGGGGCACGAATCGCGATGCGAGGAAGCTTGGCCGTTTTCCCTACCAGTGCATCAAGCGACAGGTTAATTCCTGGAGCAATCGATCCGCCTTTGTACGCTCCGGTAAAATCGACTGCTTCAAATTTAGTAGCGGTGCCAAAATCCACGACAATAAGATCGCCGCCATATTTATGATGCGCGGCCAGAATGTTGAGCGCGCGATCGGCGCCCAGTGATGACGGTTGGTCGACATCGATGGCAAATTGCCACGCGGCTTTCCCTTGCCCGGCAAACAGCGGCGTGATGCTGAAATACTTCTGACAGAGCACTGTAAGGTTATGGTCTGCCCGCGGAACAACCGAAGCGACGATGATCTGCGTGATAGCGTCGCGCTCAACCCCCTCGATCTTGAGCAGCTGCAAAAGCCAAACGGCATATTCATCACCCGTTCGCCGAGGGTCAGTCGCAATCCGCCAGCGTGCGCGGATCGTGTAGGTACCTCCTTCTTCGTAGGTGAAGAGAGCGAAGACGACATTGGTATTTCCGACATCGGCGGCGAGCAGCATCTCTTGCATTCCCTGATTACGTAATGTCGCCAGCGCGAATGACACGTTCGCTGCCATCCGCCAAGCGCAGCCGCAAGGCGCCGTCGGTTTCGTCCAGACCTGCAAAGCTACCTGACATCACCGATCCATCAGTGTCATGGACGGTTATCTTCGATCGGTGCGTGTGGATTGATCGATCAAGAAACGCTGCAAGGATCGCCTCAAGACCGTAGATGCGCCAAGCATCCATCCTCTTCTCAAAACTGGTCGCCAAAGTCGCAGCAAAATCTTGAACGGTCGGCGCACGGCCTGCATCGGCGATCGCGGAGGTTTTCCGGCCCGGCACTTCAGGTGCTCTCGCCAGATTGACGCCAATACCGACGATGATGTGATCCTTCACCATCTGCAGAAGAATGCCAGACAGCTTACCGCCATTCAGAAGAACGTCGTTTGGCCATTTCAGCGCAAGATCCGCGCCGTCGGGCAAGTACGATTGTGTTGCTTCGTAGACGGCCAGGCCAGCGACAAAACTCAAACTGGCAGGTGGTGGTCCGACGGGCGTCAAGGGTACTGCGCAGGATCCCATGAAATTGCCTGTTCCGTCGAACCAGTGACGACCCTGCCGTCCCCGCCCCGCAGTCTGACGATGCGCGACAAGCCAGCGTCCCTTGCCCCAGCCTTCACCAGACTGGATGGCAGCCGCTAAATCATCATTGGTTGAGCCTGTTTGCTCAACCAATTGGATGGTCGAGGTATTCGTCAAACCGTCAGAAACAGCGAGGCAGCTGCCTTGTTCGCCAGATCCGACAAGGACGGGGTGAGCAAGTAGCCAAGAGGAGATACGATCAGGGCCGTGATTCCCAGAAGTACCCAATGGGCTGCGCCGCTCTTTCCTGTTACCACACCTGCTGGTTCGTCGAAGAACATCACCTTGACGAACTTGATATAGTAGAATGCGCCGATGACACTGGCCGCGATGGCGATGGCGCCAAAAACGACCAGATCGGCTTCAATCGTCGCCTGAAACACCACGAATTTGCTGTAGAAGCCGAGCAGCGGTGGGATGCCCGCCAAGCTGAACATAAACACCAGCAGAGCCCACGCAATGGCCGGCTGGGTTACGGACAGACCGCGGATATCGGCAAACGTTTCATACAGCGCACCGTTTTCGCCGCGCAACATGAGAAGCGCGACGAAACTGCCAATGCTCATCACGACGTAGATGAACAGATAGACCAGCATCGCGCTCGCCCCAGCGGCATTTGCGACGGCCAGCCCCAGTAAGATGAAGCCGACATTGTTGATCGACGAATAGGCGAGCAGTCGTTTCAGGTTTTCCTGACCGATTGCACCCAGCGCGCCAAAAATGATCGACGCCAGCGCCATGAACATCACGATCTGCTGCCACGCGGCAACCTGCGCGCCGAACACCTCGAACACGACGCGTGCCAGAAGGGCAACCGCAGCAACTTTCGGCGCTGTGGCAAAGAACGCTGTCACGGGCGTCGGAGCGCCTTCATAAACGTCTGGCGTCCACATATGAAACGGCACCGCCGAAACCTTGAAGGCCAGACCTGAGAGCACGAAGATCACACCGAACAACGCGCCGGTTCCCATTTGCCCCGTCAATCCAGCACGAACGGCCGCGAAGGAGGTACCGCCTGTGAAACCGTACAGCAGGCTCATGCCGTAAAGCAGAATGCCTGATGCCAATGCACCAAGCACGAAGTACTTGAGCCCGGCCTCACCCGAGCGTGCATCGCGCCGCAGGATTGCAGCCAGAACGTAAGCCGACAGGCTGTTCAGTTCGAGCCCGAGGTACAGGCTCATGAAATCATTGGCGGAGACCATGATGCTCATGCCCACGGCCGCAAACAGGATCAAGACCGGGTATTCCGCGCGCATTCCCCGTTCAGGCCCGACCGTAAGGCCGCCAAAGAATGCCGGAGCGATCATCAGCGCCGCAATCGCAGCAAGATAGATCAATGCTTTGGCAAACAAGGCAAAGCTGTCAATCTTGAACAAACCGCCAAAGGCCAGCGTTGCCGGACCTTCCCCGCCAGTATGCAGACCCGGCACCAGAAACATGCCCGCGGCAAACAACGCCGACGCAGCAGCAACGGCGATCGGACGCGCAGCCTTGTCCCCGCCCCAAGCGGCAACAAGCAACAACACGAGACCGGCGCCGATCAGGATGAGTTCCGGCGTCAAGAACGCGAAAGAAGCAGCGAATTCCATTAGTGCGCGCCCTCCTCGGCGCTCGAATGTTCAGGCATCGCGTTCGCGGCACCGGCACGGGGCGCGCCCGCGGCCAAGGCAGCGTCGCCCGCCGGTGCGGCCGCTGCGAGCCGCGCATCAAGCACGGCGATGTCAGCGCGCATCGGCGCCAGGAAGCTTTCGGGATAGACACCCATCCACAGCACCGCAGCAGCAATAGGAGCCATCATGACCCATTCACGTGCGGAGATGTCGCGCATGGCCGCAGCGTCTTCGTTCACCTGTCCGCCAAACGCCACGCGGCGGTACAGGTAAAGCATGTAGGCCGCCCCTAGGATGATCCCTGTGGTGCAGATCAGCGCGACTAAGCTCGACGTCTGGTAGATGCCCGCAAGCGACAGGAACTCGCCAACGAACCCGCTGGTGCCCGGCAAGCCAATGCTTGCCATGGTGAACAGCAGGAAGAACAGCGCGTAATAAGGCATGTTGATCGCAAGGCCGCCATACCGCGCGATCTCGCGGGTGTGCAGCCGGTCGTAGATCACGCCGACGCACAGAAACAGCGCGCCCGAGACGAGGCCGTGGCTGAGCATCACGATCATCGCGCCTTCAAGCCCCTGCACGTTAAAGGCGAACAGCCCGACCGTGACGATCGCCATGTGCGCCACCGAAGAATAGGCGATCAGCTTCTTCATGTCGGTCTGCACCAGTGCCACCAGCGAGGTGTAGACCACTGCGATCATCGACAGCGTGAACACCAGCCACGCGAACTGCGCCGAGGCTTCAGGGAACATCGGCAGGCTGAACCGGATGAAGCCGTAGCCGCCGAGCTTCAGCAGGACACCTGCCAAAATTACCGATCCGGCAGTTGGTGCCTGCACGTGGGCATCGGGCAGCCAGGTGTGCAGCGGCCACATCGGCACCTTGACCGCGAAGCTCGCAAAAAAGGCGAGCCAGAGCCAGGTCTGCGCCGCTGGCGGGAAACTGTATTGCATCAGCGTCGGGATGTCCGAGGTGCCAGCTTCGGCGACCATCCAGAACATCGCAATCAGCATCAACACCGACCCGAGCAGCGTATAGAGGAAGAACTTATAGCTCGCGTAGATGCGGTTGTCCCCGCCCCACACCCCGATAATCAGATACATCGGGATGAGGCCCGCCTCGAAGAAGACGTAGAACAGGAACAGATCCTGCGCCGCGAAGGTGCCGATCATCAGCGTTTCCATGAACAGAAACGCGGCCATGTATTCCCCTACGCGCTTCTGCACGGAATCCCAGCTTGCCAGAATGCAAATCGGCATCAGGAAAACGCTGAGCATAATGAGCATCAGCGCGATCCCGTCGATGCCCAGCGCATAGCTGAAACCGGCAAACAGTTCGGCCCGTTCGGTGAATTGCCACTGCGCGCCGCCGATCTGATAGCCGGACCAGAGCACAATACCGAACACGAAAGTGACAAGCGTCGCCGCCAGCGCAATCCAACGGGCCGCGGCCGCGCCGGAAAAAAGACACGCCGCCGCACCGGCAAGCGGCACGAGCATCATCAGCGACAGGATGGGAAGGCCTTCCATTGAGAAGCGCGCTCCTAAAGCAGAACAAAAGTGATAGCAGCGACCAGCCCGAGCAGCATGATCAACGCATAGGTGTAGACGTAGCCCGACTGGATCGATCGTGCGGCACCCGCACTGCGTTCAACCACCCAGGCAATGCCGTTGGGGCCAAAGCGATCAATCGTACCGACATCGCCAAGCTTCCAGAACTTCCGGCCAAGCCAGAAAGCTGGCTTGACGAAGATCGCGGCATACAACTCGTCGAAGTACCACTTGCGGTAGACGAAGTTGTGAAGGGCACCGAAGGTAGCAACAAAACGCCCAGGAAGATCGGGTTTGGCGATGTAAGCCACATAGGCGCCGGCCAGCCCAATCAGCATGACGATCAACGCGGTATACTTCACCCAATAGGGCACCGCATGCATCGCATGGATCAGATCCTCGTTGTAGAAAATCGACTCGCCCCAGAAGGCTGCACTGTCGAGGAATGCGGGCGCAAAGACTTGACCGGCTGCAATTGCGCCGATGGTCAGAAGGCCCAATGGAAGCAGCATCGAGATAGGGCTTTCATGCGGGTGATACCCGGCTGTGCCCTCATGATCGTTTGGTGATGGCACATCATGAACCGCATCGTGGCCAGCGTTTTCCTGGCGCGGTGCGTTGCCGTGATCGGAATCGTGATGCCCATCGTGAACCGCGTGCTGGATATGCTCCGACTGCGCCCAGCGCGGTTTGCCCCAGAATGTCAGGAACATCAGGCGCCACGAATAAAAGCTGGTCAGCAAGGCTGCGATGGCGCCCGCCCAGAAGGCAAACTGCCCTGCACCATTGCCTCGTGCAAACGCGACTTCAAGGATCGCATCCTTCGACCAGAAGCCCGCAAAGCCAACACCAAGGTGGTAGACGCCGAGGCCCGTGATCGCCAGCGTGCCGGCCAGCATCGCGTAGAAGGTGAACGGGATATGCTTACGCAGCCCGCCATAGTAACGCATGTCCTGTTCGTGGTGCATCGCATGAATGACCGAGCCCGCTCCCAAGAACAGCAGCGCCTTGAAGAAGGCGTGCGTGAACAGGTGGAACATCGCCGCGCCATAGGCGCCGACACCGGCGGCGAAGAACATGTAACCGAGCTGCGAACAGGTCGAATAAGCGATGACGCGCTTGATGTCCCACTGCGTCGTGCCGATTGTGGCGGCAAAGAAGCAAGTGGCAGCGCCCACGATGGTGACGATCATCAGCGCAGTCGGCGCAGTTTCGAACATCGGCGACAGGCGGCACAGCATGAACACACCCGCGGTCACCATGGTCGCGGCGTGGATCAGCGCGGAAACCGGCGTCGGACCTTCCATCGCGTCCGGCAGCCAGGTGTGCAGGCCAAGCTGCGCCGACTTCCCCATCGCCCCGATGAACAGAAGGATGCACAGAATGTCCATCGTGTAGAGGCGCATGCCGACAAAGGTGATCGTCGAACCGCTTAGAGCGGGCGCCGCGGCGAGGATTTCGGGGATCGAGGTCGTCTGGAACACCAGATACGTGCCGAAAATGCCGAGCATGAAGCCCAGATCGCCGACGCGGTTGACCACGAAAGCCTTGATTGCAGCAGCACCTGCACTCGGCTTGCGGAACCAGAAACCGATCAGAAGGTAGGAGGCAAGGCCGACGCCTTCCCAACCGAAGAACATCTGGACCAGATTATCCGCAGTCACCAGCATCAGCATCGCGAACGTGAAGAGCGAAAGATACGCGAAGAACCGCGGCTGATCGGGATCTTCCTCCATGTATCCCCACGAATACAGGTGGACGAGCGCGGAGACCGAATTGATGACCACCAGCATGATCGCTGTCAGCGTATCGACCCGCAGGGCCCAATCAAAACTAAGCGTTCCGCTTTCGACCCACTTCATAACCGGCACGACAGCTGCCGTTTCGCTACCGCTGAGAAAGCCCAGAAAAATCGGCCAGCTCAGACCGGCAGAAAGGATGAGCGCGCCCGTGGTGACAGACTTGGCTGCGACATTGCCGATCATGCGGTTGCCCAGCCCTGCGATCAGGGCGGCAAGCAGCGGCGCGAAAACAATTATTAGGATGTTCTGCACGGGAAGCCCTAGCCCTTCATCCGGTTGATATCATCAACCGCAATGGAACCGCGTGTGCGGAAATAGATCACCAGAATGGCCAGCCCGATGGCAGCCTCCGCCGCGGCAACGGTCAGCACCAGCATCGCAAACACTTGGCCCACCAGATCCTGCATAAATGCGCTGAACGCGACAAGGTTGAGGTTCACAGCCAACAGGATCAGCTCAATCGCCATGAGAATGACAATCACGTTCTTGCGATTGAGGAAGATCCCCAACACGCCGAGCACGAACAGGATCGCGCCCACCGTAAGATAATGTTCGACGCCGATCACAATTCGACCCCCTGCCCGATCTCCGGGTTCTTCATCACAGTGGCATCTTCGGGACGCCGGCGGATCTGCTTGCCCACATCCTGACGTGCGCGGGCACCGGCCTTGGGGGGTTGGAAGGTCAGCACGATCGCGCCGATCATCGCTACCAGCAGGATGATACCTGCGATCTCGAACAGCGCGATATACCTGCCATAAAGCAGAGCGCCGAGCGCTTGGATATTCGATCTGTCTGCTGCCTGCATCGCCGCCCCATCAGGCGACCCGAGTGAAAGGCCGCCAGCGTTGTAAGCGCCAACCGCCAGCAACAGCTCAGCCAGGAGCACTGCAGCGATCAACAATCCCAGCGGCGCATTGCGGCTGAACCCAGCGCGCATTGCGGCAAAATCAATGTCGAGCATCATCACGACGAACAGGAACAGCACCGCAACCGCGCCTACGTAGACGATCACCAGCAGCATCGCGATGAACTCCGCGCCAACCAGCACCATCAGGCCAGCTGCGTTGAAAAACGTCAGGATGAGCCACAGCACCGAGTGCACGGGGTTACGCGCCATGACGACCATCACAGCGCTGGCGACGACAATTGTCGCGAAGAAATAGAAGGCAATGGCCTGTATCATGTTGGTCCCCGTCCTTCGGTCCTACCCGCGATGCGGGCCGATCCGAGAGCCGTCCTTAGTGATCCCAAAGTCTGCGTGCCAAGGCGTTGCAAGAGGCGCAGCCCAAGCGGTGTTCTGTTATGTCCGGCGCGCCCTAGCGGTAGGGCGCGTCGGCTTCAAGGTTGGCTGCAATGGCCCGCTCCCATTTGTCACCATTCGCGAGCAGCTTTGCCTTGTCATACAGCAGCTCCTCGCGGGTTTCGGTGGCGTATTCGAAGTTCGGACCCTCAACGACAGCATCCACCGGACAGGCTTCCTGACAGAAACCGCAATAGATGCACTTGGTCATGTCGATATCGTAGCGGGTGGTGCGGCGGCTGCCGTCCTCACGTGGTTCGCTTTCGATGGTGATCGCCTGCGCAGGGCACACGGCCTCGCATAGCTTGCACGCGATGCAGCGCTCCTCGCCGTTCGGATACCGCCGCAGCGCGTGCTCGCCGCGGAAGCGGGGCGAGAGCGGGGCCTTCTCGAAGGGGTAGTTGATCGTCACCTTGGGCTTGAAGAAATACTTGAGCGTCAAGGCGTGCGCCTTGAGGAATTCCCACAACGTGAACGATTTGATGAGATGCGAAACGGATGTCATGACTGGCCTTCCACAGCGGTCGGCTGCGCAGGGGTGGTTTGAACGAAATCATTGGCGGTGGCGGGCGCTGCCGGATTGACGGCCGGGCGATCGAAATGCCCTGTCGCCATCAGGTAGCCGCTGGTCGCCGCCACAAACAGCAGGCTCATCGGCAGGAACACCTTCCAGCCCAGACGCATCAGCTGGTCATAGCGATACCGCGGCACGGTCGCCCAGATCCAGCTGAACATGAAGAAGAACATGAAGGTCTTGAGCAGGAACCAGATGATCCCCGGCACCAGATACAGCGGTGCCCAGTCGACCGGCGGCAGCCACCCGCCCCAGAACAGCAACGTGTTCAGCGAGCACATCAGCAGGATGTTGGCATATTCGCCGAGCCAGAACAGCGCGAAGCTCATCGACGAATATTCTGTCTGGTAGCCCGCGACGAGCTCGCTTTCCGCTTCGGTGAGGTCGAACGGTGCGCGCGCGGTTTCCGCCAGCGCCGAGATGAAGAAGACCACCCACATCGGGAACAGCAGCGGGTGCACGACATAGGCGTTGATGAAGCCGAGCCCGAAGCCCTGCTGCGCGTTGACGATGCCGCTCATGTTAAAGGTGCCGGCAAACAGCACCACGCACACCAGCACGAAGCCGATCGACACTTCGTAGGAGATCATCTGCGCCGACGCGCGCATCGCGGAGAAAAACGGATACTTGGAGTTCGACGCCCACCCGCTCATCACCACGCCGTAAACCCCCATCGAGGAGATCGCGAGGATGTAAAGCAGGCCCACGTTGATATCGGCCAGCACCACGCCGGCCGAGAACGGGATCACCGCCCAAGCCGCGAGTGCGACGGTGAAGGTGATGATCGGCGCGAGCAGGAAGATGCCCTTGTTCGCAGCCGATGGAATGATCGTTTCCTGCAGGAACACCTTCAGGCCGTCCGCGAAGGACTGCAGCAGGCCGAACGGCCCGACCACGTTGGGCCCGCGCCGCATCATGATCGCGCCCAGCACCTTGCGGTCGACATAGATCACCATGGCGACGCTGAACATCACGAGCAGCGAGATCACAATGATCCCGGTCAGCGTCGCGACGGTCCAGGCCCATTCGTAGCTGAGGCCGAGCGATTGGAAGAAGTCGGTCATTCCGCGGCCTCCTTCACGTCCGTCCCGTGGAGCAGTTCGGCCGAACATTGCTGCATCACCGCGCTCGCACGGGCGATCGGGTTGGTGAGGTAGAAATCCTTGATCGGGTAGCCGACAATCTCGCCTTCGGCCTTTGCATCGCCGCTCGCTGCGGGAAGCGCGCCATAATCGGCCAGCCCTTCCTCGCCCAGCGCCGGCACTGCGGCGATCATCTTCGCCTGCAATTCGCCGAAGCTGTCGAAGCCGACGGTGACGCCCAGGCTGTCTGCGAGCGCGCGCAGGATCGTCCAATCTTCACGCGCATCGCCGGGGGCGAAGACTGCCTTTTCGGCGAACTGCACGCGGCCCTCGGTGTTGACGTAGGTCCCGTCCTTCTCGGCGTAGGATGCGCCCGGAAGGATGATGTCGGCGTGATGCGCGCCCTTGTCGCCGTGGTGGCCGATATAGACCTTTAGCGAGCCCGCGTAGGGCGCATAGTCCATCTCGTCCGCGCCGAGGCTGAGCAGCACCTTGGGCGCGGACGCCGCGATGTCGCCCATCCCGCCCGGAAGCGTGAAGCCGAGCATCAGCGAGGCCATCCGCGCCGCCGAGATGTGGAGCACATTGAAGCCGTTCCAGCCATCCTTGACCAGGCCGAATTCGCTCACCAGCCCGAGCGCTGCGGGCAGCGCGCCCTTGGCAATCGCGCCTGCGCCGAGGATTACCGCCGGACGCTCGGCCCCGGTCATCGCATCGCGCAGCTCCTGCGGAAGCCGGCCAAGAATGCCGAGATCGCTGCCGAGGAAGGTCGCCGGGTAAGTCGGGTCCCAGTGTGGGCCGACGATGAAGACCTTCGCCCCGCCCTTCACCGCCTTGCGCAGACGGACATTGAGCAGCGCGGCATCCCAGCGCACATTGCTGCCCACGATCAGGATGACGTCAGCGGTCTCGATCCCGGCGAAGGTCGAGTTGAAGTTCACCGCCGCGAGGTTCGACACGTCATAGGTCATGCCGGTCTGGCGCGCTTCGGTGAGCTGCGATCCGCAGGCGTTGACCAGCGCCTTGGCGGCGAACATCGTCTCGGCATCGAGCAGATCGCCCGCGACCGCCGCGATGCTAGCCTTGTCGTTTTGCAGAGCGCCCGCGATCATGCCGAAAGCCTGCGCCCAATCGGCAGGTTGCAACCGGCCATCGCGGCGCACCCACACGCGGTCCAGGCGGCGCTTGGTCAAACCGTCGACCTGATAGCGGCCCTTGTCCGACAGCCACTCTTCGTTGACGTCGTCATTGACGCGCGGCAGCGCGCGCAGCACTTCGCGGCCCTTGGAATGGAGCGTGATGTTCGCGCCGACCGCGTCGGACACATCGATGCTGAGCGTCTTCTTCAATTCCCACGGCCGCGCCTCGAAAGCATAGGGGCGCGAGGTCAACGCACCGACCGGGCACAGATCGATGACATTCGCCGAAAGCTCGTGCGAAGCCGCCTGTTCGAGATAGGTCGTGATCTGCATGTCCTCGCCGCGGTACAGCGCGCCGATTTCGTCCACGCCGGCGATCTCTTCGGAGAACCGCACGCAGCGGGTGCAATGAATGCAGCGGGTCATGATCGTCTTGATCAGCGGGCCCATGTTCTTTTCGGTCACAGCGCGCTTGTGCTCGTGATAGCGCGAGCCACCGCGGCCATAGGCGACCGCCTGATCCTGCAGATCGCACTCGCCGCCCTGATCGCAGATCGGGCAATCGAGCGGGTGGTTGATGAGCAGGAACTCCATCACCCCTTCGCGGGCCTTCTTGACCATGGGCGAGTCGGTGCGGATTTCCTGACCGTCAGCGGCCGGCAGCGCGCACGACGCCTGCGGCTTGGGCGGCCCGGGCTTCACTTCGACCAGACACATGCGGCAATTGCCCGCGATGCTGAGGCGTTCGTGATAGCAGAAACGCGGGATTTCCTTGCCCGCCAGCTCGCACGCCTGCAACACAGTCGCGCCCGCCGGGACCTCGATTTCCTGACCGTCTACGGTGACCTTGGGCATTACTCGGCGGCCTCTTGGAATTGCGCGTTGTGTTCGTGAATCCGGCGCTCCAGCTCCGGGCGGAAGTGGCGGATCAGACCCTGGATCGGCCATGCCGCCGCGTCGCCGAGTGCGCAGATGGTGTGGCCTTCGACCTGCTTGGTGACTTCCTGCAGCATGTCGATTTCTTCGATCGCCGCATCGCCGGTACGCAGGCGCTCCATCATGCGCCACATCCAGCCTGTGCCTTCGCGGCAGGGGGTGCATTGGCCGCAGCTTTCATGCTTGTAGAAATAGCTGAGGCGGCTGATCGCGCGGACGATGTCGGTCGACTTGTCCATGACGATGACCGCCGCGGTGCCGAGGCCCGAGCCCAGTTCCTTCAGCCCGTCGAAATCCATCGGCGCGTTGCGGATTTGCGCCGCCGGCACCAGCGGCACGGACGAGCCGCCGGGAATCACCGCCAGCAGATTGTCCCACCCGCCGCGAATGCCGCCGCAGTGCTTTTCGATCAGCTCTTCAAAGCTGATGCTCATCGCTTCCTCGACCACGCAGGGCTTGTTCACGTGGCCGCTGATCTGGAATAGCTTGGTGCCCTTGTTGTTCTCGCGCCCGAAGCTGCTGAACCACGAAGCGCCGCGCCGCAGGATCGTAGGCGCGACCGCGATGCTTTCAACGTTGTTGACGGTCGTGGGGCAGCCATACAGACCCGCGCCCGCCGGGAACGGGGGCTTGAGGCGCGGCTGGCCCTTCTTGCCTTCGAGGCTTTCGATCATCGCGGTTTCTTCGCCGCAGATGTAAGCGCCCGCGCCGCGGTGCATGAAAACGTCGAAATCATAGTCAGAACCGCAGGCGTTCTTGCCGATCAAGCCGGCGTCATACGCCTCGCCAATGGCCTTCTGCAGGGTTTCGGCTTCCCGGATATATTCACCGCGCACGTAGATGTAGGCGGCGCGCGCACGCATCGCGAAACCGGCAACCAGCGCGCCTTCGATCAGCTTGTGCGGATCGTGGCGCAGGATCTCGCGATCCTTGCAGGAACCGGGTTCGGATTCATCGGCGTTGATGACGAGGAAGCTCGGGCGTCCGTCCCGCGATTCCTTGGGCATGAACGACCATTTCAGCCCGGTCGGGAAGCCCGCCCCACCCCGTCCGCGCAGACCCGAGGCCTTGATCTCCTCGATGATCGCATCCTGCCCGCGCGCGAGCAGCGCCTTGGTGTCATCCCAGTCGCCGCGCGTCTGCGCTGCCTTGAGGCCCCAATCCTGGAACCCGTAGACATTGGTGAAGATGCGGTCCTTATCCGCGAGCATTGCTGCTTCCTTCGTTGTTGGCCTTCGATTTGGCGCGCTTCAACCGCACCAGCGAAATCACCTGAAACATAAGCCCCAGACCCATCAGGATCACGCCCATTTCGAACGACCCTGTCGCGGTCACCATCGCGCCCAAGGCAAAGCCTGAAAGGCCAAGCACAGCAAAGGCCAGCGTTAACGGGCTCATCCGATCGCTCCCGATTGCCATAGGCCAGCCAGCACCGCGATGATGAGCAGAATCACGCCAACGCGTGCCAGACCCATCAGCAGCTTGTAGGCGATAAACGCTAACAGCAGCGCGCCAAGAAGGGATACAGCTCCGGTCACGTTACCAATCGCCCCGATAATCGTGGTTGGCGCTGACCATGTCCTTTAACGTGGTCGGCCCGCCCGACGGCTCCGAGGTGTACCGCCCCGGTTCCTGCGTCCCGGCCTTGGGCGTCTGCCCGGCGGCCAGCGCATCGAGCACCGCGTCCAGACGCTCGGGCGTCAGGTCTTCGTAGTTGTCGTCGTTGATCTGGACCATCGGCGCGGTGGCGCAATTACCCATGCATTCGACTTCGGTGAGCGTCCACAGCCCATCGGCCGAAATCCCGCCCTTCACCATGCCGCGGCTTTTGCAGGCGGTCATGATGTCGTCCGAGCCGCGCAACATGCACGGCGTGGTGCCGCACACCTGCACGTGGAATTTGCCGACGGGCTTCAAGTTATACATGAAGTAGAAACTGGCGACTTCGAGCACGCGGATCACCGGCATGTCGAGATACTTGGCGATATACTCAATCACCGGCAGCGGCAGCCAGCCTTGCGTATCGGTCTCCGCACCGACCTGCCGCTGGGCGAGATCGAGCAGCGGCATCACCGCCGATTTCTGGCGGCCCTCCGGGTACTTGGCGATGTGCCAATCAGCGGTTGTCTTGTTCTCCGCCGTCCACGCAAAGCCGGCCCAACGGGCGCGAAGTTCGGGAGTGTCGGGAGTGGGGGTACGATCAGCCATTATCTGTCACATTCACCAAAAACGACGTCGATCGCGCCCAGAATAGCGGTCGCGTCGGGCAGCATGTGGCCTTTGGACATGAAGTCCATGGCCTGAAGGTGCGAGAAGGCCGTGGGGCGGATCTTGCAGCGGTAGGGCTTGTTGGTGCCGTCGCTGACGAGATAGACGCCGAATTCGCCCTTGGGGCTCTCGGTCGCCACGTAAACCTCGCCCGCGGGGACGTGGAAGCCTTCGGTGTAGAGCTTGAAGTGGTGGATCAGGCTTTCCATCGACTGCTTCATCTCACCGCGCTTGGGGGGCGAGACCTTGCCGTCGGTCGAAGCGATCGGCCCGGTGGGCATATCGCGCAAGCACTGGCGGATGATCTTCGCGCTTTCGTAGACTTCCTTTACGCGCACCATGAAACGGTCATAGCAATCGCTGTTTGTCCCGACCGGAATGTCGAATTCCATGCGGTCATAAACATCGTAGGGTTGGCTCTTGCGCAGATCCCACGGAATGCCCGCGGCGCGGATCATCGGGCCGCTGAAGCCCCATGCAATCGCGTCCTCGCGGCTGACAACCGCAATATCGACGTTGCGCTGCTTGAAGATGCGGTTGTCCGTAACAAGGCTCATCGCGTCTTCGAACAACTGGAAGAAACGGTTGTCGAGCCAGTCGCCGATATCCACCAGCAGCTTTTCCGGCACATCCTGGTGGACGCCGCCGGGGCGGAAATAGGCAGAGTGCATCCGCGCGCCGCTCGCGCGTTCGAAGAAGTTCAGGCAATCTTCGCGCAGATCCATGATCCACAGGTTCGGCGTGAACGCGCCGACATCGAGGATGTGCGCGCCCATGTTGAGCATGTGGTTGCAGATGCGGGTCAGCTCGGCGAACAGCACGCGCAGATATTGCGCGCGGATCGGCACCTCGATGTTCAGCAGCTTCTCGATAGCGAGCACATAGGAATGCTCCTGCGCCAAGGGCGAGCAGTAATCGAGCCGATCGAAGTATGGCAGCGCCTGGAGATAGGTCTTCTGTTCGATCAGCTTTTCGGTGCCGCGGTGAAGCAGCCCGATATGCGGATCGATCCGCTCAATCACTTCGCCGTCCAGCTCCATTACCATGCGCAAGACGCCGTGGGCGGCCGGGTGCTGGGGGCCGAAATTGATCGTGTAGTTGGAAATCACCTCACCGTCGGTGGTGGGCGACTCTTCAAGTTGCATGCTCATCGTCCGCCCTCCTTCGAGGTGGGTTCGGGTGCCGAAGGCGCGTCCTTGCCGGTTTCCTTCTGGTCGGGCGAACCGGGTGAAACAGACTTGCTCGCCGCTTCATCGGCCTTCGGGCCGGCACCGGTCTGGCTGGGCTTTTCCGTGGTCTTGGGATCGGAAACGTCAGGCGCACCGCGCGACTTTTCGTCACCCGGAAGCTCGTAATCCGCGCCTTCCCAGGGGCTGAGAAAGTCGAAGCTGCGCATTTCTTGCGCGAGTTCGACTGGCTCGTACACGACGCGCTTTTCCTCTTCGGAATAACGCAGTTCGGTGTAACCCGTCATCGGGAAATCCTTGCGGAACGGGTGCCCTTCAAAGCCATAGTCCGTGAGAATGCGGCGCAGATCGGGGTTTCCTGCAAAGGTCACGCCGAACATGTCGAACACCTCGCGCTCAAGCCAGCCCGCGTTGGGCCACAGCGTGGTGACGGTCGGCACCGGAGTATCTTCGGAAGCCGAGCACTTGACCATCACGCGGTGGTTCTTGGTGAGGCTCTGAAGCATGTAGACGACCTCGAACCGCTCCGGGCGGCTTGGATAGTCGGCTCCGGCGATCTCCATCAGCTGCTGATACGCGTGCTCGTCGCGCAGCGTTTGCAGCACCTGCGCAATCGCATCGCGCTGGACACGGAAGATCACCTCACCATGCGCCTCAACCGCATTGATGAGCCACACGCTGATGCTTTCGCTGATGGCGTTGATCACGCCCTCGTTGGAAGCGAACTTCGGGGCGGAATGGAGTACAGCCATGATGCTCGCCCTTATCTTTCGATCGTGCCCACGCGGCGGATTTTCCGCTGCAGCTGCATGACGCCGTAAAGCAGCGCCTCGGCCGTCGGCGGGCAGCCGGGGACATAGATGTCGACCGGCACGATCCGGTCACAGCCGCGCACGACGCTGTAAGAGTAATGGTAGTAGCCGCCGCCGTTCGCGCAGCTGCCCATGCTGATCACATATTTGGGATCGGACATCTGGTCATAGACCTTGCGCAGCGCCGGCGCCATCTTGTTGCACAGCGTACCTGCAACAATCATCACGTCCGACTGGCGCGGAGACGCGCGCGGCGCGGCGCCGAAACGCTCCATATCGTAACGGGGCATGTTCACGTGGATCATCTCGACCGCGCAGCAGGCCAGGCCAAAAGTCATCCACCAGAGCGATCCGGTGCGCGCCCACTGGAACAGATCTTCGGTCGAGGTGACGAGGAAGCCCTTGTCATTCACTTCGGTCTGCAGCGCAGTGAAATAGGACGCATCCGGTTGCCGCACGTCCCCGCCCTTGGCGGTTGTCAGCGCAGATATGTCAGGCAGTCCTTGGGGAGGAGTAACGATCGTATTCATTCCCAGTCCAACGCCCCTTTCTTCCATTCATAAGCTAGCCCAACCGCGAGGATGAACAGGAACACCATCATCCCGCCCCAACCGGTCCACCCCGTGACATCCAGACTGACCGCCCAAGGGAACAGGAAGGCGGCTTCAAGATCGAAAACGATGAAGCTGATCGCAACCAGATAGAAGCGGACATCGAACTGGCTCCGCGCGTCTTCGAATGCGGGGAAACCGCATTCATATTCGGACAGCTTTTCAGCGTCCGGATTGTGCGTGCCCGTCAGCCGCGACACCGCCATCGGTGCCACGACGAAAAGCACCGACAACCCGAAGGCCACCAGTACAAATAACAGTATCGGCAGATACTGGCTGAGATCGATCACGACGATGTCCAAGCTGTTAATCCCGAGGGGTGCCCTAAGCGTGTAGCGCCGCTGGCGCAAGCCTGCGACTCGGGCAAATCCCTATATGAATGATGCACGAAATCGAACAGACGTTGCGAGGGCACTCTTCCCTCGCAACGCGCTACTTCATCATGCGTTCAATCGATTTGTCGGTGGTCTTGCCATATGGAGGCTTCATGCCGCTGAGCTTGGCGATGTCGATCTTGGGCTGATGATAGACTGCGCGCCCGTGACTGAATTCGCGGAAGCCTTCGATCGCGTGATAGCTTCCCATGCCCGATGGGCCGACCCCGCCGAACGGAAGGTCATCCATGGAAACATGGAACACCACATCATTGGTCGTGACGCCGCCGGAAATTGTCCGGTTCAAGACGCGTTCCTGTTCGGCGTTGTCTTGCCCAAAGTAATACAGCCCCAGCGGGCGATCATGGTCGTTGATATAATCTACTGCCTGATCGACCGCTTTATATGTCATCACCGGCAACACCGGGCCAAAGATTTCTTCCTGCATGGCCGTCATGTCATCGCGGACGTTCTTAAGGATCGTGAGCGGCATCTTGCGCTGGTTGGCATTGCTGAAGTCTTCGCCCGCGGGATTGACCTCGATCACTTCGGCGCCCTTGTCCCTGGCATCCGCGACCAGGCCTTGCAGCCGTTCAAAATGACGATCCGACACGATCGATGCGTAATCATCATTGTCGAGCAACCGGGGGTACATTGCGCTTGCTGCGCCGATGATGCCTGCCACGGCCTCATCCTGCTTGTCTTCAGGAACGATGAGATAGTCGGGGGCGAGGCATATCTGGCCTGCGTTCATCATCTTGCCAATCGCTATCCGTTCGCCAGCCTTGGCAAAATCCGCGCTGCGGCCCATGATAACAGGTGATTTTCCGCCAAGCTCAAGTGTCACAGGAACAAGGTTTTCGGCTGCGGCCTGCATCACCCGGCGACCGGTGGCAGTCGAGCCTGTGAAGACCAGATGATCAAACGGCAGCGAAGAAAACGCTGCCGCGACATCCGGACTACCGGTGACCACGGCCACCTCTTCTGGCTGGAAATACTGCGCGGTAAGTTCGGCCATCAATTCGCTGGTACGCTCGGTAAATTCAGACGGCTTGATCATGGCCCGGTTGCCTGCGGCCAGCACCTGCATCAAGGGGCCAAACGCCAGTTGAAGCGGGAAATTCCATGGCGACAGTATGCCGATTACCCCTTTAGGTTCATAGCGAACCTCGGCCTTCGCTCCCAGAAGGCCCAGCGGAAATTGCACCTTGCGCTTGTCCGGTTTTGCCCAGTTGTCGATGTTTTTAAGGGCGTAATGGCCCGCACCCACTGTGGTTGCGATATCGGTCAACATCGATTGTGCGTGAGACCGATTGCCGAAATCGGCGCTCATCGCCTTGGCAAAGGCATCACCGTGGTCCTTGATCAGCGCAATCGCACGGCGCACCCTGTCCTTGCGCTGCGACAAGGCTTCTGGCCGAGAGGCGGTGAAAGCGGCGCGTTGGCGCGCCAGAAGAGCTTCAAGTTCAGCGCGGCGGTCATCGGCCATGTCGTTCTCCCGTTCGGACATAGGTGCGTTTTTATTTGCGACCTGTCTTTGCGCAAAAGGTGGCCTCAAGGCAAGTCGCAACGCCCTCGCCCACGATTGCCAATGACGCCTCGCACCACTACATCCCCCGCCAACCACCCTATCGTCACGCAAGGACATTGCCATGACCCAGCTTTCCGCCGCCGATCCGATTGTGATCCTTTCCTATGCCCGTACGCCCATGGGCGCGATGCAGGGCGCGCTGGCTGATGTGAGTGCTACCGATCTGGGCGCTGTCGCCGTGAAGGCCGCGATGGATCGTTCAGGCGTCGCGGGCGAGGATGTCGACCGCGCCTATATGGGGTGCGTCTTGCCTGCAGGTCTCGGCCAGGCACCGGCCCGTCAGGCTGCGATCAAGGCCGGCCTGCCGCTGTCCGTCGAAGCGACCACCGTCAACAAGGTCTGCGGTTCCGGGATGCAGACCGTCATCATGGGCGCAGAAGCTCTCGCCAGCGGGACCATCGATATCGTGGTGGCTGGCGGGATGGAAAGCATGACCAATGCACCGTACCTGCTGAAAAAGCACCGTTCGGGCGCACGGCTTGGCCATGATACCGCCTATGACCACATGTTCCTCGACGGGCTGGAAGATGCCTACGAACAGGGCCGCGCGATGGGCACCTTTGCGCAGGACACGGCCAATGATTACCAGATGACCCGCGAGGATATGGACGCATACGCGATCGAATCGCTCGCCCGGGCCAATCGTGCAATCGAAAGCGGCGCCTTTGCCGATGAGGTTGTTCCTGTCACAGTTGTGACCCGTGCCGGCGAGGTTACAGTCGAACATGACGAGGCCCCTTCCAAGGGCCGCCCTGACAAGATCCCGCAGCTGAAACCCGCCTTCGCCAAGGATGGTACGATCACTGCGGCAACCTCAAGCTCGATCTCCGATGGTGCTGCCGCTGTCGTCCTGACCCGTGCCAGTGTGGCTGCTCACAAGGGGCTGTCCCCCGTTGCGCGCATTGTTGCCACAGCAGCCCATGCACAGGCCCCGGCGCAATTCACCACCGCTCCCATTCCGGCGATCAAGAAGGTGCTCGACCGGGCGGGCTGGAATGTCGACGATGTTGACCTGTTCGAAGTCAACGAAGCCTTTGCGTGTGTCGCGATGTTTGCGATGCGCGATCTTGGAATTGGCCATGACAAGATCAACGTCAATGGCGGCGGCACGGCACTGGGTCATCCCATCGGTGCAAGCGGCACGCGCATCATCGTCACGCTGCTCAATGCGTTGAAACAGCAGGGCAAGACCCGCGGCGTGGCCGCGCTGTGCATCGGCGGCGGCGAAGCGACCGCCGTTGCAGTCGAACTGGTCTGAAAACTGCGAGCCGGGCGACGTTATTCGTCGCCCGGCAAGCGATCCGAACCCCACAGGCGGGATGCGCTGATCCAGCCCTTTCTGCCCGCGATGTCGATGTCGCACCAGCCTTTGCGGCACGACTTCAACTTCATCACGACACCCGGCTGCGCCCGCCATTTGAGCGCCGACGCTCCGTTTGGTTCAGCCCGCACATCCGAAAGCGCCGTACCAATCACAATTGCCCCGCGATCAGGATCAAGCTGGCTCGCCGCAATCCAGCCTCGCGTGCCTTCGTGATCTTCAACCAGACGCCAGCCTTCGCGCAGACGCACGACCTTTACCGGCAGTCCCTGCCGCAGATATACCCACGTCACCGGATATTCGGCGCTGGGACCAACCCGCATGTTCACCCGTTCGTAGCGCAAACTGGCCCAATAGGGCAGCGTACGATCTTGCGCGCGCAGTGGCGTGATGATGAAACTTGCGGCCATCAACAGCACCAGGCCGATTGTCGTGATTGAACGGGTTCCCTGCATGGTGCGAGCGATAGCGCCTTGTGCCGTGCGGATTCAAGCGGCGCATGCACATCGGTGCCTTGACCGCCGTAGCATTAGGGCATTAGCCCATCACCCATGACCCAGCGCCCCTCCCGTCCGCTTGCCGCGCCCGCCCGCGTGATCGTGACCCGTCACCTGATGCCAGAAGTCGAAGCGCGGATGCGGGAATTGTTCGATGTGACGCTCAATGAAGGCGATGTGCCGTTGACCCGCGCACAGCTCCGCAACGCGATGCAGGACTGCGACGTTCTGGTTCCCACCGTTACGGACACGATCGATGCCGAACTGATTGCGAGCGCGGGCGAGAGGTTGGGCCTGATCGCAAATTTCGGGGCGGGTACCGAACACATCGATCTGGCCGCTGCGGCTGCCCGCAAGATCATCGTCACCAATACGCCGGGCGTCTTCACCGACGACACCGCCGACCTTGCGATGGCAGGGATCATCGGCGTGCCGCGCCGCATTCGCGAAGGTACCGCGCTAGTGCGCAGTGGAAAGTGGACGGGCTGGGCGCCTTCGGGGCTGCTAGGAAGGAAGCTTGCAGGCAAGGTGCTTGGCGTCATCGGTATGGGGCGCATCGGGCAGGCGGTCGCGCACCGTGCCCGCGCCTTCGGGCTGGAAATCGCCTATACCAACCGCAAGCCCCTGCCTGAGGCTTTGGAGCGGATGCTCGGCGCACGCTATATCGGCGACGTAGACACGCTGATGGCCGAGGCGGATATCCTCACCCTGCACTGCCCGCTAACTGAGGAAACCCGCCACTTGATCGATGCGCGCCGGATCGCATTAATGAAAGCGGGTAGCAGCATCATCAACACCGCACGCGGCGAATTGATCGATCAGGAAGCTCTGATCGCGGCGCTGGAATCAGGGCATCTGGCTGGCGCCGGGCTCGATGTCTACCCCGACGAACCCCACGTCGACCCGCGCCTGATCGCCCATCCCAACGTCATGACCCTGCCCCATATCGGCAGCGCCACTGCCGAAGGGCGTGAGGATTCCGGGCACAAGGTCATCGCCAATATCCGCATGTGGGCTGACGGCCACCGTCCGCCCGATCAGGTGCTGACCGCACTGGTGCGGGGATAGAACGCCGCACCAGCGCGCGCGATCAATCCCCGGTCAAAATCCGCTCGACCAGTTCGCCCACGCTTGGCGTGTAGCCATTGGAATAGAACGGATCGGTCTTGAACCGATAGGCCGCATGGCCTGCGAAGGCGAGGTTGTCATCAGGATCGCCGCCGTGCGCAATGTCCTGCAGCGTCTTCTGGATGCAGAAGCTGCGCGGATCGGCCAGACGCCCGGTGGTGTAATCGTCATGGTCCTTCCAGCTCGAAAACGAGCAGTGCGAAAGACATCCCATGCAATCCTGCTGATCCTTGCGGATAATATCGCGTGATTCCGGGGTGACGAAAACGATCGAATCTTCGGGTGTTTTCAACGGTTCGCTATGGCCGGCGCGCATCCACATTTCGGCGCGGGTCTTGTCTTCGGGCCTGACCCAGAAATTGCGCGCCTTGCCGTCTTCGCCCAACTGCACCGTGCCGTCTTCTGCACCGCGCTTGAAGAACGGGATCTGGCGTTCGGACCGGTGCATCAGGTCGTACAGGAACGGGGTCTTGACTGCGCTCGAATAGAACCCGGTGGGCGAGAACTTGTGAAGCAGCACGTCGCCCGGCTCAACCTCGCGCAGCATGTCCTTCCAGATCTGCGGAATCGGGCTTTCCTGTGTCACCAGCGGACGCGTGCCGAACTGGAAGGCGATGGTGCCCAGTTCGGGATTGTCGATCCAGTCGTTCCATTCGCGCAGATACCACACCCCGCCTGCCATCACGATTGGCACGCTATCAGCGATGCCTTCGGCGCGCATCATGTCGCGCAGCACCTTGACGCGGGGATAGGGGTCCTCGGGCTTGGTGGGGTCTTCGGCATTGCTCAGGCCGTTGTGTCCTCCCGCCAACCACGGATCTTCATAGACCACCGCCGCCATCAGGTGAGGAACCTTATGATAGGAACGCTTCCACAGCGCACGAAATGCCCGGCCCGAACTGACGATCGGAAGATAGCACACATCGAAGCGCGCCGCGATTTCCGCCAGCTTGTAAGGCATCCCGGCGCCGCAGGTTACGCCTGTGACCATACCGCGGGTGTTTTCCAGCACGCCTTCGAGCACGGCTTGCGCCCCGCCCATTTCCCACAGCACGTTGATATTGATCGCGCCCTTGCCGTTCGCGATCTCATACGCCTGTTTGACCTGCGTGGTCGCGCCGTCGATCGCGTATTGGATCAGTTCCTGGTGGCGTTCTTCACGGGTGCGGCCGTGATAGATTTGCGGGATCGGGTTACCGTCCGCGTCGTAGCTGTCGGCGTTGACCGCGCTGACAGTGCCGATACCACCTGCGGCGGCCCATGCCCCCGAACTGGCATGATTGCTCGCCGAAACACCTTTGCCGCCTTCGATCAGCGGCCAAACTTCACGACCGCCATAAACGATCGGGCTCAATCCCTTGAACAATGAAAATCCCCTCTGCGCGAAAGCCGCGCGTGTTTTCGTGATAATGACATAGTGAGCCTGATGGTGCCTCGCAACCTTGCGCTCAGCCTGCCTCGCACACCTTGATGGCTTCAGGCGGGGTGCGTTTTGAACCGCGTTGGAACCGTGCAAAATATCCCTTGATGTCAGGCCGTTCGGTGTATTCGACAAGAACGTAACCCACCGCCTCAAACTCGCAGAAAAGCAATCTGTGCGGCAGCCCGTGACGGCCGACGGCCGTGTCGCTTTCCACCACGACAATCTGACCATCGGAATTGAGCGAAGGCCATGTGTTCCACAAAAACGCGTAAGGATCGGTCACTTCGTGGTACATATGAACCATGAAGATGCGATCGAAACTGTCCGGCGGAAGCTGTGGGTGATCGGCGTCGCCGAACTTGATCGAAATGTTTTCGAGCCGTTCACGCTCCACCCGGCGTCCCAGACGGTCCAGCGCCTCGCGGCTGATGTCCTGAGCCAGAACGCGGCCATCGCCGCCAACGCGCTCGGCCAATCGAACGGTGTAGTAGCCCTCGCCCGCCCCGATATCTGCGACGGTCATTCCGGCCCGCAAGTCGGCAAGATCCATTACCACCTTGGCTTCGTTGCGCTGGTCGCGCGCGTCCTCGTTCGAGAACTGGGTGGAGACCACCTTTGCCACCGGCCGATCGGGTTTGGGAAAAACGCTGGCCCCCGATGAACGATCGCTGGCGACGGGCATCAACCCATCACACGCAGAAAGCAGCAACAGCGCCGTTGCCGCGGCAAAGGCCGGAGCGGACCAGACGGTATGGCCGCGCATACCGCTTATTCCACGTCCTCGATTTCGACCTTCTCGCCCGTCACGCGCTGCGCCAAGGCGGCCGAAATGAAGGGATCGATCGCACCGTCAAGCACGGCATCGGGCGAGGTCGAAACCACGCCGGTGCGCAGATCCTTGACCATCTGATAGGGCTGCAAGACATACGACCGAATCTGGTGGCCCCAACCAATATCGCTCTTGGCCGAATGTTCGGCGCTGGCGGCTTCTTCACGCGATCGCATCTCGGCCTCGTACAGCCGCGCCTTCAGCATGTTCATCGCGATTTCGCGGTTCTTGTGCTGGCTGCGATCCTGCTGGCTGGCGACCACGATGCCCGAAGGCTGGTGGGTGATGCGCACCGCGGAATCGGTGGTATTGACGTGCTGACCGCCCGCACCCGACGCGCGATAGGTATCGATCTTGAGGTCGGCCGGATTGATGTCAATTTCGAAGCTGTCATCGATCACCGGATAGACCCACACGCTCGAAAAGCTGGTGTGGCGCCGCGCCGAACTGTCATACGGGCTAATGCGGACAAGCCGGTGGACCCCGCTTTCGGTCTTCGCATAGCCATAGGCGCCTTCGCCCTTGATATGCAGCGTGGCCGACTTGATACCGGCCTGTTCGCCGCTTTGATATTCAACCGTTTCCACCTTGAAACCGCGCCGCTCGGCCCAGCGGCCATACATGCGGAACAGCATTTCGGCCCAATCCTGGCTCTCGGTCCCGCCTGCGCCGGCGTGGATTTCAAGATAGGTGTCGTTGCCATCAGCCTCACCCGAAAGCAGCGCCTGGACCTTGTCAGCATCAGCCCGGTCGGCAAGGCGTTCGAGCGTGCGCAGGCCGTCATCTACGATGCTGTCTTCGCCCTCGGCCTCGCCCATGTCGATGAACTCGATCGCATCAGCCATTTCGGCGGCAATTTCGTTGACGGTGTTGACCGCGTTTTCCAGCGTCTTCTGTTCGCGGCTGATCGCCTGCGCCTGCTTGGGATTGTCCCACAGATTGGGGTCCTGCACGCGCGCGTTCAGTTCATCGAGACGCCGCAGCGCACGGTCCCAGTCAAGCGCAAGACGCACCAGCGCCAATGCCGCCTCGATCCGATTGATATAGGCCTGACCTTCGGCCCGCATGGCTGATCCTTCACATCAATAAGCTGACAAGGCCGATGCGCTTAACGTCGGCGGCGGGATTGTAAAGCGGGCACGCCCCGTCTCGCTGTTGCTACATCGTCCAATCTTACCCGGCGCAAGGAGCCTTTTGCGCGTTGCTGCGGGACAAAGCCTCGCCAGTCACGGACGCGATCAATCCACCGCGACCGGTTCGGCAAATTCGATGGTTTCAGGCTCGGGCGTGTCGATCACCGCGCTCTCGGCACTTTGCCGTCCTGCGCGGATCAAAGCCATGATCTCGTTACGCTTGGCCGCGATTGCATCCTGGCGCGTGTACCGCTCTGGTTCGGTGTCGGGTTTGAACGCTTCCCAGATCACGGCCGAGCGCGGATCATCGGTAGGCCACCCATCGAACACCCGCTTGCCCGAGCGACGGTCGACGCGCACCATCCGGACACCGGCAGGAGCCACCGCCGGAAGATCCGACCACTTGGGCTTGGTCTTTTCGATCAGGCTCTTGATGATCGGTGCGGCGATGGTACCGCCGAATGCATACCCGCCCATGTTGCGCGGCTGATCAAAGCCCACATAGGCCCCGGCGATCATCTGCTGCGTGCCGCCGATGAACCACACGTCCTTCGGGCCGGTCGTGGTGCCGGTCTTGCCAAACAGGGGCAGGTTCAGCGGATTGAGCACAGTGGCGGTTCCGCGGCTGACAGCGCCGCGCAGCATGTGCATCACCTGAAACGCGGTGCGCGCATCCATCGCCTGCGTTCCGCGCACGCCAAAGCGCGGCATCTGCTGGCCATCCCATTGCGCCATGTTGCAGCCCCGGCAATCGCGATTGTCGGCGCGCCACAGAACCTTGCCGCGACGGTCCTGCACATAATCGATCACCGTGGGCGGATTGAGCCGTCCGTGATTGGCAAGCGCGCTGTAGGCTGCAACCATCTTCACCAAGGTTGTCTCGCCCGCACCAAGCGCGGTTGAGGGATAGGCCGGGAATTTGCCGATCCCGAGCCTTTCGATCCCCTTGACCACATTGGGCATCCCGGCGGTCATACCGATCTGAACAGTCATGATATTCTGCGACTGTTCCAGACCGTAACGCATCGGGTACTGTCCGCCGCTGCCCGTGCCGCGGATGCACTTCTCGCCCAGATTGGCGCCCTGATAATAGCAGAAGCGATTGTTATCGACCTGCGTTGACGGCGTCATCCCGCTGTCGAGGCCCGCAGCATACACGAATGGTTTGATCGTGGAGCCAGGCTGCCGCAGCGCCTGCGTCGCGCGGTTGAAATCGGACAAGCGATGATCGAAGCCGCCTTGCATTGCGACGATCCGCCCGGTCTGTGCGCTTTCAACAACAAGTGCGCCTTGCGCCTGCGGGATTGTGCGCACCTGCCAGCCATTGCCACTGGGGTTGACCGCGATCACATCGCCGGCCTTCAGCGCGCTGGGCAGGCCGCTGAGCGGTGCATCCTGACCATCGGCAAAACCGACCCGCGCCGATGATCCGCTGCGGCTGATCACCACGCCGATCCGCCAGTCCTTGTAGCTGATGCCCAAAGGCGAACTTTGGAGTTGGCTCGCCCAGTTGCCTTCGCTGACATCAATCGTCGCGATCGGCCCGGCCCATGCGCGCCCCCCGTGATACCGCAACAGCCCTTCGCGTAGCGCATCACGCGCCGCCGCCTGCATATCAGGATCAAGCGATGTACGCACCCACAGACCACCTGCATAAACCGAATTGGGCCCGGCCTCTGCGGTTTCACCGAAACGATCGATAAGCTCGCGCCGAACCTCTTCGAGGAAATAGCCCGCATCGACGCTGCGTTCGCGGCGTTGCGTCACAAGGCTGAGGGGCTGCGCAGCAGCGGCACTGCGTTCGGACGCGGTGATGAAGCCATTTTCCTGCATCTGGCCAAGAACGAAATTGCGTCGTTCCATCGCGGCGTCTTCCTGACCATTGCGCCCATAACGTTCAGGCGCCTTGGGCAAGATGGCCAGAAACGCCGCTTCATGCAGCGCAAGATCATCAACGTCCTTGTCGAAATAGGCACGCGCCGCAGCCTGCACACCGAAACTGCGGCGTCCCAGCGGAATTTCGTTGAGATATAGCTCAAGGATTTCCTGCTTGGTCAGCACCTGTTCGATTCGGCCGGCCAGGATCATCTCCTTCAGCTTGCGCGTGACCGAATATTCGTCGCCCAGCAGCAGGTTCTTGGCGACCTGCTGGGTGATCGTCGATCCCCCCACGGCGCGTTTGGTGCGCGCCGGGTTGAGATAATCGACAACCGCCCCGGCCGTGCCGAAAAAGTCGATCCCGCCGTGGCTGAAGAAGGTCTTGTCCTCTGCCGAAAGATAGGCCTCGATCAAAAGGTCAGGAAAATCGGCATATTGCAACTGCACCCGGCGTTCACGGGCGTAGGAATGGACAATATCCCCGTTAATGCCCCGAACCACAGTAGGCAACGGCGTTTCATAGGTCAGCAATGTATCGGCTTCGGGCAGATCGCTTGCCAGCCATACGAACAGCGCAATCCACAGGACAAGCGCCAGACCAATCGCGGCTGCGATCAGTTTGAACAGCAGGCTTTGCCGCCACCGATCCCGGAACCAGGCCAGCGCGCCGCCAACGTCGCGGTTGGCGCGGTAACGCAGGTAAGCCCAATGCGACAATCTGTCGGCTACGGGATGCGAAGATGCAGTCGGCTCGGTCATGGGTACGCGGCAACTAGCACGGCGATGTTGGCGAAGGCTAGACGGTTTCCCATCCTATTCGCCGCTTCCTGCAGGGACCCGCCGCCGCGCAAAATAGACCCGGATCGCGCGCGCCAGAACGTTGGCGTACTGCGCCCGCCCTTCGGCAGTGGTCAGCAAGGCGCGGTCGCGGGTATTGGTCACAAACCCGCTTTCAAACAGGACAGACGGCACATCGGGGGCGCGCAATACTGCCAGCGCAGCAGCGCGGCGGGGTTGCGGCACGAACGCCAGTCGATCGTCCGCTTCGCGCAGGATCAGGTTTGCAAAGTCCAGCGCATCTTCCTGAGTCCGCTGCTGCGACAGTTCGACAAGAATTGCGCTCACATTCGCGCTTTGCCCGGCGATCCGGACACCGTTCAGCCGGTCTGCATCGTTTTCCCGCGCTGCAAACCGCGATGCCGCCTCGCTCGAAGCGGCGTTGGACAAGGTGTAGATGCTGGCACCGCTGACCTCGGAACGGTCTCCGGCAGAATCGGCGTGAATCGAAAGGAACAGATCCGCTTCGAGACGGCGGGCAATTTCGGGGCGATAGGCCAGCGGCAGGATACGATCATCCGACCGGGTAAGCGCAACGCGAACCCCTCCTTGCGCCAGCAGCGCATCCCGCACTGCCAACGCCAGCGCCAGCGTGATATCCTTTTCGCTGATCCTTTGCCCTTCGGGATCGGTGCCAATCGCACCCGGATCGCGGCCGCCGTGTCCTGCATCGATTACCACCAACGGACGCTGGGGATCATCGGGCCCGGAAACGGGCGGGAGGGAAAGCAGCGCGGCCGCTTCGCCCAGATCGAACCGCAATACGTAGTCACGGCCCCAGTGCGGGACCGGAATGGTAAGCCCCAGAAGCCCTGCCCCTCCCAGTAGAACAACCGGCACGGCAAGCGCGATCAGCAGGAGAGTGCGAAAACTCATGATAGCAAGGTGCTTAGGGTCTTGCGCCCCAACAGCGCAATAGAGTTGCGGGGTTTGGCCCACAGTGCTAGCGGTATTGCCCGAGAGGTTGCATCAAGGCGCAAGTTGCGCTGACTTGTTCTCCTCTCGCGCCGGGGCATTTTCTACTTTCGCGCCCGGCTTAGTACAGGTTGATGTAGTGACAGGACGTTTTTCCCGATCGATGAGCACGATGCGCAATCAGCGCGTGCGTGCCCTCACGGGTCAATACGCGGCGACTGGCCGCACGTTCCTCGCTGCAGACACGAGCTTCGCGCTGAGCGCCGCTGGCGGCAATTGCGCGATTCCCCCTTCCGGCAGCGCCCACGGCACCGCCGGTTCATCAAACAATGCGCGCCCCCTTCACGTCCCTTCGCGGGCAAGGCCGGGCGCATGGAGACTATTCAATGGCAACGCGCATGCTTATCGATGCGCGCCACCCGGAAGAAACACGGGTGGCGGTTCTTCAAGGCAACCGGATTGAGGAATTCGATTTCGAATCTGCCGAACACAAGCAGATCAAGGGAAATATCTATCTAGCCAAGGTCACGCGGGTCGAACCGTCGCTTCAGGCGGCTTTTGTAGACTTTGGCGGCAATCGCCACGGCTTTCTCGCCTTCAGCGAAATTCACCCCGATTATTACCAGATCCCCAAGGCCGATCGCGACGCCCTGCTGGCTGAAGAAGCCGACGCGGCCGAAGAAGAAGAACGTCTTCGCGCCGAAGAAGAGGAAGAAGGCTTCTCCCCCGGCGAAGAATATGACGCCGAAGACGAAAGCGGGGAATCGCTCGCTGAAGACTTCGCGGAAAACGGGGTCGAGGAAGTCGATACGTCCGACAAGGACGATGTATCAACCTTTGAAGACGGCGCTTCTGACGACGAAAATTCGGACGACGACTCCGGTGATGACGACCACAACGAAGAAGAAAACGGCGAAGGCTCCGATCAGGACCGTGGGCGCGGTCGCCGGGGGCGGCGTCGTCAGGGCAGCAAGAACGGCGATGCCGGCGGCAATGGCAAGGTTGGCCGTAGCCGCGCCAAGCAGGTTGACGAGGTGCGCGCCAAGCGCATGGCGCTGCGCCGCCGTTACAAGATTCAGGATGTTATCCAGCGCCGCCAGGTGCTTCTGGTCCAGGTCGTCAAGGAAGAGCGCGGCAACAAGGGCGCGGCGCTGACGACCTATCTCAGCCTTGCAGGCCGTTACACCGTGCTGATGCCCAACAGTTCCAGCGGGGGCGGAATCAGCCGCAAGATCAGCTCGACCAGCGATCGCAAGCGCCTGAAGGATATGGTTTCGGACCTCAAGCTGCCGCGCAGCATGGGTCTGATCGTACGCACTGCCGGGATGAGCCGCACCAAGCCCGAGATCAAGCGTGACTTCGATTACCTCGCCCGCGTCTGGGACGACATTCGCGAGAATACGCTTGCCTCGGTCGCGCCGGCGCTGATCCATTCGGACAGCGATTTGATCAAGCGCGCGATCCGCGACATCTACAACCGCGAGATCGAAGAGGTCGTGGTTGAAGGCGAGGATGGCTACAAGTCAGCCAAGGCTTTCATGAAGATGCTGATGCCCAGCCACGCGCGCCGGGTGAAGGCCTATTCCGATCCGGTGCCGCTGTTCCAACGCTACGGCGCCGAAGATCAGCTGCGCGCGATGTATGATCCGATGGTGCAGCTGAAATCCGGCGGCTACCTGATCATCAACCCGACCGAGGCGCTGGTGTCGATCGACATCAACTCCGGGCGTTCCACCAAGGAACACGGGATCGAAGCGACCGCGCTGCACACCAACTTGGAAGCGGCGCGTGAAATCGCCCGCCAGCTGCGCCTGCGCGACATGGCCGGTCTCGTGGTGATCGACTTCATCGACATGGAATATTCGGGCAACGTCCGCAAAGTCGAAAAGGCGATGAAGGACGCGCTCAAAAACGACCGCGCGCGCATTCAGGTCGGCCGCATTTCCAGCTTCGGCCTGATGGAAATGAGCCGCCAGCGGCTGCGCACCGGTGTGCTTGAAGCGACCACCCGCCCCTGCCCGCATTGCGATGGCACGGGGCTTGTACGCACGGCATCGTCCGCCGGTCTTTCCGCGCTGCGTCTGATCGAAGACGAAGCGGCGCGGGGTAAGGGGACCATAATCCGTCTTTCGGCCAGCACCGAAGCGGCGATCTATCTGCTCAACGAAAAGCGCGCCGATCTGGTCGAGATCGAGCAGCGCTACGGCGTCTCGGTCGAAGTCATTCCCGAAGGTGAGGATGAAGGCGCCAAGATGAGCGTGGCCAGTGCTGGCCCGCGGCCTGCCTTCGCGCCCAAGTTCGAACCGATCGTCGATGACGAGCCGGAAGACGATCTGCCCGAAGAAGATGACGACATCGACGAGGATGACGCCCCGCAGCAGGACACCCGTCAGTCGCGGCGCGAACGCGGTGATCATGATGACGCCAATGACGAGGGGGGCAGCCGTAAGAAGAAGCGCCGTCGCCGTCGTGGCGGGCGCAACCGCAATCGCGGCGATCAGAACGAAAACGGCGACAACGAAAACGGTGACGCCGACGAGAACGGCGACGACCGCAACGATGAAGCCCGCAACGCTGACGAAAGCGACGAGAGCGGCAACGCTTCGGATGGCGAGCATGACAATGGCGATGATGGCGATGATCGTCCCAAGAAGCGCCGCCGCCGCGGTGGTCGCGGTCGCAAGCGCCGCGATGACGCAGACGGCAATGACGCCGCTTCGCAGGACGACAGCGTTTCACAGGACGACAGGGCTTCCGAAACGACTAGCGACGGCGACTTTGCAAACGCCGTTTCGGAACCGGCCCCTGCACCTGAAGCTGACACTCCTGCCGAAGCTGCCCCGGCAGCCGACGTTCCGGCTGACGTGCCGGCTGAAAAGCCCAAGCGCGTGCGTGCGCCTCGCAAGAAGAAGGTAGCCGAAGTGGCCGCCGAACTCGCGCCTGAACTTGCAGCCGACGCCCAGGACACGGCCGAAGCAGCTGCGCCCGAAGCGCCGGCCGAAAAGCCCAAGCGCAAGCGAGCGCCGCGAAAAGCCAAAGTGACCGAACCCAGCGAAGCCTTGTCGCAGCAAGTCATGGAAGACATGGCCGTGATTGCCGGGCCCGACGCTGCGCCGCAAACCGCCGAGGCCATGGCTTCGCAAGATGCAGCGTCAGAAGCCTCGCCGGAACCGGCCCAGGACAGCACTGCGCCGTCGGCAGAGACGCCAGCAGACGGCAACAAGCCGCGCAGGGGTTGGTGGCAGCGCACATTCGGCGAGTAACCCTACGCCGATCTGGCAGACATTTCAGGGGCGGGAACGGGCAACCGGTTCCGCCCCTTTGCTATGCCCGCTTGTGCGCAATCCCCCATTCCATCCACCCGGCAAAGCGGGGGGCCTTGGGTGTGTAACCCGCCCCCAGGCTTTCAACTGCAAAACCTGAACCCTCCAACGCCGACGCAATCGGACGGGTGAGATGACATCCGCCTGCCAGGCGGCTCCACACCGGTTCGATCCGTTGCTGCCAGCGCCGCACGCCTGCATCAGGGGCGCGGCCGTGTTCAAGAAACAGCACGGTCCCGCCCGGTCGCAAAACCCGCCGCATTTCGCGCATCACGGCCGGGGCATCATCCACGGAACACAGGGTAAAGGTGCAGACCACGCAATCAAAGGACGCATCGGCAAAGGGGATCGCCTCACCCCGCCCCTGCCGCAAATCTGCCGGCCAGCCTTTGCTGCGCGCTGCGCTGCGGGCGTCGTCAAGCAAGCCCGCGTGCGGATCGATCCCGGCATAGGACGTGATTGCCGCCGCGTCGTAGAACGCATGGTTGATGCCGCCACCGCAGCCCAGTTCGAACACATCGCCACGCGCACGCGGAACAATCGCAGCGCGCCGTTTCATCACCTGCCCCTGCGAACATGCGCAGGTAATAAGCCGCGGCATGATTTTCGCTTCGTACCAGCTTGTGAGTCCCATGGATTTTTCCCGCACTCTTTCCTCGTAACACGATGCGTGGCACGTTGCGTCACAATTGCAAACTGGCTCTGGAGAGGTGCTGCGCAATGACCACTGACAGCAGGCGGGACTACCCCGCCCCGCCCACACAACCGGCGCGCTTCCACGTTCATTTTAGGCTGTGGCTCACTGCGGCGATGCTCTTCGCCTTCCCAGTATTGGGCATGGCGATAAGCGACGAAGTCGCCTGGGGGTGGGAAGATTTCGCGGCGATGGCGTTGCTTCTCGGCCTTTTGTGCGGCGCGATCGAAATTGCCCTGCATGTCCTTGATGCACCGCGTTGGCGGATCGCCGGAATCGGGCTGGCGGTTCTGCTGTTCCTGACAGCGTGGGCGCACCTCGCGGTGGGAATATTCCGCTAGGCAGGGACTTCGTCACCGCGAAAATCGAACACCCGGCCCGATTGCGCAGGTATCAGCCGCGATAACACACCAAGCAGGTTGGCCGCACAATCATCCGGCTGTGTCAGCTGGCCATCGGGCAAGCCCGACTGGAAGGGCTGCGACAGCGCACTGTCCACCGTGCCAGGATGCAGTCCGACAATGATGCTTTCCGGATGCGAGCGCGTCATCTCAATCGCGAAATTGCGCAGCAGCATGTTGAGCGCCGCCTTGCTGGCCCTGTAGGCGTGCCATCCGCCAAGTCGATTGTCCGAAATCGAACCCACCCGCGCCGACAGGGCAGCAAACCGGAACGCCTGACTGCGCGGCATGATGCCCAGCATATGCTTGGCAATCATCGCAGGGCCAATTGTGTTGAGCGCCAGCACATCTGCCATGACGCCGGGGTCAAGCCGCTTGTACGTCCGCTCTGGCCCCGCGCCGCCTTCCAGCGTCAACACACCGGTTGCCACGATTACCCAGTCCGGCGGATCATTGCGCATGATGTCGGCAGCAGCGGCGATGCTGTCTTCGGCTTTCAGATCGAAGGCGAACGGGCGAAAAGCGGCGCCATTCGGGCTATCGCCCGTGCGCGACCCGGCATAGATCGTTTCGGTGCCTGCCGCCGCCAACGCTGTACACAGTGCGCTGCCAATTCCGCCCGATGCGCCAAAAATCGCGGCCGTGCGCGGCCACAGCGATACCTGCTGTCCTACATTGTCCATGCTGGATAAATCCTGTGCATGCGGTTGTGGTTCCTGTCTTTATCGCGCCTTCCTGCGCTCGCTTCCGAAAGGATTTCGCCGCAGTGCCTTTTTTGCGTTCTGGACAGTGTCTCATGTGTCTCCAACATGGGTGCTGTGCCGCGCTCAACCCCTGTTCCAAACGCTGCAACAGCCCCCGCTTGCGCCAGCGGACAATCGCGTTAGATAGGGGCCAACACGAAACGGGATCATTTCATGGCGACCTTCACTCTCCCCAAGAATTCCAAGATCAATGCCAACGGCAAGGTCCACACCTCGCAAGGCGGCCGGGTGAAGGCGTTCAAGGTCTATCGCTACGATCCCGACAGCGGCCAGAACCCGCGTTACGACAAGTTCGAAATCAATCTCGACGAATGCGGCCCGATGGTGCTGGACGCGCTGTTCAAGATCAAGAACGAGATCGACCCCACGTTGACCTTCCGCCGCTCATGCCGCGAAGGCATCTGCGGGTCGTGCTCGATGAACATGAACGGCAAGAACGGCCTCGCCTGCACCACCGCGATTGAGGATCTGAAGGGCGAAATCCGTATCACCCCGCTGCCGCACATGGACGTGATCAAGGACTTGGTGCCTGATTTCACGCACTTCTACGCGCAATACGCCTCGATCCGTCCGTGGCTGCAAACCGTCACCCCGACGCCGAGCGGCAAGGAGCGGCTGCAATCGCCCGAACAGCGCGAACAGCTCGACGGGTTGTACGAATGCATCCTGTGCGCCTGCTGCTCGACCTCGTGCCCGAGCTACTGGTGGAACTCGGACAAGTTCCTGGGCCCGGCGATCCTGCTGCAAGCCTATCGCTGGCTGGCCGACAGCCGCGACGAGATGACCGGCGAGCGGCTTGACGATCTGGAAGATCCCTTCCGTCTGTATCGCTGCCACACGATCATGAACTGCGCGAACGTCTGCCCCAAGGGTCTCAGCCCGGCCAAGGCGATCGCCGAAACCAAGAAGATGATGGCCGAACGGGCCATCTGACCCGGTGAGCTTCAAGGACGAGGTGTTCGAACACGGGCCTTGCCCGGACCATCCCGGCTGGCACCGCTGGGATCTGAAGGACGAGACGCTGTTCAACGCTGCAGTGATGGGCAAGCTCATCACTCGCGTCGACGATGACGGTAAGGCGCGGCTGCGCATGATGCCCGAGCGGCGGCACACCAATCTGCAAGGCGTGATCCACGGCGCGATCACGCTCTCGTTGATCGACATTTCGCTGTTCGTGACGATGCACCGGATCGGCACCGGAAATGCCGGCCCTTCGGTGACGCTGGAACTGTCGACGCAATTCGTGGGCGGCGGCGATCCGGTGCGCCCGCTCGATGCGGTGACCGAGATTGTGCGCGAGACCGGCAAGCTCGTGTTCGTGCGCGGCATGGTGGTGCAAGGCGATGATGTGGTCGCCAGCTTCTCGGGCATCGTGCGCAAGATGCAGCCGCGGGGCTGACGTGCCCGGCCTCCTCGCCCGCTACGACGCGCTGATCGCCAGCGGAGAGCTGCGCGCCGATGCAGACCAGCGCGCGGCGGCCGAACGGCTTGACCGGTTGCAGCGCGAACTTGAAGCGCCGCGGCCCAAGCGGGGCCTGTTCGCCCGCCTCACCGGGACTGCCCCCGCATCGCCCGACCCGCGCGGAGTCTATCTGTGGGGCGGCGTCGGGCGCGGCAAGTCGATGTTGATGGACCTGTTCGTCGACACGCTCGGCATCGAACACAAGCGCCGGGTCCACTTCCACGCCTTCATGCTCGAACTCGACCGGCTGATCACCGAGGCACGCAAGGCCGAGCGCAAGGACCCGTTGATGGCGGTGGCCCTGCAAATGAGCGAACAGGTTCGCTGCCTCGCTTTTGACGAGATGGTCGTGAACAACACCGCCGATGCGGCGATCATGGGTCGTTTCTTCGCCGCGCTGATGGAGGCGGGAACGGTGATCGTCACTACCTCCAACCGTCCGCCGCGCGATCTCTACAAGGACGGGCTCAACCGCTCGCTATTCCTGCCCTTCATCGATCTGGTCGAAGCGCGGATGGATGTGCTGAGCCTCAACGGCCCCACCGACTACCGGCTTGACCGGATCGGTGATCTTGCGACCTGGCACGCGCCGATGGGCGACGCGGCGACTGCGCAGGTGCGCGAAGCCTTCTTCCGTCTGACTGACTTCGAACCCGAAGATGCCGCCCATGTCCCATCGGGCGAACTGGATCTTGGCGGTGGACGCCATCTGCCTGTGCCCAAATGCCTCAAGGGTGTCGCTGTCTTCAGCTTCAAGAAACTGTGCGGGGCAAACCGCGGGGCTGCCGATTACCTGGCCGTAGCGCAGGCGTTTCACACCGTTATTCTGGTCGGCATTCCCAAAATGGGCCCCGAAAACCGGAACGAGGCGATCCGCTTTACCAAGCTCATTGATGCGCTTTACGAACACCGGGTGAAGCTGTTCGTCACCGCCGCCGCCGCCCCTGAAGACCTGTATCGGGCGGGTGACGGCGCGTTCGAGTTTGATCGGACGGTCAGCCGCCTGAAGGAAATGCAGAGCGCCGCTTACATGGCCTTGGGTCATGGCTCCGAAGATTAACCGCTCGGTCCAAGCCGTGTGAGCGACTTCTCGAGCATCAGCAATTGCCACAGGGTGCGCGAATGATCCGCCCGCCCGGCAATATGTGCTTCGGCCATCGTGCTGATTGCGAGAGGATCAAAAATGCCGGTCTGGGCCAGATCCCCGCTCGTACTGATCCCCCGCGCCGCGCTGGCAAGCGGGCCGCGCAGCCATTCTGCGATCGGTGTGACGAAGCCCTGCTTGGGCCGATATAGAATGTCGTTCGGCAGATAAGGTTCGAGCGACTTCTTGAGCAGGTACTTGCCCGTCCGCCCCTTCACCCGCATCGCTTCCGGCAATCTTGCGGCGAACTCTACCAGACGGTGATCGAGCAGCGGTTCGCGCGCTTCAAGGCTCACCGCCATGCTGGTGCGATCAACCTTGGTCAAAATATCGCCGGGCATCCAGAACGTGAGATCGGCATATTGCGCCCGGTCAAGGCCCGAGCGACCGGGCGCGCTGCGCATCAGCGCAATGAGTTCATCCTCTCCGCGGAAACCTTGAAGACTGCCGGAAAACGCATCGGAGTACAAAGCTCGGCGGGCATCTGGTCCAGTAACTGACAGGCCGCGCGCGTAACCTTCTTCGCCCGTCTCTGCGAGTGACAGCAATGTCGCCTTGGCGCGCAGCGGGCGCGGCGCCCAATCCGCCTTGGGCCAAGCGCGGCCCAAAGCGCCGAACAGCGAACCGCGCACGGATGCAGGCAGAATGGCGCGGGCGCGTTCTTCGTGATGATGGAAGACCTGCCGTCGATACCCACCAAACGCTTCGTCTGCCCCGTCGCCCGATAGTGCCACCGTCACCCGTTCGCGCGCAAGCTGACATACCCGCCAGGTCGGCAGTGCGGAGGCATCGGCGAAGGGCTCGTCGAACATCGCCGCAAGCTGATCGATCGCGCCGAAATCATCGGTCGCCACGATCCGCTCGGCGTGATCTGTTCCGAACTTCGCGGCGACTTGCCGGGCGTAGCTCGTCTCGTCATAGGCGGCGACATCGAAGCCGATCGAGCAGGTTTGTACGGGCCGACTCGAAGCCTCGCTCATCAGTGCCACCACGCCTGAGCTATCCACCCCGCCCGAAAGAAACGCCCCCAGCGGCACGTCGGCCACCATCCGCGAACGCACGCCTTCGCGCATCAGGTGGACAAGTTGCTCGGACAAATCCGCTTCGGTCCCGCTTTGTCGCTGCGTGAAATCAATATTCCACCATCGCTGCGGACGGGCCGGGACGCGGCCCTGTTCCAGAATCCAGAAATGTCCTGCAGCAAGCTTTTCGACCCCGGAAAGAATCGAGTGCGTATCAGGGACATAGCCCCAAGTCATATAAGCTTCGATCGCTTGCGGATCGATCCGGCGACGCAGCAGCGGATGTGCGAGCAGGCCTTTCAATTCGGACGCAAACGCGATGCTGCCATCCGATAACGGCGCATAGAAGAGCGGCTTTACTCCCAAGCGGTCTCGCGCAAGGAACAGCTGGCGCTTTTCGCGATCATACAGCGCAAACGCGAACATGCCATCGAACCGCTTCAGGCAATCGGGGCCCCAGCGCTGCCAGGCCGCGAGGATCACTTCGGTATCGCCCGATGTTCGGAAGACGAAGCCCGCCTCAGCCAGTTCGCGGCGCAGTTCGCGAAAATTGTATATTTCGCCATTGAAGACGATCACCGCGCGGCCATCGGCTGCGTGCATGGGTTGCGGAGACCCGGCAACATCGATGATCGACAGACGGCGGTGGCCAAGGCCTACGCCTTGATCGGTCCATACCCCCGATCCGTCAGGACCGCGATGCGCCAACGCGTCGCACATCCGTTCAACCCGGATGGGATCGACAGGCTTTGGCGTTTCAGCGTGGAAAATTCCGGCGATCCCGCACATCGATCTGCCGCCTAAAGCAAGGCCGCACTTGCGGCAATCGCTGCAAGCGCAATGATCGCAAGCGCCGCAAGGCCGGGCGCAATATGGTACCGGTCCGTACTTGCCACCCATGCCCAGCTGGCGATCTGCGCAGGACGCCAGCCATAATCTTCGGGGTCCCGCTCAAAAAAGCGCCATGCGCCTCCGAGCAAAACCGCCACGATAATCGCAAAAAAAATCCAGCCATATACAATGTGATCGAAACCTGTGGCGCGTTCGGCCCCGATATATTGTGCGACGTAGATGGTAGCCCAGGCCCGTAAGCCATTGGCAAGGATCGGGACCACGATACAGGCAGCCAGAAAGGCAGCGCGCCGGCTCCAACGCTTGAACCGGGTGAAGCAGACCAGCACCGCTAGTGTGACCATCGCAACCAGAAACTTCACCCCCGAACACGCTTCGGCGACAACAAACAGTCCTGCGGGCGTTTGAATGAATATGCCGTCAATTCGCGCCGGAACACCGCTCGCCTGTGTCAGTGCAGTGGCGATCTTGGCTGTGACATGTTGGAGAAACGGGATGATTTCATCGCCGAATGGAACGAGAAATGCCGCAAAAGCCATTGGCAGGGCAAGCAGCAGGCTGATCCGTATGCCAATAATGGTGAACACCGCCGCTTGCAGCGCCGCCACGGCACCTGCCTGAGCCAACAGGTTGATCCCCGCAGCCTCTCCCGCAGCCCACACTCCCAAGCTAACAGCAACCAGCACAAGCCCCGGCCAGAAGCCTTGCGGCGTGATGACGGCCAGTTCCTCTTCTTTCAGCGCGACCAGCCAGGCGATGATGAACGGCACTAGCAAGAGGTGATTGTAGGTATCGATATTCCACCACTGGTGCAGCATTGCGCCCCAGCTTTGCGCCGTCACAGCGATGAGCGCGATTGCAGCAGCCGCGACGGCGGCCAGCGTCCCACGCCATGCCTTCGGGAAGCCCTTGGGAGCTGCCAGAACGGGCAAGACGCTGCTGTCAGGCGGCATCGCGGCGGTCTTCGGTCCTGATGCCGATCAGGTTGGCCAAAGGGGCCAACACCGCATCCCAACCATGCTGTTTGCAAACAAACGCTCTTGCAGCAGCGCCCATGCGTGATGCGCTGCCGTGTGCCGAAAGAAGCGCGTCGATCTGCTCGGACATTTGGGCCGGGTCAGAGCGGCACACCAGCCAATCCCTTTCATTGTCCGCGGCGATGCCTGTTGCTGCGTCTGGTGTCAGCACGACCGGCTTGGCCATCGCCATCGCCTCAAGTACCTTGTTCTGGACACCGCGCGCGATCAGCAGCGGCGCAAGAACAGCATCTGCGGCAGCAATAAAGGGCCGCACATCGGGAACCTCTCCCCAAACCATCACGCCACGCTTGCCATGATGCGCCATCAGTCTGCTCGTCGGATTGCGCCCGACGACGTGGAACATGGCCTGCGGATGGAGAGCGTGCAGCCGGGGCAAAAGCGCCTCGATCACCCACAAGGCGGCTTGTTCATTGGGGCGATAATCCATCTGGCCGGTGAAAACGAAATGCGGCCCCGGCATGGCCGCGATTGGCGGGTGAGCGGCCACAGCCGCCGGATCGAAATAATCAAAGTCGATCCCGTTTCCGATGACGTGGACATCGACCGCCTCCGGCGCGTCAAGCCGACTGCGGTACATCGCAGCCTCCGCTTTTGAGACGAGGACCGTCGCATCGGACCGAACGCCTAGGCGTTCTTCTTCGATAGCCAACAAGCGCGCCTCACGCGCGTTAAGCCACACGCGCTCCCCCGCGTCAGCATAGCTGGCAAACTTGGCGCTATCGACGTCGCACAAGTCGATCACCACTCTGCCCCCGAAGTCAATGGGTACATATTGCCCCATCTGCCCTGAAAAAACGACAATCGCGGTGATCGGTCGGGTTGCGATAATGCCGCGCACCCAATCGGCGAGGCTGCGAGAATGGAACGCGGTGAGGCTCACCGGTTTGCGGGTCACAATCGCTTCGATCCCAGCCAGCGGCAAGGGCTTGGAACGCGAGACAACGCAATGGGTGGCAGCCAGCGCCGCCAATGCTCTCTCACCGTCACCCCCGCTTTGGTCTTCGGCAAAGCAGCCGACATGGACCGGCGCAAGCCGGGTCAGCGCTTTCAGGATATTATGGGACCGGATCCGGTCGCCGCGGTCGGGCGGGAACGGCACCCGGTGGGCAAGAAACAGGATTTCACCCATCACGCCAGCCCGCGCGCGATCCAGGGCCCCAGGGTATTGGCGACCGGCATCGGCAACTTTTTCCAAATGCCGATCTTTCGTGAATAGCTGGCATCTGTCGGGTCGATATTGCGCGCCGGCTCGCCAGGCGCGGTCCATCCGGCATAGGTCAGCGGTGTGGGTTCAAAACCCCAGTTCTTCTTGAAGGCAAACGGGCCGCTGCCAGTTTTCGAGCGACCGAAATCGAACCTTGTCATGCCCCGGTTTCGCGCATGACGCATCAGTTCATAATACATCACATCATTGGCCCGCGCGGCGCGTGCAGCATGAACCCCGCCGCCCCAGAATGGCATCACCGCGCCATCATGATAAAAGTTGAGGACGCTCGCCAGGGGCCTGTCGCCTTGCCACACCGTTAGGATGTCGCTGGTGTCGGGGAAAGCGTCCAGCATGGCGGCAAACAGCGCCCTGGGAAACACAGGCGTGCCCAGATTACGCACGCTTTGGCTGTAACAGGCGTAGTGGGCCGCGCGATCGGAAGGCCTGCGGCCAACCGTGACACGATGTCCATAGGACAAACCTTTTCGCACTTCGGCACGTGCCTTGCGCGGGATGGCAAGCAGTTCAGCCTCATCGTCCGCCGCCAGCGGACGGATAAAGCCGCAATGCTTGTCTGACCACACATCCCATCCGGCCGGGGCAAACCCACCGCGCAGTTCAATCGTGCGAAAGCCGCCAGCCCTTGCGTGGCCTTGGGCGGCACGCGCCAGCGCCTCGGCGGCATCGGCACTTTGCGCAATAATGCCGCCCCCAATGCCAAAGCCGCTCGAAACCAGCGCCTTTCCGAACAGGGCAGAGCGCACTTCGGTCAGGGGCAGCCAACCGGTGATGATACCCAGGCGTTCGGACACGAAACCCGTCGCACGCTGGCCGGTGCCCTTTTCGACGGCTTGCAGCCATGATGGGCGGTGGAACAGGCTTCCCCCCTCATCGGCCAGAAAACCTTCGATCCGGCGCCTATTCGCTTCGGCGCGCGAGTTGATCACGCGCACGTGCGTATTGGCGTTGACAGCCACGTTCATGCCATGATCGCCGAGCACGGCGCAGCGGGATCGGGCAGGAACAGATCATTGGCCCGCTGCGCCTCGCGATGCGCGACAAGATCCATTCGCCCCCAGCGGAATTCATGAACCAGTTCGCGCAATTTGCCCGCCATGCGCGCCAACCCGGTATAGTGGCGCAGCCGCGAACGCAGCGGCGCATGGCCCACCCGCGGTTGATCGGGATCGACTTCCCAAGGATGGAAATAGAAGCACGCCGGGCGACCTTCATCCCGGTTCACCTGCCGGATCGCCCAACGCGAAAAACCATAGGGCAGCACGCGAAAGAAACCGCCCCCGCCGGCGGCCACGCGTCGACCGCCCAGAATTGCTGTGGTCACCGGCAGTTCGATCAGCGGCGACCACGGCAGCGGCTTGAACGCAAAGCGTGGTGCCTCTGGCCAGCCATAGTGATCATGCACCACGGGGGCCACGCTGGACGAATAGGCGTAGCCTTGTTCGGCAAGCTCGGCAAATGCCCAAGGCGTTCGCTGATCGATGGAAAAACTGGGCGCGCGGTAGCCGGTCACCGCAACGCCCGAACAATCTTCGATAATCGAGCGCGCTTTGCGAATATCCTGCGCAAAGGCCGAACGGTCCATGGTGAAAACCCGCGCGTGGTCATACCCGTGGCTGGCCAATTCATGGCCTGCCGCAGCAATGCGGCGGATCATCTCGGGGTGCCGTTGCGCCACCCATCCCAAAGTGAAGAAAGTCGCGCTGACCTCAGCTTCGGCAAACAGGTCGAGCACACGATAGACATTATCTTCGACGCGGGTCTTGATGCTGTCCCATTCGCCGCGCGCAATGACATCTTCGAAGGCGCCGACCTGAAACCAGTCCTCCACATCGACCGACAAGCCGTTCACAATGCCGGGAATGTTTGGTGATGAGGATTTGAACGGAGCGTTCATGGTCTACGCAGCCTCGCGCGAAGGATCTTCCTCAAGCCATTCGATCAACATGGTGAGGACATGACGGAACGATTGTTCCTGCTCTTCCAACCGCGCCTCGATCCGTTCGAGCGCAGAGGCGAAACGTGCTTCGGCAATGCGGGCTTCTTCAGGGGTCAACGGTTCGCCATCTGCGCCATGCTGTCCGTTCCCGGCTGCTTGAAGTTCGCTGATAGCTGCTTCTAGTTCGGCGGTGCGTGCATCGCGTTCTGCCAGCAACGCCGCGACTTCGGTGGCCGGAAGGCTTCCTTGCGCAGCCGGTGCAGGCGTCGCCGAAACAGCGGGTGCCGACCGCAGATCGCTGCCGCTGCGCGCCCCGCGGGTTTGATCGGACGTCATTTCCGCAATGACATCGCCCAACATGGCAAGGCTGAGCGTGTCGCGCTCCTCGATTGCGCCAAGCAGCAGCAACCGGTTCATGACCTGATTTACCCGCCGCGGAATGCCGCCTGTGTGTTGATACAGACCGTCGAGCAGACCGGTGTCGAACAAGGGGCGTTCGTCCCATCCGACATGACGAAGCCGGTGCCGGACGTAGTGCTCAACCTCATCGGCATCCAGTGCCTCGAGATGGTGCGAGGCGATCACCCTTTGGCGAAGCTGTTCCAGCCCAGGGTGGTGCGCAACCATGCGGCGAAACTCCGGCTGGCCGAGCAGCAGGCTTTGCAACAGCGGATGGGCGCCCAGCTGGAAGTTGGAAAGCATGCGCAACTCTTCCAAGGCATCCAGATCAAGGTTCTGACATTCATCAACCACTAGCAGGCAGCGGCGTCCTGCGCGTGCTTCGTCTTGCAGGAACCGTTCTATGGCGCCCAAGGCGCCGGCCTTGTCGCGGCCTTCGACATGCAGACCGAATGCCTGCGCAACCACATGCACCACTTCGGCCCCGTCAAGCGCGGTGGTCACGACCTGGGCCACCGTCAGGGCCGCAGGATCGATCCGCTCCATCAAGTGCGCCACCAGCGTCGATTTGCCCGCGCCCACTTCGCCCGTGATGATGATGAACCCTTCGCCCTGAGCAAGGCCATAGCCAAGATAGCTCATCGCCTTCTTGTGACTGACGCTTTCAAAATAGAACTGTGGGTCAGGGGTGAGCTGAAAGGGCCGTCCGCGGAAGCCATAGAATTGTTCGTACATGAGCCGCCTATCCTGTCAGAAATTGTAGCGCAGACCGACCAGCGCGGTCGCAAAAGCGAAGTCCTGAGCGGTGAACTCGCTATCGAAGTAATCCAGCGCGATTGCCGCCCGTCCGGTAAGCCGCTGCGTAATCGACTGGTTATAGGCCACCGACGCGCCCATTGCGGTCACGTTGTTGCTACCCCCCTCGGCCTTGAACCAGTTGACGTAGGCATTGGTGGAGATGTTTGCGTTCTGCCCGATCTGGCGGGTCAGACCGCCGATGACGTAGTAGCTTTCATCGGTCAGCCCATCGATGGGTGCAAGCACTGTACCCGCTGCCGCAATGAAGGTCCGCCTGTCATAGCCGGCTCCGATGGATGCTACAGTGCGGCCCATTGTCCGCTGATAGGATGCCCGCACCCCGCGTCCGCGAAAGGCTGCCGAGCGGGTCGAGCCCAATCCGCCAACCAGTGCCTGCCCTTCGGTGTCACCGACCAACCCGCCAAAATCGCCCGTTACCGGATTTCGGATCGCTTCAAAATCGCTGTCCAGTGCGGCAAGCGCATTGCCCAAGGTGCCGCCGATGCCGCTGACCCCGTCATAGACGGATATTGCCAAAGCGCTGCGCTGGTTCGGAACGTAGGTGAAGTTGCCGTAATATGTAGTTGAATCGTAACGCCGTCCGACCGAAGCTTGAAGGCTGGTTCGCGAACTTGGCCGCCACATGACACCCACGTCCCACAGAAGGCCGTCGACAGCAAAGGCGATCCGCCGCGGCGCCGTGCTGTCCGTAATAAAACGACCATCAGGGCCAATCACCGGCACGCCGTTCGCATCACGCACCGCATCACGGCTCGAAATCTCGACATCCTCATATCCTGCGCCCGCCACCAGAGCGAGACTGCGGGTCAGCGGAACTGTCACATCGCCGCGAACATACAGGTCGCGCACGCGCTGATCGAGATTGCCAATATCTTCTTGAAATCCGCCCGCCGTGACAGCGAGGCCCACAGGCAGAACATCGCCCGGCCTTACGCCTGCGCGAACCTGTCCAAGGTAGGTGACACTGTCATCGAACACGTCGACTGTCGCGCCCTGTTGCGAAACGAGCGCATCATCGGCTTCAAACCGGTTGTAGCCCACGCGTGCCAGCCCCTGCACATCGACATCGCCGACACGGGTGTTGAGGCTGGGCCCTGCATAGACGCTGTAAACGCGGCTTTCGTTGTCGTCGCGGACAAGCGGGTTCGCGGTGGCGCCGCCGCCTGCGTCGATACGGCTGCGTGACGCCAGCGCGCCCGCTTCCAGGTTCAAGGTGTTGGGTACCAAAGCTAGCGTACCGCGCGCAATCCCGCTGATGGTATCGGTATCGATGCTGTCATCACCGTAACCGATATTGCGTTCGTATCGCAAAGACACTGCGGCGCCGCTGTTGCGTCCCTGCACGTTGATATCGACGCCCGCCGCCACTTGCGTAAACGTCACGACATCATTGCCCGGACTGATTTCGGCCGAGACGACTTGGCCCACTTCGATATAGGGCTGCACCACGCGACTGGCGCGCTGCCCGGGAACGTCACCGCCGCTCGCTTGCGCTTGTCCTTGCGACTGCGCGTATGCCGGACTGCACGCAGCCGCAATCAGGCCTGCGGCGAGCAAAGCGGACGCAAATGAGCGGGCGCGCATGATTATTTCCCCTTGGTGCCGTAAGTGCCGAAGCGCCGCCCGGACGGGCTGTAGCGCGCGGCATTCAGGAGCAATTTGATATCGCCGCAGGCCGACAACAGCTGCTGGGCATCTTCCAGCGCAGCCCGGCTCGTTTCATCTGCGCGCACCACCAGCAACGCCTGCCCGACATGCTGCGCCAGTTCGGCTGCAGGCGACGCGGCAAGCGCGGGCGGGGTGTCGAAAATCAGGATTCTGTCGGGTGCATCCTGTGTCAGCCGATCGAGCACATCGCCTGTGCGGGCGCTGGCCAAATATTCCGCGTCCAGCGACGTCGCAGTGCCCGCAGGCAAGACGAATAGACCTTCGATATCGGTGCGGATCACAAGGCTTTCGGGGGCGATTTCCGGGTCGGCCAGCGCATCCATCAGGCCCTGTTCCGTAGCGATGCCAAGTCGCGAAGCAACAGACGGCTTCACCACGTCAGCATCGACCAACAGCACCTCAAGGCCCCGTTCGGCTGCAAGCGCGATAGCAAGGTTGGTGGCGCAGTATGTCTTACCCTCACCCGGATGCGGCGAACACACCAGGATGCGCCGCGATAACGGACTGGCGCCAGCGCGGGCATCGGCAAGAAGCTCACGTTTGACGATGCGGAATTCTTCCAGCAATCCTGTGACCGGATCCTCGGGGACAATCAGTCCGGCATCGCGAAGATAATCGCGATCAATGCTGGCGGATGGTCCGCAAAACGCCACCGCTCGAACCAGCTGTGGTTCTGCCTGGGGGCGCGTGTTCACCACCGGTGAAGACGGCGGCGGCGGCGCCATTACGGGCTCGGCCTGTTGTTTGGGCTGCGCCATTGCCGCTGGCGCCCGACGTACCGCATCGGGGACAGGAGGTACCGCAGGCGTACGCACAGGCCCGAACCCGAAGGTAACATCGGCCCGTTCGAACAACGAGGCTGGCCGGGCGTCGTCCCGATTGATCTTGCGCTGATCGGTCATGCCTTGTCCCTCATTCTCACGCTATCGTCCCGATCGAGACGACCTCGATGGCGAGAAGGATCACAAACATAAGCCCCAGCCCGGCGCAGGCGCCGACAAACTGCTTCAACCGGCGCTTTTCAATCATCCGGGCCGCCTGGGATACGGTCAGCGAAATCGAACCGATCACCGGCAGGTCAAAGGCTCGCTCCAGTTTTTGTGACGTAGCAAAGCTCGATTTGAACTGAGCCAGCGCATACGCGGTCGCAACCCCGGCGCCGAGGCCGACGAAGAGTACCCCGAACAACAATAGCGGCCGATTGGGCGCAGCCGGTTTCTGCGGAACACCGGGCTGCTGGATAATATCGAAGCGAAACTGGCTGGCCTTGTCTTCAACCTGGCCGCGGGTGCGCAACTGTTCGCGGTCCTGCAACAATTTCTCGTAATTCTGCCGCAGGACATCATAATCGCGGCTGATACGATTGGCTTCGGCGGCAACCGCTGGCTCCGTCGCCTGACTTGCCATCAGTGCAGCGAAATTGCTTTGTAGCGCAGCGCGGCGAGCCTGAAGGGCTTCAACCGAAGCCTGACGCTCGCTCCGTATCGCTACCAGCGACGCATAGGCTGGATTGGGCGTGCCGCCCGCATCGTCCCCCGCCGCGGCTGCCTGCCTTGTCAGGATGGCGACCTGCTTCGTTGTGGACACCACATCAGGATGACTGTCGGTCAGACCGCGCGACCGCAATTCGGCCAGCTGGGTCTGGGCTTGCTGCAGTGCTGCACGCGGTCCGGTCGCCTGCGGACCGCCTGCCAATGTGCGCGGAGTGCCAGCCAATTGCGATGAAATGGCTGCCAGCCCGCTATCTGCTGCAGCCAGATCGGCATCGACATTGCGCAAATCGGTGCGGGCTTGCTGGACCTTGTTTGACAAGCTGTCGGAACCACCAACAAGATCAGGGTATTGCGCTTCGAAGTTCAGGCGGCGCTGTTCGGCCTGCTCCAGCTCCAGCTTGCGTTCGTCAAGCTGGCGATCAAGATCACCGATCGCGGTGCTGATCCCGGTGCGGTTGCCGATGACGTGTTCTTCGCGAAGAATATCGAGAAGCTTTTGTACGACATCGCGCGCCAGAACGGCGTTTTCGGCGTCCGACAGATCACTGCGTCCGATCGTTGCGGTGATTTCGAACAGATTGTCCTGTTCGCTCGTCACCTGCACCTTTTTCTCAAGTTCACCGATCATTGCATCCAGCGCGCCGCGTTCCATCACGCCTTCGCTGAGCCGTGTGGAGGTAACGACCTTTTCCAGATTCTTGGCGCTCGACAAGGTTTGCCGCACGCGCATAATTTCTTCTTTGCCATCGCCCGCAATGCCAAGCTGCTTGGACAATACGTCCTGCACATCAACATAAACCCGCGCCTTGGATTCATAGCTGTTGGGGATCATGCTCACGACGACCCAACCAAGCAGGCATACGCCCCAAGCCACCGCAATCGCGATCCAGCGCCGGTGCCAGACCGACCACATCGCCGCCCGCAGTTCGTCGAAAATTTCGCTCATCCCCGTTGCGCCTCTTAGAACCGGCTCTCGGGAATGATGATCGTATCGCCGGGCTTCAGCATGACGTTGGCGGTCGAATCACCCTTGCGGATGAGATCCGACAGCCGCAACCGATATTCGGTCTGCGTCCCGTTCTCATTGTTCAGCCGGATCAACTTGGCGCGGTTGCCAGCTGCGAATTCGCCCAGACCGCCCACCGCAATCATCGCGTCCAGCACGGTCATATTCGCACGGAACGGCAGCGATGATGGCTGCGGGGTCGCGCCGATAATGCGCACCTGCTGGGTGAAATTGCCTTCAGGCGTATTCACGATCACCGAGACGATCGGCTGTTCGATGTACTTCGCGAGTTCGCCTGCGATGTAATCCTGCAATTCCGTGGCCGTCTTCCCCACTGCGGGGATATCCTGCACCAAAGGGATCGTAAGCCGCCCGTCGGGCCTGACGCGCACCTTGTCGGCGCTCAGTTCTGGGTTGCGCCAGACATGGATCGTAATCTCGTCAAGCGGGCCGATCGTGTATTCTTCGGACGGCGCCACGCTGCCATCGCCATAGCTGGCAGGGGGCAATTCAGTGCCTGCGGTCGTGCAAGATGCCAACAGACCCGTGCTCATGCAGAGAGCGGTTAGACGCATCAGAGGCAGACGGTGCAACATTGGTACAGTGTTCCTTGGCCAGTTCCAGTCGGGCGGGTTGTTAACGCGCAGGAGCGACCTGCCACACAAAACGCCCGGATATCGGCCTTCTTGTGGCGGGAAATGGTGAACATCTGGTTAGTTATACAGCGGCAATTGCGGCCCCATCCCGCTTTGGCACAGCGGCTTCGGCGCAATTAACGCTCTGACACGGGGCCGTTGGCTGATGCTGTCACACCAGCATTTCTGCGGCAGGACCGTGACCCAGAAAGGCGGTGGGAGATGCGGTTGCGCCGTAAGCTCCTGCGCAGAAAACCGCGACAAGATCGCCCACCTGCGCTTCAGGCATGGCTGCATTATCGGCAAGACGGTCCAGCGGGGTGCACAGGCAGCCGACAATATTAACAGACTCTGTCGGATTGTCATCGTAACGTGTTGCAATCGCAGAAGGATAATTTCGCCGCACGACGGTTCCAAAATTTCCTGACGCTGCCAGTTGATGATGCAAGCCGCCATCAGTGATAAGGTATGTCACTCCGTGGCTTACCTTGCGATCAATTATCCGGGTGAGATACACCCCTGCTTCGCCCACAAGATATCGCCCCAGCTCGATGCACAATTCAGTATCTGCAAGAGAAGCGGGCAGATCAGCCACGCGGGCGTGCAAAGCCGCGCCGACGCGTCCCAGATCGACGGGCGTGTCCCCGGGGAAATAGGGAATACCAAGTCCCCCGCCCATATTGAGCTTGGGACACCCGTGCCCGATGGCGTCGGTCAATTCCGCCGCCAGATCCAACACTTTTCCTTGCGCTTCGACTATGGCGTCTGCGCTTAGAGTCTGACTTCCGGTAAAAATGTGCAGACCCCGCCATTCGGCACCATTTTCGATAAGATGCCGTGCCAGTTCGGGAACGCGTTCGGCATCAACACCAAATTGCTTGGCACCCCCGCCCATCTTCATGCCCGAACCCTTCATTTCAAAGCTGGGATTGACGCGAACTGCAATGCGCGGCGCTGTACCCAGCTTTTGCCCGATGGCGAGTGCCCGCGCACCTTCGCCTTCACTCTCGCAATTCAGGGTGACACCTGCCGCGATTGCCGCTTCGAGTTCATCGTCGCGCTTGCCCGGCCCGGCAAAGCTGATGCGCCGCGGATCGATCCCTGCCGCTGCACACATTGCCAGTTCGCCTGATGACGCGATGTCGAAGCCATCGACCAATGACGCCATGTAGGCAATCACATCGGGATGCGGGTTCGCCTTGACCGCGTAATTCAGGCCCATGCGGCGCGGCATGGCGGCGCGAAGTTCAGCCACACGCGCATCAAGATGCGAGCGCGAATAGACAAACAGCGGCGTGCGCCCCGCTTCAGCCACCAGTTCACTCACCCGCTTTCCGCCAATCGCAAGTTCGCCCGCGATTGTATCATATCCGGCAGGGATCGGGCCGACGGGCTTCATTCGCCATATTCCTTTGTAAGTTCAGCTTGCAACGTCGCACGATCGATCTTGCCATTCGGGTTCAATGGCATCGCGGCGCGCCAGTGGATGTGCTGCGGCTGCATGAAATTCGGCAGTTCGCGCTGCAGCAATCTGGGCAACTCTGCACGCACGGCGTCCTCTGCACTTCCCCGCACGACCAAATGCACCGCCTGCCCCAGTCGCCGATGCACTACGCCCAATGCCGCGGCTTCCGCCACCAAACCCGTCCCAAGCGCTGCCTCTTCGATCTCCTGCGGGCTAATCCGATTGCCTGCGCTCTTGATCATGGCATCGCGGCGACCGGCAAAATACAGCAACCCGTTTGCATCGCGCCGCACCCGGTCCCCCGACCAGACCGCCGTCCCTCCATAGTGCGAAGCGGCAGGCGCCGGTCTGAAGCGTTCGCCAGTTCGCACAGGGTCCTGCCAATATCCCTGCGCCACGAGCGGTCCGCAATGCACCAGTTCGCCGTCGACATTATCCGCCGCGACTACGCCTTCGTCGTCTATTACGAGAATCTCTGCAAAGGGTATCGCCTTACCCATTGATGTTGGATGCTTATCGACCAAGGATGGATCCAGAAAGGTCGAACGGAACGCCTCGGTCAACCCGTACATCGGAAACAGAAGCGCATCGGGAAACTGACTGCGCAAGGCACGCACCATATCAACCGTCAGCGCCCCTCCGCTATTGGTAAGCCGCCGAAAGGAAGCGCGCGCTTCCTGCGGCCAATCAATTTCGGTCAGTTGCACCCACAGCGGGGGCACGGCAGCGAGCGTCGTCACGCCGTGCCTGGCGCAGGCCTTGGCCACATCCTTCGGGAACAGGAAATCCAGCGGCACCGCACACCCGCCTGCATACCACGTGGAGAGCAGTTGGTTCTGGCCATAATCGAACGACAGCGGCAGCACCGCGAGCGTCACGTCATCATCTGCCAGGCCGAGATAATGCGCAACGCTCACCGCCCCCAGCCACATGTTCGCATGGCTCAGCATCACGCCCTTGGGACGCCCGGTCGATCCCGAGGTGTAAAGTATTGCCGCAAGCTCATCCGGATCGGCATCGGAAGGGCCGATGGCAAGCCCGGCCGCTTGCGCTGCGGCCAGCGCCTCAGCCTCCTCCAACACGGCGCAATCCGGCGGCAGATCGTTGGCGTCAAGGCTGGCGATACGCGAACCTGTACCGATCAGCAGCGAAGCCCCGCTGTCTGCCAGAATATGTGCAGCCTGTGCACGCTTGAGCAGGGGATTGATCGGCACGTGCACCAATCCGGCCCGTGCTGCGGCCAGCGGCAGCAGGCACGTGACCTCACCCTTGGCCGCCCAGCTTGCAACGCGGCCGCCGCGACCGGGCACTACCTGCGCCAGCCACCCAGCTAGCAGGGCAACACGCTGTCTTAACGCATTGTGGTTAAGCGTCGCATCGCGAAGCACCAGCGCCGGATGATCGCCGCGGCCCTCTGCTCCGGCCAATTCGGCCAGATGGTCAAGCGGACGGGGAGTAGGATCAGGCTGATGCGGCATGGACAGGAGCAGTCTTTCAAGTGATCGAAACGCGGTATCACGATAGCGTTAACGTCTTGCAAGCGTTGAACGCGGGCGGAACAGCCCGGGGAACCCTCGCGCCGTTTGATCGTGCCGAATGGTTTGCCTTGATAGCCGAAACCGGACTTGCGCCGCTCATCGCGGTTGCAAGCGATGGCGACAACGCGGCCGCGCTTGCCCTGACAGAAAATGGTGGGCGAATCACGCCTTTGCGGAACTGGTACAGCTTTACATGGCGCGAATACGCCATGGCAGGTCCACCCGGTGACCGCCTGCTCGAAGCAATTGCGCAGCAGTTGAAGGCCCGCAGTTACCGGGTCACGCTCGAACCTGTTCCGGGGGAAGACGGATCGGCCGCACGTCTGGCACGGCTATTTCGGGCAGCCGGTTGGCATGTCATACTCGAACCCTGCGACATCAATCACATTCTGCCGGTAGGGGGTCGCAGCTTTGACAAATATTGGGAAAGCCGCCCCGGCCCCCTGCGCACAACGTTCAAGCGCAAGGCCAAGAAAGTCGATGTCGAGGTGCTTACCCACTTCGACGCTGCGGCGTGGGCGGCTTACGAAGCGATCTATGCTGCAAGCTGGAAACCTGCTGAAGATCAACCCGCGATGTTACGCGCCTTTGCCATGGCTGAAGGGGCTGCTGGCCGCCTGCGGCTAGGGATTGCGCGCGCCGCCGGAACTGCTGTTGCAGCGCAATGCTGGACCGTTGAAAATTCAACCGCTTACATTCACAAGCTGGCACATCTCGAAAGCCACAAGGCGCTGTCGGCTGGCACAACCCTGACCGCCGCATTGTTTCGGCATGTGATCGACATCGACCGCGTCGAACTCGTCGACTTTGGCACGGGCGATCAGCCCTACAAAGCCGATTGGATGGAAGATGTGCGGCCGCGGTTCCGGATCGATTGTCTCGATCCGGCGCACCCGAAAAGTTGGCCACCATTGGTCAGGCAGATGCTTCGCCGCAGCAAGCCTTGAGGCGCGGCGCAGGGGCAGCAGCGCTTGCACCGCGCCCCGTGCATGGCTAAGCCCCGCCGCCGAGGCCAACTACGCCAAGGCCGAACACAGGGATTTGGGCATAAATGACCACGTTGCCGAACATCGAAAGCGAAGCTGGCGAAGCAGCGCTTGATACCGAACTGAAGGCGCTCATCGCTGATGTGCTCGGGCTCGATCCTGAACAAGCGGCGGCATTTGGTCCGGAGTCAGGACTGTTTGGCCATTTGCCTGAGCTGGACTCGATGGCGGTCGCCGGCCTGCTCACTGAAATGGAAGATCGCCTCGGTATCGTGATCGAGGATGACGATGTCGATGGGGAAATGCTGGAAACCTATGGCGGTTTGTTGGCTTTTGCGCGCGCCAAGATGATGGACCGCTAGGCTCACCTTGGCCTTTGCCAGAGCATCCATCGCGTGATTGACACATGGAAATGCCCCGCATTTGCGGACGGCCCGCCTGCCGAAGAACAGGTGCTGGCCTTCGACCGCAACCGTGCGTCCCGGGTGTTGGTCTGCCCGGCATGGTTTGACGAAGCAAACAAACTGCGGCGCCTTACAGTGGAAGTCATGAGGCGGTTGGATGCCGCCGGGATCGACAGCTTTCTGCCCGATTTGCCTGGCTGCAATGAAAGCTTGGCTCCGCTGGAAAGTCAGACTCTCGAAAGCTGGCAGGCAGCAACAGTTGCCGCAGCAGAGACATTGGGGGCGACGCATGTTCTGACCATCCGCGCAGGCGCGTTACTGGCACCGACTTTTCTGCCCGGGTGGTTTTATGCGGCCCAATCAGGCCCAAAACTGCTGCGCGGCATGGTCCGCGCGCGCATCATTGCAGCACGCGAAGCAGGTATCACCGAAACTTCGGACGACATCCTTGAAACCGGGCGGCAAACGGGGCTGTTTCTTGGTGGCTGGTCGATCGGGGCTGAGCTGATCCGTTCGTTGGAAACTGCGGAACCCATACGATCAGCGGGACAAACCGATATTGCCCAATCCGCCGTCAGCGGTGCAGGTCTCTGGCTGCGTGCCGAGCCTGATGAGCATCCTGGTCAAGCAGATCAGCTTGCCCGGATCATTGCCAGCGATATCGCAGAAGCCGCAGAATGACGCGGCTGTCACACACCTTTGGCTGCGGCAGCCTGAAGCTTGTCGGCACGCTTGACACCGCCCCCGGGCGAACCGGCATGCTTATCGTCAGCGGAGGTAATGAAATTCGCTCTGGCGCGTTTGGTGGACAAGCCCAGATTGCAGCACGAATTGCGCAAGCCGGCTTTCCCGTTTTCCGTTTCGACCGCCGAGGAATCGGCGACAGCGAGGGCGAGAATCGCGGATTTCGTCATAGTGCGAAAGACATATCCAGCGCGTTGGGTGCCTTCCGGGCCATGGCACCGCAAATGTCGCGGGTTGTCGCCTTCGGCAATTGCGACGCGGCATCTGCGTTGATGTTGACAGGCGGCTCTGGCTGCGATGGACTGGTTCTGTCGAACCCCTGGACGATAGAGCCGGATCAGAGCGAGAATGCCACCAGCAACATGCCGCCTCCGGCCGCAATCCGAGCGCGCTACCTTAGCAAGCTAAAAAATCCACGTGAAATCATCAGATTGGTAAGCGGGGGGGTCAACTTAGGCAAATTGGTCCGCGGGATACGCACGGCGTTGCAGCCGTCGGCGCCCGTGACTGATCTTGCGCAGGACATGGCCGCCGGACTGACAGGCTTTACCGGCTCGGTGCGCATCCTGCTGGCGACCGCAGATCGCACCGCACAGGTGTTCGAAGCCAGCTGGGACGCTGCCGACCCGCGGATTTCGCGCTGTGAGGGCGCAGGCCATTCCTATGTCGACCCTGTCCACCGCGACTGGTTGTATGCTCAACTTTTGGCGAGCTTGCGCACTTAACGTTCGAAATAACTGACCAATTCCACGTGCGTCGACCAGCGGAACTGGCCAACGGGCCGCAATTTTACGAGCCGGAAACCTGCTTCTATCATGACCGCAGCATCGCGGGCCCAGCTTGATGGATTGCAGCTGATATAGACTACGCGGGCGGCGCTACTGGCGGCAATTTGCGCGATCTGGGCCCGCGCTCCTGCACGCGGCGGGTCCAGAACGATGCCGTCGAACCGGCTCAATTCTGCGGAATCGAGCGGGCTGCGGAACAGATCGCGGTGCAGCGCGAGCACTGTGCCGCCTGACTGCGCGCCGGCAGTCTTGCACGCCAGATGGGCAGCACGTTCAGCCTCGACCGCCAGCACCTTTCGATCCCGGCGCAGCGCAAACGCAAAGGTGCCCAGACCCGCAAACAGATCCGCAACGATCCGGGCGTCTCCAAGACATTCACGGGCATCGGCGGTCATGATATCTTGTGCATCTTCGGTCGCCTGAAGAAAGGCGCCGGGCGGCAATACCACGACCACGCCGTCCAGCGTCACGGTCGCCGGCTCAGGCTCCCACATCGTCTCGGCGCCGTATCCCTGATCTACAGTCAGCCTGGCAAGACCATGCTCCCGTGCGAAATCGAGCGCGGCTTCGGTCGGGCCCAGTCCATCTAGCGGAAAGTGGACCAAGTTTACCTCCACGCCTTGGTCGGCGAGCGTCAGATCGATCCCGACCATCGCTTTTGGCCCATGGGAGCCGACAAAACGCCGCAAAGGTGCGATCAGCGCAGTGAGACGGGTATGCAGGACCGGACATTCGGACAGATCCACCACCCGGTGCGATCCGCCCTCCCGATATCCCAGCACAGCGCCTTTGGCTGTACGCAGACCGTGCAGCCCCGCACGGCGCCGAGTATGTGGCGGGGACAGGTAGGTCGCCAGCAGTTCTTCTGCTTCTATCCCCTGGCCCCTTGCCGCGTTCACCACCCTGTCCCGAACAAAATCCGATAGCGCAGCATCATCGACATGCTGCAACTGGCAACCACCACAGACATGAAAGTGGCGGCATACGGGTTGAATATGATGCGGACCCGGTGTGATCGTTCCAGCAGCGTCCACCGTGTCTCCCGGTACACCTTCGGCGAAATGCCGGCCGGACGCGGTTATCCCGTCTCCCTGGGCGGCGAGGCGGATGATGGGTTCGCTGAGCGTTGGATCATGGGTCACAACGCGGCTGCTAGCGCCTCGGACACCCTTTCGGCAAGCTGCGACGATGTGAAAGCGGGCCCAGCCCGCCGCGCCGCCTCGCCATGCAGCCAAACGGCTTCGCAAGCGGCATCAAAAGGACATACACCGGTCGCCATTCGGCTCGCAGCAATGCCTGCCAGAACATCGCCTGTTCCGGCGACTGAAAGCCAACTTGGTGCGGGCGGCGCAAGTGCGAGGCGCCCATCAGGCGCTGCGACGATGGTGTCCGGCCCTTTGGCCAGAATCACCATTCCGCTTTCCCGTGCCAGCGCCCGCGCCCGATCCCGGCGACTTTTGGCGTTGATGCCAAAGCTGTCGCAAAGCGTTTCAAGTTCCCCATCGTGCGGGGTGGCCAGCAGAGGCACTTCGCGGCCAAGCATGGCAGGGCGAAGCAAGGTCAAGGCATCCGCATCTAAAAGCAATGCTGGCGCGTGCATCACCGTATCGGCGAGGAGCGCCGTAGCCCGGTCATCACGGCCCAATCCAGGACCGATGAGAACCGCTGCAATCCGATTGTCACCCAGTGCTTCGGGCAAAGGCGTATCGTCGGCTACGATATCGACAGGCGTGCGCGGATCGCTCTGCGCGGTAAGCAGTTTGACATAGCCTGCTCCGGAACGCTGCGCGGCAGCGGCGGCCAGAAGGGTTGCCCCCGGCATCGCCCCGGCGACGACAGCCAGCAAGCCCCGGCGATATTTGTGACTTTCGGCGTCCGGCGGGGCGATAACAGGACGTGCCACCATCCGAGCCGCTTCGGATAGCTCGCCGATGCCAATGGCGATGCGCCGCATCTGCCCCATCAATCCGCGGCCTGGCAGGCTCCAATGTGCAAATTTCCACGCCCCCAGCGCCAGTGTCAGGTCATAGGCGGGTAATTGCTCGTTCAGCACCGCGCCGGTATCGCTGGCAATCCCGGAAGGCAGATCGATCGCGACGCGCAGCCGATGCCGCGCCGCCAGATCGCGCAGCATCAACACATGGTCGTTCACCAACGGTCGTGTTAGCCCAGAACCAAACAGACAATCGACAAAGACATCGCCCGATGCGTCACCCGCAATGCCGATATCCGAACCCCATCGCTGGCGCGCGCGCTGCGCCGCATCGGTGGTGGACGCAAGTGGCGCGATGACTGTTACCAGATTGCCCGAGTTACGCAAAATCCTCGCAATAACAAATCCATCGCCGCCGTTATTGCCGGGGCCACACAGCACCGTCACAGCGCGTCTGGCGGCGATCCGCCGGATCCATTCTGCGGCCCGGCCGGCGGCCTTCTCCATCAACGCATCGACCGAAGTTCCGTTGTCGAACAGTGCCTGTTCGGCATCCCGCATTTGTGCAACGGTAAGAACCTGGTCGCCCAACATTGATCAGCGACGATACCCGCCGCCGAGTGGTACAAGGTAGCGATCGCCATCGACCGCGATTTCAACCTTCCCCGAAGCATCAGGCTCTTGCGCAGCAGCTCTGCCTGCGCCGTCGTTTGTAACGATAACGCCATCAATCATCCGGAATCGGCGAAACCCGCCGTCGGGGTGATGAATCAGGAATACGCCATCACCTTCTACGGTCTCCAGTGTGCAGACTGCGGAAAGTTCGGCCCCTGCCCCGATGGCACAGGCGATCGGTTCTCCGGGCGGCGGCGGGCTTTCGGTCTGGGAGCAAGCTGCCAGGACCGCAATCGCCACCAATGGGCTAGATATCCGCAAAAACATGGGTCTCCGATCGTGCGCCGGGATGGGTAATGGCGCCATACCGCGCAAGGCCCACAACCTGACTGTAACGCCAGAGCGCACCAGATTGGTAGTTGTTGACCCGCGGTTGCCAATTTGCGCGCCGTGCGTCCAAGACGTCTTCAACTACTTCAAGTTCGATCGAACCGGTTTCCGCATCGATACTGATAATGTCGCCATCCTCAACCAGCGCAATCGGTCCGCCGTCGGCAGCTTCGGGGCAGACGTGGCCGATGCAGAAACCGCGGGTCGCGCCTGAGAAGCGACCATCGGTAATCAGCGCGACTTTTTCGCCCATGCCCAGCCCGTACAATGCGGCGGTGGTCGAAAGCATCTCGCGCATGCCGGGGCCGCCCTTGGGGCCTTCGTAACGGATCACGATCACGCAGCCTTCGGCGATATCGCGGCGCTCCACCGCGGCAAACGCGTCCTCTTCGCAATCGAACACCCGCGCTGGGCCGGAAAACTGCAGCCGCGCCATGCCGGCGACCTTCACGATTGCGCCCTCGGGAGCGAGCGAGCCTTTGAGGCCCACGACACCGCCAGTTGGCGTGATCGGGTTTTTCACGTCATAGAAAACTTTTTGATCAGGGTTCCAGGTGATCTCTTCAAGGTTTTCGCCGATGGTCTTGCCTGTGACGGTGATCGGGTTGGGATCAATGAAACCGCCATCGAGCAGCGTTTTCATCGCCATGTAGACCCCGCCCGCATCATGCATATCCTTGGCCACATATTTGCCACCAGGTTTCAGGTCCGCAATATAAGGCGTTGATTTGAAGATCTCGGCCACATCAAACAGATCGAAAGCAATCCCCGCTTCGTTCGCCATCGCTGGCAAGTGAAGCGCGGCGTTGGTGGAACCACCGGTCGCAGCCACCACCCGCGCCGCATTTTCGAACGCGGCTCGGGTGCAAATATCGCGCGGGCGCAAATTGCGAGCGACCAGTTCCATCACCTGGCGGCCTGCCGCAACCGCAATGTCGTCACGCGATCTGTAAGGCGCAGGGGCCATATTGCTGTTCGGCAAGGACAATCCGATCGCCTCGCCAACACAAGCCATGGTGTTGGCGGTGAACTGACCCCCACAAGCACCGTGCCCGGGGCAGGCGACCTTTTCGAGAGCAATCAGCTCCTGCAACGGACAATTGCCGGCGGCATATTGACCCACCGCTTCGAAGACGTCCACCACGGTCACATCCGCGCCGCGGTGCGTGCCGGGAAGAATTGAACCGCCGTAAACAAATATGCTGGGTACATTGAGCCGCAGCATCGCCATCATCATGCCAGGAAGGCTTTTGTCACAACCCGCAAATCCAACAAGCGCGTCATAACAATGACCTCGCACCGAAAGCTCAACTGAATCCGCAATGACTTCGCGACTGATGAGCGACGACTTCATCCCTTGATGGCCCATCGCGATACCGTCGGTCACGGTGATCGTGTTGAACCGGCGCGGGGTGCCGCCGCCCGCAATCACGCCTTCGCGACAGATATCGGCTTGTGCGTTCAAGGTGGTGTTGCAAGGCGCAGAATCATTTCCCGCGCTGACCACGCCGACGAAGGGCGCGGCGATTTCGTCCTCAGTCATGCCCATCGCGTAATAGTAGGAGCGATGCGGCGCGCGCTCCGGCCCGACCGAAACATGGCGGCTGGGAAGTTTGGACTTGTCAAACCTGGACGACATAAGATTTCCTGCTGAGGGCGATTTGTGAAACGCCCCCTGCCTTCAGGTGAGCGCTGACGCAACCCTTTGCGCAATTTTCGCCAACAATCCCGCCCAGCGATCATGGCTTTCGGGCGTCTGGACAAGATCTTGACGCAGTTCGACGCCAAGATAGGGGCGCCCGTGCACCTCGGCGTGGCGGTTCATCGTATAATTGAGATCGCGCCCGGAATAGGGAAGATTGTCGCCGACATTCAGCCCTTCGGCCGCCAGCAGCGGGATTGCGATCCGGGCGGCGCGGTCGTCCTGATTGTAGAGAACGCCGACCTCCCACGGACGCGGTTCGTCGCGGCTGGCGAGGTGCGGGGTGAAACTGTGCAGTGACAGGATCAGTGCCGGTTCTGCGTCATCAAGCCAGTCGGCCAGTTCGGTGTGGTACGGGCGGTGGAAGCGGGCGAGGCGTTCCTCGCGGTCCACGCCGACATTGCCGGGGATCGGGTGACCGTCGCTTCTCTCCGGGACAAGGCCGGGGGCCGTTTCGTCGCGATTGAGGTCGCACACTAGACGGCTGACGGCGGCGATATGCGCGGGGATGGCGTGGTCTTGCGCGAGCCGTTCGGCGATCGCGGCGGTGCCTATATCGATGGCGATGTGTTCGTGCAGCAGGTGTTGGGGGATGCCGAGGTCGATGTCGGCGGGCACGGCGTTGCTGGCGTGGTCGGCGGTGCAGACGATCCCGCCACGCGCGGGCGTGCCGATCTGGCGGAAAGCTTCGCTCACCGCAGCCGCCCCGCCATCGTCCACCAGTCCTTCGGCATGGCCGCCGCCGCGGCGTCGCGGGCTTCGGGAATGTCGTAGAGCGCAAAGCATGTCGCACCCGAGCCGGACATGCGGGCGAGCCACGGGTTGGTCTGTGCCAGCGCCGCCAGCACCTCGGCGATCACCGGGCACAGTGCGATGGCAGGAGCCTCGAGGTCGTTGCGCCCTTCCCTTGCGATCCGACTGGCGGGGCCTTCGGGCAGCGCCCCCCTGTCCTCGCCATCCCACGCCTTGAACACCGGGCCGGTGCTGAGCGGTACGCGCGGGTTGACCAGCAACACCGGGGTTCCGGCGAGGTCGTCCTCGACTTCACGCTGCTCGGTGCCGGTGCCCAGCCCGATATGGGTGCGGCTCAGCACGCAGGCGGGCACATCCGCGCCGAGCTTCGCCGCGCGCGCCTGCCAGTCATCGGGCAGGCCGTGCAGCGCCTCGACCATCCGGAAGACCGCGCCTGCATCCGCCGAGCCGCCGCCAAGGCCAGCAGCGACGGGGAGGTTCTTCTCCAGCGTCACGGCGAGCCCTTGCGGTCGCGGCAGTGCGGTCAGCGCGCGAGCCACAAGATTGTCGAAGGGATTGTCCAGCCCGCCCGCAAACTCACCCAGCGTGGTGACGATGTCCTGCGCAGCCGGCTTCGCCGTCAGCACGTCGCCCGCATCGACGAAGGCGAACAGGGTTTCGAGTTCGTGATACCCGTCCTCGCGCCGTCTGCGAACATGCAAGGCGAGGTTGATCTTGGCATAGGCGGTTTCGCGCATTCGTTTATCCTCATGCACGATGGCGAGATCGGCGTAAGCGCTGCCGATCTCCCAACACATGGTACTGGAGTGCTGTGCCGAGCATCAGCAGGATGGGGATACCCAGAAGAACCAGCACGACCAGCCAACTTGGCCACAGCTCTCCCCCAACCGGGAAGGACTTGTGCGGGTCGTCTTCAAGAAACCGGATTTCAACCGTGCTGCCGACCGGATGGGTCCGGACCAACGGGCATCCCCCCGTACCCCCTTCAAACACCTCGCCCCTATAGGCGAATTGATAGCTGAAGGTGCAATATCTCAGCCCCTCGAAGGACTCGGTAACGATCGCTGATCCCGACTGGCCATGGCTAACCACATGCTCACGAAAGCGACTTTCGATGATCGCGTAGGACACGACAGCCACCAGAAATGCTGAAATCAGGGCCGGGACCAACAGCAGCGATGCAATTCTCGCTGCCTTCGTATCGGTCCGCGCCGCTGATTTCAGCATCATCGGGCCTCACATATTCGGATAGTTCGGCCCGCCGCCGCCTTCCGGCGTCACCCAGTTGATGTTCTGGTTGGGGTCCTTGATGTCGCAGGTCTTGCAGTGGACGCAGTTCTGCGAGTTGATCTGGAACCTGGGCTCACCGGTCTTTTCGTCGACCAGCCATTCATACACCCCGGCCGGGCAATAGCGGGTCGAGGGGCCGCCATAGACCGCTAGCTCGCTTTCCTTTTGCAGTTCCCAATCCTTCACCTGCAGGTGGCAGGGCTGGTCTTCGGCGTGGTTGGTGTAGCTGTAGGCAACGTTGGTGAGCTTGTCGAAAGTGATCACACCATCGGGCTTGGGGTAGTCGATCTTCTTGTAGAGATCTGCGCGGCCCGTTTGCTCGTAATCGCGGTGGTGCTTCATCGAGATCGGCAGGCCGATTTTCAATGTCCGCATCCACATGTCGATGCCCGCCAGCACCGTGCCGATATCGCCGCCGAACTTGGCGACTGCGGGTTCGGCGTTCTGGACGACCTTGAGCTCGTCCGCGATCCAGCTCGAACGCACCGCCGCGTCATAATCCATCAGCTCGGTCTTTTCCTGACCCGCAGCCACCGCCGCCGCGATGCTCTCAGCCGCCAGCATCCCGCTCTTCATCGCGGTGTGGCTGCCCTTGATGCGCGGTACGTTTACGAAGCCTGCCGCGCAGCCGATCAGCGCGCCGCCGGGGAAGGCGAGCTTGGGCACGGACTGCCACCCGCCTTCATTGATCGCCCGCGCGCCGTAGCTCACCCGCTTGCCGCCTTCGAGATATTCGCGGATCGCGGGGTGCTGCTTCCAGCGCTGGAATTCCTGATAGGGCGATACCCAGGGGTTCTTGTAATCGAGCGCGGTCACGAAGCCCAACGCCACCTGACCATTGGCCTGATGGTAGAGGAAGCCCCCGCCCCAGCTTTCGCTTTCGGTCAGCGGCCAGCCCTGCGTGTGGATCACGCGGCCCGGCTTGTGCTTCTTGGGATCGATGTCCCACAATTCCTTTATGCCAAGGCCATAGACCTGCGGCTGGCAGTTCGCTTCGAGATCGAAGCGCTTCTTCAACTGCTTGGTAAGGTTGCCGCGCGCGCCTTCAGCAAACAGCGTGTATTTGGCGTGGATTTCCATGCCGGGCTGGTAATCGCCCTTGTGGCTGCCATCGGCGGCAACGCCCATGTCCTGCGTGATGACACCGGCAACGCGCCCTTCCTCGTCGAACATGACTTCAGCAGCAGGGAAGCCGGGGAACACCATCACGCCCAGCCCTTCGGCCTGTTCGCCCAGCCAGCGCGTCAGATTGCCGAGGCTGCCGGTGTAGCAGCCCTTGTTGCTCATCAGCGGCGGCATGATCGCGTGCGGCATTGAAGACTTGCCGGTCTTGGACAGCACCCAGTGCCAGTTGTCCGTGACCGGGGTTTCCGCCATCGGGCAGTTCATGTCACGCCATTCAGGCAGCAGCTCATCAAGTGCCTTGGGATCAACCACCGCGCCCGACAGGATGTGCGCGCCAATCTCCGAGCCCTTTTCCAGCACGATCACTTCAAGTTCGGCGTTGACCTGCTTGAGCCTGATCGCCGCGGCAAGACCCGCAACCCCGCCGCCGACGATCACGACATCGCAGGGCATTGATTCACGTTCGCTCATGGGGCTTCTGATCCTTGTTGGTTTGGGCGCGCGCGACGCACAGACTGGCGATATGCCTTTCATGCCCACTTGCTAACACCCTCAGGGACAGTCAAGACCCGCGTTGGATAGCATGACCCCCCAATGAGCCGACCCGAACCTTCTCTGGTGCACGAATTTGAAGCCGCGCTTGCCTGGTGGCAGGCGGCAGGGGTGGATCACGATTACAGCGATGACGCTACGGCGTGGTTGGCCCCGGAGCCTGGGGCGCAGGCTTCCGACACCCCCGGAAACGGTGCGTCGGCGCGGAACAAGACGCGGGCAGGCGGTGCAGGATTGGCCGTCGCGAAGGATCGTACCGCCGCGCCGTCATCGCCTTCTGCAACGCTGCGCCGCGATTTGCTGGGCGAATCGCCGCCGCAGGATCTTGCCGCGTTTCGCGAATGGTGGATGACAGCGCCGGGGATCGACACAGCGCGCGCCTATCCGCGGATTTTGCCCCGTGGCGATACCCAGCCGGCCTTGATGGTGCTGGTGCCGCAGCCCGAAGACACCGATCACGAAACCTTGCTTTCGGGCGCCCAAGGCCGGCTGCTGACGAACATGCTTGCGGCAATGGGGTTGGATGACAGCGCCGTTTATATCGGGGCAGCGCTGCCGTGCCATACGCCAATGGCCGATCTGGCAACGCTGGCGGCCAGCGGGATGGACGCGGTGACCGCGCATCATATCAGCCTTGTTCGCCCGGCCCGCGTGCTTGTGCTGGGCACCGGGCTTGCGCCGATGCTGGGCGGTACACCCGAAGAGCCTTTACGCGAAATCAACCAAGCCGGTGGCAAGGTGCCGGTAATGTCCAGCGAAACGCTTGACGCCCTGATGGAAATGCCCCGGCTGAAAGCCCGGTTCTGGCGGAGATGGATCGAATGGTGGCCCTCACAATGAAACTTCGCTTGCGAGCGATGTGCGCCGTGACGCTCGCGGTCATTGCCCTGCCCGCGCCTGTGCTGGCGCAATCGAGCGATATGGTCGCACGTTGGGATGACGCTTCGCTATCTGAACAAAACCGCATTGCGCCTGTGCTGACCGCGGAAGAGCGCGCCCATTACCGCGTGCTGTTTGCCGCGATTGACACCGAACAATGGGACGCGGTGGAGAATCTGCTCGCTCAGCGACCCGATGGACTGCTGACCCAGACAGCGCGCGCCGAATATTATACCCATGCCAACAGCCCCAAGGTTTCAGCCGAGCAGATTGCTGCCTGGTTCGCAGCGGGGACCGATCTGCCGCAAGCTGAACAGATTGCGCGCATGGGTGCCAAGCGGGGTGTGACCTACCTCCCGCCACTTCCCAGCGAACAGGGATTTGCGCGGCAACCCTATGCTCCCAAACGGATCCTGCCGCGATCCGTGGCCGACGGCACCATGCCCGACATCACCGCAACCGCCATCCTTGAAGCGATCAAGGCCGACAATCCAGGCGAGGCCCAGCGGCTGCTCGCCGAAATCGATCCGATGTTGTCCGGCGACGCGCGGGCCGAATGGCGCGAGCGGGTGGCGTGGAGCCACTACATCGAAAACAACGATAATGCCGCGCTCGAACTGGCCCGGACGGTATCCGAAGGTACGGGCGAATGGGTGGCCGAAGGCGCATGGGTTGAAGGGCTTGCGTCATGGCGGATGGGATACTGCCAATTGTCGGCCGAAGCCTTTGCGCGGGTTGCGGGCCGGGCGTCAAACGTCGAACTGGCTGCGGCGGGTCATTACTGGGCGCACCGGTCGCTGGTGCGCTGCCGCGAACCGGAACGGGCACAGCAGCACCTGTCTGCCGCCGCGCAATTCCACGAAACACTCTACGGAATGCTCGCTGCCGATCAGTTGGGCATAGAGCTTCCGCATCATGCGCCGCCTCAGGCCTTCACCGGTGACGATTGGGCCACACTGGCGCAGCGGCCCAACATTCGGGTCGCCGCTGCACTGACCGAGATCGGGCGGCCATCACTCGCCGATGAAGTGCTGAGGCATGAAGCACGGATCGGGCCGGCATACCAATACGCATCACTTGCCCGCCTCGCCCGCGAATTGGGGATGCCGGCGACGCAGTTGTTCATGGCCCACAACGCGCCTTACGGCACCAGCAGCGATCCATCGCTCAGGTTCCCGGTGGCGCACTGGCAGCCGGTTGGCGGTTGGCAGGTCGATCCGGCGCTGGCCTTTGCCCATGCCTTGCAGGAATCGAATTTCCGCGCCTCGGCCGTCAGCCCTGCGAACGCCCGCGGGCTGATGCAAATAATGCCCGCAACCGCGCGCGATCATTCCTTCCGCCTGAGCCTTGGCGCCAGCTACGAAGATCTGAACGATCCGCAGGTGAACCTTGCCTATGGGCAACGGCATCTCGAAATGCTGCGCGATCACCCTGCTACGGGCGGCGCGTTGCCCAAGATCATGGCGGCCTACAACGCTGGCCTCACCCCGATCGGACGCTGGAATTTCGAAATTAACGATCAGAACGATCCGCTGCTATGGATGGAATCGATCCCTTACTGGGAAACCCGCGGCTATGTCGCGATCGTGATGCGCAACTACTGGATGTATGAACGCGCCGCGGGCACCCCGTCGCCCAGCCGCCGTGCGCTTGCACAAGGACGCTGGCCGGAATTTCCGCGCGCGGTGAAGAACACCCGTTCGGCCCGACTGGAGCCTTAAGGAGGCGCACCGCAGTGGCTATTGACGAAACCCGCGCCTTCACACCGATCAATATCGCGATCCTCACGGTATCGGACACACGCACCCCCGATACCGATACATCGGGTGATCTTCTGGCCGACCGCGTCAAGCGTGCTGGGCATAATCTGGCAGCGCGCATGATTGTGAAAGATGATGCCGCAACCTTGGCCGCGCAATTTGATAACTGGATCAAGGATCCGGCAATTGATGCCATCATCAGCACCGGCGGGACCGGCCTGACAGGGCGCGACGTGACTCCTGAAGCGCTGGCGATGGTTGCAGACGCGCGCGACATCCCCGGCTTTGGCGAATTGTTTCGCTGGCTGAGCTACAAGACCATCGGTACCAGCACGGTGCAATCGCGGGCCTGTGCTGTCGTGGCCCGCGGCACCTACATCTTTGCGCTTCCCGGATCGAACGGAGCGGTAAAGGACGGGTGGGACGGCATTCTGGCAGAGCAGCTCGACAGCCGAAACCGCCCTTGCAACTTTGTGGAGCTAATGCCCCGACTGCGCGAGATCTAATCAACGATCTGCCTTTGCAGAATCGCTTTTGTTCCCTAAATGTTTCACGTGAAACATTCACCCATCAAAGGCCGCGGCGCACAATCGGCGGACGTTTCTTCCCGCTTCGGTCTTGCCGCACGAGAAGTGGACGGGGATTGGCGCGACCATGTCGAAACGCTCGATGGGCCGCCGATAAAGCTTCGCACCACGGTGATCGAGGAGCGACCCAAATCGATCCTCACCTTCAACCAATCGCCCGATGTGCCGTTTGATCGGTCGATCAACGCTTACCGTGGTTGTGAACATGGCTGCGTGTATTGCTTTGCGCGGCCTACCCATGCCTATCACGACCTGTCCCCCGGACTGGATTTTGAAACCAGACTGTTTGCCAAACCCGACGCAGCAAAGCTGCTGCGCGCCACTCTGGCAAAGCGTGGCTATGTGCCCAAGCCCATTGCGCTGGGGACCAACACCGATCCCTATCAACCGATCGAACGCGATTACCGCATCACCCGCGCAATTCTCGAAGTTTGTCTAGAAGCCCGCCACCCTGTCACTATCACTACGAAATCCGACAGGGTGCTTCATGACGCCGACCTGCTGATCGAACTGGCGCGGCAGAAACTGGTCGCGGTGGCAATTTCGGTGACGAGCCTTGATCCCGTGCTTTCGGGCAAACTTGAACCGCGGTGTGCGGCGCCTGCCAGACGGGTTACAGCCCTTGGCAAGCTGGCAGAGATAGGGGTGCCGGTGCATTGCTCGATCTCGCCGATCATCCCGGCGATCACTGATGATGTCATCGAAGACATCGTATCCTTGGTTGCGCAGTCAGGGGTGCAAAGCGTGAACTGGATACCCCTGCGCCTCCCCCATGAAGTCGCCCCGCTATTCCGCGAATGGCTTGCCGTCCACTACCCTGATCGCGCGGGCAAGGTTATGAGCATCGTTCGGGAGATGCGCGGCGGACGGGACAATGATCCCAATTTCCACAGCCGCTTCAATCCGCAAGGCGTGTGGGCCGACCTTATAAGGGCGCGTTTCAAACTGGCGTGCAGGCGCGCCGGGATCGGCAAAACGCGGTTCGAACTGGACTGCTCGCGGTTCAGGGCGCCCGAAGTGGACGGGCAGCTGCGCTTGATTTAGCCTAACCGAACGCCGCCCCGGTTTCGCCAGGCTGAAAACGCACCAACCGGCTGTCCACCAGCGCGGCTGTGCGGTTGACCACGGCTTTCTGATAATCTGGATCCTTGATCATTTCGAAGAATGCGCCTGCGTTGGGATAGTGCGCGATAAAGCCATCGTGCCAGCGTTCGCCTTCTGGACCAGTCACCACTGTCTGAAAGCTGCCGCGCCACAGGATGCTGCCGCCAACGCGGCTGAAGATGGGACCGCTGGTCTTACCATATTCTTGATAGGCACGTCTGCCGCTCCACCCTTTGCCCGCGTGTTCGTGTCCGTCGGGATAAGCCGCCCGATCGCGATATAACAGCAGATTGAGCATGTCGATCGGCTGATCGCGCGGCAAGTCCTTGAACGCCGCGAAGTTGGCTGGCGAAGGATCGATGTAGGTTTCGCAGGTCATCGGCTCACTCCGTCAGCGTATAATCCGCAAACCGATCGCGCAGGTCTTTCTTGCTGATCTTGCCTGTGGCGGTGTGGGGAATATCGTCAACGAATTCGACCGCGTCAGGCAGCCACCACTTTGCCACGATCGGTGTCAGATGCGAGATGACATCATCTGCTGTCAGCTCTGCATTTTCCTTCCTTACCACGAACAGCACCGGGCGTTCATCCCATTTGGGATGCGCGACCCCGATGCAGGCGGCCTCGGCGATACCAGGGTGCCCAGCGGCAGCATTTTCCAGTTCGACCGAGCTGATCCATTCGCCGCCGGACTTGATCACGTCCTTGGTCCGATCGGTCAATTGCAGCGTGCCATCGGGGTGAAGGATGCCGACATCGCCGGTGTCGAACCAGCCATCGTTCCCGACCGCGTCCTGTTCCGCCTTGAAGTACCGCTTGATCACCCAAGGCCCGCGAATTTGCAGCGCTCCGCTGGTTTTGCCGTCGCGCGGAAGTTCGGTAGCCATGTCATCCAGATCAACCGTGCGCAGTTGCACGCCAAAGATCGGACGTCCCTGCATGGCGGTCTTTTCGACCTTCTGTTCCAGCGTTAGGCTATCCCAGTCCCATGTTGGCCCGCCAACCGTGCCGATGGGCGATGTTTCGGTCATCCCCCAGGCGTGCTGAACGCGGGTGCCGTTTTTCAAAAGCCGTTCGATCATGAAACGCGGCGCTGCCGATCCGCCGATCGTCGCAGCCTTCAGCGGCGGCAGATCCAGCTTTTCGCGATCGCAGTACTGGAAATGCGCAAGCCAGACAGTCGGAACCCCTGCGCTGTCGGTCACGCCTTCGCGCAGCATCAGATCGTGCAGCACCGCCGGGTCGTTGACCGCAGAAAATACGAACTTGATCCCCGCCATCGCACCGGCATAGGGCAGCCCCCAGCTGGCTGCGTGGAACATCGGCACCACCGGCAGCATGACTGACGCCGCGCTAAAATTGAACGCCGCCGGTTGCAGCCCGGCCATTGCGTGCAGCACGGTCGATCGGTGTTCGTATTGCACACCCTTGGGATTGCCTGTCGTCCCGCTGGTGTAGCAGATCATGCACGGGTCGGTTTCCGGCCCCGTCACCCATTCGAAATCACCGGTTTCAGCACCGATCCAATCTTCGAACGCGGTCGCCTGCGCATCCAAATCGTAGCAAATGTAATGTTCGACCATCGGCCAGCGTGACCGCATCCGATCGACAATCGGCTGAAACGCTGCATCGTAACACAGCACCCGGTCTTCGGCGTGATTGATGATATATTCGAGCTGATCGTCAAACAGGCGCGGATTTACGGTGTGAAGCACCCCGCCCATGCCTGCTACGCCATACCAGCTGACCAGGTGGCGTGCATGGTTCATCGCAAGGCTGGCGACCTTGTCACCCGGTCTGATGCCCAGACGTTGCAGCGCCTGCGCCATCTTCAAGGCATCGTTGCGGATACCGGCCCAGTCCGTGCGCGTTTCGCTGCCATTGGCCCACCGGCTGACGATTTCGCGGTCGGGTGCCTCGCGCGCCGCGTGATCAATCACGGCGGTTACGCGCATGGTCCAGTCCTGCATTGCTCCGAGTTGGGTTCCAGTCATACCAAGCATCTCTCCCTTTGTTATGACATATCACCGCGCAGCGCCGTCGTCAGGGCTTTCTTGCCGTGCAGCGGAAGGCTTTGCAATCGGCTCGCCCAAACGAAAACACGTTCTATCTTTTTTTGATGAAACTTTCTTGCCCGAGCGAGACTTTATCCTCCCGCTGCTCAAGGAGCCCGGGTGTCATAACACTGGCACTGAGCGGTACTAAGCCTCTTCAGGGCACCCAATTTCGAGGAACCACAATAATGAGAACCACAGCATTTCTTCTGGCAGGGGCCGCAATGATCGTTGCCGCTCCCGCTGCCGCGCGTGACGGCCAAGCGTACATCGGCATCAACGGCGGCGTCAGCATCGACGATCAGGTCGATGTCGATTTCGACAACGGCCAAGGCGCAAACACCAACGCAGCTTTCGCTGATACCAACCTCGGCATCGATGCCGATGTTGTCCTTGGTTACGATTTCGGCGCGTTCCGTCTTGAAGCCGAAGGCGGCTACAAGCGTGCGGGCTACGAAGGTCTGACCGTGCTGGATTCGGGCATTCTTCCGGGCGGCCTTACCGTTCCGTCGGGCACCCGCGTTCAGAACGAAAGCGATCTCGAAATCTGGAGCGGCATGGTCAATGCGCTGGTTGAATTCGGCGATGACGATGGCTTCCAGGTCTTCGGCGGCGGCGGCGTTGGTATCGCCAACCTGAACCTGCCCGTGAACGTCAACGGTGTCGGCACCGTGATCGATGACAGCGCAACCGATTTCGCCTGGCAGCTTTTGGCTGGCGCGCGTTTCGCTGTGACCGATAACGTCGACCTCGGCGTCAAGTATCGCTACTTCGTCGCTGACAACTTCAATCTTGAAGCTGCCAATGGCCGTTCGCTTGAAGCCGATTATTCGGCGCACTCGGTGCTGGCAAGCCTGACCTACAACTTCGGTGGTCGCGCAGAGCCGATGCCGGTTGTCGCTCCCCCGGCGCCGGTCACCGCTCCCCCGCCGCCGCCGCCGGTCGTAGCACCGCCGCCGCCGCCGCGTCCGGCTTGCAACACCGGTCCGTACATCGTGTTCTTCGACTTCGATCGTTCGGACATCTCGCCTGAAGCGTCGACCATCCTTAACAACGCTGTCACCGCCTATGCCAACTGCGGCATGGCGCGCGTGATGCTTGCCGGTCACACCGATACCTCGGGCAGCATGCAGTACAACATGGGCCTCGCCCAGCGTCGTAACGAAGCTGTGCGCAGCTATATGACGGGTCGCGGTGTTCCCTCGGGTCAGATTTCGGGTGAAGCGTTTGGTGAAAGCCAGCCGCGCGTCCCGACTGCCGATGGTGTGCGCGAAGCACAGAACCGCCGCGTCGAAGTGACCTACGGCCCCGGTTCGGGCATGTAATCGTCACAATCCTTGACGGACAAGCGAGGGGGCAGAGAAATCTGCCCCCTTTTGCTTGTGCGGGTCAGGCGACCAATCGCAAGTTGCCGCGTTTCTTGAGCGGCACCAGAGAGACTTTGTCGATCCCCTCGACCGCGGCAAGCCGTTCAGCCAGTTCGCCGCTCAGCACGAAATTGCAGCCCAACCGGGCGTGAACCTCATCGCCATCAGCCAGCATCAACCGCACCACAACCTCGCCCGTTCCTGTGGGCCGTTCGCCCTGCGCGGTCTGAAGTTCGATCTGCAATTCGCGCAAACCCTCAACCGAAAGGATGTCCGCCGTCAGCTCCATCGCCGTCGCCCCGCTGACCGCTGCCAGCGGCCGTGCCCCGCGAACGGTCAGACGCGGGGGTTCATCCACACTGGGCGAATCCAGTTCGACGCTGAGCAGCAGGCACTCTCCATCGGCAGCCCAGCGCTCAAACTGCGGCACCAGCGCTTCTTCAAAACAAGCGGCCGAAAACTGGCCCGAGGAGTCCGAAAAATCTGCCCGCACAAAGGTTGCGCCCTTGCGGGTGCGCGCCTTGGTGATGCCTTCAACCAGCACCGCCATCACCGCAGACCCCTTACCGCCCGAAGGCGCGCCCGCTTCCATCAAGCTTTGATAGGTGCGTGCGCCGTTGGCCGAAGCGACATCCCTGTATTGATGCACCGGGTGTGCGGAGAAATAGAACCCGAAATTTTCGCGCTCCTTGGCCATTCGGTCAGTCCGGCTCCACGGTTCGCAGGCCTGCAGCCGCAGGTCTTCGGCAGGGCCCGCATCGCCTCCGAACAGCGCGGCCTGACCGCTTGATCGTTCGCGGATCGCGGCATCGGCCACCGCCATCAGCAAATCGGCGTTAGCGAACAAAAGCGCACGGTTCGGCTCAAGCGTATCGAACGCGCCTGCACAGATCAGCCCTTCAAGCTGGCGGCGGTTCATCGTGCCCTGGGGCAGCCGTTCGAATAGATCCTTGAGGCTGGCAAATGCCCCATTGGCTTGGCGTTCCGCCACGATGGCCTCCATCGCCTTTTCGCCAACATTGCGAATTCCCGCGAGCGCATAGCGAACGGCATAGCCATCATCGGTCTGTTCGACCGTAAATTCGGCCTCGCTGGCATTGATGCACGGCGCCAGCACTGCAATGCCGCCCTGCCCCCCTGGGTAGCGCCGCGCGTCATCGACAAAGACGTTCAGCTTTTCCGATTGGTGCATATCGAAGCACATCGACGCAGCGTAGAATTCCTCCGGGTAATGGGCCTTCATCCACCCGGTCTGATAGGCGAGCAAGGCATAGGCCGCCGCGTGGGATTTGTTGAAACCGTAGCCTGCAAACTTGTCGATCAGGTCGAACAATTCATTGGCGCGTTTGGCGTCGATCCCGGAATTGGTCTTGCAGCCTTCACAGAAACGTCCGCGCTGCGCGTCCATTTCGGCCTGCACCTTCTTACCCATCGCACGGCGGAGCAAATCAGCGTCTCCGAGCGAATAGCCCGCCAGAACCTGCGCGGCCTGCATCACCTGTTCCTGATAGACAAAAATGCCGTAGGTTTCGGCCAGAATGCCTTCCAGCTTTTCGTGCGGATATTCGATCGGCACAATCCCGGCCTTGCGCTGGCCGAACAACGGAATATTGTCCATCGGGCCAGGCCGATAAAGCGAAACAAGCGCGATGATGTCGCCAAAGTTGGTTGGCTTCACCGCTTTCAGCGTGCGCCGCATCCCTTCGGATTCCAGCTGGAAAACGCCCACGGTATTGCCTGTCTGCATCAGGTGGTAAACCTGGGCATCGTCGAGCGGCAACGCGCCCAGGTCGATCGTGATCCCCCGCGCTTCCAGCAGATCGACCGCCTTTCTCAGCACCGAAAGCGTTTTGAGGCCGAGGAAGTCGAACTTCACCAACCCCGAACTCTCGACATATTTCATGTCGAACTGCGTAACCGGCATGTCCGAACGTGGATCGCGGTACAGCGGCACCAGCTGCGCCAGCGGACGGTCCCCGATCACAACGCCCGCGGCGTGGGTGGACGAGTTGCGCGGCAGGCCTTCAAGCTGCATCGCCAGATCGACCAGACGTTTGACGTCCTTGTCATTGTCATATTCGCGCCGGAAATCGGCCGCGCCGTTCAGCGCGCGCGGCAGCGGCCAGGGGTCGGTTGGATGGTTGGGCACCATCTTGCACAGACGGTCAACCTGACCATAGCTCATCTGCAAGATGCGGCCGCAATCGCGCAGCACCGCGCGCGCCTTCAGCTTGCCGAAGGTGATGATCTGCGCAACGTGATCGCCGCCATACTTGCGCTGGACGTAACGGATCACCTCACCGCGCCGTGTTTCGCAGAAGTCGATATCGAAGTCTGGCATCGACACGCGTTCGGGGTTCAGGAAACGTTCGAACAGCAGGCCCAACTGGATCGGGTCCAGATCGGTAATCGTCAACGCCCACGCCACCGCCGAGCCTGCGCCCGATCCGCGTCCCGGCCCCACCGGGATGCCCTGTTCCTTGGCCCACTTGATGAAGTCGGCCACGATCAGGAAGTAGCCGGGAAAACCCATCTTGACGATAACGTCGATCTCGAACTCAAGCCGGTCGGAATAGATGCGGCGCTGGTCTTCGGTAAGATCGGGATAGGCAGACAGACGCGCTTGCAGACCTTTGCGCGAATCTTCGGCCAGCATCCGTGCCTCGCCCGAAAGATCGCCGGCAAGACTGGGCAGGATCGGTTTGCGATACGGCGGCGCAAAGGCGCAGCGCTGCGCAACGACCAGCGTGTTGGCGGTGGCTTCGGGAAGATCGGCAAACGCCTCTTCCATCATGCTTGCCGATTTGACGAAAGCCTGCGGGTTGGATCGCGGACGCTCGTCTGCGTCCACCTGCGTCGAATTGGCAATGCACAGCATCGCATCATGCGCCTTGTGCATATGCGGTTCGGCAAAATTGGCAGGGTTGGTCGCCATGAGTGGCAGATCGCGGGCATAGGCGAGATCGATCAGCGCGTCTTCGGCCTGTTCGCAAACCGGATCGCCGTGCCGCGCCAGTTCGATGTACAATCGCCCGGGAAACAGCGCCTCCAACCTGTCGGCCAAGCGGTTGCCCGCATCCAGCTGCCCGCCAGCCAAAAGCCGCGTCAAACCGCCCTCCCCCGCTGCGGTCAACGCGATGAGCCCGGCGGTGCGGCCGTCAAGATCGTCAAGCGTTACATGCGGATCGCGTTCAAGCGGCCGATCAAGATGCGCACGCGATACCAGATGGCACAAATTGTCGTACCCGGCATCATCCTGCGCAAACAGCGCGAGGTAATCGACCGTCCCGCGTTCATCATTACGCGCCACGCCCAGCATTGCGCCGATGATCGGTTGGACACCTTCATTTTTGCAGGCCCCGGCAAAAGCCATGATGCCATACAATCCGTTGCGGTCGCAGATCGCTATCGCGGGATAGCCGCGCTCCTTGGCCAGTTTGGCGATGTCCTTGGGATCAATCGCCCCTTCCAGCATCGAATAGGACGAAAGCACGCGCAACGGGACAAAGGGAGCAAAGGCCATAGACACTGATATGCGGACGAGGCGCAGATTCGCCAAGCACCTGCGGCGTGCTTTTCCGGCATCCCGTCGTGCAGCAAGCCCCCGCGACGTAGGATCAGCTTACAGCAGCGCTTCGATGTCCCGCGCAATCCGTTCGGGCGTATCGGTCGGCGCATAGCGCTTAACGACCCGGCCATCGCGGCCAATCAGAAACTTGGTGAAGTTCCACTTGATCGAATTGAGCCCCAAAAGACCCGGCGCCACGCGCTTCATCCAATTATACAGCGGCGAGGCGTCACTGCCGTTCACATTGACCTTCTCCATCAACGGAAAAGTGACACCGAAATTGACCTTGCAGAATTCGGCAATCTCATCGGCATTGCCCGGTTCTTGTCCGCCGAACTGGTTGCAGGGAAAACCCAGCACTTCAAACCCGCGGTCCTTGTACTGCTGAAAAAGCTTTTCGAGCCCGTCATATTGCGGCGTGAAACCGCATTTGCTGGCGGTGTTTACCACCAGCAACACGGTTCCAAGCTTGTCCTTGAGATCGAGAGGCTGCCCACGATTGGTGGTGACGGTGAAATCGGCAATCGTGGTCATGCAGTCCCCTGTGTCTGATGCATCAGCTTTCGTTGTGTGACGGGAAATCGGGGTGCGAGGCAAGCTCCATCGCTTCTGCCGCGGTATATTCCCGGTCGCCCGACTTGGCGATCACGTAACCCTGCCGTTCGTCGTCAGGCAATGCGGCCATATGCCGGATCATGTCTGCAAAGGAACCGCGCAGCAGGGGAATGCCGCCACCGGGAACCTGCGCCTGCTGGCTGGCGGGCACGATCGAAGCGCGGTCTTCCCAGGCAAGCTCGCCCGATTGGGTTGTGGCGCCGCCAAAGGTGCTGGGGTGGTCTGTCATGAAAGTTCTCCTTTGCCCGGATCAAAGAGGTGAAACGCGGCGAAGGTTCCTTTTCTAGAGCAGGACACCTTCTTTCAGGCGGACGACGCGATCCATCCGCGCGGCAAGACGTTCGTTATGCGTGGCGACCAGCGCCGCGCTGCCTTCACCGCGGACAAGCGCGAGAAATTCCGCAAGCACGTTATCGGCGGTGGCTTCGTCGAGATTGCCGGTGGGCTCGTCCGCCAAAACCAGCGTCGGCCGGTTCGCCAGCGCGCGGGCGACTGCCACACGCTGCTGTTCGCCCCCCGAAAGCTGACTGGGCCGATGGGTCAGCCGCGCTGCCAGACCAAGGCTTGTCAGCAGGCTATCCGCGCGCACTTCGGCCTCTGTCCGGACCACGCCGCGGATCATTTGCGGCATCACCACGTTTTCACGCGCGTTGAAATCGGGCAGGAGGTGGTGGAACTGGTACACAAAACCCAGATGGTCGCGGCGCAGCTGGGTACGGTCGTCACCGGCCAGCGCCTCGGCCTGTTGTCCGGCAATGCTGATCGACCCGTCAAATCCGCCTTCGAGCAGACCCACGGCCTGCAAAAGCGTCGATTTGCCCGAACCTGACGGTCCCAGCAACGCGACGATTTCGCCCGGCATGATGTCGAGTTCGACACCGCGCAACACCTCGATACGTTGCCCACCCTGCTCGAACGCACGGCGCAGGTTGCTGAGCCGCACGATCGGCGCGCCCGGAACAAGATCACTATTCATACCGCAGCACCTGCACCGGGTCCGTGTTCGCCGCCTTGAACGCGGGGTAAAGCGTGGCAAGGAAGCTCATCGTGAGCGCCAGCAGCACGATGCCCAGCACCTCCCACGGATCGGTCCGCGACGGCAGCGTTGAAAGGAACCGCACCTCGGGATCCCAGATTTCCTGCCCTGTTGCAAAGGCGATGAAATCAACGATCGGTTCGCGGAAGAACAGCACGATCGCGCCCAGCAGCAGGCCCGCGATCGTCCCGATTGCGCCGACCGTGGTGCCGGTGGTTACGAATATCTTGAGCAGTGAACGACGCGTGGCCCCCATCGTGCGCATGATCGCAATATCGCGTGTCTTGGCACGCACCAGCATCACAAGGCTCGAAAGAATATTGAACGATGCCACCAGCACCATGAAGCTGAGTGCGAAGAACATCGCCACGCGTTCAACCTGAAGCGCTTCGAACAGGGCGGAATTCATTGTTTTCCAGTCCGCGATCAGCGCACGTCCCGTCAAGCGATCGGACACCGGCTGCAGGATTTCACCTACCTGATCGGGATCATCCACTGTAACTTCGATCTGCGCCACCGAATCGCCCATGAGAAGCAGCGTCTGTGCATCCTTGAGCGGGAGCATCACAAACTTTTCATCGAAGGTGTAGATCCCCACTTCGAAGATAGCGCCGACTTCGTAAGGCAGTTGGCGAATGGTGGTGCCGAAAGGCGTGGTGCGGCCTTGCGGATTGATGATGGTGATACTGTCGCCCACCCTGACGCCAAGGTTCTGTGCCAGTCGGCTGCCGATCGCAACCCGTTCCAATCCGTCCTGCAACGTGCCGATATCGCCCAGGATCACCTTTTCGCCGAGCGCCGCAACATCCTTGTCGGATTGGCCGCGCAGGAAAATCGCTTCGACCCGGCCGTTGTAGCTGACCAGCAAGGGGCGTTCGATCATCGGCGTTGCTTCGATGACGCCGGGGGTCCGTTCGATATCGGCGATGACATTCTGCCAGTCATCAAGCCGGCCTTCGTAGCCCTGCACCACCGCATGGCCGTTCAGACCTACGATCTTGTCGAGCAATTCGCCGCGAAAGCCGTTCATGACGCTCATCACGATGACGAGCATCGCAACCGAGAGCATGACAACGCCAACCGATATGCCGGCGACAAGCGCGATGAATGCCTCGCCCTTGCCGGGCCAGAGGTAACGCTTGGCAATCATCCATTCAAAGGGGGAGAGCATGGGTGGTAAGGAAGCCCGTTAATCGCTGAAAGCTGCCTGTAGTGCGCGCATCACCCCGCGGCAATCCCTCAAGACAATCGAGGTCTTGAACGCCGGCCGATCATGGCTGTGTCACACGATGGTCGGGAAAAAGGCTTGGGTCGCAGGGTCGCTTTTCCTTGTAATTGATCCGTCACATCGCCATTGGGGCCATGCACCCCAGCAGCTCGGCTGCAAACAGGTCTGGTGATGCCGATGACGCCCCTCAATATGACACACCCCTTCCTCGACGCGGATGGCGACAAGCTGCGCGAGGAATGCGGAATCTTTGGCGCAATTCGCGCAAACGACGCTGCTGCGGCAACGGCACTGGGTCTGCACGCGCTGCAGCACCGCGGTCAGGAAGCGGCCGGGATCGTCAGCTTCGATGGCAAGGAATTCTCTGCCAGCCGCGGGCTTGGCCATGTTGCGGACAACTTTTCGTCGCACGAGGCGATTGCGGCTCTACCCGGCCATATGGCCGCCGGCCACGTGCGCTATTCCACGACCGGCGGATCGGGCCTGCGCAACATTCAACCGCTGTATGCCGATCTGGCCAGCGGCGGATTTGCGGTGGCGCACAACGGGAACATCTCCAACGCCGGCGCCCTGCGCAAGGATCTGGTGAACAAGGGTTCGATCTTCCAGTCGACATCGGACACCGAAGTCATCATCCACCTGGTCGCCACCAGCCGCTACCCTACCATCGCTGATCGTCTGGTCGATGCGCTGCGTTTGGTGGAAGGCGCCTATGCGCTGATCGTGATGACCCCTGAAGGCATGATTGCCTGCCGCGACCCCCTGGGTATCCGTCCTCTCGTGATGGGCCGGATGGGTGATGCGATCCTGTTCGCGTCCGAAACGGTGGCTTTCGATGTCGTGGGCGCTGAACTGATCCGCGAAGTTGACCCCGGTGAGCTGGTGATGGTCGATTTTGCCGGTGACGTGCGCACGATCCGTCCCTTCGGCAGTCCTTCACCGCGCCCCTGCATCTTCGAACATGTCTATTTCAGCCGCCCCGACAGCGTTTTTGCAGGTCGCAGCGTTTACGAAGCGCGCAAGGCCATCGGCGCGCAGCTCGCGCTTGAGGCGCCGTGCGATGCCGATTTGGTGGTGCCCGTTCCCGATAGCGGTGTGCCCGCGGCGATTGGTTTTGCCAAGCAATCGGGCCTGCCGTTCGAACTGGGCATCATTCGCTCGCACTATGTCGGGCGGACCTTCATCCAGCCGTCGGACGGCGCGCGCCATTCAAGCGTGAAGCGCAAGCACAACGCCAACCGCGCGCTCGTCGAAGGCAAGCGCATCGTTCTGATCGACGATTCAATTGTGCGCGGCACCACGTCGATGAAGATCGTCGAGATGATGCGCGAAGCCGGCGCGGCCGAAGTCCATTTCCGCGTAGCCAGCCCGCCGACGGCGCATTCCTGCTTTTACGGTGTCGACACGCCCGAACGGTCCAAGCTGCTTGCTGCCCGCATGGAGCTTGAACCCATGCGCACGTTCATCAAGGCTGACAGCCTCGCCTTCATCTCGATCGACGGGCTTTACCGCGCCGTCGGACGCGAAGGCCGCGATGCGGCTTGCCCGCAATTCTGTGATGCCTGCTTCACCGGCGACTATCCCACATCGCTCACCGATCTTGCGATTGCCGAACAAAAGTCCGCCGAACTTCCCTTTGCCGATCCGAAAGCTGCCTGACCCATCATGACTGACACTGCCAAGCCGCTAGCCGGCCAGACCGCGCTTGTTACCGGCGCCAGCCGCGGTATCGGTGCTGCCACGGCCAAATCGCTCGCCAAGGCCGGCGCGCATGTCATTCTGGTGGCACGCAAGGTCAAGGCGCTCGAAGCAGTGGAAGATGACATCCATGCTTTTGGCGGCACATCCACCATCGCGCCCATCGACCTGACAGAGCCTGACGCCGTCTCGCGGCTTGCCGCAGCGATTGCAGGGCGTTGGGATACGCTGGATATCATGGTGCTGGCAGCGGCCTATCTGCCAGAACTGACACCCACGTCGCAAATCGAACCCAAACCATTCAATCAGGCGCTGCTGACCAATGTCGTGGCGACCCATGCACTGATCGCCGGATTCGATCCGTTGCTGCGCCGCGCCAAGGCTGGGCGGATCATCGGTCTGACCAGCTCAGTCGGAAGCGCGCCGCGGCCCTATTGGGGCGCGTATGGCGCCACCAAGGCAGCGTTTGACAACCTGCTTGCGACCTACGCGGCCGAAGTTGAACGGTTGAGCCCGCTGCGTGTCGCCATCGTCGACCCGGGCGCAACGCGTACCGAAATGCGCGCGCGCGCCTATCCCGGTGAAGATCCTGCCACGGTCAAGGCGCCCGAAGTGGTTGCGGATCGCCTGTTAGCGCTTCTTGTGGAAGGCTTTGACAGTCTGCACCGCGAACGTATCGACTGACGCAAACTCTGATTAGCGCGCCGTTTACCATTTTTTTAAAGCTGTGATTTAGGAACGCGGGTGCAAACCTGCGCGCGGACTCATTTACCCAAGAGGCCGCAGAAACCAGGACAAGGCGCAACGCAATGCCCGTGAGTTCAGATCCGTACAGCACCGCAAGCCAGGAAGATCGGTGCAGCCCGCGCACGCGATTGACGATCCCGGCAACCTTGCGGGCATCGGGCGGGCGTGCGTTTCAAAGCGTGGTCCACGACCTGTCGATTTCCGGCTTTTCCGCAGCATCGATCAACCGCATGCATGAAGGCCAGATGTGCTGGTTGACGTTGCCCGGCCTTGAATCGCTGCAAGCCGAAGTGATCTGGTGGGACAATTGTATTGTCGGCTGCGCGTTCAGCGAATTGCTGAGCCCGATCGTCCACGACAACATTCTGCAGCGCTACACCAATATCGGGGTTTATCGCCAGATGATCTGATCGGCTTCCGGCCGTTCACTCCACCTCTGCAGCGATCTTGCGGCTCATATCAAGAAGCTGCCCGCGTTCGGAACCGCCGCTCGCCGTGGCCCAGTTGCCTATATAGGCAACCACGACACGCTTGTCAGGGAACAGCGTGATACCCTGCCCGAAGATCCCCTGCGCACCATAGGTGCCTTGCGGATAGGTCCACCACTGGTAGCCATAGCCAAAGCCGCTGCTCCCGAAATCGACGGCGCTGTCGGTCGCCTCGGCGAACCAGCCATCGGGCACGATCCCCTTCCCGCCTTCAAGCGCGAACTGGCCCATGCGCGCATAATCGGCCAGTGTGATCGACAAACAGCATCCGCCGATATTCCCGCCGCGCGGGTCGACCATCCAGAACAGATCGCCTTCAAACCCGGCAGGTTCGACGATCTTGGCCATGGCATATTCGGCCAGAGGCAAGCCCACGGCATTTTCCACCAACACGCCGATCAGATTGGTTTCCCCGGTCTTGTACACCCATTTCACCCCCGGTTCCGCCTCACGCGGAAGCGCTTTCATCTGGGCAACGATCGCGTTGGCGCCGTGTTCAACGACGAAGCGGTTCATCTGCGCAACATCGCTGTTGGGGTCTGTGTAGTCTTCGTTCCATTTCACGCCGCTTGTCATCGTGGCAAGCTGGCGCACGCTCACACCGTCATAGGCCGAACCTGCCAGACCCGGAATATAGGTGGTGACCATGTCATCAAGGCTGGCGATGTGACCATCCCTCACCGCGGCCCCAAGCAGGGTGGAAGTGAAGCTTTTCGCCACTGAAAAACTGGTCCAGCGATCCTGGGGTCCCATGCCGAGGCTGTAATGTTCAAACCGCACCTTCCCATCAACCAGCACGATGATGCCGGCGGTTCTGGTTTGCTCCATCAAAGTACGCAGCTCGGCTTCGGTCGCAGGATCAAGCGGTGCGCCGCGCACCAGTTTGCGCGGGACAGTCGCAGCGGGAACTTCGTGCCCTGCAAACCACTGCTCCATTGCGCGAAACCGCTCGGCGCGCTGCGCGTCCGACCAGAACAGCACCTGAAGATCGGCAGCATCGCGCGCCGGGGGCTGCACAAGCCGGGCCGCAGGAGTGGCAGGGCCCACCATCGCCGCGCCTGCCTGCGACGTGCCCGGCGCAACGCAACTCGGCATCAGCACCGCGCCCAGCGCCAGCGGCGCAAGCCGTGCCATCATTTGTGCAAACCGGTTGCTGCGGCCCATCGTCTTGTTCCCCTTGCCTTGTGTTTGGCCACGCATAGGCGGAGCGGGCGGGTTCGGGCAAGCCTCGCCTAACCGCTCTTCATCGCCTTCAGCGCATCGAGCGCGCGTTCGCGTGCAGCCTTGTGCGCGATGATCTTGCGGGGATAGGATTGCGGTCGCTTTCCGGCATCTTCGGGATCATGAATGGCCGCGTCGTCCAGCCCTTTCAGTTCGGGCACATATTCGCGGATATAGCGCGCCGCATCGAATTTTTCCGACTGGGTCAGCGGCGCCATGATCCGGCTGAACATGTTCGAGTCTACCCCGGTGCCCGCGGTCCACTGCCAGTTGGTTGCATTCGATGCGTAGTCGGCATCAACCAGACAATCCCAGAACCATTTTTCGCCTTCGCGCCAGTCGATCAGCAGATGCTTGATCAGGAAGCTTGCGGTGATCATCCGCACGCGGTTGTGCATCCAGCCGGTCTGCCACAGCTGGCGCATCCCTGCATCGACGATGGGATAGCCGGTGCGGCCCTGCTGCCAGGCCTTAAGGTCGCTGGCGGCGTCATCGTCACTCGCCGGATCGCGCCAGGCGAAGCGGTCGAAGTCCTCACGATAATTTTTGGTTGCGTAGTCGGGGAACTGGCAGATGGCGTTCTGCGCATAGTCGCGCCAGATCAACTCGCCTTCGAAGGTGCGCCACCCGTCGGAACGCTTGTGCTTGAACGCGTGCCAAATCTGGATCGGAGAAATCTCGCCCCAGTGCAGATGCGGGGACAAGCGCGAAACCTTGTCGACGCTGGGAAAGTTGCGCTTGTCGTCATAGTCGTCGACATCGGCTTCCCAAGCCTCAAGACGTTCGTGCGCCGCGTCCTCGCCCACCTGCCAGAATTCGCGCATTCCGCCTGACCAGTCAGGTTTGGTGGGAAGCAGGTTCCACGAAGCAAGGTCGTCGCTGTCAGGCCATTCCGATGGCGAGGACAGAGTTTCGGGCGCGGGCAATTCATCGCGCGGAGGAAACTCGGTGCGCATGGCGCGGCTGAAGGGGGTGTATATCTTGTAGGGCCCTCCGCTGCCGGTGGTGATGCTGCCAGGCGGCATTAGGTAGTTGCTGTCATACAATTGCAGGTCGCAGCTTTCGGCAAGCTTGCCCTGCGCCTTGCGCCACCAGGGTTCGTAATGGCGATTGGCGTGAATGGTGGTCGCGCAGGTTTCCTTGGCCAGCTTGGTCAGTTCCTCCACCGCATCCCCGCGCCGCAGGATCAGCCGGGCGTGCCGCTGAGCGAGACTGTTGGACAGGCTTTCGAGCGAGTGATGCAGCCACCACCGCGACGCGCCGCCATAGGCGTGGTGCTGGGGTGCGTCGTCGTCGAGGACATAGACGCACACCACCGGCCCGGCCTTGGCGGCGTGGTAGAGTGCAGGATTATCGGCGAGGCGAAGGTCGCGCCGCAGCCATACGATTTGGATTTGGGGCATTGGTTTCTCTGATTGAACGCTTCCAACACCAAACGCTGTCATGCTGAACTTGTTTCACCTCTAGTGAACTTCGTTTCCAGCACCCATCCGGCAAAATCGGGCGGAGGCGCGTGGGGCAAATGTATCCTGGAAGCGAAGCTGTGCCTGCACAAACAAGTTCAGGATGACGGAGAAGGCAAAGCCTCAAACTGTACATCCGGCAGCGCGAGGCTGTGCTCTCATTCAATCAATGATCCGGCATCCTCCCGGAATAGCGACAGCGAAACGCTCCTTCACGCGCTCGTCGGTAAATCGGGCATCGCCGATCCAGAACTCTCCGCCATTGCGCTTATGTACATATGGCGCTCTTGACCAGAAGAGGAAAGCGTCGATCTGCGGGTCTTTCTTGCGCGCCTTTTCAAGGTCACAACCAGCGACATTGTAGCCATCCAGCCATGGTTCCTTTCCAGGAGTCGCGACGTACCATTGCCCAGTTGAAGGATTGCCAATCAGCTTTTCGCGCTGCCAAAACGCAAACGGAATCGGCGCCGCTATGGCGACCACATCAGGTCGGCCGCTCTCAGCCAGTAGAGATTGCTCGACTGACGCGGTGATCGCCCCATTCACCCCGATATACGCCAGCGCCGCCGCGATCCCCGCCCGCGCAGGCCACATCCATTCACCGTCCGCCTTTTCCCGCCGCCGCGACCACCAGACGGTGCCGATCAGCAACGCCCAAAGCCACGGGTCGATGATGAACAGCGTATCGCCATAAAACCACTGTGAGGAAAACGGCTCCAGCAGGCGGATGCCATAGACATTGAGCCAATCGAAGAAAGGGTGGCTGAGGCACCCCATGAAGGCCATCGCGTAAAGCCAACCAAACCGCACCGGTGGCCGCCTCTCCGGCCGCGTGCCGCGCTTGCTCTGCCAGCGGTCAAAGGCCCACAAGATCCCCGCCAGAATCAAGGGCAGCAGCACCAGCGCGGGTGGGCCGTGGGTGATGCCTCTCCTGAAGGCGAGATGCTCGGTGCCCTCCAGCCAGAAGAAGCACGCCGCATCCACGTCGGGCAGGTTCGCGCCGATAATCAGCGCGGGCATGGCGAGGCCAGTGGTGCGCTTCAGCCCCGCCTGCCCCATGACCGCGCCGACAAGGCTATGTGTCAGATTGTCCATCGCTTCACTGGCTAGCGCGCCGCAAGCCTCCACGCGAGTGCAAATGCGCTTGGCACTTGCGCCCGCGCTCGCCTATCGCATCACAAAACCGTCCCGGGAGAGACATGCCATGACCGACACGCCTTACATCCGCCCCGACATGAAGGGCTTCCTCGACATGATGGCGGCGGTGAACGGCCCTAAGCTTGCGGACATGACGCTGGAAGAAGCCCGCGCATCCTATCAGGCGATGCATGGGATCGCCGACCGTCCGGCCCGCGCATTGCCCGTGATCCGCGATCTTGCCTGCCCTGGCCCCAATGGCGACATTCCGCTGCGCCTTTACGATGCCCGCGAAAACCGTGACGAAGCCGCGCCCGTTGTGATGTTCTTCCACGGCGGCGGATTCGTTATCGGCGATCTCGACACGCACCATGCGCTCTGCACCGAAATTGCCGCGTTGATCGACCTGCCGGTACTGGCCGTACATTACGCCCGCGCGCCCGAAGCGCCCTTCCCCGCTGCGATCCTCGATTGCGAGGCGGCGACGCGGTGGGTGGCGGGCAGTCCTGCTGACCTTGGCCGCATCGCCAACGGCATCATCACCATCGGCGACAGCGCCGGTGGCAATGCCGCGGTCGTCGTTCCGCAGATGCTGGAAGCAAATCCTGCAGCGGTGCCCGTGGTGCTGCAAGTGCCGATCTTCCCGCTGGTCGCTGACGCAAACGGTTCGGTCAGCATGGCGGCATTCTCCGAAGGCTTCTTGCTGACCGCCGACACCATGGGCTTCTTCGATGCGGCCTACGGCGCCGACCGCGCCGATCCGCGCGGTTTCCCGATCCTTGCCGACCACAGCAACGCCCCGCCCACCATCGTCGTTACCGCCAGCCTTGATCCGATCCGCGATTCGGGCCGGGAATATGCCAAGGCGCTGGTCGATGCCGGGCGCGATGTGGTGTTCCTCGAAATGCGCGGGGTGACGCACAGCTTCACCAACCTGCGTCAGGCCGTGCCCAGCACGCAGGCCGATCTGGAACGCATCATCGCTGCGATGCAGTTCATGCTGGCGAACCCGGCATGAACCGCGAAACCCTCCCCTATCGCCCCTGCGCAGGGTTCATGCTGATCAACGCCGAAGGTTTGGTCTTCGTCGGCCAGCGCATCGACCCGTCGGCCCACGGCTTCTGGCAGATGCCGCAAGGCGGGATCGACCAGGGCGAGGATGTCCGCGCCGCTGCCCTACGCGAACTCGAGGAGGAAACTGGCATTGGCGCGCATCTGGTCGAGGTGATCGCCCCGGCCTCACGCACCATCGCCTATGACTTGCCTGACGAGTTGCTCGGCAAGGTGTGGAAGGGCAAGTATCGCGGGCAGGAACAACACTGGTTCCTTGGCCGCTTCCTTGGCACCGATGCCAATATCGATTTGAACGCGCACGAACCGGCCGAGTTCAACGAATGGCGGTGGATTGCACCGGGCCTGCTGCCAGAAGTGATCGTACCGTTCAAACGCGACGTGTACGAAGCCGTCCTCGCTGAGTTTCGCGACCTGATCTGAACCGATCAGTTGCTGGCAGGGGCGGTGTCGTTGTTGCTTTCAATCGCGAGACGCGGTGACGGGCCGCGGGCAATGCTGCTTTGCAATGCCATGGTTTCAGGGCATCCGTTCCCGCACAGCGATTGCAGCTTGGCAAGGTTCAGCTTGGCCTTTTCAACCGCGCCCTTTTCAACCAGCGCCGTACCTTCACCCGAGATAGCGGCAAAATTGTCCGGGTCGCGGTCCAGCGCCTCACGGTAATAGCGGATGGCCTTGCCCTGAAGACCCTGGAGCTGTGCGGCTTCGGCAAGGTTGACAAGGACGGGCGTATGGCCCGGATCAACGGCAAGCGCAGCTTCGAACGCATCGGTCGCCGCCTGCGCTTCTCCCGCGGCAAGCGATGCCTGACCCTGCGCAATCAGTGCCAAGGCACGGGGATCGGGCTGCCCGGTATCATCTGCGCTGGTGATGCTTGCCGAAATGGCAAGGCACAGCGAGAGAACAGCAGCAGCAGGCGCAAAACGCATTAGAAGCTCCTTCAGGGCATGGGACCGGGAACCGGAAGGCGGGGTCATACCATGCGAAGCTATCATGGTGAACGCAAGCAGGCGATGAAAAAACCATCCGTGCCGTCATGATGCGGATCAAGACGCACTCCGCCGCCGCGCGGACGGCCCAGCGGCAGCGACAGCGACTCGCTGCGCCAGCCGGGATGCTGCGCCAGAAACGCTGCGACACGGTCCGGGCCTTCGGCATCGAGCACCGAGCAGGTGACAAAGCCGATCGAGCCGCCGGGGCGCACCAGTTGCGCCGCCAACGCCAGAACGTGATCCTGCAAGGCATTGAGCCGCGCCAGTTCTGCCGGATCAAGCCGCCAGCGCCCTTCGGGGCTGCGCCGCCAGGTCCCGCTGCCCGAACAGGGCGCGTCCACCAGCACGTGATCGGCCTTCCCCGCCCACGGGCCCAGCGCCCGCATTTCGCGGTTCGGATCGAGCAGCACGATATGGTCAACCGCCGCGCCCGCACGCGCCGCACGCGGTGCGAGATTGCCCAGACGGCGCTTGTCGGTGTCGGCTGCGATGATGCTGGCCGCGTTGCCCAGCCGCGCTGCAAGCGCCAGAGTCTTTCCGCCGCCGCCAGCGCACAGATCGATGATGGTATCGCCTGCTGCAATCGGCAGCGCTTCAACAATCAGCTGGCTGCCCAGATCCTGCACTTCAAACGCGCCGTCGGCGTAGCCGTCCCATTGTTCGGCTGCCGTGCCGGACGGGAACCGGAGGCCCTGTGCAGAGACCAGTTCCTCCCCCTGTTCGGGCAACGTCAGGCTTGCCCTGTCTGCTTTCAACGCATTGACCCGCAGGTCAAGCGGCGCACGGCCCAGCAGTGCGGCGATTTCCACCCCCCCGAGATCTGATGCGCGCAAGGCCGCAGCCAGCCACTTGGGCGCAAGCGCGGATTTGGCCGCTTCCTCCCCTTCACCGCGCGGGGCGGGGCCGTGAGGTGAATCATCGAACAAGGCTGCGACCGCCTCGTCCTGCACGGCCACGGCCAGCATCGCAGCGCGTCCGCTTTCGGGCACAGGTCCGCACAGGCGGATGGCGCGGTACACCAGATCGCGGACCGCTCTGCGGTCCTTCGACCCGGCATAGCGGCGTGCGCGGAAGTAATCGGCGATAATACGGTCGGCGGGCGCACCTTTCCCCCGCGCGGCGGGAATGATGGCATCAAGCAGCTCAATCGCCGCCTGGACTCTAGCGGCGGGTGTCATATTGCGACCTCAGCGTGTGGGATAATTGGGAGCTTCACGGGTAATCGCCACGTCATGGACATGGCTTTCCGAAAGGCCGGCATTGGTGATGCGCACGAATTGCGCGCGTTTCTGCAAATCGGCGATGGTATGCGATCCGGTATAACCCATCGCTGCCTTGATACCGCCAACCAGCTGGTGAACAACATTGGCGGCCGGGCCCTTGAACGGCACCTGACCTTCGATCCCTTCGGGCACCAGCTTCATTGCGCTGACATCCTGCTGGAAATAGCGGTCAGCCGATCCCCGCGCCATGGCGCCAACCGATCCCATGCCGCGATAGGCCTTGTAGCTGCGCCCCTGGTAAAGGAACACTTCGCCGGGGCTTTCGGTGGTGCCCGCCAGCATTGATCCGATCATCACCGACGACGCGCCCGCGGCAAGCGCCTTGGCCGCATCGCCGCTGGTGCGAAGGCCGCCATCGGCGATCACCGGCACGCCCGATCTGGCGGCTTCGGCAGCGCTTTCCATGATGGCGGTCAATTGCGGGACGCCCACGCCTGCCACTACCCGGGTGGTGCAGATCGATCCGGGGCCAATCCCTACCTTCACCGCATCGGCGCCAGCATCAACCAGCGCGCGCGTGGCTTCTGCCGTGGCGACATTGCCCGCGATCACCTGCACGCGGTTGGACAGCTTCTTCACCCGTTCGACCGCGCGGGCAACTTCGATGTTGTGGCCGTGCGCGGTGTCGATTACGATTACATCGCACTCGGCATCAACCAGTGCCTCGGTGCGCGCAAAGCCCGCGTCGCCAACGGTTGTCGCTGCGGCGGCACGCAGACGGCCAGTGCTGTCCTTCGTTGCGTGCGGATAATTCACCGCCTTTTCGATATCCTTGACCGTGATAAGGCCGATGCAGCGAAACGCATCGTCCACCACCAGCAGCTTTTCGATGCGGCGTTGATGCAGCAGACGGCGCGCTTCTTCTTGCCCTGTGCCCAGCGGGACGGTGGCGAGATTTTCGGTCGTCATCAGCTCGCGCACGGGCTGCATGGTGTTTTCGGCGAAACGCACATCGCGGTTGGTCAGAATGCCAACCAATCGCCCGCCAGCATCGACGACCGGGATGCCGCTGATCCGGTGCAGTTCCATCAGCGCCTGCGCTTCGCCAAGCGTCGCGTCGGGACCGATTGTGATGGGGTTGACCACCATGCCGCTTTCATAACGCTTCACCGCGCGCACAGCCGCGCACTGCGCATCGACATCCAGATTGCGGTGCAGCACGCCGATCCCGCCCAATTGCGCCATCGCGATTGCCATGTCCGCTTCGGTCACGGTGTCCATCGCGGATGAAAGCACGGGGATATTGAGCGCAATATCACGCGTCAGCCGGGTCGAGGTATCGGCCATGCTTGGCAACACACTGCTTTCCGCAGGGCGAAGCAGCACGTCATCGAAGGTAAGACCGAGCGGGATATCCATGAGTGCCACTTTCTGAGAGCCGAAACAGCGTTCTCCCCGCTTCTGTGATGCGTTGGAGAATCGTGGCGGCCCATGTAACCGCACTTGCGCAATTGCGCTAGGGCTGCGCGGCGGTGGCCATCGGATAGCGTGCCGGATCGGCCAGCACACGGATCAGGTCTTCGTGAAGCAGAAGGTCATCGATAGCCCCGCCAAGCTCGACATCATCGGCTTCATCGCGTGGCCGATGATATTTCGCGCTCAAAAACGGGCCCAGAATGCTGGTCGAACCATAGGTGCTCGATACAAGCACGCTGGGAACGCCTTTCTGTAACAGGGCCCAACCATCCTGCCGCTGGACAAAGCTGTCGGCCAGTGTCTGGTCGCCCAAGGTGCGGCCATTGCGGGCAATGGCTTCGATGATGGCGGCATCCAGCGGCGTGTCAGCACGCCCGATGACGCCGACGGGGCTTCCCGCGGGCGCCACGGCGACCATGTCGAAATTGAGCGCCGCAACAATTCCCGACAAAGGCACGGGCGACGTCATGGCAAAGCCCCGCGCCCCCAACAGTCCGGCTTCTTCCGCGGTGGTGGCGAGCACATAAATGTCGCGGCCATGGGGCCCGGCGGCCTTCAGACGCTGCGCCAGTTCGAGCATGGCGGCAACCCCGCTGGCATTGTCGGCCGCGCCGTTGCAGATACGATCGGCAGCATCAGGCGCACCGCATTCGCCAAGGTGATCCCAATGCGCCAGCAAAAGGATAATACCCGCGTCCGGCACCGTACCCGGAATCCTGCCCAGCAGGTTGTAGCTAGTAAATTCGCGCCGTTCAGCAGCGGCTTCGATCGACACGGCCAGATTGAGTTCGAGCGGTGCAAAATCGTCCGCCCTGGCATCGCTTTTCAATCTGTCCCAGATGCGACTGCCGATCAGATCGGCCAGAATGGCATCGGTCACGAAAGCGGAAAGCGTATCTTCTTCTTCGCTGGCAAGCTGCAGCTTTTCCCGCGATTCGGCATTGCGCACGATCGCCAGCGTCGCTGCATCAGGCACCACGGTCACAACGGCGGTTGCGCGTTGGCGAAACAGCGCCTCGCGCCGGGCAGCGCCGCGTCCGGGATCGGCGAGCATCACTGCCACCGCGCCCGCCAGACGGTCGCCAAGAACCGAACCGTCACCATATCCCACGAACACCACCGGCACGCCTGTACCCGGCCCGCTGATCGCCAGCGCGCGCCGCCGGGGCGTGAAGACCGCAGCCGCCGTTTCGGGAACCACAACTTCGCGGTTGCCCCGGGTCATCGTCATACTGCCGGACAATGGCGTGGTCGCCACCAGATCAACCGGCATGCGCCATTCGCTGCCGGGATCATTCGTGCCCGACACCAGTCCCACCTCGCGCATGCGTTGCTCAAGGTAGGAAAGCGTCTTGTCTTCGCCTTGCGTACCCGTTTTGCGCCCGGCGAATTCATCGCTGGCCAGAACGGCGATATCGGCTCGCAAGCGTTCAGCGATGCCAGCGCGCTGGGCATCGGCCGACATAACCGTCGGCACGGTGGCACATCCTGTCAGCCAAACGCCTGCCAGCGCGGCAAAACACAATCCAAAACGCCGCAGGATCATTCGGCCGTCCATCCCCCATCAAGGGCATAGTTTGCGCCGGTGATATTGCGCGCCGCATCGCTGCACAGGAACACCGCCAGCGCGGCGACGTCTTCGGGCAGAACGAAGCTTTTGGTGGGCTGCTTGGCCAGCAGCACGTCATTCATCACCTGTTCGCGGGTCATACCGCGTGCCGCCATCGTATCGGGGATCTGGTTTTCCACCAGCGGGGTCCAGACATAACCGGGCGAAATGCAGTTCGCCGTGACACCGCAGGTCGCAAGTTCCAGCGCTACGGTCTTGGTGAGGCCCGCCAGCCCGTGCTTGGCCGCGACATAGGCGCTTTTGAAAGGAGACGCGGTGAGCGAATGCGCGCTGGCGGTGTTGATGATCCGCCCCCAGCCCTTCGCCTTCATCCCCGGCACCGCCAGCCGCGTCGTATGAAACGCCGCCGACAGGTTGAGCGCGATGATCGCGTCCCATTTTTCAGGCGCAAAATCCTCAACCGGGGCGACATGCTGCATCCCGGCATTGTTGACGAGGATATCGACCGGGCCGACATCATCCATCATCGCCGCTATCGCATCAGGCTGCATCAGGTTCGCGCCGTGGAACGTCGCACCGATATCCTTGCAAAGCGATGCAATTTCGTCGGCATCACCCAGCCCGTTGAGAATCACTTCGGCACCCTCATCCGCGAGCGCGCGGGCGATGGCTAACCCGATTCCCGACGTAGAACCGGTGACAAGCGCACGCCTGTTCTTGAGCATTCGCCGCATCTCCTGCACGTTCGGCCTCTTGGCGCTGCTTTTGCCGCACCCAAAGCGGCTGTCCAGCACTTTGCGACCGAACACGATGAACGGAGAAATTTGTATGCGACTGGGGCCGTTCGATACGTCCAAGATCAATGTACGGGGCAGCGAAGGTGGCGGCGGGATCGGTGCTGGCGGTGTCGGATGCGGCACATTGGTCATCGCCCTGATCGGCGCGGTGGTGTTCGGGATCAATCCGATGCAGACCATCGGAATGGTTGAAGGCCTTCAGCAGCAGACATCAGCGCCCGCGCAAGGCGGCGGCAGCGGCCTTAGCGAACAGGAAGTCTGCACCCGCAACGCCTACGCCACCGAGGCATGCAATGCGCTTACCAATCTGGATGCGACCTGGCAGGCGACCTTCGCGCAGGAAGGTATTCCGTTTGAACAGCCCTTCCTGCACCTGTTCGCCGGCGGGGTGCGCACCGATGGTTGCGGCAGCGCCACATCGGCGTCGGGGCCGTTTTACTGCCCGGCTGACAAGGGCATCTATATCGACACGAGCTTTTACGATCAGCTCGCCCGAATGGCGGGGACCGGCGGCGATTTTGCGCGGATCTATGTAATCGCGCATGAATACGGGCACCATATTCAGAACATCACCGGGCTTGCCAGCCAGGTGAGACGCGCCCAACAGCAGAACCCGTCGTCGGCAAACCAGTTACAGGTGGCGATGGAGCTGCAGGCCGATTGTTACGCCGGCATGTGGGCAGGCAAGAACCGCGACCTGATCGAATCGGGCGATCTGGAGGAAGGCCTGCAGGCTGCCAGCGCGATTGGCGATGATACGTTGATGCGCAACGCAGGGCAGCGCATCAATCCGGAAAGCTTTACCCATGGCACCAGCCAACAGCGCATGTCCGCGCTGAGACTGGGGCTCGACAGCAGGGACAATGCCGCCTGCGACGTTTTTTTTGAAGGAGCCTGATGGAAATGGTCCGTATTATCCCGCTTGCAGCGATGCTTGCCGTGTCTTGCACGGGCGCGACCGCTGCGTTTGCGCAAACAATGCCCGAACCGGACATGACAGAAGTTGCCAAAACCCCTTTGCGCGATCTCAATATCGATGGGCGCGATATCCCCGAAGTTCTGGTGGCTGCGGCTGCCGATCCCTATGCCTTACCCGCTGGCGGCACTTGCAATGCGCTGGTCTCGGAAATCGCGGCGCTGGATACGGTGCTTGGTGCGGATTATGATATTGCCAATGATGACGGCAATGACCGCTTCAGCCAAGGACGGATCGGCCAGAGCGTGGTGGGATCGATCCTGCCGTTCCGCGGCATCCTGCGCGAAGTGACAGGCGCTGCGGGCAACGACCGGGCACTGCGTGCGGCCTATACCGCAGGAATGGTCCGGCGGTCGTTCCTGAAGGGATTGGGCCTTGGCAAAAGCTGCGCCTACCCCGCGCAGCCCAAGGAACGCAGCATCGCTGCCGAATAATCAGCGCGCCGCACCAACGATAGCCAAAGAAAAAGGCCCGGTCCCATGGGGGGAACCGGGCCTTCGATTTTTGCGGCCTGATCGGCAGAATCAGTAAACACGGGCCTTGGGCTCGATATACTTGATATCGTCGGTCAGCGTGTATTCGTGCACCGGACGGTAATCGATGCGGCTGTTGCTGCCGCGACCGCCCCAGCCATCGAACCATGCGATGGTGTGCTTCATCCATTCCGCATCATTGCGCTCAGGGAAGTCTTCGTGCGCATGCGCGCCGCGGCTTTCCTTGCGATTGGCCGCCGATGCCATCGTGACGTTAGCCTGGCTCATCAGGTTGTCGAGCTCCAGCGTTTCGATCAGATCGCTGTTCCAGATCAGCGATTTGTCGGTGACGTGGATGTCTTCCATCCGCTTGTTCTGTTCGGCCAGCTTCGCCACGCCTTCGTCCATCAGCTTCTGATCGCGGAACACGGCGCAGTGCTTCTGCATCGCCTTCTGCATTTCGCTGCGGATCTGCGCGGTCGGGGATCCGCCCTGAGCGTAACGGAAGTGATCCAGACGGGTCAGTGCAAAGTCGGCGCTGTCGGCGGGCAGTTCAGGCTGCTTGGCCTTGGGCTGCAGATTGTCGCGCAGATGGTGACCGGTCGCGCGGCCGAACACCACGAGATCGATCAGCGAGTTCGAGCCGAGGCGATTGGCGCCGTGCACCGAAACGCACGCCGCCTCGCCCACGGCATATAGACCGGGGATGACCGTGTCCGGGTTGCCATCCGGACCAAGGGTGACGACCTGTCCGTGGTAGTTACACGGAATACCGCCCATGTTGTAATGCACCGTCGGGGTGACGGGCAGCGGCTGACGGGTCAGATCGACGCCGGCAAAGATCTTGCCGCTTTCGGTGATGCCCGGAAGGCGCTGCGCCAGCACGGCGGGATCGATATGGTCGAGGTGAAGGTAGATGTGATCCCCTTCCGGCCCCACGCCGCGCCCTTCGCGCATTTCGAGCGCCATCGAACGGCTGACGACATCACGCGAGGCGAGATCCTTCGCTGACGGCGCATACCGCTCCATAAAGCGTTCGCCTTCGGAGTTGGTGAGATAGCCACCCTCCCCGCGCGCGCCTTCGGTGATGAGCACGCCCGCGCCGTAGATGCCGGTCGGGTGGAATTGCACAAACTCCATGTCCTGCAGCGGCAAGCCCGCGCGCAGCACCATCCCGCCGCCGTCGCCGGTGCAGGTGTGGGCGCTGGTGGCGGTGTAGTAGCAACGCCCGTAGCCGCCGGTCGCCAGAACGACAGACTGCGCACGGAAACGGTGGATCTTGCCATCATCTAGGCACATCGCGATCACGCCGACGCACTGCTTCACCCCGTCACGCTCATCCATGATGAGGTCGAGCGCGAAATATTCGATGAAGAAGTCCGCGTCGTACTTCAGGCTTTGCTGATACAGCGCGTGCAGCATGGCGTGACCGGTGCGATCGGCCGCGGCGCAGGTGCGCTGCACCGGCGGGCCGGCGCCCATGTTCTGCATGTGACCGCCGAAGGGGCGCTGGTAGATCGTGCCATCCGCATTGCGGCTGAAGGGCACGCCGGCATGTTCCAACTCGTACACAGCGGCAGGCGCTTCACGGGCAAGATATTCGATCGCGTCCTGATCGCCCAGCCAGTCCGACCCCTTGACGGTGTCGTACATGTGCCAGGTCCAGTGATCGGGCGAATTGTTGCCCAACGATGCGGCGATCCCGCCCTGCGCTGCCACGGTGTGGCTGCGTGTGGGGAACACCTTCGAAATGTTGGCGGTGCGCAGGCCGCTTTCGGCCGCGCCCATCGTCGCGCGCAGGCCCGATCCGCCTGCACCAACAACCACCACGTCATAGGTGTGATCGATGATCGTGTATGCGCCCGTCAGATGCGCGCCGCCCACGTCGTTGGCGGTGCCCCTTGGTGCTGCGGTAGCCATCAGGCCTGTCCTCCGAATGCAAGGCTGGCGACGCTGAAGATGCCGAACGCGCCGCCGCCGATAGTTGCAAGGTTGAGCGCCGAGATCGCAGCAAACTTGCTGCCGGCGTCATGAATGTAATCCTCGATCAGAACCTGCAGCCCCAGCCGCGCGTGCCAAAACACGCTCAGCAGCAGCAGGATCATCGCCGTGGCCGAAAGCGGCGCAGACAGCCACTTTACCACGTTGGCATAGCCATAGTCGCCCAGCATCACGAGGCTGACGAGCAGCCACACCATCAGCACCACGTTGCCGATTGCGGTGAAACGCTGCACCAGCCAGTGATGCGGGCCATGATGCGCAGCGCCAAGGCCGCGCACCCGTCCGATGGAAGTTCCGTTACCCATATCGCGTCTCCCTCAGCGCAGCAGGATCAGGGCCCAGAAGGCCGCGGTAAGACAGATTGCGATAATCGGCGAAGCGATCGACCACAGACGGTTGGTGTCGAGTTCATAGCCCGCGCCGATATCCAGCACGAAGTGGCGCATCCCGCTCATCATGTGCGTGAAGAACGCCCAGCTCAGCCCAACCAGGACGAGCATGCCGATCGGCGATCCCATCACACCCTGGAACGTGGCGTAAGCGTCAGGCCCGCTGGCCAGCGCGCCCAGCCACCATAGCAGAACGCCAAGGCCAATCAGCGCCATGCCGTCACCGGTGGCCCGGTGCAGGATCGATACCAGCATATGCGGCCCCCAGCGCCACACCTGCAAATGGGGAGAAAGCGGTCTTTGGTTCATGGTGATCCCAGTTATACCTCGAATTGGCCTCCCCACTTAGCGTCGCTGACGCATGAGGCAAGCCGCGAGCGGTGGACACAGCTTGCAAAGTTTCGGATAGGCGCTTGCATGGGACACATTCTTGTAACTGGATCAAGCCGCGGAATCGGCAAGGCGGCGCTGGAAATGCTCACCGCAAAGGGTGCGCAGGTCATCGGACACGCATCGCGCCCGGTCGCGCCATTGGCCGGCGCGGTGCCGGTCATCGCGGCCGATTTCGGCGATCCGCTCTCAGTGCAATCGCTGTGGGAACAGGCTCTGGATCTGGCAGACGGCGAAATTGACGCCGTGGTCAACAACGCCGGACGGTTCGAAGCAAACCGGCTTGACCGTTCGGATATCGAATGGCTGGACGCGTGGGAAGATACGCTGCGCGTCAATCTCACCGCCGCAGCGCAGCTGTCGCGCTTTGCGGTGCTGCACTGGCAGGAACGCGGCTTTGGGGGACGGCTTGTCCACGTGGCAAGCCGCGCTGCCTATCGCGGCGACAGCCCCGCGCACTGGCACTATGCCGCTGCCAAAAGCGGGATGGTGGGGATGCACAAGACCATCGCCCGCGCCTATGCCAAGGACGGTATCCTCAGCTTTGCCGTCACCCCCGGCTTTACCGACACCAGCATGGCAGATGATTACCTCGCCAGCCGTGGGGGACCGGGTTTGCTCGCCGATATCCCGCTGGGACGCGTTGCCACACCTGATGAAATCGCCGCGATCATCGCGTTCTGCGTGTGCGATGCGCCCCCCAGCATGACCGGCGCCGTGATCGATGCCAATGGAGCCAGCTTTGTCCGATAGCACCACATGGAAGTTATCGCTCTTCGCGCCCAAGCCGATCGTGCAGGCAGCGCTGCTGGCGCATGATCTGATCGATGACTGGGACAGCGAACTGGTGATTGCCGGGCGCGAGGTCGCAGAAGACCAGCCCGACGACTGGGTGCTTGAAGGCTGGTATCCGCGCAAGCCCGGCAACGCTGAAAAAACCGCGCTTGCCGGTCTGTTCGATGGCTCAGCGCCCAAAGTGGTCGTGGAAAAACTGCCTGCAGAAGACTGGGTCACGCTCAGCCAGCACAACGCACCGCCGATCCGTGCGGGACGGTTCCATGTCCATACCCCCGATTACCCTGCCGATCCCGAACTGATCGATTTCACGATCCCGGCGAGCCAGGCGTTCGGGACCGGCCAGCACAAGACAACCGCCGGATGTCTGGAAATGCTGGGCGCGATGAAGGACAGCGGCGTTGCGGCACGCAACATCGCCGATATTGGCACCGGCACGGGGCTTTTGGGGTTTGCCGCGCTCGCCCTGTGGCCGCGAGCGCTCCTGACGCTGACCGATATTGATGCGGTGTGCGTTGGCGTGGTGGAGGAAAACGCGCGCCTCAACGCTGTTCCCATGGGGGCAGCGCGTGGTGAGGCGGTGATGATCGTGGCCGACGGCATGGACGATCCGCTGCTGCAGGTGCGCGGTCCGTACGATCTGCTCATCGCCAATATTCTGGCGGGCCCGCTGGTCAGCCTTGCGCCCGATTTTGCCAAGGCGATAAGCCCGAAAGGCAGCCTGCTTCTGGCAGGATTGCTGGCCGGCGAGCAGGAAGACGCCGTCAAACGCGCGATGCACCGCGCTGGCTTCCGCATGGCAGCCCGGTTGCAGCGCGGCGATTGGGCGATCCTGTGGCTGCGACGCCGCAGCACCCGGCGGCCGGCGCGATAGACGCAAAACTCAGCCTGCGCGTTCCACCGCATAGTCAATGGGCTTGAACGTCCCGCCGTTGGAGGCATAGGCCGAACACGCCGTAAGGCCAATCACCAGATCCATTTCGGCGCGAAAACGCACGATATCGCCCGGCTTTGTCGCAGGGGGAAGAACAGAAATCCTCCCGCCTTCCCCCACGGGCACGTGCATGAAAACGTTGAAAGCGGTGGGGATCATGTCCGGCGTCACGCCATAAGGTTCCAGCGCCTCGGCCAGATTGCCGAAACATCCGCGATGCAGCGGCTTGTCAGGATAAAAGTGGCGGAACGTATCGTAAGAACAGGGCGTCAGCAGAAAATCGTGATGCGGCGCTGTGTCCTCGATGATCGTCAGCATCACCTGCGATCGGTTCGACCACAATCGCGAACCCTTGGATAGCGTTATGCTTTCTTCGTAATCGAAGGTTCGTCCGTTCGACAGGATTTCGCCGGGATCGCCATCGGCAACTGCGATCAGATCGCTCACCTGACCGCCTTCGGGATCGCAAACGGTCAGGATATCCCCCTTGGCCAGCTTGAAAGCGGTGCCGGTGCGCGGTGCAATACGCTCCATCATGGTGTCTCCTGAAGGTCTGCGCGCCGCGTTACGTGCAGCGCCATAAGAATGGTTCGATGCGTGCCCTTATCCGATGCACCGCGATTTGTTCCGTCGTGTGACCCCGCAAGGGGCGCCGCGAATGTCGTGCACGCGAACGGCCTATCCCATATGCGCACCATATCGCCCCGCGCCCTCCAGCGCAGCCAGTATCTATAGCGAATGCGCCATGGAACTCTGCAGGGCAGGCGGGCTTGATCCTGGCACACAAGCCACAAAACAGGAGACAACTTATGGCCCGCACCCTTCTTATCACCGGCGCTTCGTCCGGCATCGGCGCTGCCACTGCCCGCGCTGCCGCTGCCAAGGGCTGGAACGTCGCCATGCTCGCACGTTCGGCAGACAAGCTCAGCGAACTTGCCAGCGAAATTGGCGACAGCGCGCTTGCGCTGACCTGCGACGTGACCGACCGCGATGATCTGGGAGCCGCGATCGAAAAGACCGCCAGTCATTTCGGCGGCATTGATGCCGTTTTCGCCAATGCAGGGAAAGGCGTGTCGAACCCCGGGATCGAAAAGGGCGATCCGCAGGAATGGCATGACATGATTCATCTCAACATCATGGCCGTCCTCTACACTGCACATGCCGCGATGCCACATTTGCGCAAGACCAAGGGTCATTTTGTCGTGACCGGATCAAAGGCCGGGCGTGATCATATGAAGGGATCGGTCTATTCGGCGACCAAGTGGTTCATTCACGGCCTGTCGGAAAACATTGCCGAAGAAATGCGCGAATGGGGCGGCCGCGCCACCGTCATCGCGCCGGGCATGGTCAACACCGCCTTTTTCGACGAAGCAAAGCCTGAAAAGCTGCAGCCCGAAGATGTGGCTGCGGCGGTCATCTTTGCGATTGAACAGCCCGAAACATCGGCAATTCGTGAAATTTATCTGATGCCGAATGATTAAGGCTGCAACAGCGCGTCTTCCAGCAATGCCAGCGCGTTGCGGGTAAACGCGCCCATATTGCCGATGCGGTCTTCGCTGGCAGTGTCGAGGACGCGGACATGTTCGCCTCCCGGCCCTGCCAGCGCGGCCACACTACGGCCGGCTGGCGCGCCGCTCGGATGCGTCGATCCGCCGACTGATCCGCTTTCAGCGAGCCCCCAGTCCGCATCGAAATTGTCGCGGATGGCACGGGCCTGCAGCAACGCGTAATCTTCGGTCGCTCCGCGCATCCCTGCATAGGCATCCCGCGGCAATCCGAACAACAGGTCACGGGCGCGAAAAGAATAAACCACCCCGCCCCCCACAAAAAAGTCGAGCGCGCCCGGCACTGTCAGCAGCGTGGCGGCAATCAATCCGCCCGTAGCGCCATCGGCAGCCGCCACCTTTTCGCCGCGCGCCCGCAACATGTCCGCAATGCGCAGCGCCTGAGGGTTAAGGTCATGCAGCAGGTCCATCAGCTTCCCAGCGCTTCTGCCACCAGCGCTGACCAGCCAGCTTCGTCCATCGTCTCGATGCCCAGCTCGGCGGCTTTTTTCAACTTCGAACCCGCGCCCGACCCGGCGACCAGCAGATCGGTTTTTGCGCTGACGCTTCCCGCCGCCTTGGCGCCCAACCGTTCGGCCTGCGCTTTGGCTTCATCGCGGCTCATCGTTTCCAGCTTGCCCGTGAACACGACGGTCTTGCCCGCAACACGGCTGGCGATGGTCTTGACCTCGTAGCGCGGCGGCGCCACTTCGCTGAGAATATCTTCCCATACCGCCACATTGTGCGGTTCATGGAAGAAATCGCCCAGCGCTTCGACCACTGATGGGCCGATGCCGTCGATCGCCGTTAGTTCGGCTGCCGCCTCGGCATCGCCGTCACGCGCGCGTTCGGCCTGAATACGCAGATCTGGCAGCGTGTGCAGATGTTTCATCAGATCGCGCGCGGTCACTTCGCCGATGTGGCGAATACCCAATCCGAACAACAGCCGCGCCGCATCGGGCACGCGCTTCGCTTCGATGGCTGCCAACAGGTTATCCACAGACTTGTCCTGCCAGCCTTCAAGGCCAAGAATATCACTACGGCGGGCCCGCAGCCGGAAAATATCCGCCGGACTTTCCAGCCACCCCAGCGCAAAGAACTGTGCGATGGTCTTTTCGCCCAGACCTTCGATATCGAGCGCCTTGCGGCTGACGAAATGTTCGAGCCGCTGGGTGCGCTGTGCCGGGCAGATGAGGCCGCCGGTGCAACGCACATCGACCTCGCCCTCTTCGGCCACCGCTTCGCTGCCGCATTCGGGGCAGTGATCGGGGAAGGCGAAGGCAGGGCGTTCCTCCTCGCGGGTGAGGTTTTCGACCACCTGCGGGATCACGTCGCCAGCGCGCTGGATCACCACGCGGTCGCCGATACGTAAGGCGAGCCGCGCGATCTCGTCACGGTTGTGCAGCGTGACATTGGTGACGGTCACGCCGCCTACCAGCACCGGGGCGAGCCTGCCCACCGGGGTCAACTTGCCGGTGCGGCCCACCTGGATGTCGATGCCCTGCACCGTGGTCTCCGCGCGTTCCGCCGGGAACTTGTGCGCCAGCGCCCAACGCGGCGCCTTGGCGACGAAGCCCAATCGCTCCTGCCAGTCGAGCCGATCGAGTTTGTAGACCACCCCGTCGATATCATAATCGAGCCCCGGACGCGCCGCGCCGATGGTGTCGAAATGCGCGACCAGGGCATCGGCCCCGCCCTCGATCCGCGTGAACAGCGGCGAGACGGGAAAGCCCCATTCGCGCAATTTGGCCACCACCTCGCTTTGGGTCACCCCCGGCACGGCGGACGCCGCGCCCCAGCCATGTGCCCAGAACCTTAGCGGGCGCTTCGCCGTGACGCCTGCATCCTTCTGCCGCAGACTTCCGGCAGCCGCATTGCGGGGGTTGGCAAACAGCTTCCCGCCCGCTTCATGCTGCGCAGCATTGAGCGCGGTAAACGCCTGTTTTTCCATGTAGACTTCGCCGCGCACTTCGAAGACATCTGGCACACCGTGGGGCAGTGTTTGCGGGATATCGGGAATGTGCGCAACATTGGCGGTCACGTCTTCACCCACCTGCCCGTCCCCCCGTGTCGCAGCGCGTACGAGTTGACCGTTCTCGTACCGCAACGAACACGACAGGCCATCAATCTTGTCTTCAGCCGTGCATGCAAGCGGCTCGCTGTCAGGCAGGTTCAGAAACCGCCGCATCCGCGCCAGCCACTCGGCCACGTCCGCTGGCGAAAAGGCATTGTCGAGGCTCATCATGCGAACCTCGTGGGCAACCTTGCCCAATGGCGAGGCGGCAATGCCATGGCCGACCTTGCGCGAAGGGCTGTCGGCGCGAACCAGATGCGGAAAGTTGGTTTCCAGTTCCGCGTTGCGGCGCACCAGCGCGTCGTATTCGGCATCTGTGATTTCGGGCGCATCCTCGGCGTGATACAGCCGGTCATGCCGCGTAATCGCACGTGCCAGCCGCATCAGTTCGTTGGCGGCTTCGGCTTCGGAAAGGTCAGCCGACATGGTTTACCGGGCGCGTTTCAGCGCGCAGGCCGAAGCCCGCAATCAAAGGGCGGGCGCGGGCTATCGCGGCTTGCACGGCGGCAGGCTTGAGGCTTTTGGCGTGGTCGGTGCGGGTTCGCCAGACTTCGGTGATCCAGATCAGATCAGGGTCGGCCAGATCTTCGGCCACCAGGTAAAGCAGGTTCCCTTCCATCGCCGCTGAGGCTTCGATCAGGATGGCGATCAGTTCTTCGCGTTTGCCCGGCGCGGCGGTGAGTTGGCCGATCAGTCCGTAAATCTCTTCCATGTCCTCTCCTGCGCCAATCAGCGGCGAATGCGCCGCCAGCAGAGCCAGTGCTGCCGCACCGATAAATTCGCGGCGCGCCATCATCGGCTCAATCCCCTTTCAGCACCGCCATCATCGCGGCTTCGTTGGCTTTATAGGCGTCGGCGCCAGGGGTGATGATGGCAAAATGGCTCGCGCCTGCATTTTCGCGCACGGCCACACGCGCGCCGCCGCGTGCGGCTGCTGCTTGCGTTGCGGCAGATGGCGCGGGGAGCTTGGCCTGCACGAACAGCAGATCGGCCAGCCGGGGCGCGTGAATCACGGGCGAGATGGCGGCATAGCGCGTTCCCGCAGCTTCAGACACAGCACCGATGAACGGGTCGACAGCGGAAAACTGGCACAGCGTATCGAACGCCGCACGTTCCGCTCCGACATCGCCCGGCCCGTCGAGCACAATCGCAGCACGGGCGTTCACAGGCGCACGGACACCCACAGGACCGCTGGCATCCTGCCCGCTGGCAAGCCATTGCGCCGGCAACCCGCCAGCCGAATGACCGACCAGTGTGACACGCGCACGATCAATGGGGTAAGCCGCCGCCATATCGTCGATCAACCGCGCCGAATCTGCCCAATCGGCAAATGATCCCGGCCAGCCCCCGCCATCGCCCACCTCGCGGTAATCGACATTCAGCGTCGCGATACCCTGCTGCTGCCAGCGCGTTGCAAGCGGGGCCATGTAAGCCTGGCTGGCGATCCCGGTCTTCCAGCATCCGCCGTGATAGATCACCGCCAGCGGAAACGGCCCCTCTCCTGCAGGCAGGCGCAATTCGGCAAACCCGCGCGCATGATCGGCATAGCGCAGGATCGCATCGGGCGGAGAGGCGGCAAGGTTTGCATCGGTGCCGTAGGTTGCGTTGTTGGGCTGCACCGCGGACGGCGCGTTCTGCCGGTCAGCCGTTACGGGGGCACAGGCCGCGGCGAACAGCAGGACGGGAAGCCAGCGCATCATACCCCCTCCAGCAGCCGATCCGCCTGCGCCCGCGCTTCGGGTGTGACTTCGGCGCCCGACAGCATCCGGGCAATCTCCTCCTGCCGCCCGGCATGGTCGAGCAGCACCACCGATGTCTTCGTCACCGTGCCGGTGGAAGCCTTGGCGATGAAATAGTGCTGCCCACCCCGCGCGGCGACCTGCGGGCTATGCGTTACCGCCAGCAATTGCCCTTCGCGCGCCGCCAGCCGCGCCAGCCGCTCACCAATCGCAGAGGCCACCGCCCCGCCGACGCCGCGGTCGATTTCATCGAAGATGATCGTCGCCGCCCCGCCCTGTTCCGCCAGGGCGACCTTCAACGCGAGGATGAATCGCGACAATTCGCCGCCCGATGCGATCTTGCCCAGCGGCGCAAAGTCCGCGCCGGGGTTGGTCGAGATCAGAAACTCCACCGCGTCCATCCCGCTTGCGCCCCAGCGATCTTCGGGCAGCGGAGTTATCGCAGTGCGGAACCGCGCGGCGTCCAGTTTCAGCGGTGCGAGTTCTGCCGCCACGGCGCCATCCAGCTTGTTTGCGCCCGCCACCCGCGATGCGTGCGCTGCTTCGGCCGCAGCGACGTAAGCCTTGCGCGCATCCTTGGCCGCGGCCTCCAGCGCATCAAGTTGCGCTTCTCCGCCCTCAATCGCGTCCAACCGGCTGCGCATGGTGCGCATCAGTTCAGGCAGATCGTCAACCTCGCAGCGATGCTTGCGCGCAGCAGCGCGAAGTTCGAACAAACGGGTTTCAGCGCGTTCCAGTTCCAGCGGATCATGCACCAGCGCCTCGGCAGCGGAGCGCAGCTTGTCTTCCGCCTCGCTAGCCTCGATTACCGCGCGGTCGAGCGCAGCCAAGGCTTCCGCCAGCAAGTTGTGCTGTTCGGCAATACGATCGAGCTTGCGCGCCGCCACCCGCAGCGAAGCCAATGGCGAATCCGAACCTTCCCACAGGTGGCGCAGCGTTTCGAGATCGCCCGAAAGCTTTTCGCCCTTCTGCATATCCGCCCGCGCCCCGGCGAGCCGCGCTTCTTCGCCCGCGACAGGTTCCAACGCGGTCAGTTCGCCCAAATGGGCAATCAGCAGGTCCTGATCGGCCTTGGCCTGATCGACCACGCTGCGCGCTTCTGCCAGCTGGGCTTCGGCCTTGGCCCAGTTGGCATAGGCGCGTTCAAGCCCGGCGGTATCGGTTCCGGCATAGCGATCCAGCAGCATCCGGTGCCCCTTGGGGTTCACCAGCCCGCGATCATCGTGCTGGCCGTGCAGTTCGACCAGCGCAGGCGCCAATTCGCGCAGCAGCGCAACGCTGGCAGGCGAATCATTGACGAACGCCTTCGATCCGCCATCAGCCTTGATCTGCCGGCGGATCAACAGCGGTTCGCCCGGTTCAATGGCAATATCGGCATCATCAAGCGCCGCCGCGATCCCGGCAGGCAGCGTGACAAATTCAAAGCTGGCAATGACGCTGGCCTTGTCTGCGCCGCTGCGCACCAGCGATGTTTCCGCCCGGCCGCCAAGGATAAGCCCCAGCGCATCAAGCAGGATCGACTTGCCCGCCCCCGTCTCCCCCGTCAGCACGCCAAGCCCGCGCGCGAAATCGAGATCGAGCGCTTCGATAAGGACAATGTTGCGGATCGAAAGCCGGGTCAGCATGGGTATCCGGGCAGATAGCGCACCCTTGGCGGCACGTCACCACCGCAAGCAGGGCAAATCCCCGTCGCTGATCGATTTTGTGATCGCCGCGCCGCAACAGTGCGCAAATGATGTGTCACCGCTTTATCCATCGCCTTGCGCAGGATCGGTGATAGGATGGCACAGTGCCAGGCTGCCAGACCCCTCACATATTCCGCATCGCCTTTACCGATGCGCCCGTGCGCGACGCGCCCGAAGCGCTGGCGCAGGAACAGCCCATTGCTTTTGAATATAACGGGCTTGGTTATGCCGTCATGCTGGGCACGCCGCACGATTGTGAGGATTTCGCGGTAGGCTTCACCATCGCCGAAGGATTGGCGAACGGCCCTGAAGACATTCTGGCCTTGGCAATTGCGCCGTTGGATCGGGGCACCATCATCCGCATAACTCTGCCTGAAGATCGCGCTGCGCCATTGCGCGAACGGTTGCGGTTGCGATTGGTCGAAGGCAGCTGCGGATTGTGCGGGCTTGAAACGATCGACGATGTGCTGCGCCCGCTTGCACCCATCACGGCGCACCCTGCCCTGTCGGTGGCCGCGATAACCGCTGCACTGGCGGCGCTGCGATGTCATCAGCCGCTGGGCCGCGCCACAGGGGCCATGCATGCCGCCGCGTTTTGCGACGGGGCGGGCCAGATCATTGCCACGCGTGAGGATGTCGGGCGGCACAACGCGCTCGACAAGCTGATCGGCCACATGGCGCGGATGAAGATTGATCCGCACACGGGGTTTGTCCTGCTGTCCGCCCGCTGCTCGTATGAACTGGTGGAAAAGACCGTACGCGCCGGCGTACCCGCGCTCGTCACGATTTCGGCGGCAAGCGATCTTGCGGTTGCGCGCGCGGGCGAAGCGGGCTTGACGTTGATCGCGCTGGCCCGTGACGATGGGGCGCTGGTGATGAATGATCCCCACGCCATCTTCGATGCGGTGGCGGATGCAGATACCCGAACGAAAGGCAAAGCACATGGCCGATGAACTTCCCAAGCCCAGGCAATATAACGGCGCAACCGGTGGCTGGGGATCGGTCGAAGGCATCGCCCGGATCGAACTGGCGGCGCGCGCTTCCCCATCTGCGTTGCTGACGCTGAAAGACCAGAACAAGCCCGGCGGGTACATGTGCGCATCGTGCGCCTGGACCAAACCGGAAGACCCGCTTGCCTTCGAATTCTGCGAAAACGGTGCCAAGGCGACCTTGTGGGATCTGACCCGCGATCGCTGCACGCCCGAAGTGCTGGCGCAGCACACCGTCACCGAATTGCGCGGCATGGGGGACTACGCGCTCGAAATGCTTGGCCGTCTAACAGAGCCGCTGCGCTACAACCCTGCAACTGACACATACGAACGCGCCGACTGGGACACCGCCTTTACCGAAATCGGGGCAAAACTGCGCAGCCTCGATCCGCAATCGGTCACGTTCTACGCCAGCGGGAAGGCCGCGCTGGAACCATCCTATCTCTACGCGCTGTTCGCCCGCGCCTATGGCCACAATAATCTGCCTGACAGTTCCAACATGTGTCACGAAACGACTTCGGTGGGTCTGAAGAAGGTGATCGGATCATCGGTGGGCACCTGCCAGATGGAGGATTTCGATCATGTCGATGCAATCTTCTACCTCGGTCAGAACCCCGGCACCAACAGCCCGCGCATCCTGCACCCGCTGAAATCGGCGGTGGAGCGCGGGTGCAAGATCATTGTCTTCAATCCGCTCAAGGAAAAGGGCCTGCGCGAATTCGTCGACCCGCAGAACCCTGTCCAGATGACCGTGGGGACGCCGACCAGGATCGACCATCAATATTGCCAGGTTCGTGCAGGCGGGGACATCGCGGCACTAATGGGCGTGTGCAAGCACGTCATCGCGATGGAGCGCGCCCGCGGGCCCAATGATGCTGCGGTGCTCGATCATGCGTTCATCGCAGAACATACCCATGGCCTCGACGATTTCATCGCTACGCTTGACGCTGCCGATTGGGGCGATCTTGAACGCGCAAGCGGCCTCACGCGCGATGAGATGGAGGCGGCGGGCCGCTGTTACGCGCAGGCGAAGAATGTGATGGGCATTTACGGCATGGGTCTGACCCAGCATGTTCACGGATCCCAGGCGATCGGAATGCTGGTCAACCTGCTGCTGCTGCGCGGAAATATCGGGCGCAAGGGCACCGGCTGTTCGCCGATCCGCGGCCATTCCAACGTGCAGGGCCAGCGCACCGTGGGCATTACCGAAAAAGTCGATCTGGCTCCGGTCGAAAAATACCGCGAGCTGTTCGATCTGGAAACGCCTGTGCGCGATGGGCACAACACCGTCGCCTTTCTCGAAGCGGTGTGTGACGGATCGGCCCGGGCATTTGTGGGACTGGGCGGGAACCTTGCCAATGCGGTGCCCGATCATGTGCGGGTGCATGATGCGTGGCGGAACATGGAACTGACCGTCCACGTCGCGACCAAGCTTAACACCACGCATTGCCTGCCCGGAAAGGCAAGCTGGATACTCCCCTGCCTTGTGCGTGCGGAGATCGATGAGCAGGTCAACGGCCAGCAGTGGGTGAGCATGGAAGACAGCTTCAGCCACATCAGCGGCAGCCGCGCCTATCGCACCCCGGCCAGCGAACACCTGCTCAGCGAAACCGCGATTGTCTGCGGGCTGGCCAAGGCTACGGTGGGCGATCGCTATCCCAAGCTGACGTGGGACGCCTGGCAGGCCGATTACGGCCGCATCCGCGATGCGATCGCTGCGACCTATCCTGACGAATTCTTCGACATGAACGGCCGGATGAACACGCCCGGCGGCTTTTTCCGCGGCAACGCAGCGCGCGAACGCGTGTGGAAAACTGCGAGCCGCAAGGCGGAGTTCACCGTGCCAAGCGTGCTGAATGCCTGCGGCGTGGGCGATGCCGCCGGGCGCTATCATCTCATCACGCTGCGTTCCAACGACCAGTTCAACACCACGATCTACGGCCACGATGACCGGCTGCGCGGGCTTTCTGGCAGCCGGATGATCGTGCTGATGAAGCCCGAAGACATGCGCGACGCCGGACTTGCAGAAGGCGACCGGGTGACGCTTGTCACCGATGCAGGCGAAGCACCGGGCGGCGCGCAGGAGATGCAGCGCAGCGTCAGCGGGCTTGCCGTGGTGCCCTATGATCTGCCCGCGGGAACGCTGGCGGGATATTTTCCCGAACTCAATCCGCTGGTTCCGCTGTGGTATCACGAAGAACTGTCACAAACCCCGGCAAGCAAAGGGGTTCCGGTGCGGATCGCGCTGGCCTGAGCCAGCAACGCGCACGTGCGTGCTTGCGCCCCCATCACCGCACCGTCCAACTGAATTGCCCGACAATGGAACCGCCCGCGCCCCTTGCGGTTTCCCCCTCCCTGTGCCCGATCGCGGGCTTCGCCATAAGGATTTTTCATGCGTCTTCCCCTCGCTCCGCTTGCCCCCCTGTGTCTGCTGCTGGGTGCGTGCGGCGCAGAACAGTCTGACCCGCAGGATTCCAACACAGCCGCAGCGACCCGCGATGACAATGGCGCGGATTCGATGGCGTCGAACGACAATGCTACAGGAGGCGACGCCATCGCCGACACCGACCCGCGCCCCGTGATGCAAGCACAGGTCGTGCTGGAACGTCTGGGCTTCGGTCCCGGCGTGATCGACGGAGCGAAGGGCGCGTCGCTGACGAACGCCGTGAAAGGCTTTCAGGAATCGCGCGGGCTGGAAGTGACAGGCGAATTCGATACCGCCACGATGGAAGCACTGTCTCAATGGCGCACCATTTCCGCGACCCGGATCGTCACGATCCCGCAGGACTGGGGCCAGCTGACGTTTGAAACCTTGCCCGAAAGCCCCGCCGATCAGGCCAAGCTGGAAAAGCTCGGCTACGAAAGCTTGACAGAAAAGCTGGCCGAACGCTTCCACACGACCCCGGCGGTGCTGGCACAGCTTAACCCCGGAGGAAAGCCCGCCGGTGCCGATGGCGCCACCCCCAGCGCGGCAGCCACGCCCGAAAACGCAAACAATGCGCCCGTATTCACGGCGGGACAAAAGGTGCGTGTGCCCAATATCGGTGCTGACCGGATTGCGGCCGATAGCATCGATAACAAGGACTGGCTCGAAACCCTGCGCTCGCTCGGGGTGGGCACCAATCAGCCCGAAGTTGCGCGTATTCTGGTCGACGAAAGCGAAGGCTGGCTGAAGGCGTTCGATGAAAACGACAAGCTGGTGGCGATGTTCACTGTCACGACCGGATCACAGAACGATCCCCTGCCCATCGGCAATTGGGACGTGAAGGGCAAAGCCTACAACCCCACCTACGCCTATGATCCCAAACTGCTTCGCGGTGCGCCTGACAGTGATGAAAAGCAGCAGCTTCCCCCCGGCCCCAACGGCCCGGTCGGCGTGGTGTGGATCGATCTGAGCAAGGAACATTACGGCATCCACGGCACGCCCGCGCCCGACACCATCGGCACGGCGCAAAGCAACGGATGCGTGCGCCTGACCAATTGGGATGCGGCACGGCTGGCCCAGATGGTCAGCGGCAGCACCAAGGTGGTGTTCCAGAAGTAACACCAGCATTCACGGGCATGGCGGGGCTTGTTCCCCGCCAGCCTGTTTCAAGCCTCAGGACGGAACGACGCCATCCGCATGGCGATCGACCAGCTTGAATGCGCGATCGTACCAATCCGTGCCCGGATAGTTGGCGCCCAGCACGGCGGCGTACTTCACCGCTTCGGCCGGCACACCCAAGGCCAGGCTGCTTTCGGTCAGACGATACAACGCTTCGGGCGTGTGACTGGTCGTAGCGAACTTTTCTACCACATTGCGGAAGCGCAAATCAGCGGCCAGCCACAATCCCATACGCTGATAATGACGGCCGATTTCCATTTCCTTGCCCGCAAGGTGATCGGCCACCAGATCAAGCTTCAATCGCGCATCGGCGGCATATTCGGTCTGCGGGAACCGGCGGTTGACTTCGCGCAGCGCAGTCTGCGCCTGTTCGGTGATTTTCTGGTCGCGGTTCACATCGCTGATCTGTTCGTAATAACTCAGCGCGATCAGGTAATAGGCGTAAGGCGCGTCCTTGTTGCCCGGGTGGATCGACAGGAACCGCTGCGCGTTCTGGATCGCCTTGTTGTAATCGCGCGCGACGTAATAGCTGAACGCACTCATCAACTGTGCGCGCCGCGCCCAGGGGGAATAGGGGTGCTGGCGTTCCACCTCGTCAAACAGCGCCGCGGCCTGCAAGGTGTTGCCATTGTCGAGCCGGCGCTGCGCTTCGGAATAAAGCGATTCCACGTCGCGCGCGACATAGGCAACGTCCTGCCCCTCCGTGCTACCGGCACAGGCCGAAAGGGTCGCAAATGTAGCGGCAGCCAGCGCGACCTGCGCAAGACGGCCAAGGGGGCGAGCGGTGAACTTTGTCGACATGGACGCTCCTATAGCCAGCCGTGCGCTGAACGCCAAGTGAAGCTGCGTGCCCGCTCGCCCCTCACCCACATTTTCCTACTGATGCGTTTTGTGATGTTGTCGCCCCGATGCTGCGCCAGCATCCTCATGCGTGCGCGAAAGGACGAAAATGACTCGCCGCAAAGACCCCCGTACCGCCCGTCTACCCGTCCCTGCGGGAGAGCTGCCTTCTTTCACCCCCGTTCCGCGCCGATGTGATCGCCACGACGGCTGGACGCCGCAGCGCCAACGCGATTTTATTGAAGCGCTGGCCGATACAGGATCGGTCACCGCTGCGTGCAAGGCTGTCGATATGAGCACGTTTGGTGCCTATTACCTGCGGCGCCAACCCGGTGCGGAAACCTTCCGCGCCGCATGGGCTGCCGCGCTGCAACTGGGCGTTCAGCGGGTCGAAGATGTGGTGATGGACCGCGCATTGAATGGCGTGGAAGAACCGCTTTATTCCTACGGCAAACTTGTCGGCACCCGCACCCGCTATAACGACCGGCTGCTGATGTTCATTTTGCGCAATCGTGCGCCAGAACGATTTGCCGCAGGTGGCGGGCCAAAGGGGCTCAACGCGGTCAGCCAGATGCAGCTTGATCGATTGAAGAAACAATGGATCGCAGAGCACGAGGCGGGCAAACGCAATGTCAGCGACCACGACGTGCGCCGCAGCATCGATGCCAAGATCGAAAGCATCCGCCGCAGCATGGAACCGCAGCGTGTGGCGCGCTGGAACAGTCTGTCGTCAGAAACCCATGCGGCGTGGACGCGGTTCGTGGAACTGCGCGAACGCGACCTTGCCGCAACCTGCGCCGATGAAGCCGCACGTCAGTTGGTCAACGTGGAATGGGACGCGCACGAAAACGTGTTTACGCCCAGCAAAGATCTGAAATATCTGCACGATCGCCTGGCGCAGCGCGACGTATCGAACCCGATCGCTTGCGACGGGACCGATGAAGCGCCGTCAGTGTCGCTTGGCAGCCCGCCGGAACCGGAACCGCCGACGCTATAGAGGCTGTAACAACCAAAAAGAACGGTCCGCCGGATAGCCCCTGCATGAAGAAACGTGGGCTATCCAGCGTGATACAGGCATCGCGATGGGCGGCCGGATCTATTCCTCGCCCATTCGCAGGGCTGCGATAAAGGCTTCCTGCGGAATGCTCACGTTCCCATATTCGCGCATCCGGGCCTTGCCCTTCTTCTGCTTGTCGAGCAGCTTCTTCTTGCGGCTGATGTCCCCGCCGTAACACTTGGCGGTCACGTCCTTGCGCATCGCGGCGATGGTTTCGCGCGCGATCACCTTGCCACCGATGGCCGCCTGAATCGGGATCTTGAACAGGTGCCGCGGGATCAGGTCTTTCAGGCGTTCACACATGCCGCGGCCGCGTTCTTCGGCCACATGGCGGTGAACGATCAGGCTGAGCGCGTCGACGGGTTCCGCGTTGACGAGAATGTTCATCTTCACAAGATCGCCTTCGCGCGTGCCGATCTGTTCGTAATCGAAGCTGGCATAGCCGCGGCTGATTGATTTCAGACGATCGTAGAAGTCGAATACGACTTCATTGAGCGGCAGTTCATACGTGACCTGCGCGCGGCCGCCCACGTAGGTCAGTTCGGTCTGGATGCCGCGGCGGTCCTGACACAGCTTCAGGATCGGGCCGAGATATTCGTCAGGGGTGTAAATCACCGCCTTGATCCACGGCTCCTCGATCATCTCGATCCGGTTGGTGTCGGGCCAGTCGGCGGGATTGTGAATGTCGATGACCTTGGCATCCTCGGTCTTGGAATGGCCAAGATGGATGCGGTACACCACGCTTGGCGCGGTGGTGATCAGGTCAAGGTCGTATTCGCGGCTCAGGCGTTCCTGGATGATCTCCAGATGCAGCAGACCAAGGAACCCGCACCGGAAGCCGAAGCCCAGCGCCGCGCTCGATTCCATTTCGAAGCTGAAGCTTGCATCGTTCAGCCGCAGCTTGCCGATGCTTTCGCGCAGCTTCTCGAAGTCGGCGGCGTCGACCGGGAACATCCCGCAGAATACCACGGGCTGCACTTCCTTGTAGCCCGGCAGCGCCGTTTCCGACCCGCCCTTGACCGTGGTGATCGTGTCACCGACGCGCGCCTGTTCGACTTCCTTGATCTGCGCCGTAATGAAACCGATTTCGCCGGGGCCAAGTTCGGCCAGATCGGTGCGCTTGGGCGTGAAACAGCCAACGCGGTCGACCAGGTGCTGCGTGCCGCCCTGCATGAAGCGGATATTCAGCCCCTTGGTCAGCTTGCCGTCGATCACGCGCACGAGGATGACGACGCCCAGATAGGGGTCGTACCACGAGTCGACGAGGCTAGCGGTCAGCGGCGCATCGATCTTGCCTTGCGGCGGCGGGATGCGTTCGACCACCGCTTCGAGCACTTCCTCGATCCCGATTCCCGATTTGGCGGATGCAAGAACGGCGTTGGATGCATCGATCCCGATGATGTCTTCGATCTCCTTGCGAACCTTTTCAGGCTCCGCAGCGGGCAGGTCGATCTTGTTGATGACGGGGACGATTTCGTGATCGTGCTCGATCGATTGATACACGTTGGCCAATGTCTGCGCCTCGACGCCCTGCGCCGCGTCCACCACCAGCAACGCGCCCTCGCACGCGGCAAGGCTGCGGCTCACCTCATAGGCGAAGTCAACGTGGCCCGGCGTGTCCATGAGGTTGAGCTGATATGTTTCGCCGTTCTTGGCGGTGTAATTGAGACGCACGGTCTGCGCCTTGATGGTGATACCGCGCTCTTTCTCAATGTCCATGTTATCAAGGACTTGCTCGGACATCTCGCGCGCGGTGAGCCCACCGGTGAACTGGATCAGCCGGTCAGCCAGCGTCGACTTGCCATGGTCGATATGCGCGATAATCGAAAAATTGCGGATTTTTGAAAGGTCAGTCATCGCCGCGCGATGTAGCGCCGAGCCTCGCGGTTGTCATTCGCCAAAAACGCAACAGCTAGATCGGCTGGTTGGCGTAACCGAACTTGGGTATGGCCCCGCCCTGATCCATGCTCAAGAACTTGTCCGGGGCCAAAGCCGCGAGCGGTGTTCCCGCGGCTGCGAGCGCGTAGGGCGACACGCGGTTGCGGGTGCACAGCCCGCCCGAACCGTCCTCGATCAGCGACTGTTCGAATTCCAGCCCCTGCACATCGCCATTGCTGCGGGTCACCGTAGCAACGGCGAGCTGGCCGCCGCCCAGATCGACCACGAACTGTGTCTGACGTGGGACGTCGGCCAGCCCCTGGATCAACGCGCCCGTCTTTGACAGATTGCGCAGTGTCACTTCGTAGGTGTAGTCATCGTGGATCACCTGGATCTTGCGAAACACCGTGCGCCGACGTGCACGGCGCGTCCGGTCAGAGTCGGGTTCGATTTTCCACGTGCCGCCCGCCAGTTCCTGCATCAGTGCCTGGTCGTCCACTGGTTCGCTGAAGATCGGGCCTTGAAGGAAACGGACGCCGCCATTGGCAAGCGCTGAGACAAGATTGGCGTTTTCAATGCCGCTTGCCATCGTATCCATATGCAAAGCCCCGGCCAGGGCGACGATCGCTCGCACCAGACCGAGTTCGCGGCCATCATCGCGTTCTGCCGCAGCGATCAGTTTCTGGTCGAACTTGATGCTGTCGAACGGCGCCCGGCGCAGATAGGCGAGCGAGGAATAACCGCTACCGAATTCGTCGAGAGTAAGACGCACACCAAGTTTGAACAAAGCCGCCAGCGTGCGATCGACGACATTGGTATCACCAAAAAACACCGCTTCGCTGATTTCAAGTTCAAGCCGAGACGGGTTGATGCCCGATCCATGAACCGCTTCGCTGACACGTTCGACGAAATCTTCCGCTTGAAACAGAGGCACCGGGACATTGACCGCGACCTTAACACTCTCCGGCCAGGCTGAGGCGCTTTGGCAAGCGGCGGCAATTGCCCACCGCCCCACATCGCCGAGCAACGCCGAGCCTTCGGCGATCTGCGAAAATTCCTCCTCGTCGATCACACCGCGTTCGTCGTGGTTCCAGCATACGTGGGCTTCGAGCGCGCAAACATTTCCGGCTGCGGCCTCTACGATCGGTTCGAAACGCAGGAACAACTGCTCTTCACGCAAAGCGGTGCCCAGATCCTGTTCAAGCCGGCGGCGGAAAATCGTTTCGTTTTCCAGATCGCCCGAAAAAAAGCGGTATTGTCCGCGGCCGCCATTCTTCGAAGCATACAGCGCAAGATCTGCGGCACGCACGAGTTCTTCGCGGTTTACCCCGTCGTGCGGGGCGATCGCGATTCCGACGGAGGCACCAATGACACAGCGCCCCTCTTGCAGGCTGTAAGGCTGACGCAGCATGGTGATAATCTTCATCGCCAGATCGCCCAGAACCCCGCGATCATCGACATCAGGCAACATGACCTGAAATTCATCTCCGCCCAATCGCCCGATCTCGCATTCGCGATCGATTGCACGGGTTAATCTGTCGGCAACCTGCTTCAGCAGTTCATCACCCGCGGCATGGCCCAGCGTGTCGTTGACATGTTTAAACCGATCCAGATCGAGCATCATGACCGCGCAATTGCGCCGCGCCGCCTTGAAAGCGGTCAGCGTCGTATCAAGGTGGTGCGCCATGCGGTGCCGGTTGGACAGCCCGGTCAGGGAATCAAATCGTACCAGTCGCGCGGTTTCTTCCTCGCGGTGATATTCATCGGTGATGTCCGCACCCGTTCCACGGAAACCGGCAAATTGACCATCGGGACGTTTTACCGGTTGGCCCGAGAGACGCAGCACTGCGCCGTCGGGACGCCGCACGGCATGTACTGCGATGCCCGCAAAACCCTTGTGAGCGCCCAGCATCCACGAAAGCGATTTGCCGCGTTGTTCGCGATCGGCAGCGGTAAAAATCGAGGTTAAAGGCTGACCCAACAGATCGGCCAGCGGCACGCCGATCCGCGCTGCGATGACGGCTGACAAATAGGTAAGATGGCCGCTTTCATTGCTGGCCCAAAACCAGCCCAACCCCGATTCTTCTAGATCATCAAGCATGGCGAGACGTTCGTCATCGGTCAAAACCGATGCAGCAGCAGGGCGCTCGCTCTGAGGCGCAACGACAATGCGGGGGGACAAGAGACCCTTCAGCGACACTCCCCTGCAAACCTCCAAACGTCAGGTGGCAAACGGCCCACGCCGCCGCTCTCTCTGGTTTGCAGAGGAGTAAAGCCCGATGGTTATTTTTCCGCTAACAGCCACCCCTAACAACACCGATACCCACGCGGCGATCGTGCTAGTTACGTCAAGGCAACCCGTCTAACCGTGCGAAGCCTTGAGCGCATGTTCGCGCTGACTGCTGAGCACCGAAAAGGACCCATCAGCACGGCGGCGCAGTGCCTCATCAAATTCTATCCCTACGCGGGTATCGCAGGACCAGCGGACTTGAGCGGTCGCCACACTGCCGGGTGAAAATTCGACACGCAGGACACTTCCCGCTGGCACATTCCACAGCCCTTCGATCATGGCTCCGCTTTCCGAAATGTTGCGCAGAGTCGCAGTGGTCCGGATGCGATTGTGAATGACTGCGACCTTGCGCAGCAGGTTTTGTCGAGGCGCGCGGACGCATTGCGGGCCTTCTGCGGACGCCACCAGATCGCCCTCGACAAGAGCGGCGGCGTCTTCTGCGGGCATCGGTTTATAGTAGATATGACCCTGAACATGGCTGCATCCCAGCAGCCGCACCAGATCCAGTTCGTCCAGCGTTTCGACGCCTTCGGCTGTCGTATCCATGTGCAGTGCCTCGGCCAGCGACGTAATCGAGGCGATTATGGCGCCGTTCCGGCTACCTTCTTCTGTGGCACCTTGCACGAAGCTGCGGTCAATCTTGATCTTGTCGAAAGGCGCTTTCTTCAGATAGCCGAGCGAAGAATATCCCGTTCCAAAGTCGTCAAGTGCAAGGCGTACGCCCACCCGCTTCAGCGCCTTGAACATTGTCTCGGTCATGGCATTGTCGTTCAGGAACACGCTTTCAGTGATTTCAAGCTCCAGACGCGAGGGAGCGACACCCGAATGGGCTAGCGCATTGGCCACGATGGCAGGCAGTTCGGGATTGGCAAATTGCAGCGCGGATACATTGACCGCACAACGGATCGATCGCGGCCAGCGCGACATGTCGGCGCATGCGGTGCGCAAGGCCCATTGTCCCATCCGGTCGATCAAGCCGGCATCTTCGGCAATCGGCACAAATTTGGATGGGCTCAACCAACCGCGCTTTGGGTGGTTCCAACGCATCAGTGCTTCGAACCCGACGATGGTTTCGGTCGCAGCATAGATCACAGGCTGATAATAGAGCTGCAGATCGCCTTTGGCGATGGCATCGCGCAGATCCTGTTCCAGCTCAGCGCGTTCTTCGGCCGCCGCGTGGAGGTCTTCGGCGTAGAAGCGATAGACCCCGCGTCCGGCATCTTTGGCTGCGTACAACGCAAGGTCAACATTGCGGATCAGCTCATCGCTGGTCGCACCGTGTTCCGGTGCAAGTGCGATCCCGATTGACGCGCCGATAACGACGCTTTGCCCTTCAAGCGAATAGGGCTGCGACAGCGCGCTGATGATTTCCTGCGCCATGTGCCCCAATGCCGGGCGCGACTGGTCGCCCGGAACGATGACCTTGAATTCATCGCCCCCCAGCCTTCCGCACCGCCCCGCAGCGCCGATGCTGCGTTCGAGCCGCTGCGCGACCTGTTTGAGCAGAGCATCCCCTGCCGGATGGCCGAGCGTGTCGTTCACCTGTTTGAAGCGGTCAAGATCGAGCATCAGTACGGCGCACGCGCGTTCGCGTGCGCTGGGAGCGGCAAGGATTTCTTCCAGCGCCCGGCTCATCTGCACGCGGTTGGCCAGGCCGGTGAGCGAATCGTAATGCGCAAGGCGCGAGACCTGTTGTTCGCTCCTGCGCTTTTCGGTGAGGTCGGTGCCGTGGCCGCGGAAACCGCAGAAGTTCTTGAAGCTGTCGTAGACCGGTCGTCCCGTCAGCGCCCACCAGCGTTCATCGCCCAGCGTTGCTGCGCGAACTTCAACGTCGTGGAAGGATGACCGGGCAGAAAGATGGAAGGCGAGCGTGCGTTCGGCGTCTTCTGCGCCGGGCGCAGGATCGACAATTGCGCCCAAGGGACGACCAACGATCTGGGCGCTTGTCTTGCCCAGCGCCATCGCTGCCTTGGGTGAGATATACGTAATCAACCCGCGCCGGTCGGTTTCCCAGAACCAGCCCTGTCCGGTTTCTTCAAAGCTGCGCAGAATATCTTCTGCGCGGGCCGCCACGCGTTCGCGTGCTTCGCGGTTCTGGCGGCGCCGTTCCGCAGCCTTCCATTCTAACCGGGCGATCAACGACAGGGTCAAGGCTGATGCTATCAGCGCGGCGTAAGTCATCGCATGGGGCACCAGCAGCGCAAACCCGGCCCAGCTGGCGATCTTCCCACTGAACAACGATATGATCCGCATATCGAACAGCGCCGCAGCGGCTGCGTTGATGCAGATCAGCGTTGCCACGGCCCATTGCCACGGCAAGCCTTCTCCGACCCAGCATGCCATGGCGTAACCCGCCAGCGCCATCGGCAATACAATGCCAAGCATCACTACGATGATGCGGGTCCGCAAGGACACCTGCGCACGGCGCTGGATCGTTGCGAACAGCGATCCGCATGAAAACAGCGCTGCCGAAGCGAGCGCCGCGCCCACCGTGTTCAGCGATGGGAGACCCTGAAACGCCACCGCGGAAACGGCGTAAGCGACCAGCAGGAACAGGGTCATGGCCCCTGCTTCCTTGGGCAGAAGAATGATCTGCTCGCTTTCCTGGTGCATTTCGCTGTCTTTGATCTTGTCGATCCCGGCTGCATCCAAACGCGCGGCGCTGCGCCGTTCACGGCGGGCGCGCAGATCGCTGTCACCCCCCTCGCCCGTTGAAGGCGAGCCGGTATTGGCAGACGCCCGCATACCCCGCCTGCCGGCACGCGGCCGCCGGTTTGCCTGTGGCAATGTTTTGATACGGTCCCCCACCATCGGGTGCTTTTGGCCCAACAGGCTTGAGAAAAGGATTAATCCTTGTGGTAAATCCTTTCATGCTTTGCCGCGGCCCCAACAATTTGCGCCGTTGCTGAACACCTTGCATGTTTATGCGGCAGGCTGCATTCTTCCATTAAGATCGCATGAAACGGCGGCCGTCAGCGGCGCTGATCAAGACGGTCACACGGAGAGGATGTTATGGCACGCAGCGAAGTGAAGCTTGAAAACGAAGCCGCCCAGTCCACCAATGCGCTGGGGCCGCTGATCGGGGTTGCGCGCGAAGATTTCGTCAGCGCGATCGCGCTGCTGCTACGCGAAACAGCATCCGATCCCGCCCGTCTCGTGCGGCATTCGACGGCGATGGCGCAGGACATGGTCAAGATCATGACCGGCAAAAGCGATCTCGCTCCCGATCCCAAGGACAAGCGGTTCATGGACCCGGCCTGGGCCTTCAACCCCTTCTTCCGCGCCGGTGCGCAATATTACCTGGCCGTTCAGAAAGGCATGCGGGGCTGGCTGGAGGAGCTTGAACTGGACGAACTTGAACGCAACCGGGCAAATTTCATCGCCAACATCGTTCTCGACAGTCTGGCCCCAACCAACACGCTCATCGGCAACCCGACCGCGCAGAAGCGCGTCATCGACAGCGGCGGGCTCAGCCTCATCAAAGGCCTGCAAAACGCATACAATGATGTTGTCCATAACAAGGGCATGGTGAGTCAGGTCGACAAGCGCCCGTTCAAGCTGGGTGAAAACGTCGCGACTTCGAAGGGGGCCGTGGTTCTTCGTACAGAAATGATGGAACTGATCCACTACGCCCCGACAACGGACGAAGTGCATGAAATCCCGCAGCTGACCATCCCGCCGCAGATCAACAAGATGTACATCAATGATCTCAGCCCCGATAAATCGGTGGTGAAATGGCAGGTTGATAACGGCATTCAGACGTTCGTGATTTCGTGGCGCAACCCCACCAAGGAACAGGGCCGCTGGGGCATGGCCGATTATGTCAACTCCTGCCGCGAGGCGATGGAAGCGGTCGCGGCAATTACCGGCGCAAAGAAGGTCAACGTGTCGGCGGGATGTTCGGGCGGACAAACGGCCGCGATGCTGGCGAGCAAACTGGCCGCCGACAAATCCGACCTACTTGGCGCGCTGACTTTGATGGTGTGTGTGCTGCATCCGATGGCGACGGACATTGAAGCCGGTTCGCTGGTGTCCGAAAACGGCATGAAGCTTGCCCGCCAGCGCGCCAGCAAGGCGGGAGTCATCAAGGCGGATGATCTGGCGCGTGGCTTTGCGTGGTTGCGTCCCAATGATCTGATCTGGAACTACGTCATCAACAACTATCTGCTGGGCAGCGATCCGCCCGCATTTGATGTGTTGTTCTGGAACGCCGATGCCACCAATCTTTCAGCAAGTCTGATGGGCGATTTTCTAACCGTCTACGAAACGCTGGCCTTCACCAAAAAGGGCGAAGTGGAGATGGTGGATCACGCAATCGACCTGTCGAAAGTCACCGCCGATATGTTTATCCTTGGCGGCGTGACCGATCACATCACTCCGTGGAAAGCGACCTACCGATCGACACAATTGTTCGGATCGAAGGATGTGACCTACGTTCTGAGCCAATCGGGCCACATGCAGGCAATCCTTAATCCGCCCACCAATCCCAAGGCTAAGTATTTTATTCAGTCCAAAAAAGGCAAGTTGCCAGCCACTGCCGATGCCTGGCTGAAAGGAGTCGAAGAGGTCAAAGGCAGCTGGTGGCCGCTATGGATTGAATGGCTCCAAGCCCGTTCGGGCAAGACCAAATCTGCGCCTTCGACGCTGGGCAGTGATGCCTATCCCCCCACAGACCCCGCACCAGGACTCTACGTGCGCGAAGAAGTCTGATATTGCGCTGCAGCATAGGCGCGGCTCCATGCCGCCCGTTGATGCAGTGAATAAACGAGGGTGTGCGTGATGCCATCTGGCTGAGCACGCCCACCCTTGCGCCGTTGATGGCGCCAAGAAAGGACAGGTTTTTGTGGCCAACCCAATGGACGGCGCCGTCGTCACGATGGAAGAAGTGGGCGGACGGACGCTACGGACTGCGGCGTGGCGGCTGGATATGCCGTCCGATCACTTGCCGATCCTGTTCTTCAATGGCATCGGTGCGAATATCGAAGCGGTCGCCCCGCTGGCCGCTGCCATGCCAGAACGCGGCTTCATCATGTTCGACATGCCAGGAACAGGCGAATCACCTGATCCGGTGGTGCCTTACAACCCTTTCATCATGTGCTGGACCGCAGCACAGCTTCTGTCGAAATATGGTTTGGACGAAGTGGATGTGATGGGCGTGTCATGGGGCGGCGCCATGGCCCAGCATTTCGCCCTTCAACACCCCAAACGCACACGCCGCCTGACCCTGATTGCGACTACGCCGGGGATGGTGATGGTACCGGGTAATCCCAAGGCGTTGACGAAAATGGCCAATCCCCGTCGCTACGTCGATGCTGATTTCATGGCGAAGCATTTCATGACGCTGTATGGCGGAATGACACGGACCAAGGGCCAGGATCACAAATCGAGCCACATCGGCCGCCTTACCCCCCCCAGCCCCCGCGGCTACGTGTATCAGTTGATGTGCATGATGGGCTGGACAAGCTTACCCGCCTTGCCGTTCATGAAAAAAGAAACGCTGATCATGATGGGTGAAGACGATCAGATCGTGCCCGTGATCAATGGCAGGATCCTGAAGGCGATGATCCCCAACGCGCAGCTTAGGATCTTTGAGGACGGCGGCCACCTGTTCTTGTTGACCCATGCCGATGAAAGCGTGGCGGCGATCCGTGAATTTCTTGACGCGCCGGAAACAGGCACGGAAACGGAGCGCATGATGGCAGCGATTGCCTAAGCGGAAAGAGACCCGTCGGGTGTCGGTCGGTCAGCGCCTTTGGTGATGCGATAAAAAGTGGAACCATCACCTTCGGCGGCGGGGTTTTACCGCAGCGAGAGCGGACTGCGTTATCCGTGGGCGCCTTAAAGGGCGCTATTGGGTCAAGCTGCGGAGTGATTGGCCGCCTCGGCTCAAGGCTCTATGACGATGCCCTTGGCCGGGTCGATCTGCCCTGCCACCATCGCGGCAAAAACTTCGCGGGCGGCCGCAAGGCCGGAATGCCGTTCTATCGCGACTGTGCCTTCAGTCACTGCCAGGAAATCACGCCACGCGGAAGCGACCAGCTTCCCGCCTTCGTCCGGCCCATGTGTCTTGAAAAAGGCGACCGCATGATCAGGGGCAAAGAACATTGCAGGCTTGGGGCCAGGTAGCGGCTCGCCCGCACCAGAGGCGGAGCGCGCTTCGATATGAGTCATGCCCACCAGCGCCGAATGGGCGAGCGCGGCGTCGAAATGACGGTGCACCCGCGCGAGCAGATCGGCATTGCCTGCAAAATCAACACTGACGCTGCGCAGCACCGGCAACCGTTCCAAATCTGCATAGGTCACGACGTCATCGTAAAGGCCGCAAGATTCGACAAAGGCGACGTTCTGTTGCGATGTCAGCCCGATCCGCCTGATGGTCGGCGACAACGTCTTTGCCACGCTCGCCAAGCCCATCGCGGTTTTGGAAGAAGCGCTGGTCACGATAAGCTGTTCAGCGCCGAACCAGTCGGCACCGCGAAGAAAGTATTCGATCAGGAAGCCAGTGCGGAACAGGGGCGCAAAAATCATCCGCTCCCCCTCCCGCGCGGGGTCGTGTTCGGGGTCAGCGGCAAGGCGCGTGTAGCTGTTGTAGACCGGGCTCATCGGCTGGCGATGCGCTGCAATGTCCAGGAATCCTCCCGGCGTCACCCTGCCCGGTAGAACGTCCAAATGGCTTGCCATGGGCAAGTAGCCATACAGGCGTTCGCCCACCGCGATTTCGGCGTGGCGGCTTTCGATCACCTGCGCATGGCCCCACATCGGCACGATGCCATAGCCTTCGGGTGCCGGAAAAAAGTCCCAATATTTGAAACCGTCACCCACCACAGCGTAAGTGACGTTATTGGCGGTGACCGAAAAACTTTCTACCGCCAGTCGCACCGCGTCGTCGGGCAAGGGAGAAACCTGCACTTCAACAAGTACGCTCTGCGTCAGGTCCGCCTTGCGAACGTGCACCTGCATCATGGTCATCGGCAGTGCCCCTTCTGAAACGGCAGCAGTTACACCCGCATCGGCATCAGCACATACAGCGCACGGGCATCTTCGTTCTCGCGGATCAAAGTCGGCGCGCCGGCATCGGCCAGATGCAGTTCAACAATGTCGCTATCGATCTGACCAAGAATGTCTTTCAGGTAGTTGGCGTTAAAGCCAATCTCCAGACTTTCCGCCCGGTATTCTGCGGCAATTTCCTCGGCCGCGGTGCCATTGTCGGGCGATGTGACCGACAGGGTCACACGGTCGTTATCAAGCCCGATCTTTACAGCTCGGGTCTTTTCGGTGGCGATGGTTGCAACGCGGTCAACGCCCGAAAAGAACAGCTTGGGATCGACCTTCAAGAGCTTGTCATTCGCGGTGGGGATGACGCGGCTGTAATCGGGGAAGGTACCATCGATCAGCTTGCTGGTGAGAACAACGCCGCCTTCGCCGCCCATCGTGAAGCGGACCTTGCTGGCCGACAGATCGATCAGCACGTTGCTGTCCAGCGCTTCATCTAGCAACTTGCGCAGTTCGCCCACCGCTTTGCGCGGGACGATAACATCGGGCATTCCGGCCGCACCTTCGGGGCGCGGCAATGTGAAGCGCGCCAGACGGTGCCCATCGGTCGCTGCAGCCTTCAGCATCGGTTCGTCATCGTCGGTGACGTGGAAGAAGATGCCATTGAGGTAGTAGCGCGTTTCTTCAGTAGAAATCGCAAAGCGGGTGCGATCGATCAACTCGGCCAGCAGACGTGCAGGCAGTTCGAAGCTAGTCGGCAGATCGCCTTCGACGATCACGGGGAAATCGTCGCGCGGCAAGGTTGGCAGCTTGAAGTTCGACCGGCCCGCCTTGACCTCAAGCCGGTTGTCGCTGGTGGTCAGGCTGACTTGGCTGCCATCAGGCAGCTTGCGGGCAATGTCGAACAAAAGGTGGGCGGACACAGTGATCGCGCCCGCCTGATCGACCGAAGACGCCGACATCGTTTCGACCACCTGCAAATCGAGATCGGTCGCCATCACGCGCATTGAACCACCGGCGTCGGCATCGATCAGCACGTTGGAAAGGATGGGTATGGTGTTGCGGCGCTCCACCACGGATTGAACATGGGAAAGGCACCGCAGCAGTGTCGCGCGTTCGATCGTGGCCTTCATCGCTTGTCCCTATCGGTCCTGTCTATGGCCTAGAGGCGAAGGAATCGCTCTCAAGCGCCGGAATCTGCGTCAAACCTTAGCGTAGGCAAAGCTACGAGCAAGTTGATGGCTTTGCGAGGCACGTTTCCGCTGGGGATAAGGCCGCGCAATTGCGCCGCTGGCTATCCCAGCATCGCCATCCCGCCGTTCACATGCAGCGTTTCGCCCGTCACATAGGCGGCTTCGCGGCTGGCAAGAAAGGCCACGGCCGCCCCGATCTCCGCGCCCTCGCCCATCCGTCCCATCGGAATACGCCCATTGATGGCAGTCTGCTGCTTTTCATCGAGCGCAGAGGTCATCGCAGTGCGGATGAAACCGGGCGCCACGCAATTGGCGGTAATGCCGCGACTGGCGACTTCCTGTGCGAAAGCCTTGGTCATGCCGGTAAGGCCCGCCTTGGCAGCACAATAGTTCATCTGACCGGGGTTGCCGGTCGCACCCACAACCGACGTGATGTTGATGACGCGACCGAAACGCGCCTTCATCATCGGCCTGGCCGCCGCGCGCATCAGCCGGAAACCGGCTTCCAGGTTGATGCGGATCACCTGATCCCATTCATCGTCCTTCATCCGCATGCCCAGGTTGTCACGAGTGATGCCGGCATTGTTGACGAGAATATCCATAGTCCCGAGTGTATCGAGCATGGCAGGGATCAGTTCTTCGACCTGTACGGGATTGCCCAGATCGCAGGTAATTTCGACATGACCATCGTGATCATGGTGCGGATAGGCAGCGTTCAATTCGTCTCGGAAGGCGCGCAGCTTGGCCGCGTTCGATCCCGACAACGCGACCCGTGCTCCTTGCGCAGCAAGTGCATGCGCAATCGCTGATCCGATACCGCCGCTTGCGCCGGTTACCAGTGCGTTCATGCCTTTCAGTGAAAACATCGCTTCGCGTTCCTGTTACTGGGTTTATCCGACAAAGTTGCGGGCGCTCATGCGCTGCATCGCCAGGGTGGCAAGAAAAGCTCCAACCAGTTCGGCGGTTGCTTCGTCCATGCCAAAGCCGATTTCCATGACGAAGTCTTCAAAGACCTTCGCGTTTGCCTCGCCAACCGAAGCGTCTTCTCCTGCGATGCCGATGTTGACTTGTTCTTCCAGCGCGGCCCACAGCGCGCTTCGGTCGCCCTTGGCTAGCGCTGCGTCGATATTGGTGACGTCAACTTGCGGCAAGGGTCCATGGCGCCGAATCGCGGTTTCCACCAAGCGGCCAAGTTCATAAAACAGGGCGGCCTCGAATTCGCTATCGTTCCATTCGTAGGTATCGGCGCAGTCTATTGCTACGTCGCCCACCACTGTGCCGATCGCATCCATCGTGGCGTCACCTGCATCGTCCAGCATGTTCACATCGGGCAGCAGCTCGTCGATCTCTGCGCGCTCTTCAGCGGTGTACCCGGATTCGATGCATTGAAGTTCTGCCCGATCCCTTGCCATTGCGCCCGAAGACAGCAGCAGCGCCGCGCCTGCCAGCCATATTCCGCGTGTCATGCGATCTCCTTCGCAAACGCCTCAAGATCCTTCATGGTCACAAGGCTGGTCATCTGCGCATCGCGGTCCGTCCGGCTCACCATCGGCCCCACTACCTTTCCACCCAGTTCGACAAAGCTTTCGACGCCATCGGCGCGCATGGCAAGTACGCTTTCGCGCCAGCGCACGCGGCCTGTGATCTGTTCAACCAGCAATGCGGTGATCTGCGCAGGATCAGTCACAGCCGCGGCCGTGACATTGGCATAGAGCGGCAGCATCAGCGCACCGGGAGGGGTTTCCTCCAGCGCCCCGGCCATCCGCTTGGCCGCCGGCGCCATCAGCGAGGAATGGAACGGGGCCGACACGTTCAGGATCATGCCGCGCTTGATGCCATGTTCCTTCGTCAACGCCACCGCCCGTTCGATCGCGCCTGTATGGCCCGAAATCACCACCTGCGAAGGGTCGTTGTCATTGGCAACCTCGCAAACCTCCCCCTGCGCGGCAGCTTCAGCCAAGGCTTTGGCCTGCTCGACATCAGCGCCCAGCAGCACGGCCATCGTGCCCTCGCCCAGTGGCACGGCAGCCTGCATCGACCATCCGCGCAGCTTCAACAAAAGCGCCGTATCCGCCAGACCGAATGCACCGACGCTGGCCAATGCGGTGTATTCGCCAAGCGAATGGCCCGCCACGCAGTTCGCATGTTCGAGCAACTTCACCCCGAAGTCATGCTCCAGCACGCGCAGCGTGGCGATGGCGTTGGCCATGATCGCTGGCTGGGCATTTTCGGTAAGCGTGAGCCGGTCTTCGGGGCCTTCGCGCATCAGCACCGACAGGTGCTGGCGCAGCGTATCGTCAACCTCGTCAAAGACATCGCGTGCAGCGATGCTCGAAGCGGCAAGCTCTGCACCCATGCCAACCTTCTGGCTGCTCTGACCGGGAAAAATGAACGCACGCATGATCGACCCCTCTTTATGAGTTTTGGGGCGGGCCGTTACGTCCGCACCGGCGGGCTGGCAAGGCCGAAGGGCACAACCCTGTTGGCAGACGTATGCCCAATCATCGCGCGGCCAAGGTATGGAATGCCCGCCCGGTCGCACCAGAAACGGGCAATATCTTCCTCGCTCTGACCGAACTCGACATAATTTTCGGGGACATCGGTAACAAAGCCAAGCCGAAGCCCGGCAAGCCTTGGCAGTGTGCTGGCAAGGTGAAAAAACATCCGGTCAATCGCATAGAGATGTTCGGACACTTCCTCCACCATGACCACATGTCCTGAAAGATCGGGCATGATCGGCGTGCCCGCGATCATCGCCAGCGTGATCAGATTGAAAGCCGCAGCAGGGGTGGTGCCATCAAGGCCCGGCTCAAGCCCGCTGGTATCGCCGCCCAGCCATCTGAGCACACGGCGGATCGCCTCTCGTCCGCCTTCCGAACGCACGCTTACAGGCATATGACCGTGAACGCTTTGACCGATACGGGCACGGTAAAGCGCTGCCAGCATGTAACCGCAGTCGGAAAAGCCCACATAGGTCTTGGTCCGTGCGGCCGGGTTCATCTGTGCCACCGCAGCTTCGGCAATCCGATTGGATCCGTAACCACCCTTGGCAAACCAGACGACATCGAAGGCCGGATCATTCGCACATTCCAGCAGCGCGGTCAGGCGGCGCAGATCACTGCCTGCAAAATGACCTTCACGTTCAAAGCACTGATCGTGAAAGGTCAGCCGATGACCGGGAAATTCTGCGGCGACCATGGCTTCCAGCGCGGTTTGGTGTTCGCGCGTTATCGGGGTTGCGGGGGCGCAAATGGCGATATTCGTCATGGCGATCAGCCTATGGCGCTTGTCAGGCGGCACGCAAGCCAATAACCCACCAGGATATGGATAATGGGATCAAGGCCGGATCGCTCGCTGGGCGACCGCTGTTCTTTTGCGGCATCGGCGGGTCCGGAATGCTGCCGCTCGCGCAGATCGCGCAGGGTCTGGGCCATCCTGTCGCCGGATCGGATCGCAGCCGCGATCAGGGGCGCACACCTGACAAGTTCGGATGGATGGAAAGCAGCGGCTTTTCGCTGTTCCCTCAGGATGGCACGGGTGTAACCTCGCCCGATCAGATCCTGATCGCTTCGGCCGCGATCGAAGACACCGTGCCCGAAGTCGCCCAGGCCCGGGCGCTGGGTTGCGAGCGTTTGAGCCGGGCAGAACTGCTGTCCAGAATGTTCAATGCTGCCGAATTTTCCGTGGCAGTTGGCGGCACGTCGGGCAAATCCACCGTCACAGGAATGATTGCCTGGATCCTTGCCGAAGGCGGTCACGATCCGACTGTGATGAACGGTGCCGTGATGAAAAACTTCGTCACCCCGGCCAACCCCTTTGCCAGCGCCCGGATTGGGCGGCCCGACCTTTTTGTCAGCGAGGTGGACGAAAGCGACGGTTCGATCGCGCTCTATCAGCCTACTATCGGGGTGCTTCTGAACGTCAGTCTTGACCACAAGAGTATTGAAGAACTGCGTGTGTTGTTTGGCCGGTTCGTTGGCAGCGCCGGAACCGCGGTCATCAACCTCGACAGCACCGAGGCCGGCTATCTTGCCCCCAAGGCGCAGCGCAGGGTGACATTCGGTATCACGTCCCGCAATGCCGACATTACCGTAGACCCGGATTCAATCGATCAAAGCGAACTTGGCTTGCGGGCCGCAGTGATCGATAATCGCAAGCGCGAAGTGTTTCCGCTGATCCTGCCGATGCCGGGGCTGCACAATCTGTCCAATGCGCTGGCCGCGATTGCCGCTGCGGACGCGGCAGGTATCAGGATTGGTTATGCGACCTACGCACTGCGCAGTTTTGAAGGGCTCGCCCGCCGTTTTGACGTGATAGGCACGTCGCCGGGGGGCGTTACGGTCATAGACGATTTTGGCCATAATCCGGAAAAATGCGCCGCCACGTTGCGCACTTTGAAAGCGACCAGCGGCCGGGTCATCGCCTTCTTTCAACCGCATGGCTACGGGCCCTTGCGGCAAATGGGGGCAGAACTGGCGAACACCTTCGCACGCGAACTGGGCCGCGAGGACGTTACGATATTCAGCGATCCCGTTTATTTCGGGGGCACAGTCGACCGAAGCGAAGGAAGCGAGCGGATCGTGGCGCTGATCGAGCAAGCTGGCGGCCATGCCGAACATATCGCGGACCGTGCCGAATGCGGCGATCGGATCGTTGCGCTGGCCCGCCCCGGCGACCGGATCGTGGTAATGGGTGCGCGCGATGACACCCTGACGGAGTTCGCGCAATCGATCCTCACCCGCCTGACCTGAGCCTTTACGCACGCGCCGCGCGCCATGCTCGCCGCATGCTCGGCGCGGTTGCGTTTGGCGTGTTGCTGGTTGTCACTGTGGATCAGGTCTGGGGACATTCCACCCTTGCCTTTGCCGCAGCCATCCTGTTGCTGTTGATCGCAAACGCGCCGATGCTGCGGTTCAATTGCCCGACCTGCGGGAAGAACGCGTTCTTCCGTGGGATTTTCGTGGTCCCCTGGCCCAACCGCATCTGCAAACGCTGCGGCCGGGATCTGTCGGAAAACCCGCCGCGTCATGGCTGAGGGCTGACCGCCACCACGTTACCGGCTACGGAGCCATCCTGCCAGGCTATTGCACTTGAGCGGCGATCCCGGCGGCTTGAATGAAAAAATCCGTGCGTTGGTGGATAGCTTCCGGTGCCTGTCGCACCGCAGCGCCGTGACTGATCGCCTGCCGTTGCAGATCATTGACGAACAGGCCCATGAACATGTCCGCCAGAAAATCGGGCGCTTCTTTCAACGGCACCCCGTCATCGCGCCATTTTGCAAACAACGCTTCGATGGCGTCGCGTGTCGGATTGGTGGTCCGTTCAAAAAATTGACGTGCAAACTGCGGGTCGCAAATGCTGCGCGCTATCACGATCCGTACCAATGCAATCACATCAGGATCAAGAAATTGCTCGTGCAGACCATCGGCAATCACCCGAAGGGTTGCTGCTGGACAGACGCCCAACGACACCGCCTCGCAGATCATCGTTTCTCCCGATGCAGCATTTTCCAGTACCACAGCTTCGAGCAAGCGATCCTTGTTGCCAAACAGTTTGTAGACGGTCGCCAGCGATCCGCCGGCTAACGTCACGATTTCCGCAAGAGTCGTGCGTTCGTAGCCTTGCGCGACGAAAAGATGCCGCGCCGCCGCGATGATAGCGGCGCGGCGTCGGTCGATTCGCTGAAGGGTTGGCGCGGCGATCATGTGACAGGGCATCTCCGGAATACGGGAGTGATTGACAATGGTGTAATCATTATTACACCTTCGCACCTGCAAAAAAATACCAAATGAAAGACTCTCCCGATGAAGTGCATTTGCATTGGCTTGGCGGCCTGCGTCCTTATCGCGGCCTGTTCCGGTGAACAGGCCCCGCCCGAACCACAGCCGGTTCCAGTGCAAACGGTTACGATCACCAATCAGGCTATCCCAAATGTGATCGAATTGCCTGGCCGCGTGGAACCGGTTCGTCAGGCGGAAGTGCGCGCGCGGGTGACCGGAATCGTCCAGAAACGGCTTTATACCGAAGGCAGCAACGTTGCCGAAGGTCAGCCGCTGTTTCGAATCGACCCGCGTGAATTGCGCGCAAGCTACGCGCAGACCCAGGCGGCGCTCGATCGGGCGCGTGCGACCTTGCGTAATGCCCGTGCGGTGGTGGATCGTTACAAGCCGCTGGTCGCGGAAAATGCGATCAGCGGTCAGGAATATGATGCCGCATTGGCTGCCTCCCGCGAAGCTGAGGCGAATGTTGCGCAGATCCGGGCGCAGCTCGAATCGGCCTCACTCCAGCTCAACTACACCACAGTCCGGGCCCCGATTGCTGGGCGTGCCGGCCGTGCGGAAATCACCGAAGGCGCATTGGTTAGTCAGGCCGAAGGTACGTTGATGACCCGGATCGAACAGACCGCGCCGGTTTATGTGAACTTCGCCCAAGCGGCGAGCGAAGTGCTGGCCATTCGCCGTGCGATCAGCGCAGGCAAGATCGCGCTCGATGCCAACGACCGGGTCGAAGTCCGCCTGACCTTTACCGATGGCAGTGAATATCCGATCCCCGGCTATATCAATTTTCTGGCGTTTTCGGTCGATGAAGAAACCGGAACCGTAGGTCTGCGCGCCGAATTCCCGAATCCCACGGGGCTGTTGCTGCCAGGAGAGTTCGTACGCGCCAAACTGTTCGTCGGTGAGGTGCAACAAGGTATCGTCGTTCCCCAGCGCGCTGTAACCTTGTCCGAACAAGGCGGGTCGGTGTTCGTCATCGATGCAAAAGGGTTGGTAGCTGCGCGCAAGGTGACGCTGGGTTCGCTAGTAGATAGCAATTGGATCGTTGAAACCGGGCTGAAACCCGGCGATGTGGTGATTGTCAGCAATCTGCAGAAGCTGCGCCCCGGCATGCCTGTCAAACGCGTGGCCGGGACTGCAGGCACCAGAAAGCCGGTAACGTCCAAACCAGCCCAGCCTGCCGGGGCGCGCTGATTCATGGCACGCTTTTTCATTGATCGTCCCATCTTTGCATGGGTTGTGGCACTGGGCATTCTGCTGGCCGGCATCATCGCGCTGCGTGCGCTGCCGATCGAACAATATCCCGAAGTCGCGCCGCCATCGCTGACGATCAGCGTCGTCTATCCGGGCGCCGATGCGCAGACGCTCGAACAGAATGTCACACAGGTCATCGAACAGCAGCTCAACGGGGTGGAGGGTTTCCTCTACATGGCCTCGTCCAGCGCATCGAATGGCACGGCCAGCATCACACTGACGTTTGAGGCCGGGACTGACATCGACATAGCCCAGACCGAGGTGCAGAACCGCCTCAGCACGGTTGAAGCGCGATTGCCCGAAGAGGTGCGACAGCAGGGCATTACCGTCCGGCAGGCCAATGCCGGGTTCCTGCTGATCGTTGCGCTCACTTCAACCGACGGCGGTTTGAACAGCACCGACCTGGGCAACATCGCTTCCAGTCAGGTCATTGATGAACTGCGCCGTGTGCCCGGCGTAGGCGATGTCACCTTGTTCGGTTCGCCTTACGCGATGCGTATCTGGCTCGATCCCGATGCACTGGCCTCGTACAACCTTTCGCCCAGCGCCGTGCTGAACGCGATACGCGAACAGAATACGCAGATAGCCGGGGGTTCGATTGGAGCCAAGCCGTTGGCAGCCGGGCAACAGATCACTGCGACCATCACCAGCGACGGACGCTTCCGTACAGTGGAAGAGTTTGAAAACATCATCCTGCGCGCCAACACTGGCGCAGCCGTCATCCGGCTGGGCGAAGTCGCGCGTATCGAAATCGGCGCGCAAAGCTATGCCACATCCACCACGCTTAACGGCGCCCCGATGGCGGGGATGGCTGTGCAATTGGGCACAGGTGCGAACGCTTTGGCGGCGGCAGCGGGCGTAAAAGCGCGCATGGCCGAACTGGAAACTGGCCTGCCCCAAGGCGTCAACTGGTCGATCCCCTATGATACCACACCGTTCGTGCAGGCCTCGGTTGACGAGGTTATCAAGACACTCGTCGAAGCGATGGTTCTGGTATTTCTGGTCATGTACCTGTTCCTTCAGAACTGGCGTGCGACACTGATCCCGACGCTGGTGGTTCCGATCGCCCTTGCAGGCGCGTGTCTGGGGCTGTGGCTATTCGGCTTTTCGATCAACGTGCTTTCGCTGTTCGGCATGGTGCTGGCGATCGGTATTCTGGTCGACGACGCCATTGTCGTCATCGAGAACGTCGAACGTATCATGCGCGAAGAAGGTCTCCCTCCGCTTGAGGCGACCCGCAAGGCAATGGGCCAGATCAACACCGCGATCATCGGGATGACATTGGTGCTGATCGCCGTTTTTGTACCGATGGCCTTTTTCCCAGGCTCGACGGGCGGAATTTATCGGCAATTTTCGGTAACGCTGGCGATTGCGATTTTCTTCTCCGCGTTTCTCGCCTTATCGCTGACCCCTGCGCTGTGCGCGACGTTTCTCAAACCGATGACGGCAGAAGGGCATGGGGGGCCGCCGCCCACAGAGACGCCTGCGCAGCATCGCCAGTCTGGCTGGCGTAGCTGGCCTGCGCGGGCGCGCGGGTACGCGGGTCGGTTTCTTGGGCGGTTCAATATCTGGTTTGCACGGATGGAGGGGAAGTACGATCGCTCCAACGCGCGCATCCTGTCACGTCCGAAACGCGGTATGGCGGTATTCATCGCGCTGATTACGGTGACTGTGCTGCTGTTCATGCGCTTGCCAACCGCCTTTCTGCCCACCGAAGATCAGGGCTTTCTGATTACCGCAGTACAAGCGCCGCCGGGCGCGACCCAGGAACGCATGGACGAAGCGTTGGCGCCAGTCACCGATTTCTGGATGGCGCAAGACGAAGTGCAAAGTCTGGTCGTGGTGCGCGGCTTCAGCTTTTTTGGACAGGGGCAGAACAATGCGCTGATGTTTGCCTCACTCAAACCTTGGGGAGAGCGTTCTGCGGCTGAAAGCAGCGCCGGATCTCTTCTGCAGCGCGCCATGGGCCTGTTCATGCAAAATGATGGCGCAACCGCATTCGTCATTCAGCCCCCCGCGATCCAGTCGCTTGGGCAGGCCAGCGGCTTTACGATGAAGCTGCAGGATCGCAGCGGTCTGGGGCGCGACGCTTTGGTGGCGGCACGCGATCAGCTTCTTGGCGCCGCATCGCAAAGCGCGGTGATCGCCAACCTCAGACCCGAAGATCAGGGACCCAGCCCCGAAGTCAAAGTGAAGATCGATAGGGTGCAGGCGCGTGCTCTTGGCCTTTCCATGACCGAAGTGAACGCCGCATTATCGATCACGTTCGGATCGGCTTATGCCAATGACTTCAATCGTGAAGGCCGCGTGCTGCAGGTGCTTGTGCAGGCCGACGCGCCGTTCCGCATGACGCCTGACGATGTGCTGGCTTTGCGCATACCCAATGCCGTGGGCGAACTGGTGCCCTTCGGTGCCTTTGCAACAGCAGAATGGTCAGCCGCGCCCGCCAGCCTTGCACGGTACAATGGTTATCCCGCCATGACGCTTTCAGGCATGGCGGCCCCCGGCGAATCTTCGGGCGCTGCGTTGGCGGAAATGGAGCGGCTTGCTGCCGAATTGCCGCAGGGCATCGGGTATGAATGGACCGGCGTGTCCTTTGAAGAAAAGCAGGCTGGCGGGCAGATCGGGCTGCTGCTGGGGCTTTCCGTGGTGGTTGTCTTTCTTGTGCTTGCCGCGCTGTACGAAAGCTGGACAATCCCTCTGGCCGTTCTGCTGATCGTGCCGATGGGCGTGCTTGGTGCGGTCTTGTTTTCGATGCTGCGCGGATTGTCGGCGGACGTCTATTTCAACGTCGGCCTAATCACGATCATTGGCCTTGCCGCGAAAAACGCGATCCTGATCGTGGAATTCGCTATCGAGGAGGAAGAACGCGGGGTGACGCCGGTCGAAGCGGTGCGGGCCGCAGCGCGGTTGCGGCTGCGCCCGATCATCATGACCTCGCTGGCCTTTGCAATGGGGATGGTCCCGCTGGTGCTGGCCAGCGGAGCCGGCGCTGCAAGCCGTATCGCGGTGGGCACAGGCGTTCTGGGCGGCATGATCGCAGCAACGGTGCTGGGCATTTTCCTTATCCCACTGCTCTACCTCACCATCCGCCGCATCGGCCGCAAGAAGGATGATACGCCAACCAACACGGATCGCGTTTACGGCCCGGTGCGCGAGGGGGAGACCGCCTGATGACTCGTCTGATCCCTCTTGCCGTCGTGTCTGCGATGCTGGCTGGCTGTGTCAATCTGGCGCCTGATGACACGCGCCCTGACCTTTCAACGGCGCCTGCCTTCGATCCGGCCTACCGGCCGGATGGCACCGTGGTCGCCTCGCAGTTGTCTTACCGCGAATGGTATCGCGATCCACGCTTGCAGGTGCTGATTTCCAGCGCCTTGGCAAACAACCGCGATCTGGTTGCCGCCACGGCGCGGATCGAACAGGCTCGGGGCCAATTCCGCATCGAAAACAGCCGCCGCCTTCCCAATCTGGTTGCAACGGCAAGCGGCACAAGGACGCGCCAGTCGACCGCAGCAAACCCGGCGATCAATGCGGCGGGCAACACGTCTTTGCCCAATTCGTTTACCTTCAACCGGTTCGATATCGGTGTCGGTGTGAGCGCGTTTGAACTGGATTTTTGGGGCCGGGTCAAAAACCTGAGCGACGCGGCACGTGCCAGCTATCTTGCGACGGTGGCGAACCAGCGCGCTTTCTACCTTTCGCTGATCGCTGATACGGCAACGACCTATTTCAAAATGATCGAGACCGAAGAACAGATCGTGCTCGCAGAGGCCACCGCCGCAAGCCGGCGCGAAGGCTTGCGGATTGCCAAGCTTCGGCTTGATGCCGGCGTCACTTCGGCGCTGCCGTATCGGCAGGCAGAGACTTTGCTGACGCAAGCCGAACAGCAGATTTCCAGCGAGCGATTGGTGCTGGCACAGCTGCGCAATCAACTTGCAGTTCTGGTTGGCGGAAGCATGCCTGACGACCTGCCAGCGGGCGTTTCGCTCGCAGCGCAAGCAGACGAACGAAGGCTCGCCGCAGGCCTGCCTTCCGAACTTTTGCTGGCCCGCCCCGACATAATCGCCGCCGAAGAACAGCTTCGTGCAGCGCGTGCCAATATCGGTGCGGCGCGAGCCGCGTTCTTCCCGTCGATATCGCTGACCGGAACCGCCGGACTGACATCGTCCAGCCTCGGCAATCTGTTCGATGGTGATGGGCTGGGCTGGAGCTTTGGGCCTTCAATTTCGCTTCCGATTTTCGATTTCGGTGCACGCGCAGCGAACCTCGACGTTGCGAAGGCGTTAGAGGTGGAACAGGTGGCCATCTATGATCGCACAGTGCAGCAGGCCTTCCGCGAGGTATCCGATGCACTGGCTGGCCGGGAATATCTGGCACAGCAGATCATTACGCTGGAACGCGCACGAACCGCGCAGGTGGAGATCGCACGGATCGCCCGCGCGCGATATCGCGAAGGCGTAGCGGATTACCTCGAAGTGCTGGATGCCGAACGCAATCTCTTCAGCGCGGAACAGCAATTGCTCGCGACGCGTCGTGCGTGGTTACAGAACCGCGCAACCTTGTTCGTTGCGTTGGGCGGCGGCGCCGGCACCGGCGCGTAGCCGCGAACGCGCGCTGTGCTGTCAGATCGCGCGGCGTCCTGCGTCTTCCCTGGCGTAAGCGCGCTGGTAGGAAGCACGCCCGGTCAGCCGCGCACGGTATTCCTTGATCGCAGCAGGTACGCCTTCATCAAGGCCAACCCGTTCCGCCAAAATCAAGGCGTACCCAACACATATGTCCGCCACGGTAAAGCGATCGGCGCAAAGATATTCGCGCTGTGCAAGCCGCTGTTCGATCTTGATCAGGCGCTTATGAAACCATTTAGCATAGGCGTGTCCGGCCTCCGCCAGCCCCTTGTCCTTCTCGAACAGGGCAAAGCGCAAGAATACGGTTTGCGGGAAGGTCAGCGTGGCATCGGCATGGTGTGTAAAGTCGCAGTATTCGCCGTAATCAGGCTCCCCCGGACCGATGGCGAGGTCTGTATAACCGTCGCGTGTCGCCAGATAATGGGCGATGGCGCAGCTTTCAGTCAGGCGGGTTTCGCCGTCGATCAAGAGCGGAACCGTGCCAAGCGGGTTCAGCGCCATGAATTCAGGTGCGAGGTGGCGCGGCGGAAATGGCAGCAGGACAAGATCAATATCCACTCCCGCTTCTTCTGCCGCCCAGGTAGCCCGCATCCCTCGCGAACCGGCACAGGTGTAAAGGACAGGACCGGTCATTTGCAGGCAGGCCTAGTGCGCTTCGCCTTGCCCCACACCCAACACCTTGTGCAGAATGAAGGCGATGATGCCGCCCAAGACCAGTCCGACGACCGCTGACAGTGCTGCATAGGTCATCCATCCCAGCACACCCGCTGCGCCGCCGACTGCGGCTCTGACCGCATATTCGGCGCCGTGGACGATGTCATAGATCGCATCGAAGCCGATTTCATGGGTTCCATGGACGATGATACCACCGCCCACCCACAACATCGCGACCGTCCCAATCAGTGACAATGCGACCAGCAACTTGGGCACCATTCGCAGCATGAACCGCCCGAACGACTGCTTCCATGGCGCCTGCTTCTTGGTGAGATACAGTCCGATATCGTCGAGCTTCACGATCACACCAACCGCGCCGTATACCACCACCGTCACCACGATCGCCACCAAGGCCAGCACCACTCCGCGTGTGACCAGCGTTTCTGCCGCAACTTCGTTGAGTGCAATCGCCATGATTTCGGCCGACAGGATCAAATCGGTACGAATGGCGCCGCCGACGCGCTTGTTTTCAAATGCCACGGGATCGACGATTTCGTCCTCCAGCGTTTCGCCGTGCTTTTCGCCGCCAAGCTTTTCGATAACCTTTTCAGCGCCTTCGTAACACAGGAACGCGCCCCCAAGCATCAAAATGAAGATGATCGCGCCCGGCAGGAATTCGGATAAAAGCAGGGCGCCGGGTAATACGAACAACAGCTTGTTCTTGAGGCTGCCCTTCGTAATCTTCCATATAATCGGCAATTCGCGCGCGGGGCTTAATCCGGTCACGTAACTGGGGGTCACGGCCGCATCGTCGATTACGACGCCTGCGGTTTTTGAACCCGCGCGTCCCGCTGCAGCGGCGACATCGTCCATCGAAGCTGCCGCTGCCTTGGCAATTACCGAAATATCGTCGAGCAATGCAACCAGACCTGACGGCACTTTATATCCCCTTGTTGCGAATCGCGAACGGCAAAGTCTTCGCCTGCCCGTGATGTTGCCATCGGACAAGCCTTGCAAATTGACACAGACCCTGTATGGGCGCCCACTTCGCATGGGAACCGCCTGTGCGATTGATCGAAGAAAGCCGGAGGGGCCCTGTTCAACCGAACGGATCAGCCAGCGATCGGCAGAGAAGTGAAAGGACGCGAAGATGGCGCTCTACGAGCACGTCTTTCTCGCACGTCAGGATTTGAGCCAGGCTCAGGTTGACGCGCTGGCGGCGCAAGCCACCGAAATCGTTGAGGCTGGCAATGGCAAGGTCGTCAAGACCGAAACCTGGGGCCTCAAGTCGCTCGCCTACAAGATCGAGCGCAACCGCAAGGCGCATTTCGTGATGCTCAACATCGATGCCCCCGGCTCGGTTGTAGCTGAACTTGAGCGTCAGACCCGTATCAACGAAGACGTCATCCGTTACATGACCATCCGCGTGGACGAACACGAGGAAGGCCCTTCCGTGATGATGCGCAAGAACGAACGCGAGCGTAAGCGCCGCGAAACTCGTGAGGACCGCGACTGATGGCACGCCCGTTTTTCCGCCGCCGCAAGTCCTGCCCGTTCGCGGCCAAGGACGCCCCCAAGATCGACTACAAGGACGTGCGCCTGCTGCAGGGCTTCATGTCCGAGCGTGGCAAGATCGTGCCTTCGCGCATCACCGCCGTGTCGGCGAAGAAGCAGCGTGAACTGGCCCAGGCAATCAAGCGCGCCCGCCAGATCGGCCTGCTGCCGTTCATCGTGAAGTAGGAGAAAGAGACATGAACATCATTCTCCTTGAGCGCATCGAAAAGCTCGGCTCGATCGGTGACGTTGTCACCGTGAAAGACGGCTATGCGCGCAACTTCCTGCTGCCGCAGAAGAAGGCCCTTCGCGCCAATGACGCGAACAAGAAGGTCTTCGAAGCGAACCGCGAACGCCTTGAAAAGGAAAACGCAGAACGCCGCACCGATGCTGAAAAGCAGGGTGAAAAGGTTGCTGGTGCGGAAGTGGTGCTGATCCGTGCTGCTTCGAACGCCGGCCAGCTTTACGGTTCGGTCAGCGTCCGCGACATCGTTGCAGGCCTTGCCGATCAGGGCCACGACGTCGACAAGCGTATGGTTATCCTGGGCGCGCCGATCAAGAACATCGGTATGCACAACGTGACCGTCGCCCTGCACCCTGAAGTGCGTGTCACCGTGAAGGCCAACGTGGCCCGTTCGGATGACGAAGCCAAGCTGCAGAGCGAAGGCGTCGATGTGCTTGCGCAGATGTTCGAAGACGAACAGCGCGAGATCGAGGAACAGGCCGATGCCACCCGCATCGACACTGGTCTTGAACCTGGTGAAATCCCGGCTGAGTTGCTCGACAACGACGACGAAGATTGATCCTTGCGGCCCTACCGGCCTTAGGAAACGCAAAAAAGGGCGCGGAGGTCGGCATGATCTCCGCGCCCTTCTTGTAAACAGACCCCTCATGCACAAAGGTCTCGTCGCACAACGATAACAACAAAGGAGCAGTTGTAACTGCCATGATCGACATTCCCACTATCCTAGCCGAACTTCAGCAACATTATGACGACGCCGTCCGCACCCTGCGTGACGATGTGATCGCTTTCGGGCGCGATGGCACCTTGCCATCCCCGTCGAAGCGCACCGATGGCAGTTATGCCTATCCCCAGATCACCTTGCGGTATGCCGGCACCGGAGCGCCGCGCGATCGCAGCCGGGCGTTCGGGCGTCTGGAAATGCCGGGCAGCTATACCACCACCATCACCAGGCCCGATCTTTTCGCCCCCTATCTGACCGAACAGCTGCAACTGATTGCGGAGGAATACGAAATCGATGCCCGGGTCAGCCGGTCGCGTCAGGAGATCCCCTTCCCCTACGTGCTGGATGGTGAGGCGGGTGCGGCGATGGTGGGCATTTCGCCGCAGGACATTGCCAGCCACTTCCCCTCAACCGATCTGGCGCTGATCGGCGACGAACTGGCCGATGGCATCGAAATCGACAGCACCACCGACATTCCGTTGTCGCTGTTCGATGGTTTGCGCACCGACTATTCGCTTGCTCGGCTGAAGCACTACACCGGCAGCGAAGTCGCAGATTTTCAAGACTTCATCTTGTTCACGAACTATCATCGCTATGTCGATGAATTTGTGAACTGGGGCGCCACCCAGATTGGCACGGATGGTTACGTCGCGCTGACCGGCGCTGCCGGGCTCGACATTCGCGAACCGACGCGCCACGCGCAGGATCAGCTGAACGACACCGCATGGCGCCGGCACCAGATGCCCGCCTATCACCTGATCCGCGAGGACGGGCGCGGGATCACGCTGGTCAATATCGGCGTCGGCCCCTCCAATGCCAAGACGATCTGCGACCACTTGGCCGTTCTGCGCCCCCACGCCTGGATGATGATCGGCCACTGCGGCGGTCTGCGATCCACGCAGAAGATCGGTGATTTCGTGCTCGCCCATGCATATCTGCGCGACGATCATGTGCTTGACCCGGTGCTTCCGCCCGAAGTGCCGATCCCTCCAATTGCCGAAGTGCAGCAAGCAATGGCACAGGCGGCCGAAGAGGTCAGCGGCGTCCAGGGTGCGAATCTCAAGCAACGCATGCGCACCGGCACGGTTGTCACCACCGATGATCGCAACTGGGAACTGCGCTATTCCTCGTCAGCCAAGCGCTTTTCGCAAAGCCGCGCGATCGCGATCGATATGGAAAGCGCCACCATCGCGACCCAGGGCTATCGTTTCCGCGTGCCCTATGGAACGCTGCTTTGCGTGTCGGACAAGCCGCTGCATGGAGAGATCAAGCTGCCGGGGCAGGCCAACAAGTTCTACGAAGAAGCGATCGCTGCACACTTGCAAATCGGCATCGTCGCCGTGGCACTTCTTCGCGATGAGGGCGACCGTTTGCATTCACGCAAACTGCGCGCCTTCAACGAGCCGCCGTTCCGGTAAGGAAACGAACAGGGCGGCGGGCAGTAATTGTCCGCCGCCTGCGAGGGCAGCGGATCACCACAGCCCGGTTCTACCCGCGTCCCTTGGTCTTGGTGGCCCCGCCCTTGGCATTGGCAGCGACGAAATCAATGATCTGACCGGCAATGTCCTTGCCCGTCGCGCTTTCGATGCCTTCCAGACCGGGGGACGAATTGACCTCCATGATTACAGGGCCGTGGTTGCTGCGCAGCATGTCGACGCCGCATACGTTCAGGCCCATGTGCTTGGCTGCGCGAACTGCGGTGCTGCGTTCTTCCGGCGTAATCTTGATCACCTGCGCGCTTCCTCCGCGGTGCAAGTTCGATCGAAATTCATCCGGCGCGCCTGTCCGCTTCATCGCCGCAACCACCTTGCCGCCAACCACTAGCGCCCGAATATCGGTGCCGCCGGCCTCGCTGATAAATTCCTGAACAAGAATGTTCACATTCGCGCCGCGAAACGCCTCGATCACGGATTTGGCGCTGCTCATCGTTTCGGCTAGCACCACGCCGATGCCTTGCGTGCCTTCAAGCAGCTTGATGACGACAGGGGGGCCTTTGACGGCTTTGATGATTTCCTCGGCCTGCTTGGGGTCATTGGCATAGGCGGTCAGCGGCAGTCCCAGACCATGTTTGGCAAGAATTTGCAGGCTGCGCAGCTTGTCCCGGCTGCGGCCGATGGCGACGCTTTCGTTCAGCGACCAACTGCCACGCATTTCGAACTGACGCAGGATCGCAAGGCCATAATTCGTGATCGAGGCGCCGATCCGCGGGATGACCGCATCATAGGCGGAAATCGGCGCGCCATTGTAGAACACCTCGGGCCGGTGGCTTGCGATGTGCACCGTGCAGCGCAGCGTGTTAAGAATGTCGAGCGTGTGGCCGCGCGCCTCGGCGGCCTCTTTCAGCCTCCGGTGCGAATAGAGATTGGCATTGCGCGCCAGCATCGCAATTTTCATGGATTACCTTTCGAGCCCGGCGATTCACCGGCCGATGCGGCCCTTATGCGTTATTGCAGGGGATTGCAGCCATGAATGTCCGCTATCCACTATCATCCGCCGCCGAAGCGCGGTGCGCCCAATCAGCATCGGAAATTGCATCTGTGACCGATCTGCCAGGCTGATTTCCGCCCGGAAAGTAAGGCTACCGATCGTCAGCGGCGTCTTGATGACAAAGCGCGTCTGCTGCTCGCCATTGGATGAAGTGATCCCGCGTACATCAACATGCACCGCTTCACAGGCATGGCGCACCCCATCCCAATCAACGGCAAAACGCACGAAGCGTTCGCCGTCGCGCTGGAATTCTTCAAGCACGCGGGCATGCAGTGATGATGTGCGCGCGCCAGTATCGATCTTGGCGGGGATGCCCTGCAGCCCAAGTTCCTTGAGGCTGACAAGTTCGCGCCAACCCACAACTAAAGGGGGCCTGCCCGATGTCACGGCCGTGCGGTTCGCAGGGGAGCGACACCCATCGGCTTATATCTCAGCCGCAGCGGGCGCAGCAGCAGCAGCTGTTTCCTGTACGCCCCGCTTACTGCCGTCAGCATCATCGCTGCCATCATCATCAAACGCGATAGTGTCAAAGTCGCGCACTACATCCAGATAGCGCTGCACGGCGTTCAGAAACAACAGCTGCGCGATCCCCGCGTCCCCCGTCAGGATCGCCCATTGCATGATCGGATCGCCTTCTTCGTCCTTCCAGATTGAAACATATTTGAACCGACGGTTGGATTCGGCAACGACATCGTCGGTCATTGGCGTGTTGCGGTTCCAGCTGGTAGAAAGCACCAGCGTTTCGCAATATTCGGGTACAGCCTCGTCGCAGTCGGAAAACTGCACGAAGATCGCCCCGTCGCGAGTTGTGATTTCGATCAAGGCCGTATCGTTATCACCTTCGCGTGGCTGGGCTTCAGCCTTGTAGCCCGCCTGTCTGAGCGCCATGAGGGCACCTTCTGCGTCGGTCGCCCTGATCTGAGGCGAAGGTTCGACCTGCGCTGCGATGGGCACAGCCCATCCGGCAACGCACAGGGCCGCAACACTAACCAACCCGCGCGTCAAACCCTTGAAAGACCTCATCTGACCCCCCCATTTGCCAAGACTATCGGATACTGTCCGGGATCTCCCCTCACCAGTCATTGCTTCTCGGCTGACGGGGAAAGGTCACGCTTGTCGGACCCTTCCCCCGATTTTTGGCCTTTACCAGCCTGCCGTTTCGCCCTTGTTCTGCTCTTCCAGCCACGTCATCAACGGGGCGAAGTATTCAACCATCGCGGTGCCGTTCATCTGTCGTTCGCCGGTGAACACCTCAAGCGCGTCGGGCCAGGGCTTCGATGCACCCATTTCCAGCATAGCGTTCAGCTTCGCGCCGACATCCTTGTTGCCGTAGAACGAACAACGGTGCAGCGGCCCTTCCCATCCGGCAGTCTCGCAGGCAGCCTTGTAGAACTGGAACTGCAAAAGCCGCGCCAGGAAGTAGCGGGTGTAGCTGACATTACCGGGAATGTGATACTTGGCACCCGCATCGAACCCATCGGCGCTGCGTTCAACCGGGGGGACCACGCCCTGATAATCACGACGCAACGCGTTCCATCCCGTGTTGGTGGCAGCTTCGGGGATCGACCCATCGTACAGGCCCCAGCGATAGCGATCGAGCAGCAGACCGAAGGGCAGGAAAGCGACCTTGTCCATCGCCTGCCGCAGCAGCAGACCGATGTCCTTGTCGGCGCTAGGCACCTGCGCCGGTTCGAGCATGTCGATCTGCACCAGATATTCCGGCGTAATCGACAGCGCGATCATGTCACCGATCGCTTCGTGGAAACCGTCATTCGCGCCGGTCAGGTGCAGGTTGTCCTGCTTGTTATAGGCGCGCTGATAGTAGTTGTGGCCAAGTTCATGATGGATCGTGATGAAATCATCCGCGTTCGGCTTGATGCACATCTTGATGCGCAGATCGTCCACATTATCGAGGTTCCAGGCCGAAGCATGGCACACCACTTCGCGATCCGCAGGCTTCACGAACTGGCTGCGTTCCCAGAATGTTTCAGGCAGCGGTTCAAAGCCCAATGAAGAAAAGAACTGTTCGCCCACCTTGGTCATGCCAACCGCGTCGAGGTTCTTCTTTTCGATCAGATCGGTCAGATCATAGCCGATGTCGCCCGCGCCTTCAGGCGCGACGATGGGGTATATATTGCCCCATTCCTGCGCCCACATGTTGCCCAGAAGGTCGGCGCGGATCGGGCCGGTGCGCGGCTGCACGGCATCGCCGTACTTGTCGTTCAGCTTGCCGCGCACATAGGTGTGCAGCGCGATGTAGAGCGGCTTTACTTCCTGCCACATCCGCTCGGTCTCGGCCGCGAATTGTTCGGGCGGCATGTCATAGCCCGACCGCCACATCGCACCGAAATCGGCAAAGCCCAGCTCTTTTGAACCTTCGTTGGCAAGCGCAGTCATCCGGGTGTAATCTTCGCGCATCGGTGCGCCGACATTGTCATGCCAGCTCGTCCACATTTCCTTCAGTTCTTCAGGCGTGCGTTCGAGGTTGCCCATTTCGGCCTCGATGTCGCTGCCGTTGATGGGCTCACCGTTCAGCGTGCCTTTTCCGCGGCCGTAGGCAGACCCGAGCCGGGTCGCGATTGCGTTCAATTCTTCAGCAGCGCCATCGCGCGACGGAGCGGGAAGCGAAATGCTGTTGCGCAGCATATCGAGCTTGCGGCGCGTTTCTTCATCAAGCCCTTCGATCTGGGCATAACGGGCTGCTTCGGTCGCATATCCGACTTGCTTCAAGGTCAGTTCCGCGCCGTACTTGGCAGCCAGTTCGTCACTGTCATGCGTGATATATGTCGCGTTGATCCACGAAACCCGGGCGAATTCGACACCGAAATCGGCAAAGTCCGCTTCGACCTTTGCGATCCAGGCCCGTGCATCTTCAGGCGTGAGCGCAGCAGCAGCGGCGGACGGCGTCGCAGCATCATGCGCCGTCAGCGGCGCAGCCATGGCGATGGCAAGCGCGGCAGCGGCGCAGCGCAGGGGGGCAGCAAATTTCATCAGTAATGTTTCCCGTCGGTCGTGTGACAATACCCGGCGGTTTGAACGTCCGCGCCGCCGGAATCAACCCAAGTGCGTCAGGCTGCAAGGAACGCGGCAATCGCCTCGCCCATCTGCGGCTTGGTTACGCTGTTGAGATGCGTGCCCGGAACTTCGATATAACGTGCATCTGGAAGCAGAGCTGCCAGTTCCACAGCCGAGCCATTGTCGTGGTCTTCATCCCCGCAAATCAGGGCTGTCGGCATCGTAATGTGCGACAAGCGCGCAAGATCAAAATCGCCCATCGCATCCAGCAACAGGCGCGCAGCGACCCTGTCCACGCCCTGCGACTTCAGGAAGGTGCGTGCAGTATAGGCAGGATCGCCCGGTTTGATCGTATCGAATTCGTCGATCACTCGCTTGAAATGGGCGGCCCGTCGCTCCCACTGGGAAAGGCCCGCAACGCCCATACCGCAAATTGCCAGACGGCGCGGTTCGAGGATTCCGTGGCCGACAGCATGGATCGCAGTACGCGCGCCGAGGGAAAAGCCGACCAGATCATATCCGCCCGGTGCCAGACCCAGATGTTCGACCAAGGTGGCGACATCGCGCACCAGAACGCCCGTCGGATAGGCGCTGGCATCGCGTGGTGCGTCGCTTTCACCATGAACGCGGAAATCCAGCATGATCGCCCGGAACCCCGCTGCTGCCAGTCGCGCGCCGTGGCCCCACTTGATCCAGTTCATGTGTGACGAGGAAAATAGACCGTGGAGCAGGATGACCGGGCGGCCATCGCCTTCGGTGTGCAAGCCAAGACGGGTGCCATCGAAACTGGTGAAGTGATCAAGCGTCACGGCGGGTCAATCCTTTTTGCTGCATGCGCCATTTCACCATGTCGATCCGGTCCTGCCCGAAGAAGGGTTCCCCTTCGAACACAAGGGTCGGCACACCCCAGTGGCCCGCTGCTTCAAGCGCCGCCTCATTCCCCGCAATTTCGGTATCGAGCGCCTCGGCGTCGGACTTAGCCTCTGAATCGAGTTGGACAAAGTCCAGTCCGGCACGCTCGCAGGCGGCTTGCATGTGTGTCTCGAGATACCAGTCATCGACTTCGCCAGACCAGATAATCCGCGCTACCTCACCGGCAAAGGCAAGCCCCCTGCCGCGTCGCTCTGCCGCTTGCCCCATCCGGCAAAGCCAGTGGATGTACGGCTGATCCGTCGCGATCTCGCGCGTGGCGAGGTTCTGCACCACCGGATCGGGCCGCGGCCAGCGATAGGGGATGCCGAGCATCTGCGCGCTGCGGGCCGCGTCCATGAAGATGTAGCGACCGACATTCGGACTGCCGGTAAACAATATCGAAGGATCGCGCACCGCGATCGGCCGCACGGTTCGCAGCGCGATCGACAAATCATAGTCCGCAGCCATCGCGCGGTATCGGCCAATGGCCAGATAGGAATAGGGCGAACGGAAGCTGAAAAACAGGTCGGCGTGAAGGGTCATGCCTGTCTTGCTAACGCGGTTTGCGATGCGGGGCCAGCGCCCTTGTCAGACAAGCGCGGCGCAGCATAGGCTTACCGGAAGAAGCATTGCGTCCCGGCATAGAGCATTTCGACCCTGTCGCCCGTGATGAAGCCGCCGATCTTGTCGCCCAGCGCGAATTCCTCGCCCAAAGTGCTGCCTTCCACCTTGGCAAATCCGGTCGCGGCTTCAGCATCAGTGCGCGCCGAGCCCACTTGCACCTTGCCCGGCAACCGAACTTTGCCTGCCGCCGCGCGGTCGCCATCCTGGACCGCGTGCCAGTTCCAGCCCACCAGGCGACCTTGCTGGAAATGAGCGGTCAGCCCACCTGCAAAATCGGTGAAGGTGATCGGTCCTGCGCCGCATTCGGCATTTTCCCCTGAGCGCATTGACTCACCGAGAGCTTTGGCCAGCGCAGCTTCAACTTCGGCTTGGCCAGCAGCAAAATAGAATGCCTCTGCCCCGGCCGAAAGCCCATCGCCGCGCAGTTCGACCGCATCGGCTGCGACGCTGGCTTGCGGTTCCTCGCCCTGTTGACGTTCGGCAGGGCTCGGCACGTCGCCGCTGTCACAGCCCGTCAGCGCGATTGCGCATGCCAGCGCAACAAGAACGGTGCGCATCGCCCTCAACCCTTCTTCAGATGACGTCGGCCCAGCAGTTCGGCAATCTGGACCGCGTTGAGAGCGGCGCCCTTGCGCAGATTGTCCGACACGCACCACAGCGTGAGGCCATTTTCGACCGTGGGGTCTTCACGCACGCGGCTGATGAAGGTCGCGGCGTCGCCGACGCATTCGACCGGGGTGACGTATCCGCCATCCTCACGCTTGTCGATCAGCATCACGCCGGGGGCCTCGCGCAGAATGTCCATTGCCTGTTCGGCGCTGATTTCGTTTTCGAACTCGATGTTCACCGCTTCGGAATGGCCGACGAACACCGGCACGCGCACGCAGGTGGCGTTGAGTTTGATCTTGGGATCGAGGATCTTCTTGGTCTCGACCACCATCTTCCATTCCTCCTTGGTGGAACCATCATCAAGGAAGCTGTCGATGTGCGGGATCACGTTAAAGGCAATCTGCTTGGTGAACTTGGACGGTTCGACCGCATCGCCCACGAAAATGGCGCGGCTCTGCTGGAACAGCTCGTCCATGCCCGCCTTGCCCGCGCCGGACACCGATTGGTAAGTCGACACAACCACGCGCTTGATCGTGGCAAAATCGTGCAGCGGCTTCAGTGCCACGACCAGCTGCGCGGTCGAGCAGTTGGGATTGGCGATGATATTGCGAGCGGTGTAACCGTCGATCGCGTCGGGGTTCACCTCGGGCACCACCAGCGGCACATCGGGGTCCATGCGGTAGAGCGACGAATTGTCAATCACGACGCAGCCAGCCGCCGCTGCTTTGGGGGCATATTCCTTGGCCGGGCCGGAACCTGCGGCAAACAGCGCGATGTCCCATCCGGCAAAGTCGAAATGCTCAATATTCTTGCACTTGAGCATCTTGCCGGTGTCGCCGAATTCGACCTCGGTGCCGACCGAACGGCTCGAGGCGACCGCGGCCACCTCGTCACACGGAAACTCACGCTCGGCGAGAACCTGCATCATCTCGCGCCCGACATTGCCGGTCGCGCCGACCACTGCCACCCGGTAACCCACTGTGCATTCTCCTGAGACTTGTGCCTGCGCGAGATAGCGTGCGCTGGCGCATGCGCAACCGCTATCGCGTTTGTGCAGACCTATTCGGGCCCTATTCCGGCCCTATTCCGACGGTGTTACCTTGTACGCTTCGAGAAAGCGCATGATGCTGTTCCACACGTGCGGGCCGATCTTCTCGCCCGACACGCGGTGGGTGTAGCCGGGATAGAGCATCATTTCGAACGGCGTATTGCTTTCCTGCAGCACGCTGATGAGTTCCGAGGAGTTTTCGAACACGACGTTGTCATCCGCCATGCCGTGGATCAGCAGCAGCGGATCGACGATTTTGGTCGCATCGGGGATCGCGCTCGCCTTTTCGTAAGCTTCGGGCACTTCGCGCGGGTCGCCCATGAAGCGTTCGGTGTAATGCGTGTCGTAGAGTTCCCAGCGCGTCACCGGCGCGCCGGAGATGCCGGCCGCATACAGGCCCGGATCGGCCTCGAGCTGCTTCAGGGTCATGTAGCCGCCATAGGACCAGCCGTAGATCGCGATCCTGGCAGGATCGACGAAATCGAGCGTCCTAAGATATTCCGCCCCCGCCTTCTGGTCGCGTACTTCGACGGCGCCCATCGCGCGGTAGATTGGCTGTTCGAAATCCACGCCCCGGTTGGCCGAGCCGCGATTGTCGAGCACGAAATAGACATATCCCTTGTCAACGATCGACTGCGCCAGCGCCCCGCCCCAGCCCATGGTCACCATCTGCGGTCCCGGCCCGCCGTAGTGGCTAAAGAACACCGGGTAACGCTTGCCCGGTTCCAACTTGGGCTTGAGCATCATCCAGTGCAGCGGCGTGCCATCCTCGGCGGGGATGGTGCCGTATTCGGGCGTCACATGGCTCGCGAGGTAGGGCGCATAGGGGTGATCGCCCGCCACCGCATTTTCCTCGATCCATGATACCCGCTTTCCATCGGGCGTTGCCAGATAGGACTGCGGCGGCTGTTGCGGCGCTGAACGGGTGACATAAAGCAGACGACCTGCGCCATCCATGCTCGCAGAATTGGTAAAGGCAGGGTCGGTCAGCAGCTCAGGCTCACCCGTCCCGTCAAGACGCGCGCGGTAAATCTGCTGGGTCAGCACGTCCGCTGTCGCCTGATAGGTGAAGGTGCCGGCAGCCTCGTCCACGCCGACAAGAGAAGTGGTGGGCGATGCGCCCGATGTGAGCTGCTGCCACTGGCCCCCGGCATAGCGGTAGAAGTGGCCGAAACCGTCCCGCTCGGACCACCACAGCAAGCTGCCATCCTTCAAGAAGCGGTAATTGTCTGACAGGTTGATCCAGTAATCAGGCCGCGCGGCGGTTTCCGTAAAGGCAATCGTGCTCGCGCCTGTTGCCGGATCGACCTTAAGCATGTCGGTCCGTGTCTGCGCACGGTTCTGGCGCTGGACGTAGATGGCGCTGCCATCGGGCGCCCAGTCGACGCGGGCGACGTAGATATCGAGATTCGGGCCAAGATCGACCTTCACCTGTCCGGTGCCATTGGGGTTCATTACAAAAAGTTCGACCACCGCATTGTCGGTGCCCGCAGCGGGATAACGCTGATCGAATACCTTGGTGCCGGTTGCGCCGATCGCTGCGCGGGTGACAATCCCGACGCTGGCTTCATCGGTGCGCTGCACAATGATGCGGCTATCATCCGGGCTCCACCAATACCCCTGCAACCGCGCCATTTCTTCCTGCGCGACGAATTCGGCTTCGCCCCAACGGACGGTTTCGGCCTCTCCTGCGGGGGTGATGGGCTGCGCCTCTGCGCCAACCGGTCCCGTCCACAACCGCCGGTCACGCACGAAGCTGACATATCCGCCCTTGCTCGACAATTTGGGATTGAGTTCGGTGCCTTCGGTATCGGTGAGCTGCGTCACCGTGCCATCCAGCTTTGCCAGAAACAGATCGCCGTCCAGCGGCACCAGCACGCCGGACCCGTCGCTGGCCCACTGATAGCTGATGATACCCTTCAGGCTGCCAACACGCGCGCGCTCGCGCTGCATCTTTTCGTCTTCCGACAGTTCGCGCCCACTGCCCAGCTTTTCGGAATCCACCAGCATCCGCCATTCGCGGGTCGCAATGTCGTATCCCCACAGGTCATACCGCTCGCGGTCATCGGTGCGGTTGCGCAGCAGTGTGAGATAACGGCCATCGGGTGCCAGCTTCACCTGCCGCGGCGCCGGGCCATCCAGGCCGGGGGATGCGAACACCCGTTCGAATGAGAGCGTGGGAGCGGTTTCAGTCATAGCCGAGTCCTGCGCCCAAACGGGGCTCGTCAGACATGTCGACAGCGACAGGGCAACAGCAGCAAGAACCGAACGCATCCAAAGCTCACCTCATTATCGCGACCCGCACACTCACGCGGCGCGTCCCCGTCCTCGCAATGGCGGAGCCGAATGGCAAGAGGCGCAAACGAAAAGGGCGGCGCCTTGCAGCGCCGCCCTTTGCAAATTCATGGGCTGAAAAAACCTTACGCCTTGGGCGCGAAATCGCGACGTTCGACGATACGTGCGCTCTTGCCGGTGCGGCCGCGCAGGTAATAGAGCTTCGCACGACGCACCACACCGCGGCGAACCACAGTGATGCTTTCCACGATCGGCGAGTAGAGCGGGAAAACGCGCTCGACGCCTTCGCCAAAGCTCATCTTGCGCACGGTGAAGTTGCTACCCATGCCGCGGTTCGAACGGGCGATCACGACGCCTTCGTAGTTCTGAACACGCTCGCGGTTGCCTTCCTTCACCTTCACGCCGACGCGGACGGTGTCGCCTGCGCGGAATGTCGGGATGTCCTTGCCGGACTTGGCGATTTCTTCGGCTTCAATCTGCTGGATCAGGTTCACTGGTCCGGTTCCTTGTCTTTTCGCCGCGCGCCAGAGGCAGGCTGGACCCGAGCGCCCTCATAGCGCTCCCACAAGTCCGGCCTGCGTAACCGTGTATCATCCTCGCTTCTTGCCTTGCGCCAAGCAGCGATCTTCGCATGATCCCCCGATCGCAGCACTTCGGGGATCGTGCGCCCTTCCCATTCCTGAGGTCGGGTATAGTGCGGATATTCGATAAGGCTTTGTTCAAAGCTCTCGTCATCCCCGCTGGAAGCCGCGCCCATTACGCCGGGAAGCAGCCGAATGCAAGCATCAAGGATGGTGAGCGCGGCCATCTCACCGCCGGAAAGAACCACGTCGGCAAGGCTGACCTGTTCGATTGCGGGCCGCGCCTCGAACAGGCGTTCGTCGAACCCTTCAAAGCGCCCGCACAGGATGATGACGCCGGGGCCGCTTGCAAGGTCGCGGATGCGCGCCTGCGTGATCGGCCGACCGCGCGGGGTCATGGCAAGGATGGGTCGTCCGGCAGCAGGAGCGGAATCAAGCGCACGCGCCAGAACATCGCATTTCAGCACCATCCCCGCGCCGCCCCCTGCTGGCGTATCATCGACGGTGCGATGCTTGTCGGCGGCGAAATCGCGGATTTGTACCGTTTCACAGGCCCACTTGCCCTCAGCCATGGCTCGTCCTGCGAGCGAGACGCCGAGAGGCCCGGGGAACATCTCGGGATAGAGCGTGAGGATGGTGGCGGCGAAAGTCATGCGCGCCAACCCCTGCCCCTAAACCGGATCAACTGGGAACCTAGCGGTCCAACGACCGGAGCGGTCCTGACCGCAGCATCATAGTGCTTCATCATGGCGCGCGCTTACGCCCGGATGTCAGCCTCCGCAACCGCCGCAGCCGCCCCCGCCGCAACCCGAACCGCCGCCGCTATCCCCGTCAGCGCCGCCGCCGTCATTGCCCGGCTGCCGCATCGCATGCACCGGTTCCCACGGCGTACCCACCAGAACACCCGTACCGAACAATGCCACTGCCATAGCAACCTCATCGGACCGCGGGGCGCGCGAAAAGCGCTGGGAACGCGCACGCAGATCCTTAACCGCCGCAACGCCGGCTGCGGTTCGCGGATCGGTGACGACAAAGCGGATCACGGCCAGAACCGCTGTCATAGCCAGCAGGATTACCAGAAACCCTGTCGGCTCTCCCAGGGCGCTTCCGGCACGCTGACGGTACACACCCACAAAGAACAGCGCCGCCAGCGGCGCTACCGAGATCCACCGGATCCTTGCATGTTCTTCAGGCCGCAGCAGCAATCCGGCCCGGCGAAGGCGCGCTGCCACCCGGTCGGAATGGGCCTGGATCGCCCGCCGCGCATCCGGCAGCGTCAGCGGCGAAGCGATCGACAGCAGCGCTTGGCCTGCAGGGCTTGCCGAAAGGTTGGGTTCGGCCACGACCAGTTTGCCCGCATCGAGAGGCGCCAGCCCGCCGCGCACATAAAGGTCAGCCAGAAGCGAATCGGTCATGCGCTGGCGCCCGCCTGCCAGCAACGCGATGCTTTCGATGTCATCGGATTCGCCGCGCCGCCCCGGCTCGCGCAGAAAAGCCGGCAGCCACCATGCCGCTGCTACGCTCAGGGCAAGCAGCATGATGTAAAACAGCAGGAAATCGCCGCCCGTCCAAGACGAGAACAGCTGCATTATGTTATCCTTCCTGCGAGCCAGCCCATCACGAAGACAAGCACGCCCGCCGCCAGCGCGACCCGGCGAGACACCACAATATCATGAAACAGGTTAACGCGAACACTCTTGGGATCGACGAAAAAGCGCCTGTGCGCTGCGGGCCAGATTGCAAGCGGAGGCGCCGCAGCAAAGGCGGCTTCATAGGCGGCCAGCGTGTCGGCATATTGGCGGTAGAACCGCGTCCGTTCCGCCGTCCCGCCTTGCGTGGGTCCATGGTGCAGGTCTGCGCCGAGGATCTGCGGACAGAAAACCTGCCAGTAATCACGACTGTAGGTCAAATGCAGATGCCACGCCTGATCGACCGCGTCAGAGGGAGTCACTTCATGTCCTGCAGTCATCGCCAGAAAACAGAAGCGTTTGTATTCGTCCAACACCGCATCCGCATGTGCCGGTGTCCAGCGGTTTTCACGGGCAAGACGGGCTGCAAAGGTCAGTGATGCATCCGGCGGCCCGATGGTGTGCGCATCGATCCGATGCCACAAGGCGCGTTGGGTTGGTGTCACGCCGTCAATCTTCGGCGAAAGCGGCTCCGATCACAAGCCTTGCATCATCCCACGCGATCACCGCAGCGGGAATCATGGGCACCATGAAGGTCTTCGGCCCCTTTTCAGGCGCGGGTTCGCGCGCAATCTCGATGATGTCGGTCGCGCCGAAATTTTCGATGGCAAGCACAGTGCCAACCGTGTCGCCTGCATCGGTGACCACCGGCAGGCCGAGCACATCGGCATGATAGAACTCGCCATCAGCCAAAGGCGGCAAGGCATCGCGGGAAACCGTCAGCGCGGTGCCGCGCAAGGTTTCCGCATCCGCACGCGACGTGCTTTGGGCAAAGCGGGCAATCGCCCCGCCCTTCCCGTCATCGCGCACCTTCATCAGGGTCAAGGCACCATCGTTGAAGCTCTTGTGCGCTGAAAGCGTGTGTGCGCCTTCGCCAAACAGCTTCAGACGCACCTCGCCCGTCACTCCGTGTGCGCCAATAATGGCAGCCAGAGTGACGGGCTTGGTCATGTCAAATCAGCCTTCGGCCTGTTCTTCGGTCGCTGCATCGTCGGATGCGGGCGCTTCTTCAGCAGCCGGGGCAGCCGCAGCGGCCTTGGCTTCTTCTTCAGCAGCGGCCTTGGCTTCCTCAGCTTCGGCAATCTTTGCTGCACGCTCTTCTGCGCGCTCCTTGGCCTTGTCGCCGGGCTCACCCTTCTTGGGGTTGCTGCGCTCGGCACGCTCGACGATGCCAGCCGCATCAAGGAAGCGGGCAACGCGGTCGGTCGGCTGCGCGCCAACGCCCAGCCAGTAACGGGCGCGGTCTTCGATCAGCTTCACGCGCTCGCCGCTGTCCTTGGCGAGCAGCGGATTGTAGGTGCCGATCTGTTCGAGATACTTGCCGTCACGCGGGCTGCGGCTGTTGGCAACGACGATGCGGTAATAGGGACGCTTCTTGGCACCGCCGCGCGAAAGCCGGATGGAAATGGACATGGGATATACCTTTCAATTGGAATTGGTTTGAACTGTTAATTTGAAACGATTGAAATAAAACTATTTCTTGCCGCGCGGTGGGCCACCAAGGCCGGGCAGTCCGCCCATTCCGCCCGAACCGCCGAGGCCGGGAAAACCGCCTGCGCCGCCCATTCCGGGCATGCCGCCCATCGGGCCAGCGCCGCCGCCGCCGAACATCGCGGCCAGACCTTTCAGACCACCCATCTTCTTGATCTGCTTCATCGCGCGGGCCATTTCCTGATGCATCTTGAGCACCTTGTTGACCGTCTGCACATCGGTCCCGCTGCCTGCGGCCACGCGCTTCTTGCGCTTGGCATTCATCAGTTCGGGATTGGCGCGTTCCTTGGCCGTCATCGATCCAATGATCGCTTCCATGTGCACCAGCACCTTGTCGTCCATGCCGCTCGATTGCATGGCGGCCTTGGCCTTCTTCATGCCCGGCATCATACCCGCCAGCATGCCCAGCCCGCCCATGTTGCGCATCTGCTTGAGCTGCATGGCAAGATCGTCGAGATCGAACTTGCCCTTTTCAAGGTTGCGCGCGAGCTTTTCTGCGTCCTCTTCCTTGATCGTCGCGGCAGCGCGTTCGACCAGGCTGACGACATCGCCCATACCAAGAATGCGGTCAGCAACCGATCCGGGGCGGAACACCTCGATCGCGTCAAGTTTTTCGCCGGTGCCGGCAAACTTGATCGGCTTGCCCGTCACCGCGCGCATCGAAAGCGCCGCACCGCCGCGGGCATCACCATCCATCCGGGTCAGCACCACGCCGGTCAGCGGCACTTCACCGCTGAAGCTCTGCGCGACGTTCACGGCGTCCTGACCGGTCAGCGAATCGACGACCAGCAGCACTTCGTTGGGAGCCGAAACCCCGGCAACGGCCTTCATTTCGGCCATCAGTGCATCGTCGACATGCAGGCGGCCTGCGGTGTCGAGCAAAAGCACATCGACATTCTGCAACCGCGCCAATTCCATCGCCCGGCGGGCAATATCAACCGGCTGCTGGCCCTGAACGATCGGCAGCGTCGCCACGTTCACCTGCGTGCCCAGCACCGCCAACTGTTCCTGCGCTGCAGGGCGGTTCACATCGAGCGAGGCCATCAGGGCTTTTTTGCCGTGGCGTTCGCGAATCAGCTTGGCTAGCTTGGCAGTGGTGGTTGTCTTGCCCGAACCCTGAAGGCCGACCATCATGATCACGACCGGCGGCTTGGCATCCAGGCGGAGGCCTTCGACCTCAAGCCCGCCAAGCGTTTCGACCAGTTCATCATGAACGATCTTGATGACCTGCTGGCCGGGCGTGACCGACTTCAGGACATCCTGACCAACTGCCTTTTCGGTAACGGCATCGATAAAGCGGCGGGCCACCGGCAGCGCGACATCGGCTTCGAGCAACGCGATCCGCACTTCGCGCATCGCATCGCGCACATCCTGTTCGCGCAACGCGCCGCGGCCCTTGAGCTTGTCAAAGACCCCGCCAAGACGGTCAGACAGCGTGTCGAACATCGCCAACTTCTCCTGCCGGACACCGCAGCGCCCGGAAAAATGCGAAAAACGCCGGCGGACGAAACCTCGTCGGCCAGCGTTGCGAATATGCGTCCCCCCAGGGGGACTGACAAATCCGACTTTGATCAGGATGACTGGTGGAGCCTAGCGGGATCGAACCGCTGACCTCAACACTGCCAGTGTTGCGCTCTCCCAGCTGAGCTAAGGCCCCGATCCAGTCATCATGCGGACAAAGCGTTGTGCTCTGCCTGCGGGAGGCGGCCATTAGAAGGGCCACCATCCCATTGCAAGCCTAATTTGAACGATCAGGCCGGATATTTGCCAAATCGTTCTGTGTCACATCAGGATTTGTCGTCGTCGTCGTCACCGCTGGTGGCAACGCCCAGATCGTCATCGCCGCCAAGATCGACATCGTTGTCGGGCGAATCGTTATCCTCGTCGATATCCTCGATATCTTCCAGATCATCATCACCGCCCAGATCGGAATCGGCTTCGACGTCCTTCTTCTTCTCGACTTCCTCGAAGGGAATCGGCTGCTTGGACTTGAGCACCGGTTCAGGCGTCCAGGTCTCACCGCATTCGATGCACGTGACCGGGTCTTCCTTGCCGAGATCGTAGAAACGCTCTGCGCACTTGGGGCAGGTGCGCTTGGTACCCCATTCGGGCTTGGCCATGGTAATTCCTCAATTCGGGCCGACCCTTACATCAAGGATGGGCCAAACAGCTGCGAAAATCGTGGGTGGATTGATCGTAAAACTGGGTTCCGGCAAGCCCTTTATCAAGGACCAGACCCGGTGCGCGGCGCGCCTTGCCAGAAGCGCGGGGCGCTGTCAAAGACCGCTGCCTTATGACATGCCATACATTTGCGTCATCCGGCCCCTTGCGCGGCTCCATGGGAATTCCCGGCGACAAGTCGATCAGCCACCGGGCGCTGATGTTTGCCGGCCTTGCGGTGGGACGCAGCACCATCACCGGCTTGCTCGAAGGTGAGGACGTGCTGGCAACCGCGGCGGCGATGCGGCAGTTCGGCGCACAGATATCCCGCGGCCCGGACGGCGCCTGGACAGTCGACGGTGCGGGGGTTGGCAGCCTGCTGGAACCGCGAACCGCGCTCGACATGGGCAATTCGGGCACATCGACGCGGTTGTTGATGGGTCTGGTCGCAAGCCACGCCATCACCGCAACCTTTGTCGGCGATGCCAGCCTGTCGGGAAGGCCGATGAAGCGCGTGATCGATCCGCTGATGCAAATGGGCGCTGGTATCGAAGCGACGTCCGGCGGAACGCTGCCACTGATGATGCGCGGCGCCAACCCGGCCGTGCCGATCACCTATCGCCTCCCCGTCGCCAGTGCGCAGGTCAAAAGCGCGGTGCTGCTGGCAGGGCTCAACACCCCCGGCATCACCCGCGTCATCGAACCCGTGCCAACCCGCGATCACACCGAACGCATGCTGGCAGGCTTTGGCGCGCAGCTTGAGGTGAGCGAGGAACAGGGCGAGCGCGTCATCGCCATTCACGGTGAGGCCGACTTGAAGCCGATGGACGTCACCGTGCCCGGCGATCCTTCATCGGCGGCCTTCTTCATGGTGGCCGCATCGCTTGTGCCCGGCAGCGATCTTGTCATCCGCAATGTTGGCCTCAATCCCACCCGGGCAGGTCTGCTGACAATTCTGCGTCAGATGGGCGCCGACATCACCGAAATCGATTCCCGCGAAGTCGGCGGTGAGCCGGTGGCTGATCTGCGCGTGCGCCACGCCAACCTGACAGGGATCGCGGTCGACCCGGCAATCGCGCCGGCGATGATCGATGAATTTCCCGTGCTGTTCGTTGCAGCAGCGCTGGCAAAGGGCACAACACGCACCAGCGGGCTTGAAGAACTGCGCGTCAAGGAAAGCGACCGGCTTGCCGCAATGGCGGCTGCGCTGACGCTGGCAGGCGCGCGCGTGGAAGAACACGAGGATGGCCTGACCATCCACGGCACGGGCGGCGATCCCCTGCCCGGCACACCGCCGGGCGAACACGTGGCGACACGGCTCGACCACCGGATTGCGATGAGCATGGCGATTGCCGGGCTGGTCAGCCGCGACGGGGTCAGCATTGATGATACCGCGCCGATCAACACCAGCTTCCCGACCTTCATGAATCTGCTGGCAGAGGCGGCGCGGTGAGCGTCGGATTGACGGGCGCGTTTGACTGGCCGAGCCTGGTCGGGCTGGCAGGCACGGTCTGCATCATTGCAGCCTATGCCTATGTCACGCTGGCCAAGACAACCAATCCCTTCTGGCTGCATGGCACCAACCTTAACGGCGCGGCCCTGCTCACCGTATCGCTGCTCTACCATACCAACTGGGCCAGTCTGGTGCTGGAAGGTTTCTGGGCCCTGATCGCGATCTTTGGCCTGGTAAGGGCATGGCGTGACCGATCGTCTGGAAAGGCGGCGGCAAAGCCGGACAATCCATGACCCGCCGCACGCTGATGCATCTGGGACGCACACCTGCGATACGGCGTGTGGTGGCAGCGGTGCTATTGGCAGGATGCGCAGCAGGCCTGACCTGGGTGCGAGCCGATCCTGCGCAGTTGTGGATCGAACTTGGCATCAATCTGCTGGCTGCAGTGATTGCGTTTGTCTTTCTGCATATGCGCTGGCGCACGCGTGAACGCCGCGAACTTACCCCGAAACAGGCCAAGGACATATTTTCATGACCAGCCCCCTCCCCGCACCCCCGGCCTCCGGGTTCGGCACGGTCGCAATGGCTGACCGCAGCAATTCCCGGCCCAGCCCCCACTTTTGCGGCCAGGTTACCTGTAAAAGGATAGTCTTGTGATTATCGCGGTCGATGGCCCCACGGCGAGCGGCAAGGGCACAATTGCCAAGGCGTTGGCGGCGCATTTCGGTCTGCCGCATCTGGACACGGGCCTTTTGTACCGTGCTGTCGGACGGCAGGTGGCCGCGCAGGGCGGCAACCCCGATAGCCCCATCGATGCGCTTGCCGCTTGTAACTTTGCCGATGCGCTTCTTGCAGACGAAATCCTGCGCTCTGAGGAGGTTGGCGGGTTTGCGAGTCGGGTTTCAATCCACCCGGATGTGCGCCACGCGCTCTATCAGCGGCAACGCGCCTTTGCCCTGCAAAAAGGCGGCGCGGTTCTGGACGGGCGCGATATCGGGACCGTCATCGCACCCGAAGCCGATGTGAAGCTGTTCATCACCGCAAGCGTACAGGAACGTGCGCGGCGGCGCTGGCTGGAAATGACGGGCCGCGGGATCGACGTGGCGCTTGCCGCGATAGAACGTGACATTGCCGCACGTGACGCACGTGATATGGGACGCGCCGATGCCCCGCTGATCGCTGCGAACGATGCCTTGGTGATCGACACCACGCATTTTGGCCGTGACGCCGCCATCGAAGCCGCGATCGAAGCGGTCGCGCTGCATACAGGAACCGCCTGAACCGCCCTTTCCTACTTCACCATGCCGCGCAACATGCAGACCATGTCCTGCCGCGCCCTTTCCTGCCGTAATGCCGCTGCTGGCGCACAATGCAGCCCGGCAGCATCCGGGATCGGATTTTGTGTTCCTGGACAGTGTCTCATGTGTCTCCTACAGCGCGTGCGTCCCTGCCCGATCTGCGGCTGCACGCCGCCGGGGCACGGGGGAAACTCCTTGCATTTTGCGCCGCTCTCGCCTAGGCGCGCGGCCGTTCACGCAATCCTTGCTGATTGAAGAACCCGCGCAACCGCATACGGCGGCGCGCGGAAGTCGGCCTCTTGCCCTGCCAGCCCGCGCAATGGTGCACGGGAAGCAGTTTAAGACCCCGGAAAAACCGGTGGCCGGTAGCACAACGTAACAGGATCTTTCGAGCCTATGGCAACGCAAATGCCCACCCGCGCTGATTTTGAAGCGCTTCTCAACGAACAGCTCGGCGGCGCCGGCGATGATGGCTTTGAAGGCCGCGTCGTCAAGGGCACCGTCACCGCGATCGAAAACGGCTTTGCCGTGATCGACGTTGGCCTCAAGAGCGAAGGCCGCATCTCCCTCAAGGAATTCTCGCGCGGTGAAGACGACCACGGCCTGACCGTTGGCGGCGAAGTCGAAGTCTTCGTTGACCGTGTCGAAAACGCCGATGGCGAAGCCATGCTGTCGCGTGACCGTGCCCGCCGTGAAGCTGCGTGGGACAAGCTTGAAAACGAATTCGGCGAAGGCAAGCGCGTCGAAGGCCGCATCTTCGGCCGCGTCAAGGGCGGCTTCACCGTCGACCTCGATGGCGCCGTTGCGTTCCTTCCCGGCAGCCAGGTCGATATCCGCCCCGTGCGCGATGTCACCCCGCTGATGGATATCCCGCAGCCGTTCCAGATCCTCAAGATGGATCGTCGCCGCGGCAACATCGTGGTTTCGCGCCGCGCCGTGCTAGAAGAAACGCGCGCCGAACAGCGCAGCGAACTCATCAACGACCTGGTCGAAGGCCAGATCATCGATGGCGTGGTCAAGAACATCACCGATTACGGTGCGTTCGTGGATCTCGGCGGCATCGACGGCCTGCTGCATGTCACCGACATGAGCTACAAGCGCGTCAATCACCCGAGCGAAGTCATCAATATCGGTGACACCGTGACCGTGCAGATCGTTCGCATCAACGCCGATACCCAGCGCATCAGCTTGGGCATGAAGCAGCTTGAGAGCGATCCGTGGGATGGCGTCGCCGCCAAGTATCCGGTTGGCATGAAGCTGCAGGGTCAGGTGACGAACATCACCGAATACGGCGCATTCGTCGAACTGGAAGCCGGCATCGAAGGCCTGGTCCACGTTTCGGAAATGAGCTGGACCAAGAAGAACGTCCACCCCGGCAAGATCGTGTCGACCTCGCAGGAAGTCGATGTGATGGTGCTGGAAGTCGACAGCGAAAAGCGTCGCATCAGCCTCGGTCTCAAGCAGGCCCAGCGCAACCCCTGGGAAGAGTTCGCCGAGAAGCACCCGGTCGGCTCCGAAGTCGAAGGCGAAGTCAAGAACGCCACCGAATTCGGTCTGTTCATTGGTCTCGATGGAGACGTGGACGGCATGGTGCACATGTCGGACATCGCCTGGGGCATCTCGGGCGAAGACGCGCTGGCGCTGCATCGCAAGGGCGAAATGGTCAAGGCCATTGTGCTCGATGTCGATGTCGACAAGGAGCGCATCAGCCTCGGCATGAAGCAGCTTGAAAAGGGCGCGCCTTCGGCTGAAGGCGCAACCAGCGGCGGCGCTCTGCGCAAGAACCAGACCGTCACTGTCACCGTGCTCGAAGTGCGGGACGGCGGGCTTGAAGTGCAGGTTGGCGAAGACGGTGCGACCGGCTTCATCAAGCGTTCGGATCTTGGCCGTGACCGCGACGAACAGCGTCCTGATCGCTTCCAGGTTGGCAGCAAGATCGACGCGATGGTGATCGGTTTCGACCGTTCGAAGAAGCCCAACTTCTCGATCAAGGCGCGTCAGATTTCCGAGGAAAAGGAAGCCGTCGCACAGTTCGGCTCGTCGGATTCGGGCGCATCGCTCGGCGACATCCTTGGTGCCGCGCTCAAGAAGAACCAGGACTGATTCCAATGAACCGCCGGCCCTGCGGGGCTGGCGTTTCGGCAGTCTGAGAGGCCCGCCCGCTCACCAGAGCAGGCGGGCCTTTCCACATCGGCAATCCGCCTCTAAGGTGCGGGCATGATTCATGTTCACCTGTTCCCGTGCCTTAGCGACAACTACGGCTTCCTCGTCCACGACACCGACAGTCACGAAACGGTCGCGATCGACACACCTGATGGCAAGGCCTACCTGCTTGAAGCCGCGATGAAGGGGTGGAAGATCACCCAGATCTGGAACACTCACTGGCACCCCGATCACGCGGGCGGAAATTCATTGATCCAGGAAGAAACCGGCTGCACTATTACCGGACCGGCCGAACTGGAAGGCAGGTTCCCCGTCGACCGCGTGATTGCTGATGGCGATACGGTCAAGCTGGGTGATGTCGAAGCGCGCGTCTTCGATGTTTCAGGACATACAAACGGCCATATCGCTTTCCACCTGCCTTCGGCCGAGTTGGCATTTGTTGGCGATGCGGTATTTGCCTTGGGATGCGGCAGGATGTTCGAAGGCGAACCCCGACAGTTCTGGGAAAGCCTCAGCCGGATCAAGGCGCTCCCGCCCCAGACTCTGCTGTATTGCGCCCACGAATACACTGCATCCAACGCGAAGTTCGCGCTTCACGCTGATCCGGAGAATGTCGCGCTGAAAGCCTACGCTGACGAGATCGCTGCCAAACGGGCCAGGGACGAGCCGACGGTTCCCACGCGGCTCGATCGCGAGCTCGCCACCAACCCCTTCCTGCGGGCCGACGATCCGGAGCTGATGGAACGCTGGGGCGGCAGCGAACCTTACGAAACCTTTGCAGCCCTTCGCGCGGCAAAGGACAACTTCTAACCCGATGCAGGCGCTTCGGGTCGATCGTCTTTCGGCGGATCTGTCCGGAGTAGCCCTCATTGATGTAGCAGTGCCGCGCCGCGCTCCGGACGAAGTGCTGGTGCGCATCCAGGCTGCTTCATTGAACTTCCCCGACGTGTTGATGACGCGGGGTGATTACCAGTTCAAACCCGAGCCTCCTTTCACCAGCGGGCTCGAATTTGCAGGGGAAGTCATCGACGCCGACAAGCACAGCGGCTTCAAGCTGGGTGACCGGGTGATGGGCGGCAACAAGACAGGTGCCTTTGCAGAATTCGCCAGCGTTCCGGCCAGCAAGCTTTCACTGATGCCGAAGGGTATGGACTTTCCTGCCGCCGCAGCGATGGGCGCGGCCTATTCAACCGCCTTTACGGGGCTGGTAGAATTGGGCGGATTGCAGGAGGGCCAATGGGTTCTCGTCCACGGTGCAAGCGGTGGTGTCGGCCTTGCAGCCTGTGACTTGGCTTTGGCATTGGGAGCTAAAGTCATCGCCACTACCGGATCGGATGCGAAAAAGGCGGCTATTGCCGAGAAAGTCCATAGCCTGGCCCGTCCCCTGTCAGTGATAACGGCCGCGGGGCGATTTCGAGAAGAAGTCGCACAGCTGACCGATGGAACCCTCGTTAACATCGTTTTCGATCCTGTCGGCGGCGATATATTTGATGAATCCACGCGCTGCGTCGCATTTGGTGGAAAACTGATTGTGGTCGGGTTCGCATCGGGTCGGATCGCTGACGTGTCGACCAATATTCCGCTGATCAAAGGTTTTGGCATCATTGGGCTGCGAGCTGGAGAATACGCGCGGCGCCTGCCGGAACGGGGCGCTGCCATCCAGCGTGCCATACGTCTATTGGCCGAACGTGAGGCAATTACGCCGGCTATTGACCGGGTTTTGCCGCTGTCCCGCTGGCGTGAAGGGTTCGACGCCATGACGAACAGAGAACTGGTCGGAAAGGTTGTCTTTCAGCCCGGGTAAGGTGCATCTTTGAGAAGCTTGGCGAGGTGGGCAGCATTGCCCGCGACCATCGCCGCAGTGTCTCTGACCTTATCGGGGGTTTTGTGGAAATCCTTGAAATCTTTCGATCCCATCGCCTCACCTACCCAATAACACGCAGCTACAGCTGGGATCGTCCAGCCGGTATCGTTTAAAGACTGGAACAATTGCGAAGACGCCCAGTGCGCGCCGTCTTCGTTGCCGACAATCGCGGCTACCGCGACCTTGCCGTAGCTCGGCATTCGGCCCTTATCATCAGTTTCGGAAAGGAAGGCATCCATCCGTTCGCAGACACGCCGTGCAATCGACGACGACTGCCCCATCCAGATCGGCGTGCCGAACACGAGGATATCAGCAGCTAGGATTTGCTTGCGAATCCTGGGCCAGTCATCGCCTTCCCCTTCGTCCGACGTCACCCCCGGCTTCACGTTATGATCTGCTATACGGATCGGGTCGCCCACCGTCACATCATGTTCTAAAAAGGCGTCCCGCAACACGGCGATCATCGCATCGGTTGAGCTTTCGCGGGCACCCGAAGGCGCAAGCGAACAATTGATGGCACAGGCGGTCAATTTCATGAATGGGCTCCTTGTTCAAAACCCCAACTTGCCAAACCGCAGGATGTTGCATTGAACCAGTCAGAATGGCTGATGTTTGCGGCGAGCGGCAAACAAACGAAAAGGGCGGCCCACAGGACCGCCCTTTAAAAATTGATCGATCAAGCCGCTTTACAGTGAGGCGATGACCTCGTCTGCCAGCTTGCAGTCTGCAGTGGTGTCATGACGTTCCGCAATCAGCTTGCGCGATGCGGCAGCAGCGGCGGTGACAGCGCGGGCTTTGACTTCTGCGATGGCAGCACGTTCAGCAGCAGCGATCTTGTCTTCCGCCATACGCTGACGACGGGCAACCATCACTTCGCTGTCAGCTTCAGCCTTGGCGAGAAGCGCGTCGGCTTCTTCGCGGGCGCCGGCCAGCATTGCCTCTGCATCTTTCTCGGATGCTGCAATCTTGGCCGCATATTCTGCACGCAACGCTTCGGCTTCTAACCGCAAGGCCTTGGCTTCGTCTAGGGCGGTTCGAATGGCGGCGATGCGGGCGTCAAGCCCGCCCGCGATGATGCCGGGCACCTTCTTCCATACGAATACGGCAATCAGCACGGCCATCGCCAAGGCGACCCACTGATACGAATCGAGCCCAAGCACACCAGGTTCGGAATGACCTTCGGCCCCGGCAGCCAGCAACAACAGAACGTCAGCCATGCGCCATCACCTCCTTGACCGCCGCTTCTGCAGCGGCGGGTTCGACTTCGGCTCCGGCCACACGCGCCACGATGTCACGCGCCGCATCAGCTGCGACCGCTTCGATTTCGGCCATCGCGCTGTTACGCGCAGCGGCGATAGCAGTTTCAGCCTGCGCCAGACGTTCATCAAGCCGGACCTGCGATTCGGCCAGCTTGACACCGCTTGCGGCGTTCGCCTTGTCTTTGGCCTGACCGATAACGGCCTGAGCCGCCGCACGGTTAGCGTTTTCACGCTTACGCCAGGCGTCTTCTTCGCTGGTGGCCTGATCGCGCGCCGCCTGCGCCGCTGCGATGTCATCAGCGATCTGCTTGTCACGCAGGTCGACCGTACCGAGAACCTTAGGCACCATACCCATGCCCACAAGGACAAAGGTGAGGCCGAAGAAGACCAGCAGCCAGAACACCTGGCTCGACAATGTTGCAGCGATTTGTTCGATCTGAGGCATCGTTGACCTTTAGCCGGAGCGCCAGTGGTTCAATCCGCCGGACGGGGATGGGACATCGTCCCACACTCGCCCGGCAAATTGCATGTCGTACTTAACGGAAGATCAGCAGAACCGCGATCACGAAGGCGAGCAGGCCGAGAAGTTCGGCGGCTGCAAAGCCGATGAACAGGCGGCCCTGCTGGCCGTCGGCAGCACCCGGGTTACGCAGCGCGCCTTCGAGGAACGAAGCGAACACGTTGCCCACGCCGAGCGCGGCCAGACCGGCACCGATCGCCGCGAGACCGGCACCGAGAAGAGCTGCAGCAGTAGCGTCCATGATTATAAACTCCTTGAAGAAAATCTGTATGTTGGTGGGTATTGTCAAAAGGTGCCGCGATGGCGCCTCAGTGAAGGTTTTCCGCGTCGTTGATGTAAAGCGACGTCAACAGCGCAAACACGTAGGCCTGAATTCCGGCCACAAGAATTTCCAGCGCGCTGATCGCCACCATCAGGATAAAGCTGGGAACGCCGACAAGAACGCCGGTGCCAATACCGCCCGTGCCGCCAGCGATCACGAAGCTCGCCAGAACTTTCAGCAGTACGTGGCCTGCCATCATCGCAACGAACAGTCGCAACGCGAGACTGAAGGGGCGCACCATGAACGACACCAGCTCGATCGGCGCGATGAACAGTACCATCGGAAGCGGCGTTCCGGCCGGAACAAAAAGCGAGAAGAAGTGCAGACCATGCTTCCAGAAGCCGACGATCAGCACGATCGAGAAGCTCATGATCGCCAATACGCCCGTCACGGTGAAGTGGCTGGTGAAGGTGAAAGCGTGGATGCCTGGGATCAGGCCGACCGGCACCAGGCCGAGCAGGTTCCCGAACAGGATGAACATGAACAAGGTGAAGATGTAGGGCACATATTTGCGCCCGCCCTTGCCCACATTGGCTTCGAGCAGGTCATCGATAAAACCGGTCATGCTTTCGACCGCCATCTGCCAGCGGCCGGGGACCAGTGCGCGCTTCATGCCGCCCGCAACGAACACCCACACCAAAACAGCGGTAATCGCCATCCACAATGCGGAGTTGGTGAAGGCGATGTTGATCCCGTCAGCCAGTTGCCAATCGGACCCGAAAATGGGTTCGATCGTGAACTGCTTCATCGGATCGACCTTACCGGACTCGGCTGCTTCGAGATTCTGCACAGCAATTGCCGCGCTTCTTTCCGCTGCCATGATGCCTTCTGCGGCTGCCACGATCGAAAGATCCCCAAATGTTTCACATGAAACACGCCCCTGACAAATGCCTGTCGCGGTATGGCGCGAGACTAGCTCTTGCCGTCAGGCCGCGGGGCCTCATCTTCGGGACGCGTTTTCGCACTTTGTATGATCGACCTGAAAGCCGACGCTGTCCCAAGGAACAGCCCAACCAACAGACCCCAGGGCGCAGTGTCCAGCAATGCGTCAACCGCAAAACCAATCACCAAGCCACCGATAATCCCACCCAAAAGGTTGGCCAGAGCGCGGTTGCCGCTGCGGTAATTCGCATCGGCGCCCTTGACCTGTGACCGGTTGCGTTGCTCTTCACGCTCGCGTGCGGCCTGGAGCCGCGCCTCGAGCGCGTCAATCCGCGCATCCTCTTGAATAGGTTCTCGTGCGGGTTTCTCGTCGCTCATATCTGATCCTCAGTAAACCAAGGCCCAGACACGCGCATCGAGGTGCCCGCCGAGGGCGCCGCCCCCTTAGAAGGGGGGGGAATATGTGTCAACACGGAGCGGGACATGTTTGTGCAGGTGCGAAGGTTTTACGGGCAGCGCGGATCGCGGATCGGCGGCCCTGATGTGCGGGTCTGCCAGCTGCCGTCGGGCGCACGATATTTTTCACCTGCAACAGTCCGCGATATTGCCTGGCACCCTGATGTCAGCGCATAAGCTTCCTGCGTGGCGTTGTTTTCCTTGGCCTTTTCGGCATAGATCGCACGGCGTTTGATATTGATATCATTAACCAGATCCTGAAGCGCCTTGTCAGCGGCGCCTACGATGCCAAGATAACCGTCTGGTTGTTCGCCAACCTTCCCCGCCGATCGGGCGGCGGCATAGGCAGGGTCGCGCTGGGCCATGGCAGGTGTCGCCACTGCGCCAAGCGCCGTCACGGCGAGAATGGCGGCCAGAGCTGAATTACGCATTGTATGTCTCCTCGAAGCGGCACATCGGTCAGAAGATGTCCGCGTTCTCGTCTATCGTGTTGGCCGCATCCTCGGCGAGGGCATACAGCACTTCAGCCCGGATATTGATGTCGAGCTGGATGACGATCGGCTTATCAGGTGCCTGAATATTGATGCAGCCCGCAGTCATCATCGTCAGCACGCCTACCGCCGCCAAAGCCTTCATCCCCTTACCCCCTGCAAACTTGCGCCCGAACAAATGTCTTGGGCTTACCTTTGCATTCGTGGCCAGTCGGGTCAATTTCGCCGTCGTCATGACACGGGGTCGCTTTCTGAAGGTTGAACGGTTCACGGGCCGCGGGGTATTTCTGACTGAGGAGGCGGTCCTTCGATACGCGGCGAGACGCGATCTCGCATGATGAGCTTGCCGTTCTCGTAACGCACCAGCCCCAGCGCGAAGGGATCACCCCACGCGGTCGGGTCGGAATAGCCGCGGGCGATGATGGCCAACTGCGAGAAGGATTCGGACCGAACGTTGATGCGGAACTGGATCGGCAATCGGGCCAACCGCCGCGTGATGAAGTTCTGGCTGGCGCCGGCACCCTGGCGCACACCGTCGAAATCAAAATTGGTAAGTATCTCGCCGGCCAGATCGCCGCGCAGTCCAACGCGCATTTGGCGGTAATCGAGCGACCGCAGGGCGGAGAACGCGTAATTGCCCATCGTTCCCAGATCTTCATACGTCAATTCACCAAGATAGGCGATATTGCCCCCGCCCTCACGCGCGGTCAGCAACCCTTCCTCGATCCGGCCATTGCCATCGGCATCGAACACGATTGGAACCGTGCCGTCAAAAATGCCGGTGGCGTTGATATTGGTGAGCTCCATTTGCGCAACGAACTGCGCGGCATCAAGCCCTGTGATGTCAAACACATAACGGCGCGCTTCGGGCTGACTGAAGTCCATTGTCAACGGCCGCATGGTCAGCGTTCCGCCCATAAGGGAAAAACGCGCATCTTTGAGATTGAGTAGCGTTGCGTCGTTCAGGTCGAACCGGACGGTGCCATCCAGAACCTCGACCCCGGGATTGATCGCGGCAATTTTCAGCGTCTGGTCGGGCGCTGTGGTAAGGTTGAGAAGATCGGTGAAAACCACTGCCCCCGAAACACCTCGCACCGGGCCGAACGCGGCGGCAAAATCGAACCCGTCTGACAAAAACGTCCCGCTGCTTGTCAGCGAATCCCCCTGCCAATCGATCTGGCCTGCGCCTGTGATTGTGCCATCTGCAAGGGCGATCACGCCCTTAGTCAGCGGTGTCAGATCATCGGGCTGAAATACCTTGTCGAACAGCAGGCCGGGAACAGAAAGTCGCGCCCCGCCCGCGGCAGTGCCAAGATCATGCGTGATGTCGAGCTGCGCCACGCGCCGATCCGATGGCTGGTGTACAAGCGTGGCGGCGGCTGCGATGCGATTGTCTGCGAAAGTCAGGCTAGCCCCATTTGCCTTTAGGGGGAAAAATCGCGCTTCACCCTGTGCGGGCCGATCTGACAGGACAAAGGCGGCATTCGCGATCTGAAGAACCCCATGGGAATATCGCCAGTCTCCTGTAATGGCGGCCAGATCGAGAGGCACTGCGGCCAGCCGTGCCCTTCCCCCGTTAAAGGTGCCGGCAGGTTCACCCGCGAGGCTGCCTTCAAGTGCAACGCCGGACAGGCGTACTTCATTGTCGCCCGCGCCGATTGTCGCTTTCCAATCGTCAATCACGAATGGCTGCGGGTAGCGTAACGTCACCGCTTTTGCAGAAAGACTTGCGGGATTTTCGCCCAGCATGCCTGCAAAGTTCAATGGCCCTGTTCGCGCAGCTAGCTTCAGCGCCTCGTCATAAGCCAGAAGCGGGGCCGTGCCTTCAGGACACAGCGTGATGCTTTGCCCGTCCAGCGACAGGCCGGATAGTACCATACGTTCAAAGCGAACCGGCGTGCATCGCAGCCCAAGTGCAAGACCGCGTGAATCGCTCCAGGTTCCTTGCAAAGGCACAGTCAGATCGGTGACACCGCCTCCAGGCAGCGCCCCGCTCGCCTGAGCCAATCCTTCAAAGGCAACGGCGCCGGATGCTGAACCTTGCAGCGTTAATCGCGGAATGGCGAGGCGATTCGCTCCCGCGGCATAGTCGGCCATGGCAGCGCGCAGCGTCCAGTCGCCGCCGCGCCGCTGTTCGATCCGGCCGTTGATATCAGGTAGCCCTTCCCCGCCCACCAAAATATTGCCCCCCAGACCTGACAGACCCCGGGCGCTGAGATTGGCACCGAAACGCGACAGCGCGGCCACCTTCACACCATTGCGAGACAGCAGGCTGGCATCCGGCACGATCAGAGATGCGGTTGCCCCCTTGTGTCGAACAATGCCCTCTGCACGAAAATCGGCAGCAACAAGCGACCGCTGCATGGCGCTTTGTACGCGCGCCAGCAGCGGTGCGAACAGCGTGCCTTCAGCACCGCGCACGGCGTTGTCCAACCGGGGTGCTATTGCCCTGCCAGTATCAAGCCGGGAGCCGCGCAACGCGCCTTCCCACTGCCCGCTGTCCCCATCGACTGATCCCCGCCACCGGCCCTCGGCACCCAGTTTTTCCAGACGTCCATGCGGGCTGGCAATCGCTGTGATGGTCAGATTATGCCCGATCGCAAGCCGATCCGCTGCCCAGTTCACCCGCGCTGTACCCGACAGACTGGTCCCCGAAAACTGGCTGAAGGACATGGCTTTGCCTGTCAGTCGCAAATCGGCTTCGGCTGCGGAAAAATCGCGGTTCAGGCTCACCAGCGCACCAATGTCCGCCCGTTCCAGCTCGGCATCTCCGCAGGCCACGTCGCGCAGCCTTAACGGGCCATCAATCGCGGGCGCACCTTCGTTGGTGGTAAGAGTGCCGAACATAGTGGCCGACCGGGCCCGGCAGCCTGCCGTACCAATTCCGGGCGCCACAACCGCGAGGGTTCCGGCAAATCCATCGTCTATCTGCCCCTCACCCGCAAGCGAGACGCCGATACGGCCGTAATCACTTTCGACCAATGCGCGGGCATCGACGATTGTCACATTTATTGCAGGCAGCGCCGGGGGTGCGTCAGCGCCCGAGAACACCAGCGGATCGAGCGCGCCGAAACTGACGTGACCGCCGCTCATCTTCGCAAAGACACGCGCCCCTTCCACGCGCACGCGCCGCACCTCGGGCCCGGCCCAGCCGACACCGGTTTCGACGACAAGGCGGCGGATCACCAGATCGGGCCGTGCCGGATCACCGACGACAAAGTTTTCAACGATCTGCGACTGCGGGCCAATTGTGACAATATCGTACCGCGCCGCAACGCCGTTTGCTTGCAGATAGTTGTCGATCGCGTTGCCCGCGATTCGCTCCCGGCTGATCCAGGCGGAACCAACGGCCAGCGAAACGACCGCAGCCATTCCCAACGCGATTCGTTGGCGCCGCCGACGCGGAGCCAACCGCTGCGTGCTACTGCCTTCCGGCTCGTCCATTGGCTGCGCATCCGACACCGGCATTGTCTCCAACCCTTGCGCGCATCATCGTCCAAAGGCAATGAGGCACGATGTGCAACGCTATTCCGGGGGGCGCGATTGCCGGAAGCTGAAGACAGTTTCGATTTTCTCGATGGCGTCGTGCCCGATTTCGATGCCGGAAAAGCCGCAGGAGACGGGCACCGCGCACGCCTTCGGCATCGGCTGTTGACCGGCGGCGCCGAAGCGCTCGCAGATTACGAGGTGCTGGAATACCTGCTGTTTGCAGCAATCCCGCGCGGCAACACCAAACCCATCGCCAAGGCGCTGCTCGCGCAATATGGCAGCCTCGCCGCGGTGCTCAATGCAGACCCCAGGGCCTTGCAACGCGTTAAGGGGGTGGGGGAAAACAGCGCTGCCGCGCTTAAAGCCGTCGCGCTTGCCGCCCGCAGGATGGCGCGGGGTGAAATCATGGGGAAGCCGGTTCTGGGAAGCTGGCAGGCGCTGATCGACTATCTCACCACAGATATGGCCCACCTGACCGTTGAACGGGTGCGCGTGCTGTATCTCGACACCAAGAACCGTCTGATTGAGGATCATCATGTGGGCGATGGTTCGATTGACGAGGCGGCAATTCACCCACGCGAGGTCATCCGCCGCGCCATGGATGTGGGCGCATCCGCGATGATCCTCGTCCACAACCATCCCAGCGGATCGCCCGAACCCAGCCGCGCCGATATTCAGATCACCCAGCGCATCGCCGAAGCAGGGCGGTATATGGGTGTGACTGTGCATGATCATGTCATCATCGGACGTGAAGGTCACACAAGCTTGCGGACCAGAGGACTAATCTAGCGCTCTTGCCATCCGCGCCCGCCCCGCCTAGCCCGCGCACCATATTCGCCCTCTCATCCGGAGCCGCCCGATGGTCCCCCGTTACGCCCGACCGCAAATGACCGCCTTGTGGGAACCGGAAGCGAAATATCGCATCTGGTTCGAGATCGAGGCGCACGCTACGCAAAAACTCGCTGACCTGGGCGTGGTGCCGCAATCAGCGGCCAAGGCGCTTTGGGATTGGTGGGCAACCAATCCGGCCATCGATGTCGCCGCGATCGATGCCATCGAGGCTGTGACCAAGCATGATGTTATCGCCTTCCTCGACTGGGTCGCGCAGCAGGTGGGCGAAGAGGCGCGCTTCATGCATCAGGGCATGACTTCTTCGGATGTTCTCGACACCACGCTTTCTGTGCAGTTGGCCCGGGCAAGCGATATTCTGATGGCCGATCTCGATGCGCTGCTCGCCGCCATCAAGACGCGGGCCGAGGAACACAAATACACGCCCACCATGGGGCGCAGCCACGGCATTCATGCAGAGCCCGTAACCTTTGGACTGAAGATGGCGCAGGCCTACGCCGAGTTCGATCGCTGTCGGACCCGGCTGCTGGCGGCACGTGCAGAAATCGCCACCTGCGCGATCAGCGGCGCTGTCGGCACCTTTGCCAACGTCGATCCGCAGGTCGAGGAATACGTCGCCGAAAAGCTCGGTCTGGCGGTCGAGCCGGTCTCCACGCAGGTGATCCCGCGCGATCGCCATGCGATGTTCTTTGCGACGCTCGGCGTGATCGCCAGTTCGGTCGAACGCCTGGCCATCGAAGTGCGGCACCTGCAACGCACCGAGGTGCTAGAGGCGGAAGAATATTTCTCGCCCGGCCAGAAGGGATCGAGCGCAATGCCGCACAAGCGCAACCCGATCCTCACCGAAAATCTCACCGGCCTTGCCCGCGTGGTACGGTCTGCCGTTACGCCCGCGCTGGAGAACGTGGCGCTCTGGCATGAACGTGATATTTCGCATTCTTCGGTAGAACGGTACATCGGGCCCGATGCGACCATAACGCTCGATTTCGCGCTCGCGCGGTTGACTGGCGTTGTGGAAAAACTGTTGGTCTATCCCGCACGGATGGAAAAGAACCTCAACCGGATGGGCGGCCTTATCCACTCCCAACGAGTTTTGCTGGCGCTGACTCAGGCTGGCCTGACCCGCGATGATTCCTATCGTCTGGTACAACGCAATGCGATGAAGGTATGGGAAGCGGATGGCGCACTCAACCTGCTCGATCTGTTGAAGGCAGACGCTGACGTAACGGCGCGCTTGGCACCTGATGCGCTCGATCAGCTGTTCGATCTGGGTTATCACTTCAAGCACGTCGACACGATCTTCGCGCGGGTCTTTGCATAAAGGCAGCGATGCTGGACTCGGCGGGCGAATAGCTTAGATTCGCGATCCGCACAGGCCATCGGAAGAGGCAGTTCTCGTGAAAATCCTTCGCACCATCCTTTTGATCCTGGCGGCCTTGGGCTTCTTGATCTTTGCGATCTACAATTGGCAGCCGGTCGAGCTGACGTTGTGGCAAAATCTGGTGTTGGAAACCAAGGTTCCAGTTTTGGCCCTATTGGCCTTTCTCGCAGGATTTCTGCCAATGTGGGCGCTGCATCGCAGCGTCGTTTGGAGCCAGAACCGTCGGATACGCGCACTCGAGGCGTCGCTGAAGAATGCTGCCATGGTGCGCCAGCGCGATACGCAGCCCACCACTGTGACCGGGGTGGACAACCCTGTGGAAAAGGCTGCTACAACACCGGGACAAACCGTCGATCCATTTGATGCGCCGTTGGTAAATACAGAAGGAAGCGCAAGCCAATGAGCAATCCGATCTATCTGGCGCTTGATGTGCCCAGCCTCGAACCGGCCAAGGCGCTGGTCGAAAAGGTCAAGGCGCACATTGGCGGCGTGAAGCTCGGTCTGGAATTTTTCTGTGCCCACGGCGCACATGGCGTACATGAAATTGCACATCTGGGTCTGCCGATTTTCCTCGACCTTAAATTTCATGACATTCCCAACACGGTCGCAAAGGCGATGCAGGCGATCCACGTCTACGAGCCCGCCATTGTCACCGTTCACGCCAGCGGTGGACGCGCGATGCTGGAAGACGCCAAGGCCGCCGCAGCCGAAGGGTGCAAGGTGGTGGCCGTCACGATGCTGACCAGCCTTGATGCGGCCGATCTTTCGGCCACCGGGGTTTATGGCAGCGCCGAAACACAGGTAATGCGTCTGGCCGAACTAGCGCATGAAGCAGGGCTCGATGGAATTGTATGTTCTGGCCACGAGGTCGGCATGGTCAAGAAAGCTTGGAAGGACGGTTATTTCGTCGTTCCAGGCCTGCGACCAACTGGCGCCCGGAACGGGGGCGGCACCGGCGATCAGAAGCGCGTCGTCACCCCCCGGCAGGCCCGTGACAATGGTGCCAGCGTACTGGTTATCGGTCGGCCGATCAGCCGGGCCGATGACCCTGAGGCGGCGGCCCGCGCAATCGAAGCCACGCTTTAAGAAGGCGCCCGGGTTGGATACCGCGACCCCCAACCTTCCCTCACGCGATTTTGCCGCGACGTCGGCCTTTTATGCGATGCTGGGCTTCGAAGAGGATTATCGCTCTGCTGGTTGGATGATCCTGTCACGGGGCCACGCCCTGATCGAATTCTTTCCCTACCCCGATCTAGACCCCTATGCCTCGTCCTTCAGCTGCTGCCTGCGGTTGGACGATTTGGCTGCGATGATGCGCGCCGTGGAGGCGAGCGGTGTGCCCAATGCCCGATCCGGCATCCCACGCTATCATCCCGCGGCGCCCGAGCCGAGCGGGCTTACAATTGCGTATCTTGTCGATCCCGACGGAACGCTGCTGCGCCTTATTCAGAACGACCAGCCATGATTGATACCCTCACCATCACCATCGCAGAACCCGCAGACGCCCCGGCGCTGAAAGCCCTGCTGGAAGCTGCCTATCGCGGCGATTCGGCGCGGGCTGGTTGGAACCACGAAGCTGACATTCTCGATGATGAACGCATCGCGGCACATGAACTCGATGCGCTGTTGAACGATCGTGCGGTCACCATTCTGATTGCGCGATCATCACGTGCGGCAGGCGGTGATAACCTGATGGGGTGCGTCGCCGTGACACGGATCGATAACGCCCGCGGCTATCTTGGCATGTTGTGCGTTGCCCCTGCCTTGCAATCGGGCGGGTTTGGACGGCGGCTGCTTGATGCGGCAGAGGATCGTGGGCGCACGATCGGGATCACACGCATGGAAATGACTGTGATCGACAGCCGGGAAAGCCTGATCACATGGTACGAGCGGCGAGGCTATCTGCGCACGGGCGAAACGCGCCCTTTCCCGGTTGCCCGCAATCCGCCAATCACTTTCACGGTGCTGGAAAAACCGCTCGCCCCGGCCTAGGGCGGCTTGATGACCGGCACCCTCGTGAAAATCTGCGGGCTTTCCACGCCTGAAACCCTTGCTGCGGCTGCGAAAGCGCGGGCGGATTACGTCGGACTTGTGCATTTCGAAAAGAGCCCGCGTCATCTGAGTATCGCCCAGGCATCGCGGCTGCGCGGACTGGTGCCGCCGCAGGTCAAGGTGGTGCTGTTGATCGTCAATATGGCTGCCACGACGCTTGCGCACGCCGTGCGTGAAGTGCGCCCGGACGTTGTGCAGTTCCACGGCGACGAGACCCCTGAAACCCTTGCCCGCTTTCGGTCCGAAACGGGGATTGAAGCTTGGCGCGCATTGGGCGTGACAAGCGTGGATTCGTTGACTGCGGCCGCTCGCTTCAATGGCGCTGCAGACCGGTTGCTGTTCGATGCGCCCGCCAGCGGCCTGCCCGGCGGCAATGGCACGCGTTTCGACTGGAACGTGCTGCGCGCTTACAAGTCGCCGACACCGTGGGGACTGGCGGGCGGACTGACGCCTGCCAATGTCGCCGAGGCCATTCGCCTCACCGGTGCGCCCCTCGTCGACACATCGTCAGGTGTAGAAAGAGCGCCCGGCATCAAGGACGTGGACAAAATCGCTGCCTTCTGCAAAGCGGCCCGGGTATGAACAATCCCATGAACACAACCCCCAATTCCTTCCGCAACCAGCCCGACGAGCGCGGCCATTTCGGCCAGTTCGGCGGGCGCTATGTTGCTGAAACGCTGATGCCGTTGGTGCTCGATCTCGAGCGCGAATATCGCGCCGCGCAGGCCGATCCGGCGTTTCAGGCCGAATTCGACGACCTGCTTGAGCATTACGTGGGCCGCCCCAGCCCGCTCTATTTCGCGCCGCGCCTCACCGAGGAATTGGGCGGCGCGCAGGTGTGGTTCAAGCGCGACGAGCTCAATCACACCGGCGCGCACAAGATCAACAATTGCATCGGGCAGATCCTGCTCGCGATGCGGATGGGCAAGACCCGCATCATCGCCGAAACCGGCGCGGGGCAGCACGGGGTCGCCACCGCCACGGTGTGCGCGCGCTTTGGCCTGCCTTGCGTGATCTACATGGGCGCCGAGGACGTGGCGCGCCAATCGCCCAACGTGTTCCGGATGAAGCTCTTGGGCGCGGAAGTGATCCCCGTGACCAGCGGCGGCGCAACGCTGAAGGACGCGATGAACGAGGGCCTGCGCGACTGGGTCGCCAACGTCCATGACACCTTCTACATCATCGGCACCGCTGCCGGCCCGCACCCCTACCCCGAGATGGTGCGCGATTTCCAGAGCGTGATCGGCAAGGAAGCGCGCGCGCAGATGCTGAGCCGCGTTGGCCGCCTGCCCGACATGCTGGTCGCCTGCATCGGCGGCGGATCGAATGCGCTGGGGCTGTTCCATCCCTTCCTCGACGATGCATCCGTGAAGATGCTCGGCGTCGAAGCGGCAGGCCACGGCCTCGACGGTAACGAGCACGCTGCCAGCCTGCTCGGCGGCACGCCCGGTGTGCTCCACGGCAACCGCACTTACCTGCTGCAGGACGAGGACGGCCAGATCACCGAAGGCCACTCGATCAGCGCCGGGCTCGACTACCCCGGCATCGGCCCCGAACACGCATGGCTCAAGGAATCGGGCCGCGTCGATTACACCGCTGTCACTGATGACGAGGCGCTCGAAGGCTTCAAGCTGCTGTGCCGCACCGAAGGCATCATCCCTGCGCTGGAGCCCGCTCACGCGATCGCCGCCGTCAGCAAGATCGCGCCGACGATGCCCAAGGACAGCATCATCCTCGCCAACCTGTGCGGCCGCGGCGACAAGGACATCTTCACCGTTGCGGAGCGTCTGGGGGTCGAACTGTGAGCCGCTTCGCTTCGGCTTTCGGCCAGCCCCGCCCCGCGCTCGTCTGCTTCATCACCGCAGGCGATGGCGACACCGCGGCCAATCTCGATGCGCTGGTCGAAGGCGGCGCGGATGTGATCGAGCTGGGCATGCCCTTTACCGATCCGATGGCCGATGGGCCCGCGATCCAGAGCGCCAATCTGCGCTCGCTGGGCGCGGGCACCACCACCGCCGATGTGCTGCGCTACGCCACCGACTTCCGCGCCCGGCACCCCGATGTGCCGCTGGTGCTGATGGGCTATGCCAACCCGATGGTGCGGCGCGGGCCTGAGTGGTTCGCGCAAGCTGCGGCTGATGCTGGCATTGACGGCGTGATCTGCGTCGACATTCCGCCCGAGGAGGACGACGCGCTCGGCCCGGCGCTGCGCGCTCATGGCATCGCCCCGATCCGCCTGGCTACCCCGACGACCGATGCTGCGCGCCTGCCACAGGTGCTCGAAGGCTCGGCCGGGTTCATCTATTACGTCTCGGTCGCCGGGATCACCGGCAAACAACAGGCAGTGCAGTCCAGCATCGAGGAAGCCGTGGCACGATTGAAGCAATCTACCGATCTCCCCATCGCCGTCGGCTTTGGCGTGCGCACCCCCGAACAGGCTGCTGCCATCGCCAAGGTGGCCGACGGCGTCGTGGTCGGCAGTGCACTTGTGGAGATCTGCGGCGAATATGGCGCGCAAGCCCCTGCCAAGCTAGGGGAACTGACCAAGGCGCTCGCCGACGCCGTCCACACCGCCAGGCAGGAGATCGCGCAATGAGCTGGTTGACCCGTGTTCGCAATTCGCTGGGCTTTTCGTCCGAGAAGAAGACTTCCACGGAAAAGGATCTGTGGATCAAGTGCCCTTCGTGCCAGGAAATGCTCTTCGTGCAGGAATACGAGGCAAACCTTTCGGTTTGCCCGAAGTGCGAACATCACGGCCGCATCGGCGCCGATGCCCGGCTGGCGCTGCTGCTCGACCCCGGGTTCGGATTGCTGCCCTTGCCCAAGGTCACAGAAGACCCGCTGCAGTTCAAGGACACCAAGAAGTACACCGATCGCCTGAAGGCCGCACGCGCTGCCAACCCGCATGAGGATGCCTTTGTGGTCGGATCGGGCACGATCGACACGCGGCCTGCCGTTGTGGGGGTGCAGGATTTCGGCTTCATGGGCGGATCGATGGGGATGGCCGTGGGGCAGGCGTTCTGCGAAGGCGCGCAAAAGGCGCTGGATCGTGGCTGCGCCTATGTCGTGGTGACGGCGGCGGGCGGTGCGCGGATGCAGGAAGGCATCCTGTCGCTGATGCAGATGCCGCGCGCTACCGTCATGACCCGTCGGCTGAAGCAGGCAGGACTGCCCTATATCGTCGTGCTGACCGACCCGACCACTGGCGGCGTGACAGCCAGCTACGCGATGCTGGGCGATATCCACATTGCCGAACCTGGCGCGCTGATCGGCTTTGCGGGCCAGCGCGTCATTCAGGACACGATCCGCGAACAGCTGCCCGACGGGTTCCAGCGCGCTGAATATCTGCACAAGCATGGCATGGTCGACATGGTCGTTCATCGCCGCGATCTGCGGGCGACGCTTGCGCAGGTGCTCGATTATCTTCAGCCGGTAAAGGCGGCATAACGCGCGATGCGCGATTTCGGTCGGTCGGACGACCCGCGTGTGCAGGCGCAGCTTGATCGTCTTGCCGCGCTGAGCCTGCCGCAAGGAAGGCTGGGGCTGGAGACGATCCGAGCGCTGATGGAGCGCCTCGGCAATCCGCACCGCAAGCTGCCGCCCGTGTTCCATGTCGCCGGCACAAACGGCAAGGGATCGACCTGCGCTTTCCTGCGGGCGATGCTGGAGGCTGAGGGATACAAGGTCCATGTTACCACCAGCCCCCATCTGGTGCGCTACAACGAGCGTATTCGGCTGGCGGGGGAGCTGATATCGGACGCTGAGCTCGCCGCGACCCTTGAAGGGGTGCTGCACGCCGGGGAAGACCTCAGCCCCAGCTTCTTCGAAGTCACCATCGCTGCTGCCTTTCTCGCCTTCAGCCGCACGCCTGCGGATGCCTGCGTTGTCGAAGTCGGCATGGGCGGGCGCTTCGATGCGACCAACGTGCTCGAGCCCGTGGCGCTGGCGGCTTGCGGGATCGCCGCGCTCGGCCTCGATCACGAACGCTTCCTGCTCGCGCCCGAAGATGGCGTGCCGACAGAGCCGATGGCACGGATCGCCTTCGAGAAGGCGGGAATTGCGAAGAAAGGCGTGCCGCTGGTCGCCATGAACAACGGCGACAAGCCGAATGTCGAAATCGCGCGCGCGGCAGAGCGAGTTGGCGCCATAATCTTTGCTTACAACAAGCACTGGTACATCGGTGCGCATAGCGGGTTTCTGGAAGACGATCGGGGCGAGTTGAACCTTCCCCCACCTTCGCTTGTCGGCGAACATCAGATGATGAACGCCGGTCTCGCCGCTGCCATGCTCCGGGCGCAGGCACGCATTCCTGTATCCGACAACGCGATCCTTGCAGGCGTCCGCAGCGCCCACTGGCCTGCGCGGATGCAGCGCCTGAAGCCAGGACCGCTGGTCGGCGCGCGGACCGTGTGGCTGGACGGCGGGCACAACCCGCAGGCTGGCGCAATGCTGGCCGCGCACTTCCAACACGAGCGCCTGCATCTGGTGATCGGCATGATCGAAGGCAAAGACCCCGCCGCGCTTACAGCCCCGCTTGCGCCGCTGCTTGAGAGCGTCACGGCTGTGCCCGTGCCGGGGCATGACTGGCACCCGGCCAGCGCGTTTGGCCCCGATGCCCGCCCTGCTCCCGATGTGCCGAGCGCCCTGGCGATGATCCCCAACGACGGTCTTCCCATCCTCATCGCAGGCTCGCTCTACCTTGCGGGTGAGGTGCTGCGGTTGAACGACGAGTTGCCGGATTAGGCACCCCGCCTGCTCTTGTGTTGGAGACACATGAGACACTGTCCAGAGAGAGAAAATTCGGGCCGGCCAGCCATTCCCTTGTATCGGCTACCGGGCGGGGATACTGGCTTGCCATGCACGCGGGTTTGCCCGCGCAGGGATATGTAGGAAAGTCCCGCTACACCCCCACGATACTGCGCCGGATCACGCCAGCGCCGGGTCAGGCTGCACCACCCCGCTCGCCGCGCCGCTGCGCGCCTGCCGCCACCATTCCAGCGCGCACAGCACCACCGCGACCACTCCGATCAGCGCGGTGAAGATAAAGACGAAGTAATAGCCGCGGTCCTCGATCATCTGCCCCAGCGCGCCGCGCCCCAAGGTTCCGATCAAAAGCGTCAGCGATGCCAGCAGCGCGAACTGCACCGCCGCGTAACGTTTGGCCACGATGCTGGAAAGCCACGCGATATAGGCCGCCCCCGCGATCCCAATGGCGAGGTTTTCCCAGAAGATCGTGAATGCGAGCCGCGCCAGACCCTCCGAAGGCGGCGCTGCAACGAAGAACAGCGGAGCCAGCCCGTTCGCGGTAACATTTACCAGCCAGGTAAAGCCAATCGCGTCGCTCGCCGCCTGCATTGTGGCGCCCCCCAGCGCCAGATCGGCGTAGAGCAGGTTAGTTGCCGCCGCGATCACCGCGCCCAGCGTCAGCATGAACATCCGCCCGAGCACAGTAATCAGCCACCCGCCCAGCGCCAGCCCGATCAGGATGGCAAAAATGCCGAGGATTTTGGAAGCGAACGCCACCTCCTCCCCGGTATAGCCCAGCTCGCCAAGGTAGAACGGGTAGGCGAACACCCCCCAGACCGAGTCTGTGATCCGGTAGGTCAGCACCAGCGCAAGAACCAGCATCAGCGACCAGCCCATCCGGTTGACGAATTCAACCAGCGGCAGCACCAGTGCGCGGTACAGGTGATCGGTAAACTTGACCTTGTGATCGGCAAGACCGCCCGGTGAGGCAGCGATGATATTTGCACCGTCGCGCTTCTGTTTGACCACCCACGCGGCAATGAAGGCAGGCAATACGATCGTGGCCAGCACGATCAGCGGACCATATGTGGTGGTGAACAGGGTCACGTCAGGGCGCGTTTCGGGGCTTTCGGTCATAGAACGTACCATGAAGACAACCACCGTGCCGATTGCCCAGGTCCACAACAACCCTACGGCCAACAGCGCACGGTTGCGCACCTTTTCCGACACTTCGCCAACAGTGTAGAGTTCGGCCACTTCGTCGTGATTGGCCGCCGCGTTGGCTACGCGGTCTTCGGTGACGCGGGCATCGGGCGCAAACAGGCCCGCAATGCCGATAGCCAGCATGAACCCACCGAACATGACATAGACGAACGGCCAGCCATACCGATCCGCCATGATCAGGCCGATGGCCCCGCCCACCAATGACGCCAGACGGAACCCCATCTGCGTGATCGTCGACAGGATATCGATCGTCGCCACCTCGTCCGCCACATCGATCCGCCAGGCGTTGATGGCAATGTCCTGCGTGGCGCTGGCAAAGGCGCCGATGGCGGCGAGCAGGCTGAACCAGGCGAGCGCATTCTTGGGGTCAAGAAAGCTCATCACCACCAGCGCGATCCCGATGACAAGCTGCATCGGTGCGATCCACTGCTTGCGTTTGCCCAACCGCCGCAGGCCCGGAATATCGACCTTGTCGAGCAACGGCGACCACAGGAACTGAAACGCGTAGGCCAGCCCGACAAGCGAGAAGACCCCCATCGTTTCCAGATCGACCTCCGCTTCGGAAAGCCACGCGTAAAGCGTACCGAGGAACAGCGCGGGCGGCAGACCCTGGGCAAAGCCGAACAGCAGCATGTAGCCGCTTTTCGGGCTGCGCAGCGCGCCCATCAGCGTGCGCCAGCCGGGCTTGCCTTTCGTCCCAGTGTGTTCGGCCATCAAGCAGCGTCCTTTTCGTTGGCGCCAAAGTCTGCGACACTAGCCGCGCTGCAGAGGTTTGGGGAAGAGAGCATGAACCGAGTTGAAACCACTGTCCCCAGCTTGCGCCCCACGGCGGGCCAATTGGCGCTGGCCGAAGCGATCCGCGGCGGTGTCGCCAAGCAGGCAGGCGGTATCCAGACGATCCCGGCGCGCAATTACATCTGCCCCGATCATTTCGCAGCCGAAAGGGCGGCGCTGTTTGATCGCTTGCCGCAGGTGCTGTGCCCTTCCGCCTTGCTGCCCGACGCTGGAATGGCGGTGCCGCACGATGCCACGGGCCGTCCGCCGCTTGTAACCCGTGACAATGTGGGCCGCGTCCATGTCTTCCTTAACGTGTGCCGTCACCGCGGCACGCGGCTGGTCGAAGGTAATGATGTGCAATGCGCCAAGCGGCTGGTCTGCCCCTACCATGCCTGGACGTACCGGCTCGATGGCGGTCTGCTTGCACTGCCCCGCCCTGAAACCTTTCCCGGTCTGGACAAGGCCGATTTCGGGCTGGTGGAACTACCCAGTCGGGAAGAGGGCGGGCTGATCTGGTTTGCCCCCATCGGACAGGCTGATTTTTGCGATGCCGAACGGTTGGGCGCTGATCTTGACGCCTTCGGGCTTGGCAGCGCCCACCTGTTCCGGCGCAAGACCCACACGGTCAAAGGCAACTGGAAGCTTATCATGGATGCCTTCCTTGAAAGCTATCACGTCACCCGGTTGCACGCCGCTACCATCGGGCCGTTCTTCAAGGACGGTATCACTGCAGGCGATCAGATCGGCCCGCATCAGCGTTCAGCGGTGGGCCGGTTGGAGGAGATGGAGACCGTCGATCTGAACGATATGGCTGCGCTGCGGCGCGTGGTTACATTCGCCTACCAGCTTTTGCCTGCCACGATCATCGTTCCCAGTCCCGATTACATCAATGTCATGGTGCTGATGCCCCAGGCGGCTGATTGCACGCTGGTCGAAGATTTCATGCTGATTCCCGAAGCGCCCACCACGCAAAAGGCGCTGGCCCATTGGGAAAAGAGCTGGAATCTGCTGGACGGCGGGGTGTTCGCTTCGGAAGATTTCCGCGCGGCCGAACTGGGTCAGCAAGGCCTTTCGTCAGGGGCGATCGACCATCTTACGCTGGGCACGCTTGAAGGTGGGATCGCACGGTTTGACCAGATCGTGCGCGAAGCCTTGCGGGCGGCTCCTTGAGGCCCTAGGCGCGCGCCATGCCCACCCAGCCCCCCCGTTCCGAAGGACGCCCCGAAGGCGACCGTATCGCCAAATTGCTTGCCCGTGCCGGTATCGCCAGCCGGCGCGAGATCGAACGGATGATTGCAGAAGGCCGCGTGGCGCTGGATGGCAAGGTGCTGCATACGCCGGCAACCATTCTTGCCAGTTTGCGAGGCGTGACCGTTGATGGCAATCCGGTTGCCGCCGCTGAAGCCACGCGCCTGTTCGCGTTCCACAAGCCAACCGGGCTCATCACCGCCGAACGCGATCCTGCTGGCCGGCCGACGATATACACCGCGCTGCGCAACGCTCTGCCCAAGGATACGCCGCGGCTTATGCCGATCGGGCGGCTTGATATGAACACCGAAGGCCTGCTGCTGCTGACAAACGATGGCGGTCTCAAACGCACCATGGAACTGCCCGCGACCGAGGTTCCCCGCACCTACCGCGCCCGCGCATTCGGAGCCGTATCGCAGGAACAGCTTGAAGGCCTGATGGACGGGATCGAAATCGATGGCGTTCGCTATGGCCCGATCAATGCCAATCTGGAGCGGTCGGCTGGCCGCAATCTCTGGGTCGAAATGACAATCACCGAAGGTAAGAATCGTGAAGTTCGCAATGTGCTCGAACATCTCGGCTTGCAGGTCAATCGTCTGATCCGCACCGGATACGGCCCCTTCAATCTTGGCGATCTGCCGCGGGGGCTGGCGGTTGAGCTGACTGGCAAGCCTACGGCGCATTTCATCTCCGAAATGACCGGTGCGCCCATCCCGCGTGGAGGCGTGAAAAAGGCGGAGAAAATCGCAATCGACGCCGCCAGGCCCGCTCGTCCGCCCCGGCCAACGCCGCGCAACGCGCCTGCCGTGCGGCCGACGCGGTCCGATCCGGCATTTGCACCTGCCGCTTCGCGCACCGATGCCGACGCGGACAGGAAACCGCAGCGCCGCGGGGCCAAGCCGCCAGTGGCACCTGCAAAGGGGCGCGAGGTGCTGACCAATGCGCCGCGCCGCGGACCAACCGGGCCCGGATCATCGCGCTCCAGCGCAGGGTCGCGCAAGCGTCCGCCATCGACACGCGGCAATACGCCATCAGCGCCGCCGCGCGGGCCTCGCAAATGAGGATTATTGCAGGCGACTGGCGCGGACGGAAGCTGGCCGCGCCCAAGGGCGAAAGCACGCGTCCCACCGCTGATCGTGCGCGCGAGACGCTTTTCGCCATGCTGACAAGCCGGCTTGGTGATTTTGAAGGATTGCAGGTCGCCGATCTGTTTGCCGGTTCGGGCGCGCTGGGGCTGGAAGCATTGTCACGCGGGGCAGCGCATTGCCTGTTTGTTGAACAGGATCGCGCTGCGGTCGATGTCATCCGCGGCAATATCGCGGCGCTTGATGCGCTCACACGGTCGCGGGTTGAGACGGGGTCGGTGATGCAACTGCGGGCGGCGCAGCGCCCGCTCGACCTTATCCTCGCTGACCCACCGTATAACTCGGGCGCTGGCGAAGTGTCGCTGGATCGCTTGATGCGCCTGGGGTGGATCGGGCCGGAAACCTGGATCGCGGTGGAAACCAGCTTCAAGGAAGATTTCAGCGTCAAGGGACTGGCCCTCGAAGCCGAACGCCGGGTCGGAAAGGGCAAGCTCAGCCTGTTGAAGCTGGCGGCGCCCGATGCCGACCCGGCGATTGGGGCAGGCGCGGATTAAGCGCCCATCTGTTCAAGCTTGGTCTTGATCTGAAACCAGGCGGATTCGCGCTGGGCTTCGGTCAGGCGTGTCAGTGCAGCCTTGTCGTCATCAGTCAGACGCCAGAAGATATCCTGACGATCTTGCGACAGCGACCAGAAATAGTTCTGCGTTTCAGGTGCCCACATATCGTAGGCTGCTTGCTGATCTTGCGGCCAGGCCTCCATCGACGCCATTTGATCGGCGGTCGGTGCTGGTAGCGGTGCCGTGGTAGGCATCGGAGCCGGGGCTTCGGTCGTGGTTGGCGCGGCTGTTCCGTTCATTGCCGGCATGGAAGCCGCATCAGCCGGGGCCGTATCGGTTCCGGGCGCAGCTGCTGGCGGCGGCGCTGGCATTGCCTGATCCTGCGCACTTGCCAATGCCGGTGCCGTCGCAAATGCCAAAGCGATAGCAGAGAGGCCGAACGTATTCAGATATTTATGCATGGGTTTCTCCAATTCTTTTGACCCAGACATGACGAACGCAAAAAGCATGTCCAGCCGATGGCTTCCCTGCTGACCGGACCATTTCAAGTATGGGGCTGCGCGGGTCAGACACAATCCCAACGCCGGGGCAGGCAGCCTGTCCGGGCCACCATCCATCGCCAATTGTGGCTGAAAAGCGGCAGGCCGAATTTCGGGTTGGCTGATCAATTGACCATTCCCGCCTCTGTTCGCTTGCCCCTTCGGCAATTGTTCCCTACCTGTTCGCACGATATCATGAGTGACAATATGCCCACCCCCCTTCCCGCACGCGATTCCGGCGCTGCAGCGGTGCCCGCCTATGCCGCGCGTCTGAACCCTCCTCAGCGCGCCGCGGTCCTCACGACAGAAGGGCCGGTGCTGATGCTGGCAGGCGCGGGCACTGGCAAAACCGCTGCGCTCACATCGCGGCTGGCGCATCTGGTCGCAACGGGCCGCGCCTATCCATCGCAGATCCTTTGCGTCACCTTCACCAACAAGGCCGCACGCGAAATGCGTGAACGGGTGGCCCATCATCTCGGCCCGCAGGCTGAAGGGTTGCCATGGCTGGGCACATTTCACTCGATCTGCGCAAAGATGCTGCGACGCCACGCCGAACTGGTGGGGTTGCAAGCCAATTACACCATCATCGACACCGACGATCAGCTACGGTTACTAAAGGCGCTTATCACCGAAGCGGAACTTGATGAAAAGCGTTGGCCTGCCCGGCAATTGTCAGGCCTGATCGACCGCTGGAAAAATCGCGGACTGAACCCGGCCGATCTCGATGCCGCCGAAAACGAAGCTTACGCCAATGGCAAGGGCGCGCAGCTTTATGCACGTTATCAGGAACGATTGAAGGCGCTGAACGCCTGCGATTTCGGCGATCTGATGCTGCATATGCTGAACATCCTGAAACAGCACCGCGACATCCTGTCCGATTACCAGCGCCGCTTCCGCTATATCATGGTGGACGAATATCAGGACACGAACGCCGTCCAGTACCTGTGGCTGCGGCTGCTTGCGCAGGAACACAAGAACATCTGCGTGGTCGGCGACGACGATCAGTCGATCTATTCATGGCGCGGTGCAGAAGTCGCCAATATCCTGCGATTTGAAAAGGATTTTCCGGGTGCCGCGGTCATCCGGCTTGAACAGAATTATCGGTCGACCCCGCATATCCTTGGGGCGGCGTCCGGGCTGATCCGCGCCAATTCTCAGCGGCATGACAAGACGTTGTGGACCGAGGTCAACGGCGGCGACAAGGTCAAGGTGATCGGGGTCTGGGACGCGCCCGAAGAAGCGCGCCGGGTGGGCGAAACCATCGAACGGCTTGAACGAGAAGGCGCGCCGCTTAACCAGGTCGCTATTCTGGTTCGGGCACAATACCAGACGCGTGAATTTGAAGACCGCTTCATCCAGATCGGGATCAATTACCGCATCATTGGCGGCTTTCGCTTTTACGAACGCGCCGAAATTCGCGATGCGCTGGCCTATCTTCGTCTGATTGCGCAGCCGCAGGACGATCTGGCGTTTGAACGCATCCACAACCAGCCCAAGCGCGGGCTTGGCGCCAAGGCGCTGGAGCAGATGCACAGCCACGCCCGCCGGACGGGCCTGCCGCTGGCAGCGGCTGCGCTGCAATTGGCGGATAGCGATGAACTGCCCAAGCGGACGGCAAACACCATCGGCGGACTGATGCAGCAATTTCTGCATTGGCGTGGTCTTGCCGACACGATGACGCCGTCAGATTTGCTGCGGCTGGTTCTGGAAGAATCGGGCTACAACGCGATGCTGTCCAACGACCGGTCACCCGAAAGCGCAGGCCGCGCCGAAAACCTGACCGAACTTGCGCGTGCGATGGAAGATTACGACAGTCTTGGTCACTTCCTTGAACACGTCAGCCTTGTGATGGACAATGACCGATCGGATGCCGAAGAAACGGTAACGATCATGACAATCCACGCTGCCAAGGGTCTTGAGTTCGACAATGTCTTTTGCGTGGGGTGGGAAGAAGGCGTGTTCCCGTCGCAACGCGCGATCGACGAAGGCGGGCTTGCCAGTCTCGAAGAGGAACGCCGGCTTGCCTATGTAGCCATTACCCGGGCAAGGCGGCACTGCACGATTTTGCATGCAGCAAACCGCCGGATCTATGGGCAATGGACGAGCTCGATCCCCTCGCGCTTTATCGAGGATTTGCCGGAAGAGCATATCGAACAGGAAACCACGTTGACCGGCGGCGCTTCGCTGTGGCGTGCCAATTGGAGCGAGCAGGATGATCCGTTCGCGCATGTTGCCCGCGATCGTCCGGAACGCGCACAGCAGCGCGGCCCCGGGTGGCAGCGTGCGATTGCGTCAGGTTATGACACGAAGCCTGTGCGCGTGCGCGAAAACACCCGATCGGCCGCAAGTTTTGCCGCGCCTGCCCGCAGCGATGTGACGATCGGCGCGATGGTGACACATGCCAAGTTCGGAACCGGCTGCGTCATCGATCAGGAAGGCAACAAGCTTACGATCATGTTCGAAGAATTGGGCGAAAAGCGCGTGCTGGACAGTTTCGTGACCGTGGTGGGGTAGCCACCCCCACGGTCAGCCGCGAAGCTACCGGCCAAACCCCACATCGAGGAAATTCGGACGGGGCCCGTTCCATTCGCCCGCAGGAACAGGCGCGTCATCCTCGTCATGGCGGCGACGAGGTTTGCGTTCGTCGCCTGTGGCCACGCGATCAGGGCGGGAACCGGATTTTTCGCGGCGCGGACGCGTTTTCTGTGCTTCTGCGGGTGCCGCCTCTTCACGCGACGCGGCGTCGGTGCGAGCGCGGCGCGGCTTGCGCTCGGCACGCTCTTCGCGTTCTTCCTTTTCCGGCTCATCCGCTTTCTCAGCGTCAGCCTTGGCCATCATCTCGCTGAGATCGACCCGAACATCGTCCTTGCCGAAAACGTTGATGGCGCTGCCCGTTAACTTTTCGACGTTGCTGATCGCTTCGGCGTCTTCTTCGGAAACGAAGGTGAAGGCCCGGCCCTTGGCGCCAGCGCGGCCCGTGCGGCCGATGCGGTGGACGTAATCATCGGGGTGCCAGGGCGTGTCGTAATTGAACACGTGGCTCACACCCTTGATGTCCAGTCCGCGCGCCGCAACATCCGATGCAACCAGAATATTGACCTCGCCCGCCTTAAAGCGGTCCAGTTCCTTGATCCGGCTCGACTGGTCCATGTCGCCGTGGATTTCGGAAGACTTGAAGCCGAGGCGGTTCAGGCTCTGATTGAGTTCGCGCACGGTTGTCTTGCGGTTGGCAAAGATGATCGCGGTTTCCACCAAATCATTTTCAAGAAACCAGCGCAGCGTGTCTTTCTTCGCCCGCGATTTCACCGGCACCTTGAAAGCGGTGATGTCGGAATTGGTAGAAGCCGCACGGCTAACTTCGATCCGCTTGGGATTGGTCAGGAATTTCTTGGACAGTTTTTCGATCGGCGGGGGCATGGTGGCCGAAAACAGCATCGTCTGGCGCGTTTCAGGCAATTTGGAACAGATGAATTCGATGTCGGGGATGAAGCCCATGTCGAGCATCCGGTCAGCCTCGTCGATCACCAGCAATTCGCAGCCGTTGAGCATGATCTTGCCGCGTTCGAACAGGTCCATCAGCCGGCCCGGTGTGGCAATCAGCACGTCGACCCCGTCGGACAAGGCTTTGAGCTGGTCACCCATCTGCACGCCGCCGATCAGCAGCGCCATTTTCAGATCGTGGTTCTTGCCGTACTTCTCGAAGTTCTCGGCGACCTGTGCGGCAAGTTCGCGGGTAGGTTCGAGAATGAGCGACCGCGGCATCAGCGCCCTGCGGCGGCCCGAGGCCATCACGTCGATCATCGGCAGCACGAAGCTTGCAGTTTTGCCAGTGCCGGTCTGGGCAATGCCGATCAGGTCGCGCATCATCAAGACGGTCGGAATGGCCTGCGCCTGAATCGCGGTGGGCGTTGAATAGCCCGCGTCTTCGACGGCTTTGAGCAATTCGGGTGAAAGGCCGAGATCGGCAAAAGTCATGCGGTGTGTTGTGTCCGAGAATTGCGGGCAGGGTTACTGCCGGGATTAAAACCCGGCGTGCGACAAGCGCGGCATCGGGCTGCCCGGCCTTTCCTTCAAATGACTACAAAAGTCAAGAAATCGCACCTGACAGCAAGTTTGATCAACTTTCAACCTGGACAAGTTGACGCATGGTGTCGACTTCGCAGCGCGCGCCGGTGCGCGATTGCAGCTTGTCGCGATCCACGCACAAACGCCCGTCCTTGTTCTTCTCGACATAGAAGCCTGAATAAAAGTCACGGGCGCGACACGATTTTTCCAAGCTGACCGAAATCATCCGACGGTCCCGCAGGTAAAGCACCAGACGATTGCCGCTGCCTGTCTGCACGCCAGCGATGCCATCAAGCGGGACGCATTTTTCCTTGTCCCGTTCCTCGAAACGGGGAGCAACCGCGCGCTGTGGCACGTCGGCCAACAGGCTGCGCCGCGTAACCGCCGATTGCGGCGCGATGCGCACCACCACGCGTTGTTCAATTCGAACCTGACGGCTGATCGACGATTGACGCATAGCGGAAAGCGGATTGATTGGCGCGGCAGTCACGGGGCTTTCGGCAACGTCGGCCATGCTGCATCGGGGCGCGGACCGGGCATCCCTGTTCTGACCGTCACCCGTGCTCGCCAACACAGGCACCAACAGCGTCAAAGGCGCCGCAAAGGCCAAGAGGCTGTCCATGATCGGGAAAGATTCTCCTTTGCGACCGATAAGCGCCGCGCATACTGAACCCCGTCACTAGCACCGGCGATTGAACCATGCCTTAACTGGGACGCAATGGCCTGCAAAAGCTGTGGCGAAATGGGCGCCGACTGTGGCATGGGGGACACAATGACAGAGCCCCCCCTGCCCTCAAGCCGCGATGAAGCGGTTGCCCGCTTTCTCTTGAACGCCCGTAACCTTCTGGGCGACAAGGGCTTCACGACCGATCCTGACAAGATGGACTCATGGCTGACCGACTGGCGCGGGCGATACACTGGCCGGGCGCTGGCGCTGGCATCACCGGCATCCAGCGCGCAGGTTGCCGCGTTGGTCACACTGTGCGCTGCGCATGGCATCGCGATCGTCCCCCAGGGTGGGAACAGCGGTATGGCAGGCGGAGCAACCCCCGATGCGAGCGGGACAGCCCTGTTGCTTTCGCTGCGCCGCTTGGATCAAATTCGCAGCATCGATGCGGCGAGCGGTCAGGCGGTTTGTGAAGCGGGTGTGGTGCTTCAAACCCTTCACGAAGCAGCCGAGGCAGCGCGCTTGCGTTTTCCGCTCACGCTGGGAGGCAAGGGGTCGGCCACGATTGGAGGCTTGATCGCCACCAACGCCGGGGGCACGCAGGTTTTGCGCCACGGCACAATGCGTGCGCAGGTTCTCGGTCTTGAGGCGGTGCTGGCATCGGGCGAGCTGGTTGATTTGATGACGCCCTTGAAAAAGGACAATCGCGGCTTCGATCTCAAACAGCTGTTCATCGGGTCGGAGGGGACGCTCGGCATTGTTACCGCCGCTTGCCTGCGCCTGCTTCCCGCGCCGATTGGGCGTGCGACCGCGTGGGTGGGCCTCAACGGGATCATTGAAGCCCGAACCTTGCTGCGGCAGATGGAGCGGGCGCTGGGCGAATCACTGGAAGGCTTTGAGGTCGTACCTGCGCACTGTCTCGAATCGGTGCTTGCGCACCAGCCATCGGCACGCGCTCCCTTGGCGGATCGTCACGCCTGGAACGCGCTTATCGAATGCGCTTCTGCCACCACCGATTCTTCCGGGCTGAACGCCATGCTGGAAACGAGCCTTGGCGCAGCGATGGAGCAGGGGCTGGTCATTGATGCCGTCATCGCCGCCAATGAAACGCAGGCCGACGCTTTCTGGGCGTTGCGCGACGGCATTTCAGCTGCCGAGCGGGCACTTGGCCCGGCGATGCAGCATGATATTTCGGTACCAGTGGACAAGATGCCCGAATTCATCCTTGCGGCGTCTCCCGCGATCGAAGCGGAATTTCCCGGCACCCGTGCGGTCGCCTTCGGGCATCTGGGTGATGGGAATGTCCACTTTCACGTGCTGGCCCCCGCGCATGCCGTGCGCGGCGAGTGGGAAAACACACACGGTAAGGTGGTAAGCGCACGGGTGTATGATCTGGTCGCGCAATGGGGCGGATCGATCAGCGCCGAACACGGCATCGGGCAGATGAAGGTAGCCGAACTGATGCGGCTTCACGATCCGGTGTCACTGGCATTGATGGCCCGGGTGAAAGCAGCGCTTGATCCTGCTGATCTGCTGAATCCGGGGAAACTGCTGCCCGCCGGGGCAAAGCGCTGACCAGCGCCGCTTGCACGCACCGCAGCACTGCCTTAAGGGCGGCGCTTTCGGCGGTGGCACCATGTTCCGTCGAGGGGATTTTCCATCACCGTTTTTCGGAGACGACGTCATGGCCAGCGCGCCGCAACCGCAACTTCCGTTGTTCTACAATGACCTCCTGCCGCTCAACAGCCGCGATCATGCCGACTGGAAAGCCGGTTCGCTTGACAGTGCTGCCTACCTTGCAGCAACCCATGCGATCCCGTTGACATCGGACGAATTCGTTGACGCTCAACGTGACTTTCCGATCGTGTTCACCGCTGGTGAAAATCCGCTTCCGATTGCCCTGTTCGGTCTGAACGAAGGTGTGAACACCTTCGTCGGTGACGACATGAAGCTTAACCAGCCGGTGTACCTGCCTGCCTATGCCCGCCGTTACCCGTTCATCCTTGCCAAGCTTCAGCAGGGCAATGACGACATGTCCTTGTGCTTCGATCCGACCGCTGGCCTTGTTGGCAAGACCGAAGACGGCGTTGCGATCTTCAATGCGGAAGGTCAGCCCACCGATTACACGCAGGGCGTGCTCGATTTCTGCCGTCGTTTTGAAGAAGCCGGCCAGCGCACGAAGTTGTTCATGGACGAACTGGCCAAGCTCGACATTCTGATGGATGGCGAAATCGCGATCACCCGCAATGACATGCCCGACAAGCCCTTCGTCTATCGCGGTTTCCGCATGGTCGACGAAGCCAAGCTGCGTGAATTGACGCCCGAGAAGCTCGATACGCTGGCCAAGAACGGGATGCTGATGCTGATCTATGCGCACCTGTTCTCGCTGAACCTGATGCGCACCTTGTTTGAACGCCAGCTTGCCCAAGGCAAGGTGCCGTTGACGAATGATGGCGGGCCGGCGCCTGTGCTTAACTGATTTGCCGGTGCCGGACGATCCTGTTCGGCAAATCGGTGCAAAAGACATGATGGGCAGGCCGGCATCATGCCGCCTGCCCGTTTTGGCAGGGTCAGATGTTCCGGGCTACTCGGCGGCCTGGCGCTGATTGTCCTGACCGCCAAGCAAGGCCGCCTCTGCGCCCAGTTCCCGCGTTAGGCCTGAAAGGACGGCCGCCATCGCCGGAAGGCCCGGCCCCGGCTCAGCCATCCGTCGATCAAGATAGGTTGCCCGGCAGACCTCGATCTGCATCGCATGTATTCCTGTTCCCGGCATCCCGTGACGGTCGAGAACGTAGCCCCCCGAATACGGGCGGTTCTGCGCCGCTGACACCCCGCGCCGATCCAGATGAGCGAGCGCCCGGCCTGTCAACGCGTTGTGACATGATGCGCCAAACCGATCGCCAAGCACCAGTACCGGCGCACAAGACTGCCCTTCGGCAGGTCGAAGCGGCGGCATCGAATGCAGGTCGATCAGCAAGGCTGCGCCCCATTCGTCGCGAATGCGCTGCAATGCTCCCGACAGGGCGGCGTGATAGGCGCGGTGGATATTGTCGATCCGCTCCACCAGATCGCCATGCGAAAGCCGCCCGCGCCATATTTCGCCCGAACCCGGTATCCGGCGCGGCACCAGCCCCAGCCCGCTGCGCGCCCGTGCGTTGCCGTATTGCCCAGGGCCCGAGGGCAATGTTCCGTGTGGCCGGCCCCCTTCGACCATGTCCCAATCGATATCATCGTCAGCCCGGTTCAGATCAAGCATGGCGCGCGGAGCGTGAGCCACCAGCAAGGCCGCGCCTGTTTCTCGGGCAATGGCCACACCAAGCCGGTCAACATGGCGATCTTCAAGTCGCAATGGCGCCAACACGGGGTCGCGCATTCGGGCAGTGACGGCAGCGGGATAGGCCCTTCCCGCATGAGGAACCGCGATCAGCACCGGCAGGCTCATGCGTGGCGGGGTGGTCAGCGTGAAGGCTGGCGCATCGCCCAGACCCGGCACTACCCCGCCGCTGACCGATGCACGGACAGAAGGGGACAAGGATCGGGAGGGGCCGGGCGGACGAGACATTCTGCCAGCCTTGCTGCAGGGTTTGCGCGATCCTGTCAAAATGTCTTCTTCCCCCCTGCCATCGCCACTGTACTACAATGCGGCGAATTGGTCAGAGCGACAAAGATTTCTTAAACCCGTTCTGCTAGTGCGCCCTTCATGACAGCGACACGCACCCCCCGCATCCTTCTTGCCGAAGACGAAGACGCGATGCGCGCCTATCTCGAACGGGCGCTGACCAACGCCGGTTATTTCGTCAGCGCCGTGGACCGCGGTACCGAAGCGGTGCCCTTGCTGGAAACCGGCGATTACGATCTGCTGCTGTCGGACATCGTCATGCCCGAAATGGATGGGATCGAACTGGCCCAGCGCTGCGCCGAAATTTCGCCGCGCACGAAGGTGATGTTCATTACCGGCTTTGCCGCAGTCTCCTTGCGTGCAAGCCGCGAACAACCGGCGGCCAAGGTGCTGTCCAAACCCTTCCACCTGCGCGACCTTGTGCTCGAGGTGGAGCGCGTTTTCGAAGAAGTTGATGCAGCACGCGGGTAATCGCTTCGAATTGCTTGCGCCGTTCCAGAGCATGCGTTAAGGGCCGCGTCCGCCCCGACTTGGGGCTGATCCGATGGTGCGGGCGTATAGCTCAGTGGTAGAGCACTATGTTGACATCGTAGGGGTCGCAAGTTCAATCCTTGCTACGCCCACCATCGGTTGATTGCGATTAGCCCGCCCTTTGGCGGGCTTTTTTGCGTCTTGTGCAGGTGGGACGCGAGTGGGCGTTGCTTTGCCCCCCTCCCCTTGCAAGCCTGCCCTCCTCTGCTAAAGCCCGCCGCGGGATCTTACACAGCTTCCTGTCGATCACATGTCGCCCTGCGCAGACGATCTGCGTGTTCAGGGCAAGAAGGATAGGGCAACAGCCATGGACAAAATCAAAGTCGCCAACCCCGTCGTCGAACTTGACGGCGACGAGATGACCCGCATCATTTGGCAGTGGATCCGCGAAAGGCTGATCCTGCCCTACCTCGACATCGATCTTAAGTATTTCGACCTTTCGATTGAAAACCGCGATGCGACGGACGATCAGGTCACAGTCGATTCCGCCAATGCGATCAAACAGCACGGCGTGGGCGTGAAGTGCGCAACCATCACCCCTGATGAACAGCGCGTCGAAGAATTCGGCCTCAAGAAGATGTGGAAGTCGCCCAACGGCACGATCCGCAACATTCTGGGTGGTGTGGTTTTCCGCGAACCTATCGTGATCGATAACGTGCCGCGGCTGGTGCCGGGCTGGACCGACCCCATCGTGGTGGGCCGTCATGCCTTTGGCGATCAGTACAAGGCCACCGACACCCTGATCCCCGGCCCCGGCAAGCTGCGTCTTGTCTTTGACGGCGATGACGGCACCAAGATCGATCTCGACGTGTTCGACTTCCCCAGCGCCGGCGTGGCGATGGCGATGTACAACCTCGACGATTCGATCCGAGATTTCGCTCGTGCCAGCTTCAACTATGGTCTCAACCTCGGCTGGCCGGTCTATCTTTCGACCAAGAACACGATTCTGAAGGCCTATGACGGGCGCTTCAAGGACCTGTTCCAGGAAGTGTTCGACACCGAAGGCTTTGCGCAGCAGTTCAAGGACGCCGGCATTGTTTACGAACACCGCCTGATCGACGACATGGTCGCATCTGCGCTCAAGTGGTCGGGCAAGTTCGTGTGGGCGTGCAAGAACTACGACGGCGACGTGCAGTCCGATACCGTGGCGCAGGGCTTCGGCTCGCTTGGCCTGATGACCTCGGTGCTGCTCAGCCCCGATGGCAAGACCGTGGAAGCCGAAGCCGCGCACGGCACAGTTACGCGTCATTATCGCCAGCACCAGCAGGGCAAATCGACTTCAACCAACCCGATTGCGTCGATCTTCGCGTGGACGCGCGGTTTGATGTATCGCGGCAAGTTCGATGGCACGCCCGATGTGGTAAAGTTCGCCGAGACGCTGGAACGGGTCTGCGTCCAGACCGTCGAAAACGGCCACATGACCAAGGATCTGGCGCTGTTGATCGGTCCCGGTCAGGCATGGCAGACCACCGAACAGTTCTTCGAGACAGTCACCAAGAACCTTGAAAAGGAAATGGCGAACTGGGCCTGAGGCCCGGATCGAAAAGGTTATGGCAAGCAAATCGACAGCACGGCTCGAAATCCGTCAGGCCAAGCTCAAGGACGTGCGGGCGATCGGAGACCTCGTCCGCCGCGCCTATGACGATTTGCCTGCCTACACCCAGGGCGAAATTCGGGGTCAGATCAACAATTACCCCGAAGGCTGCTTCGTCGCCAAGTTGGACGGCGAAGTGGTTGGTTACTGCGCCTCGATGCGACTGGACGAACGGGTCGCCTTATCCGATCACACGTGGGAAGAAGTCACCGGCAACGGTTTTGGCAGCCGCCATGATCCCACAGGAGACTGGCTCTACGGCGACGAAATGTGCGTCGACCCGCAGGTGCGCGGTACCCGTTTGGGCCGGCGGCTTTACGAAGAACGCCGGGAACTCGCCGAACAGCTTGATCTGACAGGCATCGTCTTCGGTGGACGGATGCCCGGTTATGCCCGCGCCAAGCGTCGCAAGACCAATCGGGCGGACACGCCCGAAGATTATCTGGCGCAGGTTATCGATAGCAAGATCCACGATCCTGTGCTGCGTTTCCAACTTGCCAACGGTTTCGAGCCTGCGGGCATTCTTCCCAAATACCTTCCCGAAGACAAGGCAAGCCGCGGAAATGCGGTGAAGATGGTGTGGCGCAATCCTTACGTGGATGGCGATGCGCCCCCCAAGCATCGTTTGCCACGCGGCGTCGAAAGCGTTCGTATCGCGACCTGTCAGCTGCAATCGCGCGCAGTGTCGGGCTTCGATGAATTCATGAAGCAGATCGAATATTTCGTGGATGTTGCCGCCGACTACGAAGCGGACTTCATTGTCTTCCCCGAAATGTTCACGCTGATGCTGTTGTCTGCCGAAGACCGTGAGCTTTCGCCGATGGAGGCGATCGAAGCGCTCAGCGACTACACCCCACGAATCCGCCAGCGATTGTCCGAACTGGCGCTGTCGTTCAATATCAACATCATTGGCGGATCGCATCCCACCCGCATGGCCGACGGCGACATCCACAATGTCGCCTATGTGTGCCTTCGCGATGGATCGATCCACGCACAGGAAAAGATCCACCCTACCCCCAACGAAGCGTATTGGTGGAACGTGAAAGGCGGCGATTCGATCGACGCCATTCCCACCGATTGCGGGCCGATCGGCGTGCTGATCTGCTACGACAGCGAATTCCCCGAACTGGCGCGCCGGCTGGTGGATGAAGGCGCACGGATCATCTTCGTGCCGTTCTGCACCGATAGCCGCCAAGGCTACATGCGGGTGCGTTACTGTTCGCAGGCGCGCGCTATCGAGAACCAGTGTTTCGTGGTGATGAGCGGCAATGTCGGGAATTTGCCCAATGTCGCCAATATGGACATCCAATACGCCCAGTCCTGCATCCTCACCCCTTGCGATTTTCCCTTCGCGCGCGATGGTATTGCGGCAGAAGCTTCAGAGAATGTGGAAACGCTGACCATCAGCGACGTGAACCTTGCCGACCTGTCGTGGGCACGAGCCGAAGGCACGGTGCAGAACCTCGCAGATCGTCGTTTCGATCTTTACCGGATCGAATGGGACAAGCGGGTCGGGAACATCAAGGACCCACTCGGCGAACAGCATGTCACCGGCCAAAAGCGCCCGATCGGACCGCATGGCGCGGGCGGCGGATGACATTGCGTGCGCTGCACGCTAGGCAACTGGCGTGGCTGGCGAACTAACCTTCTCTCCGTTCCTGTCTGACGCGCTGGTCATCCTTGGCGCGGCGGGAATCGTAATTCCCGTTTTCGCCCGTTTCCGCATAACCCCCATCATCGGGTTCATTCTGATCGGGGTGCTGGTTGGCCCCTATGGTCTTGGTTCGCTGGTCGAACGAATACCGTGGCTTTATTACGTCACCATCAGCGATCCTGACAGGCTCACGCCCTTTGCCGATTTTGGCATTGTTCTCCTGCTCTTTGCGATAGGGCTTGAGCTGAGTTTCAACCGCTTATGGCAGATGCGCAAGCTGGTGTTCGGGCTTGGCGCGCTTGAATTGCTGATCATCGGATCATCCCTCGCGGCGTTCCTTGGATTGGCGGGCAGCATGGATTGGACCGGGGCGCTCGCGCTGGGCTTTGCGCTGGCCTTTTCTTCAACAGCCATCGTGCTTCCAATTTCCGGGACAAAAACGCCCGTCGGCCGCGCCGCACTTTCAATGCTTCTGTTCGAGGATATCATGATCGTTCCGATCATCTTCATCCTTGGCGCGCTCGCGCCGAATGCGGCCGATGACGGTTGGGGAGGCATGGTCACGACACTTTGGCAGGGCGGTCTGGTCATCGCCGTGCTGTTGATTGCAGGTCGGCTTGCTCTTCCCCGCCTGTTTGCGCAGGCTGCCCGTACCAAAAGCCCCGAACTGTTTCTAGCGGCGTCGCTGTTGGTGGTAATCGGTGCCAGTCTCGCCACGGCGCTTGTGGGTCTGTCCCCCATTGTGGGCGCTCTGATCGCAGGATTGTTGATTGCCGAAACCGAATATCACACCGAAGTCGAACAGATCATGGAGCCCTTCAAGGGTCTTGCCCTTGGCGTGTTCCTGATTACCGTCGGGATGAGCATCAATCTGTTCGATATCGGCGCGCAGATTGGGGTCTTCACACTGGCCGTTGTCAGCGTGCTGGCCTTCAAGGCGATCATCACCGGCGTCCTGCTGCGCCTGATGGGGGCACGGCGCAGTACGGCCGCAGAAACCGGCGTGCTGATGTCCTCTCCATCAGAAACCACCCTTATCGTCCTCGCGGCAGCGACAAGTGCGTTGGTGTTAGACCCGGAAACGGCACGATTTTGGCAGACGGTCACGGCAATCGGCCTGACAGTCACTCCCGTTCTGGCCAGATTGGGTGCGATGCTGGCCCGCCAGGTTGACGGCGTTATCGCTCCCGACGCTGACGAAGATGGAGACGAGCCCCGCACGATAATCGTTGGCGGCGGCCGTGTGGGCCGGTTGGTGGCCGATATGATGCGGGCTCACGGCAAAACCTATGTCATGATCGATGCGAACCCCGATCTGATCACCGAAGCCAAGCGCGACGGATATCGCGCAATTTTCGGCGACGCAGCCCGCGGCGATACGCTCGCCCGGTTAGGTGTTGAAGCAGCGCCTGCCGTGGTTCTGACAATGGACGAACCCGTTCTCGCGCAGCGATTGGTAACGAAGCTGCGCCAATCCTACCCCGATCTTTTGATCGTCGCACGCGCACGCGACACGGATCATGCCGCAGCGATGTACCGTGCCGGCGCCAGCCATGCCGTGCCGGAAACGTTGGAAAGCTCGCTCCAGTTATCTGAAGCCGTGCTGGTCGACATCGGCGTCGCCATGGGCCCTGTGATCGCATCGATCCACGCCAAGCGCGACGAGTTTCGCGAACAACTGGAACGCGACGGAGGCCTTAGCGAAAAGCCGAAGCTGCGCACCAGCACGACGAGCTGAGAAACTTTTACCAGGTTCATCGGCTTATCTCTGGAGAAGGAGAACTTTCCATGAGTAAGCCGGAAAAAACAAACAATCCTGCGGACCGCGGCCCTGAAACGCGCACGGATGCCCCCGATGCTGCGCACAAGAAAGGCCAGCGTGAAGGGGTGAACGAACCCGGTCGCGACATTTCGCGGGGTGCCGAAGGCGACGTTCGACGTGCTTCGGGCATGTCGCGCTGATTCAATCAGGCGGCGGGTTAGCCCGCGATGAGGGCTTTGACCGCTGACATGGCGTTTTGCGCCTTGGCCCCATCGGGGCCTCCGCCCTGCGCCATGTCGGGGCGGCCGCCGCCACCTTTTCCGCCAAGGGCTTCAACTCCGGTCCTAACGATATCAACTGCGCTGAAACGCGAAGTTAGATCGTCCGTGACAGCGGCTGCGATACTTGCCTTGCCATCGTTTACAGCGACGGCGACGGCAACGCCCGATCCCAAGCGCTGTTTGGCAGCATCCAGCAGCGGTCTCAATTCCTTGGGGTCCAACCCGTCTAGGATCTGGCCGCTGAACATTACACCAGCAATATTTTCATCGGCGGGTGCGACGGCCGAAGTTGGCCCGCCCCCGCCGAGTGCCAGCGCCTTCTTCGCTTCGCCCAACTCCTTTTCGAGCCGCTTGCGTTCGTCAAGAAGTGCGGCAAGCCGAACTGGCACGTCGTCGGGCGTCGAACGAATGAGCGATGCCGCAGTCTTCAACGCTTCTTCGCGGCCAATCAGCCATTGCCGTGCGCTTTCGCCCGTCAGTGCCTCGATCCTGCGCACACCGGAAGACACTGCGCTTTCCGACACGATACGGAACAGTCCGATGTCCCCTGTGGCGCGCACATGGGTGCCACCGCACAGTTCTACCGAATAGTTGCGCCCCTCCCCGCCCGGGCGTCCCATTGAAAGCACGCGCACTTCTTCACCGTATTTTTCGCCGAAGAGTGCCAGAGCGCCCGCCGCTACAGCGTCATCTGGCGTCATCAGACGTGTAGTAACTGTCTCGTTGGCGCGGATTTCGGCATTTACTTCGACCTCGACCGCGGCGATGTCCTCCGGTGTCAAGGCAACCGGGTGCGAGAAATCGAACCGCAACCGATCATCGGCCACCATGCTGCCTTTTTGCGTCACATGCCCGCCCAAACGATTGCGCAAGGCTGCATGAACAAGGTGGGTTGCCGAGTGGTTGGCACGAATACGATCGCGGCGTTCGGCGTCGACCTTCATTTCGACGGTATCGCCAACCGCGACTGTGCCGCTTTCAATGATAATGGTGTGAGCGTGGAGCCGGCCCAATGGTTTGGACGTATCGATGACCCGTGCCCGCAATCCATTGACGCTGGAGATTGTGCCAGCGTCGCCGTTCTGCCCCCCGCTTTCGCCATAGAAAGGCGTCTGGTTGGTAAGCACCGTCACTTCATCGCCAGCGTCCGCGCTTGCCACCTCAACGCCGTTTTTCATGATGGCGGTGATCCGGCCCTCTCCGCTGGTGGACGCGTATCCAGTAAATTCGGTCGCGCCTTCGCGTTCGGCGATATCGAACCAGACCTCGCCCGAGGCCGCATCGCCTGAACCTTTCCACGCCGCCCGCGCTGCGGCCTTCTGGCGCGCCATTGCCGTATCGAAACCTGCCCGATCAACATCGATACCACGCGCACGAAGCGCATCTTCGGTCAGATCGTATGGGAAGCCGTACGTATCATAGAGGCGGAAGGCGATCTCACCGTCAAGCTCGCCCCCGTTCGACAAGTCTCCGGTGGCCTCATCAAGTAGCTTCAAACCCTTGTCTAGGGTCCGGCGGAACTGGGTTTCTTCGCGTTCAAGAACCTCGGAGATCAAGGCCTGACCGCGGACCAACTCGGGATAGGCCTGCCCCATCTCTGTCACCAGAGCCGGAACCAGACGATGCATCAAGGGATCGGCAGCGCCGAGAAGATGCGCGTGGCGCATCGCGCGGCGCATGATCCGGCGCAGCACATAACCGCGCCCTTCGTTCGATGGCAGCACGCCATCGGCCATCAGAAAGCTGGTGGACCGCAGGTGATCCGCGATAACACGGTGGCTGGATGCAGCATCGCCGTTTGCTGCAACACCGGTGATCGCTTCTGACGCTGAGATCAGGGCCTTGAAGGTATCGGTGTCGTAGTTGTCATGAACGCCCTGCAACACCGCCGCGACTCGTTCGATCCCCATCCCGGTGTCGATCGAAGGCTTGGGCAAATCTCGCCGGGAGCCATCTGCCTGGCTGTCATATTGCATGAAAACCAGATTCCAGATTTCGACAAACCGATCGCCGTCTTCATCGGGGCTGCCGGGAGGGCCGCCGAAAATATGATCGCCATGATCGTAGAAGATTTCCGAACATGGACCGCATGGCCCGGTGTCGCCCATCGACCAGAAATTGTCAGCAGTGGTGATACGGATAATGCGTTCATCGGGAAGTCCGGCGATACGCTTCCACAGGGCATAGGCTTCGTCATCGGTGTGATACACTGTGACGGTCAGCCGATCCTTGGGCAGACCCCATTCGCGCGTCAACAATGTCCAGGCGTGTTCGATCGCCTGTTCCTTGAAATAATCGCCGAAGGAGAAGTTACCCAGCATCTCAAAGAACGTATGGTGACGCGCCGTGTAGCCGACGTTGTCGAGGTCATTGTGCTTGCCGCCTGCGCGAACGCATTTCTGCGACGAGGCCGCACGGGGCGACGGCGGCGTTTCAAGACCAGTGAAAATGTTCTTGAAAGGCACCATGCCAGCATTCACGAACATCAGAGTCGGATCGTTGTAAGGCACAAGCGGCGCCGAAGGCGTGGCCGCGTGGCCAGCCTTGCTAAAATAGTCGAGAAAAGAGCGGCGGATTTCGTTCGTCGATGTCATGGCTGTGCAGTTAGGCAACGCAACGGATTTAGGCAATGGAGCGCGGATGCAAGAGCATATCGAGCGTTGCAGCCGTGTCACAGATACGCACGCAATACCGTCTCTGTTTTGAACTTCCCTGTTCGCAGCCGCAACCTTCAGAAGCCCGAACGCGAAACGCCGGCTTGCGGCTTTGGGAAAAGCGCGAGCCGGCGTTCCGGGTGTTCGGGCATTGATGGCATAGCCTTAAGGATGCCATACCCTCCAGGCTATGAACCCGCTTGAGGATCAGTCGTCAGAATCCGCGTCCGGCCCTGCCATCATTTCCTCGGCGACCTTATCGGTGCGGCTGCGGATCGCAGCTTCCAATCGGTCGCAAACTTCCTTGTTTTCCTTCAGATAGTTCTTGGCGTTTTCGCGTCCCTGACCGATCCGGATCGAATCATACGAGAACCAGCTGCCTGATTTTTCGACAAGACCTGCCTTGACCCCAAGATCGAGAATCTCACCGATCTTGGAGATGCCTTCGCCGTACATGATGTCGAATTCGACCTGCTTGAACGGGGGGGCCACCTTGTTCTTGACGACCTTTACGCGGGTGGCGTTGCCCGTGATTTCATCGCGTTCCTTGATCTGGCCAGTGCGGCGAATGTCGAGCCGGACAGAGGCATAGAACTTCAGCGCGTTACCGCCGGTGGTGGTTTCGGGATTGCCGTACATCACACCGATCTTCATGCGCAGCTGATTGATGAAGATCACCATGCAGCGCGAACGGCTGATCGAGCCGGTCAGCTTGCGGAGCGACTGGCTCATCAGACGGGCCTGAAGGCCAACGTGCGAATCCCCCATCTCACCTTCGATTTCCGCGCGCGGCACCAAAGCTGCGACCGAATCGACCACCAGCACATCAATGGCATTGGAACGCACCAGCGTATCGACGATTTCCAGCGCCTGTTCGCCGGTATCGGGCTGCGAGACGATCAGTTCATCGATGTCTACGCCCAGCTTCCTGGCATAAACCGGATCAAGCGCGTGTTCTGCATCGACGAAGGCAGCCGTGCCGCCCATCTTTTGAGCTTCGGCAATGACATGCAGCGCGAGCGTGGTCTTGCCCGAACTTTCCGGCCCGTAAACTTCGATTACCCGGCCACGCGGCAAGCCACCGATCCCGAGCGCAATATCGAGCCCCAAGGAGCCGGTCGAAATAGCTTCGACCTGCATCGCTTCCTTTGAACCCAGCTTCATCGCCGAACCCTTGCCAAAGGCACGATCGATCTGCGCAAGCGCGGCTTCAAGAGCCTTTTGACGGTCCACGGCTTTCTTGTCCTCTTCCACCAATTTCAATTGGGTAGCCATCGCACGCGCTCCTTCGAATGACCAGAGGCGGCAAACAATTTTCCGTCCCCCGTTGGAGCCGATGTATTGCATTTGTTCTCTTGGAACAAGTGGGGAACGAAAAAATTCCTACATCATCTATCGCAATGCGCTGTTGGTCCGATCCCTGAGCTTCCAATGATAGGTGCGGCTCGTATTCGCGGGAATTGTAACGACAACGGTTTGATACCCATTTTTCTGCGCAATTTGCTGTTGCGGAAACTTGATGTCGTACCCGCCTCCCCAAGCCAGTTGCAGCCGCATTCTGACGGGGTGCGGATTGCCGTTGGTCAATCTTGCCTGCATGCCGTTCCATTGCCCGCGCGCTTCAGACACGCCACCCGGTTTACTGGCGCCGCAGCGCGCAAAGACCTGCGCGCTGGTTCCGAGGCTCAGTTCCATGTCCTGACCGCGAGCATAGTCACGCAAGTTGGCCTGAGCTGCAACATGAAGGCCCGTGGGCGATGGCTCGTAAAGCGTAAGCTTACCTTGAGGCAACGCAACGCCGAGCCCCTTGGCAGGCTCGTTCCTGCTTGTCAGAAGCAGTTCTGCGGGTTCATCCACGCCGCTGTCCGGATCAATCCAGGTGCCGGCATCGCAGGTGATCTGATACAGATAGCGCGCCCTGACATCGTCCTTGTTGAGAAAGGCGACCTGCTTCATTCCCTTGGCCGCCACGTCGACGCGAACGGGAACACGGAACAGCTTGAGATCGCCCAGATCTTCTTCATCGGCCGTCATTACCTTTACAGGTGTAGCCATCATTGCGGGCGCCTGAAGGCGCGATCCGGTCACCACAATCGTACGATCCTGCATCTCCATCACGCCAGGCGGGGGCGGCGGCGGCGGCGGTGCTGGAAGAGCTATACCCGCCGAAGTACTGCCGATGGGATAGCATTCCAACCGCAAGGGTTCTGCCACGGGAGGATCGGCAAGCCCTTCGTAATTGCTTTCGACGTTGAGCTTGCCCGCGATGATCTGAAGACGTGCGTTGTTGAAGCTCTGACCGTTTTCATTGACCAGTGTGAGCCAGCTCAACAGCCGCAGATCAAAATCTTCGTCACGCTTGCGGGTCGTCTCCTTCAGGGTTGCAACGTAATCGGCCTGCCAGTCGAATCCCCAGGCAAGGTATGTCAGCGTGACATCGTAGGTCCCGCCCCGCGGCGAAATCGTATCGACAGAGAACACGGGGCTGGATGATAGGCCGTCCGGCACACGGTCGAAGGCCAGGGCTTCCGGCAAGCCCGAACATCGCACCGCTTCAAAACCCTCGCCCGTCTGAAGGACCAGCCCTCCGTCGGCGCGGGTACGTACCACCGCTTCTTGGCTGACTTGTGCGCCAGTGACGGGATTGGTCCGCGTAATCGTGACGCGGTTTCCGAGAGTGCCATCAACCAGAGCGGCAGGCGACAGAAGCTGCGCATTGCGGTTCTTTTCGATCGTTCCGCCGGGGAGGCCAGTGACTATGGCGGACACGCCGATCATGCCTTCGGCCACGCCTTCAAACCGGATTGTCGTTTGCCCCGCGGGTAGCGTGACCTTCCGGGTTTCGCTGATCAATGCAAAACCCCGAGGGTTGTCGCGAACCAGCGGGGCATCCGGGTCGCGCTCGGAGTCGCGATAAATTGTGACAGACAGATCGCTTGGGGGCGAGGCGTCGATGACCTCGCGTGCGGCCGTTGGTACTGTGAGGCCCATGGCACCCAGTAGCAGAATCGCGGGTATCCGCATCGCGCGCACGTTCAGTAGCGGGTTTCGTAGGTCACGCGGACCACCCGTTCACCCTGGGCTGGGACTGGAACGGTGTAACGGCGCCGGTCGGCGTTCAGCTGCTCACCGGGGATGTCTTCGGATGTGACGCGGAAATCGCTGGACCACCAGCCTTGATTGAGACCCGTCTGCATAAGCATCACGTCAACCGGCACATTCTTCGCGTTGGTAAACGTGTATCGCATGGTCGTGCGATAGAAGGTGGTGGGCCTTTCGACCGTGACGTCTTTTGTTACCTGACCATCTTTTACGACGCGATAACGCGCGCTTTTCTGCCATTCTTCGGAAGTGATGGTGTCGCGCTTTTCGACTTCCGATTTTAACGTGATGTCGAAGGCGTCGCCTGTGACCAGCGAAAGATCGCTGCCCATCGGGGTGTGGCCTATCGCATTCTCACCGATGAATTGCGGTACACCTTCGCGGTCCTTCTGATAAAACCGCACAGTACCGGCAGGAAGGGCGTCGCCCAGACCCTGATCGCCTGATGTCGAAAACGCGATCCGGCTCTGCACATTGATGGGCTGTTCGTCGTTCTGCTGCCAATCGACCATCAATCCATAGATCTTGCGCGCAGTCACGGCCTTAACGTCAAGAAAACTGACCTGTTTGGTCTGGGCGTTCGCAATCGTTGTCCGCGCAGCGATAGGATAGAGGTAGAAGTCACCGAGCCGTTCCCGCGTCGCGGTTTCGGTTCCGGCGCGAACCATACTGCGATTGGCGACGTTGCGCCGGTTATAATTCTGCGTATTCGCATTGGCAGGTTGGCCTGCGACCAGCACGGTACTGGCTTGGTGAAAGGTGGTGCCGGTGTTGTTGGTCAACGTCACCCAGCCCTGCATGTCGATGGTGCCGTTCGCTTCATCATACAGGGCGACGTAATCGGCGCCCCAGCCGAGCCCATTCGTCAGATAGCGTAAAGAGACCGGACGCGTGCCGCCGCGCGTCGAATCGAGATTGACCGACAGGGTCGGGCGCGCCCTCAGGTTGGCAGGGACACGATCGAAAATGACCCGCACCGGCAGACCATCATTACGCAACACCTCGATCCGGTCACCGATCCTGAGCACGGTGCCGCCAGCGACAGAGAGCACGGTAGCCCTTTCACGCGTCTCGGCACCGGTGGCGGGATTGGTACGCAGCAGCGTGACCGTTTGCCCGACTGCCTTTTCCATCAACTTTGACGGTGTCAGCAGATCGTAGTCGAAATTCTGTTCGATGATGGCCGTGTCGGCCGCAGCAAAGTTCAGGGTTTGCGGCTGTATCTGCGCGGACACGTCAGGAAATTCGACCCGGCTTCGCCCTTTAACAATTGCGAGCTGACGCACGTCCTGCACCAGAGCGAGATTGTTGTTGTAGATCGTTACTGCAACTTCGCCTTGTGCCGATTGCGACGGCGCGCTGTCATCGGTTGATTGCGCGCTGGCCGTCGCTGCCAGCACCGCCATCAACGATGCACTGCACACAGCAATACTTGCCCGGTAGATCATCTTGCCCCCTCCTGTGTCCGATTCACAAGATGAACGACATCCGTGATTTAGCCAAGGTGAATGATCCTATGGGCCACGCGGGGGAACGAAAGCTTCAGGCGTCAGTCGGTTCCGATCGGGCACCCTGCGATATCCGCGCCTCCCGCAGAACCGCCCCCACCTTGTCACCGATCGATGCGACGCTGAAAGGTTTGGCAATGAAGTGCATGTCGGGAATATCGATGTCGCGGCGCAATTGTTCTTCGGCATAGCCGGACATGAACAACACTGGCATTTCGGGAAGCCGGGCGCGAATTGCCCGGACCATCGCAGGCCCGTCCATGCCCGGCATTACCACATCGGACACCACGATATCGAACCGCGCCGTGCCTTCGGTGATCGCAGCCAGCCCTTCCTCGCCGTTGGCGCAGCCCGTTACTTCATACCCGGCACGCGCCAGCGCGCGTTCGGCGACGGCTCGCACCATATCCTCATCCTCGACCAACAGCACCTTTCCGCCTGCCGACCAATCCGACGATACCAGTGGCGCAGCTTCGCGCTTCTTCGGCATTTCGCCTCTGTGCACGGGGAAGTAGACGGTGAAACGCGCGCCAGTGGGCTGGCCCGACTTGTTCAGAATATTGTCGGCGAAAATGAAACCGCCCGACTGTTTCACGATCCCATAGGCGGTTGAAAGGCCAAGCCCGGTGCCCTTGCCCTGTTCCTTCGTGGTAAAGAACGGCTCAAACAGCTTGGGCAGAACATGGGTCGGAATACCACCGCCCGTGTCCTGAACGATCAACACCGTGTAGTCGGCCGCGGGCAACACTTCGGAACCGAGCTGGATCACCTGCTTGGCCTGAAGTGAACGTGTGAAGAGCGAAATGCGGCCCTGCCCGTTTCCACGCGATGGCCCTCCATTGCCCTGAATTGCATCGCGGGCATTGACGGCCAGGTTCATGATGACCTGCTCCATCTGCTGCGGATCAGCACGCACAGGGCCCAGATTGCGGTCATGCTGGACGTAGTAGGTGATCTTTTCGCCCAGCAATCGTTTGATCAGCGGACTGACTTCACTGACGACATCCGGCAACTGAATGATTTCGGGACGCAATGTCTGCTGCCGCGAGAATGCAAGCAGCTGGCGGGTCAATGCAGCCGCCCGGTTGGAATTGGCGCGGATCTGCTGAATGTCGTCATAGTCACTATCACCCGGAATGTGGCGCAGCAGCATCAGATCGCAGGTGCCGATGATTGCGGTCAGAACATTGTTGAAATCATGCGCCACACCGCCTGCCAGCTGCCCGACCGCCTGCATTTTGGTTGCCTGAGCCACCTGACGGCGCAGCTGATTTTCCTGACTGGTATCAGCCAGACTAAGCAGGACCGCCGCTTCGCCTAATCCGCGCACACCTGCCAGACCAAGCGATACCGGTTCATCCGGACTATCAACCAACCGCACCGCAACATCGCCGCTTGTGGCAGGTCCGCGGCCATGTCGGCGCACCGCGTCGGATAGCGCAGCCTTGTCTTCGCGCACCACAAGATCGGTAGGGAATTGCGGCAGGCCCCGCCCTTCGCGGGCAACCGAACGCAGGAACGCCTCGTTGCCGAAAAGGAAACGCCCGTCCCGATCAGTCATCGCAAGGCCAAGCGGCAACTGCGCCAGAAGTGCATCGAGCTGCGCCACGCCAGCATGCGATGCCCCATCCCAACCCGACCCGATTCCCACGCCCGAATCGATCATCAGCATAAGCGATGTCGCTTCATCGGGACCGGCAGCAGTGACCCGTTCCTCCGGATCGACCAAAGGAATATCGACAAGTGTCTGGGGCGTACCCCCGCGGCCTTCTCGGGCGAAAAAAATACGGTCCCGTTCGTCCGAGCGAAGGAAGCTGACAAAATCCTGCCCGACCATCGTGGCCCGTTCGTCCCCCGCGGCGCGCTCGGCAAAACCGGCGCTTACGGCGCGGATAACACCGTCGGCCGTCGTGATGGCAGTTTCAATTCCGGCGCGGCTCAACATCTTGCCAAACGGCCCTGACAGATCAAGGGAACCCAGATCGGCACCGCGGGACCGTACCATTGGCACCAAACGCCAAACCAGATGATCGTCACCGCGGCCGGCCCGGATGGCCATGATATGCCATTGCGTTTCGTCCTCGGATTCAATCGCTTCGATCGTTGCGGTTCCATCGCGCCACGCCGTGCGCGCCAACAGCGTCACCGCTTCCTGCCCTGCGCGGCCGAATGGCAGGGCAGGCGGTGCGGCGTTGGCGCCGAAGCTTTCGAGGAAAAATGCATTGGCGCAAACCATGCGATTGGCGCGGTCCGTGATAGCAATCGCCTCACCCTCGCGTTCGATGGCTGTGACGGTCACGCTCCAATCAGCGGCGCTCGCCGTTTCGCTCGACGGTGCGCTGCGCATCCTGTCGAGCATCAGGACACCGCCCAGCAATACGCCAGCTGCCAGACCAAAAGCCAGCGCCACCAAGCCGCTACCCGAGGCCAGGAACAAAATAGCCGCGCTGCCGACTAATGCTGCGCCAAGCACAAGCAAAAGGGACTTGGCAGGCGCATCGGATTGCGCATCCTTGCTACCGGTTGTGGTCGGGGAAATGGGATCAAAGCCAGTTCGGCGGGACAAGCGGGCAGGCTCCTGTAACTCACGCATCAACGGTCGCGTGCAAAGGCTGCTTCCTACTGTGTGCCGAGCCGCTGGTCGAGCCGCGCTTCCATCGCCTTCAACCGTCTGGCGCGCTTACGAGACACCACAGCGCGCCACACCCAGCCGGCAACCAGATATCCAATCGATGGCGCAACCATGGCGAACACGAGAAAGCCGAATGCTGTCGTTCCTGCCATCTGGAAAAAGTCGACAATCATCGCCCAAGCGCCGGCCTGTGCTTCGGCTCTGGCAAGGGCAGGGCCGGCCATATCCAGACCCAAGGTCAGATTGCCAACCTTATTGGCGGCCACCAACCAGAACGGCAGGGTGAACGGATTGGTGACGAATGTCACAAGCGCGGCAAGCGGCACATTCGCCCGCGACGGCAGCGCAAGAAATGCGGCAAGGAATATTTGCCCCACCGGGATGATGAAGGCAGCGAACAATCCCAGCGCCACGCCGCGGGGAACGGATCTGCGGGTAAAGCGCCACAGCTCTGGCGACAGAAACCGGTGCGCGATTGGCGCCAGATATTTGTTTTGCGCCATCTGTTCACGCGTCGGCGTGTGGGTGTGAACAATCCGCTGCATCCAAGCACGTATCCGTGCGCTGATTTTGCGTTCATCAGGCGCCGGGATCGTCACGCGACTGGTCCGATAGGCTTTGGAGCGATCGATTCGCACAAGATCATACCAATCACCATGACATGCGACATATGGGTAGCGCAGCGACACTGACCAGTAGATGAATCAACCCCTCCGAACATTTTTCCGCCTGCCGATTTCGGGAATTAGAACGGCCCGTGACTATCCGCGATCCCGCATCAGACGCGCTTTGTCGCGCTTCCAGTCGCGGTCCTTGATCGTCGCGCGCTTGTCATGGGTCTGCTTGCCCTTGGCCAAAGCCAATTCCACCTTGGCCCGGCCGGTTCGGTTGAAGTAGACCATCAACGGCACCAAGGTCATACCCTTACGTTCAACCGCGCCGACAAACTTTTCGATCTCGCGTTCATGCAGCAGCAGCTTGCGCGGGCGTCGCGGTTCGTGATTCAATCTGTTTCCGTGGCTATATTCCGGGATATTGGCGTTGATCAGCCAGACCTGACCATCCTTCACCTCGGCATAGCTTTCCGCGATGCTCGCCTCACCCGCGCGCAACGCCTTCACTTCGGTCCCCTGCAAGGCAAGACCGGCTTCGAAGGTGTCTTCGACATAGTAATCAAACCGCGCACGGCGATTTTCAGCGACGATCTTGAGCTTGTCGAAGGTAACGGGTTTGGGGCGTGCCATGGGACGCGCGATGTAGGGATGAGCGCGGCAAAAAGCGAGGGGGAATGCACAGGCCATCTTTGCGCTTTGCCCAATCGCGGACTAGCGTCAGCACAAACAGACTGGTGAGATACGCTTGGAGCACATGGACAACGCTGAACCGTTCGCGATTGCAGGTGTCGATGTTGCACCGGGAACGGCGCAAGATGTGGCTTTCCCGATCACAACGTTGGCAACAGGTACGGCATCGTCTCTTGCGGTCAGGGTGCTGCATGGTTTCAGGCCGGGCCCCACGGTGTTCGTCAGTGCTGCAATTCACGGCGACGAGATCATCGGCACGGCCGTAATTCAGCGAATTGCGCAGGAACTGCGACCAGAAAACCTTGCCGGGACTTTGTTGTTGGTGCCGGTTGCCAACATCTTCGGGTTTCTCAATCGTTCGCGATACCTGCCCGACCGCAGAGATCTCAATCGCAGCTTCCCCGGCAGTCCGGGAGGATCGCTGGCCGGGCAGATCGCCAATGTTTTCTACCGCGAGATCATGGAGCGTTCAGCGCTGGGGATCGACATCCATTCCGCCGCCATTCACCGATACAACCTGCCGCAGATACGCATCGCAGCGGGCAACAAACGGCTGACGGAACTGGCGATGGCTTTTGGCGCGCCGGTTATCATCGAAAGCCCCCTGCGCGAAGGCTCGCTACGGGATCTGGCACAGGCAAAGGGTATCGACATGCTCTTGCTGGAAGCGGGTGAGGCATTGCGTTTCGACCGCCTTTCCATCGAAACCGGGGTTGCGGGCGTTTGCCGGGTGCTGGCGCATATCGGCATGATCGAGGCTGATGATGGTTTGGCAAATGTCGGCATCCCTGCGCGTGCCAATCGGTCAGTCTGGGTACGGGCACCGCGCGGCGGGGTGATGCAGGCGCTGCGCGAATCCGGCGCGCCTGTGAATCAGGGTGACTTGCTGGCAAATGTCACGGGATTGTTCGGCGATGACCCCCACGCTCTGCGAAGTCCCGTCGACGGGATTATCATTGGTCACGCGACGCTGCCGGTCGTGCATCAGGGCGATGCGTTGTTCCACATAGCGCAGATCGAACATCCTGAACGCGTCGGCGCGCAGATCGAAAGCATCACCGATGCAATTCTGGCAAGCGAGCCGGAAGGGGTCGGTGACCGTCTGCTGGACGAAGACGAAGTGATCTAGCCTTCCAGCACGCCTGCCAGCACCAACGCTTCGTCAACGGCCATCATGGCTTGTTGATCGCATTCAACCAGCGGCAGGCGCACTTCAGGTGCAATCCAGTCATGAACCCGCGACAGCGCGTATTTTACCGGCGCTGGCGACGCATCGGAAAACATGGCGTAATGCAACGGGAACAGGCGGTCGTTCAGTTCGCGTGCTTTCTTCAGTTCGTTTGCCGCAATCGCTTCGTGGAATTCGGCGCACAGTCTGGGCGCAACATTCGCCGTTACCGAAATACAACCACGCCCGCCCGCCGCTGCATGCGGCAACCACAGTTCATCATTGCCCGAAAGCTGACAAAAATCGCGGCCAATACCCATACGGTGATCGGCAACCCGGCTTAAATCGCCGCTGGCATCCTTGATTGCGATGATTCTGTCCGGAAATTGGCGAACCAGTTCGACCACCGTATCATCCAGAATATCCGTCACTGTGCGCGCCGGCACATTGTAAAGGACAATGGGAAGATCACAGTTTTCCGCCAGATAGCTGAAATGCGCGATAAGGCCGCGCTGGCTTGGCCGGTTGTAATAAGGAGCCACGCAAAGCCCTGCGGCCGCGCCGGCCTTCTTGGCAAAGTTCATGTGCAGCGCGGCATTGCGGGTATCGTTAGATCCGCACCCCGCGATCACAGGCACCCTGCCTGCTGCCTGTTCGATGCACACTTCGATCACGCGGTGATGCTCTGCGTTTGACAGCGTCGATGCCTCTCCCGTGGTTCCGCACGGCACCAGCGCAGCGCTGCCGTTGTCGATTTGCCAGTCGACCAGCCGCCGGAAGGCCGCCTCATCGAACGTCCCACCCCGGAAAGGAGTCACAAGAGCGGGTATCGAACCGCTGAACATTGCCTTTGTCCTGCCTTCATCGCTAGATATTGGAATTGCGGAGAACATTTCTCCCCCCATCCCTTCGTTCACCGCCTGATAAGGAGCCGATTGGCACAATGTCCAGCATGGTCCGTTATTCTTTGTCTTCATCCTGGATTTCTGCTGCCCTTGGGCTTTCGCTTGCAGGCTTTGCTGCTGTGCCTTCTGCCGTAGCTGCGCAGGATTTTGCCGGCAGCGATAACCTGGTCGCGCGCCAGCCTGCCGCGATCAATGCCGCCGTGGCACAGTGGGAAGTTCTGCAAGCCAGCCGCACCCACAGTTTCGCCGATTACGCGGGCTTCGTGCTGGCCTACCCCACCTTCCCGCGTGTCGAAATTCTGCGCCTGCGCGCCGAAGCGGCGCTGGAAAACGAATCGCCGTCGCAAGCCGAATTGTTGCGCTATTTCGATACGCACCCTCCGCTAACCAATCCCGCCCGCGCTCGATATGCGCTGGCGTTGGCCTCTGCGCAGCGTCCGCAGGCGCTGGAAGAAGCACGTCGTGCCTGGCGCGGCGGCGAAATGAGTGACCCGGTCGAGCTGTACATCGCCGGGCTCTATGGGGCGCAGTTCACGCCTGACGATCATGCGGTACGGATGGACGCGCTACTATGGCAGGGCAAGGCCGATGCTGCCTCGCGTCAGATCATGAACCTTGGCGGGACCGACAACCAGCTCGCCCTTGCCCGTCTTTCGTTGCTTCGCGGCGCGCGGCCTGAAATGGCGGGCGTAGCTGTGCCCGCAGCCGCCAATGCCGACCCGGGCTATACCTACAACTTGGTAAAGTTCCTGCGCGGCACCGGCCAGACAAGCGAAGCTGTCCGCACCTTCACCGAGAGGCCAAGGTTTACACGCCCCGCGCTCGATCCCGAAGGCTTCGTGGGCGAACTCCTGACGATCGCAAAGAGCGGCAGCGCGCGCGACGCGGCACGCATCGCAGCGCGCACCGATGACCTGTTTGAACCTGGTAGCGATCTGTCCGCGATGAGCTTCACCCTGCGCGATCGGCTGACCGATCTGATGTGGTTAGGCGGAACGCGCGCGCTGTGGGACATGGGTGATGGCACCACCGCCGCACCGCTGTTCCTGCGGTACGGCGATACCGCCAAGACCCCGCTCACCAAAGCCAAGGGCTATTTCTGGGCAGGGCGTGCCGCACGCCAGTCTGGCAACAGTGCCGACGCCACGCGCTATTTTGAAATGGCAGCCCAATGGCCGGATTACTATTACGGGCAGCTTGCGCTATCCGCTTTGGGCCGCCCGATGCCAGCATTTGCTGGCCTGCCGCAGCCTGCCATTGATGCCGGTGTCCGCGCCGAGTTCGAATCCAGACCGGTCGTTAAAGCTATCCGGGCCCTTGCATTGAACCGCCGTGATTGGCGGACCGAACGCCGCTTTTTCGAAGCGCTGGGCGATGAGGCTGATACGCCGAACGAAATGCTGATGGCTGGAATGCTGGCCAACGAAGTCGGTATGGATGAACTTGCCGTAGTACTGGGCATGAAGGCCGGAGAAAACGGGCTGTCCGGGCTCGAGCGTATCGGCTTTCCCACGGTGTCCACCCCTTCAAACATCAACGACTGGGTGATGGTTCATGCGATCAGTCGTCAGGAAAGCGAATTTGATCGGACGCGGGTAAGCCATGCGGGCGCCCGCGGCGTGATGCAGCTGATGCCGGGCACCGCGCGCGAACAGGCAGGCAAGTTGGGCATGCAATATTTGTCCGCAGACCTTATTGGTGCCCCGCAATACAACATCACATTGGGCGATGCCTATTTCGCCAGAATGATGAGTTATTACGGTGGGGCCTACCCGCTCGCCGTGGGCGCCTACAATGCCGGGCCGGGCCGCGTGAACCAGTGGCTACGCCTCAACGGCGACCCGCGTCGCGGTGAGATTGACTGGGTGACGTGGGTGGAGAAGATTCCCGCCAATTTTGAAACGCGTTATTATATCATGCGGGTAATCGGTAATGCTGTGACATATTCGCACATGTACCCTGATCGGGCTGGCCTGCCCCGCCCGGTCGACACGTTCCTGCGCTGAGCCTGTCACGATGACCCCCCAGGGCCCGCCCATCACGCCCGCGGGCATGGCTGCGTTGAAGGCGCGCTATGACCATCTGCTCGAAACCGAGCGACCGGCGATTGTGGAAATCGTCAGCTGGGCGGCGGGCAATGGCGATCGTTCGGAAAACGGAGACTATATTTACGGGCGCAAGAAGATGCGCGAAATCGACCGCGAGCTTGCGCATCTCATCAAGCGGATGAAGACGCTGCGCGTCGTCAATCCGGCAGAGCAGATTGACAAAAGTCGCGTATTTTTCGGTGCGCGGGTCACGATCGCGGACGAAGACGACAATCACCAGACCATCCAGCTGGTCGGCGATGATGAGCAAGAAGCGAGCGAAGGCCGCATCGGCTGGCATTCGCCCTTGGCTCGGGCGCTTCGCGGTTCGGCGGTAGGCGATGTTCGCATCGTAACCCTGCCATCGGGTACGCGTGAATGGGAAGTGTTGACAATTGCGTATGCTTAGGTTTGCCTTGGCTGCTCTAGTGCTGATCGGCGGGCCTTTGGCAGCGCGCGAAAGTCTGGGCGTGTATGATGGTTGGGCGGCGTTCAAGGATGACAGTCCTCTGCGCTGCTATGCAATTGCAAAGGCACAGATCCGCGGATCAGCGTCTGCCTACATGACCGTGTCCTACTGGCCTGACCGCCAGGTGCGCGGCGCCGTTCACATGGCGTTGTCACAGACTGTTGCCGATGGGGCAAATGTGCGTTTGTCGTTGGGCGCGAATAGGTTCACGCTGGTTGCCAAAGGTCGCCATGCCTGGGCCAAGGACATGCGCGATGATGCCGCGATTGTCGCCGCCCTGCGATCTGTCGGCCGTCTGCGCGTGTCAGCAACAGCCACAAACGGCCGATCTTTTACAGACCAATATGCCCTTGCCGGATCGGCCACGGCGATCGATGCGGCAACGGTAGGATGCGCCCGATTGAGCTGACTGGTCAAACCGTCCATTCGCGACTATATGGGCAGCCTCCATGGCAGACACAGCACTCATGACGATCCCGGGCCTCGTTGACCCGGTCCCCGCTTCACGCGACATCACGCCGCGTGCCGATGGCCGCATCGACCTTATCGGTCTGCCTCGGCCCCGGATTGGTGAACTGTTTGCCGAGGCCGGTCTTGATGCCAAGGCAGCCAAGTTGCGCGCAAAACAGGTGTTCCACTGGCTCTATCACCGCGGCGTGACCGATTTCGACTTGATGACTGATATCGCCAAACCGATGCGGCCTTGGTTGGCAGAACGGTTCGTGATCGGACGCCCCGATATCGTCGAGGCGCAGCATTCGGTCGACGGCACCCGTAAATGGCTGCTGCGTACCGCTGACGGTCACGACTTCGAAATGGTGTTCATTCCTGACGAAACCCGCGGCACGCTGTGCGTGTCGTCGCAGGTGGGCTGCACCTTGAACTGCACCTTCTGCCACACGGGCACGATGAAGCTGGTGCGCAATCTGACGCCGGGCGAGATCGTGGGTCAGGTAATGCTGGCCCGCGATGCGTTGGGCGAATGGCCCAAAGGCAGCATGGCAAGCATGGCAGATGCCATCGATGAAGATGATGAAGCAGGCCATTACACTGCCGACGGGCGGTTGCTTACGAACATTGTGATGATGGGAATGGGCGAGCCGCTCTACAACTTCGATCATGTGCGTGATGCTTTGAAGTTGGTGATGGATGGCGATGGGCTTGCCCTGTCAAAGCGCCGCATCACCTTGTCCACCAGTGGTGTCATCCCGATGATGGAGCGCTGCGGCGACGAAATCGGTGTCAATCTGGCAGTGTCGCTGCATGGCGTGCGCAAGGACGTGCGCGACGAACTCGTCCCGCTTAACAAGAAATACGGTATCGAAGCCTTGTTGCAGGCGTGCGCCGATTACCCCGGCGCAAGCAATGCGCGGCGCATCACGTTTGAATATGTGATGATCAAGGACAAGAATGACAGCGACGACGATGCGCGCGAGCTTGTCCGCCTGCTACGCCAGTTCAATCTGCCGGCCAAGGTCAATCTGATCCCCTTCAACCCCTGGCCCGGCGCCGGATACGAATGTTCGCCGCCGGATCGCATTCGCGCTTTTTCCGAGATTGTGTTTGAAGGCGGGTTTTCCGCGCCCGTTCGCACGCCGCGTGGGCGCGACATCGACGCGGCGTGCGGCCAATTGAAAACCGCCGCTGAAAAGAAGTCCCGGGCGCAACGCGATCGTGAGGCGACCGAGGCAGCCACTGCTGCGTGAGCACCGATCCCGATACGATCGCCTTCTACCAGAAGCGCGCGCCGTATTGGGTCTTTCATTCCGGCACGCATTGCAGCCATCAGCTTGACCGTTTTCTTGACCGGCTACCTCCTGCCAGCCGCGTGCTGGAACTGGGCTGCGGCGGCGGACGAGACGCTGCACGCATAAGAGAGCGCGGATTTTCCATTGATGCAACCGACGCGGTGCCCGCTCTTGTCAGCCGCGCGAACGAAGCTTTCGCGCTTGATGCGCGGGTGATGGCTTTTCACGAACTAGACGCGGCTGATGCCTATGGCGGCGTGTGGGCCCATGCCAGCATGCTGCATTGCCCCACGGCTGCACTTCCCGATGTTCTGCTCCGAATCCACCGTGCGCTTATGCCCGGCGGCTGGCATTTTGCCAGCTTCAAGCTGGGCACTGGCGAAGGCCGCGATCTGCTGGGTCGTCTTCACAATTTCCCATCGCCCCGATGGCTGACGCAAACTTATGAAGCGGCCAATTTCCTCATCGAATCGCAGGAGACCTATGCGGGTCAGGCGTCGGATGGAACGCAGCGGGACTGGATCGATCTGATTGTGAGAAAGCCATGAGCCGCTGGATGATCGAAGCCGTATGCACCGGGACTGCGCGCCCGTTCAACGGGGCAGAACGCAGCGCGATCGTCAAGCGTCCCCGCGACGGCGCGGTGCAGGTGTTGATGGAGGGCCTTGCACCCGATGAACAGGCTGATCGCAGCGTGCACGGCGGACCGGAAATGGCGCTGCATCTCTACCCGCTCGATCATTATGAATGGTGGCGCACGCAAATTGGCGATCATCCTGCCCTGGAAGAACCGGGCGGTTTTGGATCGAACCTTGCCGTTGCCGGCCTGCTTGAACATGACGTCCACATTGGTGATCGCTTCCGTGTCGGCACAGCGTTGATCGAAGTCAGCCAGCCGCGCCAGCCATGCTGGAAAATCGAACACCGCTTCGGCCAAAAGGGCATGGTTGCCCGTATCGTGAAAACGGGGCGATGTGGCTGGTACTTCCGGGTATTGGAAATCGGCGAAGTCGCCGCCGGCGATGCACTGGAACGGGTTCAAATCGGCATCACTGATTGGACAGTAGCCAGAGTCTTCAACGCCTTGGTAGCGGGGAAGGCTACCTCTGCGGAATTGGCTGCACTTGCTACGCTCAAACCTTTATCGCCAGATCTTCGCGCAAAAGCGGCGGCTCGTCTTGGCTGAGCAACGATCTATCGCGATATCCGTATGAGTGATCAATTCTGGCCGCTTCCTGACATCATCGTTCATCCTGCGTTCGAGTAATCTGAACGAAAAGGGGGTCGCTCCATCGGGGAGCCGCCACAAGGAAGAATGATATGAAGAACCTTGCCCTTCTTGCCGCCGCTGGTGCCATGGCGGCCGTTACCGCCCCCGTGCAGGCCGCAGAACTGCCCGGCGCACCCGCTCCGATCTTCTCGAGCTTCAGCCAGTCGGCGGCGCCCGCGACGCAAATCGCGGGCTATGACCGTAACGATTGGCGCGATCGCCGCGATCGCCGCAATTATCGTGATCGTGACCGCCATCGTGGCCGTGATTGGAACGATGGCCGCCGGCTTTCACGCAATGATCGCGTCTGGCGCGGCAATGATGGCCGTTACTATTGCAAGCGTGACAATGGAACCACGGGTCTGGTGATCGGTGCCGTTGGCGGGGCGTTGCTTGGCCGTACCGTTGATACCCGCGGTGATCGTACACTGGGCACAGTGCTTGGCGGATTGGCCGGAGGTCTGTTGGGCCGCGAAATCGACCGCGGCGAAGCCCGCTGCCGCTAAGGCGTTCTAAGGGCGGGATACGTTACTCCCTGTACGGGAACACTCCCGCCCTCAGGCGCTTTGCCTTTCTTTTGAAGCAGTTTGACCAAAAAGGACTCGCCATGAAGAAATTTGCACTGATCCTCGCCGCTGGCGCCATGACTTTGCCCATGGCAGCCCCTGTGCAAGCTGATCCCCCGCGTCACGCGAAGGCCTATGGCAAGCGTGTAAAGGACAGGTTGTATGACGATCGCGGCCGCTACTATGAACCACGTCGTCTAAGCCGGAATGATCGCATCTGGCGTGATGGGGATCGCTATTATTGCCGCCGTGATAATGGCACCACTGGTTTGGTGATCGGTGCTGGCGTGGGCGCCCTGCTTGGCCGTACCGTCGACACTCGCGGGGACCGTACGGTTGGCACCGTTCTGGGCGCGATTGGTGGGGGCCTCTTGGGCCGCGAAATCGATCGCGGCGAGCTTCGCTGCCGTTGATATATCAACTTATGCATTCATAGCGCCGCTGGCCATCAAGCCAGCGGCGTTTTTTTCGGATAGGTTATCGGCGCCTGTACGTTGTGTATTGGATTGATGCACACGACGGGGCCTGTTAGCTTGCCAGCATGGTGCCACACCCAAACGTTTCGCGATGACGCGTCCTGCGGTTCTGGTTACCGGAGGGGCGACGCGCATCGGTGCCGAAATGGTCCGCCAATTTGCCGCCGCAGGCTGGCACGTGGTCATCCATTACCGCGCTTCGGGAAGCGACGCTGAAGCTCTTTCTGAGACGCTACCCTCTGCCGAAACGATCGCGTTTGACTTGTGCGATGACGATGCGGCATCGGCTGCGATCATCGCCCTATCTTCACGGTTGGCGGACTTTCGCTGTTTGGTGAATTCCGCGTCGGTTTTCGATTACGACGGCGCGGCGCAGCTTGATCCGGCAACCAACCGGCATGCGATGCAGGTCAATGCGCTTGCTCCCGCCCGTCTCGCCCAGATCTTCATTGCGCAGGCAAAATCGTTGGCGATGCGGTGCGTTATTCACGTGACCGATATGAAGATCGAGAACACCAATCCCGATTTCTTCAGCTACACCATGTCCAAACATGCCTTGGCATCCACGATCGGGATGTTGGCCAAGAGCACGCAGCAGGCGGGCGTGCGGGTCTATGGGTTGGCGCCGGGCGCTGTTCTGGCAAGCCACGATCAGGCCGAAGACGAAACCGAAATTTCGCACCGACTGAACCTGCTACAGCGCAAGACCTCTGCCGGAGAGATTGCCGAAGCAGCGGTGTTCCTTGCCAGCGGGGCGATGGCAAGCGGCCAAACCCTGTTTGTGGACAGTGGGCAGCATTTGCTGGATCAACCACGCGACGTTATCTGGCTGGCGCGCGGCGAAGGACAGAGGCAGGAAATCGAGGCATGAAACGGCACGCATTATCGACCCGGATCTGGCACTGGGCCAACGCCTCAGCGATCGTCGTGCTATTCATGTCGGGCCTGAACATATCCAACGCGCATCGCTATCTTTATTGGGGCGATTATGGTTTCGATCCGAAGGATGCCTGGCTTTCGGTGGTTCGTTTCCCAGCTTGGGCTACGATCCCGCAATACTACAGTCTGGCACTGGCTCGCGATTGGCACATCACGGCGGCTTGGGTGTTCGGCGTAGGACTGCTTTTCATATGGATCGCGATGCTGCTGAACGGCCATTTCCGCCGCGATCTTACCACCTCGCCCAGCGATTGGACGCCGCGTGCGGTGATTGCATCGATCCGGTCGCATTCCGCCAAAGAAGATGCACCAGCGGGCTATAACCCCGTTCAGCGAATACTTTACGGTCTGCTGCTTGGCATCTTGCTACCGTTGATGTTGTTTACAGGTCTGGCGATCAGTCCGGGCTTTCAAGCGGCTGCGCCGTGGCTGCTTGAGGTGCTGGGCGGACGCCAAAGCGCCCGATCGCTTCACTTCATCGCATCATGGGCAATTTTCGGGTTCGTCGTGATCCACGTCGTTCTGGCGCTGATCGATTGGCGCCTGATCGGAACGATGATTACAGGTGGCAAGCGGCCGGATGTAACATCAGATACGGCTGAGCGCGATATGGGAGTGCCTGAGCATGGTTGATCTTCCACGCCGATCGCTGCTGGCGGGGATGGCTGCGATGGGCGCTGCTGCCTGTTCAAAAATCAGCGATAGCGCTGCGGCAAACAGCATTTTCACAGCCGCAGAAGATGGACACCGCGCGGTACACCGCGCTCTTGCGGGAAAACAGGGCCTGGCCCCCGAATATTCACGGGCGGAGCGATCGCCCACGTTCAGAGGCAACGGATCGGTCACGGTCGAGGATCCGTTCTATCAAAGCCAGCTCGCCGGTGGATTTCCCGATTGGCAACTTGAGGTGCGCGGGCTGGTGGACAATCCCTTGCGCCTCTCCATGGCCGATATACGCGCCCTGCCCCAACGCACGCAGATCACACGGCACGACTGCGTGGAAGGCTGGAGCGCTATCGGCGAATGGCAGGGTCCGCAACTGTCTGCATTGCTGGACGCGGCCAAGGTGCGAAAAGGCGCCAATTTTCTGGTCTTTCGCTGCGCCGATGTCCTGTATGGCCGCGATTATTACGAAAGCATCGACATGGTCGATGCCTATCATCCGCAAACGATCATCGCCCACGCACTGAACGGCGAACCGCTGCCCGAGAAAAACGGGGCCCCGCTCAGAATGCGGATCGAACGGCAATTGGGCTACAAGCAGGCCAAGTATGTAAAAGCCATCGAAGCCGTGGCCAGCTTCGATCAGATCGGCCAAGGTAAAGGCGGCTTTTGGGAAGATGTTGCCGGCTACCAATGGTATGCCGGAATCTAAGTGTCAGGATACAACCGCTGCATGGCTTGCCAATCGGCAGCCACAATGTCTTCCAGCACGGCAAGATCGATGTCCGCCAGCTTGTTGATGTAAAGGCAGCTTGCCCCAATTGTATGTTTGCCCAACCGCGCCAGCGCCGCATCGCGATAAGTTGCCGCACCGGGGTCGCCGTAAGCGCCCGTCAGAAACAGCACATGCCTGCCTTTCCGCGGGCTGAAACCGCTGCGCATCGCAAGAACGCGCCGGCCGCTCTCGTAGGTCGTGCGATATTCGCCGTAGCCGATGATGGAAGCCCCCCACATCTTTGGCGCCTGTCCGGTCGCCTTGCGGAACAACGCATCGAGCCGTTCTGCATCGTCACGTCTGCCCGCCGGATCAAGCGACGCAATATAGGTGGCTGGCGACGCGTCCGGGCCCGCGTCCTTTGCGTTCGTCATCGTTTTCCCTTTTCAGCGCAGGTTATGGCAGCAGTCGTGTTGTCAAATCGATGTGCAAGAGTAACGCTTGCGTATTGAATCATGAAAGGCGCCAAATGAGCAAGCCCCTCCTCGATCGTTTTCTGTCCCGCGCCGTAAAGCTGGGGCGTCTCGGCATCGTGTTTGCGGACGGCCAGGTCAGCACATACGGCAGCCCGGCTGCTGGCTTCCCCGAGATCGTGTTGCGCTTCACCGACAGCCGCGTGGCCCGCGACATCATTATGGACCCTAGGCTTGGCGCGGCAGAAGCTTTTGTCGATGGGCGCCTGCTGATCGAAGAAGGCGATGTAATGGGACTGGTGGGCTTGCTGCGCGCTAATAATGCCTGGGACAAGGGCGGCGATATTGGGCCTCCGCGGCGGTTGAAACGATGGATCAACCGCGCAAGTTTTGCAGCCGAACAGATTAACAATCGCGTCGGGTCCAGACAGAACGTCGCGCACCACTATGACATCGGCAACGATTTGTATGCTTTGATGCTGGATGCTGAACACTGGCAATATTCCTGCGCCTATTGGCCGCGGGACGATATGACCCTGGCAGAAGCGCAGAGCGCAAAACTGGCACATATCGCAAAAAAGCTGGTGCTATCACCCGGACAGACGGTGCTCGATATCGGCTGCGGCTGGGGCGGAATGGCGATCTATCTCGCCAAACATCACGCAGTTCATGTCACGGGGATCACCCTGTCGGAAGAACAGGCTGCGCTTGCGCGGGATCGGGTACGGGCCGCCGGCGTCGCAGACAAGGTAACGATCCTGCTTGAGGACTATCGTGATATTGCCGCCAGCGATCGGCGCTTCGACCGGATCGTATCGGTCGGAATGTTCGAACATGTCGGCCGCGCTCAGTTCGAGACGTTTTTCCGCGCCTGCGCCGCCATGCTGGCCGATGACGGGGTGATGCTGCTGCACACCATCGGTCGCTTTGGCGGGCCGGGCATCACCGATGCTTTCACGCGCAAGTACATCTTCCCCGGCGGGTATATCCCCGCACTGTCCGAAACGCTCGCCGCTTCAGAAAAAGTGCGCCTTATCGCGGCAGATGTGGAAACCCTGCGGTTGCACTATGCCAAGACGATCCGCGCCTGGTACGCCAATTGCATCGACAACAAGGCGAAAATCATCGCGCTTCATGACGAACGCTTTTTCCGCATGTGGACGTTCTACCTTGCCGGTGCTGCCACGGTCTTCGAGAATGGCGGAATGTGCAATTACCAGATCCAATATGTGCGGAGCCGCCGGGCGTTGCCGATCACCCGCGATTATCTGCTGAACCCTCTGCCCTAACGCAATTCACCCGCGCCGGGACGATTGCGGGGGCGGTACACCGGGCCAAAGCCCATCAGTGCTGCGCCGACCAGCGGCAACGCAATCACCCACCAGCGTATCCCCGAAACGCTGTCCGGGCTGGCGATGGTCAGCCCTGCTGTTGCCCCCAAACCGGCGCAGATTGCCACCACGCCCAACACCGCGCGAAGCCGCGGGACGGTGCGCCCGCCACGAATGGGACCAAAGCTGCGTTCGTGACGGGCAAACAGTGCAATCAACGGCAATAGCGCCAGAATATAGAGTGCGATCCAAAGCGGGCGTGTGGCCCACCAGCCAGCCGTGCCCGGCACAGATTCCAGCCCTGCCCCGCCAAAACCCAACCATGCGATCGTCATGACAAGTACGAAGGCGGTAAGATGCCACAGGAACACGGTCATGATCATGCCGTTCATCAAAACGGTTCCCGTCCAGATTCCGGACCGGTCCAGCAGGCGCCTTCCGGCAGGTTCCAATGCGAGCACCAGTCCGATCTGCGCAGCACCCAGCACAAACAGCGCGACTGTGGGCGGAAGTGAATTGGAAAAGCCGCCGGGCGCGGACACCATCGACACCGGGTAAAAGCCAAACACTGTGATCGCGATCAGGATGGCGAGCGACGCAGCGAACCACACCCACGCAAACACCGGGTTTGCAAACCTCCCGGCGCGCCAGGCAAAGCCCAGCTGATGAATGCCCAGAAAGACCCAAAGGAAATTGGTGAAGTTGATCCACGGCACATTGGCGCCGAAGGTCAGCCAATCGGTCAACAACGCGAAGGGTACAAAGACTGCAAAACTCAGCCAGCCCAGCCGTTGCCATGCGCGGTGCGCCAGCGGGGTGAAAGCCGTAACCAGAAGATAGACCGCAAGAAACCACACCGGGATCAGCGCGGCTTCTGTCGCCATGCGGATCTGTTCGCGGGGTAAGCCGATCTGCGTCATGGCCACCGCCAGCACTGCCCACAGCATCAGCACCGGAAAGGTCGGGGTGATAAGCCGCTGCACCCGGCTTGCCAGCCAGTCGCGGTATACCCCTACGGCGTCCCTTGGCGCCTTGGCCGTGGTTGCTGCCCAACTGACGCTGTTCGAAAAGCCTCCCACTAGGAAGAACACCGGCATGACCTGAAAGCCCCACGTCAGCCAGTGGGTCCAGTCCGCTACCGATAGCAGATCGCCGCGGCGCAATTCGCCTGACGCATCGACATAAAGGCCCGCCATCATCCAATGACCGATCACCACCGCCATGATCGAAACCGCGCGCAGGAAATCAACCCAGCGGTTGCGTTCGGGCGGAGTCATCTCGGCCAGTTGGTGTGCCTTGTTCCACATCTTCAACATACAGACCCCTGAAAGACCGGGCTATCCGGTCATCGTCACCGGACTTACCAGCAATTTCTGAAAGCGCGATTGATGGGGCTGCTGTCATCCCCAGCTTGGAAACCGCGATTGCCCCGGACCCCGTGCGCTGTTAGGTGCGCGCGCAATCTGAAATCCGAGGAAACCGTCATGGCTCAGCCCCAGAAAGTCGTTCTCGCCTATTCGGGCGGGCTTGATACCAGCGTTATTGCCAAGTGGCTGAGTGTGGAACGTGGGCTGGAGGTCGTGACGTTCACCGCTGATCTGGGTCAGGGCGAGGAGATCGAACCCGCCCGCGCCAAGGCCAAGGCAATGGGCATTCCCGATGAACACATCTTCATCGAAGACTTGCGCGAAGAGTTTGTGCGTGATTTCGTCTTTCCGATGATGCGCGCAAACGCCCGGTATGAAGGCGACTACCTGCTCGGCACCAGCATCGCCCGTCCGCTGATTTCCAAGCGCCTGGTCGAGATCGCGCATCAGACCGGCGCGGACTTCATCGCTCACGGCGCGACAGGCAAGGGCAATGATCAGGTGCGCTTCGAACTGAGTGCCTACGCGCTCGATCCCGACATCAAGGTCATCGCTCCGTGGCGCGAATGGGACCTGACCAGCCGCACCGCGCTGATCGCCTGGGCTGAAGCGCATCAGATCCAGGTGCCCCGCGACAAGCGCGGCGACAGCCCGTTTTCGACCGACGCGAACCTGCTGCACACCTCGTCCGAAGGCAAGGTGCTCGAGAACCCGTGGGATGAGACCCCCGACTACGTCTATTCGCGCACCGTCAACCCTGAGGACGCCCCCGACGTTCCCGAATACATCACCGTCGATTTCGAACGCGGCGATGGCACTGCGCTTAATGGCGAGGCGATGAGCCCGGCGACACTGCTTAGCGCGCTCAACGATCTGGGCCGCAAGCACGGTATCGGCCGCCTCGATCTTGTCGAGAACCGCTTCGTCGGCATGAAGTCGCGCGGCATGTATGAGACGCCGGGCGGCGAAATCTACGCCCGTGCACACCGCGGGATCGAGCAGATCACGCTGGACCGCGGCGCGGCGCACCTCAAGGACGAGCTGATGCCGCGCTATGCCGGACTCATCTACAACGGCTTCTGGTTCTCTCCCGAACGTGAGATGCTGCAGGCCGCAATCGACCATTCGCAGGACAAGGTCAGCGGCACCGTGCGGCTCAAGCTCTACAAGGGCCTGGCAAGCGTTGTCGGGCGCAAGTCGCCCCACTCGCTCTATTCCGAAGCTCACGTCACGTTCGAGGACGATGCCGGCGCCTATGACCAGAAGGACGCCGAAGGCTTCATCAAGTTGAACGGCCTGCGTCTGCGCCTTCTGGCACGCCGCAACCGCGACGCCTGATAGCGCGACGCTGGCGATTCGCTGCCGAACGCTGGCGCCTAAAGCCCTGTTCGCCCCCACTTGTTCCAACGGTTCGTCGCATTTTTGCGGCAGCTCGTTGGCGAGTTGATGGGCTCCGGCGATGAAAGCCTAACCTGGTTTGCCTTTGTTAGGGGGGTCGCTTTATCGGCCCCCCCCATGTCGACACGACTTCCTATCCGCAGCCACACGGCGCGCAGCACCGCCCGCTTCGGGATCCATGCTCTGGCCATCGCGGGTCTGATCGGCCTCGCGCCGATTGCCGCATCATCGGCAACCACCGCCGAAGCCGAGAGCATGACCCCCTCCCCCGCGACCAGCGCCGCGATTGTCGAGATCGTGCCCGTCCAGCCCGCCCCCGAAGCCGCCCCCATGCAAGCATCGGACGACAACACCGCCGCATCAGCCCCGGTCGAAACCCGGCTTGGCCGCGGCAGCGCATCCTATTACGCCGCCCGGTTCAACGGCCGCCGCACCGCCAGTGGTGAGCGGTTCGACAACAGCGCGATGACCGCTGCGCACCGCACCCTCCCCTTCGGCACCCGCCTGCGCGTCACCAACCCTGCCAACGGCCGCAGCGTCGTGGTGCGCGTGAATGACCGCGGCCCCTTCACCCGCGGCCGCCTGATCGACGTGAGCCGCGCCGCCGCCGACGAACTGGGCATGGTCGCCCGCGGCCACGCCGATGTCGAACTCGCCGTCATCGAAGGCTGATCACAGCGCCCGCGTGTCCGTGTAGGAGACACATGAGACACTGTTCAGGAACCAAAAACCTGAACCACCGCGCGCCGCGCATCGTCAGGCCGCATCGTCACCAAACGCGCTGTCATCAGATGCGAGCGCGCCATCCCAATCGAAGTCATCATCCGCGTCCTCATCCGCATCATCGTCGTCCGCATCATCCCAGGCATCGAACAACGCGGGATTGCGCAGCTGCTCCAGCCGCTCGTCAAACTCCTGCCCTGCGCGCTTGATCGCAAAGGTAGCCTCCAACCGGTCGAGCCGCCCCAGATGCGCCAGCAGCAACCGCGCATCAAAGCGTGTGCGGGTCGCCACCTCCTCGCCGTGGTAGAACACCGCTTCGGTCACTCCGTTCAACGCCCGGTCGGCGAGCACTTCTTCCACCTGCGGCCGCGCAATCAGCAGCGCGGCATCCCACAGCTCGCGAAACGGGGCCGAGGCGCGGCGCAAGCGGTAACAATGCGCCCGGCTCACCCCCGCCTGCTGCGCGGCAGCACGGACATTGCCCCACTGCGACAGCGCCTCCAGAAAGGCCGCCTGCACCGCGGGGGGTAACGCGCCTGCGGCATCGGCGGGCGCCAGCACCGCAAGCGGCGCGGCGGCAGGGGCAATCGGGTTTTCGGTATGGGGGACGGTCATGGGGAAGCATCTCCTGTAACGTGGCGGGAAAAGCGCGCAGACCCGCACAATGCATCGCGCCCGCCTGCGCCCGTATGAGGCGCGGCGATGTTGGCGGTTATGAGAACGAATGCGGGTGCGGGTGTCAGTCGAGGATGGTGCGCTGGCGCCCGAACATCAGCCATTCATTCGCCAGAACAATCGCGCGCGCATCGGCGCAAGCATCACCCCCACGCCCGATCCGCCCCGCATCGACATGCGCCTGCCAGCGCGCCGCAAAGGCAAGACCGGTGGGATCACACCAGTCGGTCGGCCCATCGGGCAACCTGCGCCGTGGGTCAGCAGGCTGCGTATTGACGGGTTCAAGTTCACGAGAGGCAATCATCCGCGTGTCTCCTGCACAAGAGAACAAACGCGCGCCCATGCCGAGCCGCCGCAAGGATGCCCTCTGCCCGCGTCAGGCTGCGGTGAGCCTACGCCGGGCAGGAGAGCGGGTGCGGGCTGCGCGGATGGGTTGGCGCGGGCGGAGGGGTATGGCGATTTGGAGGGTGTAGGAAAGGGGTCGTGTGCTCTGCGGCGCCTTTACACTCCTTCGACAAGCCCAGGACAGGCGTGATTGCCTATCTTTGCAGCAAGGGCGTCAGATACTGCCCCGTAAAGCTGCGCGGCTCCTTCACCACCTGTTCGGGCGTGCCTTCCGCGACAATCTCTCCGCCGCGCACGCCGCCTTCAGGGCCCAAGTCGATGATCCAGTCGGCGGTCTTGATCACGTCGAGGTTGTGTTCGATCACCACGACCGAGTTGCCGCCCTCCACCAGCCGGTGCAGCACTTCCAAGAGTTTGCGCACATCCTCGAAATGGAGGCCGGTGGTCGGCTCGTCGAGAATATAGAGCGTCTGCCCGGTCGAGCGGCGCGCGAGTTCCTTGGCGAGTTTGACGCGCTGCGCCTCGCCGCCCGATAGCGTCGTCGCCTGCTGGCCGACCTTGACGTAGCCCAGCCCCACCTCGTTCAGCATCCGCATCTTCTCGCGGATCGGGGGGACGGCCTTGAAGAACTCCTCGGCATCCTCGATCGTCATGTCGAGCACGTCGGCGATCGAGTGGCCCTTGAACTTCACTTCGAGCGTTTCGCGGTTGTAGCGCTTGCCGCCGCATTCCTCGCAGGTGACGTAAACGTCGGGGAGGAAGTGCATCTCGATCTTGATGAGGCCGTCGCCCTGGCACTTTTCGCAGCGGCCGCCCTTGACGTTGAAGCTGAAGCGCCCCGGCTTGTACCCGCGCGCGAGGCTTTCGGGGAGCCCCGCGAACCAGTCGCGGATCTGGGTGAAGGCGCCGGTGTAGGTGGCGGGGTTCGATCGCGGGGTGCGGCCGATGGGGGACTGGTCGATCTCGATCACCTTGTCGCAATGTTCGAGCCCGGTGATGGCATCATGCGCGCCGGCGATCACCCGCGCCCCGTTCAGCGCCCGCGCCGCGCCGGCCTGCAGCGTGTCGATGGTGAGCGATGACTTGCCTGAGCCGGAAACGCCGGTGATGCAGGTGAAGGTGCCCAGCGGGATCTTGGCCGTCACGCCCTTCAGATTGTTGGCGCGCGCGTTCTTCACCACGATCTTCTTGCCGTTGCCCTTGCGGCGCTTGGTAGGCACGTCGATCTTGCGCTTGCCGGTGAGATAATCGGCGGTGAGCGACCCCTTGGCTTTCAGGATCTGCTTCAGGTTCCCTTGCGCGACGATCTCGCCCCCGTGGACGCCTGCGCCGGGGCCGAGGTCGACGATATAGTCGGCGGTGCGGATCGCGTCCTCGTCATGCTCGACCACGATGACAGTGTTGCCGAGGTCGCGCAGGCGCTTCAGCGTTTCGAGCAGCCGGTCGTTGTCGCGCTGATGGAGCCCGATGCTGGGTTCATCGAGAACATACAGCACACCTGAAAGGCCTGAGCCGATCTGCGAGGCTAGGCGGATGCGCTGGCTCTCCCCGCCCGACAGCGTGCCGGAAGTGCGATCGAGGTTGAGGTAGTCTAGGCCGACGTTGTCGAGGAAGCCGAGCCGCTCGTTGATTTCCTTGAGGATCGCCTTGGCAATCTGGCTTTGCTGCGGGGTCAGCTGCGCGTCGAGAGCGAGGAACCATGCCTTTGCGTCCGACACGCTCATCGCGACGGGGGTGGCGATGTCGGTCATGGCGATCTTGACGCTGAGGGCCTTTTCATTGAGCCGCTTGCCGCCGCACACTTCGCATGCCTGCGCGGTCTGGTACTTGGACAGCTCCTCCTGCATCCACGCGCTTTCGGTCTGCATCAGGCGGCGGTTCAGGTTGCCGATCACGCCTTCGAACGCCTTGTTGACGGTGTATTCGCGGCGGCCATCCTTGAAGGTCAGCGGCACCGGCATCCCGCCCGTGCCGTGCAGGATGATGAGCTTCTGTTCGGGCGCGAGGTCGGTCCAGGGGGTGGTGAGGTTGAAGCCATACGCCTTCGCCAGCGACGCCAGCACCTGCATGTAATAGGGCGACGGCGGGTTCGACTTGGCCCACGGCACCACCGCGCCCTGTTTCAACGTCAGCGCCTCGTTCGGGACCACCAACTGCTGGTCGAACAGCATCTTTTCGCCGATCCCGTCACACGCGGCGCAGGCGCCTTGCGGGGCGTTGAAGGAGAACAGGCGCGGTTCGATATCCTCGATGGTGAAGCCGCTGACGGGGCAGGCGAATTTTTCGGAGAAGACAATGCGGTTGGCGGCGAGGCCTGCGCCCTTCATCGCCTTGCCGGCCTGCGCCTCATCCTCGCGGCCCGGCACCACGCCATCGGCGAGATCGACATAGGCGAGCCCTTCGGCCAGCTTGAGCGCCTGTTCGAAGCTTTCGGCCAGCCGCGTCTGGATGCCGTCCTTCACCGCGATCCGATCGACCACCACTTCGATGTCATGCTTGAACTTCTTGTCGAGCGCGGGGGCATCTTCGATCGCATAGATTTCGCCGTCGATCCGCACGCGGGTGAAGCCGTTCCGCTGCCATTCGGCGATTTCCTTGCGGTATTCGCCCTTGCGCCCGCGCACCACGGGGGCAAGCAGATAAAGGCGCGTGCCTTCGGGCAGTTCCATCACCCGGTCGACCATCTGGCTGACGGTCTGTGCCGAAATCGGCAGGCCAGTAGCGGGCGAATAGGGCGTACCCACCCGCGCCCACAGCAGGCGCATGTAATCGTAAATCTCCGTGACGGTCGCCACGGTCGACCGCGGATTGCGGCTCGTCGTCTTCTGCTCGATGCTGATCGCAGGGCTGAGGCCGTCGATGTGCTCGACATCGGGCTTCTGCATCATTTCGAGGAACTGGCGCGCATAGGCGCTCAGGCTCTCGACATAACGCCGCTGGCCTTCGGCATAGATGGTGTCGAAGGCGAGGCTGGATTTGCCGCTACCCGACAGACCCGTCACCACGATCAGTGCATCGCGCGGCAGATCAATGTCGATCCCCTTGAGGTTATGTTCGCGCGCACCGCGCACCGATATGGTCGTAAGGCTCATGAAGGTGATCTGTTCCGGAAATGTTCGCGTGGGTCAAGAGCGGCGTATCAGGGTTTGCCGCAACAGCGCCTAAGTGGTGATGCGCAGTGCAAGTGCAACGGGTGGAGCGCGGATCGGTTTCCGACACGCAACATTCGCCGAGTACCGCGCTGCCCCATTATGGCGGCGGATCGCCGTAAGCAAACGCAAGACCGATTGCCCATCCCTGACCGGTATTGCGGGCCAATGCGTGGCTTTAATCCTTGGCATGTTTGGCGCCGCGGTATCCCGCAAAACGCACAAAATTCAGAAGCTTTGCCCAGCCGTCCGATTTTCTACCTATGTTTTTCAGGCACTTATTTAAGACTACAGAAAATCTCAAGTCGTCACAGGCGCGCTCTTGGGCAAGGCACATGTGCGCTTCGCGCTTTTGGCCGGGTCCTTTGCAGGGTCGCAACCTGGCCGCACGACGCACCCGGTAGGGGCCGGAACGGAAGAATTTGGCTGTCAGATTTGCCGCTTCATCTGTTCCGGTTCCGCGGCTGCCGCCAAGGCCATGGCACCCGATTGACCCAGCCACTGCGCCCTGACCCCCCAACCCAGTGCAATCACGTCAGGCGACAACGCGGTTGAGGGCGGGCCGTTGGCGATCAAGCTGCCATCCTTCAGCACCAGAACGCGGTCGGCATGGTTTCTTGCGATGGCAAGATCATGCACAACCAACACCACCCCCTGCCCTGCTGCCGCACACGCTTTGAGATGAGCAACAAGGCTCAACTGATGCGCCAGATCAAGCGCAGCCAGCGGTTCATCGGCAAGGATCCAGCGCGGCTCGCCTGCCAGAACCCGGGCAAGCAGCGCGCGTGCGCGTTCACCGCCGGAAAGTTGCCTGATGGGCCGATGGCGCAGCGGGGCAAGCGCCAGCGCGCCAAGCGCGGACTCGATCGCCTCTGCGCCCCTGTCGCGGCGTGGCAGGCGACCAAGCGCGACCAGCGCCTCTACTGCCACATCCCAGGCGATATCGGGCGATTGCGGCAGATAGCCGATGGCGGTTGCGCGGGTTCGGGCAGGAAGTTGCGCCAGATCTTCATGTTCAAGCGCAACCGTTCCGCTTGCCGGTGTCAGCAGACCGGCAAGACCCAACAGAAATGACGATTTGCCCGCTCCGTTGGGGCCGACAATGGCGGTTATGGTTCCAGGTTCAAGCGTCGCCGACACATCGGCAACGACCACGCGCCCGCCGCGCTTCAGGGTAAGGTTGCGTGCCGCTAGCATCTACAACCGCCCGCGCCGCATCCGCAGCAGCAACCAGCCGAAGAACGGCGCGCCGATCAGCGACAGCGCAATGCCAAGGCGCAATTCGGTTACCAGCGGCAAAATGCGCACGATGCTGTCCGCGGCCAGCACCAGACAGGCCCCCGCCAATGCGCTTGGCACAATCAGGTTCGACGGCAGGCGATTGGTCAGCGGACGCACCAGATGCGGCACCACCAGTCCGACAAAGCCGATGATGCCCGCCACCGCCACGCCAGCACCAACGGTCAGTCCCACCCCGACAACCAGCAGCGCGAGCAACCGGCGCGGCTCCACACCCAGCGATCGCGCCGCTTCCTCACCCAGCGTCAGCGCGTCCAGGCTGCGCGCCGACAATGCCAGAACAGCAATCCCGGCTGCGGTAAGCGGCGCGACAATGGCGACTTCGCGCCATGAACGATCTGTCAGCGCGCCATTGAGCCACAGCACGATTTCACTGAGAGCAAAGGGATTGGGCGCCAGCGTGATGGCCAGCGCGGTGAGAGCGCCTGCAAGACTTGCCAGCATCAGGCCCGCCAGCGTGAACAGGGCAATGCCCCCGCCGGCGCCGCCCGCAGCGTCATCCGATGTGCTTCCTGCGATCAACGCCAGTAAGGCCATGCCCGCCCCTGCGCCTGCCAATGCCATGAGCGGGAGGCCCCAAGCCGCAAGCGCGGGCGGAATAGCCGTGCCCAACCAGAAACTAGCCACCGCGCCCAACGCCGCCATCGGCGCAATACCGAACAGGCCGGGGTCGGCCAGCGGATTGCGCAGGTATCCCTGCATCGCCGCGCCTGCTGCGCCCAGTCCGGCACCGATAGTGATTGCCAGCATCGCGCGCGGCAGCCGCAATTCGCCAAGGATCAGCGCAGCATTGGCATGGTCATCGGACCACGGCGCGATCCACACCCGTCCGGCCAGCAGCGACAACGGCACCAACAGCCCCAGCAGAGCCGCAAAGACAAGATTGGCGCGGGTCACAGGCTGCGCTCCGCCTCAGCGCGGATCGCACGCAACCGGGCACGGGCCCTGGGAATGGTCGGCCCGCCGCAATAGAGCAGCGCCGGATCGAACGCAGCAACCTGCATCCCTGGCGATGCCCGCGCCAACAGCGGGTGACGCTGACCCGGCGCATCACCTGCGACCAGCAGCAACTCTGGCGGTTCGGACAGCAGACCTTCGAGCGTAACCCTGTCGGCCTGTTTCAATCCGCGCGCAGCGCCGTGGCTGGCAAAGCCTTCCTGATGCAGCAATTCAGCAATCAGCGTCTGTTCGCCCGCGACGATCTCACCCGGCTGCCACAGCAAGGCGTTGATTGGCGTATGCGATGGCGACGGGCGCGGGGCGGCGGCGATACGGGCCGCCAGCATGGCGCCTTGCGAAGCATGGCCGGCAAGCGTGGCGACCTCGCGCACCTGCGCCGCGCTTTCGGCGATCGTAACCGGGCTGCCGAAGGTTGCGACTGTCAGGCCAGCACGTTCAAGCGCGGTGCGGGTGGGTTGCGGAAGGTAGATCGACGCCAGCACAAGATCGGGCCGCAGCGCAATCACCTCTTCAGCCGTGCCGCCCGTAACGCCGTAGCGCGCTGCCGTTGCAGCCGGGATCGAGCTGCCGGAAGGATCGCGGCTGTAGTGTGACAGGGCCAGCACCTGATCCGGCCCTGCGATCTCGACAAGGATGGCATCAAGGCACGGGTTGAGGCTGACGATCGTGGGCGCGTCACCTGGGGTTCGGCTGTGCGGCGTATCGGGCGCACACGCAGCCATCAGCATCGCTGCCGCAAATGCTGCGCACCGCAAGGCAACTCCCCCCTCAAAGCTGATGCGATTGCGCGCCATGTCCTGCGCGGCGATACGGCGGCTGGCCCGGCGGCGCAACGGGTTAAGGGCCGGTGCGCAACTGTCCGGAAACGGGACGCGGCGGTGCGGCGCGCTCGCCCCGGCGCCAGCGCCCGTCTAAGGCGGCGGCCTGATTATGACATTTTGGCGCCCCTCCCTCCCCCTCAGCGTGACAGCGTTTGCTGGTTGGCCACGGCTGGGCAACACCTGGCGCAAACGGGTTGCAGTGCTGATTGCCGCGATCACCGTGCCCGCCATGGCCGCGCCGGGGATGACAGGCGGCGGCCTCACCACCTTGCCGGGCGATGCGGTAGAAAGCACCGCGGCACTGGCGACCCGACAGGCCGCACGGGCGGCCTTGCCGTTCGAACATCCCGGGATGAGCTTTCCCGGTTCGGCCTTTTTCTACATGGCGGACCCTGCCGGTACGGCTCTGATCGCGCTTCCCACAGACGACCCGCTGGCAACCGGCGCGCAAAGCGGACGCGAACTTGGCGCGCTGATCGATGTTGGTGCAGCAGCGCGGCCATTCTTCTCGCCCGGCACCGGGATCACCCATGCACGTGCCGCGGAATGTCTGGCGCAGGCGATCTGGTACGAAGCCGCCAGCGAAAGCGAAGCGGGCCAGCGCGCCGTGGCGCAGGTCGTGCTGAACCGCGTGGCACATCCGGGCTGGCCGTCTAGCGTGTGCGGTGTCGTCTATCAGGGGGCAGAGCGTTCGACCGGGTGCCAGTTCACCTTCACCTGCGATGGCAGCCTGGCACGGGGGCCATCAGGCTCCGGCTGGGCGCATGCGCAGCGGATTGCCGCCGATGCGCTGGGCGGCGCGGTCTATGCGCCCGTCGGCCTTGCCACGCATTACCATACGCTTTGGGTGAACCCCTATTGGGCACGCACGCTGGATCATATCGGCTCGATTGGCGCGCACCAATTCTATCGCAACCGCGGCGCAGGCGGCCGTTCGGCAGCGTTCACGACCTCCTATGCCGGGCTGGAACCCATAGTCAGCGGCCGCACCACCGGAATGCAGGCTGGCGACACGATCAGCGTCGCAGGAACGGCAGGGCGTCCAGTGATCGCCTACGACCTTGCTCCCGCAGCGCAGCAACGACAGGCTTCGGACCGTATTCAGGCCCCTGCAGCTGCCGCGCTGTCTGCATCGTCCACACCTAGCGAACCCTATGCGGACACGGGTACGGTCAAACCCGCATTTGCCCGCTCAGGTCGGTGGAAGACCCAGCCCGGCGCAGGATCTCCTGTCTCGCCCGCGGCGGCGCCTTCGGAATCGGCCGGTCAATAAGCCGTTGAAAATCGCGCCCCGATACGGTTAAGCGCGTCTCAACCTTGTTGCCACACCAAGCCTTAGCGGCCGACAGTTAAAGCGCCCAAGCCTGGCCGCACGCCAAATGATGCGGTCCTCAGAACGGGAATATTCGCGCTCCATGTCCATCCGATTTGCCTCCGCCAATCACCCTGTCCGCAAACTTGGCTGGCGCGCGGCAGGGCGCGGATTGGTGGCGCCGGCGCTGGCGCGGGCAGCCAATGACAATGCCTTCCCGGACGGGCGCATCGGGGTCGCTGCAACATCGCTCGACCCGCTTTTGACCGATGCGTTGCGGCACTTCGCTATCTACGGGCTGGCAGCCGCCGAAGCCGCCGTCGATGCCGCCGCCGAGGCCGCACGCAGCGGGGACGCGGAGGGGCAAACCCACTGGCTTGCCGTTACACGGATGTTCGATCGCAGACTGGCAGCGCGAATGCTTTGCGAATAGAAAGCGAGCCTTGCCGTTACGGAAGTTGCGACAAGGGGTTTCCCTGAAGCGATCGCTCGAAGTCATTAATGCAACTGCGAACTATTTGCAAAGATTGTTCGTAGCTTGGACCTTTTGACGGTTGCAATCCGATTTACAGCGGCCTACCGCGCCCCATGTAACGGGTGCCATGCCGCTTGGGACGGGGGTTGGCGCCAGCACATGTGCGCGTTTTTGTCGTCCCGATGAATAAGGGAAGGACGTCGACTTCATGGCCCGCAAGAAAATCGCCCTCATCGGCGCCGGTAACATCGGCGGCACGCTCGCCCACCTCGCGGCCCTGAAGGGCCTTGGCGACATCGTGCTGTTCGACGTGGTCGAAGGCGTGCCGCAGGGCAAGGCGCTCGATCTGTCGCAGTGCGGCCCGGTCGAAGGCTTCGACGCCTCCATCACCGGATCCAACGACTATGCCGACATCGCGGGCGCTGACGTCGTGATCGTCACCGCTGGCGTCGCCCGCAAGCCCGGCATGAGCCGCGACGATCTTCTCGGCATCAATTTGAAGGTGATGAAGGCCGTGGGCGAAGGCATTGCTGCCAACTGCCCCGATGCCTTCGTGATCTGCATCACCAACCCGCTCGATGCGATGGTCTGGGCGCTGCGCGAGTTCTCGGGCCTGCCCGCCAACAAGGTCGTCGGCATGGCCGGCGTGCTGGACTCGGCGCGCTTTGCCACCTTCCTCGCGTGGGAATTCGGCGTTTCGGTGAAGGACGTGAACGCCTTCGTGCTCGGCGGCCACGGCGACACGATGGTGCCGGTGCTGAGCTACTCCACGATCAACGGCATCCCGGTTGCGGACATGGCGAAGATCAAGGGCATTTCCGAGGATCGCCTCGGCGAAATCGTCCAGCGCACCCGTTCGGGCGGCGGCGAGATCGTCGCGCTGCTCAAGACCGGCTCGGCCTTCTATGCGCCCGCCACCAGCGCCATTTCGATGGCCGAAGCCTATCTCTACGACCAGAAGCGCATCCTGCCCTGCGCGGTGCAGGTTGACGGCAAGTACGGCGTCGATGGCCTCTATGTCGGCGTGCCGGTGGTGATCGGCGCAGGCGGCGCAGAGGACGTGATCGAGATCAGCCTGACCGACGAGGAAAAGACGAACCTCGGCGTCAGCGTCGATGCGGTCAAGGAACTGCTCGAGGCGTGCAAGGCGCTGGATAGCTCGCTTGCGTAATTCCGCCGCCTTGCTTGCAGTTTCCTTTGCGGTTTCCGCTTGTGGCGAAGGTTCGCCGCAGCCTACCGCATTGGAACAGCTGCAGGGTGGGCAACGTCCCTACACGATCTGGAAATTAGCGCCTGCATCTGTTGACGACGTTTCGGTCGCTTTGGGTGACTGCATCAACGCCGTTCATGAGAGCGAGGATTTTGCGTCATCGTCGAAGAATCTACGTGCGGCTGGCTGGCGGCCTCGCCCCTATCCCGATGATTTGCTGAAATTCGTTGGAGAGGCGGCTCAATACTTCAAGGAAGGCGAGAACAGGTCAGCAGTGGATTCGCAAGGCGATCCAGTGTTGAATCCTGCAAACTGGCCTGAAGTGTTCGAGCGAGCTGACTCTCCGGCTTTGCTTGCGCTTTCGAAGGAAGGTGACGGTAAGTTCTGCTCGGTTCTTGCCCAATCCCCTGAAGAGGATTTCGAACAAATCAGCCGCGCTGTGGCATCTCTTGATCAGGATTTCGCTCCGCGGATCGAAACGCCTCACGGCTTTCGTTGGCAGAACGGCGAAGTCAGCATCACCGAGGACTATGGCGACGGGACCGGTGGCCGCTGGGAGTTTCTGCCGCCTGTATTCGCTCCGATCAAAGATAACACAGCGCCGCCGGGAACACCGGCTGCGAATCTTACCGTCTTTCACTGTAAAGGAACTTGCTAGTGTCCATCCTCGTAAACAAAGACACCAAGGTCATCACCCAAGGCATGACCGGTAACACCGGCACCTTCCACACCCAGGCTGCGCTCGATTACGGGACGCAGATGGTCGGCGGCGTGACTCCCGGCAAGGGCGGCACCACGCATATCGGCCTGCCGCAGTTCAACACCGTGCGCGAAGCCAAGGCTGCGACCGGCGCGACTGCCTCGTGCATTTACGTGCCGCCGCCGTTCGCCGCTGATGCGATCTGCGAGGCGATCGATGCCGAGATCGAGCTGATCATCTGCATCACCGAAGGCATTCCGGTGCTCGACATGGTCCGCGCCAAGCGTGCGCTCGCAGGCTCGAAGTCGCGCCTCATCGGCCCCAACTGCCCCGGCGTGCTGACCCCGAACGAATGCAAGATCGGCATCATGCCGGCCAACATCTTCAAGAAGGGCAGCGTCGGCATCGTCTCGCGCTCGGGCACGCTCACCTATGAAGCCGTGCACCAGACCACCATGGCGGGCCTCGGCCAGACCACCGCGGTCGGCATCGGCGGCGACCCGGTCAACGGCACCAACTTCATCGACGTGCTCGACCTGTTCCTCGACGATCCGGAGACCGAGAGCATCATCATGATCGGCGAAATCGGTGGATCGGCCGAAGAAGAAGCCGCCGCCTTCATCAAGGCTGAAGCCGCCAAGGGCCGCAAGAAGCCGATGGTTGGCTTCATCGCGGGCCTCACCGCCCCTCCGGGCCGCCGCATGGGCCACGCGGGCGCCATCGTTTCTGGCGGTCAGGGCGGCGCGGAAGACAAGATTGCAGCGATGGAAGATGCAGGCATCCGCGTCAGCCCCTCGCCTTCGGAACTCGGCACCACGCTCGCCGCGATGCTGAAAGAAATGGCTTAACTGAATACCGGCCCCTCGCTCGCACTGAGCGGGGGGCCATCCTTCCTCCTCCCCCGGAGTCCCCACCATGGGCAACGAACCGCAGAATTTCATCCCCGCCTTCGCCGATCAGGAAGGCCCGCAGCCCGGCCCTTCGTGGGCCAAGCGCGGCTGGCTCGACACGCTGGCCGACAGCGCGTCCGATCTGGTCGCGGCGATGGACCCGACCGAGATGAAGCTTGCGGTGAAGCAGGCGGCCAAGGACGCGGGCAAGCCTGCCGATCCCAAGTCGGTTGAAAAGGCAGCAGCGCTGTCGATCGCAGCGATGACACTGGTGCGGCTCTACCGGGTCCGCGGGCACATGGCAGCCCAGCTCGATCCGTTGGGCCTCAGCAAGCGCGAAGGCCCCGAAGATCTGACGCTGGCGTGGCACGGCCTTGCGGGCAAGGAACAGGAGGAGGTCTATGTCGGCGGCGTGCTCGGCATGGAATGGACCACGGTGGGCAAGCTGCACGATCGGCTGTGCGAGGTCTATTGCGGCAAGGTCGGCCTTGAATACATGCACATCGCCGACACCGATGAACGGCGCTTCCTGCAGGAAAAGTTCGAAAGCCCCGGCGACACGATCCAGTTCACGCCCGAAGGCAAGAAAGCGATCCTCGCCGCGGTGCTGCGCGGCGAGCAATACGAAGAGTTTCTCGCCAAGAAGTATGTCGGCACCAAGCGGTTCGGCCTTGATGGCGGGGAATCGATGATCCCGGCGCTTGAAGCCGTTATCAAGCACGGCGGCAGCGCAGGCGTCCGCGAGATTATCTACGGCATGGCCCACCGCGGGCGTTTGAACGTGCTCGCTAACGTGATGGCGAAACCCTACCGCGTGATCTTCCACGAATTTTCAGGCGGCAGCGCCAATCCCGATGATGTCGGCGGTTCGGGCGACGTGAAGTATCACCTCGGCACCTCGACCGACCGCGAGTTCGACGGCATCTCAGTGCACATGAGCCTCGTGCCCAACCCTTCGCACCTTGAAGCGGTCAACCCCGTGGTGCTGGGCAAGGCCCGCGCGCAGCAGGCGATCCGTGACGATCTGGCCAAGAAAGCGCAGGTTCTCCCCGTGCTGATCCACGGTGACGCCGCCTTTGCTGGTCAGGGCGTGGTGTGGGAAAGCCTTTCGCTGTCAGGCGTGCCGGGATACGATACCGGCGGCTGCATCCACTTTATCATCAACAACCAGATCGGCTTTACCACTTCGCCCAAGTTTGCACGGTCTTCTCCCTATCCCAGCGATGTCGCCAAGGGCGTGATGGCGCCGATCCTGCACGTCAACGGCGACGACCCCGAAGCCGTGACCTTCGCATGCAAGCTCGCGGTCGAATACCGCCAGACCTTCCACCGCGACGTGGTGATCGACATGTGGTGCTACCGCCGCTTCGGCCACAACGAAGGTGACGAGCCCAAGTTCACCCAGCCGCTGATGTACGACAAGATTCGCGCCCACCCCAAGGTCAGCGTGGCTTATGAAGGCCGCCTGATCGGCGAAGGCGTGATCGAAGCGGGCACGCGCGAACGCATGGCTAGCGAATTTGTCGCGCTGCTCGAAGGAGAGTTCGAAGCGGGCAAGAACTACAAGCCCAACGAAGCCGATTGGTTCGGCGGGCGCTGGAGCGGTCTGAACAAGCCCGCTGACCCCGAAACGGCACGCCGCTCGGTCGAAACCGCGATCGAACCCAAGATGCTCGATTCGCTCGGCCGGGTGCTGACCGAAGTTCCGTCCGATCTGGACGTTCACAAGACGCTGGACCGCGTGCTTTCGGCCAAGCGTGAAATGTTTGCCGCTGGCGACGGCTTTGATTGGGCCACTGCCGAAGCGCTCGCGTTCGGCAGTCTGGTGATGGAAGGTTATTCGGTGCGGTTGTCGGGCCAGGATTCGGGCCGCGGCACCTTCTCGCAGCGCCACGCCGTCTGGGTCGATCAGAAGTCCGAACGCAAATACGTGCCGCTCAGCACGCTGCCGCATGGCAAGTTCGAAGTGCATGATTCCACGCTGTCGGAATATGGCGTGCTCGGTTTCGAATATGGTTTTGCCATGGCCGATCCGCGCAGCCTGGTGCTGTGGGAAGCGCAGTTTGGTGACTTTGCCAACGGCGCGCAGATCATGATCGATCAGTTCATTGCGTCAGGCGAAAGCAAGTGGCTGCGTGCCAATGGCCTCGTGATGCTGTTGCCGCACGGGTACGAAGGCCAAGGGCCTGAGCACTCCTCAGCGCGGCTTGAACGCTTCCTGCAGCTGTGCGCTGACGACAACATGTGCGTGTGCAATATCACCAGCCCCGCCAACTACTTCCATGTGCTGCGCCGCCAGATGCTGCGCAGCTTCCGCAAGCCGCTTGTCATCATGAGCCCCAAGTCGCTGCTGCGCCACCCGATGGCCAAGAGCAGCCGCGAAGAGTTTCAGGGTGATCGGCAGTTCAGGCGGATCATGTCCGACACGAAGCACATCGCGGACGACAAAATCCGCCGTCTGGTGCTGTGTTCGGGCAAGGTCGCCTATGACCTGATCGAAGCACGCGATGCGGCAGGGCAGGATGATGTCTCGATCGTCCGTATCGAACAGCTGTTCCCCTTCCCCGGCGATCCGCTGGCGGTGCGTTTGCAGCGCATGACCGGCCTTCAGGAGGTGGTGTGGTGCCAGGAAGAACCGCGCAACAATGGCGCATGGTTCTTTGTGAACGAACGGATTGAGGAATCGCTCACCGCTTCGGGGCACACCGGTATGCGTCCGGTCTTCGCGGGCCGTGATGCCGCAGCCTCGCCCGCGACCGGGCTCGCCAGTCGTCACAAATCGCAGCAGGAAGCGCTGATCGCAGCCGCGCTTGGGCTTTGATCCGCTCCCTTCACACCCGTTAGAAGCAAGTTTCAGGAACCCTCCCCGATGGCCACCGAAATCACAGTCCCCGCTCTGGGCGAATCCGTTACCGAAGGCACGATTGCCGAATGGCTGAAGCAGCCGGGCGAAGCGGTCGCCGCGGACGAGCCGATCTGCAGCCTCGAAACCGACAAGGTTGCGGTTGATGTGCCGTCGCCCGTCGCAGGCGTTATGTCCGAACACCGCGTGGCGGTGGGTGACACGGTCGAAGTGGGGGCAGTGATCGCGGTGATCGAAGAAGGCGCAGCCGCGGCCACTGCGGCTCCTGCTGTCGCGGCCAAGGCCGATACCCCTGCCCCCTCAACCTCGGAAGACCTCCCCGGTGCAGCCCAGACCATGTCGCCGGCCGTGCGCCGCGCAGTGCTGGAACACGGCGTCGACCCTTCGACCATCAAAGGCACAGGCAAGGATGGCCGCCTGACCAAGGAAGACGTGCTGGCCGCAGCCGAAGCCAAGAAGTCGGGCTCTGCCGCATCGGCGCCTACGGCTGCTGCAGCGCCGTCAGCCGCTCCGGCGTCGTCGGACGGAGAGCGCGGTGAAGAACGCGTCAAGATGACCCGGATGCGCCAGACCATCGCCAAGCGGTTGAAGAGCGCGCAAGATAACGCAGCCCTGCTGACCACCTTCAACGATTGCGACATGACCGCGGTCATGGAGGCGCGTGACAAGTACAAGGACCTGTTCGCCAAGAAGCACGACATCCGCCTCGGCTTCATGGGCTTCTTCGCCAAGGCCGCCTGTCTTGCGCTGAAGGACGTGCCGAGCGTCAACGCGTATATCGAGGGCGATGAGATCGTCTATCACGACTATGTCGACATTTCGGTTGCGGTGTCAGCCCCCAATGGCCTTGTCGTTCCCGTCATCCGCGATGCCGACAAGAAGGGCTTTGCCCGGATCGAGCAGGACATCGCCGATTTCGGCAAGCGCGCCAAGGACGGCACGCTGAAGATGGAAGACATGACTGGCGGCACGTTCACCATCTCGAACGGCGGCGTATTCGGTTCGCTGATGTCGACCCCGATCATCAACCCGCCGCAGTCGGCCGTGCTGGGTCTCCACCGCATCGAAGACCGCCCGGTTGTGCGGGGCGGTGAGATCGTGATCCGCCCGATGATGTATCTGGCGCTGTCCTATGACCACCGCCTGATCGACGGGCGTGAAGCTGTGACTGCATTGAAGATCATCAAGGAAGCGATCGAAGATCCCACCCGGATGCTGATCGACCTTTAATCCCATGACCGTTCGGGCTGAGCCTGTCGCAGCCCTGCTCTTTCTTTTGGAGCGACGGACCCCAAGTGAAGTGCAGCCCTTCGACAAGCTCAGGGCGAACGGAGTTGGAAATGGCTGAATACGATTACGATGTCCTCATCATTGGTGCTGGCCCGGGCGGTTATGTTGCCGCGATCCGCGCAGCGCAGCTGGGGTTGAAGACCGCTTGCGTCGAAAGCCGCGAGACGCTTGGCGGCACCTGCCTCAATGTCGGGTGCATTCCGTCCAAGGCGCTGCTGCACGGCTCGGAACTGTTCGACGAAGCGCGCAACGGTCATTTCGCCACCTGGGGCATCACCGCCACCCCGACGCTCGATCTGGGCCGGATGATGCAGGAAAAGACCAAGGCGGTGGGCGAGCTCACCGGCGGCATCGAATTCCTGTTCAAGAAAAACAAGGTCACTTGGCTGAAGGGCCATGCCGCCTTCGAAGATGCGCACACTGTCATGGTCGCTGGCGAAAAGGTCACTGCCAAGGACATCGTGATTGCCACCGGTTCATCGGTTACCCCCCTCCCCGGCGTCGCGGTCGACAACGCGGGCAAGCGCATCGTCGACAGCACCGGCGCGCTTGATCTGGACGAAGTGCCCGAACATCTCGTGGTGATCGGCGGCGGCGTGATCGGCTTGGAACTTGGCTCTGTGTGGCGGCGTCTGGGTGCCAAGGTCACGGTGGTCGAATTCCTCGACCAGCTGCTCCCCGGCATGGACGGCGAAGTGCGCAAGGAAGCGGGCAAGATCTTCAAGAAGCAGGGCATGGAAATGATGCTCGGCCACAAGGTCACAGGCGCGAGCATTGACGGCAATACAGTCACCCTGACGATCGAGCCCGCCGCCGGCGGCGACGCGAAGACCGTCACCGCCAGCCATGTGCTCGTCTCGATCGGGCGCCGTCCCAACACCGATGGCCTCGCGCTTGAGAAGGCGGGGCTATCCACCAACGGACGCGGGCAAGTGGAAATCGATCATGATTTCCGCACATCAGTGCCCAACATCTGGGGCATCGGCGACGTGGTCCCCGGCCCGATGCTCGCCCACAAGGCCGAGGATGAAGGCATTGCCGTGGCCGAAAACATCGCTGGTCAGACCGGCATTGTGAACCACGATGTCATCCCCAATGTTGTCTACACCGCGCCCGAAATCGCGGGCGTGGGGATCACCGAAGAACAGGCCAAGGAACGCGGTCTGGATGTCAAGATCGGCAAGTTCCCGATGATGGCCAACAGCCGCGCCAAGGCCAACCGTGACACCGACGGCTTCGTCAAGGTGATTGCCGATGCAACCACTGACCGCGTCGTGGGTGTGTGGATGATCAACAGCCTTGCGGGAACGATGATCGCTCAGGCCGCGCAGGCCATGGAATTCGGCGCGACGTCGGAAGATATCGCATACACCTGCCACGCCCACCCCACCCACGCTGAAGCCTTCAAGGAAGCGGCGATGGCGGTGACGGGCAAGCCGATCCACATGTAAGCGGCACAAGGGTGAGCGCGCAGGCCTTTTATCGCTCGCGGCTCACCCTGGCCCTCGCCCTGCCGTCATTCGGCGGCTTGGCATACCTTTACGTCCTTGGAGCGCCTGCTCGGGCGATCGCGTTCAACACGTGCGCATAGGTTGCGGGCTTGGTTTGAATAGCAATCGGGCGCTTGCCTTCCTCAGACCAATTTCGGTTGGTTATTGCCGGGTGTGCAGCCACGGTATTGTTTCTTCCCGTGTGTGCTGACCTTCGATGCAGGTACGCTGGCGCCGCAGCAGTTTACCGAAGGGGTGCTGACCCATGCTGCTGCGACATCCTATCTGGCCGCAACCGCTTTGGCTGCGTCGCTTTTCATTGCACCACTGATCCTGCTGCCGATGCACGACGAGACATGCGCTCTCGCGGCGCTGCTTGTAGCTCTTGGCGCGATGGCGGTGATCGCGCCCTTCCCCTACCCGCTGATCGGTTACGGCGCGGCGCCAATCATTGGCTTTGGTCTGGCATTCGGAGCAACGCGGCAGAGGGCTGGAAATCGCAACGGCAATCTGGCAACGGCCTGACCCTGTAGGAATTCGGGGCAGTTAAGGGGGCGCAGATGCAGGCGGTTCGCCAAACCATGTTCATGTTGAAAGCGGCAAGCCTGTTGCTTTTAGCGGGGTGCAGCGCAGGCGAAGACGCTGTTTCCACCGCACCGCCGCGCGCGACGGACCCGATTGTCTTTCCGCAGAAACCATCGCACGTCGCAGTCGATCTCAGGGTCGATCTAGCCCAGCTCGAACGTGCGCTTGAACGGGAACTGCCGCGCGAGTTGTGGACGATCGATCGACCGGGCAGCGAATGCGTTGCCTCCAAAAAGATCGATCTGGCGCTGTTCAAGGTCAAATCGCCCAAGATCGAATGTCGCATCACGGGCCGAGTGACCCGCGGCAATCTTCGCGTCAGCGGCAATGGGCAGGCGCTGGTTGTTACCCTGCCGGTGTCCGGGACGCTCGCCGCCCGCGATGTCGCCGGGATATTCAAGGGCGAAACCGGCACAGGCTCTGCCGAAGTAACGCTGCGGCTCAGGCTCGATCTCAACAGCAAGTGGCAACTCGTCAGCGATACCAGGCTGGATTACCGCTGGACACGCGAACCGGGGATCGATTTTCTGGGGCAGCGCATCACCTTCACCAGCGAGGCCGACCGTGAGCTTCGTCCCGTCAAACGCGATGTGGAGCGCATTGTTAATCGTGAACTCGCCAGCCTGCCGGTAAAGGCCACTGCGCAGGATGGGTGGCGCGATGCGCATGATGTCTTCAAACTGAATGGAAAGAACCCCGTCGTCTGGGGACGCCTTACACCCCGGCAGTTCCGGTTTGGGGGTTATGCGGTCAATGGACGCACGTTGACCTTGCGACTAGGGCTTGATGCCATGTTCGAAAGCTTCGTCGGGATGAAACCCGAGGTCGCAAAAGTCGGCCCGCTTCCTCCCTTGGCTCGCCGCGACAAACAGCAAAACCGTTCGATCCTGCATATTCCGGTAATCGCCGATTATGACGTGCTGGAACCGGTCATATCCAAGGCCTTGGCCAAGCGATCGCAGCGGCCGTTCCAGATTGCCGATTACGGTCAGGTCACGGCACGCTTCGGCGACATCACCGTATACGGGACGGATGAAGGGCGCATTGCGATTGGCGGGCGCTTTTCCGCTGCATCGGACCTGCCGGTGGTGGAATCGGCCAAAGGCACAATCTGGCTGACAGCGCGCCCGGCCAACGCGCCGGGGTCGCGTGCAGTCCGGTTTGAAGACGTTCAGGTTGCAGGCGATGTCGATATCGTCGGGGAAGCATTCCTGTTCGCGCTGGCCAATTCGACCGACTTTCAGGACACCATTACCGATGCGCTGGCCCAGAATTTCGAGCGTGACTTTATGTCGCTGCGCACCAAGATCGACCGCGCGCTGGCCAAGCGATCAAACCGACTGACCGATTACAGTATCACGATCGAGCAGGTGGAGACGGGCGTTATTACGGCACATGGCGCGGGACTTTATCTTCCCGTCGACGTAACAGCGCAGATCAATGCGCGGCTGCGACGTCTGAATTGAACAGGCAAATAGCGCGGTGGGCTTTCGCAGGGCCTGCATGCTCGGTAGACCCGCGGCCATAATTGGGGGAACACGCATGGCCTATCCGCAGCTTACAGACAAAGCTGGCGTACTAGAAACCGCTGCGGCCATTCGTACGGGCAAAATCAGCGTCTTAGAAGCGGTTGATGCCGCTATCACGCGGGCCGGGCGACTGGACGGTGAGATCGATGCGCTGGCCGTGCCTGATTTTGAAAGAGCTTGCGAAACTGCCCGGTCGATGGATGGCGCGCCGCGCACCAAGAACCAGCCGCTGTTCGGCGTGCCGATGACAGTCAAGGAAAGCTTTGATGTGGCCGGGCTCCCCACTACGTTCGGCCATTCGCGATTCCGCCATGACAGCGCGCCCCGCGATGCGGTGCTGGTGAGCAGGCTCAAGGCGGCCGGTGCAATTATCATTGGGAAAACCAATGTCCCGGTGGATCTTACTGATTGGCAGAGCTTCAACCCGGTCTATGGCCGCACAGCAAACCCCCATGATCCGGCCCGTTCGCCGGGCGGCTCGTCCGGTGGCAGTGCCGCAGCGGTGGCAAGCGGCATCGTACCAGGCGAATACGGCACCGACATCGGGGGATCGGTGCGGGTGCCGGCGCATTTCTGCGGCGTGTGGGGCCACAAGACAACCTGGGGTCTTGTCCCCAAGCACGGCCATGACTTTCCTGCGCAGTCACGCCAGCGCGGCTTTCTTGCCGCGCATGACAGTCCGCTATCCGTCGCAGGCCCGCTGGCGCGCAACGCACCCGATCTGGCGATTTTGACCGAAGTCGCCGCAGAGCTTCCCCTGCGGCACAGGTCCAAGCCGTTGCAGGAATGCCGTCTGCTGGCGATTACCACGCTTCCCAAGGCGCCTGTCGATGCAAGCGTCATCGAGCCGACCGAAGCTGCGCTGGATACCTTGGCCCGCGCCGGTGTCAGAATTGATCGATCCAGCGATCTTCTACCCGATCAGGCGTCACAGCATCGTCATTATCTCAAGATGATGAATGTGGTGATGGCACGCGGAGCGCCCGCGCCCGATGGCAGGCAGGCCAGCGCATCCGACTGGTTCGACCTGCTCGATGCGCAGGCCAGTTTCATGACACAGTGGGAGGCGTTGTTCGCCGCCTATGACTTTGTGCTGGCACCGCCAGCCCCGGTGCTTGCCGTGCCGCATTCCGAAAAAGCAGTGTTTCGCGGAACGCTCACAATCAACGGAGCGCAAGAACCGGGCGGGAACGCCCTTGCCTGGGCGGGTCTGGCGACATTCCCCGGGCTACCTGCCACGGTGCTGCCCATTGGCAGCGGTGTCTATCTCGGCAGCACGCTTCCGTGCGGGATGCAAGTGATCGGGCCACGCTGGAGCGATCTGGACTGTATCGCCGCCGCCGAAGCGATCGGGAATATCTTGCACCGCTGAACACGCTTGGTCATGGGGCGCAGCATGACGAATTTCTCGATGCGCAAACTGGCCCGGTGGCACGTCTGGCTGGGCTGGCTGGTCGGTGTGCCCATTGTGATGTGGCTGGCCACAGGCCTGCTGATGGTATCGCGCCCCATCGAAGACGTGCGCGGCGAATACCTGCGCCGCGCCACGGCGCAGGCTGCACTGGTTCTGCCGGGCAGCGCGCTGGCCAACCCCGCATCGCCCCTTGCCGAAATACGCGTTCAGATGCAGCAGGGCCGCGCCGTGGCGATCCTGACCGGGATCGATGGCACCGTGAGCCGGGTCGATTTTGCCTCCGGCGCCAGCCTTCCTCCGCTGACTGCCGAGGATGCGTTAAGGCTGGTCGCGCAGGACATCGTGGGCGGTGATGCGGTAGAGCGCGTCACGCTGTTTCCTGCCGACCGGACGCCTTACGATTTTCGCCGCCCTTTGGCAGTCTGGCAGGTTGCGCTGGCGGATGGCACCAACATCTATGTCGGCCGTGATACGGGCGCAATCGAGGCGGTTCGCACCCGCTGGTGGCGCGTCTTTGATACGGCGTGGGGCCTGCACATCATGGATCTGTCCGAACGGGTGGATACCAGTCATCCGCTGCTAATCCTGTTTGCAGCACTATCGCTGACCGGCGCGGTGATCGGCTGCATTCTCATGTTCGCACGCCGGGGCTGGCGCTCCCCGCGCACCGAGGCATGAACGCTGTATGACACCGACAGTTCTCACCCCCATCCTCGACTGGCTCGACATCGCAGGGATCGCCGTTTTCGCGCTGTCCGGGGCGGTGCTGGCAGCGCGTCTGAAGCAGACCTTCGTCACAATGGCATTCTTTGCCTTGGTGACGGGTGTAGGCGGGGGAACCGTGCGCGATCTGCTGATCCGCGCGCCGGTGTTCTGGATCGATGATCCGACGGTGGCTGCCGTGTGCCTTGGCACCGCGCTTATCGCATGGTTCACACCGATCCGGTGGTGGGAAGGAAAAGGCTTCGACTATGCCGATGGCGCGGGCCTTGCCGCCTATGCGGTCATCGGGAGCGCAAAGGCGCTGGCTTACGGTATCCCGCCGATCCCGGCAGCGCTGATGGGGGTCATCACCGGATGCGTCGGCGGGATCATCCGCGATGTGGTGGCAGGGCGTCCATCGATCATCATGAGCCCTGAGCTCTATGTGACCCCCGCTGCGCTGTCTGCCGTGCTGACAGTCGGCGGCATGTCGGCCGCACGGCTGATGGGAATCAGTCACCAATGGGCCTGGGGGCTGGCGTTCATCTGCGGCTTTGCCCTACGATCCGCCGCGATCCGGTGGGAATGGGGACTGCCAAGTTATGGCGAGAGGGGGCGCGACCATGCACCCCCTCCCCGCTGATCCGCTTTACAAACGGTTGTCGATTGTCTCGGGGATGGGTTCGCCCGGTATCGGCCCACCCGGATAGGCAGGCATTGCCGAGGTCGCGGGGGGAGCTTCGTCCGAACGGACAACCTGCATCCGCGCTTCCTGCACTGCAATGTCCGGCCGCACCTCGCCGCCAACCGCAGTGCGGGCGGCGGTGTAACGCTGATCATCCCACTGCCCTGCCCCGCGAGGCAACGGCTCGCCGCGATCCTGCACCGCTGAATAGCCGACATCGGCAAAACCATCGCCGTAATCGATCGTGTCGATCTGTCCGCTGTTGCCGATCCGGCATTGGAACGGCACACCATTAAACAGCACGCCGCCGACCTGCCAGCCTGCACCGGTGCGATCGACTGAGTCCACGGTATCGACCCGGACATCGCGTTCGATCCGTTCAAGGCACTGGTTGACTGCAGCATCAAGACCCGATGAACCGGTGCCAGTGGATGAAGCCCTGCGATCATCGAACCGCCTGTCATCGTAGCGGCGGCTGTCATCACGCCAATCCGGAGCGCGCACTCTGCGATCCACGACCACGACATCACGATCGCGCTCACGGCGATTGTTCGAACTTATAATAGCCGCCACGCCGCCGATGATCGCAGCACCAAGAAGGACGTCGCCTGCCCCCACCCGGTTGCGTCGCCATCCGCGATGGCCGCCCCACCCGCAGTTCCATCGGCACCTGCGCCAATCCGCGGTAGAATTGACCGAGTTGTACCGGCTAAAATCCCAACCAGCAAAAGGTGTAGCCGCCACCAATGGAACCGCTGGTACGGGCGCGGCAACCACGGGGGCTGCCAATATGGTGGTGCCAACAAGCGCGCCGGCCAGCCCGGCCGCGCGGAAAATAAGAGCCATTCGCCCTCTCCTGTTTGAATGCGGGCGACCACCAACCGCCCCGAAGTTTACAGGTCTAAACGCAGCAGGCTTGCGGCAGGCTGAACCGCAAGCAGCCCGCAAAAAGCCGCCCCGCTCCTGCCGGATGGCAGAGCGGAGCGGAGCGGAATGGGCCATCATGTACAGGGCAAAGCGTCAGCGCAGCCCGCGAATGCCGCTGAAATCGATCTGCGGCCTGCCGCGACCATCAAGGTGGCATGTGAAGTTGCCGCGATCATTGCGGGTGTTCCAACCACCGCCAACATCCATGCGTCCTTTCACCCGAAAGCCGTAACGGGTGCGATCGACGTCGCGAACATCAATGACGTCGGCGTAGCGATAACCGCCAAAGCGTCGTGCCTGATTTTCAGCCGCTCGCACGCACATTTCCACGGCTCTGCGGGGGTTGCCGAACCCGCCACGGTCGAACCGATCGCCGCGGAAGTTGCGGTCACGATAATCGTAGCGGCGATCGTTACGATCGTTGTCGAAAGCGCCCGCCAAAGCCGCGATACCGCCAATCACCACCGCGCCAGCTATGATTTCGCCTGCGCCGATACCGCGATCATCGCGATCACGCGCCTGAGCCGGGGTCACAGAAGCTGCGGTCAGGGCGGTAGCAGCGACCGCGCCAAGCACAAGCCGGGCCGATTTGCCGGTGGCCAGTCGGTTGGTCATGGTGGTCATCAGAAGTATCCTCGTCTGGCACCGCGTGCCTGATTGCTTGCGGTGTCGAGAATGCTTTTGCCTGATTCGCGCTGTGTCGAAGCTGAATTGCCATGGCAGGTTCTGTTAATAATAAAACGGTCTTTTGTGAACGTAGCTGAGCTGGCTATTCGGTCAGAAGGCTCGCCAGCACATCCCGTGTGAACGCAGCTATATTGAAACTGCTACCAGCGGGATCTTCGCCTCGACGCACAATCACCACCTGCCGCGAAGGCACGATCACGACATATTGCCCACGGTTGCCAATCGCCGCGAAGGTATCAGGCGGCACGCCTTCCTCTTTATTCAGCAACCAGAACCCGGCCCCATAACCGAACGTGCCGGTGGCAGGCTGCGGACCGCTGGGGGTGGTGACATACTTTACCCAACCTTCCGGCAAGACGCGCTCGCCTGAGGGTAGCACGCCGTCGTTCAGATAAAGCTGGCCAAATGCGGCAAGGTCGTCAGCGGTGCTCCACACCTGCGAGGAGAGGACATAGCTCCCCTGCCAGTCAGTTTCAGCCACGGTGTGGTTCATTCCGAGCTTGGCAAACATTCCCGTAGGCGGGTGCGCGGCGAAGGTCTTTCTGATCGCAGCGACAGCAGCGAGTGTGTCATTGTTGGCGTAACGGTAAGTGCTCCCCGGTGGGCTGATGAGCGGCCAGTCGAGCGCGACCTCATCAACCGTGGCACCGCCATAGTAAAGGGGATCAGTTCGGTTGCCGGGCGTGTCCGAATAGCGGCCAGACGCCATGCGCAGGAGATGGTCGATGGTTATAGCACGGCGCGGATCGGCCTCGGAGAGTCCGAGGCCCGCTGAAGCATTGACGTCCGCGTTACCGCGATAGACCGACGCGCCGATAAGCGTCGCCGCGATGCTTTTTGCAACCGAGAACGTGCGCTGTGGTGTGCTCCATCCAAAATCGGTGGCATACCCATCGGCGAGTGTCGTCCCGTCTGACTGGATCAGAATGCGGGTCGTCCTTGCGCCCTTCCCGTAGTCATCAGCATCCAAAGCCCTTTCCACAGCCGCGGCGAGTTTGGGTCCGGCTCGCCCCTCGGGCAACACGGGTTCATCATTCGGTGAGAGAATCTTCAAGGCCATTTCATGGGCAGGCTGCGCGTGCGGGTCAGAGCCATTGTGTGCGCCAATGGGCAAGATCGAGCAGCCAGTTTCCGGTCGCTGATAGGCAGCGATGCGGGCGGGCATATCCTCGGCCCAATCTACAGCGACATGGGCAATCTGACCGCCGGGACGGCGCACGATCTCGAAGGGGAGACTGGCAACCAGCCCATCGAGCGGCGCCTGTATGCCAGTCAACTCCCACGCCTCAACGCTCTCCGGGGTGCGGGTGGTGCCGTTGCGCTCGGCAATCGCGATGGCGCTGCACAGCACCAGCGCCTTGTATCCTGCAGCCAGCGCGCGGTCGTGCCTCGCATCGAGCAGTTCTTGCTGGCTCTGAGCAGATAGCGGCACCGCAAGGGCAAGTGCAGCGATCGCAGCGGCAAGGGTTGTGGTTCTCATCCCCTGGTCATGCCACGCCCTGAGCAAAAGGAAAGGGCCGGAAGCATCGCTGCCCCGGCCCTTCTTCTAACTGTGCGAAGCGCGCTTTACGCGTCTTCGTATTCTTCTTCCGACTGCACCGGGCCGCTGTCCTGACCGCGGGCGGCTTCGTCGCGGTCAACCAGTTCGATGATCGCCATCTGAACGGCGTCACCAGCGCGCACGCCAGCGCGCAGAACGCGGGTGTATCCGCCTTCGCGATCCGCATAACGCTCAGCCAGGACCTCAAACAGCTTCTTCAGCTGCGCGTCGTCACCCAGACGGCTCATGGCGAGGCGACGGTTCGACAAACCGCCACGCTTGGCCAGTGTGATCAGCTTTTCGATGTAAGGACGCAGTTCCTTCGCCTTGGGCAGCGTGGTCTTAATCTGCTCGTGCTTGATGAGCGCGGCAGCCATGTTGCGGAACAGCGCATTGCGGTGGCCCGTCTTGCGGCCCAGCTTGCGGCCAGAAATACCATGACGCATTTTATCAGTCCTTCGTTCGTAAAGAGCCCGTTTCAGGTAGCTCAGTGCCGGTGGCCATCAGGGCCGCCACCATCACCCATCAAGGCAACCCCCCGCTTGCGCGGGAGGTCACGAATTCATCAGCCCAGCAGTTCCTGCTCAAGCTTCTTGGCCATCTCTTCGATGTTCTCGGGCGGCCAGCCCGGGATGTCCATCCCGAGACGCAGACCCATGCTGGAGAGCACTTCCTTGATCTCGTTGAGCGACTTGCGGCCGAAGTTCGGCGTGCGCAGCATCTCTGCTTCGGTCTTCTGGACCAGATCACCGATGTAGATGATGTTGTCGTTCTTGAGACAATTGGCCGAACGCACCGACAGTTCCAGCTCGTCCACCTTCTTTAGAAGGTAACGATTGAGCTGGTTGGCGTCGCTTTCTTCAGGCTGCGCGGCATGGCCGATCATCTGACCAACCGGCTGCGGGATGCCATCTTCGAAGTGGACGAACAGCGTCAACTGGTCCTGAAGAATGCGTGCAGCATAGGCCACGGCATCTTCGGGAGTGACGGTGCCATCAGTTTCGACGGTCAGCGACAGCTTGTCATAGTCAAGCTCCTGCCCGACACGGGCATTCTCGACCTTGTAGCTGACCTGACGGACCGGCGAATACAACGAGTCGACCGGGATCAGACCGATCGGCGCATCGGCCGGACGGTTCTGCACGGCGGGCGAATAGCCCTTCCCGACATCCGCGGTCAGCTCCATGTTGAGCGTTGCGCCGTCATCGAGCTGGCAGATCACCAGATCCTTGTTCATCACTTCGATATCACCGGTCACGGCAATATCGCCGGCCTTGACGGCCCCGGGGCCCGTCGCCGAAAGCTGAAGACGCTTGGGGCCTTCGCCCTCCATCTTCAATGCGATCTGCTTGACGTTAAGGACGATGTCGGTGACGTCTTCGCGCACGCCAGCCAGGCTGGAAAATTCGTGAAGCACGTTCTCGATCTTGATCGAGGTGATTGCTGCACCCTGAAGGCTCGACAGCAAAACCCGACGCAAGGCATTGCCCAGCGTCAGGCCAAAACCACGCTCAAGCGGTTCGGCGACGAATGTCACCTTGCGCTGACGATCGCCGCCGTCCTTGATTTCGAGGGTGTTGGGTTTCTTGAGTTCCTGCCAGTTCTTGGTGTTGACGGACATGGATTTCCCCTAATGCGCCTTGTGGGCGGTTCAAACTTGAGCGGGCCGGATACGTGGGCGCATGACATGCCGCATCAGACCCGATCGGATGGCGAAGACGCACCGCGCCTTCGCCATTCCGGCGGATCAGACGCGGCGACGCTTGGAGGGACGGACCCCGTTGTGCGGGATCGGCGTGACGTCGCGGATCGAGGTAATGTTGAAACCGACAGCTGCAAGACCCCGCAGCGCGCTTTCACGGCCCGACCCCGGACCCTTCACTTCGACTTCAAGCGTGCGGACACCGTGTTCGGCAGCCTTCTTGCCTGCGTCATCGGCGGCAACCTGTGCGGCATAGGGAGTCGACTTGCGGCTGCCCTTGAAGCCCATCATGCCGGCACTGGACCAGCTGATCGCATTGCCCTGCGCATCGGTGATGGTGATCATTGTGTTGTTGAAGCTGGCGTTGATGTGAGCAACACCGCTGCTGATATTCTTCTTGTCACGACGCCGAATACGGCCTGGTTCGCGTGCCATCGTTATCTGTCCTCTAGATCGTCAGAAGGAAAAAGCCTGCAGGGAAAGACCCTGAACGCTTACTTCTTCTTGCCCGCGATGGGCTTGGCCTTACCCTTGCGGGTACGGGCATTGGTGTGGGTGCGCTGGCCACGAACGGGGAGACCCGAACGGTGACGCAGGCCGCGATAGGCGCGAAGATCCATCAGACGCTTGATGTTCATCGCGGTGCCACGACGAAGGTCGCCTTCCACGGTGAAATCGGCATCGATGGTTTCACGGATACGCAGCACTTCCTCATCGGAGAGGTCCTGCACACGCGCAGAATGCGCGATACCCAGCTTGTCAGCGATCTGGACGGCGGTGGTACGACCAATACCATGAATGTAGGTCAACGCGATGATAACGCGCTTGTTGGTGGGGATATTTACCCCGGCAATACGAGCCACTTATTTCTCCATGCTCCACAGGGGAATTGACCACGGGGCCACCCCTATCTCAACGCTCAATTCATTCGTCACATCGCCTGCCGATCCGGTTCACCCGCAAGCGAACCCGTAAACGGCAAAAAGCCCGGTCGGCACGCGCAAGAGCGTAGCCTGCCGAACTTGCTTCGAACATGTCGAATGATGCGCGCGCTTAGGCTGATTCGAGCGGGGCGTCAACTGGTAGCGTGGGATAGACCGCCAAGCCACCAGTACCGGACGAACCAGCGTCACCCTGCCCTGCCCAAACTTTCTCCTGCAATCAGCGTCTAGGACTTGGGCTTGGGCTCGTCTGCCAGATCACCAAAGGCGTCATCAACTGACGCCGGCTTCACCGCGGAGCTGTCGGCAGCCTTGGCCGCGGGCGTCCCGGGGGAAGGAGGTGTCGATGCGGGGGCCACGGTTTCGCGATTGTCCTTGGCAGCGGCAACAACCCTGAGCGGTTTGGCAAGCGCGGCAATCTGCGCGCCCATGACACCATCGACCGCCTTGGAAATCACCGGCACTTCATAACGCATCGCACCGCCGACATTGTACTCCCAAACGATGCGTGTGCCTTCGCTGACCTTTGTAAGCGCAATTGTCAGCACACCTGTTACCGGTTCGCTTTGCAAGGGGCCAAGACTGCCAATCATGCGCAGCGCGCTTTCGGGATAGGCTTGAACGATCCGCATGTGCTCGACACTGCCCTGTAGCGTAAACCGGCCCGGCTCATCCACTTCAGGGATCGTCTCGCAGAAACACCCGCCCGCTTGCGGAGTAAGCGTGAGGTTCTTGGCATCACCCGACCAGGTGTGCTCCGACGTCCACCAACCAGAGGGGGAAATCAGCGCCAGCCACACTTCTTTCGGGCTGGCTTCCACCATGACTTCGTGACGCGAGACGAAACTGATGTCGGTCGAACGAGTGACTTCCGCTGTGGCGGGCACCGACATGCCAAAGGCCGCAAGCCCGAGAAGTGCGCCGCAAATGCGTGAGCGTGGTGTCATGAATGCCCCCTTCTGCCAAATGCGCCAAGCCAGCCCGATGCAGGGCGCGACCTTCATGCGGCCGCTGTCAGCCCTTGAGGATCGCGTCGACTTCCTCTGCCACAGTATCGATCGCCGCCATGCCGTCGACCCGCGTTACGATGCCCCGCGCCTCATAGCCGGGAAGGATGGGCGCGGTCTTGGCGCGATATTCCTGCATCCGCATCCGCACCGTTTCTTCATTGTCGTCAGGTCGACGCTTGAACTCAGTGCTGCCGCAGATGTCGCATACGCCGTCTACCTTGGGCGGGTTCGCGGTCTCGTGGTACAGGGCCCCGCAATTGCCGCAGGAAAAACGTCCGGTGATGCGTTCGACCAGCGCGTCCTCGTTCACTTCGAGTTCGATGACGTGATCGAGCGTGCGGCCATTGCGCGCGAGGATGGCATCAAGGGCATCGGCCTGCGCCGCTGTACGCGGATAACCATCGAAGATCGCGCCGGTTGCAGGCGCCATCGAAGCCAGTTCGGCGTCGATAAGATCGGAGACGATCTCGTCCGAGACCAGTTCACCCCGCTCCATGACTTCCTTCGCTCGCATGCCAACCGGTGTGCCGGCCTTTACGGCGGCACGCAGCATGTCACCTGTCGAAAGCTGGCGCATGCCGTGCCGTTCGACAAGGCCAGCACTTTGTGTGCCTTTGCCTGCACCGGGAGGCCCAAGAAGAATGATATTCACGAACCGTCCCCCAATAACGCCGCGGAGCTTTGCCCGGCGTATTCTTTCAGACTAGCGGGTTCAACCAAGCGGGCATCTGCGTCAAGCCGACTGTCGTCGGATATCAGCGCATCCGCCCCTTGAGCTTGGCCTTTTTGATAAGATCACCATATTGCAGCGCCAGCAAATGCGACTGAATCTGGCTGATGGTGTCCACGGTCACGTTCACCACGATCAGCAGGCTGGTGCCGCCGAGGAACAGCGGAATCCCTGTCTGCGCGATCATGTATTCCGGAACCACACACACGATCGTGAGATAGAGCGCGCCAACCACCGTGATCCGCGTCAGAACATACTCAAGATAATCTGCGGTGCGCTTGCCCGGGCGGATCCCCGGGATCGAGCCACCATTCTTCTTGAGGTTGTCTGCCGTTTCCTCCGGGTTGAAGACCACCGCGGTGTAGAAGAAGCAGAAGAAGATGATGCCGATCGCGTAGAGGATCATATAAAGCGGCTGACCGTGCGCGAGGTACTGGTTCAGACCCTGAAGCACGGAATAGAACTGGCTGTCAGTATCCACCGACGTTCCGGCAAACTGTGTGATTGTCAGCGGCAGCAGAAGCAACGAGCTGGCAAAGATCGGAGGGATCACGCCCGCGGTGTTGATCTTGAGAGGCAGGTATGACCGTTCCGCCTGCATCATGCCGCGCTGCGTTGCGCGCTTCGGATACTGGATTGTCAGACGACGCTGTGCGCGTTCCATGAACGAGATCAGCAAGATCAGCGCCACCACCATCACAAGAAACGCAATGATAACCCAAGGCGCGATCGATCCAGTGCGGCCACCTTCAAACAGGTTTGAAGCAAAGCTCGGGAACTGGGCCACAATACCGGCCATAATGATAAGCGAAATGCCGTTGCCGATACCGCGACTTGTGATCTGTTCGCCCAACCACAGCAAAAACATCGTTCCGCCGACAAGGTTGATGACAGACACAACCCGGAACATTGGTCCGGGGTTAACAACCGCAGCCAATCCGTTCTGCGCTGCAAAGCTTTCAAGCCCCACGGCAATGGCATAGCCCTGGATCATGCACAGTAACACGGTGCCATAACGGGTGTACTGGTTCAGCTTCTGACGGCCGCTCGCGCCTTCCTTCTTCAACGCCGAGAGCGTTGGATGGAGCGCAGAAGCCATCTGAACGACGATGGACGCCGTGATGTAGGGCATGACGCCGAGCGCAATGAGACTCATGCGCTCAAGGCTGCCACCCGAAAAGGCGTTGAAAAGGTCGAGAATTCCGCCGCGGGTCTGCTGATACAGCTCGCTCAGAATCAGCGGGTTCACACCGGGCAACGGCACGAAGCTGAGGAAACGGAAGACAATCAGCGCACCGATGGTGAACCAGATGCGCTGCTTGAGCTCGGTCGCCTTGGCAAAATTGCCGAGGTTGAGATTGCTCGCGATATTATCGGCGCGTGAAGCCATGTCGTTTTGTCAGTCCTAGCTCTTGATCCGGTGCCGGTGGCTTACATGCAGCCACCCCGGACCATCCAATGCACGACTTTGCTGCAACAGCAGGCCCCGCATCAGGAAGGCCGCCCGGCGTGCGAGAGCGTAAATAGGGAGCGCGGGGGCACTTGTCGAACCCCCGCGCATCACCTTTTGTCGATTACTTCGCGCGCGCAGCCTTGTTGGCATCGCGGCGAGCAAGCTTCTTTTCGTGCTCGGGCGTTGCGGCCGGAGCCACTTCGACCTTACCGCCGGCCTTTTCGACCGCAGCAATCGCACCCTTGGTCGCGCCGGTAACGGCGAAGGTCACCTTGGAGGTGATCTCACCTTTGCCAAGCACACGGACGCCGTCCTTGCCGTCACGCACCAGGCCAGCGGCCCGCAGCGTGTCTTCACTGATGGTGTCAGCTGCATCGAGCTTGCCGGCGTCGATGAACTTCTGGATCATGCCGATGTTCACTTCGGCATATTGCTTGGCGAACGGGTTGTTGAAGCCACGCTTCGGCAGGCGCATGTGAAGCGGCATCTGACCGCCCTCAAAGCCCTTGATGGCGACGCCGGAACGGGCCTTCTGACCCTTTTGACCGCGAGCCGAGGTCTTGCCCTTGCCCGAGCCGATACCACGGCCGACCCGGATGCGGCCCTTGCGGGCGCCGGCATTGTCGCGGATGTCATTCAGTTTCATAGTGTGCACTCGCTTTCGCTTTTGTCGCGCTGACAGAAAGGAAGGCCCCGACGATGCGGGGCCTGCCAGGATTGATTTAGTCGACCACCTGAACCAGATGCGGGATCTTGGCGATCGCGCCGCGCACCTCAGGGGTGTCCTGGCGCTCTACAACCTTGTGCATCTTGTTCAACCCAAGACCGATAAGGATCTTGCGCTGGCTTTCGGGACGACGGATCGGCGAACCGATCTGCTTGATCTTGATGGTAGCCATGATCGGTTACTCCACGATCGCTGCAGCGTCGGCTTCCGCCTCGGCTGCGCTCGATCCGCCGCGACCCAAAAGGTCGGCAACCTTCTTGCCGCGACGCTGAGCCACCGACTTCGGCGAAGTCTGCTCGGTCAACGCGTCAAAAGTGGCACGGATCATGTTATAGGGGTTCGAAGTGCCGACCGACTTGGTCACCACGTCAGCAACGCCCAGGCTTTCGAAGACAGCGCGCATCGGACCGCCGGCAATGATGCCGGTACCCGGAGGCGCCGTACGCAACGTCACCTTGCCCGCGCCAAAACGGCCATTGCCATCATGGTGCAGCGTGCGGCCTTCCTTGAGCGGGACACGGATCATTTTCTTGCGAGCAGCAGCAGTCGCCTTGGTGATGGCTTCAGGCACTTCGCGCGCCTTGCCGTGGCCAAAGCCAACGCGGCCCTGACCGTCACCCACCACGACCAAAGCTGCAAAGCCAAAGCGCTTGCCGCCCTTTACGGTCTTGGAGACACGGTTGATGTGGACCAGCTTTTCGATGATGCCATCATCTTCTTCCTGCTTGCCACCGCGGTTGTTGTCACGGCCACCGCGTCCACGACCGCGATCACCGCCGCCGCCTTCACGATTGCCGCCACGGCCACGGCCACGACGCGCATTGCCATCGTCGGCCTGAGCCGGCGACTGATTTTCGGCCGCTTCCGAAGGAGTGGTTGCCACTGCGGGCACCTCGGCCTGGTTTTCGGTGTTTTCGTCAGCCATCATCAGAACTCCAGCCCGCCTTCACGGGCGGCATCGGCCAGCGCCTTGACGCGGCCATGGAACAGGAACCCGCCGCGATCGAACACGACCGTGGTCACGCCCGCCTTCTTGGCAGCTTCGGCAATCTGCTTGCCAACCTCGACAGCAGCATCGACATTTGCGCCGCTGACCTTGACCCCGAGGGTCGAAGCCGCTGCGACCGTACGGCCGGCTGCATCGTCAATGATCTGCGCGTAGATGTGACGACCGGTGCGATGCACCGACAGACGGGGCTTGCCACCAGCCCGCGCACGCAGCGCGGTGCGGACCCGGCGACGGCGCCGTTCGAAAAGGGAAAGCTTTGCCATCTTATCTCTTCTTCCCTTCCTTGCGGAAGATATATTCGCCGCGATAGGCGATCCCCTTGCCCTTATAGGGCTCGGGCTTGCGCCAACGGCGGATTTCGGCAGCGAACTGACCAACGGCCTGCTTGTCGGAACCCGAGATTTCGACCGTGGTCTGATCCGGGGTCTTGACTTCAAGACCCTCGGGAACCGGCAGATCGACATCGTGGCTGTAGCCAAGCTGCAGCTTCAGATTGCGGCCCTGCGCATTGGCGCGGTAACCCACACCCTTGATGACCAGAACCTTGGTGAAGCCGTCGGTGACGCCTTCGACCAGGTTGGACACCAACGTACGCTGCATACCCCAGAAGGCACGCGCCTGGCGGCTGTCGTTGGCCGGCTTGACCGAAATCTCGCCGTCTTCGACCTTGTAATCGATCAGATCCGACAGACCCATGGTAAGGGTGCCCTTGGGGCCCTTCACGGTCAGCGTACCATTATCGATGGTGGCCATCACCCCGCCGGGGATCGCCACCGGCTTTTTGCCGATGCGGCTCATCAGAACACCTCCGCCAGCACTTCGCCACCGACGTTGTGAGTGCGTGCTTCGGCATCCGAAAGCACGCCCCTGGGCGTCGAGACGATGGTGATGCCAAGACCGTTGCGGATCGTCGGAAGTTCCTTGGAACCCGAATAGATCCGGCGGCCGGGCTTGGAAACGCGCGCCACGTGCTTGATCGCGGGCTCGCCTTCGAAATACTTCAATTCGATCCGCAGCGCCGGGTGCTTCCCCGAGTGATCTTCGCTGAAGCCACGGATGTAGCCTTCACGCTGAAGCACTTCGAGCACGCTAGCGCGAAGGTTGCTCGCGGGCGTCAGCACGGAGTCCTTCTTGGCGCGCTGGCCGTTGCGGATACGGGTGAGCATATCACCCAGAGGATCGGTCATAGCCATTATTCAGTCCTCACCAGCTCGACTTGGTCAGACCGGGGATCATCCCGCTGTTACCGAGTTGGCGCAGTTCGATACGGTTGATGCCGAACTTGCGGTAATAGCCGCGCGGGCGGCCGGTGGTGGCGCAACGGTTGCGGACCCGGGTTGGGTTCGCGTTGCGCGGAAGCTCTGCCATCTTGAGGCGCGCAACGAGACGTTCGGTCTCGTCAAGCGATTCATCGGCAGCAATCGCCTTCAGCTTCTCGTACTTCGCAGCGTACTGCTTGACGAGCTTCTTGCGACGCTCATTCTTGTTGATGGAACTCAGTTTCGCCATGGACTTAAGCTCTCTTGCCTAGTGTCTTTTGGGGGAAGCGGCTCACGCCGCCTCCTTCTGTTCGGTCTTGGCATCGCCCTGGAAGGGGAAGCCGAAAAGACGCAGCAGCTCGCGCGCCTCTTCATCGGTCTTCGCGCTGGTGGTCACGATGATGTCCATCCCGCGCACCTTGTCGATCTTGTCGTAGCTGATTTCGGGGAACACGATCTGTTCCTTCAGCCCCATCGCGTAGTTGCCGCGGCCATCGAACGACTTGGCGTTCAGACCACGAAAGTCACGGATGCGCGGCATAGCCACGGTGACCAGACGATCAAGGAATTCATACATGCGTTCGCGGCGCAGGGTAACCTTGCAACCGATCGGCATGCCCTCACGCAGCTTGAACTGCGCGATCGACTTCTTGGCGATCGTGATGACCGGCTTCTGGCCGGCAATCAGCGCCATTTCTTCAGCGGCGGTCTGGACCTTCTTCTTGTCCTGGCTCGCTTCGCCCACGCCCATGTTGAGCGTGATCTTTTCAAGCTTGGGAACTTCAAGACGGTTCTTGTAGCCAAACTTTTCGGTCATAGCCTTGACGATTTCCTCGTCGTACTTGACCTTCATCCGTGCGGTGTAATCAGCCATCGATGGTCTCCCCACTCTTCACGGCGACACGGACCTTCTTGCCGTCCTTCATTTCGAAACGGACGCGCGTGGCCTTGCCGGTCTTGGGATCGGCCAGCGCCACCTTCGAGATGTTCATCGGGGCCGGGAACCGGTCGATGCCACCCTGCGGGTTGGTCTGGCTGGGCTTGCGGTGACGGGCGGCGACATTGATGCCTTCGACAACGACCTTGCCGTCCTTCGGCATGACCTGAGCGACCGTACCGGTACGACCCTTGTCCTTGCCCGACAGCACGACAACGCTGTCACCCTTCTTGATCTTGGCAGAAGCCATCACAGCACCTCCGGCGCGAGCGAGATGATCTTCATGAAGCCGCGCGAACGCAGTTCACGAACCACTGGGCCAAAGATACGAGTGCCGATCGGCTCTTCGTTCTTGTTGACCAGCACGGCAGCATTGCTGTCGAAGCGGATGACGGTGCCGTCAGGACGACGAACGTCCTTGCGGGTACGCACGATCACAGCGCGATGAACATCGCCCTTCTTGACCTTCGCGCGCGGCTGCGCCTCCTTGATGGAGACGACGATCACATCGCCGACGCCCGCGGTACGACGCTTCGACCCGCCCAGCACCTTGATGCACTGGACGCGCTTGGCGCCGCTGTTGTCCGCGACGTCGAGATTGGATTGCATCTGGATCATTGATCCGGTTCCTTCTCAATGGCTTTCCGGGACGCCCGATCCGACCGGGGCCCGGTAGTTCCGTTTACGTCTAATTCAGTTACCGGCCGCAGCCACGTCGAGGTCGGCTTCCACCGCCTGAACGCCGCCAGCCACAACCCGGTCCTTGACGATCCAGGTTTTGGTCTTGGACATCGGGCGGGTCTCTTCGATCCGCACGACATCACCCACGGTGAATTCGTTGGTTTCATCGTGAGCGTGATACTTCTTCGAACGACGAATGATCTTCCCGTAAAGCGGGTGCTTCACCTTGCGTTCGACCAGCACGGTCACGGTCTTGTCTGTCTTGTCGGAGGTCACAGTCCCGACGAGGATGCGCTTGGGCATAGTGCTTACTCCTTACGCCTTAGCGGCGGCGGCTTTGGCCGCACGCTCGCTTTGCAGCGTCTTGATCTGCGCGATGTTCCGGCGCACCTGACGGATGCGCGAGGGAGCCTCGAGCTGGTTGGTCGCAGCCTGGAACCGCAGATTGTACTGCTCGCGCTTCAGCTCGGTGAGCTCGGCGGTCAGCTGATCGTCAGTCTTGGTGCGAAGGTCCGCAAAGTCGGCCATTATTCGCCTCCCAGGTGGCTGGTGTCACCCAGACGGGCAACAACCTTGGTCTTGATCGGCAGCTTCATCGCTGCGCGCTCGAATGCTTCAGCGGCCAGCGGGCCGGCAACGCCGTCGAGTTCAAACAGAATACGGCCCGGCTTTACGCGCGCAGCCCAGTATTCCACCGAACCCTTGCCCTTACCCTGACGAACTTCGGCAGGCTTCTTGGTCACGGGCACATCAGGGAAGATGCGGATCCATAGACGACCCTGACGCTTGATGTGACGGGTGATGGCACGACGCGCAGCTTCGATCTGGCGCGCGGTGATCCGCTCGGGTTCCAGCGCCTTCAGGCCGTAAGAGCCGAAGTTCAGCGTGGTGCCACCCTTGGCCTCACCCTTGATCCGTCCCTTGAACTGCTTGCGGTACTTATGCTTTTTCGGTTGCAACATGGTCTGTTACCTCAACGAGCCGGCCGTACGCCGGAAGTCTGCGCTTCCAGCATCAGGCGATCCTGCGCGGTCGGATCATGGGCGAGGATCTCACCCTTGAAGATCCAGACCTTGATCCCGATGATCCCGTAAGCGGTCAACGCTTCGGTTTCGGCGTAATCGATGTTCGCACGCAGTGTGTGAAGCGGAACGCGGCCTTCGCGGTACCATTCGACTCGGGCGATTTCCGCCCCGCCCAAACGGCCACCGCAAACGATCTTGATGCCTTCGGCACCCAGACGCAGAGCCGACTGCACAGCGCGCTTCATCGCACGGCGGAAAGCCACACGGCGAACCAGCTGGTCAGCGATACCCTGAGCGACAAGCTTCGAATCGATTTCCGGCTTGCGAATTTCAACGATGTTCAGCTTCACGTCGCTGGCGGTCATCGTGGCAAGCTTCGAACGCAGCTTTTCGATGTCTGCGCCCTTCTTGCCGATGATGACGCCGGGACGTGCCGCATAGATCGAAACGCGGCACAGCTTGGCCGGACGCTCGATCACCACCTTCGAAACTGCCGCCTGCGGCAGGTTCTTCATGATGTACTTGCGGATCATCACGTCTTCTTTGAGAAGCTGCGCATAGTCACGCCCTTCGGCGTACCAGCGGCTGTCCCAGGTGCGGTTGATCTGCAGGCGCAGACCGATCGGATTGCTCTTCTGGCCCATCTTACGCCTCTTCTGCTTCGCGAACGACGATCCGCAGCCGTGAGAACGGCTTGAGGATCCGGGTCGACTTGCCGCGGCCGCGGGTGTGGAACCGCTTCATCGTCACCGACTTGCCGACCGAAGCTTCCGCCACGATCAACGCATCGACATCGAGGTTGTGGTTGTTTTCAGCGTTGGCGATCGCCGACGCGAGAACCTTGCTCGCATCGCGTGCCATCGCGCGCTTCGAGAAAGCCAGGATGTTCAACGCATCCTCTGCCTTCTTGCCACGGATCAGGGCAGCAACGAGGTTGAGCTTCTGCGCCGAACCACGGATCGTGGTGCCGACGGCCAGCGCCTCATTGTCGCCCACGCGGCGGGGTGCCTTTGCCTTGCTCATCAGCGCTTGCCCTTCTTGTCGGCAGCGTGACCCGGGAATGTGCGCGTGGGCGCAAATTCACCAAGCTTGTGGCCGACCATTTCCTCAGAAACCGAAACGGGAATGAACTTGTGCCCATTATAGACATTGAAGGTCAGCCCAACGAACTGCGGCAGAATCGTCGAGCGACGCGACCAGGTCTTGATCGGCTTGGTGTTGCTCGCTTCCTGCGCGGTCTCAGCCTTCTTCAACAGGCTCAGCTCGACAAACGGACCTTTCCAGACGGAACGTGCCATCGTCTTTTACCTCTTCTTCTTCGCGTGACGCGAACGGATGATCATCTTGTCCGTCTGCTTGTTATGGCGTGTACGGGCACCCTTGGTCGGCTTGCCCCATGGCGTCACCGGATGGCGACCACCTGAGGTCCGGCCTTCACCACCACCGTGAGGGTGGTCGACCGGGTTCTTCGCAACACCGCGCGTCAGCGGGCGGACACCCATCCAGCGCTTGCGGCCAGCCTTGGCAAAGTTCTGGTTGCCGTTGTCGGGGTTCGACACGGCGCCCACAGTGCCCATGCAGTCGGCGCGAAGGTAACGCTGCTCACCCGAATTGAGGCGAACGATGACCATCGCACGGTCACGACCGACGACCTGTACATACGTACCGGCCGAACGAGCGATCTGACCGCCCTTGCCCGGCTTCATCTCCACGTTGTGGCAGATGGTGCCGACCGGCATCTGACCCAGCAACATGGCGTTGCCCGGCTTGGTGTCGACCTTTTCGCCAGCGACAACCTGATCACCAACCGCAAGACGCTGCGGCGCAATGATGTAGGTCTGTTCGCCATCTTCGTACTTCACCAGTGCGATGAAGGCCGTGCGATTGGGATCGTACTCCAGACGCTCGACGGTAGCCGGCATGTCCCACTTGCGACGCTTGAAGTCGATGTAGCGGTACTTCTGCTTGTGACCACCGGCGATGCCACGCGAAGTGACATGACCCTTGTTGTTACGGCCACCGGTCTTGTGCTTGCCTTCGGTAAGCGCCTTGACCGGCTTGCCCTTGTAAAGCGCCGACTTGTCGACCAGGATCAGACCGCGACGAGCGGGACTGGTCGGTTTATAGTTCTTGAGTGCCATTGTTCGTTTCCTGTCCCTTGGCCTCAGATACCGCTGGTGATGTCGATCATTTCACCCTCAGCGAGGGTGACAATGGCCTTCTTCACATCGGAACGCTGATAGGCCTTGCCCTTCCAGCGCTTGGTCTTGCCCTTCATGACCAGGGTGTTCACGGCGACGACCTTCTTGTCGTAGATCGCCTCGATCGCTTCCTTGATCTGGGGCTTGGTCGCGGTGCCCGCAACCTTGAAGACCACGGCATTGAATTCCGACGCAAGCGTCGACTTTTCCGTGATGTGCGGCGCGATGATCACGTCATAGTGACGCGCATCGACAGTCTGCTTCTTAGCCATTGAAGCGCGCCTCCAGCTTTTCGACAGCGGCCTTGGTCAGCACCAGCGTGTCGTGGTTGAGGATGTCGTAGACATTGGCGCCCATTGCGGGGAGCACATTGATGCCTGGCAGGTTACCGGCAGCCTTCTTGAAGCCTGCGTCAACCTGTTCGCCGTCGATCACGAGAACCTTGCCGGCGAAACCAGCCTTGGCGAGATGACCCTTGAGCGCCTTGGTCTTGGCTTCGGCGAGTTCAAGCGTGTCGACCACGACCAAACCGTCCTTGGCCTTGCTCGAAAGCGCCATCTTGAGGCCGAGCGCACGGATCTTCTTGTTAAGCGACTGCTCGAAGTCACGCTTGCGCGCACCATGAGCCTTACCACCGCCGATGAAGATCGGAGCAGCACGATCGCCGTGACGGGCGGTACCGCCACCCTTCTGCTTGCCGTACTTCTTGCCGGTGCGCGCCACATCCGAACGCTCACGCGTCGGACGTGCGGTGCCGCGACGGTTTTCGAGCTGCCAGGTCACGACCCGGTGAAGGATGTCAGCGCGCGGCTCGATGCCGAACACGTCGTCCGAAAGCTCGATATCACCGCCGTTGCCAGCAGTACCATCGATGTTCTGAACCTTGATCTTCATGGCTCAGCCTTCCTTGTTTTCTTCGGTGGCCGCGGCGTCGTTTTCGACACCTTCGGTCACGATGGCTTCGTCAGCGGCAGCGTCGGCAACCGAGGGGTTCTCGTCAGCCTGCGGGGCCTTCTTGTCGAGTACGGCACCGGGGAACGGCACACCTTCGGGAAGCGGCAGCTTCACCGAATCGCGCACAAGCAGCCAGCCATTCTTCGCACCGGGCACCGAGCCCTTGACGAAGAGAAGACCGCGCTCAGCATCGGTACGAACGATTTCCAGGTTCTGCTGGGTGCGTTGACGGTCGCCCATGTGGCCGGCCATCTTCTTGCCCTTGAACACGCGACCCGGATCCTGACGGTTACCCGTCGAACCGTGGGCACGGTGCGAGATCGACACGCCGTGGGTGGCGCGCATACCGCCGAAGCCCCAACGCTTCATGGCGCCGGCAAAGCCCTTACCCTGCGTATGACCGGTGATATCGACCATCTGACCAGCGATGAAATGCTCGGCACTGATCGTCGAACCGACGGGCACGAGGCCGTCTTCATTTTCGACGCGGAATTCAGCGACGCGCTTCTTCAGACCGACGTCGGCCTTGGCGAAATGTTCACGCTGCGGCTTGGCGACGTTCTTCTGCTTGGCTTCGCCCGCGCCGAGCTGGACAGCGAAGTAGCCATCACGATCAGCAGTACGGTGCGAAACCACCTGGCAATCTTCCAGCGCGAGAACGGTCACAGGCACGTGCCGTCCGTCCTCCTGGAAGAGGCGGGTCATCCCGACTTTCTTTGCGATAACGCCGGTGCGCATCGTCAGTTACTCCTCAACAGAGGCACCCGGCGGACCATCCGCAAGGTGCATGGCAGGCCACAACGCAAGCGCTGCAGCCCAGTTCAGCCCAAATTGTCTGATACGTCGCCCCGTCCGGGCTGAGTGCTTCGTCAGGCCACATGGCCGTGGAAGCGAGACGGGGGACGCAGCCCGGATGATTATCCGGCGGTATCCACCCTATCGTAGAATGGGGCGCGCTTCGTATATGAAGGCAATCCCCGACGATAGAGGCCCCTGCCGAAGCAGGGGCATTTCGGCTGGCTTAAGCCAGCTTGATCTCAACGTTAACGCCAGCGGCCAGATCGAGCTTCATGAGCGCGTCGACGGTCTGGGCGTTGGGCTGCACGATATCGAGCAACCGCTTGTACGTACGAACTTCGAACTGCTCGCGCGACTTCTTGTCGACGTGAGGACCGCGGTTCACGGTGAACTTCTCGATACGCGTCGGCAAAGGAATGGGGCCACGAATAAGGGCGCCAGTGCGGCGGGCCGTATCGGCGATCTCACCAGTTGCCTGGTCGAGAACGCGGTGATCAAACGCCTTGAGGCGAATACGGATATTCTGAGCTTCCATGTCCTACTACCGATGCGAAAGAGCCAAGGAGCAGCCGGTCATCCGGCATTTCCCAAAAACAAAGGCCGGCCCCGCTCAATTCCGGTTTCCCGAGAGCGGGCGGCCTTCTTCAAAACTCGTTGCAGACGGGACGAATCTCGTCTGCGGATGCGGGCCTATACGCAGCACGCGAGATTCTGGCAAGGGGCTTTGGCAAGGAAATTGCGTGACCGTGAAACGACACGGCCACCCTGCCCCAACGTCTCCTGCTTCCAGCAAAAAGGCCCGGCAGCTCCCTGAAGAGCGGCCGGGCCTTTGAGGCGTTCAGTCAGCTCCCTGACGGGAGCAGAACCTTACTTCGTGATCTTGGCAACGACGCCCGAACCCACGGTGCGGCCGCCTTCGCGAATTGCGAAGCGCAGACCTTCGTCCATGGCGATCGGTGCGATCAGCTTCACGCCGATCGAAACATTGTCGCCCGGCATCACCATTTCGGTGCCTTCGGGAAGAACGACTTCACCGGTCACGTCGGTCGTGCGGAAGTAGAACTGCGGGCGGTAGTTGGCGAAGAACGGCGTGTGACGGCCACCTTCGTCCTTCGACAGCACGTAAACTTCGGCTTCGAACTCGGTGTGCGGCTTGACCGTACCGGGCTTGCAGAGAACCTGGCCACGCTCAACTTCTTCACGGGCCACACCGCGGATCAGCGCGCCGACGTTGTCGCCAGCTTCGCCGCGATCGAGCAGCTTGCGGAACATTTCCACGCCGGTGACGGTGGTCTTGCGGGTGTCCTTGATGCCGACGATTTCGACTTCTTCACCCACGTTGACGATGCCGGTTTCGATACGGCCGGTCACAACCGTACCACGACCCGAGATCGAGAATACGTCTTCGATCGGCATCAGGAACGGCTTGTCGACCGGACGGTCGGGCTGCGGAATGTATTCGTCGACAGCCTTGATCAGTGCAATGACCGATTCCTTGCCGATGTTATCATCGCGGCCTTCAAGAGCGGCGAGAGCCGAACCCTTGATGATCGGAATGTTATCACCGTCAAAGTCGTACGACGAGAGAAGCTCGCGCACTTCAAGTTCGACGAGCTCGAGGATTTCCTCGTCATCGACCTGATCGACCTTGTTCATGTACACGACCAGTGCCGGCACGCCGACCTGACGGGCGAGCAGGATGTGCTCACGGGTCTGGGGCATCGGGCCATCAGCGGCGTTCACCACCAGGATCGCGCCGTCCATCTGGGCGGCACCGGTGATCATGTTCTTCACGTAGTCAGCGTGACCCGGGCAATCGACGTGCGCGTAGTGGCGGTCGGCCAATTCGTATTCGACGTGGGCGGTCGAGATCGTGATCCCGCGCTCGCGCTCTTCCGGAGCCTTGTCGATGTTGGCGAAGTCGACAGCGGCGCCGCCGTAAACTTCAGCCATCACCTTCGTGATTGCGGCAGTCAGCGTGGTCTTGCCATGGTCAACGTGACCGATGGTGCCGATGTTGCAGTGCGGCTTATTCCGCTGGAACTTTTCCTTGGCCATTTCTCTGGTTTACCTTCTTGAATGAAACAATGTGTTCGCGGGAAAAACGGCGGCACCCGCTGAATCAGGCGCCGCCCCTAGACTGCTCACGCAGCTTAGGCAAGTTTCTCCTTGACCTCGGCAGCGACGTTGGCCGGAACCTCGTCGTAGTGCGAGAACTGCATCGAGTAGTTCGCGCGACCTTGCGTGAACGAACGCAGTTCGTTGACGTAGCCGAACATGTTGGCGAGCGGAACAAACGCTTCGACCGCCTGAGCGTTACCGCGGGTATCGGTACCCTGGATCTGACCGCGCCGCGAGTTGAGGTCGCCGATAACATCGCCCAGATAATCGTCCGGGGTGATGACTTCAACCTTCATGATCGGCTCGAGCAGCTTGATACCGGCCTTCTGCGCGACTTCACGCATCGCACCGCGCGCGGCGATTTCGAACGCGATCGCGCTCGAGTCGACGTCGTGGTACGCACCATCGGTCAGCTTGATGCTGAAGTCGATGATCGGGAAGCCGACCAGGTGACCGCTGGCCGCCTGTTCGCGGAAGCCCTTTTCAATCGCCGGGATGTATTCGCGCGGAATGTTGCCGCCCTTGATGACATCCTCGAAGATCACGCCCTGACCACGCTCACCGGGGATGACCGTGACCTTGACGCGGCCGAACTGGCCCGAGCCACCCGACTGCTTCTTGTGGGTGTAATCGACATCGACTTCGCGGGCGAGATACTCGCGGTACGCCACCTGCGGTGCGCCGACATTGGCTTCGACCTTGAACTCGCGCTTCATGCGGTCGACGATGATGTCGAGGTGCAATTCGCCCATGCCCTTGATGATGGTCTGGCCGCTTTCGTGATCGGTCGACACGCGGAAGCTGGGATCTTCGGCTGATAGACGATTGAGCGCGATGCCCATCTTTTCCTGGTCCGCCTTGGTCTTCGGCTCCACGCTCAGTTCGATCACCGGCTCGGGGAATTCCATCCGTTCGAGCACGATCGGCGCGCTGCTAGCGCAGAGCGTGTCGCCCGTGGTGGTTTCCTTCATACCGGCAAGAGCGATGATGTCGCCTGCGAAGGCTTCGTCGACGTCCTTACGCTCGTTCGCATGCATTTCGAGCATACGACCGACCTTTTCCTTCTTGTCCTTCACCGAGTTCAGGTAGGTCCCCTTGTTAAGGCTACCCGAATAGATGCGGATGAAGGTCAGGCTGCCGACGAACGGATCGTTCATCACCTTGAACGCCAGCGCGCTGAACGGCGCGTCATCGGTGGCCGGACGGCTATCGACTTCGTCGCTGTCCATCTTGACGCCCTGGACGTCAGGAATGTCGAGCGGCGAAGGAAGATAATCGACCACGGCGTCGAGCAGGGGCTGCACGCCCTTGTTCTTGAACGCCGAGCCGCAGCAGACGGGCACGAACGACTGATTCAGCGTGCCCTTGCGGATCAGCGCCTTCAGCGTGGCCGCATCAGGCTCGTTCCCTTCGAGGTACGCTTCCATCGCCTCGTCGTCCTGCTCAACGGCAAGTTCGATCAGTTCGCTGCGATACTGCGCCGCTTCGTCGGCGAGATCTGCCGGGATGTCTTCATAGACGAACTCGGCACCCAGCGATTCATCTTTCCAGATGATGGCGCGGTTGTGGACGAGATCGACCAGACCCTTCAGATCAGCTTCGAGACCGATCGGAATGTAAAGCACGGCCGGGCGTGCGCCGAGGCGATCGATGATCGACTGGACGCAATACTTGAAGTTCGCGCCGGTGCGGTCGAGCTTGTTGATGAAGCACATGCGCGGCACGCCGTACTTGTCGGCCTGACGCCATACGGTTTCGGACTGCGGCTCCACGCCGGCCACGCCATCGAAACAGGCGACCGCGCCATCGAGCACGCGCAGCGAGCGTTCAACTTCAATCGTGAAGTCGACGTGGCCGGGGGTGTCGATGATGTTGATCCGGTGTTCGGGACCCTTGCCGTCTTCGGCCTGCCAGAAACAGGTCGTCGCGGCCGAGGTGATCGTGATCCCGCGTTCCTGCTCCTGCTCCATCCAGTCCATCGTCGCAGCGCCATCATGCACTTCGCCGATCTTGTACGACTTGCCGGTGTAGAACAGAATCCGTTCGGTGGTGGTGGTCTTGCCGGCGTCGATGTGCGCCATGATGCCGATATTGCGATAGCGTTCGAGCGGATGGCTGCGTGCCATGATGAATTCCTTGGAGTTGGAGAAGCGGCCCGGCCCAACAAGAGACCCGTAGCGCGCTCCATATAGTGATGATTGTGACAGCCGGAAGACCCTGGGTTACCTTGGCGCTCCGGCTGTCTGCAATCAACGATCGTTCCAGCGCTCCGCCTGTTACCAGCGGTAGTGCGAGAAGGCGCGGTTGGCGTCTGCCATACGGTGCGTGTCTTCACGCTTCTTCACCGCATTGCCGCGGTTGTTCGCCGCATCCAGAAGCTCACCCGACAGACGTGCGGCCATGGTGGTTTCGGGACGACCGCGTGCAGCAGTGATCAGCCAGCGGATCGCGAGCGCCTGGGCACGTTCGGGGCGAACCTCGACCGGCACCTGATACGTGGCACCGCCAACGCGGCGGCTGCGGACTTCGACCTGCGGCTTCACATTGTTCAGCGCATCGTGGAACAGCTGGATCGGGTCCGCCTTGGCCTTGGCCTCAACAGTTTCGAGTGCGCTGTACACGATACCTTCAGCGACGGCCTTCTTGCCGTCATACATCAGGTTGTTCATGAACTTGGAAAGGATCTGATCCCCGTACTGGGGATCGGGCAGGATGACCCGCTTTTCGGGACGACGACGACGTGACATATTCTTGAACTCCTTCGGAGTGCGGCAAACCCGTCCGGGTTTACCTTGCGGCTCCGGCCCGCTCCCCCTCCCGGCCACCCACAGTCTACCTCGTTAGGGTAGCCGGGAGGGGGAGCGGGCCGAAGCCGAACCTACCGCACGTTAAACCTTACTTCGGACGCTTGGCGCCGTACTTCGAACGGCTCTGCTTGCGATCCTTCACACCCTGTGTGTCAAGCACGCCGCGAAGGACGTGGTAACGCACGCCGGGAAGATCGCGCACACGCCCGCCGCGGATCAGCACAACGCTGTGCTCCTGCAGGTTGTGGCCTTCGCCCGGGATGTAGCTGATGACTTCGCGCTGGTTGGTCAGGCGCACCTTGGCCACCTTGCGCAATGCCGAGTTCGGCTTCTTCGGGGTCGTCGTGTAAACGCGGGTGCAAACGCCGCGCTTCTGCGGGTTCTGCTCCATCGCAGGGACCTTGGACTTGGCCTTCTGCGGAACGCGGCCCTTGCGGACCAGCTGGTTGATTGTCGGCATTAAGTTCTCACTTCACCTTTTTGTCGACCCTTCCGGAAGGGGAAGCGACGCTGGCCAAAGGCCAAACCGGTTCCCACCTTCCATGAAGGGATCGAGACGAGGGCGACACCGGAACCGGACAATGTGAGAGGAGGGAGAAAGCCGAGCCCGTCACCCCGGACCTGATCCGGGACCGCAATCTGCCAGCACCAAGGCTGCGACCGCGAAATCCCGAATAATGCCGGGACGACGAACGAGACTGAAACGCTCCACCCGCATATCCGGCCCTTCGGCCACCGGGTTACTTTGACGACGGCCTCCCGTGCCCATTGACTGGAGAGCGAGAGACGGAGCCGCCAATGTTCAGCTCAAACCGGGAATAACCCCGGAAGATGCGCGCCCTTAGGCGGGATTGGGCGGGGGGTCAAGGGTCGGTGTTGGAGCAGAGGAGGCATCCAACACCCTCGCTTGTGGCGCCAAGCGGCACTCAGCGACAGCACGTGCGACGATATACCGGCGGCGCAGCCGCCGCAAAGCCGGAATCGAAGCCGAAGGCGCAGACGTGCGTAGCACACCTGCACGGCCGCCCGAGCGAATGTGAGGAAGGCAAGCAGCGCGGACGCGCTGCGCCCGGCGCTTGAGGGGCCGAACAAATAAACCCCCGGGGCCGCTAACCCCTGCGTTCATCACCCCGGCGGTTGCGCAAGCAGGCTAAACGCCAACGCCGGGGTATGGCTAGCTTCTCAAGCAACGTCTCGCGCGGGGCGGAGGCAGGGCAGATTTCGCGATAAAGCGAATAAAAGCTGCCTTTCAGTTATCGCCCCCAGAGCTGTCGTCGCAACTCTCGATTGCGTGCTTCCATAAGCTGCCGTTTGTGCTAGTTTTCATCGGCTTTGAAGGTCTTCGTCGCGCTTCTGGCCGTGGTGCACAACTTGGCGCTTTCGGGCTGCAGCGATGCTGCGCAGCCTGTGCAGGCGGGAAGCGGTGCTGTCCGACAAGATCCGCCAGCGATGGCGCAAGGATCGAGGCAGCACACTGGGCCCGCCGCGGATGAAAGCACGGCCAAAGGCGCACCGGCTGAAGCGCGAACGCTGTTAGACGAGGTGAAGCGTCTGAATGCGGCCTGTGTGGCTGTCGGCGGCGGGGTGAGTGGTTCACCCGATTGCGATCAGGCGCTGGTCCGTGAGGAGGAGCTCGAAGCGCTCGGTTATTGCATCGACTACCTTAATGAGGAAACGTTAGCCAGATGCGCTGCGTCGAGCGGCGCTGATAGTCAGGAGACATCATGGCCATGATATCACGAGAAAGGGGTCAACGCCCCGTGGGACACATCAGGGCTACGGTATTGCTTTGGCTGGCGGCAGCTGTTGCGCTACTGGGTATTGGCGGTGAGGCCCATGCCTTTGTCCCGTCCACCATCACCATCGCTCCGCCATTTGCTATGGCCAATCTTCAGCGGGAGCTGCTCGAACGTCGAGTGGAAGATAGCGAACCGCACCGGCAAGGCGAACAGGCTGCACCTGTCGCGCCGTCGACCAGGTTCACTTTCACGCCGAGCCGGGCACGGACACAGACCAACGTCAGGAACTTCGTCGCCCGCACGCCACACCCGGCAGCCCGTGCCGAGCTTGAGCAAATGTTCGCTGTGCAGCCAGGTCTGATGGACGAAATCAGCACTGCAGCGCGCAGCTTCGGTTTCGATCCGCACAATGTCGCCGATGCCTACGCGATGTGGTGGATGAACGCATGGCTGGTCGCCAACAAGCGCGACGAGGTGCCGGACGCGGCCACGGTCAAAGCGGTCAAGCGGCAGGTGCGCAATGCCTTTGCCGCCACGCCCGATTTCGCCGTCAGCGGCGATGCCGAGCGGCAGGAATATGCCGAGGCACTGCTGCTTCAGGCGACAATGCTCGGCTCGATGTTCGAGCAATCGAAGAACGATCCCAAGTTGCTCGATCAGCTTGCGGAGGCCGCCCGTCAAGGCGCCAAGGCCAGCGGCATCGACCTTTCCGAGATGACCCTCACCCAAGCTGGCTTCGTCCCGCGCAAGGAGCGGTGATGTTTATGTCATGCAACCAAACAGTGCCGATGTCGCAAAACCGATGCGAGCGCCGCGCGCCCGCGTTGTCAGGTTCGATCGGGAGAACGCGCATGCAACGAGGGATCGCATTTTGCGCGGCGATTGTCCTGGCGATTGGTAGCTCGGCGTCACATGCCCAATCGATGCCGTGGATCAATCCTCAGGTTCTGTCGACGACAACCGGTACGGACGTGATGAGCATTGTGTTGCAGGAAAGGACAGCAACTGGGGGCGAGTCGGATGAAGAAGCAGCCCTCGGTTCCGCGAAGGGGCTGACAGCCACAGGCAGGCAAGATGCCGGACAAGCCGCGGCTGTCGATTACCGCTATCGCTACAGTCCGGCCCGCACCCAGCAGAACTTGCGCAGCTTTCTGGCGCGCGCACCAAACCCGGCTGCCCGCGCCGAACTAGAGCAAATGTTCGCCGCGCAGCCAATGCTGATGGACGATATCCGCGCTGGCATTCAGCCTTATGGGCTCGATTCGCACAACGTCGCCGATGCCTTCGCTATGTGGTGGATCATGGCATGGCTAGCGTCTGAGGTGCGAATGCAGGAACCCAACCGCGAAATGGCGCAAAACGTTTCGCGTCAAGTCCGCAACGCCTTTGCGACGACATCCGATTTCGCCAGCACCAATGATGCCATAAGACAAGAATATGCCGAAGCACTGCTACTTCAGGCCTTGATCCTTGCAGAATTGATCAAGGCAGCAGGAGCCAACCCCGAGATCAAGGCGCAACTCCCCGCAATCGCTCAGAAGGATGCCAAAGTTAGCGGGATCGACCTTTCGCAGATGAACCTCACCCAAAGCGGAATCGTGCCGCGCAAAACGAAATGAACCTCGCTCGTCGCTCTGTTTCGCACTCCCTTGCGGTCGGCCTGGCAGGGCTGGTATGGCGCCGCGCCTTGCCGCTTGTCGCGCTGCTGGCGGCCACAGGGGCGAGCGCAGAAGGCTTTGCCATCGCTGATCTTACCCCGATCGGCGATGCGGCTGCGGCGGCGCTTGGGCCGGGCTATATCTTCAGGGCCGAGCCCAAGCGCGTGTCGCTCTATTGCGCGGAGTGCACGGGTTCACCGATGATCGATATTTTGCTGGGAACAGATGACTACGGGGCGGAGGAGAGCCTACGTCTGGGCCTGACCAGCGCAGCGGATGTGGAACGCAAGTGCCGGAGCCGCAATGCTGGCTGCCGGATCAAGGCGCTTGATATCGCGCCTGCGGTTGGATGGGTCAGCCAGTATCCCCGGCCCCGTGGCGATGGGGCAACGGCCTACATCATGCGAGACGGGCAGGTACTGACGCTGCGGGTCATATCAAGCAGCACCGGTACATCAAGCGAGGTCATGGAGCGCCTCCTGCCGTTGGCCCGGAGGCAGATCATCGGTCGCTGATCCCGCGCGGGGCAACGCCTTCGCCAAATCGCAACGGTGGATCGCGCCAGTCGCATAGACCACGAAGTAGACGTTCAACTATCCACCCAATTTAAGTCATGGCAAGATCGGCCAATTCTCGCCGAAAGCAGACCTTGTGCAATTTGGTTCCGCCAGCGAAGTCGCATCAGGTGTGGTTACAAATTGGCATATTTCCGCGGGCTGCTTTAATTCCGGGTCAAGCCTCGGCGCACGAAAAGCGAGGAAGGACGCCACCCCTCCCCTCCGCGATTCATTTGTGGGCGCCCTCAGGCGCCGGGCGGCGGACGTCCGTCCGCCTTGGCTTTCGCGCCATAAGGCGCGGCGGCCGGTCTGCCTTTCACGCCGGTGCTGTGCCTCGCGCGCCGTTGGTGGCTCCGCGCCCTCCCCCGGCCCCTCCCACAAGGTGAGGGGAGTTTGGTTTTTTCCTACTCCCCTCCCCTATGCAATCTCCCCCCGCGCAATGACCCACAAGCGTCCATCCCCAGCCGCCCGCGCCTCGCGCTCTGCTGCCCGCCCGATCATCCGCAACAAGCGCAAGACCCCGCGGCAGGCGACCTCCGCCGCCGCGTTCGAACTGGCGCCGCCTGCGCCCGATGATCCGCTGCTCGATTTCATGCCCGTGCCGCACGTCGCGGCCCGCTCCAACTCGATCACGCCCGATGTGCAGCGCGCCTTTATCGCGCAGCTCGCCGCCACCGGCATCGTCACGCAGGCGGCGCGGCATGTCGGCAAGAGCATGGAGTCGCTTTACAAGCTGCGCCAGAGGCCCGGCGCAGAAGGCTTTCGCGCGGCGTGGGATGCGGCAATCGACCGGGGGGTGGCGCGGCTGGAGGATTGCGCGCTCGCCCGCGCGATTCAAGGCGAAGAGCGGCTGATCCTCCACGGCGGCGAGGTGGTCGCGGCGGAGCGACGGCATAATGAACAGTTGGTGATGTTCTTCCTGCGCACCCGGCTGCCGCACCGCTACGACCAGCACAGGGACATCGGCCCTGGCCATCCGGTCTATCAGAAAGTCGCGGCAGCCTATGCCAGGGAACAGGTGCGGGTGGAGGAGGACCCGGTGCGGAAGGCCGCGGCGCAGCGTACACTCGCCAACAAGATCAACCAGTGGCACAAGGCGTTCATCAAGCTGTGGGAGGCGCGGCTGGAGGCCGTGGGGATCGATCTTGCTGACCCGCGCTTTGCGGAGCGGGCAGCGCAGCTCGGCGCAGAGGGGCGCTGGCCAACCGAAACCCCCGCAATGTTCGATGGCTTAGCTGAACCGCATTAGGCCTCACCCGCAAGATACGCTACCAATGCGCGCACCTTCTTCGATCGCCACTGCGGTGCGGGGGCGAGCAACCAGTAGGCGCGGTTGCCCGGTTCGGGTTCGCTCAATGCAATCAGGCGGCCCTGTGCCAGCGCGCTCGCCGCCAATGCCTGCGGCAAGACGGTGCGCCCCATCCCCGCCAACGCCGAGGCAAGCGCCTGTCCGGGGCTGCCTGCCTTGATACAGGGGTTCACCTCATCGGCCATCGGCATCCCGGGCCAATCGATCCAGGCGTCGCGGTGCTCCGGCGCAGCGACCGTCACGCGTAGCGGCAGGGCCAGCTGTATCCCCTGCAACTCGCCCGGCCCGTCGACCAGCCGGATCGCAAGATCAAGATTGGCCTCGGTGAAATCGGCGTGTTCATCGGGCGCGAGGATGTATTGAACACCCGGAGTGCCAGCCTGGAACACCGCCAGACGCGGGGCGAGCCACTCGGCGTAGAACTCGCGGGGGACGGCGATGGTGTAGCGGTCGGACGCCTGCCCGGCCTGCATTGCTTCGACGCTTTCCTCGAACCGAAGGAACCCTTCGCGCAGGGGGTCGAGCCCGGCAGCGCCTTCCGGCGTGAGTTCGAGACCCTTGGATGTGCGGCGAAACAGCACGACCCCGAGCACGTCTTCCAGCGCGCGGATCTGTTGCCCTACGGCGGCAGGCGTCACGGCCAGTTCGTCCGCGGCGCGGGTGAAGGAAAGGTGCCGCGCGGCGGCGTCGAACACGCGCAGGGCGTTCAGGGGCAGATGGGTGCGCTTCACGCCCGTGCGATTAGGCGTGCTTGCAGCGTCCCGCAAGACTTAGCGCGAAGGACGGCCTTCCGCAGTTTCGGGCGCAGCCAGCGGAAAGAAGGGGATGCGCACTTCAGCCGGCGAACCATCAGCCCGCTCGAAGGTGTAGAAACCCTCCATCGAACCGAATGGCGTGGTCAGCGGGCAGCCCGATACGTAATCGTGGCTTTGCCCCGGCGTAAGCAGCGGCTGTTCGCCCACAACGCCTTCGCCATCGACATGGTTCACCATACCGCGCCCGTCAGTGATGCGCCAATGGCGGGTGCGCAGCCGCATCGGCTCGTGCGAGGCGTTTTCGATGCGGATGTGATAGACCCAGAACCACTTGCCCGCTTCCGGATGCGATTGTTCGGGCAAATAGCTGACAGCGACGCGAACGGTCACTCCATCGGTTGTGGCGGCGTGCTGGAAGAACTCTTTCATGTCGCCTCTCAAGTTAGCGATTTGTCGCCGGGTCACAAGAGGGGCAACGCGCTTAATGAGACGTGTATCCCGCTGAGAGGATTTTTGCGCTCTTAAAAGTGTGGGCGCACCATGCGCGCAAGCGAGTAAGCAAAACGCAGTTTGGCGCCTTTTCCGCTAACATATAGCTCAGCCCGTGGCTTTTATAGGAACTCTTCACACATGCATGGGGTCCGATCCGCAAGATCAGCCGCGCGCCAGCAGGTCTTCGATCTGGCCAAGCCGTTCCTTACCGAAGAACATCTCACCGCCCTGATCCCGGTTGCGCGACGTTTCAACAAACATCGTGGGAATGCCGAAAGCTCCGCGCGCGACAACCGCATCGGTGCTGGCTGCCAGGCCTTGCTTCACAGCGTCGCTCTGGGCGCGGGCGAACAGATCATCGGTATCGAAAGCGGCGCCTTGCAGGACCGCCGCGATGGCATCAGGTGACGCGATATCAAACCCTTTTTCCCAGATGGCGGGCAACAGGCAATCCACAAACTGAACGCCGCGCCCATCCTGATCGGCTGCATAAAGCAACCGCTGCAGCAGGATGGAATTGAACGGGAACTGCGGGTGCATCCGATAATCGGTGAGGTTGTGACGATCAATGAAACGCTGCATTTCCAGCATCGCATATTCGTTCTTGCCCTTGACGTCGGCATCGCGCAGCATCGGCGGTGCGTTGCCTGTCAACTTGTGCATGCCTGCAAGGAACACGGGCCTGACATCAAGCTCCGCTTCGTGGCGGTTCACCAATTCGCGCAGAGGCCACCAGACAAGATATGCGTTGGGGCTGACGAAATCGAAGACGAGTTCTACGCGGCTTGCCATGATACCTCCCGATAAGACCCCTATGATGAAGGTTCAGCCAGCAGATCATAGTGACCATGTGTCAGTTCATCACAGGCAATTGGGGCGTGTTGTCGCATCAGGTTCGATCGCGTGCAAGCTGAAGCCCAATTTGTGGGTGCGCAGCGCGTGAAGCTGCCTTGCTGCATCGCCCCGGCCTTCGAAAAAGGCATGGCGCGATGGAAGGATCAGGCGGGGACGGTAGAGGCTCAGTGTCGCGCGCGCGGAAAGCAGGACGCGATGTTCGGAACCTTCGACAATCCTTGATGTTGAAAGGCCGCGATACCCGGCCATGCTTTCCCCGCGTCAGATCCCGGCCGAACGCAGCGCCTGATCCATATCCTCAACCAGGTCGGCAATATCTTCCAGCCCGACGTTGATCCGCAGCAGCCCTTCGCTCACGCCCATCGCTGTGCGTGCTTCATCGCCCATGTTGGCGTGGGTGCTGGATGCGGGGTGGCACATCAGGCTGCGCGCATCGCCGATATTGTTCGAAATATCGATCAGCTTGAGCGCATCGAGAATGGCAAAGGCCCGCGCACGCGTGCCGACGTCGATCGCGAAGATCGGACCCGTCGCGTCCATCTGCGTCTTGGCAAGATCATGTCGCGGGTGGCTGGGCAAGCCGGGGTGCCGCAGATGACCGCCTGCCGCCGTTATGCGAGGTTCAAGAAATTCGCCCAACGCCACGGCGTGTTCCGATTGTCTGAATGCGCGCAGTGGCAGCGTCTCCAGCCCTTTCAGCACCACCCAGGCATTGAACGCGCTGAGCGTCGGGCCTGTGTTGCGCTGAAACGGCATCAGCACATCATCGATCCACTGCTTCGATCCGCAGATCGCACCGGCCAGCACACGGCCCTGCCCGTCCATCAACTTGGTCGCGCTATAGGCCACCACGTCGGCACCAAATTCCATCGGACGCTGCAGAGCCGGAGAGGCAAAGGCGTTGTCGACGACTGTCGTGATCCCGTGTGCTTTGGCCAAGCCGCAGACATAGGCCAGATCAACCACATCGAGCGTGGGATTAGCCGGGGTTTCAAAGAAGAACACTTTGGTGTTGGGCCGGATTGCCGGCTCCCACGCGGCATTGTCAGCGCTGTCTACCAGCGTCGTCTCAATGCCGAACTTGGGAAGCAGAGTATCCGTAAGCCAGCGGCAGCTTCCAAACGCCGCGCGGGCAGCCACCACGTGATCGCCAGCGGATAACTGGCACAGCAGCGCCGCTGTCATCGCTGCCATGCCGCTTGCCTGCGTGCGGCAGGCTTCGGCCCCTTCCATAAGCGCAATGCGTTCTTCCAGCATCGCGAGCGTGGGGTTCTGCAGCCGCGAATAGGTCATCCCCTGCGCGGAACCGGCGAAGCGGTCAGCAACCGTCTGCGCATCGTCGTAGGTGTATCCCGACGTCAAAAACACCGCCTCGCTGGTCTCCCCATGCTCGCTGCGCCAGGTGCCGCCGCGCAATGCGCGGGTTGCGGGACGCCAATTTGCCGTGGCGGCGCGGTCCATGCCAGTGGTCTTCTTCATGGCGCGCTCCCTAAGCCTGCAAAAGCCCGCCCGCAAGCAGGCCTTGCTGCGCGGTATCTTCGTGTCCCACCGCAGCAAGCATCAAAGCGCCTTCGATCAGGGTCATCAGATAACGCGCCCCGCCAGCAGGGTCAGGATCGTCAGCGGGCATTTGGCCTTCAAGCCAGGCAAGCAGCCGCGCCATCATCTGCCGGGCTGCATCGCGATAGCCCGGAACGCCTCGGGCAGAGCCTGCCACGATATCCCACCACAGCACCAGAAAGGCCTGCATTTCAGGCTTGGTGCCTTCTGCCAGGATACGGGTCAGGCATTCCTGACGGGACGTTACCGGTTCGCCGGCCAAAGCCGTATCAAGCGCGGCAGAATACAGCGCAGCAAGATAGCCGAGCAGTTCAACGATCAGCGTTTCCTTGTTGCCAAAATGATAAATCAGCATCCGGTCGCTTGTACCGGCCGCTTTGGCCAGCGGGCGCAGACTTGCTCCGCCAAGACCATGTTCAAGAACATGCGCGGCAAGTTTCGGCAGAAGCGTTTCGCGTGACAGTTGCACCTAGGATTCTTTCCTGTTGTAGCGGACGCTACATGTATTTAAGGATGCTGTAGCAACCGCTATATCGGCAAGAGGCGTTCCGCCATGACCCCTAACGAAATTCTTTGGTTCGCCATCATTGCCGCTGGCCTTGTCGCCCTGATTATCATGCTGACCGGGCGGCGCGAAACGGGCAATCCGGTTGCGGCCGCCCTGTTGTTTTGCGCGTTTAGCGCCTTCACCGCGTTGCAGCTTACGCAGGAAGGCCTGATCGGCTTTTATATCAACCATACCCAGAACCTGTCCGGGCTTCAGGTCTGGTGGGATCTGATCGTGTGTACGCTGATCGCACTGTTCTTCATTCTGCCGCGCGCCCGCGCACAGGGCATGAACGTGGTTTTGTGGGCGATCTTTGTCGTCACGGCGGCCAGTATTGGCCTGCTTGCCATGTGCGCGCGTTTGTTCTGGCTTGAGCGCCGCGCGTCAACACGGACTGCATAATCCGGCTTGCTCTTGCGCTTCGGTCGGAATAATCGCGCCGCCATGGCCGAAGCGCAAGCGTTCCCCTCTCCCGCTAGCCTTCCGCCCCCGCGCCCCCGTGATCCGCTGGCGTGGTGCTTGGTGTTGGCGGGATTATTCGCTGCCTTGACCGGCTGGCGGTTATCGATCCCTTCGACACCCTATTTCGACGAAATCCACTACCTTCCCGCTGCACGCGAAATTCTGTCGCTGTTCACCGAAGGGCGCGGCGCCTACCTTAACCGCGAACACCCCCAACTGGCCAAGGAGCTGATCGCGGTTGGCATCGCCGTTTTCGGTGACAATGCGCTGGGCTGGAGGATCATGCCCTGGCTTTGCGGTGTGCTTGCCTACTTCGCTGCGCTGCGAACGATGTGGCACGCCAGCGCGGACCGCTTTGCGACTTTGGCCTTTGGTGTGCTGTTGGCAACAGGTTTCCACCTGTTCATCCATGCGCGCATAGCGATGCTCGATATTGTGATGGTAGCGGGCCTTGCGGTGGCGGCATGGCAGTTTGCAGGCGCGTGCGCGCAGCCTGAAACAGGGCGGCGCAGGCTGGTCTTCACAGGCGTAGCCATCGGCGCAGCGCTGGGTGCAAAGTGGAATGCAATCCCTTTGGCGATGGCACCGGGCATCACCTTTTTTATTGCGCGCGGACTTGCTGGACGACGGCGGCTATTCCTGTCGCGCCGCGGCGCGCCAGTGCCCGGGATTACATTGCTGGAAGCGTTCGTGTGGCTGGGTATCCTGCCATTGGCAGTTTATGCCGCCACCTTCATTCCCGGATACTGGCTAGCCGAATATCTGCACCCTTCCCCGCTGGCGGAAAAGGGCCTGATCGGCTTTCACCGCGATATCTTTGCGCTGCAAAGCGAACTGATGACCCCGCACCGCTACATGAGCGGTTGGTCGCAGTGGGTGCTGAATTTGCGCGCCGTCTGGTATCTGTACGAACCGATCGACGGGGCGCAGCGCGGGGTCATGCTGATCGGCAATCCGCTAACAATGTTATTGGGGTTGCCAGCGTTGGTGTGGTGTCTGTTTATCGGCATCTGGCAACGCAACTGGGCCCGGCTGGGTGCGGTGTTAGGGTATGCCATCAGCCTGGGGTTCTGGATCGCCGCGCCCAAGCCTGTGCAATTCTACTATCACTATTTCATGCCCAGCCTGTTTTTGCTTGGCGCACTGGCGCTCACCTGCAGCGACTTGCGCCGCTTGCCATATGGGCGCGGCCTGGGCTGGGCCATACCGGCGGCCTCTGCGGCGGTGTTCGCGTATTTCTTCCCGATCATCGCGGCGCTGCCACTGAAAAGTTCGGACAGCTTTATCACATGGGTATGGTTGCCCGGCTGGAGCTAGGCGGCGCGCCGCACTTCGCCGCGACGTCGGGGCGTCAGAAACGCCCCCACACGAACCGGCTGGACAAGGCGTAGTTCCAGACGGAACCGACGACGATTCCAGCCAACGCTGCCAGCACCCAGTGAATTCCGCTGCCTTCCATGAACGTGGCAATGGCGACATTTGCAAACGCTCCGACTGCACATGTGGCAATGAAACCCAGCCAGCCGCGCAGCAAGGCGCCTGCGCCCACAAGCCGCTTGTCGCGGTATGTCAGCCAGTTGTTCAACCAGAAGTTGAAGCTCATCGCCACCAGCACCGCGGCTGTCTGCGCAATGGCAAAACGTTCACCAAGCGCGAACAGCAAGGCAGTGAGCACAAGGAAGTGCACCAGCACACCAAACGCGCCCACAGTGCCAAACAGGGCAAACCGGGTTGGTATCACCTTGCCCAATGTCTTGTCGTAAAGACCGGCGAGGAAATCGAACAGAATGGCACGATCCAGCTTGCTTTCTCCTTCTCGGCGCGCGGCAAAGTTGAGGGGGAATTCTTTGACCCGCATCGGCGTGTCCGCCGTAGCCAGCAGATCTAGCAGAATTTTGAACCCTATACCTGAAAGACGCGGAACAAGCGTCCGGGCCGTGTCGGCCGGCAGCATGAAATACCCGCTCATCGGATCGGACAATTCCACCCCGGTAATCTTGCGAGCCAGGGCATTGGCATAGGTCGACAGTTTTTCACGCTCTGGCGCGGCCCAATCGGCGGTGCTTGCACCTTCGGCAAACCGGCTCGCCACGCAGATTTCGGCTGCGCCGCTTTTCAGAGCCGCGACCATGCCAGGCAACAACGCGGGGTCGTGCTGGTGATCGGCATCCATGACCGCAACATAGGGCGCGGCAGTGGCACAGAAACCTTCGATCGCTGCGCTCGCAAGCCCCCGGCGGCCAATCCGTTGGATCACGCGCACACGGGAATCGATCAGCGCCAGCGCGCGCGCTTCGTCGGCGGTGCCGTCCTTGCTGTCATCATCGACGATGATGACTTCCCACACCGCAGCATTGCCCATCGCCCGATCGATCCGTTCGACCAGCGGGCCAAGATTGCCGCGTTCGTTCAAGGTGGGCAGGATGATCGCGAGATCCAGCGTCATGGTCGAAGGCTCGGCCAAGCAATCGTCATGAACAAATTCGGTGTCTGATGCGGACACAAAGAAGGCGTTTTCCATGCCCCCCTAATGCACCCTAATTCTTTATAAACCATAACTGCGCCAGCCCGCACACATCAAAGGCGTGCGCGCACCGCAGCGCCGATAGCTGCGGTGCCGTGGGCACCGCCCAGATCGCCGCCGAGAATGCCGTCAGACAGCGTTGCGGCCACGGCGGCTTCGATCCGGACCGCTTCTGCCTCACGACCGAACGAATGGCGTAGCATCATCGCTGCCGACAGGATCGTTGCCATGGGGTTGGCTTTGCCTTGGCCGGCAATATCGGGCGCGCTGCCGTGAATCGGTTCGTACAGGCCGAAGGTGCCGTGATCGGTTCTGCGTTCGCCCAGCGATGCACTGGGAAGCAAGCCGATCGAGCCGACTGCTGCGCTTGCCAGATCGCTCAGAATGTCGCCGAACAGATTGCCCGTGAGCACCACCCCGAAGCGTTCGGGATGGCTCACCACCTGCATCGCTGCATTGTCGACATACATGTGATCAAGCGTGACCTGCGGATATTCCTGCGCCACTTCGACCACCACGTCTCGCCACAGTTGGCTTGTTTCCAGGACATTGGCCTTGTCCACGCTGGTAAGCGGCAACTTAGCCGTCAGGGCGGCGCGGAAGGCGACATGCGCGATGCGGCGCACTTCGTGTTCGGCATAAGACATGGCGTCCCAACCCTCACGCGCGCCATCTTCGGTCGTGCGCTGGCCCTTCGCGCCAAAATAGACGTCGCCAGTCAGCTCACGCACGATCAGCATGTCAAGACCGCCCGCAATGTCGGCGCGCAGCGGCGATAGGTGTTCCAGCCCCGAAAATACCCGCGCCGGACGAAGATTGGCAAACAGGCCAAGATGTTTGCGCAGACCCAGAATTGCTTGTTCCGGACGCAAGTGGCGTTCGAGAGCGTCGCACGCGGGATCGCCCACCGCGCCAAAAAGGATGGCGTCGCACGCGCGCGCCATCGTGAGCGTTTCGTCTGGCAACGGCACCCCGTGGCGATGATACGCCGCGCCGCCGACATCGCCCGAAAACAAGGTAAGGCCGGGTAGTGACAGCGACTCGATCACCGCGACCGCTTCTGCGGTGACTTCCGGGCCGATTCCGTCGCCCGGCAGAACTGCTATCTTCACGCCGATGTCCCCTTAACCGATGCGCGTTAACCGCTCGGTCAACACGCGCCTCGCGCCCATAACATCGCTTTTCGGGCCTGCAAGCAGGTAGTGAGAGAGCTGCCGTTCGAGGGTGGCGAGCATTTTGAGTTGCGCCGGCAGATCAGGCATAGCCTGGGGTAAAGCCCCGCCGTAACCCATCTCGCTCAGGAGCAGCGTTTCGTAGGCAATCAGACCGCTGATCCATCCGCGCGCCGACGGAGCGGATGAAATCGCTGTAAGCAGCGCGTCGAGCGCCTGATAGAGCGCGGGATAGGGCTGGCGTTCGGGTAAGGCTGCAGCTGCCAGCCCGCAGACCCACTGGATTGCTGCCGCTGGCAAGGGCTCGGTCATCAGCGCAGCGCGGGAATGTTCCAGTTCCAGCCGCGCAAAGGGTAACTGGCTGCCTCCCGGACGCGTGGTCAGATCGGCCGCAACGCGGTTGCCCGGCACCATGACGGCGCGCATATGCCGCCCACGCCCGCCTGCTATATAGGCCGCAACAAGCCCGTAATCGGCGGTCAGCATCCGCGCCAAAGCGCCCGTTTCGCCTTGAGGGCGCGACGCGAGCAGAATGGCAGGGGCGCGCAGGTTCATGTCCTGAGCGCCCGCGTTTTATTTGGGGGGCGACTTTGCTTCCAGTGCAGCAAGCCGCGCTTCCAGCGCATCGGCCTGTTCACGCGCCTTTTGCGCCATAGCCTTGACCGTTTCAAATTCTTCGCGGCTGATAAAATCAATTCCGCCAAATGCCTCGCGCATCCGCTCCCGCGCGCTTTCACGCGCTTCGCGGCTCATGCCCGCCATTGTTCCGGCGGCGCTGTTAGCAAGTTTGACGAGGTCGGCGATGATCGGGTTCTGGCTTTGCATGGCTTCTATTTGGGACGGCTTGCGCCGGAGAGCAAGCCCTTCCCTATCCCGCAATCCGAAGATCGTGACACAGCGGTTGTCGCCGCCATATCAGCAGACATTCTGGGCGAAAGGAAATCACAACGCCACCCGCGTTTCTGCGCCGTCTGCGTCGCGGTTCCCGCCATCGGGATTAGCCACGATAAAGGCATAATTGAGCGCGCCTGCAAAGCACACCCAGGCAAGGTAAGGCAGCAAGAGCAAACCCGCCACGCGCCGCACGCGCCATACCAGCGGAAGCGCCAGCAAAAGCAGCGCCCCGCTTGCCCCGATAACGTAAAGCGCCGCCACCATGTCCTGCATCCCGAAGAACACCGCCGTCCAGCTTTGCGTCAAAAGAAACTGCACCGCAAATAAGCCAAGCGCCAAGCCGCGCCCGGCCGCCCCCCAAGCGCTCGCAACTTTAGCCATAGCCAGCCCGATCAGAACGAATAGCACGAACCAGACAATGCCGAAGGTGACAGGCGGGGGGTATATTGCAGGTTTTTCCAAGCCGGCAAACCATGTGGTGTCAGGGCTGCCAAGCTGACCTGCGGCAATCCCGACCAGCAAGACCAACGGCACCATAAACAACGCCCATCGCAGAAAGCTTGCGCGCAATTGAGCAGGGGAAGCAAGGACGTTCATGGTATCTCCCGGTTCCAACGGCTGGGGCTGGCCGAATACCAGAGCCGCACAGGTCATGCCAACTTATTGCCCTGACCATGCCCCGCAATGAGGCACATGCGCCTTATTTGCCGAGCACCGCGCCCGAATTGTGTTAAAATTTTGGCAATTGGTCACGAAAGGCTTTGGCAAAAGAATTCTTCCTGCTAGAGGCTGCCTTATTCCTGCCGTGATTCAAAAGCGTGTTGGCGGCTGGAAGATCAATCAACGCGCTTAATGCTCATTACAGGCCCGCAAGGGTCACAGGGAAAATCACCATGAAGAAGACCTTTGCGCTCGTCGCCGTTCTCGCTCTCTCGACCGTCGCTTGCTCGGAGCCGGCTGAAGTCGTGACCACCGACGCCGACACCACTGCCGTTGCTGAAGAGCCGATGGCCATGGAAACCCCGATGGCCATGGAAACCCCGATGGCTGGCGAAACCCCGATGGCCATGGAAACCCCGATGGCGACCGAAACGCCGGCCATGTAATCCTTCGGGATTATCGGCCCCGGCTTCGTGCCGGAGTGGATAGGAAACAGGCCGGCAGCACCTTCGGGTTGCTGCCGGCCTTTTCTTTTGAGTGCGTTGCAACAACGGGCGAACGCCCCTTATCTGCCCTTACTTGCGTTGTGCGCTGATGAGGAATTCGACATTGCCTTGTGGCCCGGTAATTGGGCTCGTTTCAATGCCCTGAACCTGCCAGCCCAGCCCTTCGACCCAACCGCGCACTTCGTTGCAAACCCGCGAGTGCAGTGCAGAGTCACGCACTACCCCACCCTTGCCAACCTCTTCACGCCCAACCTCGAATTGCGGCTTGATCAACGCGACCAATTGGCACGGCGTATCAGCCAGTTGCAGTGGCACATCGAGCACTTTGGAAAGGCTGATAAAGCTCGCATCACACACCACCCAGTTGCAGGGCTTATCGATATGGTCAGGCGTGAGGATGCGCGCGCTGGTCTGTTCAAGCACTGTGACACGCGTATCTTCGCGCAGCCGCCAGGCAAGTTGGTTGGTGCCGCTGTCGACTGCAAATACATGCGCCGCGCCCTTTTGAAGCAGGACATCGGTAAACCCGCCGGTGGAAGAACCGATGTCCATTGCCGTGGCACCGGCCGGATCAAGACCGAAATGCTCGATCGCGTGGGCCAGCTTGATGCCCCCCCGGCTCACCCAGGGATGATCGCGCCCGCGCACGTCCAGCGCCGCATCGTCGGACAATTGCTGGCCGGGCTTGTCGACCTTGTTTTCACCCACAAATACCAGCCCGGCCATCACCAGCGCCTGCGCCCGCGCGCGGCTTTCGGCAAGGCCACGGTCGACCAGAAGCTGATCGACACGGCGTTTCTGGGGCTTGGCGGGACGAGACGATTTTTCAGACATGCATGTTCCGGGGTGGACAGGCCAAGGCTCTAGCGCGCAATGTGCAGGCATGAAAGTCACCTACATCCATCTTGCCGGGGCCCTGACATTGACCTTTGGTATCGCCGCTTGCGTGCCTGCAAGCACTGCGCCTTTGACCGCGCCGACCCCCGCCCCCGTTCTACGCCCCGCCCCGCCGCGGCCCGCGCCCGTTACTCAGGCGCCTGTTTACGACAACTGGATGGATGCGCGTGCGACGGCAGGTGCATGGCGGTATCAGACGGAGGCTCGCGGATCGACGGCGGTATTCATCGGTGGGACCGCCGCAGAATTCGCGCTGACGTGCAACCGTGATACCCGCAGCATCGCACTGACACGCTACGGCGTCACTCGGGCTGCACCGGCAATGACAATTCGCAGCGAAACCGCGACCCGCAGCCTGCCCATGAACCAGTCAGGCGCGTATCCCGCACAGGGGGCGAGCACACTCGCCCCTACCGATCCTTTGCTTGACGCAATGGCGCTGTCGAAGGGCCGTTTCGCCGTAGAGACTGAAGGACTATCGCCGCTTTACCTGCCGAGCCATGCCGAAGTCAGCCGGGTAATCGAAGATTGCCGATAGGCGCAGCCTCGCTTTCCACCGTATGCCCACCGATTCTCAACATGAATATCCACAGGCTTGTCATCTGCCTGTCCACAAACCCGGCCCGAAACGCGAAAACGCCCACGGCTTACCTCGGGCGTTTATCGCACCGCATTCTCGCGGCGAAGACTCAAGTATGACGGCGGAAAAGTTTTATACAAGTCTTGTAGAACGCGCGCCCATGATTCACATTGGTGGTTGAGGCCAGCGGCGAACGCGGCTCTCGGCTCCCGGTGATACGAGGGGTCTAGCTCACTAGCGCGAAAGGAGGTGATCCGATGTCTCATGGTTCAGTAGCGAGGTCGGTGAAGATCCCTACGGAGCATACTCGGTAATCGTCTTGCCAAGTAAGGCTTCGTGAGCGGCACTTCCGGCCGCTGACCATGCAAAGGGCAGTTCAACCTTAGGGTGGGGCTGCCCTTTACATTTGGGGCCTCGGCCCTCCGTGACTCACGATCATGCCTCGTTTAAGCTAAGTGGTCTCTGACGAGCGTGGACGCCCGCGGCGGGTCGCAGCACGGTATTCACGTCAACACTCATCTTGCTCTCGGGCGCGTGCAGGATTAGGCGCGACGGATGCATTTCACCCGCGTTCCCCATCCCGCCCCTACGCCAGATCATATTCGCGAAGGGCTGATCGCCGACCCTGGATTCGGGACCGTGTTCACCGACCATATGGTCGTGATCGATTACGATGAGGGGCTTGGCGGGTGGCAAACCCCCACCATCGGTCCGCGCGGGCCCATTTCGCTCGACCCTGCGGCCAGCGTTCTGCACTATGCGCAGGAAATCTTCGAAGGGATGAAGGCCTATGCGCATCCCGAAGGGGGGCTGTCGCTGTTCCGCCCCGATGCCAACGCCCGCCGCTTCAATGAAAGCGCCCAGCGCATGGCGATGCCGCCGATACCTGAGGCGACGTTCATCGCCGCCGTGCGCGAAGCGGTGCTGGCGGATGCGGCGTGGCTACCGCCGATCGCGGGCGGATCACTGTATATCCGGCCCTTCATGTTCGCGTCTGAAGCTTTCCTGGGCGTGAGACCCGCCCGGCAGTACAAGTTCATCGTGATCATCAGCGCTGCGGGCGATTACTTCAAGAAAGGGGTGAACCCGGTCAAGATCTGGGTCGCGCAGAATTACGTCCGCGCCGCTCCCGGCGGCACGGGAGCCGCGAAGACGGGAGGCAATTATGCCGCCAGTCTCGTCCCCCAGGCCGAAGCGATTGCACAAGGGTGCGATCAGGTGGTGTTCCTTGATGCGGTCGAACACCGCTGGGTTGAGGAACTGGGCGGCATGAACCTGTTCTTCGTCCGCGCGGATGGCTCTGTCATTACCCCGCCGCTGACAGGCACAATCCTGCCGGGTATCACCCGCGACAGCCTGATTGCCATGCTGCGCGAAGAAGGGCTTACCGTGCGCGAAGAGCCCTACTCGATCGACCAGTGGCGCGAAGAGGCCCGAACCGGAACCTTGCTGGAAACAATGGCCTGTGGCACTGCGGCGGTCGTCACCCCTGTTGGTACGGTTGCTTCGCCTGCGGGTGAATTTCAGATCGGCGCAGGCGGCACCGGTCAGATAACCGCTAAGATGCGCGAACGCCTGGTTGGCATTCAGAACGGCCAGATCGCCGATAGCCACGGCTGGGTCATGCGGGTTTGACCGCGCCAATGATCCACGTCGCCGCTCTCTACCAGTTCACGCCCTTCTCCGACCCCGAAGCTCTGCGCAGCCCCCTGCTGGCAGCGTGTGATGCGCATGGCATCAAGGGCACGTTGCTCATCGCGCGTGAGGGGATCAACGGGACGATAGCTGGCACCGACAATGCGCTGGCTTCGGCGCTCGCCCATATTCGCACGCTGCCGGGATGTGCGGGCCTTGACGTGAAGTTCTCCACCGCGCCCGAAATGCCGTTCCACCGCATGAAGGTGCGCGTGAAGCGCGAAATCGTGACGATGGGTGAGCCTCATATAGACCCCACGCTCGCCGTGGGCCACTATGTCGATCCGCATCATTGGAACGCACTGATCGCGGATCCCGACACGGTCGTGATCGACACCCGCAATGATTACGAAGTTGCTGTCGGTACCTTTGCTGGTGCTGTTGATCCACAGACGCCGTCTTTCCGTGATTTCCCGGTCTGGTTCCGCGAACATCGTGACGAGTTGCTGAAAGGCAAGAAAAAGGTCGCGATGTTCTGCACAGGCGGCATCCGCTGCGAGAAATCGACCAGCTTTCTACGTTCTGAAGGGATTGAGGAAGTCTATCACCTGAAGGGCGGCATCCTCAAATACCTCGAACATGTGCCCGAGGCAGAAAGCCTGTGGCAGGGCGAATGCTTCGTCTTCGATGAACGCGTCACGGTGCGCCACGGGCTCGAACAGGGCACGTTCCAGCTGTGCCGCGCCTGCCGCCGCCCCCTCGATGCTGCAGCACTCGCGCATCCCGATTACGAGGACGGCGTCAGCTGTCCCGCCTGTATCGACGAACGCACGCCCGAACAACGCGCCGGTTATGCCGAGCGTCAACGACAGGAAGCGTTAGCGAGAGCACGCGGCGAATTGCATGTGGGCGCGGTGCGCCCCCCAAAAAGATGATCGGAGCCCCAATCCTATATTCTTTTCGGCGCTGCCCCTATGCAATGCGCGCACGCATGGCGCTATGGGCGGCGGGCATCACGGTGGAGCTGCGCGAGGTGAAACTCGCCGCCAAGCCGCCGGAATTGGCCGCCGCCAGCTCCAAGGCGACCGTGCCGGTTCTGGTGCTGGTCGATGGAACAGTTATCGACGAAAGTCTCGCCATCATGCGTTGGGCGCTGGCGCAAAACGATCCCGGCGAATGGTTGGCGGGGAATGACGCTGCGCTGATTGCGGCAAACGACGGGCCTTTCAAACACCACCTCGACCGCGCAAAATATCCCGGCCGTTACGAGGAAGACGGCGTGACCGACCACCGCGCAGCCGCGCTGGCTATGCTGACACCGCTGGAGGCGCGGCTAGCCGATGCGCCCTTCCTGTGCGGAGGCAAGCGTAGTGTCACCGACATCGCATTGTTCCCCTTCATCCGCCAGTTCGCGCATATCGACCGCGAATGGTTCGCCGCCCAGCCGCTACCGCGCTTGCAAGACTGGTTGGAACAGCTTATCGCCTCCGATCTGTTCGCGGCAATCATGCCTAAATTTCTGCCTTGGAAAGCTGGCGACACGCAGATCCAGTTCGGGCCGTAAGGCTAAGCCCCGGAGACCTCCGTCCTCAGGCTATCCCTGAAAGCATCGACCAGCCAGCTCGCCGCGGGGCCCAATCGCGTATCGCGCCGCCAGATCGCGCTCAGACCGTAACTTGTGCCAGGTTTTTCCGGAAGGTTGAGCGCCACCAGCGCGCCGGACACCAGATCCCCCGCCACCATCGCGCGCGGCATGTTGCCCCAGCCAAGGCCTTCCTTCAGCAGCGAATGCTTTGCCCCCAGATCGCCCAGCCGCCAGGTCAGGGGGCTGAGAACCGAAAACTCCCGCCCTTCCGTCAACGGCGAACGGTCGGTCAGCACCAATTGCAGGTGATTGCGGCTTTCCCCCGGCGCAACGCCATCCCGCGCCAGCGGGTGCGAGGGCGCAGCAACCGGGATCAGGTCGATCGCACCGATAGCCTGCCGTTCTAGCGCGGGATGATCGCCGGGCACCGGGCCGCTGATGCCCAGCCCCGCCCCGCTGTCGATCAGGCAGGCCGCGACCGCGCCCAGCGCCTCGATCCGCAGGGTCAGCGCGCAGGTGGGGAAGATGCGCCGGAATTCGCCAAGGACATGTGCGGTTGCCTCGCCCGGCACCATGACGTCGACTACCAGCGTCAGTGCCGGTTCCTGCCCGGCATGAAGCGAGCGGGTTTTCGCCAGCAATGCGTCGACGCGATCCGCCACAGTGCGCGCTTCGGCCAACAGGCCTTCGCCTGCAGGGGTCAGTACCGGGCGACGCGATCCTTCTCGGGCAAACAGTGACAGGCCCAGTTGCGCCTCTAGCTGCGCGATACCGTATGATATGGCGGAGACCGCACGGCCCATCGCCTTGGCCGCTTCGCCAAAACTGCCGTGATCGGTCACGGCTATGAAGATACGCAGGTGATCGAGACTGGGGTCGCCAAGCTTCATAGGCGGCATGTTCGGATTATCCGAACATCTTGGCAAGTTTTATCGCAGTTTTCTGGATACTGTTGATGACCTATCTCCCGTCTTAACCGAGCGAGCCCATCCACGGGCCACTCCGCAAGAAGGAGAAACGCCATGATCGAACTTCGCCCCTTCAACACGCTGGGAGCCGCCAACCACGGATGGCTTGACGCGCATCATCACTTTTCGTTTGCCGACTATCACGACCCGGCCCGTGTCCACTGGGGCGCGCTTCGGGTTTGGAACGACGACAAGATCGCGGCCGGCACCGGATTTCCCGCCCATCCGCACAGTGACATGGAAATCATCACCTATGTTCGCAGCGGCGCGATCACGCACCGTGATAGCATGGGCAATGAAGGCCGCACCGAAGCGGGCGACGTTCAGGTCATGAGCGCGGGCAACGGCGTGCGCCATTCGGAATACAATCTGGAAGGCACGGACACCACGCTGTTCCAGATCTGGATCATCCCGGACCAGCGCGGCGGCGAGCCAAGCTGGGGTGCACGCCAGTTCCCCAAGGATGAACGCTCCGGCGCTTTCGTCCCGCTTGCCAGCGGGGTCGCGAATGACAACGATGCGTTGAAGATCCGCGCTGATGCCCGCGTTTTGGGTGCTACGATAAAGGCTGGCGAAAGCGTGACCTACAGCCCCCGCAGTGCTGACCGTCACATTTATCTCGTGCCCGCCACCGGCAAGATCCGCATCGATGAGATTGAAGCAAAAGCGCGTGATGGCGTGGCGATCACCGCGCTGGACAGCATTACGATCACCGCGCTTGAAGACAGTGAAGTCGTGCTGGTCGACGCCGCCTGACCTTGACCTTCGGAGCCGGCCAGTCTCCCCCTCCCTCTCAGTCAGCCGGCTCCCCCCGTACATCCCATCAAAGGAATTGTCCCATGAGCAACATTCTCTACGTCACCGCCAGTATCCGTTCGAATTCGGAATCCGTCTCACGCGGCCTTGGACAGCGGGTCTTGGATGGCTTGGTTGCCAAGTCGGGCGCCAGCGTCACGACCCGCGATCTGGCCGCCAATGATGTGCCCTACGTCACAGCTGAAAGCTTCGCGGCGGAACGCACCCCTGTGGCAGAACGCACGCCTGAACAGAACGAACTGGCGGCTTTTGCTGATACGCTGATTGCCGAGTTGCAGGCCGCTGACACCATCGTGATTGCTGCGCCGGTCTACAACTTCGCCCCGCCCGCGACGCTGAAGGCCTGGGCCGATCTGGTCGCCCGCGTGGGCACAACCTTCCGCTACACTGAAACTGGTCCCGAAGGGTTGCTGACCGGCAAGAAGGCCTATCTCGCCATCGCCAGCGGCGGCACCCCGGCAGGCAGCGACATTGACTTCATGACCCGCTGGCTGACATTCTTTCTTGGCTTCATCGGTATCACCGATGTCGAAATGGTCGCCGCCGATGGCATCATGGGTATCGACGGCGCAGAAACAATCGCCGCAGCCCAGCAGAAGGCCGAACAGATCGCAGGCTGATATACCCCGCCCCCTCCGGCACCGCCTGGAGGGGGTTTTTCTTGGTCTTTCCGCCTAGAGGCGCGGCCTGACCAGCAGGGGTTTGAAGATGTTGCGGCTCGGGCGGATCACGATGATCGCCACGCCGATGATCGCAAGACCCCCGCCCACGATAAGCGACCAGCCAATTGTATCACCGGTCAGCCAAGTGCCGAACGCGATCGTCAGTAGCGGTGTCAGCAGCGTAAGGGGCACGATCAGGTTGGCATCATGCGCTTGGAACAGCCGGAAATAGGCGGAATGGGCACCAACCGAAACGACAAGCCCCGCAAACAGCACGCAAGCGGCCACCGCGATTGGGGCGCCCTCAACGGCGGCGATTTGTCCTGTTTCAAACAGAAGCGTTGCCGGGAGCATGACGAAAAGCGAGGCCAGCCCCGCCCACGCTTGCAAGGAGACTGCACCAACTTCCAACCGTTTCACGAAGACTGACGCAAAAGCGCCAATCAACACACCAGCAAACGCAAAGCCCAGCCCCACCGGATCGCCCGCTTCGGACGGCGCGCCGATGGCAAGTCCGACGCCCCCCAGCGCCAGCGCCATGCCCAGCCTGCGCCGCCAGCGCACCTCCTCGCCCAGAAATATCACCGCAAACAGTACGGTCAGCGGTGCGCCAGCGAGATTGACGATCCCCACTGCCGACGGGGTCGCCGTCTGCAAGCCGATGAATTGCAGCCCGAAACTGCCTCCGGTTACCGCAAAGCCGATCAGCATCACCAATGGCAAGCGCGCTGGCCGTCCACGCAGCAGCAACGGAAACAACACGGCCAGAACCATTGCGGATCGCAGTACCGTATAAAACAGCGGCGGCAAGCCCAGTGTCGACACCGCAATCTTGCTCACGACAACGTTGAGCGCCCAAGCGACATTGCAGAACAGCATGATGCCGAGCGCCGAAAGAGGCAGGCTTTTGGGCATCAGGCTGCGGTGCTGCCGTAAACCTCTGCAATCACATCATCGGGAAGCGCGAAACGCAATTCTTCCCGCCAGACCGTTGCCACGGCATCCGACGGCGCGCGCCAGTCTCCACGCGGGGATAGCGCCCCGGCGGATGAAACCTTTGGGCCATTGGGGAGCGCCGACCGCTTGAATTGCGAAAAGCCGAAGAAGCGCGCGCAGAACTTGTCCATCCAGCGCACGATGGTGGCAAGATCGTAAACGTTACGGCCTTCATCCGGAAAGCCTGCGGGCCATAGTCCCTGATCCGCATCCTTCCATGCGTGCCAGCCAAGGAAGGCGACCTTGGAAGGACGTTGGCCATAACGGATCACGTGATGGAGGAAGAAGTCGTTGAGTTCGTAAGGGCCGACGAGGCTTTCGGTCGACTGCATCGCCCCGTCGGCACCCGGTGGCACCAGTTCCGGCGAGATTTCCGTACCCAGCACGTCTTCGAGCACATGACCACAGGCATTGGTAAACTGGCCGGTGCGGATCACCCAGCGGATCAGATACTGAATCAGCGTCTTGGGTACGCCCGCGTTAACGCCGTAATGGCTCATGTGATCGCCCACGCCATAGGTGCACCAGCCGAGCGCCAGCTCCGAAAGATCGCCCGTACCGATCACGAAGCCGCCGTGCTGTCCGGCAAGGCGGAACAGGTAATCGGTTCGGAGGCCCGCCTGCACGTTTTCGAACGTCACATCATGCACGGGTTCGCCATCTGCAAAGGCGTGGCCGATGTCTTTCAGCATCCGGTTTGCAGCAGGACGAATGTCGATCTCGCCGGCGGTAATATCCATCGCTTCCATGAGGCGGTGTGCGTTTGTCCTGGTGCCGTCCGACGTGCCGAAGCCGGGCATGGTGTAGCCGCGGATCGTAGTGCGCGGCAGGCCCAACCGATCGCATGCCTTGGCTGCCACGATCAGCGCATGGGTGCTGTCGAGCCCACCGGAAATGCCGATAATCAGGCTCTTTGCGCCGGTCGACTCGATCCGGCGCATCAGCGCGTCAACCTGGATATTGAAGGCTTCGTAGCAGTCCTCGTCCAGCTTTTCGCGCCGATCAGGAACAAAGGGGAACCGCGCCACGGGCCGTTTCAGCCCGATATCGCCTTCGGTATAAGCATGATCGAACAGAATCCGGCGATAGGTATCCGCAGGGCTTCCAGCCCATTCAGCGGCATCGGCAAAGGTCTGATTGCGTATTCGTTCGGCGGCAAGTCGTTCGGTGTCGATGTCGACGATGCACAATTCTCCCGCCGGATCGAAGCGTTCGCTTTGCGCCAGAAGATCGCCCATCTCATAGATCACCCCCTGTCCGTCCCAGGCGAGATCGGTGGTACTTTCGCCGTACCCGCTGGCGGAATAGACATAGGCTGCAATCGCCCGGCTGGCGAGCGATCGGCAATGCAGATGCCGGTCATCCGCGCGCCCGATCGTGACGGGTGAGGCGGACAGATTGCACAAGATCAGCGCGCCAGCCATCGCGGCCTGCATCGCTGGCGGCACAGGCGCCCAGAAATCCTCGCAGATTTCCACGCCGAACCGGAAGCCGGGAAGGTTTGCCGCAGCGAAAACCAGATCGGTGCCAAACGGCACTTCCTCCCCCGCGACGTCAATCCACAGATCGGTACACCCGCGTCCGTGGGCAAAGTGGCGTTTTTCGTAGAACTCGCGGTAATTGGGCAAAAAGCTCTTGGGCACCACACCCAGAATTTGCCCGCGTGCGATCACCACCGCGCAATTGTAAAGCTTATCAGCGCGCCGCAGCGGTGCCCCCAAGACCAGCACCGGGTCCAGATCGGCGGATGCAGCAACAATCTCAGCAAGCGCCTCCTCTGCCCGCTCGATCAGCGCGTTTTGCAAAAGCAGATCATCAATCGCATAGGATGACAGCGTCAGTTCAGGATAGACAACCAGATCGACCCGGGCATCGTGCGCCTTTTTCGCTTCGGTCAGTACGCCAGCCGTGTTGTAAGGAACATCGGCAGGACGACAATTCGGCGTCGCAGTGGCTACGCGGACAAAACCGTGGCCGTGCATATCGAAAAAGGGATGGGCTTCGTTCATTACCGGCACGTCTCCTGCTGGCGCCGGGCATAACGTGCCTGCGAGCGGCTGCCTAGGCCGTGTCGTCATCCATCAAATCAGCCGCAGTGCCGCATTCCTCCAGAAAGGCAATCAATCCGCGTTCCGCTCGTGTTTGCCAGCGCGTCGCGCGAGGCAGCCTGTATGATGCGCGCCATTCTGCCTGTCCTTCGATCCGTGCGATCACCGCGGGATGCACATAAGAACTTCGAGCAATGGCAGGCGTATTTCCAAGCTTGGCGGCAACGTGTTCCAACATTTCGCCCATGCGTACCTGACCGCTGCCGGTGGCCAACTTTTCAAACGCAAGGCTGCTGGCGTGAAATGTGCGGAAATGCTTGGCGCTGAAATCCTCGCCCATTGTTTCTCGCAAATAGGCATTCACGTCGTTCGAGGTTACGGGCCGAACTTCGCCGTCGTCATCCTCGTATCGGAAAAGATGGTCGTCATCGCCTCCAAGATCCTGCATTCGTCCTACAGCGCGGGCCAGCCGCTGATCATCGAGTTCAAGCTCGCGTTCCTTCCCGCCCTTGCCGACAAACTGAAGGGCAATGCGGCGCTTGCCAATATCGGCGTGATCGGAACGCAACGTCGTTGCGCCATAACTTTCATTCGTGCGCGCATAATGTTCGTTGCCAACACGGATGGCTGACAGATCCAGCAATCGCACCACGGCAGCCAGCGCTCTTGTGCGCGTAACATTTGCTTGTCGCAGATCCTCATCCACCCGCTTGCGCATCAGCGGCAACAACTTGCCGAAACCCGCGCACGCATCATACTTTTCGCTTTCACGCTGGCTGCGAAACGCCGGATGATAGCGGTACTGTTTCCGCCCCGCATCGTCGTATCCTGTGGCAAGGATATGTCCGGTATCCACCGGACAGAACCAGGCATCCGAATAGGCGGGCGGCAAGGCAATGGCAGTCAAACGCGTGCGTTCCGCCTTGTCGCGTATCAATGCACCCGCAGGATCATAATAGGCCCAGCCCTTGCCTGCCCGGCGCCGGGTGATGCCGGGAAGATCGTCGTCAACATAAACCAGCTTTTCCATTCGCAACCAAATGCGCATGCTGGCCGGAATGTTCCACCTTGCGCTACGGTGAAGTCAACGCCAGCTACAATGACCGAACGCTGCGCAGACTTGCTGTCCCACCAGGAGTAACAATCATGGCTGACCCAACCTATACCCCACCCGCCGTCTGGAGCGCCGATACGGTTTCGGGTGGACGTTTTGCCTCAATCAATCGCCCGACAGCAGGCGCAAGAGAAACGAACGTTTTGCCCGAGGGCAAACATCCTTTCCAACTTTATTCGCTGGCCACACCCAACGGGGTGAAAGCAACCATCATGCTCGAAGAACTGATCGAGGCAGGTCATGCCGGGGCCGAGTACGACGCCTGGACGGTTAACATATCGGAGGGCCAACAATTCGGGAGCGGTTTTGTCGAAGTGAACCCGAATTCCAAAATTCCTGCGCTATTGGATCGTAGCGGTACGGTTCCGTTCAGGATCTTCGAAAGCGGTGCGATTCTCGTCCATCTGGCTGAAAAATTCGGGGCCTTCCTCCCCTCAGACTCCGCCGCCCGTGCCGAAGTGCTGAGCTGGGTATTCTGGCAAGTCGCCAGCGGCCCGTTCATGGGCGGCGGCTTCGGCCATTTTTACGCCTATGCACCTGAAAAATACGAATATCCAATCAACCGTTATGCGATGGAAACCAAACGCATTTTCGACGTAGCCGACAAGCGTCTGGCACAAAGTCGCTTCTTGGGCGGCGATGCATACAGCATAGCAGATATTGCGAACTATCCCTGGCTCGCGCCCTTTACCGAAGGCAACATCTACAATGATGCCAAGACCTTCCTGAGCATCGACGAATACACGCATGTCGCGCGCTGGGTTGCAGACATCAGCGCCCGCCCGGCTGTGCAGCGTGGCAGGATCGTCAACAAGGTCTGGGGCCCTGAAGACACCCAATTGAAGGAACGCCATTCTGCCGCAGATTTTGATGGAAAACGATTGGTTGCCGGCCCACCTTCATGAGCTTGTATAAAAAAGGGGGAGAACAGGTGTTTTCGCCCCCTTCACAACCTCGATTCAGCCGCTATAGAGCGCGCTCTTGCTGGGGCGTAGCCAAGCGGTAAGGCACCGGTTTTTGGTACCGGCATGCGAAGGTTCGAATCCTTCCGCCCCAGCCAGGAATTTCTTCAGATCCAAACGTCTGAAAAATAACGCGTTTCTCTTCGAGTCAAAACCCCGTGGTACCTTACCGTGGCACCCTGTCGTGGTCTTAGTTTCGCCACCATGATTCGAGTGGATTCCGGGCGCAAGAAGGCTGCCGGATTTGCGCAGCTTTTCCACCGGCACATGCACAGGTTTTGTACCGTGAGTCCGCGTCGTGCCCGCTCAACTTTTGTAAACCGCCGATCAGCTACGATGACGGTCGATGGGACAAAACTGCCATTCCCTATCGATGTGTTGAACGGCAGCTCTTTTCAGGAGCCGACGTCCAAAGTTTGTTTGATCGGCATTGCAGAGCAGTAGACATGTGTCCTGAGCGAACTGGCCGGTTTTCGGCAGCAGGGCAAACACTGCGGAGTAAACCGATAGCTGGCCAGGCTTGGTTGATGGATGAAGGACTAAAAGGACGGTCGCAATGTCTCCCGACTGGGATCGGGAATCATTGTGTCACACGTTTGAAATCTTGCATTTGAGGCTGCTCCCTTCCTGCGTTTTATGAAAACGTAGGGGTCTCGCCACGCGGCAGACAAAAATGGTCGCCAGCTGCTGTTTGCGACATTGCCGCCTGCAGTTCCTGCAATTCTGCCTTCACGGTCGATCAAGATGATCCAATTGCCCTCGACAGCAATGGTCCCGATATGACGGTCGTCGCAGTTTGCCTTGAGCATCTTCGCTGAGCCTTGCGAGCGCATAAGCGCCAGTCGCTCGCGATAGGCAGCCATGGCGCAGGCAGAATGATACTCGGCAAAGGCGCAGCGGCTGCGGCGCAGGAACCATTGTCTTTGGGGTTCGATCCAGCGCGAAGTTGTTTCAGGCGCATGCGTCAACCGCGCGGCGAGTTCGGTATCGAGAGCGCGCAGGGCGGGATCGCTGCAAACCAGCTGATCGGTTGCAAACACAGGCGCGGTGCAATCGGCGGTCTGCTGCTCGGGTGGGGGAGAGACGGGCGCGACCTGCGCGCTTGCTGCTCCAGCCATACCGAGCGCCGCAGCCGTAAGCCACATTCCCGCCGGTTTAGGCCCCATGCTCAAGCGCTCGCCGGTTGCAGGGCGTGCGCGTCCTTCGCACGGCTCCAGAATGGCAACACGACATGACCGGCGTGCACGGCCCTCACGGCGAGCCACACTCCGGTAGTGGTCGCCAGTATGCAGGGGATCAGCGAGGCTTCCAGCCCGAAGCCGCCGCCGGTGATCAGATCGGGGCCGGTGATGACCGTCTTGAACAGGCCGGGATCAGCCACACTGCCCGATACCACCCCGCCGAATACCGCCGACTGGGTGTAGTTCCACGAGATGTGAAAGCCAATCCCCAACCACAGCCGCCGTGTCAGCATGTAGGCTGCGGCCAACAGCAGACCCGCCTCGATACTGATGAAGATCGCGCCGGTCAGGGTCGCTGCCAGGTTCATCAGGTGCACAAAGCCGAACACCACCGAGGAGATCACCACCGAGGCCCAGCTGCCGAGCCATTCCTCGACGATGCGGAACAGCGCGCCGCGGAACAGCAATTCTTCAAGAAAGCCCGAACTGATCGCCATGGCGATAGCGGGGATCATCACGGACAGCGGGTTCATCCCCTCGATCCGGGCAAAGCCGAGCACCATCAGCACCAGCACTCCCGCAGTGTAGAGGCCCGAGCCTACGAGCAGGCCGATGCCCAGCTCGCGAAGACCCGGGCTGAGCGCGAGATCACTGGGCTCGCGCCGTTCGACGAAGCGGGCAAAACCGATATAAACCCACATCGCTAATGCGATCATCCCCGAGGCGGCGAATATCGTCATCGGCACGTTGCCCTGGTTCTGGCCCATCAAGCCGTTGCTCATTCCCAGGCACATGAACAGCGGGAAACCGAGCAGCAAAAGCCGGGTCGGCGGAAACTGCAACACACGAAGCCATAGCTGCGTCGGTTCCGCATGATTGGCCATGTCAAAGTCTCCCGATTGTGATGGAGGCTACGCAGGCTGCAGGCTCACCAGATGCGCACGCGCTGTTCCGGCGGCAGGTAAAGCTTGTCGTCCGGCTTGATCCCGAACGCGTCATACCAGGCGTCGACATTGCGGACGATGCCGTTGACCCGGAACTCGCCGGGCGAGTGCACGTCGGACAGCACGCGGCGGCGGGTTTCGGCCTCGCCAGTGATGTTGCGCCAGAGCTGCGCCCAAGCGAGGAAGAAGCGCTGGTCGCCGGTGAAGCCGCCGATCACCGGAGCCTTGCCGCCCTGCTTTTCGGTGACGTAACGGCGATAGGCGGCGTGTGCGACCGAAAGACCGCCGAGATCGCCAATATTCTCGCCGAGGTTCTGGCGGCCGTTGATAGCGAGGCCGGGCAGGGCTTCGTAGCCGTTGAACTGGTCGACCAGCCCTGCGGTGCGTTTCTCGAACTCCGCGCGGCTGGCATCGCTCCACCAGTTGCGAAGCTTGCCGTCGCCATCCTGCCGGCTGCCCTGATCGTCAAAGGCGTGACCGATCTCGTGACCGATGACCGCCGCGATCGACCCGAAATTGACCGCCGGATCGGCCTTGGGATCGAAGAACGGCGGCTGGAGAATCCCGGCGGGATAACTCATCGAATTGGTCGAGGGGCTGTAGCCCGCGTTCACCTCCTGCGGCGAATAGGGGAACTCCCACGGTCGTGCGCCTTCTTCCAGTTTCTTCAGGCTGTCAGCACGCTTCCACTGGACCAGGCGTGACTGGTTGCCGACCAGATCATCAGACGTGATCCGCACGCCGGAACGATCATGCCAGCGTTCGGGAAAGCCGATGCGGGCGGTTATCCGCTCCAGCTTGCGCAGCGCCTCGGCGCGGGTCGGGGCGTCCATCCAGTCAAGTTTGGCGATCCGCTCGGCATAAGTCGCACGCAGGTAGCCGACCATCTCCAATACCTTCGCGCGGTCGGAAGCGCCGAAATATTCGGCGACGTAGAGCCGACCGATTTCCTCGCCGAGTGCATTGTTGACCGCTCCGATGCTCTCGAACTTGGGCGCGCGGCGCTGGGGTGCGTCCTGAAGGCGCTTACCATGAAAATCGAAATGCGCCTGAACCCACGGCTCGGATAGCGAGTCTGCCCAGGCGTCCAGTGTCTTGAACATGAGAAAGGATTGCAGATCACGCACTGGCGTTTCGGCGAACAGCTTTGCCATTTCGCGTACGGCGGTATCGGTCGTCACCTTGATCTGCGGCTGTCCGGCCAGGCTCTGTTCGTTGAGGAACGCGTCCCAATCGAAGCCGGGGGCAAAGGCCTTGAGCTGTGCCGGGGCCATGACGTTGTTCATGCGCACCACGTCCCGGCTCTGAGACAACGTCCAGTGTCGTTCTGCCACCGCGGTCTCGATCGCCATGACCCGCGCCGCGCGCTCGTCTGGATCGTCAATCCCGGCGCGGCGGAAACTGTCGGCGATATAGGCCAGCAGCGCCTTGCGGTGGCCGATATAGGGCTCTTGGTCGGCGAGGTAGTAATCGCGCGAGGGCATCGTTAGCCCCCCCACCCCCAGCCCGGCGATCATGCGGCTGGGATCATCGACATTCGGCAACACCCCACCGGCGATAAAGCCGTCTATCCACGGATACGCCATGATCCGCGCAAGATCCGAGCGATCCTGCATGCCGCCGACGGTGGCGAGTGTGCTGGCAATCGGGGTGATGCCCAGCGCATTGCGCCGCTCCATATCGGCGTGCGCGCGGTGGAAATCGCCGATCATCTGTTCCGGGCTGCCGGGCTCATCGGTGGTCTCGCGCGCCATTGCAATGATCCCGGCGATGCGCTGTTCGGTGGCGAGATACACCTCTACGAAGGAATCGATGTAGGGCACGCCTTCGGGCGGCTTGGCGGTCTTGAGCCAGCCTTCGTTGACGTAGCGGTAGAAATCGTCGCCGGGCTTGATGGTGGAGGAAAGCGAGGCAGTATCGACTCCCCAATCCGCGGCCGCGGGCTCAGCTGGCTCCGAGCGGGCGTTTCCGTCCCAAACCGGCGCGAGCAGCAGGGCAACGGCGCTGACAGATACAAGCAGTGTTCGCATAATACGTCTCCTTCCCGAAAGTGAGAATCGCGCGGGACACATGTGGGCCGGGCGCACGATGGCGTGCGACTGGCTCCTTTTTGAAGCGGGTTGCTGCGGCTGACCGGGCTAGCCTCGTCCCCGGTCAGCCGCCTCGCGTCATGCGCCTTGCGCTAGACTTCGAGCGCTGATGCCAACGCCGCGGCCGGAGCAGGATCAATCCCGGCATGTGCGGGCTGAAACGCTTTCGATCGAGTAGATCGTGCCATCGCGCGAATTCGTGACAAGGCACTGTTTTGACGCTTCGCGCCAGAAGGTCATGTAGCGGGTGTCACCGGCGATCTTGTTGTCGCGCATCACAAAGCCGCGGCTCGTCAGCTGGCTGATGACGTATTTGCGATCCTGTCCGGTAAGGTCGTTGAATTCGGCATACCCGCTGTAGCCGCCGCTATAGTTGTGGCCGCCGCGATAGCTGGTCTGGCTGGCGCGTTCGCGCACGCCGCTGTTGTATCCGTTGGAGTAGTCGTTGTTGCGGTTGTAGTTGTGATAGGCCTGTCCATAGAGCCCATCGCGGTGGCCGCGTTCGAATTCGGACAGGCCGCGCTCGTCATAATCCTTTTCTTCGCGGTGATGCGACTTGCTGGCCAGTGCCACAATCCCGAGAAGTGCGGCCGCGCCCACGGCAACGGCAGCGGTCTTGTCGCCATTGCCGCCCTTCTGGTTGCAGTCAGCATTGGTGGTCTGGGTGATCGACTGAAAATTGCCGTCGTAGGTCACGACCTTGACGCATTCCTTGGTGTTGCCGTTCCACCAATAATTGATCTTGCTGTCGTATTCGGTGTGACCGGAGATGCGGTGAAATCCGCGGAATTCGAGCTGTTCTTCGCCGCTCGACCCGCGTGCGCCGACAAGGTCGCGGACCGATCCGGGCGTATTGGCCAAAGCTGCCATAGGCGCCATCACCATGGCCGCGGTGGCGACTGCTGCACACAATTTTCCAGCAATTCTGATCATTTGATCCCCCTCCGTCGAAGACATGTCTTCAGATGGGAAGGTGACACAAGTTATTGCCTAGAGCATTGGACAATTGCGGCCACCTTCTGGGCGTTTCGCGCCATAAGGTGGCCGGATACCGGGACGCCTCAGCCGGTCGCGCCGATGGTAATGGTGAAGTTCGTCGTTTCGCCCCGACGCGCGGCGTTGCGCATCATGTAAAGATCGATGGTGTAATCGCCCGATGAAGGGATGACCTCCTGCATCGTGTTCCCCGATGTCGAACCGATGAACATGGCCTGCTGGGCGCCGGGCGCAGTGACGTTGAAATAGGTCGACCCATTGCTGGCATTCAGCTTCACCGTCATGGTCTGCCCGGCACGCAGGTTCACCACGAAGAGGCGCGACTGATCGCCCTTGAGCGTGCCCTTGATCGTTTTGGCGGACTTGCCCTTGGCGAACTGCACGCGTTCGGGCTTGGCGGTCTGTGCCTCGGCAATCGTGGCGAAGGGCACTGTTGCCGCAGTCACGGTCAGCGCCGTCGCCACCAGAGGAAGAAGGTAACGCATCATTGCTCTCCTGCAGGATGGGCTGGTGGATCTGCTCCGTCGTCGCGCCAGCCCGCGCGCACGCTTTCGTTCCGCACCAGCCACAGTCCATAAAGGAACAGCGGTCCGGTCAGGATCAGTCCGACGACAAGCTGGGTCTGCCATAGGTCCGGCGGGAGCGCTGCGTTCTTGTCGCCGCCGCTTCCGACCAGGAATACCGTGAAGTCCCACAGAGCATGGATCGCCATGATCGGGATGATCGAGCGCGTGCGGATGCGGATCGCGAGATAGGCTGCACCGCTCATGAAGGCATTGAGCGCCTGCACGCCCGCCGCAGCGATCTCGCCGGTCAGAAACGCGTTCATTATGTGCACCGATCCGAAGGCGAGGGTCACCAACCCGAACGCTGCCCAGAAAGGCAAGGCCTTGCGCGCGCCGCCCCACAGCACGCCGCGAAACGCCAGCTCTTCCGAAAAGCCGACCATTGCGGTGTTGATCAGCACCATCGTCACCGCGGCGGCTTCCAGTTTGCCGGTAGTGAGCCCGAAAATTGCCATGCCTGCCAGATAGAGCATCGGCAGCCACAAGACCTTCCACCAGCCCGGCACATACGGCGCCCGGAACCCGAGATCGCGCCAACCCGCCAGCCACGCTGTCCCCAACAGAAACAGCGCCGCCCCGGCCACACCCCAGGCGATATCCTTTGTCACCAGATCCTGCAGGCTTATCTCGGAATCGAGCAGCAAGGTTGGCACAACCAGTGTGATGGCTGCCCAGATCACGACGACAATGATCGAAATCAGGAGGCGCGAGGTCATGGCGTTACGTTCTCCATGGTGGCGAACAGCACGCCATATCCGGTCATGATGATCAGGATCGTCGCCACCAGGGTCGCGCCGACGGCATTTGCGGCGGCGGTGCCAAGTCCGCAGGCAAGCTTGCTGCGGAACCAAAAGGTCTGCTGCGCCAGATACCAGACAAGCCCGCCCACAAAGACGCCGTTCGACACGGCCCTTGCGGTCTCCCCGCCCATATGGCTGATCGCTGCGCCAATCCCGATCAGAAGGGTGATCGGCGCGGTTACGAAGCATTGGGCATAGAACACCGGCCGCAATGTCTCGCGGTCGAGCGCGATGCCCATCTTCTGCAACAGCCGCAGCGACAGAATCAGCGGCAGCAGGCTGAACATGAACACCCGGAAGATCAGCAGGTTCTGGGTATCCTGCAACACGGCGGGCAGGGAGCCTTCGATGCCAGCGGGGGCGGCCTGTTCGAACAGGTGGTTGATGACGAGACAGATCATCAGGAACAGCGGCGGGCTTAGCGTGTCGCTGTATTGATCCGACTGGACATCACCGAGCTCGGTATCGGCATAGTCCATCATCCGCTGCGGATGGCGAACGGTGAGGAACAAGGTGCGCGGGTAGAACACAAGCATTACCATGACTTCATAAAGCAGCTCTTCGAGCGACTTGAGCAGTCTCATAAAGTCCATCGGCCGACCCCCCGTGCCGCTCTATGCCTCGCCCCTTTATCCTCCGGTCAGGAAGGCGTCGGGAATTTCGTAAGTTTCCGTTCCGATCCTCGCGATGGTAATATCGCCCTTCTTCTGCGAGCTGATCTTCATTGCCGCGGTGCCATCCGCCTCGGCGGTGGAGAAGGACAGGAAGCTGCCGCCGGGATTGAAAAAGATCGCGCGCTTGGTTCCGTCCGGGAGCATGACCTCGACCGTAGTTCCCGTGTCCCCGCCACGCATCACCCCGGCGTTGCACATGCCGGCCCCAGCCCCCTTGTACCCGGCGCAGGAAATCTGGGCGGTGGCGTTGTAGCTAGTGCCTGCGACCAGCGCATCGCCCTGTCCGTCGCCTTCGCCGGACATGGCAGCGCGATCATTCGAAACGGAAACCAGCGTAACACCGTCAATCAAGGTGAGCACTTTGCCGCCGAGCTTTTCGGCCTCTTCCGGTGTCGGGCAGCCGACCAGCGCGGCGCTGTCGTCGAGGAAATCGACGGTCGCTGCGGTTTCGCCGATGCGGCGACACGGTGCACCGGCGCCGGGATAGCCATCACCGACAACATTGAGGCTAGCGGGCCACTGGAACGCTCCAGCGGTTTCCGCACCAGCCGCATCATCGCCCGCTGGGGGCGCCTGATTGCACGCTGTCAGCAGAGCAATCGCCGCCGCAGCGCTCAAAATTCCTACGTGTATCCGATTGTTATTCATGATTGCCCCCCTTTGCCGCGCTGCTCGGCTGCTTGTTGCCGCGCTGACCTGCGCACCCTTTTCCCCCGCCATAATGCGTCAGGCAGGCGCATGTGGCCATCGTCATTCATCGCCATTTTCTGGACAAATCGCGCCAGCGGCGGCGAGCCTTTTTGCCAAGCTGCGACAATAACTTGTTTTATCGGCTAATCTGGGCGATAATCTTGACTGCGGCCGGGCTGCCGGTCGGTGGGGCATCAAAGCTATGTTCGATCCGCTTGACAGGCGTTCTTTGCAGGTTTCGGCCCAATCTGCATTCAAGCTCCTGCGGACCGGACGTGCGGACGCAGAGTTTGCGATCAGGATGCTGGGCGCCAAGGCACAAAGGAATGTACCGACCGCCACGACGCTGCATCTTGGCCAATGGCTCGACTGGCCGGAGTGGTTGCGCGACGGAACCGCGCTGAGCGGCTCGGGGCCGCTGCCGTCCACGGTCTCGCTTGCGGATGATCTCATCATAATCGGCAACATTATCGACAATGCCGATTACTTTGCGCTGGTGGAACGGATGCTCACCTCGCCGCGTCCTGTGATGGGCACAACCGGCGCATTGTCGCTGCTGCATGCCCCCGACATGGGGCTGGCGCTGGCAGCGCTGGTGCGGGCAATGGCAGCGCAGAACCCCTTCGTGCTGATCCAGTTGGAAGAGCGCGATAACATGGTCGAGATCGCCTTTATTCCGCCGTGGCCGATGGGGCCATTGTTCCGTTTCTCGGCAAGCGCCGGAGCGGCGCTGATCTACCGCGCAATCGAATCGTTACACTGCAACGAGCTGGCGGCGATGGTGCTCGAAACACAGCTCTTTGACTTGCCCGAAGCGCAGCACATGCTGGCCGGATTCCAGTGCCAGCTCGCCCCGTCGACCGGGACCGAGCGGTTGCGCTTTCCGCGCGAGTGGAAAAATACACCCAATCTGCACCACGATGCCATGCTATGGGCGGTGGCTCAGACAAAACTGGCTGCGCTTGTGAGCGAGACGGGCGAATCCGACGATGTCGCCGCTGTGCGCGCCTTCATCGTCCACATGCTGGTTTGCGAGCGACGGGTGCCACGGCTCAAGCAGGCGGCGGCGTATCTCAACCAGTCGAGCCGCACCATCGTGCGCCTGCTCGCCCGTCACGACACCAGCTTCCATGCCCTCGTCGAGGAGGAGCGCAAGGCGCGTGCGATGCTGGTGATCGCGGATCAATCGGTCTCGCTGGCCGAGGCGGCCCAATCTCTGGGCTTCAGCGACATGTCCAGCTTTGGCCGCTCGTTCCGCAACTGGTTCGGCGACACTCCCGGCAATCTGCGCAAGGCGTGGGCAGCCCGCGCAGTGGTCGCTTCGGGGCCCAGCATCCCTCGCGCCTTCTGATATGGCTCGACGCTGGGGCGTTTCTGCCAACCTGACCACTCTTTGCACCAGCGTGGCATTCGAGCGCGCAGCCTATTTCGGGTTGCAAAGCATATTGGCGCTCTACCTTGCCGATGTGCTGCTGGACGATGGCGCTGCTGGCGCGGTGTGGCTCCTGCCGGCATTGAAAGCGGCTTCCGGCGCACAGGGCGTAGCGATGGCGGCGCTGATAACGGGCCTATTCGGTGCGCGCTGGCGACACTGCCCCATTGATCGGCGGGATCATCGCAGACCGGCTGATCGGCCCGCACCGTGCGATACTGCTGGGCGGGCTGATGATGGCCGCCGGGCATGGCCTGTTGGTCGTCGAGGCGGTGATCATCCCCGCGCTCACGTTGATCGCGCTGGGATCCGGCTTTTTCAAAGGCTCCGCCGCAGCGCGCCTTAGCGGACTTTACGGCGCCGGGGATCCTCGACGGGTCGAAGGTTTCCGAATGTTCTATCTGGCGATCAACATCGCCGGGCTGATCGCGCCGCTGGTGATCGGAACGGTGGGGGAGCGGGTGCACTGGCACGCAGGCTTTGCCCTTTCCTGCGCGGCAATGGTGTCGGGTCTGGCGATATATGCATATGGTTATCACGCCAGTGCTGTAGAGGCTTCCAGCGCTGGGAGCGAAGCATCCTCAACCCACACCCGGCAAACGCGGATTGCGCCGATCGCTCTGATCGGGCTAGAGATCGCCACGGCCTTGCTGACGGTGCCCAACGCGCAATTGACCAATGCCTATCTTCTGTGGGCCAAGGAAGGATTCGAGCGGGATGTGGCCGGGTGGCGCATCCCGGTGAGCTGGCTGATCGCCGCCGATGGCCTCGTCAGCCTCGCTGCACTGGTTGCAAGCGGGATGTTCTGGGCATGGCACGACAGGCATCGCGGAGCGGCTGCGGCTGAGACCAAGGCACTTGCGGGTGCAGGCTTTGTGGTCGTCGGTGGAGCATGCCTGACGCTGGCGGCACTGGTGCATGGCCGCACCGGGGTGCCGATCATGTGGGGTCTGGCCTTCCAGCTTCTTAACAGCCTCGGTCTGGCCAATGTGCTGCCCGCAGTCATGGCGAGCTTCGGGCAAGCCAGCCCCCATCGTCTTGGGGCAACGGTGATGGCCGGGTTCTACCTCTCGCTGTTTGCCGGCGGGTTGATCAGCACCTGGCTGGCAAGCCAGTTCGTCACTCTCCCGATCACGACATTCTGGCTGCTTCATGCGCTATGCGGCGTGGCCGGAGCTCTGATCATAGCATTGCTGAAGTGGTACGCGGCTGTCCGCCATCCGCAAGCACCCGGGCGCCTCGGATGAGTGCTCCGGTTCTAGTCCACATAAAGGTTGCGCCCTTATCCCGCCAGAACTCTGACCGGCTTTCGGTCCAGCGGAACAGATCGCACTCATGCCGGTGCCAGAAGCTGCCATGGACAAAGACAACCGCCCGATATCGCGTCAGAACGATATCGGGTTTATGGCCACAGATGAATCGGCTGCACGCCCTGCGTTCGCGGACGATGCCGCGCTATAAGGCGACGACGTCGAGGATACGGTAGTCGATTTCGACGACGAAGCGATCTTCTCTCTGGTTTAGGCAGTGTTCGACATTGCGTCAGTGCAACGCGGCATAGGGGATTAGCTTGGTTGAAATATGCAGGCCAGCCCCCCCTCATTGTTATCATAGAGCTAGGAACAGGACGAGTGGAGCTGCAAAAAAAGGGGTCCTGCCCAATTCCCAGACTATTAACCAATCAGCGTCACATTCCCGACTTGCACATTAAGCAGATAGATTGCGGCGCCAGTGCCATCGTGGCTCCTCGTCGGCGATCACGTCGGTACGTACGCCCTTGTTAGCCAACGGAAGATTGGCCGGGCAATTTGTTGGCAATGCAAGGGCGCCGATTTAGGTCGGTCGAAAAGACCTAGGACCTTCGGAATATGCGGCGCGGCCCCGATCGTGCCGAGGCCGCGCCGCAATGGGCTGTCAAGCAGCGTTACTGTACTGCGCGCAAATCTCAGCCTCGAGCTGCCTCTGATAGCGGGCTAGTTCTTCGGCTAGCCCGTGCTCGGGCCGCCGCCTCAGGAACGCTGAGATCTGGGCGACTGCGGCAGGGCGATAGCGAAGCCCTTCTTGCCCCTGGACTTCGCACCAGGCGAACCAGGCAAGCGTCAGCAATAGCGTATCCAGTTCGACGTGATGCCGAAGCTGCTCCCACTGATCAGGGCTCGTCGGTCGTACCGGCGATGCTTTCCCAGCGATGAGTGCCTGCGCGATGCCCAAGCGCAAACAGACCTGCGACAGGTGCGACCAGGATTTGCCTGCGCCTTTGATCATCAGGCCAAGATCGATGTGGGACCGGTCCCACGGAGCGTGTTTGGCCTGTAACTGCGGCGGCAACACGATCCCGTGACGCATGGCTGCCAGAACCACGACTGGGATGTCGACGCCCACCCCTCCGAAGCTCAGCACCCGGTGCTGCGGCCGGCGCCGGATAAAATCTAGCGCCTGGTCGACCAAGGCTCCTTCGTCAGGCCAATCGGCCAGCGTCCAGCTTGCCAGCGTTCCAATGACGATCTCGCCGCTTGTCCCGATCGTGAATTCAAGTGCGGCGGCGGCGGTAACGATCTTGATGGCGACAGCCTTGCGGCTGGTCTTGGAATCGATCTGGCGATGCATCTCGAACAACGCTTCGTCAGAGGCGAATTCGAGGTCAAATGAAATATAGGACTGGGTCATCAGAATGCCTCCGCGGGACCAAAGGGTGTGAGGGGACGCGCTCGCTGAAGGGCTTGCCAAGCCTGGAATGCGGCGGCCAACTTGGCACGCTCACGCTGATCCGGCCTGCAGAACACCGATGCGAGGAAAAGCGCCTGTGCCTCGTCCTCAACGCGCCGAACGCGTTCGCCGATAACGTCGTCGCGGCTGGCGCGGGTCAGGGAGAAGAAGCGGGCGACCGTCGTCATCGCCATTTCCGGAACAACGGTCAGCTGCACGTCGCAATCAGGCCGCAGGGCCGTGAGCACTTGTGCGGTGGTCGGCGCCGGCATGGAACCGCCCGCGGCGAGGTTGCGGACCAGTCCCCGCGGCAGACGTGGTGGCCGAACGAGCACGGTCGCGCAGTTCGGCACCAGATTGGCGATGTGCTTCATTGCCTCGACGCGTGACAACGCAGGTGGGACGACGGCCGTGCGGACGTCAAAGGAAGTGGAAACGGTGTCATCGGTGACGACGAAGACGCTGGCTGCGACGGCCCGACTGGCGGGCGCCAGTTCGGTGCAATCGCGGACGATGGCCAATGCGCATGTGACCGTGGGCGACGGATGGCAGGTATTCATGGGTATGCTCCAGATACAAAAACGGCGGCACCCAGTGGGCACCGCCGGAAGATTGATGGGGGTGTGGTTGAGGTCAGCGCGCCACGGACGACCGCAGCGCCGAGGGCAGCGTCACGGCGGAGTATGGTGCTCGCTCCGCAGAAAGCTCGAGCAGGTCATCGACCTCGCCTGCCATCGCTTCGATGCCACGCTCGATCTCGAGTGCCGGCCGCATCGCCACAGAGACTAACCGGCCGGCACGCAGCTGCCAGCCGTGACGGTGATCCGCGGATACCAGAACAACCGGCTGTCCGGGGCCAAACCGCGCCGGCTCGACCGTCCTGGCGATGGTGACCTTGCCGACGGTGGTGATCAGCGAGAGATAGCGCCGGATCGCACCGCTGCGCTGCCGCTCGCTCACGGCAATGAGGTAGTCGACCCCGGCAGCGCCTGCAGCGCGCCCCAGGCTATCGAAGGTCCCGTCGCCTTCATCGGCCAACATGGCTGCAACGCGAAAGTGCGTGCCGACCGGAAACGGTAGCAGGCCCATCAACTTTGCCAACGCTGCGGCCAAGGCACGTTGCAGAGCGACCTCTGGGTGGTTCAATTTCATATTCTTTCCTTTCGATGTGGACCCGCCACGCGAAAGGACTTTTTCCTCCCCACGGCCGGATCACCGGCCCTTGCTACCCCTAACGCCTACATCCTCGCGCGCCGGAGGCCTCGGTCGCGCGCCATGCCGCGCTGGCTGCTTAGGCAGCCGCGCAGTTATCGAAAGTTTCCGACAACCCTAACGGAGCGTCCAAGGCCTCGCGAAGGCCGCTCCACATCCTGGCTCTGCCGGACACTGCCTGCGGGCTACACCCCGGAGCCTGCGAAGGGGCGCCTCAAAGGTGGATGAATAAAGTGCGTCCACCTTTGAGGTATTGCGCCTGTAAACACATCTGCCCCTGCGGATGTGTTTGCGGTATTGCGCCTAAAAATTATGGGCGTTGGAGCCACCAAGTGGCCTTTTTGGGTGAAAAATGCCCTGCACGTTTTCCGCATCGATTCGAAAACGTGGGGTTTGTGTAGCCACACATTCGATCGGACACCGCTAATCAGGCTTGAGAATGTCGATTTCTTCGATCATTCTTATCTATACACGGTCGCAATCTGGCCGAATGCACGCTTGCGGCATCATTCTCTATGTGGGATCCGAGCGATCAATTACGGAAAGCACGTTTTCCGCATCATTCTGGAAGGATGCCTCAATTAGCGGATTTGCACGTTATCGGCATCATTCGTAAATTGCCAATCCAGCCTCTCGATCGCCAACGCCGTTGTCACGTTTTCCGCATCATTCCGAAAAACGCTGTAGTAAGCGATTGCCAGCTCGCGCGTTTACTGCATCATTCCTCAGGCGGGATTGAGCCATCACCGGCCAAAATGCACGTTTTTCGCATCAATCCCCATGAATAAGTTTACTTCTGATGGGCGGCTATGGCAAAATACGTTTTCAGCATCACATATTTTTGAGCTGAGTTCGCTGTCGGATAACGTGCCCGACCCCTATAATGGTCGTATCGGCCCCGCTCGTGGGTCGAATTGCACGTTTTCCGCATCATTCGCTTGAGTACTCAGCGCAGCTGGCTGTACTCGGATTTAGTCGTTGGAAGGTCAATTCATGGAACCTGAGACCACCCCTGAGACACCGGATAGCTCGCACGGCGATGCTGCCTCAAATTCCGTATCACCGGTAATTCCGACGAAGGACACCCACGCTTCGGGCTCCGCTGCATCAGGTGAGGACATCGATGACGGGTCGCTTTCTGCCTCGGCGAAGTCGAAGTCCGAGTATGCGAGGGATGCCAGGGACCGTGAGAGGTTCATGGCCTGGCTGGGGCTGGACGATGATGAAGCGATTGAGCTTTATCATCGTATGCGAATGTCGCAGATACCATCCGAGCATGCTTTGCTTGGTGCGACCGCTGAAGACCGCCTCACGCGCATGAAGGAAGCGCTTGAGGCGAGGCTTCGATCGTTACCACGCTTCACCTACCCTGAGTTTCGTAGCCGGCTTCAAATCGGTCAGCGCGTGAAGATAACGTCGGACCTGTTTAACATCGTCCCGGAAGATGCTGATGAGCTGGCGAAGATGGCCTTGCTGTCAGGTGAAATGATCACTCGGATGATCGACAGGATTGACGAGCAGATGGCTCTTCATCTGGAGATTGTCGATCGCCTCGAAGCCGTTCGAAGGGTCGAGGAAAAGGCTATCGCGTCACCTCCGGTTTGGGCGCTCGAGATGGCTCGAATGATTGAAGGCCTCGGCTTTGATCGCCTTTCGATCCGCTCGAAAGGGAAGCATATTGTTGATGATATAAGACAGGTCCTGAAGCAGCACGGAAGTCCGTCCGAAGATACCGCTGACATGTTTGATCGCCTAGCTGACAGATTGGCGCAGAGCATCGAAGGCGCACCGGATGATGATGATTTGAAGGCGGATACGCCGGCTATCATTGACGACGATGCGGTGTTCCCGATGGAATCCGTGATCCCACGGGAGTTCGCGCCTGATGTTCCGTCACCGCGCTTAAAATCAGTGGTAAATAATGTTCTGTCAGGACGCATGGTTGAAGCGTTCTTTGCTGGTGAGGTCGGAGCCAAGACGGCTTCTGAGCCGAGCCCTGATGAGCCGCGTTCTGGTGGCTTTGCTGTAATTGAAGGGCTGGATAACGCGTTTAGGTTCGAGGGTATCTACAGCCAGTTCGAACGTGGTGAGGCATCTCCGCTGAATGCTTCTTGGATGGCGCGCATCGAGGAGCGAGAGGGCTTCGGCATGACAGAAGTTATGCTGAGGGATGGCATTCTCCCCGACGCGGCATGGTTCCGTTATGAGGTTGCGCATGGCGATTATGTGCTGGTGCAGATGCGGGGTGCATCTAACCTGTTGCCGCCTTTTAGGGATGCGGCAGGATTGGCCACCATAGGTTCCGGTATGACATCCGGCATGCTTCCGCCTTATGCGTCGATGGCGCAATATGGCGAGATGGTGGGAGCCTCCGAGACGGAGTTTCGAAGCTTGGAAGCATGGGATGCTCCGGGCATGGGCCCGGTTCATTTGCAGCCTGCGGTTCTGAACGGGAACCACGGTGATCCGGTTCAGGCCTATGAGGTCATGAAGCGTGCAGTAGACATCCATCTGTCGAATGTGTTGGGCGCTGGCAAGTCTGCCCGCATATCGCCACTGGCGCATGATCACATGGCGAGGTTCTGGCTGTTCCTAGTCGTCGGCCGGATGCGTTGCTCGCAGCTTGAACAGTTGTGGCCGGACGGGTTCTTCCACGGTGTGGAAGGGCATGATGTTGGGCTCGGCAATGATGGGCATCTGCGTTTGCTGCGGATGAACAAGGGCTCGATTGAAGCGTCGATCGTTTAGAATCTTGTCCGCTTTAGCGGATGAGCAGGTGGCCCTCCAACATCCATCAGCGGGTTGGCACCGAAAAGGCGCTTATCTCAAATTATGGTCTGCTCATCGGCGCATCAACCAGCTCTTCCAGAAACAGTGCGATGAGGCCGGTCTGTGCATCCACCCCGGCTTTAGCGTAGACCCGTGCCAACTGAGCTCGGATTGTGCCGGTTGCTGAACCGCGCAGCGCAGCGATCTGGGCGATGTCGCAGCCCTTTATGGCAAACAGCGCCACATCGGCTTCGGCCGGGGTAAGCGCCCATTCCTCGAAGCGCAGGCGCACGAGTTCGGCCAGCGCGCCTTTGGCGGCCGCTATGGCCGTTTCATCACGCCGCGCCGACGCGATCAGGCCGCGCACCTGCAACGCGCCGAGCACGACGGCGGCAAGCAGGGCAAAGGCCGCCATCGCCTCGATAAGCAAATGTACGCCAATCCCTTCGGCCATGATATCTGCCGCCAGATCGGCGATGAAGAACGCGGCGGCCAGGGCCTGCAAGGCCACCAGGATCGTTATCCCGGTTGCCTTGCGTTCCAGTTTGCGGGCACGTGTCTGCATCTGACCTGCCTATCGCTGCAGCGGCAGCATCGCCACAAGAACCTGCCGCCCGCTCCGGCGGGTTTCGAACAGCACGCCTGCCAGATGCAGCAGGATCAGCAGATAGAGCAGGTTGGCGGCCGTCTCATGCACTTCGCCCAGCAGGCCTTCTTCTTCCTCGCCGCCCTCGTCATGTTCCTCGCCGTGTTGGTCAGAGCGCACCAACTCGGTCGCACCGCGCTGCCCGGCGTCATTGTCGGCGAGGTTGATCGGTGGCGGACCTGCCATGGCAATGCCGGTGGCAATGATCGTCAGCAGGCAACCCCAGATCGCATAGACCATGAAGGCACCCAACGGATTGTGAGAAGCGTGCTGGCTGGACCGCCCGGTACGGATTTCTCGCAGGTGGGCCAAGGCCTTGCGGGGGCTGGGCCAGAAGGCATTAAAGCGGGCTTCGCCAGGTCCAATCAGACCCCATAGCAAGCGCAGGCCAAGGATCGCGGCTAAGCCATAGCCTACCCAGATATGAAGGCCTGAGCCTTCCTCGGTGAAAACGGCATTGGCGAGCACGGCGATCGCAATTGACCAGTGGGTGATCTTGACCACGGGATCCCAGCGGCGGCGGATCGATGGTGCAGTGGTGTTCATGGCAGTGCCTCCTATCAAGGCGCCCGGCCCCGTCTTTGTCGAAGGGGCTGAAAGCGCACCGGCAGGCAAGAGGTGGAGCACTGCAGCACGCACAACCATTGGCGCACCGCTTACATCAGGAAGATAAGCAGTAGCTTATGCGCCAATTGCGGAGGTCAGGAGCCTCAGACGCTGACGCCGAAGAGCCAACCGACCGCGGCTGTGATGGCCATTGCGAAGATGCCCCAGCCGAGCACGCGCAGGACTGCCGGCACGATCGGCGCCGCGCCGGCCTTTGCTCCGAGAGCACCCAAGATCGCCAAAGACAGCACCGACACGATCAGCACGGACAGGATGATGGCCGAAGGAGGCGCAAAAAATGCCGCGATGACGGGGATCGCCGCTGCCACGCTGAAGGTCGCACCTGAAGCCAGGGCGGCTTGCAACGGACGGGCTGCAAGATGATCGGACAGACCCAATTCGTCCCGCACATGGGCGGCAAGTGGATCATGCGCGGATAGCTCCCGCGCAACGATAGCCGCAGTCTCGGCGCTGAGGCCGCGGCTCTGGTAGATTGCGGCAAGCTCAGCCTCCGGCGTCAGCGACAGCGCCTCTTGTTCGCGCTTGATGTCCGCTTGCTCCGAATCGCGCTGGGACGAGACCGAAATATACTCGCCAGCTGCCATCGACATAGCGCCTGCGACCAGTGCCGCCACGCCCGCGACGAGGATTGCCCGTGGTTCGGGGGTCGCCGCCGCCACCCCGAGGATCAGCGACGAGACCGAAACAATCCCGTCGTTGGCCCCCAACACGGCTGCCCGCAGCCACCCGGTGCGCTGAACATAATGCGGGTCGTCGGGATGCGTGCTCGTGGAGCTCATGGTTGCCTTCCCTCGTCCGCCGCAACTGCGCGGGGGCGTGTCCTGCTGTCGGACGAACCATAGCGGAAAACAAGGGGTGGCGTATGATCCCTCGGTTTTGCGGTCCTGCGCGTTCTTGGGTCCGCGCCGCCAACATGACAGAGCTGAGTCTGCCGCCCTATATCCAGCCGGCGGCCCAGGCGATGGCAACGGCCGCAGGCACCAGCAGGATTTGTGCCAGCACTGTTCCTGCCAACCGGCTCAACGACACCCACACCATCGCGCGGCGGAAGGTCGCCTCGCTTACGCTGCCATCGACCACATCGTCGGTCAGCGCCGAGATTTGCGGGTCGATCAGCGCGAACAGCAGGATCGTGGCAAAGCCGTTGACGATCGCGGTCATCTGAGAGGCAGTGACGCGGAATTCAGGCATCAGGTATCCGGCATAAAGCGACGCGATCACGCCGACCGCCAGCAACCCTTGGGCAAGCGCGTTGGCGATCAGCACCCGCCAGCTGACCCCGCGCGGGCGCTTGATCGCCCGCACCGTGCCGGCAGACGGCAAGGCGACTGATTGCCTGATTGTCCGCAGCCCCGCCGGCGAGACCGAGCGCAGCAACAGCCGCGCGGTCGAACGGTTGGCCTGAAAATACACGATCGCCGCGGCAAACACCCGCTGCCCGGTCGGCACCAGCACGATCCCCAGCGCGACCGATGCCGCCGCCGATGCCAGCACCAGCCGCAGGTCCAGCAGCAGCGCCTCGCCCCCGCCGTTCGCTAAAGCCGTCTCGATCCGCTTGGCGAGGAACGGCCCCATAAATCCGTTCGAGGTGCGTGACACCAGCAGCAGCACGTTGAACAGCGCAAAGCTCAATGCGATCCGCCCGGTGCGCACGCCGGCGATCCGCGCGGCGTATGCGAGCGCGCCGATCAGGTTGATGACGCCCGTCAGAGCGCAGATCGCGATCAGTTCGGTATCCATGCCGGTGCTCCTGCCGGCCTAGATGATCGGCCACGCGCTGATGATGCTGTAAGCACTGGTGACGATCAGCACCAGCGACACCGCAATCAGCAGGGCCCGCGGGCGGACCCGGCTCGCCAGCATGGCGCCGAACGGCGCAGCGATCACCCCTCCGATAATCAGCCCAACGGTGATCGCGGTGAAGGCGGCGAAGCCCAACGTGGCGATAAACGCGATCGAGATCGACAGCGTCAGCAGGAATTCGGCCGAATTGACCGTGCCGATCACCTTGCGCGGATCGCCGCCCTGAATCAGCAGGTTCGATGTGACCACCGGACCCCAGCCGCCACCACCGGCCGCATCCAGAAACCCGCCTGCCAGCGCTAGCGGGCTGGTGTAGCGCGGGTGCTCGAACCTGGGTTTGGTCATCCGAATTGCCCGCCACAGCAGATAAAAGCCGATCCCGGTCAGATAGATCATCACGAACGGCCGCGCCGCCGAGGCATCGATGGTCGACAACAAATATGCCCCGCTCACCCCACCCAGCACGCCGAAAGGCACGAGCCGCCAGAACAACCCCCAGTCGACATTGCGGTGCCAGATATGGCTCGCCCCCGATGCGCCGGTGGTGAACAGTTCGACCAGATGGACGCTGGCCGAAGCCGTCGCCGGTGGCACGCCGAGCGCGCTCACCAGCAACGTCTGGGTGATCACTCCGAAGGCCATACCCAGCGCTCCGTCGATCATCTGCGCGGCCATGCCGATGGCGATGAACGGAGCAATATCGATCAGGAAGGGGACGAGATCAGGCATGAGGCGGTCCTCTTTGCACGCAATGGCGGTGACTAGAGCGTAATGGCAGCCGTCGCGCCCCAGGTGCGCGGATCGCCCGGAAGCCCTGCAATCAGGCCGGTGTTACCCGGCCCGACAAAAAGCTGCTCGAAATAGTTTTCGTCAAAGGCATTTCTGACCCAGGCGAACAGGTTGAGTCCGCCATCAGTTCGGAAACCCAGCCGGAAATTGGACAGATCGTAGCCTTCGACATTGGTGTAGATCGAAGGCGACGGGTTGGACGAAAAGCCCGACCGGTAGGTGCCGTCATAGCCCAGATAGACCTCGCCTTGTTGACCCAGCACGGTGGCGGACAGATTGCCTTCTGCCCCATAGGAGAACGCCCATTTCGACACGCCCGGCAGACGCTGGCCGGAGATGTCGCAATTAGCCGGGCTGATGCCGCCCGGGGTGCCAGGTGCCGACTGGGTCTGGCCGGGCGCCGCCACGGTGCCGCCCGACAATTTCGGCGGGCACGGCGCATCGGTGAAGCTTTCATACTTGGCATCGGTGTAGGCGGCGTTGGTGTAGGCGGTGAACCGCTGACCCGGCCGGATCGCGAAATCCGCCTCGACCCCTTGCGAGCGCACCTTGCCCGCATTGGCCAGATAGCCGCGCAGCACCCCGAACTGGCCGTTGTTGACCGTCGCCTGATAGTCGCGAATGTCGGTGCGATAGGCGGCGAGGTTCAAGGTCGCGCGGCGATCCCAGAACTGCGATTTGAGGCCCACCTCGAAGTGGTCGACCTTTTCGGGCCGGATCGTCCCGGCCTCGGCGATCGGCACGCCAGCGGCATCGGTCGGCAGCCCGTTCTGGTTGATCCCGATGGTCTTGAAGCTCTTGGCATAGGTTCCGTAGGCCAGCACATCGGGCGCCAGTTCATAGGATGCGGTGAGATCGTAGGTCAGGTTCCAGTCGCTGTCCGAAGGCGCGCTGGTCTGCGGGGTGAATACCCCTAGCTGCGCCCGCGAACGTGTATCGGTTTCCGCTCCGGTCAGCTCCACCCCGGTGCCGGCGAACACGCGGCGCTGGTAGAAGCCCGACTTCTTGTCGTAATTGAGCCGGGCGCCGGGCTGGATGGTGAAGGCATCGGTGACCTTCCAGCTGAGCTGTCCGAACAGCGCGGCGCTGGTGCTTTCGAGCACCTGCGTGTTGCGCGCGGTCAGCCCGTCGAGCACACCGGGATCGAGCGACAGCGGGTTATTGGGCGCGATGTTCCAGCGGCTGGCGGCGCGACCTTGCGCTTCGGTCCCTTGCGTATCGATCCGCTGATCGAAGGCGAAGGCGCCCAGCACAAAGTCGAACTTGTCTCCGGTGTAGGCGTAGCGGAACTCCTGCGTGATCTGGTCCTGTTGCGACGGGTTTTGCGACAGCGCAACGATCGACAGACCGGTGAAGTCGCGGTCGTTTTCGGGCTTCCAGTCCCAGATGCGATAGGCGGTGACCGACGTCAGCGTGCCCGGCCCGACATCCCAGGTGATCTTCAGCGCCGCGCCGGCGATGACGTTGCCGGCGTTAAGATTGGAATCGAGGTCGGTGACCCGATCGAAGGGGTTTGTCGATGGCGGGGCGTAATTCTGCGCCGCGGCGAGCGCGGCGAACTGGCGGTTGAGCGGCCGCTGCGTGGCGCCGGTGCCGACGAACACCGATCCGCAGCACACCGCATCCTGCTTGTTGTAATCGCCCACCAGCTTGATCTTCAGCGTATCGGTGGGCTCCCACAGGAGCTGCGCGCGCAGGCCGATATTGTCGAGGCTCTGGATGTTCTCGCCGGTCACGTCGTTGCGGATCGTGCCGTTACGACTGGTGCCTGAAAAGGCGATGCGCGCTGCCACATTCTCCGACAGCGGGCCGGACACCGCAAGGCGCGCCTGCTGGAAGTTGAAATTGCCGATGCTGACCTCAGCCCGGCCTTCAAAATCGAAGGTCGGCTGGTTGGTCTGGATGTTAATCGCGCCCGCCGTGGTGTTCTTGCCATAGAGCGTGCCTTGCGGCCCGCGCAGCACTTCGATCTGCGCAACATCGAGGAAGTCGAACGTGGCCGAGGCAACGCGCGAATAATAGACGTCGTCCACATAGATGCCGACGCCCTGTTCGAACCCGTCACTGGTCAGGCCGAACGGCACGCCCAGTCCGCGGATGTTGACCGCGGTGTTTCGCGGGTTCGAGGAATAGAATTGCAGCGTTGGCGCCAATTGCTGCAGCCGGTTCACATTGAACGCTCCCGTCTCGTCCAACTGCTTCGCGCCGAGAACCGACACGGCAATCGGAATGTCCTGGGCACTTTCGGAACGGCGGCGGGCGGTGACGATGATGTCATTGGTCTCAGGCTCCTGTTCGGCGGTGGTATCGGAAGTCGGCGATGCAACTTCGTCCTGCGCGGCCAAGGGGGCGGGAAGCAGCGCGGTCAGGCTTGCGCCGAGCAGCATGGCGCTGCGGTTGGAAAACGGATACATGGTCTCGCCTTTGCAAGCGGGCATGCATCCGGTGGTCCGGTCTGCTCGTCCCTGGTGATGTGTGGTGGGGGTGGGGAACGGTGCCGATCAATCGGTCAGCCGCTTCCTTTCGGTCACGTCGATTTGCATGACCTTGCCGTCATGCACGGTCAGCTGGATTGCGCCGTAGCGCAGACGCCCAAGCGCCTCGCTGACCAGCGCCAGCGCATCGGGCAAAATACCGCCTGCGCCAGATTGTTTCTCGTCACGGTCCATAAGCGGGCCTTTCGTTGCACGGATTCGATCCGCAACGAGAGAGTTAAACTCAAGTGATTTGATTGACAATAGACGTTGTGAGCAGAATTTCTGTCTGGCGTTGAAAGGTGGGGTTTGTGCGCCAAGGCGAATTCATGGGCCAGCTAGGCCTCGTCCTCAGTGAAGGCCGGCACCAGTGTGATGGGATCGGACAAGCGGATCTCATCGAGGATTTGCGCAGTCCGGTCGCGCACATCCAGCAGCAAGGCGCGTGTCCGGCACTCGCCTTCTTCAAGGCAGTTCTTGCACTTCTCATGAGCAAAGCGACTGGCGCACGGCACCAAGGCCAAGCTGCCTCGCATGTGCCGGATCAGATCGCCATAGGTGATGTCCACCGGCGGTATGGCGAGCCAGTAACCTCCGTCGCGCCCACGCAGCGACTCAACGAGCCCCGCACGGGTGAGCTCAGACAGGATCACGGTGAGAAACTTGGCGGGGATATTCTGTTCGTCTGCAATGGCGGCGAGCTGCACTGGCCCCTCGCCATAGCGATCGGCAAGGTGCTGCATTGCGCGTATGGCGTAGCGGGTCTTCTGGGACAGCATCGCGGATTGTCTATCGGACGGGTAGGCATAGCGGTCAAGCCGCTCTGCATTCTCAAGTAAGGTTGGACGGCAGGAACGGGTCAAAGCCGCCACGCCGCTTTCAGGACATTGCCACGGTACCGCCTAGGACCTTTAGTGGGTGGATTGGCGAATGGCGGCTATCGCCGCCTCCGCACCCTACTGGTCCAGCACATCAGGTTGCGCCTTGGCAGCGCGCTCGGTCTCGACTGCCGCTCGAGCGATATCATTATAAACCCGCCTCGCTGACGAGTTTCGGGAAGCGTTATACAGCTCCGCCACCAGCGCTCGATCAAACGATGTCATCTCGGCAGGCGGTTCAGCGTCGGTGAACAAGGTGAGAATCGTGGGGGCTGCGATCGCGTCTTCTGCCGAAGGCGCAGAGGTGCCGATGAGAGTGCGCACAGTCGCATAATCTGCCAGTTGCGCGAGAGTTAAACCATGCGCCGCTTCGCGCGAGATCAGCACTGCGGCCCCGGTAATCTCGGTAGTGACGATCGGGTCAGAAGAGTTGAAAGCCTCGACTTCCGCATATTCTGGGAAACGAGCCTGGTCTCCGAAGCGCACGCGGAACGCTCTTCCGTTGACATCACGAACAGCTACCCGGTTCCATGCACGAACCGGCCCTACCTCCCTCAAAACTTGCTCCTGCTGGTATCCGGCGAGGTGCGCGATTGCGGGAGAGTCAGCAGATAGCCAGCGATCCGGCGGGCCGGCCTCAGGCGCCATGAAAGCAACTTTGACTGTCGGAGTGCAATCAGGTTTGTCGTTTGATCCGATGCCGAAGTCTCGGGCATGGTCGCGGATGCGCTGGGCGATAGCCTCGGCTTCGAGGGCTGCAAGGCCTAGCACCTGAACGCATACCGGGTAGAGAAATTTAGCCACCGGCTGCCGCAGCTTCGGAGAACGGACAATCTGCTTGGTGAAATCGCGCAATTCTTCGCGTCGCTCGCTTTCGGTCGGCGGCGGCGTCACGATGATAGTGGTGCCCTCCGGCACTTGCGGCTCAGCAGATTGCGTGAGTTCAACCGTCGCGGGCGGCAAGGCTGCCAAGGCAAGCGCGAAGGTGACGGCTTCGAATAACATGAGCCACATCATAACCGTTTAATGATAAACCGTAAATCGGTTACTCTGCACGAAATGTCCGGGATGGGGTCGGTTTCGGAATGGCAGGTTTTTTGTCGGCCAAACGGAATAGCCGCCAAGCCGCTTCCGGGACCGCACACCGGCCCCACTCATGGCCGGATGTGGGTGGTTTCCTGCCATGCGCCAATTCAGAACGGTGCCGGCACCTTGTAAGTCAATGTAACCATCTCAAGTTCACCGTTTGCCCCGAAAACGGCCTCGATATCCCAGTAGCGCTTTCCCAGTCCGTCAGGCGCATATGAAAGCCGATAAGGCTGGCGGACTTTTGTGTTGGTTTCGACACGAACGACTTTCCATGCGTCCTTGAACGGGAGGTCCACAAAGATTTTGCGGGGCGAAATATCGGCCTCCCCGTAAGATGCCACTGACCCAGCGAGCAGTGTAAATGGCTGAAACTCACCGCCACGCAGGGCCTCCTGACTTTTTTCAAGCGAAGCAATAATCGAAGCGGCTTCTTCTGGGGTTAGTCCGTTCAATTGCTGCTGTTGCGCCGAAGCAGAAGTCTGGATGCCAAGTCCAAGTAGAATGGCAGCCGTTAATTTTATTTTGCTCATATCGACCCCTAGTTTTTCAGACCTGAAAGAAGATTCTCGAACTCGGGATCGTGTGCCAAAGCCAATTCCCGAAATGCGGCGGCAATTTCATTGATCTCTGTTTTTCCAGCGCAGCTGTGCTGCTCTGCGATTAGCTTTTTGCCACCCTTTGCCACGGCAACCTCATAGTTGGCTCCATCGGTGCAGATCACATCCTTGGCTCCGTAGTAGGGCAGAGACGCGAGCTTGTTGATCGAAGCGTCGGTCAGGCGATCCGAAAGCTGCTCAAATTCGTCAAGCGAGATGGCAATCTCGTTCCGCCTTGTCACGATGACTGGGCTGCCGGGGTCCCAACGATATCCAGATATATTCATGAACCACCCGTCATCGGTGCGGTAAATCATGACCTGTTGCGATGCGGGACCGGGTGACAGGCTTGCCCGGTAGGTGATCGAATACGCCGTATTTCCTGCGAGATACGGGTCACAGGCATCCAACAGATGATACTCGGGCGTTGATCTGACATCAGCACAGGAAATCTCGCTGGCGCCGCCCGCCGCAAGTGACAAAAAAACCCGCAAGGACAATCCCGATCATGACGCACATCCCCTTCGACCTTAGGTGATTTATTGATCGTCCGATATGAACTCCACATGACAGAATGGTTCGGGCAAGGATGGCATCAACGACCAGCCCATCGCCCATCCAACTCCAATGACCGATGTGGGGTCGGTTTCAGCAAGGCAGGATTTTTCCAGAAGCGATGCAGAGCTGCCATACCGCTTTCAGGGTCGCGCATCGGCCCCGCTTATGGCTGCTGGTGGGTGGAAAACTGAATAGCTGCTTTCTGGCCGATTTCCTGGGTCTTTCTTGAATAATATCCCATAAATTTAAGCGTTGCCGCTTATGGTAGGTGGCACACGGTTACATTGCCCCTGCATTCGGGGATATCAAACTGGCGTGGCCCGACCATCACTCTCTACGCAAATTCGCGGGTGTTGTTGTAAGCCGTTTCCCGACAATTCTTGCATAATTGAGAAGCCTCGAACGCGCTGTCAGGGAAATTCTCAATGCTGCCCAGAGCCGATTGGCTGCAGAACCTCCGGTTCTCAAGCAAGATTACAGGCTTGGTTATCCTGTCACTTGTGCTGCTTGCGCTGGCGACCGTGGTTGTCATGCAATTCGTTCTCAGTTCCTCAGCCAGTAGCGATGCGCAGGAGCGTCAGGAAACAAATATGCGGGTCGCCTGGGATGTGCTGGGCCAATACGGGGATGACTTTTCGGAGCAGGCCGGCAAGCTGTATATCGGTGATCGCAGCCTTGATGGATTTTACGAGCCGGTCGACCGCATCAAGACACTGGTCGGGGGCACCGCAACGGTGTTTCATCTCGACACCCGGATCACCACCAACGTCATGAAGCCCGATGGATCGCGCGCGGTCGGCACCAAGCTTACCGACCCTGCGGTGCGCGATGCAGTGCTGGTGCGCGGCGTGCCGTTTCGCGGGGAAGCCGATATTCTCGATGTGCCCTATTTCACCGCTTACGACCCGATTAAGGATCGCAGCGGGAAGGTGATCGGGGTGCTTTACACCGGCATCCCCAAAGCGGAATTCCTAGCCGCGGTCAACACAGCGATGCTGACGATTGCAGCGGTCAGCCTGATCGTTACTGCACTGGTGGGCTTTGCTGCCTACATGGTCCTCAACCGGACGTTTGGACCGCTGGCGCAATTGTGCAGCCTGCTGGACCGGCTGCGGCAGGGAGAGACCGGCTTTTCGGTCGACGGCGTGCAGCGTCAGGACGAGGTCGGTATAATCGCCCGCGCCATCGCCGCCTTCCGCGAAGCAATCGTCACCCGCGAACGTGACGAGGCGGCGCAGCGCGAGGTTGTGGCGATGATCGGGAAGAGCCTTGGCGAAATTGCTGGAGGTGATCTGACCGTCGCGATCACGACGCCGTTTCCCAAAGCCTACGAACCTATCCGCCAAGATTTCAACCGCGCGACCGAGGCGCTGGGCGCGGCGATGGCCAAGGTGGTTACATCCAGCCGGGCGATCAACACAGGCGCGGGCGAGATCAGTCAGGCCTCTGATGATCTGGCGCAGCGCACAGAACGTCAGGCCACCAGCCTTGCTGAGACGGCAGCCGCGATGGACAAGATCACCGCCGGCGTGCGCGATTCGGCGCGCAATGCTGGGTCCGCACGCGACACCATTGATCAGACCCGCAACGATGCCGAACACTCGGCGCAGATGGTGGCCAACGTGATCGAGGCGATGCGGGCGATCGAAACCGCCTCGGGCGAGATTTCGCAGATCATCTCGGTGATCGATAGCATCGCCTTCCAGACCAACCTGCTGGCGCTCAACGCCGGGGTCGAAGCGGCCCGCGCGGGGGAAGCGGGCAAGGGATTTGCTGTGGTCGCCTCCGAAGTGCGCTCGCTCGCGCAGCGTTCGGCGGAAGCCTCGGGAGACGTCAAGGCCCTGATTTCGGGATCGGCGCAGCAGGTTGAAGGCGGGGTCAAGCTGGTCAACGAAGCCAGCGAGGCGCTGACCCGGGTGTTCGGCAGGATCGACGAAATCAGCGCCGCTGTCCGCTCGCTCGCTCAGGCAGCCGAACAGCAGTCAGCCAGTCTCCAGCTAGTCAACACGTCCGTGTCCGACATGAACTTGGTGACCCAGCAGAACGCTGCAATGGTGGAAGAGGCGACCGCCGCTGCGCGCAGTCTGGCTGGCGAGGCCGATCTGCTGTCGCAGGAAATGGGGCGGTTCCATATCGGGCAGGGTGGCGGCATGGCGATGCCGGTTGTGCCGCCCGCTGCGCCAGTGCACCGCCTGCCCCCGCCCCGCACCCAGCCCCGCCCCGCGCGCACCGTCGCTTCTGCTGCCGCAGCCGCTTCGACCATCCCGGATGACAGCGACTGGTCCGATTTCTGAAGGATGCCCTGAGGGGCGCCCCATCACCAAGGATTTTGCCATGAACCTGCAAACCCTTCAGCCCCGGCATCGGGCCACCCTGATCGCGTGTGCTTCGATTGTCGCAGCCGCCATTCCGGCATCCCCGGCGGTTGCCGAAGACATCACTTTGAAGCCGCTGGCCGACATCCGCCTGCAGCTTGAAACGCTGGAGGTGGATAACCTACCGGAGCCTTCGGAAGCGACCACAGTGCGCGTGCGCGGCGGCGTCGAACTTGCCGCTGGCCGGTTCATCGCCCGGCTGGAAGGGCAAGGTAATTTCGCGCTGGTCGACAATTATGCAGACGGCCTCAACAGCCTGACCGATCGCCCGATCATCCCCGATCCCGAAAATGCCGCCATCTATCAGGCCTATCTGCGCTACTCCGCGCCCAGCGTCACGGCGACGGTAGGGCGGCAAGAGATTGATCTTGATGACGCCCGCTTTGTCGGCACCGCACCGATCCGCCAGAACGCCCAGAATTTCGATGCGCTGCGGGTGAAGTGGACCGGGATCAAGGATCTGACCGTCGATGTCAGCTATGCGTGGTCGTTCCGTCCGTTCTGGGGCCGGGACGGGTTCGGCTCCCGCCCGGAAGAGGTCGATGGCAACAACATCTTCGTGAATGTCGCCGCCCAGACCGGGATCGGCACGCTGGCCGGATTTGCCTATGTGGCCGATCTTGACGATCCGAGGGCGCAGTCGTTCCGCCTGTCGAGCCAGACCTACGGGCTGCGGCTGACCGGCAGCCGGACAATCACGGAAGGCGTTAGCCTCGCCTATCTTGCCAGCTACGCACGCCAGTTCGATGCCGGGCGCAATCCCAACGATTACGCCGCCGATTACGCCGCGCTGGAAGGCACGGCGGTGATGGGAGAGTGGCGGCTTGGCGCGGGTTTCGAGATGCTGGGCGCGGATGATGGCACCGCGTTTGCTTCGTTCCAGACGCCGTTCAGTTCGGGGGTCAAGTTCCTTGGCCTGGCCGGACGTTTCTTGCCGACCCCGCCTGACGGCGTGCGAGATTACTACGGCACGCTCCACTACAAGGCGGGCGATGTCGGGCCGCTGAGCGATGTGAACCTGAAGGCCGTGCTGCACCACTTCACCAGCGATAGGGAATTGCGGATCTATGGGGACGAGCTTGATCTGATGGCCAGTGGCAAGCTGGGTGCGACGCTGCTGACCCTGCGCTACGCTGGTTATCGCGAGCGCGGCTTTTCTGCCGATACGCAGCGCTTCATGTTGCAACTCGAATGGAAATACTGAACGGAAATGCTTCTCGATTTGGCGCGGCTAATGGCGGATGGACTGATTAAGCTGACCGTGCGATTTGGGCTCCTCAAACGACCGATTTGGGGTCGGTTTCGGAATGGCAGGTTTTTTGTCGGCCAAACGGAATAGCCGCCATGCCGCTTCCTGGACCGCACACCGGCCCCACTCATGGCCGGATGTGGGTGGAAATTTGCCAGTCTGCCTCCGGCTCAGCGAAAGCTAAACATCGTCGGCCGAAACAAGCCGCAGCCGTTCTTGCGCGCCAACGCCGTCTTTGCTCGCATAAGTCTCGCTACGGACGGGGTGGTCGGCATCTGACAGATCGAACCAGAGGTCGTGCTGGTGGGATTCAGAGGCTGGCTCAAGGTCGGTAACATCGCGAAGGGTGAAGTGCAGCCCGCCGGTGCCTATGCCCGCCAGCTCAAGGCGCGGCTGATTGCCTTGAGGGCAATAATGTGTTGCGAGCAAGCTTCTGCCATCGCGATGGTATAGTGTGAGAGAGTGAGGCTGTCCGCGCACTCGCCAACTCTCAACCAATACGCTGTCACCTGCCGTCAGATAGAATTGGATGCGAAGCGGGCTCTGAGGATTGTCTGCGGGTCGCCAGACACCGACCATCCGGGTGAGCTGCGAGAACGCTTCTTCTGCGTTGGTTACTGTCTGTTCGGTGCGAGATCCAGCCATATCTGACTGCGCCGATGCTGGTCCGATCAATTGAATGAGGATGATGAGAGCAGCCAAGAACCGCATGGAACCTCCTAGTAACCATCACCATGCGGTAGGGGGAATACGACCGCAATGGGGTCGATAGCTGACGGACAGGAAATTTTCGCGAACCGGGCATAGCCGACGCAGCCCTTGAACGATCGCCGAAGCGGCTGGCTGGCGACTGAATGAGCTATGTTAGCGGGCCGGTCACGACCCCCTGATCTCGTTCGCCGATCAGTCCGCAGTCCCGCCCGCATTCGGCCCTTGCAGCCGGATTCATCGTATGTCACATGCCTGTGCACACGCCGGTTTCGGCGTGCTGCAACCCGCGGTTTTCCGGGCTTTGCGGGTGGTCGGAAAAGTGGACTCGCATCCTGTCTACCGATCCAAAACGAAGAGCGGTTCAATCGCGCCATTCTCTCCCGCCGTCAAACGCGAGGGTCACGTGCTTCACTCGCAGATTTGGCGAGAAGGCAATCGCGCACCGACTGCCAACATTGTACCCAAGCGGGGCCCGGCACACTCTTGGCCTTAGGTCGACATTATTTGCCCGGCCGCCCTCGCTTTTCGCGGTGCACGCAAGCGGGCGGGAAGCAGCGCAGCTGGGAAAGGATCGAGGTGCCCGGTCACAATTGGGATCGCCGTCGCCGCCTTCTGCAGCAATGCCATATGAGCTTTCGAATAGCGCCCTTCGGTCTCGCTAGAGAGCTTATGCCCTGCGAAGTCGGCCCTTAATTCTGGCATCACTTCGGCCCCCTTCATTGCGTTGATCACGGTGTGCCTGAAGGATTGCGTAGCCTGGCCCGTTTTCAAGAATGGCAAAGCGCGCGCAATCTTTGTCCAGATCGTATTGTAGTAGGCATCTCCCAAGGTGCCCTTCCCGCTTTCTGGCATAAGTTCAGGGAACAGCATGGTTTCGCCTGCGCTGCGCAACGCTATGACGTAATCAGGCAGACCTAGGCGCGTGAGTTCGCTCGCGAAGGGCAGTTTGCGGGCCGAGGTGATCGTCTTGAGGCGCCGGATTTCTGTGGGCCTGACGTTGAACTGCCAATGGCCATCGTCCACCTCGATATCATCCAGCTTGAGACCGCAGATTTCCTCGCGCCGCATGCCGGTATACCAGCCGATCATGGGCACAAAATACCAGGCGCTGTGGACGAGGAGGTCACCTGGATGCATTCGGCGGGCCAAGGATTTGGACCCTGTCCACGGCGGGAGGCTGAACAGCATCCGGCCCTGCTCCTCGGTGTAAGCGTCGCGCTGGTCGCGGGCGTTGCGATCATCGTTTTCGATGAATGCGCTGTAGTCCAGCGGGCTGAGCAGATGGTGCTTTTCGAACCAAGTGGTGAGCTGGCGCAGGAAGCCCCAATGGCGGTTTGTTGTGCTGAGGCCGAGCCCGAGCTGATCCCTTGTCAGCGCACCGGAAGGCATTTCGGCGGCTTTGCCGTCGTCTTTACGCTTGGCGGCCTTCGCAATGGCCTCTTCGCCCCGCCGCACGCGCTCCGCGGTTTCCTGGACGATTTCCCAGATGGTCATTTTCCGGTGCTTGGGCGATTTGCGGAAAGAGGGGCCATGCAGCGCCTCGAAGCAGTTGTTGAGCTGGACGAGATGGTCGTGGGCTACGGTCGCCAACGGCTGGCCGTGCATAACCTGCTCAAGCAGAAGTGCCGGCAGCTTGAACTGCTCACGGGTTTTGTTTGTCCAAGGCTCGCCGCTCTTACGGCGCGCTGTTCCGTCCTTGCCGCCAGTGCGCGGGTTGTGCTCGAAGAACTTCTCGACCGACTCGGTCGGCGTCATGGTCACCCAAGGCCCGACGATGACCGGAGCCGCTTGTGTTGGCGGCATCTGCGGTGCCGACGCATTCAGCTGAGGCTGCGCCGGCTGCTCATACCCCGCAACAGGGACAGGGGCGTAGGCGGCACCGGGATTGGCAAGCGTCTGGCGGAACTCCCGGATCGCCTCGATGCGCGCCTGATTGACGACCTTGCGGGCCATTGCCTCGCGCAAGGCTGACTGTTCCACGCCGATCTCGGCCAGCCGGGCGATCGCGGCTTCCTCTGCGCCATCCTGCGCGAGCGAGGTAGCAAGTTCCGACCACGCCATGACCACAATCGGCTCATCATCGGCATCAGGATCGATACGCGCAACGAGGAAATCCTCGACCTTGCCCTTGGCCGCGCCATCCATCGCTGCCAGTTCGCTTGCACCGAGCCGGAGCGAGAGCGCCTTTTCGATGTCCTCGTGATCATCAGGCGGCAAGACATGAAACTGAGCGTGCATGACCTCGAGCCGGTCGCGTTCGACCAGCATCTGGCGGCGGAAGATTTCCGCGCGCTGGGCGGCGGTCAGTCCGTCGGTCGCAATCTTGGCGGTCATGGTCATCGCGAGCCGTTCACAGATCAGGGTCATGGCCGGGGACAGCAGGGCTGCCCGTTTCCGGCTGGTGGTCTTGAGCGAGAAGCGTAGCCGAAAAGGCTTATCGGGACCTAAACGTATGAGTTGGCGGAAGTAATAGGTTCCCTGCTTGCGGGTAACGTTCTGGATGCTGCACATGGCCGTGGTCCCTGCCGTGGCACCCTGCCGTGGCACCCTGCCGTGGCACCCTGCCGTGGTGCTTTGGCCGGATGCAGTTGCAAGAAACACGTTATTTCAGATATTTGGATCATTCTTGGCTGGGGATCCTTCCGCCCCAGCCAGTTTCCCAAAAACGTTATCTATAGTGCCCAAAGGGCCGCACGGTGGCCCGTGTAATCCTGCTTTGTCGGCCATTATCGCAAGCCTGCCATCACGGATCGGGGAACGTGGGTCGATCAGATGGCGCCGGGTTCGAGGCTCAACGGCAAAACAATTAAAGCCTATAGCGCCCTCACGCCGCCCAGAGCGTTGGCTCAGCCTCTGTACCAATCATGGCGAGCCCGTGTGCGATAGACGTCAGTTCGCCGCCCGAAGCAATTCTGTCCGACCCGAAGCGGCCTTCAAAAAGGCGGCGCACCGCGGGGATCATCGAAGAACCACCGGTCAGAAAAACGCGGTCGATGTGCTGTGCAGGAATTGCGGCGCGCAAAAGCGCGTGATCAAGAGCCTGTTCAATGCGAACAAGGTCAGGGGCGATCCAGTCTTCGAATGCGGCGCGCTGCACATCCACCGCAATATCGAGCCCACCGCCGCCAAACCGGAACGTCGCGCTTTCGCTGTCCGACAGGGCGCGCTTCAATTGTCCCACCGCGGCGTACAACGGATAGCCTTGCTCATGTTCGATCAGCGCGATCAGACGATCGATGGCAGCAGGATCGACCGCGTTTCGTTGGAGACGCCGCAGTTCTTCAAGCGTCTTGCGATTGCGCATTAGCGCGAGACGCGACCAGTCGGAAAAATCCGAAAACCAACCATCCGGAATGTCCAGCAGCTTGTCAAAGGAACGATACTTGCCGCCCTTCCCCAGCATCGGAAGCACCAACCGATCAACAATTCGCTGGTCGAAGCGATCACCGGCGATCCCGATCCCCGAGGAAGCCAGCGGAGTGCAGCGGCGCTGTGCGCCGGGTTCGGCGATCCGGACGATGGAGAAATCAGTCGTACCCCCGCCAAAATCGGCCACCAAGACAGTCGCAGGTTCAGTCAGCCGGGTGGCGTAACTGAAGGCCGCTCCCAGCGGCTCGTACACATAGTGCACTTCCACCCCAAATGTACCGAACATGGCCCGGTAGCGTTCACGGGCGAGGTCGCTGTCAGGCTGCGCGCCTGCGTATTCGACCGGCCTTCCGACGATCAGGCGTCGAGGTCGGTGGTCCAATTTTCCGCGCGCATGCGATGCGAGTTTGCGGAGGAACAGCGCACCCATATCCTCAAACCGATAAGGACGGTTGAAGATGAGCGCTCGTTCAAAAAACGGGCTAGCCACCACGGATTTGAAAGACTGAACGAAACGGCAATCCGAAGGGCCTTCAAGATATTCCTCGATAGCCCATGGCCCTGCTTCACTTGCAATGCCCCCTGCGACCTCGCCATCCTCCCAGAAACACAGGGCGGAACGGAATGTCGGGCCCGTTCCGTTTGCGCTTTGAAATTCAATCAGCTCGGAACTTCCCTCGCCATCCGAAATTGCGGCGACGGTATTGGTGGTGCCAAAATCCAGGCCAATTGCCTCGATCATATTGAAATTCCGTTCGCGTTTAGGCTGTGAAGCATGGAAGGCAGTGCGTTGCTGGGCCCTACGCGCCCCCGTACAAGTTGCAAGTGAGGCCCGTTGGTGGAACAAAAGCGCTCAAGCGACGTATTGGTGCGCTGAACTGTGGCTGTGGCCATGATGGAGTTGTAACCGTGTCCAACCAGCTTGCGTCGCCGAATGTTGCCAGTGAGGCGATAGAAACAATCAACGGAATGATCACCGGCTTTGCCGAACTGCTGCCGCTGATTGCGATCGCCATCGTGGTATTTCTGATCTTCTGGTTCATTGCATCGACGACCCGAAAGATGGTCGAACGTTATGCCGAACGGTCAGAAAATCATGCTGGGGCCGCCGTGGCGTTTTCCCGACTTGCCTATTTTGCCATCATGATCCTTGGGCTTCTGATAGCCGTCACCATCGCCTTTCCAACGATCACGCCCGCCAAGATGTTTTCCGCGCTCGGCATCGGCGGTGTAGCCATCGGCTTTGCCTTCAAGGACATCTTCCAGAATCTTCTGGCAGGCATCCTGATTTTGGTCCGCCAGCCTTTCCGTGTCGGGGATGAAATCAGCAGTGGCGACTTCACTGGAACGGTTGAAAAGATTGAAACCCGTGCAACGTTCATCCGCACCTACGATGGCAGACGGATCATCGTACCCAACAGCAATATCTATACCGAACCTGTAACGGTGATCACGGCATATGGCATTTTGCGCAGCGAATATGATGTCGGAATCGGATACGGCGATGATGTGGCGGAAGCACGCAAACTCGCACTGGAAGCTGTCAAAGCCGTCGACGGCGTGCTGGCTGACCCCGCCCCAGATGTGCTGCTTTGGGATCTTGCCGGGTTTTCACAGAACCTGCGCGTTCGGTGGTGGACAGACCCGAAACGTGCAAGTGTCGTACAGGTCAAAGACCGCGTCCTCGAAGCGGTTGCCAAGAAGCTTTCAGCCGCATCGATCGATCTTCCATTCCCCACGAGTGTTGTTTTGCTGCACGATCAGACCGAAGAGACTGATGGGGATCGGACCCGTCAGCGCGAAGGCTGGCCCGCCGGGGCCAATCCGCCAAGCGCGCGGCCAATCGGTGCGCGTTCGCGGGCCATGGAATAGGCGCTTTGGTGGATTTGGACACTCTAGTTCCCATAGGACAATACGCGCCGCCGGCCCTTCCCACGCAAGAGCGTTTCCACGCGATCCTCGCCAAGCTGAAAGCCATGTTTGTCGCCCGAACGGGCACCGATATCATCGCAAACGAGCGGTTAACCACGGACTCGCTTCGCCAGCTTGACCGTGATGTGATAACGCCCATTTGCAGCCTTCAGATCGAGGCTCTCGACGCTGCATCGGTGCAATGGCTTGCCAAACCGGCCTCGCCGGGCACGATTCTGGCCATCATCACTGCGCCTTGCGATCAGAATGATAGCTTTACGCGCTGGGCCAACCAGTCTGACCTTCATCGTATTGATCCCCCATCGTCGCGTTCGGCCCCGATTAACTGGGGGCCGCTGGAGGCTCTTCCTACGCACAAGACGCTGGTGATTCCGCAGCTGGAACGCTGGTTCTTGCGCTCGGCTGAAGGGCTGGACAGGGTGCGTCAATTAATGACGATATTGGCGCAAAAACGGCGCGTTATTGTGGGATGCAACAGCTTCGCATGGGCGTATCTATCAAAAGCCATTCGGATCGATCTGATAGCGCCGGGCCCATTCACATTCAAACCGCTCGACGGAGAAGCTTTGGGTAAGTGGCTCACCGAACGCGCACATGACAGCGACGCCGCCGATTTCCGCCTCGTCGATAGTGACATATCGCTTTTGCAGGACAGGACGTCCAAGGAAGCGCAGCATTTCTTTCAGACACTTGCAGGCCGAAGCCGCGGTATCCCGTCGACGGCATGGCACATGTGGCAGGAAATGCTGCGGATCGATGAACCGGATGCAATCAACCATGGGGCTCAGGGCGATCACTCGCGTCAAAGGGACGACTATTGGGTGGCCTCGCTTGAAGAACTGATCCTGCCGGGCACCTATCCGAGGGAGCTTTTGTTTGCGCTTCATGGCCTGTGTCTTCACGGCGGCCTGAGTACGGCCGAGCTGACTGCCATAATGCCCGAAGCACCCGGTGCGGCCATGATCCCTGCATTGCGCACGAGCCAATTCGTACAGGAACACGAAGGCATCCTGAGCATCCGTCCCGAAGCGTATCTGGCTATTCGCAGCGGGCTGCAGTCAAGCGGGTTTCCGCTGGGGGCAATCTGATATGATGGAAGCTGGCGCAACAGGATCGGTGCGTGCGGAAACCGAGGCAGCCCAGCTGCTTCGTGATTTTCAGGATATCAGTTACTTTCAGATATTCCTGATTGCCGCACTTGCTTGGGCGGTGGTTTATCTTTCTCGCAGAATCCTGCCATTCCTTGCCGAGCGCGGGCCCAGCCAAACCCGGCTCTATCTGCTGGGAGCGGTGCCCATCGTGCGGCTACTTGCAATCGTGGCAGCAACCTTGTGGATTTTGCCGCTGGTCTTCAACATCACGTTGCAGAACTTCCTGGTAATCGCAGGCGCGGCGAGTGTTGCCATCGGTTTTGCCTTCAAAGACTTTGTCAGCAGTCTAATTGCGGGAATAGTCGCAATTTTCGAACGCCCCTATCGTTCGGGAGATTGGGTCAAAATCGGTGAGGACTATGGTGAGATACGGCGCATGGGGCTGCGCGGCATGACAATTCAGACACCCGACGACAATGCCGTGGTGGTGCCGCATTCGCGGCTTTGGACCGAGAATATCTCCAATTCGAATGATGGCGCTCAAACACTTCAGTGTGTCGCGAATTTCTATCTTTCGCCGGGGCATGATGCAGCCAAGATCCGTGACGCGCTGTACGATATTGCGCTGACTAGCCCCTATCTCGACTATGCGCGCCCCGTCGTCGTCGTCCTGTCAGAAGAGCCGTGGGGCACACATTACAAGATCCGCGCCTACCCCTTCGATATGCGCGATCAGTTCCTGTTTATTTCAGACATGACCGCGCGCGGAAAGCGCACTGTGGCTATGATGGGAGGGCTCCCCGCTGCGGTCACGCCCGCCGTCGAACGCACCGCCTGACGCCGGCGTATCGACCGTGTCAGGCTTTCAGTCTGATACCCTAGTGGGCTGTGTTTGTGGCACGGCTGCGTTCCCGGACTCAGCCTCAAGCGCGCTGTCGATGCCTGTCGCGGTCTTGCTAACCTTTTCCTGTGCAGCGCTGTACCGCTCGTCAAAGGTGGGCTCGTCCTTGCAAGCAGGTGTCATCAACAGCAACACAGCAGATACGGCGAAGCGCGTACCGCGCATCAGTAATCCTTCCGATACCGAACATTGACATTGGTAGCGCCCGAGCCGCCCGCTTGGCTCAGCACCGACAATGCAGGTGTCAGCGCCACTTCCAGCTGCGTTGCGGTGAAGCCCCGCGCATCGGTGATGAATTCGACATAAATGTCGTCAGTAATGTACTGGCCTACTGCCAGTGCTGTTCCCCTGCCCTGCGTTTCATCGCCGCCCAGGATGCGCAGACGGTCGACGCCCGATGCTGCCCGAAGCTTGCCAAGCGGATTGAGACCACCACCCGATCCACGCAGCGAATTGAGCGAGGCGGCAAGTTGCACGGCTTGGATGGCAGACAGGTTGCCGATCGAACTGCCGAAGAGAACACGGGCGAGAATTTCATCCTGCGGCAGCCCGGGCACGCTGGTGAACGCTATTTCCGGGTCCATCGCACGTCCCGATACGTTGACCGATACGGTCACATCCTCGATCGTTTCGCTTGCTGCGATGGCGATGACCGGATCGATGGTGGCTCCGCCCGTGAAGCGCACACGGCCTTCGTTGAGATCGAAGGAACGCCCGGCAAATCCAAGCGTGCCCCGAACCAGTTCAACAGCGCCCGTGACGCGCGGCGCGGTGCTGGTCCCGCCAAGCTCAAGGTCTGCCCGCCATTCGCTTTCCAAACCCATTCCCGACACATACAACTGTTCGGGCGCGGTCAGCGCGATATCGAGCCGTAGCTGGTCAAAGATTCCGGATGCGGGTTGCGCCGGCTCATCGCCTGTAATCCGCTGCGGCCCCTTGGGCGGTTTGAACCGAACACCGGTCAATTCGGGCACCTGCGCAGCGCCCTGGCGTATGATCTGATAGCGCGTTTCAGGCAGAACAAGGCTGCCGGAGAGCACCGCAGCCTGCGCCGCGCTTTTGCTTAGCCGCAATTGTCCTGTGGCCGACGCCGCTAATCCTTCACTGCGCGCAAGACGGGCATCGTCCAGCGACACAGCGATATCCATCGGATAACCGCGATCTGCGGCTAGGCTCACATAGCCTTGAGCATTCAAGGTGCCGTCTCCCGCCGTCGCGCTCAATCGTTCAAGTTCGAACCTGTCGCCAGAAAATGACCCGCGAATATCCATATTGGACAGGCGCGTGCCGTATGTCTGATTTTCGTAGGTCAGTTTGCTTGCGCGGACGATGCCTGCAAGCTGCGGGTCCTGCACCCGACCAGAGAAGTCGGCGGCAATGCCAATCGGACCCGATAGCCGTTGATCTGGCTGGCCCGCGAACGAGAACAGCGTATCGGCCGGGCCATTGTATCGTATGCCCCCTGACAGCGGCGCAGCCATGAGGCGTGTGGTCCAATCGCCCGTTCCTGGAGGGAGCGGGGTAAGGGATGCAACCATACGGCCGATCACGGTGCCGCGTCGGCGCATCACCGCACGAGCCTCGCCTCCGTTGGGAAGCAACTTACCAACGAAATTGATGTCAAGCGGCTGGCTGACCGATACCGCAGTGGTGCGTGTGAAGCCATTGATCTGAAGCCGCGCATCAGCACTGGGAAAGGCATTCGGACTGACTTGCGCAAAGTCCAGGCTGCCTGTGGCGCTGCCATCAAGGCCCAACCCGGGCACGAATGCATTCACGATTTCAAGATCAAGCGATTCCAAACGGCTTTGCAGCTTGATTCCGTCGCCATAATTCCCCGCAAGACGAACACTGCCCTGCCCGAAATCGATGTTGGTCGGGAGCAGTTCGTAGCTCCCGTCCCCCGGGATGATACGCGCAGGGTTGGTTGTTCGGAAATTGATCCCCCGGACCTTCCCTTGCAGCGCGGCACGCCAGAGATCGGGTGCCAGTTCCGCATTCGCTGCCACGCGGAACGGTACGCCGCTTACGCCTTCTGCCAATACGCGCGCCGTTCCGCTTCCGTCGCGGTAGTTGATCTTGGCCCGTCCCGCGGTGAGGTTGAGACTGCCAAAACTTGTCTGCGCCAGCTGCGCATCAGCCACGACAAGGGGAGCATCGAACAAGACAATGCGTGCATCGACGATTGCGGAGCCAATCGAAAGCTGCGCCGGGCCGGAAAGAACGGTATTTCTCGCTCGAAGATTGATCAGCGCTTCCTGATACTCACCCTGAGCGCCCAATCGGACCACACCGCTAAGTCCCTGCCCATTCGCGGTCAACCTGCCCGCAAACGGACCTGATGGTGTTTGGCGCAGCGAGCCTGCAAAATCGATACCGGCCAGATTGGCTCTGGAGATATCGATAGTAAGCTGCGGCCCGGTTCCTAACAGGACGTCAGCGGTTAGAGGGCCGTAATCGGTGTCCGCACTCGCATCGAGGCGATATCCGTTCGCTGCACCATTGATCTGAGCGCGCAGATTGGCAAGACCGATGCCAAACCCGGGGCGCTCCGCAGTGATCGTAGCACGAGGACTGGTTATCGTCCCGCCAACCCTCACGCCTACAGGGCCATATTGTTCGGTCACCCCGTCAGCGTTGAACGCTATGGTGCCGTCGCTGGAATAACTTCCAGAACCTTGCGTGATGCGAACCTGGGGCGAGGTGAGGCGCAAGCGGTTGAACCGGGCGATACCATCCGCGCCATACCGAACGTCAGCCGACGCGGCGAGATTGCCTCCCAAAAAGTCGCGCACGCTTTCATTCAGCAAGTTGGTCGAGCGCGCCCGGACTGTGCCTGCCAAGGCATAGCCTCCCCGTTCGGTCTGAAGATCTACATCGGTTTCGATATTGAAAATACCGACGCTTTCGACGCGGTAATTGTCGATTCGCCCGTCGATGGCACCGGTGTAAAGACCCGTCGAAAGATCGGCGAGAACGATGATGTTTGCATCGATACGGTCGGAACGCAGCCGAAGATTATCGGACAGGACGCGGGTGCCTTCAATCGCAATGTCCCCGCCAAGCGTCACATTGACCAATGTGCCACCTGCAACGGTATCGAGCCCTGTGATCCGGGATGCGCTTGCCTGCACCGGGATGAGGATCTGATCGGCATCGACCTTCGCAGCACCGCGGGCGACGACGTTCTGCAAGCCCATATCGTTCATGACGAGCCGGGCGGCATTGATTTCGTATTGCGCGTCAGGCGTCGCAAAAGCGCCATCAAGAAGCAATTGCGCACGCAGCCCGCTTCCTGAAAGATTGGGAGCAATCGCAGACGGTTTCAGAAGCACGAAGCTCAATCGCAGTTCGTCGAAGACGCTGTCGCCAAGGTCTACGACGCCGTTGGTGTTGACGCGGAAGGCGTCGCTCGACACGGCGCCGGCAAGATTGACGCGCCGCTCATCCGCTTCCGCGGTCAGATCGACATTGAGGATCGGTCCAAGAAGGGCAGCGGTCGATCCTTCGAAAAGGCGAGCCGCCCGGGTTGGGCCCTTGACCGCAAACGTGCCGCTGCGCGCCGAAATTCCAAGCCGTGCGAATTCTGACCCGGCAAGGTCAGCATCGATGCGCCCGTTCCAGTTTGACCAGGTGCCAGCACCCGAAACCTTCACCCGCAAGGGATCGCGCAAACCGCCAAGTGCGGCGATGACGCCGTCGCCGGGTGCGTTAAGATCAAGATCGATGTCCAGCTTGTTGTCCTGTGGCACCGCATCGAGCCTAAGCGCAACACGGTCGCCGCCGCTTCGTCCTTGACCAGCGATAGTCGTCCCGTTGAACGTTACCTGTGCGCGCCCGCTGGCAATCCGGGCATTGCCTGCAAGTTCGGCAACGCGCCGTTCGCCGCTGACCGGAGCTTCCGCCACAAAGCGGTCGATCCGCATCTCTGCGATATCGATGTCGAGGTCTGGAAGAAGCGGATCGTTGTTGGGGGGCGTCTCGTTGAAAACCGGAAGTCTCAGCAATGTTGCCCGTTCGGCGGTCAGGGAACGCACATCAATATGGTTGTTGACGTAAGCGAAGGGGCGCCAGTCCACACGCATTTCAGGGGACGTGAGGAATGCGCCTGATGGATCGGTGAGACTGAAATCGTGGATGATCATCTCACCATAAAGCGACCCTTCGATCCGCCCGATGGCGATGCCCATGCCGTTTTCGAATTCGAAAGCCTCGATCTGATTGACCACGAACCGGCGTCCGGGTGCAGTATCCAGCAGCGCAACAACCGCAACGAGGATGCCGATCAGCGATGCGAGTACAATCGCTGTCCATTTGAAGATTGTGCGGCCACGGTTAGGACGATTAGCGGCTGCCGGATCAGGCATCTGATCGGGCACGCCCTCGGCAAAGGGTTCGGACTGGTCGACCATCAGAATGCCTGTCCGATAGATACATAAACCGCGATGTTGCTTTCTCCCGGCTGGCGATCAAGCGGAATAGCGACATCGAACCGCAGAGGCCCGAAATTGGTGTAATATCGACCGCCAATACCCGCGCCGTAACGCAGGTTTGAAAAATCAGGCGTCGTACCTTCGTACACCTGTCCGGCATCGACAAAACCGACAACGCCGAAATTGCCGAAGCGGTACCGGACTTCGGCAGCCACTTCATTCAGACTGCGTCCGCCAATTGGCCGGAAAAACGTGGGGCTTTCACCCTCGTCTGGATTGTCAGGGTCGAAATCGAGATTGGCCAATTCGATCTTGGGACCAAGTTCCTGAAAGCCGAACCCGCGGACCGATCCGCCCCCGCCAGCGTAAAACCGCCTGGAGGGTGCAAGGTCAAAGCGTTCGATCCCCTGGATCGTGCCAAGCCGCGCTCGGCCCGCGATCACAATGGAATCCGTCACAGAATAATAGGCCGAGGCATCAATCCGGGCACGAACGTAAGGCGTGAACCCATCCTGCAACGAACCTTCCGGTTCTACCAGGGCCGTGACACGAAATCCGCGGGTAGCATCGAGCAGGCTGTCTGTCCGATCAACGCCAACCTGGCCGGTCAGCCCTCCGATGAAGAAAGTGCGGCGGTTCAATTCACCCAGATCGAAATCGAAATCCTGTTCGTTCGTTCCGATCAGACGGATACCGTAGGCGTAGGTCAGCGGCTTCTGCCACAGCGGCGTTGAGTCATAACTGATCAGCGCAGAAAGCTGCCCGGTGAACGCTTCAAATGCAGCGAAATCCGAACGCAATGCTTCGGCCCTTACCTGAAGCGTGCGATCACGCTGTCCGGCATTGGAGCGGCGGAACGAAAGCCCTGCTCCTTGCTCCTGCGTCCCTGCAACCACATTGGCGATTAAAGCGCCTTCAGGCGGGAACAGATTGCGGTGGGTCCAACTTCCTTCCAGGCGGAAGCCCTGCCCCGTGCCAAAACCGGCGCTGCCTGCAATCGTGCGTGGCGGGCCTGCGTCCTGTTCAACCAGCACGGTGGCAAATTCTGTACCGTCACCCGCGGGCTCACCCGTTCGTTGAGGCACCACAGAGATCGTGTTGAAAAGTCCGGTCGCTACCAAAGCCTGTCGAAGATCATCGATATCGCGGCTGTCATAAAGATCGCCGCGATCGAACCGGGCGAGCACCGCGATATGTTCGGCGTCGAAAGCCAGATTGCCGGTGGTTTCGATCGCGCCGAACCGCGAACGCGGCCCCACATCGATCGGCAAGGTGTACACGCCATCCTTCGTATCGGGATCGAGCAGAATGTCGCGTTGGCCTACTGCCGCGAACGGGTATCCGTTTTCGGGCAAGCGGACCGCGATATTTGCTTCGCTGCCCTGCACGCGTTCGGCAATGATTGGCTCACCCACCGCAAGCGCCATGTTTTGTGTAATGAGGTCTGCCGGCACCACCGGATCGGCGTTGATGACAATATCGGAAAAGACGAACCGCTCTCCGGAAACCACAGACAGGACCGCAGTCAACGGCTGGCCTGTCGGATCTTCGGAACGGTCTATACGGGTAGTCACGCTCGCTTCGTACCACCCTTCGGATGCAAGAATCCGCTGCAGCAGGGCGCTGTCTTCAGTCAACCGCGCGGCGACCTGCGCGACGTTCGCCGCTTCGCCGTCACCATCTTCAAGCGCGGACAGGTCTTCGAACATCGCTGCAAGCGCAGAGCCGGTGTCTTCATCTGCCGCCTCAAGCCCTTCGATACGGACACTGTAGGCGATCTCGACGACTTCATCGTCGGACGCATCCTCAGCAAGTTCGACTGGTGCAACCTCGAAGCTCTGCAGTGACGGCAATGGTGCGATCAGTTCCGCGTCGCGGATCGGCGCGTCGCCGATTTCCTCCACCAGGTCACCGTCAGCCAGAGCAGGATCGCCTAACGGGGGCTGGGAACCCTCGGTCGTTTCAGCCGAGCCGTTGATGCTTTCAGCAGCCATCCGCCGCTCAAAATCTTCGATAGTCTCCAACGGCCCATCAAGCTCAGCGTCCAAGGAAGGCGCAATTGGCGGGACGGCCTCTTCAAACTCGTCATCGGTGATGATCGTTTCAATATCCGGAAGACCATCTTCTGCAACAGGAACCGGCAAAACCGTTTGTTCGGCTCCGGCATTCTGACTGCTGGTGGCGGAGACGGAGGCGCCCAAGGCGGCGCTCTGCAAACCCATCGCGATCGAGGTTCCCATCAGCATGCCGCACCGCAGGATGGAACACCTGTCCCGATTGCCTGTTACATATGAAAAGGAGTGCATTCCTGCCCATCAACTGTGAGAAGCCAATCAGGCTTCTGTAACCAAAGAAATTACAAACTGACACGTCTGCAAATGCGTAAAGAAAATCTTCACGATCACGATCCCACTTCCTTACGCCATAGCCACCTCGGTGCAATGGCGAATTCGCCGTGGGCGATGTCCGGAGATGCATGGAAATCCATCATGAAGCGCGTGTACGCCATGTGGAGCTTTCACAACCTTGCTCTTCTAGGCGCTGGTGTCGCCTTCTTCACATTCCTTGCAATCACGCCGCTGATCGCGGCGACCGTGATGATTTACGGCCTCGTCGGCGATGTGGCGATGGTTCAACGTCAGATTCAGTCGCTGACAACCGTGCTTCCAGCCGAGGCTCGCACGCTGATAGAAGAGCAGCTGATCGGTGTCGTGACGACAAGTTCAGGCGTCACAGGTTTCACATTAGTCATCGCGTTGCTGTTTTCGGTGTATGGCGGCATGCGCGCTGCCAACGGCCTTATCGGTGCGCTCAATATTATCAACGAGCGCCACGAAACGCGCAGTATCGTCAAGCTGACTCTGCGCGTTGCCGCGCTGACGCTTGCTGCCATATTGATCGCACTGGTCGGTATCTCCAGCGCGGCCATTTTCACTTGGCTGCAAACGCAGGCTGAAGGGCTCATCGGTCACGGCTGGGAGCTCCTTTTCAAGGCGGTGACCTGGGTAGTCTCGATGCTGCTCGGGAGCGGAGGATTTGCGCTCATCATGCGATACGGCCCGGATCGAAAGCCCGCGGCTTGGCGATGGATTGTTCCGGGCGCGCTTCTGGCAACGATATCATGGATCGTGATAAGCTACAGTTTTGCGCTCTATGTGGCCTATGTCAGTGATTACAACGCCACATATGGTTCGCTATCCGCGATTGTTGTCTTTTTGATGTGGCTGTTTTTGAGCGCATATGGCGTTCTGGCAGGAGCACTTCTGAACGCCGAAATCGAACGCCAGGCAACCGGGGGCGATGCCGCTTCTTCAGTTCCCCACCACCGTGCGCCGACACGTCTCAGACCGTAAGCCCCGCTTCTGGCAATAAAGGCAAACGTCACAGGTTTGGCGACCACCTTGTCGCTGGTATCGTATCGATCGTCCGTCGGTCCGACCTTGCTTTTTAGCAAGTTTACCGCGATAGGCGCGCCATCGATGGACTTGTTATTTTGACGAGTGGCTCGGCCCGGCGCCTATCCCCGGGACAATGTGGCAACCATGTTGCCGATTATCGTATCCGGACGTTCCGCATGACAAACTTTGCCACGCTTCGCCGCGACTGGCTTTCCAATCCACGGGCCGACATCTTGGCCGGTATCGTCGTTGCGCTTGCATTGATCCCGGAAGCCATAGGGTTTTCGATCATTGCTGGCGTCGATCCGCGCGTGGGGCTTTACGCATCAGTGGCGATTGCAATCGTGATCTCGTTTACAGGCGGGCGCCCCGGCATGATCTCGGCTGCGACCGCTGCTGTTGCCGTGCTGGTGGTGCCGCTGGTGCGCGATCACGGGGTCGAATACCTGTTTGCCGCGACCATCCTGATGGGGGTCATGCAGATTATTGCCGGGCTGCTGCGCCTCAACCTGGTGATGCAGTTTGTCTCGCGCTCGGTCATCACCGGCTTTGTCAACGCGCTGGCGATCCTCATCTTCATGGCTCAGCTGCCACAACTGACAGACGTGACATGGCAGGCCTACGCGATGGTCGCGGGCGGGCTTGCCATCATCTATCTGCTGCCGCGTTTGACAACGGTTGTGCCGCCGCCGCTGGTGGCGATCATTGTCCTTACTATCATCGCCGTGTGGAGCGGCGCTTCGGTCAATACCGTGGCCGACATGGGGAATCTGCCTGAAGGGCTTCCCAGCCTCGTCTGGCCTGATGTGCCGCTGACTTGGGAAACTTTGCAGATTATCGCACCCTATTCTGCGGCAATGGCGGCAGTGGGTCTGCTTGAATCGTTGCTGACAGCGCAAATCGTCGATGACATGACCGACACGGGAAGCGACAAGCGCCGCGAATGTGCCGGTCAAGGGACCGCCAACATTGCGGCCGCGCTGGTTGGCGGCATGGGCGGCTGCGCGATGATTGGGCAATCGGTCATCAATGTTACGTCAGGCGGACGCGGACGATTGTCGACCTTCACTGCCGGTGCATTTCTGATGTTCCTGCTTGCGGTTCTTGGCCCTTACGTGGGCCGCGTGCCGATGCCTGCCTTGGTGGCCATCATGATCATGGTATCCATCAGCACCTTCAGCTGGAACTCAATCCCCAACCTTCGCCAACATCCGTGGCCGTCGTCGGTCGTGATGCTCACAACGGTTTTTGTTGTGGTTGGAACGCATGATCTTTCTCTCGGCGTGCTGGCGGGGGTTCTCCTTTCCGGGATCTTCTTTGCCGGCAAGGTGCAGAGAATGTTCGCGATCGAACGAACGATATCAGCAGACGGCACAACCGCGCATTATCGCGTGATCGGTCAGATATTCTTCGCTTCGGTCGAACGTTTTGTCGAAGCGATGGGGGGCGAAGACACCGCCCCCCATGTGACTATTGATATGACGCAGGCGCACTTCTGGGACATCTCGGGGGTTGCAGCGCTCGACAAGATCGTAGCGCGATTGCGCCGCGATGGACGCACCGTCGAGGTCATCGGCTATAACCGTGCAAGCGCCGACATCGTCGACAGATACGCGCTTCACGACAAAACGGGCTTTGAACTGGGCGTCAGTCCGCATTGAACCGACCCGAATTGCCGCCTCAGCAGCCAAATTGTTCTGCAAGGTCGACAAAACTGGACGCCGACCAATCCCAATTCTGCGCCTGATCGGCATCAGGCGCCGGTGCCCCGCCATATTCAAGCGGCCTGTCCACATAGGCCGTCAGCAAGCCGCAATTGCGTGCGGCAGCCAGATCGCTGTGATGCGCCGCGACCAAACATAATTGCCCAGGCGCGATATCAAGGAGTTCTGCCGTGCGCAGATAGGCCTTGGGGTCAGGCTTGTACGCGCCGCTTACTTCTGCGCCAAGGATGGCGTCCCAAGGCAAGCCGCCCTGCTTAGCCATCGCCAGCAAAAGCGATACATTCCCATTGGATAGCGTGACGATAGGAAACCGGGCCTTCATCCGCGTAAGACCCGGAACAGAATCGCTCCACGGCTTCAGCCGATGCCACGCACGGTTCCATTCTTCCAGAAGCGCCTTGTCGACGCTTGTTGGGTCAACACCCCAGCTCCGCAGCGTAGCCACAAGCATTTCGCGGTGAAGCACGTCCAGCGGTACGAACTGTCTTTCCGACCGCTTCATGCCGATCATCGCCGCGATGTACTGCTCTCGCCATGCATCGGCAAAGGCGCCAGCGTTGGCGCAATCCTGTCCAATTTGCGACAGAAATTTGGCTGATTCTGTCGCAATCCCGGTCCGCCAATCGACCACCGTGCCGAAGACGTCGAAGGCCAGTACCTTTACTTGCAACAAGTTGCTGCCTTCATGCGGCATGGCCATCCCCCGATAACTGGACCGATACGCTCACCCCAGTTGTATGCGGTGGGGCATCAAAAAGCATGTTGGCCCCTCGCCGCAGCATTTGCAAATTCAGCAGATGCCTGTTTGCGCGAAGAATATACCAACCCGCCACGTTTCGGTTGCGTTTGACAATCCAATCTCCCCCCCGCATTTCGTATACCGAGCTAAGTTCTTTAAGGGGACCAATCAATGCAAGCGCAAATACTCGCGCCCGCCGCCGTTCTGGTGGTGTGGTCGATCATCATGTTGTTCTGGATGGCCAGCGTTCGATTACCCGCGTTGAAAAAGGCCGGGATCGATCTTGGCGCACGACCTGGCGGCCGGGGGCAGGATCTGGAAGGTCAGGTCGATCCGCGCGCCAACTGGCCTGCGCATAACTACGCGCACCTGATGGAACAGCCAACGTTGTTCTACGCTGCTGTGGTGATCCTCGCGATCGCCGGGTCAGGCGCATTGGATGTGTTGGCTGCATGGATCTATGTGGTTCTGCGGATCATCCATTCGATCTGGCAATCGACCGTCAACAAAGTGCCTGTGCGCTTCACGATCTTCATTCTCGCCACATTCGCGTTGTTGTTTCTGGGAGTGCGAGCTTTTGTAGCGACCGTGCTGGCGGACCCTTCCGCGCTGCCCGTTTGAGGAGTTCGATTATGCTCGGTATGGATATCTTGCAGCCCGTGGTGGCGCTTCTGGCGTGGACGATGGTGATGTGGCTTTGGATGTACGCAACCCGCATTCCGGCGATGAATGCTGCGGGGATCGACGCCAAGACGCTTGTCGGCAGCGATGGCGCAAGCCTGCGCTCCAAACTGCCCGATACCGCGAGTTGGAAAGCCGATAATTACAACCATTTGCACGAAGCACCTACGGTGTTTTATGCAGTGGCTATTGTGCTTGCGATTGTTGGCCAAGGCGATGGTTTCAACACCTTGCTCGCATGGGCGTATGTCGTGTTGCGGGTAGCGCACAGCATTGTGCAGGCGACCGTAAACCGTGTAATTGTGCGATTTGCCTTGTTTGCGCTGTCAACGCTTGTGCTGATGGCGCTGATCCTGCACGCCGCGTTGGCAATATTCTGACCTACTAAAGTAGCGGCGGAGCTTTACTCCGCCGCTACCGCTTCATGCACGGCGTGTTGCCGTGCAGCCAGGAAACGTTCGCCGTCGAGCGCAGCCATGCAGCCCATTCCCGCTGCCGTCACAGCTTGGCGATAGACATGGTCGGTCACATCTCCTGCGGCAAAGACGCCAGGAATGACGGTCTTGGGCGTACCCGGCTCGGTTAGAAGGTAGCCGTTGTCGTCCATTGGCAGCTTGCCTGCAAACAGCGATGTCGCAGGCGCATGCCCAATCGCGACAAAAGCGCCATCGACCTCAAGCGTCGATGCCTCGGCCGTAACAGTGTCCGTCAAGGCGAGGTGATGGAGCATACCATTGGCCCCCGCCTCGAAACTGTCGACAGCCTTGTTCCAAAGCACTGTAATCTTGGGATTGGCAAACAGCCGTTCTTGCAAGATCCGCTCGGCACGAAGGCTATCGCGGCGGTGGATCAAGGTCACGTTGTCGGAGTGGTTGGTAAGGTACAACGCTTCTTCAACTGCGGTGTTGCCGCCACCAATGACCGCCACGGTTTTCCCGCGGTAGAAGAAACCATCGCATGTGGCACAGGCGCTCACGCCCTTGCCGCCCAACTCCATCTCGCCCGGGACGCCCAGCCATTTTGCCTGCGCACCGGTGCAGATCACCACGCAATCCGCAATGTATTCATCACCGCTATCGCCAATGGCGCGGAAAGGCGAGCCGTGGTCCAGATCGACCGTTACGATGGTATCCCACATCATACGCGTGCCTACGTGTTCTGCCTGCTGGCGCATTTCCTCCATCAGCCATGGGCCTTGCACGACGTCGCGAAAACCGGGGTAATTTTCGACATCTGTCGTGATCGTCAATTGTCCGCCAGGCTGCAATCCCTGAACGACAATCGGTTCCAGCATCGCACGCGCCGCGTAGATCGCAGCCGAGTAGCCCGCAGGGCCGGAACCGATGATGAGCATCTTGGTGGTATGGGTCGCCATGGTAGTGCCTCTGGTGAATTTTCAGGGGTGCGATATGGGGATAATCGCGGCGATTGTCACGCCAGCAGCTTGGTTCTGAGACGCTGTTTTCTTGCACTATCGACATTTAAAATTGCCGTCAGATACGCATCGACCGAACCGTGAATTCGTGCGATCTCCGCCATGTATCTATCTATATATTCCGGCAAAACACCCATTAGATTATGCAAGGCCCCGTCTTCAATCTCTCCATAATGGGCTTGCATTCGCGGCAGGGATTGGCGTTCGAGAATTTCGCGGGTGGGCGCCGCATTTGTCAGAAGAAATTCACCGACAATGTCGTCGTGATGCACACCGAGGGTATGCAATAGCAGGGCGACCGCAATTCCTGTCCGGTCCTTCCCTGCGAAGCAGTGTACCAGACTGCCACCTTCGTTCTCGTCCAGCGCGATGAAATACCGGCTGAACATATCGATCATCGCGGGATTCACAGGCATGCGCGTATAGACCGCCAGCATGCGTTCGCGAGCCTTTTCCCGGGTCATCGTAATTGTCCCGCCGCCACCTTCATGCGGCGGTGAATTGCTTGTTTCCCCTTCGTAGGCAATCACTTGCGCGGCAAAGTTCGGATGCCGTCTGCAGGGAAAGCCCTGACGCTCGCTGACACCGCGGAGGTCTATCACCGTACGGATATTCAGCGTGTGGAGCAGTTCGAGGTCGGACACTGAAGCGTCCATATGCTGTCCTGACCGAAACAACACACCGCTTTGCACGCGCCCGCCTTCAGTGGTCGGATAACCACCATAATCGCGCAGATTGTGAATGCCCTGCGTGACATAGAACGAACCGATGCGCGCAGGTCGCAGGGGAGTTTCAGAAGAATCGTTGGTCATGACAAAGCCCATTACATCCCTGCCAAGCAGGGGCAAGGCAGTGGCAAGGCAGGGCCTAGGGGCCTTTGCGGGGGGCATGGCCAACCCGGGCGGAAGGCTTTGACGGTTAATGAGGCATTTCCCATCACCATTCAGCATGAAGCCCCTGCCAATGGCCCGAATTTTGATAGCCGATGATGACGAGTTGATCGCCGAACTGGCCAGCGAAGTATTGATTGACGCCGGCCATGCGTGCGGATGGGTGACAAGTGCATCTGCGGCCTGGAACTGCGTTCACCGCAAGCGGCCCGATATCCTGATGCTCGACCAATCGATGCCAGGCGAATCTGGGATGACCCTGCTGCGCCGCTTGCGCCGTTCGCCAATACTCTACGATTTGCCTGTGATCATGTTCACGGCCATGAGCGGTGAACAGGACGCGTTCCAGGCCATCTATGCAGGCGCTCAGGATTTTCTGACCAAACCGTTCGAACCCCATGATCTCAAACGACGGGTGTCTCGGCTTCTGAAGCTGCGCGGCTCACGCCCTCGCCACGTCGATCTCAAGATCGCAATGTGCGCAGATCCGGTTCAGGCGAGAGTGGCCGAACCGACCTATCGCCGCGTGCTTTAACCTGCTGAAGATGTGGGCAGCGCGGCTAGAAGTCCGCGGCCGATTACTTGCGCCTGAATCTCAGCCGCGCCTTCGAAGATGTTGAGAATTCTCGCATCACACAGAACACGGCTGATCGGATATTCAAGAGCATAACCGTTGCCCCCATGGATCTGAACCGCGTTGTCAGCCGCGGTCCATGCTGTACGGGCTGCCAGAAGTTTCGCCATTCCCGCTTCAATGTCGCACCGCGCCCCGGCGTCCTTTGCGCGAGCAGCGGCATAAGTAAGTTCGCGCGCCATCACTATCTCAGTCGCCATCATCGCCAACTTGTCAGCAACGCGTGGGAAGCCGATCAGCGCCTGTCCGAATTGCTTCCGGCCCATCGCATAATCGATGGCCAGTTCAAACGCGTTCGACGCCACGCCAATGGCACGCGCCGCAGTCTGTATCCGCGCGCCTTCAAAGGTGCGCATCAGTTGCTTGAAACCCTGCCCCTCCGCTGCGCCAAGCAGACCGTCGGATTTCACCGCGAACTCGTCCAGCCCAAGCGCATATTCCTTCATGCCGCGGTAGCCGAGCACTGCGATTTCGCTGCCGTCTATGCCAGGGTCGGGAAATGGCGTCCCTTCGGTCCCGCGTGTTTTTTCGGCAAGCAACATCGATAGCCCGCCATATCCCTTGGTATCCTGATCGGTGCGCACCAGGAGCGTCATCAAATCCGCACGCGCTGCGTGAGTGATCCACGTTTTTGCGCCTGTGACCAGCCAACTTCCATCGGGCTGCTGTTCCCCCCTTGTCCAGACCGAAGCCAGGTCACTGCCCGTATCTGGCTCGGTAAACACCGCAGTGGGCAAACAGGAGCCATCGGCAATCTTGGGCAGGAACCGGGCCCTTTGCTCGTCCGTCCCGTTTTCTGCAATCAATTCGCCGGCTATCTCCGAACGTGTTCCCAATGACCCTGCACAGATCCAGCCGCGTGAAAGCTCTTCGGACACAACAGCCATCGCCAGTTTGCCGAGGCCCAACCCGCCGTACCGTTCGGGAATGCATACACCGAACACGCCGAGCGCGGCCATATCGGCAATCACGGTGTCGGGTATGAGCATATCGGCAAGATGCCATTCGTGTGCGTGCGGCGTGATGGCTGCGGATGTAAACGCGCGCATTTGATCGCGTATCTGATCGAGCACGTCGTCACCCAAGGCGTCGCAAGGCCGCGCCCCTTGTTCAAGCAAGGCCGTTAACGCGGCGCGGGTTGCTGGCGTATTTCCTTCACTCAGAAAGCGGGCAACGGCAGGCTGCGCTGCAAAATGGAGGGCATCAGCTTCGGTCGCAAACACCGAAGGGCGCACGACTTCGTTGGCGCTCATGGGAAGGGCGTAAGCAATCTGCGCGAGATATTCGCCAAAGCCAATCTGCAGCACCAGCTGCTCTGCGTCACCAAACCGCCCCGCGGCTTGCGTGCGAACCGCCCAATCCAAGGTGGCATCAAGCGCGGCCAGACTGGCAGCTATCCATGCAAAGCCGTGAACACGGTGCTGTTCGCGCGTCATGGCAACAGGGTCTACTACTCCCCCTGATGAAACCGCGCGCGCAACCTGACCGCGTACAGCTTCGCAATATACCTTCGCAGCGATCAACGCGGTGCGGGCATCAAGAAGCCAATCGTTCATAGCCCGCATCATTCGTAAGTGCCGAGCAACCCACGGGCTACGACCCAGTCGTGTATCTCGCTCGGTCCGTCATAGATCCGCATCGTGCGTAGCTTGTTGCTCATGAGATACAGTGGCAGCTCGCGGGTCATCCCCATGCCGCCATACAATTGCATCGCATGATCGACAATGTCGTAGGCGCTTTCGATACAGAACGATTTGATCATGGAGATTTCGCTGCGGGTGTCACGGCCTTCATCGATTTTCCACGCGCAGTCATACGTCATCAAGCGCATCGCATGGATCTTCGTTGCGGCATCGCTTACCCAGTTCTGCACGGTCTGGCGCGCTGACAGAGGCTTACCGAACGTTGTGCGCTGCGGCGCATAGTCGATCATCATGTCCAATGCTCGCTGAGCCATCCCGATTGCCCATGATGCCATTTCAATCCGCCGCGTTCCCAGCCGCACCTGCATCGGCGCAAAGCCCTGCCCGCGAGTGCCAAGCAGCTTCCAACCCGGCACCCGGCAATCGTCCAGCGCAATTTCGTAGGTTGCGGTGCCATCGATCATCGGGATCTTGCGCAGGACGTTAAAACCGGGGGTATCACGATCGACAAGAAAGGCGGACATGCCATTTCTGCCGTTTGGATTTTTATCGGTGACAGCCATCAGGATTGTAAAATCCGCTTCAGCTCCTTTGGTAATCCATATCTTGCGACCATTGATAATCCAGTCATCGCCATCCTGCACGGCCGAGGTGACCATACGCTGGGGATCGGCGCCAGCACCGGGTTCGGATATGCCAATCGCGCTGATGGTTTCGCCGCGCACATAAGGTTCCAGATACGCTTGCCGCTGGCGTTCGTCAGCGGCGACCATCAGCATGCGCAGATTGGGCGAATCGGGGGGAAGATAATAGGGAACCACGGTCTTTCCGAGTTCCTCGCTGACACCCACCATTGCCACCATCGGCAGGTTCATCCCGCCCACCTCTTCAGGTGCGTCCAATCCCCATAATCCCAGCTCGCGGCTGACGGTATCGACCGCGGCGGTTTCTTCTGCAGTCAAATAGGTGCCTTGCCCTAGATTCTCGCGGGCGATTACAGTGCTTTCCATTGGTGTCAGTTGATCGCGAACGAACTTGCCCACGAGATCTTTGAGCATTGCGTGTTCATGGGAAAGCTCGAAATTCATAACCCGGTCCCTGATTTGCGGCCTAACTGAAGCTTTGACACCATACTATGCGCAGGCTGTCACTCGCTCAGAATGCATCAATCATGCAATTGGCGCATGCCATCCTTGAGACACAACGATGCGACGGCGAATTGTTGACCGGTGATATGAACTCTCATATGCATGAACGTGCAAGCCTGCAAAACTTTGCAGGCGTCGGAGAACACGATGCCAAGCAGGTTGATTGTCTCGCGGGAACTTGCCGATCTCATGAAGTTGCTCGCTCATGCCGATCGACTGCGACTGATTGAAGAGTTGCGCAACGGCGAACGGGACGTAACGGGATTGGCCGCGGCACTTCATTTGCCCGCCACTCGCGTGTCCCAGCACCTCTCGCAACTGCGCGCCCAGCGGCTGGTCGAAGAGCGGCGCGATGGCCGGTCGCATTTCTACCGGCTTTCTCATCCGCATCTGGCCGACTGGATTCTCGAAGCCCTGCCCTTCGTCGATATCCGCGCCCGATTGGCAGAAGCTGACCATATCGATGCCGCTCGCGCCTTGTGGAGTGCGAACGATGTCAAAACATCCTATTAAGAAGGAATATCCCCGATGCCCCATTTTGCCCACGGTGTGGTCAAGTTCAAACGCGACATCTTTCCCGGCAAGGCCGAACTTTTCGAAAAGTTGAGCGCAGGTCAGAGCCCCGAGGCGCTGTTCATTACCTGCTCTGACAGCCGAATCGAAACCGCCATGCTCACCCAGACCGATCCAGGTGAGCTGTTCATTTGTCGCAATGCGGGCAATATTGTCCCCCCGCACACCAATCAAACCGGCGGAATGACGGCGTCGATCGAATTTGCCATCGGTGCGTTGAAGATCCCGCATATCGTGATCTGCGGCCACACCGAATGCGGCGCAATGAAGGGCGCGATGAACCGGGATGGCCTGACGACATTGCCCCACGTCCGCGAATGGCTCGGCTATGCACAAGGCGCGGTTGATATCGTAGACGCTCTGGGGACAGATCTCGACGACACCGGGAAGATGCGCATGTTGCTTGAACAGAATGTCATGCTTCAGTTGCAGCACTTGAAAACCCACCCGACCGTTGCGGTCGCGCTCGCGCAAGGGGCTGTGAAGCTTCATGGCTGGGTCTACGATATCAAGACTGGCGAAGTGTCAGCTTACAATGAAGACACCGACAGCTGGATTTCGGTTGAAGAACGTTATGCCAGTGAATTGCTCGAAATCATGGGCGAAGAAGGAGCCTGACAGGCGTGAATCTTCCCTCCGCGGTTAAACCCTGATCCTCCGTTTTGGAAAGCCAAACGATGCGAGCGCCGACTGCCGATAAATTGACCTCAGCTGTGATAGGACGCGATTTTCTTGCGTCGATCGTGGTGTTTCTTGTTGCTTTGCCTTTGTGCATGGGTGTGGCCATCGCTTCCGGCGCGCCCCCCGCGCTAGGTTTGATCAGCGGAATTGTAGGAGGAGTGGTGGTCGGCGCGATTGCCGGTTCGCCTCTGCAAGTTAGTGGGCCTGCAGCGGGCATGGCCGTGCTGGTTTACCAACTTGTTCAGGAACACGGCCTCATCATGCTCGGTGTGGTAGGGCTGATCGCGGGCGCGTTGCAGTTGATGGCCGGTGTGTTCAAGCTTGGTCAGTGGTTCCGCGCAATCTCACCTTCGGTCATTCATGGGATGCTGGCGGGGATCGGTGTGCTAATCTTTGCCTCCCAGCTTCATGTCATGCTCGACGATGCTCCGCGTGCAAACGGACTGCTCAATATCGCTGCAATCCCTGAAGCAATTATCAAGGTGTTCCCCGCAGACGGTTCTGTGCATCACCTTGCAGCCATGGCAGGGATCGTCACCATCGCTACCATCGTGTTGTGGAACCAGTTCAAGCCCAAGTCGCTATCGCTGATCCCTGGCCCGCTGCTAGGTGTGATCGTCGGCACTGTATTTGCGATGGTCTTTTCGCTGCCAATTACATTGGTCAACCTGCCCGAAACGCTGGCCGGTGGACTTAACATTCCCACTAGTGAGGCATTTGCGGGCCTTGCTGACCCCGACATTCTGACGCTGGGCCTAGTCTTCGCATTTGTAGCCAGCGCAGAAACGCTTTTGTGTGCAACTGCGGTGGACAAGATGCACGTTGGCGTGCGGACGGATTACGACAAGGAATTGCGGGCGCAAGGCATTGGCAACATGATCTGCGGCGGTCTTGGTGCGCTTCCTATGACGGGCGTGATCGTGCGGTCTTCAGCCAACGTGGAAGCCGGTGCCACAACCCGGATTTCGGCTATCATGCACGGTGTCTGGCTGCTGCTGGCGGTCGCTGCCTTCCCCTTCATCCTTAACGCGATCCCCACGTCGGTTCTTGCCGCGATCCTGGTTTACACCGGTTACAAGCTGGTCAACGTCGCGCAAATTCGCAAAATTGCCGAATTTGGTCGGCAGGAACTTGTAATCTACTTTGCAACGCTGCTGGGCGTAGTGTTCATTGATTTGTTGAGCGGTGTGATTCTTGGCTTTGTGCTGGCGACGCTGAAACTCGTCTACACCTTCTCGCATCTCGATATCCGGCGCGAATACAACGAAGCTGCCAATCGCGTCGACCTGTGGATGACAGGTTCGGCAACCTTTTTCTCGATCCCGCAGCTGGGCAAATCGCTGGAAAGTTCGCCGTTTGGTTCAGAGGTACACATTCACGTCGAGAAGCTCGATTACATCGATCATGCCTGCCTTGAAATGTTGTCCTCTTGGGAGAAGCTGCACCAGTCCACTGGCGGTTCGCTGATTGTGGAATGGAGCGATCTGGTCGAACGGTATGGCCGGCGTTCGGACGACCCGAGCAAGACCGAGATTCCCGGGCTGATGGTACGCCCCGTCGCTTGATCTCTCGATTTCGGAGGCAGCCTAGATTTTGGTTCTGGCTGCCTCCGACTGCCACAAACGTTTGGCATAGCTGATGTCTTCAGCCGTGGCGCGGCTCAGACGATGCGCGATGAAATTGATACCATCAATCAACCACAGCGCCATTTCAGGCTGAGCCGGCCGATAAACCCGCTTCTGTCCGTCAATGGTTGTTTCGACCAGAGCAATGGCCCGCAAGACGCCGAGATGCTGTGATACCCGGGTGGGCGATATGCCCGATATCTCTCCCAGATCATTCACGGCCTGATCGCCCGATTGCAGTTTAAGCAGTAAGCGAATGCGATCCGAATGGGAGATCTGGCGCAACATGTGGGCCAGTTCATTTGCAACTATTTCACGGCTGGGCATTCGTGCGGCCTTTCACCAATGGAACGAATTGGCGTTTCGTCCTTCAATGCGCGAGACTTGAACATGGTACTGCAGTTTTGCCGGCTCAGTATATCCCAAACAGTCCCGTCTCATAGGACAAGACCAAGACTGCGCAGCATCCCTTCCTTACGGAAGATTTAGGCCCTCGCCTGCGTCTAGGCCGTGCTTGCAACCACCTTTCCAGCAAGGCATCATCGTACCGGGTGAAGGGGAGTAACAAACAGGATGATCATCGCGGGATTGCGCGCCGGAGCGACATTCGCATTTGTCACGGCAACCTTGGCCAGCGCGCATGCGCAGGACACAAGTATCGAGGCCAGCGAAGGAACGCGCGCGGTGCAAGGGCAAACGTTGGCGCAACTACCGGCAGAAGGTGCGCGTGACGCTGCATTTTCAACCCGCGGGTTCCTCGCCACACGTGCTGAACCGGTGATCCTGGGCTTTGGCGGAAAGCCGGTATGGAACCTTGCGGCCTATGATTTTGTGCAAGGCCCTGCACCCGATACCGTAAACCCCAGTTTGTGGCGGCACATGACGCACCTGAAACATCACGGGTTGTATCAGGTTACATCGAACATATGGCAGGTTCGCGGGTTCGATTTGTCAAACATGACAATCATCCGCGGCGAAACCGGATGGATCATCATTGATCCGCTTACGAGTGTCGAAACAGCTCGCGCAGCGCTGGAACTGGTTAATCAGACGCTTGGCCAACGCCCTGTCAGCGCGGTTATTTACTCGCACAGCCATGCTGATCATTTCGGCGGCGTACGCGGCGTGATCGTCCCGGAGGACGCAACATCTGGCCGTGTGACCGTGATCGCACCCGAGGGTTTCATGGCAGAAGCCACGTCAGAAAACATCATGGCTGGGGGTGCCATGCTACGGCGCGCCGCGTATCAATTCGGGACCGGGATCATGCCGGGTGCAACGGGGCAGATGGGCAGTGGGATCGGCACGGCAGTGTCGGCTGGCACTTTGTCGCTAATAGCACCCAACGCAACCATATCGTCCACGGGTGAGGCGCGAACCGTGGACGGTGTCCATCTGGAATTCCAGATCGTGTCCGGAAGCGAAGCGCCGGCTGAACTCAATGTCTTCGTTGTGCCCGAAAAAACCTTCCTGATTGCCGAAATTGCGACGTGTACCTTGCACAACATCCTTACGCCCCGCGGCGCCAAGGTGCGCGATGCGCGGGCTTGGGCGCAATATCTCGATGAGGCGGCCATCCGCTACGCACCGCAGAGTAATACAGTGGTGTCCAGCCATTGCTGGCCCATTTTCGGGCGCGAGACGGGAATGGCATGGCTAGGTGAGCAGCGGGACAATTACCGTTGGCTCCACGATCAGACCGTGAGACGCATGAACCGCGGCGAAACAATGCATGAAATCGCTGAAGCGCTGGAAACGGCCTCTCCTCCCGGTTTGGCGGGCGAATGGTCGACGAAAGGCTACTATGGAACCGTCAGCCACAACGCCAAGGCGATCTATCAATTTTATCTTGGTTGGTACGATGCAGTTCCCGCCAACCTTCATGCCCACCCGCCGATAGTGAGGGCCAAAAAACTGGTAGACGCGCTAGGCGGTGCGGATCGCACAATGGCACTGGCAGACGCCGCGATGACGGCCGGCGATTATCGCTGGGCTTCCGATCTGCTCCAGAATCTGGTCTTCGCGGTTCCCGATGATCAGACGGCAAAAGCCATGCTGGCGAAAAGTTACCGCCAGCAAGGCTATCAGGCACAAAGCGCGATTTGGCGTAACCAATTTCTCGCCGCAGCCAATGATCTTGTGCAAAACCGTCCGGCTGCAAATGCTGCGCAAAGTACGGATCTTATTGCGGCATTGTCCACGCAGGAATTACTTGATTCCGCCGCGACGCGCTTCGCGCCCGAACGTTTCGGAAAGCAAGCACTGACCGTGGCTATTGAACTAACCGATCGCGGCGAACATGCGACAATTGCGGCAAATGGGGCGGCGATGATCGGCCGTGTGGGGACGCTTCCGGCTTCGCCTGACGTGACCGTGCGCGGATCAAGGGCATTGCTTCTGGGGCTGATGTTCCTGAAGCAACCTGTTGCCGCAGTCGAGCGGGGTGGACTGGTCATTGAAGGCGATCGAAGTGCGCTTCAGGCGCTGATGAATGCGCTTGATCCCATGCCGCAGGGTTTCGACATCGTCACCCCCTAGCCCCTTGGGCTCCCGGTGGCGAACCGTCGCAAGGACTTGAACGCCATCGGGCAACGAGCCCACCTAGAATGAACACTCCGCGTCAGTTGCGCCTTCATCCCGTACAATGTCACTTATCTGGAGCGTGAAAAGGGCGTCTGATGCCAACGTCAGTTTGCCGCCGGTTTCGGTCAGACAAGTCGAGGTCAACACCATTTCGCGCCAGCCCTTGCCTTCGGCTACAGACAGACCTTGCGTTATGTCGAGCGACTGCGCTCCCGCAGTTACCGTGAACGGCGCTTCAGGGCGCGCTGTCACCTGATAGGTGATCCGCCAGGCCGCGCTATTATCGGGGCCGGTCAGGGTCAGTTTGGCGCCTGGTGAAAACGTAATCCGCCGCGCATCTTCCTGCGCCCCGCGATCAACACCCGAAGCCGTGATGCCATTGCCAGTGCCGCGAAGATCGGGAAGCAGCGCATTGTCCGCCACAGCCTGGACCTGCGCGCCGAGCTTGCCATTGGCAAACCAGACAGCGCCTGCATCGTTCGCCAGCGCATTGCAGGTTTCGTCCAGCTGAACGAAAGGTTCTGCGACGTTGAGCTCAAGGCCATAACCTAAAGGGAACAGTGCGCCTTGAGGTCCGTTTAGCGGCGCTCCGTCACAGGATGCGGGCCAACTGAAGGACAAGCGGCCACTGGCAGGACGTACACCAAACAATACGTCGGCAACCCCTGCGCCTTCGCTGCCGGGAAGCCACGCCGCGACAAAGGCATCGGCGGCATTGAGCTCTCGATTTACCCACATGGGGCGACCTGACAGGAACACAGCCACCGTCGGAATGCCGCGAGCGCGATATGATTTGAGCAGATTGAGCCCTTCCTCATCGCGGAACGCCAGATCTCTACGATCGCCCACGAATTCGGCGTATGGTTCCTCACCGAACACCACGATGGCCGCATCTGGTGCAGTGCTTATGTTGGTCCGGGATGCCAGCACGGCCTCGCCGCCTCCGGCTTTGGCCGCTGCAGCGATGCCGTCGTAAATTGACGTCGCCCCCGGAAAATCGGCATCCGTCAGATCACCGCCTCCCTGCCAGGTGATCGACCAGCCTCCGGCCTGCTGCGGGATATTGTCCGCGGCGGCGCCTGCCACCTCGATGCGTGCGCCCGGTTTCAAAGGCAGGACGCCGCTATTCTTGAGCAGCACCTGTGATTTTGCCACGGCTTCGCGTGCGATGGCGCGATGTTCGGGGGAGCCAAGCCTATCCCATTTGCCGCCCAGCGCCCGAGCCGAAGGCGTCACTTCGCCTTCCAGAACGCCGAGCTTTTGCTTTAAACGCAGCACTCTCAGAACGGCCTCATCAAGCCGAGCCATCGGAATGGTTCCGTCCTGGACCTGTTTGACAAGATTGGCATGCAGCGCCTTCCAGTCTTCGGGCACCATGTAGACATCAAGTCCTGCCAACAACGATTGCGCACAATCGGCATTCGTGCATCCTTTGACCTGTCCGTGGCCGTTCCAGTCACCAACCACAAGACCGCCAAAACCAAGCCTGCCGCGCAATTCGTCGGTCAGAAGCGGGCGATTGCCGTGCATCTTGTTCCCGTTGATCGAATTGAAGCTCGCCATGACGCTGACGACCCCGGCACCGATCGCAGCGGGATAAGGCGCTGCATGCACTGCCATCAAATCCTCAAGGTCGCCATTGACATCCCCCTGATCAACGCCTTGCGCGGTGCCGCCGTCGCCGAAGAAATGCTTCGCTGTAGCCGCGACCTTACCCGTGCCAAGAAAGCCGGGTTCGCCCGGACGCCCCTGAAGGCCTTCAACCATAGCGGCGCCAAGCCGGCTGACGAGCGCCGGGTCTTCGGAATAGCTTTCATACGTCCGGCCCCAGCGATCATCCCGCGCCACCGCAATGGTGGGGGCGAAAGTCCAGTCTATGCCGGTCACTTCGATTTCAACCGCGGTCGCCGCACCGATGCGCCGGACCAGGTCTGCATCGCCAGTAGCGCCAAGACCGATATTGTGAGGGAAAATGGTCGCGCCAATCACGTTCGCGTGGCCATGCACGGCGTCGGTGGCCCATACAGCGGGAATCGCCGGCTCGCCATCGGGCAGCGGCGCGGTGGATGCCGCCCAGTATTCGTCCGCAAGCTTCAACCAATCCGCAGCGGGCGCCTTGTCATTGCCGTAGGGTCCGGAATTTCCGCCGTTTAAAATCGTGCCGAACCGGTAGCTGCGCACATCATCTGGCGTAATTGCGCCTATGTCAGGCATCACCAATTGCGAAACCTTGCGTTCAAGGCTCATTCGCGCAAGCAATGCCTCCGGAGCAAGTTCGGCCGTTGCAGCAGGACCGGTTTGACCTGCCGAACGAAGGTACGGTGCAGCGTTACATCCGGCCAGAAGCCCCGCCAAGGCCGCGCCGCGGGCCAGTTTGCCGATCCAATTCCGTGCCATTCCCGCAGTCCCTCCCAAGACTGAAAAATACTTGTGAACGTTATCAAACTATGCCGCTGGTAATGGGCTTTGGCAAGTATCAAGCGCGGCGGGGGACGCGGCGAATGAGCGCCGCCAACATCGCGGCGCTTGTCAGCGACAACACAGCAAACAGGACAAACAGCGCGTCGTAGCCAAAGCGCGGCACCAGCAACACGGTCAGCCAAGGCATCACCATACCCGGGACGGTATTGGTGAGATTGAACATGCCCAGATCGCGGGCACGGTGCTGCGGTGCAGGAAGCACGCGCAAAGTCTGGCTCGAGTGCAAAGCCAGAAATATCGCCGCTGCAACAGCAAACATAACATAACCTGTGATTGCTGCGCGCAGATCGTCTGCAGCGGCCATAAGCAGCATTCCGCAGGCGCATACCACCGCGGTTGCGACAAGCGGCACGATAGGCCGGTGGTGACGGTCCGACCAGCGCCCCAGCATCAGCGACAACGGCACCGAGCAGATTAAGACAATGCTGAAGATATTGGCTGCGCCGTTTTCGGGATAACCAAGCGATAGTGATCGCAGCCAGTACAAAAGAAAAGCAAACATGCCGCCTTCCGCTACCTGAACCAGCAGCCGGGCAGTCCACATCCGCAGCACCACCCGTTCGCGAAGGGGCTCTCGCGTGGCGGGGCGATCAGCCGCTAACATCAACGATGGCTGCACCTTGCCCTTGCCCAACGCAACCGCAGGCAGAACCAGCCCCGTCACAATAATCGCGACAAGTTCCAGCCGCGCTCCCGGAGCAATCAGTCCGGCCTGCGTCACCAACGATCCCGCTATAGCCCCCAGCGCCGGTGACAGGGCAAGCGCGCCCCCAAGCACACCCTTCTGCTGGTCTGGAAAACAATCCCCCGCCCATGCCATCAGCGGTGACAGCATCAGGTTAAGCGTCACCTGCCACACCATCACCAATCCAATGATTTCGGCCACACTGCTCGCACCTCCGATGGCGATCAGCGCCAGGTTTGAAGCAATTAGCCCCACGAGAATGAAGGGTCGCCGGGTGCGACTGCGATCGCTTAAAATTCCAACGCCAATGTTGGCGATACTGGCAGCCACCGCGCCCAGAAAGATGACCTTCGCCAGCGCAGCCACATCCTCACCGCCTTGCAGATCCGCGATCCGCTGTGGCAACAACACCGTCAGAAGCGGCACATAGGCAACAGCGCCTCCTGCCGCAGCGAGCGCAAACAGCGTGAGAAACCAGCGCGGCTGGCGATGTGGGGTTGTAATAGCGTCGCGCGCGGTCAAGCCGGTGCCTGCCGCGGCGGCGCCGTGGAGGATCTTTCAACCAATTGTGCCGCAACTTCAATGACAGCATCGTCGTCGTTGTCAGGCGCCCGCGCGATCAGCTGCTCAACCGCGCGGCTCACCGTTTCGGCGATTGGTTGGTCAACCGCAGAAAGCGGCGGCTGCGAGTAGCGGACAATCGGAGTGTTATCGAAAGAGATTACCGATAAATCTTCCGGCACGAACAACCCCCTTTCTCGCGCAACTTCAAGAGCAGCCAGTGCCATCTGGTCTGAGGACGCCAAGATCGCGGTGAGATCCGGGTTTCGGTCAAGCAAGGCACGCGCAGCACGGGTGCCTGAAGCATAGCCGAAATCTCCCACTTCCAGCAGCCCATCCTGCGGCAAACCGGCCTCGGTCATCGCACGTTTCCAACCATCGATGCGCCAGCCGCTAAGGCTGTAAGTTGATGGACCGGCGATCATAGCGATCCTTCGATGCCCCAGCTCAACCAGCCGCGATGTGGCTAGAAAACCAGCGCCCTCATCACCCATCGTCAGTGCAATACCTGGCCCTGACGCGTTCGATCCGATACGCGCAAACGGAATGCCGCGCTCTGCCAAAAGAGCTGTAATTAGATGATTTTCCGAGTGGGGAGGCGTCAAGATAACGCCGTCGGGTTGAAGGGCTGAAAGCGCCGCCCCCAATTCGCGTTCCACGTGATCGGAACGGGTATCAACTAGTTCGACCATCATCCTGTAGCCGTGTTGGCTGCAAGTTAGAATGCCTCCGAGAAGCATCTGGTCGACCCAGTCGGTGCCCCGTCGTTCACGCCAGTCTTCCAACGTGCGTTCGCGGTCATTGATGGCAAGAATGATATAGGACCGCGAACCGCTCATGCGCCGTGCCGCGAGGCTGGGGACATACCCAAGCCGATCGATCGCGGCCCGCACCTTGTCGCGAAGCTGGGGGCGGACGTTCGGCCCGCCATTGACCACCCGGCTTACGGTTTGAAGCGATACACCGGCTTCTTCTGCGACGTCTCTGATCGTGACCGTCTTGCGCATCCGCGCCATTGTCTTTCGGTCCCTGCCCCGCCTGTTACTGCACACGCCTACCCGGCACATGTTCTGCCGGTGACAGGATCCATACAGCCAAAGATGGCGTCGGATCCTGTGACAAGGAGTTGCGCAGGAAAACCCGCTACTGCAACCCCCTAGCCCTGGTTTTCGTCCGACAATACTCGGCCAACCGGACATTTATCATCAACGCAATTCAATCCGCCGCCATTGGACAGTAACTTGATGCGGTTGGAAAAAGGCAGCGCTCAGCGTTTCCGCCTTGCGCCGCCTTGTTATTGTCACGCCGTATCGCGCATCAGAAGTTAAAGCGGGCGATGAAGGTAAAGCGCCGATCGTTGCGGAACACCGCTGACGTCGTACGCGTCCCGTCGAAATCGACCACTGTTGACAGCTCAGTGGTTTCGTCGAGCAGGTTGACACCCTGCACACCCAGCTTGATGTTCGGGGTCACGCTGTAGAAGATCGTCCCGTCAAGCTGGCCGCCGGCATCCTGGTAGATCGCCGAGAACGGGAAGAGATCGTCCCGCGGCGTCACAAGGAAATCACTGCGCCAGTTGTATGCAGTGCGGATCGACAGCGGTCCCTTTTCATAGAACAGCGTCGCATTGACCGTGTGCTTCGACGTCCCGGCCAAAGGCAACTGACCGCCGAACGGTCCGTTGTTCAAAGGCTGGCCGCTTGAATTGACCGAGGGCGAGCCAATCCCCGAGATGTTCGGGTTCGGGAAATCGCCGGCGTCAATGTAGGTGTAAGTAACCGCTGTCCCGAGCCCGTCGAGGAAGCCCGGCAGGAAATTGAAGGTCTGCTGATAACTGAATTCAAGACCTTTCAGCGTGCCATCAATGTCGTTTGCCGGACCACTGATGATCACATCCTGCGATGTGCCACCGGGCGTGGTGTAATTTACCAGCCCCGTGCCGTTGGAGATGATCCCAGAAATATCCTTCGCAAACAGCGCAAGGCTAAGCTGGCCGACATTGGCGAAGTAGTATTCGAAGCTCAGATCGTAATTCCACGCCTCGGTTGGCATGATGTTGCGATTGCCTGTTCTCACTGACAGGAGCGGCCCGTCGTTCACACGCCCGCTGAACCCGAGCACGCCGCTGGCGTTGAACAGGTTGAGATCGGGACGACTGATCCCCTTTGATACTGCACCGCGAACAACGATCCCGCCGCCATTATCGTAACGGACGTTGAACGCGGGCAGGAAGTGATCAAAATCGATATCGCGGTTGTCCCGGATCAACTCGCCGGTATGCAGCGCGGCAAATTCGGCGAGACGGGCGCCGGTGAGCTGGCAGAAGGCCTGTTGCGGTACACCCGTACCTGCACCAAGGCAGGCTGCGGTGATTTCTGACACCTGAACAATGCCGTCGCCGTTGCCGCCGCTGGTCACTGCATCGAACCGCGCCGGATCAGGGAATGCCAGAACCGAATTGTTGCTGACGTTCGTACGGACATACCGCAAACCGATATTGCCCGAAATCGAAGCACCCCCGTCAAAGTCGGCACCGAAGTCGAGGCGGGCATAGGCTGCCGATGTAATCTCGGTCACGTCCGAAATCTCACCGGGACAGAACGTATCACACTGGACAACCGTACCATCGATCAGCGTGCGGCTGCGGCCATTGACGCCCAGGTTGAAACGTTCGGGCGATTGCCCGAGCGTGCTGATGGCATCCCACTGCTGGTCAGTGACGCCGTCCAGATATTCCTGGAGGAAATCGTCGCCGCCGTAGAAGAAGGCTCCGCCCCCTGCGATCGGAGTTCCCGCCTCGCCGCGCTGGAAATTGTCGGCAAATGGCGTGCGATAGCCCGAAGCGGTGGGGAATTCGTCGGCGTAAACACCGCCCGCGATGGCGAATTCCTGACCCGGAAGACCGGTGAAGAAACGACCCGGCACGAACCCGCCGGTGGCTGCGCAGCCCGGCCCTTCGTTCCACGGTGCGCAGCCGGCACGGCCTGCCCATGGCGCCGAAAGATTACCCCAAGTGCTGAAGTTGGTATTGCGGTTGATCCGGTCGCGTGCGGCCCAACGCCCACCAATCTCGACCCGGCGGAAGAACCCGTCGTCGCTGAGGTCATATTCGAGGCTGCCCGAAAGCGTAAACAGTTCGCCTTCGTTCTTCTCACGGCCGTCAAGACCGAACCAGTAGTAGTTGTTAAGTCCGCTGGTGAAGTAATCGGCAGGGGCGCCGACGGGTGCAAGAAACTCAATGTCCGGCGTTCCGCCGCGCAGATCGATTGCAATGTCGGCCCAGGTGCTTAGCGCACCGAACACCGCATCGCGGGTCAGGTCTGAGGTCAGGCTCTGCATCTCGACCTTACCGCGGAACCGTTCGGAGAAGTTCATCTTCGCATCGAACGAAATGTCCTGTGTCACCGAATTGGCTTCACGCAAGAAGCGCAGAGAATCCATCGGGATCCCGCCACGACCAAAGGGGTTGGCATAAGCATCGCCGACGTTCTGCGTGAGAATACCGCTAACGAAATTACCGTTCGCGTCGAATTCGTAGGCCGTTCCCGGACGCGGCTGGTTCGTCGATACGCCATCATCGATCCGGCCGAGCAGCGCGTATTCTTCAGTCGAGAATGTGGTTTCCGAACGCAGGAATTCCAGTGTCATCACCAGATCACCGTCGAGCGTTTCGAACTGACCGACCGCCGAAAAGGCTTCGCGGTCACGGTCAAGCGTGGTGGAACGCACGTTGGCAAACTGCGGCACCAGCACCGAATTGGCCGGAGGGAAGTTTTCCGGCGTGAAGTTGGGGACATCCCCGAACCCGCCCGAGTTAAGCGGGAAGATTCGCGCGCAACCTGCGCTGAGATCGGCGGGGCGGTAACAATAGTCGACCAGCTGTGAAGCATCGGTGCGGCTTTTCAGCTCCGACTTCGAATAGCTCAACTGAAGACCGAAGGTGCCCTGTCCGGTTTCGAAGGTGTCGGATACCAAAACGTTGACAGTCGGCGACCATTCCTGGCGCAAGTCGCCATAATTCGCTTCGACCGAACCTGCGATCCGGAATCCGCGCCGGTCAAGCGGTTTGCGGGTAACCAGATTGACGAGGCCGGCGATGTGGCCTTCGATCTGATCGGCAGTGATGTTCTTGTAGGTTTCCACTCGCCCCACGAGTTCGGGCGAGACATCCTCGAAGCTGAGCGAGCGACCGCCATTGGCCGAGAAGATGTCACGGCCGTTAAGTTGCGAACTGACATAGGGCAGACCGCGAATGATAACACCGGTGCCTTCGACCGAAAAACGCGTGGGGTCCGATGTCTTTTCAAACCGGCCGATGTTCACACCGGGAATACGTTGAAGCGTTTCGGCAACTGAACGGTCGGGAAGCGCGCCGATGTCTTCGGCGGTGATGACATCAACAACCGTGTCGGCCCGCCGCTTGATGTTCTGGGCCGACTGCAAGGATGCACGAAAACCGGTGACAACGATCGTGTCGTCGTCATCCTCAACCGAAGCGTTGTCAGCGGCGGTATCGGCATCCTGCGCGAGAGCCGGCGTGGCGGTTGCAACTGAAATAGCCAACGCCGATGCGGTGCCAAGTGCGAACAGGCGCCGAGGTGGCGCAACAGGTGCGATTTTCATGATGTTTCAAGTCTCCCCATGGCGCGCGACAGATTCTTGTCTGTAGCTGCGAATTACAGGTCAGTGATAGCGCAAGTTGAGAGCGTTCTCAAGACTTGTAATCTTAGGTTCATATTGCATTCTGGCAACAGTTGCCGGGGTGGTGTATCCCATGGGTGCATGGGGCGCAGAGACCCGATCGGGATCGAGGAAAACGTGACAATAGAACGGATTATCATTGTCGGCGGGGGCACTGCCGGATGGATGGCAGCGGCTGCTCTTTCGCGTATTAAGGCTGGCCGGGCTGTGGAAATCACTCTTGTCGAATCCGAAACCATCGGCACTGTTGGCGTGGGCGAGGCAACCATTCCCCCCTTCGTCGGTTTCAATGATCTGCTCGGCGTCAAGGAAAGCGAAATGCTGGCCGAGGTCGGCGGAACCTTCAAACTGGGTATCCAGTTTGAAAACTGGGGAAAGCTCGGCGACAGCTACATCCACCCCTTTGGCGCCTATGGCTACACGATGGGCGGCATCAGCTTTCACCACGTCTGGCACCGCATGAACCGCGCTGGGGACAGGCGCCCGATCCAGGTGTTCAACCTTGAAACCATGGCGGCCTATTTCGGAAAATTCGCGCGTACCGAAGATTTCAAGCGCGACGACATCCCGCCAGTCAATTATGCCTATCACCTTGACGCGGGTCGCTACGCTGCTTTCCTGCGCCGCTTTGCCGAAGCGCGCGGAGTGATGCGACATGAGGGCAAGGTGGTCGATGCGGCTCTGGACGGCGAAACCGGATTTGTCACTGGCATCACGCTGGAAGATGGCCGTAACTTTGCAGGCGACATGTTCATCGATTGCTCCGGTTTCCGCGGCTTGCTGATCGAACAGGCGCTTAAGACCGGGTATGAGGACTGGAGCCATTATCTCCCCTGCAATCGCGCCGTCGCCCTGCCCTGTCAGCGCGATGACGGTAGCCCGCCGCCGCCCTTCACGCGCGCAACGGCGCACAGCGCCGGCTGGCAGTGGCAGGTGCCGCTGCAACACAGGAATGGCAACGGCCACGTTTATTGCTCGTCCTATATGGAGGACCAACAGGCGCTCGACATTCTGCTTGGCAACATCGCAGGAAAGCCACAGGCCGAGCCCCATTGGCTGCGTTTTACAACGGGTCGTCGCAAGAAGTTCTGGAACAAGAACGTAATCGCGCTGGGGCTTGCGGCGGGCTTCATGGAGCCTCTGGAATCGACCTCGATCCATCTCATCAACACAGGGATCGACAAGCTGATTTCGCTATTGTCACTTGATGGGATTACGCAGGTGCAGGAGGATACTTTCAACCGCCTGACCGGCCGCGAATATGCCCGCATCCGCGATTTCCTTATTTTGCACTACAACGCAACGCAGCGCAGCGATTCCGATTTCTGGAATTATGTCCGCACCATGGACGTACCTGACACCCTGCGCGAAAAGATCGCGATTTTCCGCGCCAACGGCCAGATCTTCCGCGAAGAAGATGAACTTTTCACCGAAACCAGCTGGGCAGCCGTAATGATGGGCCAGGGGATCACGATGGACGGTCACAATGCCATGGCAGACGCGCTCGACACTGCGACGACCCGCAGCGAAGTGGACGAAATGGAAAAGTCGATCCGTTATCTCGTTCAGGCGATGCCGGGGCATGGCGATTACCTTGCACGCTATTGCCCTGCTCCTGTCAGCGCCTGATTGGCGAAGCGGGCGATTGTTGACAAACATGGGTGGTCGCTGAAAGGGGAACCATCGCCCTCCCCGCTTTTCGCTAAGGTCTTCCCGCCATGATCGATGAACCGCACGGCTGGACCGCGCTGGTGCTGGCAGGACAGCGGCCCGGCGTCGATCCTGTCGCCGCGCATTTCGCGCTTGACGCCAAGGCGCTGGTGCCTGTTGCGGGCATGGCAATGGCGGGCCGGGTGTTGATGGCCCTGGCTGATACGCCTGCAATTGCACGGATCATCGTTCTTGCGCAAAATACGGCGCAATTGGAAGGCCATCGTGATCTGGCCTGGGCGGTCAATGACTCAAAAATCGAGTTTCGCGTATCGGGCGTCACAATCAGCGGTTCGTTACTTGATGCGGTGAACGATCCGGCAATCGGCCTGCCAGTGCTGGTGACGACTGCCGATAACGTCATGCTTACCCCTGCAACTCTTGCCGAGTTTATCTCGGGTTCCGGAACAAGCGATGTGTCGGTTGGCCTTGTCGCGCGCGAACGGCTCGAAGCTGCCGTTGGGGCTAACAAACGGACATGGCTGACATTCAAAGGCGGTGCTTTCACCGGGGCCAACCTGTTTGCGCTGTCTGCCCCCGCGGCCCGTAACGTGCTGACCTTTTGGGAAAGTGTTGAACACGATCGCAAATCGGTGCTGCGGCTGGCCGCACATTTTGGCCCGGCGCTGATGGTCAGGCTGCTACTTCGGCGAATGACCATACATCAAGCGCTCGCTGCTGCGGGGGCCAGGCTGGGGGCAACGGCCGCGCCCGTGATGCTGTCGGATGGGCGGATGGGCGTTGATGTCGACAAGGTCGAAGATCATGTGCTGGCCGAGCGGTTGTTGGCGGTTCGGGACTGAATCTTGTGCAACGGATTGCTCTCTACGATCTTGATCGGACGGTCACACGCGCCCCGACTTTCACGCCTTTTCTTGCGCACATGGCGGCGCGCGGATGGCGCCTGCGGTTAATCGGTCTGCCTTTGTGGGTCATCGCGATGATCGGTTACAAAGCCAGGCTGTACGGCCGCAAGACACTGAAAGAGTTTGGCCTGCGGCTTCTGGTCGGGGATGAGGTCCTCAACACGCATCTGCAGCCTCGCATTGATGCGTTTGTGGCCCAGCAGCTGACGCGCAACATTCAGCCCGGTGCGATCGCACAAATCACTGCGGATCGTACAGACGGCGTCCGGTTAATCCTGATAACCGCTGCGCCCGAAATCTATGTCGACGCGATGGCGCAGGCGCTTGGCTTCGATGCCTGTATCGCAACACTGCATCGCCGGGATGAAAACGGGAACTTGCGCGCGGCTATCGAAGGGCACAATAACTATGGCCCCGTCAAGATCGACCGGGTGAAGGCTTGGCTGACCGCGCATGGTATCGACCGAGCAGATTGTCACATCACAGCCTATACTGACCATGCCAGCGATGCGCCGATCCTCAATTTTGCCGATGTAGGAGTGCTGGTTGGCCGCTATGCCAAACGGCAAGGCGAATGGTTGTATGTTGATTGGAGCGGGGCATGAAGCGCATCTGCTTCCTGTTCAATCACGACCAGACACACCAGCTGGCCCATTCGCTTCCGATCGCGCTCGCCCTTGCGGCGCGCGGTCAGCATCGCGTCACTCTGGCGTATGTCAGGGACGCGATCCGGGACGAGATCAGGCGTCAGGCCGACCCGGGATTGCTCGCGCGGGTCGAAATTGTGAAACTGGGCCTGAAACGCGGCGGTTCGCAGATGCTTGCCGGGGCCCTGGAACGGTTGATCCCTGCGACCAAGCTGCTCGTTTATCGCGATAATCTGGAATTTTTTGCCGGTTTCGATGCCGTGGTTGTGTCGGAAAAAACGACCCTTCTGCTTAAGACACGTTATGAGCTTGCCGACCTGAAGCTGATCCATACCCGCCACGGCGCAGGCGATCGGGCCATCGGCTTCAACAAGCAATCGGCTGACTTCGATCTGGTGTTGGTGTCGGGTCCGAAAATCCGCGACCGCCTGATCGCAGAAGCTGGACTGACGCCTGACCAAATCGCTCTTGTCGGTTACCCAAAGTTCGATCTGTGCGCCGGCAACCGCTTTGCAGACACCTTCCCCGCGCCCGAACGCCCTGTGGTGATTTACAACCCCCACCCCTCGCCCAAATTGTCGAGCTGGTTTCGGCATGGTCAGGCGGTCATCGCAGCCTTCCGCAATCAGGATCGCTACAACCTGATATTCGCCCCGCACGTGATGCTGTTCGAACGCAAGCGCGTCGTGACGGTGGATCCGCCCGGCGTGGCACGCGTGGTTCCTCCCGGCCCCGAAACCCGCGCCAACCCGCGTATTCATGTCGACATTGCCAGCGCGGCAAGCAGCGACATGCGCTACACCAACCGCGCCGACATCTATCTGGGCGATGTCAGCAGTCAGGTCTATGAGTTCCTGCGGACGCCGAGGCCGTGTCTTTTTCTGAATTCGCATAACGTCGATTGGCAGGATGATCCCAACTATCTGCATTGGCGGGCTGGTCCGGTGCTGGATGACGCAACTGGACTGCTCGATGCGATTGATGCTGCAGTTGCATCGCATTCGAGCTATGCGCCGATCCAGCGGGCGCTGATCGACGCGACCTTTTCGCTCTCTGATCGCCCCTCCGCCGAACGTGCTGCAGATGCAATTACCGCCTTTCTCAAAGGATAGACTGCCCTTGGCTAATTTCAGCGATTTCTGGCAGTACGGCGTAGTCAAAACGCTGCGTAAATGGAAAGCTGCGGCGTTGTCGCCTATCACGGCAGCGCGCAGCAGCGGCCCGGTGCGGTCGGCCTATGGTGTGTTGATGACGCCGAACTGGCAGGATACCACGTTTCGGTATTGCATCTTCGGCACCTATGGCCGCGATCTGTCCGACCTGCTTTTGCGCCGCTGCGATGATTTCGTGTTTGTCGATATTGGCGCCAATCAGGGGCTATATTCGCTGCTCGCTGCGCAAAATCCGCGGTGCCGCAGCGTTATCGCCTTCGAACCCGTGCCAGCAACGCATCAACGTCTGGCTGCGAATGTAGCTATGAACGGCGGAGCGGAACGGACAATCCTGCACCGGCTCGCCATCGCGGACAGTGTCGGCGCCGTTAAGATCAGCGTTGCCGCCGGCCACACTGGCACTGCCACGCTGGCAGGGCGGAAGGCGCAAACCGGCGGCGGCGTGACAATCCAGACTATCGATGCTGCACTTGTTGATCCGCTGCTTGCCGGCGACTTGCCGCTTTTCGTGAAGATCGACGTCGAGGGTCTTGAAGCCGTCGTAATCAGCGAATTGACCAAAACCCGCGCGTTTGCGCGGATCGATGCGATCTTTTACGAGGTCGATAATCGCTGGGCAAACGCCGCTGATATCGAAGCCTTGCTACGCGGTGCCGGCTTTACGAACTTCGCCAAATATGGCCGTGGGCATCATTACGACATCCTGGCCACCCGTTCCTGACACACGATTTCGGCAAGCACCCGACCCGATAGCCAGGCCCCTTCGACACGTGGGCTGTGAAGATAGTCCCCTGCCATACCGACTTGCACTTTTGTATCGAAATAAGCGCCCTCACAACGCCGTGCCTGCGGCAGCGCATACAACCAGCGATGCGCATCAAGGTGTAATGTTTCGGCATGCGCAGTTCCGGTCGCAGCATGAAAATCCGCCAACACGGTCTGCGCAGCATCCTCCTTGGCCAGATCGATGATTGTACGGCTGCGCGATGCGGACGCGTGGATTACCCAAGTTTCCGGCCCGCTGCGTTCGGGCTTCGCACAATTGCGGGCTGCCCAACTAACAGGCCCCGTGTCAGAGCGAAACGTATCCGGCGCAAATGACAGCGGCGTATGAAACGCCGCCATCACCGCCCAACAAGGCGCTGACTGAACGCTTTGAGCCAAGGCGGCCAGATCGGGGGCAACGTTGGATAGAAGCACGGCGGCCTGTTCGGCAGGCACCGCGATCAGCACGGTGCGCGCCGTATAGGTTTGACCGTCCGCTTCCACGCGCCATCCGCCCGGCCCGCGCACAAGCCGTTCAGCGCGCATACCCCAACGCACATCCAGCTGCTGTGCCATTGCTTTGATGCAAGCATTCATCGCAGGCGTGCCGACCCACGCGTCGTCCCCGGCGGCAGGCCAGCGCGCAGCAGCGCCTGCCGCCTCCCACGCGTTTACAGCTTTGCGGAACGACGGTTCACGGGCAGTGAAATACTGCGCGCCGTGATCGAACGTGACGGTGTCGCCGCCGATTTCAATGCGGCGCGCCGCCATTCGACCGCCGGGCCCCCTGCCCTTGTCGATCACGATGACGCCCAGCCCCAATTCGGCCAATCGGGTCGCGGCTGATAGCCCTGCCATTCCGCCACCGACGATTACAATTTCCGTATCTTCGTTCATCATCGCGCAACGCGCAGCAATCGTGGAAGTTTCACGGTGCCGAACGCGGGGCGCACGCTTCGGCCAGCAAAAGCGAAAATTGCCCGTCTTCGTCCGTCCAGCGCGCCCGGGGCTCCCACCCTCCTGCGGCCAGCAAGGACTGGCTGGAACGACGCGTAAACTTGTGGCTGTTTTCGGTATGTATGCTTTCGCCCGCCACCATGCTGAACGTCTGTTCGCTGACGGTGAAGGAGATGTCCTCATTCGCGACAAGATGCATCTCGATCCGCGCAAAGGTGTCGTTCCAACGTGCTTCGTGTCGGAAGGATTCGACCGGAACAGTGCCTGCCAGCTCACGATTGATGCGGGTAAGCAGGTTGAGGTTGAACTGCGCTGTCACCCCGGCCGCGTCGTCGTAAGCAGCAAGCAGAACCTCTTCATCCTTGACCAGATCCATGCCGATCAGCAGCAATGCGCCTTCCCCCAAGGTTTCGCGCATGGACCGCAGCAGATCGGTCGCGGTGCGGGCGATCATGTTGCCGATGGTCGAACCTGGAAAGAACCCGAGTTTGGGCAGCGATGCAGTTTCGCCAGGCAATTCGACCCGCCGCATGAAATCGGCTTCGACAGGGTAAACGGGAAGCCCGGGGAATTTCTCTTCCAGCGCGGCCGACGATGCGCGCAGGAAGTCGCCCGCAATATCAAGCGGCACGTAGGCTGATGGCTGAATGGCGGAGAGCAGTAAGGGGGTCTTGACCGATGAACCCGATCCAAATTCCACCACGGTACGGCCCGGCCCGATCAGCTTGGCAATATCGGCAGATCTGCTGCGAAGTATCGATGCCTCTGCTCTAGTGGGGTAATATTCGGGAAGCTGGGTGATATCCTCAAAAAGTTGAGAGCCGATATCGTCATAGAACCAGCGCGCAGGGATGGCCTTTTGTGCAGAAGCCAAGCCGGCAAGGACATCGGCGCGAAACGCCAGATCGATACCGCTTTCGTCACGATTGACCAGCTGGAGGCCTTTGGCAAACGTCATGATTAGAGATCCTTTGCCAGCCGCAGCCCGGTGAATTGCCAGCGCTGATGGGGATAGAAGAAATTGCGATAGGACGGACGCGAATGGCCACGCACGGTTGCACAGGATGCGCCGCGAAGGATGACCTGACCGCTCATAAACTTGCCATTGTATTCGCCCACTGCGCCTTCGGCGGGACGAAATCCGGGATAGGGCAGATAGGCCGATCGCGTAAATTGCCAGCAATCGCCAAACAGGCCCGGCCCGCCCGTGGGAAGCGGCGGCACCGCGCCGTCAAGCTGGTTGCCCCCCGAAGGATCATGCGCAGCGTCGCTTCCAGCAATGTCCTGCCCGCGTGCGATGACTTCCCATTCAAATTCGGTTGGCAAACGTGCCCCCGCCCACGTCGCAAACGCATCAGCTTCGTAATAGGAGATATGGGCGACAGGCGCATGAGGGTCACGGATCTTCCAACCTTGATGCGTGAACTGGCGTTCCTCATGCCAGTACAAGGGTGCAGCAATGTTTTGCGCGTTTATCCAGGCCCAGCCATCGGCCAGCCACAAGCGGGCTTCCCGGTAGCCACCATCAGCGATGAACTGATCCCATTCGCCATTGGTGACTAACCTGTCCGCCAGCGCGAAGGGTTCAAGCAACGTGCGATGACGCGGTCCTTCGTTATCGAACGAAAATCCACCGCCGGCATGTCCCACCAGACCGATGCCCCCGGGATGATTGTGCCAGTCCATCGGTTGATTTGAACCTGTGGGCGCATGTGGTGTCCCCTCCCACATCGCCGGGCCAAGCGGGTTCTGAAACAGCGCATGTTTGATATCGGTCAGCAGCAATTCGATGTGTTGCTGTTCATGCGAGATCCCCAACGCGATCAGATTTGCCAAAGCTGGGTCTTCCAGAAGAGGCACCATCTCCTGATTTACCGCAGCGCGCCAATCCAGCACTTCATTCAAAGCGGGACGCGACAACATGCCGCGGGCATCGCGTGCAATGCGCGCACCTTCGGCTTCGTAATACGAGTTGAAAAGAAAGGGCCAATCCGGATTGTGCAACTGATACCCGCGCGAATGTTCGCGCAGCAGGAACGTTTCCCAGAACCACGTCGTATGGGCCAGATGCCATTTGGCTGGGGACGCATCGGGCATCGACTGAACGGTGGCATCGGAATCGCTCAATGGTTGGACCAACGCCTCTGTCAGGGCGCGGGTGTCGCGAAAGGCCTGTGCCAGCGGGCCTTGTTCTCGCAAAACGGCGGACGGCTGATATTCGCTGCGATGCACGTGCTCTCCTGCTTTCGCATGGCCCCAGACAAACATGCCCAAGGGTGATGACACAGAAAAGACATTAGCCTGACCGATGTTCCACCAGGTCGAAATTACGCCAAATTGTGTTTGGACGCAAAGTGGTTTGGCGGCCGGCGGGATGTCCCGGCCATGTGAAGGGGGAAGAGCGGTCTTCCCCCTTTAAAGGTCAGGCCGCGTGGCTGACTGCGGTGTCACGCCCACTGGCCGCTTCGTTGAGCATCTCTGCCACCAGAAAAGCCAACTCTAGCGATTGCTCCGCGTTGAGACGCGGATCGCAATGGGTGTGGTAGCGATCGCCAAGGCGTTCTTCGGTAATCGCAACCGCGCCGCCGACACATTCGGTCACATCCTGCCCGGTCATTTCGATATGAATGCCGCCGGGATGCGAGCCTTCGGCGCGGTGGACGGCGAAGAAGCCTTTCACCTCGCGGGTGATGCGATCGAAGGGCCGGGTCTTGAAACCGGTATCCGATTTCACAACGTTTCCGTGCATGGGATCGCAGCTCCAGACGACGGGATGCCCTTCGCGCTGCACCGCGCGCACGAGCTTGGGCAGACCATCTTCCACCTTATCATGACCAAAGCGGCTGATGAGCGTAATTCGCCCCGCCTCGCGCTTGGGGTTGAGTTCGTCGAGCAAGCGCAGCAGCGCGTCCGGTTCCAGCGAAGGGCCGCACTTCATGCCCAGCGGATTGCCGATCCCGCGCGCAAATTCGATATGCGCCGATCCGGCGAACCGGGTCCGATCGCCAATCCACAGCATGTGCGCTGACGTGGCGTACCAGTCACCGGTCAGCGAATCCTGCCGTGTCATCGCCTGTTCGTAAGGCAACAGCAGGCTTTCGTGGCTGGTGTAAAAGCTGGTGCCCTTAAGCTGCGGCACCGTTGCCGGATCGATCCCGCAAGCTTCCATGAAATCCAGCGCTTCGCCGATACGGTCTGCCATCTGGGAAAACTTTTCAGTCCACGGCGTGCGGCCCATGAAGTCGAGCGTCCATTGGTGCACCTGCCGCAGATTGGCATATCCGCCGCCTGCAAAGGCGCGCAGCAGGTTCAGCGTAGCAGCGGCCTGCGAGTACGCACGAACCATGCGCTGCGGATCGTTCCGCCGCGACACCGGATCGAAATCGATCCCGTTGATGTTATCACCAAGATAGCTCGGCAAGGTCACGCCGTCGATCGTCTCGGTCGGCGCTGAACGTGGCTTGGCGAACTGGCCCGCCATACGCCCGACCTTCACCACCGGACGCTTGCTGGCAAAGGTCATCACCACCGCCATCTGCAACAGCACGCGGAACGTGTCGCGGATGTTATTGGGATGGAATTCGGCAAAGCTTTCCGCGCAATCGCCGCCTTGCAACAGGAAGCCATGGCCATTGGCAACCTGCGCCAAATCGGCCTTAAGCGCGCGTGCTTCCCCGGCGAAGACCAGCGGAGGATAATGGGCAAGAGTGTGCTCTGCCTGCGCCAGTTCGGCCGCGTCGTCATACTGCGGCAGATGGCGCGCTTCGTGCGCCTTCCAGCTTTGCGGGGTCCACGTTTCAGGCACGATCACAACTCTTTCTTGTCAACATGGCACGCCACCAGGTGCGGGGGCGCCCGCTACAGGAGGCGGGTTTCAATTGTAAAGCGGCAATGCCCATTTGAACAACTTTATTTCCCGGACACGGTCAGCGACAACCGCGATCACCGCCCCTGTGTCATAGGCGTTGCCCCATTGGCCGCAGGAGCCGTTGCCAGCGTCTGCCCCTCCGGAATAACGGCGAGACGGAACGGTAATGGCTTGGCGAGATAACGCTGCGCAAGGAACTGCATTACCTGCGGGGTTGTCTGCGAATAGTCTGCCAGCAGGCTGCGCAGCAATTCAATTCGCCGGGGTTCGTTCGTCGCGCCTTCAAGGTTGTAGAGCCAGAATTGGTTTCCGGTCGAAGCGCGGCGGATGAGCTGGCTCAGCGGTTCTGTGACTCGGGCCAGTTCATCAGCGGTAGGCGGACTGGCAGCCAGATCTTGCGCGATCCGCGCGGCCTCGCTGAAGAAGACGGGCACAAATTCCGGTTCAAGCTGAGCGAGTGCCGTAATGCGCCCCCCACTGGCTAAGTCGCTCGGCCAATTGGAAAACACTTGCGGCGAATAACTGGCACCGGCACGTTCACGCAAGGCATCAAGCAGCCGGTTGTTGAACAACTGGGTCAAAATCTCAAGCTGACGGCTTTCACGCAGACTTGGTACACCGCCGCCGCTTGGCCAGGCCACCACGGCAGCGGCCTGATTGGCATCGCCGCGGTGTGTGACGATCGTGGGTGTTTCAGACGTCGGCGCAAAAGCGGGCACACGCGCCGCCACGTCGGCCGGGATCGGTTCGCGCGGCGCAAGCGCCCCAAAGGTGTTGCGCAGTTGTTCGATTACCGCAGGCCGATCGAATTCACCAAAGACGAGCACTTCGATCGGGCCCTGCTTCAGCAAGGGTTCCCACACGGCGCGAAAACCCTCGGGCGTGACGGCTTGCAGCGTCTGGGGATCAGGTGTTGCGAACCGGGCGTCGCCCCCGGTTACAAGATATTCCAGATCGCGGTTCAAAACGCCGCCCGGGCTGGTCGAAAAGGTGTTGTAGGCCAGCTCCGCAGCGGCCTTGGCGCGGATCACGGGATCCTTGTCCCAGCGCGGCATGCCAAGCTTTGCGGCAAACAGATAGAGCTGGTCTTCGACATCTTCGGATCGGGTTTGTGCGGTAAAGGTGAACACGGCTTCATCGATCGCAAAGTCAAAGCCCAGCTTGCGTCCCGTTGCCAGCCGGTCAAGCTCGTTCTGGCCCAGGTCGCCCAGACCTGATCCGACCAAAGCGCCCTCGCCCAGAGCTGCATAGGCTGCGGTGTCCTTGTCGAACGCGCGGTAGCCTGCGCCAAAGCGCACGCGCACTGTGACCCGCCCCGGTTCGGCATCATTGGCCCAGACCAGCGCCTTCACACCATTGGCAAAATCAACCTGTTCGACCTCCAGCACGCCCAGCCGTTTTTGATCCGTGATCGTGCCGGGCTCACCCACCGGGGGAAGATCATCGAACGAAACGGTCTGCGCAGCCAGCCGGGCCGATCCGTCAATCGCGGCTTCTGTTGCCAGCGCGGTTCGCAGCCTTGCCACGTCGGCTTCACCGGCGGTAGGCGTGACATAGACGGAACGTGTCACCGTGCCTTCGAACAGACCGCGGGTGCGTTGGAGCACCGCATCGGGCGTCAGCCGCGGCTTCATGTTGCGAAACACGTCAAGCACCACCTGCGGCGCTGCGACCGTTTCGCGAATGTCGACTGCGTTGATCAGATTGTTGGCAAGGTTCGATCCGGCTTCGACTGTTTCCTGTTCGACCCCATTTGCAAAAACGACGTCGAATTCGGCGACTTCGCGGTCGATTTCTTCCTGAGTGGGCGGGTTGGCGATCGCATCGGCGATAACGCTGCGGACATCGGCAAGTGCGGCCTGCCAGTCTTCGGTTAAAGGGGCAAACGTCACAAAGGTCGCATCGGTGGAACGCGACACGTCATCCTGTTGCACCTGCGCATACAGGTAGCTGCCGCCGCCGCGTGCGCGCGCTTCAAGTCTGCGATTGATGATTGCCTGGGAAATGGCATCACCCATCAATCCTTCGTTATAAAGGATCGTATCATCCACCTGCCGCCACGGACGCATCACCGCAAAGGTCAGGCTGCGCGGCAAATCGGGTTCGACGCCAACGGCAAGCTCACCGATCGGGGCGCCAGGCACGGCGGCATCCTGCGCGTTGGCCGGGGGCAGCGGATCGCCGAAATCGGGAGCGACACCGGGCTTACCGGCACCCTTCCAATCGCCAAACCACTGCTCAACCAGCCCTGCCAGCACCATCGGATCGGCATCACCGGCAACCACGATCACGGTATTTTCCGGACGATACCAGCGTTCGTAAAACGCTTTGACGTCCTTCCCGTCTGCGGCGCGCAAGGTGTCTTCGGTTCCGATCGGGCTGCGGGTCGCAAGGCGCTGGCCGGCAAAGAATGTCTGACGCGTGAGGTCAGCCATCCGCAGCCCCGCCCCGCCACGTTCGCGTTTTTCGGCCAGCACAATTGGCCGCTCTGCCGACACGTTGGCATCGTTCAGGACGGGCTCCCGGATCATGCCTGACAAAAGCTTGAAGCTTTCCGACAACTTGGCGGCATCGATATTCGGGATATCAAGCTTGTATGCGGTGTGGGTCGGCGTGGTTTCGGCATTGGCATCGCTACCGAATGTCGCGCCTAAACGCTGCCATGCGGAAATCGCTTCGGCTTTGCCCAGGTATTTGCTTTCACGGAACAACAGGTGTTCCAGCAGGTGGGCATAGCCCTGTTCGGCATCGGTTTCATGAAGCGAGCCTGCATCCACCCGCACGCGGATCGATACCTGCCGGGGCGGCACGCCATTGCGCCGCACGGCATAGCGAAGGCCATTCTTCATCTCGCCAAACAGCCACTTGTCATCGACCGGAATGTCCGAATTGCGGTACAGCCACGGGACATCCTGACCCGTTTGCAAAGCGGTGGGAGCCGGAACCGCAGGCTGTGCGGGCGCTTCGATCGGCGCAGGGGGCGGCGTCTGCTGCGCAAGCAGCGGCTGCACCAACGCAAGGGGGACAAGAACGGTGGCGATTGCGCTGGTCGCGCGAAGAAATGACGTCATACGCATCATATAGGGCGGCAAAGTCTGAAGCGATAGTGAATGCGTGCCTAGCCCTGCCCTTGCCGCCTGCCGCCGTGCGCCCTAGATTGAGAGCATGTACATTGAAACCGAAACCACCCCGAACCCTGCGGCCCTGAAGTTTCTTCCCGGCCAGCCCGTCATGACCGCTGGCAGCCGCGAATTTGCGACACCCGAAGCGGCCGAGGCCAGCCCGCTCGCAGAAGCGATCTTCGACACCGGCGAAGTGGTCAACGTGTTCTTCGGCACCAATTTCGTCAGCGTCACCGCTGCACCCGGCGCTGATTGGAGCGCGTTAAAGCCGCAGGTGATCGCCATTCTTCTCGATCATTTTGTGTCGCAAGCGCCGCTGTTTGTCGCTGCAAGCGGGAATGGCATTTCCGTTCCGCCCGAAGACGAAGCGGTTGTGGAGGAACGCGCTGAAGACGCCGAAGTCATCGCTGCGATCAACGAACTGCTCGAAACTCGTGTGCGCCCTGCCGTGGCGGGCGATGGCGGCGATGTCGCCTATCGGGGGTTCCGTGACGGTGTTGTCTATCTGACACTTCAAGGTTCGTGCGCAGGTTGCCCGTCCAGCACCGCGACGTTGAAGCATGGTATCGAAGGCCTTTTGAAACATTATGTCCCCGAAGTCGTTGAAGTCCGGGCAGCCTGATTTTTTTCCAACGACACCACGGGGAGTTCCCATGACGACGCAGTTCCATGATCACGTTTTGCCAAAAGCAGCGCTCGATCAGCTTTTCAATGAAGCGCGCAGCTACAACGGTTGGCTTGATCGCGAAGTGACCGACGACCAACTCCATGCGATCTGGGATCTCATGAAGATGGCCCCCACATCGGCGAACATGCAGCCAGTGCGGATCGTGTGGGTCAAATCGGACGATGCGCGGGCCAAGCTGGTCGAATGCGTATCGGACGGCAACAAGGACAAGGTCGGCGCAGCGCCTGTGACTGCGATCATCGGCTATGATATCGACTTTCACGAAGAACTGCCGTGGTTGTTTCCGCACACCGATGCAAAAAGCTGGTTTGAGGGAGACGAGCAGGGTCGAAAGGAAGGCGCATTCCGCAACTCTTCGCTGCAAGGTGCCTACCTGATGCTTGCCGCGCGTGCGGTGGGGCTTGATTGCGGCCCAATGTCCGGCTTTGATGCCGATGCGGTGCAGGCCGCCTTTTGCGCAGACGAACCGCGCCACCGCGTCAACTTCATCTGTTCGGTGGGCTATGGTGATCCCGAAAGCCTGTTCGATCGCAGCCCGCGTCCAGCGTTCGATCGCTTCAACCGGATCGCATGATCTGCATGTCACGCTTGCACGGGCGCGCGGTGTAAGGCATCGCGCGCCCGATGCGAGTGCTTGCTATAGAAACTGCCTCCGAGGCTTGCAGCATTGCCCTTGTCGAGGGGAATGACGTAATTGCGCGCGATCACCGTGTCATGGGCCGCGGCCATGCCGAGGCGCTGATCCCCATGATCGGCAATCTGCCGCATAAGGGCCGCGCCGAACGCATCCTTGTAGGGCTGGGGCCAGGCAGCTTCACGGGTGTCAGGATCGGCCTTGCGACGGCGCGTGCGCTGGGGTTTGCATGGAATGCACAGGTCTATGGCTATCCCACGCTCGCGCTTATCGCGGCGCAGGTGCGCGAACACCTGTCTGCAAAAGCTGTCACGGTGTGCGTCAATGGCGGGCATGGCGAATGGTTCGTTCAGGACTTCGCCGCGGACGGAACGCCGGTGTGCGCACTGCAATCGGTTACGCCGGACGCTGCAAGGATGCGCGGCGCCTGTGCCGTCATCGCTGGCAACCGCGCCGCCGAATTTGCCGCGTTGCTGGGAGGCGTTGCGGAAGCAATCACGGTATTGCCTGATGCGGCGTGTGTCGGCCTGTTGCCCGATGGTGCGCTGATCGATCATCTTGCGCCGATCTATGGCCGGGGCGCCGATGCTACGCCGATGGCGGAACGACGCGGTCCATGATCTTGCCGCGCCCTACACCCTCTCCGGCGCAGATCGACCGGATCATGACTGTGATGGAGGCGGCGTTCGATCCCGCATACGGAGAGGCATGGAACCGCAAGCAGGTGGCAGATGCGCTGGGCTTTTCCAGTACGCACGCCCTTGTTGTTGATGCGCAGGGTGCGCCGATTTCTGATGAGGACAATGGGGCGTGTAAGCCTGTGCGGATACCTGCCGGGTTCGTGCTCACACGCCATGTGCTCGACGAAGAAGAACTTCTGCTGATCGCTGTGGTCCCCGCCGCCCGGCGTCGCGGCGTCGGTGCAGCTCTGATCGACCACCTGTTCGCCGCAGCGCGCAGCCGCGGCGTCACCCGGATCTTTCTGGAGATGCGGCGCGGCAATCCTGCTCTGCAATTGTATCGGAAGGTTGGCTTTGAACCGATTGGAGAAAGGCGTAACTATTACCGCATGGCTAATGGCGATCGAGTCGATGCCATTACTTTTGCACGAACGATCTGAAGTTAGTCGTTTCATCGCGCATTTATGGCTAAGTAAACCCAAGCAGTTGCCAAGTTTGTCATCATCATTCATGGGACAGCATCCGGCGCTACTTGATCGCCGCCTGAGAGGAACTCATGCAGGATCTGGAAATTGATATGAACGAAACCCTGATCACTCTGACCAGTGACATTGTCGCTGCACATGTCAGCAACAATGATGTCGCGGTGACTGATCTTCCCGGGCTGATTACCAACGTTTACAATGCTCTTGCCAATCTTGGTGAGAAGGTTGAGGTTGAAGAACCTAAACCCAAGCCCGCCGTTGCCATTCGCAATTCGGTGAAGTCCGATCACATCGTATGCCTTGAAGATGGCAAGGAGCTGAAGATGCTTAAGCGGTATCTTCGCACCAATTACGATATGACTCCCGAAGAATACCGGGCGCGCTGGGGTCTTCCGGCCGATTATCCGATGGTCGCCCCCAACTATGCTGAAAAACGCCGCGATCTTGCCAAGAAGATCGGTCTGGGTCGCAAGCCCGGCACCACGGTTGCGCCCAAGGGTCGCCGCACGAAGAAGTCGGCCTGACGTTTTCACATCGGCACGGCCGCGCCGCCAGTGGTCAGCGGCCTTGCCCCTGTTGAGAGCGTAGCAAGCCTGCTTGAGCAAGCAGCCTCCTCCCTGTAGGGAAGAGGCTGTCTTGCTTTCGGGCGATCGCATCCCATCGTTGCGGCGCACATGGCGATGGAGTGTTCCTTGAACCAAAGAATTGATCTTGAACAACTTTGCGCCGAAAAAGGTCTGCGCATCACCGAACAGCGCCGCGTCATCGCCAAGGTGCTTTCGGAAAGCGACGATCACCCCGATGTCGAACTGCTGCACAGCCGCGCAGCCGCGGTTGATCCGCGCATTTCGATTGCCACGGTGTATCGCACTGTGCGGTTGTTCGAAGAGGCGGGCATTCTGGATCGCCATGATTTCGGCGACGGGCGTTCGCGGTACGAACCTGTGCCCGAAGCCCATCACGATCACCTGATCGATGTCGAAACCGGCAAGGTGGTCGAATTTGTCGATCCCGAAGTCGAAGCATTGCAGCGCCAGATTGCAGAACGTTTGGGATACCGCCTCGTCGATCACCGGATGGAACTGTACGGCGTACGCCTGTCGCGCAATGACTGACCCCATCCGATGACTGATTGGGACTTGCGGCAGGCCGCCGCACGGGGCGAAACCACCCCGATTTCGGCGATGGGCTGGGTCAGGCTGGCTATTCGCGCGCTGGCACTGCTTGCGCTAATCCTTGTGTTTGTGCCGCTGCATTATCTGTACCGGGTCGTCTCCTATGGCTCGCCCTTCCCGATGCTGTTCCTGCGTTATGCTGCGCGCGTATGCGGCGCCCGGGTCGAGGTTATCGGCACCTATCTGAAGCGCGACGTGTTCTTTGTGGCCAACCACATTTCGTGGGTCGATATCCTCGCGCTCGCCGGTGCTAGCGGCACGGCTTTCGTGGCGAAGGCCGAACTGGCGCAGGCCCCGATGGTGGGTTGGCTTGCCAGTCTCAATCGCACAGTGTTCGTCAAACGCGAACACCGCATGGGCGTGGCGGAACAGATCAATGCGCTGAAGGAAGCGCTGGTCGACAATTGGTCGGTCACGGTCTTCCCCGAAGGCACCACGACTGACGGGCAATCGCTGTTGCCGTTCAAGACGTCGATGCTGTCGGTGCTCGAACCTCCGCCTCCGGGTGTTCTGGTGCAGCCCGTCATCGTCGATTACGGCGCGGTGGCGGAATGGATCGGGTGGATTGGCGAGGAAAGCGGCCTTAATAATGCTAAACGCGTCCTGTCGCGCAAAGGCAGCTTTGCAGTGCGTCTCCATTACCTTGAACCCTTCAGCCCCGAAGACTTCCGTGGGCGCAAGGCCATAAGCATGGAATCGCGCCGCCGGATCGAAGAGGCGCTGGTTGCCATCATGGGCCGCCCCTTGCGTCCCTTTGCGCACACCGTGCCGCCGGTGCGGTACGAGGCGAAGATCGATCGCGAACCGATCATCTGAACCGCCGGGGTGTCCCGTGTAGGAGACACATGAGACACTGTTCAGGGATCAAAAATCCATCCCCCCGCACGTCGCATTGGAGCGGAGCACCGCAAGCGGCGTGAATTCGCTAAACGACGGAAGGCGGTGCAGCATCGCGGCGGATTTGCCACCGTACAGTGACGTAGGAAAGCGCCGCGCACCCAGCCGCAGCGCGTGGCGAAGACCTACAGACCCGCCCTGACCAGCCAGTCGTGGAAGATCCGCACCGGGCGGCTTTCCAGCGACACCGGCTTGCACACGAACCAGTAGCTGTAAGGGCTTTCGACCGGTTTGCCGGGAAGATTGGTCAGGCGATTGTCATTGGCGCGGCGCAGGTGATCGTCGTGCATGATCGCGATCCCCAGCCCTTGTGCTGCTGCCTCCAGCATCAATGCGCCGGAATCGTAATGATCGATCGCAGCCGGATTCATCGTGTCGAGCGCATTGGCCTTTTTCCAGGCCATGAAACTTTCGGGCAGTTCATTATGAATGAGAAAGGTCTGCTTTGTCATCACATCGGGGGTGATGTCCCCGCCAATGGCGCGCGCGGTGTCCTTCGAACAGATGGCATGCACAAGGTTGTGATCGAGCCGCACGGCGTGCAGCCCGCTGGCCGGGCCGCGTGACAGAATGATCGCGGCATCCAGCGTATCGCCAACGCGGTCTTCCAGATGCGGTGCTGTGTCGATGTCGATGTGGAGCAACGGGTGCCGCTTGCGCAGTTCGCCAAGGCGCGGAAACAACCGCTGGCTGCCAAACATCGGCAATACGCCCAGCCGCAAACGCAGCAGCGCGATGTTGTCAGACTGGCTTTCCACCGCCCGCGCCAGCGCTTCCATATGCGGGTTCACAGCTTCGTAGAACGCCTGACCTTCATCGGTGAGCTGCATCGACTGGCGGGCGCGGGTGAACAGTTTCTTGCCGACGAATTCTTCCAGATTGCTGATCCGCCGCGACAAGGCCGACGGGCTCAAACCGATTTCTTCCGCCGCCGCACGCGCCGATCCAAGTCGAACGGTACGCATGAACGCTTCGAGCGCGCGCAAAGGGGGCAAACGGCGTGCGGGCATCACATCTCTCTCCTGTTGTGAAGGGAGATACGCCCCAAAAATCATTCGGATGCAAAAAATCGAAGAAAAAATGCGATTTGGAGTGAATGCTTGCGCTTATTGCACGTCGTTCGCAACTTCGGGGGGATGGAGGCGCAAGCGTGTCACGTGGGTTTCGTCGCCCGCTGTCACTTCAATCCGCCATCCGCTGGTATGTTCCAGCACCGTGCCTACGGGCGGCACCTGTTCGGCCAGCACAAAGGCAAGCCCGCCCAGCGTATCGACCGCCTCATCAACTTCAGCAAGGCGCGGATCGATACGGTCGGCAATGTCATCAAGTTCGGCGCGCGCGTCGCAATCCCACATGCCTTCGCCAATCGGAACAATCAGTTCCTGCGGTGCCTCGTCATGTTCGTCTTCAATATCGCCGACGATTTCTTCGACCAGATCTTCGATCGTGATAAGCCCGTCCGTGCCTGAAAATTCGTCGAGCACGATGGCCAGGTGAACGCGCTGTGTGCGCATGTCGGCCAGCACGTCGAGCGCGCCGCGCGCCTGCGGCACGTAAAGCGGCTGACGCATCAGCGTGGTCCAGTCCGCAGGCGGAGGGGTGCCGTTGGCAAGGAAGGGGAAGACATCCTTGATGTGGATCATGCCGACCACGCTATCGAGCGTTTCGCGAAACACGGGCATCCGCGAATGTCCGTGTTCGCTGAAGGCTGCGACCATATCGTTCCAGCTGATCCCGGCTTCGACCGCGATGATTTCTCCGCGGGGAACGGCCACGTCATCGGCATCGTGTTCGGAAAAGTGGAGCAGGTTGCGCAGCATCTGGCGTTCGACCCGCGACAGGTCCCCGCCATTGCCGGTGTTCCCCGAATCCGAGCCCGACGCGCCGTTTTCGTCCTCGTGCTCGTCAATGGCTTCCTCAAGCTGTTCGCGCAGCGAACGCGCCGCTTCAAGCCCGAGGATCTTGCGAAGCGCAGGCCAAAGCCCGCTGCTACTGTCCGCGTCTCCGGTTTGAGATGCGGGCGAATGGGAATCGGCCATGGCCTTCGAAACGGCTCCTAGTTGGTTTCAATCGCCATATGGGTCAGCGATACCCAGTTTGGCAAGTATCGCTGTCTCCAGCGCCTCCATCGCTTCGGCCTGCGCATCGGAATCGACATGATCGTGGCCGGCGAGATGGAGCAATCCGTGGACGATCAGGTGCGCGGCGTGGGCTTCCAGATCGACACCCTTGTCCGCCGCTTCACGCGTGCAGGTTTCCAGCGCCAGCGCAATATCGCCCAGCATCACCGGGGGGCCACCGGGAGAAAGGTCTGCCAGTTCTTCGCGTTCCAGCATCGGGAAGCTCAGGACATTGGTGGGCTTGTCGCGGTCGCGCCATTCGCGGTTCAGCGTATGGACTTCGGCGTCACTGGTGAACAGCAGGCTGGCGACCAGACGCGGGTTCGCCAGCAGCGGATCGCCCTGCGCAGCGGCGAGTGCTGCGCGGGTGGCCAGGGCCTCCCACGCGGCGTCCGGCCAGTCTTCGATGTCGATATCCAGATCCATGATGCCGCGCCCCTTAGCGCCAAACACGCGCCCGCGAAACGCCTGCCTGCACGCAGACGCCTATTCGTGGCGCAGCGCGTCGATCGGGTCGAGCCTTGAAGCGCGGCTTGCGGGGTAATAGCCGAACACGATCCCCATCCCGGCCGCAAAGCCGAAACTGACGATGTTGATCATGGGATCGAACCGGAAGGGCACATCGATCAGCGCCGCCAACCCGATTGATGCACCAAAACCCAGCGCGATCCCGACCAGCCCGCCCAGTGCGCACAGCACCACAGCCTCGGTCAGGAACTGCAGACGCACTTCGCGGGCAAGTGCGCCGATCGCAAGGCGGATACCGATTTCGCGGGTGCGCTCGGTCACGGAAACGAGCATGATATTCATGATTCCGATCCCGCCCACCAGCAGGCTGATCGACGCAATCACCGCCACCATCGCGGTCAGCGCTCCGGTCGCAGCGCCCAGCGCCTGATTGATCTGCGCGGTATCGATCACGTTGAAGTCGTTGGGTTCATCGCCCTGCAGCAACCGGCGTTCGCGCAGCAGGCTGACCAGCGAATCCTGAATTGCTGATGCCGCATAGGCCGCGTCGTATTTCACCACGAAGTAATCGAGGTTTTCATTGCCCCGGAAGCGCCGCTGTACGGTCTTCAGGGGCATGAACACCACATCGTCATCATCCGCGCCGCCCCCGCCCTGGCCGCGTTCTTCCATCACCCCGATGACCATGCAGGGCGTATCAGCCAGCCGCATCCGCGCGCCGACAGGGCTGGTGCCTGCGGGGAAAATGGCGTCGCGAACCTTGAGGCCGAGCAGGCAGACATTCTTGCCCGCTTCTTCTTCATCGCGGCTGAAGGGGCGCCCTTCGGCGATCGTGATCGATTGCGCGTCGAGCAGCGCATTGGTGCCGCCTTCGACGCGGGTGTCCCAGTCCTGCCCGTTGTGGAACGCAGTGGTCGCGGCGCCAACGCTGCCTGCGGCCAGCTGGACCCCGGCAATCTGTTGTTCCACCGCACGCACATCGGCCTCGACAAAGGGGCGGATCGTGTCACGCGTGGTGCGCACCGGGAAGACGATGAAGTTGCTCGCGCCAAGAGAGGAAATCTCTTCCTGAACCGATGCGGTCACGCCGTTGCCCAGCGTCACCATCGTCACCACTGCAGCCACACCGATGATGATGCCCAGCGTCGTCAGGATCGACCGCAAAATATGGCGGCGGATTTCGCGCAGCGCGAGCAGGATGGTGGTACCCAGCATCAGGCTACCCCGCCTTCAGGCATCAGCGCGCCGCGTTCGATGCGTTCCACCAACCCATCGCGGAACCGCACGATGGTTTTGGCGTAGGCGGCCATTTCCTCTTCATGCGTCACCATCAGCACGGTAATGCCCTCGCTATTCAAGCGTTGCAGCAATTGCATGATTTCGACCGATCGTTCGCTGTCGAGATTGCCGGTCGGCTCGTCCGCCAGCAGCACATCAGGCTGCGTGACCAGCGCCCGTGCGATCGCGACGCGCTGTTGCTGCCCGCCCGAAAGCTCTGCCGGACTGTGCGAAGCCCAGGGCACCAGCCCCACCTGGTCAAGCGCACGCATCGCGGATTCGCGGCGCTGGGTCTTGCTTTCGCCGCGATAGAGCAGCGGCAATTCGACGTTCTCGAGCGCGGTGGTGCGCGCCAGCAGGTTGAACCCCTGAAACACAAAGCCGAGATAGCGGCGGCGCAGCAGGCTGCGCTGATCGCGGTCGAGCTTCTGCACCTCTACCCCGCGGAATCGGAACACGCCGCCGCTGGGCACGTCCAGACAGCCAAGTATGTTCATCGTCGTGGACTTGCCCGATCCCGATGGCCCCATGATCGCGACAAATTCGCCGCGATCAATGGTGAGGTCGATCCCTTTGAGCGCCTGAAACGCAGCCGCTCCGTTGCCGAAGGTTTTGGTGATGCCTTCCAGCCGGATCAGGGGTTCTTGTGTCACTGCTCGGCCGCCTTGATCCCGGTGACGACCTTCATCCCCGGTTTGAGCGCGCTGGATCGCACCACGGTGCGGCGCCCGTCACTGCGCCCGGTGATGACATCGATTGCCTTGAGCGTGCCGTCCGCTTGCAACACCTGTACCTGCTGGCGGCTGCCTTCGCCGATGCTGGCTTGCTGTTTCTGATCCTCCAGCCCGATTTGTGGATCGAAGACACCGCCGCCCGCCTCCTCCTCGGTTTCGGGACGGAATCGCAGCGCGGCGTTGGGCACCAGCATCGCAGACCCGGTGTTCTGCGTGGCAATGGTGGCGGTTGCGGTCATGCCGGGGCGCAGCAGGCCATCAACGTTCTGCACATCCAGCCGCGCTTCGTAGCTGACCACCTGTCCGGCCACGCCAGCCGCAGCCGCGCCTGCGCCGGCTTGCGCCTGCACTGTGTTGCTCGACGCCAGATCGACCCGTTGCAACGTCGCGGGGAAACGGCGTCCGGGATAGGCATCGACGGTGAAGGTCGCCTGCTGACCAGCCTTCACCTGCCCCACGTCCGCTTCGTCGATCGAGACGCGCAGCTGCATTTCGGACAGGTCTTCGGCGATCACGAACAGCGTGACGGTGTTGAAGCTGGCGACCACGGTCTGCCCCGGTTCGACCCGGCGGGCGAGCACCACGCCGGTAACCGGTGCACGGATCACGGCGCGGGTGCGGGTGGTGAGGTTGCCCCTCAGCAACGCTTCGGCCGCCTCGATATTGGCGCGGGCTGACGCCACCGCCGCGCTATCGCGCTCAACCGCGGCTTCAGCCTGTTCGACTTCAATCTGCGATGGGACGCGCCCGCCGGACAGTCGCCGCACTTCCTGCAAGCGGGAAAGTTGCACCTTGTCGATATCCAGCACCGCCTGCGCCTGCGCCCGCGCTGCGCGTGCAGCGTTCAGGTTGGCGCGGGCCTGCGCGATCTGCTGGTCGATGATTTCGGTGTTGATGACGGCAATCACCTGCCCCTTAGTCACGCGGTCGTTCACATCGACGAGCACCGAATCGAGCGGACCGGTGACTTCGGCGCCGACTTCGACCTGATTCGTGGGGCGCAGGTTGCCCGTGGCGGTGACTGACAGCGATAGCGATTCCTGCGCGACGGGTGTAGTGATGTAATCGGGCTTGGGCCCATCCCCCGTGCATTGCACGACCGCCAGCACCAACAGCAGCAATAGCAGCGCAGGCAGCCAGTATTTCATCCACCGCCGCCAACGCGGGCGCGGCTTGGTGCCGAGGAACTCGTCCACGCTGGGCTGTTCGACCGGATTGTTCAATTCGCTCACTCGTCGGGCCCCCTTGCCGCAATGTCTTCGATGCCGGCGCCTTCGGGCACCGACCAGCCTCCGCCTAGCGCCCGCGCCAGGTTGATAAATGCAACCGCGCGCGATGCTTCTGCGTTGACCGCAGCCGTGCGCGTGTTGAGCAGCTGACTTTCAATCACCAGCAAAGTCTGAAAATCGATCAGGCCTGCCTGATACTGGCTGCGGGCCAGCAGCGCGGCGTTCTGCGCGCCATCGGCCGCTTCGTTCAGCGCCGCGACGCGCTGACCGCTAGTGTCGAGATCGACCGCCGAACTTTCCACCTCTTCCAGCGCGATCAGGATGCTTTGCCGCCAGGCGGCCAGCGAACCATCCGCGATCGCCTGCGCGCCTTCGATCTGGCCGCGCACGCGCCCGCCATCGAATATCAACTGGGTGAGACCGGCAAAGACATTGCCTGTGACGATATCAAGCAGGTTGCCGAAGTTGGTCGCATTGGTGCCGATCGTGCCGCTCAACCGCACCAGCGGGTAAAGCTGCGCACGGGCTATGCCCACTCTGTCGAGATCGGCCGCAAGCCGCGCTTCCGCGGCGCTGACATCAGGGCGGCGGCGCAGCATATCGGCCGGCACGGCCAGCGCGACATCAGCGGGCGGGGTCGGTACATCGCGGGGCGCTTCGACCAGCGCAGTGTAGACGCGGCCCGGCGGCTCTCCGATCAAGGTGGAGATGGCATTGGCCACGGCGACGAGATCGCCTTCCAGCAGCGGAATGGTGGCCGCTGTCTGCGCACGCTGGGTACGGGCCTGTTCGACATCGAGGCTGGCGACCAGACCGGCCTGATTGCGCCAGCGAGCAATCTGAAGATTATCTTCCTGATTGGCGAGCGTTTCGCGCGCGATGGCAAGCTGCGCGGACAGCGATCGTGCGGTGACAACCTGACTGGCGACCTGCGCCACGATCAAACGCTCAATATCCGCGACAGAATAGCCAGCGGCCTGAAGGTCGGCGCGTGCCGCATCGACCCCAGCGGCAAGCCGTCCGAACACATCGGCTTCCCACGCGGCATCCCCGCCAACCGAAAACACCACGTCGTCCCCGGCGAAGTCGCCAATATCGCGGCCTGCGCCGGCGCTGCCGGTAATTTGCGGCAAGCGGGCCGCGCGGGCCTGACGCAAACCGGCACGGGCTGCCCGCAGGCGCGTGACAGCCTGCGCCAGATCAAGGTTGCCGATCTGCGCATCGGAAACAAATCGCGCGACCAGCGGATCATCAAGCAAAAGCCAATATTGATCGAGCGGAATGTCCGCCCCAAGAGGTTCCGCAAGAACCCAGCGGTCCGGGATCGGCTGCACGCTGGCCATAGGCGGCGGCGTATCGCGGGGAATGGCACAGCCTGCCAGCATGGACGCAGCCAGCGACATCGGCAGAAGAACGTGACGAGCCGCCATCAGCCGCATGCTTTCGCAAACCGCCATGCCCAACCCGATTGATGTCGCTGTATCAACGCCCTGCCCCCTTGACCCGCACTTGCCCCGATTCGCGTTCGGGCGTTTTGCCCTGAATGCGTGCCGCGCCAAGCCCGGCATTAAAATCATTATGTTACTAGCAGTCCGTCCGATGCCGCACAACGCGGCTTCGTCGGGCGGACTGCAACGTTGATCGAGCAGATTATGCCGTGCGACGTCGTTCGTCAGGCATCCTCGCCGCCGCCTTCGTAAGCCTCGACGATGCGCCCCACGATCGGATGGCGCACCACGTCGGCGGCGGTGAAGCGGATCGTGCCGAAGCCGTCCACGCCTTCGAGCTTTTCCACAGCATCGTTCAGCCCGCTCATGCGCGGGCCGCCCGGAATATCGACCTGCCGCGGATCGCCGCAGATCACCATCCGGCTGTTCTGGCCAAAGCGGGTGAGAAACATCTTCATCTGCTCGCGGGTGGTGTTCTGCGCTTCATCGAGGATGATGAAACTATCCGCCAGCGTGCGCCCGCGCATGAAAGCGATCGGCGCGATTTCGATCTCGCCATTGGCCAGCCTGCGTTCGACCTGTTCGGGCGGCATGCAATCGTTCAGCGCATCGTAAAGCGGGCGAAGATAGGGATCGACCTTTTCCTTCATATCGCCCGGCAAGAAGCCGAGCTTCTCCCCCGCCTCCACCGCCGGGCGCGACAGGATCAGGCGCTGGACGCTGCCGGTGATAAGCTGGCTGACCGCCTGCGCCACCGCGATGTAGGTCTTGCCCGTGCCTGCCGGACCCAGCGCAAAGATGATGTCATCCTTGGCCAGGCTGCGCATGTATTCGATCTGCGTCGCCGAACGCGGAACGATGGTTTTCTTGCGCGTGCGGATCATGATCGGCGGGCCGTCCATGTCGCCCGAAATAATCCCTTCCAATGTCGGTTCGGCCGACATCGCGATCATCGATTCGATCGCGCCGCTGTCCAGCGCCTCTCCCCGGGCCAACCGGTCATACATGGTCTTCAGCGTTTCGCGGGCGCGCGCAACATCGTCTTCCGGGCCTTCGATGACCACCTGATGACCCCGCGCGTGGATATACACCCCGAGCCTGTTTTCGACCTGCACCAGATTGGCATCGAACTGACCGAACAGCGGACCCAGCAAGGACTGATTTTCGAAGGTCAGATCAACGCGCGCGCGCCGCTGTTCGGGAATACCGCGCGGATCGGGCGAGAGCGCCGGGTGTCCGGCACGAGAGGGTCTGCGGCCCATAGGTTCCTTTGGCTGCGGCCGAGGGACAATCCCGCGGCCCTGAGTCGGGAAAGTAAGGGTCGCCATGCGCAAAGCAAGAAGGGTGCGACGAGATGGTGGTGGAAAGTTGCGCAGCCCGCCTTGCGGCGCATCGCGCCCGGTCAGTCGAAAAGCACCTGTGTCCGTTCCCCGCGGAGCGAATTGGGCCCTGCATCGGCCAGCCGGACTTCGACCAGATCGCCAAGAGCATGATTGTGCCCATGCTCTTGGTCGAGCCATACCGATTGCAGCCAGGGCGACTTGCCGAGCCATTGTCCGGGATCACGACCGAGCCGATCGATCAGGATTTCGCAGGTTTGGCCCACGCTATCGCGGTTGAAGGCGAATTGATGCTGACCCAGACGCGCCTGAAGCCGTTGTAGCCGGTCATGCATCACTTCGGGATCGATCTGACCATCCATCGACGCAGCAGGCGTGCCGGGACGCGGCGAATATTTGAAGCTGAAGGCGTGGGCATAGCGCACCTCGTCCACGATGCGCAGCGTGTCTTCGAAGTCCGCTTCGGTTTCGCCGGGAAAACCAACGATGAAATCGCCCGACAGCGCAAGATCAGGGCGCACGGCGCGAAACCGTTCGATGATCCGCACATAGCTTTCGGCGCTGTGCTGGCGGTTCATCGCCTTGAGCACGCGGTCGCTGCCGCTTTGAACAGGCAGATGCAGATAGGGCATCAGCTTGGCCACCTCGCCATGCGCGGCGATCAGGCTGTCTTCCATGTCGTTGGGATGGCTGGTGGTGTAACGGATGCGCGCCAACCCATCGATTGCGGCCAGCGCATGGATAAGCCCGGCAAGTCCCGTCGCCCTGCCCTTGTGATCTTCCCCGCGCCACGCATTGACGTTCTGGCCCAGCAGCGTGATTTCCTTCGCCCCCGCCTCTACCAGCGTGTGCGCTTCTGTGATCAGGTGGGCAAAGGGCCGCGAAATTTCGGCGCCCCGCGTGTACGGCACCACGCAATAGGTGCAGAACTTGTCGCAGCCTTCCTGCACCGTCAAAAACGCGCTGGCCCCGCGTTTGCGACGTTGCGGGAGCGCATCGAACTTGGCGATGGCGGGCATGTCGGTATCAGCGGCGCGTTTGCCGCTGACCGCGGTGTCGAGCATGTCGGGCAAGCGGTGATAGGCTTGCGGACCCACGACGATGCTGACCGCAGGCGCGCGCCGCATGATCTCTTCACCTTCGGCCTGCGCAACGCAGCCAGCTACGGCGATCAGCGGCGTTTTGCCCGATCGCCGCCCTGTGGCTGCCAGGCGGCCAATGTCGGAATAGACCTTTTCGGCGGCCTTTTCTCGGATGTGGCAGGTGTTGAGTACGACAAGGTCGGCATCCTCCCCCTCCGGCGCGGGCACGATGCCGCGTTCGGCCAGCAGTTCGGCCATGCGTTCGCCATCATAGACGTTCATCTGGCAGCCGAAGCTTTTGACTCGGAAGGTTTTGGGAGGCGCAGCAGGTTCCATGAGGACCGCGCCTTTAGCGCGGGTGGCAGCCCGATTCAATCGCCGCTGCGCTTGTCCTTTTTGCTCTTGCGCAGACCGTTGTGCAGGCACGGCTCCCCTTTGGCCGCCACGGGGCCGGGATGCGTGCGATCATCCGGTCCGCATTCGACAAAGGGCTTGGGAATGGCGTTGGCCTTCACCACCTCGTGCGCGTCGGCGCTGGCGTAGGCGGCAATCCATGTCAGGCAATCGGCCAGCGGACGCACCGCATGCTTGGCCAGGGTGTTCTTGCGCGGTTCGCAGTTGAGGGTGAAGACATTGGCCGCCGGCGGTTCATCATAACGGGCAAAGCGGCGCAACACCTCTCCGCGTTCGTTGAACACCGTACGGCGCAGCGCGTTTTCACGAATCTCGCTGCGATAGAACGGCGATGTGTTGAAGAGATAGGCGCGCACATCGGGGTTCGCCACCGACACCTCGGTAGCAAGGGCACCGCCAAGCGAATGCCCCGTCACAACCCAGGGAATATCCGATCCCAGCCGCGATTTTTCGGCTTCGAAATAACGCAGCGCCAACTCGATCTGGTCATCGCGCAGCGTGCCGTAAAACACATCGCTCAGACTTTTCATGTCAGTCCCGCGAAAGGCGATGATCCGCGCCACCGGCTTGCGGTCCGCATTGCTGCCGCTGCCGCTTTCGTACTGATTGAAGATTTCGTAGCTGAAGCCTTTTTCAGCATCTTCCGGCGCGATCGGTATGTGGCTGACCCGCTGCAATACCCGGCCCGGTTTTTCAAACAGGTCATCATCGCCGGTGTAGGCGTTGGTCGAAGCCAGCGCATAGGGGAAAGCATCAACCGCGGCGTCGCGCACAAAGCTGCACCACCCACCAGGTTCAAGCTGGCAGGGGGAGCGCGATTGTGAGATATCGGGGAACGTGGCGCAGCCCGAAAGCAGCACCGCGCCCAAAGCCGCCGCAAACAATCTCATCGCTGCCCCCCTGTACCCTGCGCGTCTTAAGCGACGGTCGCCTTGACGATCTTGCCCGGATTCTTCGGCGGTTCGCCCTTGGGAAGAGCGTGGACATGTTCCATGCCGCTCGTCACCTGACCCCAGACGGTGTATTGCTTGTCAAGGAAGCGGGCATCGTCAAGGCAGATGAAGAACTGCGAATTCGCACTGTTCGGGTTCTGCGCGCGGGCCATCGAACACACGCCTTCGACGTGCGGTTCGGCGTTGAATTCCGCTGCAAGATCAGGCTTGTCGCTGCCGCCCATGCCGGTGCCGGTCGGATCGCCGCCCTGCGCCATGAAACCGTTGATTACGCGGTGGAAGATCACACCGTCGTAAAAGCCTTCGCTTGCCAGTTCAGCGATACGCGCAACGTGGCCGGGCGCCAGATCGGGGCGCAGCTTGATCACGACGTCCTTGGGTTCGCCATCGCCTGTATCGAGCGTGAAGGTAAGGGTATCGGCCATGTTCGTGTCTCCTGAAGGAATTTGCCCGCGCTTTTAGCAGGCAAAACCCGCCTGTCACCTCCCTGCTTGCTTTTCACCCCTCCGTGCCTAAACCGCCTCGTTATGGCCGATGAACGCATCTTCGATGATGACCTGCTGATCGCTGATCCCGGCGATGCCGAAGTGCGCCCGGATGACCGGGTCGATGATGAACGCCATGATGAGGAAAACCGCCTCAAACCCAGCTTCGTCAGCGCCGTTCACGATGCACTGTCCGCGCGTGACAAGGGCGCGGTCTACAATCTCGTCGAACCGCTTCACGCTGCCGATATTGCCGATCTGATCGAACTGCTCGACAAGTCGGAACGCGCGCTGCTGGCGTCGGCGATCAGCGACCTGATGACCAGCGATGTCATCGCCGAACTGAACGATTATGTCCGCGAAGACCTGATGGATTCGCTGTCGGCGCAGGCGGTTGCGGTTATCGCCGAACAGCTCGACACCGATGATGCGGTGCAGCTGATCGAGGATCTGGACGCGGCCGATCAGGCAGCCGTCATGGCCGAGCTTGAACCCGAAACCCGCGCTGCGGTGTCGAGCGCGCTCGCCTACCCCGAAGAAACCGCCGGCCGCTTGATGAGCCGTCATTTCGTGGCTGTTCCCGAACATATGACCGTGGGCGATCTGATCGATTACCTGCGCGAAAACGGCGATATCGACCACGATTTCTTCGAAGTCTTCGTGATTGACGAAAGGCATCATCCGGTCGGAACCTGCGCGCTGAACTGGATTCTTACCACACCGCGCAGCGTACGTCTGACCGACCTGATGAAGCGTGACCAGACCTTGATTCCGGTCACGATGGATCAGGAAGAAGCGGCGCTGATGTTCCAGAAATACGCACTGATCTCCGCGGCGGTGGTGGATGAAAGCGGACGGCTGGTCGGCCAGATGACGGTGGATGATGTCGTTCACATCATCTCCGAAGAGGCCGGTGAGGATGCGCTGCTGATGTCGGGCGCGGGTGATGGCGACATCAACGAACCGCTGCGCGAAGCCTATTCCAGCCGTGTGCGATGGCTGATCGCCAATCTGGGGACAGCCGTGGTCGCTTCTTCGATCATCGCTTTGTTCGGTGCGGCAATCGAAGAGCTGGTGGCGCTGGCCGTACTGATGCCGATTGTGGCGAGCATCGGCGGCAATGCGGGCACGCAGACCATGGCGGTGGCGGTGCGCGCGATTGCAACCAATCAGCTTACCCGGTCCAACACCAAGCGGATCCTGTGGCGCGAATTTCGCGTAGCCTTGATGAATGGCGGCACGATCGCATTGCTGATCGGCGCGGCGACATCGCTGCTGTTTTCCCCCATGATGGGACTGGTCATTGCCATTGCGATGGTCGTCAATATCGGGGTGGCCGGATTGGCCGGGGTACTGGTGCCGGTGATTTTCGAACGGCTTGATCAGGACCCCGCGGTCGCCAGCAGCGTCTTTGTCACGATGATCACCGATTCGATGGGTTTCTTTGCTTTTCTGGGTCTGGCGGTCGCCATGGGCCTCGCCCCCTTCTGATACCGGCCGCGGCGCGAAGGTTTGCGCCGGGTATCGCAATTGCTCGCGATGCCACCTAGATGCGTTCAATGCCGCTCAATCTTACCAAGATCGCCTTCGGGGCGAAAAGCTATGACGATCTGGCCCACAGATACGAAGGGCGGCGGGAAATCCGCCTGACGACGCGCAACCGTCCGACCCGGCATGAAGAATGTGTGGGCGGATCGCTGTACTGGATCATCAACCACGCCATCGTGGGGCGTTCGCGCATAACGGGCTTTGTAAAAACTGATGACGGGCGCTGGAATATCGTGCTGGAAGCGCGGCTGGTTCGCGTCCACCAGCAGGCCAAGCGCGCCCATCAAGGCTGGCGGTATCTGACAGAGGACAAGGCCCCTGGCGATGTGGCCGAAGGCGAAGACATCGGCGATGCACTGCCGGGCAAGCTGGCGATGAAACTGGAACGGCTGGGACTGGTGTAACCACACACAAAGCCATAAAGCCCTGCTGATTACAGGGGGAATATTGCACATGAAGCACAGGCCAATCCGCTTTACGCTGACCACGGCTTTCTTGCTGTTGACCGCGGCATGCGTGCCGGCCCCGGAATCGGCGGCGCAGCAGGATGCGCAGACCGCTGCACCCGCTACGCCCGCGCTTACCACCACGACCATATTGACAGCCCCCGATGGGCGGAAGATCGACATGACAGTGATTGCGCCTGCAAATCCACGCGGCGTCATCCTGTTTTCGCACGGTGGGAACAGCAATCCTCTGGCCACCAACGTGCTTCATCAAAGGCTGACGGCGCGCGGCTTTGCGGTGATCGCGCCAACGCATACCGATTCGCTGAGCTTGCCGCCCGAACGGCGCACCGACCTGCAATCCGCGCTCATCACCCGCGTAACCGACTTGAAGGTCGCAGCGGAATTGGCCGCTACCCGGTTTCCCGATCTGCCAACCGCGCAGGTAGGCTACAGCTATGGATCGCTGGTTTCGCTGATGGGTGTTGGCGCTTTTGCCGCGATGATCCCTGCCAGCAATCCGGATGTAAAGGCGGCGGTCATGTTCTCATCCCCTGGCCCCATTCCGCCGTTAACGGGCGCGCCGGGTGCTTTTGACGCCGTGACGAAACCCACCCTGCTTGTCACAGGCGATGCAGACATCGTGCCCGGCTTCGCTGAAGACCCGACCCAGCATCTCATCTATTGGGAAAAGCTACCTGCTGGCGATCACACCGCGGCGATCGTAGCGGGGGCCACCCATGAATTTGCTGGCGGCACGCAGCCCGGCTGGGATGCTGTTGCCGCGATGGTGGACGATTTTCTGGCAGGACGCGTATTCGGTGACGCGGCCGCTGACGCACGCTTCGATGCAGCCGCCAGCAACGATGTCGTCACGATCAGACGCAGGTAATCGGCGCAGTCAGGCGCGGATTTTTTCGGCCACGCGCCGCAAGGCGTTGACGTAAACTTCTGGTGCCTGCGCGCCGGGGATCAGAAACTTGTTTGCGACGATCATTGCCGGAACGCCTGAAATGTTCAGATCCCAGGCCTGCGCCTCTTCGGCGACGACGCGGGCTTCAAGTTCGGGGTCGGCGAGCGCGGCTTTGGCCGCTTCACGGTGCAGACCGACATCGGCGGCGATATTTAGCAGAACGGCGTGATCGGACAGATTGCGTCGTTCGTTGAAATGGGCGCGAAACAAGGCCAGCTTCAGCGCGGTCTGCACCGAAGGCCCAGCGTGTTCGAGCGCGAAGGTCAGCAATTTGTGGCAATCGCGCGTGTTCCACATCATCGCAGGTGGCGCATCGCCGCCTCCTTCATAGGCCAGAGACACCCCGGCCGCTTCGGCGATTGCCTTCATCTGGGCGCGAATGCCTGCGCCTTCCTGTGCCGATCGGCGATATTTGCGTTGCAGATGCGCTTCCTGCTCCTCACCACCGGCGGCCATGTCGGGATTGAGTTCGAACGGCCGCCAGCGAATCTCCGCCGCGATTTCGCCTTCGAGTTCGCCCAACGCCTTGGTCAACTGACCATAACCGATCAGGCACCAGGGGCACATGACATCGGAATAGATATCGATGGTGAGGGTCAAAGGAGCTTGCGCTGTCATCGGTCTAGCCACCATGTCACAAGGTGATGCGCAATCGCAAAGGGACGCGGGAAATACAGCAGTTCGGTGCCGTGCTCCCCTGCGGTGCGGGCGTCTTGCAGTTCGGCCCGGCTAAACCACCGCGCATCTTCCAGCTCGGTGCGATCAATGGTGATCTCCGGGTCATCAGCCACCGATGTGCAGCCAATCATCAGCTGGCTCGGAAACGGCCATGGCTGGCTGGCGATATAGCGCACATCGCGCACCCGCACGCCGGCTTCTTCGTGGATTTCGCGCGCCACGGCCTCTTCGATCGTTTCGCCGGGTTCGACGAAGCCGGCCAGCGCCGAATACATCTTGGGGGGGAACCGCGGCTGGCGTCCCAGCAGCAGCCTATCTTCATGTTCGACGAGCATGATCGTGACAGGATCGGTGCGCGGGAAATGGTCTGCACCGCATGCATCGCAATGCCGCTGCCAGCCGCCCTTGACCAGTCTCGTCGCGCCGCCGCACCGCGCGCAGAAACGGTGCCGGGCATGCCAATCGACAAGGCTGCGCGCCCCGCCATAAATCGCCAGGTCGGGGGGCGCGAGCAGTTGCATCAATTGCCACGCTGCGGGCTGGGCATAGGCCGGACCGTCAGCGCCAGCAGGTGGCACCGGCGCAAAATGCGCCTTGCCGTCAAGCATGCCCAAGAACACCAGTTCAGTCTCCGGAGTCACATCGGCAAGGCTGCCCCACACGAGGTTGCCCGCCTCTTCAACCCCCGGCAGCAACCCGTCGAGCAGCAGCACCCGAGCGCGCCAGTTCATCAGATCGGCCAAGGCCGCATCATCGGCGCGGATATTGTCGGCACGGTCCATTGGCGAACCGGAGAACGCCATCAGCACATCAGCGGCGGGCCCGTGCATCATGCTGCCTTCTTGCGCGCGCGCATCGCAGCCAGATCGGCCTCCATCGCGGCGAGGAATTCGTCGCGGATCGGATAGGCTTCAGATGGCATGTACTGCGTGAACAGACCTGTGCGCAGGTTGAGATCGAAGTCGACCGCGCCCAACGTCCCCGCAGCGCCGCCCCAGCCGAAGGTTGCGCCTTTCGAACGGCCGCCTGCTCCATGGCCCTCACCTTCGATCCAGCTGCCTGTCAGATCCACGCTTGAAGGCACCAGATCGGACACGCCCACCCGCACGGCATTTTCGCTCATCACAACGGTACCGTCGATAGTGCCGTAACCCAGCAGCATTCTGAGAAAGCGGTCATAATCCCGGGGGCTCGACACCAGCCCGCCGCCGCCTGCAGCCACTTCGGGCGCGTCGAGGAAGATCGAATTGGCCGCCGGATCAAGCGGGAAGACATTACCGCCCAACACGCCGTAATTGTCGGTCAGGCGGTGGGCCTCGCTCGCGGGAACCTGCATCCAGGTGCTCGTCATCCCGCACGGATCGAAGATGCGCGCCTTGAGAAACGCTTCAAATTCCATCCCGCTCACCACTTCGATCACGCGGCCCAGCAGATCGATCGAACACGAATAGCTCCATTTTGTGGCGGGCTGATACATCAGCGGCAATTCGGCCAGACGATCGGCCCAGACCGCCAGCCCGGGAGCAGGTGTCACCGCAGGGAACCCGGGGATCGCCATCCGGCTGACCCGGCCGCCGACAAGGCCCTGTTCGTTGTAGGCCGCCTGGAGCGGACCTTTGCTGATGATCTGATAGCCAAGACCCGATGTGTGCGTAAGCAACTGGCGAATGGTGATCGGGCGGTTTGCCGGAACCGTGTTGTCGAGCGACCCGGCAGGATCCACAAGCACCTGCATATCACGGAATGCCGGCAGAATTTCCGCAAGCGGCTGATCCAGCCCCAACTTTCCTTCATCGATCAGGATCATCGCCGCCATGCCAGTGATCGGCTTGGACATCGAATAAATGCGGTAGAGCGAGTTTTCGTCCACCCGATCCGGTTTGGCGAGCGACAGCGTTCCGCCGCCCACCGTGTGGGCGTGATCTTCCTGCGCCCAACCGAAGGTCAGGAACAGGTTCGCCAACTTGCGCTCCGACACGTAGCGATTGGCCATCGCTGCCACATTGGGCCAGTTTTCCGCAACATCGTGCGCCAGCAATTGCCGCCCGAACGGCAGACCTGTCATGGCGGCACCGCCAGCCAGAAGCGCGGTGCGGTGAAACAGCGAACGGCGCGACAAGGCAGGCGATGCGATTTCGTGGAAGGGCATGGGCGCAGAATCTCCAAAAAAGGTACGGCGCCATGTCTGCGGCAGCCGGCAGCGCGGGTCAATCGGCAGGCTTGCAATCGCAAGGTGTCTTGCCCATACAAGACACATGCTCAATATTCTTGCCTATCTCGTCGGCCTGCTCAGCCTGGTCATCGTCATCCCGGCACAGATCCCGCTGCTGGGATGGGCCAATTGGGTTGGCCTTGCCGCTGATCGTGGTGGGTATTGTTCTTGGCGCGCTGTCGCTGAAGAATGGCGGGCGCAACTTCTGCCTTGTCGTTTTGCTGGTTGCCTCGGTGCGTCTGGCACTGGGCGGCGGCATCATCTAACCAACGGCTATCGCAATCTGCGCAGCCTTGGCAAACAAGGTTGCAAGACCGGCTTCGCCAATATCGCTGACGGGCCACCATACGCCATCACCCACCATTTCAGGTGAGTTTTCGCCCCTGCTTTCCAGTCTGCGCACCTCCAGCGTAAGATGCGCATGGGTGAAACCATGCCGCACGGCTCCAACGGTGTGCCACGCGCCGGGCAACGGCGGCTGCCCTGACCCATCGCGGCGTGCGGTCCAGCCATCATCAGGCAAGGCGCGCATGCCGCCCAACATTCCTGTGTCCGGACGCGTGACCAGCCATACCTCGCGCCCTGCCTTGCGCGTAATCCAGAACGCTGCACCGTATCGTTCGGGGACTGCCTTGCGCGCTGGCTTGATCGGCAGACGTTCCGGTTCCCCCGACTTTCGCCCTTCGCAATCATCATGAAGCGGGCACAGCAGACATCGCGGTGCGCGACTGGTGCAGATGTGCGAACCGAGATCCATCAGCGCCTGCGCGAAATCTCCTGCGCGCTTGTTCGGGGTGATCGTGTCTGCGGCGGCACGGATCGCCTTGCGCGCCCCAGGCAGCGGCGTGTCGATGGCAAACAGGCGCGCCACCACCCGTTCGACATTCGCATCGACAACCACTGCGCGCTGACCAAACGCGATCGCGGCGACTGCGGCCGCTGTATAATCACCCAGACCGGGAAGCTGTCGAAGTTCGCTTTCGGTCTGCGGAAAGCCCCCGCGATCCGCCACCACGCGCGCGCACTTGATCAGATTGCGTGCGCGCGAATAATAGCCCAGCCCTGCCCAGGCCGCCAAGACGTCGTCGTCGGCTGCGGCGGCAAGTGCGTCGACCGTGGGCCACAACGTAAGGAATTTCGCAAAATAGGGCTTCACTGCAGCAACCGTGGTTTGCTGCAGCATCACTTCAGACAGCCACACCCGGTACGGCCATGCCGCATCATCGGGGCGCGCGCTGCCCGGCGCCTGCCGCCACGGCAGATCGCGGGCATGAATGTCATACCATGCAAGCAGATTGTTCGAGATGCTGGCGATCACTGGCCGCCTATGGCATGGGGCAGGCAATCATGGGAAGTGACAAGAAACCACCATCTGGCACAGGCAAGGCGCCCGGCAAACGAAGCGCGTCGCCTGCGACGGGCGCCTCCAAACCGTATTTCCGCCCTCGCGGGAAAGGTGCACGGGCGATCGGGGACCTGATGCCAGAGATTGGCCGGACCGCCTTCCGCCGTTTCGGCTTTGTACAAAGTTCGGTGGTGACGCGCTGGCCCGAGATTGTCGGGCCCCAACACGCCCGGGTCTGCTGTCCCGAAGCGATCCGCTTTCCCCCCGGCGAAAAGTCCGATGGGATACTCGAACTGGTGGTGGTTCCGGCCCATGCGCCGCTGATCAGTCAGGTCATTCCTGAAATCATCGAACGCGTGAATCGCTTCTTTGGGTATCGTGCGGTGGCAAGGGTGAAGCTACGGCAAGGTGTGGTTACTCCGCCCACCGATGGCCGGCCTGCGAAACCGCCGCCATCGCTGAAACCGATCCCGCTGGAATTGGGCGACAGCTTGCGCGATATCGGCGACCCGGAACTGCGTACCGTGCTCGAATCGCTCGCACGCAGTCTCGGCAATCGCGAACCAGCGCCCCTACAGGATGACGACCTGCCATGATCAAGTCCGTTCTTTTCGCCATGACTGCGACTGCCGCTGCGCTCATGGCCGCGTCGGCCCCCGCATCGGCCGGTCAGGATCTGTCGGATACCGGCAGCAGGCTAATGACGCTCGACAACCCCGAAAACTGGCAGGGCACGATCCTGCGAACAGAGCGGGGCCATCTGATCGGCAACCCCAAGGCCGATGCGCAGTTGATTGAATTCATCAGCTACACCTGCCCGCACTGCGCCGATTTCACGGCACGCGGCGAACCGGCGCTTGAACTTGCGCTGCTGATGCCCGGCAAGATGAGCCTTGAAGTGCGGCCTGTGATCCGCAACGCGCTTGATCTTACGGTGACGCTTCTGGCCCAATGCGGCGATCCTGATGGCTTCAAGGGACGCCATCAGGCGCTGATGCTGTCGCAGGGGGAATGGCTTGGCAAGGCGCAAGGTTCACCCGTAAGCCAGCGCGCCATCTGGAGCCGGGGTGACAAGGCGTCGCGCATGAATGTCGCCAGCGCGCTGGGCCTGACCCGCCTGCTCGCCGACCGCGGTCAGGCGCAGGTCGAACTGGATGCCTGCGTGAGTAATGATGCTGCTGCAAGAGCGCTGGTAAACAACGGCCGCGCTGATTTTGAGGAGTTCGGGGTTCAGGGCACTCCCAGTTTTGCGCTCGATGGCAAGCTGCTTGAAGGCGCGCACAATTGGGATTCGCTGTATCCTGCGCTTTCGGCGAGGTTCGCAGCAACCCCTGCGGTAAGTCTCGAGCAGGCCGATTAAGACCCTTTCTTCACAAGGCTGATGCACGGTGCTTGCCGCGCCGGTCTTTCACGCGCTAGGCTTTTGCTTCGATATGCCGAGGATTGATACACCGATGATGACTTCCCGCCTGTTTTCGCTTCCCCTGCTTGCGCTTGCCCCGCTGATGCTGATCGCCTGCGACGATGCGGCCACCACTGATGCGACCGGCGTTGCGTCGGGAGAAGCCTTGCCAGCCATGGCAGCACCCGCCGGAACCAACTGGACGGAAACCGTCACCGTGACGCCCGAAGGCGGGTACAAGATCGGCAACCCCGATGCGCCGATCAAGCTGGTGGAATATGCATCGCACACCTGCTCGCATTGCGCCGACTTTGCCAAGACGGGCAAGGCCCCGCTCAAGAACCAGTACGTGGCCAGCGGCAATGTCAGCTTTGAACAGCGCGAGGTGTTCCTCAACCCGTTCGACGTCGTGATCGCGGGGCTCACGCAATGCGGCGTCAAGGAAAGGATGCAGCCGCTGTCGGATGAAGTGTGGCAAAATCTGGATAGCGTTTTTGCCGGCCTTCAGGGCAACCCTCAAGCTGTTCAGGCTGCGGCGCAATTGCCGCTGAACCAGCGTTTTGCCGCTATCGCGGAGGCAACCGGCCTGCTTGAATTCTTCGCCGCCCGCGGTCTTTCCGCCGATCAGGCCCGAGCCTGTCTGGCCGATTCCGCCAAGATCGAAGAGCTGGTGAAAACCGCCGAAGCCAACAACGCACGCGATCAGATACAGGGCACACCCACCTTCTTCATCAACGGCACCAAGGTTGATGGCACGACGTGGGAAATGGTCGAACCTGCGCTCAAGCGCGCTGGCGCGCGCTAAGACAACGCGGGGGCGATCAGCCACCTGATGCAGATCCACCGGCTCAAGCTCAGCGGTTTCAAGAGCTTTGTGGAGCCGGCGGAACTGCGTATCGAGCCGGGGCTGACCGGCGTTGTCGGCCCCAACGGCTGCGGTAAATCCAACCTTCTCGAAGCGATACGCTGGGTCATGGGGGAAACCTCGGCCAAGTCGATGCGCTCGGGTGGGATGGAAGATGTCATCTTCGCAGGCACATCCACCCGGCCGCCGCGCGACTTTGCCGAGGTTGTTCTGCATGCGCAGGACGACAGCGGGGACGAACTGGTCGTCACCCGGCGGATCGAACGCGGTGCCGGAAGCGCCTATCGGGTCAATGGCCGCGATGTACGGGCCAAGGATGTGGCGCTGACCTTCGCGGATGCAGCCACAGGCGCGCATTCCCCCGCCCTCGTCAGCCAGGGTAAGATCGCGCAGGTCATTGCCGCCAAACCGGCCGAACGGCGCGCCATGTTGGAAGAAGCCGCGGGGATCGCTGGTCTGCACGTCCGCCGCCGTGATGCCGAAAGCAAACTGCGCGGAGCAGAGGCCAATCTGGCGCGGCTAGAAGACCTGATGGCAGGTCTTGATTCGCAGATTGCATCTCTCAAGCGGCAGGCCAAGCAAGCCGAACGTTACACCGAACTGACCAAGCTGATCCAATCGGCCGAAGCGCGGCTGCTTTATGCGCGTTGGCGCGAAGCAGCCGCGGCAGCAAAGTCGGCCCGCGCCGCTGCCGAAGCCGCCACGGCGGCCGTCGCTACAGCACAGGCGGCAGCCGCTATCGCCCAGCAGGAACAAGCCGCCGCCGCAACGGCGCTGACCGCTGCCCGTGATGAACTGGCGGATCGGCGCGATGATGCCAATGCGCATGGGCACCGCATGGCCGCACTTGCCGAAAAGCTGGAGGCGGCGGAAAATCGCCTCGCCGATCTGGTGCGCCAGCAACGCCGGCTGGAAGATGATCGCAGCGATGCCGACCGCCTGACAAGCGCAGCCGTAGAGGCGTTACAGCGTCTTACAGGCGAACTTGCCGCCAGCCGCAGCGCAGTGGCCGCTGCAGATGCCGCTCGCCCCGCTTTGGCTCGCACGGCTGAAGACCGCGAACGCGCCAGCCGCGCAGCTGAACTTGCGCTGGCAAAGGCGACCGCCGATCATGCCGGGGTCGAAGCGGAATGGCGTGTGGCGGAAGCCGCTGTCGAGCAGGCCGAACGCCGCCTCGCCCGGATTGAGGCTGACGCCGATCGTATCGCGCGGGCTCAGGCAGAACTGACCGCCAGCAGGGATGCGGAAGCTGAAGCAATGGCGGCAAGGGACGCCGCAAGGGGCGCCGCCAGTAACGTCGGCACAATGCGGGTGCAGCTTACCGAACAACAGGCGCGCAAGGCCGAATTGCAGTCTGCGCGGGATAACGTGGCCAGCGCGCTTGCAGCCGCACGGGCCGAACTTGCAGGGATTGAACGCGAACATGCCGCTCTTGCCCGCGACCGCGACGCCAGGGCTAAGCGCGAGGCCGGACGACAGGGTATGCCGACCGCGCTTGACCGGGTGCGGGTGGCGCCGGGATATGAACGCGCACTTGCCGCGGTATTGGGGCGCGATGGGAAATCGCCACTGGGCGCGCCCGCCGCTGTGCAGGATGGGCGGTTCTGGACGGGCGGTGCCGCACCGTCGCAACCTGTGCCCGACAGCCTGCTCGCCCATCTTTCCACTTACCCCGACGAACTGGCCCCGCGCCTTGCGCTTGTGCATTGTGTCGATGCCGATGACGGACGCAGACTTGCTGCGGGCGAATGGCTCGTCACGCTTGCGGGCCATTTGCGGCGTTGGGACGGTTTTGTGGCACGCGGAGAGGGCGCGGCTGAGGCTGCGCAGCTGGAAGCCGCGAACCGCTTAGCGGAGCTGGACGCAGCCCTTCCCCCTTTGCGCGACGCTGCGCGCCGCGCCGAAACCGAAGACAAGGCGGTTCGCGATGAACTTGCCGCGCTGCAAACCGCACTGATAGGGCAGGAACGCAGTCTTGCAGCAGCCATCGATGCCGAGCGTCAGGCGCTGCGCAGGCTTGATGCCGCTGAAGCCGCAAAGGACCGTCTCGCCGCTCGGCTTGCCGAACTGTCGGCCAGCGCCAGCGATATCGCATCGCAGATTGCCAGCGCCCGTGATGAGGTCGAAACGGCGCGGCTGACCCGTGATCGCTTGCCTGCCCGTGATGCTGAACGTGCGGCACTGGAAGCTGCGCAGGAACGGAACGCAGCAGCGCGCGCTGCAATGCAGGCCGCTTTTGCCGAACTTGCCGCGCAGGATCAGGCGCTGGCTGCTGCGCGTGAGAGGCTCGCCGCGCAAACAGCCGATCACGCCGGATGGCAGGCACGATCATCCGATGCCGAAAGACGAGTGGCCGAAACCTCGCGGCGCTTGGCGGAAATCGCCGAAGATCACGCGATCCACGCAGCCAAGCCCGCTGCGTTGACCACCGAAATCGAGGCAGGCGAAGAGGCGCGCACAAGGATCGCCGCCGATCTTGCGGCCGCCGACGCCTTAATGCGCGATGCCGAAGCCTGTCAGCGTGTCGCCAACACAAACCTGGCTGGGCTTACCGAAACGCTTGCGCAGGCGCGCGAAGCCCGTGCCAGCCTTGCCGCACGCGCCGAAAACGAAGAATTGCGCCGGACCGAAATGGCGCGTATTTCGGGTGAACGCTTCCAGTGCCCGCCGGCGTTGCTCGCTGATCGTTACGGGTTTGCAGAAGCGGACCTTGCCCCCGCGGCTGACGAATCCGCCGCACTGGAAAAGCTTACGGCAAGCCGCGAACGGATCGGTCCGGTCAACCTTGTTGCTGCCGATGATCTGGCCCGGATCGAAAGCGAACATGGAACCAGCGCCGAAGAGCAGGCCGAACTTGTCGAAGCCATTGCGCGTTTGCGGGGATCAATCGGCAGCCTCAACCGCGAAGGTCGCGAACGACTGCGCGCCGCTTTCGAGGAGGTGGACGGCCATTTTCGCGTCCTTTTCACCCGCCTGTTCGAAGGAGGGCAAGCCCATCTGGCCTTGGTTGACAGTGACGATCCGCTCGAAGCGGGTCTTGAAATCTACGCGCAACCGCCCGGCAAGCGGCTGCAGTCGCTTTCGCTGCTGTCGGGCGGAGAGCAGGCGCTAACCGCAACAGCTTTGATCTTTGCGTTGTTTCTCACCAACCCTGCGCCAATCTGCGTTCTGGACGAGGTTGATGCGCCGTTGGACGATGCCAACGTCGAACGCTTTTGCGATTTGCTCGAATCGATGGTGACAACGACGACGACCCGTTACCTGATCGTGACCCACAACGCCGTTACCATGAGCCGGATGCACCGCCTGTTCGGCGTGACGATGGCGGAAAAAGGGATTTCGCGCCTTGTGAGCGTTGATCTGGGTGAGGCTGCATTGCTTGCTGCGGAATAGAGCTCAAACGTCCAGAGCAGCAGCCAATTTTGCGCGGACGGCCTTTAACGCGGCGATAGCTTCATCCATTTCGGGATTGTTTCCCACGATCAGCGGTTCGCCTGCAGGGGTTTCTTGTGGTGGTTCTATGCGGCGATCTGTGCTGCGGCGATTGTCCTTGCGGCGATCGACATCGGATTTCGCAGCAGTGCGCAGGACAGCTTCCGCGCCTTTCAGCGTGTAGCCTTCGGCGTTGACCAGACGGTTGATGGTCTCAACCAACGCGACATCAGCCGGGCGGTAATAGCGCCGCCCGCCGCTGCGCTTCAAAGGCTTCAGCAGCGGAAACTGGGCTTCCCAGTAACGCAGGACATGCGGTTTGATGCCCAGCGCTTCGCTGACTTCGCCGATCGTGCGCAGCGCGCTGTCATCCTTGCCGTCATCGAAGGCGGTCATCAAACCTCACTTTGGCCTATCATCTGCGGCCATCACCAGTCGGCGCCATTACCCCTTGGTAATGCGCTCCTTGAGCAGTTGGCTCGCCCGGAATGTCATCACCCGGCGCGGTGTGATCGGCACCTCGATCCCCGTTTTGGGATTGCGGCCGATCCGTTCATTCTTGTCGCGCAGCACAAAACTGCCAAATCCCGAAATCTTGACATTTTCGCCCCGCGAGAGCGCATCGCTCATTTTGGCGAGGATTGCCTCGACCATGTCAAGCGACTCAGCCCGGCTGAAACCCATCTTGCGATTGATGGTTTCCGCCAAATCGGCGCGAGTCAAAGTACCAACCGAACGCATCATGGATATTCTCCTTCGCGGCGCGACCCGAAAGAAGACCTGCAGATTACAAATTTTCTGCGCTTTTGCAATGCGATGCTACATAAGTTAGGCAGTTTTCAGCAATTGCATCAGTAAACAAGGCAGCCCGCCCCCTGCACGGGTCACATCCTGATCAGGCTGGCACCCCATGTAAAGCCGCCACCCATGGCTTCCAGCATAACGAGATCGCCCGGTTTGATCCGGCCATCCTTGCGCGCCACATCAAGCGCCAGCGGGACCGAAGCGGCAGAAGTATTGGCATGGCGGTCCACCGTCACAACCACCTTGTCTGGCGAAATGCCAAGCTTTCGTGCCGTGGCGTCAAGGATCCGGGCATTGGCTTGGTGCGGTACGACCCAATCGATATCCGATACGGAAATTCCTGCATCGTCAATAACTTCGCGTAAAACTGATGCCAAGTTGACGACCGCATGACGGAACACCTCGGGCCCTTTCATGCGAAGATGCCCGACTGTTTGCGTGGTCGACGGCCCACCATCAACATACAGCAGATCATGGCATGCACCATCGGCATGAAGGCGGCTTCCCAGAATACCCGGGGCCATGCTCCCCTCATGATCAGCAGCAGGCGCTTCAAGCACGACAGCCCCTGCTCCATCGCCGAACAGCACGCAAGTCGTACGATCATCCCAATCAAGGATGCGGCTGAAGGTTTCAGCGCCGATAACCAGCGCGCGTTTGGCCATGCCCGTCTTCAACAGCGAATCAGCGACGCTCAGCGCGTAAAGAAAGCCCGAACACACCGCCGCGACATCGAACGCGACCCCGCCGTTGCAGCCCAGTGCGTGCTGGACCTTGGTGGCGGTGGCGGGAAAGGTATTGTCAGGCGTTGCCGTGGCCAGCACGATCAGGCCGATGCTGGCGGCATCTACGCCCGCATCATCCAGCGCTGCGCGTGCGGCGGCTGTTGCAAGGGTCGCCGTTGTTTCATCGGGATCGGCGATATGGCGCTGGCGAATACCCGTACGCGCGACAATCCATTCATCCGAGGTGTCCATCCGTTCGGCCAGCTCGGCATTGGTCACCACCCGGCGCGGTAGCGCCGATCCTGTGCCGAGCAACCGCGAACCGTTCACGTCGGCGTCTCGCTTCCCTTGGCGCTCACAGAGCGCTTGGTCTTTGTCAGCGCGCCTTCGCCGAGCTGCGCAAGATCATGCGCGATCCGTTCGGTCAGCTTGTTTTCCAAAAGTCGTGCGGTCACCGCCACAGCATGTGCAACCCCGGTCACCGTCGCGCTGCCGTGGCTTTTGACCACGACACCGTTCAGACCCAGGAAGACGGCACCGTTGTGATTGTTGGGATCAAGATGATGCTTGAGCAATTCGGTCGCGGGCCGCGACACCAGAAAACCGATCTTCGAACGCAGCGATGATGTGAAGGCCTGACGCAGCAGGTCTGTGACGAAGCGGGCTGAACCTTCGATCGCCTTTAATGCAATGTTGCCGGAGAAACCATCGGTCACCACCACATGGGTTTCACCGCGATTGATCTTGTCGCTTTCGACAAACCCATCAAACACGAGCGCCAGCCCGCCATCCTTCTGTGACGCTGCCGTCAACATCGCAGCGGCATCGCGCAGCTCTTCGGTGCCTTTGATTTCCTCGGTCCCGATATTGAGCAACCGGACAACCGGCTTTTCAAAACCGGTCACGATCCGTGAATAGGCAGCCCCCATCACCGCGTATTGCACAAGGTTGCGTGCATCGGCTTCGGTATTGGCACCAAGGTCCAGCATGACGACATCATGCGCCTGCAAGGTCGGCATGATCGCGGCAAGCGCCGGACGATCGATCCCAGGCATGGTGCGCAGCGCAAGCTTGCTCATCGCCATAAGCGCGCCGGTGTTGCCGGCACTGACAGCGGCGCCGGCATCGCCGGTTTTCACCGCGTTAACGGCAAGCCCCATGCTGGTGGTCTTTGCACGGCGGATGGCGCGGCTGGGCAGTTCATCACCGCCCACCACGTCATCGCAGTGCAGGATTTCGGACGCCGCACGCAGGTTCGGGTGATGTTCAAGCGCCGCTTCGATCCGCTTGCCATCACCGACAAGCAGAAAATTGAAGCTGTCATGGTTGCGACGCGCAAGCGCAGCGCCTTCTACCATGACACGGACGCCCTCATCGCCGCCCATCGCATCAATAGCGATACGCGGGAGGTTCATCGTGCGGAACTCCGGTCTAGGATATAAGCCACCGGCAATCAGCCGACGGCGACAACCTGACGTCCGTTGTAGTGGCCGCAATGGCCGCAGATGTTGTGCGGGCGCTTCAATTCGCCGCAGTTGCCGCATTCACCGAAGGCTTCAACCTTCAGCGAATCGTGCGACCGACGCATGCCACGACGGGAAGGCGATACTTTTCTCTTGGGGACAGCCATGGTGGCACCAATTCCTCAAATAAATGCAGTTGCTCGCGCCACCGGCACTCTGGATTGCGAAGGCGTGATTCTCGAAGGCCGCCCATAGGACAAGGAAGACGACCGCACAAGCGTTGCAGGTGCGCGTATTCCTTGGCCAGCAGCGGCGGGAAGGCGCGCGCTATACCGAAAAAATCGCGCGTTGCAACCCGCGCATCACCACCCTAGCACCGCGATCATATTATTGAGGGGATCTTTTCATGCTTGTTCTTCCGGTCACGCTCGCCGCTGCTGCAGCTGCCACCGTGCTCAATATCTGGCTGATGCTTCGCGTCGGAGCAGTGCGCCGTGCGTTGGGAATCAGTGTGGGCGATGGCGGCAGCGACGCCTTGCAGCGCCGCATGCGGGCGCAGCTCAACTATGTCGAAAACACCGCCTTTGTCCTGATCCTGATTGGCGTGATCGAGTTGTCGGGACGTGGCAGCTGGTGGCTGAGTGTTGTTGCCGCCGTCTATTTCCTTGGCCGCTTGCTGCACGGGTTCGGGATGGATGGCGGAAACCTGGGCTGGGCGCGCGTGATTGGCATTATCACCACGATGTTCACGCAACTCGCCCTTGCGGTGGTTGCAGCGATGGTGGCCGCAGGCGTGCTGTAGGTTCCCGCCTTGCCCGCCACATTCAGCTCAGGGCATAATCCGAAACAAACGCATTGGTCTTGCGCTCGCGTCCGAAGGTGCTGGTGGGGCCGTGGCCGGGGATGAACATCACGTCCTCGCCCAGCGGCCAAAGGCGCTGGGTGATCGAATCGATCAGATCCTCGTGATTGCCCCGCGGGAAATCGGTGCGGCCGATGCTCCCCTGGAACAGCACATCGCCGACGATCGCAAAACGGCTCGGTGCATGGAAGAATACCACATGGCCCGGCGTGTGGCCGGGGCAGTGGATCACATCGAGCGTCAGGTCACCCAACGTCACGGTGTCGCCGTGCTGGAGCCAGCGGGTCGGCACGAAGCTTTTCGCCACCATTCCATAACGTGCGCCATCGTTATCGAGCTGCTCGATCCAGAACAGGTCGTCTTCGTGCGGGCCTTCGATATCGAGGCCCAATTCGTCCGCCAGCATCCCTGCTTGACCGCAATGGTCAAGGTGCCCGTGGGTGATAAGAATCTTTTCCAGCGTCACGCCCGCCTTGGCGACGCCTTCTTTCAGCTTGTCGAGATCCCCGCCCGGATCGACCAACGCCCCGCGCATGGTGGCGGTGCACCAGATTAGTGAGCAGTTCTGCTGAAGCGGCGTCACCGGGATGATGGCGGCGCGCATGGGGGGCGTGGTTGTTTCGTTCATAGGGGGATAATTTAGACACGCCCCCCCTTCCACACAACCCGCCCGATGATGACAACTTCCTCGGCTGCAACCTCCACCGGCGGGTAGGCGAAGTTCTGCGAAAGCAGCGCAATCCGCCCCGGCCCGGCGCTCGCCACGCGTTTCACCATCAGGGTATCACCAAGGCGCACCACGTGGATACCGTCACGGAACGGACGAGGCGAGCAATCGACGAGGATTTCGTCGCCGTCGTTGAGCAACGGCTCCATTGAATCCCCCTCAACCCGGATCGCCGATAGCTGCGCGCGGGCAAGGCCCTGTTCTTGAAGCCACCGCTGCGAAAAACGGAAGATGTCGAACGCCGCCTCGCTGCCCGGCAGTCGCCCGGCGCCGGCCGCGGCCCCCAGATCGATCCTTGGTACTTCCACCCACTTGTCCGAGTTGCGTGGCTCGACGGGTGTTGCATAGGAATTATCCTGCGCTTCTCGCAACTCATCTTCCGTCGCACCCAGAAACCGGGCGAGTGTTGCCCGGTCCTGCTCCTCCAGCTTTCGCGGGCTTCCCTTGCGAATGAATTGCTGAAGATACGAGGGGTTTCGCCCCAATAGCTCCGATAGCGCAGCAAGGCTGACACCGCGTAATTGCGACAGTTCAAGCAGCCGTGCACGTGGTCCTGCTGGGACGTCGCGCTGAAAATGTTGGGTTTGCCTCATAGCCACTTCCTACACGAAGGATTTTTCCTAGACAAGAGAAAAGAAACATGGAACATTTTAGGAACATCGGGCGATTCGCCGGGTGTCACACCACTCGCAAGCTTCAACAGGGACGCAAACCATGCTGCTTCGGACCATCGAAACCTTCCTCAGTGAACACAACCTACCCGCGACGCGTTTCGGGCGCCTGGCCGCCCATGATCCGCGTTTCGTGCTTGACCTGCGCATGGGCCGAAACCCGCGCCGCGACACGGAATTGCGAACCCGGGCGTGGATGCAGGGCTACGCCGATTGCGCTGCCGTGCAAGTGAAGGAGATCGCATGATGCTGACCCTGTCCCTGCGCGATCCGTTCGCGCATATTTTCGCTGATTTTGATACGATCGAAGTGAAGTCCGCCACCAATGTCCGGCGCGCCTGCGTGCGCCCTCGCCGAACGCTGACAGACCGCGTGCGGTCTGCTCTTATGCAGATTACTGGCGGCGCAGGAACCGTTCTGAGCCACGAAGAAAAGGCGTGGGCTTCCATCACCTTTACGGGCACCCGGCACGAGATAGTGCTCGAATTTTGTGGAACGGATGCGGTTGCTGTCGGAGAGGAGCTGATCGAGCGGCTGCCCGATCACGAATTTGCTCTCCCAGGTCAGCTTGTCGCAGATGCGACGATCATCAAGGTCGATCACCGATTTGGCGCGATGGAGCGGCTCGAAGTGACGGCCGTGATGCTATTGCTGGAAGAAAGCTAGACGATTTGGCAGCGAGTGTCTCAAAGATGGCACCTTAATCACGAGGGGGGGCGTCGATGAGACATTCTGCTGCGGTCGCCGCCGATGCGAAACGGCAGTCCGCAGTGGTTGGCACAGACTATGCCGTGGAACTGAAGGGGCTCAACATGCCAGTGCAATGGGTTCGGTCAGGCCCGGGCGAAGTGCTGCTGTTCATCCCTTAGGAACTTACGGTCCGGCCGCGCTGACAAGATGCCAGTATCACCCCCGCCGGACGATCAAATTGCGAATCTCGCTCATATCCTCCATCGCAAAGCGGATACCTTCGCGGCCAAGCCCTGAATCCTTGACGCCGCCATAGGGCATGTTGTCGACCCGGTAGCTGGGCACGTCGTTGATGACGATCCCGCCGACATCAAGCCTGTCCCACGCATCGAACATCTGGAACAGATTGCGGGTGAAGATGCCGGCCTGCAGGCCGAACCTGGAATTGTTCACTTCATTCAGCACAGCGTCGAAATCGTCGAAGCGCCCAAGGATCGCAAGCGGGCCGAAGGCTTCCTCGTCGCGTGCTTTGGCGCCTTCCGGCACGTTTTCGAGCAAAGTTGCCTCCAGCATGTTGCCGCGCGACAAACCGCCGCCGCACAGCAGCGTTGCGCCTGCCTGCACCGCTTCATCGATCCAGCCTTTCAACCGTGTCGCTTCATCTTCGGAAATCATCGGGCCAATGAAGGTGTCGCGGTCCTTGGGATCGCCCGCCACGAGCGTTTTTGTTTTTTCGACCAGCATAGCCTTGAACCGGTCATAGATCGCGGCGTGGATCAGGATACGCTGCACCCCGATGCAGGACTGCCCCGATTGGTAGAAGGCGCCAAAAACCACCCGCTCCAGCGCATCGTCGAGATCGGCATCCTTGTCGATGACCACGGCCGCATTGCCGCCAAGTTCGAGGATCACCTTCTTCTTGCCAGCCTTGGCTTTCAGATCCCAACCTACGCCCGGTGAGCCGGTGAAGCTGAGCAGCTTGAGGCGTTCGTCTGTGGTGAACAGATCCGCGCCGTCGCGGCTGGCGGGCAGGATGCTGAACGCGCCTTCGGGCAGCACGTCGCATTCGGCCAGCACCTCGCCCATGATGATCGCGCCCAGCGGGGTCTTGCTCGCCGGTTTCATCACGAAGGGGCAGCCCATTGCAATTGCCGGTGCGATCTTGTGCGCGGCTAGGTTCAGCGGGAAGTTGAACGGCGAGATGAAGCTGCACGGCCCGATCGGCACGCGCTTCCACATCCCCATGTAGCCCTTGGCGCGCGCCGAGATGTCGAGCGGCTGGACCTCGCCATAATTGCGCACCAATTCCTCGGCCGCGATGCGGAAGGTGTCGATCAGCCGCGTGACTTCACCCTCGGCATCCTTGATCGGCTTCCCCGCCTCAACGCACAGGGCATAGGCCAGCTCATCGAAACGCTCCTTGAACCGCGCAACGCAGTGCAGCAGCACATCCTGTTTTTCATAGGATGCCAGCTTCGCCATCGGTTCGGTCGCACGCACCGCGCCCGCAATCGCCTCTTCAATCACGTCCGGTGTTGCCAGCGCAGTGCGGAATGCGATGTCGCCGGTGTATTTGTCCGTCACCGCAAGGTCGGTGTTCGGCTGCTCCGCCTTATTGTTCAGATAAAGCGGGTATGTGTCCTTGAGTTTCATCGGTTCCTCCCGGCGCGGGGCTTAGAGCTGCTGGCTCAATCGTTTGATATCGTGGTTCAGAATTTGGTCGTTCTCAGTGTAGTCAACCGGACAATCGATCAGATGCACCCCCGGCGTGACGAGGCAATGGGTCAGCAGATCGGTGAGATGTTCGGATGATGTCACGCGGTGCCCGTTGGCGCCGTAACTCTCGGCATATTTGACGAAATCGGGGTTGCCATAGGTCAGCCCGAAATCGGCAAAGCCCATGTTCGCCTGCTTCCAACGGATCATCCCGTAGGCATCGTCGCGCAGAATCAGAACCGTCAGATTAAGGCCCAATCGCACCGCGGTTTCCATTTCCTGCGAATTCATCATGAACCCGCCGTCGCCGCAAATCGCCATGACCTTGCGTTGCGGATACAGCATTGCGCTCATCATCGCAGACGGCAGGCCAGCCCCCATCGAAGCCAACGCGTTATCCAGCAGCACGGTGTTGGGCAGGTAGGCATCATAGCCACGCGCAAACCACAACTTGTACACCCCGTTATCGAGGCAAATGATCCCGTCTTCCGGCACCGCTGCGCGCACCTGCGACACAAGATGCGGGGGAAAAATCGGAAAACGCGTATCTGCGGCAAGCGGCTGATTGTGCGCCATATCGGCAGCGCGGTATTCCAGCATCCGCCGGAAATCCCACCGCCCCTGCGGCATCACGTCTTCCTTGATCTGCCAGATCGCGTTGGCAATGTCGCCGATCACTTCGACCTGCGGGAAATAGACTGGGTCGACTTCGGCCGTCCTGTTCGACACGTGGATCACGGTGGGCCCTCCTTGCTGCATGAAGAAGGGCGGCTTTTCGATCACGTCATGGCCGATATTGACGATGCAATCGGCATCGCAGATGGCGCGATGAACGAAATCGCCGGATGACAATGCTGCGCAACCCAGAAACAACGGATTGCGTTCATCAACAACACCCTTGCCCATTTGGGTGGTGACGAATGGTATGCCCGTCTTGTCGATGAACTGCCGCAGCATCCGGCTTGTCATCTTGCGATTTGCGCCTGCTCCAATGACGAGGATCGGTGCCTTTGCACCTTCGATCGCCAACACAGCCTGACGCACGGCCTTTGCCTCAGCCGATGGTCGCCGCGCGACACTGGCGGCGATAGGGCGGCTGGTGGTGCGTTCTTCGGCAATATCTTCAGGCAATTCGAGATGGACCGCGCCGGGCTTTTCCTCTTCGGCCATCCGGATCGCTTCTCGCACACGGCTGGGGATGTTGTCTGCGCTGGCCAGCTGGTGCGCATATTTGGTAATGGGGCCCATCATCGCCACCACATCGAGGATCTGGAACCGCCCCTGCTTCGATGTCTTGATTGGTTTTTGCCCGGTGATCGCCAGCGTTGGCATCCCGCCAAGCTGGGAATAGGCAACTGCGGTCACCATATTGGTCGCCCCCGGTCCCAACGTGGCAAGGAACACGCCGGTCTTGCCCGTGTGCCGCCCGTAAGTCGCCGCCATGAAACCAGCACCCTGTTCGTGTCGGGTGAGGATTAGCTTGATCTTGCCGGACTTCGACAGGCTTTCGAGAAAATCGAGATTTTCTTCACCCGGCACGCCGAAGATGTATTCGACCCCTTCGGCTTCGAGACATTCGATGAAAAGATCTGAAGCCTTTTGAGGTTCGCTCATGCTCGCACGTGCCCCTGTCGCTGCCTATGCCGCTGCACGGCTTTGGCGTGATGCCGGACCATAGCTGCCGTGTGTGGCAAAACAATGCCATGCGCTACCCGGGTCGGATCAGTAGCCCAGCGTCGGATCAAAGATCGGCGCAACAGGTGCGCCGCGCAGATATTTCTCAAGATTGTCGAGGAATCGGTCACCGCTGCGACGGAACATCAGCGATTGCGCGCGGCCCGACAGGTGCATCGACACATGCGCATTGTCGAGGCTCCACAATTCATGATCGGCGGGCAAGGGTTCCGGTGTGGTGACATCGAGAAAGGCACCGCCAATCGTCTTGTTCTTCAACGCATCTACCAACGCTGGTTGGTCGATGACGCTACCGCGCGCGATGTTGACGATCACGGCGTCGGGCTTCATCGCGGCCAGTTCCTGCGCGCCAATCATGCCTTCGGTTTCGGCCGTCGCGGGCACGGCAAGGATGATCCAGTCGAAATTGCCCAGACGATCACGCCATTCATCGGGGCCGAGTATGTTCTCGCCAGCACTACGGCGGACCACGCTGACATCGACATCGAAGGCAGAAAGGCGCGGTTCGATCAGCTTGCCGATCGCGCCGTAGCCGAGCAGCAACGCCTTCGATCCCGCAAGCTCGCGCTTGCCGGGGCTATCGAGCAGCCAATCATGCCGATCCTGCGCACGCACCACCTCGCGGTAACCCTTTGCGATGTTGAGCATCCCCATCACGACATATTCGGCGATGGTGATCGCGTTGATCCCCGCCCCATTGGTCACGGTGATGTCGCGTTCGATCAGCACATCCATCGGCAGGAAATCGAGACCCGCGTAGATCGAATTGAGCCATTTCAGCTTCTTGGCCTCACGCAGGGTTTCGGCCATCGCGGCCTGATCGTTCATGTCGAACCAACCGATTTCAGCATCCGCCACAGCCGCTTTCGCTTCGTCGGCGGACATGAACCAGCGCACATCCAGTCCAGCGGGCAAGCGTGTTTCCAGCATCGGGCGGATCATGCCGGAGATAGCCAATATCGTTGGGCGTGTGGTCATGGTGTGTCCTCAATTCCCCGCCCAGGTCTTGCCCCCGGGGTTCAGCATCATCGGCTACCGGAGTGAAGCCAGCGGGGTTTGGGGTCAAGCCCATGGCCAGAAAGGTTAGCCGAGGCGCCACTCCCAGCCGAGCGGATCGCCGTCCATCACCTCGACGCCCTGCGCGCCAAGTTCATCGCGGATCGCGTCTGAGGCGGCGAAGTCCTTGGCGGCGCGTGCATCCTTGCGGCGGTCGAGCGCGGCTTCGATTTCGGCTTCGGTGATGGTGGCGGACGCGGGCCGGATACGCAGATCAGCGCGGGAAAGGCCAAACAGCCCCAGACCCAGAACGGCGTCCATATCCTCGATCACCGCGCGCTTGATGCCGGCATCGACCTTCTTCATCGCCAGTGCCTCGTCGAGCGCGGTGAGCGCGACCGCGGTGTTGAGGTCATCCGCCATCGCTGCATCGAACCTGGCCAGCACGGGCGCAAACTTCTGGTGCTCCGCTTCGGGCTGCGGAGCGACATCGGCGAGCGGCCCCACTGCCATCACCATCCGCTTCAACCGCGTCAGCGCCGCGCCAAGGCCTTCCCAACTGAACTCCAGCTCGCTGCGGTAATGCGCCTGCAGGCACATCAAGCGGTAGGCGAGCGGGTGATAGCCCCGGTCGATCAGCAATTGCAGCCGCAGGAACTCGCCCGACGACTTGCTCATCTTGCCGCTGCGTTCGACCAGAAAGTTGTTGTGCATCCAGATGCGTGCGCCCGAATTCCTGGGTTCGTCGAGGCCATTCGTGCAGCAATGCGCCTGGTTCTGCGCGATTTCATTCGGGTGGTGAATTTCGCGGTGGTCGATCCCGCCGGTGTGGATGTCGAACGGAAAGCCGAGCACTTCGCCGCTCATCACCGAGCATTCGAGATGCCAGCCCGGCGCGCCGCGGCCCCACGGCGAATCCCACTCCATCTGCCGCGTCTCGCCCGCCGGGGTCTTGCGCCAGATCGCAAAGTCGGCGGCGTTGCGCTTGCCTTCGACGGCCTCGATCCGCCCCTCGCCGTCTTCGGTATTGGCGCGCGCCAACCGCCCGTAATCCGCCACGGTCGAAACGTCGAAATAGAGCCCGCTATCCAATTCGTAGCAGTGCTTGTCCGCAATGCCCTTCGCGAATGCGATCATCTGCGGGACGTAATCGGTGGCGACCGTCCATTGCGCCGGCTGGCGGATGCCCAGCGCGCGCACATCGGCCCAGAAGGCCTGCTTGTAATGCTCGGCAATGTCCCAGATCGACTGCTTCTGCGCCGCCGCCATCCGCTCCATCTTGTCCTCGCCCGCGTCGGCGTCGTCGGTCAGATGGCCGACATCGGTGATGTTGATGACGTGGGTGAGCTTGAGGCCCTTCGAGCTCAGCGTCCGCCCCAGCACGTCGGCGAAGACATAGGCGCGCATGTTGCCGATATGGGGGTAGTTGTAGACCGTCGGCCCGCAGGTATAGACGCGCGCCTCACCGGGGTGAACGGGCGCGAACACCTCGGTCTGGCGGGTAAGCGAATTGAACAGCTTGAGGGGCGCATCGGTCATGGGCGCAGCCTTTGCCCCAATCGGTCACTCCTGCGCAAGCCGGGTCACTCGAACCCGATGAACTTCACATGCTCGTCCAGCGGCACGCGCTGGCGTTCGAAATTGTTCACCGGCGCTTCCGGGTCGCGGTAGCCGATCGCCATGCCGCAGAAGAACATGTAGCGTTCGTGATCGAGGCCGAGGAACTCGCGGATCGTGTTGGCATAAAGCGCCATGTATTCCTGCCAGCAAGAATCCACCCCCTCTTCGCGCAGCAGCAGCGCAACCGTTTGCAGCCACATGCCGACATCGGACCACTGCGGCTCCTTCATCAGGCGCGGGAAATAGACGAACATCACCGCGGGCGCATCGAAGCTGACGGCATTGCGCATCATCGCCGCCATCCGGCCGGCACCATCATCGCGGGCAATCCCCATCGCGCCGAACATGCCGGCAGACACGCGGTTGAGGCGTTCCTTGTAGGAGTCCTCGGTGCCCGGCGCGGCCCAGTCATATTCGGCGGCCTGTGGCCCATCGGCGACGATCTTGGCCTGCAGATCCTTGAGCGGCTGGCCGGTCAGGATGCTGGCTTCCCACGGCTGGTAATTGCACCCCGACGCCGCCCAGCGCGCCGTGTCCATCACCCGGCGGATCGTGGCAAGATCGACCGGCTTGTCGAGGTAGTTTCGGATCGAGCGGCGGGTGGTGACGGCTTCGGTGACGTTCATTCAGAGTTCCCCAATTCGAGAGCTTTGCGCTGTTGATTGTAAGCGAGGAGTATGTCCGACGACCGTTCATGCTCAGTCACATCGAGAATTGTCACGAGCTCGAGATCCAGCATCGGGTGCCAAGCACACATCTGGTTGAAAAAGAAGACCTCGGACAATGGCTCATCGGCGTGCCAAGTCGTCATTACATGGTTCTCGTCTGTAAGCTCAGCCTCGCCGATGCGGTCGCGGTTCGCCCAGTCGACGCTGTCGTCCCACGACGAGCAGTCGCGGCCCCAAGCCATCATATAAAGGCAGCCGGTATCGACGATCCATTTGCTGACCTCGTCCTGCCAATCGCTGGAAACGTCCTGTTCAACGATCACGATGACACGGCGGGGGGTGGGCTCAAGCGAAGGCAGAGGCGAACCGGTAGGCAGGTGGATATACTCCACACGTTCCTCGCGCAGGCTCACCGCTTCTTCACGCCCTTCTCGTCCTCGAACAGTTCCGCGAGCTGCTCCATGATCGTGCCGCCCAGTTGCTCAACGTCCATGATCGTCACCGCGCGGCGATAATAGCGGGTCACGTCGTGGCCGATCCCGATCGCCACCAGCTGCACCGGCGAGACCTTCTCGATCCACTCGATCACGCTGCGCAAATGTGCTTCGAGATAGCCCGCGCTGTTCACGCTAAGCGTCGAATCGTCCACCGGCGCGCCGTCGCTGATCACCATCAGGATGCGGCGCTCCTCGGGGCGGTAGAGCAGGCGGCTGTGCGCCCAGATCAGCGCCTCGCCGTCGATGTTCTCTTTCAGCAGGCCTTCACGCATCATCAGCCCGAGATTGCGGCGCGCGCGGCGCCACGGCTCGTCGGCCTGCTTGTAGATGATGTGGCGAAGATCGTTGAGGCGGCCGGGGTTCTGCGGCTTGCCATCGGCGAGCCAGGCTTCGCGACTCTGCCCGCCCTTCCACGCGCGGGTGGTGAAGCCGAGGATCTCGGTCTTGACCCCGCAGCGTTCGAGCGTGCGCGCCAGAATGTCGGCGCTGATCGCAGCGATGCTGATCGGGCGGCCGCGCATTGAGCCTGAATTGTCAATCAGCAGAGTGACGATCGTGTCCTTGAACTCGACATCGCGTTCGACCTTGTAGCTGAGCGCCGTGCCGGGCGAGATAATTACGCGGGCAAGCCGCGCCGCATCAAGCACGCCTTCTTCCTGATCGAAGTCCCAGCTGCGGTTCTGCTGCGCCATCAGGCGCCGTTGCAGGCGGTTGGCGAGCCGCGTCACCACGCCCTGAAGGCCGGTCAGTTGGCTGTCGAGATAGGCACGCAGCCGGTCCAGTTCTTCTGCATCACACAGCTCGGGGGCGGACACCTCCTCGTCAAAACGGTTGGTGAAGTATTTGTAGTCGACACTGGCGGGAATGTCGGCTTGCGGGCGGTTGGGGCGGACCGGTGCATTGGAGGCATCGCCTTCTTCGCCCGGTTCGCCTTCGGACATCTCGCCGTCGGTGTCGGCATCGGACGACTGTTCTCCATCGCCTTCACCCTCGGCCATTTCGCCCGCCATTTCAGCGGACTGCGGATCGCCATCGCCCTGATTTTCGTCTTCGCCCTGATCCTCGTCGCTGGGCGCATCGTCGTCGTCAGCGTCGTCAGTGTCGCTTTGATCGGGGTTTTCGGTAGGACGGGTCAGATCGAGTTCGCGCAGCATGTCCAGCGCCAGCTTCTGAAACGCTTCCTGATCGGCGACGGTATCCGCCAAGGCGGCAAAATCACCGCCGACCTTTTCGGTCAGGAAATCGCGCACCAGCTCGATCCCGCCCTGCGCACGTGCCGGAACCGCTTCCCCCGTCAGCGCCTCGCGTACCAGCAAGGCCAGCGCCGTCTGCAACGGCACTTCGGACGAATTTTGCGCACGCACAATCTTGTCGCTGGCGGTGCGCAGTTCGGTTGCCGCGTCCAGATTGGCGCGCATCCCGCCAAAACGGTTGGCGCCCAGAGCCTCGTATCGCACCTGCTCGATCGCGTCATAGCACGCTCGCGCAATCGGTTCAGGCGGGGCGGACTTTGCGTGCAGCGCCGCATTGTGGTGCCGCAATTTCAGCGCAAAGCTATCGGCAAAGCCGCGCGCCTCCGTCACCTGATCGGCTGGCAGATCGCGTCCGGGCAGCGGCACCCGGAAGCGATTGCCCGCTGCGCCCGGCACGTCCGCGCTCCACGCCACCTCGACCTCAGCGTCGCGTGCGATCGCACGCGACGCGCCGGTCAGCGCCTGCTTGAACAGATCGAGCGGGGACTGGTCTGCCATTACTTGAGGATCGTCTGCCCAGTCTTGGCCCAGTCGGCCATGAAGCCTTCGATGCCCTTGTCGGTCAGCACGTGCTTGAACAGGTCATGGATGACCTTGGGCGGCGCGGTCATCACGTCGGCGCCGATCTTGGCGGCCTGCAACACGTGGGTGGTGTGGCGCACGGAAGCGACGAGGATTTCGGTGGCGAAGTTGTAGTTGTCGTAGATCAGGCGGATGTCCTCGATCAGGTCCATCCCGTCAAAGCCGTTGTCGTCGTGGCGGCCGACGAAAGGCGAGATGAAGCTCGCCCCCGCCTTGGCCGCCAGCAGCGCCTGGTTGGCCGAGAAACACAGCGTCACGTTGACCATCGTGCCTTCGCCCGTCAGCGCCTTGCAGGTCTTGAGGCCATCGACCGTCAGCGGCACCTTGATGCAGACATTGTCCGCGATCTTGCGCAGCACTTCGGCTTCTTTCATCATGGTCGCATGATCCAGCGCCACCACTTCGGCGCTGACCGGACCGTCGACCAGCCCGCAGATTTCCTTGGTCACTTCCATGAAATCGCGGCCCGACTTGGCGATCAGCGAAGGGTTGGTTGTCACCCCGTCGAGCAATCCGGTGGCGGCGAGTTCGCGGATCGGTTCGATCTCAGCTGTGTCGACGAAAAATTTCACAAGAGTCTCCTGGTATAAGTTTGCCTGCCGGAAGGGCGGCGCATAAGCGGCAGTCATGATTCCCGCTGCTGCCCGGTATTTGCTGCTGCTTGCCGCCACGTGCGCGGCTTGGCAACCATCCAAAGCAGTTGCAGCCGAAGAAGATACGCAATTCTGGCTCAATGCCGTGGCAACAGGCGAAATGGTCGAAGGCACCACCGTCACGATCGATACAAGTCAGCGATGGCGCGGGAATGCTGTCGGTGGTGATCTGCAGAATGTTCGTGTGACGCTGGAACGCGCGCTCGATGATGATACCCGGATCGGGGGAGGCATTGGCCTTTTTGAAGCCGAAAACGGCTTCAGCGAGGTACGGGTACATCAGCAAGCCGTATTTACCCCGGGCCGCTTCGAACTGCGAAGCCGACTAGAAGAGCGGTTTTTCGATTCCGCCGACCGCGTCGAGCTTCGTCTGCGCCAGCGGATACTTTATCGACAACCGCTTGGACGCAACTGGCGCGCCGCGGCGGGCGGCGAATGGCTCGTTCTGTTGCAAGCGCGAAGCCACGGACGCAACTTTTCCACCGATCAGTGGCGGGCACAGGTGGGCATCACGCACACCTTAAATGCCAATCTGGAGGTTGGCGCGATCTATTGGCTTGTCCTCTCGCCCAATGGAATCCGGCGCGACCGAATAAACCATATCCCACAGGCGACAGTGACTTACCGGTTCTAGATTTGCCCCAGCCCGCCGAATACGCCGATCAGCACCGGATCGCGAGTGCCTTGCGGATTGGCGCGAATGGCGGCTTCCTCGCGCGCAATTTCGCCCCAGATCGCATCCTCCACCTCCCGGCCGAGCCGATCGGCGACACCGATGGTGTCCACCCCGGTCAGCGCCGAGAGGGTTTGTCCGATCAACGGATCGCGGCTTAACCGAATGGCCTCTCCCAGTTCGGGGATGACGGCATCGATCAACGCAGTGCCGACTTCTCCGCGCAAGTATGTGCTGGCTGCGGTGGGCCCACCGCGCACCAATGCAACCGCATTCTCGAAACCGATCATCTGGATCGCATCGGTCACAACCGGCGCCGCACGGAAGCTGGCATCAATGGCAAGCGTAGCGAAACGCTCCTCCAAGCGATCTTTCACGAACGCCGAGGTGAGGATGCGCGACAAAACGTCGCCGCGGGTACCCATCAGGTTGGCAAGGCCCAACTGTGCGACCTGTTCGTCCCAGAAGCCACCGGGCTCCGTCAGGCGCGCAAAGGCGTTTTCCGAAGCGAGCAGCAGCATCCGTCGTACCGCCTCGACGATGCTGAACCCGCCTGTGCTGGCGCAAGCGGGCAGCAGCAGCAACGCGCCGCCGCCTGCGGCCCCTGCCAGAAGCGTGCGGCGGGTCGGACGAGCCGTTTTCACGAGAGATGCGGTCATTTGTGAAGTCTCCATGCTTGCCCTTGCCCTATGGCAATCTCCATATAGCGCCAAGATGAACCGTATTCGCTTGCTCGTTTTGAACGCTGCGCTTGGCCCGCTTGACTACCGCCTGCCTGAAGGCGTGGCTGCGCCTGCGGGAAGCGTGGTGATTGCGCCGCTGGGGCCGCGGAAGGTCACAGGTATCGTGTGGGACGAAGGCCGGCTTCCGGGAAACGAGATCGCCTTCGAACGGTTGCGCCCGATCATCGAAGTGCTGCCAGTTCCCCCACTGCCTGCGCCCCTGCGCCGTCTGATCGAATGGACGGCCGATTATTACTGTGCCCCGCTCGCCAGCGTTGCGCGTATGGCGCTTTCCAGCGGCGGCGCGCTGGGCGGCCCGGCGACGATGACCGAATACCGGCTGACCGGGGCGCCGGTGTCGGGACGGCTGACTGCGCAGCGCAAGACTGCGCTGGAAACGCTCACGGGCAGGCAAGGGACGATGCGCGAACTTGCTGCGCTGGCCGGCGTGTCCGAAGGCGTGCTGCGCGGCATGGCGGGCGCTGGCTTGGTGGAGCCGGTGACCGTCAATATCGACCGTCCCTACCCGCGCGCCGATCCCGATCATCACCAGCCCGACCTTTCGCCGATGCAGTCCGATGTTGCCGGGACGCTGACCGCCGCAGTGACCGCTTGCGCGTTTGCCCCCTTCCTTCTCGACGGCGTCACCGGATCGGGCAAGACCGAAACCTATTTTGAACCTGTGGCACAGGCGCTTCGGATGGGACGGCAGGTTTTGGTGCTGCTGCCTGAAATTGCGCTGACCGAGAATTTTCTGAGCCGCTTTGCCAGTCGTTTCGGTGCCGCACCGGTGCTGTGGCATTCCTCCTTACGTTCGACCGAGCGGCGGCGCGCGTGGCGGGCGGTCGCAGATGGGACGGCGCAGGTGGTGGTCGGTGCGCGATCGGCGCTGTTCCTGCCCTATGCCAACCTTGGCCTCATCGTGGTTGATGAAGCGCACGAGATCAGCTTCAAGCAGGATGACGGCGTGCGGTACAACGCTCGCGACGTATCGGTAATGCGCGCCCGATTTGAAGCTGTGCCCGTGATCCTGGCCAGCGCAACGCCGGCGCTTGAAAGCCTGCACATGGCGGACATCGGCGTTTACACAAAGCTGGATTTGCCGAGCCGTTTTGGCGGCGCCAGCTTGCCCACGGTGCAACTTGTCAATCTCACCGAAGAAAAGCCCGGTAGTCAGCGGTGGCTGGCCGGCCCGCTGGTCGAAGGCTTGCGTGATCGGCTGGAGAAGGGCGAACAATCGCTGCTGTTCCTCAACCGCCGCGGCTATGCCCCGCTGACGCTGTGCCGCAATTGCGGGCACCGGTTCAAATGCCCGTCATGCAGCGCATGGCTGGTCGAACACCGCCTGTCCGCCCGGCTTGCCTGCCACCATTGCGGGTTCGAGACGCGGGTGCCTGATGCCTGCCCCGAATGTGGTGAGACCGATTGCCTCGTCGCGTGCGGTCCGGGGGTGGAACGGATAGCCGCCGAAGTCGCCGATCTGTTTCCCGAAGCACGGGTCGCTGTCGCCACATCCGACACGCTGAACACCCCTGACCGAGCCGCAGAATTCATCGCCATGGCAGAAGCGCGGGCCATCGACATCATTATCGGCACGCAGCTTGTCACCAAGGGGTTCCACTTCCCCGAACTGACGCTGGTGGGCGTGGTCGATGCCGATCTGGGCCTGGAAGGCGGAGATTTGCGTGCGGGCGAACGCACCTTCAGCCAGATCGCGCAGGTCGCAGGCCGCGCCGGGCGCGGGGCCAAGCCGGGCGAAGTGCTGATCCAGACCCGCCACCCCGATGCGCCCGTGATCGCGGCGCTGGCCGATGGCGATCGAGACGCCTTTTATGCCGCAGAAACGCAAGGTCGTCGCGATGCGGGCGCGCCGCCATTCGGGCGATGGGCTGCGATCATCCTCAGCTCCGAAGATGAAAAGGAAGCGCGTCAGGCCGCCGTACAACTGGGCGATGCGCGACCCCGGCTGGAAGATGTCCAGATCCTTGGTCCTGCGCCTGCCCCATTGGCGCTGCTACGAGGACGTTATCGGTTCCGCTTTCTGGTGAACGCCAGGCGCAGTGCGCATGTGCAAGCCGTATTGCGCGACTGGATCGCCGCCGTCGCCTTTGCACCGGGTGTGCGGGTCGGGGTGGATATTGATCCATATAGCTTTGTCTGACGAAACAAATGGCGCGCCCCCGCGTATGGCACCCATGACCCGTCCTGTTCTTGTACCGATCCTTGGCGATCAATTGTCCCGCAACCTCTCCAGTCTCGAAGGCCTTTCCCCCAGCGACGCTGTAATCTTGATGATGGAGGTGTGGGACGAGGCGACCTACGTCAAACATCACAAGCAGAAGATCGTGCTCATTTTTTCGGCAATGCGCCATTTCGCCGAGGAATTGCGGGCCGAAGGGTGGCAGGTCGATTACATTGCGCTTGGTGATGATGCCAACAGTGGCAGCTTCACAGGCGAAGTTGCCCGCGCCTGCGAACGCCATGATGTGTGCGAAGTACGCGTGACAGAAAGCGGCGAATGGCGGGTGCAGCAGGCGATGCTCGAATGGGAAGACCGCCTGCCCTGCCCCGTGAACATTTGCGCCGACACCCGCTTCATCGCCACCCATGCCGATTTTCGCAGTTTCGCCGACGGCCGCAAGCATCTGACGATGGAGTATTTCTACCGCGAGATGCGCAAGAAAACCGGGCTTTTGATGCGAACTGACGTCAAGCCCGAAGGCGATCAGTGGAACCTCGACGCCGAAAACCGCGAGCCGCCAAAGGACGGCATGTCACCGCCCCCTACGCCTAAATTTGCGCCTGACGATATTACCCGCGAAGTGATCGAACTTGTCGGCAAACGATTCCCCGACCACTTCGGCGATCTTGAGCCTTTCGGCTGGCCTGTCACGCGTGCCGAGGCACAAAAGGCCGCCGAAGCCTTCTTTGCCCGCCGCCTCTGCCTGTTCGGGCCCTATCAAGACGCGATGGTTCACGGCTCGGACGATCTGTATCATTCGATGCTGTCGACCAGCATCAATATCGGCCTGCTCGATCCGCTTGAACTGTGCCGCGATGCCGAAGCTGCCTATAAATCGGGCAGCGCCCCGTTAAACTCCGTAGAAGGCTTTATCCGCCAGATCATCGGGTGGCGCGAATATGTGCGCGGGTTCTACTGGTACACAATGCCCGGCCTTGCCGATGCCAATGAATTGGGCGCGCACCGGCCTCTGCCTGAATTCTTCTGGACCGGCAAAACCGACATGCGCTGCCTTTCGGACTGCATCCGCACCACGCGGGAAGATGCGCATGCGCACCACATCCAGCGACTGATGGTGCTCGGCAATTTCTGCCTGATCGCCGGAATTGATCCCCGCCAAGTCGCCGACTGGTATCTGGTGGTCTATGCCGACGCGTACGATTGGGTGGAACTGCCCAATGTGGCGGGCATGATCCTGTATGCCGATGGCGGCAGGCTGGCGACCAAGCCTTATGCGGCGAGCGGCAATTACATCAACAAGATGTCCGATTACTGCAAGGGCTGCCGTTACAAGGTGTCGAAAAAGACCGGTCCCGATGCCTGCCCCTTCAACCCGCTGTACTGGCATTTCATGGAAGCGAACCGCACGCGGCTGGAAAACAATCACCGGATCGGCCGCATCTACGCCACATGGGACCGTATGGGCGCGGACAAGCAGTCGGAATATCTGGAAAGTGCCCAGAAATTCCTCGACTCGCTTGCCCCTGCCCGCAAAGGATGGGCGCGGAACGATTAAGGAGAGAGCCGTGCTGACCATCCACCACCTGCGCCTGTCGCAGTCCGAACGCATCGTCTGGCTGGCCGAGGAACTGGGGCTGGATTACGAATGCAAGCTCTACACCCGCCGCGCCGACAACCGTCTGGCACCCGATGACTTCAAGGCGCTGCATCCCATGGGCATCGCGCCTGTCATTGAGGATGACGACAGGGTGCTTGGCGAAAGCGGCGCCATTATGGACTACATCGTTGCGAAATACGCCCCCGATACGCCGCTTGTACCGCGCGCCGACCATCCGGATTTTGCCGATCACCTGTTCTATTACCACTGGGCCAACGCCACCTTTATGACCAACGGCATGATGGCGCTGGTCGCGCAGGCAATGGGCGCAAAGGAAATGCCGCCTTTTGTTGCGGACCGGATGCGCAAAAGCTGGGCAATCATCGAAAAACGGCTGGGCGAAGCCGATTATTTCGGCGGATCGCAGCTGACCACTGCGGACATCATGATGGGCTTTCAACTGACCACCAGCCGCGCCATGAGCGGGACGGCGATCGACGGCATGCCAAACCTGCAAGCCTATCTGCAACGGATCGGCGCCCGTCCTGCCTACCAGCGCGCCATGGCCAAGTGCGAACCAGGAATGCCGCCCAAACTGGATTGACCTGAACTCCACCGCGAACCATCGCGCCTGCCGCTCGTCTCGCCGCGCGATACGGAACAGCGGGGTGACGGACCCGGTTGACCCGATAACCCGCCGTCAATGTTCGCTATTCTGAAGCGACATCGGCTTTTCTTATCGGAACAACAGGAAATCTGACATGGTCGATCAACACCTGAAGCCAACCCGTACAAAGTGGATCTGGGTCGCGATACTCGTGGTCTTTGCCGTTATTGCCGTAGCAATCGTATGGGACCCATCAGGAAGCGATGATGGGACAGTATCCGATCCCATCGTGATGGACGATACTGGCGAAGGCGTTGGCGTCGGCCAGACCCCGCCAAGCGAAGGCCCCGCGCCTGAACCCTTCGCTCCGGGTGGTGATCCCGAAGGCTAATCCAAGATGGTATAGGCGGGACAAGCGTGATATTGTCCCGCCTTATCGATTGGCGCGGCCATAGTTGAAGTCTACGTTTGTTCGCGTTTGAGCAGCTCTGCCTTGATTTCCAACCCATAGGCGTAACCGCCCAGTGTGCCGTCGCCCGCGATCACGCGGTGGCAGGGGATCAGCACCGCGACATGGTTCGCGCCGTTGGCTCCGCCGACAGCCCGACTTGCCTTCGGATTTCCCAGCGCTGCGGCGAGCTGTCCGTAGCTTCGCGTTTCACCCTTGGGGATGCGGCGCAATTCAGCCCAGACGCGCTGCTGAAACGCGGTACCTTTGACATCCAGTGGAATCGCCGCAGACCCAGGTCCGGGCTGTTCGACGGCGTCCACCACCTGTGCGAACAAATCACGCAGATCATCGCCGGCAGGGGCAAGCTCGGCGCGGGGAAAGCGCAGCCGCAGTTCCGCCTCGCCTTCATTAAATGCCAGACAGCACACGCCCTTGTCCGTTGCGGCGACCAGCATGGGGCCTAGCGTTGTTGGCAAAACGGCCCAGTTGACCCTTATGCCTGCCCCGCCCTTGGTCCAGCCGCTTGCGTTCATTCCCAGCTTGTCCTTTGTTTCTGCATAGAACTGTTTTGGCCCTGCGTAGCCAGCTTTGGCGAGAGCTTCCGTAACAGGCAGCCCCTCACTCAAAGCCACCCGCACCCGGTCTTCCCGCAGCGCCTTGGCAAAGGCGGCAGGTGACATTCCCACGGTTCGTTTGAACAGGCGTTGAAAATGGGTGGGGGTGTAGCCCGTCAGATCGCTCAATGCCTCCAAGGTGCATGACCCTTGCGCCCGGATCGTGGCAATGGCGGCCAACACGCAGGCTTCCTCGGCGCTTTGGGTATGAGGAGAGCAGCGTTTGCATGGCCGTAGCCCAGCGGCCACAGCGTCTGCCGGCATCGCGTAAAACCGTACGTTTTTTCGCAAGGGTGCGCGGGCCGGACAGCTGGGGCGGCAAAAGATGCCGGTGGAATGCACACCGGTGACAAACACACCATCAAACCGGCGGTCTTTCGCCAGCACCCGCTGCCAGCGTTCGTCATCAGAAACGTTCTCGAAATGTTTCACGTGGAACATCTTTCCGCAGCGCCGGCTCAAGTTCGCTCAATCCGCGCAGCAAAGCAGCCATGCATCGCGTTGTGCGCATCAATATAGGCGATCGCGGGATCGTCGAGCAACGTCCGTACGTGCGCATCGACATCATCGGCAAGCGCCATCGTAGCGCGGTTCAGATCTCCGCCTGTGTCATACGCGCGCAGCGCAATGGGACGGGCACGCAGGATCGGCGGAATGGCGTCGATATATTCTGCCGCTATTTGGGCTGCCTGTCGCACATACACTGCAAAAGCGTTGCGGTATGGCGAGGCGATATTGTGATTTGTATAATGCACCAACAACAACGCCTCGCCCGGTGCGGCGTCTTTCAGGCTAACGCGGCACGGATAATATCCCTGCGGCCCCGCCACTTCACGCCGGGCCAGCTTGCTGTTGAGGACTTCAGGATCGGCAGAAAACAGGTGAGCAAAGATAGCGGGATCGAGCCCGCGAATTCGATAGGTCATATCAGGCTCCTTGAACGCTTTCGGCAGCGCCCTGTGTGTTTGAGCCAAGCCGTGCCGCAGCGCAGCCCCGAGCCTTGCGTTCAATGTCGCGCAGACGGAAAATGCGGCTATAGACGCGGCCATGATCCGATTGCTTTGCGCCCTTGCCCTTTCTTTTCTCGTCTGTGTTTTAACCCCCTTGCGGGCCGATCCCGGCGATGTCGATGCGGCAGCGCGCGGTGTGGTGCGGGTGGTGCTGATCGGAGAAGAGGACGGGCAGCCCGTTCCTGTCAGCCACGGCACGGGCTTTGCTGTATCAGCCACACGGATCGTCACCAATGCGCACGTCGTCAGCGAAGCGGCGCAGGATGATACACTGCGGATCGGGATTGTCCCGTCAGAGGGTGAAGGCGGCGCCTTTGCGCGGGTGATCGCGATCAGCCCGCGCAATGATCTGGCCCTGTTGGAAATCGCCGCCAACAGCTTGCGTTTGCCGCCACTGGCGCTGGCCGGGGGTACGGGCACAAACCAGGGCGAGGTTGCCGCCGTTGGCTATCCCATGAATGTCGATCTGGCGCAGGGCCTCGACATGAGCGATATTTTCCGTGCCCAGCCTCCGGTAAAATCGCGCGGCTTTCTGTCGGGCGAACGGCCTTCGCGCCAATTTGATACCATCTTGCACACGGCTCCCATCGCGCGCGGCAATTCGGGCGGCCCCCTGCTTGATCCGTGCGGGCGCGTGATCGGTGTGAACAGCTTCAGCGCGGATTCCGCCAGCGGCGAGGCGGAATTCTATTTTGCCGTATCCTTGCGCGAATTGCTGCCCTTCTTGCGCGGTAACGGGGTCGAACCTGTCACCAACGCCCTTCCCTGCCGCTCCATCGACGAATTGAACGCCGAAGAACGCCAGCGGCTCGACGCCAAACGGGAACAGGCGCGTGAACGCCTCGCCAACCGGGCTGACAATCTGCGCGAGGTGCGCGAGACCGCGCGGCTAAGCGCGCAGATGGCCGTGCTTGAAATGCGCGAAAACCGGATGGCGTTGGCTCTGATCGCGCTGCTTGCCGCGATCGGTTGCGGTTATGCGGCCGTGGTATGGCGTGCAAATACCGCGAGGCGCAAACACAGCCTTATCGCAGGCGCGGTGTCGGTCTTTACGCTTGTGATCGCAGGGATGGTGTGGGTCACGCGCCCCGGCCTTGCCGAAATCGAAGACCGGGTCGCCGCCGCAGTTGCCAAGGCGCAAGGTCTGCCTGCGAGTAATGCAGAAACCAGCAACGGCACGGAAGGCGCCTTGATCTGCACGCTGATCCCCGAACGTAGCCGCGTGACCGTATCGCGCACCGATGACATCGCGCTTGGCTGGTCTGCCGATGGCTGCGTCAATGGCCGGACGCAATATGGGCTTGGTCAGGGTGGAGAATGGCAAAGGGTGTTTGCAGCCCGTAATGATGATGCGATCGCAGTGAATACATATGATCCGGCGACGCGCACGCTGCGCACCGATCGCTACCTATTGGGACAACAGGCGCTGGCCGATGCCCGCGAAGCGCGCTCGGCCTACACGCCGCCTTCATGCGGGGTGAGCGACGCCGCGCGCGTTCTGGGGCAGCAGCAATCCGCGTTGATTGCGCAGTTGCCGGGACGCCCCAACGAACGGCTGGTCTATGCCTGCACGGCAAAGGAGCGGGTGCGCTAACCTCGTATTGCGTTCGCACCTGCACAATTCCACACCCTCCCGGCTTGCACCAACCGGAATCAATTGCTAGGCGCGCGCCAACCTTGAAGGCAGCCCTTGCGCATGCCCCATACCCAAGGCCCTGAGCACATTTACCCTTTGACGCTTCGCAAGAGGATTGCACACGCGTGGATATTTCCGCCGGTATCAAGGCTAGCCTGGCTGGACGCTATGCCTCGGCTCTGTTCGATCTCGCCGCCGAAAACGGCAAGGTGACCGCGGTTGAGAGCGATCTCGGCACGCTGGGCACGGCGCTGTCCGAATCGGATGATCTGGCTGCGCTCACCACCAACCCCGAACTTCCCCGCGAAACGCAGGGCAAGGCGATGGCTGCGGTGGCGCAGGAACTGAAGCTCAGCGACCTCACCGTCAATTTCCTCGGTGTGCTGGCGGCCAACCGCCGCCTTGCCAAGCTGCCTGCGATTATCAGCGCCTTCCGGGCGATTGCCGCAGCTCAGCGCGGCGAAGTCACGGCGACCGTAACCAGCGCACATCCGCTGTCGGACGATCAGCTTGCCACTCTCAAGTCCAAGCTGACAGCGCGCGAAGGCCGCACTGTCATGCTTACCGCCTCGGTCGATCCCGATCTTCTGGGCGGACTTGTCGTCACCATCGGTTCGCAGCGCATTGATGCCTCGATCCGCACCCGTCTCAACTCGCTTGCCCAGGCCATGAAGGCTTAAAGGAAGAACCATGGAAATCCGCGCCGCAGAAATCTCGAAGGTCATCAAGGACCAGATCGCCAATTTCGGCACCGAGGCCGAAGTCAGCGAAACCGGCACCGTGCTGTCGGTGGGTGATGGGATCGCCCGTATCCACGGCCTCGATCAGGTGCAGGCCGGCGAGATGGTCGAATTCTCGAATGGCGTGCAGGGCATGGCGTTGAACCTCGAAGCCGACAATGTCGGCGTCGTGATCTTCGGCTCGGACGCCGAAATCAAGGAAGGCGATGTCGTCAAGCGCACCGGCACCATCGTCGACGTGCCCGTCGGCAAGGGATTGCTCGGCCGCGTCGTTGACGCGCTCGGCAACCCGATTGACGGCAAGGGCCCGATCATCGCTGACAAGCGCAGCCGCGTCGAGGTAAAGGCACCCGGCATCATCCCGCGCGAATCCGTGTCGGAGCCTGTGCAAACCGGCCTCAAGGCGGTTGACGCACTGGTGCCCGTGGGCCGCGGTCAGCGCGAACTGATCATCGGTGACCGTCAGACTGGCAAGACGGCTGTCGCGATCGACACCTTCATCAACCAGAAGGAAGCCAACGCGGGCGATGACGAAAGCAAGAAGCTGTACTGCGTCTATGTCGCCGTTGGCCAGAAGCGTTCGACCGTCGCGCAGATCGTCAAGCAGCTCGAAGAAAACGGCGCGATGGAATACTCCATCGTCGTCGCCGCGACCGCTTCGGAGCCTGCCCCGCTGCAGTATCTCGCGCCCTACACCGGCTGCGCCATGGGCGAATTCTTCCGCGACAACGGCATGCACGCCGTGATCGTGTATGACGACCTTTCCAAGCAGGCCGTGGCTTACCGCCAGATGTCGCTGTTGCTGCGTCGTCCTCCGGGCCGCGAAGCTTACCCCGGCGACGTGTTCTACCTCCACAGCCGCTTGCTTGAGCGTGCGGCGAAGATGAACGAAGAAAACGGCCACGGTTCACTGACCGCTCTGCCGATCATCGAAACGCAGGCGGGCGACGTGTCGGCCTATATTCCGACCAACGTGATTTCGATCACCGATGGCCAGATCTTCCTCGAAACCGGCCTGTTCTATCAGGGCATCCGTCCTGCGATTAACGTTGGCCTGTCGGTGAGCCGCGTTGGCGGTGCCGCTCAGACAAAGGCGATGAAGAAGGTTTCGGGTTCGATGAAGCTGGACCTTGCGCAGTACCGCGAAATGGCGGCCTTCGCGCAGTTCGGCTCGGATCTCGACGCCTCGACCCAGAAGCTGCTGAACCGCGGTGCGCGTCTGACGGAACTGCTCAAGCAGAAGCAGTTCAACCCGATGCCGTTCGAAGAACAGACCGTATCGATCTACGCGGGTACCAACGGCTATCTCGATGCCGTGCCGGTGAATCGTGTCGGTGATTACGAAACCCAGATGCTCGATTTCATGCGCCGCGAACACGGCAGCGTGCTGAACGAAATCCGCACCACCAAGAAGTTCGAAGGCGAAGTCGCGGACAAGACCAAGGCCGCACTGCAAGCCTTCGCCAAGCAGTTCGCGTAAGGACCCCGCCCAGTGCCCTCATTGAAGGAACTCAAAGGTCGGATCAACTCGGTCAAATCGACCCAGAAGATCACCAAGGCCAAGCAGATGGTCGCAGCCGCCAAGCTGCGCCGTGCGCAGGCCGCGGCTGAGGCCGGGCGTCCCTATGCCACGCGGCTTGCCGCGGTCATGGCATCGCTGGCGGGCAAGGTTGCGGGCGACAGCGCCCCCAAGCTGCTCGGCGGCACCGGGTCGGATCAGCGCCATCTTCTGGTGGTGGTGAACACCGACAAGGGCCTGTGCGGCGGCCTCAACTCCAACCTCGTCAAGGCCGCGAAGGTCAAAGCGAAGGAGCTGATGGCTGCAGGCAAGACGGTGGAATTTTACCTGGTCGGCAAGAAGGGTCGCGCCCCGCTCAAGCGCGAGTTTCCGACGCTGATTGGCGGCGGGTTTGACACCAGCATTGCCAAGACCCCGGGCTTCACCGAAGCCGAAGCCATCGCCGATGAACTTATCGCGATGTTCGACGCAGGCCAGTTCGATGTCGCGCACCTTGTCTACCCGACCTTCAAGTCGGCGCTGGCGCAGGACCCGACGATCAACCAGTTGATTCCCGTCCCTGCCCCAACTGAAACGACAGTGCAGGATTCGGTGGTCGAGTACGAGCCGAGCGAGGAAGACATCCTCGAAGAGCTGCTGCCGCGTTACGTGCGTACGCAGCTGTTCGGCGCGCTGCTGGAGCGAGAGGCATCGGAACAAGGTGCCTCGATGACCGCGATGGACAACGCCACGCGCAACGCGGGCGAACTGATCCAGAAGCTCACGATCATTTACAACCGCCAGCGTCAGGCGGCGATTACCACCGAACTCATCGAAATTATCGCGGGCGCTGAAGCGCTCTAATTGAAGGCTAAGGAACGAAAAATGGCCACCGCCCCCGCTCTCAACCAGACCACCAACGGCACCATCAGCCAGGTCATCGGCGCCGTTGTCGACGTGCAGTTCCCCGGTGAACTCCCGGCGATCCTGACCGCGCTTGAAACCCGCAATGGTGACAAGACGCTGGTGCTCGAAGTCGCCCAGCACCTCGGCGAAAACACCGTGCGCACCATTGCGATGGACGCCACAGAAGGCCTCGTTCGCGGTGCCGAAGTGATCAACACCGGCGCGCAGATCTCGGTTCCGGTCGGCCCCAAGGTCCTGGGCCGTATCATGAACGTGATTGGCGAAGCGATCGACGAACGCGGCCCTATCGGTGCCGAAATGACCGCCCCGATCCACGCTGAAGCCCCCGCCTTCATCGATCAGTCGACCGATGCCGCAATCCTTGTCACCGGCATCAAGGTGATCGACCTGCTCGCCCCCTATGCACGCGGCGGCAAGATCGGCCTGTTCGGCGGCGCCGGCGTCGGCAAGACCGTGCTGATTCAGGAACTCATCAACAACATCGCCAAGGGCCACGGCGGCGTGTCGGTGTTTGCAGGCGTGGGTGAGCGCACCCGCGAAGGCAACGACCTTTACCACGAATTCCTCGACGCCGGCGTTATCGCCAAGGACGCCGATGGCAATGCAACCTCGGAAGGCTCCAAGGTGGCGCTCGTGTTCGGCCAGATGAACGAGCCCCCGGGTGCCCGCGCCCGCGTCGCGCTGTCGGGTCTGACGATGGCGGAGTACTTCCGCGACGTCGAAGGCCAGGACGTGCTGTTCTTCGTCGACAACATCTTCCGCTTCACGCAGGCCGGTTCGGAAGTGTCGGCACTGCTCGGCCGTATTCCTTCGGCGGTGGGCTACCAGCCGACGCTGGCAACCGACATGGGCAAGCTACAGGAACGCATTACCTCGACCAACAAGGGTTCGATTACCTCGGTGCAGGCAATCTACGTTCCCGCGGACGATTTGACCGACCCGGCGCCTGCTGCTTCGTTCGCTCACTTGGACGCGACCACCACGCTGAACCGAGCAATTTCGGAACTCGGCATCTACCCGGCGGTTGACCCGCTCGATTCCACGTCGCGCGTTCTTGAGCCTCGCGTTGTCGGTGCCGAGCACTACGAAACCGCTCGCCGCGTTCAGGAAACTTTGCAGAAGTACAAGAGCCTGCAGGACATCATCGCCATTCTCGGGATGGATGAACTGTCGGAAGAGGACAAGCTGATCGTCGCCCGCGCGCGCAAGATCCAGAAGTTCCTGTCGCAGCCGTTCCACGTGGCGGAAGTCTTCACCGGCATTTCGGGCGTGTTCGTGCAGATCGAAGACACCGTGAAGAGCTTCAAGGCGGTGGTTGACGGCGAATATGACCACCTGCCCGAACAGGCCTTCTACATGGTCGGCGGGATCGAGGATGTGGTAGCCAAAGCCAAGAAGATGGCTGAAGAGGTCTAAGGCGCGATGCCCCTTCACTTCGAACTCGTCACCCCTGCCAAGCTCGTCCGGTCGGAGGACGTCCACATGGTGGTCGTCCCCGGCACCGAAGGCGAATTCGGCGTGCTGGAGGGCCATGCGCCCTTCATGTCCACCATCCGTGACGGGGCCGTGCAGGTCTTCGTAACCGCAAATGCTGCGCCGCAGATTATTCAGGTGCGCGGCGGCTTTGCCGAGGTGAACGAAAAGGGCCTGACCGTCCTTGCAGAACACGTCGAAGACTAAAGCGTTTTCGCCTAACTGAATATTTCCAAGGGCGGGCCAATGGCTCGCCCTTGTTGTTTGTGGGGAAAGCAGCGGAAAATTAACCATGTGCGTGCTTAAAACCCACGCATGACAGCCATTCTCGCCAAAAGTTTCCCTCGCGCTGGTTTCGCACCCGAATTGTGGGTGGGAGTTGCGCTTGCCCTCTTCACGGTCATCATACGCGCCGCGTGGTTTGGCGATCACAACGCTGATACCGATGAACAGCTTTACTCGCTCATCGGGAACGCGATGCTGGAGGGGCGCCTGGTGTTTGTCGATCTTTGGGATCGCAAGCCCTTCGGCCTGTTTGCGCTGTTTGCGCTGGCCCATGCTATCGGTGGTCCGGGACCCGAAGCCTATCAGGTGATGGGCGGACTGTTCACCTTTGGCGGGGCCTGGCTTACCTATCGGTTGGCACGCCATATGGTGAACCCGTCGACGGCCGCGGGCGCGGGGCTGCTGTATATCGTGCTGACCGCGATCTACGGTGCCTATTCGGGCAATTCCGAGGTGTTCTTCATCCCCATGATGCTGGCGACGGCCGTCCTTGTGCGCGACCCGGCGCATCCGCGTGCGGTGATGCGGATGCTGGCGGCCATGCTGATCGGCGGGGCAGCATTGCAGGTGAAATACACCGTCCTGCCGCAATGCGTGTTTTTCGGGCTGTGGGGCCTGTGGGGCCAGTATCGGCAGGGCGCCGCACCCGTGCGGCTGGTGCTGCTGGCTGCGGTGTCGGCGGCGCTGGGGTTGCTGCCCACCGCTTTGGTAGCGGCCTATTATGCGGCCTTGGGCCATCTGGATGCCTTCGTCTTTGCCAATTTCCTGTCGTTCTTCGATCGCATCCCATCGGGCAGCGGACGGCTGCGCCAGACCATTGCGGTGTTCCTCGTGCCGCTCGCAGGGTTGGCGCTGGGGGGGATCAATGCAGCGCGCCGCAGCGGGCGTACGGGTTTTTCGCAGACCTATGTATTTTCGCTGCTGTGGCTTGCCGCATCCTTGGCCAGCGTGTTTCTGCCAGCGGACATCTATCGATATTATCTGGCGGCTTTGGTGCCCGCCACCATTCTGGTAAGCCTTCCGCTGTTCGCACCGTCGCCCCCTGGCACGCAGATCAATCTGCCCATGCTTCTACTGGTAGCGTTGTATCTGTTGCTGATGCCCTCGCAATATGCGGCCACGCAGGAAAGCCGCGCGGCGACAGAGCGGCTGGCAGGGGCGATTGCTCCGCATATCGATCCGGCGGCGGGGCGGTGTCTGCTGGTGTTTGACGGTCCGACATCGCTGTACCGGCTGACGAACAGCTGCCTGCCAAGCCGGCTGGTCTATCCCGACCATCTCAACAACGCGCTGGAACGAAAGGCGCTGGGTGTTTCGCAGGAGGGCGAAGTGGCCCGGCTTCTCGCCACCCGCCCGCCGGTGATCGTGACTGCGGATCGGCCCTTCACGCCGCAAAATCGTGATGCCAAGCGGCTGGTCGATGATGCGATTGCACGCGATTATCAAGCGATCGCGCAAGAGACGCTGGATCGCCGTGTCATCACGGCCTGGCAATTGCGCCGCTGACCGGCCAAGCGTGCCCTTGCAATCCAGGCGCGCTCCCGGCACGTTTGGATCATGGTTCTGCGCCTTTTGTCGCAGCACCATGATCCACAGCGGGAGAGTCGCACTTGAAACTCGTATCGAGGCTGGCCATGGCGCTGGCCATGAGCACATCCACTATCGCCGTCGCACAGGACGGTATTCCCGGCCCAGACCAAGATCCCTTCATCTGGCTTGAAGAAGCCCGCAGCCCCGAAGCGCTGGATTGGGTGGCTGCCGAAAATGCGCGCACGCTTGCCGCGTTCGAAGCCGATCCGCGTTATGCGCAGCTCAAGGCCGAGGCGCTGGCAATCTTCAATTCGGACGAACGCGTGCCGGGTGTCGGGTTTACGCCTTACGGTATGGTCAATTTCTGGCAGGACGCGAAGAATCCCAAGGGTATCCTGCGCCGCACCACGCTGGAAAGCTGGCGTTCGGACAAGCCCGAATGGGAAACGATCCTTGATATTGATGCGCTGGCCGCAGCGGAGGGCAAAGAGTGGGTTTACGGCGGCATGTCCTGCCTGCCCCCTGAAGGCACGCGTTGCATGGTGTACCTGTCGGATGGCGGCAAGGATGCCAGCCTTGGGCGCGAATTCGATGTTACCACCAAAAGCTTTATCGCAGATGGCTTTGTCCTGCCCGAAAGTCAGGGCAGCGCGCAGTGGGTTGATGCAGACACGCTGTTGATCAGCCGCAATTTCTCCCCCGAAACCACCACGGAAAGCGAATATCCCTTCACGACCCGCGTGTGGAAGCGTGGAACCGCGATCGAGGATGCGCCTGAAATCTTCCGCGGTGAAAAGACCGATGTGTCGTCCGGGGCCTCGGTGCTGCTCGATGGCAACTTTGTCGTTCACGGGCGCACGGCCTATCGCGGCATCTCGTTCCATGAACGGCAATATTTCTTCGAGAAGGACGGCGCATGGCTGCCGCTGGATCTGCCGACCAAGGCGGGGCCTTACGGCATCATCGATGGCCAGATCCTGTTTTCGACCGATGTGGAATGGACGCGCGGTGATGATGTCTTCCCTGCAGACTCCCTTGTCTCGGCCGATCTGGAAGCATGGAAGGCCGACCCCAATGGAGTGAAGATGACGCTGGTATGGGCGCCAGCTGACCGCCAGACCAAGCTTGGTGCGGCGACGACCAAAAACAGCCTGTTCGTCAACCTGCTGGACAATGTGCGCGGACGGGTGCTGAAGTTCGATTATGCGGATGGCCAGTGGACCAGCACCGCGCTGGCCCTGCCCGACAATGCCACTGTCGGCATAGCGGCATCGTCGGACGAGACAGACGAGATCATGTTCACGTCGACCGATTTCCTCAGCCCCGGCACCTGGTATTACGCCAAGGATGGCACCACGCTGGAACAGGTGAAGCGCGGGCCTGAGTATTTCGATCCCGCCGGCATGGAAGTCGAACAGCACGAGGCGACCAGCAAGGATGGGACCAAGATCCCGTACTTCATCGTCAAGCCCACGGGCATGGCGCTGGACGGTTCCACCGCCACGCTGCTGACCGGCTATGGCGGCTTCCAGGTGCCACGCCTGCCGGGCTATCTCGGTTCCACGGGCAAGCTGTGGGTCGAAAAGGGCGGCGCCTATGTGCTGGCCAACCTGCGCGGTGGGGGCGAATTTGGTCCCGGCTGGCATCAGACCGCGATCCGCGAGAACAAGCAGCGCACCTGGGACGATTTCATCGCGGTGGGCGCAGACCTTGTGAAGCGCGGCTTCACCTCGCCCGAGCATCTCGGCATCCAGGGCGGCTCGCAAGGGGGGCTTCTGGTCGGCACCTTCTTCACCCAGCGGCCCGACCTGCTGAACGCCGCGATCGTCCAGATCCCGCTGTTCGACATGCTGCGTTACCACCTGATCGGGCGCGGGGCTTCGTGGATCGGCGAATATGGCGATCCGCGCATTCCCGAACAGCGCGCATGGATTGAGGGCTATTCGCCGTATCAGAAGATCGTGGCAGGGGTTGAATACCCTGCACCCTTCCTGTGGGCGTCAACGGCCGATGACCGCACCCACCCCGCACATGCGCGAAAGGGTGCTGCCAAGCTGAAGGCGCTTGGCCAGCCCTATTACTACTTTGAAGACACCACCGGGGGCCACTCCGGCGGTGTGGACAACGACCAGCGCGCCAAGCTGCAGGCGTTGCAATTTGTCTACCTGATGCAGCGCCTGATGGGCGATGGCGCGGCCGATACGGCCGAATAAGCCACACGCTTTTTCGCGTTCGAACAACAGGGGCGGCTCCGGCAGGGGTCGCCCCTTCTTGCATCGGCGCACTGCAGATTACGCCGCAAGTTGTAAAACAGTCCGACACTATCGCTCGGCTCATCGCAGACGAGGCACGGGGCGTTTCATCAACCCCGGATTAAGGAACCGCGTTAGGATTTCGTTAACTATTGAGGGCAAGTGTTGGTGCATCGGGGGCGATGAGCACAACTGACAAGGAGCAAATTGATGGCCTACCCCAGAACGATTTCGATCGCCGATGCGATCAAGAGCTACAATGCCTTGCCCAAAACGCACCGCGTCCACTGGTCCAAAGCCCGCAAGGATGATGTCGTTCGCGCCGTGCATGACAAGTCGATCAGCTTTCACGAAGCCCGCAGCCGCTACCTGCTGAGCCGCAGCGAGTTTGAACAGTGGGAAGCCGATTATCTCGCCTCGGGCGGCAACAGCACACAGATGGCAGACGCCTGAAGTCGCTGCTCCAAGACCCTTTGGGCGCATGTTGGAGACACATGAGACACTGTCCAGAAGCCAAAACAATCTGACCCTGTCCGCTGCCTTGTGCGACACGGGGTCAGAAATGCCGATCGACTGGGTCATGTCCGCAACGCTGACACGGTGAGCCGCTGTAGGAAATCCCACCTTCTACCGGACGATGGCAGCGATCAGCGTGTAGGCGCGTCGAAATCGGCGGGTTTGTTCGCTACCCAGGCGACGAATTTTGCGATGGCGGGGTTGGCCCGCACCACATCCGGTTGATCCCCGATCCGCGCCAGTTCGTTGTTCGTGAAGTTTGCGTGAATTGTCTTGTGGCAGATCGGGTGGACAGGCACCTTGACCTTACCCTTCTTCGATTTGGGCACGGGATGGTGCCATTGCACGATCTCTCCCAAAGGACGCTCGCACAGCCAGCAGGTTTGGTGGTCGCTCACTTCTTGTCCGCCGCTTTCTTCTTCTTCATCGCATCGTGGAAGCGGTCGGCCCAGCCGTCCTTTACCAGCTGTTCGGCGCGCACCATCCTGAGTTCGCCGGGCGCGACATCGTGGCTCACCGCCGATCCAGCCGCGACAATCGCATCCGCGCCAATCGTGACAGGCGCGATCAGTGACGAGTTGGAACCGATGAAAGCGCGGTCGCCGATGGTGGTGCGATATTTGAAATAGCCGTCGTAATTGCAGGTGATAGTGCCCGCACCGATATTCGCGCCCGCGCCGACAGTGGCATCGCCCAGATAGGTCAGGTGGCTGGCCTTGGCCCCGGCGTGGAGCGTGGCGTTCTTCACTTCGACGAAGTTACCGATGAAGCTGCCCTCTTCCAGCACTGTGCCGGGACGCAAGCGGGCGAACGGGCCAACCTTCACCCCGGTTGCCAGCGATGCGCCTTCGATATGGCTGTTGGCGCGGATCAGCACCTTGTCCGCCACGGCGACGCCGGGGCCGAAGAAGACATTGGGTTCGATCGTCACGTCGCGGCCCAACCGGGTATCCCAGCTGAAGAACACCGTATCCGGCGCGATCAGCGTGGCGCCTTCGTCCATGGCCTGCTGACGCCGGGCCGCTTGCCAGCGCGCTTCGGCAACGGCCAGTTCGCTGCGGCTGTTGATTCCGGCCACTTCGTCCGCGCCGGTTTCAATCACCATCACGGTGTCGCCTCGTGCAATCGCATTGGTCGCAACATCGGGAAGGTAATATTCGCGCTGGGCGTTATCATTCCCCACCGCTTCGAGCAGCGGCCACATGTCATCCGAATGGGCGACGATCAGGCCCGAATTGCACAGGTCGGTCGCACGTTCTTCGGGGCTGGCGTCCTTGTATTCGACCATCTTGCGCACCCGCCCATCGGAATCGGCAATGATGCGGCCATAGGCAAGCGGATCAGCGGGACGGAAGCCCAGCACCGCAACCCTGGCACCGCCATCCAGCGCGGCGAACAGACGGCGCACGGTATCGGCCTTCACCATCGGGCAATCGCCAAAGCACACCAGCACAAGACCGGTAAAATCGGCAAGCGCATCCCGGGCTTGCAAAGCGGCGTGCGCGGTGCCGAGCTGCGGTTCCTGCAACGCCACCGTCACCTCGCGCCCAGACAAGGCCTTGTCCAGCTGTTCATGCCGGTCGCCCGCCACGACCACAGTTCGCGCAAGGTCGGCTTCGGTCAGACTGTCGAGCAGGTGCAGCAACATCGGCTTGCCCGCAATCGGGTGCAGCACCTTGTGCGTGTCGCTCTTCATCCGAGTACCCTTGCCCGCGGCAAGGATGATGGCAGCAAAGGCCTGAGCGGGAGAATGTATCGAAGTGCTGGTCATGATAGCCCCTGTAAGCAAACCATCGCCTGCCAGCAAATGCTTGCGGTTTGAAGAACCATCGGCCACCGATCCGGGATGAAAACCATTCCTTTTGACGCCATCGGCTTTGATCTTGACGGCACGTTGCTCGACACGTTCCACGATCTGGGGGCGGCAGTGAACCATGCGCTGGTGCTGGGCGGATTTGCCGCGGTGTCGGTGGAATCGTCAAAAGACCTGATCGGCGGCGGCGCAAAGATCATGCTGGCCCGCGCGCTTGATGCCCAAGGCGGCGTTGGCGATGATGAATTTCGCCGGCTGTACAAGGCGATGCTGGCTTTCTACGAACAGAACAACGCAGTCCACACCGCCCCCTATGCCGGCGTGCGCGAAGGGCTGGCAGCGTTTGCGGCGCAGGGAATCCGCATGGCGGTTGTGACCAACAAGTTCGAAGCCTTTGCCCGCAGCGTACTGACGCAGCTTGGCATGATCGATATTTTCGAAACCGTCATCGGCGGTGACAGCATGGGCAGGGGCGAAGACGGACAATACCTTGCCAAACCCCACCCCGCCCCGGTTCTTGCCGCTCACGCGGCGCTGGGCGGCAGGCGTTTCGTGTTTGTCGGCGATTCCACCTATGACGTGCGCAGCGCCAAGGCGGCTGGCGTCCCGGTGATCGCGGCGGCCTATGGCTATTGCGATATGCCTGCGCAGGCGATGGGCGCTAACGCGGTGATCGATTCGTTTGACGACCTTATCCCGGCGCTCAACGCGATTGCGCCATCTGTCTGACCCTACGGCATAGCCTCCTGTCAGTTCGGATGTTGCAACCGGCCTGCGAAAGTGCCACGCAGCGCCCGCGAAAAGGCTTTACGCAGGCGTAAACCGCGCCGCATGTTTGGACAGGAGAAACACCCATGACCATCAGCTTCAAGGACAAGGTTGCCATCGTCACCGGCGCAGGCGGCGGGCTTGGCAAGGCCTATGCACTCGAACTCGCCCGTCGCGGCGCCAAGGTTGTCGTCAACGACCTCGGCGGTTCGCGCGATGGCACCGGCACATCGGACGCAGCGGCGCAGGTCGTTGCCGAAATCGAGGCGATGGGCGGCGAAGCCATGGCGAATGGCGGCAGCGTGACCGAATTTGACCAGATGGAAAAGATGGTTGCCGACGCCAAACAGAAGTGGGGCGGCGTCCATGTCCTCATCAACAACGCCGGCGTGCTGCGCGACAAGACCTTCGTCAAGATGGACCCGGCCGACTTCGAATTCGTGGTCAAAGTCCACCTCACCGGTTCGGCCTTCGCCACCAAGGCGTGCTGGGAACTGATGCGCGAGCAGGGCTATGGCCGCATCCTGATGACCGCGTCCTCAACCGGGCTGTTCGGCAATTTCGGTCAGGCGAACTACGGCGCGGCCAAGCTGGGCCTGGCCGGGCTTACCAAGACGCTGGCATTGGAAGGCGCGAAGTACAACGTGCGCTGCAACACGCTGTCGCCGGTTGCAGGCACCCGCATGACCGAAGATCTGTTCCCCGAAGAAGCCTTCAAGCTGTTCGCACCGGAAAACGTGGTCCCGGCCGCGCTGTTCCTCGTCAGCGAAGATGCGCCGAGTAACGCCATCGTCGGCGCGGGCGCTGGCGGGTTCCACTCGTCGTGGACCGTGATGAACGATGCCGTGTGGCTGAAGGACGAAGACCGCACGGTCGAAGGCTTTGCTGCCCGCTGGGACGAAATCAACGCCTTCACCAACCTGATCGCGCCGCAGTCCGGTTCGGAGCAGTCGGGCAATATTCTGAAGGCGATGCAGAAAGTCACCGGCACCGGCCCGGACAGCGCCCGCGGTTAAGCCGCAGCGAACTGACAACAAAAAGGCTCGGTCCGGCAATCGGATCGGGCCTTTTTTTATGGGTTAATCGTCCACCGCTTTCAGCAGCCTGCGCTCCATCGGGGCCAGCACACCTGCCAGATCATGACCGCGCTTCAGTACTTGCCCATGCTCCCCAAACAAGGTCCACATGCCCTGCTTGGACCGCAATGCGGGGCGTTTTTCCAGCCGTGCCTGCGGGCGTTCCGCGGCGCGGCGGAAGGCAGCAAACGTGGCGGCGTTGGCATCGAAGTCCATCGCGTAGTCACGCCATTGTCCTGCCGCCACCATGCGGCCGTACAGATCGAGAATGCGCTGCAATTCGGCCCGTTCGAACCCGACCTGACCAGCCGCGCGTCCGGGAAACGACAGCACCTGTCCCGATACAGCGGGGGTCTGCGGACTGCCTTTCAAACGATTATTCCTCCGCCGAACGCTTGTGAAGATGCACAGGCTCGGGCGCGAGGGGCATCGGCGCGGCACGATCTGCCAGCATCGCCTTCATCTGCACCATTTCCTGGCGCATGATCGCCAGCTCAGCTTCCAGCCGTTCCACACAATCGCCCCGCGACCGGCCCTGATCGTCACACGGCGGTTCATCGCAGGGCGTGCCATAAGGGATGAATTCGCGCAGCCATTCTTCGGCGGGAACCAGCGTGGATCGGGCCTTCAATCCAATCATGGTCGCGCCTGCCGGGACATCGTCTGTCACCACCGCATTGGCGCCGACCCGCGCGCGTTCGCCCACCACGATCGGCCCGATGATCTGCGCCCCCGAACCGATGATGACGTTGTCCTGCAAGGTCGGGTGCCGTTTTCCCCCCTTGCCATTGGTCGGGTTCGATCCGCCCAGCGTGACACATTGATAGATCGTCACATTGTCGCCAATTTCGGCGGTCTCGCCAATCACGGTGAACCCGTGATCGATGAAGAAATTGCGGCCAATGGTCGCGCCGGGGTGAATGTCGATCGCGGTCAACACGCGCGAGACATGGTTGACAAGACGCGCAAGGAAATAGAGCCGCGCCTCGAACAGCCAATGCGCGACGCGGTGAAAGCCCAGCGCAAGCACGCCGGGATAAAGCAGGATTTCCCAGCGCGAGCGCGGCGCAGGATCGCGCGCGTGGACGGAATCAAGATAGCTGATCAGCCGTTCAAACATGGCCTGTCACATTCCCACCAAAACCTGCACGATGCAATGCACAGCGCCTAGAACAGTCGCTGCTGTTCGGGACCGTGCAAAGCCTCGAGCGCGGCGCGCCACACAGACATGGTGGCAGGCGCCTGACGTTCAAGGGAGATCCGGTCAATAGCCGCCACCAAAGCTTCGATCGCGGCAAAGCTGCGTTCGGTCCGCGGAACGAGATATTCGGCTGCCCCCGCCGCCAGGCTCAGCCCACGCTGTTCGGCATGGGCATGGATCAGTTCGGCGGCCATGTCATCATCGGGCGCGCCGATTGCGATCGGTAACGAGCCTCCGATCCGGGAGGCAAGGTCCGGCAGCGTGATACGCCAGCCCGCGTTGCCAGCACGATCGCGGTTGGCGATCAGAAGCAGCGCCCCGCCTTCGCGGCTGCCGCCTTGCTGCACCGCATTCCAGCGGTGAAACACCGCAGTTTCGTCCATCGTTTCAGCGTCGTCGATCACATCCAGCGCGCCATCACCGTGATAGCTGCGCGCCCAGCGGCCCAGCAGGCTCTTGCCGGATCGCGCCGGCCCGGTGAGCACCGCGACATGAAACGGCCAGCGCGCGGGGGCCTGCAAGGCTTCGATCGCGGCTGCGTTGGCGGCGCCGATGACGATTCGCTGCGATCCGGCAGGGGTGCGCGTCGCCAATGGCAAGGCGATCTGCGAAGGCTCGGCCACGGCCGGATGCCTTAGCGGCTGATGGCGAGCGCGTTCGCCCCGCGCCGCACCGCAAACCCGCGCGCTTCCAGGGCCCCGGCCAGTTCTTCGAGCGATCCGGCATAGGTGACAGCCATCACCGATGTGCCGCCGATAGCGGTGCTGGTCACGCCGACGCCGCGAACGCCGCCTGTTGCCCGCACCGCACCAAGCGCGCTGTCGAACGTGCCCGCATCGGGCGTTGCAAACTGGACGGTGATGACGCGCACCGCCGCTTCGCCAGGTTCGGCGCCGGTAAGAGGCGCAGCTTCGATCCGCGGATCTGCGCCGCTGGCCGCTGCCGCGGCGGCCGCAGCGGCGGCGGACTTGCGCTCCCGTGCCGCCCGGCCAATGTCGATCAATTGCTGAATGGCAGGATCGATTTGCCCCCCTGCCCCCAGCCGCAGACTGGGATCAGGCCGCAGCTTGCCGGAATTCAACGCTGCGGTGAAAACGCCGTCCATCCGCTCCACCGCCTGCGCCATCATCGCAGGAAGCGCATCGGGACTGTCGGCCTTCAAGGTGAATGTATCGAGTGTCAGGCTGTCGGGGCCATAAGCGGCGGTGAAGGTGCCAGCCACCGGGCCGCCGGGAAATTCATGATCCAGCCGCGCAAAGGCCATCAACACATCGGTTGCGCCATACTGGTCCAGCATGGAACGCCACCATGCGCGGCTGCGCCGGCCAGCCTGCCCGAAATTGACCAGCAACGAATCGCCCCCGCCGCCCGACAGGCGCACGTAATCGATCCGGCTGGCACCGGGATTGAATTCGGCCCAGGCGCGCTGCCACGGCGTGCGCTGTTCAAAGGTGATGTAGGCCCCGCCCGATTCCTGCACCGGAAGAAGCAGAAGCGGCGCCGATCGCGCCTGCTGCGCCGCACCGCCCAGATAACCGCTGGCCCGCTGACGATCGAACACTACGCCCAGTGTCGCGATATAGCGCCGGGGGCCCAACCGTTCGCGTTCGATAACAATGGCGGACACGATGCCCTGAAGCTGACTGTCGGACAGCTTGGGCCCTTTCAGCTTTTCCCACGCCTTGCGCTGCGCCTCACGCCAGCCGTTTGCGCGCGCATCTTCCGCGCTTTTGCCTTGGACATCGACCGTGATGCCTTTGACTTCGATATCGGAGCTGGCCGCGACCGGCGCGATGCCGCGTTCCCCGGCGACCTGCGCCACCAGCGCATAACCGCCGCCCAGCAATACTGCAGCAAGCACTGCCGCGCCCATACCGGCACGACCAAACACCCGCCGCAGCGGGGTTTGCAAGGGGGCCGCACCGCGGCCGGGAGGGGGAAGCAATACGCTCATGGGGAAAAAGTGCATGTCCTTTGCCCAAAGGCGAGTGGAATTCCAAGCGCGAAAGGCTAAAGCGACGTGCATGACTTCGGGGACAAATGACAAGAACGTGCCGCAGGGCACCGGTTACACCTACGCTGATGCGGGGGTGTCGATTGCTGCCGGCAATGCGCTGGTCAAGGCGATCGCACCGCTGGCGAAGGCGACCGCACGCCCCGGTGCGACCAGCGAACTGGGCGGTTTCGGCGGCTTTTTTGACCCCAGGGCCGCGGGCTACACGGATCCTTTGCTGGTTGCGGCAAATGATGGGGTCGGCACCAAACTGAAGCTGGCGATCGATCATGACCGGCACGATACGGTCGGGATCGATCTGGTGGCGATGTGCGTCAACGATTTGATCGTTCAGGGTGCAGAGCCCCTGTTCTTCCTCGATTATTTCGCAACCGGCAAACTGGAAAACGGCGTGGCGGAACGGGTGGTTGCCGGCATTGCAGAAGGTTGCAAGATCGCTGGCTGCGCGCTGATCGGCGGCGAGACCGCGGAAATGCCGGGAATGTATGCGCCGGGCGATTACGACCTTGCCGGTTTCTGCGTCGGTGCGGTCGAGCGCGGCGAGCAGTTGACGGGCGACAAGGTTGCGCCCGGCGATGTGCTGCTGGGGCTGGCGTCTTCGGGTGTGCATTCCAACGGGTATTCACTGGTGCGCCGTCTGGCGGCGGACAAGGGCTGGAAAATGAACCGCCCTGCGCTGTTCGATCAGGACCAATTGCTGATCGACGTCCTGATTGCGCCGACGCGCATTTATGTTTCAAGCCTGCTGCCCTTGATCCGCGAAGGCCATATCAACGCACTGGCCCATATCACCGGCGGCGGATTGCTCGAAAACATTCCGCGCATCCTTCCGCAAGGTGCACACGCCCATGTCAATGCCGACCTGTGGGCGCAGTCGCGCCTGATGGCGTTCCTGCAAGCGCAGGGGCATATCGAGCCTGAGGAAATGGCGCGCACCTTCAACTGCGGTGTCGGCATGGTGCTCGCCGTGAGTGCGGACAAGGTCGCAGATGTGACCGCGCGGCTCGAAGCGGCAGGCGAAACCGTGGTGACGGTCGGACGGATCGAAGCCGGTGACAAAGGCTGCACCGTGCGTGGATCGGCCGAGACATGGTCGGCCAAGAGCGACTGGAGCGCCACGCACCTTGGCTGAAAAGGCCAAAATCGCAGTTCTTATATCCGGCGCCGGGACCAATATGGCGGCGCTGACCTATGCTAGCCGGATCGGCGATTGCCCCTACGATATCGTGCTGGTTGCCAGCAACGACCCAAACGCTGCGGGATTGACGCTTGCCGCCGCTGAAGGGATTCCCACCTTCGCCCTGCCCCACCGCGGCATGAACCGCGAATCGCATGATGCCGCGATGGAAGCCGCCGTTATGGAGGCCAGCGCCGACTATATCGTGCTTGCTGGGTACATGCGCATCCTGTCGGACGGCTTTGTCAGCCGCTGGGCGGGCCGGATGCTTAACATCCATCCTTCGCTGCTTCCGAAATACAAGGGGCTCGACACGCACGCCCGCGCCATTGCAGCGGGCGACAGTCACGGGGGCACCAGCGTCCATATGGTGACGCCGGAACTCGACGCAGGCGAGGTGCTGGCACAGGTGAAGGTGCCGATCGTGCCGGGGGACACACCCGATAGCCTGGCAGAACGCGTGAAACTTGCCGAACATCAGCTCTACCCGCGCGCCGTGGCCGATTATGTCTGCCGCTGGCGCGATCCGGCGGCGTTGCTCGCGCGCGTCCGCGCCCTCGCCCTCGCTCTTCCCGAAACAGACGAACGGACAAGCCACGGCAGCCCCGGCTTCCGCGTCGGCGGAGACAAGAGCGGCAAATATTTCGCCTACTTCGCCGATCAGCACCACGGCACGCCGCACATCGCATTGCTGGCGCGCACGGGATCGATGGACGAGCTTTTGCACCTCGTCGAAAGTCAGCCTGAAGCCTATTTCAAGCCTGCCTATTACGGTGCGAGCGGATGGGTGGGCATCATCCTCAACCGTGCCGATGTCGATTGGGACGATGTCGCCCACTGGCTCCAGCGCAGTTGGCGCAGCGCTGCGCCCCGGCGATTGACCCGGATGCTGGATATTGCAGACAGCTTCTGATGGCTCGGCTGCGCACACATCTGCTGGCCCGCGGCCCCTTGGCCGAACAGGCCAGCACGTTTCTTGGCAGGGCATGGTCCAAGGGCTGGCTTCCCCCGCCCGATCTTGATCCGGCAGCGTTATGGGCCTTGGCCGCCAAGCCCTATGGCGCCAGCGCCGAAGCCGCAGAACATGCCGGTCGCAGCGATGAAGACGTCGCCGATTTTCGCGAGCGGTTGGCGCGGCTGATTGCCAGCGTCGAGGCTGAAGCCGATCTCAACCCCCTGGGCCGCACCATGGCTTGGGGGCAATTGGCCCGTGTGGTGAAGAACCGCCTTGCCTTCGGGGCGCTGTGGCGGGAACGGCGCGATTTTCTCGACACCCGCCTAGCCCCGCCGATCATCGTTATCGGCCACATGCGCAGCGGCACCACGCGCATCCACACGCTGCTCGCCGCTGATCCGGCGCATTCCTACACCCGCTATTGCGATGCCTACCACCCGGTGCCCGTCCCGCTGGGTCTGAATCGGATCAAGGCGACACTGGAGCTCGCTATGCTCGGCGCGCTCAACCCCTGGATGCAATCGATCCACCCGATGACGCCGGGCGGGGTCGAGGAAGAACTGGCGTGGATTTCGGCGGCGCTGCACCATTCGATCTACGAATCGCAGTGGCACATCCCCAGCTATTCCGCGTGGAGCGAAGCGCGCGATCCGGCGCCTATCTACCGCGAATTCGCCCGCATCTTGCGCACCGATGCAGCCCACCGGGGCATTGCCGACCGTCCCCGCGTGATGAAGATTCCCGCCTTTGCCGAAGATTTGCCCGCTTTGCTGGCGCAATTCCCCGAGGCCCGGCTGGTGCTAGCGCAGCGCGATCATCATGCGGTGCTGAAAAGCGCCGTATCGCTGGCGGCGAACCAGATGGCGATACAGTCCGACAGCTGCTGTCTCACCGCCATAGAGACGCGTTGGCAGCACAAGATTGCCTTGCGCGAAGCCCGGATCGAATCTGCGCTGGCGAAGTGGCAGGGCCCGGTGGCTGCGGCGCGCTTCGATGATCTCAACACCGATTGGCGCAGCGCTGTGGCCCGCATCTATCACGATCTTGGTCTGACCCTGACCCCGCCCGCGCTGGCGGCGATGCGCAGTGTCATCGCGGCCAGCGAAGGGGGCCGCCACAAAGCTCACGCTGCGCAGCTGACCCGTTTCGCCAAGGCCACCTGAATACAAAAAGGCCGCCCCGAACGGGACGGCCTTTTCACTTTTCGACAAGCGAAAAAATCAGCCGACAAGTTCGTCGTCGTTGAAGAAGTAGGCGATTTCGATCGCGGCGTTTTCTTCCGAATCCGAACCGTGGACGGTGTTTTCACCGATCGACAGCGCCAGTTCCTTGCGGATCGTGCCCGGCGCGGCATCGGCGGGGTTGGTCGCGCCCATCACTTCGCGGTTCTTGGCGACGGCGTCTTCGCCTTCGAGCACCTGCACAACCACAGGCTCGCTCATCATGAATTCGACGAGTTCACCGAAGAAGGGGCGTTCCTTGTGTACCGCGTAAAAGCCTTCGGCCTGTTCGCGGGTCATGTGAATGCGCTTTGATGCAACGACGCGCAGGCCGGCGTCTTCCAGCATCTTGGTGACAGCGCCGGTCAGGTTGCGACGCGTTGCGTCGGGCTTGATGATCGAAAAGGTGCGGGTGGCCGCCATGATAATGCTCCTGTGAACGTCTTTTTATAAAGCGGGGATATTGGCCGCGCCCCGTAGATGCTGCGCTGCAAAATGGCAAGCACCCGCACGCGCAGTACGGCTGCGCATTGCGATGGTGTTCGCTGGAAGGGAGTGCGCGGAGCGCGGGCGGCGTTATTCGCCTGTTTTCGTCCCGATGATGATTTGCCCGGTGGTTGCGCTGTCATTGCCGGCGGTCGCAGTGACGGACATCGACGAACCATCAGCCGCACGCTCACCGCCGATCATCATCGTCCCGTTTGCATTCATTTCCAGCTGAATGTCGAAACCTGCATCCTTCGCCTGTTCGCGGAAATGCGCAATCACCGTGTCAGCCGGTGCGCTGGCTTCAAAAGCGACCATCGTGCCTTTGCCGTCGGGCTGATTGACGACGGTGTTGGTGATGACTTTCGAACCCGGCACCAGGCTGAACCCGTCAGGCAGATCGACCGGAACATCCGCGCCCGATCGCAAGGTGGCGGTGCCATCCTTGCCATTGATCGTCATGCTGGTTTCGCCGGTTTCCTGGTCCACGGTGTATTCGGCATCTTCGCCGTCCGCCGTGGTGAATTCCCCCGACGTTTCCGATCCACAGGCCGACAACATCAAGGCCGCGCCGCTTGCAACAATCAGACCCATGCGTGCCATAGACCACCCCTTGTTCCGTAACCGGAAAGAGCATCCCTTATCGCAGGCGCAGTTGCAAGCCCTCAGCCCTTCTGCACCCAGCGTCCGTCTTCCTGTGCGAAATAGGCGCGCGTCACATCCTCGCGCCCGTCATGCGCCCGCCATGCCGTGCGCGCTGCGGGCGCAGCATCGGGCCCAAACAGCAGGAAGACGCGGGCAAAGCCCGATGATTCGCGATATATGCCATCGGCCAGGATCAGATGGCTCGCCCCGTTCAACGGCGCAATTTCAACGGAAAGCAGCACCGGATGACGTTCTGCCCCCGGTGCATCGGCTTCGCCGTTGGCAAGAAAGGTGTCCGGCCCTGCCTGCCACAATGCGCGGGAAACAAGCGCGCGCTGATCCGGATCAGCCGACACAATCAGCACCCGCTCCCCCTCGCCCAATGTTCGCCGGGCGATCAGCGCGGCGACCTTTTCGACCGGGTCGTGCGTGTATTGCCAGAAATCGAGCTTCACGAGGCACCTTTGGAGCGGCGGCAGCGGTCTGAACAATATTTAACGTTGTCCCAGTCCCGCTCCCACTTCTTGCGCCACGCAAACGGCAGACCGCAGGCCAGGCAGGTCTTGCTGGGCAAGTCCGACTTCTTGCGCATCTTCGGCATGCCAGGCCTACCGCTTTGCTACTTGAGGCCGGACAGGCACGGCGTCAGCCTTCGATCACATCCCGCACGAACTGGTCCAGCAGACGCACGCCGTAACCGGTCGCACCCTTGTCCCATGTGTGGCCGGGCTTGTTCGACCAGACCATCCCCGCAATGTCGAGGTGCGCCCACGGCGTCCCGTTGCGGATGAAACGCTGCAGGAACTGCGCGGCGGTAATCGAACCGGCTTCACGCGGGCCGACGTTCTTGATGTCGGCGATCGGCGAATCGATCAGCTTGTCGTAATTCGGGCCAAGCGGCATTCGCCACAGCTTGTCACCGCTGGTCTTGCCTGCTGCGGTAAGCTGTTGGGCGAGCGTATCGTCATTGGCGAACATTCCGCCATGTTCGTTGCCCAGTGCAATGATCATGGCGCCGGTCAGCGTCGCCAAATCGACGATCCGCGCTGCATCATACTGTTCCTGTGCCCAATGCAGTGCATCGCACAGCACCAGCCGGCCTTCGGCATCGGTGTTGAGCACTTCGACGGTCTGCCCGCTCATGGTGGTAATGACATCGCCGGGGCGCTGCGCCTTGCCATCGGGCATGTTTTCGACCAGCCCCATCACGCCGATCACGTTCGCCTTGGCCTTGCGTGTTACAAGCGACAGCATCGCGCCGGCGACCGCACCGGCACCGCCCATGTCCCACTTCATGTCTTCCATGCCCGGCCCGGGCTTCAGCGAAATCCCTCCGGTATCGAAGGTCACCCCCTTGCCGACGAACACCGTTGGTCGCTCGCCCGCTTCGCCGCCGTTCCAGCGAACGGCCAGCAGTTTTGATTCGCGTTCCGATCCGCGACCAACGCCCACCAGCGCGCCCATGCCAAGCGCCTCCATCTCGGCCTCGCCCAGCACGGTGATTTCTGCACCGGTGCCGGCAAAGGCTTCTTCGCACGCGGCCACAAAGCTGGCGGGGTAGATGATGTTGGCAGGCTCTGTCACCAGACCGCGGGTAAATTCGACGCCCTTGGCGACAGCGGCTTCCCGCTCCCAGGCAGCATTGGTGCCTTCGGGCATACCTGTGACATGGACATTGACGAGAGAGGGGCGTTTGTCCGACGCCAGCTTGGTGCGGTACTTGTCGTGCCGCCAGCCGCGCAGACGCAGGCCCAGCAGCACTGCCGCTGCATCGTCCGCCGACAGCCCGGCATCGGCCAGATCGACCACCATCGCGGTTTCACCCGACACCAGATACTTCGCGGTTAGCGCGGCGCCGGCGCGTTCCAGATTGGCGCGGCGATCCGCGGCATCCGGCTCGCCTGCACCCACCAGCACCACCCGCCGGACTGCACCATCCACTGTGGCAAAGCCTTCAAACACCTGCCCGGTTCGTCCGGTAAAGCGCGATGCGGCGGCACCTTCGACCAGTGCCGAATCGATCCCGGACAGCGCCGCGCCCTGATTGACGAGGCGCGCGCGAACGCGGACATCAGAGGTCGGGGCGGCGGTAAGATGAATTTGCATGGGTTCTCCGAAGCAACATATGGCCGGGCTCGAACACACAGCGTCAAGCCTGTGCAACAAGCCGCGCACAAGGGGCGCAAACGCGATTGCGATTAGGCCCGAGCGGTGCAATAGGCAAGGCCATGTCGGAAGGCTTGTCAGACGGATCGCGGGACGGCGCGTACCACGCCCCGCGCGTTCCAGCGCGGCTTTCAGCGTCGCGCGCAGTGCTGGCTTTTGCGCTTTTGTGGCTGGGCGCACCTGTCGCTGCGCAGGAAAAAACCGTCGCACCGCAGCAAACCGACACCGAAGCATCGGCGCCGCAAGCAAGCACGCCGGACGCGCCGCGACAGATCGATTTCGAGGCGCGCGAACTTTCCTATAACAATGAAACAGAAACGGTCACCGCGCGCGGCAATGTGATCCTTCGGTCCGAAGATCGATCGGTTCGCGCTGACGAAGTCACGTGGGATCGTACCACGGGGCGTATCCTTGCCACCGGCAATATCCGGATGGTGGATGACGCGGGCAACCAGCTGTTCACCGATCAGGTCGAACTGACCGAAGAATTCGAAACCGGCGCAATGAGCGAGCTGTTGATCGCTTTGCGGGCTGGCGGAAGGCTCGCCGCGCGTTCGGCGGAACGCAGCGCCGATGGCAACGCGGTGCTTACCGATGCGGCCTATACCGCCTGTCCGGTTGTGGACGGCGAAGGCTGCGCGGTGGACCCAAGCTGGCGCGTCACGGCCCGGCGCGTGATCTACGACCAGGGCGCAAACCGCGTACGATTTGAAGGGGCGCGGCTTGAACTGTTCGGCGCCAGCATCCTGCCACTGCCCGGCCTTGCGATCCGCACAGATGGCGGCGCGGAAAGCGGCTTTCTGGTGCCCGATGTCCGCATCACGCAAGTCAACGGCCTTGAACTGAGCGGCGAATATTACTGGCGCATGGCCGACAATCGCGATCTGACGCTGGGCGCTTATGTCTTTTCCAACGCTGCTCCGATGGCGAGCGCGAAGTGGCGCCACCTGACGGAAATGGGTGCGTACCAGATTACCGGGTATGGCACCTTCAGCGACCGTTCGACCGATTTCACCGGCGCCGAAGGTTTCCGCAGCGACCCGCGCGGCTATCTGGATGCTAATGGCACCTTCCAGTTTTCACCCGACTGGAGCTTTACCAGCTCGCTTCGCCTCGCCAGCGACCGCACCTTTCTGCGCCGCTACGATATCAGCCGCGATGACCGGTTGCGTTCGACCGTCAATCTGGAGCGGATTACCAATCTATCCTATCTGTCGATTGCCGGCTGGGCGACGCAGACGCTGCGCCTGAACGCCGATCAGGGGCAGATACCGCTGGCTTTGCCCGCAATCGATTACCGGCAGAAGCTGGCAAACACTGTCTTGGGCGGCAATGTGCAGTTTCAGGCCAATTCGCTCGCGCTGCTGCGCAATGATGGGCAAGACACCCAGCGCGCTTTTGCCGGAGCGCAGTGGGATCTGAAGCGGCTGACCGGAATGGGTCAGGTCGTCACGTTGACAGCCTTGGTGCGCGGCGATGTGTACAACACCAGCAATATCGCTGCCACCGCCACGCCAAGCTACCGCGGAACCGAAGGCTGGACCACCCGCGGCATCGCCACGGCAGCCATTGATGTGGAATGGCCTTTCGTGGGGGAAGCCTTTGGCGGAACGCAGGTGTTCAAGCCGCGCCTCCAGTTCGTTGCCAGCCCGCCTGTACGCAATCTGGCCGTCCCCAACGAAGATGCACGCGCGATCGATCTGGAAGACAGCAACCTGTTCGCGCTCAATCGGTTTCCCGGTTATGACAGGGTCGAAGACGGCAGCCGTCTGACCTGGGGCGTGGATTGGGAATTGCAGCGCCCCGGATGGCGCGTCACGGCCACCGTGGGCCAGTCTTTCCGGTTGGGATCCCCCGATGCCGAACTTTTCCCGGAAGGCTCTGGCCTGTCTGATCGGGTGAGTGATTTTGTTGGCCGCACCGAAGTACGCTTCCGCAACCTGGTCAGCTTTACGCACCGGTTCCGGCTCGACAAGGATAACCTTGCCGTGCGCCGCAATGAAATCGATGCGACCATCGGTTCACGCCGAACCTATCTGGAATTCGGCTATCTCAGACTGGATCGCAACATCGCCACGGTTGAGGATCTTCGCGATCGTGAAGAACTGCGCGCCGCGGCTCGCGTTGCGATCGGGCGCAAATGGTCGGTGTTCGGCTCAGGCGTGTTCAACCTGACCGATGCCGATGAAGACCCCGTATTCCAGCCAGACGGTTTTCAGCCGATCCGTACCCGGCTCGGCGTGGCTTATGCCGACGACTGCATCGAATTTGGCGCAACCTGGCGGCGTGACTTCATTGATGCAGGCGATGCCCGACGCGGCAATGCCTTCCAGTTGTTCTTCGCGCTTCGCAATCTCGGCTTTCGGTAATCCTTGCTGATTGCGCTGGCGAATTGGCACGGCACGCAAATCGCGTTACAGGAGCCGCCTGGGGGCCGCACCCAACTCAGCTTGCGTTCAGCCGGTGCAAGCCATCGACGAAGCAAGGCGTGAAGGACCACGCAGTATTTCGGGCCGCAAATCGGGCCAAACGACAGGAATGAACGAGTGAGTGTAAAGCTGTTTTCCAAGGCATTGTTTGGCAAAACCGGAACCGCTCTGGCAGCGGCCGGGCTGGTTGGTCTCGCGTTGATGCCGGTAGCGGCCCCGGCGCAGACCGTGGCGGTGCCCACGGCTGACAATCCCTTCGGCCTGCCGCAGGACATCAGCCTGTTTGGCAAGGCGGACCCTGATCGCCGCACGGCAACAGCGGTCGTCAACGGCTTTGTCATTACCGGCACCGACATCGATCAGCGCGTTGCATTGGTGACAGCGGCATCCGATGCACCGATCTCTCCTGAAGAAATGCTTCGCTTGCGGGTACAGGTACTGCGCAATCTGATTGATGAAACGCTCAAGATCCAGGCGGCTGAAGCTGCCGAAATGAAGGTGGCCAGCGAACAGGTTGAACAGACCTATCAGCAGCTGGCCGCGCAGAATTTCGGCAATCAGCCCAAGAAGATGGACGAATATCTTCAGTCGATCAATTCGTCGCCTGCCTCGCTCAAGCGGCAGATCGAGGGCGAAGCGGCGTGGGACAACCTGCTGCGCCGGAACATCATGCCCTTCGTCAACGTCTCGGCTGAAGAGGTCAACGACACGCTGAAGCGCATGAACGAGGCCAAGGGCACCGACGAATACCGGCTGGGCGAGATCTACCTTTCGGCCACCACCGAAAACCGTGAAGCCGTGCTCAGCAACGCGCAGAAGATCATGCAGCAGTTGCAGCAGGGTGGCAGCTTTGTCGCCTATGCCCGGCAGTTTTCCGAAGCGACCACCGCAGTCGTCGGCGGCGATCTGGGTTGGGTGCGGCTTGGCCAACTGCCGCCGCAGCTTGCAGATGCTGCGCGCACCATGTCCACTGGACAGTTGATCGGTCCCGTCGAAATTCCGGGCGGATTTTCGATCCTCTATCTCATCAACAAGCGCCAGGTCCTCATGGCCGATCCGAACGAGGCGGTGTTGAACCTGAAGCAGATTTCGATCGCCTTTGCGCCGGGTGTCACGCAGGCACAGGCCGAATTGCGGGTGGCAGAGTTCAGTACCTTCGTCGATGGCCTGCGCGGCTGCGCGGATGTGGATGCCGGCGCGGCGCGGATTGGCGCAGAGGTCGTGACAAACGACCAGATCAAGGCCGAAGCATTGCCTCCGCAGTTGCGCGATCTTATCCTCACGCTCCAGATCGGTCAGACCACGCCTCCCTTTGGCAATGTGCAGGAAGGCGTGCGCGTATTCATGCTGTGCGGCCGTGACGATCCCAAGGATGCAGGCGCACCGACGTTCAACGCGGTGATGGACCAGATCGAACAGGAACGGGTGAACAAGGCGGCCCAGCGTTTCCTGCGCGATCTTCGCAGCGACGCATACATCGAATACAATTGACCCCCGGCGTCGTGCCCCCGGCCGCGCCGCTGGCGATCACGCTTGGCGATCCGGCGGGGATAGGGCCCGAAGTGATCCTTGGCGCGTGGCTGCGGCTGCGCGCTGAACGGCGAGCGCCGCCGGCCTTTGTCGTGGGCGGTCCGCAATTGCTGGGGGCGGTGGCCGAACGCCTGCGGATCGATTGCCCGATCGTGCCGATTGCCGACCCCGCCGAAGCCAGTCAGGCCCACGCGGCCGGTCTTCCCGTCTTGGCGGGGCTTGACGGGGCTGCAACCGCTTCGGGCCCGACAGCCGATGGCGCGCGGCTGTCGCTGGCTTCGCTGGAATGGGGCACACGCCTCGCCGTATCGGGCGCGGCGTGCGCGCTTGTGACGGCGCCGGTGTCGAAAGGGGCACTGGCTAATATCGGGTGGAACTATCCCGGACAGACCGAATTCCTCGCCGAAGCTTGCGGGCGGCCGTACCGCGATGCGGTGATGATGCTTGCCGGGCCAAGCCTGCGCACGGTTCCCCTGACCGTACATGTCGCGCTGGCTGACGTGCCGGCGCAGCTTTCCGCTGACCTTATCTGCCACAAGGCGCGGATCGTCGTTGGGGGCTTGCGCCGGGATTTCGGCATTCAGCACCCCCGACTTGCGGTGGCCGCGCTCAACCCGCATGCCGGGGAAGGCGGCAAGTTCGGCGATGAGGAAGCGCGTATCATCGCCCCTGCCATTGACGCCCTGCGCGCCGAGGGCATTGACGTGTCCGGCCCGGTTCCGGGCGATGCCCTGTTCACCGCGCGCGCGCGGGCCGGTTATGATGCGGCGCTGTGCATGTATCATGATCAGGCGCTTATCCCGCTCAAGACGCTGGAATTCGATGAAGGCGTCAACGTGACGTTGGGGCTGCCCATCATTCGCACCTCGCCCGATCACGGCACGGCGTTCGACATTGCCGGGCAGGGTCTGGCCGATCCGGGTGCAATGGCGGCAGCAATCGTCATGGCAGCAGACATGGCAGCAGTGCGGGAGGCTGCGCGTGGTTGATCTTCCCCCAATTCGCGATGTCATTCAACGACATAACCTTGCCGCCTCGAAGGCGTTGGGGCAGAACTTCCTGCTCGACGAACAGCTGCTTGCGCGCATTGCCGCGCTGCCGGGGGATCTTGCCGGGCAACAGGTGCTTGAAGTTGGCCCCGGCCCCGGTGGGCTGACCCGAGCCTTGTTGCGTGCGGGCGCCAAAGTCACTGCGATCGAAATGGACCGCCGCTGCCTTCCCGCGCTTGCCGAACTGGGCGAGGCCTTCCCCGGCCAGCTCACCGTGATCGAAGGCGACGCGCTGAAGATGGATCACGGTGCGCTGATGGGCGGGGAGCCGTTCCATGTCCTCTCCAACCTGCCCTATAATGTCGGCACGGCACTGTTCGTACGCTGGCTGGGCGGGGAGAGTTGGCCGCCCCTGTGGCAGTCGCTCACCCTGATGTTCCAGCGCGAGGTCGCCGACCGGATCGTCGCTTCGGCGAGCGAGGACGCGTATGGCCGCCTCGCCGTGCTCGCCCAGTGGCGGGCCGAGGCACGGCTGGCGATGAAGGTGCACCGCAGCGCCTTCACCCCGCCGCCCAAGGTGATGAGCGCGATTGTCCATGTGACCCCGTCGCCAATGCCCGAAGCGGTATCGGCCCGGATGCTCGAACGCCTGACTGAAGCCGCCTTCGGTCAGCGGCGCAAGATGCTGCGCCAGAGCCTCAAGGGCGTACCCGGCGCGCTGGAGGCGCTTGCGATGCTGGGGATCGATGAAACCCGCCGCGCCGAAACGGTCAGCGTGGCGGAATTCGTGGCATTGGCGCGCGCGCTTACGCGCTGATTTGCACCGCCCCTGTGCACCCGGCTCCGCCCCCGTGTTGGAGACACATGAGACACTGTTCAGGAACGCAAAAACCCCCGCCCCGACCGGCCCAATCCGAAAGTCCAAAAAGGGTGCGCGGCAGGCCATGGGGCAAGCCTGCCGCGATCAGGGCGCGTAGGAAAGAACGCTAGCCCGCTTTCTTCTTCAACCGCCAAGCGTGCAGCAGCGGTTCGGTATAGCCACTGGGCTGCCCAACGCCTTGGAAGATTAGCGCTTTTGCCGCGCTGAAGGCTGCGCCGTCCTCGTTCCCGGTGAGCGGTTCGTAAAGCGCGTCGCCCGCGTTCTGCGCATCCACTTTGGCGGCCATGCGGGCGAGCGAGGCCATTACCTGCGCCTCGTTCACCACCCCGTGCAGCAGCCAATTGGCGATGTGCTGCGATGATATGCGCAAGGTGGCGCGGTCCTCCATCAGGCCGACATCGTTGATATCGGGCACCTTGGAACAGCCGACGCCCTGATCGATCCAGCGCACGACATAGCCGAGCAGGCCCTGACAATTGTTGTCAAGTTCCTCTGCGATTTCGGCCTCCGACCAGTTCACGCCGTCTGCCAGCGGGATCGAAAGCAGTGCGTCGAGCCCCATGGGTTCGGGCAACGTCTTTTGCACTGCGTACACATTTTCTTGATGGTAATGCAGCGCGTGCAGCGTCGCAGCGGTGGGCGACGGCACCCATGCGGTGTTGGCACCAGCGCGCAGGTGGCCGATCTTCTCGACCATCATCTGCCCCATCAGATCGGGCGCAGCCCACATCCCCTTGCCGATCTGCGCCCTGCCCGACAAGCCGTGCGCAAGGCCGATGGCGACATTGCGCGCCTCGTAAGCCTTGAGCCAGTCGCTGCCCTTCATCGCCCCTTTGCGCAGCATGGGTCCTGCCCGCATCGAGGTGTGAATCTCGTCTCCGGTGCGATCGAGGAAGCCAGTGTTGATGAACACGATTCGGTCCTTCACCGCATGGATGCACGCGGATAGGTTGGCACTGGTGCGGCGCTCCTCGTCCATAACGCCGACCTTGATCGTGTGGCGCGGCAAGCCGAGCAGGTCTTCCACCGCATCAAACAGGTCGTTGGTAAAGGCGCATTCTTCCGGACCGTGCATCTTGGGTTTGACGATGTAGATCGATCCGCAGCGCGAGTTGCCGAACTTCCCGTGCCCTTCGACATCGAGCGAGCTGATCGCGCTGGTGAAGACCGCGTCCATGATGCCTTCGGGAATCTCGCTGCCATCGGGCAGGCGGATCGCCGGGTTTGTCATAAGGTGGCCGACATTGCGCACGAACATCAGGCTGCGGCCCTTGAGGGTGTGCGTCGTCCCATGGTTATCGGTATAAGTCTTGTCGCCAGCGAGGCTACGGGTCAGGGTCACGCCGCCTTTTTCAAAGCTCTCAGACAGATCGCCGCGAATGATACCGAGCCAGTTGGTATAGGCCAGCAGCTTGTCCTCGGCGTCGACAGCGGCAACCGAATCCTCGCAATCGGCGATGGTGGTGAGCGCGGATTCGACGATAATGTCGGCGATGCCGGCCTTGTCGGTTGCGCCGACAGGGGTGCTTCCATCGAACACCACTTCGATGTGCAAGCCATTGTTCCTGAGCAGCACGCCCTTTTCGGTCTTGCCGACATGCTGCGCCGGATCGGCGAGTGTGATAGCATCGCGGCCGGTCAGATCGGCCCAGCTGGCCCCGCTTGCCAAGGGGAAGGTGCTATCGAGAAACTGCCGCCCCCGCGCAATCACCGCCGCACCGCGCGCCTCGTCATAACCGCCGGGCCGCGCTGGCGGCGCATCCAATGCGTCGGTGCCGTAGAACGCATCATACAGGCTCCCCCAGCGCGCATTCGCGGCATTGAGCAGGAAGCGCGCGTTGAGGATTGGTACCACCAGCTGCGGGCCCGCCATCGTGGCGATCTCGGGATCGACGTTCTGCGTGCCGATCTGGAAGTCGCCCGGTTCGGGGACGAGATAGCCGATCTCGGTCAGGAAGGCCTTGTAAGCCGCTGCATCATGCGGCTGTCCTGCGCGTTCACCATGCCACGCGTCGATCCGCGCCTGAAGCGTCTCGCGCTTCGCCAGCAGTTCACGGTTGCGCGGCGCGAAATCGTCCAGCAGCGCAGCAAAACCCTGCCAGAAGGATTCGCAGTCGCGCCCGAGCGGTGCCAGCACTTCGGTTTCAAGAAAGGTCGCCAAGCGGGAATCGATGGCAAGGCCGGTGCGGGTGGTCATCTCAGTCATGTATGTCCTCATGGGGCTAGCTGGGGGCATGACCTGGGGAGGAGAGGACGCGTCGCGCTATGACGCAGGCAAACCGCGATTGCAACGGGTTGGACAGGCGCGCAGGCGCGGCTAGAGGAATAGGATGAGACAGGATGCAACCAAGGCCGCGATTGATGGCACTGCCATGCTCGCACAGGTCGAAGCGTGGTGCGCGGTCAACACCGGGACCGCCAACCTCACCGGGCTGGCGACGCAAGCCAAGGCGCTGGCAGAAGCGTTCGCGGTGCTCCCAGGCACGGTCGAACTGGTGGACCCCGCCCCTGTCACCGCGATCGCGGCAGACGGCAGCGCGGTGGAAAAGCCCCACGGCCAGCATCTGGTCGTCCGCGTGCGCGCGCAGGCCAATCGCCGCATCCTGCTGACCGGTCACATGGATACGGTCTTTCCGGCGGATCATGCGTTCCAGCGTCTGCACTGGCTCGACGCCGACACGCTGAACGGCCCCGGCGTTGCCGACATGAAGGGCGGAATTGCCGTGATGCTGCACGCGTTGATGGCGTTTGAGCAGACCGCCAGTGCCTCGGCCCTTGGTTATGACGTGCTGATCAATTCGGACGAGGAAACCGGATCGCTTGCCAGCAGCGCGCTGATCTCCGAACTGGCAGCGGGCAAGCTTGCGGCGCTTACCTATGAACCCGCCGCGCTGCCCGATGGCACACTGGCGCATGAACGCGGCGGGACGGGCAATTATTCGATCATCGTCACCGGCAAGAGCGCCCACGCCGGGCGCAACCCGCACGAAGGCCGCAACGCGATTGTCGCCGCGGCCGATCTGATCCTGCGGCTGAAGGCGCTGGAGACGGGCGAGATCACGATCAACCCCGCCAAGCTTGAAGGCGGAGCGGCGAACAATGTGGTGCCCGATCACGCCGTGCTGCGCTTCAACATCCGTCCCAAAACGGTCGAGGCCGGCGCCGCCTTCGATGACGCACTGGCGCATCTGTTGTCCGCGATCGAGGCGGATCACGGCGTCACGCTGCACCGCCACGGCGGCGTTACGCGCCCTCCCAAGAAGGTGGATGAAAAGGCGCAGCGCCTGTTCGATCTGGTGCGTGCCTGCGGGGCAGAACTGGGTGAGGACATCCGTTGGCAATCCACCGGCGGTGTGTGCGATGGCAACAACATCGCAGCTTGCGGCGTCCCCGTGGTCGACACCATGGGCGTGCGCGGCGGCGCGATCCATAGTCCTGATGAATATCTGATTGTCCCAAGCCTCGTCACACGTGCGGCGCTATCAGCCCGCGTGATCGAGCGTCTTGCCTTGGGCTATTTGCAAGAGGGAACCTTGTCTTGACCTTTCGTTTGCGTGCCGCCCGGCCTTCCGATCTGGAGGCTCTTTACGAAATGGCCAAGCTGACCGGGGGCGGCTTTACCAACCTGCCGCCCGATCGCGCCGCGCTGAAGGCGAAGCTGGAACGCGCCGAAGCCTCGTTCGCGCATGACAGCGAAACGCTGGCGGATGAATTGTTCGTGCTGGTGCTGGAAGACGCCCGTTCGGGCGCGGTGCGCGGAACGTGCCAATTGATGAGCCAAGTGGGGCAGCGCTGGCCGTTCTATTCGTACCGATTAAACACGCTGACCCAGTATTCGCAAGAGCTGGACCGCACGGTGCGCGCCGAACTGCTCAGCCTTGTCACCGATCTCGAAGGGTCGAGCGAAGTCGGCGGGCTGTTCCTGCACCCCAATGAACGCGCCGGGGGCCTTGGCCTGCTGCTCGCCCGGTCGCGCTATCTGTTCGTGGCGATGCACCGCAGGCGCTTTGCCGATCGCATTCTGGCCGAACTGCGCGGCATCATCGACGAACGCGGCGGATCGCCGTTCTGGGATGGGGTCGCGGGCCGCTTCTTCGGTATGAGCTTTCAGGACGCGGACTATTTCAACGCGATCAACGGCAACCAGTTCATCGCCGACCTGATGCCCAAGCACCCGGTCTATATCGCGATGCTGAACGATGATGCGCGCAGCGTGATCGGTGTCCCCCACCCCACGGGCCGCGCCGCGATGCGAATGCTGGAAGACGAAAACTTCCGCGCCGAAGGCTATGTGGACATCTTTGATGGCGGGCCGACGATGGTGGCACGCACGGACACCGTCACCAGCATCAAGAACGCCAGCGAACGCCGCATCACCGCGCTTGACGCCAGCGAGGGCGAACGTGCGCTTCTGGCAACCGGCAGGCTGGGCACGTTCCGCGCCTGCTTTGGCGCGCGCGTCCTGGGCGATGATGGCGGCATTGCGATCGATTCTGCCAGCGCTGATCTGCTCGATGTGTCTACAGGCGACACTGTGTGGAGCGTCGCGCGATGAGCATGGTGGAAATCAATTTCGACGGCATTGTCGGACCGTCGCACAACTACGCGGGGCTCAGCCTTGGCAATATTGCCAGCGCCAGCCATGCGGGCGAACCGTCCTATCCGCGTGCGGCCGCGTTGCAGGGCGTGGCAAAGATGCGCGGCAATCTGGCCCGATTGGGGGTGCAGGGCTTTTTGCTGCCCCTGCCCCGCCCCAACGTTGGCTTGCAAAAGGCGTTCGCGCTGGACGGAACCGAACTGCCGCAATTACGGGCAGCGGCCTGGTCGGCTTCATCGATGTGGACCGCGAATGCGGCAACGGTCAGCCCTGCGCCCGATACCGCGGACGGACGTTGTCATCTGACGCCGGCCAACCTTGTCACCATGCCGCACCGCGCGCAGGAATGCCAAGATACCAAAGCGCAGCTGTCACTTGCCTTTGGCGATACCCGCCACTTCGTCATCCACGATGCCGTGCCGCCCAGTTTTGGTGATGAAGGCGCGGCCAATCACATGCGCCTGTGCGAAAGCCACGATGCGCCCGGTGTGGAGGTGTTCGTCTATGGCCGCACTGGAGGACGTTTCCCCGCGCGCCAGCATGAACAGGCCAGCCGCATCGTCGCCCGCGCGCACGGGCTGAACCCGCAGCGTACAGTGTTCATCGAACAGAACCCTGATGCGATTGCAGCGGGCGCATTTCACAATGATGTGGTCGCGGTGGCCAATGGGCCGGTGTTGTTCACCCACGCCGAATCCTTCGCCGATCAACAGGGCGCGTATGACGCGATCCGCGCCGCCTTTCCCGCGCTTGAAGTGGTGGAGGTGCCATCGTCGGCTGTGACAGTGCAGGAAGCGATCCGCACCTATCTGTTCAACGCGCAGCTTCTGACGCTACCCGATGGCACGATGGCATTGATCGTCCCTGATGAATGCCAGGACAGTCCCAGCGTATGGGGATGGTGCGAAGACATGGTCGCAGGCAATGGTCCGATCCGATCGGTCATTCCTGTCGATGTGCGGCAATCGATGGCAAATGGGGGCGGCCCCGCCTGTCTGCGCTTGAGGGTTGTGTGCGATCCGGCGACGGTCGACCCGCGGTTTCTGCTTGATGATACCAAGGCGGATCTCATCGAAAGGGTCATCGCAAATAACTGGCCTGAACAGATTGACCCGTCCGATCTTGGGTCACCTCGCCTGACGACAGCCGTGATTGCTGCACGTTCCGCCCTGTTGGATGCGCTCGATCTGGGACAGCTTGGTTAACGCGTTTGGCGCAGGGCCTGACATGCAGGTAATATCGTTAGGCAGATCAGCGACTCACCTGAATGACAGGCGAGCTGATCCAGACGGGAGCACCCATGCTGCGCAAGGTGAAAAGGTTGTTTGTGATCAAGACGCGCTTTGAAGCGTTTCTGATCATCTACGCCTTGGCCCTGGGCGCGACCGCACGCGGTAGCGCCTATCTGGCGCAGTATCCGGGCATGGGCGGTAAATTGCTGTTCCTTGCAACGACAGGCGCAGTGTTTCTGGCGGGCGCCGCTATCCTCGACGGTTTGAGGGCCAAGGCCGAGCTTGAACGGCTGACCTTTGGTGCCAACGACAAGCCTTAACGCATCAACTCGCAGCATTCGCCGGGTGACGTTTGAGGGGGACAGCATGACGTCCGCAGCGCAGCTATCAACGGCAGGAAGGTGGGGCGGTTCTGTTGCTAGGCCCGCCCCGGGCCCCCGGTATCCGATTCTGTTGCCCGGTTCGGTCCAACCGCGCTTTTTAGCCTAATAAAAGAAGGGCGTTAGCCCATCAATTACGCAGCGATTGCGAGTGCTTCGTTATCGTTGGCACTTATGGTTTTTGAGCCTTATGCGGGTTACTCAGCCCGGGCAAAAACTACGTCTTTCAACACACGTCGATCCTAGTTCGGCCCCATCAGCTGAGCCGTCCGGTCAGCACGTCTTAAGTGCGCCAACCGTATTGCTCGGCCCAAGTGGTGGAGCCGCCGGGTACTGCCCCCGGGTCCGTTGCATCTATTTCACGCAGCCATTTATCGCCATATCCGGTCGAAACCGGCACCCAGCGATATAGCGCGGCAATCCTGAATGTGAAGTGATCGCGTTGCTACTTCTTCAAGGCATCGCGAATTTCGATCAGCAGTTCGACCTCGTTCGGACCGGCGGGCGCTGCGGCCTCTTCTTTCTGGGCGAACTGCGCTGTGACCTTGTTCACGTAACGCACCAGAAGGAAGATGATGAAGGCCAGGATCAGGAAGTTGATGACTACCGAAGCAAACGCGCCGAACCCCAGCACGTTCGCACCCGCCTCACGCGCGGCGGCAAGTGGTGTTCCGGGTTCAACCTCGCCCGACAAAACGATGTACCGATCCGAAAAATCGATGCTTCCCACAATCCAGCCAATCACCGGCATGATGATGTCATCGGTCAGCGACTTCACGATTGACCCGAATGCCGCCCCGATGATGACCCCTACCGCGAGATCAATGACATTGCCCTTGGCGATGAACGCCTTGAATTCCGAAAACATGGTAGTCCCCTTGTTGCATGCTGTTTACCATCTTCTGGCACCCAGTCCGGCGCGTGCCAAGCGGACAAGCTGCACCATACCCCGCTGAACCGGCGCTTGAAGCGGCCTTTTGGTGTGCTATATGCGCAATACAGGATCAGGACGCCGGGTCTGGCCCGTGCGATCAGGAGGGATCGATCTATGACATTTGCTACCATGTTGCGCGGCAGCTTCGCCGCGATTGCCGCGATGAGCCTTGCCGCTTGCGGGATCAATTCGGTTCCCACCGCAGAAGAAGAAGCCAAGGCAAAGTGGGCCGACGTGGAAGCCCAGTTCCAGCGGCGTGCCAACCTCATCCCCAACCTTGCCGAAATCGTGAAGGGCGCAGGTGCGAATGAACGCGGCATCCTGACCGAAGTGACCGAGGCCCGCGCCCGTGCAACCAGCGTGAACGTAACCGCCGACAACCTCGACGATCCTGCCGCAATGGAACAGTTCGCGGCTGCGCAAGGCCAGTTGAGCCAGGGCATCGGACGTTTGCTGGCCAGCTTCGAAGCCTACCCGCAAATCCAGTCGAACCAGAACTATCTCGCATTCCAGAGCCAGTTCGAAGGCACCGAAAACCGCATTGCTGTGGCCATCCGCGATTATAACGAAGCCGTGCGCCAGTATAACACCACGATCCGCACCTTCCCGGATTCGATCGGTGCCAACATCATCCACGGGGCCGACCCGATGGTGCCCTATTCGGCTGTGACCGAAGGTGCCGAAGTTGCACCCACGATCGACATGACGGCGAATTGATCGGCGTGATCCGCACCCTGCTTTTGGTGTTGGCGCTGGCGGGCGCATGGCTTGCCGCGCCGCTCGCCGCGCAGCCGCAGTTCCCTGCGCTGTCCGGGCGCGTGGTCGACAGCGCCGATATCCTCTCGCCAGAGGATGAAGCTGCGCTGACGGCCAAGCTTGCAGCATTGGAGACCCAGTCGCAGCGGCAGTTGGTCGTGGCTACGGTGCCCGACCTGCAGGGCTATGACATCTCCGATTACGGCTATCAGCTGGGCCGCGCATGGGGCCTTGGCGATGAAACCCGCAATGATGGCGCGCTGTTGATCGTGGCGCCCAATGATCGCAAGGTGCGGATCGAGGTCGGCTATGGGCTTGAAGGCTACCTGACCGATGCGCTGTCGGCGCTGATTATTCAGAACCAGATCCTGCCCGCATTTCGTGACGGCGATTTTGCTGGCGGGATTACGGCAGGCACTGATGCGATCACCGCGCAGCTGCAGTTGTCGCCAGAAGAAGCCGCCAGGGTCGCAGCCGAAGCGGGCGAGGCACGCGAAAGCGGCGGGTTCCCGTTCGGTATGCTGATCTGGCTTGCGTTCATGTTCTTCTTCTTCGTCCTGCCAATCCTTGCCGGACGCGGACGGCGACGGAAATATCGCGCCAAGGGTTCGGGCCCATGGGGCAAGCGCGATCTGGGTGATACGGCGCGTGATGTCATCCTGTGGGAAGTCGGCAGCGCGATTGCGCGTGGCATGATCTCGGGCGGCGGCCGTGGCGGCGGCGGCTTTGGCGGCGGCGGCGGATTTTCTGGCGGCGGCGGCTCCTTCGGGGGCGGCGGCGCTTCGGGGGGGTGGTAACAATGGCTTATCTTGATGAAGCCGGCCACCGGCAGGTCAGCGCCGCCGTCACCGATGCAGAACGTGAAACGTCCGGGGAAATCGTCACCGTGCTCGCCGATCGGTCGGATGGATACACCGATGTTGCGCTGCTGTGGGCGGCAGGTGCAGCATTTACCGTGATGAGCGTGTTTGCAGCGGTTCCCCAGCCCTTCCTCAACGCATGGGATGCAGCATTCGGCGGCTGGGATCACGAATGGGCCACGGGCGAGCTGGCCAGCCTGGTCATCGCGCTGGGGCTTGTCACCTTTTTCGCCGTGGTTTTGATCCAGCAGTGGGAGCCGCTCAAATTCGCGTTGATCCCCGGCCCCACCAAAACCATTCGCGTGCACGATCAGGCCGTGCGCCAGTTCAAGGTCGGCGCGGAACGCCGCACCACGGGGCGCACGGGGGTGATGATCTATCTGTCGATGCGCGAACACCGTGCCGAAATCGTCGCGGATGAAACCATCGCGGCGCAGGTTCCCGCCGAAGTGTGGGGCGAAGCGATGGGCGACATGCTGGCGTTAATTCGCAAGGGCGATATTGCCGAAGGGCTGGCGGTGGGTATCCGCGATGTAGGCTTTCTGCTCGCCCAGCACTTCCCCCGCGGGGCAGACGACATCAACGAACTGCCCGATCGGCTGATCGAGGTTTAGGGCTTGACCCGCTGCCTGTGACCTTGTCGAAGGGCCCTTCCCTTTTGCCCGACGGAGCCTCTCTTGCAAAAAGACCGCGATGCCGATCTGCCTGAAGAGGTCATGTGGGAAGGACGTTTCATCACCGCAAAAAAGCGCGGGCGGTGGGAATATGTGGGCCGCGCGCGGGGCATTCGCGCAGCGGCGATCATCGCGCTGGATCACGATGCCGACGGGACACGGCACGTTATCCTTGTCAGTCAGTACCGGGTGCCGCTGGGCCGCTTCAGCCTTGAAATTCCGGCAGGCCTTGTGGGCGACAATGCCGGCAGCGCGGGGGAAAGCGCTCTGGTCGCGGCCGCACGCGAGCTCGAAGAAGAAACCGGCTACCGCGCCGCGGCGCTGGAGGTGCTTGGCGAATTCTACTCTTCCCCCGGCATGGTATCGGAATGCTTCACCCTGCTGAAAGCAACGGGGCTTGAACGGGTCAGCGATGGCGGCGGCACCGCTGGCGAGAATATCACCGTTCACCGGATCGCCCTGCGCGATCTGACGCGCTTCGTGGCGGAATGGCGGCGCGCAGGCCATGCGGTCGATGTGCGCATCGCCATGCTTTTGACACCGGGTTATCTGGGAGAGGATTGAATTATGGCAGGACGTGTGGCGGGCAAGATGGCCCTTGTAACAGGCGGTGCGCAGGGCCTTGGACGCGCCCATTGCATCCGTCTGGCACAAGAAGGTGCGCGGGTGCTGGCCACCGACATCAACGGCGCCGGTGCAGAAGAAACCGCCAGTATCATCAATGCCGAAATGGGCGAAGGCACCGCATTCGGGATCGCGCATGACGTGACCGATCCTGCGCAGTGGGAAGCCGCCGTTGATGCGGCCAGAATGCACCTTGGCGGGCTGAATGTACTCGTCAACAACGCCGGCATCGGCGTTCCTGGCAATATCGAAGCGTGCGATTTTGGCGATTGGCAACGCTGCTTCGATATCAACGTCAATTCGATCTTCCACGGCTGCCAGAAGGCGCTGCCGCTGATGCGCGAACACGCGCCCGGATCGATCATCAACATTTCCAGCATTGCCGGACTGATCGCCAGCGACACGATGCCGGCCTACAATTCGTCCAAGGCGGCGGTGTGGATGCTGTCGAAGTCGATCGCGCTGCACTGCGCCAAGAAGGGCATGAATATCCGCTGCAATTCGGTGCACCCGACCTTTGTCGACACGCCGATCCTGGACGGAACGGCCCGGGCCGCATCGCTCGACAAGGCCGTGCTGCTGGAAAAGCTGGCGCGGCAGATCCCGCTCAAGTTCGTGGGCGAACCCAACGATATCGCCAATGCGGTGCTGTATCTGGCAAGCGACGAAAGCCGCTTCATGACGGGTGCGGAACTGAAGCTGGATGGCGGCATCAGCGCCATGTAAAAAAAAGAGGGGCCAAGCTGGCCCCTCCCGGTTGTTCAGATCGGTGTGCAGCGGCCCGAAAACCGGGAACCGCTTTTCGTCGCTGCACTCAATCCGCGATCAGCGCGATCGCCAGGTAGATCAGAATGAAGCTGCCGAAGCCGAGCAGCGCGCCGGCGACAAAACCGATCCGCACCAGCATCGTATCAATCCCGAAGTAATCGCCGATCCCCGCGCAGACGCCGAAAATCTTGGCGTTCGACTTGTTGAGGCGGAACTGTTCGCGGGGAGGCTTTCCGCCGGAATTGCCTGTGATGTTATTCATGTCATGCAATCTTTCGATGGAGCAATTGGCAGGTCAGGCGATCATGCCGGGGCTGGCAGGAACGATGGCGTATGCAAAGCTGGCAACTGTCAAAACGACAGCGAAGGCAGCAGAAGCAAGGCGAGCAACAGAGTCAGAACGGAACATGGCACGGTGTCCTTTGGTTGAATATTGCGGGAGATTAATGATCAAGCCACAAGGTTCGGGCTGGCGGGGATGATCGCGTAGGCAAAGAACGCGGCCGACAAGACGACCGAGAATGCGGCGGCGAACAGACGGTTTGACATTTCGATGGCGAACATTTGCTATCTCCTTGGTGGTAACTTTGTGTCGTTCCGAGACCATCCCGGGGACATCAGACCTATTGCAGGAGGCGTGCCAAAGTCGAAAAACGGCAGAAAACTGCGGTTCAGTACCTTTCAAACCGCAAACAGCTTATTCAGCAAACCGAAAGGTTGGGATTTTTCGCCAAGGTTTGGCTTCTGCGCTTCGACGGTCTGCGCTCTGGTCAAATCCGGTCGCTATCGCTACCCGCGCAAGAGCCATGGGCCTCAGCCGCATCAGCCTTGAAAATTTCCGCAACCATGCCGCCACCACGCTGGGTGATACGGCGCATTTCAATCTGCTGGTGGGGGAAAACGGTGCGGGCAAGACCAACCTGCTGGAAGCCCTTTCGTTGCTGGGGCCGGGCCGGGGATTGCGCCGCGCCAATCTTGCCGAACTGCCGCTGAAGGATACGCCCGGCGGTGCGCCGCTGCCTTTTGCGATTGGCGCAAGCCTGACCGAAGCGGGGACGGTATCGGCGCGGATCGGCACTTATACGGACGCCGGACAGCCCGGTCGGCGGCTGGTGCGCGTAAACGGGACGAACGCAAGCGCGGTCAGCCTTGCGGAATGGCTCGCCATGAGCTGGCTGACCCCGTCGATGGACAGTCTGTTTACTGACAGCGCCGGCACGCGGCGTCGCTTCATGGATCGTATGGCCTTGGCGATTGCCCCCGATCATGCGCGGCGGGTCAATCAACTGGAAGTCGCGCTACGCGAACGCGGCAAGCTTCTTGAACACAACGGCGATCCGCGCTGGATGGATGCGATCGAAGCGCAAGCGGCCGATCATGGCGCAAGCGTTGCCCGCACCCGCGCCGAATTGGTGCTGCGCCTTATGGACGAACTGTCCGCGCTGCCGCCAGAACCTTTCGCACGTCCATCGCTGACATACCGCCCCGGCGGTCCACTTGATGAAATCGCCTTGCGCGCCGAACTTGCCCGTGCGCGCCCGCGGGACCGCGCTGCGGGACGCGCGCTGATCGGACCGCAGCGAGACGAGATGGAGGTCGAAATGGCCTCCACCCGGCAGCCTGCCGCGTCCTGTTCCACTGGCGAGCAGAAAGCGATGTTGATCGCCATCACCCTTGCGCACGGCGTTCTGGCCGCTGCGGGTCGGCCCAGCGTGCTGTTGCTGGACGAAGTCGCCGCGCATCTCGACCCGGTTCGCCGCACCGAACTTTTTCGCCGCTTGCGCGAAGGGCGCGCACAGGTCTGGATGACCGGCACCGAACTTGCACCCTTCGATGCGATCCGAAACGAAGCCGCGATCTGGCGGGTCGGCGCCGGCCGCGCCGAACGGATCTAGTTTGCCGCCGGCGCGGTCTGGCTGCTGTCGGGCGCGGGTATGGCTTCTTCGACGTCGCCCAAGGTCGATGCGACCAGCCGTTCGATGCCGTCAGCCGTAGGATGGATACGGTCAGACTGGAACAGCGATGCGTCGCGGTAGATATCTTCCAGCCAGAACGGGATCAGCGCGGCGTCGTATTCCTCCGCCAGATTGCGATAGAGCGCATCGAACTGCGACTGAAATTCCGGGCCATAGTTTGGCGGAGCGCGCATTCCCATCAGCAGCACTGGTACATTCTGATCGCGCAGGATCGTCAGCATCTTTGCCAGATTGGCCTTGGTTTCTTCGGGCGACAGGCCGCGCAGCAAATCGTTGCCGCCAAGTTCCAGAATAAATAATGCAGGCGGCGCATCCTGCGCTGCCAGCGTGAATTCCAGGCGGTTTAGACCCGCTGCTGTCGTATCGCCGGAAACGCCCGCGTTGATGACATCCGCGTTCACGCCCTTGGCCCGCAGCGCGTTTTCCAGCTTTTCGGGATAGGAATCGCGCGGGTCGAGATTATAGCCGGCAAACAGGCTGTCTCCGAAAGCGATGATCTTTCGTTCCGGCCCCATTACAGGCACCGCGGGCAGCACAGGCTCGCCATCGGCGGCGACCCTGGCAGCGGGCGCGGCATCGTCTGGCGCATCCCCGCACGCCGCCAGCATCAATGCCAAAGCCAGCGGCGCTCCACCAACCACGCCTATATTCGACCAACCGCGCTTGTGCATCCGCACACCATCCTTAGCTGTAGCTTGTTGCTGCCTCTCACCTATGCCATCGGAACCGTGTGACAAGTCCCTCTCTCGCAATCAGCGCCCGCAATCTGACCCTCACCCTTGGCAGCACGGCTGCGCCGATCACGATCCTGCGGGGTATCGATCTCGACATCGAAGAAGGTCAGGTGGTCGCGCTGCTCGGACCGTCAGGGTCGGGCAAAAGCTCGCTTATGGCGGTGCTGTCGGGGCTGGAGCGCGCCAGCGGCGGAACGCTGACGGTGGCGGGCGCGGATTTCACCAATCTCACCGAAGACGGCCTAGCCGCCGCACGGCGCGGGCGGATCGGGATTGTGCTGCAGGCCTTCCATCTGCTGCCCACCATGACCGCAGCAGAAAATGTCGCGACGCCGATGGAGCTGGCTGCCATGCCGGACGCCTCCGCTCGCGCCGTTGCTGAGCTGGAGGCGGTCGGCCTTGGCCACCGCACCGGCCATTACCCCACCCAGCTTTCAGGCGGCGAGCAGCAGCGCGTCGCCATCGCCCGCGCAACCGCGCCGCGTCCGGGCCTGATCTTCGCCGATGAGCCTACCGGCAATCTTGATGCCGCCACGGGCGAAGAGATCATCAACCTGCTGTTCGCCCGCCGCGCCGAGACAGGGGCCACGCTGCTGATCATTACCCACGACGCCAGCCTTGCCGCGCGGTGTGAGCGGGTGTTGACGATGGCGGACGGGGTCATCGTTTCGGACATGGCCGGCGCGCTGGCATGAGCCTTTCATTACCGACAGCATGGCGCATTGCCCGCCGCGATCTCAATGCGCGCTTCAAGGGGCTTCGGCTGCTGCTGGTGTGCATCTTTCTTGGCACGGCAGCGCTGGCTGCAATCGGCACACTGACCAACGCGATCGCGCGCGAACTGGAATCGAGTGGGCAGGAACTGCTTGGCGGCGATCTTGAGGTCGAAGTGTGGCAACGCGATCTGCGCGACGATGAACGCACGGCGTTGGGTCAATATGGCACCATCTCCAGCGGCTACCGGATGCAGGCGATGGCCAGTACACCGAATGCGGCCGCCCCGATCGAACTCAAGGCCGTGGACGCCAAATGGCCGATGTTCGGTACATTGGTTCTGACCGACGGGCGCAGCGTCAGCGCGCCTCGCGGCAATGACGCATGGATTGCACAGACCGCGCTTGAAAGGCTTGGGATAGAGGTGGGTGACACCTTCACCGTGGGCACCGCTCCATTGCGGGTTGCGGGTATCATTCAGGACGAACCTGATCGTCTGTCGGAAGGTTTCCAGCTTGGTCCGACGATCATCGTGGCGCAGGATATTCCTGCACAGGCCGGACTGCTGGAACCCGGCGCGCTTTATCAAAGCAAGCATCGCATAGCCTTTGCTGATCCCGAACGCGACCCTGCAGCCGTGGAAGAGGCGCTGACCGATGCCTTCCCCACAGCCGGATTCGACATTCGCACCCGCGACCGTGCCTCACCCGGCGCGGACCGTTTCGTGCGGCAGATGAGCGATTTCCTGACCCTGGTGGGACTTGCCGCATTGGTGATTGCGGGGATCGGCATTGCGGGGGGTGTATCGTCCTACCTTGACCAGCGCCGCTCCAGCATCGCGACCCTGAAGGTGCTAGGCGCGACATCGGGCGATATCGTGCGCATTTATGCGATGCAGATCGGTGTCGCGGCGCTGGCGGGCAGTGCCGCAGGGCTGGCGGCCGGCGTGCTAGTCACTCCACTTTTGGCAAGCGCGTTACAAGGATTGCTACCCGTTCAAAGCGGCTTTATCATCGCGCCCGGCGCCTTGCTGCTGGCGGCAAGTTACGGCCTTTTGGTGGCCTTTGCGTTTGCCGCGGCACCGCTGCTGCGGGCGCGCACTTTCCCGGCGATGGCGTTGATGCGTTCGGGTATCGTGCCTTTGGCGCGGGACAAGCGGGCAATTCTGGCGACCGGTGTGGGTCTTGCTGCCATCTGCGCGTTGGCTTTGCTGACCACTGATCAGCCCTTGCTTTCGGGCGGTTTTCTGATCGGCGCTGGCGGCGCCCTGTTGCTGCTGGCCGGGCTCGGTTGGGTTATCCGGACCCTCGCCCGCCGACTGCCGCGGCCGCGCAACCCCTTGCTGCGCAGCGCGCTTGCCAACATCCACCGTCCCGGCGCCCCCATCGGATCGCTGGTAACAGCGCTTGGCTTCGGGCTGGCCGCGTTCGTGCTGCTTGCTGCGGTGCAAAGCGCCATTGACGGCAACATCGCCCAGCGCGTGCCGAAAGCGGCGCCCGATTATTTCGTGCTTGATGTGCCTCCCGCCAAGGAACCGCGATTCTTCGAGCTGATCCAGAAGGAGTTCCCCAAGGCACAAATCCGCACCGTGCCAACGATGCGCGGCGCCGTGTTGGCATACGGCGCCAAGACGCAGCTGGTGCGCGTGGCCGATCTTGAAGAAATTCCTGAAGGCGCATGGGCGCTGCGCGGAGAACGCGGGCTGACCTACGCCGATACCCTGCCCGAAGGCAATCGCGTTATCGAAGGCGCGTGGTGGAGTCCGTTCCACAACGGTGAACCGCTGGTATCGGTCGATGCCGATTTTGCGCGCGCGGTTGGGTTGGAGGTGGGCGATTACCTCACCATCGGCATCCTCGGCGTTGAACGCACTGCGCGGGTTGCCAATCTACGTGAGATTGATTGGGAGAGCATGGGGTTCAACTTCGCGCTGGTGTTCAGCCGCAACGCGATCAGCGATGCGCCGCACAACCTGTCAGCCACCATAGACTTGCCCGAAGGCGCGGACACCGCGGCGCGGGGCCGACTGCTGCGGGCGTTGGTGCAGGACATGCCATCGAGCTCCGTAATCGAGGTGGGCGGTATTCTGGTCGAGGCGCGCAAATTGCTTGAACAGGTGAGCCTTGCAACGCTGGCTGCAGCGGCTGTGACGGTGCTGGCGGGGCTCGCCGTGCTCATGGGCGCCATCGCTGCGGCGCGGGCATCGCGCACTTACGACACGGTCATGTTGCGCGTGCTGGGGGCCAGTCGCAGGCAGATCCTGCTGTTGCAGCTGGCTGAATACAGCCTTCTGGCCGGTGTTCTTGCGCTGGTCGCATTGGGGCTTGGCGTCGGGCTGGCATGGGTTGTCATCACGCAGCTGTTCGAGTTCGACTGGCTGCCCGACTGGGGCGAGGTGCTGGGGGTGCTGGGACTTGGGATAGCCGTCGTAATGGCCTTTGCCCTTGCCGGTTCGCTGCCGCTGCTGCGCGCCAAACCCGCGCAGGCGCTGCGCGAACTTTAAGCGAACACATCCTCCAGCCTATCGGCCCGGCCCCCGGTCGCTTCGCTATGCAGCGCCGCGATGAATGCCGATGCGTACATCATGTAGGCGATCAGCAACGGGATCATAATGGCAAAGCCCAGCGCCGCCATCCCGCCTGCGGATTCAGGATTGCCCTGCCCGACCAGCGCGGCGCTGCCCAGGATTGCAGCAGGTATCCCCAGAACGACGAGCGACCCTGCCACAAAAATAAGCATCGCAACCAGTATCGCCATCACCTTTCCTCGCGTGGCGGACCAACTGCGCGCCAGCGCTGCAAAAGGATTGAGCACCCCGTCCACCGCCACGACTGGGATCAGAACAGCAAGGCGGCATGCCAGATAGACCGACACGATCGTCATCGCCAAAGGCCCAATCGCTCCCGCTGCCTCTGCCCCCGCACTAATCGCTGAAACAATCACGGACACGGCAAGCAGGCCGATGACGGCAAGGATCGCCAACACCAGAAACGGCAGCGCGCTTTTGAAGCCTCGCACCATCGCGCCTCCAAAGTTCGGCTCTTCCAGCGGTGATGCTATCGCGACCATTGCCGCCTGCTGCGCAAGCAGGATCACAATGTATCCGGTATAAAACAGGATCATCGTCACGATCATGCCAGCGCCCAGCCCGGCCATGGCCATAGGATCATCGAGGCCCGCGCCGATCCCGGCGGCGCCGGCTGTGCCCAGACCCAGCAAAATAACGAACATCGCCGCCGACGTGCCCAGTTGGATCACAAGGAACACCAGCCACATCCCCAGCAAGCGCCAGAAGCGCTGCCGGAACATCAGGAAACTGATTGAAAACACACGGCCGATCTTCAACACTTTGCCAAGCCCCCTGCCAGCCGACTGCCGGGCTGGATCCCGAAAATGCACAGACAGCAGGCACGGCGCAATTTCAAGTCATCGCAATCTGTTCCGCGAAAATGGAGGCCTTGCTGAAAGATTGCGGCATCGGTGCGATCATGCCGCACCATCGTTGGCAGCAAGGTACGATACAAGCGCCGCCTGCCTGATGCGCACCAAGAAAAAGGGCCCCGCACCAACCGGTGCGAGGCCCTTTTTCCTTAAGATGGCGTCACGCTTAGAAGCGGAAACGCACCAGGCCACCATAGGTGCGCGGCTGGTTGGGATAGCCCGAAATCGACTGTCCCTGCGCCACCGACGGGAAGATCGTCGTGATGTAACGATCATCAAGCAGGTTGCGTGCCCACAGCGTGAATTCGAGGCCCATTTCCATCGCATAGGTGATCGATGCGTTGGCATTGTTGACTTCGCGGGTGAAGGCACGTGCAGCGGCACGGCCAGCTTCGAAGTCAGGCGAACCATCGGGGTTCACGCCGACAAAGTTTGTGAGCCCGTCGAGGATCTGCACCGGCGCTTCGTACTGATAATCACCGCGCACGATGAAGCGATCGCCGTTGCCAAGGTCCTTGTCCCAGGCCGCGCCGAACGACGCGCTGAGCGGGTGCACACCGGCCACTTCCTGGCCCGACAGATCGCCCACGGGCGAACCGACGAAGCTGTTATACTTGGCATCAAGGTAGGTGACTGCCAGCGACAGGGTCAGCTCGTCGGTCGGCTTGACGAAACCGTCGAACTCGATCCCGAAGGTTTCAAGCTCGCCCGCGTTGGCCAGCACGAACGAGCTTCCCACGAAGGTGTTCGACTGGAAGTCTTCAAGCGTCTGCTGGAAGAACGTCAGGTTGGCAGCAGCCCGGTCCCAGCTGGCCTTGATCCCCAGTTCGTACACCGAAGACGTTTCGGGCAGCGCAAAACGCGTGCCGGGACGCAGGTTGGGAACTCCCAGACCCTGATCGATGATGCGGGTGAAATCGCCCGGAAGCGGACGCGAATCGCGCGACAGGTTGAACGAGCTTGCCTTGAACCCGGTTGCGTAGCTTGCGTAGACATTGACCGTATCGGTCAGTTCAAAGTTCGCACGCGCCAGATAGGTGACTTCGTCGTCCCGGGTCCGTCCATCTTCGACAGCGTTGGGAATGTTGACGATCGGCGGCAGGAACTGGAACGAGCGAAGGCCATTGAACGGGTTGGCGGCCGGGTTGTTCTGGTTGGCGGTCGCGAAGGCTTGCGCGCCTGCGCTGATCTGACCGAAGGCTGCCGGATTGGCGCCAGCAAAGGCACCGATTTCAGCGGCACTTGCCGAACGGCCAAGACCCAGAGCATTGCCGACCGTCTGCGCCAAGGCACCCTGGAACAGCAGCAGGTTGCGCGAAGGTGCGAACTGCGCCGCATCCAGATCAACCTGCGAGAACCCTTCGGTGGTCCGACCGTTCGACACCACGTCCTTGGCGTCCTTGGTGTAGTTTGCGCCGACTGTCAGCGTCAGGCGATCGGAAACCTCGAAATCCAGCTGACCGAAGATCGAATAGGCTTCGTTGTCTTGCGTGAAGTTGCTGAAGAAGCCCTGTCCGTTACCGAAGAAGGCGCCGCTCGGCGCGCCCAGCAGTGCTTCAAGCGATGCCAGGTTCAACGCACCGCCGCTGCCTGCCGAAATCAGGCCGTTGGCATAGGCGCGGAAATCTTCGCCGAAGACGATCTGATCGGACACTTCAAGATCTTCGTTGAAGTAGTAACCGCCAACGAGGAAGTTCACGATCCCGTCGAAATCCGATGCCAACCGCAGTTCCTGCGTGAAGGTGGTGATGTCCGACTGGCCGATCTGGGCACCGCTCGCCAGTGCCGCACTGGTGAAATCGACGTCCTGATTGGCAGCGATCTTGGTGTCACGATAGGCGGTGATCGATGTCAGCGTAACATCGCCGAATTCATAATCGGCCTGACCTGACACGCCCCAGTTCTTGACACGGTTGAAGGGCACGACGTCCGAGAACACGACATCATCAAGTTCTGTGCCCGGCGCATTGATCTGTCCGCCGATCAACTGGATGAGGCCGGTTTCCGCCGAAGGACGGATATTGACGACACCGCAGCACTTTTCGTTCAGTTCATCATAATCGCCGATGACCCGGAAGGTGAAGTTTTCGGCATTGTCATACAGCAACTGGCCGCGGGCGAACCAACGATCGCGATCGTTCAGATCATCGCCGTTGAACCCGTTGGTGATGAAACCATCGCGCTTGTTGATGCCGGCTGCAAGGCTGGCTGCGATCGTATCGGTGATCGGGCCAGTGATGTAACCGCGTGCGACAACGGCGTCATAATTGCCGTAGGAAATTTCGGCATTGCCTTCGAGATTGAAGGACGGCGCCGAGCTGACAAGCGAAATCACACCTGCGCTGGCGTTCTTGCCGAACAGGGTCGACTGCGGGCCGCGTAGAACTTCGACCCGCTCAAGGTTGGGAAGGTCGGAAATCTGCGAGATCGCACGGCTGCGATAGACGCCATCGACGAACACGGCGACCGAGGGCTCAAGACCAAGGTTGTTGCCATCGGTGCCGAAGCCACGAATCGAGAACGTGGTCGCAAAGGCGCTTTGCAGCTGCGAAACCCGCAGCGACGGGACGACCGACTGAAGATCGGCAATGTCGCGGATCTGTGCCTGTTCGATCGTTTCGCCCGATGTCACCGAAACGGCGACCGGGGTTTCCTGAAGAGTCTGCGCACGCTTGGTAGCGGTGACGATGATGTCGTTGGAGGTTGCGGGCTCTTCGGTTTCGACCACCTCGGCCTGATCCTGGGCGAAAGCTGCGCCCGGCAGCGCCAGGGCAAGCCCGGCTACACCTGCAAGCAGGGTGAATCGATGTGCGCCGGCAATGCCGGTGAAGGTCGAATGCATGAAAGCTCCTCTCAAAATATCCCGCGACCCCGGCGCCCAGTGGGCACGCACGTGTCCGTGCGCTCTCTCCCGTGATCGTGCGGGCCTGCTGATAAGGCAGTGTTGCGCCCCCTACAAGCGGCTCCGTCCAGCTTTTTCCGTGCCTTCATCGGAATTGTTGCCCCAGAGGCACACTGATAAGGTACAAGAATTGTCATGCAATGCGGCCCGCGCTTGCCCCGGACGCCGTGTTGCGCTAGGCGCCGCGGCGATGTTGCAACGCAGCACTTGGACGCAACCGCGGCGCTTGCCGTAGCGTCCGGCCGCTGTCGCTAACCTGCCATGAACATTGCCTAACGCAGCGCCCCCACCGCGTTGCCTGTCTTTCTTGCCCCGGATGCGACCTGCGTCCGGCTTTTCACCGGAAGTTCCCCGCATGTCGTCCGCCCTTAGAAATATCGCGATTATCGCCCACGTTGACCACGGCAAAACCACGCTGGTCGATCAGCTTTTCCGCCAATCGGGCACCTTCCGCGAGAATCAGCGCGTTGAAGAGCGCGCGATGGATTCAGGCGATCTGGAAAAGGAACGCGGGATCACCATTCTGGCCAAGTGCACCAGTGTCGAATGGCACGGCACCGATGGCGAAACCACGCGCATCAACATCGTCGACACCCCGGGCCACGCCGACTTCGGCGCCGAGGTGGAGCGCATTCTCTCGATGGTCGATGGCGTGATCCTGCTGGTCGACAGCGCCGAAGGCGCGATGCCGCAGACCAAGTTCGTGACCGGCAAGGCGCTGGCGCTGGGCCTGCGCCCGATCGTGGTCGTCAACAAGATTGACCGTCCCGATGGCCGCCCGCAGGAAGTGCTCGACGAAGTGTTCGACCTGTTCGTCAGCCTCGATGCCGCGGACGATCAGCTTGAATTCCCCGTGCTCTACGCATCGGGCCGCGATGGCTATGCCAGCGAAGATCAGGAACGCCGCGAAGGCACGCTGGCCCCGCTGTTCGAAAAGATCATCGAACACGTTCCCGCGCCGGGCCTGGACCCCGATGCCAAGTTCAGCTTCCTTGCCACGCTGCTAGACCGCGACAATTTCATGGGCCGCGTCATCACCGGCCGCGTGCAATCGGGCACGATCCGCGTCAACGATCCGATCCACGCGATCGACATGGACGGCAAGGTCGTCGAAGTCGGCCGCGCCACCAAGCTGATGAGCTTTGACGGGCTTGAGCGCGTGCCGGTGGAAATCGCACGCGCTGGCGACATCATTGCGCTGGCCGGTCTGGAAAAGGCGACCGTTGCCAATACGATCTGCGACCCTTCGGTCAGCGAACCGATTGCCGCTCAGCCGATCGATCCGCCGACACTGGCGATGCGCTTCTCGGTCAATGACAGTCCGCTCGCCGGGCGCGAGGGCAGCAAGGTCACCACCCGCATCATCCGTGATCGCCTGCTGCGCGAAGCCGAGACCAACGTCGCCATCCGCGTCACGGAAAGCGAAGACAAGGACGCCTACGAAGTCGCCGGTCGCGGCGAATTGCAGTTGGGCGTGCTGATCGAAACGATGCGCCGCGAAGGCTTCGAGCTGGGTATCAGCCGCCCGCGCGTGCTGTTCCGCGAAGAAGGCGGCAAGCGCATGGAGCCTTACGAGACGGTTGTGATCGACGTCGATGACGAACACTCGGGCACAGTTGTCGAGAAGATGCAGCGCCGCAAGGCCGACTTGACCGAAATGCGCCCCTCGGGCCTCGGCAAGACCCGCATCACCTTCTCCGCCCCGTCACGCGGGCTGATCGGCTACCACGGCGAATTCCTGTCCGACACGCGCGGCACCGGGATCATGAACCGTTTGTTCGAGAAGTATGACGTGTACAAAGGCCCGATCGAAGGCCGCATCAACGGCGTGCTGATTTCCAACGGCGATGGCGAGGCCAACGCCTATGCGCTCAACATGCTGGAAGAGCGCGGCGAATTGTTCGTTGGCGCCCAGATGAAGGTCTATCAGGGCATGATCATCGGCGAAAACGCCAAGCCGGACGATCTGGAGGTCAACCCGATGAAGGCCAAGCAGCTTTCCAACGTGCGTTCGAGCGGCAAGGACGAGGCGATCCGCCTCACCCCGCCGCGCCGCATGACGCTGGAACAGTCGATCGCCTATATCGACGATGATGAAATGGTCGAAGTGACGCCGCTGTCGATCCGTCTGCGCAAGGCCGAGCTTGACCCGAACGAGCGCAAGAAAATGCGGCGCAAGAAGGACAGCTGAAGGCCTATGCCCTGATGACAGGGTGTTGCCGCAACGGCATGAAAAAGCCCCGCGCCGGTTATCCGGCGCGGGGCTTTTTGTATTCTGGCTGTCGTCACCGCTCCGAAGAGCGGTGACGATTGCCGATTAGAAGCGCAGGCTCACCGATGCGCGAACGGCGTGGTAATCGAAGTTCTCGTTCGAACCGCGAAGGTCCGTGCCGCCCGAAACAAGCAGGAACGGATTGGTCGCCGGTGCCGTACCCTGGCCTACAGCGACGCTGTAATCATCGTCGTTGTAGCGCGAGTACAGGTACTCAAGACCCAGGCCGAGGTTTTCGGTAATCATCACTTCGGCACCGCCGCCAGCCTGCCAACCGAATTCCCAGTCACCCGAATCAGTCGGAGTGAAGGAGTTCGCGCCATTGCTAGTGGTAAAGGTGTGATCGATCTTGGCGAAGCCGACACCGCCGGTGGCATAGAACAATGCGCGGCCGGCACCCGGTGCAACACCGATGCGACCACGGACGTTAGCGGCCCAATCGATTTCGCGGCCGATTGTGTACGACGCAGGAGTCGTGCTGAAACCGGTCGTGAATTCTTCAACACCGGGACGCGAACCTTCGATCAGCAGACCGGCAACAACCGGACCATTGCCGAGGTGACGGTCATAACCGATCCGCAGCGAATAGCCTTCGTTCAGCTCATTGCCGCGGCAGCCAGCCGAAGCAGCGCTAACCGCCGAACCAGCGCAGAAACCGGGCGAAAACGCATCAGCGCCAGCAACGGTTGCAACAGTATTGTTGAAGTCGCCATCACCGTTGGTATCGAATACCAGGCGATCATTACCGCTGTCGTCAGGTGTTTCCAAACCAACTGAACCAGCAATGTACGGGCCATCGAAGAAACGGTCTTCGGTTTGTGCGAAAGCTGCGGTTGACATTGTCAACGCTGCCACGCTGGCGCTGAGAGACATAGTTTTAGCGAGGTTCATTTTAAACTCCAGGTCATAGGGATTCCGTGCAACGTTCTTGCAATTGCAAGCGCACAATCACACCCCCGCATCATTGTTCCAAAGAAATGAAACGTTTTTGCAATTGCGCAGGGATGCGCACCACTTCGTCCCTGAGTTGTGTCCCATTTGAGACGAGGCTGCCGCGCTGGGCGCCGCGCCGAAGTAGGTAATTCCCTGCGACGGGTGGATATCCGCGCCGTCGCTTGTTACCCCGCTCCACATGAACGCTTACACACTCGCCGCCCTTGGGGCCTATTTCGTCCTGATGATCGCGATCGGCCTGTACGCCTGGCGCAAATCCACCGAAGATAGCGCGGGCTATCTGCTTGCGGGGCGCAACCTCCCCCCTTCGGTTGCGGCGCTCAGCGCGGGTGCGTCCGATATGTCGGGATGGTTGCTTCTGGGCCTGCCCGGCGCGCTGTACACCGCGGGACTGGTCGAGGCGTGGATTGGTATCGGCCTGTTCGCCGGCGCGCTTGCCAACTGGATCATTGTGGCGCCGCGCCTGCGCGAACAGACCGAACGGCTGGGCAATGCCCTGACAATTCCACAATTCCTTGCCAACCGTTTTCCGGAACGTAGGATCATGCTGCGGGTGACATCGGCGGTGATTATCGTTGCCTTCTTCACGGTGTACACTGCCGCCGGACTGGTGGGCGGCGGCAAGCTGTTCGAAACCGCCTTTGCGGGGATCCTGCCGAATACAGGCATGTCCGATTACATGCTGGGCATCTTCATCACAGCCGGGATTGTGCTTGCCTATACGATGGTCGGCGGCTTTCTGGCGGTCAGCCTGACCGATTTCGTCCAGGGGCTGATCATGATGGTGGCGCTTATCATCATGCCGCTTGTGGTGATGTTTGGTCCCGGCGGGTCTGCCGGTGGTAGCCTTCAGGCAGTGCCGGTCGAAGGCTTTCTGGATCTTACCCAAGGACTGACAGCAATAGGCTTTATCAGCGCCGTGACCTGGGGCCTGGGCTATTTCGGCCAGCCGCACATCATCGTGCGCTTCATGGCGATCGACAAGGTCAAGAACGTGCCGCGTGCGGCCGCCTATGGCATGGGCTGGATGGGCATCGCGCTGGTTGGCGCGTTGGGCCTCGGATTGGCGGGCCGGGCTTACGTGGAGCGCAACGGGCTCGTGGTTGAGGATCCCGAAACGATTTTCATCGTGCTGGCGCAGCTCTTGTTCCACCCGGCAGTGACAGGCTTCCTCTACGCAGCGCTTCTGGCTGCGATCATGAGCACAATTTCCTCGCAGCTTCTGGTGTCCTCATCGTCGCTGACCGAGGATTTCTACCGCCTGTTCCTGCGCCGTAATGCGTCCGAACGCGAGGCGGTGAATGTCAGCCGCGTTGCCGTGGCCGTGGTGGCCGCTGCCGCGATGGTGATTGCCGCCGATCCGAACAGCGAAGTTCTGGGACTGGTCGCAAACGCATGGGCCGGATTTGGGGCTGCGTTTGGTCCCCTGATCCTGCTGGCACTCACCTGGAAACGGATGACAGGGGCTGGTGCGGTTGCCGGTCTAGTCACAGGCGCAGCGGTTGTGGCCGGTTGGATTGCAATGGGTTGGAACAAGGCATTCCTTGGTGGACCCGGATTGTATGAGATTGTCCCTGGGTTTGCGGCGGCCTTGGCGGCGATCGTGGCTGTCAGCATGATGACCCGTAAATCGGCTTTGCGCGCTTGATGGAGGCAGTCTGGCGGCGCTGTTCTTGATAGACAATCCGTATCCGTTTCCGTGCTGTTAACCATTTTTGTGCGATAAAATGTACATATGAGACGGATGGGCAAGATTCGCGCAACAGCGCTGGCGGCCGCCACCCTGGCACTTGCGGGATGCGGTGCGTTCATCCCGGGGGGAAACGGCACGGCTGCGCCCGGCGCCGCAAGCCAGAGTGGCCGTTCACCAGCGCGCCCTGCGACATCGGTAGCCGCCACTGCATACAGTCCAGCACCCCGAGCCGAAGACGCCCGCTGCCTTGCTGACCTTGGTGCCAGCGGTGCCCGCTTCGATCCGTTGCCCGATACCTATGCCGCGCCGGGATGCAACAAGCTTGGGACTGTGAAATTGATGGCGCTTGCGGGCGACCGAGCGCCGCTGAGCCTTGCCAATCTGGGACCGGTGCGATGCGGGGTCGCCAAGGCGTTCGGAGACTGGGCCCGCTTCGGCGTCGATCGCGCTGCGCGACAATTGCTCGGCAGCCCTGTGGCGCGCATCGAAACCATGGGATCATATTCATGTCGCAACGTCGCCGGTACCGAGCGCCGTTCGGCGCACGCTCGCGCCGAAGCGATTGACGTTTCCGCTTTTGTCTTGGCAGACGGACGCCGCATCGTTCTGCGGCGCGACTGGAACAGCGGCGACGCAGCGACACGCGAATTTCTGCGGGTGGTTCATCAAAGCGCCTGCAAGCGCTTTGGCACGGTTCTAGGCCCTGAATACAACAGCGCGCACGAAGACCACTTCCATCTCGAAGGGACCGGCGCGCGTTTCTGCCGTTAAAGTGCTGCTGTTATCTGCCCCGGCTTGCTTAATCATCAGTGCCGGGGCCGCGTGCGGGTTAATTTGCGACAATCCCAAGGTGCCTGCGGTTGCCGCTATGCCAGCATCTTGGGTTCAAGCTTTGCTTCCAACTTCAAACGCACGGCTTCTGCCGCGTGGCGTGCGCCCAGTTTCGTCATCATATTGGCGCGATGGATTTCGACCGTACGAGGACTGATATCGAGTTCGCGGGCGATGGTCTTGTTGCTGCTGCCTTCTGCCAGCCAGTCCAGCACTTCACGTTCGCGCGTTGAGAGGGTCGATATCCGATCCCGCGCCTCGATCATGCGGCGGCGTGCCGCGCCGAACTGTTCGGCTTCCTTTTCGATCCGCATGAGACAGCGGGTGAAGCGTTCCGGATCAAGGGGAAGCGCCATATAATCCAGCGATCCTGCCTTGATCGCTTCGACAATCCGTCCGGGGCGCGGTTGCACATCAACTGCGATCAGCGGCAGCCAGATGCCCAGCCTTCCCAGACGATCCAGGATCATCCCCACGCCGCCATCTTCGGCGGTGTCGCGCGCAATGATGATACCCTCTCGCGGCGGGTGCACGGCGAGTTCGGACAGATCGCCGTATACCTCGCAATGGTGGCCCAGCGCAAAACCCACTCGGGCAAGTTCTGCGCGTTGGCGGCTGCAGGAATCGATGAAGTGAAGGGTTGCTTTGCGTGTCATGCCACGGTGTCTGCGCCAACCCATAAGAGTTTTCACGCAAGAGCGCCGCCAATCCGGAGGATTTACCATCTCAGTTAGGCATTAAGCCAATGACAAACCTCGACTAATTTGCTCCGGATCGGACTTAGAAGTCGGTGATGGTTTAAATTCAGTCATCGAACCTGTACGGCGGCAAAGAATGGAACGCCGATCGCAAGGCGTTCCCCCAACCCGATGAGATCGCTTCAAAATATGCATCATCCGATGTCACGCGGTGTTCGTGAAGCGCAGTAAATTCGTTCTTGCCGATTACCAGCAGATCCAACGGCAATCCCACCGACAGGTTCGCTTTCAAGGTTGAATCGAAACTTACCATCAACAGCTTGACGGCGTCTTCGAAGCTCATGTCCCTGTCATACCCGCGTAACAAGATCGGTCGGCCATACTTGGTCTCGCCAATCTGGAAGAAGGGTGTGTCCCAGCTTGCTTCAATGAAATTGCCTTCAGGGTAGATCATGAATAGCCGCGGCTGCATTCCGGCGATCTGCCCAGCGACTATCATCGTTGCCGTAAAGCGCCCCTTGCCGCTTTCGCCGTTGACGCTCTGGGCGGTATCGATGGTGGAGCGCAGCAGCCGTCCGATTTCGGTCACGACCTGAAACATGGTCGGCCCCTTAAGCAGCGCATTGTCGCGTTCGGACGGGGTCTTCGTACGTTCATCCAGCTGGCTGATGACAGCCTGCGTTGTCGCAAGGTTTCCCGCGGTCATTACCGCGATCATACGCTCACCCGGGACGCACCACTGGAACATCTTGCGGAAGGTCGAAATGTTGTCGACGCCCGAATTCGTGCGCGTGTCGCTCATGAGCACGAGGCCCTTTTCGAGCACCATGCCAACGCAATAGGTCATGCCGACGTCCTTCCTTGCCCGCCCGTTCCGCAGCCCCTAGCCCGAAGCAGACGACTGCGCAAAGTCTGCGGGGAAAAGACTTTCGTGCTTATTGGGTCGACTGGCTTTGCGTTTGCGACCTGCCCTGGCTCTGGCTTTGCGACTGGGCGCGGGGGTCAAGGGCTTCGACTGACAGCCCCACGGTCAGGACATCCTTCGATGATCCGCCAAAACTGATGCCGGTGATGGGGGCCGCGTCGCGGTAGTCGCTGCCTGTGGCCACCCGCACATAACGCGGATCGGGAGAGATACCGTTGGACACATCAAAGCCCACCCAGCCCAGTCCTTCGACATGCGCTTCGGCCCACGCATGGGTCGCTTCCTGTTCGATGCGATCGTTCATCATGAGGTAGCCGCTGACGTAGCGTGCCGGTATGCCGCCCGCCCGCGCCGCGCCGATAAAGATATGGGCATGGTCCTGACATACGCCTGCGCCCTGCCCCATTGCCTCTTCAGCGGTCGTACCCGCATTGGTCCGACCGGTTTCGTAGGCGACCCTTTCCCGGATCAAACGCGACAGGGCGTGGAGAAATTCAAGCGGCGCGGCGTCCGGCGCTCCTGCGACATCGCGCAGCAGACCGCGCAGCTTTGTGCCTGGCCGGGTCAGCGGAGTCTGACGCATGAAACCCCATAGCGGAAGATGTCCCGAATGGCGGCCGATCACACCGGCATTATCCTCGGTCTCGACCTCGCCTTCGCACGTCACCGTCACCTCGCTCGCGCCGGAATCAAGGCCGATCAACGTCACATGATTGAAGTGCTGGTCATCATATTCGAGTTCGACGTGCGCGTTTGCGAATGTCATGGTCCAGTCGATAATCCGCTGACCCTGGGTTTCCTTGGGTGTCAGCCGCACACGTTGCAGCGCATGAACGACTGGCTGTGCAAAGGCATAATGGGTGGTGTGCCGGATCTTGAGGGTCATCGTGCTCATAGCTGGAAACGGTAATCCTCTGCGATGGCCTGACTGATACTGGCATTGCGCGAAAGGAAGTCGATCAGGAACTCATGCAGTCCGTGCTCGAAGATCTGATCGACGCAAAGGTGGCTGATGCGGGTGTCCGAATTGCGCATCAGGGCGTTGCTGCGACCATCCACGCCATGCATGCGCGCCAAAGCGGCCAGTGAATCACGCAGCGCATTGCGGCAAAAGGCAAGGCTGCGCGGAAACCGATCATCAAGCACCACAAATTCCACGATCCCGCGCGCTTCGATCTGGCCGGCGTTCAGCCAGCTGTACACCCGCGCACCGGCGACCGATCGCAGCACCTGTTCCCACTGTCCGGTATCGAGGCTTGATCCCACATAGGACAGCGACGGCAACAGCAGAAAATACTTCATGTCGAGGATACGCGCCGTGCTGTCACCGCGTTCGATAAAGGTGCCCGCACGGCTGAAATGATAGCCTTCGTCGCGCAGCATCGATCCGTCGAACGCGCCATGAACCTGCGTTCCGGCACGGCGGATCGCGGTCAGCGCTTCTCCAACCGCCATCTGCCCCACCGGGCGGGTCAGCAACGTGTCGAGCTTCATCCAATTTTCGTTGACCGCTTCCCACAGGTCGGACGAAATGTTGGTGCGCGCTGTCCGGGCATTGCTGCGCACCGCGCCGAACATCTCGCGCACATTGCCGGGGTTGGACGGCCCGCGCAGCACGAAATTCCAGACCTGCATGCCGTCATAGGTGTCATGCAGCGCTTCATAGGCGTGCTGCAGGCCCAGCGTGGCGATAACTGACCGCCATTCCGCCTCTGCTGTTGCCAGATCGCGTGTCAGCGCCATGCGCAGCGCCGCTTCCAGCAGGCGTGCGGTGTTCTCCGCCCGCTCAAGATAGCGGAACATCCAGAACAATCCGTTGGCAGTGCGGCCCAGCATATCAGTCTTTCAGCACCCAGGTGTCCTTGGTGCCGCCCCCTTGCGAGGAATTGACCACCAGCGATCCCTTTTTCAGCGCGACCCGCGTGAGGCCGCCGGGCGTAATGTCGATCTTGTCCGGCGACACGAGAACAAATGGCCGCAGATCGAGATGCCGCGGGGTCAGGCCCTTGGCGGTGTAGATCGGACAGGTCGACAGCGCGAGCGTGGGCTGCGCGATGTAATTTTCGGGCCGCGCGATCAGCTTTTCCCGGAACGCCGCAATTTCGCGTTTCGTCGATGTCGGCCCGATCAACATGCCATACCCGCCAGAGCCGTGTACTTCCTTGACCACCAGTTCGGCAAGATTGTCGAGCACATAGGCCAGCGAATCCTTGTCCGCGCATCGCCACGTCTGGACATTGGGCAGCAGCGGCTTTTCACCAGTATAGAATTCGACGATGTCGGGCATGAAACTGTAAATCGCCTTGTCGTCGGCAACCCCAGTTCCGGGTGCATTGGCGATGGTGATACCGCCTGACCGATAGACATCCATGATACCGGGAATGCCAAGAGCGGAATCGGGATTGAACGTCAGCGGATCGAGAAAGTCATCATCGACGCGGCGATACAGCACATCGATCGGCTTATAACCACGCGTCGTGCGCATCTGGACACGCCCATCAACGACGCGCAGGTCGCTGCCCTCCACCAGTTCTGCGCCCATCTGATCGGCCAGAAACGCGTGTTCGAAATAGGCCGAATTGTAGATGCCGGGGGTCAGCACCGCGACGGTGGGCTTCCCGCCCGAAAAAGCAGGGGGGAGGCATGCGGCCAGACTGCGCGCCAATCGCCTTGGATAATCCGACACGCTTTCCACCGCGACCCGGCTGAACAGATCGGGGAACATGCCCATCATCGTTTCGCGATTTTCGAGCATGTAAGATACACCCGACGGCGTCCTTGCGTTGTCTTCGAGCACGAAGAATTCGTCCGGCCCGGTCCGCACCAGATCGATCCCGACGATGTGGGTGTAAATCCCGCCTGGCGGCGTAAAGCCGACCATATTGGCAAGCCATGCATCGTTGGTTCGCAGCAGGCGTTCGGGCAAGCGCCCTGCCCGCACGATTTCCTGACGGTGGTAAAGATCATACAGAAAGGAATTGAGCGCCCTTACCCGCTGTTCGATACCCCGCGACAGACGGCGCCATTCGTTCGCGGTGATGATCCGCGGGACCATGTCGAACGGGATAAGGCGTTCTTCGGCCGTATCCTCTCCGTAAACGTTAAAGGTGATCCCGGTACGGCGGAAGGTGTCATCCGCTTCACGGTTCTTGCGGCGCATCAGCTCTGGCGGCTGTTCGGCATACCAGCGGCAATATTCCGCATAAGCGGGACGGGTCCCGCCCTGACTGTCGAACATTTCGTCAAAGGTGTTGGTTTGCGCCTGCATCGACCCCCACTTGTCCTTGTATGCAGTGCAACAATGTAGCCCCCCTTTTGCAAAAGGAAAGCGGTTGCATGTGTTTGCTTGCTGTCTCCACGCCGGGTTCAGGTCGGCGTGGCTTCCAGTTCGTTCAGAAGGGTTTCGATGACCTGCGGATCATAGGTGAACCCCATGTGCGTGCAGCGCAGCGGAATGGCGCGGTCACGCTCACCCGGTCGCCCGGCCGCGCAGCGCGGCGCAATTACGCCGTCGTTGGCACTCCACAGCGCGACTGTTTCAACCGGCGGCTTGACGGCCAGTTCCGCCGCAACGGGCGGTGCATCGACCGAATGGCCGGTGATGAACTGATAGGCGCGCCAGACGTTGTTGGCGCGGGGGCTGCCCGAAAAAGGTGAACCCATGGTCACAACCTTGGCCACCGCATGCGGCTGGCGCTTGGCGATTTCACGCGCGTAAAGCCCGCCCAGACTCCACCCGACCAACGTGACCGCGCGGCCATGGCGCGCATGCAATTCCAGCAACCGCGCTTCCAACTGGTCGAACCGATCGGGGTCAGGGCCCCAGTTGCGACCAAGCCCCCAGCGTTTCGTAATGTGTCCAGCAGCTTCAAGCTGGCGCGCGAGATACCGCATCCGCACCGGGTTGGCACCAAAGCCGGGAAGGATCATGACGACCTGCGGATTGGCGGTCAGCGTGATCGTTGCTCTGCGCTTGGAACGACGAAACGGTTCAAGCAGCCATTCAGCCTCCGCAAGCAGCCGCAGAAAGCGCGGTTTGCCCGCTTCGTGTTCCTGCGGGCATTCTTCCCGTGCCAACGCCACACGACGGGCCAGCGCGGTTCCCGCATAGGCCTCCTGCGCCTGCGCACTCGCAGCCAGAAGCGGCGCGGTCAGCCGAGCAAATTCAGGAAAGAAGCGCGGGGACGACATATGACACTTTAAGCATCAATACCCATTAATGTTCCCTGAAATGTCACAATTGGATCTGCGCGCGGTGCTCGCCCTGTTTCTCCGCAATACTACTGTGCCGGACATTCACCGATCCGTTCATGTGTGCCGGAAAAACGCAACGTTGCCTCGCCCATGCCTTCGAAGTTCATGATGCTTTCCGCGGTGAATTCGGCCTTGGTGGAGGTGGTGGTTCCGGCCATCGTCATGCGTGCTTCACCCTCGGGTGTCTTGCAGACCATAACCGCATCCAGCTTTCCTCCGGTAAGATCAAAGCGTTCATAGCTGCATTCGCCATTCTGGCCCTGCTTCATCAATTGCTCAAAGCCCTGATCGACTTCAGCCTGGGTCAGGCAATCTTCGGTCGTGACGGTTTGCCCGGCGCCATGCCCCTTCATTTCCGGCGGCAGACCGGGAACATCGATCCCGGTCATCACCACGGTCGATCTGTACAGGCCGGGCTGCGGCTTCACCCCTTCGGCCTTGGCCAGCGCGGCCGCTTCCTTGACGCTGACACCGTCTGCGCGATCGGTTTCAGCATCGCCGCCCGAACAGCCGCCTAGCAGCGCAGCGCCCGCGGCAGCGATAAGAATGAAACGCGTCATTGGTCTGTCTCCTGCTGCGGGCCTGCCCCGTATATGCTCAATGTAACGCAAAACCTGTCCGAATGGCCCCAGATAATCGTCCGGCCCTTCACATTCGCGGTGCCGATCCGCATATATTCGGCATGGCTCAACTCGTAATCCGCCGCGGACTGGACGAACCCCAGACGGGTGACGACTTCACTCCGCATCGCCCCGCCCGGCCCGACAAGTCGATGGGCGGCATCCCGTTCAAACTGGTTTCGGAATACGAACCCGCAGGCGATCAGCCCACGGCCATAGCCGAACTGACGCAAAGCGCGCTTGAAGGCGAAAAGACCCAAGTGCTGCTGGGCGTCACCGGATCGGGCAAGACGTTCACCATGGCCAAGGTGATCGAAACGCTGCAACGACCGGCCCTGATCCTTGCCCCGAACAAGATTCTGGCCGCGCAGTTGTATGGGGAATTCAAAAGCTTCTTTCCTGAAAACGCAGTCGAGTATTTCGTCAGCTACTACGATTATTACCAGCCCGAAGCCTACGTTCCGCGGTCCGATACCTATATCGAGAAGGAATCGAGCGTGAACGAAGCGATCGACCGGATGCGCCATTCGGCCACCCGTGCGCTGCTGGAACGCGATGATGTGATAATCGTGGCGTCCGTGTCATGCCTTTATGGCATCGGGTCGGTCGAAACCTATTCGGCGATGATTTTCGACATCAAGCAAGGTGAGACGGTCGACCAGCGCGAACTGATCCGCAAGCTTGTCGCACTGCAATACAAGCGCAACGATGCCGCCTTCACCCGCGGCTGTTTCCGCGTGCGCGGCGACAGTCTGGAAATCTTCCCGTCGCACTATGAAGACATGGCGTGGCGCATCAGCTTCTTTGGGGATGAGATCGAAGGCATCGCCGAATTCGATCCGTTGACGGGCACCAAGGGCGCCAGCCTCGAAAAGGTGCGGGTCTACGCCAATTCGCACTATGTCACCCCCGGCCCGACGATGAAGCAGGCGGCTGCTGCGATCAAGTTCGAGCTGGAAGAACGCCTCAAGGAGCTGGAGATCGAGGGCAAGCTGCTCGAACGTCAGCGGCTGGAGCAGCGCACCCATTTCGACCTCGAAATGATCGCGGCGACCGGTAGCTGCGCAGGGATCGAGAATTATTCGCGCTTCCTCACCGGGCGTCTGCCAGGCGAGCCGCCGCCGACCTTGTTCGAATATCTCCCCGAAAACGCGCTATTGTTCGTCGATGAAAGCCACCAGACCGTGCCGCAGATCGGCGCGATGGCGAAGGGCGACCACCGCCGCAAGCTGACGCTGGCCGAGTACGGCTTCCGGCTGCCGTCCTGCATCGACAACCGCCCCTTGCGGTTCAACGAATGGGACGCGATGCGGCCGCAGACCTTTGCGGTCAGCGCGACACCCGGACACTGGGAAATGGACCAGACCGGCGGCGTCTTTGCCGAACAGGTCATCCGCCCCACCGGGCTGATCGACCCGCCGGTCGAAATTCGCCCGGTCGAGGATCAGGTGCAGGACTGCATCGTCGAATGCAAAGCAACCGCGGCCAAGGGTTATCGCACGCTCGTCACCACGCTGACCAAGCGTATGGCGGAGGATTTGACCGAATTCATGCACGAAGCCGGCGTGCGGGTGCGCTACATGCACTCGGACGTCGAGACGCTCGAACGCATTGAGCTGATCCGTGACCTGCGGCTCGGCGTTTATGATGTGCTGATCGGGATCAACTTGCTGCGCGAAGGGCTCGACATTCCCGAATGCGGGCTGGTGGCGATCCTCGATGCGGACAAGGAAGGCTTCTTGCGGTCGGAAACCTCGCTGATCCAGACCATCGGGCGCGCCGCGCGCAACGTTGATGGCCGGGTGATCCTCTATGCCGACCGCATCACCGGCAGCATGGAACGCGCGCTTGCCGAAACAGACCGGCGCCGGTCGAAGCAGGAAGAATACAACGCCGAGCACGGCATCACGCCGCAGACCATCAAGCGCGACATTCACGACATCGTTGCGCACTCCGCCGCGCAGGATGGGGTTACGGTCGATCTTGGCGATGATCAGCGCAACAATCTGGTGGGTCATAACCTGCGCGGCTACATCGAAGACCTTGAAAAGCGGATGCGCAATGCAGCCGCCAATCTTGAGTTTGAGGAAGCAGGCCGACTGCGTGACGAAATCCGGCGGTTGGAAGCCGACGAACTTGGCCTTCCCGATGACCAGAAGCGTGCGCCGATTGTTGGCCGCTCGAATGAAGGCAAGCCGGGAACCCGAAAAACCCGGTATGGCAAGACGCGGTACAAGAAGATGGGTGGGAAGCCGTAGGCGCGCCTCTTGAACAGGGCTTTCAACCCTGCCACCCCGCTACGCCATGAACGTCCGATTCCTCGCTGTGCTGGCATCCGTCAGCACGCTCGCCCTCAATGTCACCGTTGCCGCACAGGGCCAGCCTGACAATTCTGCTGTCCAGCCTGAAACAGCCGTTACGCCGCAGGTGCGCACCCGTGACCTGTCCGGCACCTTCGGCGGACAGAGCATAAGCTACCGTGCGACCATTGCGGACACGGTGCTGGAAAGCGATTCCGGAAAACCCGAGGCGGTGATTGTCACCACCTCGTACGTCAAAACCCTCGCCGATCCGTCGCGCCCGGTGTTTTTCATCTACAATGGCGGGCCGGGTTCAGGTTCGGTTTGGCTTCAGATGGGAGCATGGGGGCCCAAGCGTGTGGCGATCCCCGCCGACGCCCGCGATGATGGCGCGCCGCCCTATCCCCTGCGCGACAACCCCGACAGCCTGCTGGACGTTGCCGACCTTGTCTTCATCGATCCGCCGGGCACAGGCTTCAGCTATCTGACCCCCGGCACCGATCCCCAGAAATACTACGGCTTGCGGCAGGATGGCCGCGCCGTTGCGCAGGTGATCCGGCGCTGGATCAATGACAACGGGCGCTGGAACAGCCCCAAATATCTCGGCGGCGAAAGCTACGGCACCACGCGCACGGCGATGGTGGCTGATGAACTGGAAGGCAGCACCTACAATGATGTCGGGCTGAACGGACTGGTGCTGATTTCCACCATCCTCGATTTTGCCGGACGCGAACCGACGCCCGGCAACGAGATGGCGTATATCGTCACCCTGCCCAACATGGCGACGGCCGCCTATTTCCACGGCAAGGCACAGGCATCTTCGGTCGAAGCCATCGCAGAAGAAGCGCGCCGCTTTGCCATCGGGCCTTACGCCGCGGCGCTGCTCAAGGGTCAGGATTTGCCTGCGGATGAACGCGCCAGCGTCCGCCGCGAACTTGCGCGCCTCACCGGTCTTTCCGAAACTTATCTGGAACAGGCCGATCTGCGTGTCACCGATCAGCGGTTCTACAAGGAACTGCTGCGCGATCGCGGCCGGACCATCGGCCGGCTGGATGCGCGCTATACCGGCACCGATTATGACAATGCAGGCGAAACGCCGGACAATGACCCCAGCTTTTACGGGATCGATGCCGGCTACACCGCCGCCATCAACAGCTGGGCGCGCGAGACGCTGGGTTACAGGACTGATCGCGAATATCAGTCAATCGGGCGCGAACCCGGGCGCAACTGGGATTGGAAGCTCGACGGTGGCAGCCGGGGCGCTTACCTGAATGTCGCACCGCTGATTGGTCAGGCGCTGCGTCAGAACAGCCAGCTCAGGGTCTTTGCCGGGCAAGGTTGGTACGATTTTGCCACGCCGTTCTTTGGCGCGGAATATTCGCTCAATCGCACCGGGATCCCGCAGGATCGCATCACATGGAAATATTACGACGCCGGTCACATGATGTATATTCGCGATCAGGACCGAGCGCGCTTGGCTTCAGACCTGCGCGAATTCATTCGCGCCCGATGATGAGGCGGCTGACCTTATGCGCCCTTTTGGCGGCAGTCGGCGCGGTGTCGGGATGCAAGCCGCCGCCAACCGATGCCGCCGTTGCGCGCGTGTCGTTGCTGGCGCCCACCACCGGGCCATCTGCGCCGATGGAATCGCCCGATACGAAAGATGCGATCTGGTCGCAGACGAAGGATCCTTTGCGGCTGGTCTACGGCGTCCCCGGTCAGCCAGTTCTGCTTGCGCTGGCGTGCGCCAACCCCGGCCTGCCTGATGCCAGCCTGCGAATTACCCGCCACGCTCCTGCAGACGATGGCGCCGCAGCGCTCCTGGCGTTGATCGGCAATGGCTGGATCGGCCGCTTCCCGGTCGAAGCAACAGAGATCGACGGGCGCGTATGGTGGGATGGCACCATCCCGGCCGCGACACGCGAATGGAACGCGCTGAAGCCCGAACGCGAAGCCACCGTCACCGTGCCGGGTGCGGGTCTGATCAAACTTAACGCAAGCCCGCTTCCGTTTGCCCTGGTGACGTTGTGCCGGTCTTCTGGCGCGCCAGCTGCACCAGCAAATCAGGCGTAAGAATTTGCGGCAATTGTTTCGGGGCGCTGCTGCCGCCGGGATACCAGAGATATAACGGCACGCCAGCGGCGCCCTGTTCGGTCAGAAACTGGGTGATCGCCGCATCGCGCCGGGTCCAGTCGCCCACCATCGTGATAACGCCCGCATCGGCAAAGGCATCGCGCACCGCCTCACGCTCGATCGCGGTGGCTTCGTTGACCTTGCAGGTGACGCACCAATCAGCGGTGAACCACAGGAACACCGGCTTGCCGCTTGCCCGTGCGGTCTGGAGCGCGGCGGGACTGAAAGCCTGCGGGTTGTGGATGCTCGCCTTGGCGGCGCTGCTCGGTGCCTCGTAAAGCGAAGGCAGCGCAATTGCCGCAAACGCGGCAAACGGCGCAGCGACAAGCCCGAACGCGGGCCACGCCATTTTCCCGCCGCGCTGGAGCCGGCCGACGACGAACAGGCCCAGCAAGACACCCGCGACCAGCAGCAGCGCAACAAGGCCAAAGATCCGGCCGCCAAGTTGCACGGTCAGCCACAACAGCGCCAGCGCAGTCAGCGCCATCGGGATTGCCATGATCCGCCGGAATCGTTCCATCCACGCGCCGGGCCGCGGCAACATCCGCCGAAATGCGGGAACAAAGCCAAGCAGCAGGAACGGCAGCGCCAGCCCCAGTCCCAGCAGCGCAAACAAAAGGAGCGCTTGCGGCACGGGGAGCAATAACGCGGCGCCCAAGGCCGCTGCCATGAAAGGACCGGTGCAAGGCGTCGCGACAAATGCCGCCAGCAACCCGGTGCCAAAGGCTCCCATCCGTTCGCCCCCCATTCTGACCGAAACCGAAGGCAGTTCGAACAATCCAGCAAAGTTTGCGGTAATTGACGCAGCCAACACCAGCAGCGCGACCACCACGCCCGGTTCCTGCAACTGGAACGCCCAGCCCACCTGCTCGCCTGCCGCCCGAAGCGTAAGCAGCAGCGCGCCCAGCGCGACACAGGCCAGCACGACGCCAGCGGTGTAGGCCAGCCCCTCGGCCCGCGCCCTTGCCTCGCTTTCACCAGCGTGGGCGAGGCTGAGCGCCTTCAGGCTCAGGATCGGAAAGACGCAAGGCATGATGTTGAGCAGCAGGCCGCCCGCAAGCGCGCCGAGGATCAGCGTCCACAACGGCGGGATCGGCGCTGACTGCGGCCCTGCGATCAATTCGCCTCCAGTTGGCACCGTGCCGGGTACAGAAACAAAGCGCACGCCCAGCCCGTCGCCGAATGACAGGATGCCAGTCAGCTTCTGCGCGCTGATCGCATCTGCGCCCAGCCCGAACGGGTCGAGCGCAATTTCCGCGACCAGGACGTCATCTACCCGCCGGAAGACCTGCGGCGCAGCATACTTCACCAACCGCGGGGCGCCGACAAAGATGTGGGGATCGGCCAGTCCAACATCGGCAGGCAAAGGTATCGCCACCCGCAAAGTCTGACCTGCAATGGCAAAGCGTGCCCGCGCATCAATCAGCGGCGCGACCTCGGCCCGCCATCTCGCAAAATCGCCGCCTGCCTGCGCGGTCAGCAGCGCATCTTGCGGGACACAGATCTTGTCGGTGCAGGCGAGATATTCGACGGAGCCTGTGATGCGCGGAAGGGTGCTGACATCCGCACCCGCAGGAACCCTGACAGGCACCAGCACCGTGTAAGTGCCCTCGTAGATATGGTTCATCAGGCCGCTGATCAGAAACTGCTGCGGCACCGGGTACAACGCCTCTCCCATCTGCCAACCAGCCGGCAGATCCAGCGACAGCCGCATCCCTTGCCCCGCATCGCCGGGGTTCGACCAGTATCCGTGCCATTCTTCGCTTTTCGGCGTGAAGCGCAGCGCCAGCATCCATTCACCGCCTGCCTGCGGTGCGCTGTCGGCAAACAGCGACACCGCAATATTTTCATCACCATACAGCGCCCTGCGTTCAGGCTGCTGCGCGTGGCCCGGCGCAGCCAGCAGTACACTTGCTATCAGTGCAAGCAGCCATGCAGCGAATTGTCGGATCGGGTGATGGAAGGTTCTTGCACGGGACACAGATTGGCATCTAGGCTTGGCAAGCATTCTTCGCAATCGGAGCGAACCCGTGACCAAGCCTGAAAATGAAACCCGCGACCTTGTGATCCTTGGCGGGGGGCTGGTGGGCATGACGCTGGCGCTGGCGGCGGCAAAGAAAGGCATGTCCAGCCATGTGATCGACCGCGCCGATCCGGCTGAGCTGACCGCCGAAGGTTTCGATGATCGCGCCACCGCGATTTCGACCGCAAGCTGGCACCTGTTCGAAAACATCGGAATCGCAGCGGGCCTCGAAGAATTTGCCTGCGATATCGCGAGCATCGCCGTGACCGATCAGAACAAGCCCGGACGGCTCGATTTCCAGCCCGGCCCCGAAGGCGGTACGCTGGGGCGGATGTTCCCCAACCGTCGTCTGCGTCTGGCGTTGTTCGAAGCGGCCGCCAAGGAACCGCTGATCCACTGGGTCGCCAAGGCACAAGTGACCGAACGCCAACGCAGCCAGCTTGGCGTCGCTGCCGTTCTGGCAGACGGGCGGAAGCTGAAAGGCCGGTTGATGATCGCCGCCGAAGGACGCCAGTCGCCCACGCGTGATGCGGCAGGCATCCCGATTGCGAAATGGGATTACAAGCACCGCGCCATCATCGCCGGCCTCACCCATGAAAAGCCGCACGGCAACGTCGCGTGGGAGATTTTCTATCCCGCCGGACCATTTGCTCTGTTGCCGCTGAACGATGATGCGGACGGAACGCACAGATCCTCGCTGGTGTGGACCGTGTCCGAAGCCGATGGCGCAGGGGTGATGAAGCTGGGCGACCGGGCGTTTCTGGCCGAGGTTGAAAAGCGCATGGGCGGCGTGCTGGGAAAGGTAAAAAGCGTAGGCCACCGGTCAAGCTGGCCGCTGGGCTTCCACCACACCGCGAAGATCACCGGCGAACGCCTCGCGCTGATCGGGGATTCGGCTCACGGCATCCACCCGATTGCAGGTCAGGGTCTGAACCTCGGTCTGCGCGATGTAGGCGCGCTGGTCGAAGTGCTGACCGATGGCGCACGGCTTGGTCTTGATCCGGGCGATCCCGAATTGCTCAAGCGGTATGAGGCGTGGCGCGGGCTGGACAGTTTCATGGTGGCGCTGGCCACGGACGGCCTCACGCGCCTGTTCGGCGTCCCCGGCAAAACGGCCAGTGCTGTGCGCCGCCTGGGCATGGCGGCGGTGCAGCGCACACCGATGCTCAAGGACTTTTTCATGGACGAGGCCCGCGGCGTATCGGGCGATCTGCCCGCGATCCTGCGCGGATAACCCGGGCTCTGCCGCCCGCGCCTTTGGTGCAAGCGGTATTACGGCCTGATCAGCGGGCTTAGCTGTCGCACCGGATTGCCCGCCCCGTCGCGCAATCCGCGCTGGTCGAGCACCGCGGCGGTTTCGATCACTTCCATCGCTTCCATCGCCTTGCGATAGCGTTCGGCATCGGCGATCCAGACATCCGCGTTGGCCGCTCCGGGCATGCCTTTTACCTCGTCGATCGCCGCACGGTAGCGGCCCTGCTCCAGCGCCCAGCGCGCCCGTTCGAGCCGGCGTTGCGGCTGCGGCGATGGGGTGCTTTCACGCCGGAACACGAACAGTTGGCCCAGTTCGCGCTGGAATGCGGCCCATGATGGCCCTTCGCCACTGTTGCGCAGTTGCGGACCCAGCCCTTCAAGCCGCGCCACCAGACTATCCAGCCGGATCGGATTGCGCGAAAATTCGATGATGGTGCTGACGGCGTTGGGCCATTGATCGCCAAATCGCAGGCGCAGCTGGTCCGAAAGGTATCCCAGTTCCGCCCCGCGTTCGACAGCGCGGCGCGTGGCAAACGCAATCAGCAGGCTTTCTGCGCGTGCCGCATTGCCCGCAGCAGCCTGGGCTTGCAGATCAAGCTGGGTCAGCCGCTGTTCGGCAGCCGCGAGCCGTGTATCAAGACCGCCCTGCTGTTCGGCCACACGCTGCACCTCCTGTTTCGCCCTTATGGCTGCCGCAAGCGGAGCCGGACTGGCCGCAGCCAACGTGGGCGCGGCGGCCGGGTCAGCGCCCGCTTCGGCCACCACCTGGGCGCGGGTGCCATTGCTGCGCCCGGGTTGCAGATTGTACCACATCACCCATCCCACCAGCGCACCGCCCGCCAGGAAGGCAGCCAGCGCAGCCAGCATCGTGGCCCGGCCAGAGCTTGGTCTGGGGGCGGCTTCATAAGGCGATGGTCCGGGTTGTGCTGCCATCGAAATCCGTTCTTTGCGACTTTGAAACGTGCCTCGTCCGCGCCCTTATCAGGGCTTTTCGGACGGGGTGGGACGAATGGAGCGCGGGGCGTTGCACAAGTCAAACACCAATTGCAACAGCGTGGCTTCATCGGGCTGCGTGGCAGTATGCACCGCGCCCCAGCCGGTCCCGGCTGCAGCGGCAATCCGCGGGCCGAGCGCGGCCAGCACGATGTTGCGGCGGACCAGACCAAGCCGGTCGCACTCCATGGCGAAATGGCGCGCGGTCGCCGCCGAATGGAGAAGCACAAGCGCCCCGCCCTGCGACAGCGCCGAACGCACAGGATCAAGCGGCAGGAACGCACTGCGATAGGCGATGACTTCGGCAAAGGTCACACCTGCTGGCGGGACAAGCGGGACGTGCTCCTCCCCCGCGATACGCAGCAAATGGCAGGGCGCGGCGATCGTATCGAGCACACCTTGCAAACCGCCGCTTCCGGTCATGGCAATCGTAAAGCCGGCGGAACGCGCCGCAGCCGCGGTTGCTTCGCCCACGGCGTAAACGGGCTTGCCTGCGACACGGGCAATGTTTGGCCCGCCGTGCAGAATGGCATTGGCGCTGCCGATCAACAACCCGTCAATCCCATCAGGTTCGGGACAGTCCCATTCCAGCGCACGGATTTCAGATAGCGGCAGCCCGGTAATCGCCAGACCCATCTCGCCGGCTTTGGCCACAGTGGCCGAAAGCCCGGGTTCCGGACGCAGCGCAATCAGATGCGCTGTCATTTCTCGCCGCGAAAATGCGGTGCGATACCCGGTGTCGCCCGCCCCAGCAGATCGGCGGCCAGCGCCCGCACCGGTGCATGATCGCCCGGTGCAAAGCGTGCAGTGCCTTCAATCCGCTCAGCACCATCAGGGCTGAAAAGCGCGGCACGCATGGCAAGTTCGCCATCCGCAGGCTTGCAGAGCACCGCCACCGGCGAATGGCAGGTGCCGCCCAGTTCGGCGAGCAGCGCCCGTTCCGCTTCCAGTTCGGCGCGTGTGGGCGCATGGTCGATCGCGGCGAGAAGCGCGGTGGTTTGTGCATCATCGGCGCGGCATTCGATGGCGATCACGCCTTGTGCGGCGGCGGGTATCCATGCGCTTTCATCCAGCGGCGCACCCACGGCGCTTTGGTCAAGCCGTTCAAGCCCGGCAGCGGCAAGGAAGGTCACATCGGCTTCGCCCGCCTGCAATTTGCCCAGCCGCGTGGCAACATTGCCGCGGAAGGTCACGACCTTGCAATCGGGCCGCAGGTTCAAAAGCTGCGCGGCGCGCCGCGGCGCACTGGTGCCAACCACCGCGCCTTCGGGGATTTCTGCGATGCTTGCCGCGCCCACAAGACAATCCCGCCGGTCGGCGCGCGGCAGGAAAGCAGGAAAATGGAACGCATCGGGGCGGATCGTCTCGACATCCTTGGCCGAATGCACCGACAGGTCGATCCGGCCTTCGCCCAGCCACTGGTCGAGTTCCTTGGTCCACAAGGCCTTGCCACCAATTTCGGACAAGGGGCGATCCAGAACCTTGTCACCGCTTGCCAGAACAGGGACCAGTTCGACCGCGTCTTCATCCCAACCGTGCGCAGCGCACAGACGGGCGCGGGTTTCAACCGCCTGCGCCATCGCCAGCGGCGAATTGCGGGTGCCGAGGCGCAGCTTGGGCGAGGGGCGCGGAGCCGTTCGTTCAGGTTCAATCATAGCCGTGCTTGCTCTAGCCTTCACAAACACTAGATGGAAGCCGGATGGGATCGGTAACGCACACCTCTGACACAGCACTTGTGCTTGGCATCGAATCGAGCTGCGATGAAACCGCTGTCGCGCTTGTGCGCGGCGATGGCACGATTGTCGCGCAGTCGATCGCCAGCCAGGAAGCCGAACACGCGCCTTATGGCGGCGTTGTGCCCGAAATCGCCGCCCGCGCCCATGCCGAACGGCTCGCTCCGATGATCGCCAAGGTGATGGGCGATGCAAATGTCACGCTGGACGACTGCGATGCGATTGCCGCCACTGCCGGGCCGGGTCTGATTGGCGGCGTGATGGTGGGGCTTGTCAGTGCCAAAGCGCTGGCAATGGCATCGGGCAAACCGCTTTTGGCGATCAATCACCTTGAAGGTCATGCGCTGTCACCCCGGCTGGCCGATGGGTCGCTGGCGTTTCCCTACCTGCTGCTGCTGGTTTCGGGCGGACATTGCCAGATTCTGGCTGTGGAAGGGGTCGGCCACTATCGCCGGCTTGCGACCACGATCGATGATGCGCTGGGCGAAGCCTTCGACAAGACCGCCAAGATCCTCGGTCTTGGCTACCCAGGCGGCTCGGCGGTCGAACGGTTGGCCTTGCAGGGCGACCCCAAAGCGGTGCCCCTGCCCCGCCCGCTGAAAGGATCGCCTGAACCGCATTTCTCCTTCGCGGGTCTGAAAAGCGCAGTGTTGCGGGCGGTGGAGAGCGGGTTGCACGCGCCGCAGGATATCGCCGCCAGTTTTCAGCAGGCCGCAGTCGATTGCCTGATCGACCGGCTCAGCCTCGCGCTGACACGCGCCGGGCCGTTCCCCGCGCTGGTGGTGGCCGGCGGAGTCGCGGCGAACGCGACTGTGCGCGGCGCGCTTGAGGCGTTCGCGGCCCGCCATGCGATGCGCTTTACCGCGCCGCCCATTGCGCTGTGCACCGATAATGCCGCGATGATCGCTTGGGCGGGATGCGAAAGGCTGGCGGCCGAGGGTTGGCGTCGCGGAACCGAATTTGCCGGAGACCCGCTCGATTTTCTGGCACGGCCGCGCTGGCCGCTTGACCCGGATGCTGAAATCGCACGCGGAGCGGGAGTGAAAGCATGACCCAGCTTGAAACAATCGGTGTGGTGGGTGCAGGCGCCTGGGGAACCGCGCTGGCGCAGATGCTCGGTTCGGATGGGCGCGATGTGTTATTGTGGGCGTACGAACCCGAAGTGGTGGCTGCGATCAACGCCGAACACCGCAATCCCCTGTATCTGCCGTCAGCGGTGCTCACCCCGCAGATCCGCGCAACCGGCAATCTTGCCGATCTGGCTGCCGTCAAGACCGTGCTGGTGGTGACACCGGCGCAGGTCCTGGGCCGTGTTCTTTCAGGCCTTGCTTCAGCACCGCGTGATCTGGTGCTGTGTTCCAAGGGGATTGAAGCCGGCACCGGGCGGATGATGTTCGATGTCGCCAGCGAAGCCGCACCGCAAAGCGCCATTGCCGTGCTGTCCGGCCCCACGTTCGCGCATGAAGTCGCCGCCGGCCTGCCTACCGCGGTGACGCTGGCCTGCGGCGGCGGGGCAGCGCAGTGGGACAGGCTTGCGCCCGCGATCGCCCGCCCCACCTTCCGGCCCTATTATTCGGATGACGTGATCGGCGCGGAAATCGGCGGCGCGGTCAAGAACGTGCTCGCGATAGCCTGCGGCGTGGTTGATGGGCTGGGACTGGGTCAGAACGCCCGCGCTGCTCTGATCGCGCGCGGTTTTTCCGAAATGCTGCGCTTTGGGGAAAATCTGGGGGCGCGGGGCGAAACGCTTAGCGGCCTGTGCGGGCTTGGCGATCTGGTGCTGACTTGCTCCAGCACATCCAGCCGCAATTTTTCGCTGGGCAAGGCCTTGGGCGAAGGCGCGTCTGCGGCCAGCCTTATGGCGGATCGCCGCACCGTGGCCGAAGGCGCACATACAGCGCCTGTCCTGGCCGAACTTGCCGCCAAACGCGGCGTGGCCATGCCGATCGTGTCCGGCGTGGATGCCATCTTGCGGGGCGAGGATGCACGCAAGGTGGTTGCTGCGCTGCTCGCCCGGCCGCTGAAGGCTGAACGGGACGTGCCTGCGTGACCGGCGCTGCAACCGGCACCACCAACGGCGCCGCAGACGATGATCTGGCCGCTCTTGCCAAGGGCGGGCGCACCAACACGCTGGGCTTTGTGGTCCGGTTGATTGCGCGCATTCCGTTCCTGATTATCGCAACCCGCCTTTACGGCGCGGAGGCGTTGGGCCGCTTTGCATCGGCACTGGTGCTGATCGAAATTGTCGCGTTGATCTGTTCGCTGGGCGAAAAGCGCGGGCTGGCGCAGCGCCTGTCCGAAGGCGCGGGCGAAAACCGCGGCGCGGAAACCAACCTTGTCTATGACGGCATCCTGCTGGCGCTTGGTTATTCGGGTGTGGCCGCGCTGCTGCTGCTGGCTTTCCCCGACCCGATGTTTCCGAACGGGATGAACAGCCCGTGGGACATCTGGCTGGTAGCCACCATTCCTGCCTTTGCCGTCACCGAGATCTTGCTGGCAGCGCAGGCCTATCGCTTTGACATCGCAACCACGGTGCGCGCACGGGCGGTGGTGGAGCCGTGGACGATCTCGATTGGCGCAGGGGTGTTCTTCTTCATCCCCGCCACCCGCGATGCAGGCCTGGCGCTTGCCTTCATCGCGTCGATCTATGCCGGATTGCTGACCGCGCTGTGGCCTTTCCTGCGCACCTTTGGCCTGCCGCGCGGTTGGAACCCGGCGCCCCGTGCGTTGATTGCCATATCCAGCCGCGCGTTCCCACTGGTGGGGGCCGATGCGATCGAACGCGGCACGCGTTTGCTTGATATTTTCATCCTTGGCCTGTTTGCCCCGCCGCAGACGGTAGGTATCTATTACGCCGCCCAGCAGATCGCATCGCTTCCGCAGAAACTGAAAACCAGTTTCGAGCCGATCCTGTCCCCCGTAATCACCAAGAACCTGCGGATCGGCAATATGGGCGCGATCGCCGCGCAGGTGCGCCAGGTGGGGTTCTGGATCATCGCGGTGCAACTGGGGATTGCGCTGGTGCTGGGCGTGCCGGGAGAAGCGGTGATGGGCCTGTGGGGGCCCGATTATGTCGCCGGAACTGCAGCGCTCGCCTTCTTGCTTGCGGCAGAGGTTGCCGCATCGATGGCGGTCGTTTCCGAAAGCGTGCTGGTGTATATTGCCCGCAAGCGCAATCTGGCGGTATCGGTTGGCGTGATCGTGCTGCAGGCGGCTTTGACCATCGCCTTCATCGAAGCAGCCGACATGTATGGGCTGGGCAAAGGCTTCGAAGCGGCAAGCGCGGCAGGCGCCTTGTTAATCGCGCTTGCCGTTTCCAGCCTTATCAAAGCGATGCTGCTCAAGCACTTGCTCAGGGCGCCCGTATCCAACTGGCGCTGGGCCTTGGTCTATGCAGCCGCGCCCGCTGTGGTTGTGGGCTATGCCTTTACCTGGGTTCCGGAATGGATGGAATTGCTGTTCGGCATACCCGCAATTCTGGCGACCTATGCGCTTGTGATATGGCGGCGCGGGTTTGATGAAGGCGACAAGGTGCTGTTCCGCAAGCAGGTCGCGGCGGAACCTGAAACAGACGCATCACAGGCGTAACTGGCCGGCGCGCATCCGCACCGCACGCAGGCGCCGTTCGTGACATCGCGGAACATTCGATCCTGTCACAGGTTTGAGCAAGACGTTCCGTGGCTGCTAAGGCCCGGGACACGTTGCCATGATTCGTCCCGGAGACCATGACCGCCATGTCGCCTGAAATGACTGCCTATCTGCCGTTCATCCTGCTTGGTCTGGTTGCTCTGGTGTTAGCCGTGTGGCTGATCTCGCGGCTTGGCCGCAAGGCCCGTTTGATCGAGGATGAAAGCACCGCACCTCTTGCACGCGATGTGCTGGAAGATGGCGCGGCCCGTGCGGCGCGCAATCAGGCGCTGATCGATGCGCCGCGTGCCGTCGAAATCATTCAGGGCGATACCTCGGCAGCGGCCAACACGCAGGCTGTGGCTGCATCGCCGCTTGGTACCGATGCCGAAGCCGGGCCCGATCCGATGTCCGCGCCGCCGCCGCCCGCCACCAGCGCACCGGATGATCTTACCCGCATCAAGGGTCTGGGGCCGAAACTTTCATCTCTGCTTGGTGAATTTGGCGTGACCACCTTTGCCCAGATCGCTGCATGGCAGCCGTCGGAAATTGAGCGGATCGACGCCAAGCTCGGCCGGTTTTCGGGTCGCATCGTGCGCGATCAGTGGGTCGAACAGGCAAAATTGCTCGCCGCGGGTGACGAAAACGCATTTGCTGCACAATTCGGCCGAAATGGATAATATCCCGCAAGGATGATGTCTGAACCATGTTACATCTCGCGGTCGGGGGAGTCGACGTGGCGGGAGATGGATGATGGTTTTGCGCATTCTGGTGGCCGAAGACGAATTCATCACCGCCTTTGATCTGTGTGATACGTTCGAGGAAGCCGGATACGAAGTCGAAGGGCCGCACGCTGGCATCTGTTCGGTCATGCTCGCCTGCCAGAAAGAAAAGCCTGATCTGGCGGTGCTCAATATAGAACTTGCCGATGGGCGCGCCTACGAACTTGCGCAAAAGCTGATCGATGAAAACGTGCCGGTGATCCTGCATTCCGAACGGCATCCCGCAAGCGAGATCGCCGCCCGTTTTCCCCGTGCCACTACACTGCCCAAGCCATGCCCACCGGCGCAGATGCTGGATACAGTCAGCCGGGTCATCACCCCGCTCTGAAACCTGCTGGCCCCGCCCCTCTTGCTCTGAATTGCCAAGCCTGCGAAGGCTGTGGGCGGGAAGATACAGAGGAGCACGCCCCCTTGCACGGCACAACCAATGCGCAACCGGAACCGGCGATCACCCGATTTGATTGGGAAGATCCCTTCCACCTTGAAAGCCAGCTGACCGAAGAAGAACGGATGATCCGCGATGCAGCGCACGGCTTTGCCCAGGGCGAGCTGCAGCCGCGTGTGATTGCCGCCTTCCGCGAAGAAATCGATGCGCCCGAACTGTTCCCCTTGATGGGACAGGCGGGGTTGCTCGGCGCGACCATCCCCGAAGAATTCGGCGGCGCAGGCGCGGGCTATGTGGCCTACGGATTGATCGCGCGCGAAATCGAACGGGTGGATTCTGGCTACCGTTCGATGGCCAGCGTGCAGTCCAGCCTGGTGATGCATCCGATCTATGCCTACGGTTCGGATGAACAGCGGCGCAAATATCTGCCCGGTCTGGCCAGCGGCGCACTGATCGGCTGTTTCGGCCTGACAGAGCCTGATGCAGGCAGCGATCCGGCAGGGATGACAACCTGGGCGAAACAGGACGGGGATGATTACGTCCTTTCGGGCAGCAAAACGTGGATTTCCAACGCCCCGTTTGCCGATGTCTTCGTGGTGTGGGCGAAAAGCGAAGCCCACGGCGGCGCGATCCGCGGTTTTGTGCTGGAAAAAGGAATGGCGGGCCTCAGCGCGCCCAAGATCAAGGGCAAGATCAGCTTGCGCGCATCGACCACCGGGATGATCGTGATGGAAGATGTGCGCGTACCGGCATCGGCGCTGCTACCGAATGTCGAAGGGCTGAAGGGCCCGTTCGGTTGCCTCAACCGGGCGCGCTACGGCATCAGCTGGGGCGCGATGGGCGCGGCAGAATTCTGCATGGCTGCCGCGCGGCAATACGGGCTGGACCGGCACCAGTTCGGGCGGCCTCTGGCAGCCACGCAGCTGTTCCAGAAAAAGCTGGCGGACATGATGACCGACATTGCGATGGGCCTTCAGGCATCGCTGCGCGTCGGCCGCCTGATCGACGAAGACCGGTTTGCGCCTGACATGATCTCGATCATCAAACGCAACAATGTCGGCAAGGCGCTCGACATTGCTCGCGCCGCCCGCGATATGCATGGCGGCAACGGCATTTCCGAAGAATATCAGGTGATCCGTCACATGGTGAACCTTGAAACGGTGAACACCTACGAAGGCACGCATGATGTGCACGCGCTGATTTTGGGGCGTGCCATCACCGGAATTGCAGCCTTCTGATGCGGCTTGGAGAAACGCGACTGTCCTACAGTCACGATCGCGGTCATCGTCGCGCCATGGCAGGGCCGGAAACGCAGATGAACGCGGCGGGATATACGGGCATCAAAGGGGGCCCGGTTTTTTGGTCCCTGAACAGTGTCTCATGTGTCTCCTACACGCCTGAGGGGGCAGCGGCATGAAGCTTCACGGCTACTTCCGTTCGTCGACATCATACCGGCTCAGAATCGCGCTGCAGCTGAAGGGATTGGCGTTCGAAAACGTGCCGGTGAACCTTGTCAGCGCGGAACAGAAAGGCGCGGCTTTCACCACGCGCAACCCCTTCGGTTCGGTGCCGATGCTGGAAGCGGACGGCCGCGACCGGGCGCAGTCGATGGCGCTGCTGGAATGGCTGGACGAAGCCTATCGCGCCCAGCCGCTGCTACCCGCCGATCTGGAAGCCCGCTACACGGTGCGCGAACTGGCCTACGCCATCGCGACCGAGATCCACGCGGTCAACAATCTGCCGGTGCTCAAATACCTGAAGGACCCGCTGGGCCATTCGCAGGACGATATCAACGTGTGGTATCGCCACTGGCTGAAACGCACGCTCGATCCGGTTGAGGCGCGGCTGGCGCAGCTGCAAACCGGCGACTTCCTGCACGGCGATGCCCCCGGCCTGTTCGAAGTCGTCCTGATCCCGCAGCTCTACAACGCGCGGCGCTTTGATTACGATCTGAGCGCCAGCCCGCACATGACCCGTATCGAGGCCGCGTGCCTTGCCCTGCCCGCCTTCGCGGCGGCGCATCCCGACAACCAAACCGATTCCCCCGAGAGGAAACCCGCATGAAACTCGCAACACTCGACAATGGCACTCGCGACGGGATGCTGGTGGTGGTCAGCAAGGATCTGACCCGCTGTTCCACCGCCGGATACATCGCGCCGACGCTTCAGGCTGCGCTGGACAACTGGGAACGCGTCGCGCCTGAACTTGAACTGCTTGCCCGCGACGTCGAACATGAAACCGTGCCGTGCGAACGGTTCCATGAACGTCAGGCGCATTCACCCCTGCCGCGTGCGTATCAATGGGCCGATGGCAGCGCCTATATCAATCATGTGGAACTGGTGCGTCAGGCTCGCGGAGCCAAGGTGCCCGACAGCTTCTATCACGATCCGCTGATGTACCAGGGCGGTTCGGACAGCTTCCTGCGCCCGCGTCAGGATATCCCGCTGGGCGATCCAGCATGGGGCTGCGACATGGAAGGCGAAATCGCCTGCATCACCGATGATGTGCCCATGGGCGTTTCGGCCGAGGATGCGGCGGGCCACATCAAGTTGCTGATGCTGGTCAATGACGTCAGCTTGCGCGGGTTGATTCCGGGCGAACTGGAAAAGGGCTTCGGCTTCTTCCAGTCCAAGCCGGCCAGCGCGTTTTCACCGGTCGCGGTCACCCCTGACGAACTGGGCGATGCCTGGGCCAATTGCCTGATCCACCTGCCGCTGATGGTCGATTACAATGGCGCACCGTTCGGCCGCGCCAATGCCGGGCAGGACGCAACCTTCACTCTGGCGCAGCTGGTTGCCCACGCGGCCAAGACCCGCAATCTGGGCGCCGGCACGGTGATCGGCACCGGCACTGTATCGAACAAGGACGCTGATGGCGGCGCGGGCAAGCCTGTGGCCGATGGCGGCGCGGGCTATTCCTGCATTGCCGAAATCCGCATGATCGAAACCATCGCGGATGGCGCGGCCAGGACACCGTTCATGCAGGCGGGTGACTCAGTGCGCATTGAAATGCGCGATGCGGGCAACCATTCGATCTTCGGCGCGATCGAGCAGAAGGTGGTGGCAATCTAGGGGTTGGCAGGCTGCCGTCAGGCCCCACCTAGGCCCTTACCAAAACCGCCCGGACCATACCGCCGCGCGTCTGCTCGAAGGCAGCGTGCGCCGCGCCAGATCAAGGAATTGCCCATGTCCACTTACCCGACGCTCAAATTCTTCATTAATGGCGCCTGGATCGAAGCCGGAGAAGCAGGGGCGATGGATGTGGTTAGTCCTGCCACCGGTGCGGTACTGGGTCAGTGCCCCAAAGCCTCGCCCGCGCAGCTTGATACGGCGCTGAAGGCGGCGGGCGATGCCTTTGCCGGGTGGAGCCAGACTTCGGGGGCGGAACGCTATGCGATCCTGCGCCGTGCGGCCGATCTGCTGCGCGAACGGGCGCCGGCCATCGCCAGCGTCGTCACCGCCGAAATGGGCAAACCGCGGGCGCAGGCGTTGGGAGAAATCACATCTTCCTGCGATGTCGTCGACTTCCTCGGCGAAGAGGCCAAGCGTCGCGGCGGACGGTTGATCCCCACGCGCGGCGCGCAACTGATCGCGCAGATGGTGACGCATGAACCCATCGGCCCTGCGGTGCTGCTTACGCCGTGGAACTTTCCTATCAATCTGCCGGTCAAAAAGATCGCGGGCGCGCTGGCAGCAGGGTGCACCGCGATCCTGAAGCCTGCCGAAAACACGCCGGCCTCGGCGCAATTGCTGGTCGAATGCTTCGTCGATGCAGGCGTGCCCAAAGGCGTGCTGAACCTTGTCTATGGTGATCCCGGCCCGGTGTCCGAACACCTGATCGCCTCCCCCATCACGCGCAAGGTCAGCTTCACCGGATCGACCGTAGTCGGCAAGCACTTGGGCGCGCTGGCAGCCACGCATATGAAACGCTTCACCCCCGAACTGGGGGGGCATGCGCCGGTCATCGTCAGCAAACACGCCGATCTGGACCGTGCGGTGGCGATGTGCGCGGCGACCAAGTTCCGCAATGCCGGGCAGGTCTGCGTATCGCCCACGCGCTTTCTGGTCGATCGCAGCATCTATGACCGCTTCGTTGCCGAATTCGCGGCGCAGGCAGGCGGGCTGAAGGTGGGCGATCCAGGCGTGGACGACAGCGTCGACATGGGGCCGCTGGCGCATGGTCGCCGAATTGCCGCGATGGAGCAGGTCGTCGCCGATGCGGGCGGCAATCGCGGGGAGGTTGTGACCGGCGGTTCAGCCATCGTAGGAAACGGTTTCTTCTTCGAACCCACGGTAATCGCCAATCCCGCGCCTGACAGCCGTTTCATGACCGAAGAACCCTTCGGCCCGATTGCGGGAATCGTGCCTTTCGATGCGATCGAGGATGCGGTCGGGATTGCCAATTCGCTGCGTTATGGCTTGGCCGCTTATGCCTTTTCGGGCGATCTTGATGAAGCGCACTACCTTGGCCGGGCGCTGCGCGCAGGAATGGTGGGCATCAATCAGTTGATCGTGGCCTCTCCCGAAACGCCGTTCGGCGGCATCGGCGACAGCGGATTTGGCTCGGAAGGCGGAGAGGAAGGATACCTTGCCTTCACCGACACGAAACTTGTGATGCTCGCCAAGTCAGGCGGGTGAGGCGGAGTTCACGAAAGCGGGATAATCCCGGCGATTTTTGACAACAGCGACTCGCGCGGCTGCATCGGCTGGATGCGACCGTAACGTGCGCGGCGCGAATGTTCGTCCCGAAGGCAGACCGTGCGGCGCATGGGATCTGGCCCGCTGGACCAGATAGTCGGTTTGGTCATGGATCACGTCCCCGAATCGATCTTCTGTCGTTGCCCTATTCATACCAGCGAATCTGTGGAAAACGTAAAGCAAACTTGGTTAACGCGCTTGACCCAGTAACTCTCCCTAACCGGTTCGTTGTACACCCGCAGCACGAACAGCGGCGAGTGTCGGATAACCGTTAACAGCCATCAGAAGGTCGGCCTCGGCAAGGATCGATCTTAATACCCACGCCGCGCCCTCAGCGCCGCCCAGTGCCAGCCCATAGGTGTATGGCCGTCCCACGCCGACTGCGCGTGCGCCCATCGCCAGCGCCTTGACCGCGTCCGTACCTGATCGCACGCCGCTGTCGAACAGCACGGGCGTGTCGCCCGATGCAGCCACCACGTCGGCGAGCAGATCGATGGTCGCAATGCCGCCATTGGCCTGCCGTCCGCCGTGGTTTGAACAGTATATCGCATCGGCCCCAGTATCGACCGCGCGCCGCGCGTCATCCGGATGGCAAATGCCCTTCAGCACGATCGGCAGTTTGGTCACCGACTTGAACCACGCCATGTCATCCCAGGTCAGCACCTGCCCGAATGTCGCAGCCCAGGTGAAGATCGCCGCCGCAGGGTCCTCCTCGGGCGGTCTTGCGAGCAGCGAACGGAACACAGGGTCGGTGAAGTAGTTCTGAAGAACCTTCCCGCGCAGCTGCGGAAAGTTGGACGCATTAAGATCGCGCGGGCGCCATCCGGTCACCCACGTGTCCAGCGTCACTACCAGTGCTGTGTAGCCTGCGTGCTCGGCCCGGCGGATCAGGCTTGTCGCCAGTTCGCGGTTCTTGGGGGTGTAAAGCTGAAACCATGCCGGCGTCTCGCCGCAGGCCGCTGCCACATCCTCCAGCGGATCATTCGCCAAGGTCGAGGCGCAGAACGGCACCCCCGTCAGAGCCGAGGCGCGCGCGGCGGCCATATCGCCGTGGCGGTCCTGCGACGCTTCGCCGTTCAACCCGATGGGCGCCATGAACAGCGGCGTAGGATAGGTATGGCCGAAAAGTTCAATCGAGAGGTCACGCGCAGAGCAATCGACCATCATCCGCGGAACCATGCCCCAGTGGCGGAACGCAGCGGCGTTCTGGTCCTGCGTGTGTTCATCGCCGCAGCCGCCTGCGACATAATTGGTCAGGCTTGTGCCAAGCGCCTCATGGGCGAGCTTTTCCAGAGTGGCAAAATCAACCGGAAACGTCGGCAAAGTTCCGCTCAGACCCGCGTTGTAAATTTCGTTCTGCATCGCGCCGTAATAGGTCATGGCGGTTCTCTCCCGTGTTTTATCGGGCCAGATCAGACGATCAGCAACACAAGGGCAAGCGCTTTCTAGGCGAAGAAGCGTTGCAAGCGGGGCCTGACCTTGAGAAAGCGCACATAGGCAGCCTCCAGCACCTGCAGAACGATGGGATTGCGCGCAGCAAGGCCGAGCGGTCGAAGCAGCGGTACTGCGCGCCACATCGCGGCAAATGCCGCCGCGCCATCGTGGATGACGCCATCTTCCTCAGCATGAAACCGGGCGAGAAGCTGAGCGCGGTCGACCGGGCAAGAAGGATCTGCGTTCTCGGCTACATCTACAAAATCAATCGCGCCGTTCCGGTCGAGCCGCCGCATCGCTGCAATCTCGCGCTGGCACAGCGGGCAGGCGCCGTCGAACCACACCTTGACTGGTGTGCTCAAGGTGCGATCCACAACCGGATCACATAGGCGACCACGCCAAGCACGGCGACACTGGCGGCCCAGATGGCCACCATCCATGCAAGACGCTGCCACAGGGGCGGTTCGGGTGGCTGTTCGGGCGGAGCCAGCATTAGCTGCGTCCTATCGCTGCGCTACGTACGGACATCAATGATACCCTTCATCCGCCACCTTGCCGCGGAACACCCAGTAAGCCCACACCGTGTAGGCGATAATCAGTGGCATCGTAATCGCTACCCCCACCAGCATGAAGATCTGGCTGCGTTCCGGCGCTGCGGCATCCCAGATACTAATGGCCGGAGGCACCACATTGGGCCAGATCGTCACGCCCAATCCCGACATCCCCAGGAAGAACAGCGCGATCGAAAGCCAGAACGGCTTGGAGGTGCGATCCTTGGCAATCGCACGCAGCATCGAAAGCGCGATGATCGCCGTGATGATCGGCACGGGCGCCACATAGTAGATTTCCGGCGCGGTGAGCCAGTGCGAGGCGTATTCGGCATTTAGCGTGATATTGTACAGGCTCACCGCGCCCATCAGCGCAATCGTGGCCAGCGCGGCGCGCTTGGCAACGTATCGTGCGTGTCGTTGAACGCCGCCGTCAAGCTTCCAGATCAGCCAGGTGCTGCCCAGCAATGCATAGCCCGCGACCGTGCCGACGCCCGTCAGCAGCGTATAGGGCGTCAGCCAGTCCCACCAACTGCCCGCATAGGCGCGACCTTCGACATCGATCCCTTGCAGCAGCGCACCCAGGATCATGCCCTGCGACATTGCGGCCACCAGCGAACCGCCAAAAAAGGCGTTGTCCCAGAAATTCTGATGTGCCGCATCGCGCCAGCGATATTCAAAAGCGACCCCGCGAAAGACAAGCCCCAGCAACATCGCAATGACCAGCGGATAGGTTGCTGGCAGAATCACCGCATAGGCGAGCGGAAACGCCGCAAACAGCCCTCCCCCGCCAAGGACGAGCCAAGTCTCGTTCCCGTCCCAGACCGGCGCAATCGAATTCATTGCCCGGTTGCGACCCTGTCCCACGCGGAAGGTCGGGAACAGGATGCCGATACCAAGGTCGAACCCATCCATCACGACATAGGCGAAGACCGCGAAAGCGATGATGAAGGCCCAGACGACGGTCAGATCCATCAGGCGTCCTCCTCTTCATTCTGGCGCTCGGTCGGGAGCGACTCCTGCTTGCCGGGGTTCTGTGTCGGCCCCGGCGTGATACCAGCGGTACGGATCGGCCCGACATCGCCGCGCTTGACGCCGTACTCGCCAGCATGGGGCGCCTTGCTCATCAACTTGGTGATATACCAAACGCCAACACCGAAGACGGCGAAGTACACCAGCACGAAGGCGAGCAGCGAAACGGCAACCGCAGGTGCATCAAGCGGGCTGGCCGCATCGGCAGTGCGCAGCACACCGTAAATGACATAGGGCTGGCGGCCCACTTCAGTAGTGATCCATCCGGCGAGCACCGCGGCAAAGCCCGATGGTCCCATGAGAACAGCGGCGCGGTGCAGCCAAGGCATATCATACAGCCGCCCGCGTACCCGGCCCCACAGGCTCCACAAGCCGATACCGAGCATAGCAAAGCCGATGCCGACCATCACCCGGAAGCTCCAGAATACCGTGCCAACGGGCGGTTCTTCATCATCCGGAATCGTGTCCAGACCCGCCATGGGCGCGTTCAAATCGTGCTTGAGGATCAGTGACGAAGCCTTTGGAATCTCGATTGCATAACGCACGGTCTTCGCATCGCTGTCAGGGATACCGAACAAGATCAACGGCGCGCCTTCGGGGTGGCTGTCAAAATGCCCTTCCATCGCCATGACCTTGGCAGGTTGATGTTCGAGCGTGTTAAGCCCGTGCATGTCGCCTGCGAAGATTTGCAGCGGCGTAACGATCGCAGCCATCCACATTGCCATGGAAAACATCTTACGCGCGTGGGGGTTGGCGCGGTCCTTCAGCAGATGCCACGCCCCCACCGCGCCCACCACGAAAGCGGTCGTCAGATAGGCTGCCATCACCGTGTGGACCAGACGATAAGGAAAGCTGGGATTGAAAACGATGTCCCACCAACTCGGCCCAGGCAGGAACTGGCCGTTTGCACCCATTTCAAAGCCTGTCGGGGTCTGCATCCAGCTGTTGACGCTCAAGATCCAGAAAGCCGAAACGAAGGTGCCCAGCGCCACCATCAGCGTTGCGGCAAAGTGCAGCTTCTCGCCGACCTTGTTCATTCCGAACAGCATCACGCCAAGGAAGCCGGCCTCAAGGAAGAAGGCTGTCAGCACCTCATACGCCATAAGCGGACCGATAACGGGCCCCGCCTTGTCCGAGAATACCGCCCAATTCGTGCCAAACTGGTAGGACATGACAATGCCAGATACCACACCCATCGCAAAGGCGATGGCGAAGATCTTGAGCCAGTATTTGAAAAGGTCGAGATAGACGCTCTTACCGGTTTTCAGCCACAAGCCTTCCAGCACCGCGAGAAAGCTGGCCAGCCCGATTGAAAATGCCGGGAAGAAAAAATGGAAGCTGACAGTGAACGCGAACTGAATCCGCGCAAGCAGCAAGGCGTCGAGGTTCTCAAGCATGATCAGCAGCTAGTCCCTTGCGCGCAGCCTTCAATTGCAATGGCTGCATGGAATATACGGTTTGCGTCCAAAAGGGTTGCATGAAGGCGCCGCCGGAGGTTTCGGGGCGGCATATGCCAAGGACGAGCGCCCCCGCCATGCGCTGGCACAAAGTCGATAGCCTGCATGTCATTTACACAATGTCCCAAATCATTGGGGGATAGGTAGCGGGAAAGTCGCAAGCGCAAACACCGATCCCTAGGAGCTATGGCCATGATTCGTAGAAGAGTTGTTTCGATAGACGGACCCTCGATCAGCCGTTTATTCCTGAACTGAGCATTCGCCATCACGTACACTTTATATGAATAATCGTAAAGTGTGTATATGATTAGCGGTGCGTCAGTCAAGGTTCGTCACGGCCCCCCGTCCGGCAACGGGTAAAGGACGCCGAAAATCAGAGCTTCGCATTGTAATGAATCAACTGCGCCGAGGACACGAAGCTCGCACGCTTGTCATGCATTTGCGGATGGATGGAAGTTGCGCAAAAAATTGCATGGCGCATGAAACATTGGCTGCTTTCGCCACTTTTCCCTGATGCATCAGCGACTGACCCGCGGTGCCCCCCGAACCTAGCCTCCGCGTGTCGCAAGACCGCGGAGGCATTTTCGACAACGGTTGACTGGCAGCCCCTTTGCCACCCGAAGCCCCCGAAATTTTCCAAACCAGCGCAGGACCCGCAAACAATTCATGGCTTATGTCATAAGCCTTTCAAATCGATCCAAACAAAATGGACATGGCGCTGGAACATTCAATTTCGGATCTAATTACCCATCTCATTCAAGGAGAACTTACATGAACTTCATTATTCTTATCGTCGTGGGCGGAATTCTTGGCTGGCTCGCCAGCATCGTCATGCGCACCAATGCGCAGCAGGGCATTCTGCTCAATGTGGTAGTCGGCATCGTAGGCGCTATTCTCGCAGGCTTCATCATCACCCCGCTGATTGGCGGCGCACCGATCACCGAGGGCGCATTTGACATCCGTTCGCTGTTCGCTTCGTTCATCGGTGCCGTTGTTCTTCTGGCCATCGTGAACCTGTTCCGTCGTGGCAAGGTTCGTTAATCCGATCAAAGATACGATGTGACCGCGGTCTAGAGGCACAGACCGCGATCAGTATCCAAAGGCAGGCCCGTTCGATGAACGGGCCTGTTTTTTGTGTCCGTTTGAGGGATGCCTCCCAAGTCGGTTTCCCACAAAGCGATTGGTAGCCCAGCGGAAACTCCCCCATCCCCGCGCGGATCACCGCGCAGGGGGAATGCGCTTAGTCTTTATTTGCCAGGCATCGCAGCCAGAACGCGGTCGGGGGTCATCGGATAATCGTTCACCCGTGCCCCGCAAGCATTGTAGATGGCATTTGCAATAGCAGCCGCGCCGCCACACATGCCCAGCTCGCCAATGCCCTTGGCTTCGATCAGGCTCGCGATCGGATCGCGTTCTTCAAGAAGGACAACGTCTAGCTTGGGCACATCGCGATGCACAGGCACGTGATATTCGGCGAGGTCGCAATTGATCAAATGTCCGTCACGCGGATCAAACTCCAACGCTTCGGTCAAAGCCGTACCAATGCTCCACGTGATGCCGCCAAGACACTGCGAGCGAGCCGTTCTTTCATTGAGCACGCGGCCGAACCCGAATGCACCGAGCATCCGGTCAACGCGTGTTTCACCCGTATAATGATTAACGCGGACCTCTGCGAAGAACGCGCCGAAACCGGCAGCCGTATGATCGTCCTGCCCTTCGTCGGGCTTGTAATGACCTTCATGCGCGATGTCGGAGCCATCCAGAATATCACTGAGCGTCTGCCCGTCGGCGGTCTTCCCATCGACAATCTGCAAGGCATTTTCGGCCACACCCAAGCGGGATGCGAGATCCTTGCGGATGCTCTGACACGCCAGGTACACGGCAGATCCGATTGATGCAGCGCCCCAGCTTCCGCCCGAGCCCGGACCACGCGGATGGCGTGTGTCGCCCAGATCAACCAAGACGTGCTTGGTATCGACGCCCAGCATTTGCGCCGCAATCTGTGCGAGGATCGTATAAGTACCAGTGCCGATATCGGTCATGTCGGTTTCCACGCGAACAGTTCCGTCGCTGGAAAGTGTCACCTTCGCACGGCTTTCCTGAACGTTGTGGATCCGTGCAGCGCTTGCCACGCCGGTTCCGATCCACCATTCGCCTTCCCGCTTTTGGCGCGGCCGCCGTGTGCCCGCATCCCAACCGAATGCCTTCGCACCTTCCTCAAGGCAGTGTGCCAGCGAATGGCTTGAAAACGGTGCACCGCTTTCGGGATCTTTTTCCGGGATATTTCGGATCCGCAAAGCCACCGGGTCGACGTCCGCCTTTTCCGCGAGCATATCCATCGCCTGTTCCAGCGCGGGCATGCCGACAGCTTCTCCCGGCGCGCGTACCGATCCGGCCGTCATTCGATGAATCCGTGCCAAGTTCAGCAACAGTTTGCGATTTTCACCAGCGTACATGAAATGCGATGATTGCAGAACGGGCTCTGCGAACTCTTCCGCGGGCAAGTTCGAAACCAACGCTTCATGACCGAAGCCGGTCAACTTCCCGGCAGCATCGGCGGCCAGGCGCAGCCGCTGAGTGGTTTCCGACCGACGCATGACTGTCTGGAAAACCTGCTGACGCGACATGACCACGCGGACGGGTCGCCCCAATTCCATCGCCGCCAGCGACGCTGCCACCACATCCTGACTCACGCCCAGCTTCGACCCGAAGCCTCCGCCAACATAGCGCGAGATAAGGCGGATCTTATCTTCCTTCATGGCCAAAGCGTCAGCCAGTTCGGCAATATTGTAGTTGAGCATCTGAAGGGACGCGTAGACGGTCAATTGTTCGCCGTCCCATTGAGCGATCGATGCATGGGGTTCCATCGCAGCCGACGCATGGCCTTTGGTGGTAATGGTAACATCGACCGTGTGGGCCGCGTCGGACATCGCCTTGTCGAGATCGCCCTGGCTTACAGTATCTTCGTCTTGCTCTTCGGTTTTTGCTGTCGCCGGATCAAGCGAAGGGGTGTCGAAGGTTTCATACTCGACCACCAGATTCTTCGCCGCATCGCGCGCTTGTTCAAAGGTTTCGGCAACCACCAGAGCGATGGGTTGGCCCCAGTAACACACGGTCTTGGGGTCCTGAACCGGCGCCTCGTTCGCGGTACCTTGCGCAGCGCGGGTGGTCAGCCGTTTATCATCGATAACCGCGATGACGCCCGGCATGTCCATAACCGAAGACGTATCGATCTTGACGACCTTTCCGCAGGTGATCGTTGCAGTAACGAACACCGCTTCGGCACAGTCGTCAATCTGGTATTCGGCAGCATAGGCAGCGGTGCCTGTCACCTTCGCCAAGCCATCGATCCGGGGTACGGGTGCGCCCAAAACGCCTTGCTTCATATCATCAAGCGCCATCGAATTGGCCGCGTTTGATTTGGTTTCGCCGTTGGTCATGCCGCGTCCTCCACCGCTTGCGCAAGGACCGCATGCAACGTGCGCCGCGCGAGCAGAATCTTGAAATCGTTTTCGCCGTAACCCTGCGCGTCTTTGAGCAGCACATCAGCAGCGCGATCAAACAAGGCCTCGTCAGGCGCTTGGCCCAACAGCACCGCGCTGATATCGGGATCGTACCATGGCTTGTGCGCAAGACCCCCGAAAGCAAGATCGGCGCGGGAAAAAACACCGTCTTCAAATTCGATTATCGCCGCAACGGATACGAGCGCGAACGCATATGAGGAACGTTCACGAACCTTACGGTAATAATGAGAACCGCCCGTGGGAGGCGGAAGAGTCACCGCCGTAATGATGTCACCCGGCTCCAGCACGTTATCACGCCACGGCGTATCACCGGGAAGGCGGTGGAATTCGCGGGCGGGAACAACCCGATCTGTCCCTCTGCTGCTCGTAATCTCGACACTGGCATCAAGCGCGCTCATCGCGACAGCCATATCGCCTGGATAGGTGGCAATGCAGGCATCGCTTGTGCCGAGAATGGCGTGAAGCTTTGCAATGCCGTCAATCGCGCCGCAGCCCGATCCGGGTTCACGCTTGTTGCAGGGCTGATCAATGTTGGTGAAATAGAAACAGCGAGTACGCTGACACAGATTGCCGCCCGTTGTTGCCTTGTTCCGCAGTTGCTGGGTTGCACCTGCAAGAATGGCATGGGCAAGGACGGGGTAGTCCCTGCACACCCTTTCATCCACTGCGGTCGCGGTGTTGGTAACATTGGCGCCTATCCGCAGACCTCCCTCATCGGTTTCCGCGATACCTTCCATGCCAAGCGGGCCGATGTCAGCAAGACGCGCCGGGGTTTCCACCTGCAACTTCATCAGATCAAGCAGATTGGTGCCGCCAGCGATGACCATGGTTGCATCATCAGAAGAAAGTTCGGCCGCGGCCTGGACGGATGATGTCCGGGTATAATCAAACGGCTTCATGGCCACGCTCCTCTGCAACGGCTCGGATCGCAGCCACGATGTTGGCGTAAGCGCCGCAGCGGCACAGATTGCCGCTCATACGTTCACGAATTTCCTCGTCACTGATTTTTATCGTTCCGGTAAGGTCCGGGCTGGCATCACTGGGCCAACCTTGCGCGATCTCATCAAGCATTGCTTGCGCCGAGCAGATCTGACCCGGCGTGCAATATCCGCACTGAAAACCATCATGCGCCATAAAAGCGCGCTGCAGATCGGACGGCTGATCTGGCGTACCGATGCCTTCGATTGTGGTAACGCTATCCCCTGTGTGCATGACGGCAAGGGTAAGGCAGCTGTTGATACGCTGGCCATTCACGATGACGGTGCAAGCGCCGCACTGACCGTGGTCACAGCCTTTTTTTGTGCCAGTAAGACCCAGATCGTGCCGCAAATAATCGAGCAACGAAACTCGGGGATCATCAGGGACGGGATGCGCGGTGCCGTTTACATCTATCGAACCATCCATGATCAATTCCTCAAACCAATGTTATTTTCATCGACCTGCACTATGCCGGAAAGAACCGCCGTAGTCGACCAAATATCTTGTCAATGTCGAGATTGAAGGATCGGACCATATTGCATAGAACTGTAACAATATTGTGGATCCACAGGTCGTGAGCTGCCCTGCCCCCCCCTATCGTTACATTCTTTATTTCAAAGACAGAAGGCCGCGCCCCGATACAACGGAAGCGCGGCCTTCATTACTTGAAAACCGATAATACAATTAAACCAACTCCGCGGGAGACGTCTAACGTGTTTTAATCGATCAAATGTTTTTGCTTACAGTAGCCGAACTCGGCGTCGCGCTCGTCGACGCAATGACCGGGTTTGCAGCCGCCTGCTTGTCGCGATGGCGCTTCAGAAAATATCCGCCCGCACCTACTGCGACCATCGCAGGAAGACTTAGGCGTGAGATGATGAAGGGGATGGCTGTTGCGGCGATAGCACCGGTTGCAGCACCCGCTGCGTTATCGACTTTCGGCGAATTGCCTGCGACCTTTGCGCCAATGACCGCGCCCAGAATATTCTTGATCACGTTTATTCTCCTTTGAATTGAGAATAAGCGGATGAACGTCAGTTTGTTCCAGCTTCCGGTTTCACCGATCTTCAGGTCGTCGCGATATTTCCATCATTCGGCGCAAACGCCTGGCTGCCGTGCGCAACCCTATCGTGGAAGCCAAAAAGATCTACGCCTTCTGACATTTTGATAATGCGCGCAAATGTATCATACGTTCGACGCGAGGCCTTTATCCTAGCCCGGCCCCACCAAGCCGGACAGAACGGATCGTTTTGCCCGAGACGTCGGACAATATTGCCTTATTCGACCTCGCCCATGGCTGACGTCTCACGGCTCACAAGAAGCGCCTGCCACACTGTTGCGACGACGTTGTCCGGATTGAACGGCTTGCTGATGACATAAGCAGGCTCTTCGGTTTCGCCGGTCAGCAGTTTTTCGGGGAAAGCGGTGATGAAAATTACCGGCACATCCTGCGTCTGCAGAATGCGACGAACGGCGTCGAACCCGTTTGATCCATCTGCAAGGTTCACGTCGGCAAGGATCAGTTCGGGGCGAACCTGCTCGGCCGTGGCAACCGCCTCGGTTTCAGTCCGCACGATGGCCGCGACATCATTGCCCATCGAGACCATGAGCGATTTCAAATGAAGCGCAATGATGGCTTCATCTTCGATGATCATCACACGGGCCGACAGCATCGATTCGATAGCACTGCGCGCCTGCGTGACAAAGTCCTGAACCTCTGCCTCGTCCATTTCCAGGATGTAGGCAGCATCATCGATGCTGAATCCTTCGATCGTAGTAAGAAGCAAGGCCTTGCGCAAACGACGCGGCAACGAGCCGACGATGGCGCCCGGAGTGTCGATGGGGCGAAGCGACGAATCGCTCCAGATCTTGTGGAAGACCCGATAGAGTTCGACGCGCACATCAACCTCGTCACGAAATTCTTCCGGCGCCGCAATCAACGCATGCAGTGTTTCACGTACGGCGGAGTCGCCGATGGACTGCGATCCGGTAAGCGTGCGAGCGTAGCGGCGCAGAAACGGCAGCTCATGGGCTACGTCCGATTGAAAGGTCATAAGCGATTCCTTGGAAACACGAGATTGAGGGCTCCCTAGCGAAAGATTCATCATATCGGGAACATTTTTCTTTCGACTCTCTTTGACAGACACATCGCGCATGGACATGGACGTGTCCCATCTTGCCCCACTTTCCCCCGCGCTTGGGGCGCAGCCGCGGAAAAAACGGATAGTTTGATGACAGACGACAAAAGTCGCAAAAGCGAAAAGACCAAGCCACCGGTCGCATTCGACCCTGTTGAGGCCGCGTTACGCCAAATCTTCGATGAGGTCGCCTCGGAAAACGTCCCTCCCGATTTCGCTGATCTTGTGGCACAACTGACCGGCAAGAACGCTGACAAGAAGGCTGATTGATGCAGAAGCATCACGCTAATACGCTATCGGACGACGATATCGAACAGTTCAAAGCACAAATGGTCGCTTTGATTCCATCACTGCGTGCCTTTGCGCGCGGACTTTGTCGTGATGCCGCCCTGGCAGATGACCTTGCCCAAGAAGCCATGATGCGCGCGTGGGCGTCGCAGCACACCTTCATTCCGGGAAGCAATTTTCGTGCGTGGATGTTCATGATCCTGCGCAATCACTATTATTCCGGTTCAAAAAGCAGAGCACGTCAGGCTGTGTGGGATCCGGAAGCTGCCGAACGTATTCTTGTTCAGGATCCCGTGCAGGAAGATGGGATTCATGTGACAGACGTCGAAAAGGCTCTTCAGTTGCTCCCGGAACAGCAGCGCGAGGCGCTGTTGCTCGTGGCTGGCGCCGGGATGAGCTACGAAGAGGCTGCAACGGTTGCCGAATGCAACATCGGTACTTTGAAAAGTCGTCTCAATCGGGGGCGCGCCGCAATCAAGGTCATTGTGGATGGTGTCGATGGCAGCAACGACAGCGCCTCTTCCATGACGGCAAGCCGTTACTGACAGACAGGTGCAGGAGGGTGTCGATCCAAAGGCACTCTCTTTTGCCTCGTTTGACGTGTAGCTGACGGGTCAGGAGGCATGCTGCCGTCGGCCGAGGCACGCATCAGCCGTCCCAGGTATCATGTCTGATTGCAGCGACAATCTACTGCAAATATTGGAAAAAGACTGTGGCGGAGAGGGTGGGATTCGAACCCACGTTACCGTTGCCGGTAAACCGCATTTCGAGTGCGGCGCATTCGACCACTCTGCCACCTCTCCGCGAGGCCCATTGCGCCAATTCGAAGGCCACTGGTCAAGCGGCTGGCGACAAGGAGCGCGCCCGTTAGCCCAAGGTTCGGAGCTTGCCAAGACCTTGGGACCAACAAAATGTGGGCATAGGTCGATCACCTACCGGTGCCCCGCTTGTTTTGCGTCATTATTCGCCCATATTGCCCGTTATGGAACGTGCAGAGTTCTTTTCTAGCCAAGCGGGGCGCACGATTGTCGCACCGCTCCAGATCCGCGCCAACTTTGGTATCGGCGATGTGGTCCGTCACCGCATGTTCGCGTTTCGGGGCGTGGTTTTCGATGTCGACCCGGTTTTCGCCAATTCGGAAGAATGGTACGAATCGATCCCAGAAGACATTCGGCCAAGGCGCGATCAGCCATTCTATCATCTGCTCGCGGAAAACGACGATTCGTCTTATGTCGCCTATGTCAGTCAGGCTAACCTGATTTCTGACGCAGAAGGCGGCCCGGTCGATCACCCAACGGTGCGCCAGCTGTTTGATAGCTTCAAGGATGGACGTTACAGGATGCGAGCTGCGCTTACACACTGATAACGATGTGGCAGTTGGCAATCTGTGAGTCTGCGCCGGATCTCATCAATCGCCAGTAATATCGGTTCTTGTTGAATTGCGGGACCCGCTGCCTGGTCTTAGTCACACCGACGATCTCAAGATCGCGCCGGGCCCTATGACCAGCTCAATTTTTCAGTTTCCACCCGGATCGCAGCAGAGCGTAAACCCCCGCCCCCAACACCAGATTAAGCGCAAGCAGACCGCCGGCGGATGCCACCAACGCGCTGTCCGGCCCAATGTCGCTTGCGCCGAGGAACCCATAGCGAAAACCCGAGATGACATAGAAGAACGGGTTCATCCGGCTGACCCACTGAAACGCAGGATCAAGGTTTTCGATGACGTAAAACGTTCCAGACAGAAGCGAGAGCGGCGCGATGATGAAATTGGTGATCGCAGCGTTATGATCGAACTTTTCGGCCCAGATCGACGTTGCAAGGCCCAGCGTCGCCAACAGCAGGGCGCCCATCAATCCAAACCATACGACAGCCCAGGCGTGTGGGACGTTCAGGCTCACGCCTGGCCATAGCGCAATCGCCAAAGCCACAGCGCAACCTACCAGACCAGCCCTTGTGATCGCCGCTGCAAGGATCCCGCCCATCAGCTCACCCGGCGACAACGGCGGCATCAGCAGATCGATGATCGTCCCTTGCATCTTGCCTGACAGCAGCGAAAAGCTGGAATTGGCAAAGGCGTTCTGCATCATTGCCATCACGATCAGGCCCGGGGCAACAAAACTAGCAAAGGGCACATTAAGAACTTCGCGGCCTTCGCGGCCAAGCGCGACGGTGAAAATCACCAAAAACAGCAGCGTTGTGAAGGCCGGGGCCCAGATGGTCTGCGTCTGCACCTTGAGAAAACGCCGCACCTCCTTCATATAGAGGGCAAGCAGCCCCACGCGATTGATCCCGGTAATTACCGGGACACCGCGCGGAGCGAACCGGATGCTCCCGCCGGTCTTGTCTTCATGAGTTATTTCAGTCACGGGAGCAGCGTCGTGCAATGGGTTTGCTGAATGTGCGCGGTCGGCCATGGCGCAGGTGCCTAGGCTTCATGAACCGCTCTGACAAGCATCAGCGCTCGGTCGCACGCGCCGGACACAGGAACAGGTAGATTTTATGGGCTGGACGGACGAGCGCATCGCAACGCTCAAGAGAATGTGGGAAGGCGGTTCCACCGCCAGCGAGATCGCTGCCGAACTTGGCGGGGTCAGCCGCAATGCCGTTATCGGCAAGGCGCACCGGCTTGGCCTGAAGGCACGCCCGTCCCCGGTAAAGGCGAACGACAAGAAAAAGGCCGCAGCGCCTGCTAAAAAGCCTGTTCCGGCACCTGCTCCGCGTGTTGCAGAACCGCGGGCCGAGCCCGCTGAACGCATCAAGCCCAGCGCACCGGCTGAACGTCCCGCCCCACGTGCTGTTGCGCCCGCTCCGCGCACCGAACCAGCGGCTAGTGATGCCAGCAACGCTGTGCCCTCGCAGCCAATCCCCGGCCCTTCTGGGGATTTGCCCAAAATTGTCTCGGTCGGCCCCGGTGGTTTCCTGCGTCAGGGACCGGGCGATCAACAGGCGCCAATTCCGCCCGCACCGCCGCGCCGACTGGTACCAGCAAAGCCCAGTCCGGACATCGCCGGCAAGACCACGCTGCTCGACCTTTCTGAAAAGGTATGCCGTTGGCCGATGGGTCACCCGGGTGAAGCAGACTTCCACTTCTGCGGTGTTGCGGTCAATCCCGGCTTCCCCTATTGCGTTGAGCATTGTGGCCGTGCCTATCAGGCGCAGCTGCCGCGCGGCGTGCGCCGTCCCCCGCCGCCTCTGCCTTTTGGCGGCCCAAGGGTCCGCTAAGCACAGCCAGCGAACGGCTTTAACACCCAAACTGAACCCCGCCCTGCCTTCGTGGCACAACACAGGCAGGTTCATGGGAGCTTTGACGTGACTGCCAGATCAAGGTTGCAGCTAATTGCAATAGCAGCATTGACGCTGCCGCAGCCAGCGCGCGCCGAATTGCCCGAACCTGTTCGTGCAATGATCGATGCAGCCATCGCCACGGGTGATGAAGGCAAGGTTCGCACAGTCACTGAACTCGCGCGGACGACCAACCCGGCCGAACAGGAAGAAATCGACGCCATCGTCGCTAGATTTGAAACGGCCGTAGCCGCGCGCAAGGCCGTTGAAGCCGAAGCGCGGGAGCGCAAAATCCGTGCTGCGGGCGTTTTCGACAACTGGTCGGGAAGCGGAGAATTTGGAGCCTTCCGGGCCACCGGCAATTCCAGCAACACTGGTATAACGGCTGGCCTGACCGTGGACCGGGAAGGCATCGACTGGCGGCACAAGCTAACCGGCCGGGTTGATTACCAGCGTGCCAATGGCGTTACAACGCGCGAGCAATTTCTGGCTCGTTACGAGCCGAATATAAGTATCTCTGACAATTTTTACGTTTACGCTTTGGCCCAATACGAACGGGACAGGTTCCAGGGTTTATCGGCACGCTACGCGGTGTCTGGCGGGATCGGTTATCAAGCAATTAAAAACGAAAAGGTGCAGCTATCGCTCAAGACGGGTCCGGCCTACCGAATTACGCAATTCATCGGCGGGGGAAGTGATAACCGGATTGCGGGACTGATCGGGCTTGATTTCGACTGGACCATTTCAGAGCGTTTGAAATTGACCCAGGACACCAATGCCGTTGCGGAGACAGGCGGATCAGCAGTGGCCATCATCGATTCGCGCAACACGACCCTGCAACTGATTACGGGCCTTGATGCATCGATCAACAGCAGCCTAACGGCGCGGTTTTCCTACGCTATCGACTACGATAGCAACCCGCCGCCGGGCGCAGTACACACAGACACGTTCAGCCGCGTTACATTGGTGTACGATTTTTAAGCCGCGCACTGCCGGCCAAGTTCAGGCTTTCTGCCCGAACCAGATGATATGATGCGCGCCCTTGTTGTTGGGTCGTGATCGCACCTTCCATTCGACAATATCAAGACCGGTATCGAAAAGCCGCTTGCGGAATGCCGGATCGGGGCCTGCCGACCACACTGCCAGTATGCCGCCCGGCCGCAACGCATCGCGTGCCTTGGCAAGCCCCGTGCGCGAATAGATGCGGTTGTTAGCGTCGCGCACAATCCCGTCGGGGCCGTTGTCGACATCAAGCAAGATAGCATCGAACTTCGCACAGGTGCCATCATTGGCGTCGTCGATCATGGCCGCGACATCGCAGATCTTGAGATCAAGACGTGGATCGGCGAGCCCATCCCCGGTCAACCTTGCCATAGGGCCCTTGGCCCATTCGATGATCGTCTCGGAAATCTCGGCAACGACGATTTGCGCTTTGCCGCCCAGTCGCGTCGCGGCCGCACGGTAGGTAAAACCCATTCCGTATCCGCCAATCAAAATGCGCGGATTGTCCTTCCCAAGCCGATCGATGGTGAGCTGCGCCAGCTGTTCTTCCGAGAACCGCATCCGGGTGCTCATAAGTTCATTGCGGCCCATCACAATCATGAAGTGGCCAGCGTGTTCGAACAGTTCGAGGCATACGCCATCCTCGATTTGCGCCGTGTCGATCAATTCGCGTTTCAGCATTGCAATGCGCCTTTGTCAGCAAAGAGGCCGCCCGGATCGCTCCGAGCGGCCTCAATAGCTTACCTCAAATGAGGCGGTCAGTCCTTGAGGAAGTCAGGAAGGCCTGCAGGGGCGCCACCGCGATCACCACCGCGATCGCCGCCACCGCGACCACCACGATCGCCGCCGCGGCCGCCGCCACCCTTGGGCCCGCGACGATCGCCGCCGCGATCACCACGACCGCCTTCGCGTGGTTCACGCGGTTCGCGTGCCGGGCGGGTGTCTTCCAGCTCTTCGCCGGTTTCCTGATCGACGACGCGCATCGACAGGCGCACTTTGCCGCGCTGGTCGATTTCGAGCACCTTGACCTTCACTTCCATGCCTTCGGAGACGACGTCAGTGGGCTTTTCCACCCGCTCGTTCTTCATTTCCGAAACGTGGACGAGACCGTCCTTGCCGCCCATAAAGTTCACGAACGCGCCGAAATCGACGATGTTCACGACCTTGCCGTTGTAGATCTTGCCGACTTCGGCTTCCTCAACGATGCCGAGAATCCACTTCTTGGCCGCTTCGATCTCTTCGACGTTGCTTGACGAGATCTTGATCACGCCTTCATCGTCGATGTCGACCTTGGCACCGGTTTCAGCAACGATTTCTCGGATCACCTTGCCGCCGGTTCCGATGACTTCACGGATCTTCGACTTGTCGATCTGAATCGTCTCGATGCGCGGCGCGTGCTTCGAAACTTCGGTGCGGGCACCGGTCAGCGCCTTGGCCATTTCGCCAAGGATGTGCATGCGGCCAGCCTTGGCCTGTTCCAGCGCCTTGGCCATGATTTCCTGCGTGATGCCGGCAATCTTGATATCCATCTGCATCGTGGTGATGCCGTTTTCGGTGCCGGCAACCTTGAAGTCCATGTCGCCCAGGTGATCTTCGTCACCCAGAATGTCTGACAGAACGGCAAAGTCATCGCCTTCAAGGATCAGGCCCATCGCGATGCCCGAAACCGGCGACTTCACCGGAACGCCAGCGTCCATCATCGACAGGCAGCCACCGCACACGGTCGCCATCGACGACGAGCCGTTGGACTCGGTGATGTCGCTGAGAACGCGGATCGTGTAGGGGAAGTCTTCCTTGCTCGGCAGCACAGGGTTAAGCGCGCGCCAGGCGAGCTTGCCGTGACCGACTTCGCGGCGCCCCGGCGCGCCGAAGCGGCCCACTTCACCGACCGAATAGGGCGGGAAGTTGTAGTGCAGCATGAAGCTGGTGTAGCTCAGGCCTTCCAACCCGTCGATCATCTGCTCGGAATCCTTGGTGCCGAGCGTGGTGGTGCAAATCGCCTGCGTCTCGCCGCGGGTAAACAGCGACGAACCATGCGTGCGCGGCAGGAAACCAACCATCGCTTCGATCGGGCGAACCTGATCGAGCTTGCGGCCGTCGATGCGCTGACCATCCTTGAGGATCGCCCCGCGAACGATTTCAGCTTCAAGCTTCTTCATCAGCTTGCCTGCGACCATCTGGGTCTGGCCGCCTTCTTCGGCGAACGCAGCCTTGGCCTTGGCCCGGGCTTCGTTCAGTGCGTTGGAACGCGCCGACTTGTCGGTCAGCTTGTAAGCGGCAGCAATATCACCGCCGATTAGATCCTTAAGCTTCGCCTTCATGTCAGCGGTGTTATCGCTAAGGTCGATGTCCCACGGATCCTTGGCAGCCTGTTCCGCCAGCTCGATGATCGCGCCGATCACGGTGCGGATTTCGTTATGCGCAAACATAACCGCGCCCAGCATTTCGTCTTCGGTCAATTCCTTGGCTTCGGATTCAACCATCATCACCGCATCCTGCGTGGCAGCGACTACGAGATCGAGGCGACCATCGGCCAGCGCTTTGTCCTGCTTGGGATTGAGCGTGTATTCTCCATCCACAAAGCCAACGCGCGCCGCAGCGATGGGGCCCATGAAAGGCACGCCGCTGATGGTGAGCGCAGCCGATGCTGCGATCATTGCAACGATGTCCGCTTCCGTTTCGCCATCGAACGACAGAACCTGACAGATTACGTTGATTTCGTTGTAGAAGCCTTCAGGGAATAGCGGGCGGATCGGACGGTCGATCAGGCGGCTGGTCAGCGTTTCCTTTTCGGTCGCGCCGCGTTCACGCTTGAAGAAGCCACCCGGAATGCGTCCGGCGGCCGAGAACTTTTCCTGATAGTGGACGGTGAGCGGGAAGAAATCCTGCCCTTCCTTGACCGACTTTGCGGCGGTCACGGCGCACAGCACCACGGTTTCGCCATAAGTGGCCAAAACGGCGCCATCGGCCTGACGGGCAATGCGCCCGGTTTCCAGAGTGAGGGTCTTGCCGCCCCATTCCAGCGATACGGTTTTCGTGTCGAACATTGATTTTCCTTCTGACCCGCCCAGCCATATTGCCGCGCGGGGCCTCTTGTGCCGGGAAACACCCGTCCCGGTCCGGTGCGAGGCGCTTCGGCCTCAAGGCGGAGCAGACCGAATGTCCGCATGCCCCATATGCAAGAAGGGCGGCCTTTCGAGCCGCCCTTCCCGCTAAACTCTTACTTACGCAGACCCAGCTTCTGGATCAGGGCGTTGTAACGCTCGACGTCCTTCTTCTTGAGATAGGCGAGCAGCGTACGACGCTTGTTCACCATCATGAGAAGGCCACGACGCGAATGGTTGTCCTTGTGGTGATCCTTGAAGTGTTCGGTCAGATTGCGGATGCGCTGCGTGAGGATCGCAACCTGCACTTCGGGGCTGCCGGTGTCCTTGGGATCACGGGCATTGTCAGAAATGATTTCCTGCTTCTTTTCGGCGGTCACCGACATAGTACGTCTCTTTCTTACTCAGCGACATCGGGAAGGTTGAACCCCCGCACGACCGTGGCCGTGCCATCCAAAACTTCCATCAGCGCGACCGGCACAGAGCCCAGTTTTGCCAGATAAAGCCCGGATAATAGGGGCATGTCAGACAGCACCCGGCCCTGTCGGACCGCCTGCGCGCTTGTCTGATCGAGGTGGAGGGCCGGGATGTCGTCCAGCCCTGCCTCTAACGGCAGGAGGAGGTGTTCAAGGCCCCGGCCCTTAGCGGTTTCCTCCAGCAAGTCCAGCGAAATCGCTTGAGTCTGAATGAAAGGGCCGGCCTTTGTGCGCCTGAGATAGGTGACATGGCCGCAAGTGCCAAGCGCATAGGCGATGTCGCGCGCCAGGCTGCGGATGTAGGTGCCTTTGGAGACGTGGGCGACCAGTGTCATCGCCTCCAGTGCCCCCTCAGCGTGTCCCGCGCTGATGGTGAGCGAACGGATGGTGACATGGCGCGCCTTCAGCTCGACCACCTCGCCCGCCCGTGCCAGGTCATAAGCGCGCTGCCCGCCGACCTTCAGCGCGGAATAGGCGGGCGGCACCTGCTCGATCGGTCCGGTGAACAGCGCCAGCACCGCCTCCACATCCGCCAGCGTGGGGCGCACCGCGCTGGTCGCGATCACCGGCCCTTCGGTGTCGAGCGTGTCGGTCTCCGCGCCGAACTGCACGGTGAATTCATAGATCTTGTCGCTGTCCAACATCCGACCTGCAAGCTTCGTCGCCTCGCCCAGCGCAATCGGCAACACGCCCTCAGCCAGCGGATCGAGCGTGCCGCCGTGGCCGACCTTGGTCTTGGCATAGCCGTTCTGGCGCAGCACCCGCTTGACCGCGCTTACACCCTGCGTAGATCCCATGCCCTTCGGTTTGTCGATAACCAGCCAGCCTGATAGTGGCGCGATCATTGCCCCAGCTCTTCAGAAAAGTGCTTGCGGCATAGGGCAACATAGCGGTCATTGCCGCCGATCTCGGTCTGCTGGCCCTGCCGCACGGCGGCGCCGCTTTCATCAACCCGCAGGTTCATCGTAGCCTTGCGTCCGCAATGGCAAACCGCCTTCAGCTCAACCAAGGCGTCACCAATGCCCAGCAAGACCGCCGATCCGGGAAACAGTTCGCCTTGGAAGTCGGTGCGCAATCCGTAGCAAAGTACCGGGATGCCGCTCGTATCCGCGAGCCGTGCAAGCTGCCATACCTGATCGGATGTCAGGAACTGTGCTTCGTCCACCAGAACGCAATCCAAGGGCCGCGCACTATGCGCCGCACTGATGACTGCCCAAAGATCGGTGTCGGGCGCAAACTGGTTCGCTTCGCTTTCAAGCCCGATCCGGCTTCGCACCATACCGACTGAACGGCTGTCGAGCGCTGCGGTCCACAGCATCGTTGTCATCCCGCGCTCACGGTAGTTGAAATCGGCCTGCAACAGATGGGCGCTTTTGCCCGCATTCATGCTGGCATAGTAGAAATAGAGTTTGGCCATTGCGTCAGACTACCTTCTCGCCGTGCGCTGGGCGAGGCAGAGCAACGCCTTTTGCCCGGTAGACGCGTATCGGGATCATCATGGTTACGCCTGCCGCCTCTCTTGGAAAGTTCCTGTTACCGCTGCTTGCCGCCCTGACACCTTCCGGCCTGAGAGCCAATACTGCCGCCACGCCGGAACGCTACACACTTGATACAAAGGCGGGCAATGTTTCGTCCAAGGTGATCTTCCATGGATTGGCGAGCAAACGGCGCGCATTCAAAAGATGCAAGGCGCGGTCACGATCGTGCCGGGCGCGCCCGACAAGGTCGCGATCGATGCAACGGACAGGAAAGACGGTGAATTTTACCGGCACGACGACAATCGATCGCCGCGAATTCGGAATGATGTCGTATCAACTCGTCGTCGGCAGCAGGGTGAGATTACGCTGAAAGCGCGAACATTTCTGCGCTAGACGGTGTCGTCTGGACTGTTCGTATCGTCCTCTTCTTCGTCATCAAGGTCGCGCAACACTTTCGGGTCGCGCAACAGGGCCTCGATCCGATCCGCTTCTGCAAAGCTCTCGTCCTTGCGGAACTTCAACCGCGGCGCGAATTTAAGGCCGAGCCTTTGTGCAACCTCGCGTTGCAAGAAGGCCGTGTTCTGGCGCAATGCGTGGACGACCGCATCTTCACCTGCGCCCATCAACGGTTTGACATAAGCAGTCGCGTTACGCAGGTCCGGTGTCATGCGCACTTCGGTGACAGAAATATGCGCGGCGCGCACGACATCATCGTGCACCTCGCCCCGTGCCAGCAACTCCGACAGGATATGACGCACGCGCTCCCCTACCTTAAGGACGCGGACGGATTGCTGTTCTGCGGTGAAGGGGGCTTTGGCCATGGTTACTCCATCCCCGTCCGTGTCGGCGTGGGGCGCGGGGTTGGCAATGCGGTGGATGAAGACCGTGCATACAGCGTGCCGTCCTCGGCAAGCAATTCGCCTTCGAGAAATACCACGCGCCGTCCGCCCTTCACCACCCGGCCCTTGCCGATGATGGTTGCGCCTGCGGGGATCAGCCGTATGAGGCTCATACTGATTTCCAGATTGAGCGGCGCCATTTCCCCGCCGGTGGCGGCGACATAGGCATATCCCATTACGTCGTCGAGATAGCCCGCAACCAGCCCGCCCTGCACGCCGCCGCGCCAAGTGGTCATTTCACGCGTGACGGTAAACCGCATAGTCGCGGTTTGGGTATTCTCGTCCCACCCTACGAACTCCGAACCGAGCAGCGCCGTGTGGGGCGACTGCTCGGCATCGGCAGGATAGTAAGCTGCTTCGCTCACAGGGTCCGCTCACGCTCCTCGACCGAGAAGACTTCAAGCTGGTCGCCCGGCTTGATGTCGTTGGTGTCTTCAAGCACCACGCCGCATTCCAAACCGGTGCGCACTTCGTCGACATCGTCCTTGAAGCGTCGAAGCGACGCGATCTTGGTGGCCGAAACGATGACATCGGCGCGGGTAAGACGAGCGAACAGTCCCTTGCGGATAACGCCTTCTTCGACCAGCAAACCGGCAGCCTTGTCGCGCTTGCCCGACTTGAACACTTCCTTGACCAGTGCCCGGCCGACCACGTGCTCGATCCGTTCGGGGCCAAGCTCGCCAATCATCTCCTTGGCGATCGCATCGGTGAGGTGATAGATCACATCGTAATACATCATCCGCACGTTATCGCGCTTGAGCAGTTCGCGCGCCTTGGCATTAGGACGGACGTTGAAGCCGATGATCGGCGCCTTGGACCCGCCTGCCAAAACCACATCACTTTCAGTGATCGCGCCGACACCGCCGTTGAGCACGCGAACCTTGATGTCGTCGTTCGACAGGTTGTGCAACGCATTGACGATAGCCTCGACGCTGCCTTGCACGTCGGCCTTCACCACCACCGGGAATTCGATGACGTTGGAGGAGAGCGTGTTGAACATCGTATCGAAATTGGTCGGCGCCAGCGCAGTGCGCTTTTCAGTTGCAAGCTCCTGACGGTACTTCGCAACTTCACGAGCGCGCTGTTCGTTTTCAACCACGGACATGTTGTCACCGGCAGACGGCACGCCGCCAAGACCAAGGACTTCCACGGGCATCGAAGGGCCCGCTTCCTTCAGCTGCTTGCCCTTGTCATCGACGATCGCCCGGACCTTGCCGCTTTGCGTACCAACCACGAAGGTATCGCCGCGCCGCAGCGTTCCGCGTGTGACGAGCACGGTCGCAACCGGCCCGCGGCCCTTGTCGAGCTGCGCTTCGATTACGGTCGCTTCGGCATCGCGGTCAGGGCGGGCTTTCAGTTCGAGCAGTTCGGCCTGAAGCCCGATCGCCTCGATCAGCTTGTCCAGCCCCGCGCCGGTCTTGGCCGAGACCTCGACATCCTGCACATCGCCGCTCATCGCCTCGACCACGACTTCGTGTTCGAGCAGACGTTCGCGGATCTTTTGCGGGTTGAATTCGGGCTTGTCCGACTTGGTGATCGCAACGATCATCGGGACGCCCGCCGCCTTGGTGTGATTGATTGCCTCGATGGTCTGCGGCATCAACCCGTCATCGCCGGCGACGACCAGAATGACGATATCGGTGACGTTGGCACCGCGCATCCGCATTTCGGTGAAGGCCGCGTGACCCGGCGTGTCGAGGAAGGTGATCTTGTCCTTCGCCTTCGTCGTAATCTGATAGGCGCCAATGTGCTGGGTGATACCCCCGGCCTCGCCCTTGACCACATCTGTGCCGCGCAATGCGTCAAGCAAACTGGTCTTGCCGTGATCGACATGGCCCATGATTGTCACCACCGGCGGCCGCGGCTGCTGCGTTTCGATCGGATCTTCATCCGCGCTGTTATCGATGTCCACATCGCTCGCTGACACGCGGGTGATGTTGTGGCCAAATTCTTCGACAAGCAGTTCAGCAGTGTCCTGATCGATGGTCTGGTTGACCGTGACCATCATGCCCAGGTTAAACAGCGCCTTCACCAGATCCGCGCCCTTTTCGGCCATGCGGTTGGCGAGTTCGCTGACGGTAATCGCCTCGGGGACGACCACATCACGGACCTGCTTTTCACGCGGCTTCGACGGGCCGCCCTGACCGCGACGTTCCTTTTCACGCGCACGCTTCAACGCGGCGAGGCTGCGCGCACGGCGGCCTTCGTCCTCGTTCAAAGCACGGGTGACGGTCAACTTGCCCGAACGGCGATTGTCCTTGCCTTCATCGCTGGGTGCGGCGCGCTTGTCGTCCTTCTTCTTGGCCTTGACCTCGACCGGACGCTTGGGTTCGGGACGCTCGACCGGCGTGAACCGGCGCGCAGCCGGAACGGCATCGGCCTTGGCGGCAGGTGCCGGCGCGGCGGGCGCATCGGCAGCAGGAGCATCAGCGGCAGGCGCATCGACGGGCTCCACCGGCGCCGGTTCAACCGGCGCAGCAGCAGCGACAGGTGCGTCAGCCGCTTCATTACGCTCACGTTCGGCTTCTTCCTGCGCACGACGGTTTTCTTCAGCCCGGCGGCGCTCTTCCTCTTCGGCGCGCTGGCGTTCTTCGTCTTCACGCTTGCGCGCTTCCTGCGCCATGCGCAGACGTTCTTCTTCCGCTTCAAGCTGGAGACGCTTCACACGTTCCTGCGGCGTCTCACCGGCAGGCGCAGGACGGGCCGGACGCGGCGGCGGTGCCGCAGGGCGCGGCGTTTCTGCGGCAGGAGCAGGCGCGGGCGCCGGAGTGGGGGCGGGCGGCGGCGGGGGCGGCGGTGCAGCCGCTTCGCCGCCAGGCTTGCCGAGCACACGGCGGCGCTTCACCTCGACCACCACCTTGTTGGTGCGGCCGTGGCTGAAGGTCTGCTTGACCTCGCCCGCATCCACCGAACGCTTAAGGCCCAGAGGTTTGCGGATGCGTTGGTTGTCGTTGTCGTCGCTCATTATCGCTCGTCAGTCCTTCACGTATTCATCAATGGTCGCCGGCCCGCCCGATGGCAGATCAGCGCGGCCGGATGCGTCCCGGCCCGTCTCATTCGTCTCGCTCGTCCCGTCATTCCCGACATAGTGCACCAGCCGGGATACCGCCTGAAGCACGCGGTTCGCCGCGCGCATGTCGCTCGGATGACCGGCGACGCCCAGGTGGACAACATTGTCCCGGCCCAATGCCACAGACAGCGCGGTGCGGTCTAGTGGCAAGACCTGCCCGCGCAATCCCGATCCTTCGGCATCCGTGCCCACTCGCCATGCCTGATCGAGCTTGCGCCGCCCATCATCGCTACTGTCCGAAGCATGAAGCAGAACCGCAATACGGCCACTGCGGGCCTGCTCTTCGATCCGGGCCGAACCCATCACGATATTGCCTGATCGAAGTTCCAAGCCCATCCGATCGCAGGCGTGGCGAACCAAGGCAGCTTCGACCTTTTCCGGTAGATCATCAGGGATTGCCAGAGGCGCGCCCTTGAAGGCGCGCATCAACCCCTTGCGAAGATGGCCTTCGACAAGCGCATTTTCAAGTTCCTGCCGTGTCGCGCCGATCCATGCGCCGCGACCCGGCGCCTTGGCAGCTGCATCGGGCAACACCATGCCATCCGGCGAAATTGCCAGGCGCAACAGATTGTCCCGCGCCGAGCTCGCCCCGGTGAGGATACAGCGCCGCTCGCTCCCGGCAGGTGCCGAAAGCTCAGGCCCATCGATGTCGGACGTCAGGCGCTCATTGGGTGGAGTCCGCATGGGCGGCCTCCTCAGTCGATTCGGAGACGACATCATCCTCAAACCAGTGCGCGCGCGCTGCCATGATGATCTCGTTGCCCTGCTCGTCCGAAAGACCGTATTCGCCCAGCACACCGCCCTTGTCGGTTTCGCGCTGCGGACGACGCTGCGGCGGACCGGCATCGTTATTGCGGCGACGCGGCGCTTCACGCTTTTTGGCGATCAGCTCATCGGTGGCCAAATCGGCCAGATCGTCGAGCGTCTTGATCCCTGCCTTGCCCAGTGTGACGAGCATCGCTTCGGTAAGGTGCGGGATTTCGGCCAAGGCATCTTCAACACCCAATTCGCGACGCTGATCACGATGCCCGGCTTCCTGCCGTTCGAGCGCTTCGAGCGCACGGCTTTGCAGTTCTTCGGCAAGGTCTTCGTCAAACCCTTCGATGCTGGCCAGTTCTGCCAGATCGACATAGGCCACTTCAACGAGCTCGGCAAAACCTTCGGCAACGAGCAGCTGCGAGAGCGTTTCGTCGACGTCCAGCTCTTCTTCGAACATCTTCGAACGCTCGGCAAATTCCTTGGAGCGCTTCTCCGAGGCTTCTTCCTCGGTCATGATGTCGATCTGGTGGCCGGTGAGCTGGCTTGCCAACCGGACGTTCTGACCGCGGCGACCGATCGCCAGCGACAGCTGATCATCGGGCACCACCACTTCGATGCGGCCATCATCCTCGTCGAGAACGACGCGGCTGACCGTGGCGGGCTGGAGCGCGTTGACCACGAAGGTCGCGGTGTCTTCCGACCAAGGGATGATGTCGATCTTTTCGCCCTGCAGTTCCTGCACGACGGCCTGCACGCGGCTGCCCTTCATGCCGACGCAGGCGCCGACCGGGTCGATGCTCGAATCGCGGCTGATCACGCCGATCTTGGCGCGGCTGCCCGGGTCACGGGCGGCGGCCTTGATCTCGATGATGTTGTCGTAGATTTCGGGCACTTCCTGCGCGAACAGCTTCTTCATGAAGTCGGGGTGCGCGCGGCTGAGGAAGATCTGCGGGCCGCGGTTGTTGCGTTCCACCTTGGTGATCAGCGCACGCACACGCTCGCCGGTGCGGGCGGCTTCGCGCGGGATCTGCTGATCGCGGCGGATCACGCCTTCGGCACGGCCAAGGTTGACGATCACGTGGCCGAATTCGACCGACTTGATCACGCCGGTGATGACTTCACCCTGACGATCCTTGAATTCTTCGAACTGCCGCTCACGCTCGGCATCGCGGACCTTCTGGAAGATCACCTGCTTAGCGGACTGCGCGTCGATGCGGCCGAGATCGACCGGCGGCAGCGGATCGACGATGAAATCGCCAACCTTGGCGCCGGGCTGCAGCTTTTCGCCCTGCTTCAGATCGACCTGCTTGAAGTAGTCTTCAACCTCTTCGACCACCTCGACCACACGCCAAAGCGTAAGATCGCCAGTCAGCGGATCGAGCTTGGCACGAATGTCGTTTTCCGCCCCGTAACGGTTACGCGCGGATTTCTGGATCGCTTCTTCCATCGCCTCGATGACGATCGACTTGTCGATCATCTTTTCCGAGGCAACCGCGTTGGCGATTGCGAGAAGTTCTGCCTTGTTGGCGGAAATGGCACTCATCAGTCGTCTGCCTTTTCTTCTTCTTCGATGAGTTCATCGGCGCCGCTGGTATCCAGCGGGCGGGTGGCGGCAATCAACGCGTCGGTCAGGACGAGCTTGGCCGTATGAACTTGCGCCAGTGGCAGGCGTACATCGCCAGCCTTGGCTTCGACAACGAGGATCATACCATCCTCAAGCCCGCCGAGCACGCCCTTGTTGACGCGCTGGCCATTATAATCTTTGTCCATGACGATCCGCACGTCATGCCCTGCCCAGTTGGCGAAATCTTTTTCGCGGGTCAGCGGCCGATCGATCCCCGGTGAGCTGACTTCGAGATGATAGGCCCCTTCGATCAGCACATCGCCCGCCTCTTCAGCAGCATCGATCACATCGGACACCCGGCGCGACAGTGCGGCACACTGATCGATCACAAGCTGACCGGTCTCTGGGTCTTCCGCCATGATCTGCAAGGCCATTCCGCCATCACCCGCTTCCGAAGGCATCATCGCCACGCGCACCAGTTCAAACCCCAAGGCCGTGGCTTCAGGTTCAATCAACTGGGTAAGGCGCGCGATATCAGTCATCGATGCTCCATAAGGGCGTAATGGCGATTCGGTATCACGGAAACGGGTCATGGGGCCGGCCCCGGGAGGCGCCAGCATCCTAACCTTGTCTCGACAATGCCGGGATTGGAGGCTCACTTATGGCGTAAGACCCGATTTGGCAAGAGAGAACCGCAAGCGGTGCCCCTGCACGCCGCGATCAGATATCCCCCATAACCCATCGCCGAACCTGATCCAGCAGCGCGCTGTGTTCGCGTTGCCTGAAGGTTTCGGCGTGCTGCCGCACCGCAAGCACCGCGCCGCGCGGCAAAGGATCATCGAACATGAGCCCGTTCACTCCGCCCCTGTTCCCGGATATCAACCGCACCGCTTCGCCAAATACTTCAAGCTCTGCGACCTTCAGGTAGCCGGTAGCACCGCGCGGCAGCGGGGCGGCCATCGCAATCTGGGCGCCGGTGCTGGAAAGATCGATCAGCACGCAATCATGCGTGCCATCAGTGCTGATGAAGCGTGCCGGGATCGAAAGCCGCAGACGCGCCGCAGTACGTCGGCCGACGGCGGCAAGAGTTTCGGCGGCAGACGGATGCGCAGGCTTGGACATTGTGCCAAGCATCGCCAGTGGGTGTTCAGACCGCCCTAGCGCGGCCCTCCGGCTCTTTACCTAGTCAGTCGGACGCACCATCCGAAGCTGTTTCATCCTGCCCTTCCATCAGCGCGTGCTTGCGGATGCAATGCCGCAACTGGTCATAGGTAAGGCCAAGCGCGCGGGCTGTTTGGCGCTGGTTCCAGCGATGTTTGCCCAGCGCGTGGGCTAGGATGGCGCGTTCGTGCGCGTCCACTGCGCCGCGAAGGTCTTCGATGCTGTCAAAACTGGCCGAAGCCGGGGCTGACGACAAACCGGAGGACGCTGCGATGGACGGACTTGATGCCGACGCTTGCGCCGGATGCCGCCGGTGTTCGGGCGGACGCGGGCGCCACGGACTGTCGAAGGGGTCGAATTGCACATGCGCGATCGCCCGGTCCGGCCCATCCCAGCGATAGACTGCACGTTCGACCACATTGCGCAGCTCGCGCACGTTACCGGGCCAGGCATAGTCTTCCAGCGCATCCATCACATGCGGCGCAAACCCGGGCCACCTTTCCCAATCGAGTTCTGCCGCCATGCGCCGCCCGAAATACTCTGCCAGAACCCCGATATCACCTTCGCGCACGCGTAGCGGGGGCAAGGTAATCACTTCGAAGCTGAGCCGGTCAAGAAGGTCGGCGCGAAAATCGCCCTGCGATGCCAACAGTGGCAGATCATCATTCGTGGCCGCCACAATCCGCACGTCGACCCGTGTCGGGCGCGAGGCGCCGATGCGGGTAATTTCGCCATATTCGACCGCGCGCAGCAACCGCTCCTGCGCGCCCATCGACAATGTGCCAAGTTCATCCAGAAACAACGTGCCGCGATCGGCTTCTTCGAACCGACCGGCGCGGGATTTGGTTGCGCCGGTGAAAGCGCCGGCTTCGTGCCCGAACAACTCGGCTTCGATCAGCGTTTCAGGCAAAGCCGCACAGTTCATTGTAACCAGCGGTTCGTCCCAGCGGCTCGACAGGCGGTGAAGACGTTCGGCGATCAGTTCTTTACCCGTGCCGCGTTCGCCAATGACAAGAACGGGGCGGTTCATCGCGGCGGCCCGACTCGCGCGTTCAACCGCATCGAGAAAGGCCCCTGACTGACCGATGAACTGGCTTTCGAGCTTCACATCCAAACTATAGTGAAAAACACCAATGCTTGGCAATACAGACCAATCGCTGATGTCCCCACCTAGCGGAAAATGCCGGATCTGCGCCATTTCCGAGGTTTGGCACGGGGGTTGCAAAATGATGGGCAAGACCACGAACACCACTTGGGAGGCTCACAATGATCGACCGCAACGCTGCACATGCCGGTTTCTGGCAATCGAAGCTTGGTCACGCCGCAATGGCCAGCATCGCCGCCATGGCGATGATGATCGCGCTGTCCTCGCAGATTCAGCCCGGCGCTGCACACGCCGCCCCGATTGCCCACCCCGCCGCCAACGCGGGCATGATGATCGAGCTCGCTTAAGATGGGCGATCCCCGTGACCCCCTCGGGCCGGAGCGCCCCTCGCAGGATGTCCCCCCTGCCGATGCTGACCGCACCGCACGTCCCACACGCGACGCGTTTGACAGCAATGCTCCGGCCCAACCTTCCCGCCTGCTCAGCGCCGGGCGTCTGTCGCGCCTCGATGAGGAAATCGAGGCCTTGCGCCGCAACCCTGGTGTAGGGCAATCTGGCCGGGCCAGCACCCCGCCGCAGGATGAACGCACGCAGACGCAAGGCCGGGGCAATTCGTTTCTCGATGGAGTAGCCTTCATGGGCATTTTCAGCCGCACTCTCGACATCTTTGCTTCGAACTTCAACGACATGCTCGACAAGGCGGATGATCCGTCGAAGATGATCCGCATGATCATCCTTGAAATGGAGGAAACCCTTGTCGAAGTCCGCGCCAGTGCGGCGCGCACGATTGCCGACCAAAAGGAAATGCACCGCCACTGCGTGAAGCTGGACCGGCTCCAGGCCGACTGGGCGGAAAAGGCGCAGCTCGCACTGTCAAAGGATCGCGAAGACCTTGCGCGCGCGGCTCTTGTTGAAAAGAAGAAGGCGGGCGACATGGCCGATCAGCTCAAAAGCGAGATCGCGGTCCTCGATGATGCGCTGCGCGCCTATGAAGAAGACATCGCCAAGCTGCAGCACCGTCTGCGCGAGGCCCGTAGCCGCCAGACCGCAATTGCAGCGCGTCTTGAAAGCGCGGAAAACCGGGTGAAGCTGCGCACACTGATGAGCACCGAACGCACCGACGAAGCGTTGGCCCGCTTTGACCAGCTCGAACGCCGGGTCGATTACGCAGAAGGCCGCGCCGATGCGCTGCGGATTGCCGAAGATGGCCCTCCCAGCCTGTCGGATGAAATTGCCGCGTTGGCCGGATCGGATGCCATCGATGACGAACTGGCCGCGATGAAAAAGGCGCTTGGCAAAGACGCGCCGGGACAAGGGGAATAAGCCATGGATTTTGGAAGCGAAATCTTCGTAGTTCCGGCGATCTTTATCGGTCTGCCGTGGGTAATCATGCATTACATCACCAAATGGAAAACGGCTGCCACGATCACCACCGATGACGAGGTGCTCCTTGAAGAGCTCTACAACCTCGCCAAGCGGCTCGATGAACGCATGGATACCGTCGAACGGCTGGTCGCCAGCGACGATCCGGAATTCAGCCCCGCCCGCCGCCTGATTGCGGATAACGAAAAGGACAATCAGCAGCTTCGCGAACTCGAAGCACTGATCGCTGAAAAGAAAGGATTGCGCCTGTGAACAGCCCCCGCACCTCGCTTTACCGTGACAAGCACAATGGCAAGATCATGGGCGTTTGCGCCGGGATTGCCGATTACACCGGGATCAATGTCCTGTGGGTGCGCCTGCTGGCCGTGCTGTCGATCTTCATCACTGGCGGGCCTTCGATCATCGCCTATTTCATCGCCGGAATGCTGCTCAACAAGAAGCCGCCCTATCTCTACCGCGACGAAAGCGAACAGAAATACTGGCAGGGCGTGCGTCAGAATCCCAAGCGCACCGCGCGCGAAATCCGGGCAGCCTATCGCGACATCGACCGGCGCCTGGCCGCAGTGGAACACCACTATGTCAGCAGCAACCCCCGCCTGACCGCAGAGATCGAACGGCTGCGCTAAGCCGGAACCACGCAACAGGGAAGTGAAGTTATGGAAGGCTACATGGCGCTGATGATCCCGATTCTGGGCATTCTGCTCGGCTTCTTCGGGGTCTGGACAAACCACAAGGAAAAGGTCGCCAAGTTGCAAACCAAGGCGGTGGCCACCGAAACCGCCGAAAAGGCAGCGCAATATGCCAGTCACATTCAACGGCTGGAGGACCGGGTGCAGGTACTAGAACGCATTGTCACCGACCGTGGCTACGATATCGCCACCCAGATCGAGGCGCTGCGCGATCAGCGCCGAGTAGACGAAAACGGTCCCGGTGTACCGCTTGGCTTGGACAAGAAGGAGCGCGTGTGATGGAAATGGAAAAATCATTCTTCATCGCGGTCATGGCGATCTTCGCCCTGGGTGCCTGGCTGATCAACAACTGGATCCGCGCGAAGCACGGCTATGCGCTGGAAGATTCCTGGGGTCGCAAGGTCGAACCTTCGAACACCGCCGAAGCTGAGCGGCTCAAGGCCGAGAACAAGGCCCTGCACGACAAGCTCGACGCGATGCAGGACCGCATGATCGTGCTGGAAAAGATCGTCACCGATCGCGGCTATTCGCTCGCCGACGAAATCGAGGCGCTGCGCGATAACCGCCGCTTTGATGACACCGGCGGCGTCCCGCTGAACCTCGCCAAGAAGGAGCGCGTGTGATGGAATTTGTCGACTTCCTCCCTTATCTCGGATGGATCATTGCCGGCGCCTTTACCCTGGGCGCAGCGGGCATCGTGACATCGTTCCAGACCACCCGCATGAAGATTAAGAACGGCTACCCCCTCGAAGGCATGTGGGGCCAGTCGCTCAAGCCCGGCTCGGACAAGGAAACCGCGCACCGCGTGACATTGTTGACGCAGGAAAACGCCGAATTGCGCGCTGAGCTTGGCAGCATCAAGGACCGTTTGGTGAATGTCGAACGCATCGTGACTGACGGCGGCTATCAGCTTGGCGCAGAGATTGACGCGCTGCGGGACCGTGCGCTGTCCGGGCTCCGGGACAAGGGTGAAGCCTGATGAGCATGTGGGCCATCGTCTCGCTAGTTCTGTTCGTATTGTACTGGCGCGAACGCCAGCAGCGCGAAGAACTTGCGGACCAGACCCGCGAATTGTCCAAGCGGGTGAAGCATCTCGAAAAGGCCGCGCATCCCGGTGACAGCCGGATCGAGGGTTCGGCCGATGCCATCCGCGAACTCGGCGATCTGCGTGCGCGCGTCCGCGTGCTTGAACGCATCGCCACAGACCAGAACAGCTCGGAAGCGCGCAACGCCGACGCGATTGCCGCCGAGATCGAAAGCCTGCGCGGCGCCATGACCGGGCGCGTTGCATCCAAGGAGGAACAGAGCGAATGATGACGCCCCTTCTCGACCCCTTCGTGATCATGGCCACATCGGGCCTGATCGCGGTCATCGTGATTGCCGCGGCGCTGCTGCGCGGTTGGCAGGGCTGGCTCGACCTGAAGCGGCAGGAGCTTGATCGCTCGGCCGCACGCCCCGCCGCCGATGAAGGCTCCAGCATCGGAACCGCACGGATCGAACTGGCCGATCTGAAGGAACGCATCCGCAAGCTTGAAGCCATCGCCAGCGGCGTCGAACTGTAAACACGCCAGCTTCGGTTGGCTCCATGTCAACTGACGCACTGGTTAAGGGTTGATGGCATCACCGGGCAAATCTCCCCTTCCGTTTCTCATCCAGCCTGCCTAACGCTTTCGGGATGCGCACCCTTTCCGATATCCTTGAAGAGTACGAATTCCTCGAAGGCGACGATCGCTATGGCCTGCTGATTGAACTGGGCCGCGCGCTTGAACCGATGCCGGACGCGCTCAAGACCGATGCGACACTGGTGCGCGGATGTTCAGCAGCGGTGTGGGTCTATCCTGCGGGATCAGAAGTAGGAAAGCTGCATTTCCTTGCCGACAGCAACGCTGCGATCACCAAGGGCATTGTCGCTCTGGTCATCGCCGCGGTGCAGGACCGCCCTGCTGCCGAAGTGGCGCAGATGGACGTCATGGGCGCGCTCGCCCCGTTCGAGCTCAAGAATCAGCTGTCGAGCAACCGCACGCAAGGCGTTCCCAACATGATCGCGCTGGTCAAGGAACACGCTGCCCGTCTGGCGGCGGAATGACCCTGACCTAGAGGTTGCGGCCCACCGCGTCGAACGTCTCACCCCCCGGCGCCCCGACACTGTCGCGCACTACCGCAACGCCGGCTTCCTTCTGCCGCTTCAGTTCCGCCTTCAGCTTGGCCGGATCGCGCGCGAAGACGAAGCCGAAGCTGACCCCGCCTTCCTTGCCGATCGTGGCGTGGTGCAGCTTGTGCGCTTGCACCAGGCGCTTGGCATAACCCTTGCGCGGCACCCACTTCCAATACCGCTGATGCACCAACCCGTCGTGTACCAGCGTGTAGATGACGCCGTAGAGCGTAATTCCCACGGCAAACCACCACAGCCAGTCCCAATAGAGCGCGCCGTAAATGTACATGCCCGCATTGATCGTGCCGAATACGACTGCGAACAGGTCGTTCTTTTCCAAAACGTTATGATGCGGCTCGTGATGGTCGCGGTGCCAGCCCCAGCCCCAGCCGTGCATGATGTACTTATGCGCGACCCACGCGAACAGTTCCATCCCGATCAACGAGGACAGAACGGTCAGGACGATTTCCAGCCAGCTCATGCAGGCACCTTCTTAATCGATGCAATTTGGCCCACCCCGGCCCGGCGCGCCCGCGGCAGCGCCCACCACGGCACGTCGGGGCGGCGATGGTGTTCGAGGTGGTAGCCGAAATGGAAACAGGTGGCGAGGCTGGCCAGTACGCCAAATTCCTCACTACGGGTGTTGTGGCGGTCAGCAAAGCCTGCCGCATCTTCGCCTTCGATATGACGATGCGGGCGGAAGGTGCCAAAGTAGAACAGCTGAAGCGATGACCCCAGCGCGGGCAACCCGTACAGCAACACGATCTGTACCATCGCAATATCCAGAACCAGCCAGTAAAATCCGACCACGGTGTGAACGAACAGCAGCGATCGCCACCCGAAATAGCGTCGGAAAAACGTGGCATACCAATGCCGGAAACTGTCAGGATGATGTTCGTCGAAATCGGGATCGCCTGCGCTACCGGCAAGTTTGTGATGCGCGAAATGCGCATCGCGCAGCTGCCGCCACGCAAACCCGGCATACAGCGCCAGCAACACAGCGCCGATCGCGGCATTGATGCGCGGCTGGCCGGGGACAAGGCTTCCATGCATCGCATCGTGGCATACGATGAACACCCCAACCGACAGCCAGCATTGCACAACCGCCACTGCCAATGCGAGCGGCCAGTTGGTCCAGCTGATCTCGAAGACGAACATGCCCCAGGCGTGGATCGCCAGCCAGCTTCCGGCAATCGCCAGCGCCAGCGCTGCGCCCACGGCGCGCTGATACCCGCGTGCAGGCAGCGCGAAAGAAGGGGCGGGATGCGGGGTCATTGCAAAGGAAATACGCGCTGCACGGGCATGGGGATGCGTATAGGGCCCCGGCGTTCCTGCGCAAATCGGTTTCGCACAGCGCGGATCAACGCACCTCAACCCCTTTCCAGAACGCGATGCGGTCTGCAATGTCAGCGGCAGCGGATTTGGGGTCGGGGTAATACCAGGCTGCATCGGGATTGACCGCGCCATCAACGTTGAGAGCATAGTAGGACGCCGTGCCCTTCCACGGGCAGTTTGTCTGCGTGCCGCTATCGGTCAGATATTCGCCGCGCACGTCGGATCGCGGAAAGTAGTGGTTGCCTTCCACCACCACGGTTGCGTCACTTTCAGCGATCACTGCGCCGTTCCAGATTGCCTTGACCATGCCTCACCTGCCTTTTGCAACGCTGCACCCTGAAGCGGGAGCCGATGGCACCATTGTCCCCGCAATCGCCGCCAACCGCAAGCGCTTCCCAGGCGTGTAGGAGACACATGAGACACTGTCCTGGGAAGGAAAACCTGTCCTCGCGAGGTGCGCGTGGTAAAAGCGACAGGTTTGACGGAACCGGCGCAGATCATGCCAGACAGGTTAGCGTGGCCGGCACGACGTAGGAAATGGCCGTTCTCAAGCATCTTGGTGAAGGTGAGCGCTGGTCCGCCGCAATTTTTGGGCGAAGCCACCCGCACTTAGATCATCAGCGGTCCCGCAATTTGAAGACGGCGTGTTAGTTCCTGCTTTGGCTGGCGCTTGCAGTCATTTGTAATCGGCCAGAATTGACGATTCGGTCAGGGCGTTGTTCGCACCCAAATCATCCAACGATGTACGAACAGGAAAGCGCAGTTCATACGTGAAACGATCATCGTCGAACCGCCTTTTCGATGTTCCGCCCAAGCTCATCGATGCGAAATCTTCAAGGATCTGCGTGCCAAAGCCCACCCTATCCGGAGCGGGTCCGGGTTCGCGGCGACCTTCGCTCCAGCAAAACGTCACCATCGAATCCGTCTCGTAGCGCCAGGTTATATTGAGCTCGCGATCCGGTAGCCCCAGGGCACCATATTTGAGCGAATTGGTCGCAAGTTCATGAAACACCATTGCCAGCGTTTGCGACTGCTGGGCATCAAGCGCGACCTTATCGCCCGAAATGGCAACGTTTTTTCTGTTGTGATCGAGATAAGGTGACAGCGCCAGCTGGAGGGATCCCGTCAAATCCAGCCTTTTGCCCCGTGCATCCAGTCGCATGTTCTCGATCAGATTGCGGATGCGCGGTTCGAACCGTTCCCAAAACGTATCGTGCGCCCCGGCCTGATAGACCATACGGGCCAAGGACGAGCTTATCGTTGCAACATTGAGTGTCCGGTGCTGAAGTTCTCTTAGCAAATATTGTGCTGTTTCTTCAGCCTTCTTGCGTTCGGTAATATCCTGCACGGCGGCCACAGCCGAAATCGCTTTGCCCGATGTGCTTCCCGGTTCACGATACAACTGCTTGCGTGCGTGAACCCAGCGGACCTGACCGTCGGCATCCAGCAAGCGGTGCGTAAATTCGATAATGTCCTGATCGTTGGCGCTGATCAGATCTTCTACGTGCGAAACAATCCGGTCGCGGTCATCGGGGTGAATACATTGATGGAACGCATGACGTGTGATCGGCTCACCCGGTTGCAGGCCGAACAAATGTGCGGCCAATTCATCGGGCGTGACAATATCGGTCGAATAATTGACAACGATGAGACCAATGCGCCCCAGCTTCAAACCGAATGTCTTGTGATCATCCGTCAATCCAAGGGAATCCGGTGCCGCGTCCATTCCATTCAACCCTTAAACGCCGGAGTCCAAGCAGGGGCTGTCACCAAAGCCGCTACTTTTGGTCAATTGACCATAATTTTTGCGCAGATAATACGTAGAGCAAGCCAAAATCTGGTCAAGCAGGCGCCAAGACAAACCGCGCACAGCTAACCTGACGCCAGGTGCGTTTTATTCCGCCTTGGGGAAAAAGAATTCGCGCAGGTGTTCACCGATGCGCGCAGGACGCAGCGTCTGGGCGTCGATACAGCACCATGACGATTGCACTTCGGCCAACACCTCTTCGCCGCGCTTGATCAGCGTGGAATAGAATGCGCGTGCGCCGTTGAACCGTTCAAGCACGGTTTGCGCAATCACGTCGTCTTCAAGGAAGGCGGGCTTGCGATAAGTGATTTCGTGCTTCAACGCGACCCACGCCTTGCTTGCCACGTCTTCAGCCGGAGCGATCCCGCGCCAATGCGCCAGCACCGCGTCCTGAACCCACCCAAGATAGCGGGCATTGTTGACATGCCCCATGAAGTCAATGTCAGCCGCTTCAACCGTAATCGGATGACAAAAGGCTGCGGCGGGAGATTCGGTTGCTAACATACGTGTAAGCTAGCGCAAGATTATGACAAATTCCATCACCTCGTGCAGGTCTGGCGCCGTAATCTTGCAACCGCTTGGCAATCGTGACTAAGGGGCATCACCCCTGCCCTGATGTGATGGACCCCGCGACCATGGCCAGCCGCCCTCGCACGCTTTATGAAAAGATCTGGGATGCGCATATCGTGGAGACCCGCGATGATGGCACGGCGCTGATCTACATAGACCGCCATCTGGTGCACGAAGTGACCAGTCCGCAGGCGTTCGAGGCGCTCAGAGTGGCAGGCCGCCCGGTGCGTCGTCCCGAATTGACGCTCGCGGTGCCCGATCACAATCTGCCCACCACGCCGCGGCTGGATGCCCATGGCGCGCCCCTACCGATTGCCGATCCCGAAAGCGCAGCCCAGCTTGCTGCACTGGCGCGCAATGCCCCGCATTTTGGCATCCGCTACATCCCGGCCACCGCCAAGGAGCAGGGGATCGTTCATGTGGTGGGCCCCGAACAGGGATTTTCGCTGCCCGGCACCACCATTGTCTGCGGCGATTCGCACACCGCGTGTCACGGCGGGTTGGGTGCCCTTGCTTTCGGAATCGGGACGAGCGAGGTCGAACACGTGCTCGCCACGCAAACGCTGCTTCTTCAGCAATCACCCCCAATGGAAGTGCGTGTGCGCGGCGATCTTGGCCCCGGTGTCAGCGCGAAAGACCTGATCCTGCATATCATCGGCCGCATTGGCGCGGCGGGCGGCAGCGGCTATGTGATCGAATATCGTGGACGCGTGTTCGAGCGCATGACGATTGAAGAGCGCCTCACCGTCTGCAACATGAGCATCGAGGCGGGCGCGCGCGCCGGGCTGGTTGCGCCGGACGATGTGACCTTTGCCTATCTGAAGGGCCGCCCTATGGCGCCGCAAGGTGATGATTGGGACGCGGCGGTCGCTTATTGGCGCACGCTCCACACCGATGAAGGGGCAGTCTTCGCCAAGAGCGTGACCATCGATGCCGCCGAAGTCGAACCCAGCGTCACTTGGGGCACCAGTCCCGAAGACGTGGTGCCCATCGGCGGACGTGTGCCGCACCCCGAAGACTTCGCTGACGAAAGCAAGCGTGTCGCCGCGCAAAAAAGCCTCGATTACATGGGCCTTACCCCCGGCACGCCGATGACCGAGGTGCCAATCGAGAACGTTTTTATCGGCAGCTGTACCAACAGCCGTATCGAAGACCTGCGTGCCGCCGCCGCGATCCTGAAAGGCCGCCACAAGGCCGACAATGTGCGCTGGGCCATCGTCGTACCCGGTTCGGGCCTGGTGAAGGCGCAGGCAGAAGATGAGGGCCTCGACCGGATCTTCACCGAAGCGGGCTTCGAATGGCGCGAGCCGGGGTGCTCGGCGTGCCTCGGCATGAACCCCGACAAGGTGCCGCCGGGCGAACGCTGCGCTTCGACCAGCAACCGCAACTTCGTTGGCCGCCAGGGGCCCGGTGCGCGCACGCATCTTGTCTCGCCCGCGATGGCCGCGGCTGCCGCTGTGACCGGGCGGCTGGCCGATGTTCGCGAGCTGGCCTGACCCCGCCCCTTGAAACGCCGACCAGTGAAGCGCATGGAACTGACATGACCGACAAGCCCAAATCTAACACCGCCCGCAACGCCGCGATCGCCGCTGCCGGAGCCATCGGATCGGCCGCAATCGCCGCTGCCCTAATGTATGCCAGCAAGCGCAAGCCGAAGAACGAACCCACGCAGCCCGGCCCCATCCCGTCAGGCGAACCTCCCGAAACCGATTGAGCCCTATACCGATTGAGGACGTTTGCCCGATGCAACCGCTGACCCGCGTCGAAGGCCGCGCCATTCCGCTGGGCCTGAAAAATGTCGACACCGACATCATTATCCCGGCCAAATGGCTCAAGACCATCAGCCGCGAAGGGCTTGGCGCGGGCGCGTTCGAGGTGCTGCGTGCGGAACCGGGCAATGTCTTTGATGATCCCGCCTACAAGGGCGGGCCGATCCTGATCGCGGGGGACAATTACGGCTGCGGATCGAGCCGCGAACACGCCGCGTGGGCGATGCTTGATCTTGGCATCCGCGCGGTCATCGCACCCAGCTTCTCCGACATTCATTCCGGCAACGCCGTAAAGAACGGCATCCTGCCGGTAGTCCTGCCGCAAGAAGCGGTTGACCGGTTGCTGGAGGTGGCACGTGAAGGTCTGGCAATCACCGTCGATCTGGAACAGCAGACCGTTACCACCCCCTATCAGGATCGTTTTACCTTCGAAATCGATCCGTTCCGGCGCCATTGCCTGCTTAACGGGCTCGACGAGGTGGGGCTGACCATGGCGCGGGGTGAGGCCATTGGCGATTTCGAGGCGGCCCGAAGCAACGCACAGCCCTGGCTGATGCGCGGCACCGGCACCTGACACATACCACAAAGGGAGAGGACATCATGAAAGCCATTCGCACCCACGCCACCGGTGGGCCTGAGACGCTGACGCTCGACGAGGTGGAAACCCCCACCCCCGGTGCCGGCGAAGTGCTTGTCGCAGTGAAGGCCTGCGCGATCAACTATCCCGATGGCCTGATTATCCGCGACATGTATCAGTTCAAACCGCAGCGCCCCTTCTCGCCCGGCGGCGAGATTTCGGGCGTGATCGAAGCGCTCGGCGAAGGTGTCGAAGGCTTCGCAGTAGGCGACCGGGTGCTGGCCGGGATCGGCAATGGCGGCCTTGCGGAAAAGATCGCCGTGCCGGCCGATCGGATGTTCAAGGTTCCCGATGGCGTGCCGTTCGAAAAGGCGGCCAGCCTGCTGATGACCTATGGCACCACGATCCATGGATTGAAGGACCGCGGCCACATCAAGGCGGGCGACACCGTGCTGATCCTGGGCGCGGCGGGCGGCGTGGGCTTGTCCGCGATCGAGCTTTCCAAGGCATTCGGCGCGCGCGTGGTTGCCGCTGTCTCATCCGAAGCCAAGGGCGAGGTTGCGCGCAAGGCCGGGGCCGATGACGTCGTCATCTACCCACGCGAAGCGATGGACAAGGATGCCTCCAAGGCGCTTGCCGAAGCGTTCAAGAAGGCCTGCGGGCCCGATGGTGCCAACATCGTCTATGACATTGTCGGCGGCCAATATTCCGAACCGGCCCTGCGCGCCATCGCCTGGGAGGGCCGCTTCCTTGTGGTCGGCTTCCCCGCCGGGATTGCCAAGATGCCCTTGAACCTGACTTTGCTGAAGTCCTGCGACATTTGCGGCGTGTTCTGGGGCGCGTTCACCGCGCGCGAGCCTGAAGCCTTCCATGCGCAGGTAAATGAATTGTTCGACCTGATGAAGGCGGGCAAGATCGATCCGCTGGTTTCCGAAACCTTCCCCCTCGCCCGCGCCGGGGATGCGATCGCCAAGCTTGAAGCACGTGAAGCGGTGGGCAAGCTTGTGGTAACGATGGATTGAAACAGCGCGCACGCGGGCTTCCTGCTTGAAGCCCCGTGCGCGCAGCCCTATCGCGGCATCACATCGTATCGGAAGGGACACGTACAACATGACCGACTTCAAGGACCGCGAACGCGCTGAGGAAGCCAAATTCGCGCTCGACGGCGAAACCGCTTTTCGGATCGCAGCGCGCCGTAACCGCCTGCTGGGTGAATGGGCCGCCGGGTTGATGAACCTGACCCCCGAAGAAGCCGATGCCTACAGCAAGGCTGTGGTGCAGGCCGATTTCGAAGAATCGGGCGATGAAGACGTGGTGCGCAAGCTGCTGGGCGACCTGACCGCCGCGCAGAACGATGTCAGCGAAGCCGACATCCGCGAAAAGCTGGAAGAAATGACGGTCGAAGCCCGTCGCCAGCTGCTGGGCGGGGTCTGAACCATGCCCATGTCCGCCAGCGCGATCGAAGAAGCTATCCTTGCCGCCTTGCCGGGGGCGACGGTTGAACTGAGGGATCTGGCTGGGGATGACGACCATTGGGCCGCCACGGTGACTGCGCCGCAATTTGCCGGGCTCAGCCGGGTGGCACAGCACAAACTGGTCTACGCCGCATTCGGCGGACGCATGGGCGGCGAACTGCACGCCTTGCAAGTGACCACCGTGGTCCCCACGTAATCTCGCAACAACCACCCAAATTATCAGGGGCGCTACGCACCATGTCCGACGCCAATACCCGCATTTCCGATCTCGTCACCAGCAACGATGTTGTGCTGTTCATGAAGGGCACGCCGCTGTTCCCGCAGTGCGGTTTTTCCAGCCGTGCGATCGCAATCCTCGATCACTGCGGCGTCGCGTATGAAAGCGTCGACGTGTTGCAGGACATGGAAATCCGTCAGGGCATCAAGGCCTTTTCGGACTGGCCCACTATCCCGCAACTGTATGTTAAGGGCGAATTTGTCGGTGGCAGCGACATCATGATGGAAATGTTCGAAGCGGGCGAATTGCAGCAGCTGATGGATCAGAGCGGCGTCACCAAGGTCGCTTGATCGCGCACGGCATGAGCGGCTTTTGCTATCGCCAAGCCAAGAAAAACGGCTGCGTCCAAACGCATTGTAGCTGAAAAGAAAAAACGCTCCGCAGGACCAGTGCGGAGCGTTTTTCATTTGGAAGAGGCGCTGCCCGGAGACCAAAAAGGGCGCGCCTCAAATCAAAGACCATTGGGACCGCTGCATACCTAGCACAAGGCGTGCCAAATCTAAAAAATCACGGAAATCCGGGAATTTTTGCCCCGACCCCGTCCGCCTGTCATGCGGCGTTGTAAAGCAGCCCGACACCCCGTCGCACAAATCGGCAAGATCGCGCCTTGGCCCTTGGCAAGCGCCTGCCGCAAGGCCATCCTTCACCGCGATGACCAGCAATCTACCCAGCGATTCCGGCCCCCAGGGCATTCCTGCCGCTACCATCATCATCTTTCGCAACGCCCCCGGTGGCGGCGCGCCTGAGGTGTTGATGACCGTGCGTTCGCGCAACATGACTTTTGCTGGCGGTATGGCGGTGTTTCCGGGCGGCAGGGTCGACCCTGCTGATTACGCTTTGGGAGAAACAGTGGCGGCGCAGACCGGCCTGACACCCGATGAAGCAGCCCATCAGATCGCGGCCGTGCGCGAAACTTTGGAGGAAACCGGGCTGGCGCTGGGGCTTGCGGGCGATATCGATGCAGCACGCGCGGCTGAAGCCCGCACAATGTTGGCACAGACTGGCGCGCTTGCCCCCGTGCTTGACGCCTTTGGCTGGCAGCTCAACCTGGCGCAGATCACGCCGTTCGCACGCTGGTTTCCCAAGAACGAGGCGATCTCGCGGATCTACGACACCCGCTTTTACCTCGCCAATCTGGGCACGGGCGCGGTCGATGTGTCGATCGACCATGCGGAAAACACCCACCTGTTCTGGACCAGCGCGCAAGGCGCGCTCGACGCGGCAGGGCGCGGCGAGATCAAGCTGATCTTCCCCACCCGCCGCAATCTCGAACGCCTTGCCCTGTTCGGCTCATACAAGGAAGCCCGCGCGCAGGCCGAAGCCATCCCGGTGCGCACGATAATGCCGCAGGTGGTGGAGCATGACGGCAAGCCGTGGCTGACGATCCTCGCGGATGCGGGCTACCCGGTGACAGGCGAGTTGCTGGAAACCGTCGCCCGCGGCTGACCTCTGAACATGTCGCACCGAATCGCCGCGTCGGCGCCGTCCTTAATTATGGTATCGCTATCATTTTTTCGTTCGCACTAGCGCAGACGTATTCTGGATTACTTTAAACCACTGTAATCGTGTACTTGACCCCGGTTTATCCGGGTTCCACAGCATCAGCGCCCAGCACTGCGATTGACTTCCCGTTGCAGATTTTCCAACATCAATGTTAGCGTTAGCAAAAGCTGATGGGACGGTGAGCATCACCGCCGAGGGAGAGGGACATGACAGGCCACAAGGCCCACGCACGAGCTTGGCTCGTCGCAGCGCTGCTTGGCGCTGTGAGCATTTCGACAATGGCATCGGCCGAGACGACCTCGTCGCCGCCCGGCGCGCCGGGCACCGCCGACCCGGACATCTGGCCGGCCTACACCTATCCCGTCCCCACCCGTCCCGAGCACGAGGCCCGGATCAGCGATCTGATCACTCGGATGACGGTGGAGGAAAAGATCGGGCAGTTGGTCCAAGCGGACTTGTGCTGCGTGACGCCCGCCGACGTGAAAAAGTACAAGCTCGGCTCGATCCTCGTCGGCGGCAACAGCGGCCCTAACGGTAACGACCTTTCGCCAGCCCCCGATTGGCTGAAGGCGGCAGATGACTTCTACCTGGCCTCGGTCGACCGCAGCGATGGCGGTGCCGGCGTGCCGATCATCTGGGGCACCGACGCGGTCCACGGCCATTCCAACATCATCGGCGCGACGATCTTCCCGCACAATATCGGGCTTGGCGCGATGCGCGATCCGGCGCTGATCGAGAAGATCGGCGCGGTTACCGCCAAGGAAATCCGTGTCACCGGACAGGAGTGGACCTTTGCGCCAACGGTCGCGGTGCCGCAGGACTTCCGTTGGGGCCGCGCCTACGAAGGCTATTCCTCCAACCCCGAACTGGTCGCCTCCTACGTTGGCGCGATGGTGCGCGGGCTGCAGGGGCCGCCCACGGGCGACAACCTGTTGGCCGGGCCTTACGTGATTGCCTCGACCAAACATTTCCTTGCCGATGGCGGCACCGACAAGGGCGTCGATCAGGGCGACAGCTCGATCTCGGAAGAGGCGCTGCGCGACATTCACGGCGTCCCCTATGGCCCCGCGATTGCCGAGGGCGTGTCGACCGTGATGGTCAGCTTTTCAAGCTGGCAGGGCGTCAAGATGACCGGCAACCACTCGCTCGTCACCGGCGTGCTCAAGGACCGGATGGATTTCGGTGGCTTCGTCGTGTCGGACTGGAACGCCCACGGACAGGTCGCGGGCTGCACCAACGAGGTGTGCCCGCAGGCGCTAATGGCGGGCGTCGACATGTACATGGCGCCCGATACCTGGAAGCCGATCTACGAAGACCTGCTGGCCCGGGCCAAGGCCGGCACTGTGCCGATGGCGCGGATCGACGAGGCGGTGGCGCGGATCCTGCGGGTGAAAGCGCGGCTGGGTCTGTTCGACGCCGGCAAGCCATCCGACCGGCCCTTTTCAGGGCAGTATGAATTGCTCGGCGCGCCCGAACACCGCGCGGTGGCGCGCGAAGCGGTGAGGAAGTCGCTGGTGCTGTTGAAGAACCAGGGCGTGCTCCCGCTGGCGCCGGGCAAGCGGCTGCTGGTCGCAGGCGACGGTGCCGACGACATTGCCCGGCAATCGGGCGGATGGACGCTGAGCTGGCAGGGGACGGGTATCGACAACAGCCACTTCCCCGGCGCGACCTCGATCTGGACCGGCTTCAAGCAGGCGGTCGAGGCGGGCGGCGGCAGCGCTGTGCTGTCGCCCGATGGCAGTTACGCCGACAAGCCTGACGCCGCCGTGGTCGTCTTCGGCGAGACGCCCTACGCCGAGTTTCAGGGCGACCGCGCCGCGCTGGTGCTCGATCCCGAACTGACGGCACCGTATGCCACGATGAAGAAGCTTCAGGCCCAAGGCATCCCGGTGATCGCCGTGATGATCACCGGCCGCCCGCTCTACGTGAATCCCGCGCTCAACGCCGCCGATGCCTTCGTGGTCGCATGGCTGCCTGGTAGTGAAGGCGCGGGTGTGGCTGACGTGCTGGTGGGTGATGGACGCGGAAAGCCGCGGCATGACTTCACCGGCACGCTGCCCGCCGATTGGCCGCGCGCGGCGCAGATGGCAGACGGCGTGCTGTTCCCCTATGGCTTCGGGCTCGATTACAGCGCGTCCGCCACACCGTGGACGGCGCTGCCCGAACTCGATGCCAGCGAAGTCGGCGGCGACAGCCGCACATGGTTTGCCGCCGGCAATCCCGCATCGCGCTGGTCGCTGTGGGTGGCGGGCGACGGGCCGGAGCTGGAAACCCGCATCACCACCCAGCCGGCCGAGGCCTTTGGCGGGCGGATGCGGGTTACGGCCGAAAACTACAGAGTGCAGGAAGGCGCGCGGCGCTTTGCCGTCGCGGGCGGGACGACGAGCGTGCAGCTCGGCAATCTCGATCCAGTCGATGTGGCGCGCGAGACCAATGGCGATGTCATGCTGCTGGTGACGATGCGGGTGTGGGACGCGCCCGATGCTGTCCGCATCGGCGCGATCGGGCCGAGCAGCGAAGGCTTTGCCGCCGTTACCCTGCCCGAGACCGAAGACTACGTCCGTTACGGCATACCGCTCAAATGCCTGCGCGATGCCGGCGCGGATGTGGCCCGCCTGACCCGGCCCTTCGTGCTCGAGACGCAGGGCAAGGCCGATTACGCGATCGCTGAAGTCCGGCTGGGCAGCGACGCCGAGCAGGTGTTGCCATGCGGATGAGCCGCTGACGATCGAACGATACGCAGGCCGCAAAGGCCGCACCCAAGGGAGAGACCGATGAAACGCTCAATGCTCGCAGCCCTGCTGCCCGTGGCCGCGATGACGCTGGCGCCGATCAGCGGCGCGCTCGCCGCCCAGCCTGTCGCCGTCACCAAGCCGTTGCCGGTCGGCACCTGCATCAACATGGGCAACACGCTCGAACCCGAGACCGAAGGGGCTTGGGGCGGCGCGGCGGCCAGCAAGGCCGATTTCGCACGGATCAAGGCGGCCGGGTTCAACACGGTGCGCATCCCCGTGCGCTGGCACAACAAGTCGAGCGACAAGGCACCCTACACCGTTGATCCCAAGTGGATGGACCGGGTGCAGCAGATCGTGGACTGGGCACTGGCCGAAGATCTCAACGTCATCCTCAACAGCCACCATTTCGATCCGATCCATGACGATCCCCTGGGCGTCGCGGCATGGCACGGCGGCGTGTGGAAGCAGATCGCGACGCGGTTTGCCGGATATCCCGAAGACACGCTGTGGTTCGAGCTGGAAAACGAACCGCACAAGAACTTCAATCACACCAACCTTCTGGAAACGCTGGCCCCGTCGTTGAAGGAAGTGCGCGCGCTTCACCCCACCCGCGCGGTGATCGTCGGGGGCGAAAACTGGAGCGGGATCAAGTCGCTGGAGACTCTGCCGTTGCCCGAGGACCCGAACATCCATCCCACGTTTCACTATTACGATCCCTTCACTTACACGCATCAGGGCGCGGAATGGACCGCACCCGATATGCCGCCTGTGGGGCGCGCTTTCCCGACCACTGAAGATGCCGCGCAGCTCGCCAAGGATGTCGCCAGTATCCTGAGCTATATTGCGCGAACCGGCAAGACCCCGTTCATGGGCGAAGTCGGCGCATTCGATCGGCATATCCCGCTGGCTGACCGGGTAAAATACCATCGCATGATCACCGACGCTTTCGCTCCGACAGGCATTGGCGTTTGCACCTGGGCCTATGCCAATACCTTCCCCTTCTATGACCAGAAGGAGCGACGGTGGCTTCCCGGCATGCTTGGCGCGCTTGGGCTGAAAGAACAGGACTGAAGCAAAAGGGAGACGCGGATTATGAAGCTCACAACGATGACCCTTGGCGCAGGCGCGGTCCTTCTTGCGCTCTGCGTGCCTGCTTGGGCTGAACTCCCCCCCGAACTTGCCGCCTTCGACGAACAGGTGCCTGGCGATCTTATCAACGATCCCACTCGGATTGACTGGGCAAGTTACGGCACGGGCTACGAATCAAGCGGGCGTCAGGCAGCCGACATCCCCGGCGGCGGCGCCGCACGTGTGTTCGATATCAAGGCGAAGGGCGCCAATGCATATGACGTTGCAGCCAATGTCCCGCTGCTGTCAGAGATCAAATCGGGTGACGAGGTCACGGTTGGCTTTTACGCCCGGGTGGTCAGCACCGAACGCAGCGACGGGAAGGGCGTAATCGGCGTGCGGTTTCAGGAGAATGCCGCGCCCTATGGCGGCTTTGGCGACACCAATGTGCTGATCGGGTCGGACTGGGAATGGCACGAAGTCACCGCCCGCGCCGACAAGCGGATCCGCAAGGCCGATGCCATCGTCGCGCTGCAATTGGCGGGGGCGAAGCAGTCAATCGAGATCGGTCAGGCGATCGTAGTCAAAGGCTCCCCCACCATCGTCGCGAAATCCGCCGTAGCGGCCGCGCCCGCGTCCAGTCTGAAAGACGCTGCCAGTATCGAAATGCCCGATGCGCTGCGCACCGCAGGGCAACTGATCAATGATCCCATTGATCGAAGCTGGGCCAGTGGCGGTATCGGCGGCACGTGGCAAGCAATCGATGTTCCCGAGATCTGGCTACAAAAGGCGACCCGTTTCACCACCCCTCAGGTCGGCGCAAATCGATGGGATCTGACCAGCGCCATCCCGATCCTGCCGGATGTGAAGGAGGGCGATACGCTGATGGTGGCCGTGGTCGCGCGGACCGTGAGCGCCCAGACCGAAGACGGCAAAGGCATGATCTATGCCCGCATCCAGGGCACGATTCCGCCTTACGAAGGTTTCGGTGACAAGGTCTTCAAGATCGGCGATCGTTGGCAGATGGTGAACCTGCCCTTCACCGCCACGCGCGGCTTTGGTGCGGGCGACGCGACCGTGACTCTCCACTTCGCGGGTGCGGCGCAGGAGGTCGAGGTGGGGCCGGTCTACGTCTTCAAGACCAACTAGCCCCATCGCTACCGATCATCCGGGCGACAACGCATAGGGGCCGACCACCAGCCCGGTGAACAATCCCGCATGGACCGAAGCGAGCGGCTCGACATTGATCGGGCCGCCCACCGCTTGCCAAGACGTTTCACCAGCCGAGCGCCACGCCACTGTGGCAGTGCCGCCATCAAATGCGAGCTTCAGCTCAATCGGAGCTTCGGTAGTAAGCGGTGTCTCAGCGATGATCACGCCGCTCGCGTCCTGATCCGGCGCTGTCCGCATCCGCACCACCAGACGCCCGCGCTGTTTACCGGCGGTGAGGAAGTGGGATTCGTCCATGAAGGCGAGCAACCCGGCAAAATCGCCGCCACGTTCGGGCGTGAAGGTCAGATGGGTGGTGAATTCGGCGGAGTGATGCCGCAACCGGCGCCCGGTGAAGGCAGGCTTGCCCAGACTGCCCGCCGCTGCTGGACCAGCAACCATGCGCAGCGCGCCGTCCTGCGCCGTCCACTGCGTGCCCTGACCCGGGGTGCGCAAACCGATCCATTCGTTCGACAACGCACCGTCGAATTCCTCGCGCCAGCGATCCCATTGCGACGCAGCCGAGGCCGGCAGGTTGGGCTTGGGCAGCACCATCGGCACCGCTTCCTGCCGGTCGAGGAAACGCGGCCAGCCATCCTGCCACCGCAACGGCAACAGGAACGTTTCGCGCCCCAGCAAGGTCGATTGGCCGGCAAACGGCCGCGTGGCGAGGAACACGCCCCACCATGTCCCGTCGTCCAATTCAACGATATCGGCATGGCCGGTCGCCTCCACCCGGTCGGGGCGGCCCGCAGGAAGATCGCGCTGGGTCAGGATCGGGTTGAACGGCCCCGGGGTGTAGGGACCGGTGACCGCGCGCGAACGGTAGATCGTCTGCGAATGCTGGTCGGCCGTGCCGCCTTCGGCCGTGAGCAGGTAATACCACTCGCCCACCTTGTAGATGTGCGGCCCTTCGGCCCAGATCGGGTTGGCGGCAGGATCGACCCCGCCATCGACCAGCAAGGTCCGCTCGGGCAGCACGCGCTTGGACGCCAGATCGAACTGCTGCATCCACAAGGCACGGTGGCCTTCGTAACGTGGCTCACCGGGAGGCGCATCGTTGTAGACGATCCAGGCCTTCCCGTCGGTATCGAAGAACAGCGAAGGGTCGATCCCGCCAAAATCGAGCCACATCGGATCGCTCCACGGGCCGGCGGGGTCCTTGGCGGTGATGACGAAATTGCCGCCGCATTCGATGCAGGTGTTCACGATCCAGAACGTGCCATCGTGATGCGTGATCGCCGGTGCAAACAGACCGCGATTGGTCCCCAGCCCGGAGAAATCGAGCTGAGTCGGACGATCGATCGCGTTGCCGATCAATCGCCAGTTGACCAGATCCGTGCTATGCAGGATCGGCAGGCCGGGAAAGAAGCTGAAGGTCGACGTGACGGCGTAGAAATCATCCCCCACCCGCACGATCGACGGGTCGGGGTGGAAGCCCGGGATCACCGGATTTTGGAACTGACCGTCGGGAACAGACGCCGCTTCCCCCGTCGCTTCGTAGGAGAGCCAATCGAAACTCGCGACCACATCGCGCGCCGAAGCCGTCCCGCCCGTACCCGCCAGCACCAGCGCACCTGCTGCCGCCATTATCCTGCCAACCATCGCCATTTCCTCGCTCCCATCCCGTGTTTTGGGGGCTTGCCGCCCCGCGATTGTGTGCTTATGGTAGCGCTATCACAACAGAGGGCAAGAGCCAGTAATGGCCATGAGGATACTTGAAAGTTTGCCGGCGGATTACCGCCAGGGTCATTTCATCGGGCGGGCGCAATCGCCTGACGGTCCGTGCGTCATCACGATAGCAGGCGGGATCCTCTATGATCTGACGCCGGTCGTCAGCACGGTGTCCGGCGCCATCGCGCGGCGCAGCTTTACCGGCGGTACGGCGATCGGGTCTGTCGAAGACGGTCTGCCCGACGGCTGGACGCTGCTCACCCCGATCGATCTCCAGACCATCAAGGCCAGCGGCGTCACCTTCGCCCTGTCCGCGATCGAACGCGTGATCGAGGAGCGCGCCCGCGGCGATGCCTCCGCCGCTGCCGCGATCCGCGGACAGCTCGAAGAGCACATCGGATCAGGCATCCGCTCGGTCGTGCCGGGAAGCGAGGCTGCGGCCCAGCTCAAGGACGCGTTGATCGAAGCGGGGATGTGGTCGCAATATCTCGAAGTCGCGATCGGTCCTGACGCGGAGATCTTCTCCAAGGCGCCAACCCTGTCCGCAGTCGGCACCGGCGCGCCCGTCGGGGTGCGGTCGGATTCGGACTGGAACAACCCTGAACCCGAAGTGGTGCTGGTGTGCGATGCTGCGGGTGAAGTTGTCGGCGCGGCGCTCGGCAATGACGTCAATTTGCGCGATTTCGAAGGCCGCTCGGCACTGCTGCTGTCCAAGGCCAAGGACAACAACGCCAGCTGCGCAATCGGCCCCTTCATCCGCCTGTTCGACGACGATTTCACGATTGACGATGTGCGCAGCGCCGATGTGGAGCTTACCATCGAAGGGCCCGAAGGTTATCGGCTGGAAGGCCGCAACGAGATGGGCCAGATCAGCCGCGATCCGCTCGATCTGGTGGCGCAGTGCCTGTCCGAACATCACTATCCGGACGGGTTCGTGCTGTTCTGCGGAACGCTGTTCGCGCCGACGCAGGATCGCGACACGCCGGGTGCCGGGTTCACGCACAAGGTCGGCGATGTGGTGACGATCCGATCGCGGCGTCTGGGGGCGCTGACCAACACCGTCACAACATCGCGCGATGCACCGGCATGGACGATAGGGATAGCCGCTTTCGTTCGCAATCTGGCGTCACGCGGGCTTATCGACCGCATCTGAGCGGTCCGAGAACACAATTTGACACGGCGCGCCTGTACGGGATCATCGGGCGCGGCAAAGAGGGATGGGGATACATTTTGGACGCGCATTCAAGCAGCGCCGGCGTGCACAACGCGGTCTATCCGAGCCTTATCGGGCGGCGGGTGATTGTCAGCGGTGGTGGTTCTGGCATCGGGGAAGCCATGGTCGAAGCCTTCGCACGCCAGGGTGCCGCCGTGGGCTTTGTCGACATTCAGGAAAGCCCCAGCCAGCAGTTGATCAGCAGGCTGGACGGTGTGGAAAACACGCCGCATTTCCTGCCTTGTGATATCACCGATACCGATGATTATATTTCCAAGATCGATACCCTCACAGGGTTGATCGGCGGGTGTGATGTGCTCATCAACAATGCGGCGAGCGATGATCGTCACCAGTTCGCAGACGTGACCCCGGCCTATTGGGACGAGCGGATGGCGGTGAACCTCAAGCACCAGTTCTTCGCGGCCAAGGCGGTGGCGCCGATGATGCGGGAAGCAGGCGGCGGTTCGATCGTTAACATGGGTTCGATCAGCTGGCATCTGGGCCTTGCAGATCTGGTCATCTACCAGACCGCCAAGGCCGCCATCGAAGGCCTCACCCGTAGCCTGGCGCGCGAACTTGGGCGCGATAACATCCGCGTCAATGCGATCATCCCCGGCAACGTCCAGACGCCGCGCCAGATGAAGTGGTATTCCCCCGAAGGCGAAGCGGAAATCGTTGCCGCGCAGTGCCTCGATGGCCGCATCCAGCCGGCTGACATTGCCGCGATGGCGCTGTTCCTTGCTTCGGACGACGCGCGCTATTGCACCGCGCACAATTACTGGGTGGATGCCGGATGGAGATAGACCTGCCGGTCAGCGCGGTTCTCGCGGCCGACAGCCTGCTCGGCGAAGGCGCCGTGTGGGATGCAGGCCGCGGCATTGTCTGGTTTGTCGATATCAAACGCCGCCGGCTGTGGCATTTCGACCCGGCCAACGGCAGCAACGGCTTTGCCGAGGCCCCCGAGCAGATCGGCTGGGCGCTGCCGGCCGAAGGCGGGTTGCTGCTGTGCGGATTGAAGGACGGGCTCTACACCTTCGCCCCTGAAACCGACGCCTTTACGAAGCTGAGTTCGGTGCCGGGCGAGCCTGCCGGCAACCGCCTCAATGATGCCTGCACCGACCCTTGGGGCCGCGTCTGGTTCGGATCGATGGACGATTCCGAAAGCGGGGCCACCGGGCATTTCTACGTCTTCGATCGCGGGACCATCCGCGCCGCCGGGCCTTCGGGCATTGCGATCACCAACGGCCCTGCGGTCAACGCGGCGGGAACGCGGATCTATTTCACCGATACCCTGGCTTAGACGATCATGGTGGCCGACCTTTCGGCGGACGGCGTCGGCGAAGCGCGCTTGTTCGCCGATACCGGCGCCCTATTCCCCGAAGCCTATCCCGATGGCCCGGTGGTCGATGCCGAGGATCATGTCTGGACCGGGCTCTATCACGGCAGCTGCGTTGCGCGCTATTCGCCCGCCGGCGATCTGGTGGCCACGGTGCCGATCCCGGCGCGCGATGTGACCAAGATGGCGTTTGGCGGGGCAGATTTCAAAACCGCCTATGTCACCACCGCGATCAAGAACATGTCGGGTGAGGACATGGCGCAAAAGCCGCAGGCTGGCAGCCTGTTTGCCTTTCCCGCCCCGGTCGCGGGATTTGCCCAGCCCTTGGTGAAGCTCGCGTGATCCAGGGCGTCTTCAAGCGCCTGCCCATCGTTGCTGCCATGCTGTGGCCGGTCGCCGCAGCATCGAACCCCACGCTCGGCCCGGCCTACGGCGACAATATGGTGCTGCAATCGGGTCAGCCCGTGACGCTGTCTGGCCGCACCGCGCCAAGGATCAAGGTGGAAGCACGGCTGGGCACCGCCGGGGCCAGCGCGGTCAGCGATGCGTCCGGCGCCTTTGCCATCACGCTGCCTGCGCAAGCCGCGACTGCGACGCCGCTCACCCTGACCCTCAGCGATCAAAGCGGAACAACAGCCTATACCAACATCCTCATCGGCAACGTCTTTCTGTGCGGCGGGCAGTCCAACATGGAACTGCCTGTCAGCCGCGCGCTCGATGCCGACACGCAGCTTCGCCGCGCCGCCGATGATGGCATCCGGCTGCTGATGGTACCCAAGGCGACCGCGCCGGTGCCGCAGACCGCGTTTGCCAATGCGGTGGCATGGCGTGCTGCCGCCGCTGACACAGTCGCCGAATTTTCCGCTGCCTGCTTCTACATGGCGAAATCGCTGCGTCGCAAGGACCCTGCGAGACCCGTGGGCCTGATCCATTCCAACTGGGGCGGCAGCGCCGCACGCGCCTGGTTCGATCCGCAAGGTGCCCGCGAACGCGAAGGCGATGCGGCGATGGACCAGCTCGGCCTCTATGCCCGCGATCCCTATGCCGCCACGCAGGCCTTCGCGCCGCAATGGTTCGACTGGTGGCGCAAGGCCGATGGCGGCCGCGAGCCGTGGCGCAATCCCGCCAGTCTCGACTGGAAGCCGATCCCGCAATTCTCGTTCTGGAACCAGTGGACCGGCACCGGGCTCGACACGGATGCGAACGCGAATGTCTGGCTGAAGCAGACCATCACTCTCACCCCCGAACAGGCCAGCGGCGACGGCAGCCTCGCGATCGGGGCGATTGACGACATGGATATGACCTTCGTCAACGGGCATCCGGTCGGGTACACCTTCGGCTGGGGGGTGGAGCGCACCTACCGCGTGCCTGCCAAGCATCTGAAGGCGGGCGTGAACACGATCCTGATCGCCGCCAATAACTCCTGGGATACCGGCGGGTTCTTTGCCGGGCCGGAGCGTTTGCACTTCACCGCCGCCAACGGAGCGCGCGTGCCGCTGGGCGCGGATTGGCAATACGCTCGGTCGCCGGTCGCAGGCGTGCCGCCGCGCGCGCCGTGGGATAGCAACGCTGGCCTTGGCGTGATGCACAATGCGATGATCGCACCGCTCGGCACCATGCGGCTGGCGGGCGTGGCATGGTATCAGGGGGAAACTGATGCCGGCCAGGGTGCCTATGATACCAAACTTGCCGCGCTGTTTGCCGGATGGCGGCGACAGTTCGGGGCGCAGACGCGGATGATGGTGGTGCAACTGGCCGATTTCGGCGCGCGGCGCTCCAGCCCCGCCGAATCCGGTTGGGCGCAGCTTCGCGATGAGCAGCGCCGCGCCGTGGCGGCCGATGCCAATGCGGCGCTCGTCACCGCGATCGACCTAGGCGAGCCGACCGATATTCACCCCGCCAACAAGAACGATCTGGGCAAGCGTCTGGCCGAGGCCTTCAATGGCCGCAGCCTGCCGATGCCCGAACGCGCGGTGCGGGATGCAGGCGCGATCACGGTCAGCTTTACGGGCATCGAAGGCGGATTGCAGGCGCAGGGCGGCACCTATCCGCTGGGCGTCGAATTGTGCGAGGCCGCTGAGGGCACCTGCCGGTTCGCGCTGGCCACGCTCGCAGGCAGCCGCATGGTGATTGCCATTCCCGATGGTATGACGCCGACCCGGGTGCGCTACGCCTGGGCCGATGCGCCGGTGGTCAATCTGGTCGACAGCGGCGCAATGCCGGTCCCGGGCTTTGCGCTGGACATCGCGAACTAGCCTTGCACGGCCGGCTTTGCGCGATCACATCCCGACGATGACAACCATGCCCGAAATCAAGCTGGAACACGGCAATTGGCGCGCACGGGTGCTGCCGCATGGTGGGCTGCTGGGCGCGCTCGATTTTGGCGGCATACCGGTGTTGCGGTCAATGGCAAGCGGCGCGCACTCCGCGCTCGAGGCGGCATGCTTTCCGATGGTGCCGTGGTGCAACCGCATCGCGGATGCCCGCTTCACCTGGGAAGGCGCAATGGTCGCTCTCGCCCGCAATTTCCTGCCCGAGCCTCATGCGATTCACGGGCATGGCTGGCAATCGGACTGGGCGGTAGAGTTCCAGGGGTCGGATACATGCGAACTGGCGCACCGCCACGATGGCGCCGGGCCGGGTTGGCCCTGGGCTTATGAAGCACGCCAGACGATTGCGCTCTCGGACGCGGGCTGCACGATCACCTTGTCAGTCACGAATCTCTCCGGGCGGTTGATGCCCGCAGGTCTCGGTCTCCACCCCTATCTGCGCCGGCGACCCGGTAGCCGCCTGCGGTTTATCGCCGCGCAGGTGGTGGATGTGGGCACCGACATGATCCCGACGGGCGATCTTCTCCCAGCCGACCGGTTCGGGCCCTTCGCAAAAGGGGCTGGCCTGCCCGATGAACTGATCGACCACTGCTTCACCGACTGGGACGGTGTTGCCGGGGTGACCGACGATCTCGGCACCATCGGTTTGCGGGCGCAGGGCGCCACCGGCCTGCACCTCTATGCCCCGGACGATCCGGCGATCCTGTGTCTGGAGCCGGTCAACCACTGTCCCGACGGCGCCAACACCGGCGCAATGACGCTGTGCGCGCCGGGAGAAACCATGCACCTGAGCCTGCGGATCGAAGCCAGCGCCGCTTAAGGCCTTGGCGCGGTTACCCCGGCGGTGGTCTGGGTGACGGGACGCATCAGGCCGTGCTCGTTATAGGTCAGATGCTCCACCGTCACCGCCCGGCGGCCGAGCGCGCCCTGCCGATCCCCGATGGTCAACGCGGCATTGTGGAGGAACAGATACCATTGGCCCTTGAACTCGGCGATGCCCGGATGGATCGTGAAGCTGCCCTCGCCCGATCCGGTCAGCTCGCCGCGATAGGTCCACGGGCCATCAAGTGAAGTGGCGGTGGCATAGGACACGCGCTCGTTTTCGTGATCGCTGCGGTCCAGCGAAGCATAGGTGAGGTAGTAGAGATCGCCGCGCTTGTGCAGCCACGGCCCCTCCTCGAAATGCGGCGGGGTAATCTCGCGGATCGGCCCGTCGATGCTGATCATGTCGGCGCCCATCCGGGCGATGTAGCACTGGCGGTTGCCCCAGGCGATCCAGGTGGTGCCATCATCGTCCGTGAAGACGGTGGGGTCGATGTCCTCCCAGCTGTGCGTGCCCTTGGGGGTCATGTCGTTGCTGATGAGGGCCGAGCCCTTGGCATCGACAAAGGGGCCTTCGGGCCGATCCGCTACGGCGACTCCGATGGCCTTGCCCGGCCTGGTCTGGTCATGCTCGACCGGCGCATACATCCAGAAGCGCCCGTGCTTTTCGATTACCTGCACCGCCCAGGCATCATGCGAGGCCCACGCGAAATCCTTGATCTCCATGACCGGGGGATGCGCCTTCCAGTTGCGCATGTCGGTGGTCGACCAGACGAGCCACTCCTTCATGTTGAACATCTCGCCATCGGCCGCTTCATCGTGACTGGTATAGAGCCACAGCGTATCGCCCACGACCAGCGGGGCCGGGTCGGCGGTGAAGCGGTCGCGGAACAGCGGGTTCGATCCCGGTGCGTCCTCAGCCGCGAGCGGAGTCGCGGCCAGCAGCGCGGCGAGCGGCAAAAGCAGACGCATGATTTTTTCCCGTCCGTCCCCGGTCAGTGATTGTGCCGCGGCAGCTTTCTCGCCGTTCCGCGATATTTGAGCGCAAAGTCCATCACGCCGCCTTCGGCCAACTGCCCGGTCTTCTCGCGGTAGAGTTCCTCCCACGGAGTCTGGCTTTCGGGCACGGGCGGGCAGGTTTCCTCGGCGCGGCGGCGGGCGATTTCCGCCTCGTCGACCAGCGCATCGCAGGTGCGGGTGTTGAGATCGACGCGGATCATGTCTCCGGTGCGCAGCCACGACAACCCGCCGCCGACCGCGCTTTCGGGGCTGACATTGAGGATCGAAGGGCTGTCGCTTGTCCCCGATTGCCGCCCGTCGCCCAGCGTCGGCAGCCACGGTTTCCCTGCGCGGATCATCGCGTCTGGCGGCTGCATGTTGACCACCTCGGCGCTACCGGGCCAGCCGATCACGCCCGATCCGCGGATCACCAGAATGCAATCCTCGTCGATGCCGAGGGAGGGGTCGTTGATACGGTGGTGGTAATCGTCTGACCCGTCGAAGATGATTGCGCGTGCCTCAAACACGCCTTCGGAGCCGGGGCGCGAGAGATAACGCTCGCGGAACGCCGCGCCGATCACCGATGTCTTCATGATGGCGAAATCGAACAGGTTGCCGGTCAGCACCATGAAGCCCGCCTTGTCGATCAGCGGATCATCAAAGGCGCGGATCATCTCGCGGTCGGGGCTTTCCGCCCCAGCGAGATTTTCTGCCATCGTCTGCCCGGTGCAGGTGACGACATCTCCGTGCAGCTTGCCCGCGTTCAGAAGCTCCCACAGGGCGGCCGGCACTCCGCCCGCACGGTGGAAGCGTTCGCCCAAATAGGCACCGGCGGGCTGCATATTGACCAGCAGCGGCAGATCATACCCGTGCGCCTGCCAGATGTCGGTTTCAAGGCTTACACCGGCGTGCGCCGCCATCGCCATGATGTGCGGCTGGGCGTTGGATGACCCGCCGATCACGCTTACGCACGCAATCGCGTTCTCGAAGGCTGCGCGTGTCAGAATGTCGGAGGGTTTGAGGTCTTCGAGCACCATCTCGACGATCCGACGGCCGGTGCGGTAGGCCATCTGCCCGCGCTCGCGATAGGGCGCGGGGATTGCGGCGCACCCCGTCAGCGACAATCCCAACGCCTCGGCGACCGCGTTCATCGTGCTGGCCGTGCCCATCGAATTGCAGTGCCCGGCGCTCGGCGCACTGCTTGTGGCGCGATTGAGGAACTCCTCCTCGTCGATCTCGCCCGCCGCCAGCTTGCGGCGGCTGCGCCAGATCACGGTGCCGGAACCCACCAGCTCGCCTTCATGCCAGCCGTCGAGCATCGGGCCGCCCGACAGGACGATGGCGGGAATATCGACGGTGGAGGCTGCCATGATCTGCGAAGGCGTTGTCTTGTCACACCCCGTCGTCAGCACCACGCCGTCGAGCGGGTAGCCGTTCAGCAGTTCCACCAGCCCCAGATACAACAGATTGCGATCCAGCGCGGCCGTTGGCCGACGGCAGTTCTCGAAGATCGGATGGACCGGAAATTCGATCGGGATGCCGCCTGCATCGCGGATCCCGTCGCGGGTGCGCTTGGCCAGATCGACATGGATGCGGTTGCAGGGGCTGAGGTCGCTGCCGCTTTGTGCGATGCCGATGATCGGCTTGCCGCTTTGCAGCTCTTCGGGTGTCACCCCGTAATTCATGAAGCGTTCGAGATAGAGCGCGGTCATGTCCATGCGTTCACGGTTGTCGAACCAGTCGCGTGAACGCAGGCGGCGGGGTGCAGGTGTATCGGTCATGGGCTCCCGGGGGGTATGTCGAATGATGACGCAAGGCTTGGCCCGGCGTCGGAGTTGCGGCGGATAAGCTGGTAGGCGAGCGTCAATTGTTCGGCCTTGGCGCGGGTGCTGCGCGGCTTCTGCTTGTGCACGCGCGCGATCATCGCGACCGCTTCGGCGGTCATTTCGCGGATCGGCTGGCGGATGGTGGTCAGCTCCGGCCAGATCGAACTGGCAAGCTCGGTATCGTCGAAACCGCACACTGTAATGTCGTTCGGCACATCCAGATGCCGGCGGTGCGCCATCGCGACCGTGGCAGCGGCCATATCGTCGTTCGAGGCGAAGATTGCCGTGGGACGCTGGGCGGCGTTCAACAGCTTTTCGGCGGCGACCATGCCTGACCGATAGGTAAATTGGCCCTGCGCTATCAAGCCATTGTCGATCGCCAGACCGGCCTGCTCCATGGCAGCGCGATAGCCTTCCAGACGCTGGCCGCTCGCCACCTGTTCGGGGTTACCGATGATGAAGCCGATCCGTTCATGTCCAAGACCGATGATGTGCCGGGTCATGTCGTAGGCGGCCTGGTATTCGTCGATCAGCACCGCGCCATGGCTGCCACTGGCCCGGCCCGGCCCCACCGCGACCGCGATGCCACCCGACGTCCGGATCAGATCGAGCACGGTCTGATCGTCGCACAGCGGCGGAGGAAGGATAAAACCTTCGATCCCGCCGTCGAGCAACTTCTTGATCACATTTTGCGCCTCCGCCGTGTTCTCGCACGTTTGCACCACCAGATAGATGTCGCGGCGGCTCGCCTCTTCAAGCGCGCCCATCAGGAATTCGCTGAGATAGGAGGCGGACGGATTGTCGAACAGTAGCGCGATCCGCAGTTGCGATCCCGCCGCTAGCGAACGTGCCGCGCGGTTGGGCACATAGTTCAGCTTGGCAATCGCGCTCAGGACTTTCTGCTTGGTGTCTTCGCGCACATTCTCTTCGCCATTGATGACGCGGCTGACCGTCATCGGCGAACATTGCGCTTCGCGCGCGACATCGGTGATGGTGGGCGCGGCATTGCTGCGCCGGGCGGCACGTTTGCGGCTGGGAGCGGCGGGTTTGGCCATCGAGGTGTTCGCGTTCGTCATGGCTATGGCCATACTGCCATGCCCCGATTGTCAGCAAGCGCGATGATAGGCGCTACCATTGCCTGAATCTGAGGGTTGTTCATTGCCCAGGCGCCTCCGGGAAGGTGCGGGCCTTGTAGGCTTCCAAAGGCTCGGGGATCGGCCGGGCGCCGGACGGCAGTGGCAGGCCGTTGACCGACTGCCAATAGGCCATCGACGCATCGCGCCACCACCGCGCGTCCTTCAGCTCTCTGGCCATGTCGGCGGCGACGGCGGCGTGGCGTTCGGCATCGATGTGATCGCGCAAGGCCTCCCATCCCTGCATGCGTGCCCGCAAATTGATTTCGGCCCAGGCGTATTCGGCGCTCAGGCGCTCCCACAGTGTATCCCCGCCCTTGATACGGCGATCCCAGGGAACGTGATGAAACCACAGCAGATACTTGCTGTCGATGGTCGCCGGATCGGCCCACCGCGCGGCGACACCGGGCGCATATTGCGCGAGCGCGTTTGATCCTGCGGCGGTGCGGTCGAAGCCGATCCCCTGCCTGTCGGCGCGGTGGTAATAGCACGGGTTCCAGTCCGGCCGTTCGAGATCGCACACCCACGGCGCCGGACCATAGTGATGGCCGGTGCCCATCAGGTGCGCGAGGCCCAGGGGAGCCGTATACTGGGCAACGATATCGCGGCTGCCCGCCATCATCGCGGCAATCCGCCGGAGCGGCTCGGGAGCCCGGGTAAAGGTCAGCGCCGTCCATTCGCGCGCGATCGCTTCGCTGGTGAGCGCCGGATTCCACGCGAGCCGCCCGAAGGCATACCAGCTGGCCTGATCGAAATGGGTGCCGGTCCAGTTGCGGTCGCTGCCGGTGTTGGCGACCCCGGCCATGCCCACGGGCGCGACGATGTCGCTCACCGCGCCGCCCCGCCCGGTATCGGCGTTCAGCACCTCTTTCCACATAGGTGCCAGATAGGCGACGCCGATTGCCTGGCCGAGATATTCGCGGGTGATCTGCGCCTCCAGCATCAGGCGCGTCCCGGGCATGGCGCCGAACAGCGGATGGAAGGGCTCGCGCGGTTGGAAATCCAGCGGGCCGTTTTTCACCTGCACGATCACGTTGTCTGCGAACCGACCATCCAGCGGCACGAACTCGTCATAGGCCTGCATCGTGCGATCGGTCGTGTCCTCCGCCTGATAGACGAAGGCGCGCCAGATCACTGTGCCCCGGTCGCCCAGCGCGGCGGCGAGCATGTTGGCCCCGTCGGCATGGCTGCGACCGTAATCCTGCGGTCCGGGCTGCCCTTCGCTGTTTGCCTTGACCAGAAAGCCGCCGAAATCGGGGATGGCGGCAAAAATCTCATCCGCCTTGGCTTGCCACCATGCCTGCACCGCGGGGTCGAGCGGGTCCGCCGTGGCGAGGCCGCCGATGTCCTTGGGCGCACTAAACCGGGCCGACAGGAACACGCGGATGCCATAGGGCCTCCACGCATCGGCCAGCCGCTTGAGCTTCGCGATGTAGCGCGGCTCCAGCATGAAGGCGCGGGCGTTGACGTTGTTCACCGCCACCGCGTTGATGCCAATGCTGGCATTGGCGCGGGCATAATCGATCATCCGGGAATCGAGCTTTTCGGGCAGGTGCCACCAATCAAAGATCGAGCGCCCGGAATAACCGCGCTCCACATGCCCGTCGGGATTGTCCCAATGGTTAAGCATCCTGAGCGGCATCGCGGGGGCTTCATCAAGCGCGAGCGTGGCTGGGTCGGCGCCCTGCCCCAACTCGCGCAGGATCGCATAGCTGGCATAAAGGCAGCCTATCGGCGCGCCTGCCGTGATCCGCACCTGATTGCTGCTGGACGTGACCCGAAAGGCACCGTCGGCTTTCACGCCCCGATGGTCACACTCGAACTGGAACGCGGCAGGCTTGCTGGTGTCAGAAGGCTGTACCTGAGCGCCCCGCAATCGGTCCAGCCCAAGGCGCAGCTCGTCAACAGCCAGAGCCGCCGTCGGATCGGCCGAATCGACTGTGATCGGCCCATCGAATGCGGCAAGCCGCGCCAGTACCTCACCGTCAAGCGGAGCGTGCCGCAGCCAGAGGTCGTAACCGTCCTCCGCACGTGCACTAGCCGCCGCAATGCCCGACACGAGCATCGCCGCGACCATCATCGCAAGCCGGTTGACAAGGCCTCTCCCTCTCATCATGGTAGCGCTACCACACCACGGCGGCCAGTCAAGTTGCTGTGGGAGCAAAACGTGCGCTGCCAATCAAGCAGCCGTGGCAGGAGAGGGACATTTTATGAAAGCGATCAAGCGGGCCGCGCTGGCGGCTGGCGTGTGTCTGGCAGCGTTCGGCATGATTGCCGCACCGGTTGCCCAGGCGCAGCAAGTCACCGTGGAACGGGCAATGAGCGATGCGCCCTACTGGAACGCCGCCCTGCCGACCGAACAACGCGTCGAAGACCTGCTGGCGCGCATGACGCTGGATGAAAAGGTCGCCCAGATCATCACCATCTGGGACAGCAAGGGCCAGATCCAGGGCGAAGGCGACGTGTTCGATCCCGCCAAGGCTGCGGCCAAGTTCCCGCACGGCATCGGCCAGATCGCTCGCCCCTCGGACCGCGCCGGGCCATCATCCCCGCGGGTCGTTCCGCGCCGGAATATCGAAGACAGCATCCAGTACGTCATCGACGCACAGCGCTGGGCCATGGAGAATACCCGGCTCGGCATCCCCGTCCTGTTTCACGAAGAATCGCTCCATGGCCTTGCCGCCAAGGATGCCACCGCTTTTCCGCAGGCCATCGGCCTCGCCAGCACCTGGGATCCCGCGCTCATCCGCGACATTAATGCCCTGATTGCTGACGAGACCATCGCGCGCGGCGTTCACTCGGTCCTCTCCCCCGTGGTGGATGTCGCGCGCGATCCCCGCTGGGGCCGGATCGAGGAGACCTTCGGCGAAGACCCCTATCTGGTGGGCGAAATGGGTGTGGCTTCGGTCGAAGGGCTGATGGGCACCGGCACCACCCGCAAGCTGGCGCCGGGCAAGGTGATGGCGACGCTCAAGCACATGACCGGCCACGGCCAGCCCGAAAGCGGCACCAATGTCGGCCCCGCCCAGATCAGCGAGCGCACGTTGCGCGAAATGTTCTTCCCGCCGTTCGAACAGGTGGTCAAGCGCACCAAGATCGACGCGGTGATGGCAAGCTATAACGAGATCGACGGGATCCCGAGCCATGCCAACAAGTGGCTGCTGGAAGACGTGTTGCGCGGTGAGTGGGGTTATCGCGGCGCGGTGGTGTCGGATTACTACGCAATCGAGGACATGGCGCGCCTCCACCATATCGCGCCCGACAATGCCCGCGCGGGCGAAATCGCGCTGCTGGCCGGCGTCGATGTCGATCTGCCCGAAGGTGCGGGTTTCAAGGACCTGGCGACCAGCGTGCGCGAAGGCCGTGTGCCGCAAGCCGCCATCGACAACGCGGTACGCCGGTTGCTGACCACCAAGTTCAACGCCGGACTGTTTGACAACCCCTGGCCCGATCTGGCCAAGGCGCAGACGTCGAACGGGGCGGAAGGCGTCGCGCTGGCGCGCAAGGCGGCCGAAAAGTCGCTGGTTCTGCTCAAGAACAACGGCGCGCTGCCGCTGGCGATCCCTGCCTCGGGCGGCAAAAAGCCCACCATCGCGGTGATCGGCCCCAACGCCGATGTCGCGCGGCTGGGCGGCTATTACGGTGAGCCCCGCGCGAGCGTCACCCCGCTGCAAGGCATTCGCGCCGCCGTCGGTGACCGCGCCAACATCGTCCACTCCATGGGCGTCGAGATCGTCAAGGGCGACAGCGACTGGTGGGATGACCCGGTGGAGCTGGGCGACCGCGACGAAAACCTGCGCCGCATCGCCGAGGCAGTGGAGGTCGCCAAGGACGCCGACACCATCGTGCTGTTCATCGGCGATACCGAAAAGACCAGCCGCGAAGGCTGGGCCGCAGGGCATCTGGGCGACCGCACCAGCCTCGATCTGGTGGGCGAGCAGAACGAATTGTTCACCGCACTGAAGGCGCTCGGCAAGCCGGTGGTCGCGGTGCTGATCAACGGCCGACCGCCCAGCTACACGACGATCGCGGCCGAGGCCGATGCGATCCTCGAAACCTGGTACGCGGGCGAACAGCAGGGCACGGCGATCGCCGATGCGCTGCTGGGCAACGTCAACCCCGGCGGCAAGTTGCCGGTGTCGGTGGCGCGCAATGTCGGCCAGCTGCCGATGTTCTACAACCACAAGCCGAGCGCCCGGCGCGGCTATCTGTTCGACGAGGTGACGCCGCTTTATCCGTTCGGCTACGGCCTGAGCTACACCACCTTCACGCTCGGTGCGCCGCAGCTTTCCTCGGCCAGCATCAAGGCCGGGCAAGGCGTGACGGTGTCGGTGCCCGTCACCAACACCGGCAAGCGCGCCGGTGACGAGGTTGTGCAGGTCTATCTGCGCGACGAGGTCAGCTCGGTCACGCGGCCGGTCAAGGAATTGGTCGGCTTCAGCCGCGTGACGCTCCAGCCGGGCGAGACCCGCAACGTGACGATCACCATCGAACCGCGTGCTTTCATGATGTGGAACACCGCGATGGAGCAGGTGATCGAACCGGGCGCCTTCACGATCATGACCGGGGCGAATTTGGCGGAGGTGCAGAGCGTAACGCTGACGGTGACGCAATGAGCGTGACCCGTCGGCATGCGCTGCGCCTGCTGGGAAGCGGCAGCCTTGCCGTGCTGGCGGTCACGATGGCGCCTGCGGCGTTCGCGCAAGGGGCGGCGGTCTACAAGGACGCTGCTGCCCCCATCCCCTTGCGCGTCGCCGACCTGATGGCGCGCATGACGCTGGAAGAGAAGGTCGCGCAGATCCGCACGGCGTGGGCGGCCAAGGCGGACATGATCGACGGGCTGGCGTTTGACGCGAGCAAGGCCAGCGCAGCCTTCCCCGACGGGATCGGCCATGTCACCCGTCCCAGCGACAAGCGCGGTGTGCCGGGTATCACCGGCGCGGCCGGGGGCACCGCGGCACGCTGGCGCACGCCTGCCGAGACGGTCGCCTTCATCAACGCGCTGCAACGCTGGGCGGTCGAGGACACGCGGCTCGGCATCCCCGTGCTGCTGCATGAGGAATCGCTTCACGGCTACATGGCGACCGAAGCAACGATGTTTCCGCAGGCGATTGCGCTGGCGGGATCGTTCGACCTCGACCTGATGCGCCGCGTGCAGTCGGTGATCGCCCGCGAAACCCGCGCCCGCGGGGTGCCGCTAGTGCTGTCTCCGGTGGTCGATATCGTCCGCGACCCGCGCTGGGGCCGGATCGAGGAAACCTGGGGCGAAGACCCCTACCTCGTCGCAGAAATGGGCGTTGCCGCCGTGGAAGGCCTGCAAGGTCCGGGCAAGTTCGAGCGGTTGGCCGATGGCAAGGTCTTCGCCACGCTCAAGCACATGACCGGTCACGGTCAGCCCGAAAGCGGCAACAACGTCGCCCCGGCGCAGCTGTCTGAGCGCGAACTGCGCGAGAACTTCTTCCCGCCCTTCCGTGAAGTCGTGCGCCGCACGTCGGTAGGCGCGGTGATGCCGAGCTATAACGAGATCGACGGGGTGCCGTCGCACGGCAACGCCTGGCTGCTGGGTGATGTCCTGCGCGGCGAATGGGGCTTCGATGGCATCATCGCCAGCGATTACGGCGGGGTGCACGAACTCGCCACGCTGCACCATGTCGCGCACGATCTGGAAGACGCGGCGCATCAGGCGCTCAAGGCCGGCGTCGACAGCGAACTGCCCGAGGGGCAGGCCTTCGCCGCCCTCAACAAGGCTGTTCGCGCGGGCCGCATCCCGCAGACGCTGATCGACACCGCCTGCGCCCGGATGCTGGCGTTCAAGTTCCGCTGTGGACTGTTCGAAAACCCCTATGGCAATGCCGCGCTGGCCGAGCGCCTCACAGGCAACGCCGAAGCCCGCGCGCTGGCGCTGGAAGCGGCGCGCAAGGGCGTGTGCCTGCTCACCAACAAGGGCGCGTTGCCGCTTGATCGCCAGAAGATGGGCCGGGTGGCGGTGATCGGACCGAACCATGCCATCGCGCGTCTGGGCGGCTATTCCAGCGTTCCCAAGCAGACCATCAGCCTGATCGAAGGGTTGCGCATGGTGGCGCCGGAGGCCGACTTCGTGACCGCGCAAGGCGTGTTCATTACCACCAGCGAGGATCGCTCGGCCGACGAAGTGACGCTCGCCGACCGCGCCGAGAACCTGCGCCTCATCGATAAGGCTGTAGAGGTTGCCAAGACCGCGGACACCATCATCCTCGCGATCGGCGACACCGAGCAGACCAGCCGTGAAGGCTTTGCCAAAAACCACCTCGGCGACCGCACAGGCATCGACATCCTCGGCGAACAGAACGCGCTGGTCGATGCGCTCGCCGCCTTGGGCAAGCCGCTGATCGTCACCGCTTACAATGGCCGACCGCCCAGTTGGCCCAATGTCGTCGCCAAGGCCGATGCCGTGCTCGAATGCTGGTATCCCGGTCAGGAAGGCGGCCAAGCCGTTGCCGAGGCGCTGCTGGGCGACGTCAATCCCGGCGCCAAGCTGCCTGTCAGCGTAGTGCGCAATGCGGGCCAGATCCCGCTGTTCTACAACCACAAGCCCAGCGCGCGGCGCGGCTATCTGTTCGACGACAAAAGCCCGCTGTTCGCGTTCGGCCACGGGCTTAGCTACACCAGCTTCGAGATATCCGCCCCGCGCACGGCCAAGCGCCGGTTCGCCCGCACCGAAGATGTAACCGCGCAGATCACGGTGACCAACACCGGGAAACGCGCAGGCGACGAGGTGGTGCAGCTTTACATCACGCGCACGGATCTTGCCGTCAGCCGTCCCGTCCTCGAACTCAAGGGCTTTCATCGGGTGACGCTCCAGCCGGGCGAAAGCCGGGTGCTGACCTTCACCATTCCCGTCCGCCAACTGGCGATCTGGGACGAAAATCTTGCCGAAACCAACCCGCCCGGCCCCGTGCGACTGTGGGCGGGGAACAGCGCGGCCAATCTGACCCCGCTCGACGTGGAGATCATCTGACATGGACACATCCTTTCCCTTTTCGCGCCGCGCCGCGCTCACCGGACTGGCGGCCCTGCCGCTGGTCGGCTGCGCCGGCGGTATCGCCAGCGGCACGGCCGCCCCTGCCGCCACGCCCCCGCCAGCATCCGGCCCTGCCGGCAGTGCGCAGCCGAGCCTGCACGCCATCGCTGCGCGCAAGGGCCGCAAGTTCGGCAGCGCCATCGCGTCCAATCCCGGCAACCCCAATGGCGGCTCGATCCAGAACCCGGCCTACACCGCGATCGTCAAGGCGGAATGTGGCCTCGTCGTCCCGGAAAACGAGATGAAGTGGCAGGCGGTTCGCCCCTCGCCCACCGCCTACAATTTTGACCGGATGGACGAGATCGTGCGCTGGGCACAGGAAAACGCCCTGCCCGTGCGGGGCCACACCCTGCTGTGGCACCGCCCGCAATGGTTTCCGGAATGGCTCAACACCTATGATTACGGCGCCAACCCGGTGCGCGAAGCCGAGCGGTTGCTGACCGAACATATCCGCACCGTCACCCAGCGCTATAAGGGCATCATCACCAGCTACGATGTGGTCAACGAAGCGATCGACCACGATCGCAACGCGCCCATCGAAACCAGCATGAGCCGCGCGATGGGCAGCCCGGAAGCCGTGCTCGACCTCGCCTTCCACACCGCGCGCGCCGAACTGCCGGACGCGCAGCTGGTCTACAACGACTACATGAGCTGGGAACCGCAGCACCTGAAGCACTGCGCCGATGTGCTGCGGCTGCTCGAAGGGCTGAAGAAGCGCGGCACCCCGGTCGATGCGCTGGGCATCCAGTCGCATATCGAGATGTTCGCGATCGATCCTGCCACCGGCGTCGGCCCCTATGCCGAGCGCGAATGGCGCCGCTTCCTCGATGAGGTCACCGGCATGGGATACCGCCTGCTGATCACCGAGTTCGACGTGAAGGACACCGCGCTCCCCGCCGACACCGCCCGCCGCGACGAGAAGGTCGCCGATTTCACGCGGCGCTATTTCGAAGTGATGCTCGATTACGACGCGCACCTCGACGATGTGCTCGCCTGGGGGATGGTTGACAAGTTCAACTGGTTGCAGGGGTTCGATCCAGCCAAACGCAGCGACGGACTGGAGGTGCGCGGCACCCCTTACGATTCCCAATACCGCGCCAAACCGATGCGCAGTGCGCTTGCCAATGTCATGGCTGCTGCCGGCTGATCTCCTCGCCGGCGGCGCCCCCCTGAAGGCCCGGGTTGATCGCCCGGGCCTCTTTTTTGTCCGTTGTCACGGCTAGGCTTGGTGCGGAATGCAACGAAAAAGGGCCCCACGGTACATACCATGGGGCCCTTTCCTTGAGGATTGCTAGTCAATCAGCTCCGTCAGAAATTGCCTCTGAGGATGAAGGAGAAGCGACGGTCGTTCATGAAGAACGAACGCGGCGCCAGCACACTCGGATCGCCGGTGTAGGCCTGTGTCGTACGGGTCACTTCGTTGAGCAGGTTCACGCCCTGCACACCCACGCGGACGTTCTTGTTCAGGTTGAAGAAGATCGACCCGTCAAGCTGCCCGGTCGATTCATTGAAGATCGAATAGAACGGGAAGATCACGTCAGCCGGCGTCAGCAGGAAGCGCGAACGCCAGTTGTAGGCGGCCCGAACCGAGATCGGTCCCTTTTCGTAGAACACCGTCGCGTTGACGTTGTGCTTGGACAGCTGTTCCAACGGCAGGTTCCCCGGCGGGACCGTGGACTGGTCCACCGGCTCACCTGTATTGAGGAAGCTGTTGGGCAGGCCCTCGCTCTCGATATAGGTGTAGTTGGCCGCAACCCCCAGACCATCGAGCGGTTTGGGCAGGAAGTCGTAGGTCTGCTGGTAAGCCAGCTCGAAGCCCTTGATCTTGCCGCTTTCGTCGAAGTTCGCCGGACCGCGCACCAGCACATCTTTGGTGATGCCATTGCTGGTGATCTGGCGATTGCTGACGCTCTGGAAGAAGAAGTCCTTGATGTCCTTGTAGAAGGCGTTGAACGTCAAGGAGCCGACCGTATCGAAGTACCATTCCACGCTGGCATCGAACTGCCATGCCGTGGCCGGACGCAGGAAGGGGTTGCCTGCCGTCGCCGTCAATTCGCCGCTCTGCCCCAGACCAATGGTCAGGAAATTGCGGATATTGGCGTTGTCGGGCCGGGTCAGCACCTTTGAGGCTGCAAACCGGACGATCACGTCATCTGTAACCCCAAGCTTGAGGTTCATGCTCGGCAGCCAGAAATCGTAGTCCGTGTCGGCAACATTGCGACCGCTGCTGTCAACCGTACCGCTACCGGAGAAGGTCTGGAGTTCAGCATAGCCTTGCGGGCCCAAGTTGCACACGCCGCCTGGACGGGAAGGAACGGTGCCGGGAGGCGCGCCGGCAGGCACGCCAACCGCGCAGCGCACATCGAACGGGTCGAGGATATTCAGCGCCTGCTGGCTCGGAATACCCAGGAACCCTTCCGACCTGACCTTGGTGTTCACGTAACGCACGCCGACATTGCCGGACATCCGCATCGATCCAAACACGTTATCGCTGCCGAATTCGAGTTGCAGATAGGCCGCCGCATCCTGCTGCGTCAGCGGCTGGATATCTTCACGCAGGTAAGGCGTTCCGGCGATGGCATTCTGGCGTCCGGACAGCGGCACCCACGTCGGTGCGCTCCCCAGGGTCCGCGAAATATCCTGGATGGACTGGAAGTCGGCAATCGCGCCCTGGTAATCCCCGATCAGATCGCCCGCGTAATAGAACCCGCCCGGAGGGCCAGCAGCCTGACCACGGAAGAAGTTCGGGAATTCGTAACGCTCGGACAGTTCGGCAGGCGTGTCGGCAAAGTTGGTCGGGCGCGAACCGGACCATACTTCGCTCAGCATCCCCCAGTTGTAGGTGGTGTAACGCACCGTCTGTTCGCGATCCTGATAGCGCGCTCCGAACTTGGCGCGGCGCAGGAAGACATCGTCATCAAATTCATAGGCGAGGTCCGCCTGGAAGGCATATTGTTCGCCCTCGCTATCCTCGATGTGATCCATGGCGGCGCGCCAGAACTGGAAGCGCGGATCGTTGAAATATTGCTCTTCGGTCGCTCCGGCCAGAGCCTCACCCGGCGTCGACCAGTTGTAACCGAGGAACTGCGGCTTGCGCGCAATCACCTCGGGCAAGTCACCCGAAATGTCGAGCTCCTGGTCGGCGAACAGCGAACCGAACACGCTGAAATCGAGGTTTTCCTTGCGCGACGTCGCATATTGCGCGTCCAGCTCGATCGTCAGGCGATCGGTCAGCTCGGTGCGCATGTTTAGCGAGTAATCCTGGTTCAGGACTTCATCGATGGTCTGGCGCCGTGCCAGCGACTGCTGCTGACCGCCGATCGGAACGAACGGAGTCAGCGCCGGATCACCGCGCCAGCCATTGTTGGTGTTGACGATGTAGCCCGACTGGAAAAGACCGCCTTCATCGTACACGTAATCGGTGAAACCGCCGACAGGGCACTGGGCGCGCGACGTGGGATCGCCGGGCGTGCCATCGGGATTGATCCGCGTCGGGCCGTCTGCGTTCTGCAAGCAACCGATTGGGTAGGTGGTATATTCCGACTGATCGGGCGCGGTTTCGTAGGTGTATTCGCCCGAACGGTTGGTCGAGTCCGAACGGATGTATTCGGCCGTGATGACAGTCCGTCCGTCGATCGATTCAAACTGCGCGGAAGCTGCAAAGCCCAGACGTTCGCGGTCATATTCCTGCGTGCGGAACTGGCCGCCAACCGGAGCGACGCGCGAGTCCGCATAGTCGGCAAAGCCATCCGCCCCCGGCGTTCCTGCGAAACCGCACAAGGCGCCCGCACCCGGCAAGGTCGACGTATCGGTATTACCCGGCAAGGGGTTGCGACAGACCTGCACGCCTTCGGCGTTGGCAGCATTCACCAGCGCGCCGTCGCGGGTCTGATAGTTGGTGACCTGCAGGCCGTCAGCACGGCTTTTGATCTCGGAATAGGAACCGCTGAGCAGCAGGCCGAACCGGCCCTTGTCCGTATCCCAGGTGTTGCTGATCAGACCCGAGAATGTCGGCGTCCATTCCTTGCGGAAATCGCCATAGTTGCCCTCGGCACCGAAAGCGATCTTCAGGCCGTTGTTATCGAACGGCTTGCGGGTGTTGAGGTTGACCGTGCCCGCCAGACCACCTTCGATGGTTTCGGCGGTCGCGTTCTTGGTGATGACAACCGAACCGAGCAGTTCCGCCGGAACGTCCGCAAAGTTCAGCGCCTGTCCGCCAACGCCCGCGGCAAAAGCCGAGCGGCCATTGAATTCCGAACGCACGAAGTTGAGCCCGCGCACAACCACGCCGGAACCTTCGACCGAGAAACGGTCGGGATCGTTCGATCCGGCGAAACGGTTGATGGCTACACCCGGAACACGCTGGAGCGCTTCAGTGACCGACCGGTCGGGAAGCGCACCAATATCTTGGGCAGTAATGGCATCAACCACGGTATCAGCGTCGCGCTTAATATTTTGCGCATTGGCGAGTGACTGGCGCAAGCCACTGACGACGATTTCGTTAACCGGCTCATCAACTGTCGCTGTGTCTTCGACTTCAGGTTCTGGCACAGGCTGGTCCTGGGCATAGGCAACGCTTGAACCAATCGAGGTGCTGACGACCAGTGCGGAAGCCCCTGCGCGCAGTGCGCTCTTGAACCATGAATCACGACGACCCACCCGAACGCCATGATGCTGCATCGAAATGCGCATTAGATCCTCCCCATGTTAGCGCTATCATTTATTGTTAGATAGCTTGCTCTCTTGTGGGATGATGGCTTATCGAGGGCTGAAACGCTTTACAATAGGTCTTCGCGTTTTTGCACGGATACTGTGGCAATTTGCCAACATCCCATGCGGAAGATAAGACGGGGGCAGGATGGCCGGGAGAAATGGTATCGGTAACGCGGATCGCCTCGCACAGGTCGTGATTGTCGGAGGTGGCACCGCTGGCTGGATGGCTGCGGCTGCGCTGTCACGCTTCTTTGACGATGGCCGCCGTACGATCACCCTGATCGAATCCGACGCCATCGGCACCGTCGGCGTTGGGGAAGCGACGATCCCGGCCATTCGTAGCTTCAACGCCATGCTCGACATTCCGGAAGCTGACTTTCTGCGTGAAACACGCGGAACTTACAAGCTGGGCATCGAATTCGTGAACTGGGGGCGTCGGGGTGACCGGTATTTCCATCCATTTGGAACCTACGGTCAGGATCTTCACGGAATTCCCTTCCACCAATTGTGGCTGCGCGAATATGCTCGTTCCGGTGCAGGCGCTGGGACCATCAACGAGTATTCGATGAGCGCAGCAGCCGCAGGGCTCGGGCGGTTTGCCCGCCCTGCATCTGCCGCCCAATCAGTCGTTAAAGAACTTGGATATGCTTACCATTTCGATGCCGGGCTGTATGCCGCATATCTGCGCCGCATGGCTGAACGGCAAGGCGTGCGCCGGATCGAAGGCCAAATTACACGCGTAAATCGCAACGCGCAAACCGGCGATGTCGACAGTGTGATACTAGACAACGGTACGGTAATTTCAGGCGATCTTTTCATCGATTGCTCCGGCTTTCGCGGGCTTTTGATCGAAGAATCGCTCGACACGGGGTATGAGGACTGGAGCCATTGGCTACCGATGGACCGCGCGCTGGCCGTGCCGAGTCGTAGCCCCGGTCCGCCTGATCCTTTCACCCGGGCCACTGCTCACAGTGCTGGATGGCAATGGCGCATTCCGTTGCAGCACCGCACAGGCAACGGCCACGTCTATTCCAGTGCTTTCATGGCCGATGATAAAGCCGGCGAGATTCTGCTTGCTCATCTTGAAACCGCCCCCTTTGCTGAACCGCGTGGGTTACGGTTCCAAACGGGGATGCGGCGCAAGGCATGGAACCACAATGTCGTCGCCATCGGGCTATCATCTGGCTTTATCGAACCGCTTGAATCGACGTCGATTCACCTGATCCAGAATGGAATTGCACGGCTTTTTGCATTGTTTCCCGACCTGCCGATCAGATCGATTGAACGCGATGAATACAATCGTGGAATGCGCGATCTTTTTGAGGATGTTCGCGATTTCGTCATTCTTCATTACAAGGCCACACAGCGCGATGATTCAGAATTTTGGCGTTATATTTAAAATATGACGATCCCTGACAGCCTTTCGCGTAAGATGGCACTCTGGGCATATCGCGGTCGGGTGTTCCGCGAAAATGCCGAATTGTTTGCTGCTCCGAGCTGGGTCGCGGTGATGCTGGGACAAAATATCTGGCCTCAGGCACACGATCCCATCGCTGATACGCTCGACGAAACCCGGGTTGCGTCCGCCATGGCGCAAATGCGAAACACCTACGCTGATGTGGCCAGCAAGCTCCCCACGCATGATGATTTTCTGAGGCGATCAGGCAGTTGGCACGAAATATCCGCAGTGCAGGCGGCGGCATCATGAATTCGCCTCCACCTGTCACCAAGATAGTGATTGTCGGTGGTGGTACCGCCGGATGGATGACTGCTGCAGCACTGATGAGAGTGCTGGGTGCCCTTCCCGGTATGTCTGTCACGCTGATTGAGAGCGACGCGATCGGCACAGTCGGCGTAGGCGAAGCGACGATACCGCAAATAATTGGATTTAACCGTCTGCTTGGCCTTGAAGAGGCTGACTTCATGCGGGAAACTCGGGCGACATACAAACTGGGTATCGAATTCGTCGATTGGTTACGGCCCGGGCATGCCTACGTGCATCCGTTCGGTAGCTTTGGCATCGATATGTTTGGGATTGAATTCCAGCATTTCTGGCTTCGCGGGCAACAATTGGGTGACACTTCCAAAATCGATGAATATTCGATTGCTGCAATGGCCGGGAAAGCGGGACGATTTGCATGGCCCCGTCCCGACAATCCCAAATCGCCGTTATCCAAGCTGTCGTATGCCTTTCAGTTTGACGCTGGGCGTTATTCCCAGTTCCTGCGGCGCTATGCCGAGTCTGCAGGCGCCGCGCGGGTCGAAGGGCGGATTACCACCGTAAATCAAAACGGCGAAAACGGGTTTGTAACCGGCGTAACCCTGGAAGACGGGCGCGACGTCGAAGGCGAGTTATTTATCGATTGTTCGGGCTTCCGATCTTTGTTGCTGGGTCAGACACTGCAGGTACCGTTTACGGACTGGAGCAAATGGCTGCCATGCGATTCTGCGGTTGCTGTCCCATGCACGCTGGGCGGGCGTATGGAACCGCTCACCCGTTCCACAGCGCGTATCGCCGGATGGCAATGGCGCATTCCGCTTCAGCACCGGATTGGCAATGGACACGTCTTCTCGTCGTCCCATATTGATCGCACCGCTGCCACAGATCTGCTGCTGGCAAACCTGGATGGTAAGCCTTTAGCTGATCCCAATCAGATCGCTTTCAAGGCAGGGCATCGGGTACGGATTTGGGATCGCAATGTGGTCGCATTGGGTTTGGCAGCAGGCTTTCTGGAACCGCTGGAATCCACTTCAATCCACATGGTACAGTCCGGCATTGCGCGATTGCTGGCGCTGTTTCCCGACAGTGGATTTAGTGCGGTGGAGCGCGACCGGTTCAACCACGAAACCTTGCGCGAATACCGGGATATCCGTGACTTCCTGATTTTGCACTACCGCGCCAGCGAGAGAGATGATTCGGAATTCTGGCGCTATTGTCGCAACCTTCCGCCACCCGATGGCCTGGCTGAAAAGCTTGAATTGTTCGGTTCGTCAGGGCGGATCATCCGCGAGAACAATGAACTGTTTACCGAAGATAGCTGGTTGTCGGTGATGCTGAATCAAGGTGTCAAACCCCAGTCGTATCACCCGGCGGCGCGGATGCTGGATGAGGCGGAAACCCGCAAGCGGCTGGAGCATATTCGCGGCGTGATCGCGCAAGCCGTTACGCAGTTGCCGAGACAAACTGACTTTCTGCGGTCCATTGGCGGCGCAATTGCTGTCGAAGAATACCTAACGGCATGACCTTAGTCCCGCCCCCTGCACCGATGGCTGAGATTTCAGGGCCCATCGATCTCGAAGAATTTTCAGCGCTGCGTGCTGCCGTTCGGCCCGTGGTACTCCGCAAACAGGTCGCTGACTGGCCTTCTGTCGTCGCCGCTAATGCCGGTGATGCAGAAATTGCAGCCTACCTTAATCGCGAATCAGCTGCCCGACCGGTCGGCGCAATTGCCGCTGCGCCGAGTGAAAATGGGCGGTTCTTCTACACCCCCGATTTGACCCGTTTGAATTTTGTTCGCGGCAGTGGAAGGTTGGACACCTTCCTTGATGATTTGCTCAGCGCGGCGGCCATGGCAGATCCTCCTGCTATGGCGGTGCAGTCAGAGGATATTGTCAGCCTTCTGCCTTACTTTGCGCGTGATAACCGGCTGTCGCTGTTGCCCGAAGTGGCCCCGCGCATCTGGATCGGTAACCGCATTCGCGTCGGCGTGCACTACGATGCCAAGGAAAACGTCGCCTGTTGCGTTGCTGGGCGACGGCGGTTCACGCTGTACCCGCCCGAGCAGATCACTGGCCTCTATCCCGGCCCGTTCGAGCTGACCCCGGCGGGCATCCCGGTCAGCATGGTCGATCCGATGGCGCCCGATCTCAACCGCTATCCCCGATTTGCAGAAGCCGCCAAGCATGCTGAATTTGCGACATTGGAACCAGGAGACGCTATCTATATTCCTTATGGCTGGTGGCACGGGGTCGAGTCGCTCGATCCGATAAGTATTTTGGTCAATTATTGGTGGACACCTGGGCAACCCGACGGAATCGGAAGCCCTTACGATGGGCTGCTTTCAGCGCTACTCGCATTCCGGCACCTACCCGAAGATCAGCGACGGGTATGGCGCGGTATTTTGGACTACTACATCTTTTCTGGCGATCCCGCTTCCCACTTGCCGGAACACGCCAAGGGGATTCTAGGGCCTGCTTCGCCAGAACGTTTCGCCCGAATGCGGGGCGTTATCCGGCAGGCGCTCGGCTAGCATTCACCGCTCGAGCGAGCCATTCCCCGTACGGTGGAGCATAGGATAGCGCAGCGTGTGCTGCCGATGCAAATTCAGCGCGTGCGCGTGTTTCCGCGGTGATGTCTGGGATGCGGGCGGCAGGTGGCAGGCCCGGGTTCCATCCAAGTGACACCAGCAACGCAAATTGCTCCTGTCCCAACAATGGCATCTCTTCGCGGAACGGTATCCGGCCGCGGCGCACAAATTGATCGATAACCGAGTCCACCCGCTGCGGAAGCACCCGTGATCCGAACACACGTTGCGCTTCGGCCGATGCGAAATGCAAAGCGACCACTTCTTTTACACCGTCCATCATCAAGCCGGAACGACGGTTGTATTCAGCGCGTTCCAGGGGCGAGATGTTACGGCCCGGCAGCATTTCCAACAGCAGCGCCAATTGACGATGCGCAAGGTCGATATGCAAGGGGCCCAGTGGCTCAAAGCGTGCGGCAGCGTCACCCAGCGCAATGATGTTGCCCACCCAGGGGGTCACCGCACGCCCAGGTGTCAGGGCAATTTTTCCAGCCACCGGCGTGCGCAGCAGCATGTCCGCCTCGCCCTGTGCCAGTTGGACGCATGATCCGATGGACATGTGAAGACCGTCGCGCCCCGCAATTTCCGTAATCCACCCAGTCGCTGTCAGTGTAACGCGGTCTTCCAGCGAAATGACGGGCGCTGATGGTTGGGCCAGATATATATGGCGCGTCGGGAGGTCAGCGGACCAATCCACAAAAGCGAAGTCGGGATGTGCGGCGAGCAATGTGGCTTGCGGTCCACTGCAATCGATGAACAGGTCCGCGGCGATGATACCTTGGCCTACAAGACCAACAGCCGCGATGGTATCACCATCCCCCGGCTCGATTCGATCAAAGCTACCTTGCACATAGGTAATACCTAGGGCGCTGGCGTGTTCGATTAGCAATGCACGATAGGCAGAAGTGTGCCAGCGCAACGCATAGTCGACAGACGCAAGCGGCGTCTGCATGCCTGATGGCGGCGGGACAAATCGGCCAGCGTCCGCCAGCACCTGAGCGACGCTTGTATGCGCGGACGGCTTGTCGCCCGGCGGGTGCTGCTGTCTCCAATCGCGAGCGAAGGCGGTCTTTAGTACGGGATCCAATACGTCGCCATATGGCATTACGCCTGACTGCCCCGCCGCGCCCCATCCAGCGTAACGCGTGACAAGGCGGTAGGACCCGCCCGCTTTGGTGACGATATCTGCTTCTTCAATGCCCAAGCGGTCGTGCAGTTTGTTGGTGAAAGGCATGGATGTTGGCGATGTATCGGCAAATGCCGCGGGGCTCGCAGGAGTGCCAACCACCACGACCTCGCACCCCGGCAGAGCGCGGCGGACGGCGATGGCAGCGAGCACCCCAATCGGCCCGCCGCCCACCACAACGACCCGGCGCAGCGGTTCGCGTGGCTGGCTCATGCTGGCTCTGCGAGCCGGGCAGCCTCGCGCAACAGATAGTCGCGGTGGCCAGGCATGGTTGCGACTTCGCCGGTAATTGCCATCCGCAACCGCTCAGTGGCGCGGGCGAGCGCTTCTGGGGCAATCAAGGCGGTACGCGGATCGTGGACTTCAGGCAGCATCCCCTGCCCGACATAAACCGCGATCCAACTGGCATCGTAAAACAGGCCGTCCGAGTATTTCTCGATCCGCGCGGCCTTGCGCCACAGCTCCAACTTGTCAGCCAGGCTATCGGGCACCTGCATTGTGCGCACATGATTCCAGAATTCGGAATCGTCGCGCGTGGTGGCGTTGTAATGCAGGATCAGGAAGTCCCTGACCCGGTCGTATTCCATGTCGACCAGACGATTGAATTCCGCCCGGTCCCGCGGGTCGACCCGTGCGCCGTCTGTCGGGAACAGCTCGATCAGATAGGTGATCGCCATCTGTGCAAGATAGATCGACGTGGATTCGAGCGGCTCCAGAAATCCGCTCGCCAGCCCGACACCGATGACATTGTGGCTCCACGATTGCGAGCGCCGACCGGGCCGGAACTTGAGAATGCGCGGATCGGCCAGCGGCGTGCCTTCGGCGCTTGCGCGGATCGCATCGCAGGCCTGTTCTTCCGAGATGTGCGCGCTGGAAAAGACGTAGCCGTTGCCCATCCGGTGCTGGAGCGGGATCTGCCAGCGCCACCCGGCGGGCATGGCGGTGGCGGTGGTATAAGGACGCAGGTCGTCTGTCGCGTGCGTGCAGGGCATCGCCGCGGCGCGGTCGCACGGGAGCCAGTGGGTCCAGTCCTCCCAAGGCACGCCCAGTTCCTGCCCCAGCAGGATCGAACGGAAGCCCGAGCAATCGATGAACAGATCGCCTTCGATCCGCCGCCCGTCTGCGAGGATCAGCGCGATGACATCGCCGCTCTCCCCGTCGCGTTCCACCGTGACGACCCGGCCTTCGTGCCGTGTGATCCCGATGCCGAGGCCGAATTCGCGCATGAAGGGGCCGAACAGCGTCGCATCGAACTGGTAGGCATAGCCATAGGTTGAGCCCAGACTGTCGTCCTGCGATGGCGGGCGGAAGCGATTGGCCTTGGCCGCTGTCACCGCCAGCGAATAATCGCCCAGATCGCGGGCCTTGCCGTGCCGTGCCAGCTCCAGCCAATAGTGGTGGAACCCGACGCCGCCGACCTCCTCACCGAACGATCCGAAAGGGTGGATGTAGCTTTCACCGATCCGCCCAAAATCGCGGAAATCGATCCCCAGCTTGAAGGTCGCATGAGTGGCCTTCATGAACGCCGCCTCGTCGATCCCGAGCTTTTCGACAAAGCCGCGAATATGCGGCAACGTCGCCTCGCCGACACCGACGATGCCGATCTCCTCGCTTTCGACCAGTTGCACGCTGGCAAGGCCGGGGAGCAGTTTGGCGATCCCCGCCGCGGTCATCCAGCCGGCCGTGCCGCCGCCAAGGACGACGACACGGACGGGCTCGGGTGCATTCTCGCTCATGGCTTCCTCGCTATCATGGCGCGGATCAGCCGACCATCTCCTCGAGTTCCTTGCCCTTGGTCTCGACGATGAACCGCTGGACGAGAAAGAAGCTGATGACCGCGCACACGGCATAGAAGCTGTAGCTTGCGGCAAGACCGATCCCGGCTGCCATCAGGGGGAAGGATTGAGCAATCAGATAGTTGGCAAACCACTGGAAGAAGCCCGCCACCGCCAGCGCCGACCCGCGGATCTGGTTGGGGAACATCTCGGCCAGCATCACCCACATCACCGGCCCCCAACTGACGTTGAAGAAGATGACATAGAGGTTCGCTGCAACCACTGCGACCGTCCCGAGGCTGGCGGACAGCACGAGGTTGCCGGCAGCATCGAGCCCGCCCTGATTGAACACGAACACCATCACGAACAGGCTTACCGCCATCCCCGCCGAACCGATCAGCAGCAGCGGCTTGCGGCCCACCTTGTCGATCACTGCGATGGTGACGAAACAGGCCGCAATCGACACTGCGCCCGATACGATGTTGATCAGGAGCGAATCGCTTTCGGTAAAGCCTGCCAGCTGCCACAGCGTCGCGCCGTAATAGAAGATTACGTTGATCCCGACGAGCTGCTGGAACACTGCCAGCATGATCCCAACCCAGACGATCGGCCGCATCCCCAGAAAGCTCTTGGTGCCGGCCGGCGCCAGCACGTCGGCAAGCCGGGGCTTGTGATCTTCCGAGAAACTGGCGCGAATTTCGGCTAGCTTGGCGGTCGCTTCGGTCGGGCCAAACAGGCGTTGAAGGACCGTCAGTGCTTCGTCATGGCGGCCCTTGCCGATCAGGTAGCGCGGGCTCTCAGGGATGAAGAACAATGCGGCAAGGAAGATCGCCGCAGGCACGGCCTGCATCAGATACATCCAGCGCCATGCCTGGATACCTCCCCAGAACGCGCCGGTTGAATCCCCCGCAGCAGCCGCGAGTGCGTAGTTCACCAGGAACGCCAGCGTCAGGCCGGTGATGATCATGATCTGCTGCACCGTGGTCATCCGACCGCGAATATTCGCAGGCGCGACTTCGGCGATGTAGGCGGGCGACAACACGCTTGCCGCCCCCACCGCCATGCCGCCAGCGATTCGCGCCATCACGAAGAACGTGTGATCGGGAGTAATACCCTGAATGAGCGCACCGATCAGGAACAGCACTGCGGCGATCCGCATCACATTGCGGCGGCCCATCTGGTCTGCCAGCGTGCCGGCAAAGAATGCGCCGATGAAACAACCGATGAGCAGCGAGCCGACCGTAAAGCCCAGCCCCCCTTCGCTCAATCCGAATGCCAGTTTCAGCCCCGGCTGCGTGCCGTTGACCGCGCCGCTGTCGTACCCGAACAGCAAGCCTCCGATGGTCGCCACCGCCACGATTGCCGATATCAGCACCATGTTGGCGCCTTCGCGCTGTATCTCCAAGATCCCTCTCCCCCGGGTTTGCGTGTTGCAACCCATGTCGTTTATGGTAGCGCTACCTTTCACGTAATGCAGGCGATGGCAAGTCGCGTTTTATTCACAATTCGGTTTCGGGCTTTTGAGAGGAATAGGCATGTTGACGGGCAACAATCTGATCGCGGGCGAATGGCGCGGCGGGGCGACGACCTTTACCGCAGTGACGGCGGCGGGCGGCGAATCGCTCACCCCGCCCTTTGCTGAAGCAAGCGCGGCAGACATTGCCGATGCCTGCGCCGCAGCGGCTGCGGCACAGCCGACCTTCGCCAGTCTTCCGCTGTCGGAACGCGCCGCCTTCTTGCGGCTGATGGCGGACAAGATCGACGCGCTTGGCGATACCCTCACGCAGCGCGCCATGGCTGAAAGCGGCCTGCCCGAAGCCCGCCTGAACGGTGAGCGCGGCCGCACCGTGGGTCAGCTGCGCCTGTTTGCCGACGAGATCGAGAACGGCGGCTGGCAGGGGCTGCGCATCGATCATGCCATGCCCGACCGCACCCCGCCCAAGCCCGACCTCAGGATGCGCATGGTGCCGCTTGGCCCTGTCGCAGTGTTCGGCGCGAGCAACTTTCCGCTCGCCTTCTCGGTCGCGGGCGGGGACACGGCCTCGGCGCTGGCGGCCGGTTGCTGCGTCGTGGTCAAAGGCCACCCCGCCCATCCCGGCACGTCGGAACTAGTGGCCGGCGCGATCCTCGCGGCGATCCGCGAGGCGGGTGTTCCCGACGGTGTGTTCTCGCAGCTTAACGGCACCGGATACGAGCTGGGCGAAGCGCTGGTGAAGGACCCGCGGATCACCGCCGTCGGCTTCACCGGCTCGCGCGCCGGGGGGCTTGCGCTGGTCGGCCACGCCGCAGCGCGCCCTGTCCCGATCCCGGTCTATGCCGAGATGAGCAGCGTCAATCCGGTCGTGCTGATGCCGCACCGGATGGCGGAAGCCGCCGAAGCGCTCGCTGCCGCCTATGCCGGATCGCTTTCGCTGGGCGCAGGGCAGTTCTGCACCAATCCCGGAATAATCCTGGCAGTGGAAGGCGAAGCGACAACGCGCTTCATCGCTGCAGTCGGTGAAGCGCTCGCCGCGATCCCAGCGCAGACGATGCTGACGGCCGGCATCCAGAGCGCCTATGCCAAGGGCATCGAAGCCATCGCCGCGCATGGCGCCACGCTGGTGGGCACCGGCGCGCAAGGTGCAGGCGCCTGCGGACAGGCGCATGTCTTCACCGTCAGCGGCGCCGACTTCCGCGTTACCCCAATGCTGGGCGAAGAGGTCTTCGGACCGAGTTCGATCATCGTCACCTGTTCCGATCTTTCCGAGGTTGCCGCGATCCTCGAACGCATGGAGGGCCAGTTGACCGCGACGGTTCACATGGCCGCCGCAGACCATGCTGGTGCGCGCGAACTGCTTCCGATTCTGGAAACCCGGGCTGGGCGAATTATCGCAAATGCTTGGCCGACAGGTGTGGAGGTAACTCACGCAATGGTTCACGGGGGACCATTCCCCGCCACTTCAGACGGCCGCAGCACATCGGTAGGCACTCTGGCAATCGGTCGCTTTTTGCGGCCAGTCAGCTATCAAGATATTCCTGCCGCGTTGCTGCCGAAAGCTTTGCTCGATGGGCAAAGCGCAGTGCTTCGCCGAATTGATGGTAAATTCCAAGTCTAGGAGGCAGAGATGACGATAGGAAATGGGCTAACCCGGCGGAGGCTGATCGAAATGGGTAGCACTGCGGCAGTGGCAAGCGTGATGGTTTCGGGCTCCGTAGCGCTGGGCCAGCAGCGCAGCCCGGTGGCGATCGGTCAACCTATGCCGAATGGCACCGAACTTCCTGCGTCCCCTCCAGCTCCTGGCAGGCCTGACAGCGTTGGCTTCGCCATCATCGGTCTCGGCGATTATGCGCTCAAGCAGATCATGCCGCGCGTCGAGCAAGCCAAGCGAGCGCATATCTCAGCACTGGTATCCGGCAATCCTGAAAAACTGCGGCAAGTTGGCGAGGCATACGGAGTTCCCCCTGAATCTCGCTACTCCTACGACCGGTTTGCCGAGATTGCTGGCAACCGCGCGGTGGAAGCGGTGTACATCGTACTTCCAACTGGACTGCACGCCGAATGGGCAGAACGGGCCTTTGCCGCTGGCAAGCATGTCATGAGCGAAAAGCCCATGGCGCTTTCGAGCGCTGAATGTGATCGCATGATCGCTGCCGGCCGCCGCGCCAATCGTAAGCTGATGATCGCGTATCGCTGCCATTTTGAACCCTATAACCGCAAGGCTATGGAGTTGATGTCGCAGAGTGCCGTTGGCGATCTCCGGCTGATCCGCACCGAACATTCCTATCGTATGGGACCGACATCGCCATCCGATAACTGGCGCGTTAATCGGGCGCTGGCGGGTGGCGGGCCGCTGGAAGATTACGGGATCTATGGGCTTCAGGCCGCCCTTTACCTATCGGGCGAGATGCCGGATCGGATCAGCGCTTCGACTTTCAGACCGGTCGATGATCCACGATTTACTGAAATTTATGCACACGTGGCGGCGCAGTTGCACTTTCCTTCCGGCGCAAGCGCGCAAATCGTTACTTCGTACGATTCCGCCGGACTAAATATGGTTGAGACACGAGGAACCACGGGTTCGCTACTGATGCGCCCGGCAACAAATTATGACGGCCTGACTCTGACAGTGAACAAAGGCCAAGATGAAAAAGCCTACGACCCGGGTGATCCAACAGTGCAGTTCGCTCGTCAACTCGATCATTTGGCCGGGGCGATCCGCGATAACACGCCCATACTGACGCCAGGTGAAATGGGATTGCGTGACTTGCGCCTTATAGAAGCGATCTACGCCTCAGCGGCAAGCGGTCACGCTATTGGGTTGAACCCGAATGGTACGATAGCAGGGTAAAAATGGCGCGCCCGGCAGGACTCGAACCTGCTGCCTCAAGATTAGAAGTCTCGCGCTCTATCCAGATGAGCTACGGGCGCGCAGCCGCAAGCCCAATAGCGCGCTTTGCCGCGTAGGCAAATCACGCTAATTCGGCTTATGATGGAAAACTCTGCTCACGACGATCCGGCGTCTGCGTTTGATCGCAAACGTGACGACCGAATTGTCGCCACCAGCCGTGCGCCTGTGACATTTCGTCACTACGATCTGGTAATGGCTGCGTTCGTCGCGATCTTGTTGCTGTCAAACATCATCGGGGCGGCCAAGCTGACCTTTGTTGCTGTGCCGTTCTGGCCTGAAGGCTGGTGGCCCGCGGCGGATGGCACCTTTATTTACGGCGCGGGCATCCTGTTTTTCCCGCTGGGATATGTGATCGGCGATGTCCTGACCGAAATATACGGCTTTGCCAAAGCGCGGCGAGTCATCTGGGTTGGCACGGCCGCCATGCTGTTTCTGGCGTTCATGTCCTTCGTCGTGACCGCCCTTCCCCCGTTTGCCGGTTGGGAATGTGCCGGATCGGGCACGCTGACAATGCGGGACGCCACGTCAACGGCACCGGGAAACATCTGCCAGCAGACCTATGAAAGCGTGTTTGGCAGCACATGGCGCATCGTGGTCGCATCGATCACTGCGTTCTGGGCGGGTGAGTTCGTCAATTCCTTTGTCATGGCCAAGATGAAGGTCTGGACGAAAGGCCGTGCCTTATGGACGCGCACGATCGGATCAACGTTTGTAGGGCAAGGGGTGGACAGCCTGATCTTCTATCCCGTAGCCTTTTACGGGATCTGGACAACCGAGGCAGTGCTTACCGTGATGGTGACCAATTGGGCGTTGAAGGTCGTATGGGAAGCGGTGCTGACCCCTGTGACCTATGTGGTAGTACGCAAGCTGAAGGCGGCCGAGGGTGTCGATCTTTACGATATCGACACCGACTTTTCACCTTTTACAAAGTCTCGTCAGGCCGAGAACGGCTAAAGCGCGCTTTCCGCCACAACATCGACGCGCCACCCCATCCCCAGCCTGCCAGCGAGCAGCTTCATATCCTTTTCCGTCGGCAGGCCAAACAGGTCCGCGTGGCTTTCCGCCAGGCGCAGCACCAGTGTCCCATCGTCGACCACCAATCGGCTCGATTCCAGCGAACGGGCCGATTGTCCGCCCAGCCGCCGTGCAAGCCGAAGCGCGAGCCCCCATCGTACTGCTTCCTCAAGCGCCGCATCCTCTGCCAGCGCACGCAGTTCAGAGGGGTGGCTCAATTGATTGCCATTGGCAGCGATTGCAGCCGCCAGCATGGCGCGCCCTTTTCCATCGATCCCCACCCAACGTTTGTGCAGTGCCCAATTGATCGCTTGGGGCAGACGAATGTTCGGCTCAATCTGCATGGCCGCCAACGCGAGCATGGTCGCAGCCAGCCGCAACCGTTCACTTCCATGTTCACGCGCAGGCGCCGCATCAAGCGTCCAGGCGGCCATGCGCGTTGCCAGCGTGAGCGACGATCCGCGTTGATTGGCAAACACCCCTACGCCTGCCAGTAGCGGGTCTTGCGCCTTAGAATGCGCGGGCAAGCGATCATACAGCAAACCTTCGCGCAGGCCCCAGGATGAAAACACAACACGTTGCGGGGCGACTTGTGTCAGCAATGACTGAAGCAGCACTGCTGCATCAGGAAGTTTTTCCGCTCGCATCGATGAAATCCGATCGCGGCCCTTCAGCGCGTCGCTTTCGCTTGCTGCCACTTGCCCGGCGAGTTCCATGGCTGCGCCAGCCTCAATTGCAAAGCCATGCGGATCGCTGAGGGGATAGTCGCATACTTCCATGGCAAGCACCGCCATCGCGCGCCACGTACCCCCAACCAAATACAATGTGCCATGATCCGAGGCTGGCGTAGCGGTCAGATCCCACCCTCCTTTTCGGATTACCTTGTCGAGATTTTTCCGCATTTCTGCACGGTTCGCTTCGGATCTTCTGCCTGGGGGCCGATGATCGGCCAGGCGCAAGGTGCCAAGGGGAAGCGTGGTAGCGCTGCTGGTCTGGCCGTCCCACACCCGCACCAGTTCCAGACTTCCGCCGCCAAGATCCGCGACCATGCCGCGCGCGTCCGGAAAGGCGCCGATCACACCATGCGCGCTCAGCAAGGCTTCTTCCTCGCCCGAAATGACCCGCGGTTCGAGCCCGGCTGCGCGCAGGGCTTCAACGAATTCGGGGCCATTGGCAGCATCGCGCACCGCGGCGGTCGCCACGGTTTCGACATCCTTTATGCCCAAGTCACCAAGAAGCAGCGCGAAACGTTTGAGCCCGCGCATTGCGAGCGCCATCGCTTCGTCCGCAAGCCTCCCCGTCGAAGCGATCTCCCGTCCTAGTTTCGCCGTCACCTTTTCGTTCAGCAGCACGATAGGCGCGCGCGTTGAGCCGCCATAGACCACGAGCCGCACGGTGTTCGAACCGATGTCAATGATCGCACGCTCGGCCGAGCTACTGGTCCATGCGCTGTCGCCGGTTTCCCGCCTCCGTCCCCGGATCATCGTACTGCTCCCCGTCGCAGACTAAGTTTGGGCACCGCCCCGGCCTCCAATGCTCCGCCGCGCCCGGACAAGGAAGGGTTCGTCATGAAATAGCGGTGACAGTTGAATGATTTGGCCCCGTCCTGCGCTGTGATGCGGGAATAGCTTCCGTCAGGGTGCAACCACCAGCTTTGTTCGGTATCGAGCATGTTGGCGAGCAGCACCTGCTGGAGCACCTGATCGTGCACGGTTCGGTTGAGGATCGGGATCAAGGATTCGACCCGGCGATCAAGATTGCGGCTCATCATGTCTGCCGAAGAAATGAACACCGCAGTATGGGCGCTGGGCATGCCATGACCGTTGGCGAAGGCATAGATGCGGCTGTGTTCCAGAAAGCGGCCAATAATCGATTTGACCCGGATATTCTCGGAATACCCGATGATGCCGGGACGAAGGGAACAGATACCGCGCACGACCAGTTCGATCTGCACACCTGCATTGCTGGCGGCATACAGCCGGTCAATCACGCCCTCATCGGTCAGCTGGTTGCACTTGAACCAGATCGCAGCCGGCTTGCCGGCTTGCGCATTGGCAATTTCAATATCGATGCGCCGGTAGATTTCCTCCCGCAGATCGATTGGGGCGATGTGGATGCGCTCCAGCGCGTGCGGCTCGACATATCCGGTGACGAAATTGAACATCTTGGCCGCATCGCGCGCCAGCTTGGGATCGGCGGTGAAGAAGCTGAGATCGGTATAAATCTTGGCCGTGACCGGATGGTAATTACCAGTGCCGAAGTGGCAGTAGGATTTGAAACCGTCCCCCTCGCGCCGCACCACCATTGCGACCTTGGCGTGCGTTTTCCAGTCGGTGAAGCCATAAATCACCTGCACGCCCGCACGTTCCAGCTTGCTGGCCCATTTGAGGTTCTGTTCCTCATCGAAACGGGCCTTCAGCTCGACCACGGCGGTCACGGACTTGCCGGCTTCGGCGGCTTCGATCAGCGCCCCCACCACCGCGCTTTGCGATCCGGCACGGTAGAGCGTCTGCTTAATCGCGACCACGTCAGGATCTGCCGCGGCTTGACGGATGAAATCCACCACCACTTCGAAGCTTTCGTAAGGGTGGTGGATAATGATGTCCTTTTCACGGATCGCGGAAAAAGCATCCCCGTCATGTTCGCGAATACGCTCGGGAAAACGCGGGGAATAGGCGTCGAATTTCAGATCAGGTCGGTCTTCGCGGACGATTTCAGCAAGGCCATCAATCCCGATCATGCCATCGGTCTTGATCAGAGCCGCTTCATTGATCCCAAGCTGGTCAAGCAACAGAGCTTCGGCGGCGGGATCGAAATCCTCTTCGATTTCGAGCTGGATCACTTGCCCCCGGCGGCGGCGCTGGATCGCGCTGCGGAAGGTGCGGACGAGATCTTCGGCCTCTTCCTCGATCTCGATATCGCTGTCGCGCAGCACCCGGAACAACCCGTCACCCTGAATGGTGAAGCCGGGAAACAGCGCCTCGGCGTAACGCTGGATCAGCCGTGCAATCGAGATGTAAAGGACGCTGCCATTGCCCGACACCGCATCGGGCACGCGCACGAAACGCGGCAGGGCGCTGGGGATCAGCACCATTTCGATCAGCTGGTCGCCGCCCGCGTTACGCGTCAATGTAAACAGCAGGCCCATCCCTTCGTTTTGGACAAAGGGGAACGGGTGTGCCGGATCAAGCGCCTGGGGCGTAATGATCGGCAGGATTTCGTTGAGGAAATAGGTCTTCAGCCACTTGTGCGCCGCCGCGCTGACACGCTGTTCATCCGCGATGTGAATATCGGACCGGGCCAGGCCTTCCTGCACCGAACGCCAGATCGTCTGCTGGATGGCGCTGAGTTCGACCAGCTTTTCGCGGATCGCCGCCAACTGCTGCATCGGGCTGCGTCCGTCGATCGACGGGGTTTCAAGGCCACGTTGCACCTGCCCAACCAACCCGGCTACGCGGATCATCATGAATTCATCGAGATTGCTGCCTGAAATTGACAGGAATCTCAGCCTTTCCAGCAAGGGGTACTGATCGTTGCAGGCTTCCGCCAGCACGCGCTGATTGAATTGAAGCCACGACAATTCACGGTTGAAATAAGGGGACTCGTCATGAGCAAGTTCGGCCATTTGCATGTGGGCCGCGCCTGCGGTTTGATCCGCGCTGCCTGTCGGTGACGTGCTCATCGCTATCCTGTTCTGCCTTGCGCCGCTTGGGGTCACGGCGCTTGACCAGCGCATGTGTTCGCTCGGCTCTGCGGTGTAAATCAGGATGATGCGCTTGTCACATCAATGTCAGGCTCCGGCGTTCACAGCAAGTCGCGGCTTTGGGCAATCTGCGTGATGCCGCGCTTGCCATTCGCATCGCGGCCAAGTTGCACGAGGACATCAATCACCGATGCGGCATAGGCGATGGTGTCGCTGCGGGTCAGCCCAATTCCGGTCTGCATCACCATGAGCGAAAGCTGTTCTAGCGCACCGCGCAAGCTGTTCGCGTGGATCGTTGAAAAGCTGCCCGGGTGCCCGGTATTGATTGCGCGAAGGAAGCTGACACTTTCTGCACCGCGCAATTCACCCAGCACGATGCGGTCGGGACGCAAACGCAACGCGGCCTGCAGCAGTTCGTTGGCTGTGACCTTGGCTTCGCCCAGTTCACCCTTGACCGCGACCAGCCCCACTGCATTGTCGCCGGGGAATTTCAGTTCAGGCGTGTCTTCGACCATCACCACGCGTTCGCCGCGCGGGATTTCACCCAGCATGGCGTTCAGAAACGTGGTCTTGCCCGTGCTGGTGCCGCCAGAAATAAGGATCGTCTTGCGCGCACGGATCGCGGCCCGCAAAAATGCAATGGGCTCCTTTTGCGGGTCTGGCAGATCATATTGCATCTCGCCCGCCAAAGGTCCGGTGTCGTAAGCGTCCAGCGGAAGATCAAGCCGGCGGTGACGACGGATCGCCATGACCCAGTGGCGACGGGCGGCGGGCGGGCCGCAGAACTGCACACGCGCACCATCGGGCAGCGTCGCGCCCAGAAGCGGGTGTTCGCGGTTGATACCCTGATGGCTGACCCGCGCGACCTGTTCGGCCAGACGCTGTACCAGCCGATCGTCAATCTCGGGCGTGACGATGCGCTGCATCCCCGGGCTGGCCGCATCTTCGATCCACACTTCGCCCGGACCGTTGACCATGATTTCCGTCACTGTGTCACGGTCAAGCCAGCGGCGGAATGGGGCGAGATAGGCGTCCAGATAGACGCTGCGCTCCGACGAAAGCGGCACGGCGCTATCGGCCTCTCCTGCAGCAAGTCGGTGGATGTCCGCGCTCATGTCTTCAGCTGGCTACGGTGGTGAAATCAAGATCGCGTGCGGTGTACACCCGGATGGGCTCTCCAGCGCGGACCCGGATCGTGGGGCTAATCTGTCCCTGCGATTGGACTGCCGAATTGGCCGCGCCCTGGGCTCCGCCGGCAACAATGACGCCGCCGACACCGCCGGTCGCCAGCGCACCCAACCCGCCGACCACGGAGAGAAGCAAACCCGATCCGAAACGTTTGAAGAAGTGGCTGTTGACCTGTCCTTCAAGCCCGGTGGTCCCGTCAAATCCGATCGCAGGCGAAGCCAGATTGACCGACACGCCATCAGGACGGATCAGCCGCGTCCAGACCACATAGGCCCGGCGCTGGCCTTGCTCCACACCCGCCTGATACTGGCCGATGAGCCGCGATGAGCGTGGGACAAGCACGCGTTTCCCATCAAAGCTGCGCACATCCTGACTTACCACTGCACGGACATAACCCGGCACATCGGTGTTGATCGCGGTTTCGAGGATCGCGGGGATCAGGGTGCCTTCGGTGACAGTGGTCGAAGGGTTCGTCATCGCCCGCGCCTGCGCCGGGCCGCCGCCAACCCCGCCAATGCGTCCGGCAAAAGCAGCCGCGCCGCCGCTTCCGGCAACATCGCCAGCTGCATCGGCCGAAGGCGTGCCAAGCGGAGCTTCTGCAAGGCGCGAACCTGCGGCGGAACGGCTGGCATCAAACACCAGTTGCGGGCTACCGTAAGGGTTGACCGACACGCCCGGGCTGACTGCCGGGCTGTTGGCAAAGACCGGCATGGGTGCCGGATCGACTTGCGGTGTCACAGCCACGGCGCCGGGTTGCACCGCAGGATCCATCACCGGCTGCACAGTACCGGGAGCAGCGGCCTGCGGCGGCGCAACAGCGGGATTGCCGATGCCTTGCGGTTCAGGTGTGCCGGGCGTGCTCATTGCCCAGAATGTCAGCGCGCCGACCAGACCGATAAAGGCAACGCCAGCAAAAAGCTGCAATCCATCGCTCTTGGCCTTGCGGTCGGTAACGGCAGGAAATGCCGCACGGCTGGCAAGATCGATGATTTCGGCGCTTTCCTGCTCACGTGGATCGCCGCTGATGCCCTCGCCCATTTTCGGCGGCACGCGATTGGCCAGACGCATCAGATGCTCTCCTTGGCGAAGTGAAACGGGGTCGGCACGGCTTATGACCCTTTCTTGCGCGGCGCAGACAGGCCAGCGCTGCGGGCTGATGGTGTCATCGGCCCAGTGTTGGTAAGCGTGGCGGTATTGCGCCCGGAACGCAGAATGATTTGCGGTGGCACGCTATCAAGGATCAGCGTTTCGCCGCGAACGGTGTAATTGACCGGGCCTTCTTCACCCTTGATGTTCGTTACGAGAATTGCCGGGATCGCCACGCCTTGCGGCCAGGTAAGAAAGACAGCTTCACCATTGTCATAGGCGCGAGACGGCAGCAATTCGCGTGAGCCCGCACTTTCCCACGCAAAGTTCATGCTGGCTGGATCGGATACGGCATAAGGATCGGCAGCGGACGCTACCTCGACCGGATCCGCTAGCGCGCGTGCGGCCTGAGCCTCCGCCTCCGCAAGTGCGGCCAGACGTGCTTCCTCTGCCGCTTTTTCCAGCTCGGGATAGCGGAACTGCATCACATAAAGCGCGGAATTGCGCGGGCTAGCCACCAGATCGAACAGGTAGGTCCGCTTGTCGGTGACCACCGTCATGTTGGTGCGAGCGTTCACTTCCAGTGGTTTGATGAAAAGGATTGTTTGCGCCTTGTTTGGCTGCACCTGCCACGCCGCAGAATCGCCGATCGCGACGTTTTCGATCATCTCGTCGGGCGCAAACTTGATCGTGGTCTGAACCTTCACCTTGCCATCGATCCGAACGACAGCGTTTTCGTTGTAGACGAGCGTTTGCAGGCGATAATCCTGCGCTTGGACAGGCACAGCAATCGTCAGGGCGAGGCTTGCGAGAAGCAAGGCGCGGGTCATTGATAGGTCTCCGAAGGGGGTGACGCCTTGGTAGGGCGCGCAGGCTTGGCCGACGAGGCCGAGCGGAAACGGTTGCCGATGCCGCGGGTACGCGACGTGGCGGGATTAAGCGGAGCGGCCTGTCCGCTGCTACCGCCGGTCGCATAGACGCGGGTTTCGCGTGAGACGCTGCTTGCCGGTCCGGTGTCGTTTGCAGCAATTGCCGGCTGCAAAGTGGCGATATCCACGCGGTGTGCTGCGGCGCCAGGGGTTGTGGGCGCGATATTGGTGTTTCGCGGCGCCATGCCGAGCGGCTGCGGGGCCGCCACTGTCCGCGGGCTATCGGATCTTTGATCGCGTTCCTTGTCAGGAACCAGCCCAAACACCTGCCATCCGGCGACCATGCTCGACGCCACCTTAAGCGACAGCAACATCAGCGCCATATGCACTGCGCCGATCACGAAAAAGGCCATCGCTGCCTGTTGGTCGATCTGACCCGGCACCGCTACGAGCGCCGCGAGTACCGGGACGGCCATTTCCAGCATGATCGACCCGCCGAGCACTGCAAACAGCGGGGCGAGCGCCATCATTGTCAACCCCTTGAGCCAACCCGTGAACAGACCGCGTGTCCCTTCGAACAGCGCCAGCACCACAAAGATCGGCCCCACCGCCAACAGCAGCGCCAGCGCGATGCGTGCGGTGACCAGCAAGCCCACAGTGCCCAGCAGCAACAACATTGCGCCCATCCACATCATACCGGATGGCGAAAATGCGCTGATATCTTTCGTTTCGCCGCTCGCTTTCTGGATCGCAAGAAAGACGACATCAAGTTTCTGCGCGAAGACCGCTGTTGCGCTTTCGCCCTGTGTCCCGGTCAATATGCCTGCAATCTGATCCGGGCCGCCGATGAATATGTTGTAGAATATCGTTGAAAACGCAACAAAACTGGTCGCGAACGTGAGAATCAGGCCGAGCGTCATCATCCGCGGCAACAAGGCGCGGACCCCAAGATTGGATCGGCCAAGCATCAGCGAAATGCCGAAGAATCCGACATACAGGCCCAGCAGCAACGTCAGCGCGAAAGCCAGCTGCCCGTCGGCGCCAAATAGGCGATTGAATGCCTGTTCGCTGACGGTGCTGGCTATGCAGTCAACGGCGGTCAGCGCCGAAGCCACCCCGGTGCCCATCGCCTGTGCCGCCATGTCACATGCGGTTGTCATTCTGCTGCCTGCCACATCGCTTCGTCGTCGGCGGCGACACCGCCAACCCCGGTGTCGGGCCACGCCTTTCCGGTCAAGGCAGGGAACCAGGCCGAAGGCGAATCACCCACCGCTTCTCGCAGCAGATCAAGCCGCCGCACCGCACTTTCACGGCCGGACAGGATCGTGAGAACCTCAGGCGATCCCGAAAGGTCAAGCCGCACCACGACGCTGGCGTCTGGCTGCCGGACAAGGAAACACCGGCTGTGCGCCGGGAGTGAACGGATCAATGCGAATTCATGATCTGTCAGGCCGAAGCCATCGCAGTAATCTTCCGGCCGGGCGCGGCTGTTGGGCATGAACACCATCGTCGCCGTCTGTTCGACCAGCGCGGTGGAAATACGGCTGTCGAGCGCATCGCGCGCCGACTGCGTGGCAAACCCGACAAGTGCGTTGCGTTTACGCAGCGTCTTCAGCCAGTCGCGGATGCGCGCGGCGAAGACCTCGTCATCCAGCGCCTTCCAGCCTTCATCGATCAGGATCATGGTCGGCTGCCCGTCCAGCCGCTCGTCGATGCGGTGGAACAGATACATCATCGTCGGCGTACGCAGCCGCGGGTTTTCTAGCAGCGCGGTCATGTCGAAGCCGAGCACGCGCTCCGACAGGTCAAGCCGGTCGCGGTCATTGTCAAACAACCAAGCATGCTCGCCGCCGTCACCCGATGGCGAACCGATCCACGCCGCGAGCCGGTCGGCCAGATCGCCCGGTTGCGGCCGGCGCGCCCCGGCCAGAAGTTCCTTGAAGTGGCGCAGCCGCCTGAGCGAAGGATCATTGGCGTAGGTCGCATCGACCGCAGCGCTGATGATCGAAAACTCTTCGGGCCCTTCGGCTTTCAGCAGAACCGCCAGCCATTCCCGCAAGAAAGCGCGGTTGGCGGGGCTATCGGGCAGGCTTAGCGGGTTGAACCCGGTCGGATCGCCCGGGGCGATGCGGCTATAGCGTCCGCCGATCCCGCGAATAAATAGCTCTGCGCCGCGATCCTTGTCGAACAGGATGGTTCGCGGTTTGAACTTTTGCGCCTGCGCGGCAAGGAAGTTCATCACCACGGTCTTGCCCGAACCCGACGGCCCGATGACCGAGAAATTGCCAAGGTCGCCGTGATGGAAGTTGAAGAAGAACGGCGTGGCGCTGGTGGTTTCCAGCAGCGTTACCGCATCGCCCCAGTGATTGCCGCCCGCCTGCCCCAGCGCAAAGCCGTGGAAAGACCCGAAACCTGCCATATTGGCCGAGGATATGAGCGCACGGCGCACGATGTATTCCTCGTTCCCCGGGAACTGCGCCCAGAATGCCGGTTCAAGGTTCGTGTCCTCGCGCACAGCTATCGCACCAGTATCCGCCAGCGCGGCGGCACAGGACGCCATTGCGTCATCCAATGCGGGCAAAGTCCGCTCGCGCACCAGAACAGTCAGATGGTGATCGCCAAAGCCAACCGCGCCATTGCCCAACGCGTCGCGCGCGGCGAGCATTTCGTTGCGTTCGGCCGCAGCTTCCTCGTCCACGGAACGTGAACGGCGCAGCGCAAGATCGATGCGTTCCTTGGCCGTGGTGCGTTCGTTGGGGGCGTAGCTTTCTGTGACGACCATCTCGAACGGCAGGCGCAGCAGATTGTCGAGCAGTCCGGGCGATGTTGCCTCGGGGTAATCTTTCAAACCGAGAATGGCGGCAAAGTCTGGCGCAGCCGATCCGCGCAGTTCCATTGCATCCAGACCGAAGCTTGCGCGGCGGTAAGGCAGCATGTGACCGATATCGGTTTCGGGCGATGGGCGGCGCACCGGACGCATCTCACCATTGAACAGCGCCGACAGCAGTTCGAGCATTTCCGAATTGGTGCCGCCCTGATCTGAACCCGGCGATTGGTAATCCCCAAGCACCGCAGCGCCATAATTCTGCAAACTGGCGACAAGGCCCGTTATGGCCGCCTTGAGACTGCGGATATCTTTGGGATCGGCCTCAGGCTCTTCCTGACGACGACTTTTCGAAAAGAATTTAGCTGTGCGTTCGGGCAGTCCCGTCTTGCCGCGTGCAGGACGGCGGATCAGCGTGACGAACTGATCGTTGATGAACAAGGATCCGCCCGCCAACCGCTGTTTCCAACGCGCATCGATGTGGCGCGACAAGGCATCGGGAAATTCGGCGTCGAGCTCGACTTCGACCCGGCGGCGAATCACATGGTGATACATCACGAAACGCGCATCGAGCGTGCTGCGCAGCATCACTTCGCGTGTGGCAGCATGGGCATTCAACGCGTCCGAATCCTCAGTTTCGAACAAAAGCCCTGGCACCTGGATCGTGCTCATCACGCTGCCGTCTCGCAGCAGCACAGTATTGTCATCGACCAGCCGCGCATACGGCAGGCGGTCGCCGACGCGGGCTTCCTTGGCGCTCCATGCGGCGGCGCCGATCCACTTTACCATGACGAGGCGTCCTTACGGGGCATAGGAATTGCATCCCCAGCGCTTGAAATTGGGCACACGTGGGCATTTGCTGACCTTGGTGATCCACAGGTCAAACACTCGTGGCTCGCGCAAGCTGGCAAAATAGCCGATGACGTGCATCACCACGGGCACCGGCAAGATCCACCAGCTTTTGAGGATGAGGAACGCGATCGTCGTCACCATCAGGTTGATGATGAAAAAATTCATCGTCACGCCCGCAAACATCTGCGGACGGGTGAGCGCGCGGTGGACCGGGTTGCGGACAAGCTCGCTCATTTTCGCTCTACCCTGCAGCCGACTGGATACCGGCAACGATCGTTGTCGCGCCAAACAGGATAAATACGCCGACAATCACGGTCGCACCGAAGCGCCAGTTCATTCGGCCGGTCAGCATCATGAAGCCGATGGCAGCTACCGCCATGACAGCAACCGTCGTCGCCACCGTGCCCAGCAGCGTGCCTTGCAGCCATAGCAAGGCATTGTTGATGGGACCGGAACCGGCCGGATCTGCGCTTTGCGCAAAGGCCGCAGCAGGCATCATGGCGAAAGCCAGCGTTGCGGAAAAACGGGCAAGAAGGCGGAAAAGCGACGTCATCGTGATACTCGTGTTCCTTGGGTTCAGGGCGAACTAGCGCCAATGATCCTGATATCAATACGCTGGCGGACGGGAATGGTTTGCCAGCCTCGCCATGATAGCAGCGACGTATTGCCGCGTTTCGCGAATGTTGGGTATGCCGCCGGCACGCTCAACCCGGCCCGGCCCGGCATTATATGCTGCAAGCGCTTTTTCGAGGTCGCCATCGAACCGGTCGAGCTGTTCACGCAGATACCGCGCACCGCCTTCAAGGTTCTGGAACGGATCGCGCGAGTCCACGCCGAGATAACGCGCAGTCCCCGGCATCAGCTGCGCAAGGCCCTGCGCCCCCACCGGGGAAACGGCGTTTTCTTTCCAGCGACTTTCCTGCCAGACCAACGCTTCGATCAAGCTGGGCGAAAGATCGAACCGTTCGGCCAATTCCAGCAGCTTGGCATGGTAGCGGACCGGGATACCGGCCGCATGTCGTGCAGGATCAGCGATAATGTGATCGGCTACCGAAGGGCCATTGGCCAGATCGGTGTCCGATGAGAGCAAGGGCGCTGAAAATGCCGCAGGATCGGCGAGCACAGGGGCACCAGCCATCGGCCCCGCCACCCAGCGCGCACCATCTGCACCCAGTTCCAATACGTCTGCCCTCGCATCGGCTGCCAGCCCGAACGCAACGGTAACAATCATGACGCGGCAAGCCGCGGCGAGAATCATGTCTCGGCCCTCCAGAATGTCCCCCTTTGTCTACCCTAAATGACAAGCGGGTGACAGTCCTGCGAATGCGCCACTTAGCGGCCACGGATCGGACGCATAAACGGGCGAGCTGCATCCGACAGCCCGCCCGCCCCTTATCCGTGTGCGACCTGATCGCCGCAATACGGTCAATCGCGGAGAGTCAGCTGCTCGGTGCGGGCGACCGGCACGTTGAATTCACCGCGATCGAGCATTTTCAGCGCCTTGCGCGCGAGGCGACGTGAGTCAGTGACCGTACCGTCAGCCGTATCGAGTTCGACCACGTCGTCGCAGGCTAGCGCCGCTTCAAACGCGGCGCGGGCCTGCGGCTCATCGCCTGCTTGGGCATAGGCGATACCGAGATTGATTAGCACCGCGGCATCCTGCGGATCTGCGGCATTGGCCTTCTGCAGAGTCGCAAGCGCCTGTTCAGCGCGGCCGGCGGCAAGCGGTCGCACAGCAAGATCGGTCGCATCGAGTTGGGCGGCGGGTGCGCCTGCCATCGGGGTCGCAGCAAACAGCGCGATTGCAAAAGCGGTAACGGACATCGGCATGGCTCCTCTTTCGATGATGTCGATAATGACTCACTTCCCACGTCGATGCAACAAAACTGCAACATTGTAATTTTAATGTAATCTACCCGCATATCTGGCTGTAATTAGGACATTTTAATAAGACACCTACGTCACATTACAAAAAAATATATATCAGTCATATTTGTCATATTTGTCTTTCTTCGGTCATAATGTCTCGAATGACACAAGACTGTCATGATGCAAGAATTCTGACATGCCCGCCACCTAGCGAGCCCCCAGCGCTTCATTCCAACGCGCATAAATCGATTCTCGGCTCAATAGGGGACCGCTCGCTGTGAAAAATTTCCAACGCACTCTAATCATGGGTTGCAGCCTGTTCGCTTTGGCTGGTTGTGGCGCTGATGAAATCGTCTCGCCCGGCACCAGCGGCGACATCATCATCAACAACCCGGCCCCCGTGCCAACCGCTTCCCCGACCACCGCGCCCACGCAGGCGCTGGTGACACCGGCCGCAGGATGCCCGACAATCGCTTCGACTGGCGGTCTGGTCGACGAAGGCCTGACCCAAGCGACCCCGACTGGCACCTATCGCGTCTGCGCCCTGCCCGCACGCTTCACCAGCAGCGACACGCTGCCTTACATCCGTGGCCTGCTTTACCGCATCAACGGCCGCGTCGAAGTTGGCTCGGATCGTGGTTTCTCCAGCACCGGAACCACCGTGACGCTTACGGTTCAGCCGGGCGTGATCCTTTACGGTCAGCAAGACAGCTATCTGTTGGTCAACCGCGGCAACGCAATTCAGTCGAACGGCACCGCCGATCGTCCGATCATCTGGACCAGCCGCGACAACGTGCTTGGTCTCAACGACGACAACAACCAGCAGCAATGGGGCGGCGTCGTTCTTCTTGGCCGCGCACCGGTTTCGGATTGTTCGACTGGCGTGTTCAACACTGCTGCCAACCCCACCGCCAACGCCACCTGCGAAGGTCGCCTGGAAGGCGCTGCCGTTGCAACCCCCTTTGGCGGTTCGAACGCAGCCGACAGCTCGGGTTCGTTCCGGTTCAACCAGATCCGTTTCTCGGGCTTCGAACTGGCGCCGAACAACGAACTTCAGTCGCTGACCACCGGCGGCGCAGGTTCGGGTACGGTGATCGAGAACCTCGTCTCCTTCAACAGCTCGGATGACGGCGTTGAATTCTTCGGCGGCGGCTTCAATGCCCGCAACTTTGCAATCATCGGCGCATCGGACGATTCGCTTGATGTCGACACCGGCGCCATCGTCAACCTCGACACCGTGATCGCAGTGCAGCGTTCGACCACCGGCGACCGTGCCATCGAACTCGATTCGCCCAACGTTGCTGACCGGACGCCTTCCAACGCGATTCCGCAGACCCGCTTCCAGGTGAACAACTTCACCTTCGTGATGCGCGACGGTGCGCCGCAGGTTGTCCAAGCCCGCGGTGGTGCGGCACTCGGCCTCACCAATGGTGTGATCAACGCCGGAACGAACCACTGCTTCCAGATCGATGAGCCAACCACGCTTGCAGCAATCATCGGTGTGGATTCGGTTGTTGGCGATTGTCCCGCAGTTGATCCGATCCGCGGCGGCGGCGGCAATTCGAACGCTGACGTGGCAGCCCGCATCAATGCCGGCACAAACAACAACCTGGCCTTCACCATCACGCTGACCAACAATGTGGTCAACGGCGCTGGCGAAACCGGCCGGACCGCGTTCAATGCCAACACCCGTTCGACCTTCTTCCCGACCCGCACTTACATCGGTGCGATCGAGAGCAGCGCGGCGCTGACCACCATCTTCGGCAACTGGACCTGCAACTCGTCGATCCAGAACTTCGGCAGCACCACCGGTGCCTGCACGTCGCTGCCGGTCTACCCGGTCTAAGCGGCGCTACGGATACCGAGGGGGCAAGGCCGCATTCCGGTGCTGCCCTGCCCCCTCTTTCACTTACTGGCAGGCTGCGCGGCAGCCTGCGACCAACAAGACAGGCCTATTCATGAGGGGGTCCTCACCTATGTCGACCGGCACGCGCCTGGCAGGGCTGCTGCTTCTGACCACGTCGCTCACTTTGCCTTCCGCCCTGTACGCACAGGACGCCGAGCAGGGCGAGGAATTGGCGCAAGATGCGCTGACCCAAGAGGTAGAGGGTGATCCCTCGGCCGAACAGCTTGAGGAAACCGATATTTCGGTGCCGGGTGGCGATATTATTGTCACCGGTCGCCGCAACCGCGACCCGGCCCGCAATTCGGGGCAGGTACTTAGTATTCTGAGCGAAGCCGACATCGCGCGCACCGGCGAAGGCGACATTGCCGGTGCCTTGTCCCGTGTCAGCGGTCTTTCGCTGGTCGGAAGCGGCCGCGTGTTTGTACGCGGCCTTGGTGATCGTTACTCGCTCGCGCTGCTCAATGGTCTGCCGCTGCCCAGCCCCGAACCGCTCAGCCGTGTGGTGCCGCTTGATATTTTCCCCACCAGTGTGATTTCGTCATCCCTGGTACAGAAGACCTATTCGGCCAACTTCCCCGGCGAATTTGGCGGCGGCGTAATCAACCTGACCACCAAAGCGATCCCGACCGAGGATTTCCTGACCATCGGCGGATCTTTCAGTGGTGATACTGAAACAACCTTCCAGAACGGTCTGACCTATTTCGGCAGTCGCTGGGATACCTTCGGTTTCGATAACGGCAGCCGTGATTTTCCCACAGCCTTGCAGGGCCTGATCGCTAGCGGAACCCGCATCAACGACGCGCCGGTTGACGTTCAGCGTCAACTTGCCGGGCAGATCATGCCGCTCAACCTTGTCACCTTGCAAAAGAATGACGAGCTTCCTGCCAACTTCAGCGCCAACATCACTGGCGGCGCTTCGTTTGAAGTGGGTGACGGTAACTATCTTGGCTTGATCGCCACAGCAGGGATCACGAATACCTGGCGCAATCGCAACGTGACAAGTCAGCAGTTTGGCGATGCGGAGAGCGGCCAGATCCTGTTCGATTCGCAGAACTTCATTACCGACAACAAGGTGCTGGTGAACGGTTTGATCGGCCTCGGCCTCGACATTGGCGAGCACACCATCCGTTGGACCAATCTGTATATCCGTGACACACTCAAGACTGCGCGTCTTGCAACGGGTACGGACAGCTTCACCGATGTCGCGCGGCCGTTTGATTTTCAGACGCAGCAGACCGGCTGGTTTGAACGTCAGCTGATGGATTCGCAGATCGTAGCCGAATTCGATTTCGATGCTTTCGATCTTGATCTGCGCGGCGGCTATGCCCGCACCGATCGCGAAGCACCATACAATGCCATCGTACCCTACATCCGCACTAACATCCCGGGCGATCCGTTCGGCGATCGGTTTGTGGTCGACGTGGGCGCCCAGATTGGCGGTACCGAGCGTATCCAAGTCGGATTTGAAGACCTGACCGAAGAATTGTGGTTTGGCGGCGCAGACGTTACCTTTGATGTGACCGACAGCCTCTCCTTGACCGCAGGGTATGCCTATTCGGATACCACCCGCCGCTCGTTGTCCTTCATCATCCGTCCGTTGCTCGGATCCTCTTCGGAACTCAACACCGCGCTCCGTGCTCTGGGTCTGCGGCTTCCGGGCGATATCATCAATGGCGCGGTGCTGGCGACGGATGCCAACGGGCTTACAGTGTTCGATGTCACGGTTTCCGACCCGACACCGTTCCCGGTCTTTGATGCGGCGCTGACGGTTCATGCCGGCTATGGCCTTGCCCGTTTCCGGCCGACCGATCGCCTCAGCTTCGAGGCCGGCGTTCGGTATGAAGATGGGCTCCAGGTGGCCGCACCCGACCTGACCTTCGGAGGCGGCAATCTTGCCAACCCGACACGGATCGCGAACGATTACTTCCTGCCGTCCGCAACTGTGACATGGGAAGTGATCGACGATCTGCAGCTGCGTTTTGCGGCATCGCAGACCATCGCCCGCCCCCAGTTCCGCGAACTGGTCGAGCAGACCTATTTCGATCCGGAAAGCAACCGCCGTTTCCGCGGGAACCCGTTCCTTCAGGACAGCGAACTGATCAACGTCGAAGCGCGCGCCGAATATTATCTCGGGGGCCCGAAAAAGGTCAGCTTGGCCGGCTTCTTCAAGAAGATCGACAATCCAATCGAAAACTTCCTGATCACTGCGCCCGGTATCATCGAAACCAGCTACGCCAACGCGCCATCAGCCGAACTGTACGGGGCAGAACTTGATTTGTCCTACGGTATCGATCTTGCCGATTGGGGCGGGTTCTTTGAAACCAAGCAGTTCCTCGTGATTGCCAACTACACCTACACCCAGTCGAATATCGCAGTGGGAGCAGACGATCTTGCTCCCATTCCGGGCGCGCAGGGTCAGTTAGCCAGCCAGCTGTTTGACGATGGGTCGCCGCTGGTGGGTCAGTCCGATCACGTTGCTAACCTTTCGTTGGGCATAGAGGATCTCGACAAGGTACAGCAGTTTACTGTGCTGCTGAATTACGCCAGCGAACGAGTCACCTTGCGCGGCGGGGCGCTGCCTGATGTGGTCGAAGATCCGGGTCTGACGGTCGACGTCGTCGCTCGATCCGAAGTCAAGCTTGGCAATCTGCCGCTGGAATTGAGCCTTGAAGCCCGCAACATTTTCGGGCGAGACAATTTCGAGTTTCAGGAAATCAACGGCAACCGTGCAGAAATCAATACGTTCGATGTTGGCACCAGCTTCTCGATCGGATTGAAAGCAGAATTCTAAGCGTCTTACGCTTTGGAAAGAAAAGGCCGCCCCTCAACGGGCGGCCTTTTTTGTGCTTTAGCGGCGATGGTATCGGCCAAAAGCGCGATGGGCGCGCTCTTCATCCCAGATCGAAGACATAGCCCAGCGACCTTACCGTGCGCAGCGGATTGCCGCCGCCGGCGGTCTTGATCGCGCGCCGCAACCGTCCGATCCACACGTCTACCGTGCGCTCATCAATGGGACGTTCGCGCTTGCCCAGACCATTGATGAGATCTTCCCGAGTCAGCACCCTGTTGGGATTTTCAGCCAGAAACCTCAGCAATCGGTATTCATTCGGGCGCAGCACGATCGGTTCGCCTGCCCAACGCGCTTGCAATGCCGCCATGTCGATTGTCAAAGCGCCAAGTTCAAACCGCTGCGTGGCATGACGTTCCACACCGCGCGATTGCAGCGCCAGCACACGGTCAAGCACGGCATTGCGTGTCAACGGGCCGATCACGTAATCATCCGCCCCTGCCCTCAAGGCGCGACGCCGATCTTCGGCGTCATCTTCTTCGAGAACCATGGTGACGTGCGCTTCGGTGGTACGAGGATCGGCGCGCAGGCGGCGGCACAGTTCGAGCCCCGCAAGATCCGGCATCACCCAATCGATAAAAGCCCACATCGGGCCCTCTACCAGGCGCCGCGGGCCTTCTGCACCCAGCTTGTCGAAGGTGAAACGGCGCTGATCATGGACAAAATCATCCAGGCTTTCGCCCAGTTCGCCAGTCAGAAAGATATTGACGACATCCATGTTGAGCCTGCCCCAGTTTCGCGCCGGATTGGAGCAGGCTTGTGACGCGATTGTGACGGAATTGCAGTGCCATGTAACAAAGGCTGCAATGGGTCAGGCCAACGTCAACCCCCCGTCCACCACCAGTGTGTGGCCGGTGATGTAAGCGCTCAGCGGCGACGCCAAAAACAGTGCCGGCCCCGCCATATCGGCCGGCGTTCCAACGCGCCGCAGCGGGATCGCCTTGATCGTCGATTCAAGACGTTCAGGGTGGCCGGTGGTGATGATGGTCATTTTGGTCGGCACCAGTCCCGGCGCAATGCCGTTGACCCTGATGCCGTCGCGCGCCCAGGCTTCGCCCAGCGTCTTGGTAAGGCTGGCAGCGCCAGCTTTCGATGCCGCATAAGCCGGCGTGCCAATGGTCGATTTGAAGGCAGCAACGCTGGATACAATGATAATGGCACCTTTGGCTGCGGCCAGCGCAGGATGAAACGCACGGCTGACGTCCATCACCGAATTGAGGTTGATGTCGATGACCGCGTCCCATCCTTCGCGAGCGAACTCCTGACGGCTGTAGCGCACAGCACCTTGCGACAGGACGAGCACGTTAACCAGACCAAAGTTTTCAGCGAGGCGCGCAGCCGCTTCCCTGTCCGTAAGGTCGAGTTGGTGATATTCGATCCCGGTAAAGTCAGCGTCTTCCGCTTCGAGATAGTCACCTAAGTCAGGCCGCGTGCCAGTGACCGAGACGCTTGCCCCGCGCGCGCGAAATCCGTGCGCGATGCCGTTTCCGATCCCGCCAGACCCGCCAATGACAAGAACGCGCTTGCCCACGAAATCGAGCGGATCGTCGAAGCTGGCGGTCATCTTCAAATGCTCCGCGAGATCACTTCCTTCATGATCTCGTTCGTGCCCCCGAAGATGCGGGTGACGCGCGCGTCGCGCCACAGCCGCGCGATAGCGTATTCGTTCATGTAGCCCGCTCCGCCGTGGAGTTGCAGCGCGGTGTCGCAGCATTCCCATTGCAGGTCGGTATGCCACAGCTTGGCTGCGCTCGCTTCATCGGTGGTGAGGTCGCCTGCGAGGTGCTTTTTGATCGCCCAGTCGAGATGCGCCCACCCGACTTGCAGCTTGGCTTTAAGGTCAGCGAGCGTGAATTTGGTGTTCTGAAACTCGAAAACCGTCTTGCCGAAGGCCTTACGGTCCTTGGTGAAGGCCACCGCCTCGTCGAACGCGCGCTGCGCTGCCGCCTGCGCGCCCACCGCGATGCTCAGGCGCTCTTGTGGCAGTTCTTCCATCAGGTGCACAAAGCCCATGCCTTCTGCGCCGAGGATATTGGTCATCGGCACGCGGCAATCGTTGAAGAACAGCTCCGATGTGTCGGCCGAATGCTGGCCGATCTTGTCGAGGTTGCGCCCGCGGGCAAATCCGGGGGTGTCGGCATCGACCAAGACAAGGCTGATCCCCTTGGCCCCCAGTTCGGGATCGGTCTTGGCGACCACGATCACGCAATCGGCGTTCTGGCCGTTGGTGATGTAGGTTTTCGATCCATTGATGACGAGGTGGTTGCCGTCCTTCTTGGCGGTGGTGCGGATGCCCTGAAGATCGCTGCCTGCCCCCGGTTCGGTCATCGCGATCGCAGTGATAATGTCGCCGCTGACCATGCCGGGCAAGTATTTCGCGCGCTGTTCAGGGGTGCCGAGGCGCTCGAAATAGCTGGCGGTGATGTCGTTCTGGAGCGTGAAGCCGGCGGAGGAACCGAGGTAGGACAGTTCCTCGGTCAGCACGCAATTGAAGCCGAAATCGAGGCCGAGGCCGCCGTTTTCCTCCTTCACCGTCATGCACAGCATTCCGGCATCGCCTACCGATTTCCACACTTCGCGTGGGACAATGCCGTCCAACTCATGCGCGTCCATGTGCGGGGTCAGGGCTTCCGCAAACACCTTCCGCACGGTATCGCGGAAGGCCTCGTGGTCTTCGTTATAGGCGGTGCGATAGGATGATGCGAGCATGACGAGTTCTCTCCGCGACAAAACAGTTTTGTTTTGCCACGATTGAACAGCGCCTGTGCGCAGCGGTCAAGCGTCAAAAATGCAAGCTGAAGCGGCGCGTCAACCCACAAACGCGCGCTCGATGACGAATTGCCCCGGCTTGTTGTTCGCGCCCTCTTCAAAACCGCGGCGTTCCAGATCGGCTGCGTGATCCTTGATCATCGCCATCGAGCCGCACAGCATCACGCGGTCTTCGTCCGGCACGAAGCGCTGCGGACCCTTTGATTGCTCAAACAGCCGCCCATCGTCGATCAGCGCCTGAATGCGACCCTGCGTCCGGAACGGTTCGCGGGTTACTGTGGGGACGTAAATCATCTTGGCGCGATCCTCGTCATCGAGCAGCGGGTCGCCTTCGAGCTTGCTTTCCAGCAAGTCGTGATAGGCCAGTTCGCCGACACTGCGCACAGAGTGAACCACGATCACTTCTTCGAACATCTGATAGACATCAGGGTCGCGCACAAGGCTCATGAACGGCGCCAACCCTGTGCCGGTTGAAAGCATGAACAACCGCTTGCCCGGCAGCAGAGCGTCAGTGACCAGCGTTCCGGTCGGCTTCTTGCCCAGATAGATCGGATCACCCGGCAACACATGCTGCAACCGCGACGTCAGCGGGCCATCCTGCACCTTGATTGACAGGAACTCGAGCTCTTCGTCGTAGGAAGGCGAAGCGACCGAATAGGCGCGCAGCAGCGGCTTGCCGTTGTCGCCGGGCAGTCCGATCATAACGAACTCCCCCGACCGGAAACGGAAGGACGCCGGACGCGTCATCTTCAACGTAAACAGACCATCGGTCCAGTGGTGGACGTAGGTGACGGTTTCGACAGAGAGCGCCGCGCTTTCAGTGAACTGGTCGCGGTCGGTGATGGGCTGGTTCAAAACGGGCCTCGAATTCGAAGGTCAGGGCTGTCATGCTGGCAGCCGGAATGGGCGGCAAATGGACTAACGGCGCGACCCCTTCAAGACAGTTTCGCGTTAAGGCCTGAAAGCGTGCCTTGATCCGGCAACCGTTGCTGCGATTGGCGTGCGATGCATCAGTTCCAGCGCGCGGCGTTGAAAAGTTCGACCGCCCTTGCCTGATTGCGTCCGATTTCAGCCGCACGCAGCGGGTCCGGCCGGAAGCGTCCCAGCGCCTGAACCGCCGACGTTGGCGCAACCCCGTTGGCCGCTGGATATTCGTTGTTCCCATTGGCAAGGAACCCCTGTGCCTTGTCCGATGTCAGGTATTCGAGAAACCGCACCGCATTCTCCCTGTTCGGAGCATTCGCCACAACGCCCGCGCCGCTCAGATTGACATGCGTGCCCGTGGTGCCCTGATTGGGGAAAATGACGCCGATCTTGTCCAGAATTGCGCGCTTTTCAGGCGTATCGAACCTTGCAAGGTAGTAGGTATTGACCAGCGAGACATCACATTCGCCTGCCGCAACAGCTTCGATGTTCGACATGTCGTTACCCTGCGGCGCACGGGCGAAATTGGCGGTGACGCCTTTCGCCCAAGCGGCCGCCATATCCGACCCTTCATGTGCAATGATGCTGGCAAGCAAGGCCACATTGTAAACACTGGATGACGACCGCATGCAGACCCGGCCCCTAAGCGCAGGGTCCGCCAGATCGGCGTAGGTATCCAGCCCTTCCGGTGCGCCTTTTGCCTTGTTGTAGATAATGATGCGGGCACGCGTGGTCAGTCCGAACCAGCGATTTTCGGGATCGCGCAGGTTGGCGGGGATACGTTCTGCAAGCACCTGCGAATCGACCGGCGCGAGTATCCCCGCCTCCTCGGCGCGCCACAGGCGGCCAGCATCGACCGTGATGAACAGGTCCGCCGGACTGAATTCACCCTCTGCCGCGATCCGTTCGATCAAGGCATCCGCATCGGCTTCGATGCGATTGACCTTGATCCCGGTTTCCCGCGTGAAATCCTCATAAAGTGCCAGATCAGTGTCATAGTGACGTGAGGTATAGATGTTGACTTCGCCAGTGGCTGGCGCTGCGGGGTTCGCGCTTTCCTCAGCGCAAGCGGACAGGGTGCCTGCACCGACGAGTGCGAGGGCAGAAAGAGCGAAATTCTTCATGCGGTATATGACTTTCCATGACTATTTGCGAATGATTTGCAATATAATCATGCTACACGCAAGGATTAACTGCGCGCAAAGGCTCTGACGCTTCCGGCGTCGGGAACGACGCTGTAGGTTTTATCGGAATCGATCGGGATGGCAGTCTCCACGGTTATCGTTGCGCCATTTTCCCCTTCCAGCAAGACGCGGCTGCGCGGGCCCATGGGATGCACATCGCGCACTGTGCATCCGCGCAGATCGGCAACCGGCACCAGCCTGTCCGCTTGCACAAGTAGGTCGAATGCCGATGCGACCGGTAATTCACCGATAAGGCTTGCAGATGGCCAAAGTCCGAAAGGCGTATCCAATCCCCCCGCCCCGTTGGCCCCTGCAATCACTTGCGCGCCGCTGAAAATTGCGCCGACCGAAGCGGTGGCCGGCGCATGGTGCAGGTCCTGCGGCGTACCGAACTGGATAATCCGCCCATATTCCATCACCGCAATCCGGTCCCCGATATCAATAGCCTCTGCCGGATCGTGTGTCACCAGCACCACGGTCGCTCCTGCTTCGCGCAGAAGGATGCGACATTCACGCCGAAGTTTGCGGCGCAGAACGATGTCCACACTGGCAAAGGGTTCATCCATCAGCAGAACCCGAGGCCGCGGCGCCATCGCCCGCGCCAAAGCCGCGCGCTGTTGTTGCCCACCCGAAAGTTCATGCGGATAGCGCGCGCCCATCCCTTCAAGCCCAACCTTCGCAAGCCAATTATCGGCCTCTCCGCGGCGGGCTCTGGGCAGACCGAACGCGACATTCTTCCGCAAGGTCATGTGGGGAAACAACGCGCCATCCTGAAACACAAGGCCCACGGGGCGCGCTTCGGGCGGCGGACTTGACCTTGCATCGGCCAATGGCTGACCGCCCAGCGCAATCGCGCCCTGCTGCACCCTCAGCAGTCCTGCCGCAAGGCCAAGCAGTGTTGACTTCCCGCAACCCGACGCGCCAAGCAGGCAGGTGATCTCTCCCGCAGGCGCGGTAAAGCTGATATCCTCCAGCGCCCGCACCTCACCGTATGCATGGGCAATATGACGAAATTCGAGGCTCAATCCTTGATCCTGCGCTTGGGCTTCGGGGTTTCCCGATGAGCCGCCTTTGGCAATTTGCTGCCCTGCGTGCAAGCGATGCTGCAATTACGAGCCAGCGCGTAAAACCGTATCGGCTTGGCCGATGGACCGTTGCGGCATTGGTGCTGGCTGCGCTTGCGAGCCTTCCGATCGTAGCGATCGTGTGGTCGTCGCTTGCCAGCTGGGGGCATGGGGCGAATGGCAGTGGAAGCGCGGCAATGGGAGATCTGGCACGCACTGTGCTGCCGACCTATGCGGCGAACACCGCTCTTTTGATGGCTTTGGCCGGCGGGATAGCGGGCGTGATCGGAACGGGTTGTGCATGGCTGATTGCAGCAACCCGCTTTCCCGGACAGCATGTATTGGGTTGGGCGCTGATACTGCCACTGGCATTGCCGGCCTACCTGGCTGCCTACATCTACGCTGACATGCTGGATTTCGCCGGGCCTGTGCAAAGCGCGATGCGCGCCGCCATGGGTTGGCAAGCGGGTGACTATCTATTTCCAGATATCCGCTCTTTGGGCGGGGGTGCCATCGTGCTTGGCCTTGTGCTCTACCCCTATGTCTATCTGCTGGCGCGCACGGCGTTTGCTACCCAAAGCCATAGTCAGTTTCGTGCCGCCCGCAGTCTTGGCGCCTCGCCAGGCCGCGCCTTCTGGCGTGTCGCTTTGCCCGCTGCGCGCCCATCACTTGCAGGCGGTCTGGCGTTGGTCGCGATGGAAGTGCTAGCCGATTTCGGGGTGGCGGAATATTTCGCAATTCCCACCTTTTCAACCGGGGTCTTCCGCAGCTGGCTGGCCATGGGAGACAAACCCACTGCTCTCAAACTGGCAGCGTTCATGCTGCTTTTCGTAATCGCATTGGTCGCATGGGAAGCGCAAAGCCGTCGCGGTCGCACTGACAGCCGCGATGGCCTTGCACAACGAGCGGACCAGGAACCGCTGGTGGTTCTTACGCCAGCAGGCAAGGCGATGGCTCTGGCAGCTTGCCTGGCGCCTGTGTTGGCCGGGTTTGTTGTACCTGCCCTTTATCTAGCCAATATGGGGATGAGTGACGCTGCGCAGGCCGCTGCAGGAGATCTTGCAACCTATATCGAGGGCAGCCTTTGGCTCGGAATTGGGGCAGCAACGCTGTGCCTTGCCGCGGCACTGGTTCTGGTGTTTGCGCGAACGCGTTCCGATTCACGCACCACGGCTATCGCGATCCGGTTGGCAACATTGGGCTATGCTCTGCCGGGCGCATTGCTTGCGGTAGGTCTGCTCGCACCGCTCGGAACTTTCGATCAGGGTCTGACGCGATTTGCGCGCGACAGTTTAGGCTGGACTGGGGGATTGCTTCTGACAGGTACAAGCGCGGTGCTGGTTTATGCCTTGTCGGTGCGTTTTCTTACCGTCTCGTACAACAGCGTTAGTGGAGGTGTGGCGCGAATTCCCCCTCGGCTCGACGCCGCAGCGCGCAGTCTTGGTGCCGGGCCCTCGCGCGTGCTTCTACGCATCTATACCCCGCTTCTGGCGCCCAGCCTTGCAGGCGCGGCGGCTCTGGTCTTTATCGATACCTTGCGTGAGCTGCCTGCCACGCTGATCCTTCGGCCGTTCAACCTCGAAACGCTTGCTACTCGCACCTATCGCCTGGCGAGCGATGAGCGGTTGGTGGAAGCGTCGATTCCGGGATTGATATTGTTGGCAGCCGGTCTGGTACCGGTGCTGGTGCTAAGCCGTTTGGGGAAACGCTGAAAGAAAGTGTCCAGCCGCCTTGTCACATGACTTGTCCAATCTGTCCGGACAGTTCAAAAGGATAATCACATGGCACGCTTTCCCTTCTCCGCAATCGTCGGTCAGGACGAAATGAAACTGGCGCTGTTGATTGCAGCGGTCGATCCCAGCATTGGCGGGGTTATGGTCTTTGGCGATCGTGGCACTGGCAAATCCACCGCCGCGCGTGCTTTGGCCGGATTGCTGCCGCCGATCATGGCGGCGGAAGGCTGCGCGTATGGCTGCTCCAAGGGCGATCAGGCGCGCTACCCTGATATTTGCGGCACCGGCAAGATGATCAAACGCGCAGTGCCCTTTGTGGATATGCCGCTGGGGGCGACGGAAGATCGGGTGATCGGCAGCCTTGATCTGGAAAAAGCACTGCGTTCGGGCGAAAAGGCTTTCGAACCCGGCCTGCTGGCAAAGGCGCATCGCGGGTTTCTCTATATCGACGAGATCAACCTGCTTGAAGATCATCTGGTCGATTTGCTGCTCGATGTGGCCGCGTCAGGCGAAAACGTGGTTGAGCGCGAAGGTCTATCGGTGCGCCACCCGGCCAAGTTTGTGCTGATCGGCAGTGGCAACCCTGAAGAGGGCGAATTGCGGCCGCAGCTGCTCGACCGTTTCGGGCTGTCTGTGGAGGTGCGCAGCCCCAAAGATATCGAAGTGCGCATTGCGATTATGCGCCTCGTCGCGGAAAACGAACGCGATCCGGAAAGTTTCGCGGCGAGCTGGGCAAATGAGGACGAGAAAATCCTCAAACGCATTGCCAAAGGGAAGAACCGCCTGCCAAAGCTGGCAACGGGCGATGATGTACTGCGTGACGCCGCTGAGCTGTGCCTAGCAGTGGGCGCTGATGGTTTGCGCGGAGAGCTGACGCTGATGCGCGCCGCCCGCGCGTTGGCAGCGCTCGAAGGCGCGAAAGGCGTGACCCGCAAGCATCTGATTGCGATGGCGCCCCTCGCTTTGCGGCATCGGCTGCGGCGCGATGTGCTCGATGAAACTGGTTCGACCGTGCGGATAACACGCGCGATCGGCGAGCTGTTCGGGTGACCCACCTTGCCGCCGATCCGCTGGATGATGCGGTGCTGGCGGCCCGTCTTTTCGCTTTGGCTCCCGCGACCTTCAAGGGCATGGTTTTGCGCGGCGCAAGCCCTGCGCGTGAAGTGCTGGTTGCAGCACTGGGCGGGTCTGTGGCGCTCAGGCGGATGCCCGGCCATATTGATGACGAGCGGTTGTTGGGTGGGATCGATCTTGCCGCCAGCCTTTCGGCAGGCCGTCCGATCCGCCAGACGGGGCTGATCGAGGAAGCGCGCGGGGGTGCGTTGCTTGCCGGAATGGCCGACCGCCTTGATGCCAGCATCGCCGGACGTCTTGCACAGGCGCTCGACGAAGGCACAAGCGCGCTGGTGCTGCTGGACGATGCATCCGACCCCGATGAATCCCCGCCAGCCAGCCTGACCGAACGGCTTGCCTTTGTCTGTGACCTTTCCGCCTCGCGGGGCTGGCACGGGGTGGAGTTACACCCCGCGGTTGGCCGGTTTGGCGAAGTCGCTGCACTTGGTGACGACGCCCTGCGCGCACTTGCCATCACGGCTGAAGCATTGGGGGTGGATAGCCTAAGGGCGCTGTTCTTCACTGGCGAGACCGCGCGCGGGCTCGCCGCGTTGGAGGGGCGCACCGAGGCGGAGCAGGTCGATCTGGTGGGTGCCGTGCGCCTGATTCTTGCCCCGCGCGCTACCCGTCTGCCGCCGCGGGAAGAGGAGGCGCGGTCGCTCGATGACGTCCCGCCCCCACCACCTGACGGACAGAGCGACTTTCCCGACGATACCGACCGCGAACGGCAGGAACCTGATCTGACCGAAATGCTGGTTGAAGCCGCCAAGGCTGCGATCCCGGTTAATCTGCTGGCTAATCTTGCCCAAGGCAAGGCGCCACGCCGTTCGTCGTCGAGCGGCACCGGGCAGAAACGCAAAGCGGCGACCAGAGGTAAGCCCTTGGGCGCACGTCCCGGGATGCCGCGCGGCGGGGCAAAGCTGGCACTGATCGACAGCTTGCGCGCTGCTGTTCCGTGGCAGGCGGTACGACGGCGTGAAGCGGGCATAGATGGTCACTCCGCAATCCTCATGCGCAAGGAAGATTTGCGTATCCGCCGGTTCGAGGAACGCAGCGCCCGCGTCACAATCTTCGCGGTTGACGCGTCCGGCTCGGCCGCGGCGGCGCGGTTAGCCGAAGCAAAGGGCGCGGTCGAACTGATGCTGGGGCAAGCCTACGTCACCCGCTCGGAGGTAGCGCTTGTCGCCTTTCGTGGCACTTCGGCCGAACTGATCCTGCCGCCCACCCGTTCGCTTACGCGCGCCCGGCGCACCCTGGCCGAACTGCCCGGCGGCGGGGGCACGCCGCTGGCGCTGGGTCTCGACGTGGCGCGCGAAGTCGCCGAAACCGTCATCGCACGCGGGCGCAGCGCGGCGCTAGTGATCCTGACTGATGGGCGCGCCAACATTACTGCCGATGGCACACCCGGACGCGCACAGGCGAAAACTGATGCCGAGGCGGCCGCCAAGGTTATTCATGCCCGCGGGATCGATGCGCTGGTGGTCGACATCTCTGCCCGACCGGGCCCCGAAGGCGCCGCATTGGCGCAGGCGCTGGGGGGCCGTTTCCTCGCCTTACCCCGCGCCGATGCACGTATGATCCAGTCCGCTATCAATGCGGTTCAACCGATCGGCAAAGCGGCATGAGCGCGCTCGACTGGGATCGCGAAGGTTTGATCTGGCCGCACCGCGAAGCGAGCAGTTTTGTTACTGTTGGGCGCGCCCGCTGGCATGTGCAGCGTATGGGCTCTGGTCCGCCGTTGTTGCTCCTCCATGGGACGGGCGCATCGGTTCACTCATGGCGCGGGCTAATGCCCCTGCTCGCCCAGAATCATACCGTGATTGCTCCGGATCTTCCGCGACATGCTTTCACCACTGGCCATGATGCCTACGCGATGAGCCTGCCTGCGATGGGGCGAGAGATCGCAGGTCTTCTTTCGGAACTCTGTATTCAGCCCAAGGCGATCATCGGCCATTCGGCAGGCGCAGCAATTGCGTTGCAAATGGCGCTGGACCACGGATTTGCTGGTCCCGTCATCGGGCTCAATTCCGCGCTGCGCCCCTTCCCAGGTCCCTTTGCCCAGATCTTTCCTGCGGTGGCCAAGGCGCTGTTTATCAACCCGCTGGTGCCGCGTATCTTCACCGGAAGCATCGACCTTGTCGGCGGAACAGAGCGATTCCTGTGGCGTTCAACCCATTCTCGGATCGATGCTGAGGGGCTTGCTTGTTACCGCACTTTGCTCAAGCATCCCGGTCATGCGGGCGGCGCACTTGCCATGATGGCAAACTGGGATCTGCCTGGCCTTCGTTCGCGGATGGGCACGGTGCGTAACCCCGTATTGCTGGTCCATGGTACGAAGGATCCTGCCATACCATTGGAATGGGCAAAGGATGCGGCGCGCTGGCTGGCGGATGCGCGATTGGACGAACTGGCAGGTCTTGGCCATCTGGCACACGAAGAAGCGCCGGAAAAGGTTGCCCGATTGATTGCCGACTATCTCGCTGAACACAAATAGGAGCCCAGCTATGAGCGGCGCTACCTTTGGATGGATCGAACTGGTGTTTTTTTATGGCATCGCGATCGGCGTGGGCGTGTGGCAGTGGGTCAAGATGGACCGAATGCTTAAGAAATCGCGAGCCGAAAAAGCAGCAAAGGAAGCCGCAGAACGAGATGCAATCGTATCCGGCATCACGTCAGAACCACAGGATCCACGTTAACGTTCGCTTTTCTGCTTTCGCCTAAAGCGGTCGCTCTGGGGCGCAAACGGGAGTCCCGCTTTCTGTGACTGGCCATACCAAATCCACGCCATATACCCACGCACCGGATCGTGTGGTAAGGTTTCATTGGTTGACGCCAAAAAGCTGGGCGTTTTCGGACGATCCCGATGTACTGATCGGCCAATATGCCGATCTGAAACGTCAGGTCCCGCTGCTCTATCTGCTGTTGATCATTATCGCGCTGGCCAGTCTGTATTTGATGATAGACAGCGTACCGCTGATGCTTGTCGGCGGGGTTTCGGCGACTTTGGCCATCATCGGCACCATTCGCATGATTTGGTGGGTGTGGTTCCTACCCGATCCTGATCGCATCAGTGTGGATGAGGCACGCAATCTGCTGCGACGCACGACATTGGCGGTTTTGCCTATCTGCCTGTCCTTTCTTGCGTACTCTTTCCTGCTCGATGCGTTCGGCGACCCGGCACAGCGAGCAGGCGTAGCGATCTGTCTGGTCATGACAGCGATCGGCTGCATCTTCTGTTTGATGCATCTTCCGCAGGCCGCGGTTTTGGTGAATCTGACCACCATGGTGCCCTATGCGCTGTATCAGCTCGTGATCGGTAACCAGACTTTTCTTTTGGTCGCGCTCATCGCAGGGATGGTGACCACATTGATGATCCGCGTATCGCTTAATGCTCACGGCGCTTTCGTTGAGCTTATCACATCGCGGGCCGAACTCGTGGCGCGCCGTCACGAGGCTGAGCGACTTGCGCAGGAGAACGCAAGCCTGGCCATGACAGATGCGCTCACTGGTTTGCCCAACCGGCGACTGTTTTTCGCTCAACTGGAAGAACAGGTGCAACGGTCTGCCGTGTCCGGCAATACGTTCATCGTCGGTGTCATCGATCTGGATCGCTTTAAACCCGTCAATGACATTCACGGTCATGCAATGGGGGATCAGTTGCTGGCAGAAGTCGGTAAACGTCTGCAATCAGTTAGCGATGGCATTGTCTTAGTCGCACGGCTTGGCGGCGACGAATTCGGATTGTTGGTTGATGGTGACGATGCAGCCGCGCAAGCCGTGGGGGAGGCAGTGATCGCGGTTCTCCATCAGCCATTCCAGATCGACGGACACCGCCTATCATTGGGGTGCTCGATCGGCTTTGCCGCCTACCCCTACGCCGGCACGACAGCAATTTCGGTCTTCGATCGCGCCGATTATGCGCTGTACGATGCAAAAGCTGATCGCCGCGGGACATACGCCTTTTTCACGTCCGAACTGGAAGTTCGCCTGCGCCGCGAAAGCGAACTGGAAGCTGCGTTGTTGTCCTCCGATCTTGCCAGCGAACTTGAGGTTGTCTTGCAGCCTATCATTTGTCTCGTCACTGGCAGGATGTACAGTGTCGAGGCTCTGGCACGCTGGAACAGCGCGCAAATCGGCGAAATTGAGCCAGCCCGGTTTATTGATGCGGCCGAAAGGCTGAACCTGATGGGCAGCATCACAACAACGCTGTTTGCAAAAACACTGGCCAGCATGGCGGTTCTGCCAGAGAGCATTGGTTTGTCGTTCAACCTTTCAACCTGCGATATTGTGACGTCGAGTACGATCGACATGTTGATCGAAACCATCGAAGAATGCCGTATCGAGCCGGCCCGCGTGACGTTTGAAATCACGGAAACGGCGCTGATGAAGGATTATGACAGGGCGATCACGCAAATATCGCGTCTTCGCGACATGGGAGTTTCGATTGCTCTGGACGACTTTGGAACCGGATTTTCCAGTCTGAGCTATTTGAGCCGCTTGCCGATCGACACGATCAAGATCGACCGCAGTTTCGTATCCAGTCTGGCAGAACTTGGGGTCCGCAAAATCGTGACCGCGATTCTGAGCATGTGCGAGACACTTCGCGTGGGCTGTATCGCAGAGGGCGTGGAAACTATAGAAGACTGCCTCATCCTCAGAAGCATGGGTTGCAACATGGCGCAGGGCCATGTCTTTGCAAAACCGATGGCGCTAGCAACGCTGCAGACCTGGCTGGAAGTGGAAAGCCTGCGACCTGGCGCTGCGCACCTTCAGACAGGCCTATTAAGTCTTCCAGCCTTCGCAGAATTGCAAAAGCGCTTCCCCAAGCACGCCAATGCCCGCTGAATGCACGATGATGCCATTCATGCCGGCGTAACCGGAATGCAGCTGCGACTACGCTATCGGGAACGAGAGATTGGCACGCAAACCACCTTCGCTGCGATTGGACAGCGAGAGTTTGCCGCCATGCGCACGGACTATGGCACCGACGATTGCCAAGCCAAGTCCGTATCCGCCGGTAACACGATTACGCGAAGTTTCGATCCGGACAAATGCCTCTGTCGCTGCGGTCAATAAAGCGTCGGGAATCCCCGGCCCATCATCCTCGACAACGATCGTTGCAATTTCGCCATGCTTCTCCAAGCGGATACGCGCAGCTCCGCCATAACGGACAGCATTGTCGATCAGATTGGCCATCGCTCGCCGGATTGCAGCCGCATCAACCGATGCGATCAGCGCCGGTCCCGGTCGGACTTCGGCCTTCTCGCCTTTAGCCTTGAAATCGGCCACCAAAGCTTGCGCAATAGCAGTGAGATCGCTTGGCGCTCGTTCGATAATCGTCGAACTCCGCGCCAGCGACAATATATTCTCCAAGTCGTCAGAAAGGCGGTCAATTTCCTCGATCATGCCGATGCGCTGATCGTCGTCGTTGATCAATTCGACCTGGATCCTTAGCGAGGTCAAAGGCGTGCGCAGATCGTGCCCGATCGCCCCCAGCATGACGTCCTTTTCGCGTAGCATCTGCGTGATTCGCGCTTTCATGTCATCGACTGCGGTAATCAGATCGCGCACGTCACGCGGCCCTGATTTCCTGTTTGTTCGCACCGGCTCGTCCGTGTTCCAACCTTCCGCGACCCAGTTTTCCGCATCATGCGTAAGCGAAGCAAGTGGGCGCGTGACGCTTCGCACCAGTAGCAATAGTGGCACAAGAATCGCGGCAAGAATGACCAACGTCTGCACCGCCAACATCGCAATCGCTGGCCCGATCGGGGCTGGGCCGCGTGAACGTGCCGTCAACCATTGCCCAGAATCTAGTTGCACGGAGACGACCACATTCCGGTTACCACGCGGGCCCGGCATCATGGCGGCGCGCACATCGCGCACCATTCGTCTTGTTCCGGGCATCATGCGAGCGACCACCCGCTCTTCGACGTTCTCCAGGCGTATAGCATCCGGCCCAATCGGACTGTTCGCACTTACCCGCACGCGTGTACGCCGGAATTTGCGCGGATCGATCGGCGCGCCCCAATCAACAGCTTCCAGATTGTCGATGAGCCGCGAGATGGCGGGCACTGCGGCATTTTCGAGCCTGAACGCCTGCCGTTCCCGTAGTAATAGGCCAAAGTTCAACGCTTGGGCGAGGATCAGTCCAGCTGCGACAATCAGCATCACCTGCTGGGCAAGCGAAAAACGTGACAGCGCTTTCATAGCTGCTTGACGGTCGCTGCAAGCACGTAGCCGGCCGAATGCACCGTTTTGATGTATTCTGGCGATTTCGGATCAGGTTCGATCTTTCGGCGCAGACGGCTGACCGCATTGTCGATCGCGCGGTCGAACGGAACAGCTTCGCGTCCTTTTGTAAGATCAAGCAACTGATCACGTGAAAGTGGGACATTGGGCCGTTGAACCAGTGCTTCAAGCAACAGGAACTCGCCTGTGGTCAGCGGCACCTCCTCCCCGTCGTCACGGATTAAACGGCGTTGGGTAGCGTGCAATATCCACGGCCCGAACTGATAGGCGTGCTGAGCGTCGTCCGACGCGATGTGGCGCTGGCTGCGCCGCAAAATAGCGTTGATGCGCGCAGTGAGTTCGCGAGGGTTGAACGGTTTGGCAAGGTAATCGTCCGCGCCCATCTCCAGACCGATGATGCGATCAATCTCCTCAGCTCGCGCGGTTAGCAATATGATGGGAAGATCACCATTGGCGCGGATAAAACGTGCCAAGCTGAGCCCATCTTCGCCGGGCATCATGATATCGAGGATCGCCAGATCGAACGATGCGACTTGCAACTGCGCACGTGCCTCGCTGGCATTGGCAGCAGTGGTCACACGATACCCTGCATTACCAAGCACTGTCGCAAGCGGTTTGCGGATCGATGTTTCATCGTCCACCAAGAGCAGATGCGGTCGATCGGCTGTCATCTCAGAGTTTTCCGTAGCCTGGGTGCCATGCTCATGACTTAGCACACCTGCGGCAAATGCGCGTCAAGGCAGGGACCGATTGCAATCAGTCCCTGCCCATTTTTACATAATGTTCGAGACTACCCGCGGCGGGCCTTGCGGGCTTCTCTCATGGCGGCCCGTTCGTCTTGGGTGACGACACCATCGTCGTTGGTATCTGCCCGGTCAAATATCTTCAGCGCACGGACGCCGAATTCGTCACGGCTGATTACACCATCCCCATTGGCATCAATCGGAGCACGCTTACCGGCACGCCGCATTCCCCGTTCCTCGCCTGAACGCGGAGCGGTTGCGTCACCCGACCGAGCTTCGCGGCGTTCGGCCCGTCTGGCCTGTCGCTCTTGCTTGGCGGCCTGCATTTCCGCCGTTTCGATCTGGCCGTTGCCGTTTGTATCAATCGTAGCGAAGCGCTGATCGAGATGTGCGGTTAGCTCGGTTTTGGTCAGTTGCCCATTCTTGTCGAGATCAGCACCAATGCCCATTGGGCCAGCCATTGCAGTTCCAGCAATGGCCAAAGAAATAAGTCCGCCAGCAAATGTGGTCATACGCATGATATGTTTCCTTTTTACAGGAAGCGACCGAAAGATCACCTCTGGAAACGGTTATGATCCTTTCGTGTCGCAGGCACTTGTCAACAGCGCGCGAAGTTGTCGCATTTTGTATCAGCCAATCATGACACGTCTCATCGGGCTTGGGATACAGATCGCTTCAAGCCCTCCTGCCAATGGCAGGTTATCGCAAATGCCGGATGTCAAATTGATCGGCGCGGCATCCGATAGGGTAGCATGAACTGGACCAAAGGTGACGAGAAGCGGCGCATGTCCAGACTTTCTTGCACCGTAACCACGTCTTCTCCAAGAAAACGCGAAGCGAGTTCGGACCGAGCGTAAAAAGGGGTATCTTCCCATGTTTTGCGCACTTCGGCCACGCCGATATCGGATCGGGTTCGACGATCCACGCGCCATTTGCTACGCGGCAGGCGCGCGATAGGCGGAAGATCGACGGGTTCAGGCACGCCTTGGGCATCGAAACGCAAGGCGCTGGCAAACAGCGATCCGTCCCCCCGTTCGCCTTCGTAGCACACCAAGGCTCCGTTCCTCAAATGCGCGCGCGACCAATGCCAAGTGTTGAAGCCTGTCTCCAACGGTTCAGCCCCGCGATTGTGGTCAAGATACGCCCTACCGGTCCATCTGACGCTGGGAGAATCCATCTCCACTTCGATCCGGGCACACGGCGCAAGGCAATGCCAGATATGATTTTCCCGTGAATCCAGCGCAAAGGCAACGCGGTTCAGCGCCTCGGGAAACACCCGCACGCGGCCCAAAACCTTGCGCTGCCACGGATTGAACAACCGTTTGTCGCTTTCATCGATGTCGATGGTGAGCGCTTCCCCGTCCCATCGCATCGCACTGGGACCGATAATGAGATTGCTGGTATCGCGCTCCACCGCACCGCGCCCTCGTTCTGTCATCGCCCAACGCGCATTGGGCCCATAAAGCGCCACGTTCAGCGCACAATGCGCCAGCGGTTCGTTGCGACCAGAGCGTTTGTAATACGGTGAAAACACGCTGCCCAAAAAAGCGATGATCGTCAGCCCGTGCTGCCCGTCGTCGCTGATTGCGTCGACATACCACCAGCTATAGCCGCCGGACGGGATAGCTTCATCGAAGCGAGGTCCTTCGCGATAACCCGTGCTGCCAACTGCCCGGACAAGGCTGCCATGGGCACCCCAGCTGCTGGATGGGTCGCCCCGCCCGTGCAATAAAGACCGGGCAACCGGGTCTTCGGCCCCTGCCGCTGGAAGGATGCCGCCCAGCCGTGCGACGCTCGCCCATAAAGGGCGCCGCCCGTGGCCGGGAACAGGGCTTCCCAGTCCTGAGGCGTCATGAGTTGATGCGGCAGCGGGTCCTCCAGCTGCAGTCCGCAGCGTTTGAGCGTGGCCATCATGGCGTGCGTGCATCGGTCTCTCTCCTCGGTCGTATAATGCTGAACGTCTCCATTGGCGGGGGCGTTGACAATGATTTGCAGGCGTTCACGTGCCCCGCGTGAGGGCGTGGAATGGTCGCTGGCGCCGCGGTCCATGGCACAAACGTAGACCGTGGGTTCGGAAGGAGTGCGGCCTTCACCGATCTCGTGAAACTCGCGGGCGTAATCGCGCGAGAAAAAGACATTGTGGTGCGAAAGGTCGAAGCCTTGCGTTTTTGCATGGGCGTACCAAACCAGCGCCGACAAGGAGCGTTTGGCAGGCGGAATCGAGGGCACAGCGCGTCGCGCTGCTTCGCCCAGCCGCCCGCTTGCCAGCGCGCCCGGATCGCCGTTGCAGATGACGACATCGGCGGCGATCACCTCGCCTGACGCCAGCCGCACCCCGCTTGCACGCCCATCCGCCGTGAGCACCTCGGCCACGGCCGCGTCCGTTCGCACGCGTGCGCCATGCCGTTCCGCCAGTCCGGCGATAGCCGTGGCAAGCGCATGGATGCCGCCTTTAATCAGCCACACGCCTCGTGCTTCGACATGGGCGATCAGCATCAGGGTTGCGGGCGCGCTAAAGGGTGACGATCCGCAATATGTGGCATAGCGGCCGAACAATTGCTGCAGGCGTCGATCCTTGAAATGCTGACCCAGCGCTTTCCACATGCCGTCAAAAGGGCGCATCGCCAATGCGTCACCGATACGCCACAGCCCCATTCGCCATATCATCGGCAGCGGCGTGCTGGCCTTGTCACCCCGCAAGAAAGGCTTCTCCAGCACATCGAAGATCCGCTTCGCCTCTCGGGTGAAGCGACGATAGCCCTGCGCCGCATCACGGCCGGCAAAATCTGCCACGGCATCAATGCTGCGATCGCGATTGGCATAAAGATCAAGGTGGGCACCATCGTCCCATGCATGGCGCGCAATGACGTCCGCACGCGTCACTTTGACATGATCTTCAAGACTTGCGCCGCAGGCGGCAAAGACTTCGTCGAAGATTTCGCGGTAGGTAAAAACCGTCGGGCCGCCATCGATCTCGGCTCCGTCAACCACGACCCGGCGGGCTTTACCGCCCACCCATGCTTCCTTTTCGAGCACCGTTACATCGTCGCCCCTCGCGGCAAGCAACGCAGCACTTGTAAGCCCGCCGATACCAGCCCCAATCACGACGACTCGCGCACCCACGTCAGCCAGCTCCCGTCAATCCGGCGATTATCATTGACCTTACGACTCTATATGTCCAATTATTTAGACATATGGGCAATGAAACAGAACGAAGATGAGCGTTTGGACCGATTTCAAGATCGGATATGTCACCCGTCGCAATCGTCTGTTTGGTTCGACCCGCTTTCAACATTGGGCGGCGCGCCTCCCCATGATCAGATGGATCGCACGCAGCCGCGCTGATGCAGCGTTCGACCTGCTAGCCGGATTTGCCTACTCACAAATACTTCGGGCTTATGTGGAAAGCCGATTGCTTGATGTGCTGATGGACGGCCCGCTAAGCGTTAGCGACGTATCGGCTCGCATCTATCTTTCGCACGAGGCAACCCTGACCTTGCTTCGCGCGGGTCGCCCCCTGAAACTATCAGAAGAACCTGCTGCAAATCTGTGGATGCTCGGTGAGCAGGGCGCGGTATTCGCGACCAATCCCGGTGTCCAGGCGATGGTTCGCCATCACCGTCTGCTTTATAACGATCTTGCCGACCCTCTCGCTCTGCTCAAAGCTGATCGGAACGGCCCCACCACTCTGTCGCGTTTCTGGACCTACGCAGGTGCCCTTCATGGCGCCAGCGAGCGTGGAGCCGACACCGCCGAATATTCGGCCCTCATGGCTGCCTCGCAACACTTCGTCGCAGATGAGGTGCTCGCCTCGTTCTCGTTTCGTGACGTTGACCGCTTGCTGGATATCGGCGGCGGCCACGGTGCATTCCTGCGTCAGATCGGCAGCGCTTGGCCGCATTTGAAACTGGGACTGTTCGACCTGCCGGAAGTCGCCGCAGAGGGAACTGCCATACTAGCAGACGCTATTGGGGCGCACCGAATTACAACGCATAAAGGCAATTTCTTCAAGGATTCCATACCGGAAGGTTATGACGTGGTGTCGCTAGTGCGCATTTTGCACGATCATGATGATGACGCTGCACAAGCACTTTTGGCCAACATTCATGCAAGTTTGATCCGTGGAAGCCGCCTGCTGATTGCCGAACCTATGGCGCGGATCACTGGCGCCGAACCTATGGGGGAGGCGTTCTTCGGTATGTATCTGTGGGCCATGGGATCAGGCCGCCCGCGCAGCCCCTCTGAAATCATCGCTATGCTCAAAAACGCGGGTTTCGCATCTGCTCGGCCCGTCGCAACGGCGCAACCGGTCAACGCAAGCATCGTCCTCGCCCTCGCTTGAGCATAAATTGTCCAGATTGTTTGACAGTTAAATATGTAAGGCGTAGCAAACATGTGAGAGAATGTTTGTTCCGGATTTCGAGTCGGTCCGTTCGCCCGCCAATCCGAAAGATGAAAGCAAAACAATGCACACCTTGGCCGTCATTCTTGAAGCACCGGAGCGCCTCGCGCTTCAGTCGCTCGGAATGAAGCCGGCGGAAGCTGCCGATGTGCTTGTCGACGTGACCTACAGCGGCATCAGCACCGGCACCGAAAAGCTGTTGTGGAGCGGCCAGATGCCACCCTTCCCGGGGCTCGGCTATCCTCTGGTGCCGGGATATGAATCCGTGGGGCGCATCGTCGGAGCAGGCCCGGATGCGCAAGGCCGTATTGGCGATTGGGTCTTCGTACCCGGCGCCAATTGCTACACCGATGCGCGCGGCTTATTCGGTGGCACGGCCAAGCGTCTGATTGTTCCTTCGGCTCGCGCTATGCCAATCCCCGAAAATCTCGGGGACGCCGGGGTGCTGTTCGCTCTTGCAGCGACAGCGCTTCATGCGATCAAAGGCGGAACTGGCAGCAACCATGTGTTGCCGGATCTTATTATCGGCCACGGCGTATTGGGCCGATTGCTGGCCCGCCTGACGCTGGCAATGGGCGGCGCCGCTCCAATGGTGTGGGAAACCAGCCCGTCGCGCCGCTGTGGTGCTGCTGGCTACACCGTGATCAGCCCTGCCGCAGATGAGCGCCGCGATTATCACGCCATCTATGATGCCAGCGGCGATGCTGGGCTGACTGACGAGTTGGTTACGCGCCTCGCCAAGGGCGGAGAAATCGTACTGGCTGGGTTCTATTCGGAACGCGTGAACTTCGCTTTCCCCGCTGCTTTCATGCGCGAGGCGCGGTTCCGCGTCGCTGCCGAATGGCAACCCGCAGATCTGGCAGAGACCCGCACTTTGATTGAAACCGGCAAACTTGATCTGACCGGCCTCGTTAGCGATCGCCGGCCTGCCGAAGAGGCGCTCGACGCCTACCCCCAAGCCTTCAGCGATCCCGATTGCCTGAAGATGGTTCTCGATTGGAGCGAATGCTGATGTCCATGCTCGACACCCAGATGGCTAGTCTGCGCGAAGAGGCGAGCCATGAGCCCGATCCAGTGCACACGGGCGAAGTGAAAAGCGAAACGCAGGTCATCGCGATTTATGGAAAGGGCGGCAGCGGCAAGAGCTTCGCGCTCTCCAACCTCAGCTACATGATGGCCCAGCAGGGCAAGCGCGTGCTGCTGATCGGTTGCGATCCCAAGAGCGACACCACCAGCCTGTTGTTCGGCGGCAAGTCCTGTCCGACGATTATCGAAACCTCCAGCCGCAAGAAACTGGCCGGGGAAGAGGTCAAGATCGAGGACGTTTGCTTCCAGCGCGACGGCGTGTTCGCAATGGAACTCGGCGGCCCCGAAGTCGGCCGCGGCTGCGGCGGTCGCGGCATTATCCACGGCTTCGAATTGCTCGAAAAGCTGGGCTTCCACGACTGGGGCTTCGATTACGTGCTGCTGGATTTCCTCGGCGACGTGGTGTGCGGCGGCTTCGGCCTGCCGATCGCCCGCGACATGTGCCAGAAGGTGATCGTGGTCGGATCGAACGACCTGCAATCGCTCTACGTCGCCAACAACGTGTGCCAGGCGGTCGAATATTTCCGCAAGATGGGCGGCAATGTCGGCGTGGCGGGCATGATCATCAACAAGGATGACGGCACCGGCGAAGCGCATGCCTTCGCCGAAGCGGTCGGCATCCCGGTCCTGACCGCGATCCCGGCGAACGAGGACATCCGCCGCAAGAGTGCGAATTACCAGATCATCGGCATCCCCGGCGGCGAATGGGCGAGCCTGTTCGAAGACCTCGCCGTCAACGTCGCTGAAGCGCCCCCGGTGCGCCCCACGCCGCTGACGCAGGACGGGCTGCTGAACCTGTTCAGTGCGGACGTGACCGGCGCCAATGTCGAACTCATCCCCGCCACACAGGCCGATATGCGCGGCGGTGTGTTCGAAACCCGTCCGAGCCTCGAAGTGATCTACGACGAGGCCTGATGCAATGAGCGATGCTTTCCCCCCCAGCGGCAACCGCGCCCCCGACCGGATCGATCTTGATGCCGGCGCCGTGAATGCGGGTGGCGCGTGTTCGTCGAAGGACACGATGCGCGATGCCGCGCGCGATGCGGGAAAGAGCGACATTCTCGATCAGTATGCCGCCGATTATCCGGTCGACCCGCAAGCGGGCCCGCATGATCAGCCGCAATCGATGTGCCCTGCCTTCGGGTCGCTCCGGGTGGGTCTCAGAATGCGGCGCACCGCCACGGTGCTGTCGGGCTCGGCCTGCTGCGTCTATGGCCTGACCTTCACGTCGCACTTCTACGGCGCGCGCCGCACGGTCGGCTACGTCCCCTTCTCCAGCGAGACGCTGGTCACCGGCAAGCTGTTCGAAGACATCAAGGAAGCGGTGGAGGGCCTCGCCGATCCTGAGAATTACGACGCGATCATCGTCACCAACCTGTGCGTGCCCACGGCGAGCGGCGTGCCGCTGCGGCTGCTCGGCAAGCAGGTCAACGGCGTGCGGATAATCGGGATCGACGTGCCGGGCTTCGGCATCCCGACCCACGCCGAAGCCAAGGACGTACTGGCGGGCGCGATGCTGAACTATGCGCGCGAGGAAGTCGCCGCCGGCCCGGTGGCCGCCCCGCGCGAACGCTCCGACCTGCCAACCGTCACCTTGCTGGGCGAGATGTTCCCGGCCGATCCGGTGGTGATCGGGCAGATGCTCGCACCGCTGGGCCTCGCTGCCGGCCCGGTCGTGCCGACCCGCGAATGGCGTGAGCTTTACGCGGCACTGGATTGCGCGGTCGTCGCCGCGATCCACCCCTTCTACACCGCCAGCATCCGCGAATTCGAAGCCGCGGGACGCCCGATCATCGGGTCGGCCCCGGTCGGCGCGGATGGCACGGCGGCCTGGCTGCAATCCATTGGCGATACGCTGGGCCTTCCGCAGGACAAGGTCGACGCGGTCAAGAACACCATGATCGCCGCCTGTAAGGGCGCACTATCCAATATGCCGATCAAAGGCCGGATCACAGTTTCGGGCTATGAAGGCTCGGAATTGCTGGTCGCTCGCCTGCTAGTCGAAAGCGGCGCGGATGTGCCCTATGTTGGCACCGCGACCCCGAAAACACCCTGGTCGGATGCCGACCGCGAATGGCTCGAGGCGCGCGGTGTGCACGTGCAGTTCCGCGCTAGCCTTGAGCAAGATATCGCCGCGGTCGAAGAACACCGCCCGGATCTGGCGATCGGAACTACGCCGGTCGTGCAATATGCCAAATCCCGCGCAATCCCGTCACTTTACTTTACCAACCTTATCTCGGCCCGGCCTCTGATGGGTCCGGCAGGTGCTGGTAGCCTTGCAACCGTGATCAATGCGGCGATGGCCAACAAGGCGCGCTTCGATGCGATGCGCGATTTCTTTGAAGGCGTCGGGACTGAGCATGCTGCGGGCGTGTGGGAAGATATCCCCGTCGACCGGCCCAAGTTCCGGAAAAAATACGCCGCCCTTAACGAAGCAGCGCGCAAAGCGTCAGAGGCGGTGGGATCATGACCCTCATCCTCGATCACGACAGGGCCGGCGGCTACTGGGGTGCGACCTACGTCTTCACCGCGGTGAAGGGCCTGCAGGTCATCATCGATGGCCCGGTCGGCTGCGAAAACCTGCCCGTCACCAGCGTGTTGCACTACACCGACGCGCTGCCCCCACATGAACTTCCCATCGTCGTCACCGGCCTCGGCGAAGAGGAGCTGGGCAAGACCGGCACCGAAGGCGCGATGAAGCGCGCCTGGAAGGCGCTGGATACCGAGCTTCCCGCCGTGGTCGTCACCGGCTCGATCGCCGAGATGATCGGCGGCGGCGTGACGCCCGAAGGCACCAACATTAAGCGCTTCCTGCCGCGCACCATCGATGAAGACCAATGGCAGTCCGCCGACCGCGCGCTGACTTGGCTGTGGACCGAATTCGGCCCCAAGAAGATGCCGGAGAAGCGCGTCCGCAAGGACAGTGAAAAGCCTCGCGTCAATATTGTCGGGCCCAGCTACGGCATGTTCAATATGCCGAGCGACCTGGCTGAAATCCGCCGTCTGATTGAAGGTATTGGCGCAGAGGTGGGCGTGGTTTTCCCGCTTGGCAGCCACTTGGCCGATATCCGCGAGTTGGCAACGTCTGATGCAAATGTCTGCATGTACCGCGAATTCGGGCGCAACCTGTGCGAAACGCTCGAACGGCCCTATTTCCAGGCGCCGATCGGCTTGACCCAGACCACCAAGTTCCTGCGCGCGCTGGCCGCGGAACTGGGCCTCGATCCCGAACCCTTCATCGAGCGAGAAAAGCACACCACGATCAAGCCGCTGTGGGATCTGTGGCGTTCGGTCACGCAGGATTTCTTCGGTACGGCCAGCTTCGGGATTGTCGCAAACGATACCTACGCGCGCGGGATCCGCCAGTTCCTAGAGGGGGACATGGGCTTGCCCTGCACGATCTCAGCTTCGCGCTGTGCTGGCGCGAAAACTGATAACAATGCCGTTCGCGCATCGCTGCACAGCAATCCCCCGCTGGTGATGTTCGGTAGCTACAACGAGCGGATGTATCTGGCGGAAACGACCGGCACAGGCCACGGCCCAAGCACGCAGTTCATCCCTGCCAGCTTCCCTGGCGCAGCCATCCGCCGCCATACCGGTACGCCGTTCATGGGCTATTCGGGCGCAACTTATTTGGTGCAGGAAGTTTGCAACGCATTGTTTGATGCACTCTTCCATATCCTTCCGCTTGGCACCGAGCTCGACAAGGTAGAGCCCACGCCCGCACGCGGCGAAGCCCAGTTGACCTGGGATGACGATGCCAAAGCCCGGCTCGACCAGCTTGTTGAGGCAAAGCCAGTGCTTGTTCGGATTTCGGCTGCCAAAAACCTGCGTGACAGCGCAGAACGCACCGCCCGGGGGCGCGGCGTCACAACAGTTACAGCGGACTGCCTAGAGGCTCCGCTGCTTGAGGGAGCGCCCGCATGATTGCCGCGCGCGCGCGCCTCAATTCTTTGTCACTGATGCCGATCGCGTCAGTGCAATCCCATGCCCCCTTCCAAGGGGCTCTCCAATCCACGTGGGGGATCACGCGGGGATGCCGACGGAGGCCTTCGGGCTTCCAATCACACCCAACTGAACGGAGACGACCCGATGAACGAACGTATCGGAACTCACCTGACGCCTGAAGAGGCACAGGAAATCCACAAGGGCTTCATGGGCACCTTCACCCTTTACGTGGTGATCGCGCTCGTAGCTCATGCTTTGATGTGGGCTTACAAGCCCTGGATCGGCGCTGGTTTCGGCCAATAAGCGTCCCGCGGCCGGCGCCTGCCGGTATGTCGTGACATGCAATCCCATTTAACGAAGGAATTTCCCATGTGGAGAGTCTGGTTCTATTTTGACATCCGCCGCGCCCTCGTTGCGCTGCATGTTGGTCTCGCCGTCTTGGCGTTCACCATCCATTTCATCCTGCTCAGCACGGATCGTTACAACTGGCTCGAACGCGCACCTGGCGTGGCCGCACCGGTTCAGGCTGCTATTGAATCGTCGGAAGCTCCGGCGGCAGGATAGCACCTGGTCGAATGTGAGGGGGCAGGTTCGCCTGCCTGCCTCCTAACACTTGTCGAACAATCTTAGCGCCCGCCCATGTGGCGGGGAGGATGGACCTATGGCGCTCCTTAGTTTCGAGCGGAAATACCGCGTCCGCGGTGGCACATTGATCGGCGGCGACCTTTTCGACTTCTGGGTCGGCCCGTTTTATGTCGGATTCTTCGGAGTGACGACGGCAATCAGCGCGTTGCTTGGCACCGCCCTGATTTTTGCCGCAGCCACACAAGGGCCGACCCTCAATCCTTGGCTGATCTCGATCAACCCACCACCGGTTGAATACGGCCTGTCGTTGGCTCCGCTCAAACTGGGCGGGTATTGGCAAATCATTACTTGTTGCGCTGTCGTGGCCTTCAGTTCCTGGGTGCTGCGACAGGCGGAAATCTCACGCAAACTTGGCATGGGCTACCATGTTCCAATCGCTTTTGCGGTTGCGGTGTTTGCTTATGTTTCGCTCAACGTCATTCGTCCCTTGTGGATGGGCGCGTGGGGCAACGGATTTCCTTACGGGATATGGACCCACCTCGAGTGGGTTTCGAACGTCGGCTACGCCTTCGGCAACTTCCACTACAACCCTGTGCACATGCTCGCGATCACGTTCTTCTTCACGAACTGTCTTGCGCTCGCGTTGCATGGCGGTCTGGTGCTGTCGGCAGTCAATCCAAGCGGCGGCACCGACGTCAAATCGCCGGAATACGAAGACACCTATTTCCGTGACTTTATCGGTTATTCCGTCGGCACGCTCGGCATTCACCGGGTGGGGCTTTTCCTGGCGCTGAGCGCTGGGTTCTGGAGCGCCATCTGCATCGTCATTTCCGGCACTCTGTATGTCGGCAGCTGGATCGAATTCTGGGACTTCTGGAAGAAGATTCCGATCTGGTCGTAAGGAGCACCTGACCCATGGCGACGTATCAAAACATCTTTACGCAGGTTCAGGTCAAAGGTCCCCCTGAAATGGGGATCGACCTGCCACCTTCGGAAGACATCCGCATTCCGTTCACCGGGCACACCTATTGGCTCGGAAAAATCGGACAGGCACAATTCGGTCCGATCTATCTGGGCACCCTGGGTGTCATCAGTCTGGCCTTCGGCACGCTGGCGATCATGATCATCGGCCTCAACTTCTGGGCGCAAGCCGGTTGGAGCCCGCAGGTTTTCATGCGTGAATTCTTCTGGCTGTATCTTGGCCCTCCCGGGCCGGAATATGGGTTTAGTCCGTTCGTTCCTTTGAATGAAGGCGGCTGGTTTATTCTCGCTGGCCTCAGCCTGACCATCTCGGTCATGGCGTGGTGGGCACGGACTTACCGGCGCGCCAAGGCGCTGGGAATGGGGATGCACATTCCCTGGGCCTTTGCTTCGGCTATCTGGTTGTTCCTGGTGCTGGGCTTCATCCGCCCGCTCTTGATGGGCAGCTGGTCGGAAGCGGTGCCCTACGGCGTCTTTGAACACCTCAATTGGACCAACAATTTCTCGCTGGTCTACGGCAACCTGTTCTACAATCCGTTCCACGCGCTCTCGATCGTGTTCCTTTACGGATCGGCTGTCCTGTTTGCGATGCACGGGGCGACGATCCTGGCGCTTGGCCGTTATGGCGGCGAACGCGAGATCGAACAGATTACCGATCGCGGCACGGCGGCCGAACGCGGTGCGCTGTTCTGGCGCTGGGTGATGGGTTTCAATGCTTCGTTTGAATCCATCCACCGCTGGGCGTGGTGGTTCGCAGTTCTGACGACGCTAACCGGCGGTATCGGCATCCTGTTGACCGGCACCGTGGTCGATAACTGGTATCTGTGGGCGCAGGAACATCACTATGCACCCGACACGATCAACTACGATCCTACCGGCGCTGCGCAGGCCTCAGCCGGAAACTGACAAAAGGCCGGGCGATAATCGCTCGGCTTTTTTGATGCATCTTGATAACGAAAACCCGGTGCGAACCGTCTAAGTCGCGCCGGGTTTTGTTTTTGCATGCATGCATTCGTGAGTGAATGGCTCAATTTGGTGGCACCGCCTGCAGACGTGTACGCAAATCGATCAGGTGGATCGGCAAAGACATGGCCAACGGCAAGGCGATCCACCACCAGTCAGTCCCGACCATTGCCGCTCGAAGTCCGAGGACTAGGAACGCCGCAGGGCCGAGAAGCGCAGCGATTTCCAGGTAATTCCAGCGTCGCCCATGGCGAAGCCATGCTGCTTCAATCGCTAAGACGCACAAAATAAAATCGGCCGCGTGGCCGCTTTGAAACAGGATGTCGACTATTCCCGCGCCTGGCATCTTGGCCCCTTCACACTTACCGAACGCCTCATCCTAGCCGAACGGCCCATTGAGCTGCACGACAGCCCAATTCAGGGTGCCCGCAAAAGTTACCCAGCCGAGATAAGGCGCCAGCAGTACTGCAGCGATGCGTGAAAACCTCCCGCAATAGACTATCAAAGCGAGGATGGAGACCCATAGCAAAACCAGCTCATAGAAAGCCCAGTCTGGTCGCTGCAGGCGGAAGAAGATCAGGCTCCAGCTGATGTTGAGAAAGCCGTTCAGGGCGAAGAGCCCGAGTACCCATTCAGCGGCCGCCGGCGTGGGCGCTGCACGCCAAGCCGTGATCCCGGCGACAGTGATTAGTGCGTAAATGATCGTCCAGCCCATGGGAAAGACGATGTCGGGCGGGTTCCAGTCAGGCTTCGCCAGCGCTTGATACCACGGGCCCAGGTCTGTCACTGTCGCGCCGAGCGCGGCGACACATAGCGCCGCACCCGTCGCAACGGTCACGGGAATGATCATCATCCGGTTCATATCGGCAAGCCTAGAACCGCGTCTGGAAACCTGCAATGGCAAGCACTACAGAGCCTTCAGGTGGCAGGGCGCAGTCCGAGCAGGTGCGCGGTATCCTTGAGAAAGATCTTGATGTGAGCCAAGGGCCGAGCGCGCACAAGTTTCTTGTGCATGTAGGCCTGCCAGGTCAGCTCCTGCACGTCCTTGTCGTCACACATCGTGACAAATCGTTCGCGTCGCTTGTCTGACGAATACCAGAAATACTGCATCATCCCGAGCACCCAGAACACCTTGCCGTGTTCCTTCATGAAACGTTTGCGGGCGAGGCGCAGATGTTTGGCATCGCCTGTCTTGAGAAAAGCTGCTGCGGCCTCGCCCACGAACCGGCCGCCTACCATCGCGTAATAGATACCTTCTCCCGATGCCGGCGCAACAACCCCTGCCGCGTCACCCGCAACGATTACGTCCGCCCCGTTGTCCCAACGTTTCAACGGCTTCAGCGGAATAGGCGCACCTTCACGGCGTATTGTCTCGCAGCGTTCCAGCCCAAGATCATCACGCATCGTGGCAATCGCACCGCGCAGGGAAAATCCCTTGTTTGCGCTGCCAACGCCAATGCTGGCCGTGTCACCATGCGGAAACACCCATGCATAGAAATCGGGTGACAGCCTTCCTTGATAGAATACATCGCAGCGCGAGGCGTCGAATTGTTCGGTGTTGCGTTGCGGTGCCTTGATGATTTCGTGATAGGCAAATACGCAAGGGATGCGTTCTGCGCCAACCAGGCATTGTTTGGCCACGGCCGAGCGCGCGCCATCGGCGCCGATCACGACGCGGGCGCGCACGCTCTCGATCGGGCCGCCGCGGTTGCGCCGAAAGGTGACAATAGGATGCGCATTATCATCCCGCTCGATCTTTTCGAACGTCGCGGTGAGACGCTCAGCGCCTGAATGATGCGCCCTTTCGCGCAGCGCTTCGTCGAATTCCTCGCGATCTACCATGCCGACATAGCCGATTTCGCCCACCGGCATGTCGACAGCGCGGCCCGACGGGGCAATCATCCGGGCCGATCGCGCTTTGGCGACCAACAGGCTTTGGGGCACATCAAAATCTGCAAGTAGTCGGGGCGGAACGGCGCCGCCACAGGGTTTGATCCGGCCACCCCGCTCAATCAACAGAACCGAATGGCCCGCCAATGCCAGATCGGTTGCCGCCGTGGAACCGGACGGCCCGCCGCCGATAACGACGGCATCGTAGATTGTCTGGTTCATGCGTAAATCTCCCTCGTTTCGTATGCAGCGCCGGCTTTCATGGCTGTGCCGCCCGTGGCCCTCACCGCCAGAATGGCAGCGAGAACGAAGGCCGCAGCTTCAATGCTGAAGATAAGCTGGAACGCCTGGCCTTGGTCGCCCAGCACGCGCAAAGCGGCATCCCGTCCCGCTGCGCCGGCAAGACCGCCAAGCCCAAAGGCAATGGCCTGAGATGCACCCCATACGCCCATGCGTACGCCTTCGCGGGTCTTTTCACCCGCGCCCGCCAACCGCATCATCGCGCCGATGGCTGCGACAGCGAAAACACCATTCCCGAAGCCAAGAACGAAAACATTCGGACCCAATGGCCAAGGCGGCCCACTGACAGCCGCCAGCGCCAGCGCGCCCAGCCCCACGGCCGAAAGCAGACAACCGCACACCACCCAGATACGCAGACTATCGGGCCGATTGCCGCTGAACGCGCTACCGCCGATGCCGGTAACAATCATGCCGAACAAGATGCCGCCCTGATGCTGGCCTCCAAGCTGGGTCGACTCTCCGGGTGACAGGCCGAAAACCAGTCCCGCGAAGGGTTCGAGGATCAGATCCTGCATTGAGAATGCGATCATCGAAATGAAGATGAATACGCTGAAACGCCGTGCGGCCGGCTCATTCCATATTTCGGTCAGCGCGGCGCGCAGGTCGGGTGCGGCACCGCCCCTTGCAGCGTCACCGAATTGTCCCGCCTGCCGCTCTAGCCGGTATGTTGCCAGCACTGTCAACGTGATCGTCGTCAAAGCCAGTCCGCTGGCCACCCACATCAAACGTTCGGCGGAAAAAGGCTTCAGCAGCGCACCGACGGTTATCGCTGATACCACTATTCCCGCGACCATCATGATCCATGTTACTGCTGCAGCTGCGGCACGCCGATCAGGCGCGACGCCCGATGCCAACAAGGCCAGCGCAGACGTGCCGCCTGCGCCCACGCCCATCCCGATCAAGGCAAAGGCGAATACGGACAGCGCAAAAGCGGGGACATAGGCCGTCGCCATCAGTAAGGTCGCCTGCGTCGCCAATAGTCCACCGGCAGCGAGCACTATGACTCCACCAATGATCCAGCGCGTGCGGCTGCCGCCCTTGTCCGAAGCATGGCCCCACAAGGGACGCGCCAGCTGCACGGCATAATGCCAGGCCACAAGGCCGGCAGGGATTGCAGCGGCAAGTTCCAGTTCGACCACCATGACCCGATTGAGTACGGTTGTCGCCAGCATGACCAGCGCTCCGATCGATGCCTGCACCAAACCGATCCGAACAATCGCGAGCCAACCGAAGCCCACTTTTGTCACATCAATGCGGGCGCTCGGCGCTTGCATCAGATATATCCGCCCAGACCGAGCGCCGCGGCCAGCATCCCCAAGACATAGAGCGTGACGCCGACGCCGTTATACCATGGCGCATGTCTGGCAGGATCGCGCAGCAACCGTGGCATCGCGGCAATCTGTGCGCCCAGCGCCAAAGTGACAATCAGCGCAGAAAGCCCGAGGCCCCAAATGGCCAGCAAGGCAATTACCACTATCTGCATTGATGCCATCGTAACGCAGGCGAGCCTGGCCGCAGCGCCAATGCCCATGACGACGGGCAAGGATGTCAAACCAGCCTGCCGATCGCCCTCCACCGCTTTAAAATCGTTGAGCACCATGATCCCGTGCGCACCCAGAGAATACATGACGAGCACGATCATCACCTCAACCGAAGGCATCGTCCCGATCATGACTGCTGCACCGGTAAACCAGCTTAGCCCTTCATAAGTCAGCCCGCATACAAGCGGACCAACCCATCCGTTTGCCTTAAACCGCAGAGGCGGGGCCGAGTAAGCCCAGGCAAAAGCCAGACCAATCAGCCCGGCGACAAATACAATCGGGCCAAGCAACCATGCGATCGCAGCAGAAACACATGTGGCGATGATTGCGATGTATAGCCCCCATCGGCCCGGTATTCGGCCGGAGGGGATCGGACGGTGGGGTTCGTTGATGGCGTCGACGTGCCGGTCGAACCAGTCGTTGACGGCTTGCGACGTCCCGCAGACCAGCGGTCCGGCAAGCAGGATACCGCCTGCAACAAACCACAGACGTCCATCCAACCCGGCACCAGAAGATATGGCCCCGCACATGAACGCCCACATGGGGGGAAACCAAGTGATAGGTTTGAGCAATTCGAGCACGTCACGCGGTCGAGGCGCCTTCCGGCTGCGCACGGGCGGCGTAAGCGCCGAGTTGGGCACGGTCCGAGTCGAAGTTACCGATTGCTCCATTGGTCAAGCCTATGCCTGACAGTCATAAGCGTCAAATTATTTTGACACTCGTTTAGCAGTGACGTTCAAACTCCTGTTCAGAATCTTGCAGCGTATCACGCTGTGTCCAATTTAACTGGAACAGAAGTGTGCGAGGTGCTCGACAGTTTTGCCGCGTAAGGTTGGTATCAACCTTCACCCTTATGGTAGGGCGGATAGGACGGTCGGCAATCTTTTACTCGCCGTCACCCGCCAGATTTCCAAGACCATAGCGGTGAAGCTTGGAGTAGAGGCTCTGGCGCGAAAGGCCGAGGATTTCAGCGGCCGACGCACGATTGTCGGAGGTGTAAGACAACGCTGCTTCGATACACAGACGCTCGATCAGATCGGTGCTTTCGCGCACGATGTCTTTCAAAGACATGCGCCCAACTAGCTCGGTCAACTGTTCGACCGAACGCGGCAAATCCTGCGATCCCGGCGGTAAATCGCGCAAGCGGCGCCCGATCGGTCGGATCACAAACGCATAATAGCCATCTTCCCCCGACGTGCGTACGGCCGACAGTTCGACGGGCTCGCCTTCGATGTCATGTCCCACCCGTAAAACGGTGGTCACGTTGCGCGCGGCACCATGCTGATCAATCTGCCCCTCGATCAGATCAAGGTCAATTCCTGGCCGCCCTATCGATTCCGACAAGTGACGTCCACGCAGTTGATCAACGCTAGCTGCTTGAAGCATTTCGACAAAAGCAGCGTTTGCTGTGACGATTTCAAGGTTGCTGTCTGCAACCACGAAAGCATCGGGCATCTGGTCCACCAGAGCCAGAACGGGCGAGGCTTCGGGCATAGGACGGTCGGTCGCGGGTATCAGCCGCACGAGCAAAAATTGTCCGCGGTCCTGTGTGAAGCCATTGATTGACGCCAACACTTCTCGCGCGCCGCGTGCAATGCGGATGCGCCCTGGGCTAACAGTATCGGAAACCAGCCCTGCGCCTACCAGAGCCTGTACGGCATCATGGGAGTTTTTATCGATGAAGGTGAGCAGCTTCTTACCGGAAAGACCGCCGATCCGGGCACCCACAAGAGCATGCGCGGCCGGGTTAGCCTCTCTAATCCGTAAAGTCCCTGCTTCTACGATAAGGACGGGTTCGGTCGACCGTTCGAACAGCATGCGGTAGCGCGACTCTAGCTGCCGCATCCGCAGGTAATCGCGCTCAAGCGATTGCTGCACCTGCAGCAGCCGCTGCTGAAGTTTGCCAGCGTCCCTGAGATCGCGCCCGAACGCAATCCGGTTTTCGCCGCCATTGACGCTAAGCACAGCATAGCGGATCGGCACATCGCCATCTTGGGATGGATGGTTGACCTGCCGCCAATGCTGTACCTCACCGCGCCGCGCAGCTGCAAGCATCTCCATGATTTTCGGACGACTTTCGACTGTTACGGTCTCAATCCAATTGGTCCCCACCCAATCGGAAAAGACCGGAAATTCGCGCGGATCAAAAGCCGCATCAAGGATCGTGCCGGTGTCATCAAGCACCAACGTCACGTCACCCGCCACCATAGCGAGTTTCATCGCTGCGTCAGCGTCCAAGGTATTGAACAGCTCGGCAGCCTTCCCAAACGGGTGCTTGCCTTCAATGCTGTGTTTGCGGGTGAGCATTGCTGGCCGGATCTACAAAGGGTTCATGTGGCGGGCGGACACAGCTTCAATCAACGCATTGGCCGCGTCCAGCGCAGCCAGAGCGTCTGCTCCGGTCCCGTCGGCACCAACCTCTGTCACTATGCTTGGGTTAGCGTTGATCATCCGTCCACCGACAAGCACAATAATACGGGGGTTAGCCGAGACATTGCGTACGGCCGTGATTAGATTTGCGAGCGCCGCGCTAGGGCAGTCGCGACTGAGCGTCAATCCGACAAGATCAAAGGGCTGACGCGCAACCCGGTCGAGCAGTTCACGCCGCTCAGGCTTAATCAACGCCTCGCTGCGCCAACCAGCGCGAGCAAACACCTCTTCGATCATAAGAGTGCCAAAACTGTGCTGATCGCCCGGCATCGGCGAAAACAATGCCGAATGCGGCAGGCTCATGTTACCGAGCACTGAAGGCGAACGCGCTGCTACTTCGCGCATCACCTCCTGTAGGCGCCACAATCCCATTGTAACATCGAGAAAATCACATTCGTCATACTCCCACATCTCGCCAAGTTTGCGCGCGGCGGGGGCGAGGAGGTCGAGACATATGGTTTCGACGCTGGCGCCTTTCGTGATGAACCCATCGACTTCTTCAAGCAGGCTCGCTGCTTCCAGCCGTAGCGGAAGCAAGGCAAATCGCGACGCCTCGTCCGCCGATATTGACCGCGACCGACGGGGCTTGCTCTGCGCGCTTGCGCCTGAATAGGCCATCAACAGCCGCGGAATAATTTCGCTTTCGATGATGACATTGACGGAGTCCGGCTGGCCTGGACTAGCCCCGGCGCTGCGACGCCTGACCGCATCCAACGGCGCAGAGATGACGCCCCGCAACACCGCCGACCCTGCACCGAACATGCTCGAAGCCTTCGACTCTCCCATTCTCAGACCCTCCCAGGTCGTGCGGACAAACCTTCCGCAGGAGGTAGTGACCGGTTTTTTTAGCGCGCCGGGTTTGGCCCTGATCCCACAACAAAGCCCACGACTCTAAACTACGCCTTTTTGGAACGTGGCACAAATGACCTTACCGGGGAATACCCGATCGTCAACAAAACTAAACGTCCAATCTAGTTGACACTCAAAATGGAAAGCGTAAATTCCGAGTCTGAGAGAGAAGGCTGACGCAAACATGACACGGATGGATCATGCATCCCCGGTCGAACCCGAAACCACGGTGACGCGGGCGGGCCAGGCAAAGGGCACTACCGGCGCGCTTTACACCGCCGAAGAACGGCAGCGCCGCGATCAGTCGGCCTGGACGATCGTTCAAGGCGTGCTCGCCCCGGTTCAATTTCTCGTTTTTCTTATCAGTCTGGCGCTTGTTGTTCGCACGCTTGTGACCGGTGAAGGCGCCTTTGCGGCCGATGCGTCGATCGTGCTGAAGACGCTGGTGCTTTACACCATCATGATAACCGGTTCGATCTGGGAGAAGGTGGTCTTCGGCAAGTGGCTGTTTGCCCCCGCGTTCTTCTGGGAAGACGCCTTCTCGATGCTCGTGCTTGCGTTGCACACGCTGTATCTGGTGCTGCTGTTTGGCGGCCTCGGCACGCTGGAGCAGCGCATGATGGTCGCGCTGGCGGGTTATGGTGCTTATGTCATCAACGCCGGTCAGTTCATCTGGAAACTGCGCATGGCGCGTTTGCAAGGCGCACATGCAGCGCAGGCGGTCATGGCATGAGCGCTGCAGGCATTCTTGATGGCTGCGCGGTCGAAATTTCCCGCGATGTGAACCCAGCTATCGCGCCCGTCCGCCCGATCCTGCGCGAGCGCGGCCAGCGCGAAGTTTTCTGCGGCCTGACCGGCATTATCTGGCTGCACCGCAAGATGCAGGATGCCTTTTTCCTCGTGGTCGGCTCGCGCACCTGCGCGCACCTGCTGCAATCGGCGGCGGGCGTGATGATTTTTGCCGAACCGCGTTTTGCAACGGCAATCATGGAAGAGCGCGATCTGGCCGGGATGGTCGATGCGCAGGACGAGCTTGACCGCGTGGTCAACCGCCTGCTCGAACGCCGCCCCGATATCAAGACGCTTTTTCTTGTGGGTTCGTGCCCGTCGGAAGTCATCAAACTCGATCTGGCAAAGGCCGCACAGCGTCTTGGCGCTGTCCACATGCCGCGCGTGCGCATCCTCAACTATTCGGGCAGCGGGATCGAGACGACGTTTACGCAGGGCGAAGACGCTTGCCTGGCATCGTTGGTGCCCGTGATGCCGGCCCTTCCCGCCGATGCCCCGGCGGAACTGCTGATTGTTGGAAGCCTGCCTGACATCGTCGAAGACCAGTTCCTGCGGCTGTTTGCGGACATGGGCATCGCCAAGGTCGGCTGTCTGCCTGCGCGCAATGCCCGCGATCTTCCGGCATTGGGCCCGAACACCCGCTACCTTCTCGCCCAGCCTTTCCTTGCCGAAACCGCAATGGCGCTCGAAGGGCGCGGCGCGCAGCGGATCGATGCGCTGTTCCCGTTTGGCATCGAAGGCACGTCCGATTGGATGCGCGCTGCCGCCCGCGCTTTCGGCGTCGATCCTGCGCTGACCGAACAGGTACTGGCACCGGGTCGTGAACGTGCGCGTATCGCGCTCTCCAAGCTACGCCCGCAGCTTGAAGGCAAGCGCATCACTTTCCTGCCAGATTCGCAGCTGGAAGTGCCGCTCGCCCGTTACTTGCAGGACGAGCTCGGCATGGAACTGGTCGAAGTCGGCACGCCCTACCTCCACCGCGCGCACCTTGCCCGCGAGCTGGAAAGCTTCGGTCCGGGCGTGCGCCTGTCGGAAGGCCAGCATGTCGAGCGCCAGATGGATCGCGTGCGCGCCGATAGGCCCGATATTACCGTTTGCGGCCTTGGCCTTGCCAACCCGCTCGAAGGCGAGGGGCTCACCACCAAGTGGGCGATCGAACTTGTCTTCTCACCGATCCACGGCTTCGATCAAGCCGCCGATCTCGCCGAACTCTTCGCCCGGCCACTTCGCCGCCGCGACATGCTGGAGATCTAGGCGATGCAACTGGCAGTCTGGACATATGAAGGCCCCCCGCACGTCGGCGCGATGCGCGTCGCCACCGCGATGGAAAAGCTCCACTACGTGCTGCACGCACCGCAGGGCGACACCTACGCCGACCTGCTGTTCACGATGATCGAGCGGCGCTCCAAGCGCCCGCCCGTCACCTACACCACCTTCGAAGCGCGCGATCTGGGCAAGGACACCGCGCAGATCTTCCAGGATGCCGCGCGCGAGGCTGTGGCCCGCTTCAATCCGCAGGCGATCATCGTCGGCGCGTCGTGCACGGCCGAGCTGATCCAGGACGATCCGGCCGGCCTGTCCGAGGCGATGGGGCTGCCCTGCCCGGTCATTCCGCTCGAACTGCCTAGCTATCAGCGCAAAGAAAACTGGGGCGCGGCCGAGACGTTCTACCAGATCGTGCGCCAGCTCGCAGACAAGTCGGTGGTCCGCGCACCCCGTGAAGGCCGCCCGGCACGCGCCAATATCCTTGGCCCCACGGCCCTCGGCTTCCGTCACCGCGATGATCTCGTCGAGATCCGCAAGATCCTTGCCCTGCTGGATGTCGAGATCAATCTCGTCGCCCCGCTGGGCGCCACCCCGGAAGACATCGCGAGGATCGGCGCGGCCGACTTCAACATCGTCCTCTACCCTGAAATCGCAGATGAGGCCGCCCGCTGGCTCGAAAAGACTTTCGATCAGCCCGCCGTGCGGACCATCCCTATCGGCGTGGGAGCAACCCGCTCCTTCATTGCCGACGTCGCCGAGCTGGCAGGTGCAGATCCCACGCCTGCCCTCGGCGACACCTCTTCCCGGATGCCTTGGTGGTCACGGTCGGTCAATTCGACCTATCTGACCTCCAAGCGCGTTTTTATCTTCGGCGATGCCACCCACGCCGTCGCCGCCGCCCGGATCGCGCGTGAGGAACTGGGCTTCGAGGTCTGCGGCCTCGGCTGCTATTCCCGCGAATTCGCCCGCGAAGTCCGCGCCGAAGCAGCGCGCTGCGGGATCGAGGCTTTGATCACCGACGATCACCTTGCTGTTGAAGATGCCATCGCTGCCGCCGCGCCCGAACTGGTGCTGGGCACGCAGATGGAACGCCACATCGCCAAGCGTTTCGGCATTCCATGCGCAGTCATCAGCGCGCCCGTTCACGTGCAGGATTTTCCTGCGCGCCATTCCCCCCAGATGGGTTTTGAGGGCGCTAACGTGATCTTCGACACTTGGGTTCATCCGCTGGTGATGGGTCTGGAAGAACACCTCCTGACCATGTTCCGCGAGGATTTCGAATTCTCGGACGAAGCCGGAGCATCGCATCACGCGGCCCATTCACCGCGCAAGGCACAAGTCGATAGCGTCTCTGAAGCCTCCGTCGCAGACATCCCTGCGCCCGTGCTGACCGATGAGCCCGGCAATCTCTGGACCGCCGAGGCCGAGCGCGAATTGAAGAAAATCCCCTTCTTCGTTCGCGGGAAAGCCCGCCGCAACACCGAAAATTTCGCCGCCGCAGACGGTCGCAGACAAATCGATCTCGAAACGCTGTATGACGCGAAAGCGCATTATGCACGGTAGTGTTGCCTCGGCCTCCTCCGTCGATCCGCGGGCACCCGTACGGGTCGTGATTGTCACGCTCGACAACCATCTCAAAGGGGCTGTCGACCGGGCTGAGGAAGCCTTGGCCGCCGAAGGTATCGAGCTCAGCCTTCATGCTGCGTCGGAATGCGGCAGCAACGCTGACGATCTCGACATCGTCACATCCGCTATCGCTGAAGCCGACATCGTCATCGCTACGATGCTGTTCCTCGACGATCATATTCGCATGGTCCTGCCCAGCCTTGAAGCGCGGCGCGAGGAATGTGACGCGATGGTCTGCCTGATGAGCGCAGGGGAAGTGGTCAAGCTGACCAAAATGGGCGCTTACCGCATGGACGCTCCCGCCAAGGGGCCGTTAGCATTGCTCAAGAAATTGCGCGGCAATGCGGGCAAGGATGGCAAGCCCAGTTCTGGCGCCGGCCAGATGAAGATGCTGCGCCGCCTGCCCAAGATCCTGCGCTTTATCCCCGGCACGGCCCAGGACGTGCGCGCCTATTTTCTCACGCTGCAATATTGGCTGGCGGGTTCTGACGAGAACGTGATCGCGATGGTGCGTGCACTGATCGATCGATATGCAGCGGGCGAGCGCATGTATCGCCGCGGCATCACCAAAGCCGAAGCCCCGCTCGAATACCCGGAAACCGGGGTTTATCATCCGCGCACGCAGCAGCGCATCTCCGAAAGCCTGCGCCTGCTTCCGCCTGAGACCGGGCGCAATGGCACGGTTGGGCTGATCTTGCTGCGTTCCTATCTTCTGGGACGTGACTGCGCGCATTACGATGGCGCGATCGCCGCGTTCGAGGCCGCAGGTCTCAACGTTGTTCCGGTCTTTGCTGCCGGGCTGGACGCAAGGCCTGCGATCGAACAGTTCTTCCTTGCATCCGATGGCACACCAACCGTGGATGCGATCGTCAACCTGACCGGCTTTTCGTTGGTTGGCGGACCCGCGTATAGCGATGCACAGGCCGCGCGTGACGTGCTGGGACGGCTCGATCTGCCCTATCTTGCAGCCCACGCGATTGAATTCCAAACTATCGAGGAATGGGCTCACCGCCCGCAAGGTTTGCTGCCGCTTGAATCGACCATGATGGTCGCGATGCCCGAACTTGATGGTTCAACCGTGCCAAGCGTGTTTGGCGGACGCGCCGGAAACTCCGCCAAGGGATGCGGCGGGTGTGATCGCAAATGCGCTCGCCCCACTTCGCACAAGGCTCGCCCGATGCAGGCCTGCCCTGAGCGCGCCGAAGCGTTGGCCGCGCGCACTGCCCGACTGATCCAGCTTCGCAAGAGCGACCGAGCGCAGCGCAAGCTCGCCATCGTAGTGTTCAACTTCCCGCCCAATGCCGGCGCGACCGGAACTGCCGCGTTCATGGGCGTGCACGAATCGCTTTATCTCACGCTCCAGCGGCTTCGGGTCGAAGGTTACCAGGTCAATGTTCCCGAAAGCCTGGATGCGATGCGCGACATGCTGCTCAAGGGCAACGCGGACCGTTTCGGCAGCGATGCCAACGTTGCCCACCGCATCCCTGCTGACGACCATGTTCGGCGCGAACCCCATCTGGCCGAGATCGAAACCGCCTGGGGCCCTGCGCCCGGCAAACAGCTTTCCGATGGCGGACATATTCTGGTTCAGGGCGTACAGTTCGGGAACGTTTTTGTCGGGATCCAGCCAGGTTTCGGTTACGAAGGCGATCCGATGCGGCTCCTGTTCGAAGGCAGCTTTGCTCCCACTCATGCCTTCAGTGCGTTTTACCGGTATATTCGTGAAGACTTCGGTGCGCACGCTATCCTTCATTTCGGCACGCACGGTGCGCTGGAATTCATGCCGGGTAAGCAGGCCGGGATGTCGGGCAAGTGCTGGCCTGATCGTCTGATCGGCCATACGCCCAATTTCTACCTCTATGCCGCCAACAATCCGTCCGAAGGTATGCTGGCAAAACGCCGTTCGGGTGCAACGCTGATAAGCTACCTCACCCCGGCGCTGACACAGGCGGGCCTTTACAAGGGTCTGTCGGAGCTGAGGGCCAGCGTGGAACGGTGGCGCGCAACGATCGACGATGCCGATCATGCCGATGAACGCGCTGATTTGGCATTGTTGATTGCCGACCAGTGCGACACGCTGGATATTCCCTACGCCGATATTGGCGAGCTTCCAGCGCGCCTTTACGAGATCGAGCAGTATCTCATCCCTTACGGTCTTCATGTCTTTGGCCGCAATCCGGCCGGGGCCGAACGCGAAGACATGCTCGATGCAATGGTGGAAGCCGGCAGCCATGACGGCGCGACGCCGGACCGCGCACATCTGGGTTCGCTGCTCGATTCCTCGGATGAAATGGCAGCGTTGATCCATGCGCTTGACGGAGGCTATGTCCAGCCGGCGCCGGGCGGTGATGTCGTGGTAAACACCGATGTGCTGCCCACCGGCCGCAACATCTACGGCTTTGATCCCTTTCTGCTTCCATCAGCCTACGCATGCCGGATCGGCAGCGAACAGGCCGAACAATTGATCGCGAGACACGTCAACAGCGGGCAACCGTTCCCCGAAAGCATCGCCATGGTGCTGTGGGGCACGGACAACATGAAGTCCGAAGGCGTACAGATTTCTCAGGCCATGACCTTGATGGGCGCCCGCCCGCGCAGGGATTCGTATGGCCGGCTGTCTGGCGCCGAACTGATCCCGCTCGAACAGCTTGGCCGTCCGCGCATTGATGTGGTGATGACGCTGTCGGGCATCTTCCGCGATCTTTTGCCGTTGCAGACCCGAATGCTGGCCGAAGCTGCTTTGCTTGCCAGCGCCGCTGACGAGCCAGAGGAAGCCAATTTTGTGCGCAAGCACACGTTGGCGCATCAGGCCAAGCACGGGTGCGATTTCGACAGCGCAGCCCTTCGCGTGTTTTCCAATGCCGAAGGTGCTTACGGCGCGAACGTGAATCAGATGATCGAAGGCGGCGTGTGGGCCGACCCCGATGAGCTAGCCAACGCCTTCGAAATCAACAAGGGCTTTGCCTATGGCGTGTCGGGAAAGCCGGTTCAGCACCGCGCTCTGTTGCAAAGCGCGCTCGGAACGGTCGATTTCACCTATCAGAACCTGGAAAGCATCGAGCTCGGGATCAACGATGTCGACCAATATGTCGATGGGTTGGGCGGCGTCACCCGGTCGGTTGCGCGGGCCAAGGGTGTAGAATCGCCAGTCTATATCCTTGATGCAACCCGCGGCAGCACCAAGGTGCGCACGCTGTCCGAACAGATCGACCTCGAAGCCCGCACTCGCACGCTGAACCCGAAGTGGTTCGAAGGGCTGCTGGAACACGGTTACGAAGGCGTGCGCCAGATCGAAGGCCATGTCACCAGCACGCTGGGTTGGTCGGCCACCACGGGGCAGGTTGCACCATGGGTGTACCAGAAAATCTCGGAAACCTTCGTGCTCGACGCCGATATGCGGCGGCGATTGTCGGATCTCAATCCGAAAAGCGCAGGCCGCGTCGCCAATCGTCTTCTGGAAGCATGTGATCGCCACTTGTGGGAGCCCGACGAAGCCACGCTTGCCGCCTTGCGCGAAGCCAATGACGAGCTGGAGGACCGCCTTGAAGGCGTGTTCCCGGCCGAATGATATCAAGGGATAGATCATCATGAACCTTCACACCTCCTCATCCGCTTTCAGCCCATCAGACGGTGACGGATCGGTACAGGTTCAGCTTGACCCGGCCGACAAGATCAAGGGGGCCAAGGTCTTCGCCGTCTATGGCAAGGGCGGGATCGGCAAATCAACCACGTCCTCCAACCTTTCGGCGGCGTTTTCGAAACTCGGCCACCGTGTCCTGCAGATCGGCTGCGATCCCAAGCACGACAGCACATTTACGCTGACCAAGAAGCTGATGCCGACCGTGATCGACGTCCTCGAAACGGTCGAGTTCCACGCTGAGGAACTCAGGCCCGAAGACTACATGTTCGAAGGCTACAACGGGGTCATGTGCGTCGAGGCGGGCGGCCCGCCAGCAGGTACGGGCTGCGGCGGCTATGTGGTCGGGCAGACGGTCAAGCTGCTCAAACAGCACCACCTGCTCGAAGAAACCGACGTCGTGATTTTCGATGTGCTCGGGGATGTGGTGTGCGGCGGCTTTGCAGCTCCGCTTCAACATGCCGAACGCGCTTTGGTGGTCGCGGCCAATGATTTTGACAGCATCTTCGCGATGAACCGCATCGTTGCGGCCATTGCCGCAAAATCGAAGAACTACGACGTCCGTCTGGCCGGCGTGGTCGCCAATCGCAGTAAGGACACCGACGAGATTGACCGGTTCTGCGACAAGGTCGGGATGCCTCGACTGGCGCATTTCCGCGATGTCGATGCGATCCGCCGTTCGCGCCTGAAAAAATGCACCCTGTTCGAAATGGGTGACGATCCTGAAGTGATCGCGGCGCAGGACGAATATCTGCGCCTTGCTGCGATGCTGTGGGCCGGAGTCGACCCGTCCACGGCGCAGCCGATGAAAGATCGCGATATTTTCGACTTTTTGGGGTTTGAATAATGGCGAGCCGCAACTTCTCCGAATATGATACCCGGCGCGAGGCGCTGGCGACCTATTTCGACAGCACGGCCCGCCAGGCCTGGATCGACCTGACGTCCGATGCGAAGGTCAGCGGCATCCGTGCGACTGTGCGCGCTGGACGCGATGCGATGCGGGCCACTCTGCTGGACTGGCTGCCGACAGACTTGCGGCGCACCAAGATTCTCGACGCCGGCTGCGGCACTGGATCGCTCGCGGTGGCGGCCGCTTGCCGGGGCGCGGAAGTCACCGGGATCGACGTTGCCGCAGGGCTGGTCGAAGTCGCCCGCGAACGCACGCCATCCTTTATTGGTCATGGCCGCATTCACTGGCGCAGCGGCGATATGCTCGACCCTGCGCTCGGCACGTTCAGCCATGTGGTCGCGATGGATTCGCTGATCCATTATGAGCCCGAAGACCTCGTCGATGCGCTCAGCCAGTTGGCGACCCGTACGACGGGTTCGATCCTGTTCACCTTTGCACCGCGCACCCGCCTGCTAAGCGCCATGCATGAAGTGGGCAAATTCTTCCCCAAGTCCGACCGTTCGCCCGCAATTGTGCCAACCGCTGAGGGCGATCTGCGCGAGCGGCTTTCACGCCTTCAGGGCTGGAGCATCGGCCGAACCCGGCGCATCAGCAGCGGGTTCTACACCTCGCAGGCGCTTGAACTGGTGCGCCGCAGATGACACGCCCCGCCCGCCCTCCCAAACCGCACTGGACAGCACTGGTATTCCAGCTGTTGCCGTTCGCGGACGCGGCGAGCGTGGACCTTCCCTTGCCACGGCTGCTGCGTCTTGCGCTGTTCCAGTTCAGTGTCGGCATGGCGATGGTACTGCTGAATGGCACCTTGAACCGCGTGATGGTGGTCGAACTTGGCACCCCGACATGGCTGGTCGCGCTGCTGATTGCAGTGCCACTGCTGGCTGCGCCGTTTCGCGCGCTGATCGGACACAAGTCCGATACGCATCGTTCCGTTCTGGGTTGGCGCCGGGTCCCCTATATCTGGTTTGGCACGATGATGCAGTTTGGCGGTCTTGCGATCATGCCCTTTGCGTTGCTGCTGCTAGGCGTCGAAAACCGGTTCGAACTCGGGCTTGTTGCGGCAACCGCGGCCTTCCTTCTGACCGGCATCGGCTTTCATGTGACCCAAACTGCTGGCCTTGCCCTGGCGACTGACCTTGCGCCCGAGGACAAGCGTCCGCGCGCAGTCGCGTTGCTTTATGTGATGCTATTGGTGGGCATGATGTTTTCCGCCTTCGTGATCGGCGGCGTGCTGGCTGATTATTCGGCGACAAAGCTGGTTCAGGTGATCCAGGGCTGCGCACTGCTGACAATTATCCTGAACGTCATCGCATTGTGGAAGCAGGAAGCGCGAAATCCCGCTGTCACTGCACCGCAGCGCGAAACAGCCAGTTTCAGCGAGATCTGGCAAGCCTTCGTCACCGATGGCCGCAACACGCGGCTGCTGATCGCGATCGGCATCGGTGCAGCGGGCTTTGCAATGCAGGATGCCTTGCTTGAACCCTATGGCGGCGAAATTCTGGGCCTTTCTGTTGGCGCAACCACGGGGCTGACGGGTGCCTGGGCGCTTGGATCGCTGTGTGGGTTCATGCTCTCCGGCCGCGCACTGTCGCGCGGATGGGATCCGCTCAGACTTGCAGGGGCGGGTCTGGTGGTGGGCATCAACGCCTTCCTGCTGGTGCTGTTTGCCGGACCCTTCAATGCGCCGCTGATGCTGTATGCCGGGGCGCTGATCATTGGATTGGGGCTCGGCCTTTTCTCTGTCGGAACACTGATGGAAGCCATGAGCCTCGCGCGTACCCAGACCGCCGGCCTTGCTCTGGGCGCATGGGGCGCTGTGCAGGCTACCTGCGCAGGTCTTGGCATCGCTGTGGGCGGGCTGCTGCGTGACGGCGTTGCTGCGGTGCTGCAAAGCGGCGATCCCGCCGCCAGTCTTGCAATGCGCGCTACGGGATACGGCACCGTTTACATTCTCGAAATTGCGCTGCTGCTGATCGGCCTTGCTGCCATTGGTCCGTTGGTTGGTCATCAGAGCCGCCAGCGCGACACGGATGAAGATCCGCTTGGCCAGCCCTTCGGGCTTACGGAATTTCCGACATGATTATCTGTGACCGCCTGTCCCGACCTTTGCCCGGCTTCGCCGCTGCCGGTTGCTCCACGAGAGGAATGTGAAATGAACGCTGCCTATATCGTCGGCACTTTCGATGTTGCCGAACTCGCCTTCCTGCTTTTCTTCGGATTTTTCATCGCTCTTGTGGTCTACCTCAACCGAGAAAGCCGGCGCGAGGGCTATCCGCTTGAGGACGAGGAAACGGGCCGCGTGCATTCGATCAAGCTGACAGATGGCGACAAGAAGGTGTTCCAGCTGCCCAATGGCCGCGGCACTTACATTCCTGAAGACGTGCCCCGTGATGACATCAATGTTCCGGGTGTTCCCGCCTTCCGTTCGGCCGGTGCGCCCCTGGTTCCCACTGGCGACCCGATGATGCAAGGCATGGGGCCTGCTGCGTGGGCCAACCGGGCCAAATATCCCGATCTGACCTTCGATGGCCGCCCGCGCATCATTCCTATCGCCCAAAGCCACGATCTGGTCGTCGCTTCGAACGATCCGAAGCTGATTGGCTGGACTGTGATCGGCGCTGACAAGCAGGTGGTAGGCAAGGTCAGCGATATCTGGGTGGACCAGGCTGAACACCTGATCCGATACCTCGAAGTCGAGACTGTAACGGGCAAGAAGGTGCTGGCACCGATGATGGTGGCCACGGTTCACGGCGCCGGCCTGCTCGATGCGGTGCTGCCCTTCGTCGAAGACAAGCCGCAATTTGTCGAGATCGATGCGATCACAGCAGGACAATTCGAAACCGCGCCCGCGCTTGAAACCGCAGGGATCGTCACCCGCTACGAAGAAGACCGCATCCAGGCCTATTTCGGCGGCGGCTACATGTATGCAACACCCGAAAGGTCGGAAGCATGGATCTGACCGACACCAGAACCGTCGCAGAAGATGGGGCCATGCTGCACGCCGGTCTTAATCACGATTCGCTGGAGCAGGACGGACCCAAAGCGTTCGGTGACAGGATGGGCACCCCCGCCGCGCGCGAAACGGTGTTGTGGAAAGGGCGGCCGTCATTGGGCCTGCTGGCTCGCACCGCGTTCCACACCCGAACGCTCGGCATTTACATGGCCGGGCTGTGTGCGGTTGCCGTCATCATGGGCAACATCACGGCCGCGCTGGTAGCCGGAGGGCTTGGCCTTGCTTTGATCGGATTGCTTTACGCTCTGGCCTGGGCAAGTGCGCGCAGCACGCTTTATATTCTGACCGATGAACGTCTGATCATGCGGATCGGCATGGCGATCGAAACGCGGGTGAATATCCCGCTCAAGCAGATCAAGGCTGCCAACCTGCGCCCGCGGCCCCAGGATCACGGCGATATTGCGTTTGAACTCAACGGCGAACGGCTGCTGACCACGTTGCTGCTGTGGCCGCATGTTCGCCCGTTCCACTACGCCATGCCGCAACCGATGCTGCGCGCCGTGCCTGAAGCGTCGCAGGTGGCCCAAATGATCGCCGAAGCCCGTGCGCAGTTTGGTGCGATCGAACGCAATCTGACCGAAATCAAAGACACGGGGCCGGTCAGCGTGCAGCCAGCATTGCAAGGCGCTGTTGCTGCTGTCCGTCCTGCCCCGACGCTGCGCCGCCCGGGCCATGATTTCGAAGGAGCGCCGGCATGATCGTTCGTGAGTATGAGAAGGACGAAATCACCGTCAACAAGGTCCCCCTGTTGCTGATGGGCGGTATCGTGGTGATTTCTCTTGCGCTGACGGCATCGGTCAGCCTCGGCATCTTTGAGCGTCAGTCCGTGCCGGCCGAAGCCCGCGCGGCAGCCGGTATAAAACCCGCAGCAGAGCGCACCTTGCGGTTCTTTGACGAGCCCGACGGCACCGTGCGCGTGGAAGATGGTGCAAGCGCGCAGGTTTTGGCCCGCTTCGCAACCGGCGAAGGCGGATTCATCCGCGCGACCGTACGCAGCCTTGTCCACCAGCGCCGAATCCGCAACGAAGGTCCGCAAGTGCCATTCAATCTGACCCGCTGGGAGAATGACACGCTGACGTTGTCCGACCCGGTCACGGGTCGCAGCGTCGAGGTCAGCTCGTTCGGACCCGACAATCGCGCCGTATACGCCAACCTCCTTCCTGTATCGGCAAAGGCACGCTGATGCCCCTTCCCTTCTTCACGGCCAGTTCGTTCGACACGCCCTGCACCATCACGGTCGAGCAGAGCCCGGAGCATTTTCACGCCCATGTCGAACTGGCTGATGAGATCGATATCCAGCCGGGCGACAAGGTGCGTGTGCATGGCGCGCCAATCCAGATCCCCTTTGGCACGCGGCAGGTGTACGAACGCCGCGCTACCGTGACCCGCGCCAGCCCGCTTGCTCGCGGCCTTACCCGCTTGGCCGCATATTTCGACCTCGCCGAACTGTATGAAGTCAGCTTCAATGCTGGGAGGATCAAATGAACGCGTACAAACCCATGACCAGCGACGAAGCGATGGCCATTGCCACGCAGGACACGATGCTGACGCCGCGGTTCTACACCACCGATTACGATGCGCTGGACGCGATCGATGTGGGCCCTGTGCGCAAGGAATGGGACCAGCTGATCGCCGATATGGTGGGCGATCCCAACAAGTTGCACTTTAAACATTCGGACCGGTTCAAGGGCGTGATCGAAGGGCTGGAGCCGGCGTTGCGCAAGGAATTCACCGATTTTCTCGTCAGTTCGATGACCAGTGAATTTTCGGGCTGTGTGCTCTATGCTGAAATTGCCAGGCGCACCAAGAACCCCGATGTGAAGCAATTGTTCAAGTTGCTGGCACGCGATGAAAGCCGCCATGCCGGTTTCATAAATGAAAGCCTGAAGGATGCCGGGATCGGCGTTGACCTGGGCTATCTGACCAAGACCAAGAAATACACATACTTCAAACCGAAGTTCATCTTCTACGCGGTCTATCTGTCCGAGAAGATCGGCTACGCCCGCTACATCACGATCTTCCGCCATTTGGCTCAGAACCCGCAATACAAGTTCCACCCGATCTTCGACTGGTTCGAGGAATGGTGCAACGACGAGTTCCGCCATGGTGAGGCGTTTGCGATGCTGCTGCGCGCTGATCCCAAGCTGCTTCAGGGGGCCAACAAATTGTGGGTGCGGTTCTTCCTGCTGTCGGTCTATGCCACGATGTACGTGCGCGATCACAACCGGCCGCTGTTCCATGCCGCATTGGGTGTCGATCCGACCGATTATGACTACAAGGTGTTTCATATCACCAACCAGATCGCCCGGCAGGTCTTCCCCGTCGAACTCGACATCGATACCCCTGCCTTCCGCACCCAGATGGAAAGGCTTCGTCTTGCAGCGACACGCATTGAAGAAGGCAAGGCACGCGGCGGGGTCGGGGGTTTGATGCAGCGCGTATCGGGCATGGCGGGCGCAGGTCTGGCCTTTGTCCGCATGTATCTGCAAAAGCCCAAATCCCACGCTCTTCCCGCTTCAATCCGGCTTCAGCCCGCGTGGTAAGCTGGAGCGGCCATATTGTGCCGTTCATCGTGACGGTGGCGATCTGGTTTGTCGCGACCGGGCTGATTGCCTGGGCGGACAATCGCGAACGCGCCACCTTTTCGCGCAGTCTGGCTGTCGGCAGCCTGGCCGGAATTGCCGGGCTGGTGGTGATCCTCATCGCCTCCTTGTCCGCCGAAGTATGGGCTGTGTACGCATCCTTCATCGGTGCCTTGATGGTGTGGGGATGGCACGAACTTTCGTTCCTGACCGGGGCATCCGCCGGACCGCGACGGGGCAATGCAGATCCGGCATTGACGGGCGCTGCGCGTTTCCGGCAGGCCGCAGCCACGGTGATGCACCACGAAGTCGCGCTGGCCTTGACTGCGCTGTTGCTGATCTCGCTGTCTTGGAATGTCCCCAACCAGATCGGGGCCACCGTGTTTGTGCTCATGTTTGCCATGCGCCTGATTTCCAAGATCAACCTGTTTGCAGGTGTACCCAATTCCACGTCGGACATGCTTCCGGACCAATTGGCTTATCTGAAGACCTATTTCGGCCCCAACCGGCTGACAGTGCTGCTGGCAGTTTCGATCGCCGCCATCGCGGGCGCCACAGCGTGGTTCGCCGCGCTTGCGCTGGCAGCGCCGCTGGGCAGCGCTGAAATGGTGGGCGCAAGCCTGCTGACCACGCTCGCGTTGTTGGGCGTACTGGAACATCTTTTTCTTGCCCTGCCGTTCCGTGACGGGATGCTGTGGGGCTGGGCTTTGCCGCAGCGGAAGGCTGCAGCGCAGACACATGCAGATTGAAAGCAGGATGATGACGACAGAGGGAACCCGCATGGACTTTGAAGCCTATTTCGCCGGTGAACTGGACACAGTGCGCGCAGACGGTCGTTACCGGGTTTTCACCGACATCAAGCGCCATCGCGGCCGCTTCCCGCACGCAACACGCTTTGTCGAAGGCGAAACGCAGGCCGTGACGGTGTGGTGTTCGAACGACTATCTCGGCATGGGTCAGCACCCGGCGGTGCTGGATGCCATGCACGAATGTCTTGATGAATGCGGAGCGGGCGCGGGCGGTACGCGCAATATCTCGGGCACCAACCACCATCATGTCTTGCTCGAACAGGAACTGGCCGACCTTCACAACAAGGAAGCCGCGCTGCTGTTCACCAGCGGATATGTTTCGAACTGGGCGGGTCTTGGCACCCTGGCATCGAAAATCCCGGGCTGCGTCGTGTTCTCGGATGCTTTGAACCATGCATCGATGATCGAAGGTATCCGCCACAGCCGCGCGCCTTACAAGATCTGGCACCACAACGATGCAGCGCATCTTGACGAGTTGCTTGGCATGTATGGACCAGAGGTTCCCAAACTGGTGGCTTTTGAAAGCGTCTATTCGATGGATGGTGACATCGCCCCCATCGCCGCGATCCTTGATGTGTGCGAAAAGCACGGCGCGATGAGCTACATCGATGAAGTCCACGCCGTCGGCCTTTATGGCCCGCGCGGCGGCGGGATTGCCGAACGCGAAGGGCTGATGGACCGCATCACCGTGATCGAAGGCACGCTGGGCAAGGCTTATGGCGTGATGGGCGGATACATTGCCGCCTCGGCCAACCTCGTCGATTTCGTGCGGTCCTTCGCCAGCGGCTTCATCTTTTCGACCGCCCTGCCTCCTGCCATCGCGGCGGGCGCTGCGGCGAGCATCCGCCACCTCAAGACTTCGAGCGCCGAGCGTGAGCTTCAGCAGAAGCGCGTTGCGCAAGTGCGCCGCGCGCTCGACATCATGGGTATCCCGCACCTCGACAATCCGAGCCACATCATCCCGGTGATGGTTGGTGATGCCAAGAAGTGCAAGATGATCAGCGACTGGCTGATGGACAACCACGGCATCTATGTGCAGCCGATCAACTACCCGACCGTGCCCGTGGGCACCGAACGCCTGCGCGTCACGCCCTCGCCCGTGCATACCGATGGCGATATCGACCGGCTGATCAAGGCATTGAGCGAGATCTGGTCGCATTGCGAACTTGCCCGGATGGAACAGGCTGCCTGACAGCCCCCTTGCGCCTCCAAGACGTGTTGGAGACACATGAGACACTGTCCAGGGAACGAAAATCCTGCTCCATTTGCCCTGCGACTGACAAGGTCGGGAGAGGACGGTGGCGGCGTTCATACCCCGAGGCTTGTCACGCCGCCTGCCAGTAGGAAAATCGCTAAGATCTTGCCGGTTCTCCCTTTGACGGGAGCGGAGGGGGGATGCCTTGGGGGAGGCGTCCGCCCTCTTCCAATTCCGCCGCCGCCGGGACGCCGCACCGGTACGGGCCGCACCTACCGTTACAACTCCGACTTGACCAGCCACCTAACGATGATGGCAGCCGCGACCACGTCAACGACAATCGAAGTTGCTCCGATCGCGAACGGCAGATTGCGCCAATAATCTTCTACGATATCAAGGTATGCCAATACCAACGAGGCCGTAAGGGACAGGATGAAGACGACTGCGGCAATGCGGCTGCGCAGGCGCGACACGGCGAGCGCCAATAGCAGCGATAGGACTGGCGATACGAAAAGCTTCATCAGACTGATTGCCCAGCCATTTACCTCCAGGGATGGCATGATCTGCAAGGCACCTTGAAGCACGGCAAAGCCAAAGCTTATCCACACAAGGCGCTCAAACGTCGCGCCCAGCGGCGGCAGCGTTGTTCCATTCTGCGCTTTGATCACTTGGTCCCCCGTCATTTAAATGGCCCTTACTTGCGCTTCTTGCCGGATGTTTTGAGATCGGGCTTGGGCGGCGGCTTCCAGCCCGGCGGGGGCACGGGCCGTTGCCGACTTGTGCCAAGCCCCATGGCGCCTGGCTGCTGACGAACCAGACCCGACGTATCGGCCCGAGCGGCCTCTGCAGCATCCGCTCCGCCCCGCATCAGATTGATCCGGTCACGAATTCGGCGAGCCTCCTCAAAATCGAGAGCCGCTGCGGCCGCTTCCATGTCCTGTTGCAGATCCGCAATCGTTTTGCTCATGACCACCCCATCCGCGCAAGCGACCCCGGGCATCATTGCGCCGGAGCGACGTGGACGCAGCATGCATCGCTATGGCGGGCAAGCGCAATGAGATAGCACGCTGAACGGCGCCTTTTGTCCGCCAATCCGCGCCCTTTGCCGCCGCGCCGGCGGGGCAGGTTCATCCCGCCGGGATGAACCGCACCGCCACACCGCCTGACGATGCAAGGCGCACATCGAAGGTATCACCGCCGGTGACGACCGTTTCCTCGATCACCATGGCATAGGGGTTGGTGTCCCAATGCGCATCCGCGCCGTCGCGGTACACCTGCGCGCGGTATTGCTTGCCCTTTTCGAGGAAAGTCAGCGACAGCGAAAGGTCGCGCGGCTCTTCATCCGTTACCGCGCCAAGGAACCATTCCTGCGACTTCCTCCCCTGCCGCGCAAAGGCGACATATTCGCCCACTTCGCCCGCCAGCGCGATCGACTGTTCCCAGTCCGCCTCGACGTCCTTGATGAACTGGAAGGCTTCGGGACGGGCTTCGTAATTCTCGGGCAGATCGGCCGCCATCTGGAGCGGGGAATAAAGAACCACATACAGCGCAAGCTGCTTGGCCAGCGTCGTCTGCGGGCGGTTCGATGGATCACCGCGCGGTACGTCGGCGCGCACCGGGGCGCGTTCGTTGGGTTTCAGATCGAAGATGCCGGGGGTGAAGTCCATCGGCCCGGCCAGCATCCGGGTGAAGGCCAGCATCGGCTCGTGCGAAGGCGGATTGGGCGGCGTGCCCCAGGCATTGAACTCCATCCCGCGTGCGCCTTCGCGGGCCATCCAGTTGGGATAGGTGCGGCGTAGGCCCGTATCCTTGACAGGCTCGTGCGCGTTGATCGCAATCTTCCGTTTGGCCGCCGCTTCGACCACGCGCAGATGGTGGCCTACCATGAACTGGCTGTCGTGCCATTCGTAGCGGCGCACACCGTCCTGATCCAGTCGCACCGCATCGCCTGCATCAGCGACGTAGCCAGTCTTGACCTGCCGCACGCCGACCTTTTCATACAGATCGAAGGCGGCTTCCATCTGGCTTTCATAATTGGCGATATTGGCCGAGGTTTCGTGGTGCCCGATCAGACGGACGCCCTTGGACTGCGCATAGCGGCCCAGTTCCGCAAGGTCGAAATCGGGCATGGGTTCAGTAAAACGGAACAGTTCGCCGTTGTTGAACCAGTCGCCATCCCAGCCGATGTTCCAGCCTTCCACCAGCACGCCCGAAAACCCATGTTCGGCGGCAAAGTCGATGTAGCGTTTGGTTTCCGCCGTAGTCGCGCCGTGGATCGGGCCGCTGCCCCACGTCTTTTCATTGATGTGCATCGCCCACCAGATGCCGACATATTTGCCCGGTTCCACCCAGGATACATCGCCCAGTTTGTTGGGTTCGTTGAGGTTCAGGATGATGTCGGAATTGATGAGGCCCACCGCTTCGCGTGCAACCTGAATGGTGCGCCACGGGCTTTTGAACGGCGCTGTGGTCTTGACCTTGGGCCCACCCGACCAGTTGCGCAGCTTCGCTTCGAAATTGCCCGCCCGCAGCGCGCCCAGCGACATCGATGAATAATCGACCAATGCCGCTTCGTGGATCGAGAAGTGGATGCCGCTTTCCTTGCGGAAGGTTGCGGGCGTGTGCGCGCTGGTCACTTCGCCTGCAGGCGCGGTACGGGTGACGTATTCGTAGCGGTTGAATTCGTCCGACGGGGTGTACCACATCGTCGTTTTGTCACCGACGCCGAACTGGGTCAGTTCATCCACGATGGCAATATCACCCTGCAGCGCCGCCTGTTCGGGAAGTTCGTAACGGAAGCCCACACCCGTATCGAAGGCGCGGAACCGCACGGTCATCTGCCGCGCCGGGCCTTGTTTTGCGCCAAAGGTGACGGCAAGTTCATTGTGCTGATCGCGCACCAGCCGTCGCTCGCCCCAAGGCTGTTCCCACGTGGTGTCGTTGCTCGCCCGGGTCGCCCCTGCGATCGCAAGCCCGCGTTCAAAGCCGGGATGTTCGGCGAAGATCAGGCCCAGCTTTGACGGGGCGATGACCTCTTCGCCTTCAAAGCTTACCGCATAGGTGGCCTGTCCGCCATCGTCCTTCACCGTGACGGTGATCTTGCCATCGGGCGAAGTGACTTGCAGCGTCTCTGCATGGGCAGATGCTGCCGCCCACGCTACCACCGCAGCGGCGATCATCGGGGTCCAAATCTTCGTCATGCTTTCTCTCCCGCGCCGTGCCCGGCGCCTTACTCTGTCTCTTGGAAAATGCGGAAACCCCAGGGCGCGAGCGCCATCGTCTCGCCGCCGCTGAAGCTGGCGTCCGCGCCGGTCAGCGCGTCGGTGTAGCGGCCGTGGTGGCGCGCCTGCTGGAATGTGACCTGCTGCGGCCGGGGGCTGAGGTTGAAGACCGCAAACACCCGCGCACCCGCCTGCCCCCGCGTGAAGGCATAGACATCCGCCATCGCATCGCTCGGCACTTCGACCATCGGCGCGCCAAAGCGGCCATTGTGCAGCGCAGGTGTTTCGGTCTTGAGCGCGATCAACCTGGCGATAAGGTCTGCATGCTTACCCTCGCGCCACACGATCGGATCACGTTCAAAGAACTTGAGCATCCGGTCATTGTCGGCTTCCTGTCCATTGTAGATCAGCGGCAGGCCGAGACCCGTGAAGGACAGCGCCATTGCCGCTTCATACGCCGGGCCGTAAATCTCGGCCGCCACCCCGTCCCACGAATTCTGGTCGTGGTTTTCGGTATAGACCATGCGCATTGCTGCGTGCGGCCAGGTTTCGGACTGTCCGGCGTAATAGCCGCGCATCGCGCCTGCCCCGCTGCCGTCTTTGACCAACCGCTGCATCGCCTCCTTCCAACCCCAGCCATAGGTCGCATCGAAGGCGCGGTGATGCAGATCGCGCTGTTCCCATTCGGCAAGCATGAAGACAGGCTTCACCTTGTTCAGTTCGGCGCGCGCGGTGTTCCAGAAATCGGTAGGGACATAGCCCGCCACATCGGCGCGGTATCCATCCACCCCGAATTCGCGCACCCAGTAGACGAGGCTTTCGGTCATGTATTGGCGCAAGGCAGGCTGGCTGTAATCCAAGTCGGCCACATCCGACCAGTCGGTGCCCGCCGGGCTCATCAGCGCGCCTTCGGGCGTACGGGTGTACCATTCGGGATGGGTTGTGGTGAGCGGATTGTCATAGGCCGAATGGTTCGCGACCCAGTCGAGGATGACCTTCAGCCCTAGTCGGTGCGCTTCGTCGACGAAGGCGCGAAAGTCCGCTTCGGTGCCGAATTCGGGATTGACGCCGCGATAGTCGCGCACGGCATAGGGGCTTCCCAGACTGCCCTTTCGGTTTATCTCTCCGATGGGGTGGATCGGCATCAGCCAGATGATATCCACACCCATCGCGGCAAGCCGTGGCAGTTGCTTTTGTGCGGCGGCGAATGTGCCTTCGGCGGTGAATTGGCGGGTGTTGAGCTGATAGAGCACCGCGTCCGCTGTCCATTCGGCGTTCTGCACTTCGATCACATTGCGCGGGGTGTAGTCCGGCGCGGTATGGTCCGCCTCGGCCAACGCGGGCGCGGCGGCGAAGCTGGCGGCCAGCAGGACAGCAGACAGGCGCATCATGCCTGCTCCGCCCGCAGCGCATTTGCGCTTGCCGCCTCGTCATCCTTTACCAGCAAGGTCGCTGCTGCTGCCAGCACGAAGCTGATCGCTGCAATCACCATCGCGTAGATCGCCTGCCCCCCGAACAGGTTGGTGACGAGAAAGCCCAGCAGCGTGGCCGCGAGCAGTTGCGGCACCACGATGAAAATGTTGAACACGCCCATGTAGATACCCATTTTTTCGGCCGGGACGCAGCCCGCAAGGATCGCATAGGGCAGCGACACGATCGATGCCCAGGCGATGCCCAGCCCGATCTGGCTGACCCACAGCAGCGCCGGGTCGCGGATCAGCAGCATCGCGGCAAAGCCTGCTGCGCCAAGGCACAGGTTTACAGCGTGGAGCCGCGTGCGGTCGATTTTTGCGGCCACCACAACAAACCCAAGCGCCGCAGCCGCAGCAAGACCGTTGCGCACCGATCCCATCAGGCTCCACCAATCGGCCCCGTCCTGATAGGCGGCGCTGGCAGCATCGGTGGCGCCGTAGTGATATTCGGTCACGCCCGGCGTCCCGTAAATCCACAGCGCGAACATCGCGAACCAACTGAAGAACTGCACCACGGCCAGCTGGCGCATGGTGCGGGGCATCGCGTAAAGATCGCTTACCACTTCCATGAAGCCGCTGTCGTTGCGCCCCTGCTGGCGCAGGCGAGCGGCAAAAAGCTGGATCAGGCCGAACCCTGCAACCAGTGCGGCCAGCACGTAGAGTTCCTGTGCAACTTCGATTTCGCCGAGAAATGCAGGGCGGTTATCGCCGCGGGCACCGGCGACGATTACCGCTATCACCGCGCCGGCAATAATCCACGTCGCACTGCCGCGGGCGAATTGCGCGGCGCTGCGCAGTTGCCGCGCGCCGGCGCCTTGCGCCGTGCGTCCGCTGGCAGCTTCAAACCCGGCAAGCTGTTCGGGCGAATATTCTTTCGTCGAAAACACCGTCCAGGCGACCGCGGCCAGAAGCGCCGCCCCGCCGATATAGAACGCCCAGCGCACCGTTTCGGGAATCTCTCCCGCAGGCGCGACATTGCTCAGGCCCATCCAGTTGGTCATCACCCACGGCAAGGCACCTGCCAGCACCGCACCAGTGCCGATGAAGAAACTTTGCATCGCATAGCCCATGGTGCGCTGACGATCAGGCAGATTGTCACCCACAAAGGCGCGGAATGGCTCCATCGTGACATTGAGCGAGGCGTCCATGATCCACAGCATCCCCGCTGCCACCCACAGCGCGGGCGCATTGGGCATAACGAATAGCGCAAGGGTCGCGAGCAGCGCGCCGACGAGGAAATAGGGTCGCCGCCGACCATAGCGCGGGCTCCACGTCTTGTCGGACAAGTGCCCGATGATCGGCTGCACGATCAGCCCGGTCATCGGCGCAGCAATCCACAGGATCGCCAATTCCCCCACATCTGCGCCAAGCGTCTGGAAGATACGGCTGACGTTGCCGTTCTGAAGCTCAAACCCGATCTGGATTCCCAGGAAGCCGAAGCTCATATTCCAGATCTGGCCTGCGTTCAGCGCAGGCTTATGGGCGGCGTGGGTCATCTTTGTATCATCCCTCTCCCCCGCGTATCACCTGTCGAGGCACAGCGCGGCTTTCGGCGCGGTACAGGCGTACGGATCTTTTGCCCGATCACGGCCCTAGCTGCGCAATGCCACAGTCTGGACAGCTTGCAAAAATTTGCAAGAAACTTTCCCAAAATCTCCGTGAAAATTGCGGATGGTTTCCATTTCGCGTTCAAATCTGCCCCACTATCAACATCTTGTTCCGTTCTTTCCTGTGGTAGTTTGCTTTCTACAAAGATTTGCAAAACGCTTTGCTTGATGGCAGAAACGGCGTGAGAGGGAGTTGGGAAATGACGCAAATCTTCGTGGGGATAACGGCTGCGCTATGGGCCAGCACAGCCTGCGCCTCAACGGTGCATGCAAGCGGGCCAGTCGCAGCCGACACAGCCGTTTTCCCGGCACAACCTGCACCCATCCTTGAACGCGAGCGGGAAGATGAAATCATCTATTTTGTCCTGCCCGATCGTTTCGCCAATGGCGACCCGTCCAATGACCGCGGCGGCCTGAAGGGCGGCCCGCTTCAGCATGGTTTCGATCCCACCCACAAGGGTTTCTACCACGGCGGCGACCTCAAGGGTCTGACCGCCCGGCTCGATTACATTCAGGGCATGGGCGTGACCGCGATCTGGTTTGCGCCGATCTTCAAGAACAAGCCTGTTCAGGGCAAGCCGGGTGAGGAAAGCTCGGGTTATCACGGGTATTGGGTGACCGATTTCACGCAGGTCGACCCGCATTTCGGCACCAATGCCGAATTCAAGGCCTTCGTCGATGCCGCGCACGCACGCGGGATGAAGGTCTACATGGACATCATCACCAACCATACAGCCGATGTGATCGACTATGTGGAGGGTGAAGCCACTGGCTACACCTATCGCAGCAAGGGCGCATATCCCTATTCGCGGCGCGGCGGGCCAGATGGCGCGCCGATCAACGAAGGCTTTGCAGGCGACGACAACGCCGATCCTGCCAACTGGGCCAAGCTGACCGATCCGACCTTTGCCTACACCCCCATGGTGCCCGAGGCCGAGCGTAACGTTAAGGTGCCCGCGTGGCTGAACGATGTGACGCTGTACCACAACCGCGGCAATTCGCACTGGGTGGGCGAAAGCAGCGTCTATGGCGACTTTTCGGGGCTGGACGATCTGGCGACCGAGAATCCCCGTGTGGTCAGCGGGATGATCGACATCTTTGGCCAGTGGATCGACGATTACGGTATCGACGGCTTCCGCATCGACACCGCCAAGCATGTAAACCCCGAATTCTGGCAGGCTTTTGTGCCCTCCATGCTCACCCGTGCCCGAGCCAAGGGGATCGATCACTTCCACATTTTCGGAGAGATCGCCTATCAGGAACCCACCGCCACGCTCGCCGCGCAGGTCATGACGCAAAGCGGTCTGCCCTATGCGCTCGACATGGGCTTTGCCGTCGCGGCACAGATGGTCGCCAGCGGCAAATCGTCCCCGCGGCTGATGGCTGAATTCCTGCAACAGGACGCGATCTATCCGGGCGGCGCGAAAACTGCGCTGGGGCTGCCGACCTTCCTTGGCAACCACGATTTCGGCCGGTTTGCGATGTTCGTACGCGACATGAGCGGTTCGGAAGAGCCTGATACGCTGCTTGCGCGGGTCAAGCTGGGCCATGCGATGATGTTCCTGCTGCGAGGCGTGCCCACGGTATATTACGGGGACGAACAGGGCTTCATTTCCGACGGCAATGACCAGCTGGCGCGTGAGGACATGTTCCCGAGCCGTGTGGACGCCTATAATGACAACACGCTTGTCGGATCGCGCGTGACCACCGCGCAGGACAATTTCGACACCGCGCATCCGCTCTACCGTCTGATTGCCGACCTTTCGGCTGCCCGTACCGCCAGCCCGGCGTTGCGCCGTGGCCTGACCGACGTGCGCGCCTTTGCCGAAGATGCGCCCGGCCTTCTTGCCGCAGAACGGCATGATCCCGAAACCGGACAGCGTGTGCTTGTCCTGTTCAACACCAGCGCTTCGGCGCTTTCGCAGGCTGTCGAGGTAAGCTACCGCACCACTGGTGTAGCGCCGTTGCTGGGTCAATGCCCGGCTGCGCTTGCTGCACCCGGTTCGGTTCGGGTCACGCTGCCCGCATTCGGTTTTGCCGCCTGCATTTTGGAGACTGACGACTAATGGCAACAGCCCCGTCCGTTGCTGGCCCGGCCGCGCAGGCCGCTGCGGCCACAGCCGAACCGCTGACATGGTGGCGCGGTGCGGTCATCTACCAGATCTACCCGCGGTCATTCCGCGATACCAACGGCGATGGCATCGGCGACCTTGCCGGCATTGCCGATGCGTTGGACTATATCGCCGATCTGGGCGTTGACGGCATCTGGATTTCGCCGTTCTTCACCTCGCCGATGAAGGATTTCGGGTATGATGTGGCCGATTATTGCGGGATCGATCCCAGTTTCGGCACCTTTGCCGATTTCGACCGGATCATAGAAAAGGCGCACGCGCTGGGCCTGAAGGTCATCATCGATCAGGTCTATTCGCACACGTCGGACGAACATGCGTGGTTTCAGCAAAGCCGCGCTGACCGCACCAATCCCAAGGCAGACTGGTACGTGTGGGCTGACCCCAAGTCTGATGGGTCGCCGCCATCCAACTGGCAATCGGTGTTCGGCGGCTCTGCGTGGCAGTGGGATGGTCCGCGCAAGCAGTATTACCTGCACAATTTCCTGACCAGCCAGCCCGATCTCAACGTCCACAACCGCGCCGTGCAGGACGCGCTGCTGGATGCGGCGCGGTTCTGGCTGGACCGGGGCGTGGACGGCTTCCGGCTCGATGCACTGAACTTCTCGATGCATGACCCCGATCTGCGCGACAATCCGCCTTCGGGCGTGACGATGGACGCGGTGACGCGGCCATTCGATATGCAGGTGAAGCAATACAACCAGTCGCACCCCGACATTGTCGCCTTCCTCGAACGTATTCGCGCAACGATCGACGAATATGCGGGCCGCTTTACCGTCGCCGAAGTCGGCGGGCCGGAGCCGCTGGCTGAAATGAAGGCCTTTACCGAAGGTGGCAAGCGGCTGGATTCGGCGTACAATTTCGACTTTCTCTACGCGCCCCGCCTGACCGCTCCGCTGGTCCGCGCCAGCCTTTCGCAATGGGATGGCACGCCGGGTGAAGGTTGGCCAAGCTGGGCGTTCTCGAACCACGATGCCCCGCGTGCGGTGACGCGCTGGACGCTGGATGGCGACATGGCGCGCATGGCACGCCTGAACCTGCTGCTGCTGCTGGCCCTTCGCGGCAATCCGATCATCTATCAGGGTGAAGAACTGGGGTTGCCGCAGGGCGAGGTCGCGTTCGAAGATCTGCTTGATCCCGAAGCGATTGCCAACTGGCCGCACACGCTGGGCCGTGATGGCGCACGCACCCCGATGCCGTGGGAAGCCCATGCGCCGCAAGCAGGCTTTTCCAGCGCAAACCGCACCTGGCTCAAGCTCGATCCGGTGCACGCCGGTTTCGCGGTCGACCGGCAGAACGAAGACCCCGCCTCCACCCTCGCGTACACGCGCCAATTGCTCGCGCTGCGGCGGGACTATCCGGCGCTGGTACATGGCGACATTACGCTTCTGGATTCGGCCGATGATGTTCTGGCCTTCCTTCGTCATGGCGAAAGCGAAAGCGTGCTGTGCGTGTTCAATCTTGGTGAAGCGCCGGGCCATTGGTCTGCGCCCGACGGGATCGGCACCTTGCGCCTGATTGCCACGCAGGACGCTGTGGGCGGCGATAGCGCGCCCCCCGAAGCCTTGGTGCCGGGCAGCGGGTTCTGGGCTAGTGTGACAGCTGGCTGAGCGCAGATGCCCGAAACCACCATTTCCGCGCGCCGCAGCGCCACGCTGGAAGACATCGCGCGTGAAGCGGGGGTTTCGATTTCGACCGTCAGCCGCGCACTGAACGACAGCCCTTCGGTCAAACGCCGGACCAAGCAGCAGATCTGGCAAATTGCGCGCGCGCATGATTATGAATTCCGCCCGTCGATGCCCAGCGGTCCGATTGGCGCCGATGCCACGATTGCGGTGGTCGTGCCCGCCCCGCAAGCGCGTGACAGCCGGGTGTCGGACCCCTTCTTCCTTGAACTCCTTGCGGGCATTGCCGAGGCAGCACGCGAACGGAACGCCGATCTCATCATCAGCCACCTGAGCCCGCGTGCTAGCGGTGATCTTGATTATGCCATGTCCACCAGCCGGGCGACGGGCGTCATTTTCATCGGACAGTCCTCTCTCCACCGCGAATTCAACGCGCTGGCTGATCGCGACAACCGGTTTGTTGTCTGGGGCGCTGAATTTCCCGATGCGCAATATTGCGTGATCGGATCGGACAATGTCGCAGGTGGGCGGCGTGCCACCGCCCATCTTGCGCGGCTGGGCCGGCAACGCATCCTGTTCCTTGGCGATACCGAAGCGCCCGAAGCCGAACAGCGTTTTCGCGGCTACCGGCAGGCGCACGATCAGGCCGGGCTTACGCTTGACGATGATCTTATCGTGCCAGCCCATTTCGAGGTTCACTCTGCCGAAGCTGCGATGCGCAGCGCGATTGCGCGGGGGCTGCGCTTCGACGCGGTTTTCGCCGCAAGCGATCTTATCGCCATCGGCGCGATCCGGGCGTTGACCCGTTCGGGAATGCGGGTGCCCGATGATGTCTCGGTGGTCGGATACGACAATATCCCCGCCGCACGCCTCGTCACTCCGCAGCTCACCACCATCGACCAGGACGCCAATCTGGCAGGCCGGATGCTGGTGTCCAAACTGATCGACAAGGGCGATGGTCCGGCAATCTCGCAGCGGCTTGAAACCAGCTTGCTGATCCGCGAAAGTTGCGGCGGATGACCAGCGCACCTGCCCCCCTGAACACGATCGTGATCGTGGGCGGTGGCTCGGCCGGCTGGATGACCGCAGCGGCGTTGTCGCACGCCGTTGGCAACACGTGCAAGATCACGCTGATCGAGAGCGAGGCGATCGGTACGGTCGGCGTTGGTGAAGCAACGATCCCGCCGATCCGGCATTTCAACCAACGGCTGGGGATCGACGAGACGACGTTCGTGCGCGAGACGCAGGGCAGTTACAAGCTGGGGATTGAGTTCGTTGACTGGGGGAAGCTGGGGCACAGCTACTTTCACCCCTTCGGCCAGTACGGCGCCGAGTTCGATCAGGTTCCCTTCTACCACCACTGGATGCGCGAACATCTGGCCGGGCGCACCGATGGGCCGATCGATGACTTTTCGATGTGCTGGGCCATGGCAAAGGCGGGCAAGTTCGCCCACCCCTCCCCCGACAGGCGCCTGATCCAGTCGACGTTCGATTATGCCTACCACTTCGATGCCGGGCTGTACGCCGCTTTCCTGCGACGCTTTGCCGAAGCGCGGGGTGTGACACGGATCGAGGGAAAGGTTGTTGATACCGCGTTGCGGGCCGAGGACGGGTTCATCCAAGCTGTCGCACTCGACAACGGCATGCGGATCGAGGGTGAGCTTTTCATAGATTGCTCGGGCTTCCGCGGCTTGTTGATCGAAGAGGCTCTGGGCGCAGGCTACGACAACTGGCAGCACTGGCTCCCCTGCGACCGTGCGGTGGCCGTCCCTTGCGAGCGCGGCGACTTTACCCCCTACACCCGCTCCACCGCGCGCGAGGCCGGGTGGCAATGGCGCATCCCTCTTCAGCACCGCACCGGCAACGGCTATGTCCATTGCAGCGAGTTCATCTCGGAAGACGAGGCCGCTGCGACCCTCCTTTCCAACCTCGACGGCAAGGCCCTCGCCGATCCGCGCACCTTGCGCTTTGTCACCGGAAAGCGCCGCAAGTTCTGGGACAGGAACTGCGTGGCCATCGGCCTTTCGGCAGGCTTCATGGAGCCGCTGGAATCGACCTCGCTCCATTTGATCCAATACGCCATCTTACGGCTTATCGCGCTGCTGCCCGATAACAGCATGTCGCCCTTGCTGGCACGTGAATACAACGCGCAGACCACGCTCGAATACGAGCGCATCCGTGATTTCCTGATCCTGCATTACAAGGCGACCGAACGGCAGGATTCCGATCTGTGGCGCTATTGCGCGGCGATGCCGGTTCCTGACAGCCTGCAATACAAGATCGACCACTTCCGCACCAACGGGATGCTGGTGGCCGACGAACGCGAACTGTTCGCCAATCCCAGCTGGATAGCGGTTTATCTGGGTCAGGGCATGCTGCCGGCCCGCGCCCCGGCGCTGGCTCATATGCGGGAGGGCGTGCCGGTGGCTGAGCGGCTGGCGCAAATCCGTACCGCCATGCAAGAGGCGGTCGCCGCCATGCCATCGCATGATGCGTTCATTGCCCGGCACTGCGCCGCGCCGCCCATCGCTGCCTGAGCGTTCTGCTCCCGTCTCCCCCGCGTGTTGGAGACACTTGAGACACTGTCCAGGAACGAAAAACATTCCGGCCCTGCGCGCGGGCCGTGAAAATGATGGCCGGCGTGCGATGAAGGCGTTGTCATGCACGTCTGACTGACAGCGCGGCGCGTTGTAGGAAAGCGGCCGCATCCCCGCCTCCCAACAGAAAGGGCTCGCCATTGCTGGCGAGCCCCTCCTTGCTACCCCCAGTGCGACCCGAGGGCGTTAGCCGATCAGAATGCCTTGCGCAGCGTGAACTGGAAGGTGCGGCCGTACTGTTCGTAACGGCTCGGGAAAGCCCCGATCGTTTCGGTGTCAGCCGCGTTGCGCAGCGCGTTCTGGGTCACGAAGGGTTCATCGGTCAGGTTGAACACTTCGGCCAGGATCTGCACACCATTGAGGAAGCTGCCTTCCTTTTCGAAGGTGTAACCAAGCTGGGCGTCAAGGATCGTCTCGCTCTGCGCTTCAGCCCCTTCGAGCCCGCCCGAGAAGTTGGGCACTTCCGACAGGAACGCACCGCGGTAGCGCGCAGCCAACTTGGCGCGGAAGCCGCTCTTTTCGTAGAAGATATCGCCCGACCAGGTCAGATCCGAATAGCCCGGAATGGCGATCGGATTGGTGCCCGGAGGGGTGATTTCCGCGTCCGAATAAGTGATCGAGTAGAACCCGCCGAACCCGTCCAGCGTGTCGCTGAAGTCGCCGAAGTTCACGCGCACCGTGCCTTCAATCCCGGTGATCTTGCCATCCGAGAAGTTCACGGGGCCGTTAAACTGGCCGATCGCCAATTCGGGGTTGGTTGCAAGAATGCCGCCGAAGCCCGCATTGTTGATCTGCTGCGTCAGATCGAAGGTTTCCCCCAGATTGACGATCCAGTCCGACAGATCCTTGTGGAACGCAGCAACGATAATCGCGGTGCCGGGCGAGAAGTACTTCTCGAAGGAGATGTCATAGGACGTCGAACGGTAGGGCTGCAGGAACGGGTTGCCGCCGCCAAGGTTGAAGCAAACCTGCGCAGGCGGGTTGAACGCACCCGGAACCGCCGCATCGGGGATCTGGTCGTTGTTGGTGTCCTGACAGACCAGATTGTTCACCGACAGGTTCTGGTTTGCTGCCAGCTGATCGAGCCGCGCGCGGGTGATCGTCTTGGCAAAGGCCACGCGGATGAAGGTGTCGGGCATGACCTCAAAGCTGAGGTTCGCGCTCGGCAACCAGTTGTCGTAGCTGGTGCTGACATCGTTGACCGCGCCGCCGCTGAGTGTGCCGGTCGAGCTTTGCGACGTATCGACATAACGCAGACCAACGTTGCCGCGCACCGGCACGGGGCCCAGATCGCCGTCAATATTGGCCTGGATGTAGAAGTTGTGAATCTTCTCCTTCACCATCCATTCGGTATCGTCGGTTGCGCGTTCCTGCACATAGGTGCCGTCGGTCAGCAGCGATGACGGGTCATAGGCCACGATATCGAGCCCGATGCTGCCGGAATTGCTGGCGCCGATCACGATGTCACCCGGAATCGGACGGGCACCGCCTGCAAAGCCGTTGCCTGCACGCAGGAATATCCCGTTGTTGTCGAAATCCTTCTCGCGGTTGGTGTAGAGCCAGCCGGCAACGATACGGTCGATGAACCCGCCGTCGAATTCCCAGAAGGTTTCGGCACGCAGCTGGTGCAGTTCGTCGTTCGTTTCCGGCACGCGCAGGAAGCCGACCTGACCCCAGCCGCCCGGATCGACCAGCAACAGATTGCTGGGATCGGTGTAATCGAGCTGGCTGTCGATCGTGTAGGCACCGTCCTGCGGGAAGGTGAAGGTCAGCGTATCGGCAGGACCGCTGCCGCCAGGGCCGGTGCTGGCATAGGATTCGTAGTCGACATCATTGCGGTTCAGCGTCGAATAGCCGTAGTCGACGACGAAGCCGAGATTGTCGGTCGCCTTCCATTCGAGATTGCCGCCGATGGCGAAGATTTCCGAATCCGCGCCTTCGGTGTCGGTACGCAGGATCGGGTAGACGTTGGAATAGGTCGCGCTGTCGGCAAAAGGCCCACTGCCCGTGACCTGTTCGACCTGCGCGCCGCCATTGGCGCTCCACGATGCGATCGGGGTTTCAGTGCCGCGGAAGATGCCTTCATCTTCGGTCTTGGTGTAGAAGGAATCGATCGTCAGCGAGAAGCTGTCGGTGGGCTCGAACTGCAGGCTGCCAGCGACCGAGGTGCGCTTGAATTCGCGACTTTGCGAACCCTGACGCGGGTTGTCGCGCGGAAAGATCACGCCATCTTCCGTGCGTGCGATCTGGCCGTTGTTGGTCTTCAGCTCGCGCTGAACGATCTGGGTCGGGATCGACTGCGTCGTTGCACCCAGCGACCAGCCCACCGTGCCGGCATCGTTCTGGTCGATATAGCTGGCAAAGAAGCGATAACCGTCCGCACCGAAATCGGGGTTGAGCGAACCTTGATCGTTGATCGTGTAGGTACCCGACACGGTGATCTGGCGCTTGCTAGAATCGAGCGGCTTGACGGTGCGCAGGTCAACCGCGCCGGCGATGCCGATGGCCGCCAGCTGCGCATCACCGGTCTTGTAGACGATACCCGTGCCGATCAGTTCGGACGGGAACTGGTCGAATTCGATCCCGCGGTTGTTACCCGCCGAAACGACTTCGCGGCCATTGAGAAGGGCAAGGGAGAAATCCGGGCCAAGGCCGCGGATCGAAACCTGCTGCGAACGGCCGCGCACGCGCTGGGCAGTAACGCCGGGAAGGCGTGCCAGCGTATCGGCGATCGAAAGGTCGGGAAGCAGGCCCAGATCTTCGGCGGTGATCACTTCGACGATCGAGGTCGCGTTGCGCTTGGCATCGAGCGAGGACTGGATCGACTGGCGGATGCCGGTGACGACGATGGCGTTTTCATCCGCCTCTACGGCTGTTGCTGCGTCCTCGTCAGCGGCGTCCTGCGCCATAACCGGCGCACCGGTAACAGCCAGCGCCAAAAAGGTCGCGGCCCCGCACAGCAGGCGCGCGCTTGCATTCATCCCGTTCGTTTTCATCAGAAGTCCCCTCCCGCAAGCGCCCCTCAATGTGCGCTTTTGCAGTTTTTTTCATAGCCCAACATGAACCTCGGGTAAATCGGGAAAAGCGGCCGTCGGGGCGACTTGCCGGATTTCAATGAGACTTCCCTTATATCAACGTGTTGGCTTGCTTTTGATAACGTTATCAATCGACTGGGAGCGGGAATTTCAGGCAAAATGTTGCCAGATTGACACAGTTTTGGCGGCAGGTTCCGCGATTATTGGCCGAGGTACGAAGACGGTGGTGCCGCGCGGGCTTCGCCGTGAGCTATCGTGTTTTTTATTCATATAGATCAGATGGATAGGTATTGCATATGGACTGGCTGCAGGAGTTTGATAGGCTTTTGCGGATGGATCAGATCCCCCAACCCGCGCTGCTTTCGCCGCCTTCTGGCTGGAATATTGCCCCTGAAAACGCGTCCCGGTCGGGTTTTTCGTCATGTAATCACACGCTTATCAGCGTCGATGACTTTCTGGAGACTCCGGACCACGTCATTTCTCAGACAAGTTTGCAAAGTTTTGCAAAAATCTCGCCGCAATATCCCGGGCTGCGCTCTCCGCTTGATCCTGCGGTCTGCCGCGCCTGGTTGGCGCAACTGTCGCCGTGGCTTGATCAGTGGTTCGGCGTGCAGCGCGGCGGGTGGACCATGCAGGGCTGGTATTCGATCGTGACCACGCGTCCTGGCGATCTAGCCCCGATCCAGCGGTTGCCGCATGTCGACGGCACCGACCCCGATCAGATCGCGATGATGCTGTATCTCCATCGCACCGGCCACGGCGGTACGGCCTTCTTCCGACACCGCACGACGGGGCTGGAGGCGCTGACCGCGGCGGATTTCCCGCGCTATGCCGAGGCGTTGCAGGCCGATGTTCGGCGCACCGGATTGCCGCCCGCAGCCTATCCCACCGACGGCGGACCGCATTTTGACCGGGTGCACACCGTGCCCGGCGCTTTCAACAGCGCGGTGTTCTACCGCGGAAACATCCTGCACAGCGGGGTGATCGACAATGCGGCGCCGCTGTATGCTGATGCGCACAGGGGCCGCCTGACCATCAACGCTTTTTTTGGCCCGGCAGCAACGTAGGGGTTAAAGGGACAGATGATGCAACAGCCCGAAGTCAGAAAGCTCGTCATTGTCGGCGGCGGAACCGCGGGGTGGATCACCGCAGCCGCCTTTGCCCGGTTGCTTGGCGGAAGGCTGGCGATCGAACTGGTCGAAAGCGAGGCGATCGGCACGGTGGGCGTCGGCGAGGCGACCATTCCGCAAATCATTCGTCTGAATACGATCCTCGGCATCGACGAGAACGCGTTCCTGCGCGCCACGTCGGGCACCTTCAAGCTGGGGATCGAGTTTGTCGATTGGGGCAAAAAAGGCAGCCGCTATCTTCATACCTTCGGTGATACGGGGATGAATCTGGGCAATGTCGCCTTCCACCACTATTGGCGGCGCAGCGTCAGCGGACAGGCTTCACCCGATCCCAAGGGTTTGTGGGACTATTCGCTGCATCAACAAGCGGCGGATCAGGCGCGGTTCGGGAAGCTTGAACGGGTAGGCAACACTGCGATGACGGGGCTGGCCTATGCCTATCATTTCGACGCCAGCCGCTATGCCGTGTTTCTGCGCGCCTATGCCGAACAGCGGGGCGTAACGCGCACCGAAGGCGTGGTCGAGACGGTCCTGCGCGATGGCGAAAGCGGCGATATTACCGCCATTGCGCTGGCCGGTGGCAAGCAAGTCACAGGCGATTTCTTCATCGATTGCACCGGGTTCCGGTCGCTGCTGCTGGGGCAGGAATTGGGTATCGGCTACGAGGATTGGTCGCGCTGGCTGCCATGCGATCGTGCATTGGCGGTGCCGAGCGAGCGGTTGCCCACGCTAGTCCCCTATACCCGTGCCACGGCGAAGGATGCCGGCTGGCAGTGGCGCATTCCCTTGCAGCACCGCACCGGCAACGGCCATGTCTATTCCAGCGGCTTCACCACCGATGACGCGGCAGCCGATACTTTGCTGCGCAGTCTTGAGACAAAAGCATTGGGCGATCCGCGCCCGATCCGTTTCACCACGGGGCGGCGTGAGGCATTCTGGGCACACAATTGCGCGGCCATCGGCCTTTCGAGCGGTTTCCTCGAACCGCTGGAATCGACCAGCATCCACCTTATCCAGTCACATGTCAGCCGGTTGATCCAGCTGTTTCCGCGTGCAGGCAATCCCGCAGCCATGCGTGACGAATACAACCGCCGCTGCACCGCCGAGTTTGCGCAGATCCGCGATTTCCTGATCCTGCACTATAATCAGACCGCGCGCGACGATTCGGAATTCTGGCGGTATTGCAGGAACATGGATGTCCCCGACAGCCTGCGTTACAAGCTGGATCTGTTCGCCGCATCAGGCCGTGTGGGCCGCGACGCCGATGATCTGTTTCGCGATGCCAGCTGGGTGCAGGTGATGCTGGGCCAAGGCATCACCCCGGCAGATTATGATCCGATGGCTGACCAGATTGCACCCGCGCAGCTTACCGAATTTCTTGCAAACCTTCGCACGTTGATCGGGCGCGGGGTTGCCAGCCTGCCAACGCATGAAGACTATCTGAGACAGCACTGCGCCGCCGATGCAGATTTGATCGCTGCCTGACGCGGAGACGCAAGACGGCCCTACCCGCTTGCGTCGCATCAGGCCGAACCATGAAAAAGGGCGGCACAGTCAACCTGCGCCGCCCCTTCATCCGAGCCCGAGGGCGCGATAATTACTTCGACTGGGCTTCCAGATAGGCGACCAGATTGGCGCGCTTCTGCGCATCCTTGACACCGGGGAAGGCCATCTTGGTGCCGGGCATGAAGCCCTTGGGATCTTCGAGATATTCAAACAGAACGTCGGGCGTCCATGTCACGCCGCTGTTCTTGTTGGCATCCGAATAATTGAAGCCCGGGACCGAGCCCGAGGGACGACCAACGACCTTGTGGAGCGACGGGCCGACGCGGTTCACGCCTTCGTCGAACACGTGGCAAGTCCGGCAAGCTGCAAACACCTGCTCGCCAGCGGCGGCATCGGTGGTGAAGCTAGCGTATTCAAGCTTTTCGCCAGCGGCAGCGGCAGGTGCTGCAGCCGGGGTTTCAACGGCCATCGCCGTATCTGTGGCAGTTGCAGCAGGTGCTTCTGCCTGGTTGTTGTTGGCACCGCCACAAGCCGAAAGAGTCATCAGGCTTGCCAGCGCTGCTGCGCCCATCAGGAAATTACGCTTCATGGTCTCTTGTCCTCTGAACAACTTGTTCCTCCCGCATCCCAGCGGGACATAAACCAGATTTTCTGGCATGGAAAGCGGGACTTCGCGTGAAGCAAGCCCTCCCCCCGGCTACCGTAAGCCTATAATGCACAGCCAGGCAAAGTGTTTCCCGGGAATGTTCATTTCGCCATCATGGCCGCGCTCGATAGCTGGGCTCGCCCTCGATCAAGAACGATTGCCTTGTTGACGCGCGGCGTTATGACTGCAGGCATGACAAACACGGCCCGACACACCAAGATCGTCCTTGCCTTGCTGGCGTTTACCTTGCTTTACTTCGCGATTGCGGCGTTTGGCACGAAGATCGGCCTATGGAGCTGGCAATTCGGCCTTATCACAATGACGCTGGGGGGCGGTATGTTCGTGCTGGGGGCGACGGCGATTGCTGCACTGGTATCGCTTGTTATCGCCGCGCGCGCGACGCCGCGTCGTAATGGCGCATTGGCCATCGCGATCGTGGGCCTGCTGGTGCCGGGCGCTGCGCTGATCATGTTCCTGACCGCTGGCAGCAGAGCCGATCAGAACCCGGTGCATGATGTGGCAACCGATACTGCCGATCCGCCGATGTTCTCTGCAGAGACCATGACCGCGCGCGAAGAAGCGGAGGCCAATGCGCTGAGCGATTACCAGACCCCGCTGGGCGAACTTGCCCTGTATGAAGGCGCTGCGCCCGAACTGGCGATCAAGTCGCACGCGCAGATCATCACCGATCGTTACGCCGACCTTGCGCCGCTGCCGCTGGCCGGGGCAAGCCGCGCCGATGCTGTTGCTGCAGTCGCTGCAGCGATGGGCAACATGGGCTTCGAAGACATTCGCACCGACGTTACCACCGGAATGGTGGAAGGCACATCGACCAGCTTCTGGTTCGGATTCACAGATGACGTGGTTGCGCGCATCAGCGAAAACGAGATCGATTTCCGCTCGGCCAGCCGGGTGGGCCGCAGCGATATGGGCGTGAACGCCGATCGGATTGCGGAACTGCGCGAATTGGTGGCCGGCCAGATCGGCCAGCGGTAAGGCTGTTTCCGGGCGTTCAGTCCCGGAACGCTGACACCGCCATCGCGCTGCGCTGAAACACGGTCAGCAAGCACAGGCCCGCATAGGCATAGGCGATAACGCCGAACCACGCGGGCCACAAACACATGGCGATAAACACCGCGATCGTTTCGGCGCCTTCGGCAAGGCCGGTGGAATAGAAGAAGCTTTTGCGCCCGTGCGCATCGGTTTCGGCCCCGCGCTTGCCCGCGATCACTGCAAAGGCAAGGAAGCTGACCCCTGTCAGCACGAAGCTGGCGATCAGCGCCGCAGCGGGTAGCGCGTTGGCCGCATTCAGAATGCCGAAGCCCAGCGGAACGCTGACGTAAAAGGCAAAGTCTGCGACAATATCGAAATAGCCGCCAAGATCCGATGGCCCGCGCGCCCGCGCGACCGCGCCGTCCAACCCGTCAGCCAGCCGATTGGCGACAATCAACGCCAATCCCCAACCGACATGCCCCAGCGCAATTGCGCCTGACCCGCCAAGGCCAAGCGCAAGCCCGGTGAAGGTCAGCGCATTGGCTGTGACCCCCCACCCCGCCAACGCAGCGCCTAGCCGGTTCAGGGGCGGATCGATCAGCGGGCGAAGGCGCGCATCCAGCACCGCTTCAGACGCCCCAGCTTACCAGGCCGATCCACGCCCCCGTCATCGCGCTGGCAAGGTTGCCCGAAACCCAGCTTTTCATGCCCAGCGATGCCGCCTCGGCGCGGCGTTCGGGGCAGAGCGTGCCAATGGTCGATACCAGCAGGCCGACACTGGCAATATTGGCGACCCCGCACAGCGCGTAGGTAACGATCAGCATGCTGCGCGGGCCCAGCGTTCCGGCAGGCAGCGCGGCAAGTTCGAGGAAGGCGACATATTCGTTGAGTACGGCCTTGGTGCCCATCAGCGCGCCTGCTGCCTGCGCCTCGGCCCAAGGGACGCCGAGCAGCCACATGAACGGTGCCAGCAGCCAGCCCATCAGACGCTTCAGCGTCAGGGGATCGCCATCGATCATCGGCAGCAGCGCTAGCGCCATGTCCACGAGCGCGACCAGCGCAAACACCGTGATGATCACCGCGATCACGGCGAGGAACAGCTGCATCCCATCCATGGTGCCCTTGATAATGGCATCGATGCTCGATTCGTACCGAAGGCCGCCGCCAGCGTTTTCGCCGTCGACCTCGGTTGCGCTGTCATCCGCGGTTGCTGGCACCATCAGCCGCGCAACCAGCAGCGCGGCGGGGAGCGAGATCAGCGAGGCGGAAATCATGTGCCCGACCGCATCGGGCACGGTGTCGCGCAGGGTGGTAGCGTAAAGGACCAGAATTGCACCGCTGATCGTCGCCATCGTCAGCGTCATGATCTGGAACAGTTCGGTCCGGCTGATACGCGCAAAATAGGCGCGAGTGACAAGCGGCGCTTCGACCACGCCTAGGAAAATGCTCGCACCGCCGGAAAGGCCGACGACGCCCGATACGCCAAGACTGCGGCGCAATGCGAAGCTGAGGCCATTGACGACCCATCGCAGCACGCCCCAATGCCACAGCACGGCGGCCAATGCGGAAAAGACGATCACCAGCGGCAGAATCTGGAACGCGATGACCAGCGGCGGCTGCGCGCCGTCTCTCAAGGCGAAGGGGAGTTCAGCCCCGCCCAGATAGCCGAACATGTAGGACGAGCCCCTGAGCGTCGCCGTCTCCACTGCGCTCACCGCATCATTGACGAGGCCCACCGCCGCCCACACCCAAGGCACGCGCACGATCAGAACCGCCAGCACGCCCTGCAGCAGCAAAGCGCCCGCGATCCAGCGCCAGCCCGGATGCCGGGCACGGTTTTCGCTGATCGCCCAGGCTATCGCAATCAGCACCGCAATGCCGATTACGCCGCGCAATTGATCGAACAGTTCCACCTCGCTCTAGCCCCGCATCCAGCCGTGATAGCGTTCAACCCATTTCAGCAGACCTTCGGGCTTGTGCGCCTTCTTCCAGTTGCCTGCGGCAAACTTGTTGGCTTCGGCCATGGTGGGGTAGGAATGGATCGTGCCGAGGATCTTGTTGAGGCCGATCCCGTGCTTCATTGCCAGCACATATTCAGCCAGCAATTCGCCCGCGTGCGCACCAACGATGGTGACACCGAGCACCTTGTCCTTGCCCGGCGGGGTCAGCACTTTCACGAAGCCCCGCGTCTCACTTTCGGCAATGGCGCGGTCAAGATCGTCGAGATCATAGCGCGTGACTTCCACCGCGATGCCCTGTTCGGCCGCCTCACGCTCATTCAGCCCGACGCGGGCGAATTCGGGGTCGAGGAAAGTGACGGCGGGGATGACGCGGTAATCGGCCTTGAACTTGCGGAACATCCCGAACAGCGCGTTCACGCTGGCGTACCACGCCTGATGGCTGGCGACGTGGGTGAACTGGTAGGGGCCAGCCACATCGCCCGCTGCGAAGATATTGGGGAACTTGGTAGCGAGAAATTCGTCCGTGGTGACGGTCTTGCCCGTATCGACGCCAATATCCTCAAGCCCGAACCCTGTAAGCCGCGCCTGCCGCCCCACCGCAACCAGCAGCACATCGAAAGGTATGCGCACCTCCTCCCCGCCGCTTTCGGCGATCAGTGTCTGACCCTCGATCCGCACTGCCTTGTGACCCGTGAGCACGCGCACGCCGTCTTCCTGCAGGACAGCGCGGGCCAGATCGGAGACTTCGGTATCCTCGCGCCCCAGCAGCACATCGGCCATTTCGATTTGCGTGACCTGCGATCCCAGCCGCACCATCGCCTGTGCCAGTTCGCATCCGATCGGCCCGCCACCCAGCACCGCAACCTGACGCGGCGCTTCGTCCATCTGCGCAAAGGCGTCCCACATCGTCTCGCTGGTAAGGTAGCCGCTGCCCTCGATCCCGGGGATTGGCGGCACCACCGGCTGCGCACCGCTGGCGATTACGATGCTACGGGTGGTAAGGCGGTGTGTTCCGCCATCATGGCGTGCAATCTCGACCGTCCACGGGTCGATGATGTTCGCGTAGCCCTTCACCACGTCGACACCCAGATCGGTGTAGCGTTCTACCGAATCATGCGGCTCGATGGTTTTCACCGCGCCCATCACGCGGGCGATGACACCGCGAAAATCCACGTCCGGTTCGACCGGGCGGATGCCATAGGTGCCGCCTGCGCGCATCATCGCGGCGACCTTGGCGCTTTTGATCAGGGCTTTGCTGGGTACGCAGCCGGTGTTGAGGCAATCGCCCCCCATGTCTTTGGCCTCGACCAGTGTCACCTTGGCCTTCACCTGCGCCGCGATATAAGCCGACACCAGACCGGCCGAGCCCGCGCCAATCACCACCAGATTGCGATCGAACTTTGCAGGGCGTGTGAACCCGGCATAGACCTGGCGGCGGCGCACCGCGCCAATCACCAGCTTGGCCAACCACGGCGCGATCCCGAGCAGCACAAAGCTGCCGATCACGCCCGGTGACGCAATGCCCGAAAGGCTTTCGATCTGCACCAACTGCGTACCGGCGTTCACATAGACCGCGGTCCCCAACAGCATCCCCAGTTGGCTGACCCACACATAGGTCCAGATGCGAATGCGGGTCAGGCCCATCACCAGATTGACAACAAAGAACGGGAAGGCCGGGATCATCCGCAGGCTGAAGAGGTAGAACGCCCCATCGCGTTCGACACCCTGATTGATCGCCTTCAACCGCTCGCCAAACCGCGCCTCGATACTGTCACGCAGCACGTATCGCGATGAAAGGAAGGCAAGCGTGGCCCCCACCGTTGAGGCGAAGGAGACGAGGATCGTGCCTGTAACCAGACCAAACAAGGCCCCAGCCGCCAACGTCATGATCGCCGCACCCGGAAGCGACGCTGCCGTCACCGCGACATAGGCAGCAAAGAACGCTGCCAGAACCGCTACCGGGTTTTCGCCGTAAAACGCCTCCCATTGACCGACGGCCTGCTTGATCCCGTCCAGCGTCAGGTACCGGCCCAGGTCGAACACATAATAGGCCGCGATCACGGCGGCCAGTGCGGCAAGGATGATGATTTTCTTCACGCGCTCTCCTTGCCTCGCCTTTCGGTCAATGACCACACGCGGTTACCGTTTTTGGGCAAGCTGCGCATATTTCGCAATCCAGCGCCGATCGATAGCGTGTTTGAGCGCGAGCACCCAGCGACCCTCTGCGGCCAACGGCCCATAGCTTCCAATCGCGCTGCCATCCCCGGTGTTCATCAGATATAGATTGTTCCAGCGCGGCCGATAGGTCGCTGCCGGAGCCTTGCCCGCTGCCGCACGGCGCAGGTTGGCCGCCAGAACCGGGCCGGCAAACACTGCATGAACGCCCGAATGGGGCAGGTCGCGATCGGTTCGCGCCGCCACGTCGCCTGCGGCAAAGACAAAGCGATGCGATGGGGATTGCTGATACGCATTGACCGCCAGATAGCCCGCCTTGTCGGTGGCCAGACCACTGTCGCGCACCCATCCGGGCGCGGCGCTGCCCATGGCCGCAATGATGCAGTCGGCAGGTTCGATGGCCCGTGCGCCTGCGATCAGCACGCCATTGTCCAATCGCGCATCATCAGAAATCACAGCAATGCCTTGCCGGGCCAGCGCCCCGGCAGCAAGGCGCTGCACCGCAGGGGCGAACCCTGCCAGCAGCCCGGCCTTCCCTGCGATCAAAGTCACCGACGGGCGCGCAATGGACCCGGCCCGGTTGCGAAGCGCAAAGGCAAGCTCGACGCCGCCGGCTCCCCCGCCAATCACCACGACATTCTGCGGCGCGCCGATATTGGCGACCTGGCGCACGAATGCACCGATGGGTCGCACATCGATCAAGCGCGGGTCATTACCAAGCTTTTGCACCGCCTGCCCCTCCCCCCCGGTGTCAATCGAGACGATAGTGAAACGCAGCGTGCCGCCCGATGCCAGGCGCACCGTGCGCGTTTCGGGGTCAAGCCCGACACAGCTATCGGACACAAGTGTTACGCCCGCCCGCGCCGCCAATCCGGCCAGATCGACCAGACCATCATCAATCTTGTGTTGGCCTGCAATCCAGCCGGGCACCATGCCCGAATACCGCAAGACAGGCTCGGGCGTGAGCAGCACCGGATGAAGCTGCCCCGGCGCGCCCTTGCGGATCCAGTCGGCCAGCACTGCAACATGGGCGTGGCCCCCGCCCACCAACAGCAGCACGAGGTCCGTGTCAGCAGGTAAGATTGTCTGTCCAGTCATCCCGCATGTCATCGCGGTTGGTTCAGCTATCCGCAAGCTTTGACCGCTAACGGCGCTTTACATGACAGTCGCTCGCAACAAGCATCCTAACTTAATATCTTCAAGAAGTTGCAGCTGTCTGGATAGGTGGGAACTGTCCTTGGATTGGAAGATTGGTCGCCAGCGGCGCAGAAATGGTGCAACAGATACCCTTGCGTTCGGGCACGCAATATCCGACGGGACGGCGCACAACTTGAACACGGGTTTCGGACGGAAAAACTGTCATGGCAAGTGAAGGCCAACATTACGGCTCGCGCATTTCTCTGGTGAAGTTCTTCAGGATTTTCTTTGAAATCCTGAAACCGGAGGCGAATTTCTATTGGTTGGCCGCGGTGTATGGTATCGGCATCAGTCTGTTGAGCCTGGCAACGCCAATCTCGGTGCAGATGCTGATCAACACCATCGCCAATACCGCGCTGACCGCTCCGCTCGTGGTGTTATCACTCAGCCTGTTCGGGCTGCTGCTGATTTCCAGCCTGCTTTACGCCTTGCGTGTGCATTTGATGGAGATTTTCGCCCGCCGGTTCTACGCCCGGATGGTCGCGGAAATTTCACTGATTTCGGTGTATGCCCAGAACCCCTTCTTCAACGACGACAAGCGCGGGGCGCTGTTCAATCGCTATTTCGATGTCGTCTATGTCCAGACCGCCATCCCGATCCTGTTCATCGGCGGCTTTACGACGCTGCTCCAGATTGCGGTCGGGTTCGTGCTTGTGTCGCTCTATCACCCCTATTTCCTTGCTTTCACATTGATCATGATCGCGATCATCTGGGTGGTATGGCTGACTTGGGGCAGCCGGGCCCTGCGCACGGGCATCGATGTCAGCCATGCCAAGCATGCAACCGCCGCATGGCTGGAATCGATCGGGGGGTCGAACGGCTTCTTCAAGTCACAACGCCGGATCGACTATGCGTTGGACAAGACCGACGATTTCACCGGCACCTATATCATGCAGCGCAAGCGGCACTTTCGCCATCTGTTTTCGCAGACTATCGCCTTTCTGGTCATGTATGCTGCCGCCAGTGCGGCCTTGCTGGGCCTTGGCGGATGGCTGGTTATCCAGAACCAGTTGACCCTTGGTCAGTTGGTCGCAGCCGAACTGGTTCTGTCCGCGGCATTTTTCGGCGTGGCGCAGCTGGGCAGTTATCTTGGCTATTTCTACGATCTGTTCGCGGCGGTTGAGGAAATCTCGCAGTTCTACGATGTCGAACAGGAACAGCCCAAGGATGCCGATCCATTCATGGGCCCCGATCACACGATCGTTTTCAAGGGCGTGCGCGGCACAGCACGGCATCAAGAGGCCCAGTTCGATCTGGAAATTCCGTCTGGTTCGATCATTATGGCCGCCGCCAGCCAGCATGGGGTGCAGCGGCTTTTCACCAATCTTCTCAAGCTGCATGTCCTGCCGCAATCGGGGTTTGCCACGCTTGGCGGCGTCGACATGAAAGCGATCGAAGCGCACCACCTGCGCAAGAACGTCCACGTGCTCGACCGGCCCAGCATCGTTGAAATGACGATCCGCGAATATCTGGCGCTGTCCTGCCCTGACACCGCCCCCCAGCGGATGATCGGTGCGCTTGAAACGGTGGGTCTGGCGGACATGGTCTCGACGCTGGAAAAGGGTCTGGACACACCGCTGGCGGCCACCGGCTATCCGCTTTCGGCGGTCGAACTGCAGCAATTGAAGCTGGCCAACGCGCTGCTTGAACGTCCGCGCATTCTGGTGCTCAGCCGGTTGTTCGACCTGATCGATCCCGAACCCATTGCGCGTGCGGTGACTGAACTTCGTGCGCAGGCCTATTCCACCGTGATCTATTTTTCCAACCGCCGTATCGATCTGGGCTTCGACCGCTTCCTTTATCTGGAAGCCGATCGGCAACGCTATTTCAGCACCTTCGAGGAGTTTTCTGCCGCCATGAACCGGCCCGGGCCCTACACCGGCGAAACGCTCCACACAGGGGGCGCGTGACCATGGCGACGCTTAAGGAAGACATGGCGCATTTCACCGCTTTGGCGGCGATCAAGACGCCCCGCGTGATGCGCGCAGTCTTTTTCATGTTGCTGGTTGCGATCGTGGCGTCGATCGCGTTTCTTATCTATGTTCCGTGGGTCCAGACCACTTCTGGCCGCGGCGTGGTGACGACACTCAGCCCCAATGAACGCAAGCAGGACATCAACGCTTTGGTGCCCGGCCGCATCGAGGAGTGGTACGTGCGCGATGGCAGTTCGGTGAAGAAGAACGATCCGATCGTGCGGATTGCCGATATCGACCCCATGTTGCTGGATCGATTGCAGGCCGAACGCGGACAGATGGAACTGCAGTTGCAGGCAGCCCAATCGGCCTTGGCCACCGCGCAGATCGACGAGCGCCGCAGCCGCGAGCTGTTCGAAGCCGGGCTTGCCGCACGGCGCGATTACGAGCTGTCGCAGATCAAGGTGGCCGACATGCAGGGCCGCGTGGCCGCTGCGCAGGCCGATCTCAACCGCGCCGACACCAACATCGCGCGGCAATCCGAACAGATCGTACGCGCACCGCGTGATGGTTTCATTCAGAGCCTCAACGCCGGCGACGCGGCAACTTACATCAATGCCGGCGACGTTCTGGCGACCTTTGTGCCCGAAGGCGCTGAACGCGTCATCGAAATCTTTATCGACGGGCGCGATGTCGCGCTGGTTCGACCTGGCGACAAGACCCGTGTGCAGTTTGAAGGCTGGCCAGCGGTGCAGTTTTCCGGCTGGCCTTCGGTCGCGATCGGCACTTTTGGCGGTAGGGTCATCGCGGTCGATCAATCGGCGCAGATCAACGGCCGCTTTCGCGTGTTAATCGCCGAAGACAAGACCGAAGAATACCGCTGGCCCGAAGAACGCTATGTCCGCTTCGGCGCGGCGGTGCAGGCCTGGGTGCTGCTCGAAACCGTGCCCGTCGGTTACGAAATCTGGCGTCAGCTCAACAACTTCCCGCCCGAACTTCCTGCAGATCAGGCCACCGGGTCGGCGAACTGACGATGAGACGATACCGGGCCTTTGATCGGCTGGGCATAATGTTCGGCTCTGGTGCCATCGCGGCTGCGGCGCTGATCGCTGCTGCGCCGTATCCGGCCACCGCGCAGGATATTGCGCCCATAGGCGACCCACTCGACCAGACGCTCACCACCGGGCCGCTGCTGCCATCCGAAGTGCTGCGATCTTCGGCGCTGACGTTCCCGTCGATCCTCGAAGCCTTCGAACGTGAGGCCGCAGCCCGCGCCGATCAGTTGGCGGCGGACGGTGCTTTCGACCTGATGCTCAAGGGCGAATATTACGACCGGCTTACCGGGTTCTATTCGGGTGGTTTCGGCAAGGTCGAAGCGCGCCAGCCACTTCGGCCTTACGGCGCGGAGCTGTTCGGCTCCTACCGCGTGTCGGATGGCACTTTTCCCACGTACGAAAACTACAACTACACCAACGCGCTGGGCGAAGCGAAGGTAGGCGCGCTGTTTTCGCTCCTGCGCAATCGCGACATCGACAGCCGCCGTTTTGCGATCGAGGACACACGGCTTGCCGCCAGTCAGGCGCGGCTTGATGTGTTGCTGGTGCAGCTCAACGTGCAGCACGAAGCCTTGCGATCCTATTGGCGGTGGGTGGCCGCAGGCGAAGAAATCCGCGTTTTCGAAGAATTGCTCGAAATTGCAGAAGCGCGCCAGATCGGGCTTACCCGCGAAGTTAATGAAGGTGCCCGCGCGCGCATCGCCTTGACTGAGAACGAACAAAACCTGCTGCGCCGTCGATCTTTGCTCGAAGAAGCCCGCCGCAACCTGCAAACCGCGGCCAATTCGCTTGGCTTTTACCTGCGCGGCGTTGACGGGCAAATGGTCATCCCCACGCGGGCCATGCTGCCCGATCTGTCCAGTCTGGGGCCGATCGCCCCGGTGCAGCAACTCGTGGCCACGCCTGTGAGCGAAGTGATCCAGACCCGGCCCGAATTGCAGAACTTCCGGGTGGCGCTCGAACGGGCGACCAACAAGGTGGCGCTGCGCCGTAATGATCTGGAACCGTCGCTGGACGCCAGTGTCGAATTGTCGCGTGATTTTGGCCAGATCGGTCCGGGGGGTGAAGGGTTCGATTCCACCGATACCGTGGTGGGTCTGACATTTTCCGTGCCCCTGCAACGCCGCACCGCACGCGGCGCGGTGCAGCGGGCCGAAGCGGAACTGCGCGAAACCGAATTGCGCCAGCGCCGCATTGCCGACCAGATATCGACCGAGGTCAGCAACATCCTTGCCAACTTGACCGCCGCGCGCAAACTTGCCGATCTGGCCGATGCCGAAGTTCGACAGGCAAGCCAGATGGTACAGGCCGAACGCACCCGGTTCCGACTGGGCGCGGGCGATTTCTTCCTCGTCAACGTGCGCGAGGAAACCGCTGCCAATGCCCAGATCAGCGCCATCCGCGCTGAACTTGCCGGGCGGTTAGCCGAAGCGAGCTTTAACGCAGCAACGATGAACCTGCGTGCGTTGGGGCTGGAGTAGCGCATCCCGAAATAGTTCACGTAAGCACTGATTTTCCTTGCGAATTCATTTCGAGTCGATAGACAGAAATCGAATCTATGGAGCAGGGGCGTTATGAAGAAATTACTTTGGCTAGTTTGGGCAACTTGTACGGTATCGGGTTGCGCGTCGGTGCCAAATAACTATGCCCCGATCACGACATAAATAAGCGAGCCAGCCCTCAACGAGGTCCATGAGGTGACGCTTGGTGAACAGATGCTCCGACAAGGGACGGCGACTCTAACTCAGGGTGTTTTTCTACCTCAGCAGAACAATATCAAAGGTTTCATTCTAAGCCCCGGCTTCTATCCGAAGAGCGGTGAGGAAAAAGGGAGAATTTTTACTGGTTTCGATACTAGAAACAATGGTTTCGAAACGGGTTATGTTTCTCTTGATAATGGATTGTTTGGTCAGGTTGTTTTGCCACGCGCTATCCGCTTTGATCGAGAGAAGCAGGAAACTTGCGTGATGGCGCCAAACCTGTATGGAATTGTGCAGCCAGTTTGCGATACGGAATTTCCATATCAATTCACCGAAAAGCCCTTTCGATCGGCAAATGATTTTCAACAAACTTTGATCTATAGCGGGCGAGTTGGTGATAAAATCAAAATTAGTTATCGAGAGTTTTCAAATAGTATGGCACGCGACGCTTTTACGAATGATGCCGAATATGATTTATCAGCATCTAATGTAATTGCATATAAGGGAGCAAAACTGGAAGTAGTGGAGGCGGATAACGAGAAGATCCGATACCGCGTTATATCAAATTTCAATTTATCGAATTAACTTTGAGGTAATTGAAAATTAGTTTGATCGGAGGGCGCTAGCGTCAGAATCGACCCCGCAGCGCCTGATAGGCCGCTGCGGTGGCAGTGTTCGCCAGATTGAGCGACCGGATCACATCTGATCGCATTGGCAGGTGGACGACACGGTCAGGGTAACGGTCGATTACGCTCCGCGGAATGCCGGTGGTTTCCCTGCCGAAGACCAGCATGGCATCGTCCGGGTATTCCGGTTCGTAGAAACTACGACTGCCGAATTCCTCGAACAGGAACAGCTGGTCCTCCCGCGGGGCGCGGGATGCGATGAAGGCATCCCAGCTGTCAAATTCGGCCAGCTGGACATGCGGCCAATAGTCCAGCCCGGCACGCTTCACACGGGTATCCGTAATTTCGAAGCCAAGCGGGTGGATCAGGATCAGTTCCAGATCCAGCGCGACGCAGGTACGCCCAATGGCGCCGGTATTACCGGGGATTTCGGGCTGGATAAGGACGATGGAGACGCGGGGGGCGATCATCGGCCGCGGGCGAGGCCCCACAGGAACACCGCCCAGCCGATCAGCAGGCCGAGGCTGGAGCCGATCACGATAATGGTGACTGTGACCTCCACCGGCGGGCGGGCAGCGAATCCGCTTCCTGCGATCGGCAGGGCCTCGCTCGCCCCGGTTATCGCCGCAAGCGTGATGCCGACCCACAGGCCGACCATGCCGGTAGCCAGCGTCCACCACGTGAGCCGCTCGGCGGCGGGTGCCAGGCGGAGCGATGACCAGAAGGCGGCGGCGATCATCACCGCCATCCCGCTCTGCACTGCATCGAGATGCGCGGACAAAGCCATGCGGGGATTGGGGAACTGATCGACGACGAGCCCTTGGAACAGCCCTGCAAGGAACAGAGCGCCCCCGACCACGGCGAGTTTGCGGCCGGCGGTCGACAGGGTCATCACCCCAGCTTGCCCTTGAGCAGTTGGTTGACCACGGCCGGATTGGCCTTGCCCTGCATCGCCTTCATCGTCTGGCCGACGAAGAAGCCGAAGAGCGCTTCCTTGCCGGCGCGGTATTGTTCGACCTTGTCTGCGTTGGCGGCGATGATCGCGTCGACGGCGGCTTCGATCGCGCCGGTGTCGCTGACCTGCTTTAGCCCTTCGGCGTCTGCAATTTCAGCGGGATCGCGGCCGGTCTTCAGCACAATTTCGAAGATTTCCTTCGCTTGACCGCCGCTGATCTCGCCCTTGTCGGCCATCGCGAGGATCGCGGCCTGTGCGGCGGCGGTGGCATTGGCGAGGTCGGCGTCATCGCCCAGCGCCTTGATCACGCCGGGCGCCACCGACAGCGACCAGTTGGCGACCTGCGTGGCGACAGCGGCGTCATCCTTGCCAGTGGCCTTGGCGGTTTCGGCCAGCAGCGTCTCGAACCGCGCGAAGGTCTCGACCTCGGCGGTGAGTTCGCGCGCGTTGTAGGGGGTGAGGCCGAGCGTTTCGACATAGCGCTTGCGCTTGGCGTCGGGCAGTTCGGGCAGGCTCGCGCGGCATTCGGCGAGGAAGTCGTCTTCCAGCACCAGCGGCAGCAGATCGGGATCGGGGAAGTAGCGGTAATCATGCGCGTCTTCCTTGCTACGCATCGTGCGCGTGGTGCCGGTGCCGGGATCGAACAGGCGGGTTTCCTGCACAATTGTGCCGCCGCTTTCGATCACATCGACCTGACGCATCGCCTCATGCTCGATCGCCTGCATGACAAAGCGCACCGAGTTGACGTTCTTGGTTTCAGTCCGAGTGCCCAGCTCATCGCCGACCTTGCGGACGCTGACATTGACGTCGGCGCGCATCGAGCCTTCTTCCATGTTGCCATCGCAGCTGCCGACATAGCGCAAAATTGCGCGCAGCTTGCGCAGGTAAGCCCCTGCTTCGGCGGGCGAGGCCATGTCAGGGCGCGAGACGATTTCCATCAGCGCGACGCCCGAACGATTGAGGTCAACATAGGACATGGTCGGGTGCTGATCATGCATCAGCTTGCCTGCGTCCTGTTCGATGTGAATACGCTCGATCCCGATGATCTTGTCTTCGAGGATGCCCGCCTTTTCGTCCGCTTCGATCAGCAACTGCCCTTCGCCCACGATGGGGTGGTAAAGCTGGCTGATCTGGTAGCCTTGTGGCAGGTCAGCGTAGAAGTAGTTTTTGCGATCGAACCGGCTCCACGCATTGATCTGCGCTTCGATCGCCATGCCTGTGCGCACCGCCTGCCGGACGCATTCCGCATTGGGCACGGGAAGCATCCCCGGCATCGCGGCATCCACCAGCGACACCTGTGAATTGGGCTCAGCCCCGAACGCAGTGGCGGAGCCCGAGAACAGCTTGGACTGCGAAGTCACCTGCGCATGAACTTCAAGGCCGATCACGACCTCCCATTCACCCGTGGCACCCTGAATGCGGTAGTTGCTCATTTTGTTTCCTCGTCACTCTCGCTGGCGTCACGCGTGTCGAAGCGCATTTCGCCGTGATCGACGTTTTTCCTGATCCAATTGGCGACCATGAAGGTCAACGGCACCGCGAGGGCGATGCCGATACCGGCAAGCCACAGCGCGGGATCGGCGTTCACCACCACTTATCGGGCTTAGCGGTGAAACCAGCGCGCTGCTGGATCGCAAGGCCTGCATTCAGGACACCCTGCTCGTCAAACGGGCGGCCCACCAATTGCAAGCCGAGCGGCAAGCCATCGGCGTTGATCGTGGCGGGCACGCTCATCGCGGGCAGGCCGGCGAGTGACGCAGGCACTGCGAACACGTCGTTCAGATACATCGTCAGCGGATCTTCGTTCATCGATCCCAGCGGGAACGACGCCGTCGGCGTGGTGGGCGCAAGGATCACGTCGCATTGTTCGAAAGCCCGCTCGAAATCGCGCGCGACCAGCGCGCGCACCTTCTGCGCCTGCGTGTAATAGGCGTCGTAGAACCCGGCCGAGAGCACATAGGTGCCGATCAGGATGCGGCGTTTGACCTCGTCCCCGAATCCGGCGGCGCGGGTGGCGGCATACATGTCCTGTAAGCCCGAACCGTCCGGCAGATCGCGCAGGCCATAACGCACGCCATCATAGCGAGCGAGATTGCTCGACGCCTCGGCCGGCGCAATGATGTAATAGGCGGGCAGCGCGTATTTGGTGTGCGGCAGCGAGACATCGACGATCTCGGCGCCTGCGTCTTTCAGCCACGCCTTGCCCTGCTCCCACGAATCGAGGATCGCCTGATCGGTGCCCTCCATCCGGTATTCGCGCGGGATGCCGACCTTCTTGCCGCGCAGGTCGCTGTTCAACGCCGCTTCCCAATCGGGAACGTCCATCTTGAGGCTGGTCGAATCCTTTGGATCAAACCCGGCCATCGCGCCCAGCATGATCGCGCAATCCTCAACCGAGCGCGCCATCGGGCCGGCCTGATCCAAGCTGGAGGCAAAGGCGACCACGCCCCAGCGCGAGCAGCGTCCATAGGTAGGCTTGATCCCGCAGATGCCGGTGAAGGCCGCTGGCTGGCGGATCGAACCGCCGGTGTCGGTGCCAGTTGCCGCGGGCGCGATACGCGCGGCAACGGCTGAGGATGAACCACCCGAAGAACCGCCCGGCGACATCGCTGCATTACCGCCAGCTTTGCGCCACGGTGAGGCGACATTGCCGAAATAGCTTGTTTCGTTCGACGATCCCATCGCGAACTGATCAAGGTTCAGCTTGCCCAGCATCCCTGCGCCCGCTTCCCACAGCTTCTGGCTGACGGTCGATTCGTAGCGCGGCGTAAAGCCTTCAAGGATATGGCTGGCCGCAGTGGTCTGCACGCCGTTGGTGGCGAACAGGTCTTTCATGCCAATCGGCACGCCCGCCATCCGGCCAAGCGCTTCCCCCGCAGCGCGCTTGGCGTCGACTGCTTCTGCGGCGGCAAGGGCGTGGTCGGGGGTGGTAACGATGAAAGCGTTGAGCGCAGCTGCATCGGCAACGGCGGCGTTGAAACGTTCCGCGACTTCACGGGCAGTGAAGTCGCCCTTTGCCACGCCGTCACGAATATCTTTTACGCCGAGAGAGGTAATTTCAGTCATGCTATTCGATCACTTTCGGAACACCGAAGAAGCCGTGCTCGGCGGCAGGCGCGTTGGCGAGGACATCGCCCTGACGGCCCCCGCCTGTGAGCGGATCGGCGTCAATCACGTCATCGCGCAGGCGCAACGTGTTGGGGATCACCGCCGCCATCGGCTCAACCCCCGTCACGTCCACTTCGGCCAGCTGTTCGACCCACTGGAGGATGCCGTTCAATTCGGGCACCATCTGTTCGAGCGCGGCGTCATCCATCCGGATACGCGCAAGGCTGGCGATCTTGGCTACGGTTGCCTTGTCTACCGACATGGTCCGGCGCCCCTTACTGGCCGGGCTGAGGAGCGGGTGCAGCGCCCTCAGGACCGCCCGGTGCGCCGCCCATCTGCGACTGCATGGTCTGCTGCAGAATCTGCAGGTTGCGGTCGAAGGTTGCCCGGGTCATGATCTCGGTTACTTCGATCTCGAACTCCAGATCGGCGTTGGGCGGGATCGGGCTACCCGGAGGCGGGGTTGCGCCATAGGCCTGATCGGCAGGGATGAAGAGCGTGTACTTGCCGCCCTTCTGCACCTGCTGAAGACCTTCATAAAAACCGGGAATGGTCGCGCCTTCCTCCACAGGGAAGGGATTACCTTCCGGGAAAAGGCCTTGCACCGGAAGCGGGATATTCTGCGATTCGTCAAACACCGTACCATCAGCCGCGAGCGACCCCTTGTACTTGACGAAGACGACATCGCCCTTGGATGCGGTCGGCCCCGTACCTGCCACCAGCGTGTCGAGGTTCAGCCCGCGCGGTACGGCAGCCCAAGCGAGCCCTGCCCCTACCAGAATCGCCAGGATCACACCGATCCACAGCTTGGTCAGCGAACCCTTGGCAACAGGTTTGATCGGCACGCGGGTAATCTCGGTCATGGGTACGATCCTGATGGGCGCCTGTGCGCCGGAGAACGACGGCAAAAGGGCGCGGGAATTAGCCGCGCCCTGATGGCTGATCGGAAAGGGGGATTCAAGCAGTTCCGGTCACGGAAAGCTGCTTTGTGACGGGATTATTTGCTCCCGTCACGCTCCATCCGCTTGCGCTCCATCTTGCGGGCGCGGCGAACCGCAGCAGCCTTTTCACGGGCGCGCTTTTCGCTGGGCTTTTCGTAGTGGCGACGCAGCTTCATTTCGCGATAAACGCCTTCGCGCTGCAGCTTCTTCTTGAGCGCGCGCAGAGCCTGATCGACATTGTTATCGCGAACCATGATTTGCATAAACGACGACTACCTTAATTTTTCAAAACGCCAGAGCCCGCCCGAATCATGCGGGGATACGCGGTGAATTGCCTGTGAAACACCAATGATACGCGGGCGATTCCCTTGCAGGACCGCCCACCAAACCGCGCCCCGATAGTCCAACGCCGCGCCAAAGGCAAGCCGTAGCCGTGCGGTGACAGGCGCAAACGTTCTCCGGCTGCGCTAGGCAGAACGGCCTGCCATCGCTATGGCCGCGCCATGTCCGGTGAAATTTCCCCTCTTGTAGCCAGCCTCAATGTCGCTGTCGGCGGTGCTGCCGGTTCGGTGCTGCGGTATCATGTCGGGCGCGCAGCCAGCGGACTGGCTGGTCCTGCCAATGCCTTTCCCTGGGGGACACTGGCGGTGAACATCATCGGCAGCCTTGCCATGGGCGCACTGGTGGGCTGGATGGCCCGCGGCAGTCTGGCCGACACCAGCGCAGAATCGGCCAGACTTCTGATTGGCGTCGGGCTGCTTGGCGGGTTTACCACGTTCAGCGCCTTTTCTTCCGAACTTGTCACCATGCTCCATCGCGGCCAGGCGGGGATGGCCGCAGGCTATGCCGCTGCTTCGCTGATCGCAGGCATGGCGGCAGTTATCATCGGCCTTGTAGCCGCACAGAGTGTTCAATGACCGAGACCCCAATCGATACCCCGGCTGACAATGTCCGCCAATTCACCGTGAGCGAGGATGACGACGGCATCCGGCTGGACCGCTGGTTCAAGCGCAACCTGCCCCAAATCGGCTTTGCCACCGTGTCGCGCTGGGCGCGCACCGGGCAGATCCGCGTCGATGGCAAGCGTGCCAAGCCTGAAGACCGACTGGAACAGGGCCAGGTGCTGCGCGTGCCACCCGGAGGCGAAGACGCGCCTTCCGCCAAGAAGGCCGCGCCGCGCGTACGCGTGCTCAGCCCCGAACAGATCGCCGAAGCGAAGGCGATGGTCATTCGCGAAACCGCCAGCGCGATCGTGCTCAACAAGCCCCCCGGCCTTGCCACGCAGGGTGGCAGCAAGACCACCAAGCACGTTGACGGGCTGCTTGATGCGTTTGTCGAAACCGAAAAGACCCCTCGCCCGCGCTTGGTTCACCGACTGGACAAGGACACTTCAGGCGTCCTGCTGATTGCGCGCACACCGGGCGCTGCTGCCAGCTTCTCCAAACGTTTTGCCGGTCGTTCGGCGCGCAAGGTCTACTGGGCGCTTGTGGTTGGAAAGCCGCAAATGGCCGAAGGCGTGATTGACGCGCCGCTCGCCAAGCAGCCGGGCACCGGCGGCGAGAAAATGCATGTCGACGAAGAAAACGGCGCAGCCGCCAAGACCCGTTATCGCGTGGTCGACAGCGCCGGGCAGCGTGCGTCGTGGGTGGAACTGGAACCGCTGACCGGTCGCACCCACCAGCTGCGCGTCCACATGGCGGCGATCGGCCACCCGATTGTGGGCGACGGCAAATATGGCGGGCCGGACAGCTTCCTCACCGGCGCGGTCAGCCGCAAGATGCATCTGCACGCCCGCCGCCTCATCATTTCCGAACCCAAGACCGGTGAAGGAACTGGCGGCAAGCTGGACGTGACCGCCGAATTGCCCCCGCATTTTGCCATGAGCATGGAAGTGCTGGGTTTTGATGAAAGCCTGTCCGATGCCTCGCCGATGGGTGATGAGGCGCCGGAACGCACGGGCGAGGAAAAGAAGCAGGCGGCCCGCCGCCACTTCAAGCAGGCGCGCAAGGAAGCCCGCGCCCCGCGCCGTGCCCGCGGTGATGCGGCGGTCAAATCGAAGTCCAAAACCAAAGACAAGGGTGCCAAACCCGCGGGCAAAAGCAAGCCGCCCACCAAGGGGCCCGGCCGGAAGCCTGCGCGCTGATGCATCCCAATCCGCTTTTCCGCAGCGATGATCTGGCGGCCGAAGCCCGTCTGGTGGAACAGATCGGCTTTGGCATGGTCATCGCTGCCACCCCCGATGGTCCGCGCGTGGCGCATACGCCGCTGCTGATGGGCGAGACAGGAACCGTGCAATTCCACCTTGCCCGCAGCAACGCGATCACCCGTCATCTTGAAGGCGCCAAAGCGCAAATCGTGGTCAACGGTCCGGATGCCTATGTGTCGCCGCGTTGGTACGATGATCGCAACACCGTGCCGACCTGGAATTATGTGGCGTTGGAACTGGAGGGCCCGGTGCGGCGGATGGCTGATGCGGAGTTGGAAGGGTTTCTTCGCGCCGCAATTGCCAAGCATGAAGCACGCCTTGGCGGGGAACCATGGCGCGCGGAGGAATCGTCCGACGCCATGTGGGCGAGCCTGTTTCGCGGCATTGTCGGCTTTGAACTGACTATCACGGAAAGGCGGCCCACCTACAAAATGTCGCAGAACAAGATGCCGGAGACGCGCGCCCGGATCGCGGATGGACTTGCAGCGGCAGGCGCTAGTGCGATGGCTGACTACGTGCGAGGCGTTACGGCATGAAGCTGGCAGTATTCGATTGCGATGGCACGCTGGTCGATGGACAGGCGGATGTCTGCTGGGCGATGGAGCGGGCTTTCAGCCGAGCCGGATTGGCCGCGCCGGATCATCAGGCAGTTCGCCGCATCGTAGGGCTGAGCCTGCCTGCCGCGGTGCGCAGCCTTGCCCCCGATCTCAGCGACGATCAGAACCGCGCCGTTACCGAATTCTACCGATCCAGCTTCCGTGCGCGGCGTGAAGAAGGCCTGCTGGACGAACCGCTTTATGATGGCATTGCCGCCATGTTGCACGATTTGCGCAGCGCCGGGTGGAGCCTGGCGGTCGCCACCGGCAAGTCCGATCGCGGGCTGGCCGCCTGTCTTGCCACCCACGGTATTGCCGACTTATTCGTCTCGCTTCAGACCGCCGATCGGCATCCCTCGAAACCCAATCCTGCGATGCTGGAAGCCGCGATGTTCGACGCAGGCGCATTGCCGGGTCAGGTGGTGATGATCGGTGACACCAGCTTTGACATGCTGATGGCGCGCGGCATCGGTGTAGCCGCGATCGGGGTCGGATGGGGTTATCACAATACGCCCGAACTGCTTGCCAGTGGTGCGGCGCGCGTCGTCGATACGGCCGCCGCACTGTTCAATGCACTTCAGGAGACGCTGCCATGAGCCTGTCCGAACGCGGCCATAGCGATGCACGGGCGCGCAACCGCTTCATCATCATCAACGCCGTCCGGTTCGGCGGAGTGGCGATGGTCATGCTGGGATTTGCCATTGTGCGCGGGCTGATTGAGTGGCCCTACGCTGTCGGTGTGGTCATCGTGTTGGCAGGCTTCTTCGAGGTATTTTTCCTGCCGCGCTTTATCGTGCGCAGCTGGAACGCGGGAAACAGGAACTCCAGATGATCCGCAGGTTCTATGAGGATGTAACGCTCGCCGCTGTGGCAGGTGGGTGGCAAGTGCAGCTCGACGGGCGCGGCGTGAAGACGGTTGGCGGCGCTGCGCAGATTGTCCCCACCCAGGCTCTGGGTGAAGCGTTGGCGGCCGAATGGCGCCGACAGGGCGAGAAAATCGACCCGGCCAGCTTGCCGATGCGCGACATGGCCGATTACGCGATCGATGTGGTCGCTTCCGATCCGGCGGCAACCGTGCAGCGTCTTGTCGTCTATGCCGAAACCGACACGCTGTGTTACCGTGCCGATCCCGACGCCCCCTTGTACAAACGCCAACAGGAGGTGTGGGAGCCTTTGCTGACCGCGTTCGAAAGCGCGCACCGCACTGCCTTCGTACGGGTCAGCGGTGTGGTGCACCGCCCTCAGCCAGCCTCTGCGATGGTCGTGCTTCAGGAACGGCTGCGCGTCCTTGATCCATTTGTTCTGGCCGCTGCGGAAACAATGACGACGCTTGCCGCATCGCTGATCACGACGCTGGCTGCACTCGACGCCAGCCATGAGGACGAGCCCCGCGCGCTGTGGCAGGCGGTGTGCCTCGAAGAAGAATGGCAGGCCGATCTGTGGGGCCGCGACGAAGAAGCCGAAGAACGCCGCGCACGGCGCGAGGCCGATTTCCTGCGCGCCTTCGCCTTTGCCCGGCTGGCGCGGAGAACCTAGCCCGCTGAAACCCAGTCGGCGATATCAGCCGCCACTGTGTTGGCCGCACTGTTCAGCGCCGTCCCCACCGCGCGGGTTTCTGCGATCACGCCGCTTTCGCGCGCTTCAAAACGGCGGGTGACGACAGCGCCGTCCCTGCCGATCCGCACCGCATCGAACCGCACCACCGCCGATGATGTCTGCGCATCATATCCCATGTCGATCAATGTGCCCTGCAAGGTCACGGTCGACAGCGTGGCGATGTCGTCATTATCAACCACCAGCGCCGCACCGCGGGCACGGATGGTTTCGCCCACCAGCCGGCGGAACAACCGCGAAGGTTTTTCCACCCAGAACGCTTCTTGCAGATAGGCCAGTTCGGTGTCGCTGACCGCAACCGGGACACGCAATACATCAAGTTTGGCCGGGGTATCGAACGGAAGCACCGCGATCACCGGGCGGGTGTCGCCCGGTGCCACGCCGGGGCCCGCAGGCGTGCTGGCCGCCGGGCTGAGCGTCAGAAGACTTGCAGGTGGCTCACCCCCCAGACTGATGCAGCCGGACAAAGCCAGCAACAAAGGCGCAACCAGAAACGGCCGGGTCATCATGGTCATCGAAACGGTCATCCTCATTTCGGCTCGTAATCGGGAAGCGACTGGCCGCCAACCAACGCACCTGCGCCTTCGCTTTCGATCTTTTCGGTGATCGAACGCAGCGCCCGGCTGGTGGCTCGCAAATCCTGAAGCGTGGCTTCGGCTGCTGGCAAGGTGGTGGTACGCAATTGGCGTGCAGCGGGCCGCGTGTCTTCAAGCGTGGCGGACAGCGACGTCAGTGCCGCGTTGGCAGATACCAGTGTCGCACGCAGTTCCTTGGCCAAAGGCTCGCCTTCCTTGGTCAGCACGCTGTCGGTCGTCAGTGCCAGTTTTTCGTAGGCATCCAGCGTTTCGTTGAATTCGGTCATCGTGGTGCGGAACGCCTTGAGATTGGCGGTCAGTTCCGGGCTTGCATCGGCAAGACCGCTGGTCAGGCGGTTGCTGTTGCGCAGAATGCCCGCCAGCTCCTTCTGGTTGTCGGGACCCAGAATGGTGTTGAGCTGTTCGGTCAGCGTTGCCAGCCGTTCCAGCAACAGTGGGGCATTGGCCACGATTTCGCCAAATCCGCCGCGGCCGGGGGGGATTACCGGGCGCCCTTCGGGACAGGCGGTGGTTGCGCAGGTAATCGCTGGATTATCCTTGCGCGCACCATCCAGAAGGATCGTGGAAACGCCCGTAAAGCTCGCCTGGATCGTCGCCTGCGTACCGACAAGGATCGGCACGTTTTCACCAACCTTGATGCGAACGCGGACGAATTCGGGATTGTTCTTGGCCAGTGCGATTTCCGTGACCTGACCTACAGGCACCCCGGCGAAGCTGACCTGACTGCCCTTGGCAAGGCCCGAGACAGACTGGCCGTAGAAGATGTCGAATTCATCCTGCTTGCCTTCGCCCAGCTGCGCGATCCACACGATGAACGCAGCCAGCGCCGCCAGCAAGACCAGCGTCACCGCACCGACCCACAGATGATTGGCTCTGGTTTCCATATGCGTTTCCTATGCCGCCCCGCAGGTGCGGATGTCCAACAGTCTCTTGCGGTCGGCCAGGATCATGGCTCACCCCGCACATGCGCTTCATGCGCGCTGCGACCACGCGGGCCGCCAAAATATTCCTCGATCCACGGATGACCGGTCGCGATCAGTTCGGGGATCGTGCCCACGGCAATGATCTTCTTTTCCGCAATCACCGCCACACGATCGCAGATTTCGTAAAGCGTATCGAGATCATGCGTTATGAGAAACACGGTCAGGCCAAGTGTCTCTTTCAGCTCGCGTGTCAGACGATCGAATTTCGCTGCGCCGATCGGATCAAGCCCGGCGGTGGGTTCGTCGAGGAACAAAAGCTCAGGGTCCAGCGCCAAGGCACGGGCGAGCCCGGCGCGCTTTTTCATGCCGCCCGAAAGCTCGGACGGGTATTTCGCCACCGCACTATCAGGCAGGCCCGAAAGCAGAACTTTGTAACGCGCGATCTCGGCCCGCAGCTTGGGATCGAGATCGGGATAGAACTTCTTGATGGGGACTTCGACGTTCTCACCCACGGTAAGTGTCGAAAACAGCGCGCCGCCCTGAAACAGCACACCCCAGCGCCTGCGCACACCGGTTTCGCCGTTGGGGTCCTGATCGCTCAGGTCGCAGCCAAGCACTTCGATCCGGCCTTCCTGCGGACGCTGAAGCCCGATGATCGATCGCATCAAGACCGACTTGCCGGTGCCTGACCCGCCCACGACGCCGAGAATTTCGCCTCGCTTGACGGTCAGATCGAGGCCATCATGCACCGCAAAGTCGCCGAAGCTGTTGACCAGCCCTTCGACCACAATGGCAGGGCTACTGTCATCGGGATGATCGTTCATCCGCATGCCTCAGCCCCACCCAATTTCTGTGAAGAACACTGCGAAGAACGCATCGATCACAATGACGGCGAAAATGGCCGAAACCACTGCCTGGGTGGTGCGGCGCCCGATTTCTTCGGAGTTACCGTGAACCTGCATCCCGTGATAGCAGCCGGCGAGGGCCACGATCAGCCCGAACACCGGCGCCTTTATCAGGCCCACCCAAAGATCGTGGACCGGCACGACTTCCTGTATCCGCATCAGAAAGGTGATGAAGGGGATACCCAGTGTAACATCGCCAACCACAGCCCCGCCGATAATCGCCATTGCCGATGCATAAAAGCCTAGCAAAATCATCATGAAGGTCGCAGCGAGGATGCGGGGGATCACCAGCACCTCAATCGGCGAAATGCCAATGGTGCGCATCGCGTCGATTTCTTCGGTCAGCTTCATCGTGCCGATCTGCGCGGCAAAGGCACTGCCCGACCGGCCAGCCACCATGATCGCAGTCATCAGCACGCCCAATTCGCGCAAGGTGATCCGGCCTACAAGGTTCACCGTCAGCGATTCCGCTCCGAACTGTTCAAGCTGGACCGAACCTTGCTGCGCAATGACGATACCGATCAGGAAGCTCATCAAGCCGATGATCGGCAGCGCAGAAATGCCGACCAGCTCCATCTGGTGGACCAGCGCCTTGATCGGGAAACGGCTGGGATGGCGGATAAGCTTGACCCCGCCAATCAGGATTTGGCCAAAGAAGCCGATCACACCCACCGCGCCGTCACGCGCTCCGTAAACCTTTTCGCCCAGTGCCGCAGGCACGCGGGTCCACACCGGCATACGCCGCGCCCGTATATCGCCGCCTTCATCAATCCCGCGCACCGCGGTCAGCAAACGTCCGGCCGCTGGGCTGGCTCCGGTAATGGCGCTGTCGTGGGTGCGCGCAAGACGGCACACCACGTACGCGCCCACGGTGTCGATTTCTTCGACGCCCGAAAGATCGATGGTGTCCACAGGACCGGGAATTTGCGTCAGCGCCTGTTCCAGCGGCCCGATATGCGCCAGCGTCAGATGGCCAGACAACGCCAGACGATCCGTCCCGGCACTTCCTTCTGCATCCACATGTTCAAGATTGTATTGCGCCGCACTCTGCATCGGGATCAGGCTATGGGGTGATTTTCCCGCCCTAGCAAGACTCTCGCGGTAAAGCGCAAGTTTGGCCGCGCATCGGTCCGTCATTGCATCGCAACATTGGTGCTGGCATGGCGCGAACATTATGCCGGACACCATCAACCCCACCCTGCCCACCACCTTCGACCCCGCTGAGATCGAGGCGCGCTGGTATTCCCACTGGGAAACGAACGGATGCTTCCGTCCCGAACGCCCCGATGCCGAAGCGTTCACCATCGTCAATCCGCCGCCGAACGTAACCGGCAGTCTGCATATCGGCCATGCACTCGACAACACCTTGCAGGACGTGGTGATCCGTTATGAACGCCTGCGTGGGCGTGACGCGCTGTGGGTGGTCGGCACCGACCACGCCGGGATCGCAACGCAGATGGTGGTCGAACGCCAGATGGAAGCGCGCGGCGACAAGCGCAGCAATTACAGCCGCGACGATTTCATCGCCAAGGTGTGGGAATGGAAGGCCGAAAGTGGCGGCACCATCACCAATCAGCTGCGGCGACTGGGCTGTTCGATGGATTGGAGCCGCGAGCAGTTCACCATGGACCCGCATTTCACCCGCGCGGTCACCAAGACCTTCGTCGATCTGTATAACGACGGGTTGATCTACCGCGACAAGCGGCTGGTGAACTGGGACCCCAAGCTCAAGACCGCGATCAGCGATCTCGAGGTCGAGACGCGAGAGATCAAGGGCAGCTTCTGGCGCTTCCGCTATCCGCTGGCCGATGGCGTGCTGACCGCCGATGGCGCCGATCACCTGATCGTCGCGACCACGCGGCCGGAAACGATGCTCGCCGATATGGCCGTGGCGGTGAACCCGGCGGACGAACGCTATGCCAGCGTCGTGGGCAAGCACATCGTGCTGCCGATCACCGGCCGCCGCATCCCGATCATCGCCGACGAGCACGCCGATCCCGCGCTGGGATCGGGCTGCGTCAAGATCACGCCGGGCCATGACTTCAACGACTTCGAAGTCGGCAAGCGCGCCGGGATCGCGGCGGGCGAGATGCTCAACATGCTCGATGCCGATGCGGCGGTGGTGCAGGTGGCAGACGGCCTGATCCCGGCGGAGTTCGTCGGGATGGACCGCTTCGATGCGCGCAAGGCCGTGGTCGAGCGGTTGAAGGCCAAGGGGTTCCTCGTGCCCCACGTCACCCGCGACAAGGACGGGGAGGAAACCCACCACGACGCCGAACCGCGCGTGATCCAGACCCCGTATGGCGACCGCGGCGGCGTGGTGATCGAACCATGGCTGACCGACCAATGGTATGTGAACGCAGGCGAACTTTCGAAAAAACCGATCGAAGCCGTGCGCTCGGGCGAAATCGGGATCGTGCCCAAGACCTGGGAGAAGACCTTCTTCAACTGGATGGAGAACATCCAGCCGTGGTGCGTGTCGCGCCAGTTGTGGTGGGGCCACCGCATCCCGGCATGGTTCGCCGATGATGGCCGCTGCTTCGTCGCCGAGGACGAGGCCGCAGCGCAGGCGCTCGCCGGTGACGGCGTCACGCTGCGCCAAGACGACGACGTGCTCGACACGTGGTTCTCGTCGGCGCTGTGGCCCTTCGCCACGCTTGGCTGGCCTGACGATGGCGCGCCGCTCCTGAACAAGCACTTCCCAAACAGCCTGCTTATCTCCGGCTTCGACATCCTGTTCTTCTGGGACGCGCGGATGATGATGATGGGCTATTACACCATGGGCCAGAAGCCCTGGGAGACGCTCTATCTCCACGGCTTGGTGCGCGCGGCGGACGGCGCGAAGATGTCGAAGTCCAAGGGCAATGTGGTCGATCCGCTGGGCCTGATCGACCAGTACGGCGCCGATGCGCTGCGCTTCTTCATGGCGGCGATGGAAAGCCAGGGCCGCGACATCAAGATGGATGAACGCCGCGTCGAGGGTTACCGCAACTTCGCCACCAAGCTGTGGAACGCGGCGCGGTTCTGCCAGTCGAACGGGATCGGTGCCTCGGCCAGCGTCAAGGCTCCGCAAGCACGCCTCGCCGCCAACCAGTGGATCATCGGCGAAGTGGCCGCCTGCGTGACCGAAATCGAGCGCGCGATGGCCGATCTGCGCTTCGATGCGGCGGCCAACGCCATTTACCAGTTCACGTGGAGCAAGTTCTGCGACTGGTATCTCGAACTGATCAAGCCGGTGTTTGCAGGCGTTGCCGACAGCCCGCCTGCTGTGGAAACCCGCGCGGTGGCCGGCTGGGCGCTCGACCAGATCCTCGTCATGCTGCACCCCTTCATGCCCTTCATCACCGAAGAGCTGTGGCACAAGCTGGGTGAGCGGCCCTACGAGCTGATTGTGGCGCAGTGGCCCAAGCCGGAAGCCGAAGTGAGCAAGGAAGCGACCGATGCGATCGACTGGGTGATCGACCTCACCACCAGCACCCGCTCCGCCAAGAACGAACTCGGCATTCCGCCGGGTGCCAAGCTGGCGGCGTGGCTCGCTTCGCCTTCGGACGTCGCCGCCCGCACTGTCGAGCGCTCAAGCGCCGCAATCGAACGCCTCGCACGCCTTACACCGGTAACCATAGGCGAGCCCCCCGCTGGCCCCGCGATGCAGGTGACCGCAGGCGAGGATGTGTTCGTCATCCCGCTTGAAGGCATCGTCGACATCACGGCCGAAAAGGCCCGGCTGGAAAAGGCGCTGGCGACCTCTCAAAAGGAAACCAAATCTCTCGAAGGGCGCCTCTCCAACCCGGCCTTCGCCGAAAAGGCCAAGCCCGAGGCGGTCGAGAAGGCCCGCGGCGATCTCGCCCATCATCAGGGTGAAGTGGAACGCGTGACGGCGGCTCTTGCCCGGTTGGGATAAGCGCCTGTCACTGCCGCAAAGATGAGGCGCTGACTGTCCGCCTTGGTATTTGTGCCTAGCAGATAAAGCCGCCGGATTCAGATCTTGGCGCTATCCCCGCAGTGGGAACGTGCTGCTTTTGACGGGTGCGACGCTTGTCGCACGGCTTGGACCATTTGATGACACTTCGATCTGCACACATCGCCTTTAGGGGCAATAGGGCAGAACCCTGCGGCGTCCATGCCGCGGGCGGTTGGGTTTGTTCATTGCTGCACCAGTTCCGGCACACTGAGGCCAATGGAGCATCATCCAATGACAAACCCCACCCTTGCCGAACGTCTGGAATATTATGGTTTGGACGCGCATGACCCTGATTTCAAAGGCGTAGCTGCAGCAATCAGGCGTTATATCGAACCGACGCTGAACGGATTTTACCGCGAACTCCAAACCCGCAACGAACTTTCCGCAAAGTTTACCGATGCGACCTCGATGGAGCGGGCGCGGCGCGCGCAGGCGAAGCACTGGACCGGCGCCTTTACCGAGGGGCTGGACGAATCCTTCCTGACGCGGTCGAACCACATCGGCGAAGTACACGCTCGCATCGGTCTCGAACCCAAGTGGTATATTGGCAGCTACGCCCGCATCCTCAACGACCTTCTGCTGCAAATGATCGCGCCGGGCTGGAAACGCTACCTGCCTTGGAAACGGGCCGAGGCGCGACGTATCGCGGCGCTTGTGAAGGTTTCGCTGCTGGACATGGATGTGGCTCTGTCATCGTACTTTCTGGATGTGAGCAACAAGGTCAATTCGCTCAACGCCGTGCTGGGCGATGCCCTAGCAAAGCTGGCCAACGGCAAGCTCGACATTGCGGTGGTCGATCTACCGCCCGAATATGCCCGGGTCGCGGCCGATTTCAATTCTACGGTTGCAGCGCTCCACGACACCATTAGCACCGTGGTCCAGGGGGTGAATGCCATTTCATCGGGCTCAAACGAGATCCGGGTCGCATCCGACGATCTTGCGCATCGCACCGAAGAGCAGGCAGCCAATCTCGAAGAGGCTGCCGCGGCGGTCACGGAGGTGCTGAAACAGGTTCAGCAGACCCGCGAAGAAGCCAGCATCGCACAGCAGACCATCCGCGAAAGCAACGCCACCGCCGACGAAGGTTCGCAGGTCGTGACCCAAGCGGTCCTAGCCATGGATCAGATCGAACGGTCCAGTCAGAACATCGCCAACATCGTGAGCGTGATCGAGAGCATATCTTTTCAGACCAATCTGCTGGCGCTGAACGCCGGGGTCGAGGCTGCACGTGCGGGAGAAAGCGGCAGGGGATTCGCCGTGGTCGCCAATGAAGTGCGCGCGCTTGCCTTGCGCTGTTCCACGTCCGCTGAAGAGATCAAGTCGCTGGTTTCGGCCACCAGCGAACATATCACCTCGGGCGTCAGTCTCGTCACCAGAAGCGGCAGTTCCTTTGCCGCCATCACACAGGCCATCGCCGCGCTGACCAAAGCTGTGGAGAGCATCGCCGCATCCACCGAAGCCCAGTCGGATAGTCTGGCGCAGATCAACAAGGTCGTGGGCGATATTGACCGATCGACGCAGCAGAACGCCGCCATGGCCGAACAATGCAACGCGGCGGCAGCCTCACTCGCACGGGAAGCTGACGGGTTGCGCGGAACGGTGAACGCCTTCGAGGTGGGCAACACCCACCGCGACGGACGGACAGCGCTGGCCGCAGCGCAGATGCAGCGCTCCCATGAATTTCAACGCGGTGCGAAGGGACCCAATCTCGCGGTGGTTGGCGGCTGACCAGCTTGCCTTGCTGAAAATTTCCCAGCGGGGGAAATCGTGGCATAGGGCCGGCATATGAACCTTACGCTTGCCACCGACGACACCGGAGCGCCGGAGATTTTTGCCTCGCTGCAAGGCGAAGGGCCGAGCATGGGGGTGCCGGTCGCCTTTGTGCGTTTGTCGCGCTGCAACCTTGCGTGCGTGTGGTGTGACACGGCGTACACCTGGCGGTTTGAGGGTGATAACCGTCCGCACCGTGACGGCGTGACATTCGATCGGAAGGCCAATCAGGTGGTTCTCTCGGCGCAGGACACTGCCGCGCGGATTGCGGCGCTCGGCCAGAGACGTCTTGTCATAACCGGAGGCGAGCCTTTGCTTCAAGCAGGCGCGCTTGCAGAGATACTCACCCACCTGCCCGATATCGCGGTCGAGATCGAAACCAACGGCACGGTCGCGCCGCCCGCGCGGCTTGATGTGCGGGTCGATCAGTACAATGTCAGCCCCAAGCTCTCGCACAGCGGCAATCCGGCCGATCTGGCGCTGCTGCCTGCAAGGCTCGACACTTGGGCGGCCGATCCGCGCGCTTTTTTGAAGTTCGTCATCGCTACGCCCGAGGATGTGGATGAGGTGCTGGCGCTCCAACGCCGCTATCGTTTCCGCCCCGAACGTGTGTTCCTAATGGCCGAAGGCACGACCACAGCAGCGCAGCGTGAACGGCAGGCGTGGCTTTCCGACCTATGCCTTACGCACGGTTTCCGCATGAGCGACCGGCTTCACATTCACCTTTATGGCGATACCAGAGGAACTTAAATCCCGCCCGCGACCCCCCAGGCAAGCGGGAGGAGGAAAGTTTGGCGCTGATACCCCCTCCCGCCTGCGCGAGGGGCCGGGGCGGGATACTTAACCTTGTGATCTCCAGCGCATTACGACGCGCTCGACCAGTTCCTGTTCGCCGCCATCCTTGCTCCACAAGTCGGCAAAGCTCGGATCTTCCGAGGCAGGCCGCTTGTGTTCTTCGAGATTGTCGAAGCTGACGCGAATGGGGATTGATACGCCTTCGCCGCAGATGATGCATTCGCGGTTGCGCAAGGCCGGGATAGAATCGAGGAACCCGCGCGCGCCTTCGGGCATCGCGGCGCGCACGAAGGCCTGGTCGCGATCATTGTTGAGTCGCATCGAAATGATGGTGCCGCATTGCGACAGCACGCCTTCGGCTAGATCGGAAGGGCGCTGTGTAATGAGACCCAGACTGATCCCGTATTTGCGGCCTTCCTTTGCGATGCGGCTGAGTATCTTGCCCACTGACGAACCATCGGCGTTCTTTTCATTGGGTACGTAACGGTGCGCCTCTTCGCAGACCAGCAGCACAGGCCGGGTCTTTTCTTCGCGCCCCCAGATGGCAAAATCGAACACCAAGCGGCTGAGTACGGCGACCACGGTAGACGTGATGTCTGATGGCACGCCCGACACATCGATGATCGAGATCGGGCGACCGTTTCCGGGCATCCGGAAAATCTTGCTGATGAAATCTACCATCGTGTCGCCCACCAGCATGCCCGAGAACATGAACTGGTAACGTGGATCGGCCTTGATCTCGTCAAGCTTGCCCTTGATCCGCATGAACGGTGCCGACGAAGTTGCCTTGTCCAGCTTGCCCATTTCATCCTGCAGGATGTTGCCGAAATCGGACAGCAGGTAGGGGATCGGCGAATCGACAGTGATCTTGCCCATGGTTTGCGCCAGACGGTTTTTCGACCGTGCGGCCAGCAAGCATTTGGCCAGAATATCGGCATCGACCTGACGGTCATTGCCGCTGCTCGACAGCAATACTTCGCAATGTTCTTCGAAGTTCATCAGCCAGTAGGGCATCTGAAGGTTCGATACGTCGAGGATCTGACCCGTGGTGCGGAAGGCGGCCGAATATTCGCCGTGCGGATCGATCATCACGATGTGACCCTTGGGCGCAGCTTCACAGATGCGGTGCAGGATCAGCGCGGCGCTGGTTGATTTGCCGGTTCCGGTTGAACCCAGCAGCGCAAAGTGCTTGCCCAGCATCGCGTCGATATAGAGGCCGGCGCGGATGTCTTTCGTGGGGAACACCTTGCCAATCGTGATGCTGGCGCGGCCATCGCTGGCGTAGATCTGTTCCAGATCCCTGGTGGTTGCCGGGTAGATCATGGCCCCCGGAACCGGATAGCGCGTCACACCGCGTTTGAACCCGTGGATGCGGCCTGTCAGCTTTTCTTCGGACCCTTCGCCCAGAAAGTCGATATGTGCGATGATCCCGCCTTCGGTGCGGCGGTCCTTTCGCTGGTCGCGGACGTTGGCGAGCAACCAGGCATCGCCGACACGAATCTTGATCTGGCTGCCGACCTGCCCGGCCAGCGCAATCGATGGATCGGCGTCTTCCATGCATTCATTGAGCCGCTGCATGTCCAGCGCGATCTGCGAGCCGGAACCCGATATTTCGAGCACCACCCCGATCGGCAGACGCGCGTTGTCATGGCTACCGGCATAAGCCGATGCCAATTCTTCCGCCCCTGCCGGGTTGGGCCCGGTGAAGCGTTCAAAATCCTGTCTGCCGTGATCGCTCATTAGCGCCTATTCCCCTGCGCGCCCGGTAGGGCTGCATGGCGTTACCGCGATTGGAGTTAAGATCGGGTCAACGCCCTGGGTTGCCCGGGAGCGCAATGGGTTCAGCCGCGCGCGAACAGTCGCCCTGCCATCCAGCCCATCGCCAGCGAAAGCGCAATCGCGCCCAGACCGTAAAGGAACGAATTGCGCTGCGATGCTGTCACCACGCGGCCTTCCAGACCGGCTTTTACCACTTCGATCCGGGCGGTGGCGCTGGTCAGCACCCGTCCTTGGGCAATCGCGAAGGTTTCTGCGGTGTAACGCCCCGTCGTCACATTGGACGGCAGATCGATCCGTGCCTGATACAGCACCTTTTCCGCGATGCTGACGCCTCGCGGGTTTTCCTGATACAATCCCTGCCGCCGCCTCAGTTCGACCAAACCCTGGGCATACCGCAATTGTTCTTCGGGATCGATCTGACCCGAAGGAGACAGCTGGATAAAATCGGTTCCCAACTCATAGATTGCCGCTGTGCGTTCATCCACAATCTGCCCCACGGGACGCGACGATGCGACTGCGAAGAAAGCGGGGGCGGATCGAAAATCGCTGGAACCTGCGTTCATCCAGATGCCTGCCAGGCGATCCTTTTCGCGAATGCGCACTGGTTCGGTCGGGCCTTTGAGAACCACAACGATGTCGTAATTGCCCGCCCGCCCTGCGCCAGCGGGATCGATTACCGCGCCATACAGCAGCAGCCGTGCGCCCGTGAAGCCCTGTCGCACCTCGATCCGCGACTGGCTGACCGCAGGCACCAATACAGGCTCGCGCTGCGCAGATAGCGCGGCCCATGCAGTCAGCAGCAAAACAAGCCGCCCCGTCAAAGTCACAGGCCCGCCCTCACAGCGGAACCACGGTGTAAATTTCGTCAGGCTGAACGCCGAGCCCGTAGAGCATTCGCAAGGCGATAAGCAGCACCAGCGCAGCCAGGGCAAGGCGCAGATATTCAGGCCGGGCTTTCAGCGCGATCTGCGTGCCGAACTGCGCGCCCAGCACCGATCCCAGCAGCAGCAACGCCGCCAGCACGAGATCCACCGCCTTGGTCGTCAGCGCATGGGTCATCGTTGTGACCATCGTCACGAACAGAATCTGGAACAGCGACGTGCCGACCACGACATTGCCGCTCATCCCGAGGATATACAGCATCGCAGGCACCAGCAGGAATCCCCCGCCCACGCCCATCAGCATCGTAAGGATACCCACCAGCATTCCCAGGATCGCGGGAGCCAAAGGCGAAATGTACAGGCCCGACGCATAGAACCGCCAGCGATAGGGCAGGCTGGCGACAAGCGGGTGGTGGCGGCGTTTTTTGGCTTGCCCCCCCGCCTTGCCCAGCAGGCCGGGCCGCAATGCGCCAACGGCTTCGCGCATCATTAACGTCCCGATCGAACCGAGCATCAACACGTAAAGGATCGAGATCACGACATCGATCTGGCCAAGCGATTGCAGCGCGCTGAACAGACCGGCCCCGATCAACGCACCCAAGATCCCGCCGCCGACCATCACACCGCCCATGCGGTAATCCACGCCCTTGCGACGCGAATGGGCCAGCACGCCAGAAACGCTCGCGCCGGTCACCTGCGTCGCGGCCGAAGCCGCCGCAACTGTCGGCGGGATACCGTAAAAGATCAGCAACGGCGTCGTCAGAAATCCGCCACCCACGCCGAAAAGGCCGGACAAGATACCCGTCAGTCCGCCCAGCAGCACAATGAAGAGGCCGTTGACCGAAAGATTCGCGATGGGCAGATACACGTCCATGGCGCTGGCCTAGACGAGCGCGCACGGCGATGAAAGCCGCGGTGTTTGCCCATCCACTTTATCAGCGATCAGGCGCGGTTCCGGCGTCCGCCCGCGCTGGCGAATTCAGAAACGCGTCGATAACGTCGCCGCCAAACCTGAATCCGGAGCGGCATCGCCGCCGACCCGTTCACGCCAGTCGATCGACAGGCGCGCAGGCACGGTCCCGATGGTCGTATCCAACCGCAGGCTGGGGCCCACGTCGATCCGTTGAGCGTCCTTTTGTGCGCCGCCCCACACCGTTGCGGCCAGACTGACACGCAGCGCATTGTCCGTGAGGCGAGCGATGTGGCGTACTTCGCGTGTCACGCTGGCCTGTCCATCGATAAATCCGGTTGCATCCGGTCCCCCGACCCAGCCGGCTTGACCATAGGCTTCAAGCTGCGCCCCATATGGCAACGTTGCCGGAGCCAGTTCAGTGACAAAAAACGCCGAAGGCCGCCAACTATCACGAACGTCGCCATCCGTATAACGCACCTCTCCCGCCATTCGCAGCGGGATGTCCGCCAGGGGGCGAAGCGAAGCGCCCAACGCGGCTTCGCTTTCGCCGCGGCGCACCAGGGCGCGATAGGCACGGGTGTAAAACCGCGGGTCGTGTGTAGACGCAGGGGCGATCCGATATTGCAGCACTGCTCCGGTCTGGCTTGCGCCGTAGATCGGCACGCGCCCTTGCGACACGGGCGAGGCATCGGACTCCTGCCGCCAGAATGCCCAGGCATCAACCGACCAGCGATCCGCAGCAGGCGCCATAACTGGCGGCGCAAAAGGCCGCGTGCCTTCGTTCGATACAAGACCGGTCGGACTTTCAACAGCGGAACGGTCGCCAATCTCAGCGGAACGATCAGGCGCAGTCAGTGGCGCCATGCGATACGCGAGGCCATATGGCGCAGCGCGGCTAGTACGGCGCAGCACCGCTTGCCGTGTCGCTAACGATCGATGCGAGATCACCGCGGCGAAACGCGCGCCCGCCTCAATGGCCGGTGACGTGGCGACGAATGGCGCCATCCCGACTGTTCCGGCTTCAACAACGGCCGCAGCCAATGGAGGCGCGAGCGCATTGCCCAAGGGCGCGAACGGATTTTCCCACCACATCGCCCGCGCACCGGCCCATCCCGCGATCAATAGCACAAGCATCGCAAGCGGACCGCCCCGGAAACCGGTCCGGGTGCGGCCCGCGGTCACGATTGCACCGCCTGCATCAATCCCGGATTGGCAGGGTGCGCATCGTGGTCGGTCTTGTCCCACCTTGCGGCGGCACCCAAAAGCGTGCGGGCATAGGCAAACACGGCACGGCGCCCTGCGATGATCGTGATGACATTGGCCAGCGGCAGGCGCGCCACAGCCCACACTCCTTCGCGCCAGCCATATTCCCGGGTGGTGAAGGCAAAGCGCATCATGATGCGCCACGCGAAGGCCGCGGCGTTGGTAATCAGAACACATCTCAGGAGCGGGGACAGTGGCACAGGATCAGCGACGCCCGTCGCCACCATCACGCCCATGATCCCCGTCAGCACCACCAGCACATAGCCGACCATCAATACCAGCGCAGTCAAAGGTCCACGACGGTCCCGCGCGCGCATCCAGTATTCGGCCAGCCCGCCATTCCATCCCACTCTGTCCCAACCAAGCAGGGCAATACCCAGAACCCAGCGGCTTTTCTGTCGCACCACGGTGTCAAAGCGATGCGGGAAATAGGCGCGGGTGGCAATCAAGCGGCCATCTTCGCCGCGCGCCCGGACAAAGCGGCAGCGTCCGCCGGCCGCTGCAATCGCCAGACCCAGTTCGTAATCTTCAGTCAGCGAATCGCTGGCAAAGGGCATGCTGCCAGCACCGTTCCCGCTTGCCCGCGCAACCAGTCGATCCAGCGCACGGCGGGACGTGGCACATCCCACGCCCGCTCCCGGCACACCAGCGCCGAGGGCGTCACGCACCACCAGCCCCTTGCCATGCGCTTCGGCGAATTCTTCGCAGTAATGGCTGGCAAGATGCCGCGCGGCCCACCGCCGGGGATAGGGCACCAGCGGTTCCACCGGCAGCTGGACAAAATCGGCCCCGCCCGCAATCGCTTCGTCAAGCAGGCCAAGCGCGCCCGGATCAACCATGTCTTCGGCATCGTGAAACACGACAGCGCTGAAGCGTTGGCCCGCCCGTTCTTCGTCCAGAGCGAGCGCGGCATAAAGACGGTTGAGGCAATCGGCCTTGGTGGTGGGTCCGGCGCGATCGAGAATGACAAGCCGCAGACGCGGATCGTTGCGCGCTGATGCGACGGCCACGCCCAGCGTGTCGGGATCATTGCGATAGCAGCCGACATAGACGCGCACCCCCGGCTGCGGCCAGGTTTCGAGCAGGTGGCGGATCGTCTGGCCAATCACGGCCGCTTCCTGCCAGGCCGGAATAAGCACCGCGACGGGTCCGGACAGGCTCCGATGTTGAAGCGCCCTGCGGCTGCGCTGCTGCGTCATCGCGCGGCCCGTTACCCGCAGCCAAAGCCACACGGCATCAAGCGCCAGATCATCGATCGCGCCAATCAGGAAAAACACCCCGGCAAACAGCAACAGTTCGTGCTGCAGCAGCGCCAGGCACTGCCACACCCCAGGCTCGATTACGGACAAGGCGACCCCCCACCCCCAAATGGACCATCACGCTAACGCGCCCGGTCGCGTCATGCAACCGGGCCCGTAATTTTAATGGTTTACACAAGGTTTATATCGTCCAGCGCCGTGTCGGGACGTTCTTCTAGCTGCAAGTAGAGGGCATGCTGACCCATCGTTCGGCGGGGATTACGGCATGACGAAATCTTGCCAATGGCCCATCCATTCAAAATCAGTTCATCGTCAGCAATGCACAATTCGTCGCATCTATTTGTCGATTGGGGAAGATGGAATGGCCGGACATGATGCGCAAACGCCGAAAACGGAAAGCCCTGCGCTGCGCGATCCTTCAACGGTGCGATGGCTTGGGGCCGCTGCGATTCTGGCCACCGGCATGATTGTGGGCGGATACTTGCTTGGTGACGGCTTGCTGCGTGCCAAGGATGCGGAACGCGCAGTCACGGTGCGCGGGCTTGCCGAACGCGATGTCACCGCTGATCTCGCCACCTGGACGATATCCTACTCTGCGACTTCTACAGACCTTGCTGAGGCGCAAACCAAGGTGCGCGGCGACACAGTCAGTATCGAACGGTTCTTCGGAGAGCTCGGCTTTCCGGCTGACGCGTTGCAGCCAACCGGTGCCAATGTGACCAGTTTTACCGCCGACGGTATCACTACTTACACGGTTCGTCAGCGGCTCGCGCTACGCACCACAGATATTGCCCGCGCTCAGAAGGCGGTGGCCCGCCAGTTCGATCTGGTCGGGCGCGGAGTGTTCCTCGAAGAAGGGTCGGGCATGGCCTACACCTTCACCAAGCTCAACGACATCAAACCGGAAATGGTTGCCGAAGCGACCAGAGACGCACGTGCATCCGCACAGCAATTTGCCGAAGATTCCGATTCCGGCGTTGGCAAGATCAGGGACGCGACCCAAGGGTATTTCGAAATCGCCGCGCGCGATGGGGAAACAGGCGGATGGGGCATGGCTGATAGTCCCTACAAAAAGGTCAGGGTGGTCACGACTGTCAGTTTCACGCTCGACTGATTTAACGTTCGCGTCGTTGGACGATAATTCCACACCGCCTGCCGCGCGTGCCGGGGGTTCATGGCACGGTCACGTTGCCGCACTTATGAACCCGCTCCTGCTGCGACAGCCCAGCATTTTGCAGCTCTTCTCACCCCCATTGATGAAGGCCGCACAACCGGACTATTGCATCGCCCATGCTTCAAAGATTGCGCGACTTTTTCAAACCATCCCCGCCGCCCAAACTCCCTGCCGTGCCGCCGGGTACGCGCTATTACGCGATCGGCGACATTCACGGCCGACTTGATCTATACGAGGCCTTGATCGGTGCGATCGAAACCGAAATTGCACAGGCCCCCGAATACGATCATCATGTTATCGTGTTGGGCGATCTGGTAGATCGCGGGCCGGACAGTGCGGGCGTGGTCGAGCGGACGCGGATCTGGCAGCAGACCGGCAACGTCCAGGTTCTGGCGGGCAACCACGAGGAGATGTTTCTTACCGCTTTCACCAAACCCGAAGCCTTGCGCCATTTCCTCAAGCACGGCGGAACCGAAACGGTGTTGAGTTATGGATTGTCGCGCAAGCAACTTGCGACGATGGATCTGGACGAGATCTTTGCGCGGCTACCAGAAATTGTTCCGCAATCGGTGCGCGATTATATCGCCGGGTTCGAAACGATGGTGCGCACCGGCGATTATGTTTTTGTCCATGCTGGCGTCGATCCTGCCCGGACGCTGGCTGATCAGCAGCGCAGCGACCTGTTGTGGATTCGCGAACGTTTCCTGAACCACGTTGGCCCACTGGAAAAGGTGGTCGTACACGGCCATACTATTTTTGAAACCGTTATGGATTGCGGCAACCGTATCGGAATCGATACTGGCGCTTTTCGTTCCGGTGTGCTTACAGCTTTGGTGCTCGAGGGCGACCGGCGGCGGGTCCTTCAGGCCCGTGCGGCCCAAGGAGAGTCACCTGCGGTGTTCCACGGCGACCGACCTCACTGATTGCGCGGTTCGCTGCGCGGTCGGTGTCAACTTCTCGCGTAGGGGCAGTGGTTCATGAAGATTGCGATGGTGGGTTCGGGCTATGTCGGGCTCGTGTCGGGGGCGTGCTTTGCCGATTTCGGGCATGACGTGGTCTGCATCGACAAGGATCAGGGCAAGATTGACCGGCTCCATGCAGGCGTGATGCCGATCTACGAGCCGGGTCTCGATGCCCTGGTCGACACCAATGTGAAGGCGGGCCGCCTCAGCTTTACCACCGATCTGGGCGAAGGCATTGCCGGGGCTGACGCGATCTTCATCGCGGTGGGCACACCCAGCCGCCGCGGCGATGGCCACGCGGATCTCACCTTCGTTTACGAAGTCGCACGCGAAGTGGGCGAAAAGCTGAACAATGACGCGGTGGTCGTCACCAAGTCGACCGTCCCCGTCGGCACCGGCGACGAGGTCGAGCGGATCATCCGCGAGACCGGCACACAGCACAAATTCGCCGTCGTCTCCAACCCCGAATTCCTGCGCGAAGGCGCGGCGATCGGCGATTTCAAGCGCCCCGACCGGATCGTCATCGGCGCCGAGGACGCGTTCGGCCGCGAGGTGATGCGCGAGGTCTATCGCCCGCTGTTCCTCAACGAAAGCCCGATCCTGTTCACCTCGCGCCGCAGCAGCGAGCTGATCAAATACGCCGCCAACGCCTTCCTCGCGACCAAGATCACCTTCATCAACGAAATGGCGGATCTGTGCGAGAAGGTCGGCGCCAATGTGCAGGACGTCAGCCGCGGAATCGGGATGGATGGCCGCATCGGATCGAAGTTCCTGCATGCCGGGCCGGGCTATGGCGGATCGTGCTTTCCCAAGGATACGCTCGCGCTGCTCAAGACCGCTGAGGATTACGACAGCCCGGTGCGGATCGTCGAAGCGGTGGTCAAGACCAACGACACCCGCAAGCGCGCGATGGGCCGCAAGGTCGTCGATGCGCTGGGCGGCTTCGAACAGGCGCGCGGCAAGAAGGCGGCGCTGCTCGGCCTAACCTTCAAGCCCAACACCGACGACATGCGCGACAGCCCGGCGATTGCGGTGGCGCAGACGCTGATGGATGCGGGCGTTGCAGTGGCCGCCTATGATCCCGAAGGCATGGAACAGGCGCGCCCGCTGCTGCCCGGCGTTACGATGTGCGACAACGCCTACGACGCAATCGCAGGCGCGGACGTAGTCGTGATCGTCACCGAATGGGACGCCTTTCGCGCCTTGGATTTCCGGCGCGTGAAAGAGCTCGCCAAAGCGCCCGTGCTGGTTGACCTGCGCAATATCTACAAGCCCGATGACATGGCTGCCGCTGGCTTCACCTATGTCAGCGTGGGGCGGTCTTAAGCGCCAAGCCAAAGGCGGCGATTGGCCGGGCGTGCCAATTGCCACAGTGTGATGACCAGCACCAGGATGATGCCGCCAGCCGCGGCCCAGCCCACGGTGGGGAAGCGCTGTCCGCCGCTCGCATGAATTGCGATCAGCGCCCAACTGAAGACCAGCCCGAATAGCGGCGCGCCCCGCAGCCGCGCGGCGGCCAGGGCGGCGATGGCGGACCCCACAAGCACCATACAGGTTGCCATCATGGGATTGGGATAGGGCTGCAACACGCCGTAAAACCTCAGCGTCGCTGAGATGTTCACAATGCTTGCCGCGGTGAGCCATGCCGCGAGCGCGGTAAAGGCCGGGGCAACAAACCAGCGTTCGCCGACCGACAGGGGCTGCGTTGCCACGAGATTGCGCACCACGATGAATAGTCCAGCCAGCGACACCAGAATGATGACCACGGACACCGCAGTAAGGTTGGCGATCTGGGTATAGGCCGACCAGATACCCTGCGCGCCCAGCGCCACCGCAGCGGGCCAGGCAATGCGGTTCAGCAGATCACTGCTGCGCTGTGCGGGCAGTGCCTGCCACACAGCAAACAGGATCGAGAGCGCAAACAAGGGCCCCCAGATGGCGAAGGCCCATCCTGCCGGGGTAATGAGCGTGCGCACAGCGTCCGAACGTTCGCCGATGGGTTCGCCGATACCTAGCTGCGGAAGGAACCCTGCTCCGATCTGCACCATCACGGCCAGAATGACAGCAATGCGTTGGATGGGTGAGCGATGGGCAACGTTGAGATCGTTCATCATGCCAGCTAACCCCGAGCCACCGGGAAAGTTCCGTCTGCGCGGCAGATCGGTGATCGTGTCAGGGGACCATCATAAGCCGGGTTCTGTATCCCGGGACTGTATCCTTGCGGACGGGCCCCGGGTAGCAGCCATTCATCTGGTCGCCGGATTGCTCCGGCGCTCTAGCAGCCAACCCGGGCCGCTCGGGGCGAAACTCCCCTACCCTGCCATTGCTGACGGGCGCGCGGCCCCTATTCGGCCTTGCTCCGGGTGGGGTTTGCCATGCGGCGACTGTTGCCAGCCCCCCGGTGCGCTCTTACCGCACCCTTTCACCCTTGCCTGTCCCCCGCAAGCGGGGCCATCGGCGGTTTGCTCTCTGTGGCACTTTCCCTTGCGCGCCTGAAAGGAGCGCCGGCGGGCGTTACCCGCCACCCTTGTTTCGTGGAGCCCGGACTTTCCTCGCGTCTTGCGACACGCGGCTGCCTCAGGCCCCCTGACGCCCAGCGCCATAGGCCGGACCCAACCAAAATGCTAGCGCGTCCGCCCCTGATCGCGATCGAGCAGCAATTGCCACAGGATCGCGGCAATTTCGCCATCGGGCACCCCGGCGATATGTTCAGGCCGCCAGCGCCGTTCAAAAGCCTCCACCGCCTTCACCTGATCGGTAATGTCATAGCCGAAGCGTTCGAGTGCGAGGAAGAAGGCCCCGTCATTGTGGAACGGATTGCCAGCCGCCAGCGATTGCGGGCGCGGCAGGCACAGCTTGTACCGCGCCAATCGGTCCCATGGAAACAGTTCGCCCGGATCCACCTTCCGCATCGGCGCAACGCAGGAGTGGCCCACCACGTTGGCGCGCGGGATGTCATACTGCTTCACGATCCGCGCCAATAGCGGCACCAGCGCATCGATCTGCGCATCGGCAAAGCCGCGATAGCCGCCATTTTCGGGCGCATGGCCTGGATGATCCAATTCGATCCCGATGCTGGCCGAATTCACATCGGGTACGCCGCGCCAGTAACTTGCCCCTGCATGCCAGGCGCGGCGATCTTCAGGCACCAGGCGAATAACTTCGCCTTCTTCGGTGATGCAGTAATGCGCGCTGACCGACGCTTGGGGATCGCACATCCGTTCAATCGCCGCGTCAACCGGCTTCATTTCGGTATAGTGGATGACCACCATCGAAATGGCCGCCGTACGCTCCCCATGATTGGGCGAGCGCACATCGCGGTGAACCAGTTCGTCGCCCCCCGGCATTGCTGCGGCCCTAGCCGATCATGCCTTCGGGTTCAGGCAATACCGCGCCCAGCACCAGCGCCCCGTCACCCAACTTGTATTGCAGGCCGCCTTCCATCTCGGCCGCCAGCACCGCGATCATGTGCGCAGCGGCGGTGCGACTGGTGATTTCGCTTTCAGCCAGGTCGCCCTGCAATGCGCGGCCGATGGTTTCATCAAAGGCGATCCGATCGCCGCGCGCCCGCGCCACGATTTCAACCGCGCCGTCGCGCCGCTCAGCCCCGATGTCGAGCGTGCCGCCCCGCACCAGTGCATCCAGTGCAATCTGCGCAAGGTTGAGCAACACCTTGACCGCTGGCTTGGGCAGGCTGGGTTCCGCAATCGCCCAGTTGACCTCGACCCGCTTGGCATCCGAAGCGAGCGCATCGATCACGGTCTTGGCTTCGTCGACCGGGATCGCTTCGCCAAAACCGCCCGCCGCGCCAAAGGCAAGGCGGAAGAACTTCAGCTTATCGGTGCTGATCCTGGCGGATTGTTCAAGCAGTTCCATGCAGCGCGCACGCATCTGCGGGTCTTGTTCATCGGCAAGCAATTCCAACCCATTGGCGAGCGCGCCGACAGGGGACAGCATGTCGTGGCACAGGCGCGAACACAGCATCGCGGCAAGATCAGTCTGGGAGATCATGGATTTGTTCAGTTTCCGGCGTGTAGGAGACACATGAGACACTGTCTAAGAGTAAAAAACCCGGCTTGCCAACCGGCACGGGCGCTTGTCCGGTCAAATGGATGCAAAAAGGCGGCAAAAACGATTTTCATCGGGCGATCACTACGTATCGGACACGGTGTAGGAAAGCGCGGCGAAGCCATCGGGGGCATCGCGCCAGAACCGCACTTCATCGCTCGCAATGATCGCCCAGATGCGTCCATCACCTGCCGCGCAAGCACGGTCGGTGGCTGAAGGTGCTGGCGGGCCATGCGGATGCGAATGGTAATATCCGATCACCTGCAACCCGCCCGCCCGCGCTGCCCGGTGTGCATCGATCAGGGTTTGCGGATCGATTTCAAAATGCGTCTCGGGCGTTAGATGCACGTTGGCGGCCTTGCGGACATCGGTAATGCGCACGCCATCCCCCAGCAAAATCCCGCACGCCTCGAACGGGTGGGCGGCGGCGGCAGCGGCCAGCATCTGACCACGCGCCCGGCTTGTCACGTGAACTTGCATCGCGCATGGCCATAGCATGTCCGAACCCGAAATCATCACCGGCGCTACCATCGCCCCCGCCCGCCTTGACAAGGCGCTTGCCGAAGCCACGGCTCTCAGCCGTGCGCGGGTTCAGGGGTTGATCGATGAAGGCCGGGTCGACGTTGCAGGCAAGACCGCCACATCGGCTTCGATGAAGGTGGCAGGCGGCACACCTTTCCGCATCATCATTGCCGCTGCCATGCCTGCGCAGGCCGCGCCAGAAGACATTGCGCTGACCATCGCTTACGAAGATGCGCACCTGATCGTGGTGGACAAGCCTGCAGGCATGGTTGTCCACCCGGCAGTGGGCAATATCACCGGTACGCTGGTCAACGCGCTGCTGCACCATTGCCGGGGCAATCTGTCGGGCATCAACGGTGTGGCGCGGCCGGGTATCGTGCACCGGATCGACAAGGATACATCGGGCCTGCTGGTGGTTGCCAAATCCGATGCCGCGCATGAAGGTCTGGCGGTGCAGTTTGCGGCGCACACCGTCCATCGCCGTTACATCGCCGTATGCGCGGGGCATCCCGCGCCATCCGAAGGCACGATCAACGCCCGCATCGGCCGGTCGGACGCTGACCGAAAGAAAATGACCGTGCTGCCCAACAATTCCTCACGCGGGAAAACCGCGATCACGCATTACAAGATGATCGAACGGCTGGACGGGGCGGCGATGATCGAATGCCGGCTGGAAACCGGGCGTACCCACCAGGTGCGTGTTCACTGTGCGTCAATTGGTCATGCGCTATTGGGAGATCCTGCTTACAGCAAGACCCCCAAGGCGCTTCGCCCGGTTCTCGATCAGCTGGCCTTTGCGCGGCAGGCGCTACACGCGGCCGAACTGGGATTTGTGCATCCGGTGACAGGAGAAGGCATAGAGTTTCGAAGCGAGCTACCAGCGGACATGCAGGAACTTATCGACCAACTGCGACTTAGTTATCGATGAAACGCGCATACGTTGGGCAGCGTTTTGCGTATATATAGAACCCGTGACCCGGATCACGGGATGCCCATCAGGGGTCCTGTGCAAGCGGTTGACACCAGAAAGGTTAGGTAAAACGTGGCCAGTTCCAGAAGTTCTTCGGTGCCCGCGCTGAGTGGTGAGCAAAGCCTCAACCGCTATCTGTCCGAAATCCGCAAGTTCCCGATCCTGACGGCAGAGCAGGAATACATGCTCGCCAAGCGGTATCAGGAACACGAAGACCCCGAAGCAGCAGCCCAGCTTGTCTCAAGCCACCTGCGCCTCGTCGCAAAGATTGCGATGGGGTATCGCGGCTATGGCTTGCCGGTGTCCGATCTGATTTCGGAAGGCAATGTGGGTCTGATGCAGGGCGTCAAGAAATTCGAACCCGATCGCGGGTTCCGCCTTGCCACCTATGCGATGTGGTGGATCAAGGCGTCGATGCAGGAATTCATCCTGCGGTCGTGGAGCCTTGTGAAAATGGGCACCACCGCAGCCCAGAAGAAGCTGTTCTTCAACCTGCGCCGGATGAAGAAGCAGCTTGAAGCCTATGAAGACAGCGACCTGTCGCCCGAAGACGTGACCAAGATTGCAACCGATCTGGGCGTGCCGGAACAGGAAGTCATCAACATGAACCGCCGCATGATGATGGGCGGCGATGCGTCGCTCAACGTCAGCTTGCGCGGGGATGAAGAAGGCGCCGGACAGTGGCAGGACTGGCTGGCCGATGACCGCCCCTTGCAGGACGAAACCGTCGCCGATGCCGAAGAATCGCAGATGCGCATGGCAATGCTTGGCGAAGCGATGGAAAGCCTGAACGAACGCGAGCGGCATATCCTGACCGAACGGCGTCTGACCGACAAGCCGCAAACGCTTGAGGAGCTGAGCCAGGCCTATGATGTCAGCCGCGAACGTATCCGCCAGATCGAAGTGCGCGCCTTTGAAAAGCTGCAGAAGGCGATGCAACGGATCGCAGGCGAACGGTTGTTGGCCGGCGTCGCATAAGCTGCCTCGCAATTGATCGAAAATGAAAAGGGCGCTGCAATCCGATTGCAGCGCCCTTTTTCATTGCCTTGCAGTGCAGGAACGGCGCGGGTCTGGTTGCAAGCGCAGACGCTTCCCTCACCCCGGGCGCTGCGCTAGAGCTACCGATGTGTTCACGGTTCTGCGTATTCTTGCCAAGGCGTTCGGCGCCTTTTTCGCCCTGACGCTGGCGTTGGTCCTGCTTTACAGCTTTCTGCCCGTCCCCGTTACGGCGACCATGCTGATGGATGAAAACGGCATCACCAAGGACTGGGAAAGCCTCGACGATATCGATCGCAATCTGGTCAGCGCGGTGATCGCTGCCGAAGATTCACGCTTCTGCGAACATTACGGCTTCGATGCCGAAGCGATCGAGCAGGCGATGCGCGAGAATCTGGAGGGCGGACGCGTCCGCGGCGGGTCCACGATCAGCCAGCAGACGGCCAAGAACGTGTTCCTGTGGCAGGGCGGCGGGTTTTTCCGCAAGGGTCTGGAAGCATGGTTCACCTTCTGGATCGAGACCGTGTGGAGCAAGCGCCGGATCATGGAGGTCTATCTCAACGTCGCGGAAACCGGGATCGGCACTTATGGCGCCGAAGCAGGGGCGCAGCGCTATTTCGGGCATACCGCAGCGCGTCTTTCAGCCGATGAGGCCAGCCGGATGGCCGCAGCGCTGCCCAGCCCCAAGACGCGCAGCGTCAGGAACCCCGGCGGGTGGCTGGCGCGCCACGGTAACAGCATCGAACGCCGTATCGGCCTCGTCAGGCGTGACGGGCTTGACGCTTGCGTCTACAACTGACCGACAATGGCCCACGCCCCCCATCTTCACACCCACGACAACGCCCCATCCGATTGCCACGGGCTGCATAATGCGCATGGGCACCATCATGGGCCGCAGGACTTCGGCAATGCCTTCCTGATCGGTATCGGGTTGAACATCATCTTCGTGGTGATCGAAGCCAGTGCAGGCGTGATCTACGGGTCGGTGGCGCTGGTGGCCGATGCCGGTCACAATCTGTCCGATGTGCTGGCCCTGGTGCTGGCCTGGGCCGCCAGCCTTGCTGCGCGGCGTCCGCCTTCGGGCCGGTTCACCTATGGCTACAAGAGCTCCACGATCCTTGCAGCTCTCGCCAATGCGCTGCTGCTGGCGGTTGCTGTGGGTGCCATCCTGTTCGAGACGGTGAACCGGATGGCGACACCGCAGGAACCGCAGGGTCTGGTCATGGTCATCGTCGCCGGGATCGGTATTGCGATCAATGCGTTGACAGCCATGCTGTTTCTCAAAGGTCAGGACGACATCAACATCCGCGGCGCCTATCTGCACATGGCGGCTGACGCGCTGGTGTCGCTGGGCGTGGTGATCGCAGGGCTGGCAATCATCGTTACCGGATTGTGGTGGATCGATCCGCTGGTCAGTCTGGTTATTGTGGCGGTGATCGCGTGGGGCACATGGGGCCTTGCACGCGACAGCCTGACGATGGGCCTGCTGGCCGCGCCCGCCCGGATCGATCTGGCCGCGGTCAAACATCACCTTGCCAGCTTTGACGGCGTGACGGCGGTACACGACCTGCATGTCTGGCCAATGTCGACCACCGAAGTGGCACTGACCGCGCATCTGGTCATGCCCGGCCGCCCTGCATCCGACAGTTTCCTGCGCGATCTGGCGGCTTCGCTCGACGCGCGCTTTGGCGTGGGCCATGCGACGATCCAGGTGGAAAGCGGCGAACACCCTTGCGGAGGCGGCTGCTGATGGCTGCCCGGCCCCGGTCTTCAAGCGACGAAGCACGCGAGGCGCTGCGCGATGCGATGGCACGACTGGCCGCGGGCGATCAGGCTGCGCTGGAAGAAATCTATCGTGCGACGCGGGTGAAACTCTTCGGCATAACCTTGCGTATCTTGGGCGACCAAAAGGAAGCCGAGGACGCCTTGCAGGACGTCTATATCAATCTGTGGCAGCGGGCCGACCGCTATGACCCTGCGCGGGCAAGCCCGATCGCGTGGCTGGCAGCGTTTGCCCGCAACAGGGCCATCGATCGGCTGCGCACCGGCAAGGTCCGCAGCGGCGCCGTGGCGGTGGAGGAAGCAGCGCCGCTTGCAGACACCACACCACTGGCGGACATGATGATGGTCGATGCGCAGCAGGCCGCACAGATCCACAAATGCTTGGCCGCTCTGGATGCCCGCACCCAAGGACATATCCGCGCCGCGTTCTTTGAAGGCTACACCTACGCACAGTTGGCCGAGACGGCCGATGTGCCGCTGGGCACGATGAAAAGCTGGATCCGCCGCGGCCTGCAACGGCTGCGCGCCTGCCTTGAAGCGAGTGAGACGACATGACGTCTCCCGATCAGACTGACGATACCGGCGTGACCCGCGATGATCCGATGATCGCAGCCGAATGGGCACTGGGCCTGCTCGAAGGCGAAGAGCTGATGGCTGCGCGCGGCAAGGCTGCGACCGATCCCGATTTTGCCTGGCGCAAGGACTGGTGGGACGATTGGTTCGCGCCGTTGACCGATGCCATTCCCGGCGCCGAACCAGGCCCGCACGTGTGGGACGGCATCACTGCGCATATCACGGCGCAGCCGCATCCCGGTGCGGTATCCGGATTGACCGCAGGCAATGTCACCGTGCTGGAGACCCGTGTGCGGCGCTGGCAATGGGTCGCTGGACTGACATCGGCCGCTGCCGCGGTTATGCTGGCCTTGTTCCTGTTTGTCCCCGGACAGCCCCCTTCCGGCGATGCCCCAAGCCAGATTGCCGCCGCGCCAATAGTTGCGACCATGCCGATCGGGGATTCCGGATTGCGGCTTGATGTGACTTACATGCCCGAAGTTGAAAAAATGCTGGTTTCGGCCATCGGCCTGACCGCTGATGGCGTGCATGATCACGAATTGTGGCTGGTGTCCGGTGATGGTTCTGCGATGCAATCGCTGGGAATCGTCGATCCGGGTGCAGTGCGCAGCCTGACCTTGCCTCGCACGGTCACTGCCAATCTGAACGCGGGCGCGCGCGTGGTTCTGACGCGTGAACCCATCGGCGGCAAACCGGCCGGTGCGGAACCGGGGCCCGTGGTGGCCGACGCCGCCTTCAACGCGGTCTAGGCCAGTTCGTCTCGCCGCGTCTGCGCGGCGCTTCATCCAAATTCGTCCCAACATCGCGCAACCCTTGCGCGGGGCGATGCGTATCCTTTTGCGACGACGGGAGAAGTCAACACACACGATTTTCTCAAGGAGTATGGTCCATGACCTCGAAGAACACCTTTGCCGCCCTGATTGCCGCTGGCCTCATGGCTTCCACCGGCCTTGTTGCCGCACCGGCGCTGGCCGATCACCACATGGAAAAGAAGGCAAGCGCCAACATCGTCGAAACCGCGATGGGCACCGGGATGCACAACACGCTGGTTGCCGCAGTAAAAGCGGCCGGCTTGGTCGACACCCTCAGCGGCCCCGGTCCGTTCACGGTCTTCGCGCCCACCGATGCGGCGTTCGGCAAGCTTCCCGCCGGCACCGTTGACACGCTGGTCAAGCCTGAAAACAAAGGCACCCTGACCACAATCCTGACCTATCATGCCGTGCCCGGTAAGGTCACGTCAGCCGATCTGGTCAAAATGATCAATGACAACGGCGGCAAGGCCACAATCACGACGGTCCAGGGCGGAACGCTGACCGCGATGCTCGAAGGCGGCAAGGTTGTGATTACCGACGCCAAGGGCGGCAAGACCACGGTCGCCAAGGCAGACGTAATGACCACGAACGGCGTGATCCATGTGACCGACGGCGTGTTCATGCCCGGCTGATGCAATAATCGGTTAGCGCTGCTCCACCCCATCCCCCCAAACGGGGCAGCGCTTCTCCCGGCCCCGTCCGGCCTTTCTCCTTGGCCGGGCGGGGTTTATGCCTGGCGGGTCCGGCGCATCAAAAAAGGCCCCTTCCGGAAGGAAAGGGCCTTTTTGCAATTCAGCGGTAAGGGTGCATAACCCTTACACGCGCGACGGACCGATCAGGCCGCCTCTTCCTTCTTCGCTTCGCCGATCACGCGGATCGGCTCTTTCTTGCCGGCAACCACATCGGCATCCAGAACGATTTCGGTCACGCCTTCCATGTCGGGCAGATCGAACATCGTGTCGAGCAACAGGCCTTCGACGATCGAGCGAAGCCCGCGAGCGCCCGTCTTACGCTTGATCGCACGTTCGGCAATCGCCTGCAGTGCGTCGGGCGTGAAGGTCAGTTCCACATCTTCTAGCTCGAACAGCTTCTTGTACTGCTTGACCAGCGCGTTCTTGGGCTCGTTCAGGATCGTCACCAGCGCCGGGATGTCGAGATCGTGCAGCGTCGCGATCACTGGCAGACGGCCAACAAATTCGGGGATGAGACCGAACTTGAGGAGATCTTCAGGCTCGCTCTTTTCCAGCAATTCGCCCACGCGGCGCTTGTCGGGATCGGCGACGTGCGCGCCGAAGCCGATCGAACGCTTCTGCAGACGGTCGGCAATGATCTTGTCGAGGCCCGCAAAGGCCCCGCCGCAGATGAACAGGATGTTCGTGGTATCGACCTGCAGGAATTCCTGCTGGGGGTGCTTGCGCCCGCCCTGCGGCGGCACCGACGCGGTGGTGCCTTCCATCAGCTTGAGCAGCGCCTGCTGCACGCCCTCACCCGAAACGTCGCGCGTGATCGAGGGGTTTTCGGCCTTGCGCGTGATCTTGTCGATCTCGTCAATGTAGACGATCCCGTGCTGCGCCTTCTCGACGTTGTAATCCGATGCTTGCAGCAGCTTCAGAATGATGTTCTCGACATCTTCGCCCACATAGCCAGCTTCGGTCAGCGTGGTCGCATCGGCCATCGTGAAAGGCACATCGAAAGTGCGCGCCAGCGTCTGGGCGAGCAGCGTCTTGCCCGAACCGGTGGGACCGACCAGCAGGATGTTCGACTTGGCCAGCTCGACCTCGCCCGACTTGCCCGAGTGCTTCAGCCGCTTGTAGTGGTTGTGCACTGCCACCGACAGCACGCGCTTGGCGCGGTCCTGGCCGATCACGTAATCGTTCAGGGTCGTGAAGATATCCATCGGCGTCGGGATTTCGCCATCCTTCTTGCCAGCGATCCCTGCCTTGGTTTCTTCGCGGATGATGTCGTTGCACAGTTCGACGCATTCATCGCAGATGAACACGGTTGGGCCTGCAATAAGCTTGCGCACCTCATGCTGCGACTTCCCGCAGAAGCTGCAATAGAGAGTGCTCTTGCTGTCGGATCCGCTCAATTTGGTCATTCCTGTGTCCTCGAATCCATCTGTGCAGGCGCCAAGACACGCTGCGCGGATTCGTCAAGTGTATCGCTCACGCCAGATGAATCAACACATGGCGCGCTATTTGGTGTTGTTACCATAGCCGGGCTTTCCGCGTACCCGCGGAAAAAACGTATCCCGCGGCAGACTGTCCGCACCGGTGCAGCCTGCCGGGAACGTGCGAGCACAAGGCTTAGGCAGGCGCGCCGCCCGACCCGTTGTCATCGCCGCTTTCGTCATTTTCGGGCCGGGTTTCAAACACCTTGTCCACCAAACCGAAGGTCTTGGCTTCCTCGGCTTCAAGGAAAGTGTCGCGGTCCATGGCCTTTTCGATTTCTTCGAGCGTGCGGCCTGTGAACTTCACGTAAAGATCATTCATCCGGCTGCGGATGCGCAGGATCTCACGCGCCTGAATTTCAATGTCCGACGCCATCCCGCGCGCCCCGCCCGAGGGCTGGTGGATCATGATCCGTGCGTTGGGGAGCGCGATTCGCATGCCTGGCTCACCTGCCGCGAGCAGGAAACTGCCCATCGAAGCGGCCTGCCCCATGCACACGGTCGACACGCGTGGCTTGATGTACTGCATGGTGTCGTAAATCTGCAGACCGGCTGTCACCACCCCGCCGGGCGAGTTGATGTACATGCTGATCGGCTTCGAAGGATTCTCGCTTTCGAGGAACAGCAACTGCGCTGTGACAAGGCTGGCCATGCCATCTTCAATCTGACCGGTGACGAAGACGATGCGTTCGCGCAGCAACCGGCTGAAGATATCGAAGCTGCGTTCGCCCCGGCTGGTCTGTTCCACAACCACAGGCACCAGCGCGCCAGTGTACGGATCGCGCGTGAACTGGCCCTGGGTGCCGTAGGTTTCGCCGGAATTGCCGAACAGATCGATCATGGGAGCTGCTTTTCCTTCGTATGTGTCGAGATGGCTATGTCGGACGCGGGGGGGCAATTTCAAGGGTGTTTACCTTGTCCCTGTGAATTGCCTTGCGCCGATCGCGGTCAGGCGGGGGATATCTTCAAGCAGGCCACAAAGAAAAGGCGCAGGCAGCCCAGCTGCCCGCGCCGTTATTTCTTTCAAGACAACAAGCGTTGAGATTAACCTCACCGCCCGCGCTCGATCACGCCTTGGGCGCAGCCTTCTTGGCCGCGGGCTTGGCTTCGCCTGCATCGGCAGCCTTCTTGGCCGAAGCCTTCTTGGCTGCGGGCTTGGCTTCGGCTTCGGCATCATCAGCCTTGGCCGCTGCGGCCTTCTTGGCAGGCGCCTTCTTTGCCGGCTTCTCGTCAGCGGCGGGGGCGCCTTCGCCCTCAACATCGGCCTTCTTGGCTGGCGCCTTCTTCTTGGCTGCGGCCTTCTTGGGCGCAGGGGCCGCTTCGGCGCTGTCTTCGGCTTCGATTGCGGCCTGAAGTTCCTCGATGGTCACTTCACGCTCGGTCACGTCGGCCTTGTCGAACAGGAAGTCGACCACCTTGTCTTCATACAAGGGCGCGCGCAGCTGAGCAGCGGCCATCGGTTCGGACTGGATGTATTCAACAAACCGCTGACGATCTTCCGGACGGTACTGCTGGGCCGCCTGCTGCATCAGCATGCCCATTTCCTGCTGGGTAACTTCCACGCCGTTGGCCTGGCCGATTTCCGAAAGCAGCAGACCCAGACGCACGCGGCGTTCGGCGATGCCCTTGTATTCGTCCTTTTCGTCTTCGATCTGCTTCAGCGCAGCCGCCGGATCTTCATCATTGGCCGCTTCCTGCTGGAGCTGCTGCCAGATCTGGGCGAATTCGGCGTCGACCATCGTGGCGGGAACTTCAAAGCTGTGACCGGCAGCGAGCTGATCGAGCAGCGCACGCTTCATCTGGGTGCGGGTAAGGCCGGCGGTCTGCTGTTCAAGCTGCGCCTTCATGATTTCGCGCAGCTTGTCCATGCTGTCGAGGCCAAGGCTCTTGGCGAATTCATCATCAAGCGTTGTTTCGGTTTCGGTCTTCACCGCCTTGACGGTGATGTCGAAGGTGGCGTCCTTGCCCGCCAGATGCGCGGCCTGATAGTCTTCGGGGAAGGTGACGGTGATGGTCTTTTCCTGACCCGTCTTCACGCCAACCAGCTGATCTTCAAAACCAGGGATGAAGGTGCCCGAACCCAGGACCAGCGCGGCATCTTCGGCCTTGCCACCATCAAATTCGACCCCGTCAAGCTTGCCGACGAAATCGATAATCAGCTGATCGCCGTCAGCCGCCTTCTTGGTCTTGGCGGCATCCTTGTAGCTCTTGTTCTGGCCCGCAATGTTGCCGAGTGCTTCATCGATCTGTTCGTCCGTCACCGGCACGGTCAGCTTTTCAAGCTTCAGACCATCAGTGCTGGGGGTGTCGATCGTGGGCAGCACTTCAAGGCTGACGGTGATTTCGGCGTCCTTGCCTGGCTCGTAATCGTCATTGAGAGCGATTTCGGGCTGCATAGCCGGACGCAGCGCCTCGTCGCGCATCAGCTTGTCGACCAATTCGCGGATCGTGTCGTTCACGACCTGGCCGTGCATGGCTTCGCCGTGCATCTTCTTTACGAGGTTTGCGGGCACCTTGCCCGGACGGAAGCCGGGCATCCGGACCTGCGGGGCAACCTTCTTGATCTCGGCGTCGATCTTCGCAGTGAGATCGGCAGCGGGAATCGTGATCAGGTAGGCGCGCTTGAGCCCTTCGTTGACGGTCTGCTTGGTTTGCATGGTGACTGGTCTAAAGCCTTCTTGCCAAAAATTCCGATGGTACGGGCATGATCAGGGCGAAGTTGGTGCGGGCGAAGGGACTCGAACCCCCACATCTTTCGATACCAGAACCTAAATCTGGCGCGTCTACCAATTTCGCCACGCCCGCATGCCCGAACGAAGCCGCGCGGGAAGCTGAGGGCCTCCCGCGCGTATTAGTCGCCGCCATTATCGCTCCTGAGCCAAAAGGGCAAGCAGAACACGCGTGCCAACCCGCTTGAACGCTTTTGGATTGGCAGATAAGGGCGCCGCCATGACCGAAGAAACACCCGAATCCGCTCCGACGACCGCTGCCACCTCGGGCAATGCGGACGTGCCGCCCGATCATCTGTCGGTCAATCCGCGCAGCCCGTTCTTTGATGCGGAAAAGCTGCAACGCGGGGTCGGTATCCGGTTCAAGGACCGTGTGCGCACCGATATCGAGGAATATTCGATCGCCGAAGGTTGGGTGCGTGTGCAGGCAGGCAAGGCGATGGATCGCAAGGGCCAGCCCTTGACGCTCAAGCTGAATGGCCCGGTCGAAGCTTGGTATGAGGACCTAGGCGAGAACCCGCCCGTCGCCAAAAAGGCCTGATCCAAGGGTCACGCTTGCCAAAATGGGCAATTGCGCCCACTTGGCGGGTGATATGCCCCTCCCCAAAAAGCCAGAAGTCGTCATCATCGGCCGCCCCAATGTGGGCAAGTCCACGCTGTTCAACCGACTGGTGGGCAAAAAGCTCGCGCTTGTTGACGATCAGCCGGGCGTTACCCGTGACCGCCGAATGGGCGATGCCAATATTGCCGGCCTGAAATTCACCATCGTCGATACCGCCGGGTGGGAGGACGAGGACGAACTCAGCCTGCCGGGGCGGATGCGCAAGCAGACCGAAGCCAGTCTGGCGGGCGCGGATGCCGCGGTGTTCGTCGTTGATGCGCGTGCGGGCCTCACCCCGCTCGACGAAGAAATTGCCCGCTACCTGCGCGAACAGGAAGTCCCGGTGGTGGTGGTGGCCAACAAGGCTGAAGGCAAAAGCGGCGAAGCCGGCGCAATGGAAGCCTATGCGCTGGGTCTTGGCGAACCGCTCGCCATGTCGGCCGAACACGGTGAAGGCATCGCTGACCTGTTCGGAGGGCTATGGCCGATTATCGGCGCGGCATCGGAAGAATGGGAAGAGATCAACGACATCAACCGCGCGGAAATCGCGGCGATGGAGGAAGAGGATCGCCCCACTGGCCCGCTCAAACTGGCGATCGTGGGCCGCCCGAACGCGGGCAAATCCACGCTGATCAACCGGCTGCTGGGCGAAGATCGCCTGCTCACCGGTCCTGAAGCCGGGATCACCCGCGATTCGATTGCGATTGACTGGGACTGGACCGATCCCAAGACCGGCGAGACGCGCGAGATCCGGCTGATCGATACCGCCGGGATGCGCAAGAAGAAGAACGTCACCGAAAAGCTTGAAAAGCTGTCGGTCGCCGATGCGCGCCGCGCTGTCGATTTTGCCGAGGTCGTGGTCTTGCTGCTCGATGCGACGCAGGGTCTTGAACATCAGGACCTGAAGATTGCCAGTCTGGTGCTGGAAGAAGGCCGCGCGCTGATGATCGCCATCAACAAGTGGGATGTGGCCGAAGACGCGAGCAAGCTGTTCAATGGCATCCGCGGCGCGCTGGACGATGGATTGGCGCAGGTGCGCGGATTGCCGCTGTTTGCCGTCTCGGCCAAGACCGGCAAAGGGCTCGATCAGATGCTGGGCGGTGCCTTTGAGCTGCGCGATGCCTGGTCAAAGCGCGTTTCAACTGCAGCCTTGAATCGCTGGTTCGATGATGCGCTGGAAGCCAATCCGCCCCCTGCGCCCGGCGGCAAGCGAATCAAGCTGCGTTATATCACGCAAGCCGGCACCCGCCCGCCCCGCTTTGTCATCTTCGGCACACGGCTCGATCAACTGCCCACCAGTTACGAACGATATCTGGTGAACGGCATCCGGGCCAAGCTGGGCTTTGATGCCGTGCCAGTGCGCGTAACATTGAAAACCAACAAGAATCCCTTCGCCAAGGACTAGCAGGTCATTATGCTGGAGCTGCTCGCCGCCGCCGCAGAGGCACGCCTGCCCTTCGCGTTGGAAATTTTCGAACGCACGGCATCGACCCCGCGCGTGCAGCAGGTGGTTCAGTTGAGCCTGGCGCCAGCGTTCCTGCTATCGGGCATCGGGGCGATCATGAACGTCATCATGAGCCGGATGATCTGGATCGCCAAGCGAATCGAGACCATCGAAGACAAGATGGAAGACCAGCGCACGCCGCGCCAGATTCGCGAATTTGGCTGGCTGATGCGCCGCCGCCGTTTGATGCAGGGCGCAATCATGTTTTCGACTGCATCGGCGGTGATGATCAGCGCGGTGATCGCGATGCTTTTCATATCAGCTTACATCACGGCACAGATTGGAACGCTGATCGCGTTCATGTGGGTGCTGACCATGGCACTGCTGGTCACGGGGCTGGGATTCTTTCTGCTGGAAACACGGCTAGCCGCGATCGGCGCGCGGGCGCCCAAGGAATAACCCACGCCAACGCAAAAAGGGCAGTGCCATCGACCGGCCCTGCCCTTTAATTCAATCACCCCTGCGATGAAGCCTTAGCTTTCCCCAGCGGGCTTGCTTTGCAGCTGGCAGTAATTGTGAAGACCCATACGCTCGATCATCTCGAACTGGGTTTCGAGGAAGTCGACATGCTCTTCCTCGTTCTTGAGGATGTAATCGAACAGGTCGCGGCTGACATAGTCGCGCACGCTTTCGGCGTATGCGATCGCGTCGCGCAGCAGCGGGATCGCCTCTTCCTCTAGCGCCAGATCGGCCTTCAGGATTTCCTCGACCGTCTCCCCGACCTTCAGCTTGTGGATTGCCTGAAAGTTGGGGAGGCCATCAAGAAACAGGATACGCTCGGCCAGTTTGTCGGCGTGCTCCATCTCCTCGATTGATTCGTGCCGCTCGTACGCGGCAAGCTTGGTGATGCCCCAGTGATCGAGCACGCGGTAATGCAGCCAGTACTGGTTGATCGCCGTCAGTTCGTTGGTGAGGCACTGGTTGAGATAGTCGATGATCTTGGCGTCGCCCTTCATGGGGAAGTCCTTTGCGTTGTATCAAAGCCGGATCGCGGCATTGCCTGCGATATACACGCTGCCGGGCTCTGTCCGCAAGGGCGCGCTAAGGATTATCTTTGCGAATCAGTAACTTGCGATCCGTTCGCAATCGCGGTTCAGGCAAGTTCTACTGCGAATCTCTTGCAAGCAACAGCGATCCGTTCGGCGTCGATAATTTCCTGAGCATCATCAAGGCACTGGCCGCAGTTGGGTCGCTTGCCCAGCGTGGCGTAGGTCGCCTCGGCGTCACCTTCGCACGCAAGCGCGGCTTTACGCAAATCAGTCTCACGAATGGCATTGCAGATGCAGATGTACATAGGTGCGCGAATCTTTCCTGCGAAGCGTTTGCAAGAAGCTTTGTATGCGAACCATTCTTAATAACAAGAAGATTTTTGTCTTAGTCTTCGAAACCCGCCACGCGCGGTCGTGCTCGCGATCGTTTCTGTTTGCACCGTATCTGCTGCAACGACGGTGCTTTTTACCGCCGCAACGGGAAAATCTGCCGATAGGTCAGGCACCGCCACAGCCATTCCAGCGGCCCGTAACGATACCGATCGAGCCATGGCTTTGACCATGCCAGCATCAGCGCACAGGTCAGCGCCACCACGATGTAAAGCTGCGGCCGATTGAGCTGTCCGAACAGCCCCAGCGCCCATCCGTGAAACACCAGCATCATCAATACCGATGTGCCAAGATAATTGGTGAACGCGGCCCGGCCCGCTGCGCGTACGCGGTCGCCCAGCCAGCCCGTTGCAAACGGCGCGAAGGCGACCAGCAAGGCGGCCAATCCCAGCACCATCCATAAACGCGGCAAAGTGCTCCAGCCGATGAAACCGGCCAGCGTGCCAAAATAGCTGAACCCGCCCGCCTTCACGACAAGCCCGATGACAAGGTGCGCAATTCCGCCCGCGATCAACCCGATCCAGCCCCATTTCAGCAGCTTTGCCCGATCGAAAGCACCGCTGAAGAACCCAAGCCGGTAGAAAGCCATTCCGATCAGTATCAGCGGCAAGGTTTCAAACCCGAACAGCGCAGCATTGGTCAGCGGCTCTGACCATTGTTGCGTGATACGGTGGTTCACAAGCGCGCCGTAATCGCCCGACAGGATAGCCTGCGTGGGGACCTTGCCCGCCGCAAGCGCAGGTTCGATGCTGGCCCTTATCTCCGCGCTTTCCTCGATCAGTTCGGGGCTCGAGTCGCCGAAGGATGTCTCGGTCATCGCCCATGGTACCGTAAGCGAAGCGCCCATGATGAGGGCACCGACCAGATAGCCTGCCAATCCCACCCAAAGCTGGGTTTTCACCTGCCATCTGAGGCAGGTGAGCGCGATAAGGCCGAACAGCGCGTAATAGAACAGAATGTCGCCTGCCCATATGAAGAAGAAGTGGATCATCCCGAACATCATCAGGATCACCAGACGCCAGGCCTGAAGCCACCGGGTTGCTCCGCGGGCCCAGGCCTTTTCCATGAACAGGACCATCCCGGCGCCGAACAACAGCGTGAACAGGCCGCGCATCTTGCCATCGATTAGGACGAATTGCGCAATCCACATCCAGCCACCCGGATCTGCCGGATCGGTCAGGAAGGCGGCGGGGTACATGTACGCTTCGAACGGCTGACCAAAGGCCACGATGTTGGCGGCCAGTATCCCCATCACCGCAAGGCCGCGAATGAAGTCGAGCGTATCGATCCGCTCAGCTGCGGCAACAGGCGCAACGGGCGGCGTGGGCGCAGTTAGGTCTGCTGCCCCCTGATCTGGCGTAAGAGTATTCTTCATGGCTGATCCCCGCCCTGTGTCCGGACAGTGATTAGCAGCAATCGGCCACTTGCAAAGCCGGTTAGCTTTGCCCCGTCACCACACAGTCCTTGCCATCGCGCTTCAGCGCGGCGCAGGCGCGTACCGCTTCGCCTTCAGTGTTGAAGCCGGCCGCAAGCAGCCGCGTCAATTTGCCGCTGACTACCAGAGTTTTCTTGGTGCCGGACAGCGCCGCGTGATTGCGCAGCTGTCCCCACATGCGGTCGGCGTTGGCGGCAACGCCAAAGGCGCCAAGCTGCACCCGCCATCTGCCCTGTTTTGCTGCAGGCGCCGGGGCAGGCGTACGTACCACCGCCGGTGCAGGCGCATCAGCCGGTTCGGCTGCAGCGGCAACCGTTACAGGTGCAGCAACCGGCGCCACAGCGGGGACGGTCCTTTGGGGCATTGCAACCGGAGCCGTCTGCGGCGGCGGGGCGACTGTACCCAGTTCGGCCGCAGCAAGTTCGGTGTTGCGCTGCGAATTTGCGCCTTTTTCCAGCTCACGCGCCAGCGACTGTGCCTGACTGCGCTGACCCTGGGGGATATACGTATCCATCTGCGCCAGCGCGCCGCTTGCTTGCGGCAGACCCGCGCCGTTTGCCAGCGTCATCAAGGCATAGGCGCGCACCCAGTCTCGTGCGGCATAGTCGGCATTGAAGTGCGACAATCCCAGCACATATTGCGCGCGCGGATCGCCGCGATCGGAAGCGGCGCGAATCAGCGGCATCGCCTTTTCCTGTTCGCCTTCCTGAAACAGCATGAGCCCGTAATTGTCGGCGGCCTTCACATGACCGCGGCTGGCTGCATCTTCATAGAGCTTGCGGGCGCGGACATTGTCGATGTCGACCCCCCGGCCCAGCCGGTACGCCTGGGCAAGATTGAACATTGCATCGGCATCACCAGCCGCCGCGGGCCCTTCCCATTCGGCCACGGCACGCGCAAAATCACCCGCGCTCCAGGCATCGACCCCCGCTTTCACATCGGCGAGCGCGGGCGGTGCAGTCATCACCAACGCTGCGGCGCACACCCCCGCCACAGCCGCCCGTGCGGCGCCGATTGCCCTGTTCGCTGCCAAATTGCGTGCCATCATCGTCCTGCTTTGGATAAGTGTGGGAAATCGAAACATCGCCAAAGTCCTAGCCGAAACACGGTTAGCAAAAGGTTGCCGTCCTGTCAGGCGCGCTACGGCGGCTTGCGACACCATGCAACGCGCCTGTCTCTCTTGCGCAAGGGTCAACCCCTTTAACCCTAAATTAGGGGTATCCTGCGATTCCGGTGTCTATCCAGCCGACAGCAGGCGTCGCAATAGGGCGGCCCGCAGCGGTTCAATCCAGGGGGACCCAAGCGTTGCGTGTACTCGCTTTGGCATCGCAGAAAGGTGGATCGGGCAAAACCACCTTGTCCGGACATCTCGCCGTTCAGGCCCAGCGCGCAGGCGCCGGGCCGGTCGTGCTTATTGATATTGATCCACAAGGCTCTCTCGCCGATTGGTGGAACGAGCGTGAGGCGGAATATCCCGCCTTTGCGCAAACCACAGTGGCGCGCCTTGCCAATGACCTTGCGGTGCTGCGCCAGCAGGGGTTCAAGCTGGCGGTGATTGATACCCCGCCTGCCATTACGATGGCGATCCAGTCGGTCATCAGTGTGGCCGAACTGATCGTGGTCCCAACCCGCCCCAGCCCGCACGATCTGCGCGCCGTGGGCGCCACCGTCGATCTGTGCGAGCGCGCGGGCAAGCCACTGGTGTTCGTTGTGAACGCCGCGACCCCCAAGGCCAAGATCACTTCGGAAGCCGCAGTCGCGCTGTCGCAGCACGGCACCGTTGCCCCGATCACGCTACACCATCGCACCGATTTTGCCGCCTCGATGATTGATGGCCGCACAGTCATGGAAGTCGATCCCGAAAGCCGCTCCGCCGCTGAAATTGCGGCGCTGTGGCGTTACATTGCTGATCGTCTTGAAAAGAATTTCCGCCGCACCGTGTTTGCGCCCACCCCCAATGGTCAGGCGCAGCAGTTGGGCGGTGTGCCGCGTCCCGCTGGCGGCTTCGGTCGCCGGGTCGCACAGTAAACGTGCGGAGGCGCTAGGCCATGTCCGAACCCGGTTTTGCCTCGCTTGGCCCATCGCTGCTCGCCCGCAAGGGTGGTGCGAAGCCCGCAATGCGCCCGCAGGTCGCGCCGCTTGTGGCCGATGAAGCGGCCATCGCTGCGCTTGCAGAAGAACAGCTGGAAGACCTTGGCTGGAACGACATGGGCGATTCGGACGCGGATGGTAGCCATCTTTCCTCCGCAGAGATCGTGCCGATCAATGCCGATGTCGCTGCCGATGATTTCGTCGCTGGCGCTGGCCCCATTGTCCGCCGCCAGCAACGCCGCCTTGAAGAGCGTGTGCTTGCCGATGCGGTGATGAACGGGCCCGACGATACCGAGACCGATGACGAAGACGCTGGCCAGCCCGTTTACGGCGAAGCATTCGGCAACAACGATCAATGGGACGACGAAGACGAACAGTACGAAACAGACGAAGGCGCCCAATTCGCCGCGCTGGCTTCGGGCCTGTCTTCCTCTGTCGTACCTGCAAGTTCCGTGATGCCGGAACCTGTCCGGGCCGCGCCAGCGGCGCGCGCACAGAAACTTGCCCGCATCCCGGCCCCGCTAGGCGGACGCCGCGCCGCCTTCACGCTTCGGCTCGATGCGGATCGCCATCTCAAGCTGCGACTGGCTGCGACAATGCAGGGGATCAGCGCGCAGGCGCTTGTGACCGAAGCGCTTGATCGTCTGCTCGCGGAATATGACGATCTCGACATCATTGCCAATCATCTGAAACGCCACTGAACGGCGATCAAACCTACCAAAGCCGACCACCATCAGGGGGAAATTGACTATGGACCGCAGCACCCAGACAGGCACCCGCGCCGCGCCGCGCATTGCGCTTGCGCTCACCACGGCGATTGCCGGTCTGACGTTCGCCAGCATGGCCGCTAACGCAGCGCCGCGCGCCGAAGAATCGTTCAGCGATGCACAGACCGCACTGAGCAAGGGGCAGGTCAACAAGGCAATTTCCCATGCCGAAGCCGCGGTGCAGGCGGATCCGCGCAATCCGGGCTATCGCGCCTTGCTGGGCGCTGCCTATCTTGAAGCGGGCAGGTTTGCATCTGCCGCCACCAGCTTCAACGACGCGCTGGATCTGGGCGACGACAATCCGCGCACCGTGCTAAGCTATGCGCTGGCGAAGATCGCCACGGGCGATTCCCGCGGTGCGGTTGCTGCGCTTGATGAATATGCGCAGGCCATTGATCCAACCGACCTGGGCCTTGCGCTCGCGCTTGCGGGCCAACCAGAGCGGGGAATGCACGTACTGATCAATGCTGTGCGTTCGGCTGAACAATCCACACCCAAGCTGCGCCAGAACCTTGCCTACACCTATGCGCTGTCAGGCAATTGGCGCGCGGCGCGCGTGATGGCTGCCGAAGATGTTCCCGGCGATCAGCTGGATGCGCGCTTGTCGGAATGGGCCGCCATGAGCGCGCCAGAACTGTTCCAGCACCGCATTGCCAGCCTTCTTGATGTAAAGCCGCGCAGCGATGCGGGACAGCCGCAGCATCTGGCGCTTGTCAATTTCCCGCAAGAAGGCGTGGCCCTTGCTGCGACCGAAGCTGAGGCATCCAATCTTCCCGCACCCGCTGCACCGCAGTTGGCAGTTGCCGACCCTGCCCCGGCCGCGGTCCGCGCAGTTCCATCGGCGCCAACTGCTACTTTTGCGCAAACCTTTGCCCAGTCGGAACCTGCAGCCCAAACCGCTTCATCATCCGGAATGCGCTATGTGTCGAACCCAGTGGTGCAGCAATTGCCTGCACGCGCCGCGCCTGCGCAGACGCGGGTCGCGGCGGCCTCGCCGCAGCGCCGCATGGCTCCGTCAGCGCGTCCAGCAGCTCCCATCCCGGCAGTCAGCGACAAGGCCGCAGCATCGCACCTTGTGCAATTGGGATCGTACAACAGCAAAGTCGAGGCCGAACGTGGTTGGAATGTGCTGATGGCCAAGTTCCCGCAGCTCAAGGATCACAAGCCTGTCATCACGCAAGCCGTGGTGAAGGGCCGCAATTTCTGGCGCGTGGCAGCCGCTGGCTTTGGCCCCAACAGCGCGCAGTCGATGTGCGGCGCGGTCAAATCGGCAGGACGCGGCTGCTTCGCCTATGCGGCCACCACGCCACCGGCTGGCGGCGTGAAACGCGATGTCCAGGTGGCATCACGCGCACGCTGACGCATCGCGCTTTTCCCTTTTATGAGCGCCTGCTCCCGGACGGCCCATCGCTGTCCGGGAGTTTTTTTGGATGGGATATGGCGGCCAGCGGCTCAGCCGACGACGCGCATTCCGCCCTTCCAAAGACCCAGCACGCGGCCCTGCGTGCCTTGACGATCGAAAGGCGTGTTGTCAGCGGTCGCCTCCATTTTGGCGCGATCGATGATCCAGGGCGCGTCGGGGTCGACAAGCGCAAGATCCGCTTCCTGCCCTACAACCAGTCGGCCTGCCGGGACGCCCAGCAAATCTGCAGGGTTGCGTGCAAGGCAATCGAAGGCGCGGACTGTGTCGATTACTCCGTCGCGCACCAACCCCAATGTCATGGCAAGCAGCGTTTCGGCCCCGGCCATGCCCGGTGCAGCGTCAGCGAAAGGCAAACGCTTGTCTTCCGCGCCGCGCGGATCGTGCCCGCTGGCAATCACATCGACCGTCCCGTCGCTGATGGCCGCAAGCGCAGCCTGACGGTCCTGCTCGCTGCGCAAAGGGGGTGATATGCGCGTAAAGGTGCGGAAGTCCGCGGTTGCGAGATCGGACAGCATGAAGTGCGCAGGCGTAATTCCGCATGTCACAGCGATCCCGCGTGCCTTGGCCTGACGCACCAGTGCAAACCCGCGTGCAGTCGTCACCTGCCGGATATGGAGCCGCGCTCCGGCAAGCTCGGCCAAGGCAATATCGCGAGCGATGGCCAGAGCTTCGGCTTCGGCTGGCGCAGCGGGCAGTCCCAATCTTGTGGCGATCTCGCCCGCAGTGGCAGCGGCCTCACCGGTCAGGCCGCCATCTTCGGCGTGCGTCACGACTACAAGATCCAGCATGGCCGCGTATTGCAGCAATCGCAGCATCACGCCGCTGTCTGAAATCCACCGCCGCCCCGTCGCGATGCCACGCGCACCAGCATCCTGCATCAGCGCGATTTCCGCCAGTTCACGCCCTTCAAGTGCGCAGGTGGCCGCAGCAAGCGGATGGACCCACAGATCCGGCTTGCCGCTTTTCGCGATGAAATTGACCCTGCTCGGCAAATCGAGCGGGGGCGACTGATCGGGCATCAGCGCCGCACGGGTGATCCCGCCGAAATGAAACGCAGGCTTGTCGACCGCGAATACACCCAGATCGACCAGCCCCGGCGCAAGCAGCTTACCCTTGGCCGAGAGGCGCTCGTCGCCCTCTTGCGCTGCGACATTCGGTCCCAACGCTGCGATCGCGCCGTCCACACAGCGCAGTGCCCCCGCAATAACACCTTCGGGCGTCACCAGCTGCGCATCGGTGATGGTGAGCGGCCGCACCTGTTTCATGCCGCCCATCCTTCGACGCCGCGGGCTTCGCGGGTGAGGATTTCCAGGCACGCCATGCGGATCGCCACGCCCATTTCCACCTGCCGCGTAATCAACGACTGCCCCACCAGATCGGCAACATCGCTGTCAATTTCGACCCCGCGGTTCATCGGCCCGGGATGCATCACCAAGGCGTTCGGCGCCGCCAGCGCCAGCCGCTTGGCTGTCAGCCCGTAAAGATGGCGATATTCGCGCGCGGACGGGACGAACTGCCCGCTCATCCGTTCGGATTGCAGCCGCAGCATCATGACCACCTCAGCGCCTTGCAAGGCCTTATCGAAATGATGGAACACCTCCACGCCCATCGCTTCGATCCCTGCCGGCATCAGCGCAGGCGGCGCGCAGACACGGACATTGGCGCCCATCGCGGTAAGGCACAAGATATTGGATCGTGCGACCCGGCTATGCAGAATATCACCGCAAATCACGACATTGAGGCCGGTGAAATCCTCTGCCCCCTCACCCCTCTCAGCCAGCGCATGGCGCAGCGTCAGGGCATCAAGCAAGCCTTGTGTCGGGTGTTCGTGGCTGCCGTCGCCTGCGTTCAACACCGGGCAATCGACCTTGTCGGCAATCAGCCCGGTTGCGCCGGACGATCCGTGACGGATCACGATCGCATCAGCGCGCATCGCATTCAATGTGATCGCGGTGTCGATCAGCGTTTCGCCTTTTTTCACGCTTGAGGTGGCAGCGTGCATGTTAACGACATCCGCCCCCAGCCGCTTGCCCGCGATTTCGAAACTCAACATCGTCCGTGTCGAGTTTTCGAAAAACGCATTGATGATCGTAAGCCCTGCAAGAAGATCGCTGTGCTTGGTGCGCTGGCGGTTCAGCGCGACCCATTGTTCGGCTTCGTGCAGCAGATAAAGTATCTCGTGCCGCTGCAGCTTTCCGATTCCGGTCAGATCACGATGGGGAAACGCCAGTCGCCCGGCTGGAAATCGGCCTGAAGCCGATGAAGTTTCGTGCGCGTTCATCAAGCCAAAGCCCCTAGTCGAGCCGCATCCGCTGCTCAACCCGTCGCGTAAGGTTTGCGATAGAAGTTATCGGCCAAAGCCCCTAGATCGGCTCGGACGATAAAAAGGGACGATTGCATGAGTTTTGTTGGCAAGGTCTGGAAGGTCCTGGTGGGGATCAAGGACGGGCTTGTGCTCCTGTTCATGCTGCTGTTCTTCGTGTTGCTGTTCGGCATCCTGTCGGCGCGCCCCAACCCCGGACAGGTGCGCGAAGGTGCGCTGCTGATTGCGCTGGAAGGCGTGGTGGTGGAAGAAAAGTCGGTCCTCGACCCGATCGGGGCACTGCTCTCAGGCACAGCGCCTATGGGGGAATACCGTGCCCGTGACATCGTGCGAGCGCTGGATGCGGCCGCGGGGGATGACCGGATCAAGGCTGTCGTGCTTGATCTGACGATTTTCCTTGGCGGGGGTCAGGTGCACCTGACCGAAATCGGCGAAGCCATGGATCGCCTGCGCAAGGCAAACAAGCCGGTGCTGACCTATGGCATCGGTTATGCCGACGATCACATGCTGCTTGCTGCCCACGCCAGCGAAGTTTGGCTTGACCCGCAGGGACTGGCCGTGATTTCCGGCCCTGGAGGCAATCAGCTGTATTTTGCCGAACTGCTGGAAAAGCTCAGCATCAACGCGCGGGTCTACCGCGTCGGTGCGTTCAAATCAGCGGTAGAACCCTATTCACGCTCTTCGATGTCGGATGAAGCGCGGGAAAATCTTGCCGGATTGTACGGCGCAATTTGGGAAGAATGGCAGGCTAATGTCAGCAAGGCGCGGCCCAAGCTCGCCCTTGCCCGCGTGACCAGCGATCCTGCCGCCTGGATCGAGGGCGCAAACGGCGATCTGGCGCGCGCGGCGCTGAATGCTGGCTTGGTTGACAGGCTGGGCGACAGAACACAGTTCGGGGCCCGTGTCGCGCAAATGGCGGGCAAGGACCCGTGGAGCGAATTGCCCGGCACCTATGCCTCCAGCGAGCTTGATGCTTTTCTTGCCGATCTGGGCACCGAACGCAGCGGCAAGGCCATTGGCGTTGTGACCATCGCAGGCGAAATCGTCGATGGCGACGCTGGCCCGGGAACCGCGGGTGGCAGGCGTATTGCCGACCTGCTTGATGACGCGCTTGATGATGATCTGGCCGCGCTGGTTGTCCGGGTGGATTCGCCCGGCGGATCGGCCACTGCTTCGGAAGAAATACGCCGCGCCATTCAACGCCACCGCGATCGCAAGATTCCGGTCGCGGTGTCCTTTGCCAATATCGCGGCAAGCGGCGGCTATTGGGTCAGCACTTCGAGCGACCGGATCTTTGCCGAACCGGGCACAATTACCGGATCGATCGGTGTGTTCGCAGTAATCCCGACATTCGAACAAGCCGCCGCCAGACTGGGCGTCAATGCCGATGGTTTCCAGACGACCCCGCTATCGGGCCAGCCTGACCTTATCGCGGGATTTACCCCGGCGATGGACACGTTGCTGCAATCGTCCATCGGCGGCACCTATAGCGATTTCATAAAGCTGGTCGCCAAGAACCGGGGCATGTCCGCCGAACGGGTTGAAGCGATTGCGCAGGGGCGTGTGTGGGATGGCGGTACCGCGCGGCAAAACGGTCTTGTCGACGAATTTGGTGGGCTTGACGAAGCGCTGGCTTGGGCCGCTGCCAAGGCTGGCCTCGAGGATGGTGGCTGGCACGCCGTGCATCTAGGCGCACAGAGCGACAATTACGATTTGCTGATTCGCCAGCTGGCCACCAGTCAGGCCGCGCGCGTGCCTGCGGTCAACAACGGCGATCTGTTCGCCATGACGGCAGCACGCAGTGCAAACCTCGGCACGCGGCTTGCGAAGGATGCTGACCGATTGCTGGGAACACGCGGCGTTCAGGCCTATTGCACCGAGTGCCCCGCACCTCTGGCGATGACAAAGCCGATGTCGGTGCGCAGGCAGCCTGAAGGGCTGTTTGGATTGCTGACATGGCTCGTTACGCGCTGAGCCATCGCGGATTCGCAGGAAATGGCGCCACCAACGCTTGCCAAGTCGGCAAGGCCGGATTAAAGGCGCCCCCCTGTCCGGGCCTCACGGCCCCTGGCCGGGCGCGTAGCTCAGCGGTAGAGCACACCCTTCACACGGGTGGGGTCACAGGTTCAATCCCTGTCGCGCCCACCATCTTTTCAATGACTTGGAAGAGATGGTGCCGGTTTCCATGGAAAAAACATGAAAAACGCGGTGTGGGCTGCCACCCGTTACCGGCGAATGAACTGGCTCTCAGAACGAGCTCAACTGGATTCCTCGCGATAGGCGCTGAAGATGTCCCGACCGCCGGCCTCAAGCAGAAGCCACGCAGCGTGGAACAGAACAGACCATCCGATTTCCGCTAGTACATAGGACGTTTGTCGCCCAAGCCTGATACGACCTTGCTTGATCCGCGCCTTCAATTCCGTCGAAGAAATTTGCCATCGACCTTGGTCTTTGTTTCGACGGATGGGCAATATAGCTTCAAGACCGCCTATCTCAGGTGCTTCGTCGACGCCCAAAGGTAACGCCTCATCTACAGCGACAATCTTCTTGGTCAGTGGGTCAGCATAAATGGGGTAGAACATTGACTCCCGATCAGCTCGTGCAGCTTCAGAGCCACGACGCATCATGGATGTCCAATCAGGCTCAATCCTCCGAATGCCTTGCTCGGCAAAGCCCTCCTCCTCCAAAGGCGCGATCACCTTTGATGTTCCACTAACGATTGACGATGGTGACCATTCGTTGCTCAAACGGATTCGCTGCGGCGCGGCGTCGCCAAGCATCACAAAGAACAGATATTCATCCGCTCGACGGAAGCCACCCGCAACCGAAACGCCCTTTGGGTTTATGATACTTGACACCATCTGCATCCGCGCATCTGGAAATATTTGGTTCAAGAGCAAGCCGAAACGGAGATATTCGCGCGCATCAATCGTAACGATCAATATAGAACGCCTGTGATTCAACAACTCCCTAGCAATTAGAAGCCGTCGCTCAATCATTGCGAGCCATTTTGAATGTCGATAAGCGTCGTCCTTTTCGACATACGAATTATTATATTTCCAATCAGTTGCACCAGAATTGTAGGGTGGATCGATATAGATCGCATCCACCTTGCCGCGATGGGTGAAGGTCAGCGCCTCCAGCGCGTGGAAATTCTCGCCATTAATCACGGTGTGAAACGGCTTGTCCCCGCCGCGCTCAACCTTCCCGGTGCTAACAAGGCCGGGATAGATGTAGTCTCGAAACTCGGCGACCACGCACAAATCGGCAACCAGTGCGTCGACCTGCTCCGGCTCATCGGTGTAAATCAAGGAAAGGCTGGCCGCGCGCTCAGCGCCCTTGCCAGCAAGGCTCATCACCTTCCAAAGCCGCGGATCGGGCGACCGGGAAGCTCGACATTCTCCGGGCGGTGCCGCTCAAAGTTGAGGCCAAACGCGCGGCGCGAAGACAGCGCTCGAAACTCCCGCTCCAGCTCCCGCCCCAGATCGGCATCCTTGGCCTTGGCCTTGGCAATCAGATCAGTCAGGCGCGACGTGGCACACCGCACGCTCGAAGCTGGATCAGACACACAAACGGAATTTTGGGCACTTAGAAGGCTCCCCTGCTAGGCCGCGCTCCTAACAGGAAAATAGGCGCGGCTGGAAGGCTTTATCGGCCACTTTCAAGCCGGCGATTTTTCCTAAGCTCGGCTCTTGTGTGTGTTCCGCAATCGCCGCACAAGGCTCGGACGGAGGTTTCAATGCAAACCGTATTCCGCTCTGTTGATGATCGCCCAGTTATCGAATTTACTGATGGGCTGGCATTTGTTTGGCGAGACGCTGAAGCCGGATGGTTGCCTGAGGACGGCGCTTGGGCCGAAGCGCGTGGGCTGTTCGGCAAAGAAGGTTCAACAATGTCGGTGGCTGCCTTCGTAGCGAAATTTCCTCACGCTGACCTATCGGTTATGCCTGAGATTGCGCGAACGTCCGCTTCCCCGCCACCTGAGAACAAGTCGCCAGCCTCGGCTATAATGAGCAAAGTTTTCGATAGGCAGTCGGAAGTGGCGAGGACGGAGACAGAGAAGGCCTACAAACGGGCACTGGCAGCCGATGCGCAAGCCAAAAGCCAACTTCGCTGAGCAACTGCAAAATTTGTGAAACCGGGGCGAAGGACTTGTCCTCTCTCTGCTCGATGGGTTGTCGACCGGTCGCCAACAGGCTCGGTGCTGAGCGGAAATCGCCATCGCGACGTTATCATACACTGTGCATCCGCTGCAGCGTCTACCCTAGTTAACCAGAAATTTAGGCAATCTGCGTCTACCTCGCCGGATGGCAAAGCGAACTATGATCTCCCCTGGCGAAGCATGCAGGTTAGTCAGCGTCAAATTTGACACGCGGAAGACCGCACAGTCCTTTCTCCTGAACTATGCTGGAGTTGGAAGCATCTACGTGCATGCAATCAACACACTTGAAAAGTCCGGAAAGGAGGCTTCCAACAAGCAGATATCGAGAACCATTTTCCAAAGGCAAAGAGGGACTATTGCGCCCTCATTCTGGAGCTCTGGACAGTGGGTGTATGGACGCACCACCTTCACTGGGATCCAGTTCGATAGGGATGACGTCCTCAAGGTCGCGGCCAGCCATGCGCCCGGATTTACGCGGGATCCGGCACGTGATCCAATACCCGGCAGCGGTCGGGATTCAGGAAAGCACGGGGAGCCCATAGCTACGATTGCGCTCCGCTATATAGACAGGCCAAGCGCCGAGATCGCTCGGATCACCGCAACATCGCTTCGCGACGAACTGGCTGCCGAATACAAACGCATCGGGAAGTCTGCGCCAGCGCCCAAGAACATGGATGGGATTTGCGCGGGCATACTCAGAGCCATCAAGACCAAGCAATCTGAAGCCTGAAACCCGCAGAAAACCTAATTCCGCCGCTTTCCCGGAGGTTTCGCTGGGAAGTAAACGCCTGATCTGGCGCGCATCTCACCGACCGTTCGCAACTCACTGTGAGTCGCGTCAACGGGAAGTGAAAAATGGAATTGATTACGATAAGTGAAACCATGCGGCGCCTGTCACTGGGCCGCACGAAAGTCTACGAACTGCTCGCAGACGGAACCCTGCAATCCATCAAAATTGGGAGATCCCGGCGCATTCTCGTGCAGAGCGTCGACGCGTTCGTGGGAGGTGCAGCATGAGCGTCCCCGCAACCGCAAGCCACCTTGGCTTCCGCGTAAAGAACGGCCAGCGCGTGGTGGCCACGTTCTACTTTCACGATGAAAAGGGCCGCATACGTTATCGCAAGCACCGTATCGAACCGGGCGAGAACGGAAGATCAAAGTCGTTCATTTATGACTCTCCGGACGTCAGCGGCGGGTGGAAAATCGGCAAGGGCGAAAAGGGCCTTCCTTACAGGTTGCCCGACCTGCTGCAGGCGCCTGATGGTGGAGCAATTTACATGACCGAGGGAGAGGCAAAAGCCGACAAGCTCGCCAAGTGGGGTTTAACGGCCACCTCGTTCAAAGATTGGCGTCCAGAGTATGCGCGCCTTGTCAGAGGCCGGGTGGTTTACATCTTACGCGACAATGACGAGCCCGGGCGCAGGCAGGCCGAAAAGGCGTACAGTGTGCTTCTGGCTTCCGGCGCATTTCCGAAAATCGTCGACCTTCCAGGGCTCCCCCACGGTGGCGACATCATCGACTGGCGTGGCAGCCGCAGGGACCTTGGCAACATTGTGAAGAAGGTCGCAGGCCCGGACAAGAATCCAGAGGGTTCTCCCGCTCCTTCGCCTGGCTCCGGTGGCTTCGAGTTCGTGCACGCCAGCGAGCTCAGGTTCACCCCGCCCGAGTTCGTGGTCGATGGCCTACTGGAGACCGACACGCTGGGCTTGGGCTTCGGGGCTCCCGGGTCGGCAAAATCATTTCTGTTCGTCGACATGGCGCTAAGCGTTTCAACAGGAACAGACTTCCACAACCGCAAGGTGAAGCAGGGCATGGTGTTTTACATTGCGGGTGAAGGGCACAACGGTCTTGGCCGCCGCTTCCAGGCGTGGAGCCGTCACCGCGGTGTGCCATTAGGCGATGCCCAATGTTTCGTCTCGAAGCGTTCTGCACAGTTCCTCGATGCATCGAGTGCCAAGGCCGTCGCGGCGAGCATCGCCGAGCTCGCGTCGCTTCACGGGCCTCCAGTGTTGATTATCATCGACACTCTGGCGAGGAACTTCGGGCCCGGAGACGAAAACAGCAACACCGAAATGGGCAAGTTCGTTGCAACGATTGACCGATTGCGTGCGAGGTTTCCCGGCTGCACAGTCTTGATTGTCCACCACTGTGGGCATTCGGCCAAGGACCGGTCTAGGGGAGCAATCGCGCTCCCAGGAGCCCTCGACTGCGAGTATCGCGTGGAAAAGGTCAAAAACTTGGTGACCTTGGTGAACACCAAAATGAAGGATGCGCCTCAGCCTCCGCCACTGGCCTTCACGCTTGAGGGTGTGGACATCGGCAACGGTGCCTCCAGTGCTGTGCTTGTCGAAACAAAGGCGCCGCCGCCAATGTCCCAAGCATCCTCGAACCACAGGTGGGCGCGGGAAACCTACATCCGCGCGGCAGTCGCAGGCACCTCATGGTCCCTTGGTGATAACGCTGGCCTGCACGTCGATGAATGGCGAGAGCGATTCAACGCCATGCATACAGCGGATAGCCCCGCCGCGAAGCGCCAGGCGTTTAGTCGCGCCCGGAGAGAGCTTCAGTCCGAAGGCGTAATCTCAGTAGAGGATGACATCTACATCTGGCACGATCCGGAGGTCGTGGACGCGATCAACTTACAGAGAAACTTGCGATTCGCCAATGAGGAGGGACCGCAACGCTGATACAATCGCCCGCGGTTCGGTGAAACGTGTGACACGTGTGACAGGTCTTATAGACCTGTCACACGTGTCACGGCATTTTCACCGCCGGTCACCTGATCGGGGGTCGTCGCGACGGCTTAAGCCCGGTTGATGTTGAAGTTCCTCCCGCTGGATACGCGAGCCTGTACCACAGTTCAGGCTGGCTGATAGGTTTGGGTTCTTTGAATACTTGGCGCGCCCCCGATGATCCCGAGGCCGCGCCACAATATAGCATCAGGCGGCGTTGCTATACTGGGCGGAAATCTCCCCTTCGAGATGGCGCTGATATCGGACGAGCTGTTCGGCTAGCCCGTGCTCCGGTCGCCGCCTCAGGAAGGCCGCGATCTGCGCGACCGCGGCCGTATGATAACGGATCCCATCGCGCCCTTGGGCTTCGCACCACGCGAACCAGGTAAGCGCCAGCAACAGCGTATCCAGTTCGACATGGTGCCGAAGCTGCTCCCATTGCTCAGCGCTCGTCGGCTTTATCGGCGAGGCTTTTGCGGCGATGAGCGCTGGTGGGATGACCAAGCGCAGGCAGACCTGCGAGAGGTGCGACCAGGATTTGCCCGCGCCTTTGATCAGCAGGCCAAGATCGATATGGGACCGGTCCCACGGAGTGTGCTTGGCCTGTAACTGGGACGGCAAGACGATCCCGTGGCGCATGGCTGCCAATACGACGACAGGGATATCAACGCTCACCCCGCCGAAGGTCAGCACCTTGTGCTTCGGCCGGCGCCGGATGAAATCGAGCGCCTGTTCGACCAGGGCTCCCTCGTCAGGCCAGTCGGCGAGCGTCCAGCTTGCCAGCGTTCCGATGGCGATCTCGCCGCTTGTTCCGATGGTAAATTCCAGCGCGGCGGCTGCGGTGACAGTTTTGATGGCGACAGCTTTGCGGCTGGACTTGGGATCGATCTGGCGGTGCATCTCGAACAGAGCCTCGTCAGTGCGGAATTCGAGGTCGAAGGCGATGTAGGACTGGGTCATTAGAAGATCTCCGAGGGGCCGAATGCGCCGAGGGGGCGTGCGCGCTGCAATGCCACCCAAGCCTGATATGCTGCGGCGAGCCGGGTGCGCTCGTGCATGTTTGGGCTCGAGAAATGGTGGACGAGGTAGAGGGCCTGGGCCTCCGCATCGCAGCAACGGGCCTGCTCCGCGGTAGTGTCGCCCCTGCCCGCGCGGCGGATGCCGTATTGCCGCGCCACGGCTGCCATCGCTTCCTCGGGCACCGTGACAGACCGCACGTTGGCATCTGGCCTGATAGCGGCCAAGACCTGCGCATCGGTGTGCACGGGCATGGGCCACCCCCGCGATAGATGGCGAACAAGCCCGCGCGGCAGTCGAGGTGCCCGCATGATGACCCGCGCGCCCGGCGGGATCATGGCAGCGATGTGCTCGATCGCAGCCTGACGCGACAGCGCAGGCAAGACGACGGCCGTGCGGACGTCGAAGGTGGTGGATTTCTCGTCATCGGTGACGACGAAGGCACTGGCGGCCACTGCCCGGCTGGCAGGGGCCAGTTCGGTGCAATCGCGCACGATGGACAGCGCGCAGGTGACGACTGGTGGGAAGTCAAAGGTATCCATGACTATTTTCCTGGTACGATTGCGGCGGCGTCCCCGTGTGGAGACGCCGCCGCTGGAAGGGATGGCTGGATGACGGAGGTTCAGGCGGCTGCTGCTGCGTGACCCCGCTTGGGACGGAGCTGGATACCGGGATAAGCGGCCTCTTCCTCGGGACCGTAATCGAGCAGCTTGGGCATCTCAGCCGCCGCGCGCAGGATGCCTGCTTCGCATTTCGCTGCTGACGGCATGGCGGCCGGGCGTAGCTGACCGCCAACGAGGTGCCACGCTTTGCCAAGACGCTGGCTGACCAGCAGCACAGGCTGACCCTGTTTGAGGCGTGCCGGTTCGACATTGTATGCAGTCGCACAGGAAGCGTCGGCGACGACCAGGACGAGGGAGCGGACGAGTTCGCCCGACGAGCGCCTTTTAGTCACACCAACGAGCAGATCCTGCTTCATCGTCACAGCCGATCGCATAACCAGCTCGAGCAGATCGTCACCCTCGTCATACATGATCGCGCCAACAGCGAAGGGCGCGTTTTTGATTGGTGGCGATGGCAAATCCATCAGGCGCGCGAGTACGGTCGCCAGCCCCCGGTGTAGGGCCACGACATCAAGTTCGGTATTCATCTTTATCTCCTTGCAGGCGATCCGCCGGAAAGGCTTTTCCCCTCCGCTTCTCAGATCACTGCCTGCCTCCCCCCTCAGAACTTCGCTGCGCGTCGCGGTCGAGAGCGAGGACAACGCTGCAGCTGGATCGCGGCTACTGTGCCACCCTGCTAACTCGGCACCACGGCGGTTTGGCCTAGTCTGCTTCAGCCGATGACGCTCGCTAACGACGACGGCACGGCGACAACAGCGCTGACCTCAGTTAAGTACAATCCCTATATAAATCAGAATCTTGCCCAGCTGTTAACCTCAATTGTGAACGAGGTGTCATTCATTGGCCTGCAACTGAGACGGACGTTTACAGAAGGTTGCGAAAGATGCGGATGAGCAGGCTTGGAAGATCGACGGGCTTTTTGATGTGCGGCGCTGCCAGCATCACACTGGCTGCCTGTGGTGGTGGCAGCAGTGGGGGTGGCGGCCCGGTTTCTGTTGGGCCCCCGCCAACAGGCCCGATTGCTGGGCCAGCCCCCTCACCTACTCCGACACCTACGCCAACGCCGGCACCAACGCCAACACCAACACCCACCCCGGCGCCGACCCCGGCTCCAACGCCCACTCCAACGCCGACCCCGGCTCCAACGCCGACCCCAACCCCTGCTCCCACTCCAACCCCTACGCCGGCTCCGACGCCTACCCCGGCACCAACGCCGACGCCCGCCCCGTGCACGCTTTCCGATCCGTGCGCTCCGGTGTTGCCGCCGTCGGGATATGTGATCACGCCGAAGGATCAGCAGCCGATCCGTTCGTCGAACGATACCGTCGAGTTCCGTCGCAACTACAACGCGACCGAATTCGTCAATGCGCTCTACGCGATCGACAACGGATGGACAGGTAAGGGTGTTGCTGTCGGCGTCATCGACAACGGTGCACGCGGAACAGCTGCTGAAGATCTCAACGGGGCCATCGATCCGCGTTCGCGTGACTTTGGTCAGGTGATCACTGGCGGCGTCCGCGCTGATCGCAATGTCATCGGCGATGAAAACTCGAACCACGGCAATTCAGTCAGCCAGATCATCGCAGGTCGTCGCAACGACCTGGGTGCCATGGGCTATGCGCCTGAAGCGAACATCGTCGTACTTCGCGTCGACGATTACAATGCAGACACGAAGGTGCAGACCTACGTATGGGACGTGCGAGCTTTGGACTATGCGACCGAAATCGGCCTCAAGGTCGTGAACCGTTCGCTCGGTAGTACCGGCCCGCGTACTGATCTACAAGCCGCGGTTCAAAAGTTCGGCGCTCAGGGTGGCCTGCTGATCAACTCGGCAGGTAACAACGAGGGCACAAACCCTGAAGACGCTGTCAACGTCACCTCTGCAAACCGCTCGGCATGGCTGTTTGTGGTGGCTCTCGATCCAGCGTTCGAAGAGCGGTATACCATCGCCGAATATTCCAACCATTGTGGCACCATGATGGATATCTGCGTAACAGCTCCGGGCACGAACATTGTGACGCGCCCTGGTTCGCCCTTCGCAGGTGGGATCGCTCCTTTCGGCGGCACCAGCTCGGCGGCGCCGGTGGCAACCGCTCTTGCGGCAACCATTCTGCAAAAGTGGCCGCAGCTGACCGGTCAGCAGGCAGGTGAGATCATTCTCAACACTGCCCGCGATATCGGAAAGCCTGGCGTCGATCCGGTGTTCGGTCGGGGTCTGATCGACTTCCGGGCGGCGCTCTCGCCGGTCAATCCGACGCTGAACAATGGTTCGCAGTCGCTGTCGATCGACAATGCCGTCATGGTCGTTGGCAATGCTTTCGGCGGAACTGCCAAGGGTGCGGAGTGCGTGAACTGCGATACCTCAATCAGCACTGCACTGAGCAATATCACGGTGCTCGATGCATACGGCCGCGACTTCAACGGCTCGTTTGCCTCGATGGTCGTGCGTCCAGATAACGCTGCAGCCAGCGGACACTGGCTGCGTCGCCGAATGGAAGCCCAGGCAAGCGCAGGAACCGCCGGCTGGCTGGGCCCGGGATCGAGTGCAACACTCGGCTTCGCCAGCCTGCCGACGATCCACCGCAATGCGGACGGAAGCGAAGTGCGCACCACCATGCTCACCAATGCCAACTTCCGCATGAACATCGGTGGTAACACCTCGGTGGTTGCAGGCTTCAACTCGACCGACGATGTCCAGCGCGACATCATGGGCCTGGCGCCCACGTCGGACGCGATGTTTGCCTACTCGCCGCTGGCTCAGACGAACATCGGTCTGAACCACAAAATCGGCAAGGGAAGCCTGGCCGTTATGGCCTATGCCGGCAATCAGGCGGATACCCGCACAATCGGCACCGTGGTGCGCTGGCAGAGCAAGGCTGGCACGCTCAAGGTGGGCGTGCTGGACGAAACCGGCGCGGTGTTCGGCACTCCGGTGGGTGCAGGCGCCCTGCGGTTCGGCGATGGGGCGACCACCCTGTTCACCGAGGTCGCTTCCGGCTTCGATGCCGGCGCCTGGAGCTTCGACGGCTATGCCAGCCTTGGCGCTACTCGCCTCAAGGTCGGCAGCGACATGCTGATCACCGATGCGGACACTTTCACCAGTGCACGCTTCGGCTTCAATGTCGGCCGGCAGGTGTTCCGCGGACGGGCAACCCTGGGTCTTGCCCAAGAGCTGGTCGCGCTGAATGCTCAGGCTACCTACACGGTCGGCAACGGTTACGACCTTGCCAATCGCAGCCTGACCTTCGGTCAGCGTCAGGTCGACTTCTCGGGTGAGATCAGCCCGCGACTGACGTTTGGCTACGAACAGCAGGGTGAACGCTCGGCGCTGCGCCTCGGCACCAGCGCTGATGGTGCGGCCCGCGATGTCCGTGCGGTCGGCACGTGGACGATCCGCTGGTGAGCGCGCTTCGCGTCAAGGCAAAACGCATCGGCACGTGCGGGATTGCGGGTTTTGCTCTCTGGCTCACATCGCCCGGCATGGCGCAGGACGAGACCGAGACATACTTGCCCACCCCGATCCCTGACGCGATTCGTGCTGCGATCTTGGCTGAGGCGAGCGTGGAAGATGCAGTCGCTTGGGCGCCAGTCGGGGACAGCGGTTATTATGTCAGCTATCTGCGCGGCCCAGGCCATTGCGGCTCTGGCGGATGCCGAGCGCGGGTCTGGCGGATGGAAGGTAACAAGGCGAAGGAGGTCGGCCACCTTTCGGTCGGTCACTTGCCGTTGGCCGCTTTGTGGGATGGTCCGGAAAGCGTTCCGGCGTTGGCTGTGACCGTGTCCGACAGGACCTTGCCCGAAGGCACGATGATCTCGTCAATATTCGCTGACGACACGTATGGGGAACCTGCGTGGGATTATCCGCTGCCCGCCGGCTCGGGCGACATTATTCTATCTGAAACCAGTTTAACGCCTGTCGAGACTTTACTCGGGCGGGGCAACGCGCGCGACCAAGCTGGCTTCGGCATTCTGCCCGGCAGCTCGGGTAATTTTTGCACCGGCTTCATCGGCAAGAAGCAAGCATTCACATGGGACTTCGGCGACCCAGTGGCTACAATCCGGTTCAACGGAAAGATCCGGTATCCGAAGGTACCGCAAAAATTCCTGTCGCCGCCGGCTGACGCAAGTTCCGAGTTCGATGACACCCAGTGGCTCGCCGACGACCTTGCAATCCAAGTGTACGAAATTGCACCTGTATCAGGGGGTGTTGCTGGACCTGAAAGCGATGCGTTCACGGTGCACACTGTGTCGTTTACGGGTGTGGGGGAGCGGTATTTCGACCGGGTCGAGATGAAAATCCATTGCGGTTCGTGAGGAGGAAATCAGAGAAATGATGAGGATGAAAGCCACTACTGCCGTTGCCTTGGCTATCGCTGCGTGTGCGACACCATTTGTCGCCACTACCACTCTGGCGCAGCCATCGGCGTCTGCCGCTCAAAAGGGCGATCCACGTCAATTCGATATTGCTGGCGTCATGATTGGCATGAGCCCGGTGGAGGCTCGTGCAGCGCTCAAGGCCCGTGGCTATGCCGTGGGCGCCGACAATACGGACAAATCAGATTATCATGCCTTGCTAACGAAGAAACTGCGAGAGCGTGAGCCGTCGCTTCCTTATGCAAGTGAGGGTATCCATATCCGACACTTCTCTGGCGAAGGACCTGCGGGCGAACAGGTTATCGTGAGCTTTAGTGAGACGCCGTCCGGTAATCGAGTGAGCGAGGTTAGCCTCTCTTTGAATTCAAATCGGATCGACGCATCAAGAATGCGAGGTGATGTCATGGCAAAATATGGCAAGCCAACAATCGCGCGCGACAGTCTTGGGTCGACGTGGTGGTGCCGCTCCTCGGAAACCCGCTGCGATCGGGTAGGCTATACCGATACTGTTCTGGAGTTTAGCGACGTGGCCGGTGTCACACTAAGGCTGGTAGACGACAACCGTATGCGGCGCGAAACCGATACCGCGATCGCTGCAGAGGTGGAGCGCCGGTACCCTCGGCGAGCAGCAAATTTCTGAAAGTGCTGTATCGTGGCAACAGCAATCAATATCAGCCCTTCCCCTTTGAAAGCTGAAGGTTCAGAGCCAGTTGCTGTTGCCGCAGCTTTCGTTCGGCCTCATCCTTCCGAAGTGCTTTTTTTTCAGTTGCAGCGAGATGAAGACGAAGTGCTTCGGCATGAGGGCCGGAAAGAGGTTTCAATCGGCTACGAAGGGCAGGTTCGCTGGCAATAGCCTCAGCGGCGGCTTGCTGACCCCTTTCATCTTCTTTGGCTTTGGCCTCCAGCCATTGGTCAAGGAGGGGATGCAGGCCCTTTCTAAGTTCCTGCACTAGAGGCTGCCCAAACTTGGCGGCCGTGATACGCGCGCGCTCCGCCTCCCGATCGAATTGGTCGGTGAGCTTTTCTGAAGGCTGACCACTAGGCGGAACCGGACTGGCCGGCTCAGTAGCGGCATGATCAGCAACGCGCTGCTCTATCGCAGTGGCGGCGGCTGCGATGTTGTTGTTCGGGCTGCGGCTGTTGCTGTTGCTGTTGCTGTTGCCGCTGTTATCATCAGCACGATGGATCGACGACAACGCCTTTCGAACCTGTGGGTCGTTAAAATGCATCCGCAGGGCAGCCTGTAGGCGTTTATCAGGCGACCGTAACGCCGCTGTTGTTCTGCCATCCTCCCGTCGGCGGAATGTGACCAGCGCCGGGTTATCCGTGATCACCTCAAGCAGGTCGTCGCGCGCTTGGTTCTGCTCTGCGTGAATGTCGGTGAGACGGGGCATGAGTTCGTGGTAGTTCGCCGCCGCAACAATTTCGGCAATGCGGGGATCTTCCACTTTGGGCACGACCACCCGGTCCCGAAGCACGAGACGAATGTTCTGTTCGAGCACGTACTTGATGAAGGCATCCATCCCCTCGGTGGTAAGCATGCGCTTGGGCGGGCTCGTGTTGTTGTTGCTGCTGCGGTGCTGGCGATCTTCCTGAGCACCCGGTTGCAGCGCATCTACCGGCAGTACACTGGACCTGTCCGACTGGCGTTGTGGGACAGCAACAGCAGCAGCTTCTTCCATCGCGCAGTCGAGAACCTGCCCGAACTCTGCCCGCAGGCGGTTCGCCTCGGCCTCATACCTTGCGGCTACCACCTGCGATCGGTCGATTTGTGCGAGTTCGTCCCCGAGCAGGATATTCAAGCCGGCAAGATGCGCCCGCGCTTCATCTAGGCGATCACGGTAAGCCTGCTCCTCCTTACGCAGGCGTTTGCTCGCCTTGCCAGCCTCGATAGCCGACAAATGCTTTATGCAGACCTGCTCGACCTTCTTCGCGCGCGAGGCGGTCCGGTCATATTGCTCTGCCAGCATTCGGGCGATGTGATCGTGCTCAAGCGCCGCAGCCTTGCAATGCTCATAGGCTCGGATCAGGCTTGTGGCTGTCTCGGCGACCTCGTCTTTCGGCTTTCGCGCGGCGAGCATTCGGCGCAGTTGCAGCGTTTCGGCCTCGAGTTCCTGCACCGCTTTGGCATAAGCGGCTTCGAGGTGGCCTATCCGATAGCGCCACTGCCGGTCCTCGTTTTGTTGCCCTACCGCGGTGGGTATGCCGCGCTCCTCGAGCTGAGACCGACTGCTCGACAGGTGCTCGTCCGGTTCACGGTCGATCCCCATTTGTTCAAAGGTGCGCGGATCGACCCTCCTGCTGGCGCCAGCGCGTTCGAGTTCGATATTGGTGAGCTCGGCAAGTCTTGCCCGCTGCATCTTTACACTGGGAATTGAAGCACCCCGGAGCTCAGGCTGGCCGAAAGGATAGGTCTCTTTGGTATTGCGAGACTTCGTTTTGGTATGGAGCGGGACGTCAAAGTTCCACCGACCAACGAACTGCTCCATGTGTGGCAGCCCGATTTGGGCAAGCGCCTTCGCCTTGCTTGTAATCTTCCTGGGCCCGTCACTCGGACACGGGCGCAGATGATCGTGCATGGGGTCGTGCGGATCATTGACGAAGCGAGCGACGGGCCGATCATGATAGATCAGGTGGAAGTGCCAGTTCTTGTCGTTGTTGCTGTGGTCAGGCGCGTGCATGACGATCATAAAGGGCAGATTCTGCTTGGCAAATGGCTCGGCGAACGCGCGTACTATGCGAAGGCGTGCTTCATGGCTGACCTCGGCTGGCAGTTCGCCCACCACGCGGAATTGTGTCTGGCCGTCGCGACCATCATGGAACTTGATACCGGTCTGCGCCTGATACTGAATGACGGCGGCATTGTAGTCTTTGCGGGTCTCGCCTTCGCGCTTGCGGCGTTGCTGCCGCCATCCATACCGCTTCAGCAACTTGCGCAAGTCAATGTTGCTGGCGACGGCGATCTTGGTCTGCTGTCCGGCGGGTGTCGTATCGAGCGCGGCCTGTAAGGTCTCTGGGCAATTGGGGTCTGCCCTGACCCTGGCCCAAAATTCAGGATTGGCGTGGGGCGTGACGGTCACGCGGTCCACCCCGCGCTCGTTGGCGTGATGTTCGACAAGCAGCCAAAATTCACGACGCTCTTCCGGATCGTCAGAAATGTTCGTGAACAGCGCCAACTGCCCGTCCCGGCTGACGGCCAGAGCTTCCTGACGTTCGATATAGTCGCTGCCTTCAAGCGCGCGGCTTTCCGTGGTGTTCGATCCGTCAGAATGCAGCAGCGTGTGATCGTCCCGGTCGAAACGGGCGACGGCACCTTCCCGCTCGAGATATCGCGAATGCTCGCGTACCGCTCCTGGCCGCAATCTGGTGCCCGACTGGGTGATCACCTCCTTCGAGACCTTCGAAATGGTTGAGTAGCTGAAGTGAAAGCTGGTGACGCCTTGCGGCGTGGCTGCACGAATGGGGCGGCTGATGGGAGCCCAAAATTTCGGGGTCAGGGTAATGGCCGAGTCCTTGACCATCTCACGCGACATATCTTCTGCGCCCCAATCATCTGCCCAGGTCTTCCGGTAGGTTGAGGCCTTCCCGGTGATGTGCTGGTCGGACGTGATGCCAAGATCGGGCACCGAGCTCAGTTGCGGCCCGCGCAGGGATCGGCGTGCGGCGGCGCGATCATTGCGCATCGATGTGGCCCGGGATAATGCCGTTGCTGTGCGCGCCGTTCGATTGTCTATGGGCGACCTTGACGCGGTCAGGTTGGGCCCCTGACTGTGTTGCGCAATCTTGGCCTCAATGCTGGCGAGAGCAGCACGGGCGCGGGCGATGTCGATTTCGTGTTGATTGGGCATTTACCATTCTAGGATAGACCACGTGTTTTTGAGAAGCGCCTGAGAGATATTTCTGAACACCTCGGCCAATCTCTGTCAAAAATCAGTTGTTGTTGCGGACCGCCGGAGGCTACCCCATCGGAGCTTGCGAAGACGCGCAGCAAACAGGGCTGAATGACTATGCATCCCTGTTTGCAATATTGCGCCTAAAAATCTGAAACTGCTCTTATTTATACCGAGTTCCGCCCTGTTCCTCACATCACCATATGAGGAATGTTCTATTTCAGTCATTTATTATTCTGCTGTTGCTGAGGCAACCTTCGTCGATACCATAGTTCACTGACGTATGATTTTCCTTCGCAAGTCTAAAAAAGGGGGGGCGACGGCCCCCCCTCTAAACGCTGCGACCAAGTTGGTCATGACGCGCTTTTGTTTGACGAAGTGCGCTCGATCGCACTCAGTCTTACTGCTTCAAACAACGAACCCTTTCGACCTGTGACCCCCATCGCTTTTGCCTGCGCAACAAACAGCTCCGCATTTGTGAGAACTTTAGCACTGCCCGGATCACGCTGCTCGGCGTCATCGAGGACGGGCTGCAAATCAGGCAAAGTCCTGACGTCAGCCGACTGCGCCGCTTGTCTGCCTACCCCGAGATCGGCAAGCACGAGATTGAAGTGTGCCTGACTGACACTTCCGATCGAGTTCGCATCCATCAGTTGGCGACGGATCGAGGCTCGAGACTTACCAGCCTCCAGTTCAGCCTCAATCGAGTTCGCCAGTCGTTTGATGGCTGCGGCCACACTTCCCTGTCTGTACTTCATCGCTTGTCACTCATTTGCACTTCCTGTGCTCAGGTCACCGCAATTACGGTGGCATTTTGCCTTTTAGGATCGAGCATTCGGAAACAACAAATGGGCGGATAGGCACCTTAGTTTCGGTCCGCGTAAGGCCTTCGGGCCTAGCGAGAGGATATCCCGCCCCACGGTGAGCCGGCGCGGAACCGCCAAAGAATGCCATTCAGCACACGCCGGTCATCAACGCGGGGAACACCCCGTGGCTTGTTAGACAGCAGTGGCTCGAAAATCGACCATTCCCCGTCAATCAGTTCGTATCGCTGCCGCGTCATCTAAAGCTCCTTCCTGAAGCCTTGAGTCAACCGAGCGTACTTGTCGCAAACCAATTTATGAATTTACGCCCTAGAAATTACGCTGCCAGCGCGGACGCTAACCAAGGCGAAGAAAGAACGGCCCGAGGACCGCTCATTCAGCATCGGTCAAAACGACTGGCAAAGCCGGCCCATCAAGGGCATGTGCCACCCGACCTGCGTCAGTTCACATCATTAATTTCTTGTTTCGTTGAAAAAAACGTTGAATCAACGAAGGACGATGAGGTTCAAATGCTTCGATCGAGGCTGGCAAGCCATCATGCCCATAAAATCGGCCTAGATTACAGTATAGGAATGCAATATTTTCCCAATTATACCCGAATGATTGTCAAAATGACAAAACTTACGGGAATTCATTAGAAACCTTTCATGGAAAAATACAAAGGGTAAATGCATGTTGTTTCATTGTAGTGTTTGCGGAAACCGTGGAATATTGAACGTCGAAGCTGGAATCGCCGCTCGTGACAACTTTCGTTGCTCAAATTGCCGATCGATGATGCGGCAACGAGACTTGGCTCAAATTATTGTCGATGAATTCGGGGATAGCACCTTCCTCGACCTGCGCCGCCTCGTCGAATCCGGTGGAATGAACCATCTAGCCATCTATGAAGCGGGGATTACCGGTCCTATCGCGGCGCGTCTCAAAAATTTGCCGGGTTACGTTCAGTCGTATTTTTGGGAGGACGCCAGACTCGGAGAAATCCGCGACGGAGTGTATTGTCAAGATCTCAGAGCACTCACATTTTCAGATCAAAGCTTTGATTTAATGATTTCAATGGAGGTACTAGAGCATGTTTTCGATCCTCTAAAAGTATTTTCAGAAATTGAGAGAGTCCTCAAGCCAAATGGTGTTCATATATTCACGATGCCAGTTGTTTATCCTTTTCCGAAGGTTTCTTCGGTTAGGGCTAGACTAGCTTATGATGGTAAGGTGGAGCACCTCTTACCGCCACGTTATCATATTGCCGGTGATGGTTCGAAGAGTCTCGTCGTAACAGATTGGGGCGGTGACTTGTTCGATTTGCATCGTCAGGCGGGCCTTAAATTAACGTCGATCCGCAGGTCCGCGCCGGTCGTAGAAGGAATTCCGAATGCAACTTTTATCGCGCGCAAAATGGTCCCTTCAAACGAGGCGCACGCCCGGCGGCAGCACAGCACTTTCGCAGCGAGAGACCAAGTGACCCCACACGAGCAACGCACGGAAAGGCGCTGAGTAATGTTGAATTCAAATTCGGAAATAGTTACGAAATTGCTCGAAACTGGAGTGCAGCCCGAACCGCCGGTCCTGTGTATTACGCCAACAGATTTGAGCGTTCTCTATAAAATCGCTAACGATTATCCGGAAGGCGTGACCGTTTTTTTCGCTCCAGGCGAGTATCTGATTTCCCAGACCATCCTTCTCCCCTCGAATACCTCCATGATCGGTGCTGGCAGGGCTCGGACAAAACTCATACTTGCCCGCGCAAGTCATTGTCATCTCTTCACGAATGCGGATCACGTAAGAGGAAACAGATCGATATTGCTGCGAGGCTTTTCGGTCGATGGGAATGGTGACACACAGGAGCGTCAACCTCATCACAAAGCACTTACATTTTGTTGTGCAATTTACATAAAGAATGCCCACGATGTGATGGTCGAGGAGGCAAATTTTATCGATATTAGACAAACAGCGGTGCATTTCAATGGTTCTGATAGAATAACAGTTCGAGACTGTAATATGCACAAGCTGGGATGGTCGGGTGTTTCCACTAGTAACGCGTCAAACATGTATATCGATATCATTGTGAGTGACGCCGGGCGAGACAAAATGCACTCGGCAGTTCACCTTGATGGAGGGATTGGTGTGCGATGCCGCGCACATGTTAAAGACACTACGGGCAATGGAATCATGCTAGATTCCGCGTACGGGGCGTTGCGTAATGTCGTTGTCGAAGGAAGCGCCAAAAATTGCAAACGAGGCGTTTCACTGAGCGGTTCTGCAGAAAAGGCGCTTGAATTCGTTTTGATATCTGGAAAATTTTCCGAAAACAACGAAACAGGTGTAATGATTTCCAACGCCTCAAATGTCATTTTGACAAATTGTGAGATCACGAACAATGCTCAATACGGGGTTTTATTTCAAGGGCGCGCGGGCGGACGGAACTGCATCGTTCATATGTCGACGATTTCTGATAATGGGGAAGATATCAAGGAACTTCATGCCAGCCATGGTAATTGGGTTTTCACCAACGATGCCTCTCTCGACCGAGAGATTTCAGCCAATGAGCGTGCATTGCAATCTCATGGCGTAAAACGTTAAAAGAGTCGAACCGTCTAGGAATATCCGCAGGCAAGGGTCGCCGAGTGCTCTGCCACCTGAAAACTGGACCATTTGCGGGTAGAGTTTTCCGCCGTAAGTTTCCTTGGCTGGGCGAGGAGGTATGGCGTGAAGGCATCGAAGTTCACGGACGCGCAGAAGGCGTTCGTCATCAAGCAGGGCGAGGAAGGAACGCCGGTTGCTGAGATCTGCCGGAAGGCGGGGATCAGCCAGGCGACCTACTTCAATTGGAAGATGAAATACGCGGGGCTGCTGCCATCGGAGATGCGGCGGCTGCGTGAGCTGGAGGACGAGAACAGCCGGCTCAAGAAGATCGTCGCCGATCTGACGCTCGATCGCGAGTTGCTGCAGGATGTTATCAAACGAAAGCTCTGAGGCCGGATCCGGTCGACGGGATGCTGGTGGACTGGGGCGTGTCGATCCGGAGGGCCTGCCGGGTTCTGCCATTCGACACTTCCAGTTACCACTATCAGTCCCGCCGCACGGATCCGGCCTTTCTGAAGAAGCGCATCAAGGAGATCTGCGAGACGCACGTTCGCTACGGCTATCGTCGTGTCTATCACATCTTGCGCCGCGAGGGCTGGATTGTGAACGCCAAGAAGGTCTATCGGCTTTACAGGGAGTTGGGCTTGCAGTTGCGCAACAAGACCCCCAAGCGGCGGGTCAAGGCGAAGCTGCGCGAGGATCGTGCCCCGGCGATCCGGCCGAACGATGTGTGGGCGATGGACTTCGTGCACGACCAACTGGCAACGGGTCGCAAGTTGCGCATCCTGACGGTGGTCGACACCTACTCACGGCTATCGCCGGTGGTCGACCCTCGGTTCAGCTACCGTGGCGAGAACGTCGACGCGACACTGGACCGGGCGTGCCGAAAGATCGGCTACCCCAAGACGATCAGGGTAAACAATGGCAGCGAGTTTATCTCTCGGGACATGGATCTGTGGGCTTACCAGCGCGGTGTGATCCTTGACTTCAGCCGGCCTGGCAAGCCTACGGACAATGCGTTCATCGAGGCGTTCAACAGCAAGCTGCGCAGCGAATGCCTGAACGCCCACTGGTTCCTGTCGCTGGAAGATGCTTGCGAAAAGCTGGAGGCGTGGCGTAGACACTACAACGAAGAACGACCGCACAGCGCGATCGGGAATATCCCCCCGATCATGCTGGCAAACTCAGCCGGTGAAACCAGCCCACCGGATCTGAGCAAGGCGGAAAACTCCAGACCCGAGTGGTCCGAGGTTGGGTAGCAGTGCAGTCTGTCCGTCCTTCAGGCCAGACTCTAATCGCTCGTGAAAGAAAATCAGGAGGTCAAGTCAATAATCCAGGCTAGACAACGTCATTGCTTAACGAATTCATCGATCACGCTCACAATTTTTTCCACCCGACTACCCCACGAGTGTTCGATTGGAAGATTGGAAGCTCTATCTTTGAAATCACCAGAGACATTTGCTACGATTGAGTATACCATTTGGATAAATTCATCGTGATTATTCGCGACATTTACAATTTTTCTCATTTCGTCAATGTTGGATACTGCGGTCGTAACTATCGGAACCCCTACCGAGCAGTACACATATAGCTTCAGGGGATTCATCAAATCGGAAACTTCATTATTTAAATGCGGCATAATTGCTACATCAAAAAATCGCATATAATTTAATGCAACTTCGTATGGCTTAACGCCAAGAAAGTGGACATTGCTAAGTTTCCGGAGCCGCAAAACGGGTGGATTACGATGCGCTGAACCTATTAGGATAATATTCCAGTCAGGCTGCTCAACTGCCATACGCTCAACTAGTTCGACATCGATCCGATCGCGGAGGTTGCCTACGTAACCTATGATAGGGCGCTTAAATCGACGAAGCTCCCATGGCGCTACTGCATTCGGTTCAATCGGCCTTAGAATTTCGGCTGCGTTAGTAACAATGTGCGCATCTGACCTGATCTCGGCGAATGCTTTAGCGGCAGCCATACAATTGGCAAAGACGATATCCACCCTTTTTAGAGTGTCGACATAACTCTGCGTAAGCTTGGCCTTATAGTCTGGGGTTGTCGGCATAGCGCGCTGGTCATCGATGATGTCGGCAATGCTTAGCTGGAATTTCAATTCATCATGCAACTGAGGATAATCAAAAACCACGGGGGTCACCCAACTTACGAAACTGCGAACTGGAGCGATCTCAGCTAATTGGCGGCGCACCCAATCAGCATAGTCGTCCTTAGCGGGGAGATCGCCACCAAGAAAGCTTTGGGCTTGCTCGCCATCTCGGTGAACGAATACACGGTTCGCAATATTCTCGCTGTCTGCACTCCGAACAATCCGCGAAAACACGTTCGCTAGGATCCGATTGTTTTGATCTATGAATGACCCGTCGCCATGCTCAACTCGGCTTAACTGGCGAAGCGCCATTGGCGCATCAAACTGTACGATTCGACCAATCCGAGGGTGTCCGGCGAGATATTTGATGAGCATGTCATGCCGCCGCCCATATATGCCGGTGTCATTTTGCTTCCAAAAAAAAGCAATATCAATTGGCCGGTCTTTCTTGATTGCCGGGGCTCCAATACTCGCCTTGCTCCAATAGGGAGTGTCTGTGGGGATTTCTACTCGAAACTGGGTTTTTAAAAACGAAAAGAGTTGTACAATCTCATCGCTCCATTTCCGGTATTTTTTTTCTGCTTCTTCAAATGCACCTTCAATTCGTTCTGATGCAGTTTTGTAGCTCAGCTCATCGATAAAATATTGACGTGAAGCCTCTTTAAATTTTTGTCCGCCAGCAGTTCCATTTGCTACTGAACGAAGAAACGCGTCAATTTGATGCTCGCTACGCACTTTTACGATGACACTAGGAGAAGGCACGTCGGTGAAAGGCGGAACATCGGTTACTGCCACCGGCACTGCGACTGAGAGCATGTCAGTTAGCTTGGCAGGTATTTGGTATTCAGCAATCGCCGACGCCTCTTGCTGAAAGAGGCAGGCGCCGTCTGCCAAATGGACCAAGGTTGGAAGATCCTCCCAAGGCCGGTCTTCATGCAAGTCAATTCTGGCTCCTGAGAAGTCGACCAACTGCTGCTCAATGCGCCGATCGTTGGGCGAGCCGATAATACAAAGAACCAGCCGTTCATCGCCAATGCGCCGCATTGCCTCAGCAATCCTGAAAATACCCTTGTGAGCCCTCGGCGTGCCCAAAAACAAGATTACGCGATCGCGCTCACAATAATTGAACTGAGCACGCACCCGATTTCGCACGGAAGCATCGGGTGCAAATTTTTCCTCATCCCGAGCGTGCCGAACGATGGTTCCTCCGAAACGCTTCTGAAGCACGATATTAGAAACTGTGACGCCATCAAAGTGTGGAATTAGCGTTTCACAAACACGCGTCCACGCCTCCCCGAAAGGCAATTCTAAACCTTCAATGGAATCTTGCCCCTTAATACATTGATCCACCGTGAGCGGTGCACGATTTGGAAAAAATGATAATTCATGGTCATCTATGTCTAAGATTACAGGGCAATTACAATTATATTTAAAAAGTAAGCCTAAAATCATGCTCGGCAAACGCGCTTTGCACGCGTAAACTATATCAGCCTCTATATCACGGATAAATTTTATCGAAGAGTTAATAAAATCATCCATCTTTTCAGCCGGAAAAGTACGGATTTTTATGTTTGAATTATTCAGTGGCCCCCACAATTTTCCCCCATATCGCTTAAACAGTGGGCCTATCAGTGTTACATCATGATTCTTACTCAGTACGTCGGCTAGCAAATACGCGCGTCCAACCGGGTTGTGCCCCATATCCCAAGCGATCACGACTACTCGCTTGCGACTAACCAATTGTGGGGGGCTGTCGACGTGGGCTGCCATCGGTTTGGTGCGTCCTTGCATGTTTTCAGGTTGAGTCAGGCTCATGTGTCGGAGGCCCTTGCGGTGCAAGAGGTTTTTCGACATTGATCGGCACCGGTTAAGCGCATAAATTTGTTGGCTGAACGTGGTTCCCTGAAATGAGACCGTTTGCTGTAAGAGAAGTATTTGTCCGGTGAAGGCCACGCTGTGATCGAGACCGGCGCGTAGGCCGGGTTATCCGGCGATCGCTTCGGTGCACAACGCCCGATTGCATGGCAGAAGCTCATGGAGCCGGGTTGTCGGGTGACCTGCGATGCGTGCGAGAACATCGCCAAGCCAAGCTTGCGGACCTCCGTTCGCGACAGCCCGCGTGTTTCCTCTACCGGTTGAAGTAAGGGGCCTACCTCATTCACGCCCTGCGGCAGATCACGTCGATCAGCATTCCCTGCTAGCCATGCTTTATGGCGACCACCTTGTGCGCGTCCGTAAAATTCAATGCCTTCACGCGCTCCCCGTCCAGCCAGGGGCGGATACAGCAAAAAAACTCTAGCTGCGAATGATCCAACATTCGGTTGGCAGCGCAGTCAAAAGACCATCATCTGGTACCCAACTCTTCAATCTTATACGGTAAAAAACTTGAAAGGTGTCGTAAGCGGGCGAATGCTGGGTTCTCTTGCATCGATTTTACGGCATTCGCGACGCGGTCCTGACCATGGACCTCACGAAGCTTCTCGGACCCGTTCTTCATAAGTGCCTGTCGCTTTTCGGTCTCATAACTCTTCGATTTTTCGTGAAATACGAATGTGTGAAGGGCGATCGCTAACAGGAACCCGGCGTTTGCTGCACGCATGCAGTAGTCGCTTTCTTCTCCATATCCGTGGGGAAACGCCAACTCATCAAAGCCACCTATCGCATCGCGCAACTCACGCCGAATCGCAAAACAGAAGCCGTGAACTAATGGTACAAGAGCGCTTGCATTGTTGTCTGCTTGCTGTTCGCACCAGCGATCCATGTCAGCTACTTTGAAGCCGTTTGGCAATTCGTTGATTGCTGTATTTTCGGCACTGCTGCGATGATCAGGTAAGGATTGGTGGCTTGCGGCGTTCGACAAGGGGCCCACTATGCCAATGTCCGGGAATGTGTCGAATGTGTCGAAGAGCTTTTCAATCCAACAAGGAGGAACCTCGGTGTCGCTGTTCAGTAATACCAAGGCTTCGCCAGCGCTCAGCGCCATGCCTGCGTTGGCCGCACGCGTGTAGCCTTGCGCGACATCATGTTCAATGAGGTGACAATTCTCATTTTGTTTAACAAATTCGCGCAGCCAATCTCCAGTATCGAGAGTTGATCCATCATTCACAATTATGATCCGATGGCATGACGGGTCTCTGTTAGCGGCGACAGAGGCCAAGCAGCGCTGAACACATTCAAGCGCATTGTGGACACAAACTATTACGTCCATTCGCCGTCCCGCCTGTGCTGCAATCCGAGCTTCCCGTATCTCGCGAAAGGGCGGCGCTGAAATTTCGGTATTTAACTGTCCTATAGATAACGTATCGCAATGACGTTCATGATCGACCAGAACTAGTTTACGGTGGTTCCTAGTTGAGACACTTGGTGACGTTATCCAATGGCACTCGACCTTGCTTGTTTGTATTGCGTAAGGCAGTGAAATTTGGTCGCGCCGGGAACCATTTTCAATTTCGCCCCACCATCGGTTCATAAGCATCGGCAAGTCAGGATGATTGACCCTGAACATCATTAGGTTGGTCTCGATTAGGAAATCTGGCGCCACATTTTCGGCCCTATAGCGGGCAAGCTGCCTATCGATAACGGCCTCGCCATCCTTTGCACGAGCAATGCAGACTACAGATTCGCCGTATATAGAAGCGCGAAAGGGGTGACGGATAACACCGATTGGCAATCCCGATCGAATGAATTCATCGATCTCCTCGGTCAAATCGCCCCTGATGATGATGTTACCGTCAACCCAAACTGCCACCTCGTAGTCGGAGGCAAAAATATGAGGGTGAGTTTTGACGAAGCGTGCGGTGCGTACAGGATCAGCGTTAAAGTAACAGAACGGGCGCACTTCGTATAAAGGATGAGTACGTAGCGTGTCCGAAAATAGCAGGTAATCAGCAGTAGGAACTAGATGCTCATGCCACTTAGGTGAATCGTAACCGCCTGAGATTGCGGAAATGAAGGCAATCCGCCCATCCGTACGCTTCCTTAAAAGGCGATAGCGATTTAAAACTGCGGCTTCAGCGGAATAGTGTAGTCGTGAATATTTTGCTGATTTTTGATAAGTACTAAAATTAGCGTCTACGGTATTTTCCCAAGGAGCGACATTGGGAGCCGGTAATGCGCCCTCAGGCGAACGATCCCCCAGACGCTGGCTGAGCCATTCAGCAAAAACCGACTCTTCCATGCCTAAACGGGCTGCAACGATTGCATGCCTTATCGATCTTGCTGGCTCTACATCGTGTTTGGGCGAGGTCATTTTTTCAACCTTGGCTGTTGACCATCTTTAGCGTCGATGGAGATTTGGTCGACACTGTGCGGCAAATCCCGGCGCTCCAGTTGGCCTCGCGTAAGATAATGAACGAGAGGATCGACCCCGGCTTCGGCAACATCAGGATACATGATGAGATATGCGTTCGAGTCGAAAATCCCTTGTTCGGCAAGGCCATCACGAAACTTTTGCCAAGATCGTTGACGACTTCCAAACAGCCTTCCCAGTGCTCTTTCGGGCATTTTCGACGTCGGAAATGCCAATCGTTCCGCAGCCATGAGTGCTATAATGCGCGAGGTAAGTTCAGCATGGTTATCGGCGCTACTAACGCATATCTTCGCGCGCCTATTTTCTAGCTTTAATTCTAACTTCTCGGCGAGCAATGCCTCCTGCTTCACTCGCAACGCCTTCAGCTTCGAACTCGCGACCGATTTTTCGATTGCCAACGCATCGGCAAGAGCTGTCTGGTTTTTCACGGCTCGGTGCAGAACCTCAGCCTTAGCCTGTAGAGCCGCATGCTGTTCACGAAGCTTGATAAGTTTGGCGTCAGCCACACCCTTTTTTTCAATGACTGTCTGGCGATCGGACACAGCAGTCGCTAGCTCGCCTTGCAACGCTCCAACCTGTTGCTGCTGCGCCGCAGCCTTCACCCGCTGCGCTTCGAGTTGCGTCTCAATGACTCGCCGAGCCTTTTTCTCAGCATCAAGGTCAGCCTGGGCCGACAAGGCGCTTTGTTCTGCGTTGCGGAGAAGATTGGCCAAGGAAACTATCTCATCAAGCGATGTGATCAGTTCGTCATTGCTCTTTCGCAATTGGTTTTCGAGGCCGAGCTCCCGCGCCCGTGCCTCGTGAGCATCGAGGGCAAGCGCCTCCGCCTGTTTCGCGATAGCATCCCGCTCGGCGTAAACATGATCAGTCTCTGCACGCTTCTGTTCAACCTCGCTCTTTAAAGCAGAAACACGTGCCTCCAGCTCGAACACAGTTTCCTGCGCCTGGGCAGCGTCAGCTCTGACTTGCGCCTCCTGTTCCCGCAGTAATTTAATCGCTTCCAGCAGCTCACTTATTTCTTTAGCGGCCGTTTCCGACGCTTCGCGCATACCCGCTAGCTCACCGGTTAAAGCATCTATCTGACAAGTCGCCTCCTGCTTTGCCGCCTCGGCCTCTGCTGCAGTAGCAAGGTTAGCTGATTGTGCATTGCTGAACAGCTTTGCAAGGTTTGCACGCAGCCCGCTTCCGTCATCGACTAACTCTTTCGTCATCTGCGTAAGTTTTGACTCTAGACCGTCGATCTCACTCATTTGTTCAGTAATGCTATTGACCACATCAGGAGATACGGCAGCCTCAGAAGCGGCCCCGGCCTCGATTTTGGATTGCAACTTCGCCAGCCCTGCGTTGTGATTGGCTAACGAACTTTGCATATCTTTGACGCGTTGCTGAACATCGTCGAAAACGAGAAACAGTGGGCGCACCTGATTGGCGAATTCACTGAACATTTTGTCAATTTCGTCAATCCGAGTGTAATCCTCAGCACGCTCGCCGCCGTCGGCCCAACCTACCAAAATGTCGTAGAGATCCTTAACAAGCGGATGGAGCATTCCAGCTCCCCCAAGGTCAGTCGATCTGTTTCGGTATAGGTTTTGATCCACAAACGCGTCGATCGATGCCGCTGTGGCATCATTCAGTCGCGGGAAAACCGCGCCGATGGAAACCTCTGCTTGCCGCAGAGTTTCACGCCAATCTGAAACAAGATTCGAGTAACGGAACAGAAAGCGACGGCGACCCCGCGTGCCAGTCTCTGCATCTAACATGTAACGCAGCCATAAGTACTGCCCTTGGGCAGTATCAATGCTGTTCCGCGCACCGAGAGAAGCGGCGACTTCGGCTGGATGTCTAAGCGGCATAAATACCGTCACTTCAAAGCCACTTGATTTTAAAATCTCATGCCAAACTGATGCAAGTCTGCAAAGTCGCGGGTCTTTGAGCACAATCATGGGCGCGTCATTAAAGGCCTCGCCTAATACAGAGCAGCCTTCTGCAACAAAACGATCAAAATAGGGCGTGTTGACCCAGTTGCGGTTTAAATCATCCCAACTTCGCCATTCAGCTCCAGAGAACGAGAGTATCCGATCATTGAACCGCGCTATAGGCTCAGCTTCCCAGTGGCCTTTGGGATTAGACGGGTTTGCGCCGATCATGTTTTCTGGCGCTGCAAATCCGAGCTGGGCCAAAATGCCAGCGGTGCAGCTTGTACCACTACGGTGCATCCCCACCACCAAAGCGCAGCTTCGTGCCTGCATTTCGAAAATCACCTCATTAGCCAGTCGATATCGGTATGAATCCGACACCCATCCCAATAAATCCAATCAGAGGGAGATGCTGGCGTGTCGCCTACTGCAGGATTGATTGCAAGAATGATCTTGTGTTTTTAGTCCACCAATTCACCATCTTCACACTCGCCAACAGGAGCGATGTCGATACTCATGACGATCCATTGCGAGCGGTGCCTCAGCTGTCGTTCCCGCACAGATTTCAAGGTGGCCGCTTCCGACCCAAACCACGCCGTTTACTGGTCAAACGACCAAGCGCAACTCTAGCCGGAAACGGACATTTACCAAGGGCCGACTTGGAGGCGAACGGAAAAACCTTTCTGGAATGTCCAACGGCGATGTCGAAACGGCAGCTGCCCGGCGATCAATGTCCGTCGATGTCGTCGAGCCAGCGGTCAACATATGCAAGGGTCCTGTTGGCCTCGCGTACATGCCGACAACGAGTTTTGACGAGCTGCATCGTTTGAGGATCCCTTAGAAGTTCAAGCCCCAGCCTTACGATGTCGAGTGTGCTCACCGTATCGACGCGAAACACGGCCTCCCACCCGAACCCCGCGAGCAGCGGCATCACCTTGGCCCCGTTGCTGATCTGATCGAGCGCAATGAAGGGTACGTTCTTTCGCAGCGCGGCAATTCCTCCGTAATAGCGGGTCGTCAGCACCAGATCACACGCAGCGTATTGTTCCTCGATCGCGTCAGCCGTGCGCCGGGAGCGAAGCAAATGATTTTCGATCTCAACAATACGCACAGAACTATGCCGAGCCAGCAGGTCAACCAATGCGGCAAACATCTGGCTGGCTTCGCGCCATAGACAAAGTTCTGAGCCATATTCATGCTGCTCTCCACGCAGAGCCAAGCCGATCACCGTTTTATCGTTGGACCGGCTCGGCAGCCGGTGGGAAGGTGTGTGAGGCGCACATATCGCGACGTCGCCAAAAGGCTCTGCGCCCCCCTGCCTTGCGAACGTTACGCAAAAAGGATTGCGATAATTCGGGTGGCCCTCGGCCATAAGGCTGACCCCAACGCCGACCAGCTGAGCGGTCGCAAAGTGCTCGAAGAAAGCCGTTAATTCTTTATGGTTGAGGAGTATTGGCCCACACACAAAGATCACCACATCGCAAGCGTCTGGCGTGAATTGACGCCAATCCACTCTAATTGCGCCGCTAATGTTAATGGAGTCAGCGGTCGCATGGAACACTTCATGCCCCCGCCCGACGAGGTGCGATACGATCGTTTCCAGCGAGCGCAGGTCTCCTATCGTGCCATGACCGGAAAATGATCCAAACCAACTGACAGGAAGGCGTCGTTTGAAAGGGCGCGATGATGGCTGCGCGTCCTCGGCATCGGCACAGAGGCGGGCGAACAGCGAGTTTATGCTAGGCTGGTTCTCGAACTTATGCGTCAGCTTGAAAACTGGCGCAGGCGGCGCTTTCAGCAGATCGTCAAGGTCGGCAGGCGGTGGGGCCAGAAGATCAGCGCTGTTCGGACCAAAATGAAACCGATGGGCTGCCGAGATCTGCGGCGTTCCATCCCACAGTTCACGGAAATCGAAATCCGTTTCGTAGACCGATGCGAACAACTGGTGAACCCAGAAATAGTCATCACGTTCAGTCCGCTCTGCCCAATATCCCACTGAAGCGCTTCGCCAACGCTCGACAATATATGAGCCCTTTTCAGCTGCAAGAAACCAAGTGGACACCATGCGATCTGGGCCTGGCCTTGCAAAAGCGAAAAAGCCGTAAGGCATCACATCCACTAGCCAGTCATCAAGCGGCGCGGCGCACATGAAGGTTGCATCGGCCCATACCCCACCATAGCGGTGCAAGAGTTCGAGGCGTATCTGGTCGCTTAAGGCCTCCGCTTCTTTGGGTGTCGACATGATACTTTCGACAATATCGGCGGGGAGAAAATGCGCGAGGGTGCGCAGGTCCAAGCATTGTATTGCCCAGCCAGGATTGCGGCTTTCCCAGGTATTACGACAAGCGCGGGCGACAGCCGGCGCACTGTCCCAGCCTTGAAGCCAGAGCAGCCATATGATCTTCGGGGGAAAGCTGCTCTTCCGTTCACTCATTTTTATCAAGGGTCCAGTGTGTTCCAAATATCCGCAATTTCAGCATAGCAGCGTCGATCCAATTTACCATTTTGAGCGGCTGGCGCCTCTGTCAGTTATTGCATGGCCGGCTGGCGCTAAATCGCGATGCTCGCCAAGGCTTCTTCAGCATCATCCCGCACCAGATGGCCGTAGTGCTTTTCGATCATGGCAACGCTCGTGCCGGACAGTTGCGCCACCGTGAGAATTGGCAGGCGGACGCGGATCAGGTCGGTAATCACGCTGTGGCGCAGGGTATAGGCAGATGCAGCACCGGGCAGACCAGCCGTCTTGACCGCGTCCTTGACCGGGTTTTTCCAAGCGTCTTTGTTCCATGCCGCACCATCAGTGCGGGCAAGGATCGAAGCGGCTGGCAGCTTGTCCTTTACCTGCGCTTCAAAGAAGTCGGCAATCACCTGCGGCATTGTCAGTTGGCGCGGGTTGCCGTTCTTATCCTTGCCAACGGTGAGCGCGCGGGTGCGCTTGTCGAAGTCGCCCACTTTTAAGTCTGCCAGCGCGCCGGGTCTCAGCGGCAAGAGGCACAGCGCCTTCACAAAGGGCTGCGCCTCATCGCACGTGGCATCGATCAGAGCCTTGCGCTCATCTCGGTCGAGGTATAGCTCCCGACGCTTGTCCGCCCCCTTGAAGGGACGCAACGCCTCTTGCCATGCCGCGTCAGTATTTGGCGGACCCGGCTTCAGAACCATGCCCAGTGCGGCGCGCAGCGGCACCATGTCGCGATTGACAGTCGATTGCGAGCGGGGCTTCATCCGGATCTTTTCAGCATCCTTCGTGCGCGTCACCAACGCGGGGGCTTGCTCCAGCCGCTTGCGCCATGCCTTCAGATGGTGCCGCCGGAGCTTGTCGAGCTTCACTTTGGCAATGGGATCGGAATAGACGTGCCGTCGGAAAACCCCCTCGGCAATCAATCCGGGCCTTTGCTCCAGATAGGTGTCGCAGGCATCCTTAACCGTTTCCATGTCGCGGGCACGCTCGCCGCCGGTTTCGACCGTCTCCGCCCATGCCTCGGCATCGGCCTTGGCCTGCTTGAAAACGTCATGGCCTGACAGGGTGCCGTAGTCGCCCAACCGCCTGCGGGCATTCCGATTGGCGTCCGCATCATAAAAGCGTGCATACCACGTGCCGCCCGCCTGCTTCCGCGACGGACGATAGCCAAGATAAACCCCTTGGCGCAGCCGTTGCCAGTGTGGCTCATCGCCCGCCTTCGGCTTCAGCTTTTCACGCTCTCCAATACGGCTCAGATCGGGCATTCTTGCTCCCCAAAAACCCATGGAAAAAACATGAAAAACATGGAAAAAACATGAAAAACATCAGCGGACACGCACGCACCCTTGCGGTTGTATTTATTGTATTTTTCTGTTCGTGTAAATCCGCCAAAAGCCGTTTTCACACCCTTCACACGGGTGGGGTCACAGGTTCAATCCCTGTCGCGCCCACCATCTTTTCAATGACTTGAAAGAGATGGTGCCGGTTTCCATGAATAGATTCGACTTACGGGCTCTACTGTCTGAACGCGCATCTTCGGATCGTGCCAAACGCAATCCGCCGCCGGTCGACTACCGGCAGCGTTATGCCTTGGTATCATCGCTCCGAAGTGCCATGTTTTGAAAAACGATCAGATCGTCAGCGGTCAGCCCCCAATCGTTCAGACCAACAGGATCAGCCGACTGGTTCGGTGCGCTTGCGCATGAGCGCTGCTGGGATCGACTGAAGCGCGGCGCGGGATTTGGCTGCCAAGCCTCCGAATCGATCGTAAAAAGGTTTTTTGTCCGGTTGTCTGGATGATCGACAGCTTCGCGCAGGGTCAGCACCGAGGACACGCAAGCATCGATGTGCTTAGATGCCTTTATCCAATAGGCAAGCGTCTGTTTGGCGATGATCGGGACGATTTGCGCCGCGCGCTCTGGCCAATCGATCGGATCGAGGTGATTTGCAAAATCGACAGGCTCGAGCCCAAGTGTTCGGACAAAGGTATCGTGAAATCGCAAAAGTCCGGACAGGCACGGTTCAGGCGCATATCCGGACTCTGGTTTCATTGCGGAGTTAGAAGAACAGGTCCACTTCCCACCCTGATACGAAGCAATTCGTAAGGCTTGCGGCGCAGATCCTTCCCGCCATGGAAGCCAGGCTGGCGATGGAGCTGATTGGCGGTGAAATAAAGGTAGCCATCGGTGCCGATCGACAGGGTGTCGGGCCAGCTGATGCGCGGGTCGCTGATCAAGGTTGACCAGCTGCCCCGGTCAAGCACGCGGATCGCGTTGTTTTCGTAGTCACCGGCAAAAACGCGGCCTCTTTCGTCTTCGGCGATCCCGTCAGATGCACCCTTACGCCCCATACTGCGGACCGCACGGGCGAGTTCCTCGTCCGGAACTGAGGGATCGCGCAGCATCGCCGTAGGAACGGCATAAAGCGTGCGGCCCGAAAGCGGCCCGTAATACAGCATGCTGCCATCCTTGCTCAGCCCGATCGCGTCACTTGCAATCGCGACAGGTGTTACAGGCCCATCAACGGGGCGGTTCATCAGAACCTCGCCATCGACGACCGGGGTGAAGCCGGGCTCGGGATTGGTGCTTGCGTGGCCTGACAGGCGGCGAAGCGGTTGCCCGCTAGCTATATCGACGACAATGATCCCGCCGATACCTGCATTGCTGCTGTCGGTGATGTAGGCAACACCCTCATCACCGTGCCGCAGATCGATGCGCACGTCGTTGAGGTAGGTTGTCGGCAACACGACACTCGGAGGCAGGACGATGGTTTTGACCACCCGGTTGGTTGCCAGATCGATTCCGACCAGTTTCGCACCCCCTGCCTGCGGCTGCGAGAAATTGGGCGCTGCCGTGTCAAGCACCCAGAGCCGGTTGGCCCCGTCTGCGACCACGCTCTGTACCGAGATGAAATGGCCTGCCGGGTCGGCAGGATCGGGGCGATTGGTCACAGCGTCAGGATAGGGCACCGCCTTGCCATCGACCAGTTCGGCCACGGTAAACGGTGGGTTGTCGCCCCAATGCGGGAAATTGACAAAGATGCGGCCATTAGGGGCAACGGTGACACCGGTCGGCATCGCACCGTCGAATGTGGCGACCTGTTCGATCCGCGGACCAGGCGCGGTTTCCCGGCTTGTCGCGCAGGCCGCAAGCGAAAGCACCGCAGCGGTGGCGAGCATAAGTTTGATGGAGCGCGTCATGGCTTCATTTCCTCAAGGATGCGTCCAGCTTCATGGGGCTCTGACCGCAGGTATTGCGGCGGCGCCTTGACCGATGCACCAAGCGCGGCGGCGGCGTGCCATGGCCAGCGGGGATCCCACAGCACCGTGCGCGCGATGGCGATCATGTCGGCGTCTTCGCTGACCAGAATCTGCTCGGCCTGCTGCGGATCGGTGATGAGGCCGACGGTGATCACCGGCATCGTCACAGCATCCTTGACCGTGCGGGCCAGCGGCACCTGATAGCCCGGTCCGACCGGAATATCCTGCCGCGGATCGAGCCCGCCGCTCGACACATGGATCGCGTCGCAGCCGCGCGCTTCGAGCTTTTGCGCGAAGATGGCGGTTTCCTCAGCCGTCCAGCCGCCCTCCACCCAGTCAGTGCCCGACACCCGGACAGTCACGGGCTTGTCGGCAGGGAAGGCCGCGCGCACCGCATCGAACACCTCAAGCGGGAAGCGCATCCGGTTTTCAAGACTGCCACCATATTCATCCGTGCGATTGTTTGACAGCGGCGAGAGGAATTCATGCAACAGATAGCCGTGCGCGGCGTGAATCTGAATTGCATCAAGTCCCAGCCGTCCCGACCGCTGCGCCGCTTCGGAAAACGCGGCCAGGATGCGATCCAGTCCGGCGCGGTCAAGCGCGGCGGGCGGGTTCTCGCCCTCCTCGAAGGCGAGCGCGCTGGGCGCCACTGTCTGCCAGCCATTGGCATCGCCGGGCGCAAGCTGTGCGCCGCCATCCCAGGGTTTGGCGCAGCTTGCCTTTCGGCCCGCGTGGGCAAGCTGGATAACCAGCGGCATGTCCGACCAGCGACGCACGCTTTGAAGCGCCTGACGCATCGCATCCTCGGTATGGTCGTCGTAAAGCCCGACATCGCCATAGGTGATGCGACCTTCCGGGCTGACTGCGGTGGCCTCGATCGTCAGCGCGCCAGCGCCCGACATCGCCAGCTGGCCCAGATGCATCTGATGCCAGTCGGTCATCGCGCCGTCCTCGGCCGAATACTGGCACATCGGCGCGATGACGATGCGATTGGCTAGCCGGAGCCCGCCAATAGCGATGGGTTCGAACAACTTTGCCATTACCATTCGCCCGTATTGGGCATCGATGCCCAGGGTTCGGCAGGCGCCTTGTGCTCGCCCTTCTGGAGCAGTTCGATTGAAATCCCGTCGGGCGAACGCACGAAGGCCATGTGCCCATCACGCGGGGGACGGTTGATCGTCACGCCGCCCGCCTGCAACCGCGCGCAGGTTTTGTAGATGTCGTCGACCCGGTAGGCGAGGTGGCCGAAATTGCGGCCGCCGGTATAGACCTCGGGCGCGCTGCCGTCTTCTGGCGGCCAGTTGTAAGTCAGCTCGACCTCGGCAGAGGCGCGTTCGCCCACGCCCCGGCTGTCTTCGTCTGCGGCAAGGAAAATCAAGGTGAAGCGGCCCTTTTCGCTATCGAACCGGCGGGTTTCGTGAAGGCCCAGCAATTCGAAGAAGCGAACGCTCGCCTCAGGATCGGTCACGCGAAGCATGGTGTGGAGATAATGCATGATCAGGCTGCCTTTTCCATGAGAGCTTCCATCACCAGTTCCGCCGTGCGAGTGGCAGAGGCAGGGTTCTGTCCGGTGACAAGATTACCGTCGCGCACGCCGAAAGGTTGGAAATCCGGACCGCTTTCATGGCGGGCGCCAAGTTCCTTCATTCGCGTTTCAAGCAGGAAAGGCACCGCTTCATCGAGGCCGACTGCGCGTTCCTCGCTGTCGGTGAAGGCAGCAACCCGGCGACCGGCAACCAGCGGAGTGCCATCGGGCTTCTTCGCGGAAACCAGACCTGCCGGGCCATGGCAGACCGCGGCAAAAATCTTTCCTTCGCGGTCAAAACGCTCGACCATCCGTGCCAGTTCCTCACTTCCGGGATAGTCAAACATCGTGCCGTGGCCGCCGGGCAGGAACAGCGCATCGTAGCCCTGCGGATCGATGGTGGTGAAAACAGGCGTATTGGCGACTTCTGCCTTGAGATCATCGTCTTTGAGATAGCGTTCAACCGACGCGTCGTTCTCGCCATCGGCGTTGACACTGCGCTGATCGACCGGGATTGCGCCACCCTTGATCGAGGCGAGCGTCACTTCTGCGCCCGCGTCGCGAAAAGCATAATAGGGGGTGGTCAGTTCTTCGAGCCACACACCTGTGGGCTCGGTTCCTGGGATCATCCTGTCGGCGGATGTGGCAATCATCAGAATACGGGTCATTGCTTTGGCTCCTTGGCCGTTTTGCTGGATCGGGCGACCGAATGCGGACGCGAGCGGCCATCCTGCTCCCACAATGGTGAGTGCGGCGGTGCCGGTCAGAAACTTGCGTCGGTCGTGCATCGCTCGGCTCCTTCGATGAAGAACAGGTAAGCCGAATGGTTCATCATAAAATCCAAGAGGAATAGCAGTTAGCTATAAATTGCGTTATGGAACACGCATGTCGCTCCAGCAGTTGCGCACCTTTGTCGAAGTTTACCGGCGACGCTCGCTGAGCGATGCGGCTCGCGCTCTCGGAATAACCCAACCAGCTGCCTCACAACACATCGCGTCGCTTGAAACGCAGCTTGGCCATCCCCTGTTTGATCGGCATTCGCGCGGGGTGCGGCCAACCGCCATCGCCGACGATCTTGCGCTGTCGATCGGCGGAAGCCTCGATATGGCCGAGGCTGCGCTTTCGGCGGCACGCGCGCGATCGGTCAGAACGTCCGGAACCGTTCACATTGCCGCCCCCTCCGACATGCTGGACGAGATGATCGCGCCGAAGCTGGGATCATTGCTTGCGACCGGGCTCGATCTGCGGCTGCATATTGGTGGACGCGATGCGCTGTATACCATGTTGCTGGATGACAAGGTACACCTCGGGTTCACAGCCTCGCAGCCGAACGACGTGCGGCTTGCCTATCAAAAAGTCGGGACCGAAGTTCTACGAGCCGTCGCGGCACCTTCTGTGGTCGAGCAGATCGGGCGTAGCCCTTTGGCAGACGCGCTTAATACGGTGCCCCATCTGGTCTATGATCTGGACCGGCCGCTGGTGCGCCATTGGCTGGAAGCGAACAGCATAGAACTGACACGCGCCCCCGCGCTGACGGCCCCCGATCTTCGCGTGCTGCGATCAGCGGTATGCGCGGGTTTAGGATGGACCGTGCTGCCAGGCTATCTCGCCAACACCCTTTGCCAGGCCCGCACCCTTGTCGAAATCGCGGCGCCAGTGACAGTACCAACCAATACGTTCTATCTCGTCTGGGCCAAATCATCCCTGCGCCACCCGCGCGTCGCCTTGGCCCGCGATGCGCTGATTGTCGCGTTGGGCGACAAGAGTTAGATTTCGCAGCTAACGGGCGATCCCAGGCCAATCGAGCAAGCACCGCACCGCTCCAAGTTCCGGACTTGACCGTTTCGCCGTCTTCGCGGCAAGGCTCGCGGTTCGCGCGTTCGGGCAGTTAAGCGGGGTGGTTTGATGGTTTGTAAGGCTTGGGGCCAATGCCTCGCAGTGATGGCAGCGATCGTTGGCGCAGCGCAGCCGGGTGCGGCGCAATCCTTTGGCCAAGGGCCGTTCGATACCGCCATTCCGACGTTGACGACAACCGTGGGACATGAACCCGGAACGCGCGTTACCTCACCCGATCAAACCTATGCCTATCTCAGCGCCTTGGCCGAGGCTGCCCCGGATCGTGCAAAGCTTGTCCAATACGCGGTGAGCTGGGAAGGTCGGCCGCTGTATTACCTCGTGCTGACGGCGCCTACGAACATGGTCAGGATCGAGGCGATCCGCGCCGATATGGCCGCTATCGCCGCGGGCCGTCCCGGCAGTGGGTCGGCCCTTCCGGTGACGTGGCTGGCTTACGGTGTTCACGGCAACGAGATTTCATCGACCGATGCCGCGCTGATGACAGCGTATCACCTTTTGGCGTCGCTAAATGATCCGCGATCGACCAAAATTCTCGACAACACCATCGTCGTCATCGATCCGATGCAGAACCCTGATGGCCGTGCGCGCTTCGTCAGCAATTTTCTCGCCGCGACCGGAATTGCGCCAGCGGCAGATCGGCAAGCCGCCGAGCATGACGAGCCGTGGCCTTCGGGCCGGGTCAATCATTACATGTTCGATCTCAACCGCGATTGGTTCACGCTGTCCCAGCCCGAAACCCGGGGCAAGGTCGCTGCGATCCGTGAATGGAACCCGGTGGTCGTGGTCGACCTGCACGAGATGGGTGGCGACGAAACCTACTTCTTCTCTCCAGCCGCCCAACCCTTCAATCCGAACCTCTCCGCTGCGCAGATCCGTAGCTACGAATTGATCGGCCGCTACAACGCCGCTGCGTTTGATGCGCGCGGTGAGCCCTATTTCACCCGTGAGGTCTATGACCTGTTCTACCCCGGTTACGGCGATACGTGGAACGCGCATCAAGGGGCGATAGGCAGCACGTACGAACAGGGCTCGGCACGCGGTCTGGTGTTTGCGCGGCGCGATGGGACCGATCTTACTTATGGCGACGGGATCGCAAATCACTTCACAGCCAGCCTTGCCACAGCCTCTGCGGTGGCGGACAATCCGCAGAAGTTTCTCGCCGATTTTGCCGCCTACCGCAGCGGGAACGCTGGCGGGGCAGCCGGCCGGGGAACCTATGTCATCGACCTTGGCGAAAGCCGCTGGAACGCCGAACGGCTGGGCCGGCGTCTGGCAGAACAGGGGATTACTGTCCTGCGCCGTGAAAGTGCGGCCAGCCTATGTGGCAGGTCCTACCCCGAAGGCTATCTGGCAGTGCCGCAGGCACAGCCCGCGGCGCGGTTGGTGCGCAGCCTGCTGGATCGCGATACGCCGCTGCCTTCCGACTTCCTTGCAGAACAGGAGCGCCGCCGTTCGGTCGATTTGCCGCACGAACTTTATGATGTGACTGCGTGGTCAGTGGGGCCGATGTCAGGCACCGATATCCGTCTGTGCAATGCTGCGGTCAGCGGCGATGCCATGCGCGCGGATGCACCGATTGCCGCCAAGGTGGAAGGGACCGGCGATTTTGCCATTGCCGTCCCATGGACCGACAGCGGGCAGGCGCGGCTCGTCGCTCTGGCACTGCGCGAGGGTATCGATGGGCGTGCAACCGACCGGGCATTCGTATCCGATGGCCGCGCATTCCCTCGTGGCACCGTGGTCTTTCCCGCCGGTTCCAATTCGCCAGACAAGATGGCGCGACTGGGCGTACTGGCCCGCGAAGTGGGCGCGCATACGGTCGCACTGGAAAGTGGCTGGGTGGACAGCGGGCCCAACCTTGGCAGCGAACATTTCGTGCGCTTGAAAGTGCCACGTGTCGCGCTGGCATGGGACGACGGCGTGTCACCGCTCAGCGCCGGGGCCTTGCGCTATGTGTTGGAACAACGACTGGGTTTGCCCGTAACGCCGATCCGCACCAGCCGCCTGAGCCGCGCCGACCTTTCCGATTACGATGTCGTTCTGGTACCCGAAGGCAATCCCGGCAGCCTTCTGGGCGACAACGGGAAGCGTTCCATGCGCAGTTTCGTCCAGCGCGGCGGTGTGCTGGTTGCAATCGGAGAAAGCCTTGATGCTTTCAGCGGCGGAGACGATCCACTGATCAGCGTCAAACGCGAGGCGGCTCTGGGACGCGGGCCTGCCGAGAAAGACAACGATGGGGGCGACCTTGCCGAAGGCATGGCGATTGCCAGCGACGCCGAATATCGCGAAACGATCAAGGATCAGGCCGCCTTGCCCGATACCTTGCCGGGAGCTCTGCTGAACGTTGTGGGCGAACCTGACCACTTCCTGTCTGCCGGTTACGATAGCGGCGCGGTTGTTCTGGCAACCGGCAGCCGGATTTTTACACCCCTAGACCGTTCGACGGGCGTTAACGTCATGCGGTTTGCCGCGCCGCAGGATCTGGTTGCCAGCGGCTATGTCTGGGACGAAAATCGGCGCCAGCTTGCCTACAAACCCTATCTGATGGCCCAATCGCACGGGCGCGGGCTGGTGATCGGATTTGCGCATGACCCTTCGGCTCGTGCTTATCTGGAAGGGCTGGATTTGTTGATCGCCAATGCCGTTCTGGTGGCTCCGTCGCGGGTGCGATAAGGCAGGTCTAGGCCACGCGGCATGATTGTGCCATCCTGCGGGGCAATGGCGCTGTTTGAAGTCCTCGTTGTTCTTCATGTTTTGACCGGCACGCTCGGGCTGACGGCGTTCTGGGGGCCGGTTATCACGCGCAAAGGTGCCACTCGCCACCGCGTATGGGGCAGGATCGCAAGCTTCGGTTTTCTGGGTGCTGGCGCTCTTGCCATTGCGATGGCGCTGATGTCGCTTTTCGGGTCGCAGATGCGCCACCCCGAAGTGACCGATCGCGTCCTGTTCGATGGGCTGTTTGGCTGGATGATGCTGTATCTTGGCACGCTGACCATCGGTTTTGTCGACTACGGGCTGGCAGTGATTCGCCATGCGCGCGATCGCCGGGCACTGCGCCGGGCGCGCTATCAGGCGGTGATCGCCGCAGTCATCAGCACCGGGGCGGCCTGCGGGATCTATGGTGCGACGATCGGGCACCCGCTGATGATGCTGGTCGCCTTTATCGGCATTGCGGCAATGCTGATCCAGCAACGCTATATCTGGCGCCGCGATGATCCGGCCAAGGGCGCGCATGTGGGCGAACATTTTCGCGCGCTGATTGGCATGGGCATTTCGGCCTACACCGCATTCCTGTCTGTCGGGCTGATCCGCATGATGCCGGATCAGGTGTTCAACCCGGTGATGTGGGCAGGCCCCAGCGTGATCGGGGTCAGCCTGATTGTGTTTTTCACCATCAGGGCCAGACCGGCTGCTGGCCGCAAGCCATCACGATCGCGCCCACATCCGCAATAGGTTGGCGATGGTCTTGTCCAGCGTCAGCAGCTCCGCCGACTGGCTTGGCAATTTCTGGCGCAGCGCGGCGCGCAGGTTTTCCAGATCAAACAGCATTTCGCGCTGCGCTGCATCGGCCACCGTGCTTTCGATCCAGCCTATGCACACCACCCGGGCGCCGCGCGTCACCGGTGTCACTTCATGTATGCTGCCCGAAGGGTAGAGCACAAGAGACCCTGCCTCGCCCTTGACGGCCTGTGTCATGCCCGCGGCGTGGATCACCAATTCACCGCCATCATAGTCATCGGGCGGGGTAAGAAAGAGCGTGAACGACAGGTCGGTGCGCAACCGCCGCGCCCCGCGTCCCATCATGGCATTGTCAACATGCGCGCCATATTTGCCGTCAATGCCCGTGCGGCTGATGATGACAGGAGAAAAGCGGCGCGGCTGCGCAGCAGCGGTGACGATGTCGTTGTCGGACACCAGCCGGAACAATTCATCCTGCAGCGCGCGCCCAGCTGTGCTTTTCATGCTGGCCTGTTCGTTGCGTTTGACCTCGCGCGCGACCTTGCCAGCCGTTTCGCGGCCATCGCGCCAATCAAGCATCGCAATCCGGTCGCTGATCGCGGCAAGGTGTTCGGAATCGCGGATGGCGTTGATGACAAGGATCATGACGCTCGCTCTAACGAGGGGCCCAGTAGCCGACAAGGTGGCCGTACAAATGCAGGCTCTGGCATACGGGGGTTCATGGTCCGTGCCCCGTCAGCGTTTCATGACCCCTTCGGCCAGCAGCCTGTTCACGCCGGCCGCAACATCGTCGGCCGCCGTTTGCCCGCCGCCCCACACCACATATCGCAGGCCCACGAACACGTTCATTCCCATCAGCGCCCAGGCTTCCAGTTCGCCCAGACCTTCGCGAAACACGCCGTCCGCCGTCCCCGCGCGCAGACGATCCGCGATGCGCGATGCAATGGTTTCATAATGTTGCCGATAGCTGGCGGGGTCGACGAATTCGGCCTCGTCGATGATCCGGTAAACTTCCTTGTGTTCGGCAGCAAAGCGCAGAAACGCCGCCAACGCGGCCTGTTCGATTTCGAGCGCGCCCATCTCCTCGTTCAATGCCGAACGCGCACTGGTGCGCACCTTTTCGCTCATGTCGGCGACCAGCGCCCGGAACAGTGCATCCTTGCTGTCGAAATAGGTGTAGAAACTGCCCAGCGCGACCCCCGCCCGGCGCGTGATCGAACTGACCGAAGCCTCATGAAAACCCTTTTCGCCGAACTCTTCGGCGGCTGCATCCAGCAGCTTGCGCAAGGTGCGCCGCCCACGCTCGGTCCGCGGCACCTTGGCGTCGCCGCATGCCGCCTCTGCGGCGCTTGTCACGCCGGCCTGAGTGTTGCCCATCAGCTACTCCCTCCGTGCTTTCGGTAGGCGGCACAGCCTTACGGCACAAGTCTAAACTTGAAAGGTGGTTCAACTTTCAATATCACAGTCGCCATAAAAGGGCCAGGAGAGGAAAACCCCATGAGAACTTCACCGTATATGCGTGCGCTGCTGCTTGCCGGTTGCGCAGGAATTGCCGGCTTTGCAGCACCGGTATCAGCACAGGATATGACGGCTGATGATGTGATGACGGCTGCTGATGCGGCTGAAGGCGAGATCATCGTGACGGCACGCCGCCGTGAAGAACGCCTTGTCGATGTGCCGGTCGCCGTGACCGCGTTCGAACAGGCCGATTTGCAGCGGCTTCAAGCGGTTGACCTGTCCGGACTTCAGGCGGCGGCGCCCAACCTCAATCTGGTGCAGGGCCGCGGCTCTGCGGCAAGCGCCAACATCTTCATTCGCGGTCTGGGCCAGCCCGATGCGCTGCAGACCTTCGACCCTGCCGTCGGCATTTATGTCGACGGGGTTTACCTGTCGCGTATTCAGGGCGCGCTTCTCAATCTGTTCGATGTCGAACGCATCGAAGTTCTGCGCGGCCCGCAGGGCACGCTGTACGGCAAGAATACCACCGGCGGCGCGATTTCGGTGGTCAGCCGCAAGCCCGATCTGAACGATGTCCGCGTCCAAGGCTCCGCGCTTTACGGCAGCTACGATCAGATCGTTCTGAACGGTTACGCCAATGCCCCGCTGGTGACGGACCGCATCGCCTTGAGCCTTGCAGGTCAGTGGGACAAGCGTGATGGCCTCGTCACCGATCCGCGCACCGGTCGGCGTTACAATGATCGTGACAGCCTTACCGTGCGCGGAATCTTGCGGGCACAGGCCACCGATGCGCTCGAAATCATCGCTTCGGGCGATTACAACCGGCAGCGCAATGCGCTGACGCTGGGCTATCCGACCGCCCGTCTGGGCGGTGTGCGGCCCATCCCGGCCAACCCCTACGGCGAATATGATTTCCGCGCCTCAACCAGCTTTACCGGTGATGAAGGGCAGCGACTTGAACATTGGGGAGCAAACCTCACCGCCAACCTGACGCTGAGCGATGCACTCACGCTCACCAGCATCACCAGCTGGCGCAAGCTCGACCCCGAACTGTTCGTCGACATTGATGCCACCGAGGCCGAACTTGGCGATGTCTTTGTTGGCATCGACCAGCGCCAGTTCAGCCAGGAAGTCCAGTTGAAGTGGGACACGGACCGTTTCTCGGGTGTGTTCGGACTGTTCTACCTCAACGAAACCGTCAGCTCGCATCAGGAAGCGTATGCCGATGATCTGTTCGGCGTTCCCTTCACGCGGCTTATCGATGATTCGCAGAACACCAAGAGCTACGCCGCCTTCGGTCAGGCGACCTATGATTTCACCGACCGGTTGAGCCTGACCGCAGGGCTGCGGTACACCAAGGAAGAACGCACCTACGATCGCTTTACAACCACGGTGTCGACCTTCCCCGCGCTGAACGGCATTTCCTTCAGCTTCCCCGGAAGTCTTCCTGCTCCGCTGAATGAAGACAACAAGGCTACGTTCGATGCCTTTACGCCCAGCGTCACGCTGTCGTTCAAACCGGGCGCTGACAGCCAAATCTACGTGACGGCAGCGCGCGGGTTCAAATCCGGCGGCTTCAACGGTCGCGCCAACAGCCTTGCCGATCTGACACAGGTCGTCGACGGCGTGCCGCAGCTGGTCACCACTTTCGAGCCCGAAACCGTCTGGACCTACGAAGGCGGGGCGAAAGCGAGCTTCCTTGATGGCCGCGTCTATGTTGCCGGCAGCGTGTTCTACAGCGACTTCCGCAATTTCCAGGCGCGCGTCGGCGGCGGCGCGGTGGCGACCTTCCCGGTTCTGAACGCCGGCAAGATGTCGATCTGGGGCGCAGAGCTGGAAGGCGTGGTCAAGCCGACCCGCAACTGGACGCTGCGCAGCACCTTCGGTTTCCTTGATGCGCAGTATGACGAATTCAACGATGGCCGCCGTCCGCCGACTTTCAGCTGCAACCCGACTGGCAACCAGATCACCTGCGAGCCCGCCTTCGCGCCGCCCATCACCTTCACGGTCGGCACCGATTATCGGATCCCGTTGGGCGATGCCGGATCGGTGACGCTGGGCGGCGATGCGCGCTTTGTGGATCGCCATTTCCTGAGCGTCGACAACCGGCCCGGACTGGTCGAGCCGGGGTACTGGCTGGCCAACGCCTTTGTCCGGTTCGATGACGCCGATCGCCGGTTCTATGTGCAGGGCGGCGTGAAGAACGTGTTCGACGAACTGTACCGCACCGATGGTCAGGAATTCAGCTCGGTCGGCAACATCCAGACCGTCTATTTCGGCGACCCGCGCACCTACAATGTGATGGTCGGCTTCGCGTTCTGACCGCAGCCATAACGGATCGCTGCGTTCGGAAAGGGGCGGCCTGCGCAGTTGTGTCGCAGCCGCCCCTTTCTCCCTCTTTCCTTGGGCTTTCCAAGCGGGCATAGGCCGACGCCATGCATGATATTCGCTTGATCCGAGAAAACCCGCAAAGCTTCGACGCTGGTCTGGCACGGCGCGGGCTGCCCGCGCAGGCTGTAGCACTGATCGCGCTGGACGAAGAACGCCGGGCGGTCACCACGCAGGTTCAGATCGCCCAGTCGCGCCGCAACGAAGCCAGCAAGCTGATCGGCGCAGCAATGGGCAAGGGCGACAGGGACGCTGCCGAGGCGCTGAAGGCCGAAGTCGCCGCGCTCAAGGACAAAATGCCGGCGCTTGAAACGCAGTCGGAGACGCTGGCAGCACAGCTCAGGGATGCGCTGGCGATCATTCCCAACCTTCCTGCTGACGACGTACCCGACGGTGGCAGCGAAGAAGACAACCGGGTGGAAAGTGAATGGGGCACACCCAGAAGCTTCGATTTCGCGCCCCGTGAACATGCCGATATTGCCCCTGCGCTGGGGATGGATTTCGAGACCGGCGCAAGGCTCTCAGGCGCACGTTTCACCTTCCTGCGCGGCCCGATGGCGCGCCTGCACCGGGCGCTCGGCCAGTTCATGCTCGACGTGCAGACCGGCGAACACGGCTATTCCGAATGCAACCCGCCCGTGCTGGTCAAGGACGAGGCGATGTACGGCACCGACAAATTGCCGAAATTTTCCGAGGATAGCTTCCATACGACAGAGGGCCGCTGGCTCATCCCTACTTCCGAAGTCAGCCTGACCGCCAGCGTCATGGGCGAATTGCTCGATGAAAGCGCCCTCCCTTTGCGCCTTACCGCGCTGACCTTGTGCTTCCGTTCCGAAGCCGGGGCGGCGGGGCGTGATACGCGAGGGTTCATCCGCCAGCATCAGTTCGAGAAGTGCGAACTGGTCAGCATCGTGAAGCCGGAAGACTCCGAAGAAGAACACCAGCGCATGGTGCGCGCCGCTGAAACCATCCTCGAACGTCTCGCCCTGCCCTATCGCAAGCTCCTGCTCTGCACCGGCGACATGGGCTTTGGCGCACGCAAGACCTATGATCTTGAGGTCTGGCTGCCGGGGCAAGGCGCCTATCGCGAAATCAGTTCCTGTTCGAACACCGGCGATTTTCAAGCGCGCCGCATGAACACCCGCTACCGCGTCGCGGGCGAGCAGAAGGCAACCCAATTCGTCCACACGCTCAACGGCTCCGGCCTCGCGGTCGGGCGCACGCTGGTAGCGGTGATCGAGAATTACCAGAATGCTGATGGCTCGGTCACGGTGCCTGAAGCACTGCGGCCCTACATGGGCGGGCTTGAGGTTATCACGGGGCAGTAACCATTTCCGTGATCCTGAATTCGTTCCACGATCTATCAATCCGCAAGCGTCGGCACCGAAAGGACAAATGAATGCTGAAACAAGTTCAGCGTGACGACGTTGGGGATGAGGCATGAGAATTCTCCTCACCAATGACGACGGCATCCACGCCCCCGGCCTGAAGGTGCTGGAAGAAATCGCCCGGCAATTTTCCGATGACATCTGGATTTGCGCGCCATCGGAAGAACAATCGGGCGCAGGCCATTCGCTTACGCTCAACCGTCCCGTGCGGCTGCACCAGCATGACGAGCGCCGCTTTGCGGTCACAGGTACGCCCACCGATAGCGTGATGATGGCGCTGCGCACGGTGATGCCGGAGGCGCCGGACATCATCCTGTCCGGCGTCAACCGCGGCGCCAATCTGGCCGATGACATTACCTATTCGGGAACCGTCTCCGCCGCGATCGAAGGCGCACTGGCCGGCATCCGCTCGATCGCGTTCAGTCAAGTCTATGCGCGCGAAGGGTTGGGCGATGACGTGCCCTTTGGCGCGGCGCGCGAATGGGGGCCGAAAGTTCTGGCCAAGCTGATTGACGCGCCGCTGGCCGACCGCACGCTTATCAATGTCAACTTCCCTGCGCTCGCACCCGATGCTGTGAAAGGCATACGCGTCGTGCGGCAAGGGTTCCATGATTACGCGCGCGGCACGCTGGTCGAAGGGCGCGATCCGCGGGGATACCGGTATTTCTGGTTCGGATTGGATCAGATTGAACACACAATCGACCACGGTACGGATCTGGAAGCGATCGATGATGGCTATGTTGCAGTGACGCCTTTGCAACTTGATCTGACCCACTATTCGACCATCGGCATCCTTGCCGAACGGTTTGGCGACTGATGGCCAGGGATCCGGCTCGCAACCCGTTCAGGCGCAAGACGTCGAGCCAGGAACGGTTCACCCCGCTGCGGCGGCAGGTCAAGCTGCCGGTATGGGGCGACATCGGCATCCGTCTGGGGATCGCGTTCTTCCTGCTGGGAATGGTTATCCTGATCCACTGGTACGACCGCGCAGGACTGATCGACAATGTCGACGGGGATATCAGCTTTCTCGATGTCGTCTATTTCACGATGATCAGCGTCACCACCACCGGGTTTGGCGACATCGCCCCGGTGTCGGATCGCGCGCGGCTGATCGAAGCCGTGCTGGTAACGCCCGTGCGGATCGCCGTATTGTTCATCTTCGTGGGCGCCGCCTACGATTTCGTTATCAAGCGCAGCTGGGAGAAATGGCGCATGGCTCGTATTCAGGAGCAGCTGACCGATCATGTCGTCGTGCTGGGCTATGGCGTTTCGGGTTCGCAAAGCGTGGGCGAACTGATCGAGCGCGGGGTCGATCCGCGGTGCATTGTCGTTATCGATCCGTCTGAAGAGCGGTTGAGCGAGGCCGAAAAGCTAGGCGTCAATGTCATGGCTGCCGATGCGACCCGCGATGTGACGCTGCAATCTGTGCGGATCGCCGAAGCGCAGAGCGTGCTGGTATCGGCGGGACGCGATGACACCTCGATCCTGATCGTACTCACCGTCCGGCATCTGGCGCCCAAGGTGCCCATCAGCGTGGTGGTGCGTGCGGACGACAATGAAACCCTGGCCCGGCAGGCAGGGGCGGACAATGTCATCAACCCCGTGCGCTTCACCGGTCTGCTGCTGGCAGGCAGTGTGAAGGGCGCACACATTGCCGACTATCTCGCCGATCTCGCCAGCGTGGGCGGGCGGGTGCAGCTGGTCGAACGCGTGGTCAGCGAAGCCGAATGCGGCAAGTCGATCGCCGAACTGAGCAGCGGCGGCCAGGGTCTGCGCGTGTATCGCAATGGCCGCGCCATCGGGTTCTGGGAGAACGAATGCCAGACGCTGCTACCCGGGGATGTCGTGGTGGAAATTGTACCGACCGCCGCACGGGACGGTGATCTGGCCTGATTAGGTTCGCAGCCATACGAACACGGCGCCCATCAACGCCATGCCAGCAATCAAATGGCCCGCGTCGATCAGGAACCGCGAAAGCGGCTGTTTCTGCTGTAGATAGTTGATCCCGACAGCGGGAATCATCACGCCAATCGCAAACCCGATTGCCATCATCATCACGACAAACGCGGGCGGGTCGGTGCGGGCCAGCAGATGCCACAAGACCATCGCGATCAGCATTTCAAAAGCGATGGTCAGCACCAACGCCAGCCCAAGGCCCAGCGGCCCGCGCTTGCTTTCCGCCTGCCAGCTGGCTGCACGCCGCGCGGGGACACGCGATGCCGGAAAGACCACGCCGTACCACAGCAGGCTGACAACGAAGAACGCCGCCGTTCCGGCCACGACGGGCCACAGTGCAAAGTCGTTCATGCTGCCTCGCTTGTCATTCCGGGCCAATCGAGCACGATTGACGCCCCTTCATCGATAACGCGCCATCGCGCCAGAAAGGCATCGAGTCCGGATCGGATCGTGCCGAGCCGCGTAAGTACGCCGTCAGGTCGCGGTACGTGTGATGCCGCCCAGGCAGGCTCAGCCATCGCCATAATCGCAGCGTCATCAGCCCCGCCACCCCAGCTTGCGGCTTCAAAACATTCGACCAGCCGTTCGGCCTGAAGCAATTCGATGATCGCCGTATCGGGGATCGCGGCCCGCTTCGCACTGGCATGCCCCCCTGCCAGCGCAAGCGCCTGCACTGCATCGGGTGCCAGCCCCGCCGCGACAAGCCCCCAGAACCCGCCAGCAAGGCCCAGTTCGCGCTCAACGAAAAAGTGGTAGGCATCGTGCGGATAGGGTCCCTTTCTGGGAACGGCGAAGGCGTCACGCGTCCCGTCTGCCCGATCAACTGCGACGTGATCGTGCGCCGCCCCTTTGGTGATCGTGATCCGCATGGCTTGCCTGTAGCGTAACTTGCGACTTCGGTGTAGAGGGCGCGCCAATCATGACCACTGCAACCACAATCCTTCCCGATCAGAAGAAGATCGGCATGGTCAGCCTCGGCTGTCCCAAAGCGCTCGTCGATTCCGAGCGCATCCTCACGCGGCTTCGCGCCGATGGCTATGCCTTTGCCGAAGATTACGCGGGCGCGGACATCGTGCTGGTGAACACCTGCGGCTTTCTGGATTCGGCCAAGGAGGAAAGCCTGGCCGCGATCGGTGAGGCCATTGCTGAAAACGGCCGCGTGATCGTGACCGGCTGCATGGGCGAGGAAGCCGACGCCATCCGCGCCGCGCATCCGCAGGTTCTGGCAGTGACAGGCGCCCATCAATACGAACAGGTGGTCGAGGCGGTACATACCCATGCTCCGCCATCGCAAGGGCCCTTCATCGACCTTATTCCGCAGCCCGATATCAAGCTGACCCCGCGTCATTACAGCTATCTCAAGATTTCCGAAGGCTGCAACCATTCCTGCGCTTTCTGCATCATTCCCGACCTGCGCGGCAAGCTGGCCAGTCGCCGGATCGACGCGGTGCTGCGCGAGGCCGAAAAGCTGGTCGCAGCAGGCACCCGCGAATTGCTTGTCATCTCGCAAGATACCAGCGCCTACGGTGTCGACACCCGCCACGAACCGCGCAGCTGGAAGGGCCGCGAAGTGCGGGCGCACATGACCGACATGGCCCGCGAACTGGGGCATCTGCGCACACCTGATGGCCAGACGCCGTGGGTTCGCCTGCACTATGTCTATCCCTATCCGCACGTCGATCAGGTCATCCCCTTGATGGCGGAAGGGCTGTTGACCCCCTATCTTGATATCCCGTTCCAGCACGCCAGCCCCAAGGTGCTGAAGCTGATGAAGCGGCCCGCGAACGAAGCCAAGGTGCTCGAACGCCTCAAGTCATGGCGCGCCATCTGCCCCGACATCGCGATCCGCAGCTCCTTCGTCGTCGGCTTCCCCGGCGAGACCGAAGACGATTTTCGATACTTGCTCGACTGGCTTGAAGAAGCGCAGCTTGACCGTGTGGGCGCCTTCCGGTTCGAACCGGTCGAAGGCGCTGCGGCCAACCACCTGCCCGATCAGGTGCCTGAAGCGATCAAGGAAGAACGCTACGCCAGGATCATGGAAGTGACCGAACGGATCAGCGCCGCCAAGCTGACTGCCAAGATCGGCCGTACCTTTCCGGTCATCATCGATGACATCGGCGAAGCCGACGAGGATGGCGATATCGGCGCGACGGGCCGCAGTCAGGCCGACGCGCCCGAGATCGACGGTGCGGTCTATCTGCGCAACGTTCCCGCTACCCTCAAACCCGGCGATATCGTCGCGGCTACCATCGAAGATGCCGACGCGCATGATCTGTTCGGCGTGATCGCCTGACACCGGATCGCAGCGGGCTTGCACCATCGCGGTGGCCTGTAGGAGACACATGAGACACTGTCCAAGGAACGAAAAACGTTCCCCCCGGACAGGGCCTCATACGTACCAATGTCCGCCTTGCGGCGCGCACCAACGATGACAAGGAGCCGGGCACGGGTGTAACCGCAAGGCTTGGCTGTAGGAAAGCAGGCGGGCCGGCATTGCCGCGACACCCGTTAACCCGCGACCCGCCAGCGTCCCCGCAAGGGACGGCGAATGGTTAACCTCTGGCGAGGATTCGTTAATCAAGGCATATACCATCGCCATGATCCGTACACTCGCCCTCACGTTCGCCCTTGCAGCCCTGCCCGCCGCCGCTGTAGCGCAATCCGGCGCCGATACCGGCCGCGCTGCCGAGGCCGCCGAAGTCGTCGCCGCGCAGGCGCAGCGCGCATTCGACACGGTCGATCCTGACGAGGCGATGAACGATGTAGATGGCGCAGCCTTCCCCACGATCACGGGCCTTCCGCCTCTGACTGCAGAGGCGCCCGGGCCGGTCACCTTGTCCAGCGCGCCTGCCATGACGGACGAACCCGCCGGCGATGCAGCCGCAGTGGCCCCGCGCGGCCCGGCGGTGCGGATGATTGCCGCGCCGGTGGTGCAACCACTTCCCACCGCGCCCATGCCTGTGGCCCCCACGCCAGCGGTCCTCACCAGCAATGATCCCTTTGTGATCAAGTCGATCCTGCCGATCGAGGGTTCGATCCGTTATGGCGACTGGTTCTGGGATGAAAGCGCAGCACTTGGCGCAGGCAAGCTGGTAATTACCGTCGATCTGGAAGCGCGCGTCATCAGTGCCTTCCGCGATGGGCATGAAATCGGAACAGCGGTGGCCTTGCTGGGGACGCAAAGCCATCCCACCCCGCTGGGCGCCTTCCCGATCCTGACGAAGGAGAAGGACAATGTTTCGGAAAAATACGACAACGCGCCCATGCCGCACACACTGCGCCTGACCTGGGATGGCATTGCGATCCACGGTTCGCCGGTGATGAATGGCTATGCCAGCCACGGCTGCATCGGCGTACCGGATGAATTTGCCGCCAAGCTGTATGCTGCCGCGCGGCGCGGAGACAAGGTCATCATCACCCGCGGCAAGATGATCGGGATTGGCGACAAGGTTCTGTAACGCGTTGTCAGTTGATCGTTCCGCGTGCCGGTTCTGCGCCAAAGCGCCAGACGCGCATCTGCACGCCAACCTTTTCCACCCTTTCAACGCCGGGCACCCCCAGCACGCCGCCTAGCGAGGCATTGTGTCCCGCCCACAGCCGGTCCCATGCACGTGACGCTTCGGCCCGGCTGGCGTGACCGCCCAGCGCGGCGATGATCGCCCGGATCGTTTCGATCCCGATCAGCCGCGGGACATTGGCACAATAGGCATAGCTTGCCGTGCCATCGGCATTGTCGCAGCGCATCACCATCTCGTGCCAGTCAAGTTCGGCGTACCATGCAAGCGCCTGCCACGCCTCGGCCAGATGCGCAGCACTGGTGGCCAGTGCGGCAGGATCGAGCCAGTCGGCATCCGCCATGTGCTGCCGCAGCCGTGCCCGGTCAAAGGTGATATCGGTGTTTGATGGATCTTGCGCGGGGACGATCCCGGCGCTGCTCACCAAAGCGGCCAGTTCTGCCTTGCGCCAACCGAGCAGCGGACGCAGCAAACTAATATCGCTGTCTTCGATCTGCGTTCGCGCACGCACGGCGGCGAGCCCCGCCAGTCCGCTGCCCCGGTTCAGCCGCATCAACACGGTTTCGGCCTGATCGTCGGCATGATGCGCGGTGGCGACCGCCCCCAGCGCCGCTTCCTGCGCCCATTCGGCCAGCGCGGCATAACGCGCAGCGCGAGCGCGGGCCTGCACATTGCCGGGGCCGACTTTCACCGACAGCGCGGTAAAGGGAATGCCGCGTTCGCGTGCGATCCGTTCGACCAGCGCGACTTCGCCTGCAGCCGCTTCGCGCAGGCCATGATCGATGCTGCATACCGCGATCTGTCCCGGCAGCGCCGCATGCGCAAGCAGCAGCAACGCGATGCTGTCCGGGCCGCCGGACACCGCCAGGCCCAACGGGCCGCTGCGCTCATCCTCGGGCCAGAGCGCTGCAAGCCCGGCGGCAAACCGCGCCGCCGCTGCCTGTGTCAGTTGCACGTCACCTGGTTCAGGCTGACGCGGTAATCATCCGCCAGCCTTCCGGTTGCAACCAGCGGATAGGTTTCGCCAAATTCCGCCAGCGCGATGCACGCCTTGCGCGTGTCGTTCAACGCGATCATCGCCTTGCCCAGATACAGCAGGCTGTCAGGCGCGCGGTCGCCGGCCTTGTTCGCCTGATAGTTCTTGAGGAACCAGCGCGCAGCTTCATCGGGCATGTTGTCGTCAAGGAAGGCGCGGCCCAGAAGGTTGCGGCCAAAGCTGATGCGCGAATGGCTGGGATATTGTTCGACAAAGCGGGTCAGTTGCTGACGCGCTTCGGGATAGAACCCGGCGTTCCACAGACGGAAGCCGTAGGAATATTCATCGTCCCCGGCATCGGCGGTCTGCGGCTTGGTGATGGCCTGCACCGCGGCAAGGCGCGCCGGACTGGGCGCTGCCACTGTGGGCGCAGGGGCAGGAGCTTGCGTGGGCACCGGGCGCGGCGCACTTGCCAGCGGCTGCGCCGCAGTGCTGGGAGCAGGCAGGGCTGACGCGGTCTGACCTGTCGCCATGGGGTTCATCGGCGCGGCGAGCGGCGCGTTGGTGGCGGTTTCCAGCGCGGCCAGCCGCATTTCCATCTGCGACAGGGCATTGGCCTGTTCTTCGGAACGGGCGGTCAGCGTACGAAGCTGCGTTTCCAGCGCATCAAGCCGTACAAGAATATCAGTGACCGCCGTGGCTTCGGCAGGGCTGGGCTGCGCCCCGATGGCGGGCTGCGCGGCAGTGCCGGGTGCGATCTGTGGTTCGAAATAGCGACCATCACCACCGGGGAAGACCTTGCGCTGCAAGGCGCGGACCTCTGCCTCGATTTTGCGGATACGCGCTTCGGCCTCGCCATCCTGCGCGAAGGCAGGGGACGGTGCGGCAAAGGTCGCCACGCTCGCCGCCAGCGCCAGAGCACCGGCAAGGCGCATGGGGATGATGGGCGCGGTAATGTTTCGCAAGCTGAGGGTCATGGCGCGTCAGGCTCCCTGTCAATGGCCGCACATCGTGGCGCGGCGCACATGAACGTGTTCCGAATCCCTGCCCCGTGCCGCGCATCAAGTCGAGTGCGGCAAAGAGCCTAATCAACGGGAAAAAGGGTTATTCGCTGGCTGCGGGCGCGGTTGGCCGTGCCAGAAGCGCTGCGGCTTGTACCGAAACGCCTGAAATTGTTTCAGCGCGATCGGATATCTTGGCAACCGGCTGTCCGCCGACAGACACCGACAAGGCATCGGGCCGCCCGGTGTTGATTCGCGGATCGGTGGCGGTGGCAGGCACAGTCACGGTTTCGCCTTGCGCAAGGGTGCGTTCAAACAGACGCTCGCCCCCGTCTTCATAAAGACGCACCCAGATGCCTTCTTCCAGCGCGGTCAGCACGACGGGGCCATTCGCTGCCGGGGCCGGAACCGCCGCTGGCGTGGGCGCCGCGGTCACTGCCGCAGGTGCAGTGGTTGCCCCGGGCGCGGGTTGCAGCAGCGAACCGGGCTCGGTCCCTGCGCCAAAGGTCGCGTTGAAAAAAGCATAGCCGCCTATGACAAGAAGCAGCACCGCCGCTGCCGCAGCCCAGGCCAGCCCGGCTGATGGCAATCGCGCCGGATCGCCCGGCTCCATCGCCGCAGATGGCGCCGTGCGCCGCATCGTCCCGTCCGAAAGCTCGGCGCGAACCGCATCGGTTATCTCAGCCGGATCAAGCCCCACGGCCTGCGCGAACGTCCGCGAAAATCCGATCGCATAGGCCCGGCTGGGCAGGCTTTCAAAACTGTCATCCTCGATCGCCGCAAGATGGCGAACCGGGATGCGGGTTTCTGCGGCGACCTGCGCCAGATCAAGCCCCCGATCTTCTCGTGCCCTGCGCAAGGTCGCGCCTGGCCCGGAAAGGGGCAGTTCAGGCGCACTGCCTGCGCTATTGGTGTTTTCGATGTCCATGACCCGGGTCCGCGCCTTCTTTTCGAGGCTTATTGAATGATTGATTGGGGGTGAATTGTCCTTGAACGGGACTCACCCTGTCGGGACGCTTCTGTCAAGCATGCCGACAACGCACTAGCGTATCGGGCGCACGCTTCTTCGCAACCCGGCGTTCAATCGTATTCGATCTCGCGTTCATCGGCCCATTGCGACAGCTTCTGCCTGAGGTCGAGCGCGGGGTCGGCCAGCCATGCTGTCATCGCCGCTGTCAGCTCGGCAAGGTCGATCTTGCGGACCAGTTCCTTGATCGGGCCGACCGCGGCGGGCGTGATCGACAGCCGGCGATACCCTATCCCGAGCAACGCCAGCGCTTCCAGCCTGCGCCCCCCCATCTCGCCGCACACCCCGATATCAACCCCGCTGCCGACGGTGTTCTGCATGACGCGCCGCAGAAACCGCAGGATCGACGGGCTGAGCCAGTCATAGCGTTCAGCCAGTTTGGGGTTGGCCCGGTCAGCGGCGAAAAGGAACTGGGTAAGGTCGTTGGTGCCGATCGACAGAAAGCTGAGCTTGGGCAAAAGCAGGTCGAGCACTTCGGCCAGCGCAGGCACTTCAAGCATCGCGCCGAAGTTGATCCGTTCAGGCAGCAGTTTCTTCTGCGCACGCAGGTAGGTCAGCTGTTCATCGAACACCGCCTTGGCCGCATCGAATTCCCACGGTTCGCTGACCATCGGGAACATGACGTAGAGCGAGCGCCCACCTGCCGCTTCGAGCAGCGAACGCGCCTGGATTTTCATCAGACCTTCGCGTTCCAGCGCCAGCCGCAATGCGCGCCACCCCATCGCGGGGTTTTCATCCTGCGCGGCGATTTCGGAAGCGAGATAGGGCACCGACTTGTCGCCGCCGATGTCGACGGTGCGGAAAATGACAGGCTTGTCGCCCGCCGCATCCAGCACGTCGCGGTACAGGCGGGTCTGGCGTTCGCGCTGCGGCAACGTGGCCGACACCAGAAACTGGAATTCGGTGCGGAACAGGCCCACCCCATCGGCGCCCGTCAGGCCAAGCGCGCTCATATCATCGCGCAGGCCTGCATTCATCATGACCTGAATACGCGTGCCGCACCGCGTGAACGGTTCCACATCGCGCAAAGAGGCATAGGCTGCCTGCTTTTCGCGGCTTTTGGCAAAGCGGGCCTGAAAGGCATCGGCCAGTTGGGGCAGCGGGCGCACATTGGCGCTGCCCGCTGTCGCATCGAGGAGGATTTCGTCGCCTTCGCGAATCGTGGCGCGCACGCCCTTGGCGCGGCCGATCACGGGCACGTTCATGGCGCGGGCCACGATCACCACGTGCGCCGTCAGCGATCCTTCTTCAAGGATCACGCCCTTCAAACGCCGCTTGTCATATTCAAGCAGTTCGGCCGGGCCAAGGTTGCGCGCGATCAGGATGGCGTCGCGCCGCAGTCCTTGCGACGCCGCAGTCCCCACCTGCCCCGCCACAATCCTGAGCAGCCGGTTCGCCAGATCTTCCAGATCGTGCATCCGGTCAGCCAGCAAGGGATCGTCGATCTCGCGCATCCGCATCCGCGTGTGCTGCTGCACGCGTTCGATCGCGGCTTCGGCGGTCAGGCCGCTGTCGATCGCTTCATTGATGCGCCGCGACCAGCCTTCGTCGTAAGCGAACATCTTGTAGGTTTCGAGCACCTCTTCATGTTCGCCGCCCGCGCCAAATTCGGCCTGGCTGGTAAGCGTGTCGATCTGTTCGCGCATCTTGTCGAAAGCGCGGTAGACCCGCTGGCGTTCGGCCTCGGTATCGTCGGCCATGACCTGCGTGATTTCGACTCGCGGCTGGTGATAGACCGCATGGCCTGCACCAAGGCCCTTTACCAGTGTCAGGCCGTTCACTGTTTGCGGCCCGGTTTGATCCGATGTCAGGCCGCGCGCCTGTTCCTCGTCGATCAGTTCGGCATTCGCGATCAGTTCGCTCAGCACCATGGCAGTGGTTTGCAGCGCCTCGATCTCCACCTCTTCATAGCGGCGCGGTTCGACATGCTGGACGCACAACACGCCCACCGCGCGGGCGCGGTAGACAATGGGCACCCCGGCAAAGGAATGAAACTTTTCCTCGCCCGTTTCGGGGCGATACAGGAAATCTGGGTGTGCCTTGGCCTCGGCGAGATTGAGCGTTTCCACCTTCTGCGCAATTGCGCCGGTTATGCCTTCGCCGATCGCCATCCGGGTGACGTGCACCGCGCTTTGATTGAGGCCGCGGGTGGCAAAGAGTTCCAGCATGCCTTCGCGCAGCAGGTAGATCGAGCACACCTCGCTCGACAGGCATTCGCCGATGATCTCAACCACCTGATCGAGCTTGCCCTGCGCATGCATGCGAGAGGCCATCACCTCGGTCAGGCGGGTCAGAATCTGGCGGGCGGAGGCTGCTGCGGACATATTCCTGCGGGCTTATTCATTCCGCACGATAAATGCAAAAGCGACCTTTGCAGCTTACCGCCCGCACAGGGCGTCTGGGTGGCGGGAGGGCGCCGATCAGGCCGAATTGATTTCTTCCTTCAGTCGCAGTTTCTGCTTCTTGAGGGCCTGGATCGTCGCGGTGTCAGGGATCGGACGCGCCATTTCGTCGCGCAGGCGGGCTTCAAGCCCGGCGTGCTTGTTCTGAAGCGCGTTGAGGTGGGAAGACACTGCAATCGATGCCATTATGCGTTCTCCTGTCTGCGGGGGAATGCCCCCGAAAAAGGCGACTCGGCGCTTGAAGCGGCCGGGCCGCTGGCTTCATTGAAACCACAGGCACGCTAAGATGCAAAGCCCTGACGAAGCGTGAATCGATACGTCCGCGCATACGCAGGACGAACCGTGCAACGCTGAATGATGGTTCGGCTGGGCGAAAGTGCCATCTGCCATCTACCAAATTCAGTCGCGAAGGCGTAGCGCACGGCGGGCATAGCATCGCGACAGGAAAGCAGGGGCCGCCATGACCGAGCAGGAGCTCAAGAAAAAGCTCGAATTGCTCAAGACCGAGCATCGTGACCTTGACGCCGCGATTGCCGCCTTGACCGAAGCGGCACGCGAAAGTGCAACGGCTGACCAGCTTCAGATCGCGCGTCTGAAAAAGCGCAAGTTGCGATTGCGCGATCAGATTGCGATCATCGAAGACACGTTGCTGCCCGATATCATCGCTTAAGGTGTGGTCGTCCGGCGACGGGTCCAGCACCGCTCGCGCCGTGCCATCGTGGTTACCAAAGCATGAATTGTGTTCCCGGGCGGGACGAAAGCAAAAATTGCTTGGAAAGTAACCATACCCATATGGCGGAGCCCCGTGTCGCAGCGTAACCTTGCCCGCATCATGGCTCGCACTTCCAATCTTTCCCGCCCGATCGTCGAGGCGCTTTACACCGAAGCCCTTATTCTGGCGGATGAGGTTCGCGCCGTTTTTGCCGCGGGCACGCGTGAACCGGTCGCCGGAGAAGACGCGTTTGCACGCCTTGCGCTGTCGACCGAAGGGTTGAAGACCACCACTCGCATGATGCACGTGCTGGCGTGGCTGCTGAACCAGCGCGCGCTGTTTCAGGGTGAGCTCAGCGAAAATCAGATGCGGCTGCACGGCGCCTTGCCACCTGATCGCGGATCGGATGACCGGCAGTTGGCAATGCTCGAACCCGAAACGCGGGCGCTGATTGCCGATACCGAACGCCTGCATCGCCGGATCGCCCGTCTGGATGATGCCTGGCGGCAGAATTTCGAGGTGGCATCGCCCGCGCGGGCGTTTCAGGATCGCATCGGGCGCGAATTCGGCCGCACGGGCTGATCGCTGCTGCGCGAGCGGGTCAAGCCGCGCTGAGCGCCTTTTTCCACGACGCCAGCCGTGCTGCCCTGACATCCGGTGCCATCTGCGGCACGAACCGCGTCAACCGTCCGCGCATCGCCTGCGCAGCGGTATCAAGGTCGGGAAACATTCCTACCCCGCACGCCGCCAGCATGGCCGCTCCCAGCGCGGTGGTTTCGACAAAGCCGGGGCGTTCCACCGTCACGTCCAGCATGTCGGCCAGATCCTGCGCCATCCAGTCATTGGCTGCCATGCCGCCATCGATGCGGAGCGTGTGCCATGGTGCGCCGTCGGCGCTGAAGGCGGCGCACAGGTCGTGGGTTTGATGCGCCATCGATTCCAGCGCCGCGCGCGCCAGCTGCGCCTTGCCGCTGGCAAAGCTGAGCCCGGCGATGACGCCGCGTGCCCCCGGCTGCCAGTGCGGGGCGCCCAGCCCGGACAAGGCCGGCACGATCACCACGCCGCCACTGTCAGGGATTGACCGCGCCAGTGCCTCGGTTTCTTCAGCGACCTGGACGATACCCAGCGAATCTCTGAGCCACTGCACCAGACTGCCTGCAACAAACACCGATCCTTCGATGGCATAGGTGCGGGCGCCATCCATCTGGGTCAGCACCGTACCCAGCAGGCGGTTGGTTGAACGGGGAATGCGGGTGCCCTGACACGTCAGCACGAAAGCGCCGGTGCCGAAGGTCGCCTTGGTCTGGCCGGGAGCCAGGCAGGCCTGCCCGATCGTCGCGGCCTGTTGGTCGCCCGCCATGCCCGCAATCGGAATGGCGCGGCCGAACAGGCTGGCGGCTGTCATTGCCAGCGGCCCGGACATGTCCACCACACCAGGCAACGCCGCCAGCGGCACGCCGAGAAGATCGCACAGCCCATCGTCGAACTGCGCATCTTCCAGCCCCATCAGCAACGTGCGGCTGGCGTTGCTGGCATCGGTGATGTGCGCCGCTCCTCCGGTCAGTTTGAAGGTCAACCAGCTTTCGACCGTGCCGAAAGCCAGCGTGCCGTTCTCCGCCGCCGCCTTCACTGCGGGCACGTTGTCCATCATCCAGCGCATCTTGGTGCCGGAGAAATACGGGTCGAGCAGCAGGCCGGTGCGTTCCTGCACGCCTGGTTCGTGCCCGGCATCGCGCAAGGCAGCGCACAGCGGCTCGGTGCGGCGATCCTGCCAGACGATCGCGTTGGTCAGCGGCTCGCCGGTCTGCCGGTTCCACCCCACCACGGTCTCGCGCTGGTTGGTGATGCCGATGCCTGCGATCATCGCCGCGCCGCCCGCCTTGCCGATAACCTCGTGCGCGCAGGCGAGCGTCTTGTCCCAGATCTCGCGCGGATCATGCTCGACCCAGCCGCTTTGCGGGTAATGCTGCGTCAGCGGTTCCTGCGCGCTCGCCACCAGCACGCCATCGGAAGCGAAAAGCATCGCGCGGGTGGACGTGGTGCCTTCATCGAGCACCAGAATATAGTCGGCCATCGGTATCCCTCTCTCCGGGGTGACATCTGCCATGGCGCTCGCCATATGCAAGAGCATGGTCACGATCCCTCCCCAGCCCTGGCCCACGGGCCTTGCCGAAGATGTCGAGCCTCTGGTGCGCCGCGTGCTGGCGCCCAACCCCTCGCCCTACACCTTCACCGGCACGCAGACCTATGTCGTCGGAATGGCCGACGGGCCGGACTGCGCCGTGATCGACCCTGGCCCGAACGACCCCGATCATCTCGAAGCGATCATGGCCGCCGTTGCCGGGCGCACCATCGTGGCGATCATGTGCACTCACACCCACCGCGACCACTCCCCCGCCGCCGCGCCGCTGGCTGCGCAGACCGGCGCGCCGATCGTCGGCTGCGCGCCGCTCGTGCTGGCGGTCGATGGCCCGCGTTCGGACGAGGCCTTCGATCCCACCTACGCCCCTGATCGCGTGCTGGCCGATGGCGAAGCGATGCGCGGCACCGGCTGGACGCTGACCGCCGTGGCCACGCCCGGCCATACCTCCAACCACCTGTGCTTCGCGCTGGAAGAAAGCGGCGCGCTGTTCACCGGCGATCACGTCATGGGCTGGTCGACCAGCGTCGTCATCCCGCCCGATGGCGACATGGGCGATTACATGGCGAGCCTCGACAAGCTGATGGCGCGCGAGGACGTGCGTTACCATTCGGCCCACGGTGCCGCGATCGAGAAACCGCGCCAGCTGGTGCGCGGCATGATCGGTCACCGCCGCCAGCGCGAGGGGCAGATCCTGCGACTGCTGGCCGAAGCCCCCCGCGCAGTCAGCGATTTCATCCCGGCAATGTACAAGGGCCTTGACCCGCGCCTCGTCGGGGCGGCGGAAATGAGTGTCACCGCGCATCTGATCGATCTGGAAAAGCGCGGGCTGGCCAAGCGCACCGGGGCACATGGGGACGAGACATGGCAGACGATTTGAAACGGCCCCCGGCCCAGACTTCCGTGCTTCCCAGGGTCAGCGCCAATGGCGGATCGCTTTCGGCGCGCAGCGAAAAACTGCTTATTGTCGTGATCGCGTTGCTCGCCGCGCTGTCGCTATGGCTGGGATGGCGGGCGTTCTATTATCAGGAGGAAGGGGATCCGGTGGCCAGCGCCATGCTCGCCTTCGAAAAGCAGAACAGCCTCGTGGTGTTTGCCAGCCGGTTCGAAGTCGTGGCGACAAGCGAATACGAACAGACCATCGCGACCGTGCCCGTGCGGCGCGTGCGTCAGGCGATGATCGTGCCCGCCAGCATCGATTACCGACTCGACCTGTCGGCGATGCAGCGCGATGATTTCGGGTGGGACGAAGCCAGCCAGACGTTGACCGTGACCTTGCCGCAATTGCAGACCTCGCGCCCCAATATCGACGAAGCCAAGGCGCGGCTGTTCACTGAAGGGCTGCTCAACACCGGCGGATCGCAGCAACGGCTTTCGGAAAAGAACTCGCAGGTGGCCGAGACCAAGGCCGCCGCATTTGCGCGAAACCCCGAAGTGCTTGCCCTCGCCCGCACCGCCGCGCGCGAGGCGGTGCGCCAGAACCTGGCCGTGCCCCTGCAGGTCATCGGCTATGACGCGGCGCGGGTCGATGTTCGCTTCGCCGACGAATGAATCCGCTCGAAAAGCGCCGAGCGTGCCCTATATCGGCGGCAACCAAGATAACGGGAACTGACCTATGAGCCTGCTGACCCGCAACCCCACCGGCACCGATCTGCTGGCTGAGATCAACCGCCTGCGCAAGGAACGCAACGCGGTGATCCTCGCCCATTATTACCAGACGCCCGACATTCAGGACATTGCCGATTTTGTGGGCGACAGTCTCGAATTGTCGCGCAAGGCCGCGGCGACCGATGCTGATGTGATCCTGTTTTGCGGCGTGAAATTCATGGCCGACACCGCCAAGATCCTGAGCCCGCAGAAGACCGTGATCCTGCCCGACATGGACGCCGGGTGCAGCCTTGAAGACAGCTGCCCGCCGGACAAGTTCCGGGCCTTTCGCGAAGCCCACCCCGATCACATCGCGCTGACCTATATCAACTGCTCGACCGAGGTGAAGGCGCTGTCGGACGTCATCGTCACGTCATCCTCCGCCGAGACGATCCTGGCGCAGATCCCGCCCGAACAGAAGATCATCTTCGGCCCCGACCGGCACCTTGGCGGCTACCTTTCCCGCAAGTTCGACCGCGAAATGCTGCTGTGGCCGGGCGTGTGCATCGTGCACGAAGCCTTCAGCGAGACCGAACTGCTCAAGCTCAAGGAGCAACACCCCGGCGCGCCGATTGCGGCGCACCCGGAATGCCCGCCGAACATCATCGACCATGCCGATTACGTCGGCTCGACCAGCGGCATCCTCAGCTTTGCCAAGACCTTCCCCGGCGACACCCTGATCGTCGCGACCGAGCCGCACATCATCCACCAGATGGAAAAGGCGCTACCCGAAAAGACCTTCATCGGTGCGCCGGGTGCGGACGGCAACTGCTCGTGCAACATCTGCCCCTACATGGCGCTGAACACGATGGAGAAGATGTACACCGCCCTGCGCGACCTGACGCCGCAGATCGAAATCGAGGAAGGCATCCGCCTGAAAGCCAAGCGCAGCCTCGACCGGATGCTGGAAATGGCCAGCGGCACGGTGGGTCTGGGCGATCTGGGCAAGGTCGCCTTTTCGGGCGATTGATCCGCTGCGGGGCGGCAGCGCAGACAAGGGGGCGAAGGAATGACGGCGCGCATCAGGGTTGTGTGGCAGGCCATCAAGGGCAGTTACTGGTTCTTTCCGGCCCTGCTTGCCGTCGCGGCGTTCTTTCTTTCCAGCGCCACGCTGTCGATAGATCGCACCAGCAATACGGCATGGCTGGGCGAACTGTATTTCATTGAACTGGCTGGGCCCGACAGTGCTTCGGACATTCTGACGCTGGTCGCAGGGTCGATGCTTGCGGTGGCCTCTACCGTGTTCTCGATCACGATTGCGGCGGTGGCCTATGCCAGCGGCACCTACGGTCCGCGGCTGCTGAACAATTTCATGGAAGACCGCGGCAACAAGGTCAGCCTTGCGGTGTTCATCGCCACCTTCGTCTATTGCGTGAATGTGCTGCGCACGATCCGGCATGACGGGGCGGTGACCACGGATGCAACCGGAGCCACGCTCGAACTGGCTTCGTTTGTTCCCAATCTTTCGCTGGTGGTAGCCTATGCGCTAATTATCGTAGCGGTCGGCACGCTGGTCTATTTTCTGCATCATATCCCGGCATCGATCCGGATCAACACGGTGCTGGAAAGCATCGGCCGCCGTCTGATGCACGACATTGCCGAAACCTATCCTGCCAAGGAAAGCGCGGCGATCATTGCCGATACCTTCACCGGCGTACCGATAACCGCCCATGTCGCAGGCTATGTGCAATCAATCAGCTTCGGTCAGCTTGCCGATGTGGCGCGCGACAGCGGTGGCCGGATCAGCCTGGCCTGCCGCACGGGGGATTTTCTGCATCCGGGCATGGTTCTGGCCCATTGGCAATCATGCGGCGCTTCGGACGAAGAGGCATTTGATTGCGACAGGGCGCGATCGGCCTTTGCGCTGGGGGGAATGCGAACCTCGGATCAGGACCTGCGGTTCCTGATCGACGAGTTGGTCGAGATCGGCCTGCGCGCGCTGTCGCCGGGGATCAACGATCCCTTCACCGCCATCACCGCGATCCACTGGCTGGGCGCCGCAACGGCGCAACTGGGGCAATGCAGCCTGATCCACAAGGAACCCGATCATTCGGATACGGACGTCGATGCGGCGCGTGTGATCCGGCGGCATACGCCCTTCAGCCACTATGTCGGGCGCGGTTTCGGTTCGATGCGCAGCGGTGTCGCCACCAGTCCGCTGGCTACCAGCGTGGCGCTTGAAACCATCGCCAACACGGCCAGCGTGATTAATGATGAAACCCGGCGCGGCGCATTGATGCGCGAAGCGGACCTGTTGTTTGCGCAGGCGCAGACCGCGATCACCGGTCCCGATCTTGATCTGGTGGAAGCGCGTTACCGCAGTATCAGGGCCTGACGCGGTTCAGGCGCGCGCCCGGCTCACCGCCAGTGCCGCGCCAACCATTACCATGCCGCTGATATCCATCGCGCTCAGCACTTCGCCAAAGGCCAGCCATCCGTAAAACGATGCGACTGCTGGCTGCGTAAGCAGCGCTAGCCCTACCACCAGCGGCGGGAAGTATTTCAGCGAATACACCATCAATCCCTGCCCGATCAGCTGACTGACGATGAACAGCCCGATCACCGGCGTCCAGCTTCCGGGCCACACCGGCTCGCCCAGCAGCAAAGCGATAGCAAGCAGCACCGGGCAGCCGAACAAGCTGACCCATGCCAGCAGGCTCCACGAACCAAACGCACCGCGGGCGCCCTGCAGGGTCAGCAGGTAAACCGCGTAAAGCAGACCTGCGGCAAGGCAGAACAGATCGCCGATCAGCGTGGCGTTGGATATTTCAAGGCTGCGGCCCATCAGGATCGCCGCGCCCGCAAGCGCGAAGACGATCGCCAGCCATTCCAGGCCCTTTGGCAACATGCGGGCTGCGATGAACCCCCAGAACAGCAGTACGATCGACCCGGCATTGCCGAACAATGTCGCATTGCCCAGCCGCGTCAGGCCGATGCCGATATGCCAGCTGGCCAGATCCAGCGCAAAGGTGATCGCCCCCAGCGCCACCAGTCCCAGCGTCTTTGCCCCCATTCCGGTTAGCCGCTGCCCGTTGACCCGTGCCAGCACGATCACGAAAGGCAGCGCCAGAAACAACCGCCAGAAGCCTGCCGCCACCGGCCCGGTATCGGCCATGCGGACAAACCAGGGGCCCAGCGCCAAGGCGATGTTTCCACCCAGCAATGCCGCCAACAACAGCCACGCAGCCGGACGCGCTTCGGCGGCCGCAGCTGTGCTGACAAGATTTGCTTGGCCGCCGCCCTCATTTTCCATCCTTGCGCCCTAGCTTCCCGCGCCCCAAGTGGATAGCCAATCGAAACTGGCTTAAAAGGATTACCCACATATGCACGATGCCCTGTTCCAGCCGCTCAAGATGGGCGCGCTCACGGCCAAGAACCGCATCCACATGGCGCCCCTCACCCGCGGGCGTGCGGCCGAACCGATGTTCGTTCCTAACGACATGATGGCGACCTATTACCGCCAGCGTGCAGGCGCGGGCATGATCCTGACCGAAGCGACCGGCATCAGCCGCGAAGGCCTTGGCTGGCCGAGTGCGCCCGGGATCTGGAGCGACGAGCAGGTCGAAGCCTGGAAGCCGATTACCAAGGCGGTGCACGAAGAAGGTGGCCTGATCGTGATGCAGCTGTGGCACATGGGACGGATCGTCCACCCGGTGTTCCTTGATGGCCAGCCCCCCGTCTCCGCCAGCGCCACCACCGCGCCCGGCGAAGCGCACACGCCCGAAGGCAAGAAGCCCTATGCCGAAGCGCGCGAAATGACACTGGAGGACATCCGCCGCACGGTTCACGACTATCGCCGCGCCGCTGAAAACGCGAAGGCGGCAGGCTTTGACGGGGTGCAACTGCACGGCGCGAACGGCTACCTTGTCGACCAGTTCCTGCGCGACAAGACCAACCTGCGCACCGACGAATATGGCGGCAGCCCCGAAAACCGCACCCGCTTCATGCGCGAAGTGCTTGAAGCCCTGATCGACGTCTGGGGTGCGGACCGCGTCGGCATCCGCCTGTCGCCCAATGGCGATTCGCAAGGCACCGATGACAGCGATCCCGCAGCCACGTTCGGCGCGGCCGCGAAGGTTTGCGAAGAGCTGGGCCTGGCCTTCGTCGAACTGCGTGAACCCGGCCCGGATGGCACCTTCGGCAGCACCGATGTGCCCAAGCAGAGCCCGCTGATCCGCAAGATCTACACCGGCCCGCTGATCCTCAATTCCGATTACACCGCCGAAGAAGCGGTCGCCGATGTTGAATCGGGCAAGTGCGATGCGGTGACCTTTGGCCGCCCGTATATCTCCAACCCCGATCTGGAAAAGCGGATCGCCGCCGGCGCAGACTGGAACCCGAACAAGGACGTGCCGCGCAGCTGGTACTTCCCGATCCCTGAAGGATATATCGACTATCCGACGCTGGAACAGGAACAGACCGACGCGGCCGAATAAGCTGCGGCCTTATTCCGCAGGTTCAGGGGCCGGGGCAGCAGGCGCTGTTTCGGCCCCTTCGCTTGCGGGCGGAACATTGATGCCGGGCGCCGGCATGACTTCGGGCTGTTCGGCATCGATGTCATCCACCGGCACTACCTGACGCGGCGCCAGCGGAGCTTGCGATTCCAGCTGTTCGAGCGGGATCATCGCGTCGCTGATTGAACCGGGCAGCACTTCGCCTGCCGGCTCGGAATCTTCGCCGGTTGGTGTGGTGGACGCATCATCGGTGCAGGCTCCGGCAAGCAGGCACAGGGCGAAAAGGGCAGATCTTGTCATCGGCACGCTCTTTTCGCGGCGGCGTCCAATGCGTCAAGGAAATCATCGCTTGCTGCCATCAGGGCATCGTCCCATTGCTCCGGCGATACGGTCATCCCCAGCCGCGCCAGACTGGTCACGCCGTATTCGGCAATGCCGCAGGGCACGATCCCGCCGAAGTGCGAAAGGTCAGGATCGAGATTCACTGAAAAGCCGTGCATCGTGACCCAGCGCCGCACGCGCACGCCGATCGCGCCGATCTTGGCCTCGGCACCGTCGATATCCTTTGTCCAGATACCCACCCGGCCCTCAGCCCTCCAGCTTTCCACCCCGAAACCCGCCAAAGTGGCAATCACCCAACCTTCGATGGCGTGAACGAAGCAGCGCACATCCTTGCCGCGTTTGGCCAGATCCAGCACCAGATAGCCCACCCGTTGCCCCGGCCCATGATAGGTATAACGCCCACCCCGTCCGGCCTCGACCACCTCGAACCGCGGATCCACCAGTTCAGCCGGATCGGCGCTGGTGCCCGCGGTGTAGACCGGCGGATGTTCAAGCAGCCAGACAAGCTCAGCCGCTTTGCCCGCGTGCACCGCGTCATTGCGTGCCTCCATCGCGGCAAGCGCTGCTGCGTAAGCCACTGGCGCGTGTTCGCGGCGCCATTCGATCGGATATGCCGGGCGCGAAGCCGGTGCGGTGCTTGCCATGGCGCATCGGTGGGGGCATTGAGCGGCGAGATCAAGAGACGATTGCAGTTGCGACGGCTCGCGGCAAAAAGGATCAAAAATGGCGAACCGCAAGCTCGATATGGGCATGGCCTGGACACAGGCGACCGGCGTGATCGGGGCCAATCGCGATCTGGTGAGCGTTCTGGCAGGGATTTTCCTGTTCATTCCGTTTTTCGTTCTGATCCTTGCGCTGTTCGGCAGCGACGTGGATTTCGGCAATGCCGGCAGCGAACCCGATCCTGAACGGATTGCAGCGCAGTTGAATGCGGTTCTGATGGCGAACTGGTGGGCGGTGCTTCTGGTGGCGTTGGGGCAGCTTGCCGGGGGCGCTGCCATTCTGGCACTGCTGGGAGACCGCAGCCGCCCCACTGTGGGCGCTGTTCTCAAGCGGGTGCCGCGCCTGCTACTGCCGCTGTTCGGGGCGCAAGTGCTGGTGGGCCTTGTGACCCAGTTGCCATCGTTTCTGACGGGACTTCTGCCCGAAACTGCCGCCGCATTTGCCGGTTTCGTCGTCCTGCCGGTCACGCTGTATCTGACGGTGAAATACTTCCTGACCAATGCGGTGATCGTGCTTGGCGAAAGTCGCAATCCGATTGCGGCGATGCGGCAATCGTGGCGGCTGACCAAAGCCAATTCGTTCCGGCTGCTGGCCTTCTTCCTGATGCTGACTCTTCTGGCGCTTGTGATCGGATTGATCATGGCGATGATCATCGGGCTGGTTCTGTCAGCGCTGGGCGAACAGGTCGCGTTGATCGGCAATGCCGCCTTCGCCGCGGCGATGGTGTCGACCTTCTACACCTTGTCTTACGCGCTGACCGTGTCGATCTATCGCCAATTGAGCGACAGCGTCCCGCCAGCAGACCTCGATCTGTTCGCCTAGGGTCGGGCGCGCAACCGTGACCCGGCCCCCATCCGATCCTGCGCGAACCGCGCCATCACCGGCGGCCACGGGTGCAATCCCCGCGCCGCGTATGGCGCTGTTGTTCATGGTCATGCTGGTCACGGCAGCGGGCAACACCGCGATGCAATCGGTCATGCCATCCATCGGTACAGCCTTGCAGGTGGAGGATGTGTGGATCAGCCTGGCCTACAGCTGGTCAGCGCTTTTGTGGGTGGTGTGCGCGCCGTTTTGGGCACGCAAATCCGATCAGCGCGGCCGCAAGGCGATGATGGCGCTGGGACTGACAGGGTTCATCATCTCCTTCGTGCTGTGCGGCGCCGCGCTATGGGCGGGCCTGTCAGGGTGGCTGTCAGGGTTCTGGACGTTGATCGCATTTGCCGCAGCGCGCAGCCTTTACGGCGGCTTTGGCAGCGCCGCGCCGCCTGCGGTCCAGGCCTATGTCGCATCGCGCACACCGCGCGCCGAACGCACGCAGGCACTGTCGCTGATCGCATCAAGCTTTGGGCTTGGCACCGTAATCGGGCCTGCGCTTGCGCCGCTGATGGTGGTGTCGTTTCTGGGGTTGGGATTGACCGGACCGTTTCTGGCCTTTGCCGCGATTGGTCTGATCGCGTTGATCCTGTTGCGGCTGCGCCTCCCCAATGACGAGCCGCAATATGCGGCGCGCGGGGCAGGTGTCGCCTATTCCAGCGGCACTGGCGCTCCGGTTGATCCGCAAGCCACGATGGAGGCCGAAGATGCGGGTGAGGCACCAGCACCGGGCGAACCGCCGCGTCTGGGCTGGCGCGATCCGCGGCTTCGCCCTTGGGTGTTCGCCGGGCTTGTAGGCGGCCATGCACAGGCAATGGTGCTGGGCATTTCGGGCTTTCTGGTGCTTGACCGGCTTGGACTGCGGGATACGCCGGCAGACGGTGCCGGGCCGGTAGGGCTGGTGCTGATGAGCGGCGCGATTGCGACACTGCTGGCGCAATGGGGCCTGATCCCGCGCTTCAACCTAGGCCCGCGTGCCGCCACGCTGTGGGGCATTGTAACGGCTGCGGTGGGTACGCTGGTTCTGGCCATTGCGGGCGATCTGCACCTGATTGCGCTGGGTTATGCGATTGCGTCACTGGGGTTCGGGCTGTTTCGTCCGGGAACCACCGCGGGCACATCGCTTGCCGTCACCCGCAGCGAACAGGGGCAGGCGAGCGGCATCGTCGCATCATTGGCCGGCGCAAGCTACATCTACGCGCCGGCCCTTGGCGTGTGGCTGTACGGCCATTCGGATTGGCTGGGATTTGGTCTGATCGTTGGACTGTGCGCGCTGGTGCTGCTGCATGGCTGGTTTGCGCTTCAGCCAGATTCCGACCTGACGCGCGAACGCGGCTGACCGGTCACAAGATTTCCAGCACCACGTCCTGCGGCCGGCACAGCCGCACCCCTTTGTCTGTTTCTACCAGTGGCCGCTCGATCAGAATGGGGTCGGCGACCATCGCGGCCAATACAATTTCGTCATCGGCATCCGCCAATGCTCTTTCGGCAGCATCCGTGCCGCGAAGCCGCAGACCTTGCTGCGGCGTGATGCCCGCATCACGGTAAAGCTGACGCAGCTTTTCGGCGGTGGGCGGCGACGTGAGATATTCGATCACCGTAACCTCAACGCGGCTGAGATTTTCGAGGATGGTCAATGTCTTGCGCGATGTGCCGCATGCAGGATTGTGCCAGATGGTCGCCTTCATCACTGCGCGTTCTCCGATATGAATATTGCTGCGACGTTAGGATACCTGCGTCCTGAAAGCCACATTGCTACGCGAACTTGCAGCGCTGTTGTGGTCAGGTTGCATTTGCGAGTAAGTTGCAATAGCGGCCTAGTCATATCGCAAGAAAGGTATTCCATGATTCTCCGTGCAGCGCGTGCCGCCCTGTTCTTTGGGTGCGCCAGCATCGCTTTCCCTGCCTTGGCTGAAACCGCATCGGCCGCCCCCGATACAACCGCAGATCCGAACGCTGCAGCCGTCGAAGCTGGAGCTGCGCCGATTATTGTGACCGGCAATGTGCTGTATACCGATCAGATCAACGCGGTGCGCACCCCCACCCCGATCATCGATGTGCCGCAATCGCTTTCGATCACCACCGCCGACCAGATCGTGCGTCAAGGCTTCGACAGTATCGGCGACATCATCAATTACACGCCGGGTGTCACCAACTCGCAGGGCGAAGGCCATCGCGATTCGGTGGTGTTTCGCGGCGTGCGATCGACCGCGGACTTCTTCGTCGATGGGGTGCGCGACGATGTCGAATACTACCGCGGGCTTTACAATCTGGAACAGGTCGAAATTCTTCGCGGCCCCAACGCGCTGCTGTTCGGCCGCGGGGGAACCGGCGGTATCCTCAATCGCGTGACCAAGAAGGGCGTCATTGGCGAAACCTTTGGCGGCGTGCGGACATCGGTCGACAGTTTTGGCGCCTATGATATCTGGGCCGATCTCAACCTGGCCACCAGCGACACATCGGCGCTGCGCATCAATGCCGCCTACGAACACCTCGACAATCATCGCGATCTGTTCGACGGCGAACAGTTCAGCATCAATCCGACCTTCCGCGCCGAAATCGGCAGCGCGACGACGATTGATCTGAGCTACGAATATCTCGATCACCAACGCTTTATTGATCGTGGCATCCCGTCGGACGACAACGGCGATCCGGCGCGGTTCCTGCAACGCATCACCTTCGGCGATCCTGACAACAACTTTGCCACATTCGAAGCGCACGTGCTGCGCGGAACGGTCCAGCATACCTTTTCGGACAACGTGAAGGGCAATCTCACCGCGTCCTTCGGCGATTATGCCAAGGTGTATTCGAACGCCTTTCCCGTGGGTTACAACCCGGCCCGGAACGAAGTGAGAATCGATGGCTATATTGATGCAGGCCAGCGACAGAACCTGGTTCTGTCGGGCAACCTGATCGGTGAGTTCGCAACCGGGGGGATCGGGCACACCCTGATCGTCGGCGGCGAATACATCGACACCAGCAACAACAACAATCGTTTCAATGCGGTGTTTGACACCTCGCAATCCGATGTCGAGACATTTGCCGCTGTCCGCCCCTTCCCGCTGCGCGGCGGCACCGGCACATTGGCGGACGGGCGCACCACCAATGTCGCCTTCACCGCCCTCAACGATGACACCGAAGCAGATTTGACGGTGTTTTCGGCCTATATCCAGGATGAGGTGAAGCTGGCCGAATGGCTTCGGGTGGTACTGGGCGCGCGGTTTGATTCGTTCGAGATCACCGTGCTCGACAACCGCAACGGCACCATACGCATGCGCAAGGATCAAGAGATCACACCGCGTGTGGGCGTCATTATCAAGCCGATGACGAACCTTTCGTTGTACGGCAGCTATTCGGAAACCTTCCTGCCGCGTTCGGGCGATCAGTTCGCCGATATCAACCCGCCCGCCGACGCGCTGGATCCCAATACCTTCTCGAACCTTGAAGCGGGGGTGAAGTGGGATATCCGCCCTGACCTTTCGCTGACAGCCGCGGTGTTCCAGATCGAACAGTCGTCGCCCCAGGTGGCCGACAGCAATCCCGATACGCTCGATGTCATCGATTCCAAGATCCGCGGGTTTGAAGCCCAGTTGCAGGGACAAGTGCTGGACAACTGGTTCCTCACCGCTGGATACGCCTATCTCGACGGCGCGCAGCAGGGCCGCACTGGGCCCACCGGACGCCGTCTGCGCGAACTGCCCGAACACAGCTTTTCGATCTGGAACAATTTCCAGGCAACCGATCAGCTTGGCTTCGGGCTTGGGCTGACCGCGCAGGACGAAAGCTTTGCCGACAATGCCAATTTTGCCACGCTGCCCGCCTATGCGCGGGTCGATATGGCGGTGTTCTATGACGTGAACCCTGACCTTCGGGTGCAGATCAATGTCGAGAACCTGCTGGATGAACTGTACTTCCCCACCGCCCATTCGGCAGACGAACTGACAGTGGCGCCGCCCTTGAATGCGCGGATCACACTGTCCGCTCGGTTCTGATGATCTAGTCCGGCGCTGGCACGCGCAGCGCCGGAACCGCCCGCGCGGCATCTTCAGGACTGATACCGGGGGCAGGCGCTGCGCTGACGCGTTCCTGCCGCTGCGCAACCCGGCCCGCCTGTTCCACTGCCTTGATGAGGCGCGGGTAAACCCCGCAACGGCAGATATTGGGGATCGCAGCATCCATGTCTTCGCGCGTGGGTGCGACATTGCGTTGCAATAGAGCGGCCGCTGCGATGATGATCCCCGAAGTGCAATATCCGCACTGAACTGCTTGCTGCGCCACCATCGCCTGCTGCACCGGATGCGACCGGTCGCGCGAGAGCCCTTCGATCGTGGTGATCAGCCGCCCTTCGGCTTCGGCCAGCGTGATGGCACAGGACCGCAACGCCACGCCATCGACCAGCACCATGCAGGCTCCGCCGCATTGCGCCCCGCCCCCGCACGCCTTGGTGCCGGTCAGATTCATCGCTTCACGCAGCGCGTAAAGCAGCGGCATCCGCGGATCGAGATCAAACTCGACCGGGCGTTCGTTGATCGTCATGCGGCTCATCGGCTTGCTTTCACAAGGTCAGGCCTGCGGCTGTTGGAGACACATGAGACACTGTCCAGGACACGAAAATCTGCCCCCATACCAAAAGGGCAAAAGACGAAAGGAAAAGGGCTACCGCAGCGCATCATTGCCGCCTGCCAGCCTTGCCCGCGGTAGGAAACAGGCTGCGATCAGCCAGCCGGCCCTAGTTGCGCCAGCTATCGTCGATCTTGTCGATCTTGCGCTTCCACGCTTCGAAATCGAACATGCCCGCACCGCCCTGCCCGCTCATCACTGACAGATCGCGCTGATGCACATCCACCACGTCCTGCGGGACAAGCACGGGATTGCCCATGCTCAGCGTCGCTACCTGAATTTCGCAGGCGCGCTGCAGGGCCCACATCTTCACGAACATGCCCTGGATCGTGCGATCCATCACCACAGGCCCGTGATTGCGCAGCATCAGGATCGAATGATTGCCAAGGTTCTGCACCAGCCGTTCGCCTTCTTCGGCGCGCACCGTGATGCCTTCAAAATCATGATAGCCGATCTGGTTCTGGAAATTGCAGGCATAGAAATTGGTCGGCAGCAACCCGTCCCTGTGGCTGGCCACAGCCATCGTCGCGGTGGTGTGGACATGGCAGATCGCATCGGCGCGCGCGCCCAGATGCTTGTGGAAATAGCCGTGCTGCGTGAAGCCTGCCTTGTTCACCATATAGGGCGAACCGCCGACATTGTTGCCTTCAACATCGATCTTTACGAGATTGCTGGCAGTGACTTCGGAATACATCAGCCCAAACGGGTTGATAAGGAAGGTATCGGCTTCCCCCGGCACTTTCAGCGAAATGTGGTTGTAGATCGATTCCGACCAGCCAAGGTGATCGAAGATGCGATAACATGCCGCAAGATCAAGCCGCGCCTGCCATTCTTCCTTGCTGCATTCACCCTGCTTGCCTTCGGGTGCGGGTTTGAGCTGGGTTGCCATTGCGCGGTTCCTCTCCTTTGATCCTCTTGCCTTGTTATCGCACGCGCAGGGAATGCTTTGCAAGCCACGTGCCTGCGGCTACGCCGCGAGGATCATGAGCGCGTCCGATCCCAGCCTGCCCCGCCTTGTCAGCGGATCGATCCCCGCGCATCTGGTCAGCCAGACCCTGCCGGCCGTTATCGGCGTGGCAGCAATCATGTCGATCGGCATCGTCGATGCCTATTTCATCGGGCAGTTGGGGCGCGAGGAACTTGCGGCCATCAGCTTCATCTTCCCTGTTTCGGTTGCCAGCACATCGTTGGGTGTGGGGGTGATGGTCGGCATCAATTCGGTGGTCGCCCGCGCCCTTGGCGAAGGTGATTTTGAACGCGCGGCGCGGCGCGCCAATTTCGGCATTGCCTTTGCCTGCGCCTGCGGTCTGCTGATGGGGCTCGCGTTGTGGTTGCTGATCGACCCGATCTTTGCCGCGATGAACGCGCCCGATAATCTCATGCCGCTGATCCGCACCTACATGGTGCCTTATGCCATTGGTTTCCCGTTAAGCTTCGCGATCATGGGTTTCAACGGCGTGCTGCGCGGTCAGGGCGAAGCCAAGCGAACAAGCACCGTCAGCATCGCCTATGCCGCGGCCAATTGGGTGCTTGATCCGCTGCTGATTACAGGCGCGATGGGCTTTGAAGGTTTTGGCATTGCAGGCGCAGCCTATGCCACGGCAATTGGCTGGGGCGTAGGCGTCGCGGTGGCCCTGTGGTTGCTGCGCGGCACCGCCTTGCCCCTGAATCTGGGTTTGCTGCTTCAGTGCAATCTGATCGATCCGGCCAAGGCGATCATCCGCGTTGGGCTTCCGGCGGCGTTTTCCAATGCGATCAATCCACTGGGCCTTTCGGTTCTGACCGCGCTGGTGGCGCTGGAAGGCGAAGCGGCGGTGGCAGGTTTTGGGGCGGCGGGGCGTCTGCAAAGTTTCGTCATCGTTCCGCTGCTGGGCCTGTCGGGTGCGATCGGGGCGATTGTGGGCCAGAACTGGGGTGCAGGCCGCCAGGATCGTGCGCGCGAAGCCACGATGTATGCGGCCGCATTCTGTGTCGCCTGGGGCCTGCTGGTGGCAGGCGCGATGATGGTAGCTGGTGAAAGCCTGGCGCAGATTTTCACCGATGATCCCGCCGTGGTGGCCGAATTCGCGCTGTATCTGAAGATTGCAGCCTGGGGTTATGCCGGGTTCGGTTTGTTGATTGTCGGCAACGGCATCATGAACGCGGTCGACAAGGCCGGTTTTGCGCTGGTGCAATCGGTGGCGCGCGTGTTTCTGGTGATGCTGCCGGTGGCACTGATCCTGCAGCCTGACATGGGTTCTGCGGCGATCTACACCGCGGAACTTGCCGCCAACCTGTTCGGTGCGGTAACGGCGGTTCTGCTGGTAAGGCACATCTTTGTCCGCCATGCCGCGCCGCATAAGGCTGCCGCCGCACCGCGCTAGGCGGTTGTTAACCAACCATGCCCCATAGTCTCTTGGCAAAAAAGGCTAAGAGGTTGCGCATCTGATGGACGATCTGCTGGCGGATTTCATCGCCGAGACCCGCGAGATGCTGGAGGCATCCGGCGGTGAACTGGTCGCGTGGGAAGCCGATCCGGCGGATCGGGCGCGGCTGGATACCATCTTTCGGTTTGTCCATACGGTGAAGGGCAATTGCGGTTTCTTCGATTTTCCGCGTCTTGCCGGGCTCAGCCACGCTGCCGAAGACGCGTTGGCCGATTGCCGGGCCGGTCGGCGTGAACCCGATCAGCAGCTTGTCACCGCGGTGCTCGCCATCATCGATCGCATTGCCTTGATGATCGATGCGATCGAAGCGGGTGAGGCATTTGCCGAAGGGGGCGATGATGTTCTGATTGCCGCGCTCGACGGATTTCAGGACAACGCCGCGGCCGCTGGCCCGCCCGCAGCGCCTGATGCGGCAAAGCCGCCGCTGCACGCGCCCGCCGATGCGCTTTTGTGCCCCGCCGACGAAACCGGCGGCCTCGCCCCGGCAAGCCCCCGCCGACAGGACAGCGCCGCAGCGCAGCGCACCATCCGCCTGCCCGTCGAACTGCTCGACCGGGTGATGAGCGGCGTGTCCGATATGGTTCTGGCGCGCAACGATCTGGCCCACCGTCTGCGCCAGGCGGGCAACCAGCCCACCATCGACGGGCCGTTCGAACGGCTGACCACGATCCTGTCCGACGTGCGCGATGCCATTACCCGGATGCGAATGCAGCGGATCGAGACATTGTTCGGCGCGCTGCCGCGTCTGGTGCGCGATCTGTCGGCGGAACTGGGCAAGCAGGTCATGGTCGATCTGGATGGCGGGGACGTGGAGCTGGACCGCGAAATGATCGAGACGATCCGCGATCCTCTCACCCACCTGATCCGCAACGCCATCGACCACGGGGTCGAACCGCCCTCTGCCCGCCTTGCGGGCGGCAAACGCGAAATCGGCCTGCTCGCCATCGCGGCGCGGCAATCGGGCAATACCATCACCATCGTCATTTCGGATGACGGACGCGGGCTCGATGAAGAACGCATCGCCGCCAAGGCAATCGCCACCGGCCTCATCACCGCCGCCGATCGCGCGGCAATGGGCCGGGACAAGATCATGAACCTGATCTTCGAACCCGGCTTTTCCACCGCCGAAACCGTCAGCAACGTATCGGGCCGCGGGGTCGGTCTGGATGTGGTGCGTCAGAATCTGGAAAAGGTCGGCGGCAGCATCAAGGTGGCCAGCCAGCCGGGACACGGAACGCTGTTCAGCTTGCAGATTCCCCTTACGCTCAGCATCATTGCCGGGCTGACGGTGGAAGTCGGCGGGCACTGCTTCGCAATCCCGCAAAGCTATGTCGAGGAAATCGTGCAAGGATCGGCCCGGACACTCGATTTCACCCGCATGGGCGAAACCGCGCTCATTACCTTCCGCGGCAACCGTGTGCCCTGTCTGATGCTGGGCGCGGTGCTGGGCCTGACCAGCGACGCGTGTGCCCCTGCCGATCCCACGCTTGTCATGCTGCGACTGGCGAATGGCGATCTGTTCGCGCTGGCGGTGGAGGGGATACACAACCACGGCGATCTGGTGGTTAAGCCGCTCGCGCCGGCGGTGATGCGATCCGGGCTATATGCCGGATCAACCTTGCTTGATGATGGCCAGCCGGTGCTGCTGCTTGATGTCGCCAATATTGCCGCGCAGCACAACCTTTTGTCCGACACCCGCGTGCGCACAATCGCGCCGTCGGAGGGCGAAGCTACTGGCGCTGTCAACGTGCCGCGTGCGATGGTGTTCACCGATTTTGCGGCACGGCGATCGGCGGTGCGCCTTGAACTGGTCCAGCGCATAGAAACCGCGCCGGTTTCGGCCATTGATCGACCGGGCGCTCGCCCGCGCGCCGTGATTGACGGCATCATCCTGCCGCTCGTCGGACTGCCGGAAGGTGAATTTACCCGGCCGCGCGTGCGTCTGCTGCGGTTGTCGGATGGTGCGTGCGAGCTGCTTTTTGCCGTGCGCGAAGTGGAAGACGCGGTTGAACTGACAGACACGCTGCACCCGGTGCCTGATGATCCGCTTGCCGAAGCGGTGACGCTTATCGACGGACGGCCCGTAACGCTGATCGATGCCCACGCGCTGTTTGCGCGCCATGGCGAACCGCCGCAAGCCGCAGAACGACCAGGCTGCGTGCTTCCGCCGGGCGATTGGGCGCGTACCATCCTTGCGCCGCTTGTCACCAGCGCAGGCTATGACATCCTGCCCGAAGGCACGGTGGATGACGCCGCCATCAGCATCATGTTCGAAGACGTTTTCGAAGTGGCCGAGGCGCTTGGCCATCCGCAACCTGCACGGGTGATTCGCCTGCGCGATCAGCCCGATGCGCCGCCCGGTACGGCCACGATCTACCGTTATGATCGCAAGGCGCTGCTGGCCGCGCTTGCGGCTGCCAAGACCGGAGAGGCGGCATGACCGGAGACCTGCTTGTCATCGCCCAGATCGCGGGACGCCGCTGTGCGCTTTCGGCGCTTGATGTGAAGTCGGTGATTGAAATTGGCACCATCACGCCAATTCCGCGCACCCCGGCATGGATCGCGGGCATTACCGCTTTGCGCAGTCAGGCGCTGACCGTGATCGATTGCCGCCATGCGCTGGGTTTTGGCATGGGGCCGGGGGGTTCCGAATGGCCCACCGATCACCGCGCTGCAGTGGTTGCAGACGCGGGGTATTCCTATGCGCTGATGGTCGATTCGATCGAGGATATCACCACCGCAGTGGGCGAAGCGGGGCAGGTGCCGGGAGGATTCGGGCCGGAATGGTCGCGCGTGGCGACCGGAATGATCGAAACCATGGCAGGACCGGCGCTCAAACTGGATCTGGCGGCGCTGCTGTCAGGCCCGGAAACCGCACGGAACGAAATCGAGGCAGTGCTGTGATGCCATCCGCAGTGATCGCCCTTCGCTTTAATCCAATGCTTACCAACTGTGCCTAGTTTCAGGGCCTCAAACGCAGGAACGCCCATGAAAACATGCCTTATCGTCGATGATTCCCGGGTCATCCGCAAGGTTTCGAGACATATTCTCGAAACGCTCGGATTTGCCGTGGAAGAGGCCGAAAACGGCAAGCTCGCACTTGATGCGTGCGAAGCAGCCATGCCCGATGTCGTGCTGCTTGACTGGAACATGCCGGTGATGACGGGAATCGAATTTCTTGTCCAACTGCGCCAGCGCGCAAACGGCGATCGGCCCAAGGTCGTGTTTTGCACGACTGAAAACGATGTCGCGCATATCCGCGAAGCGATTCAGGCCGGCGCGGACGAATATGTCATGAAGCCCTTCGATCACGAAACGCTCCAGATCAAGTTGCAGCTCGTCGGGTTTGCGTGACGCTTCCGTCCGCCCTTCCGCAGGGTTCTGCGCCAGCCACATCACCTGATGCAACTGATCGCCGCGCCCAAGCCCCCGCTGCAATCCGGGTAATGATCGTCGATGATTCGCTGACCGTGCGAACGATCTTCAAACGCATGGTCGAAAGCGATCCGGCATTGACGATCGTGGGCACCGCCAGCAGCGCCGAACTGGCGATCAAGCAGCTTGTGGCCGAACCTGCCGATGTCGTGCTGCTTGATCTGGAAATGCCGGGCATAGGGGGATTGGGCGCCCTGCCCGCTATCCTGGCCACCCCTGGCGGCCCGCAGGTTCTGGTCGTCTCTTCGCTGACGGTGGACGGGGCCGAACACACCTTGTCCGCGCTGCAGATGGGCGCCGCCGACACCTTGCTCAAACCCCGGCCCGGCGGCTTCAACGATGAATACCGCGCCCAATTGCTGGGCAAGGTCCGGGCACTGGGCACCCGTCCCGCCGAAGCCGATAACGCGCCGCCGCCCCGCGCCGAACCCAGCTTTGCACGAGCCGGATTCGCGCGGCGGGTGCAGCGGCCCGATGTCGTTGCGATCGGCGCATCGACCGGCGGTATCCATGCGCTTGGCCTGATGCTGCGCCGCATGGGGCCGGGTTTCGATCTGCCGATCCTGATCACCCAGCATCTTCCTGCATCCTTCATGCCTGTCTTTGCCCGCCAGATCGAAGCCGCCTGCGGCCGTCCGGCAGAAATTGCGGCCGATGGTTTGATACTGACACCGGGCCGCATCCTGATTGCGCCGGGTGACGGCCATATTGTGGTGCGGCGCAAGAGCGCGTCGGGTCTTGTGATACAGATCAGCCAAGACCCCGCGCCCAGCGGTTGTATGCCATCGGTCGATCCGATGCTGGCCAGTCTTGCAGCTGTCTGCGACGGGCGCGCACTGGGTGTAATCCTGTCCGGCATGGGCCGCGACGGTGTGCTGGGCGCCAAGGATCTGGTCGACGCCGGCGGCACGATCTACGCGCAGGATGCCGAATCCAGCGCGGTGTGGGGCATGCCCGGCGCCGTTGCGCGGGCGCGGCTTGCCAGCCTGATCGCCACCCCCGAACGGTTGGGCGAAGCCATCATGGGGCACGCGTTGTCCGCGGGCAAGGCGGCGGTGAAGTGATGGACGTGAGCGAAGCCTCTCACCAGATTATTGCCGACTTGCTCGAATCGCGCACCGGCCAGCACCTGACCGAAAGCCGCCGTTGGCGTGTGAATTCCGCACTTGCCGGGATCTTCCGCCAGCACGGCATCAACAATGTCGACCAGCTTGTCTGCCTGCTCGCGGCGCCTCCGGGCGGGCCGGAAAGCACCGATCTGTCGCAGGACGTGGTCGAAGCGCTGCTCAACAACGAAACCTATTTCTTCCGCGACAAGCCAACCTTTGACCAGCTGCCGGGAGAAATCCTGCCCGAGCTTGCCGAACGTCGCCGGGATGTGCGGCGCCTGTCGATCTGGTCGGCGGGGTGTTCGACCGGACAGGAAGTCTATTCGCTTGCCATGCTGTTTGCCGAGCAGGCCGAACGCTGGCACGGATGGACAATCGACATTCTGGGCACTGACGTGTCGCACCGTGCAGTCAACGCGGCGCGCAGCGGCACCTACAGCCAGTTCGAAGTGCAGCGCGGTCTGGGTGTTGCGCAGATGCTGCGCCATTTCGATGAAACGCCGCGTGGTTGGCAGGTGCGCGACGACGTGCGCTGCCAGGTGCGCTTTGCCCAGCACAATATCTTGCGGCCCTATCCGGCACGGGTGCCCTTCGATCTGGTGCTGTGCCGCAACGTGCTGCTGTATTTCGACCGATCGACCCGCACCGAAGCGTTCAGCCGGTTGAGCCAGGCGGTGATGAGTGACGGGTTCCTGATGCTGGGCGCGGGCGAAACCGTGGTGGGCCAGACCGACCGATTCGTTCCGACATCGCGGCGCGCCAGCTTCTTTGAGCCCGCAGACGTGTCCGCCGCCCTACGCAAAATCGCGTAAAAAGTCGCTTTCAGCGCCCGTTTCGCAGCGTCGGGGCGCATCCCGCGCGCAGCTTTACCCTTCCTTAGCCGCTTTTGTTTAGCACGATACAGCAAGAGGGCGCACATGGCGCGTCCATCGGGAAACCAGAGAGTGGCGACGACAAAGCAACCCTTGCATCTGACTCCGATCGGGCTGGTGTTCATCCCTATCGGTGTCGCCAGCGTGATGACGGGCGCACTGGTGCTGGGCGTAAGTTTCAGCGATACGATGACGATCGGTTCGCGCAGCGGATTGATGATTTCCGCCATTTTGATTTACACGGCCACGCTGTTCTTCCTCGGGCGCAGCGGGGTGGCCAGTGTCCGGGGTCTGGAATTGTGGGCCAACACCGATCATCTGACAGGGTTGCCCAACCGCCACACGCTGCACGAAGATATTCTTCACCTGTCCAAGACTGAAGACGAAGTCGCCTTGGCGATGATCGATCTCGATGCGTTCAAACAGGTCAACGATCATTATGGCCACGCTGTCGGCGATCAGCTGATCGCGATGTGCGCCACGTTGCTGCGCGAAGCCTGCGGCGCGGAGGCGCGCTGTTACCGGTTGGGCGGCGATGAATTTGCCGCGGTCATGGCGGGCAAGGTGTCCGGGACGATCCTTGAAGGCATGTGCCGCACACTGCTGGAACGGTTGGGGACACCTGTGTCGCTGGAACACCGCCAGATCACGGTGGGTGCCAGCATCGGGTTGACCCGTTCCACCCACGACATGCGCGTGCCATCGACAGAAATGCTGCGCCGCGCCGATGTGGCAATGGACATGTCCAAGCGCGGCGGGAAGATGCGCTGCACCTGGTTCAACGAAAGCTTCGATCAGCGCCGCGAACGCCTGCGCGAAATCGAAGACGAAATCCGCACGGGCATCGCCAAGGGTGAATTCAATCTGGCCTATCAGCCGCTGGTCAGCGCCGATGATGGCCGGATCGTCGCTGTCGAAGCACTGCTGCGCTGGGACCGCGGCCAGCGTTCGCCGCTGGGGCCGAACATCTTTGTGCCCGTGGCCGAGGATTCGGGGCTGATCAATCCGCTCGGCCTGTGGGTCTTGCGCCAGGCGGTATGCGATGCGGGCCGCTGGGGCGATATCACGCTGTCGGTCAACATCTCCGCCGCGCAGCTGCGCAATGCCGAATTCCCGATCAAATTGGGCGAAGTGCTCGAAGAAACGGGCTTCCCCCCGCATCGTCTGGAACTGGAAGTCACCGAAACGTGCCTCGTGCTCGATCCGGTGGTGGCCGAGCGCACCTTGGACGTGATCCGCAGCTTCGGGGTACGAATCGCGCTTGACGATTTTGGCACAGGCTATGCGTCGATCGGGTTCCTGCGGCGCTTCCGGTTTGAAAAGCTGAAACTGGATCGCAGTCTGGTGGAACTGGCCGGTGTTGATGATGGCAGCCGCGCCATGATGCTGTCCAGCATCGCGCTGGCCCGTGCGCTCAACATGGGGGTTACGGCCGAAGGGGTCGAAACCGAAGAGCAGGCCGAACTGGTGCGTCTGGCCGGATGTGATCAGATTCAGGGCTGGCTCTATTACCGCGCCCTGCCCGCCGCCGATATCGACCGTCTGATTGCCGAGCAGACCCGATTGGAAGCACTGTCGGGCACGAACCACAAGGACGAACAGGCGGCATGAGCGCTCTTCAGGACATTGCCCTTGACCTCAACGCCGAAAGCGCAGGGCCGCAGGCACCGCGGCCGGATACGCGTGCCGGGCGTGCGATGCAGTGGTTTCACGCCTTGTCGATCGGCAGCAAGATCACCTTGTTCTTCACCCTCAATCTGGGCTTTGCACTGCTCGCCGGATTGTTCGTGGTGGCGGGTTATGTCGAACTGGGCCAGCGGGCCGAACGCATCCGATCCACGCACGAAGCTGCGCTGAAGGCGGAACGGCTGCTGGTTCATCTGAACGAAGGTCAGCGCCATGCCGAATTGCTGATTGCAGATGGCGATGCAGCACGGGCCAGCGCCGCACGCGAGGCGCTCGACCAGGCCGAAGCCAGCGCCGCTGCCCTCGCCGCCCGCGCCGAAGCCGCTGGGCTCGATGCACAAGGCAGCCTTGCCCTGATCCGCGAAGGTATCGCCGATCTGGGCCGTCAGGTGACAAGCTACGACACCGCAGATGCAGCCCGTCGCAGCACTCAAGGCGCTGAAATCGCAGCCACCAGCAGCGCGATGCTGGATGCCGGACGCCGGATTACCCTGACACTGGGTCAGGAAGCCGACACCATGGCTGATGACGGCGCCGCGCTGATTTCACGTCTCCTTGTCATGTGGATCGCGCTGGCCACTCTGCTCACACTTATCACTCTGTTTGCGCAGCGCTATTTCAATCGCACTGTCGGCGCCACATTGAAGGCTATCGCGAACCAGATGACCCGCATCGCAGCAGGCGAACGCACGGTTGCGATCAGCGGCAAGGACCGATTGGACGAAATTGGCGACATGGCCCGCGCGACCGAGGTGTTTCACCGCGCCGGGGTGCGATTGGAACGTCTCAGCCGCGAACGCGCCGACCGTGCTAGGCTCGAACTTGATGAACAGGCCCGCCAGCAGGTGCTGCGCGAAGAGGCACGTATCGAACGCGACCGCGTGCTGCGCGATATTGCCGATCAGTTCGAACGCACAGTGGGCGAGGTCGTGACCGAAGTCGTCTCCGCCTCCAGCCAGCTTCAGTCCACGGCATCGCGGATGGCCACCACCGCGCAAGATGCGAGCATCCGCACCGGTGAAGCATCCGCCGCGATGCAGGAAGCCAACCTTGGTGCCACCGCGGCGGCTGCGGCCAGCGATGAATTTGCGATGTCGATCGGCGAAATCAGCCGTCAAGCCGCCTCGTCTGCCGCGCTTGCCCGCGAAGCCGGTGTGTCGGCCCGTCAGGCAGATAGCACCATCGGGGCGCTGTCATCATCCGCGCAGGAAGTGGGCCAGATCGTCGAACTGATCCAGACCATCGCCCAGCGCACCAATCTTCTGGCGCTCAATGCCTCAATCGAGGCGGCACGCGGCGGGGAAGCGGGCCGCGGCTTCGCGGTGGTCGCCAGCGAGGTCAAGGAACTGGCCAACCAAACAAGCCGCGCCACCGAAAAGGTCGCCGATCAGATCCGTGCGATGCAATCCACGACCGGCGCCAGCGTGTCCGCCTTGCGCAATATCGCCGCCCAGATCGAAAGCCTCGAGACCACTGCGGTATCGATCGCCACCGCGGTCGATCAGCAATCGGTGGCCGGGCATGATCTGGCCCGCAGCATCGATCTGGCAGCCCGCGGCACCGAAAAGGTGGCCGCCCATGTCGAAACCGTCCGCGACCTTTCGCTTTCAACCGGTGCAGCAGCAGGCGAAGTGCTTTCGAGCGCCACCAGTCTTGAAGCGCAGGCAGCCACCCTGCGCAGCCAGGTGCAGGGCTTCCTTTCACGGGTGCGCGCCGGATAGGCAGCGGCAATCGCCCCCCACTCAAGCATTTGGAAAGAATTATGCTTTACCAATGCTTGAAAGAGACTTGGGGGGATTGCGGCATGAACATGATGAGCTTGCAGGAGCGTCGCGAGGAACAGGCCGTTCCCGATTTTGTGCGACAGATCAGGCTGGAAGAAGAATTTGACCCCAGCGACCTGACGCCTTCTGCACCCGCGCAGCCGACACGCATGGGCCTGCTTGAACGCGCTGCGTGGTTCCGCAATCGATCCTTGTCAGGGAAGATCCGGGTGATTTTCGGCGCGCTTGTCGCGTCGGCGGCGCTGATGGTGATGGTGTTGGGCGTCGGACTTGCCGAATTGTGGAACCGCTACAACACATCGGCGCATCTGCAGGAAACGCTGGTGGCGGCAGGCCAGTTGCAATCATCGGCTGCAGACCTGCGTTACCATTCGGTGCGTGCGCTCTACGATCCCAGCACCACCGTACGCGAAGCACAACGCAGCGAATCCAATAACCTGCGCCAGCAGCTTTCCGCGATCGAAACGGTTTTGGCCGAAACCGCGCCTGAACTTACCGCCCGCGCAGATGACATGCGTGCCCAGATCTCAAGCTTTGAAACCCGCTTTGCCAGCGCCTCTGACACGATAGGCCGTGACGGCGATGCCAACATTGCCGCCCGCACCGTAGCAGCCGAGGGAAGAGCCCTTACCGATGCCGCCGGACGGCTTGCGGCTGATGTAGCCATTCGCAGCGAAACAGGTGAAGCTGACGGCATTCGCTACTTCTTCAACATGATTATGATCCTTGCAGGATTGGCGTTGATCGGCGGTGCGGCGTTGGGATTGGGCCTCAGCTATCTTTCACGCGATTTTTCGCGCAAGCTCATCGAAATCACCAATGGCATGACGCGCCTTGCTGAAGGCGACCGCAACTTCACCATCGAAGGCGAAGACCGTCAGGATGAAATCGGGGCCATGGTTCGTGCGCTCGAAATGTTCAAACGCGCCAGCAAGCGATTGGAAAGCTGGGCACGCGAACGTTCGGAAAAAGCCGAGCAGGAACTGCAACTGCAACAGGAAAGCGAGCGCGAACGGATCGAAGCCGAAGCGCGCCGGGCCGCGTTGCTTGATGAAGTGGCCCGACAGTTTGAACGCACTGTGGGCGATGTCGTGAACGGCGTGGCGGCGGCGTCTAGCCAGCTCCACACCACCGCATCACGCATGGCGACCAGCGCTGAAGAGGCAAGCCGCCGCACCGGGGAAGTGGCAACTTCGATGGAGGAAGCCAACGCGGGCGCGACAGCGGCGGCAGCGGCGAGCGATGAATTTGCGCTTTCGATCAGTGAGATCAGCCGTCAGGCCGCTTCGTCGAGCGAGCTTGCACGCCTTGCCACGGTCGCCACCGGCGAAGCGGACGAGACGATCTCTGCGCTTGCGGCGTCTGCCGAAGAGGTCGGCCAGATTGTTGAACTGATCCAGACCATCGCCCAGCGCACCAACCTGCTCGCATTGAACGCTTCTATCGAGGCAGCGCGCGGCGGAGAGGCGGGCCGGGGGTTTGCGGTGGTGGCGAGCGAGGTCAAGGAACTCGCGATGCAGACCACCCGTGCAACCGAAAAGGTCGCAGACCAGATCCGCGCGATGCAATCCACGACGGGCGCCAGCGTCAAGGCACTGCGCGCGATTGCCGGACAGGTCCAGGATTTGGAATCGACCGCGGTTTCGATCGCGACCGCTGTCGACCAGCAATCGGTGGCGGGGCGTGATCTGGCGCAGAGCATCGATTTGGCGGCACGGGGGACGGAGAGGGTTTCGGCGCATATCGAGGATGTGCGGCAGCTATCGCTATCCACCGGGGTTGCGGCATCGCAGGTTTTGTCGAGCGCCAACGAACTTGAAGCGCAGGCGGCCCATCTGGGCAATCAGGTGCGCGGGTTTCTGCGCACGGTGCGGGCGGGGTAAGGCGGCGCGTGCTCGGGCGCGTCAGCTCTTGCGCCGAGTGGCGAGCCATACGGTCAAGGCGATAGCTGCGAGCACGGCGGCAAGCCCGCCCAGCATTGTCATTCTGAAGTTCGCCCTCGCCTCGGCATTGTTGACTGCGGCCCGCTAACGGCGAGCCTCTGCAGATTGGATAGCGAAATAATCATGCGGCGGGACGGATTTACCGCGCAGGCTGGTTCGGACGTTTTCGACGTTATGCCTCGTATCATCGTGGAGGAACGGCTCGGAACACGGCGCTTGCAACAATTGCAGAAGATCGGGACGGCGGGTCGGGAAGGCCGTAGCGCTTCCTCCTCGGAGCGGTAGGTTTTGCCCCTCAGCGCTGACAGCCCCGATCAGCAGAGGTGTCTCGATTTCCAACTCTTCGGGAATCCCGAACGTCGAGTTCCACCATTAAAGCTGCAGCTTCTTCCGCACCTTGCCTTTGATTACCTTGTCAACGCGGACCGTAAGAAGCCCGTAATCGTCAGGCGAACCGGGGCGGCCCGGAGACACCGGCTCATAGGCGACAAGCTGCCCGGTGAAGACTGCATCAGCTTGTCGAATATCTTCGATTTCGAAGGGCGCGATATCGATGCAGGCTTGCGCGGCGCTGGCGCATGTCAGCATCGCGAATGCTGCCATGGCTGATGGGATCGCGTTCGTCATGGGGCGAATGTCTTGGGGCTCACGTTGAAAGGCAAGCGAGAATCCGCTCACCCTCGCACCGCCAGTTCCTCCATCTCTTCCACCTCGCGCGCAAGGCGTTCCGCAGCGATCCCCGGCGCGTGGGCGCGGAAGGCTGTAACGAGGCCGCGATAGTACCACAGGCTCCCGCCCTTCCCGCCGGTGAAGCGGCCCCAGACCGCTGCGCCGACAGCGCGCAGATCGGCGTTGATCGCGTTGGCATTGTGGGTCTTGTCGGCAAGGCTGACCGCGAGGCTACGCGCTGATTTATGCGCGAGGCTGGCGATATAGGCTTCCTTGCGCGGTCGCCAGGCGGGCTTGGGCTCTTCATGCGCGTCGGTGCAGTCGGCGACGATCTGCGCGACATCATCACCGAAGCGCTGCCGGATCTCCTCGAGCTGCGCGAGCCCGCCCTGATCCTCGACCGCATCGTGGAGCAGCGCGGCGATGGCCTGATCCTCGTCCGCCCCGTTCTCGAGCGCGATCGCCGCCACCGCAAGCAGGTGCGACACATAGGGCACGCCCGATCCCTTGCGGATCTGGGTGTGGTGCAGGCTGCTGGCATAGGCCAGCGCCGCGTCGAAGCGGTCGGTGAGGATGGGAGTGCTTGCAAGGTCGCTCGTCATCTGTCGTTTCGTGTCGCGACCAAAACCGCCCGCTAGAAACGCCGACTGCGCCCTGCAGCTAGGCTGTGGGCGTAGGTGGGATTGATTTGTGTTGGTTTTCAAACGGTGGTTGCGGGAGTTGGATTTGAACCAACGACCTTCAGGTTATGAGCCTGACGAGCTACCGGGCTGCTCCATCCCGCGATACCGATGGCGTAGAGACGCCAAAAGGGCTGCCCTTGTGGGGTCAGCCCTTTGACTTTGTGAATGGGTTATACCCGCGTTCCACTGGCTTCAATGCCTGGCGACGCCCTACTCTTCCGTACCTTGAGGCACAGTACCATCGGCGCAGTCTGGTTTCACGGCCGAGTTCGAGATGGGATCGGGTGGGTCACAGACGCTATGGCCACCAAGCAATGGGGCCAGTGGATGCGGGTTTTCAAATCGATGCACACTCAAGAGTTTTGAGTGGTTTAAAGGGCGTATCTGGCTGGAGACGTTCTCCACCGCACGACGTGCTTGCCACTGAGGCAGGCCTGTCGTTGACAGTGCGAATTCTCAAGCATGATATGAACTATTAGGACCGGTTAGCTCCATACATTACTGCACTTCCACACCCGGCCTATCAACGTGATGGTCTATCACGGTTCAAAGATACCTAATCTCAAGGGAGGCTTCCCGCTTAGATGCTTTCAGCGGTTATCCCGTCCATACATAGCTACCCTGCGGCACTCTTGGCAGAATGACAGGTACACCAGAGGTATGTTCACCCCGGTCCTCTCGTACTAGGGGCAACTCCTTTCAAGTATCGACGCCCACGGCAGATAGGGACCAAACTGTCTCGCGACGTTCTGAACCCAGCTCACGTACCACTTTAATTGGCGAACAGCCAAACCCTTGGGACCTGCTCCAGCCCCAGGATGTGATGAGCCGACATCGAGGTGCCAAACGATTCCGTCGATATGAGCTCTTGGGAATCATCAGCCTGTTATCCCCGGCGTACCTTTTATCCGTTGAGCGATGGCCCTTCCACGAGGGACCACCGGATCACTATGACCGACTTTCGTCTCTGCTCGACTCGTCAGTCTCGCAGTCAGGCAGGCTTATGCCATTGCACTCTAACAGACGGTTTCCAACCGTCCTGAGCCTACCATCGCGCGCCTCCGTTACTCTTTAGGAGGCGACCGCCCCAGTCAAACTACCCGCCACAGAGGGTCCCTACACCGGCTAACGGTGCGAGGTTAGATATCAGAAAACAGCAGGGTGGTATTTCACCTATGGCTCCATGTCAGCTGGCGCCGACACTTCAAAGCCTCCCACCTATGCTACACAACTCTTTCCTAATACCACTCTGAAGCTGCAGTAAAGGTGCACGGGGTCTTTCCGTCTAACCGCGGGTACTCCGCATCTTCACGGAGAATTCAATTTCGCTGAGCATATCCTGGAGACAGTGGGGAAGTCGTTACGCCATTCGTGCAGGTCGGAACTTACCCGACAAGGAATTTCGCTACCTTAGGACCGTTATAGTTACGGCCGCCGTTTACTGGGGCTTCAATTCGGAGCTTGCACTCCTCCTCTTAACCTTCCAGCACCGGGCAGGCGTCAGACCCTATACGTCGTCTTGAAGCCGACTTAGCAGAGTCCTGTGTTTTTGATAAACAGTCGCTACCCCCTGGCCTGTGCCCCCCACCAGTGCTTGCGCATAGATGGGGCCTCCTTCTTCCGAAGGTACGGAGGCAATTTGCCGAGTTCCTTCAGGATACTTCTCTCAAGCGCCTTGGTATACTCTACCTGACCACCTGTGTCGGTTTCGGGTACGGTCTATACGGTGGGGCTATTTCCTGGAACCTCTTCACCGCCCCTCCAATCCAATAAGGAGGAACAATTTACGAGATCCGTCACACACCACCAGGCCCACGAATATTAACGTGGTTCCCATCGACTACCCCCTTCGGGCTCGTCTTAGGGGCCGGCTCACCCTACGCTGATTAGCATTGCGTAGGAACCCTTGGTCTTTCGGCGACAGGGTATCTCACCCTGTTTGTCGCTACTCATGTCAGCATTCGCACTTCCGATACGTCCACGGTCGGTTACCCTCCCGCTTCACTCGCCTACGGAACGCTCCGCTACCGCTCAGAATAAATTCTGAACCCTAAGCTTCGGTGCATATCTTTAGCCCCGTTACATCTTCGCCGCAGGAACCCTTGTTTAGACCAGTGAGCTGTTACGCTTTCTTTAAAGGATGGCTGCTTCTAAGCCAACCTCCTGGTTGTTTTGGGATTCCCACATGCTTTCCCACTTAGATATGACTTGGGGACCTTAGCTGTAGGTTAGGGCTGTTTCCCTTTTGACGACGGACCTTAGCACCCGCCGTCTGTCTGCCAGACAAGACTCGATGGTATTCGGAGTTTGGTTAGGTTTGGTACCGCTCGCGCAGCCCTAGCCCATCCAGTGCTCTACCCCCATCGGCATACATCTGACGCTCTACCTCAATAGATTTCGCGGAGAACCAGCTATTTCCCGGCTTGATTGGCCTTTCACCCCTAAACACAAGTCATCCGATAATTTTTCAACATTAAACGGTTCGGTCCTCCAGTGCGTGTTACCGCACCTTCAACCTGCTCATGCCTAGATCGCCGGGTTTCGGGTCTAATCCAACATACTCAGTCGCCCTATTCAGACTCGCTTTCGCTTCGCCTACACCTAACGGCTTAAGCTCGCATGCTAGATTAAGTCACTGACCCATTATGCAAGAGGTACGCTGTCACCCCCTAAAGAGGCTCCAACTGCTTGTAAGCATTCGGTTTCAGGTACTGTTTCACTCCCCTAATCGGGGTGCTTTTCACCTTTCCCTCACGGTACTGTGTTCGCTATCGGTCATGTACGAGTATTTAGGCTTGGAGGGTGGTCCCCCCATGTTCAGACAGGATTTCACGTGTCCCGCCCTACTCTAGTCCTTCATCATCACTTTCGCATACGGGGCTGTCACCCGCTACGGCCAAACTTTCCAGAATGTTCTGCTAGTTGAAATGAAGGCACTGGCCTGGTCCCGGTTCGCTCGCCACTACTACGGGAATCTCTGTTGATGTCTTTTCCTCCAGGTACTGAGATGTTTCAGTTCCCCGGGTTCGCTTCACCAAGCCTATTTTATTCAGCTCGGTGATACCTTATCCACCTCGCCCAGCAGGCCCGAAAGCCAACTGGAAGAAATGGTGAAGGTGGGTTTCCCCATTCGGAAATCGCCGGATCAAAGTTTGCTCACAACTCCCCGACGCTTATCGCAGCGTGCCACGTCCTTCTTCGCCTGTACATGCCAAGGCATCCACCAAATGCTCTTACCTCACGCTTGAGAATCCACACTATCAACGACAAGCCTGCATAGAGCCTGGCGCCTTGCGATAGTGAGGAGAATTATCTCAGCCAGATAATCAATTTGATTAATGTGATGATATTCGCCGCCCTGTCACAAACCCGAAGGCCTGCACAGATACGACGATACCGCCACGGCATCGATTTAAAAACCCATTCACAATGTCAAAGATCGGCGATCCCATGCAAAACATGGCAAACGCCTGACCTGCCGAAGCAGGATCAGTTTTCGTTTCATCTATCGGATGTCAGAACGTCCGCGGCTTATCGCGACGTACCATGTGTACCTGACCAGGTGGGTACCTGGTGGAGCCTATCGGGATCGAACCGATGACCCCCTGCTTGCAAAGCAGGTGCTCTCCCAGCTGAGCTAAGGCCCCTAAAGGTATATGGTGGGCCTGAGTGGATTCGAACCACTGACCTCACCCTTATCAGGGGTGCGCTCTAACCAACTGAGCTACAGGCCCACACCACCGTATCCGGCCGCCATTCCCGAAGGAACAGGCTGCCGCAAACGGGCGTGAGCCGGCTCAGGCACACAGCCTGCAAACACGATTGTGCTGCAAGCTGTATCCGATTGATGAAAGGACATGAGGACGACGGCAATGTTCTTTGGAAGCCACGAAGCTCTTCCCAGGGCTAGCCCGGGCGCTTTCGTGAATATCCTTAGAAAGGAGGTGATCCAGCCGCAGGTTCCCCTACGGCTACCTTGTTACGACTTCACCCCAGTCGCTAAACCCACTGTGGTCGCCTGCCTCCCTTGCGGGTTAGCTCAACGCCTTCGAGTGAATCCAACTCCCATGGTGTGACGGGCGGTGTGTACAAGGCCTGGGAACGTATTCACCGCGGCATGCTGATCCGCGATTACTAGCGATTCCGCCTTCATGCCCTCGAGTTGCAGAGGACAATCCGAACTGAGACATCTTTTGGAGATTAGCGCATCCTTGCGGAATAGCTGCCCACTGTAGATGCCATTGTAGCACGTGTGTAGCCCAGCCTGTAAGGGCCATGAGGACTTGACGTCATCCCCACCTTCCTCCGGCTTATCACCGGCAGTTTCCTTAAAGTGCCCAACTTAATGATGGCAACTAAGGACGAGGGTTGCGCTCGTTGCGGGACTTAACCCAACATCTCACGACACGAGCTGACGACAGCCATGCAGCACCTGTCACTAGGTCCCCGAAGGGAAGAAATCTGTCTCCAGAAGTCGTCCTAGGATGTCAAAGGCTGGTAAGGTTCTGCGCGTTGCTTCGAATTAAACCACATGCTCCACCGCTTGTGCAGGCCCCCGTCAATTCCTTTGAGTTTTAATCTTGCGACCGTACTCCCCAGGCGGATAACTTAATGCGTTAGCTGCGCCACCCAAACTCTATGAGCCCGGACAGCTAGTTATCATCGTTTACGGCGTGGACTACCAGGGTATCTAATCCTGTTTGCTCCCCACGCTTTCGCACCTCAGCGTCAATACTTGTCCAGCGAGTCGCCTTCGCCACTGGTGTTCTTCCGAATATCTACGAATTTCACCTCTACACTCGGAATTCCACTCGCCTCTCCAAGATTCTAGCTTCCCAGTTTCAAAGGCAGTTCCAGGGTTGAGCCTTGGGATTTCACCTCTGACTTAAAAAGCCGCCTACGTGCGCTTTACGCCCAGTAATTCCGAACAACGCTAGCTCCCTCCGTATTACCGCGGCTGCTGGCACGGAGTTAGCCGGAGCTTATTCTCCAGGTACTGTCATTATCATCCCTGGTAAAAGAGCTTTACAACCCTAAGGCCTTCATCACTCACGCGGCATTGCTGGATCAGGCTTTCGCCCATTGTCCAATATTCCCCACTGCTGCCTCCCGTAGGAGTCTGGGCCGTGTCTCAGTCCCAGTGTGGCTGATCATCCTCTCAGACCAGCTATGGATCGTCGCCTTGGTAGGCCTTTACCCCACCAACTAGCTAATCCAACGCGGGCCCATCTAAAGGCGATAAATCTTTGGTCCGAAGACATTATCCGGTATTAGCAGCAATTTCTCACTGTTATTCCGAACCTAAAGGCAGGTTCCCACGCGTTACGCACCCGTGCGCCACTAGACCCGAAGGTCTCGTTCGACTTGCATGTGTTAGGCATGCCGCCAGCGTTCGTTCTGAGCCAGGATCAAACTCTCAAGTTGTGTCACACACCAATCAGGCACGGGAATAAACCCGCCAGCCAGAAAGGCATGAGCTGCAAGGAGCCAATACCTGCTGTCAAACGTAATGGATACGAATGAACATGCTTAACATCCGCCCAGCCGTGGTGGCTGAACAAATGCGGCATCGGCTTAAATTAACCGGTACCCGGAGCCTTGAGGTCCCCGGACCGGGCGCCGTCGCCCACATGTCCCTTCATCAAAAATCAACAATGTCAAAGAACCACCAGACAGTAATAGCGGACAGCTCTAGGTTCCCCGATTTACACCGGGGGACCGGCTATCCGATTATGTTGGCGACCAACGTTGCAGAAGAGGCAGAAGCCGTCAGCGCCGCGTCGGTGGAGCCCATCTATGAGCACACCGCGATTCGGTCAACAGGGTTTTTGCAATTTTGTTTC